>NZ_CP066019.1 GCF_016127575.1 Cupriavidus necator
CCGGCCCACGGCCGTCACGCGCTACCTGGTGCCGTCGCTGCAGGCGATGAACTTCGTCCTCGATGGCGTGCTCGATGGCGGCGTCAACGACGCGCTCAACCTCGACACGCACGGCAAGGCGCTGTCGTTCCGCCTGCTGCAGCTTGAGATCCCCGTGCCGCCGCGGCTCGTGTCCGGCACCGCGGCTAGCCACTGATCCACCGCTTCACACCGACAACGACTTCTACAGGAGACCACGATGTACCCATTTCTCAAGCCACTGGCCGTCGCCGCACTTGCGCTGATCCTGCCCGCGGGGCAGGCCTGGGCCGAGTTCCCGGACAAGCCGATCCGCTTCGTGGTGCCGTTCGCCGCCGGCAGCGCCACCGACCAGCTGGCGCGTGCCATTGGCCAGGCCATCACCGTGGACAGCAAGGTCACCGTGGTGGTCGACAACAAGCCGGGCGCGAATGGCTTCATCGCCGCGTCGGACGTGGCCAAGGCCGCGCCGGACGGCTACACCGTGCTGATCAGCACCAACACCACGCATGCGGCCAACGAGCACCTGTTCAAGAAGCTGCCCTACGACCCGGTCAAGGACTACGCGCCGATCACCGCGCTGGGCCGCGGCGGCCAGATCATGGTGGTCAACCCGCAGGTGCCGGCCAAGACCGTGGGCGAGTTCATCGCGCTGGCAAAACAGCAGCCGGGCAAGCTCAGCTTCGGCAGCGGCAGCTCGTCGTCGCGCATTGCCGGCGAGCTGTTCCAGCAGATGGCGCATGTGGAGTTGCTGCACGTGCCGTACAAGAGCAACCCGCTGGCCATCACCGACCTGCTCGGCAACCAGATCCAGATGATGATCACGGACACGGCCACCGGCCTGCCGCAGGTCAAGAGCGGCAAGCTGCGCGCGCTGGGAGTGTCGGGCAAGACGCGCTCGCCGCTGGCGCCGGACGTGCCCACCATCGACGAAGCCGGCGTCAAGGGCTACGAGATGAGCTACTGGTTCGCGGCCTATGCGCCCGCCGGCACGCCGCAGCCGGTGGTGGCGAAGCTCAATGCGATGATGGTCAAGGCCGCGCGCGGCGATAGCGCGGCTGGCTTCTACAAGTCGACCGGCACTGAGGTGTTCACCAGCACGCCCGCGGAGCTGGCGAAGTTCCAGTTGCAAGAGTCCGGCAAGTGGGGACGCATCATCAAGGCGGCGAATATCCAGCCGGAGTAAACGCAGGGCAGCGCAAGCTCCCATGCATGGAAAACGGGGCCAAACGGCCCCGTTTTTTACGCAGAAGTAGGTACGCTTTGGTGCTTGCGGCCTTGATGGACAAGGGCCGGCTAAGATATGCCTGGCCGCGCGGCCTTGCCGCTCCGGCCTACTCCTCGACAATACCAACCAGAACAGGAACAGGATATGAAGCAGCAGTCCGTGGTGTGCCATGCAACCTTACATCCCGGCCGTCCCCCGGGGCTGCGCCAGGCCGTATTGCGTGCCGCCATCGCCGTCACCATGGGGGCCGCCGTGCTTCCCGCCATCGCCACTGCGCAGACCGCCACGCCGCCGGCGCAGCAGAAGACCCAGGTGCCGGGCTACTACCGCATGATGGTCGGCCAGCTCGAGGTCACGGCGCTCTATGACGGCTACATCGACCTGGACCCGAAGATCCTCAGGTACACCAGCGCGCGCGAGGTGCAGAGCCTGCTGGCGCGGATGTTCGTCGAATCGACGCCAGGCATGCAGACCGCGGTCAACGCCTACCTGATCCATACCGGCAGCCACCTGGTGCTGGTCGATACGGGCGCGGCAGCCTGCTTCGGGCCCACGCTCGGGCGCATCGGCGAAAACCTGCGCGCGGCGGGCTACGCGCCGGAACAGATCGACACCGTGCTGCTGACCCACCTGCACGGCGACCACGCCTGCGGCCTGGCCGCCAACGGCAAGGCGGCCTTCCCGAACGCAACCGTCTATGTCGACAAGGCCGATGCCGACTACTGGCTCAGCGAGGCCAATGCCGCCGCCGCGCCGAAGGAGGCGCAGGGCCTGTTCGCCATGGCGCGCGCCGCGGTCGCGCCGTACCAGGCGGCGCAGCGCTTCCGGCCCTTCAACGGCGGCGCCGGTGTCGAGCCCGTTTCCGGTGTGCGCGCGGTGCCGGCCAATGGCCATACTCCGGGCCACAGTGGCTACCTGTTCACCTCGGGCAAGGACAGCCTGCTGCTGTGGGGCGACATCGTGCACAGCCATGCGGTGCAGTTCCGCCGCCCGCAAGTGGCGATCGAGTTTGACGTGGACAGCAAACAGGCCGTGATCACGCGCCAGCGCATCCTGGCCGATGCCGCCAAGGGCCGGCTGTGGGTGGGGGGCGCGCATATGCCTTTCCCGGGCCTTGGCCATGTGCGCCGCGATGCGGCCGGGTATGCATGGGTGCCGGCCGAGTTCGGTCCAATCCGCAACGACCGCTAGCCGTCCACGCACGGCCGTCGCTTTTCGCCTAGAGTCATCCCAGCGGCCCGTATGACGTACGGGACGGGTGGTCGTGTCTACTGCGGAGGATTTGCGATGAACGCCAAGGCATCCCGCTTCGATCCTGCCCGCCGCCGCTGGCTTGGTGCCGGCGCCGCGGCCCTGGTGCTGGCCGTGCCCCTGCCGCGCGCCGCGCGCGCCCAGCCTGGGCCGGCGGCCAGCCGCGAGGCCACCGCGCAGCGCATCGGCGTGATCGGCTCGGGCCGCATCGGCGGCACGGTGGGCGGGCTGTGGGTCAAGGCCGGACACCCGGTCCTGTTCTCGTCGCGGCACCCGGAGGCACTCAAGCCGCTGGTGGAAGAATTGGGTACGCTGGCGCGCGCCGGCACCGTGGCCGAGGCGATTGCGTTCTCTGACGTGCTGTTCCTGGCCACGCCCTACGGCGCGCTGCCGCAGCTCAGCCGCGACCATGCCGATGCCTGGCGCGGCAAGATCGTGCTCGATGCCACCAATGCCTATGAGCACCGCGATGGCCCGATCACCGAGGAGGCCAGGCGTGACGGCATCGGCATCACCACCGCGCGCTACCTGCGCGGCGCGCGCGTGGTGCGGGCCTTCAACTTCATGGGGGCGGCACAGTTTGCCAGCGAGCACCACCGGGCGGGCGGCCTGGTGGCGGTGCCCATTGCCGGCGACGACAAGGCCGCGCTCGATGTGGCCGCGCAGCTGGTGCGCGATGCGGGATTCGAACCGGTGGTGGTGGGGCCGCTGGCGAGCGCGGATCGCTTCGCACCGGGCGGGCCGCTGTTCCGGCAGGTGGGTACGGCCGAAGAGTTCCGGCGCAAGATGGGCGCCCGCTGACGCTGCGCCGGGCGCGCTGGCGCATCAGGGCCGGCGCCGCTCCATTGCCACCATCGACGGCGTAAAGCCGAGCTGGCCGAAGAATGCGGCTTCGGAGGAACGCGCCGCGCGCAGCATCCAGGTGATGTCGGGGTCGTTGCCCACGATGTGCCGCACCAGGGCGCGGCCGATGCCGCGCCGGCGGTGGCTGGGCGCGACGGCAACCATCGACAGGAAGCCGTCGCAGACGTCGTCGCACAGTGCGCGGGCAAAGCCGACGATCTCGCCGTGCTCCACCGCCACGACCACCCGTTGGGAGTTGGCCACCAGCCGTGCGAATTTCTCCGGGCCGCCCACCCGGTGGGCCCAGCCGTTGGCGATCAGTAGTTGTCTGGCTGCCTCGATGTCGTCAGGCAACAGGTTACGGATTTCCATCGGCGGCTCTCCCAGTAAAGCGTGTACGGCCCCTCGCCGCCCCCTGCCACGAGGGGCGCCGCGAGTCGAGAACGGCACGGGAACCCGTGCCGCGCAATTGGCGGAGTGTAGCGAGCGGGCGCGGGCGCGTCAATTTGGCTTCCGGCGGGGTCGGGTGCTGCTCACGCCGGCGCGCCGGCGCGGTATCATGGCCTCCATGAACGCCCCCGTCTTTTCCTCCGCACATCCGGCCGATCAGCTTGCCGAGTTCACCGACGCGGATGCGGCGATCGCGCGCATCCGCGACATCTACGAAGCTTCTGTCGGCGCCGTGCGCGCGCGCTTCGATGCCTTCGCCAGCGGCAAGCCGCTGCCCTCGGCCGCGCATGCGTGCTATCCGTACCTGGGCATCTCGGTCAATATCGAGACCATGGTCACCGACAGCCGGCCGTCATGGGGCACGGTGGCCTACCCGGGCGTGTATGGCACCACCGTGACCCGCCCCGACCTGCTGGCGGACTACTACCGCGACCAGATCGAGCGGCTGATGCGCTATCACCGCGTGCCTGTGGTGGTAGGGCTGAGCCGGCGCCCGATCCCGCTGCCGTTCGTGATCGAGGCTTCGACCACCGACATCAGCTACACCCAGGCGCGCGAGCTGGAGGCATCGTTCGTGCTGCCCGAGCTGAGCCGCATCGACGACGGCATCGCCAATGGCACCTATGAGCCGATCCCGGGCGAGGCCTGGCCGCTGTCGCTGTTCCCGGCCGAGCGCGTGGACCTGGCCCTGCAGCGGCTGTACCACTACACCGGCACGGCACCGCAGCATTTCCAGCGCTTCGTGCTGTTCACCAACTACCAGCGCTATGTCGACGAGTTTGTCGAGCTGGGCCGGGGCCTGATGGCCAGCAGCGACGGCGGCGGCTACACCCGCTTTGTCGAACCCGGCGACGTGATGCAGGAACTGGGCGGCGCGGAACCCGACGACGCCTCGCGCCCGCGCGCGCTGCCGCAGATGCCGGCCTATCACCTGGTGCGCGAAGACAAGCTGGGGGTGACGCTGGTCAATATCGGCGTGGGACCGTCCAACGCCAAGACCATGACCGACCACCTGGCCGTGCTGCGCCCGCATTGCTGGCTGATGGTGGGCCACTGCGGCGGCTTGCGCCGCTCGCAGCAGCTCGGCGACTACGTGCTGGCGCACGCCTATGTGCGCGACGACCACGTGCTCGACCACGACTTGCCGCCGTGGGTGCCGGTGCCGCCAATCGCCGAGATCCAGGTGGCCTTGCAGGAGGCCGTTGCGCGCGTGACCGGGCTGTCCGGCAACGAGATGAAGACCCGCATGCGCACCGGCACGGTGGTCTCGACCGACGACCGCAACTGGGAACTCAAGTCCAAGTCGCTGTATGCGCGCTTCAACCAGTCGCGCGCGATTGCCATCGATATGGAAAGCGCGGCGGTGGCGGCCAACGGCTTCCGGCTGCGCGTGCCCTATGGCACCTTGCTATGCGTGTCGGACAAGCCGCTGCATGGCGAGCTCAAGCTGCGCGGCATGGCCAACGCCTTCTATCGCCAGCGTGTCAGCCAGCATATGACCATCGGGCTGGAGGCGATCCGCATCCTGCGTGAGAACGGGGTGGAGCAGCTGCATTCGCGCAAGCTGCGCAGTTTCGACGAGCCGGCGTTCCGCTAGTCGCCCCGCTCCCGGCAGCCGCAAAAGGCAACTTCCGCTCAGTGGCTGATCATCCAGGGCCGCCCCCCGGGGGCCTTGGCCGCGTCCGTGCGCCCGGCCAGCCGGACCGGGCCGCAGCAGCCACACCCGGCGCCATGCGCCGACGATGACCTGGGCTCGGCCGCGCTGCGCTCATTGACCGCATGCGCCGCGCGCGCCGACCTCGCCATGCTGGCCAGCGCCGGTGCGGCCACCAGCGCGCGCGCTGCCAGCGCGCCGCATTGCGGGCAGGCCGCGGCTTCGTCGCGCCGCGACATTGGCCGCATCACCGCGAAATCGCCACAATCTTCACACCGATAGTCGTAGGTGGGCATTGCATCTCCGCCAGTGGGATCACGACAACCACCTTCCAGGCTAGGCCAGGTCGGGGGAAAGGGGCAGGTCCACGCCGCCCTGGATCATCTTCACCGGCCCGCTGGCGTTGGGCCGGATATCGAAATCGAAGATCTGCGTCGGCAGCCACAGCGTGGCGCAGGCATTGGGAATATCCACCACGCCACTGATATGCCCCTGAACCGGCGCTGTGCCGAGGATCGAATAGGCCTGGGCCCGCGAGTAGCCGAACCTGCTCAGGTATTCGATCGCGTTCAGGCATGCCTGCCGGTAGGCCACGTGCACATCCAGGTAATGTTGCTTGCCTGACTCATCGACGGAGATCCCTTCGAAGATCAGGTAGTCGTTGTAGCTCGGCGTGATCGGGCTGGGCTTGAAGATCGGATTGCGGATGCCGTACTTGGCCATGCCGCCCTTGATCAGCGACACGCGCATATGCACCCAGCCGGCCATTTCGATGGCGCCGCAGAACGTGATCTCGCCATCGCCCTGCGAGAAATGCAGGTCGCCCACGGACAGGCCCGCGCCGTCCACATAGACGGGGAAGTAGACCTTGGCACCGCGTGACAGGTCCTTGATGTCGCAGTTGCCGCCATGCTCGCGCGGCGGCACCGTGCGCGCGCCGGCCGCGGCAGCCTGGGCGCGCGCATCGCCTTGCAGCCTGCCCATGTGCGCGGTGGCGGCAAACGGCGGATTGGCCAGGGGGGGCACGCGCCCGGGATCGGTGGCGATGAAATCCATCTCGCGTTTGTTCCACGTCTCCAGCATGGCCTGGTCCGGCAGGCAGCCGATCAGCCCCGGGTGGATCAGCCCGGCAAAGCTCACGCCGGGGATATGGCGCGACGAGGTGTAGAGCCCGTGGAAGTCCCAGATCGACTTCTGCGCCTGCGGAAAGTGGTCGGTCAGGAAGCCGCCGCCGTTCTGCTTCGAAAAGAAGCCGTTGAAGCCCCACTGGCTTTCCGGCCTGGCGCCGATGTCCAGCAGATCCACCACCAGCAGGTCGCCGGGTTCGGCGCCTTCCACGCCTACTGGACCGGACAGGAAATGGACGATCGACAAATCGATGTCGCGCACATCGTCGGCCGAATCGTTGTTCTTGATGAAGCCGCCGGTCCAGTCGTAGGTTTCGAGGATAAAGTCGTCGCCCGGCTTGACCCAGCAGGCCATCGGGATGTCCGGGTGCCAGCGGTTGTGGACGTTGGGGTTCTCGTACGGCGATTCGGCCAGATCGACCTTGATCAGGGTGTCCGTCATGACGTTGCCTCCTGGGTGGAAAAGGGGGTGGGGGATCGGGGATGGGGGAGTTGAAACCGGTTCAGACCGACAGCAGTTGCCGGATGTGGTCCACATCCGTGCTGTTGCGCTGCGTCTCGTGTACGAAGCGGCCGCCTTCGATGACCAGCAGCCGGTCTGCCACGTCCAGCGCAAAGCTCAGCACCTGCTCGGAAAACACGATCGTGATGTCGCGCGTGCGGCGGATCTCGTCCAGCGCGCGGGCGATGTCCTTGATGATCGACGGCTGGATGCCTTCGGTGGGCTCGTCGAGCAGCAGCACCTTGGGATCGGCCACCAGCGCCCGCGCGATCGCCAGCTGCTGCTGCTGGCCGCCGGACAGGTTGCCGCCCTTGCGCCGGCGCATGTCGAACAGCACCGGGAACATCGCGAAGATCTCCTCGGGGATGCGCCGGCGCTTTCCCTGCGCCATGCCGGTGAGGATGTTTTCCTCGACGCTCAGGTGCGAGAAGATCATGCGCCCCTGCGGCACATAGCCCAGGCCCGCGCGCACGCGGCGATAGCTCTCGTCGCGGGCGACATCCCTGCCATCGATGTAGACCTGGCCCGAGCGCACCGGCAGCATGCCGATCATCGCCTTGAACAGCGTGGTCTTGCCCATGCCGTTGCGGCCCATGATGGCCACCGTTTCGCCCTGCGCGGCGGCAAACGAAACGCCGTGCAGTGCCTCGCTCTGGCCATAGTTCACGACCACGTTGTCGACTGTGAGCATGTGAGATTCTCCGTCGGTAGCAGGTGGCCGCGTCAATGGCCCAGGTAGACGTCGATCACGCGCGGGTCGTTCTGCACCTGGGTCATCGAACCCTCGGCCAGGATCTTTCCCTGGTGCATCACGGTGACCTTGTCGGCGATCTGCTTGACGAAGTCCATGTCGTGCTCGATGACGATCACGGCGCGGCCCTTGCTGACGCGTTTGAGCAGTTCGGCGGTCTGTTCGCGCTCGCGCACGCTCATGCCGGCAATCGGCTCGTCAAGCATCAGCAACCTGGGCTCTTGCATCAGCAGCATGCCGATCTCCAGCCACTGCTTCTGGCCATGCGACAGTTGCGCGGCCTCGCGCTCCAGCGCATCGGCCAGGCCAATCTCCGCGGCCACCTCGGCCACGCGCTGGCGGACCTCGACGGTGGCGCGAAAAGCCAGGGCGCCCAGCACGCCGCGTCCGCGCGGGAACGACACCGCCAGGTTCTGGAACACACTCAGGTTCTCGTAGATCGATGGCGTCTGGAACTTGCGGCCTACACCGGCGCGTACGATCTGGTACTCGGGCAGGCCCGTCAGCTCGCGGTTGGCAAACTTGATGCTGCCGCCGCTGGCGCGGGTCTTGCCGCACACCAGGTCCAGCAGCGTGGTCTTGCCGGCACCGTTCGGGCCGATGATCACGCGCAGCTCGTTGCGGTCGACATAGAGCGTGAGGTTGTCGATGGCCTTGAAGCCATCGAACGAGACCGTCAGATCTTCCACTGCCAGCATGAAGTCGGTATTGCTCATGGTGTCTGCCTCGCGGGTCAGGCCGTCGTGGCCGGGATGCGCTCGGCCGGCGCGGGCGGATCGTCGGCACGCCGGCGCGCCAGGTACTTGCGGTAGAGGCCGGCCAGCCCGTCAGGGAAGGCCACCACCACGCCGATGAACAGCGCCGCCATCAGGAACAGCCAGAGATCCGGGAAACTCTCGGAGAAATAGGTCTTGCCGGCATTGACCAGCAAGGTGCCCCAGACCGCGCCCACCAGGCTCATGCGCCCGCCCACGGCCGCGAAGATCACCATTTCGATCGACGGCACGATGCCGACGAACGATGGCGACATGAAGCCGACCTGCAGCGTGAACATGGCGCCGCCGATGGCGGAAAGCGCGGCGGCCAGGCAGAACACGAACACCTTGAACATCGCCACGTCGTAGCCGGAGAAGCGCACGCGATCCTCTTTGTCGCGCATGGCCAGCAGCAGCACGCCAAGCTTGCTGCGCTGGATCCAGCGGCACAGGGCGACGGCGCCGAACAGCAGAGCCACGTTGACGAAGTAGAGATTGAGCCTGGCGCTGTCCGTGCGGATGTCCCAGCCGAGCATCGTCTTGAGGTCGGTAATGCCATTGACGCCGCCGGTATAGCCTTGCTGGCCGATGATCAGCACCGACAGGATCAGCGCCACCGCCTGGGTGATGATCGCGAAGTAGACCCCGCTGACGCGACGCCGGAACATGGCGAAGCTGACTACGAAGGCCAGCAGCACCGGGATCGCGACCACGCCGGCCATCGCGAACGGCAGGTGCCGGAACGGCTCCCACCACCACGGCAGCGCGCTCAGCTGGTTCCAGTCCATGAAGTCGGGAATGCCCGGCGTGGACTGGATCGCCGTGCTCCTGGGGTCGGATGCTTCGAGCTTCAGGAACATGGCCATGGCGTAGCCGCCGAGGCCGAAGAACACGCCTTGCCCGAGGCTCAGCACGCCGCCGTAGCCCCACAGCATGACCAGGCCCACGGCCACGAAGGCGTAGCTGAGATACTTGCCGACCAGGTTCAGGCGGAACACGTCCAGCGCCAGCGGCATGGCCACCAGCAGCACCAGCGCAAGCAGTGCATAGCCGGCCCATTCGCCGCCGGCGCGCAGCCGCTGCAGCAGGGGCAGGATGGATTTCGAAGGGCACATCGTCGGGCTCCTTGGCAATGGTTCAGCGACGCACCGCCGGGGCGAACAGGCCTTGCGGGCGGATCATCAGGATCGTTACGATCAGCAGCAGCGTCAGCACGCGTGCCATTGACCCCGTCATGAAGAACTCCGTGATCGACTGCGTCTGCGCGATGCCGAAGGCCGACGCCACCGTGCCGGCGAGGCTGGCTGCGCCGCCGAACGTGACCACGAGGAAGGCGTCGACGAGGTAGAGCGAGCCGCTGGTCGGTCCCGTGGAGCCGATCGTCGTGAAGGCCGCGCCAGCCACGCCGGCGATGCCGCAGCCGATGGCAAACGTCAGCCGGTCGGTGCGGCGCGTGTTGATGCCGGCGGCGTTGGCCATGGCCCGGTTGGCGGTGGTGGCGCGCACGCGCAGCCCCCAGCGCGAGCGGTACAGCGCCAGCCAGACCAGCCCGGCCACGCACAGCGTCAGCGCCATCACGAACAGGCCGTTGATCGGGATATCGAGGCCGGGGGCAGGCGCCCACGAACCCATCAGCCAGTCGGGCAGCGTCGGGCTGACTTCCTTGGGGCCGAAGGTCGAACGGAATGCCTGCTGCATGCCGAGCGACAGTCCCCAGGTGGCCAGCAGCGTATCCAGCGGCCGCTTGTAGAGGTGCCGGATCAGCGCCCATTCGGCCAGCCAGCCGGCACTGAAGGCAATGGCAAACGCGGCGCAAATGGCCACGGGGAAGTAATGGGGCATCCACGCCGGCGCCAGGCGCTCGACCGTGGTGGATGCCAGGAAGATGGTGTAGGCGCCGATGGCCATGAACTCGCCATGGGCCATGTTGATGACACCCATCTGGCCGAAGATGATGGCCAGGCCCAGCGCCATCAGCAGCAGCACCGAGAACAGGCTCAGCCCGGCAAAGCCCTGCATCAGGGCAATGTTCAGCATGTCGGACAGATTCATGGAAGACGGCTCCGGCGGTCATCGGATCAGGAAGGCGCCTGCCGGCGCCGGTACGGCAAAGCGCTTACTGGTAGCCCTTCGGGAACGGGTTGGGCGGAATCAGCTGCGGAGATTCGGCCACCACCTTGAACTGGCCGTCAAGCTGCGCCAGGCCCACCCGCGTCCTGCTCCACAGGTGATGGTTGGTGTCGACCTTGACGTAGCCTTCCGGCGCGGTTTTCAGCTCGATGCCGGGCGACGCCGCCACGACCTTGTCGATATCGAAGCTGCCGGCCTTCTCGACGGCGGCCTTCCACAGCCACGGGCCCAGGTACGCGGCCTGGGTGACGTCGCCGATCACGGCCTTGCCGCCGTATCTGGCCTTGAAGGCATCGACGAACTGCTTGTTGTTGGCGTTGTTCAGCGACTGGAAGTACTTCATGGCGGCATAGAAGCCGGCGATGTTCTCGCCGCCGATGCCGAGCACTTCGTCCTCCGTGACCGAGATGGTCAGCAGGAACTGCTTGTCGGCGGTGATGCCGGCAGCCTTCAACTGCTTGTAGAAGGCCACGTTGGAGCCGCCCACCACGATCGCGTAGATGCAGTCCGGCCTGGCCACCTTGATCTTGTTGATCAGCGAGTTGAAGTTGGTATGCCCCAGCGGGTAGTATTCCTCGCCCACCACCTTCAGCTTCAGGAAGTTCTCGATATGCTTGCGCGCGATCTTGTTCGACGTGCGCGGCCAGATGTAATCGGAGCCGATCAGGAAGAAGCTTTTGGCGTTCTTCTGCTTCGCGGCCCAGTCCAGCCCCCAGATGATCTGCTGCGTGGCCTCCTGGCCCGTGTAGATCACGTTCTTGGATTGCTCAAGCCCCTCGTAGAACGTGGGGTAGTAGAGCAGGCCGTTCTCTTTCTCGAAGACCGGCAGCACCGCCTTGCGCGAGGCTGAAGTCCAGCAGCCGAACACGGCCGCGACGCGGTCATTGACGAGGAGCTTGCGCGATTTCTCGGCAAAGGTCGGCCAGTCGGAGGCGCCGTCCTCCTTGATCACCCGGACCTTGCGGCCCAGGATGCCGCCCGCCGCGTTGATCTGGTCGATGGCAAGTTGTTCGGCCTGGATCGAGCCGGTTTCCGAAATTGCCATGGTGCCCGTGGCCGAGTGCAGCTGGCCGACGGTGACTTCGGTATCGGTCACGGCCAGCCTGGTGGTATTGACCGTGGCGGTGGGCAGGCTGGCGCCATGAGCCTGCGCCGCCATGCCGGCCAGCGGCAGCGCGGGCAGGGCGGCCAGTCCCTGCATCAGGCGACGGCGCGGCAGCGAGACCGCGCCGCCGTCGGGTGTGGAAGGGGAACCGCTACTGTCTTTGTCACGCATGATCGACGCTCCTTGGAGGCGAGGTGAGATTGGCTGATCCGTCTTGGTCAAAGCACTCCTGCGGGCCGATCATGCTGCGTCGCCACACTGGCGGCCATACGTCATTCAACGTACGCGGGGGAGAGTGTGGCGGCGGCCTTCGCAACCGGCAATGGCATGTCGCCTCACGGCATGGCTCTTGCGTCAGCGCGGCATCACTCCCTGCCAGGTGCCCCCGGCCCCTTCCAACCATGTCGAGCGCCAGCCAGCCAGTCCAGCGCATCAGCAAGATCCGGCGCGACTACAACCGCTGGGTGGCCGACGAGACCCTTGAGGACTACGCCCTGCGCTTTGCACCAAAGTCGTTCCGAAAATGGAGCGCCTTCCGCGTGGCCAATACCGCTTTTGGTGCAGTTGCTTTCCTCGCGCTAGAGGCCATCGGCGCCGCCATCACGCTGAGCTACGGCTTTACCAACGCGATGTGGGCCATCGGCGCGGCAAGCCTGGTGATTTTCCTGACCGGCCTGCCGATTTCCTACTACGCGGCCCGCCACGGACTCGACATAGACTTGCTGGCGCGCGGTGCCGGCTTCGGCTACCTGGGTTCGACGATCACTTCGCTGATCTATGCGAGCTTTACCTTCATCTTCTTCGCGCTCGAGGCCGCCATCATGGCGCAGGCCTTCGAGCTGCTGTTCGGCCTGCCACGGCCTGTCGGCTACCTGTTGTCGGCCATTGTCGTCATCCCGCTGGTCACCCATGGCGTGACGCTGCTGTCGCGCATCCAGCTGTGGACGCAGC
This sequence comes from Cupriavidus necator, assembly GCF_016127575.1. Classification (NCBI taxonomy): domain Bacteria; kingdom Pseudomonadati; phylum Pseudomonadota; class Betaproteobacteria; order Burkholderiales; family Burkholderiaceae; genus Cupriavidus; species Cupriavidus necator. Next base: position 12,766 of record NZ_CP066019.1, read on the forward strand.
CGGTGTGGCTGGCACTGCTGGTGCTGCCCTACGCACTGATCCTCTGGCGCGAGCCGCACCGCTATGCGGAATTCCTGTCCCTGAACGGCCGGCTGGCCGATGGCGATGGATTCTCGTGGCAGGCATTCGGGGCCGCGGCCACCGTGGCGGCTGCGCTGATCGCCCAGATCGGCGAGCAGGTGGACTTCCTGCGCTTCATGCCGCCGCTGACGCAGCGCAACCGCGTGCGCTGGTGGAGCGCGCTGATCGCGGCCGGCCCGGGCTGGATCGTGCCGGGAGCAGCGAAGATGGCAGGGGGTGCGTTCCTCGCCTTTGTGGTGCTGCAGTCGGAACTGCCGATTGCCCATGCGCTGGAGCCCACTCAGATGTACCTGGCTGGCTTTGCACACGGACTCGGCGGGAGCTGGCCGGGATGGGTCGCGGTGGTGCTGACGGGACTGTTTGTCCTCATCTCGCAGACCAAGATCAATATCACCAATGCCTATGCGGGCTCGCTGGCGTGGTCGAACGTGTTCGCGCGGCTCACGCACAGTCACCCGGGCCGTGTGGTGTGGCTGGCGTTCAATGTGCTGATCGCCGTAATGCTGATGGTGATGGGCGTGTTCGAGGCCATGGAGCAGGTACTGGCGCTTTATGCCCACCTGGCCGTTGCGTGGGTCGGCGCGATCTGTGGCGACCTCGTCATCAGCAAGCCGCTCGGGCTTTCTCCCAAGGACATCGAGTTCCGGCGCGCCTACCTGTTCGATATCAATCCGGCCGGCTTCGGCGCGATGATGCTGGCCTCGGCGTTGTCGATGCTGGTCCACCTGGGGGTGTTTGGCGACACACTGCGACCGGCGTCGGTTGGTGTGGGACTTCTGCTGGCGATCGTGTTGCCACCGTTGATCGCCATCGCCACGCACAGCCGCTATTTCGTTGCGCGCACGCCGGTCGATTTTGGCCGGCGCCACGCCGTGATCCGTTGCGCGATCTGCCGCAATCCGTTCGAGAAGGAGGACGTGGCAGCCTGCCCGGCCTATCGCGGCCCGATCTGCTCGCTCTGCTGCACGCTCGACGCGCGCTGCGGCGACCGGTGTAAACCGGGCGCCAGCGCACAGGAACAGATCGCCACTGCGCTCACGCGCGTGCTGCCGGCCGGCACGCCACCAGTCATGGCCCGCCGGATCGGCAAGTTCGGCCTGATGCTGGCGGGGATGGTGTTTGCCTTCGGCACCTTGCTGTGGCTGCTCTATACGCAGGAGCAACTGTCCGGCCCGGTGGTGCTGGCTGCCGCGCCCCGTGCCAGCCTGTTCCTGAAGATCGGCGCCGGCCTGATGCTGTTTGCTGCCGTGGCCGCGTGGTGGCTGGTGCTGGCCAATGAGAGCCGGGCGGTGGCGCAGGAAGAGTCGGAGCGCCAGAACCAGTTGCTGCAGAAGGAAATCGACGCCCACCGCCGTACCGATGCGCTGCTGCAAAGCGCCAAGGAAGTCGCCGAGCAGGCCAACCTGGCCAAGAGCCGCTTCATCACCGGCATGAGCCATGAGATGCGCGCGGGCCTCAATTCGATCCTTGGCTACTCGCAGTTGCTGCTGCGCACGCCGGCGCTGCCCGCCGCATGCCGCGAGGACGTGCGGACCATCGGCCGCGCCGGCGAGCACCTGTCGAGCCTTGTCGACGGCCTGCTGGAGCTGTCGCGCATCGAGGCGGGCAAGCTGCGGCTGGAACAGGATGCGGTGGCGCTGGAAGACCTGCTGGACGAACTCGTCCGCATGTTCCGGCCACTGGCAGCGGTGCGCGGGCTGGCGTTCCACTATCGCGTGACCGGCAAGCTGCCGGCGCACGTGCATGGCGACGCCAAGCGCTTGCGCCAGATCATCATCAACCTTGTCACCAATGCCATCAAATTTACGGAGCACGGCGACGTGTCGCTGACCGTGCGCCACCAGCGCGAACTGGCAATGATCACGGTCAGCGATACGGGTCCTGGCATTGCCGCGGAAGACCAGGCGCGCATCTTCGATCCGTTTGAACGCGCCACGCCGCATGACGATCGCGAAGGCATCGGCCTGGGCCTGGCCATTGTGCGCCTGCTGGCAGACCTGATGGGTGGAGACATCCGCGTGCGCAGCGCACCGGGCCAAGGCAGCGAGTTCTCCGTGCGGCTCTATCTCCCGACCGTGGCCGCGGCGGTGACGTGCCCGCAGCGGGCGCCCGCGCCGCCAATGCCGGCGGGAGCGCGCGTGCTGATCGTCGACGACCGCAGGGCCCATCGGGCGGTGCTGCGCGGCTTCCTGGCGCCGCACGGGCTGGCCGTGCATGAGGCGGGGGATGGCGCCGGCGTGCTCCCGGCGCTGTGCCAGTGGCGTCCGCACCTGGTGCTGCTCGACCTGAACCTGCCCGATGCATCGGGTTGGGACCTGTGCCGCCAGATCCGCGCCGAAGCCAATGCGCCGCAAGTGGTGATCGTCTCCGCCAACGCGCACGAAAACACGGAAGAAGCGCGCGCGCTGCACGGCTATCTGGGATTCGTCAGCAAGCCGGTGCGTGAGCGCGAACTGGTCGAGATGGTCCGACGCGCGCTGACGCAGCCGCAGCCTGCGCTCACCCCGGCGCCGGACCTGTTGCGTGAGCTGCTGCAACTGGGCGCCACCGGCCGGCTGCGCGCGCTGGAGGCCCAGCTTTCAGAACTGGCGGAAGGCGGCGGCGCCGTGGCCACGTGGGCACTGCAGATGCTGGCGCTCGCGCGGACCGATGGCACTGCCCTGACCGCATCACTTGGCGAGGCGCTCCATGCATCCCGAACCTGACACCTTTCGCCCGTTGCCGACGATCGAGACCCGCGTACTGGTGGTCGACGACGATGCCGACGCGTGCGGCTTCCTGACGCGCGCGCTGGGTGGCGAAGCCATGCTGGTCCACACCGCCGCGAACGGCAACGCGGCACTGGATGCGCTGACGTCCTTCGCGCCGGATGCGGTGCTGCTGGACGTGGACATGCCGGGCATGGACGGCTTTGCCGCCTGCACGGCGCTGCTGGACCGCCACGCGGACCTGCCGGTGATCTTCATGACCGGACTTGGCGATACCGGTCATATCGTGCGCGGTTTCGAAGTCGGCGCATGCGACTACGTGACCAAACCGGTGGCGATTGCCGAGGTGGTGGCGCGCGTGCGGTCTCATGCGGGCAAGGCACGGCTGGCGCGCAGCGCACGGGAGGCCGTATTCGGCAGCACGGTGCCGATGCTCGCGGCCGGCATCGACGGCCGGCTCCTGTGGATAAACGGCAGCGCGTCAGCCTTGCTGCAGGCCCAGGGATGGCCGGTAGCGATTGCCGGCGCGGTACTGCCTCCCGCGCTGCGCGACGCGGTGTTCCGCCTCTGCAGCGAAGCGGAAACTGGCGCTGATAGTCTTCACCTGCGCCGGTTGACAGGCGAGGCGGGCGACGTGGTCGTGGTGGAACTGTCGTGCAGCGGTCTGGCCCCGGCCGGCCCGGCCCTGACACTGCGCGAGGCCGAGGTGATGGCCTGGGTGGCGCGCGGCAAGACCAATCGCGATATCGCCGACATCCTCGGCATGAGCCCGCGCACGGTGAACAAGCACCTGGAACACATCTACGAGAAGCTCGGCGTGGAAACGCGAACGGCGGCAGTCGCCGCCACCCGGCGCAACTTGGGGACGGCGTGACGTGCCGTGCGCCAAGGCAAGAAGGGCCGGCGTTGCCGGCCCTTCTTGCCAGTCGGATCCCGATCAGAAGCGGTAACCCACCCCCATGCTGAACAGCCACGGATCCAGGTTCACCTTGGATACCTTGACATCCCCCGCCTTCACATCGCTCGACAGCCAGATCTTCTTGATGTCGGCGTTGAGAAACCAGTTTTTGGTCAGCTTGTAGTCCATGCCGATCTGCAGCGCGGGACCGACGCTCCAGCTATCGAGCTGCAGCGAGTTGTTGGCGATGTCCGCGCCCCAGATGCGGGTGAAGTTCAGGCCCGCGCCGATATACGGGCGGAAGGTGCCGTTGGGGATGAAGTGGTACTGCACCAGCAGCGTCGGCGGCAGATGCTTGAAGGTGCCGACCTTGTTGCCGTCCAGGTAGACGTCCTGCTTCTGCGGCACTGTCAGCACCAGTTCGGCGGCGATGTTCGGCGTGAAGAAGTAGGTGACGTCGAACTCGGGAATCCACTTGTTGTTGACCGTGATGCGGTCCGACGGGCCGACGCCGCCGACGGGGTCGGAGCTGTTGGCCATGTCGAGATAGGTGCCGCGCAGGCGCACCATCCAGTTGCCCTGGGCATCGTCCGCGGCGGCGGCAGGGGTGGCGAAGGCGCCGAGCATGGCGCAGGCGGCGATGGCGGAACAGGTGACCCGGGTGCGGAGAGAGAGTGTTTTCATGAGGTTCTGCTTGGTCTGGTATCAAATCCGGACCCAGTTTGGCCGAGCAGGCCGGGTTGGGCTTTGACCCAAGACAAGTAGAAGGGAACGTGGGCTGGCTGCGTCGCGCAGGCGCTACAGCGAGGAAGGCGCCGTGGTGTGCCAGCTGCGCCGACGCTTCTAAACACATGCGGAATTATTCGTGGCGCGGTGCGATGCTGCCCCTTACGCTGTGCGAAAGATCCGAGCACGCATGCAGCGTGTGCGGATCGGCACCGAGCATGTCGTGGGCGTCCGCAAGGGCGTCTTTCCGGGTGTGCCCCGTGGGGGCGGGGCACACCGGTTTTCTTGCGGCGGCTTGCGGTGTCAGGCGTCGGCGGCCTCGGCGGACTGCGGGGCCTGCGCCGCGCCAAAGCCGGCCTGCAGGTGCCGGTTCACGCCCGAGATCACCGCGCGCAGCGATGCCGTGACCAGGTTGGCGTCGATGCCGGCGCCGAACCCTGTCGGCGAATCGCCCACGCGCACTTCCACGTAGCAGGCCGCGCGTGCATCCGCGCCGGCGCTCATCGCATGCTCGTGGTAATCCATCACGCGTACCGGCAAGTCCAGCGCATTGACGAAGGCATCGATGGGCCCGTTGCCGGTGCCGCGCACGCTGCACGGCTTGCCGTCGCGCACCATCTGCACTTCGATCTCCGTGGCGCCGCCGCTGTCAGATACCAGCTGGTGCGATACATAGCGCAGCGGTGTCTGCTGCGCGAGGTACTCGCGCTGGAACAAACCATGAAGATCATCGGCACTCGCCTCGAGCCCGGTGTCGTCGGTCATGGCCTGCACCGCGCGGCTGAATTCGATCTGCAGGCGGCGCGGCATGTAGATGCCATGCACCTGCTCCAGCAGGTAGGCCATGCCGCCCTTGCCGGACTGGCTGTTGACGCGGATCACCGCGTCATAGCTGCGGCCCAGGTCGGCCGGGTCGATCGGCAGGTAGGGCACTTCCCAGATGCCGTCCGGCTGCTGCTGTGCAAAGCCCTTGCGGATCGCATCCTGGTGCGAGCCCGAGAACGCGGTGAATACCAGGTCGCCCACATACGGGTGGCGCGGATGCACCGGCAGCTGGTTGCAGTGCTCAACGCACTGGCGCACTGCGTCGATATCGGAGAAGTCCAGCCCGGGTGCCACGCCCTGCGTATAGAGGTTGAGCGCCAGCGTCACCAGGTCGACATTGCCGGTGCGCTCGCCGTTGCCGAACAGGCAGCCTTCGACGCGGTCCGCGCCCGCCATCAGCGCCAGCTCCGCGGCGGCCACCGCGGTGCCGCGGTCGTTGTGCGGGTGCACTGACAGCGCGATGTGTTCGCGCCGTGCCAGGCGGCGGTGCATCCATTCGACCTGGTCGGCGAACACGTTGGGCGTGCTGCATTCGACCGTGGTCGGCAGGTTCAGGATCATTGGCCGGTCCGGGCCGGCCTGCCAGGCGGCAGAGACGGCGTCGCTGACTTCCAGCGAGAAGTCGAGCTCGGCCAGGCTGAAAGTCTCGGGCGAATATTCATAGGCCCATGCCGTGCCAGGCATGGCATCGGTCAGCGACCTGATCAGGCGCGTGCCCGAGACCGCGACCTCCTTGATCTCTTCACGCGAGGCATTGAAGACGATGCGCCGCCAGGCTGGCGCGATCGGGTTGTACAGGTGCACCGTGGCCCGCGCTGCGCCGCGCACGGACTCGACGGTGCGGCGGATCAGGTCTTCGCGCGATTGCGTCAGCACCACGATGTTGACGTCTTCGGGGATGCGCTGCTCCTCGATCAGCATGCGCACGAAGTCGAAATCGGTCTGCGAGGCGGCGGGGAACGCCACTTCGATTTCCTTCAGGCCGATTTTCACCAGCTGCTCGAAGAAGCGCAGCTTGCGCGCCGGGTTCATCGGCTCGATCAGGGCCTGGTTGCCGTCGCGCAGGTCGGTGCTCATCCAGCGCGGTGCGCGCGTGATGGTGCGGGCGGGCCAGGTGCGGTCAGGGATGTCGACGGTGGCGGCGGGGTGGTACTTGGTGGCGGGATTGCTGAGCATACGGGGTCTCCTTCCTCGCTAAGGGAAGTAAAGGAAAAACGGAAGAAACGGTGGCGAAAGGCTGCCGAACTGCCACGGGGCACTAGGCCCGGCAACCGGTCGATAGGCTTAGCAGTAGCGAGGAAGCGCGCAGGGCGCGGCCCGATGCCAGGGCAGCCAGCACGCGCGCGCGGGCAGCGATGCGGGACGCATCGGCAGCCTGGCTGAGTGTGCTGGTGTAACGGTTCATCGTGCCTGGAGGAGGAGGGCCGGGGCCGCTCGTGGTTGGTGCGCATCCGGCAGGAGCCGGATGACTGGCAAAGGTTAGTCGACAAGGCCGGCCCCGGTCAAGCGTGGGGGAGCGCCGGGTGCGAACGTGGCCCGATCGGGCGACTGCCATGCGCGGGTTGCGCCAAACGGCTGGGGCCAGGTTGCGGCCGGGATCCTGCCGGTCATGTTTGCCTCGCCCGAATGGCGGTGCCGCTGCGCTGAAAGGATGAATCACGCGCATGCTCTGTGCGCTGCGCCTCAGTCCTCTGGCCGGTATTGCGCTGGCACCTTTGTGCCTAGGCTGGTAGCGCGGGAAAAAACACATGACTGGGGGGGAACATCATGAGACTGAGAACGTGGGCATCCTGGCTGGCGGGCGCTGCCATGACCATGCTGCTGGCAGCGTGCGGTGGCGGCGGTGGTTCGAGCACGCCCGCCACGCCAAACGCAGGCGGTTCCACGCCGCTGACCTATACGGTGAAGATGAGCGTGACCTCGGGCGAGGTCGGCGTCGGCCGCACGATCACCATCAGCGCGCTGGCAGTGGACAGCAACGGCATCGACGTCTCCGGCAACACCACCTTCAACTGGACCAGTACCGACAGCGGCATTGCCACCGTGGAGCCGAGTGCCACCACGCCGGGCAGCGCCGTGGTCAAGGGCATTGCAACCGGGACGACCACCGTCCAGGTGGTGGCGAGCGTCAAGGGCGCCGACAACACCACGGTGCAGCTGCCCGCGCAATCCGCCACCATCACCGTGGTGCCGGCCTCGGCGCTGAGCTACAGCCTGGCGATCCCGAACAGCAGCCTGTCGATGAGCGACGGGCAGGAGCTGCCGGTCAAGGTATCGCTGGTCGACAGCAACGGCGCCGATGTGTCCGCCAGCGTCAACAGCTGGGCATGGTCCAGCAGCGGCTCCGCGGTCCAGGTCACTGCCAGCCAGAACAGCGCCACGCTGAAGGCGAGCAACAGCTCACCCACTGCCGTGGCCACGGCCAGTGTCTCGGTATCGGTGACAGCACCGGACGGGCATGCCATTGCCGGGCTGATCGCGGTGACAGTGCAGACGAACGGCGCCGCCGCCTATCGCGTGGTGACGATTAAGGGCGGCCGCGAGGTGAATGCGCTGCAGGTCTTCAGCAACCGTCCGGAAACCTTCACCTCGCGTGTGCTGCGCCACGATGGCCAGGACGTGACCGCGGAGTTCGACGGCGCCTGGACCTACACGGCGACCTCGGCCACGCTGTCCGCATCGGACGCGGCGGGTACGCATGACGCCACGGTCAGCACCAGCCTGGCCAACGACAAGGGTCCGGTCCAGAGCAGCCTGACGGTGACGGCTGTCAGCACCAGGCTCGGCGAACGCCGCAGCGCCACGCTGACGGTGACCGAGAACCCGGTCTGGGCGCTGGTTGGCGACAACCAGGATCCGATGACGCTGCTGCTGATGCCACCGATGAGTATCCCGGTGACCGCGCGCATGAAGCACCTTGGCGACGATGCGCAGTACACCGCGTGCATCAACTGGGCGTGGACCAGCACCGGCCCGGTGGAGTTGTCGCCTGGCGTCGCGGATCATCAGAAGAACGTCACTGGCACAGCGCAGGGCGACTTCACTCTTACCGTGACCTGTAATGCCGTCGCCGACAATACGCCGCTGAAGCTGGTCTTCTACGGTACGGTCAAGTAAGCAGCAGGTTCCCGCGCCTGGCGAAACGCCCTCCATCCGGAGGGCGTTTCGCTTTGTGGGCAAATTGCAGGCTGCCGGCAAAGCGTACCCGTTTCTGCGTGACCGGCGCCAAGCGTTTCAGGTGCTGCCGGGGCAGGCCAGCATAGGCGTCGGGACAAGGCTGAGCCTGCCTTTGCGGGACGTCCCCTATATGCGCACCAGGCAAGCCAGTGCGCAAAGCGTACCCGTTTCTGCGTGCGAAAGTGCCAGCCCTTCCAGGCACGTTTTATCGCCGCTGGACAGCCTGCAGGCGAGCGCAAAGCGCTGCCTCCGCGCCGGGCGGAAGCAGCGGGCGTACCCGTTTCTGCGTGGATCTGTGGAGGAGGAAATCGCGCCGTTCAGCGCTTGGGCACGAAGCGAATCACCTGTTCGGCAGGCTTGTCCTGCGTGCCGGAGGTGGTGCCGGCGGTGTTGGATCCGCAGGTATTGCAGCCGCCGTCGTCGCAGCCGCTGGCGCAGCCCGCTGCGGCTTTCGGGGCCAGCCAGCGCACCAGCCGGGCACGCCAGCCGGTGGCGGCGCCGCCGCCCAGGCGCGCGGCCAGCGCCGCCTTGACGCGCTCGCGCGTGCGCGGCGCGTAGCGCGCGATCACCGACACCGCGCATGCCAGCACGATCAGCGGGACCAGCAGCGTTTCGATGGCGTGGTAGAGGGTCATGGCGGCGCGGTGCCTCAGCTGAACATCAGCGCGACGCGGTAGGTCACGAAGGCCGCCAGGTAGGCCAGCCCGGTCAGGTAGGCCGCCGACAGCGCCATCACCTTCCACGAGTCGGTCTCGCGCCGGATCACTGCCAGCGTGGAGATGCACTGCGGTGCGAACACGTACCAGGCCAGCAGCGACAGCGCGGTGGCCAGCGACCATTGCGCGGCGATCATCGGCGCCAGCTGCGTGGCCACGGTCTCTTCGCTGCCCGACAGCGCATAGACGGTAGCCAGCGCGCCCACGGCCACTTCGCGCGCGGCCAGGCCCGGCACCAGCGCAATGCAGATCTGCCAGTTGAAGCCCACCGGTGCGAACACCTTCTGCAGCGCATGGCCGATCATGCCGGCAAAGCTGTAGTCGATGGCCGGCGCGGTCGCGCCCACGGGCGCGGACGGGAAGGTCGACAGGAACCACAGCAGCACCGTCAGCGCCAGGATCACCTTGCCCACCCGCGACAGGAAGATGCGGGCACGCTCCCACAGGCCGATGGCCACATCGCGCGGATTGGGGATGCGGTACGACGGCAGCTCCATCAGCAGCGGATGGTCGGTGCGGTCGCGGCGGAAGAACTTGAGCGCGTAGGCCACCACCAGCGCGCTGACGATGCCGGCCACGTACAGCGCGAACAGCACCAGCCCCTGCAGGTTGAACAGGCCCATCACGGTGCGCTCGGGGATGAAGGCGCCGATCAGCAGCGCATACACCGGCAGCCGTGCCGAGCAGGTCATCAGCGGCGCCACCAGGATGGTGGTGAGCCGGTCGCGCGGGTCCTGGATGGTGCGCGTGGCCATGATGCCGGGGATGGCGCAGGCAAAGCTGGACAGCAACGGGATAAACGAGCGCCCCGACAGCCCCGCGCCCATCATCAGGCGGTCCAGCAGGAAGGCCGCGCGCGGCAGGTAGCCGGATTCCTCCAGCGTCAGGATGAACAGAAACAGGATCAGGATCTGCGGCAGGAACACCACCACGCTGCCCAGGCCTGCGACCAGGCCGTCGACCAGCAGGCTCTTGAGCATGCCGTCGGGCAGGTAGGCGCCCAGCATCTCGCCGACCCAGTGCACACCGCCCTCGATGCCGTCCATCAACGGCTCGGCCCACGAGAACACCGCCTGGAACATCAGGAACAGCAGCAGCGCCAGCAGCAGCAGGCCGATCACCGGATGCAGCACGATGCGGTCGAGGCGGTCATCCAGCGCGGCGGTGCGCGCCGGCATGCTGACCGCGGCCGCCAGCAGGCGGTTGACCTCGGCATGCACGTCAATGTCGTTGGCGGGTTCCGGCGTGACCGGCGGGGCCGGCGGCAGGGTGTCGTCAAGCAGGCTGACCAGTGTCGCGGCGCCGTCGCGCTTCACCGCCACGGTGCTGACCACCGGCACGCCCAGCGCGGCCGACAGCTTGTCGCGATCGATCTGGATGCCGCGCCGCGCGGCGGCGTCGCTCATATTGAGCACGACCACCATGGGCAGGCCCAGGCGGCGCAGTTCCAGCACGAAGCGCAGGTGCAGGCGCAGGTTGGTCGCATCGACCACCGACACCAGCAGGTCCGGGCGCTGCTCGCCGGCACGCCTGCCCAGGCAGACATCGCGCGTGATGGCTTCATCGAGGCTGGCCGCGTGCAGGCTGTAGGCGCCCGGCAGGTCCAGGATGCGCACCTGGCGCCCGGCCGGCGACACGAAGTAGCCTTCCTTGCGCTCGACGGTCACGCCCGCATAGTTGGCCACCTTCTGGCGGCTGCCGGTCAGGCGGTTGAACAGTGCGGTCTTGCCGCAATTGGGATTGCCGACCAGCGCAATGCGCAGGGCGGAAGTGGAAGGAGCTGCAGACATAATCCGGGGGAAGGCTCAGGCAGTCCGTTTTGCGGACGGTTTGGCGGTCTGGTCGCCGCCCTGCGTGGCGGGGGCGATGCTGGTGACCGAGGCGCTGGCGACCGCTACGCCGATGCGTGCCGCTTCCGAGCGGCGCAGCGCAAAGCGGGTGAAGCCTACCTGTGCCACCAGCGGGTCCATGCCGAAGGGGCCGTAGGCGATGATCTGTACGGCTTCACCGGGGACGAAGCCCAGTTCGCGCAGGCGGCGCGCGACCGGGTCTCCCGGGGTGGCGTCGTCCACCGATTGCACAACGGCGGGCGTGCGCCGTGGAAGTTCAGACAACCGCATCATGCTTCCAGTCCGTGGCGCGGTCTGCCGCCAAGCGGTCAGCGCGACCACGCCGGGGTGTGTAAATGAAAATCGTTTTCATTGTATCGTAATTGAGGCATGGCGTTGCCCCTCAAAGGGCGGGCACGCCGGCCTGCTGCCGCCGTCATTGCGCCGCAGGAGGCAAATGATAACCGTTCGGGGTATGGGTGGCTGGGGGGAGCGGGCGGCCTTGGCAACGTTTCCCGGGCCTGGCGTCACGCGCAACCGGTGCCGCAGGGCGCTGGTAGAAGTGTAGAAGGCTGCGCATGAATTCAGCCTGATGCAGTACAGTTCGGCTTTGCGAAGCCGAATGCAACCAGCCTCATGCAGCGCCAATCAATTACTGCATTTGTGTTATTGGATGCCGTAAGCGGGCAGGGTTAAGCTTCAAGCACGCTGAACACCCCGTTCCACGCGTACTTCACAAGCCATCGGTCTATGGACCGGTGGCTTTTTCTTTGGGGCTGCCGTGGGCGGCGGCTGTCATCTCCCGCACCATGCCGACGAAATGGTCGCGCGCCGGATGGTCCGGCGCCGTCTTCCACGCGCAGTAGACCTCCGAGCGTACCGACGCGTCGGCCAGTGGCCGGAACGCGGCCCCGGCCATGCCGGAGCGCGCCAGCGCCGCCGGCACCACCGCCACGCCCATTCCCTGCGACACCAGCGACACCACCGACAGCCAGTGCCGGACTTCATGCCGGATCTGCGGGTAGAAGCCCTGCGCCGCGCACATGTCGAAGATGCGGCTGTAGTAGTCCGGCGAGGCCTTGCGCGAGAACAGCACGAACGGCTTGCCGCGCAATGCCGCCAGCGGCAACTCCGGCAGCGCGGCCAGCGCATGGTCGGCCGGCAGGCAGCAGACAAAGGGCTCGCTGTGCACCAGCGTAGCCTGCAGCGTGTCCGGCACGCGGCCGGTGTGGATAAAGGCGACGTCGAGCTCGTCGTGCAGCAGCGCGTCGATCTGCTCCTGCGAGTTGAGCTCGGTCAGCGCCACCTGGATGCCGGGATAGGCCGCCTGGAACGCGCGCAGCGTCTGTGGCAAGCCGCGATACAGCATCGAGCCGACAAAGCCCACCCGCAGCCGCCCGATCGCGCCCGCCTCGATCTCGCGTGCCAGCACCCGCGCCGCCTCAGCCTGCGCCAGCAGCGCCGTGGCCGATTCGCGGAAGGCCCGTCCGGCCGCGGTCAGCCGCACGCCGCGGCTGTCGCGGTCGAACAGCCGCGCCCCGACCGAGGCCTCCAGCTGCTGGATATTGAGCGACAGCGGCGGCTGGGAAATGGCAAGCCGGCGCGCGGCACGCCCGAAGTGCAGTTCCTCGGCCAGCACGAGGAAGTAACGCAGGTGGCGGAATTCCATGGCGATACAGAATTTATATTGATCAAGCCAATTTTAGAATTAGACGCGAATCCTTGGGGTTTCAATAATGGAGGTCAAAGGGGCCGCAAGCCGGCACCGTCCAATCCCAGGAGACCCGCCATGCCATCCAGCGCCGTGCGCGACACCACACTTCAAGCCCCTTGCGCCGCATCGGCCGCTGCCCACCCGGTACCGGACCGCCAGGGCGGCAGCCTGTTTGCCGCCGACCCCGACCTGCGCGCGCTGCTGCCGCTCTACCTGCCGCCCGACCTGTTCAACCACCTGCTGCCGCACCTGGAGCGCATGGGTGCGCTGGCCGGCGGCGTGCTCGACGAACTGGCCGGCGTGGCCGACCGCCATCCCCCCGAACTCACCTACCGTACCCGCGCGGGCGTGGATGCGCAGCGCATCGACAAGCATCCGGCCTATGTGGAGATGGAGCGCGTGGCCTTTGCCGAATTCGGCCTGGCGGCGGCGTCGCATCGCGGCGGGGTGCTGGGCTGGGACAAGCCCATGCCGCCAGCGGCTAAGTACGCACTCACATATCTGTTTGTGCAGGCCGAGTTCGGCCTGTGCTGCCCGCTCTCGATGACCGATTCGCTGACGCGCACGCTGCGCAAGTTCGGCGACCCGGCGCTGGTCGGGCGCTACCTGCCCAACCTGACCACCCAGGTGTTCGATGATCTGTACCAGGGCGCGATGTTCATGACCGAGCAGGGCGCCGGCTCCGACGTCGCCGCCACTGCCACCCGCGCGGTGCGCGACGCTTCGGCCGAGGGCGGCTGGCGCCTGCTGGGCGACAAGTGGTTCTGCTCCAACCCCGATGCCGCGCTGGCGATGGTGCTGGCGCGCGTGGAGGATGAGGCCGGCAACGCCGTGCCGGGCCACAAGGGCGTGTCGCTGTTCCTGCTGCCGCGCAAGCTGGCCGATGGCAGCGACAACCACTACCGCATCATCCGCCTGAAGGACAAGCTGGGCACGCGCTCGATGGCCAGCGGCGAGATCCGGCTGGAAGGCGCGCATGCCTGGCTGGTCGGCGAACCCGGCCGCGGCTTCGTGCAGATGGCCGACATGATCAACAACTCGCGCCTGTCCAACGGCGTGCGCGCCGCCGGCCTGATGCGCCGCGCGCTGACCGAGGGCCTGTTCATCGCACGCGAGCGCCAGGCGTTCGGCAAGCGCCTGCAGGACATGCCGCTGATGCGCCGCCAGCTGCTCAAGCTGACCCTGCCCACCGAGCAGGCGCGCACCATGGTGTTCCAGACCGCCGAAGCGCTGCGCCGCGCAGATGCCGGCGAGGCCGACGCCTACCCGCTGATGCGCATCCTGACGCCGCTGATCAAGTTCCGCGCCTGCCGCGATGCGCGCAAGGTCACCGGCGACGCCATGGAGATCCGCGGCGGCTGCGGCTATATCGAGGAATGGAGTGATCCGCGCCTGGTGCGCGACGCCCACCTTGGCTCGATCTGGGAGGGCACCAGCAATATCGTTGCGCTCGACGTGCTGCGCGCGGTCCGCCGCGAAGGCGCGCTGCCGGTGCTGCAGGCACACCTGGCTGGCCTGCTGGCCGATACGCCGATGCATGCGGCGGCGCGTGCCGTGTTCGAACGCGCCATCGCCGCCGCTGCGAATCTGGCCGCGCAAGCCGCTGAGGCCGGCGCCGACGGCGAACTGCTGGCGCGCCAGGCGGCCTCGGCGCTGTACCACGTCACCAGCGCGGTGGCGATGGCCTGGGAGGCCGGGCGCATCGGCTCGGTGCGCCGCATGCGGCTGGCGCAGCTGGTGCTGCGCCATCGCGTGCTGCCGCAGGACCCGCTGGCCGCGCAGGCCGAGCCCGAATGGCTGGCCGAGACCGTCGCGCCGGTTGACGGCACCGTGCGTGCCGCCGGCGCGGTCGACCAGGTCAACGTGTTCTGACCGGATCCACGTCCGGCACCAATCCCCCGCAAAACCATCCTGCCCCGAGGCGGGAGACGTCCTATACCCAGGAGACAACGCCATGAAACTCTGGCACCGCGTAGCGGCCATCGCCGCCTGCTCGCTCTTTATCGCCCCCGCCTTCGCGCAGAAGGACTTTCCGTCCAAGCCGATCATGATGGTCGTCACCTACCCGCCGGGTGGCCCCACCGATGCCATGGCGCGCACGCTTGCCGCTGCGCTCAAGACCAGCCTTGGCCAGCCGGTGGTGGTGGAAAACCGCGCCGGCGCCGGCGGCAACATCGGTGCCGAGGTGGTGGCGCGCGCCGAGCCCGACGGCTACACGCTGATGTTCGGCACCTCGGCGCCGCTGGCGATCAACGTCAGCCTGTACCGCAAGATCAACTACGACCCGGTCAAGAGCTTCGCGCCGGTGATCCAGATCGGCCAGCTGCCCAATGTACTGGTGGTCAACCCGTCCGTGCCGGCGAAGAACGTCGCGGAGCTGATCGCCTATGGCAAGGCGCACCCGGGCAAGCTGACCTATGCCTCGTCCGGCAACGGCGCCTCGTCGCACCTGGCGGGGGTGCTGTTCAACAACGTCACCGGCACCGATTTCCAGCACATCCCGTACAAGGGCACCGGTCCCGCGCTGAACGACCTGCTGGGCGGGCAGGTCAGCATGACCTTCACCGATGTGCTGACCGCGATGCCCTTCATCAAGAGCGGCAAGGTGCGCGCACTGGGCGTCACCACCAAGGCGCGCTCGCAGGCGCTGCCGGATGTGCCGACCGTGGCCGAGCAGGGCGTGCCAGGTTTCGATGTATCGGTGTTCTTCGGCGTGGTCGCGCCCGCCGGCACGCCGCCCGAAGTGATCGGCAAGCTCAACCGTGCCTTTGCCGATGCGCTCAAGCAGCCCGAGGTGCGCAAGACCCTGCAGGCGCAGGGCCTGGAGTTCGCGCCGTCGACCACGCCCGAGCAGCTTGGCGGCTTCGTCAAGGCCGAGGTCGGCAAGTGGCGCGCCGTGGTGCAGAAGTCCGGCGCCCAGCTTGACTGAACCGCACAGGAAAACCAGCCATGACCCAAACCAGCCCCGGCGCGCTCGCCGGCATCCGCGTGGTCGACCTGTCGCGCATCCTGGGCGGCCCGTACTGCGGCCAGATCCTGGGCGACCACGGCGCCGACGTGCTCAAGATCGAACCGCCGCAGGGCGACGACACCCGCACCTGGGGGCCGCCGTTCAAGGACGGCGTGGCCTCTTACTACTTCGGCCTGAACCGCAACAAGCGCGTGATGCGGCTGGACCTGACCGCCGAGGCGGATCGTGAAGTCCTGCTTGCGCTGCTGGCCGAGGCCGACGTGCTGGTCGAGAACTTCAAGACCGGCACCATGGAGAAGTGGGGGCTGGGCTACGACACGCTGTCCGCGCGCTTCCCGCGGCTGGTCCATTGCCGCGTGTCCGGCTTCGGCGCGGATGGCCCGCTGGGCGGCCTGCCCGGCTACGACGCCGCCATCCAGGCCATGTCCGGCATCATGAGCATCAACGGCGAGGCCGATGGCGATCCGCTGCGCGTGGGTTTGCCGGTGGTGGACATGGTGACCGGCCTGAACGCCGTGATCGGCGTGCTGCTGGCACTGCAGGAGCGCGCGCGCAGCGGGCGCGGCCAGTTCGTCGAGGCCGCGCTCTATGACTCCGGCCTGTCGCTGCTGCATCCGCATGCGGCCAACTGGTTCATGAGCGGCAAGACGCCGCAGCGCACCGGCAATGCGCATCCCAACATCTACCCGTACGACACGGTGGCGACCGCCACCGACCCGATCTTCCTGGCGGTGGGCAACGACCGGCAGTTCCGCATCCTGTGCGAGCACCTGCGGCTGCCTGCACTGGCCGATGACGAGCGCTATGCCACGGCGGGCGCGCGCTCG
Source organism: Cupriavidus necator (assembly GCF_016127575.1). Classification (NCBI taxonomy): domain Bacteria; kingdom Pseudomonadati; phylum Pseudomonadota; class Betaproteobacteria; order Burkholderiales; family Burkholderiaceae; genus Cupriavidus; species Cupriavidus necator. The sequence goes on from NZ_CP066019.1 coordinate 29,238, forward strand.
GTGAACCGCGTGGCGCTGAAGGCGGAACTGGAAGCCAGGCTGTGCGAGTTCGATGGCAAGGTGCTGGCCGACGAGCTGGTGGCCGCGGGCGTGCCCTGCGCGCCGGTGCTGTCCGTGGCCGACGCCTTGCAGCATCCGCATACGCAGCACCGCGAGATGGTGGTGGAGATGGAGGGCGGCTACAAAGGGCTGGGTGCGCCGGTCAAGCTGAGCCGGACGCCGGCGACGTACCGGTATGCGCCGCTCACCGAAGGGGACGAGTTCCTGGATTAGACGCGACGTTGCCGCGCGGCAAACGAAAAGGCGGCCATATGGCCGCCTTTCTTCATTGATTCCGGCTAGCTCATCACCCCGGGATCATCCCCGGCAACAGGTAAGCCTGCACCACCGTCATGATGCCGATGATCACGGCAAACAGCAGGCTGTGCTTGACCGTGAAGCGGAACAGCTCCGACTCCTTGCCCACCAGCCCGGTCGCCGCGCAGGCCACGGCGATCGATTGCGGCGAGATCATCTTGGCCGTGACGCCGCCGGTGGTGTTGGCGGCGACCAGCAGCGTGTCCGACACGCCGATCTGATGCGCCGTGGTGTTCTGCAGCGCGCAGAACAGCGCATTGGACGAAGTGTCCGAACCGGTCAGGAACACCCCCAGCCAGCCCAGGAACGGCGAGAAGAACGGGAAGGCCGCGCCGGTGCCGGCCAGCAGCAGCGCCAGTGTCGACGACATGCCGGAGTAGTTGGCGACAAAGGCGAATGCCAGCACCAGGCCGATCGACAGCACCGGGCGCGCCAGTTCCACCAGGGTCTCGGCAAAGGTGGCCAGCAGCGTGCGCGGCTTCATGCGCAGCAGCACCGCCGAGATCAGAGCGGTCAGCAGGATGGCGGTGCCGACGGCGGAGAGCAGGTCGAGCTTCAGCACCGCGTCATAGGCCTTGGGCGTGGCCACGATCGGCGCGGCCTTGATCACCATCTGGTCCAGCCCGGGGATCTTGAACTTCAGCACCGTTCCCGCCAGCGCGCCATTGGCCGCGAACAGCGCCTTGAACGGCTGCAGGCTCCACACCGTGACGATGGCGGTCAGGATGCCGAACGGCGCCCACGCGCGCAGCGTCTGCGCCAGGGTGTAGGGCGAAGCCTTGCGGCTGGACATCGCACCGCCGAAGCCGCCGCCGAAGCCAGCCAGCGCGACGGTGCCGCCGCTGACATTGCCGCCGGCACGCTGCGACGCGCTGCGCGGCTGCCATACCTTCAGGAACGCGGCCAGCGACACCAGGCTGACCAGTGCCGAAGTGATGTCCGGCAGTTCGGGCCCGATATGGTTGGAGGTGAAGTACTGCGTCACGGCAAAGCTGCCGCCGCACACCAGCGCCGCCGGCCACGTCTCGCGCACGCCCTTGGCGCCGTCCATCATGAACACCAGCCAGAACGGCACCAGCAGCGACAGCAGCGGCAGCTGGCGGCCGGCCATGGCGCCGATATGGAAGGGATCGATGCCCGTGACCTGACCGGCCACGATGATGGGGATGCCCATCGCGCCGAACGCCACCGGCGCGGTATTGGCGATCAGGCACAGGCCCGCCGCATACAGCGGGTTGAAGCCCAGGCCCACCAGCAGCGCCGCGGTGATCGCCACCGGCGCGCCGAAGCCCGCCGCGCCTTCCAGAAAGGCGCCGAAGGCAAAGCCGATCAGCAGCATCTGCAGGCGCTGGTCGTCGGTAATCGACAGCACCGAGGCGCGGATCACGTCGAACTGGCCGGTCTTGACCACGATCTTGTAGAGGAACACCGCGGTCACGATGATCCATGCAATCGGCCACAGCCCATAGGCAAAGCCGAAGCCGGCCGAGGCCAGCGCCTGCTGCGCAGGCATGCCGTAGGCGAAGATCGCCACGGCCAGCGCCAATAGCAGCGTCACGGCCGCGGCGACATGGCCCTTCATGCGCCAGACGGCCAGCGCAATGAAGAAGAACAGTATGGGAATGGCTGCCGCCAGCGACGACAGCCACAGGCTGCCCAGCGGTGTATAGAGTTGGGTCCAGGGTTGCACGGTTTAGTCTCCTGCTTCGGTGGTGTTTCGGGAAATCTTTGTTTTGTTGATGAACACAGCCGCGAGCGGAACCGCTCGCGCCCGTGATGACGGATTACTCCGGCTGCCCCTTCTCCTTCAGCAAGTCCGCCAGGCTCTTCGCCGCCGGCTTCAGCGGCGTGCGGTGCTGCGTCCATCCCATCTGCTTCGACGGCGTCAGCGCGCGCAGCCGCGTGGCGGCCCAGCGGAACAGCCGGTACGTCGCCGGGTGCGAATACGCGCCGCTCCAGAAACGCCACACCAGGTGCTCGCCGCGGCTGTACTTGGCGCCTTGGCCGCGCAGCGGGTTGACGACCTGCTCTGCGGGATCACGGTTGGCCTCGGTGCGCAGGCGCACCAGCAATTGCGGAATCGGAATGCGCACCGGGCAAACTTCGCCGCAGGCGCCGCACAGGCTCGAGGCGGTGGCCAGGTCGGCGGTGGCGTCCAGCCCCAGCAGGTGCGGCGAGATGATCTTGCCGATGGGGCCGGGATAGGTCGTGCCGTAGGCGTGGCCGCCGATGCGCGTGTAGACCGGGCAGTGGTTCATGCATGCGCCGCAGCGGATGCATTGCAGCGTGGCGCGCAGCTGCGTGTCGGCATAGGCCTGGGTGCGGCCGTTGTCGAGCAGCACCAGGTGGACCTCGCGCGGGCCGTCGCGCTCGCCGGCGCGGCGCGGCCCGGAGATCAGGTTGAAGTAGGTGGTGATGGCCTGCCCGGTGGCCGAGCGCGTCAGCAGCGTGGACAGCGGCACGATATGCTCCAGCCGGGCCACGACCTTCTCCATGCCCATGATGGCGATATGCACGTCGGGCACGGTGGTGGAAAGCCGGCCGTTGCCTTCGTTCTCCACCAGCCACAGCGTGCCGGTGTCCGCGGCTGCGAAGTTCACGCCGGACAAGCCGATATCCGCTTCGACAAAGGCCTGGCGCAGCGCACGGCGGCCGGTCTGGATCAGCGCGTCGACATCCTCGGTATAGGGCGTGTCGGGGATATGCGCCTGGAACAGCTGCGCGATATCGCCCTTGGTCTTGTGGATCGCCGGCATCACGATATGCGAGGGCTTTTCGCCGGCCAGCTGGACGATGTACTCGCCCATGTCCGACTCGATGCAGTCCACGCCGCGCTCGGCCAGGTAATGGTTCAGCTCGATCTCCTCGCTGGCCATCGACTTGCCCTTGATCACGCGCTGCGCCTGCTTCGATGCCGCGATGCGGTGGATGATCGCGTTGGCTTCGTCGGCGTTCTCGGCCCAGTGCACCTGCACGCCGGCGGCGGTGAGCTTTGCCTCCAGCTGCACCAGCAGGTCCGGCAGGTTGGCCAGCGCGTGCTGGCGCACCGCCTCGCCCAGGTCGCGCAAGCGTTCCAGCTCATCCGCGTCGGGGAACTGCGCCAGGCGCTTGCCCTGCAGGAAGTCCATCGCGCCGCGGAAACTCTGGCGCAGCTTGGGATCGTCCAGCGCTTCGCGGGCGCGTGCCTTGAAGTCCTGCGGCGGAACAAAATTCAGTGCGTGCTGGCTCATTGCCCGGCCTCCGCAGTGTCGGTCTCGATCACGACCCACAGCCGGCGCGGACCATGCGCGCCGTAGGCCAGCGTCTGCTGGATGTCGGAGGTCTTGGAGGGGCCGGAGATCAGCACCAGGTTGGCCGGCATGCCGTCGGACCAGCGCTCGGTGCGCACGGCCATATGCAGGTCGGCGTGCAGCGTCGAGGCGCGCACCAGCGCGACATGCAGCGGCGGCACCAGCGACACCGTGCGTGGCGAGCCCGCATCGGGCGCGACCACCAGCGTGCCGGTGGCGGCAATGCCGGAGCGCGCCACGGTGAAGCCGGCATCGATGGTGTCGAACAGCTCCGCCTTCCACGCTTCGATCGGGCGGTCGTAGCCGATGGCTTCGATGTGGGCCGGCAAGGCGGCCGCCAGTGCGGCACCGGCCTGGCTGGCGGGATCAAGCAGCAGGCGCTTCACCCCGGCATTGGCCAGCTCAGTGGCCAGCAATGCCGGCCAGGCCGCTTCGCTGGCGCACCAGACTTCGGCATGCAGCCCTTGCAGTGCCGCCTGCATCGCGCCGGCCAGTTCGCCAACGGCTGGCGTGCCATGGCGGCGTGCCTCGAAATGGCCGTCGATGCGGCGGTCGAGTTCCGCGGTGCCTGGGGACGGTGCAGGCGCGGCGGCGCGCAGCCGGCCGAGCATGCGTTCGCGGGCGCCGGGCGTGCTCATGCGGCACCTCCGCTACGGCGCCACAGGAAGGTGGCCAGGTGCTCCACCTGCAGCGGGGCGCGGTCATGCGTCGCGGTATGGCCGATATTGAGCAGGCAGCCGCAGTCGGCCGAGACCAGCCGGTCGCAGCCGGTGGCGCAGGCCGAGGCCACCTTGTCGCGCACCATGGCGCCGGAGATATCGGGATGCTTGAGCGAGAAGGTGCCGCCGAAGCCGCAGCATTCTGATTCGCGTTCATGCTCCACGCGGGTCACGCCCGGCAGCGCGTCGACCAGGGCCACGCCGTGCTGGCGCGTACCCATTTCTCGACGGGCGCCGCACGAGGTATGCAGCACGATGCGCTCCTGCGCCTGGCCCGCCGCTGCGGCATCGCCAAAGTCCACCTTCAGCACATGCAGCAGGAATTCGCCCAGTTCATAGATGCGTCCGGCCAGTTCCAGTGCCTTGGGGCCGGCCACCGGATCGTCGGCAAAGAGCTGCGGCCAGTGGTGGCGCATCATGCCCGCGCATGAGCCCGATGGCACGATCACCGGCCAGGGCTGGCTGAACAGGTCGAGTTGGGCGCGCGCCACCGCACGGGCCGCGTCGGGGTTGCCGCTGCTGTAGGCGGGCTGGCCGCAGCAACTCTGGCCGCGCGGGAAGTGCACGGTGAGCCCTTCGCGTTCAAGCAACCGCACGGCGTCGAGGCCGGCCTGCGGCACGAACATGTCGACCAGGCAGGTGGCAAACAGGTAGGCCTGCGTGGGGGCAGGGCCGGTGGGGTACTGACGATCCTTCATGTCTCGCTCCGGACGTGCTGGGGTCGCACGTTTCGGCGCATAATTCCCGCTTCCGCGCGGCGGTACAAATTGGTTGGACCAATCTGCCCGACGACGCGCGCAAGCTCAGGAGCGAGGACACACGGCATGACGGCAGCGGCAGCAAGGCACGGGCGCACCCGCGGACGCGTGGAGTCGGTCATGCGCCGGATCGAGACCGCGCTGCTCGACGGCACCTGGCCGCCCGGCACGCGGCTGCCGGCCGAGCGGGTGCTGGCCGGGCAATACGAGGTGGCGCGCAACACCGTGCGCGAGGCGATCCAGCGCCTGGCCGCGCGCGGCCTGCTGCAGAGCCGGCGCGGTGCCGGGGTCTACGCCACCGACCAGCTGCGCGCCGGCATTGCCTCGCCCTGGGGCCAGCTGGTGGCCGACCACCCCGCGCTGCGCGACGACATCCTGGAGTTCCGCCGCGTGCTGGAGGGCGCGACCGCGTATTTTGCGGCGCTGCGCGCGGATGCCGCTGACGTGAAGCGGATCCGCGCCCTGATGGCCGAGCTGGAACGCGCGCGCGCCGCCGACGACAAGCAGGCAGAGGCCGATGCCGATGCGCAGCTGCACGACGCCATTGCCCAGGCCTCGCACAACACCATGTTCCTGCACCTGCATACCAGCGTGATCGGCATGCTGCGCGAGCACATCACCATCAATGGCACCGGCCTGCGCGAACAGGACGACGGCGCGTCAGACCTGTTGCTGCTGCAGCATCGCACGCTGTGCGATGCGATTTGCGCGCGCCGCCCGGAAGAGGCGCGCACCGCCATGCAGACCCATATCGACTTCGTGCGCAGCCGGGTGGAGCAGGACGGCGCCTGAGCAGGCATTGGTCCTACCACCGCCGCGGCGAGCCGGCTGCGGCACTCAGATCAGTCCGGCGCCGGCCAGCTCCCGCTTCAGGTAGGCATAGAAGATAGGTCCGGCGATCACGCCCGGGATGCCGAACAGCGTTTCCATCAGCAGCATCACCATCAGCAGTTCCCACGCCGCGGCCTGGATGCGCGCACCGATGATGCGCGCGTTCAGGAAGTACTCCAGCTTGTGGATCACCACCAGGAACACCAGCGACGCCACCGCGATCGGCAGCGACACCGACAGCGAGGCCACCACGATGGCCGTATTGGAAATCAGGTTGCCCAGCACCGGCAGCAGCCCGGCAACGAAGGTGATCACCACCAGCGTCTTGGTCAGCGGCAGGTGCACACCAAAGAGCGGCAGCATCAGCAGCAGGTAGATCGCCGTCAGCACGGTGTTGATGGTGGAGATCTGGATCTGCGCGAAGATGAACTGCGAGAACGCCTGCTGCAGCGTGCGTGCGCGCGCCACCAGCGCCGCGGCCAGCGGCCGGCGATTGGGCCGAACCACCGCGCGGTACAGCGCCACCATCGCGCCGATCACCAGCCCGATCAGGATATGCACCAGCGTGCGCAGCACCTCGGCGCCCAGCTTCTGCGCCATCGCGGCATGCTCGCGCAGCGTCTCGATCAGCGTGTTGGCCAGCTCGTCCACGCCCTTGGGCAGCGCATCGCTAAGCCACGGCGGCATCTGCCCGCGCGAGCGGTCGATGATGTCGGCCACATGGTTGAGCAGCCCGTCCAGGGTATTGCCTTCGCCACTGACAAAGCGCACCAGCAGCCAGCCCGCCAGCGTCAGCCCCAGCAGGATCAGCGCCGACAGGATGGCCACGGCCAGGGCGTCGTGGCGCTGGTGCAGGCGCTGCAGGCGCGGCGCCAGCACGTCCACCAGCGAGTACAGCAGCAGGCCGGACAGCAATGCCGCCACCAGGTTGGCGTGGAGCACGGTCCACAGCGCCAGGGCGGTCAGCAGGTAGGCGACGGTGCCGACGCTGTACCACGCGGCCGGCAGCAGGCGCGGGGTGGCGGTCGGGTCTGGGTCTTTCATCGGGGTCTCCGGCATGCAATTTGCTCAAAATTTATTCTGGATTCTCGCCGATCCAGATGTTGTTCCTGAGTCAGGCCGTGTGCGCTGAGGCGATGTTGGCATCACGGCACACGCAAAGGCTGTCTATATTAGGGGGAATCGCGCCCGGCAAGGCGCCCGGCGCACCGCTGTCATCGTTTTCTCCAGAGTCCAGGAACGGAACGCATGGCCTACACCCACACCATCGGTACCCACCGCCACGTCTTTGCCGACCTGCGCACGCTACTGGCCCGGGCCAGCCCGGCGCGTTCCGGCGACGCGCTGGCGGGCGTTGCCGCGGCCAGCGAGCAGGAGCGGATGGCCGCGCGGCTGGCGCTGGCCGAGGTGCCGCTCAAGCAGTTCCTGACCGAGGCGCTGGTGCCGTACGAGGACGACGAGGTCACGCGCCTGATCCTGGACCGGCACGATGGCGCGGCCTTTGCCGCCATCGGCGCCACTACCGTGGGCGACCTGCGCAACTGGCTGCTGCTGCATGAAACCGACAGCGCCATGCTGGCGCGGGTGGCGCCGGGCATCACCCCGGAGATGGCCGCCGCGGTCAGCAAGCTGATGCGCAACCAGGACCTGGTGGCGGTGGCGCGCAAGTGCCAGGTGGTGACGCGCTTTCGCAGCACGGTGGGGCTGCCGGGCCGGCTCTCGGTGCGGCTGCAGCCCAACCACCCGACCGACGATCCCAAGGGCATTGCCGCGTCGATCATCGACGGGCTGCTCTATGGCTGCGGCGATGCCACCATCGGCGTCAACCCGGCTTCGGACAACCTGGGCGCCATTGTCTCGCTGCTGCGCATGATCGACGAGCTGCGCAGCCGCTTCGACATCCCCACGCAATCCTGCGTGCTGACCCACGTCACCAATACCCTGCGCGCGATCGGGCAGGGCGCGCCGGTGGATCTGGTGTTCCAGTCGGTGGCCGGCAGCGAGCGCGCCAATGCGGCCTTCGGCATCAGCCTGGCGCTGCTGGCCGAGGCGCACGACGCCGCGCAGGCGCTGGCGCGCGGCACCGTTGGCGACAACCTGATGTACTTCGAGACCGGGCAGGGCAGCGCGCTGTCGGCCAATGCGCACCACGGCGTCGACCAGCAGACCATGGAGGCGCGCGCCTACGCGGTGGCGCGCGCGTTCGCGCCGCTGCTGGTCAATACGGTGGTGGGCTTTATCGGTCCCGAATACCTGTACGACGGCAAGCAGATCATCCGCGCCGGTCTGGAAGACCACTTCTGCGGCAAGCTGATGGGGGTGCCGATGGGCTGCGACGTCTGCTACACCAACCATGCCGAGGCCGACCAGGACGACATGGACACGCTGCTGACGCTGTTCGGCGTGGCCGGAATCAATTTCATCATGGGCGTGCCCGGCGCCGACGACATCATGCTCAACTACCAGAGCACTTCGTTCCACGATGCGCTGTACCTGCGCGAGGTGCTGGGGCTGCGCCCCGCGCCGGAGTTCGAGGCCTGGCTGCAGCGCATGGGCATTGCCGATGCCAGCGGCAGGCTGCTCGAGCCCGCCGCGCGCCAGCCGCTGCTGCAGATGGCCCACAGCCTGTAAGGTACAGCCGATGACGGCCAGACGCCCGCCTCCCGCCGATCCTGCCAACACCGATGCCGATCCCTGGCAACGCCTGCGCCAGTTCACGCGCGCGCGTGTAGCGCTGGGCCGTACCGGCCACAGCCAGACCACCGATGCGGTGCTGGCCTTCGGGCTGGCCCATGCGCAGGCGCGCGATGCGGTGCACCTGCCGCTGGACGTGGGCGCGGTCACCGCGGCGCTGGATGCGGCGGGGGTGCCGAACCTTGCCGTGCACAGCGCCGCGCCGGACCGCGCGCACTACCTGCGGCGCCCAGACCTGGGCCGGCGCCTGGACGATGCCAGCCGCGCGCGGCTGGCCGCGGCACGCCCTGGCGAGGCGCCCGATGTGGTGTTCGTGGTTGCCGACGGTCTGTCCGCGCTGGCCACGCAGACGCACGCGCTGCCGTTGCTCGATGCCACCCGCCCGCGCCTGCCGCTGACATGGCGCATCGGCCCGGTGGTGGTGGCCGAGCAGTCGCGCGTGGCGTTGGGCGACGAGATCGGCGAGCTGCTGGGCGCGCGCCAGGTGGTGATGCTGATCGGCGAACGGCCGGGCCTGAGTTCGCCCGACAGCCTTGGCATCTACCTGACCCATGCGCCGCGCACGGGCCGCACCGATGCCGAGCGCAACTGCATCTCCAACGTGCGCCCCGAAGGCCTGCCGTATGCGCAGGCCGCCGACCGGCTGGCCTTCCTGCTGCGCGGCGCGGCGGCTTTGGGCCGCTCGGGCGTGGACCTGAAGGACGACAGCGTGCCGGCGTTGCCTGAAGGCTGAAGCGTCTCCCTCGCTCACCCGCCCGCCAGCAGCAAAACGGCCGCCACGCGGGTTAGCAACCCGCGTGGCGGCCGTCCAGTGGCCAATAAAAGGCGCCGCTTACATCATGCGGCGCGAAAACTGCCCATGCCCAGCGTCCGACATCAACTTCGAGAACTGCTCGCCGCTCATGTGCACCAGTTCCTGGTGGTCGCCGCCTTCGAAATACACGTCGGGCTGCGCCATCAGGCTGTCGTCCACATAGGTCTGCATGCCGTAGGCCATCGCCACCGGCGGGATCGCGCCGAGGTCGCAATCCTTGAAGATCTCGCGGATCTCGTCCTCATGCGCCAGCACCAGGTTGCGCCCGGTCTGTTCGCAGATGGCGGCCATGTGCAGATGGTGGCTTGAAGGAATCACGGCAGCCACATAGCCGCGGTCATCCTCCAGCAACAGCGTCTTGGCCAGCCGGTCCCCGGGAACATGCGCTGCCTCGGCAGTGGCCATGCTGCTGAGGGTATAAGGGTGGCGGATGATGTCGTACTGGGTGTTCTTGCTGCTCAGGCAGCTTGCAAGCGTGCTAGCCAGGGCCATGGTAGCTCCTCAGGTGCGGATGCGCCGACGGTTATCCTTGTGCTCCTACTATAGTCCGTGGCGACCGCTGCCGGAGGCACCGCTAGCGGTGCAGCCGCGGCCACACTGCCTGCAGTTCGGTCTTCAGGAAGTTCAGCAGGTAGCGCGTCGCCAGCGTCTGGTAGCGGTTGGGCATGGTCAGCATGTAGAGCTTGCTGCCGAACACGCTGATGCGGTAGTCGCACAGCAGCGGCACCAGGGCGCCGCTGTCCAGTTCCGCGCCGATCGCATAGATCGGGAAGATGCCGATGCCCAGGCCCGCCAGCACCGCCTCTTTCAGGAAGGCAAAGTTCTCGGAGGTGAGCGTTGGCTCCAGCACCACCTGCTCACGGATCTCACCGCCGTCGCCGCCGCCACTGTGCCGGATGCCCGTTGCCTTGAGCTTCTGCCCCTCGGGCGACGCGCACACGAACGCATGCCCCTGCAGCTCGGACAGCGCTTGCGGCGCCAGGTGGCCGGCCAGGTAGGCTGGCGACGCGCACACGATCCAGTCGACTTCGCCGATCTCGGTGGCGACCACTGAATCCGGCGGGGTGGAGATGATGCGCAGGGCCACTTCGACGTCCTCGGACACCAGGTTGTGCACACGGTTGTCGAAGACCACGTCGAGCGTGATGTCGGGATAGCGCTGCTTGAACAGCACCAGCAGCGGCGACAGCAGTGAATGGCCCAGGCCAGTAGGCACCGAGAGCCGCACATGGCCCTTCAGGCTCTTGCCCATATTGCTGATCAGCGCATTGGCGGCGGCTACCTCGCCCAGGATGTTGCGGCCGTGCTCGTACAAGCCGGCACCGACCGGAGTCGGCTCGACATGGCGCGTGGTCCGGCGCAGCAGCTGCACGCCCAGCTCTTCTTCGAGCGCCTTGAGCCGGTAGCTGACATTGGCGCGCGTCATCTTGAGCTTGCGCGCGGCCGCGCTCAGGTTGCCCGCATCGACGATGTCGACGAACAGGCGCAGGGCGTTCAGGTCCATGGGGTGATCAATGAAAGAGGGGGGCGATTACGGCCCCCGTATATTGCCATGCTCTTGGCGGCGTCCCGCGGCATAGCACCGCGGGGTGCGCATCAATGCTCGTGATGCAGGTATGGTTTGCGCGCGATTGTCCATGTGGCTGGACACTGAATCTGGCTGCGGCCCGTCTGGCGCCCAAACGCAACAGGGTATTGCGTGCGCTGCGGCTTGCACTGTGCGCGGGGATGGGCAATGATGCGAGCCGGACCTTCAACTGGCCTACTGCGCCCCCCGTTTGCCATGCACCGCTCGTTGCGTCGATGGCTGTGCCTGCCTTTGCTCTTTGCCGGCGCCAGCGCCCCTGCCCAGGACCTGGTCGAATGCAAGCGGATCGAGCACGACCAGCTGATCACCGCCTCGCAGGAAACGCTGCTGTTCCTGCGCTGCCGTGCGCGCCAGGTCGCGTATGAAGCGCCGCGCCTGAAGGGTGTTTCGCAGCGCGTAAAGGACGACCTGGTGTTCGCCTGCCTGGACCAGGCCGACGCCGTAGAGCACCAGCTGCGCGTGCGCCACGGCTACTCGCGCGACACGCTGGCGCGCCAGCGCTGCGAACTATCCTTGCCGGCGCCCGGGGGCTGACTTCTGCCCCGGCGGGCAACGGCTCAGGCAAAGCCCCCGTTCACCCGCACCACCTGCGCATTGATCCACGCCCCATCCGGCCCGGCCAGGAACGACACTGCCGCGGCAATGTCCTCGGGCGTGCCCAGCCGCTCCAGCGGCGCCACTTTGGACAGCTGCGCCACCTGCTCTTCCGATTTGCCATCGAGGAACAGCTCGGTCGCGACCGGCCCCGGCGCCACCGCGTTGGCGGTGATGCCGCGCCCGCGCAGCTCGTTGGCCAGGACCCGCACCAGCCCTTCCACGCCTGCCTTGGCCGCGATATAGGGACCGTAACCGGGCAAGGAACGCGCGATCACGCTGGTCGACAGCGCGATGATGCGTCCGCCCTGGCCCAGCCGTGCGGCGGCCTCGCCCAGCACCAGGAAAGCGCCGCGCAGGTTGGTGGCGATGGTCTGGTCGAAGGCGTCTAGGCTGGCGGGCGCGACCGACGCCATCTGCATGATGCCGGCGCTGTTGACGACCACGTCGAGCCGGCCGAAGGCCTGCTGCGCGGTGTCGAACAGGCGTGCCACGTCTGGCGCCTGCGCCACATCGCCCTGGATGGCGATGGCATTGCTGCCGGCCTCGCGCGCCGCCGCCACCGTCTCTTCGGCCCGGGCGGCGCTGCCGGCGTAGCCAATGGCCACGTCGAAGCCGTCGGCGGCCAGCCGCAGTGCGATGGCGCGGCCGATGCCGCGGGAGGCGCCGGTGACGAGCGCGGCGCGGCGGGAGATAGCTGGGGTGGAGGTCATGGCAGTTTCCTTGGGAGCAAAGGGAAGATGACCTCATGTTGGATGTTGGCTGTCTTTGGATAAATGTGTGGAAATCAAATTGATTAGACGGAATTTATCAACAATATCGGGCGTGCCGCATAGGCCGCACCGCATGCACATCCCGGAAATCCCGCGCTGGCGTTGCAGGCTCCGCCTGCGCCGCCCCCAAGCATGCGTTAAGATTCTTCCAGCCGTCTTTGGCGCTGCATCCTGCCGCTGTATCCCGCGTTTCGCCATGAGCAACCTGAACCAGCAATCCATCCTCTCCGTCCATCACTGGACCGACACCCTTTTCAGCTTTACCTGCACGCGCGACCCTGGTTTTCGCTTTGAAAATGGCCAGTTCGCCATGGTCGGGCTGGAGGTGAACGGTCGCCCGCTGCTGCGCGCCTACAGCATTGCCAGTGCCAACTATGAGGAAACGCTGGAATTCTTCAGCATCAAGGTGCCCGACGGCCCGCTGACCTCGCGCCTGCAGCACCTGCGCGAGGGCGACCAGATCTTCGTCGGCAAGAAGCCGACCGGCACGCTGCTGGTGGACAACCTGCTGCCCGGCAAGACGCTGTGGCTGCTGGCCACCGGCACCGGCCTGGCGCCGTTCCTGTCGATCATCCGCGATCCGGAGGTCTACGAGCGCTACGACAAGGTCGTGCTGACCCACACCTGCCGCTTCGTTGAAGAACTGGCCTACCGCGAGCTGATCCAGGAACACCTGCCGCAGCACGAGCACCTGGGTGATCTGGTGCGCGAAAAGCTGGTGTACTTCCCGACCGTGACGCGCGAAGAGTTCGACAACCGCGGCCGCATCACCGACCTGATTGCCTCGGGCGAGCTGTTCGAGCGCCTGGGCGTGGAGCCGTTCTCGCTGGAGAACGACCGCATCATGCTGTGCGGCAGCCCTGACATGCTCAAGGACGTCCGCGCCATCCTGGAAGAGCGCGGCTTTGCCGAAGGCAATATGAGCCATCCCGGCCATTTCGTGCTGGAAAAGGCCTTCGTCGGCTAAGGCCGGCCTGCCCCGGCGCGGATCGGTTCCGTGCCGGGGCGCACCCCTGCTGTACCCCCGCTATACCTCCCGCTACACCTCCCGCGTCATCCCCTTCAGGTCGATCCACTCGGCAAACTGCGCCTCAGTGACATGCCCGGACGCGATCGCCGCCTCGCGCAGCGACAGGTTGCGCTTGACCGCCAGCTTGGCGATCTCCGCGGCCTTGTCGTAGCCGATATGCGGATTGAGCGCGGTCACCGGCATCAGCGAACGCTCCAGCAGTTCGGCGATGCGTTCGCGGTCGGCCTCGACGCCTTCGACCATATGCTCGGCAAAGCTCGACGCGGCCCCTGCCAGCAGGCTCACCGACTGCAGCAGGCTGTAGATGATCACTGGCTTGTAGGCGTTCAGCTCAAGCGTGCCCAGCCCGTTGGCCAGCGTCACCGTGGTGTGGTTGCCGATCACGCGGCAGCACACCATCGCCAGTGCCTCGGCCTGGGTCGGGTTGACCTTGCCCGGCATGATCGATGAGCCTGGCTCGTTGGCCGGCAGCACCAGCTCGGCAAAGCCGGCGCGCGGGCCTGAGCCCAGCAGCATGAAGTCGCGCGCGATCTTCAGGAACGACGAGGCCGTGGTGCTGAGCGCGCCGGACAGGTCGGCCAGCGCATCGTGCGAGGCCTGCAGCGCATAGCGGTTGGGCGCGGGCTCGAACGGCAGGCCGGTGTAGTCGGCCAGCGCGCGCGCGAAGGCCGCGGCGAAGCCGTGCGGGGCGTTCAGGCCGGTGCCCACCGCGGTGCCGCCCTGTGCCACCGGCATCGCGCGCAGCATGGCCTGCTGCAGGCGCGACTGCGCATCGGCCACCTGCGTCATGTAGCCCGAGAACTCCTGCCCCAGCGTCAGCGGCACCGCATCCTGCAGGTGGGTGCGGCCGACCTTGACGATATCGGCAAAGGCTTCCACCTTGCGCGCGAAGGTCTGCTGCAGCTGCTCCAGCGCCGGCAGCAGTTGCTGCTGAATCGCGCGCGTGGCGGCGATATGCATCGCGGTGGGGAAGCTGTCGTTGGAGGACTGGCTGGCGTTGACGTGGTCGTTGGGATGCACCGGCGTCTTGCTGCCGACCTTGCCGCCCAGCAACTGAATCGCGCGGTTCGCGATGACCTCGTTCAGGTTCATGTTGGTCTGCGTGCCGGATCCGGTCTGCCAGACCGACAGCGGGAACTCGTCGGGCCAGCGGCCTTCGATGACTTCGGTCGCGGCCTGTTCGATCGCGTGTGCCAGTTCGGGCTTGAGCACGCCAAGCTCGCCATTGGCGCGCGCCGCGCACAGCTTCAGGACGGCAAAGGCCTCGATCAGCGCCGGCGGCATTTTCTCGTTGCCGATGCGGAAGTTCTGGCGCGAGCGCTCGGTCTGCGCGCCCCACAGGTGGTCGGCGGGCACGGGCACGTCGCCCAGGCTGTCTTTCTCGATGCGGGTGGCGGCGGTGGACGGGTCAGACATGGGCAGACTCCTATGCAAGGCAGCGGACGGTTGGACCGGGTGGCTTGGTGCAGTCCATTAGAATACCGCTTCACCGCGGCCGGCGCCCAGGCGCCCGCCGCCTTGCCTTGCCCTTAGCGACATCCCTCGGCCGCATGCTCATCGCCCAGCTCAAGTCCTTCTTCATGGTGGCCCGCATCGGCAGCGTCACGCAGGCCGCCAAGCGCCTGGGCCTGTCGCAGCCCACCATCACCGCGCAGATCCGCGCGCTGGAAGAAGCCTACGGGGTCGAGCTGTTCCACCGCGGCGGGCGCCGCCTGGCGCTGTCAGACGCGGGGCTGGCATTGCTGCCGCGCGTCGAGGCGCTGGTGCAGCAGGAAACCGAGATCGACTTCTTCCTGCGCCATTCGGGCGACCTGCGCACCGGCAGCCTGCGCGTGGGCGCGACCGCGCCCTACTATGTGCTGGAGCTGATCCGCGGCTTCAGCGAGCGCTTTCCCGCCATCGATGTCAGCGTGGTGACGGGCAATTCGCAGGAGGTGCTGGAAGCGCTGCAGGAATACCGCGTCGATATCGCCACCTCGTCGCAGCGGGTGGACGATGCGCGCCTGTCGCGCGTGCTGCTGGGCGTGGACCCGCTGATGCTGGTGGTGCATCGCACCCATGCGCTGGCCGGGCACACCGAAGTGGCCGTCAGTGCGCTGGCGGGCTGCCGCCTGCTGATGCGCGAGCTCGGGTCGACCACGCGCATCGCAACCGAAGACATGCTGGCGCAGGCGCGCGTGAGCCCCGCCGCGCAGATGGAGATCGGCAGCCGGGAGTCGATCCGCGAGGCGGTGATCCGCAACCTGGGCGTATCGGTGATCGCCCGGCACGAGGTGCCGAGCCATCCGGACCTGCGCGTGCTGGGCTTCACCGATGCCTCGCCCTGCCTGCACGAGTATCTCTACTGCCTGCGCGAGCGGCGCGGCGCCAGGCTGATCGATGCCTTCGTCGCACTGGCCGAGCCGCCGCAGGGGCGGCAGGAATCGGGCGCGGACCGCTAAGCCGTCATCTTCAGGCACTGCTCCATGCAGGCTGCGCAGGCGCGGGCGCATTCCTGGCAGTGCTCGTTGTCATGGTGCTCGCATTCCTCCTTGCACCACTTGCAGACTTCGGCGCAGTCTTCGCACACCAGCGTCGCGAACTCGCTGTTGCGCAGCATATAGGACGCGGCCAGCTGGGCGATGCCGGCGCAATCCATGTCCAGCGCGATGCAGCGCGCCATCTTGCGCACGTCCTGTTCTTCCAGGCAGGCCGCGGCGCACTTGAGTGCGGCAGCGGATGCGGCATTGCAGGCGGCAATGCAGTCGGCGTAGCGGGCGGCGTTTTCCTGCACGGTGGGTCGGATCATGGAACGTCCTCCTTCGGGGGTAGGTGGATGGGGACCAGCATGCCCACGGTGGCGGAAGCGGCGCATCCGCACGCGCACGGGGCATCGTTATCCACAATAGCAGGCGCTGCCGGTTCCTGTCGGCCCGGTATTTGCTGCGCGCCGCTGGTTACAATGCCAACTGAGCGCAGCAGATCGGCGACGGCGCGCACGCAGCGCCGCCGTCACCTGCGACCATGGCCGGGCACCACCGGCCCGCATTGCGCATCTAACAGGCACGGGTCCGGCCGCACTGGCGGGGCCGATGCAAACACACACCGGCAGCACGGGGAAGGAAGGCACATCATGGGCGAGGCAAAACGGCGGGGAACCCCCGAGGAGCGTGCGGCACAGGCACGCGCAAAGATCGAGGCCTTGCGCCCCGCCCAGTTGGTCTGCGGGCACTGCAAGACCGCGTTCGCGCAATTCGACGCGCTCGACGTGCCGGGCCTGCCCGGCATCGATGCCGTGTTCGGCGGCGAATGCCCCGGCTGCGGCAACGACGTGGTGGTGTTCAAGGGCGCGCCCGATGCGGTGGCCCAGGCCATGATCGCGTGGGAGAAGATGCTGGGCGCCGATGCGCAGCTGGGCTACCAGTCCAGCGATGGCCGCCACGTGCCGTTCGAGCCCGAGGGGGCCGGCGGCGCGGCGTCGGACAAGCCCGGCGGCACTATCCACTGAGCCCCCGGCCGGGGCCGCCTACTGCGGGCTGAGCTCGCCCGCCAGTTCCGGCGGGCCGATCTCATAGCGCCCGCGGCCCGCGCCCTTGGCGCGGTATAGCAGCACGTCCGCCAGCCGCATCAGTTCGCGGTCCTGCGCCGGGCCGCCGTGGTAGAGCGCCACGCCGATGCTGACGTCAACGTCGGCGGATACGCCCTCGAAGTCGAAGGGCTCGTCCATCGCCTGCAGGATGGCCTGCGCCACGCGGCGTGCCGCGGCGGGCTGGGTCATGTCTTCGAGCACCACCGCGAACTCGTCGCCACCCAGCCTGGCGACGGTGTCGCGCTCGCGCACGCAGCGGCGCACGCGCTGGGCAAAGGTCTGCAGCAGCTGGTCGCCGGCGGCGTGGCCGTGGATATCGTTGACGGCCTTGAAGCGGTCCATGTCCAGGTACAGCAGGGCCATCAGCGTGCCATGCTCGCGGCTGCGCACCATCGCCGCATGCAGCTGGCCCTCGAAGGCGCTGCGGTTCATCAGCTGTGTCAGGTGGTCGGTGCGCGACATGCGCGCCAGGCGCTGCGTCTCCAGCTTGCGCTGCGTGATGTCTTGCACGTGGATATGCACGCCCACCACCTCGCTGCCGTCGGCGCTCCATTCCGGGCGCAGGCTGCTCTCCATGCAGTGGTATTCGGGGTCGCTGTCTTCGGTTTCGAAGGTCACCGCAGTGCCCGCCAGCGCGCGCTGCATGAAGGGCTGCACGCGCGCGTAGCGGGCCTCGCCCAGGATTTCGCGCACGTGCCTGCCGCGCAGTTCCTCCGGCTTCAGGCCGAAGACACGTTCGTAGGCCTGGTTGTTGAACACATAGCGCTCATCGGTGTCGATAAAGGCCAGCAGCGACGGCAGCGTGTCGGTCACCGCGCGCAGGCGCCGTTCGCTGCGGTCCAGCGCCTGGCGGCGCTCGCGCACGTCGCGCATCAGCTTGATGAAGGCGCGCGTCAGGTCGCCGATCTCGTCGCGCTGCTGCCGTGTTGGCAGCCGCTCGAACGCGGACAGGTCGTTGGCGCTGGCCTGTACCACCTTGTGCAGGCGCGCCAGCGGCGCCAGCTGGCGCCGCACCGCCAGCCAGATCAGCAGGGCTACCGCCGCCATGGCCACCCCGGCCATGCCCAGGAAGCGCTGCTGCATCTGGTGCAGCGGTGCGTAGGCCTCGCGCGCGGGCAGCAGCGCCACCAGTTCCCAGCCGGTGCTCGACATCAGGTAGCGCGCGATCACCGGCCGCGCCGGCGTGAGGAATTCCAGCGGCGCGGGGCTGTCATCCTCGCCGCAGGTATCGGCCACGGCCAGCGCCGGCTGGCGCGCCTGCGCGGGATCGGGATGGCGGATATAGACCGGCTTGGGGCCGGCCGATACCAGGCAGTAGTAGCCGGTGGTGCCAAGGCGGTTGTGCAGGATCTCGACCAGGAAGTTGGCGCTGGACAGGTCCAGCCAGCCGCCCACCAGGCCGACGAAGGTCCGGTTCGGCGTCAGCACCGGCACCGCCACCATCACCCCCATCTGGCCGTTGGTGCGCGAGCGGATGGGCGGCGACACTACGGGCGCGAGCGAGCGGGCGGCCTCGCGGAAATAGCTGCGGTCGCCAATGTCCGCCCCGGCGCCGCGGTGGGTGACGATGTTGCCCTGCATGTCGGCGACCAGCAGCGCGTTGAACGCGGCCGGCACCGGGATCGCTGCGGACAGCGTATCCAGTGCCCGCTCGCGCGCCGCGGCGGCTTGCGCGCCGTGTGCCTGCACCAGCAGGCCGCTGAGTTGCGCAGCCTGGTGCGACAGCAGCACAATGCGGTCGTTCATGGCGGTGTCGAGCTGGTTGGCGGTCAGCTTGACGACGGAATCCTGCTGGACCTGCAGCGCATCGTGCAGGTCGCGGTGGGCATCGTACAGGGCGGTCAGTACGATGCCGGTGCCGAACACCGCGGCCAGCACGGTGGTGATGATCGCAATGCGCGCTTTCAGCGTGGGTGTGTAGACGGGCATGTAGGGCGCAGTTGGAGTGCCAGTGGCGCAGACCGCGTACTTGGGGGCATCTCCGGTGCAACCCTACCATACCCCGCCATGGGGGGCATGCGGTCTTTCCCCCGAACGGGTCCATCCCCGGCGGGGGTGTGCGCGCTGCCCGTGCCACGGTATAGTCCCCCGTTAATGCGAAGGCACGTCCACGCAGACGGCATGCCCCTGCTGCATGCCGGAACCGATCGACCATGAGACTGACTTCGCTTTCCCCTGCCTTGTTGTCATTGCTGGTCGCGGCCGGCGGCGCGCTGTTGACGGCAGGGGCATGGCTGCAGGCGGAGCGGCTCGAGCGCCGCGAGGCGCAGCAGCATTTCGACGCGCTGCTGGGACAGGCCGGCAGCGCGCTGCGCGAGCGCATGCTGGAGAACGAACGCCTGCTGCGCGGCGTGGCCGCCGTGCTGACCGCCAACCCCGACACCTCGCGCACGCAGTGGCGCGACTATCTCTATACTGCCCAGCTCGACGACCTGCCCGCCGGCACCCAGTCGATCGGCTACGCGCCGCTCACGCCGTTGCAGCGGGTGCCGCGGCTGGTGCAGGCCGCCCGTGCCGACGGCCTTGCCGACTACGACATTCATCCCGGCGGCAAGCGCGACCTGTACGCACCGATCCTCTATATCGAACCGCTGGACGGGCGCAACACGCGCGCCGCCGGCTTTGACATGCTGTCCGAGCCGGCGCGCCGGGCGGCGCTGGAAGCCGCCCGCGACAGCGGCGAACCGCGGCTCACGCCCGGCCTGGCACTGGTCCGCGAAACCGAGGCGGCGCAGCACCAGCACGGCGCGCTGGTATTCCTGCCGGTCTACGCCGGCGAGGCGCCGGTCAGCACGGTGGCGCAGCGGCGCCAGGCGGTGCTTGGCTATGTCTACGTGTCGCTGCGCCTGGGCGACCTGATGCGCGCGGTCGGTGCCCCGGCGGCGGCGGAACTGGAGCTCTCGCTGCACGAGGGCTCCCCGGCCGCGCCCGGGCCGATGCTGTCCGGCGGGCCGACCGAGGGCGAGCGCCGCGAGGACGGCAGTGCGGCGCTGCTGCACGGCGAGCGCCAGTTCCAGTATGGCGGTGTCACCTGGACGCTGCGCGCCGCCACGCGCCCCGCCTTCGAAGCCGCGCATGGCCCGCGGCAGGCGTACCTGGCGCTGGCCGCGGGCACGCTGGCCACGCTGCTGCTGGCGTGGCTCACCCATGCGCTGGCACGCCAGGGCCGTGCCGCATGCCAGCGCGAAGCGCAGGCCGTGCATGCCTGGGAAGATGACAGCGCGATGCTGCAGGCGTGCCTGGCGCAGTCGGCCGACGGCTTTATCCTGATCGATGCGCAGGGCGTGGTGGTGCGCGCGAGCGAGCGGGCGGGACAACTGTTCGGCGCTGATCCGCAGCGGCTGGCCGGACGCAGCCTGGACACCCTGGTCCCCGGCGCCACCGGCGTTGTCCCCGGCGATGCTGCGCCGGGGTCCGAAGTCCACCGTGAACTGGCGGGCGTGCGCGCAGACGGCAGCCGCTTCACGCTGCGCGCCAGCGCCGCGCGCCTGCCTGCGGCCGACGGCGGCGCGGCGCACTGGCTGTGGGCGGTCACGGACCTGGAACCGGAACGGCGCGCCCAGCAGGCCGCCGCGGTGCAGGCCGCGCGCTATGCCGGGCTGCTCGACCATGCCGCCTTCTGCGTGATCACGTTCGATGAGGACGGGCTGATCACCGGCATCAACGCGGCTGGCCAGCGCATGCTCTGGTACAACGCCGCGGAACTGGTCGGCCACATGCACATGACCGGCCTGCATGTTGCCGACGAACTGGCCGACCATGCCCGCATGCTCAGTGGCGAACTGGGCGAGCCGGTGCCGCCGGGGCTGCCCGCCCTGGTGGCCAAGGCACGGCTTGCCCTGACCGACGAGCGCGAATGGACCTGGGTGCGCAAGGGCGGCTCGCGCATGCCGGTGCAGCTGGCGGTGTTCGCCCTGCCGGCGCCCATCGAGGCTCCAGCCGCTGACGCAGCGCCAGCTGGTCCCGCCGATGGTGCCGATCGTGCCGATGTGCCCCGGTCCGCGCCGTCGCCTGGCTACCAGGCCATCGGCTACGACCTGACCGAGCGCCTCCGCGTCGACGAGTACATCCGACACCTCGCGCTGCATGACCCGCTGACCGGCCTGCCCAACCGCGCCGAGCTGAGCGAGCGCGCGCAGGCGCTGCTGCTGTACGCGCGCAGCCACGGCGAGCGCGTGGCGCTGCTGCTGCTTGACCTGGACCATTTCAAGCACATCAACGACTCGCTCGGCCACCCCGTCGGCGACGACGTGCTGCGCACCATGGCCGACCGCCTCAAGGGCGCGGTACGACAGGGCGACCTGGTGGCGCGCATGGGCGGCGATGAATTCGGCGTGGTGCTGGGCGGCCTGCGCCACGACAGCGAAGCCGAGCTGATTGCCGCCAAGATCCAGGCGCGCGTCAATGAAGAACTGCAGGCCGGCGGCCAGCGCCTGCGCGTGACGCCATCGATCGGCATGGCGATCTACCCGGACGATGGCGATAGCCTGACCGAGCTGCTCAAGGCTGCCGATTCGGCCGTGTACGCGGCCAAGCACGACGGGCGCGCACAGTTGTGCCGCTTTGCCAGCGCCATGGCCGAGGCCTCGCTGGCGCGCTTCACCATCGAAGGGCTGCTGCGGCGCGCGCTCGCCGGCGATGAGTTCCGGCTGCGCTACCAGCCGATCGTCGATGCCGCGACCCTGGCTATAACCGGCGTCGAGGCGCTGATTACCTGGAACACCCCGGAACGCGGCGCCATGCAGCCGGCCGAGTTCATCCCCATCGCCGAGCAGAGCGGCCTGGTGGCGCCGCTGGGCGAATGGACCCTGGCCACCGCCTGCCGCGAAATCCAGGCCCTGCGCCAGGCGCTGGGCAGCGAGATCGAGGTCGCGGTCAATATCTCGCCGCTGCAGCTGCGCCAGGCCAACTTCCCCGATACCGTGGCGCACTGCCTGCAGCAGGCCGGCCTGCCGCCGCAGGGGCTGGTGATCGAAGTCACCGAAGGCATCCTGGTCGACGGCGGCGAGACCACCATCGAGACCTTCCGCCGGCTGCGCGAGCTGGGCGTGGGGCTGTCGATCGACGATTTCGGCACCGGCTACTCCGGGCTCAATTACCTGACCCGGCTGCCGATCAGCCGGCTCAAGATCGACAAGTCCTTTGTCGACGACGTGGCCACGCCCGGCCACGACCAGGCGGTGGCAGCGGCGATCATCGCGCTGGGCCACCAGCTGCACCTCAAGGTGATTGCCGAAGGGGTGGAGACGGCGGCGCAGTTCGAGTTCCTGCGGGCGCAGGGGTGCGACGGGCTGCAGGGGTTCCTGTTCAGCCAGGCGGTGCCGCAGCAGGTGCTGCGGGAGATCCTGGAACAGGGGATTCGGGTGCCGACCCCCACGTCTGCGGGCGCCACTGCGCTGCGCGAGCCATAATCGTCCAGGGGCACCATTCATAACTTGCCGGCGTGCCCGCGCCGCTGCCCCATCCCAAATCCCCCGATACCTCCATCGAAATACTTTGCCGATCTGCCACACGGCTGGCATCTGCGCTGCCTATGCTGGCGACCGATTCAATTGAGATTGCGGAGATTCGGTGATGCAGGCAGGCAAGTCCGGGGAGGGCCGGGCGTTCCTGGCAGTGGAGCAGGTCAGCAAGCGCTTTGGCAGCTTCGTGGCGCTGGACGGCGTGTCGATGTCGGTCGGGCAGGGCGAGCTGCTGTGCCTGCTGGGCCCGTCCGGGTGCGGCAAGACCACGCTGCTGCGCATCATCGCGGGACTTGAGCGCGAGGACGCAGGACGCATCCATGCCGGCGCGCGTGAACTGACCGGGTTGCCGCCGCAGGCACGCGACTACGGCATCCTGTTCCAGTCCTATGCGCTGTTTCCCAACCTGACCGTGGCGCAGAACGTGGCCTATGGACTGCACGGGCGCGGCATGGGACGCACGCACCGCGACGCGCGCGTGGCCGAGATGCTCGACCTGGTCGGCCTGGCCGGCAGCGAGCGCAAGTTCCCGGGCCAGCTCTCCGGTGGCCAGCAGCAGCGCGTGGCGATGGCCCGCGCGCTGGCGCCGGCGCCTTCGCTGCTGCTGCTTGATGAGCCGATGTCGGCACTCGACGCCCGCGTGCGCGAACACCTGCGGCTGGAGCTGCGCCAGCTGCAGCGCAGGCTGAATATCACCACCGTGATGGTCACCCACGACCAGGAAGAGGCCATGACCATGGCCGACCGCATTGCCGTGATGGACGGCGGGCGCATCGTGCAGGCCGGCACTCCCGCCGAAATCTATGAGCAGCCGGCGTCGGCCTTTGTCGCCGGTTTTGTCGGGCAGGCCAACTGGCTGCCGGGGCGCAGCGTGCAGGCCGGGCGCTTCACCGTCGGCGAGGGCAGCCAGGCCGTCGATTTCCTGGTCGACTCGCCGCAGCCGGCGGCATCCGCCGGCCGGCTGTGCTGCCGCCCGGAAGCGGTGCGGCTGGACCCGGATCCTGCCGAGCCCAACCGGCTGCTGGCGCGCGTGGTCGACCAGACCTACCTCGGCAACCGCTACCGGCTGGCGCTGGATGCGGATCGCCTGCCGGGGCTGACCCTGTTTGCCGACGTGGCGCGCGAGGCGCGGCACCGGCTGCCCGACGCGGGCGGCCACAAGTTCTGGATTGCGCTGCCCGCGCAGGCGTTGCGGGTGTTTGCATGATGCGCGCGGTCACTGCCGTCCTGCCCGAGGCTACGCAGGCAGCATCGCCGCGCGGCACCGGCCTGGCCTCCCGGCTGGCGCACGGTGCCCCGACCGCGATGAAGTGGCTCTGGCTGGCCGGGCTGGCCGTCGGCCTGCTGCTGCCGTTGCTGGCGCTGTTCCGCCAGGCGTGGTTCGATGCGGCGGGGCAATGGGCGCTGGGCGCGCGCATGGCGGCGCTGGTGACCAGCTCCAACTTCCTGCCGATGCTCGGCCGCAGCGTGGCGGTGTCGCTGGCGGTGGTGGCGCTGGTGGTGCCGCTGGCATTTGGCTTTGCCTATGCGCTGCAGCGTTCCTGCATCGCACTGCGGCCGCTGTGGCGCGGCATTGCGCTGCTGCCGCTGTTTGCGCCGTCGCTGCTGCCGGCGATCGCGCTGGTCTACCTGTTCGGCAACCAGGGCATCTTTCGCGGCGCCTTCGGGCAAGGCGGCATCTATGGCTTCTGGGGCATCGTGCTGGGCGAGGCCTTCTACACCTTCCCGCATGCGCTGATGGTGCTGGTGGCGACGCTGTCGCTGGCCGATGCGCGCCTCTATGAGGCGGCGCGCGCGATGGGCGCCAGCCCGTGGCGTACCTTCTGCACGGTCACGCTGCCGGGCGCGCGCCAGGGCCTGTTCGCCGCCGCCTGCCTGGTGCTGACGCTGGTGATCACGGACTTTGGCGTACCCAAGGTGGTGGGCGGCGGTTATCCGGTGCTGGCGCTGGAAGCGTACAAGGCGGTGGTCGGGCAGCAGCAGTTCGACCGCGGCGCGCTGATCGGCATGCTGCTGCTGGCGCCCGCGCTGCTGACCTTTGCCGTGGACATGGCAATGCAGCAGCGCCAGCGCACACAGATGGGCAGCCGCGCGCAGGTGTATGTGCCGGCGCCCGAGCGCGGCCGCGACGGCGCGTGCCTGCTGCTGGTGGCGCTGGTCAGTGCCGCGCTGCTGGCAGTGATCGCCACCGCGCTGGGCGCGTCGCTGGTCAAGCTGTGGCCGTACAACCTGGGCCTGACGCTGGCGCATTACGACTTCGACAATATGGACGGCGGCGGCTGGCTGGCCTACCGCAACAGCCTGAAGCTGTCGGCACTGACCGCGCTGGCGGGCACGGCGGCGATCTTCCTGGGCGCCTGGCTGACGCTGCGCACGCGCGGCCCGGCCTGGCTGCACGGCGTGCTGCGCGCGGGCTTCCTGTTGCCGATGGCGGTGCCGGGGCTGGTGCTGGGCCTGGGCTATGTGTTCTTCTTCAACGCGCCCGGCAATCCGCTGCACGCGCTGTACGGCACCATGGCGCTGCTGGTGCTGTGCAACGTGGCGCACTGCTACACCACCGGCCATCTGACCGCGGCCGCGGCGCTGCGCCAGCTCGACAACGAGTTCGAGGCCGCGGCGCTGTCGCTCGGGGTGGCGCCGCTGGTGACGTGCTGGCGCGTGACCGTGCCGGTGTGCCTGCCGGCACTGCTCGATATCTTCCGCTACCTCTTCGTGTCGTCGATGACCACGGTCTCGGCGGTGATTTTCCTGTACAGCCCCGACACCGTGCTGGCGGCGATCTCGGTGCTGAACATGGACGATGCCGGCGACACCGCGCCCGCTGCCGCGATGTCGACGCTGATCCTGCTGACCTCGGTGCTGGCGGCCCTGCTGCTGCACGCGGTCTCGGCCGGCTGGCTGCGCCGCGCACAACGCTGGCGCGCCGGCTGACCTTTGCCCGATTCGCCGTACCCCTGCATTCCGGAACACTCACCGAACCCAAGGAGAAACCATGTCCCGCATCACCAACCTTGTCGCGGCGCTTGCCGCCGCGGCCGCCCTGCCGATGCTGGCCGGCAACGCCAGCGCCGCCACCGTGCTGACGGTCTATACCGCGCTCGAAGCCGACCAGATCGCCGCCTACAAGTCCGCGTTCGAGAAGGTGCATCCCGATATCGAAATCAAGTGGGTGCGCGATTCCACCGGCATCGTCACCGCCAAGCTGCTGGCGGAAAGGGCCGCGCCGCGCGCCGATGCGGTGTGGGGCCTGGCCGGCTCCAGCCTGGCGATCCTGGACAAGGAAGGCATGCTCGACCCGTATGCGCCGAAGAACCTGGCCGCGATCGATGCCAAGTACCGCAGCCCGGCCAATCCGCCGGCATGGGTCGGCATGGACGTGTGGGGCGCGGCGATCTGCTTCAACACCGTAGAGGCGCAGAAGCAGGGCCTGCCCAAGCCGGCCTCGTGGGCCGACCTGACCAAGCCGATCTACGCGGGCAAGGTGGTGATGCCGCACCCGGCCTCGTCGGGCACGGGCTTCCTCGATGTCAGCGCCTGGCTGCAGATGATGGGCGAGCAGAAGGGCTGGCAGTACATGGATGCCCTGCACAAGAACATCGGCCTGTACACGCACTCGGGCTCCAAGCCGTGCAAGATGGCCGCGCAGGGCGAGTTCCCGATCGGCATTGCGTTCGAGTACCGTGCCATGAAGTCGAAGAAGGAAGGCGCGCCGATCGATATCGTGCTGCCGAGCGAAGGCCTGGGCTGGGACATCGAGGCCACCGCCATCGTCAAGGGCACCAGGAACCTGGACGCCGCGCGCAAGCTGGCTGACTTCTCGGCCTCGCGTGAAGCGATGGCGCTGTATGAGAAGAACTTTGCCGTGCTGGCCGTGCCCGGCATTGCCAGGCCCGACGCGCTGCTGCCCGCCGACTACGAGAAGCGCCTGATCAAGAACGACTTCCGCTGGGCGAGCGACAACCGCGACCGCATCCTGGCTGAATGGAGCAAGCGCTACGAAGGGAAGGCGGAGAAGAAGTAAGGCACACGGCGCGCCCGGCGGCGAGGAGATGGCCCGCAGAAACGGGTACGCTCCCCGCGCCGCGGCGGCCGCCCTGGCCGGATCAGGCCTGTTGCGGCACTTCGTCGGTGGCCGGCTGGCCGGCGTGCAGGCGGCGGTAGAGATCGTCGATGCGCTGGCGGCTGGCCTGGAGCTCTTCGCGGCCGCGCTCGGTCAGCAGGTAGACCCGGCCGATGCCGTCGCGCAGCACGCTTTCCAGATAGCCTTCCATTTGCAGGGCACGCAGCAACGGGCGCACTGAGCCGATATCGACCTGGAAGCCGTATTCCAGCAACATGTCGGCAAGCATGGCCACCGTAGCCGGGACTTCAAGCGCGAATTGCAGGACGTAGACGCGGGCCAGCAGGCCCAGGAACTGTCGTTTCATGTGGACTGGCAACGCGGCAGACGCCGCGCCGGTTGACGCAGGCGCCGTCCGGAACTCGGGGTTTGCAGGCCTTGTGATGCCTGTGGCGCGGCACCTGTCATCCTGCTGGACTGGCAGTGCTCATGCGCCGGGCAAGGCGCATTTTACCCGTTCGGACAAAAAAGAAGCCGCCAGGAGCCCTGGCGGCTTGTCGGGAATGCGTCGGAGGGGTCAATTAACTCTGGCGCAGACCAGAGTTTAATTTAATCGAAGGCGGCTTGTCACGCGCCGGTAACAGCCCCCCTCCAGCGTGGGGTGATGATGAAAGCTTTTGATTGGAAAAGTGACGAATTGGCGTGAGATTGTGCAGGGAGCGGCGCTCGAAAATGTCGTAAATCAGTCAACATCACCTAAATTCCTGGCGGAAAGCGGATCGCCATCGTGGCGACGGCGGGGCACAGGTCCGAATCCGGCTTGCGGCATGCGCTGCACAGGCGTCAAATCGCGGCAACCTCCAACCCGCGCCTCCCGGTTCCCCTGATGAAACCCGCCGATCTCGCCCGCTTGCTTGCCCTGGCCGCCATCTGGGGCGCCAGTTTCCTGTTTATCCGCATCGGCGTGCCGGCGCTGGGACCGATGCCGACCGCGTTCGCCCGGGTGCTGATCGGCGCGCTCACGCTGGCGGCATGCCTGCCGCTGCTGAAGCTGCGCTGGGATATGCAGGGCAAATGGCCGGCGGTGCTGGCGCTGGGTGTGGTCAATTCCGGTATCCCGTTTGTCATGTACGCCATCGCCGCGCTGTGGCTGCCGGCCGGTTATTCGGCCGTGTTCAATGCCATGACCCCGCTGATGGGCGTGCTGATCGGCGCGCTGGCGTTTTCCGAACGGCTCACGCGCGCCAAGGCCCTGGGCGTGCTGCTGGGCGTGGCGGGCGTCGCGGTGCTGACCCGCACCGGACCGGTGGCGTTCTCGACCGACGTGCTGCTGGGCGCGCTGGCCTGCCTGGCGGCCACCGCCTGCTACGGCCTCTCCGGCTTTCTCGCGCGGCGCTGGATCACGCGGCGCGGCGGGCTAGACAGCCGGCTGGTCGCCGCCGGCAGCATGGTCGGTGCCACCGTGTTCCTGCTGCCCTTCTGCCTCGCCGCGCTGTGGCGCCACAACACGCTGCCCGCTGCCGGCGCCGGCGTGTGGGCGGCCATGCTGGGGCTGGGCGTGCTGTGCACGGCGCTGGCCTACATCCTGTATTACCGACTGATTGCCGAGCTGGGCCCGGTGCGCTCGCTGAGCGTCACCTTCCTGATCCCGCCGTTCGGCATCGTCTGGGGCGCGCTGTTCCTGGGCGAGGCACTGTCGTGGGCGCACGCGGCGGGTGGCGTGCTGATCGGGGTGGCGGTATGGCTGGTGTTGCGGCCGGTGACGGGGGTGGAGCACGGCGCCAGTCCGGCAGGTGGTGTAGCGGTCAAACGTTGAGCGCCTCTGGATAAGAATAAACTTATATTCATTGCCATAACGCCTTTATTGCTTATAAATTTCTTATATTCGAGTGATGAACTCGATATATTGGGCAACGAAGGCCACGAGGCAAGTCCGAAAGCTCGACAAGCCAATGCGCGCCACGATCCTTGATGCGATTGAGGACTTGGGGCATATGCCGAACTGCCAACATGTCAAAGCGCTAGCCAACCATGCCTATGGCTATCGGCTCGGAGTCGGCAACTACCGGGTGCTGTCCGACGGGGACGGAGCGATATGAATCGTGGAAATACAGGAAGTGAGAAAGCGGGATGAACGCACCTACTAACATCCAGACGATCATCGGGCCGGATGGCAAGCCGGCGTTTGTCGTGATTCCCTATGGGGACTACCTCTCGCAATATGCGCGCGCCAGTGATCTGGTTCCGCATGCGGTCGTGCGTCGCGTGCTAGCCGATGACGTGCCGCCTCTGCGCGCCTGGCGCGAGCATCTTGGCCTGACCCAGGCAGACGTCGCAGTGCGCCTCGGCATTTCACAGCCAGCCTATGCGCAGCAGGAGAACAGCACCCGCCTGCGCAAGACCTCGCGTGAGCGCATTGCCGCCGCACTCGGCATCACTGCAGCGCAACTCGATATCTGAGCCAGGACGCGAGGTCCCTGACTCAGGCCTGTGCCGCCGTGCCCGCCGCCACGTTGTACTGCTCGCGCACCATCATCACCACGCGGCGTGCCTGGCGCAGGTGGCGCACGGCGTCGGCTTCGCTGCGTTCGGGGAAATCGACTTCGGCGCTCCAGTTGCAGCCGGTGTGGTCGGGCCGGTGCACGCAGACCGCGCGCAGCTGGCAGTCGTGGCAGCCGGGCTCCTGCCGCAGGCACAGGTTGATCAGGCGTTTCAGTTCGGACAGGGGCTTGTTCAGGCGCTCCATGGATGGCTCCGTCAGGTGCGCGGCGAGCTTACGCCCGGGCGGGCAGCTCCGGCGTGGGCTCGGCCTCGGTGGCGCCGGCACGGCATTGCGGGCAGACGCCGTACAGCACCAGCATGTGCTCGCGCAAAACAAAGGCGTTGTCGGCGGCTACCTGGCGCTGGCGCTGCTCGATGCTTTCATCGCGGAATTCCTCCACGCGGCCGCAGGCGACGCAGATCAGGTGGTCATGGTGGCCGCCTTCGTTGAGTTCGAACACGGCGTGGTCGGACTCGAAGCTGTGTCGCAGCAGGATGTCGGCCTGCACCAGCTGGTTGAGCACGCGATACACCGTGGACAGTCCCGCGTCCTCGTCCTGCGTCAGCAGGATGCGGTAGACATCTTCGGCGCTCAGGTGGCGCCGGGCGCTGGTGCGGAACACTTCAAGGATCCGCATGCGCGGCGAGGTGGCCTTCAGGCCGGCGCGCTTGAGATGGATCGGGTTTGTGCTCTCGAATGACATGGCGGAAGGCATTGGCATGCGGCTGGCGCCCCGCGCGCAGGGCGGCGCCCGGCCTGGCGCCGCGCACGGGCGGCGTCGATGGCTTGGCGGGATTTCAGGCTGAAGCGCCAGGGCCGGACCAGTGCTGGCGCCCCCGTCCCTGGCGGCGCGCCGTGCCTGCACGACGCGCGGAATAAAAAGATGGCCTGGCTTGTCACCGGAAGACGCGATCGGGAAAGCGGGGTCTGGTTGCTTTCCCGATCTTCCGAAGACTGGCTACTGCCAAACGCTCCGCGTGACGGAGCGGTCCCCACAAAAGTCGGTGTCGAATGCCGCAGCGGCGGCATCCGGAAATCCTGTCGTTCCTGCCAGCTTCGGTTGCTGCCGCGTGCCGCGGCGCGCCGGACCTGGCCGGTCTGCCTGTCGGGAGGTGCGTCGTGCGTCAGGCAGTGATCGGATAGTAAATGGGAATCGATCTCATTACAAGGAAAATTTTACGGGTGCCTCATTTTTTTTGAGGGTGGCCCGGTGGCGCAATGTACGACCTTGAGGGTAATAATGCGAATTGTTATCATTCGTAACGATTTCTTGCCCCGGTCCTGCGCCATGTATCGACTTTCCTCCCGCCATCGCCGCCCCGTCTCTGGCATGCCGCTGCAGTCAGCCCCAGCCGTGACGGCCGGCCTGGCCTGCGGCGCAGTACTGCGCGTGCCGGCATGAGCCAGGCCCACGCTTCCGGCTGGCGCTATCGCGCCGGGGTGGCCTCGCGCGCGGTCGCGGCCATTGCTGGCGGCTACGCGCTGGCGGCGCTGGCCACCGCGGCCCTGTCCGTGTGGCTGCCGATGGCGCGGCCCGATGCCGTGACGACGGCCACGCTGCTGTCCTTCGCGGTCTATGCCGCGGCGGTGGTCTGGGTCTTCGCGGTGCGCAGCGCGTGGCGAGCCTGGGCCGGGCTGGCGCTGCCGGCCGCGCTGCTGTTGGCGTTGCTGGCCGTGGGACGGGGCGGCTGATGCGGGCAGGTTTCAGGCAGTCGATGGCATGGCTCCATACCTGGAGCGGCCTGCTGGTGTGCTGGGTGTTGCTGCTGATGTTCTGCGGCGGCAGCGCCAGCTATTTCAAGGAAGAGATCTCGCTGTGGATGCGGCCCGAGCTGCATCGCACCGCGCCCGCCGCCGAGGTGCCGGCCACGCAGGTGGCGCAGAACGCGGTGCGCTACCTCAGCCGGCAGGCACCCGATGCCGCGCGCTGGTTCATCACGCTGCCCGACGATCGGCGCCAGGCCGCCACCGTGCGGTGGGTCTACAAGCCGGGCCAGGCGCCGCGCGATGCCGACGGCAAGCCGCGCCGGTTCGACAGCCGCTTGCTCGACCCGGCCACCGGCGCGCCGCTGCAGGCCGCGCGCGAGACCCGCGGCGGCGAGTTCCTGTACCGGCTGCATTTCGACCTGCACTACATGCCGGCCAGGTGGGCGCGCTGGATCGCCGGCTTCTGCGCCATGTTCATGCTGGTTGCCATCGTCAGCGGCGTCATCACGCACCGGCGCATCTTTGCCGACTTCTTCACGTTCCGGCGCGGCAAGGGCCAGCGATCCTGGCTCGATGCGCACAATGCGCTGGCGGTGCTGGCGCTGCCATTCCACCTGATGATCACCTACACGGGGCTGGTCACGCTGCTGTTCATGTATATGCCCTGGGGCATCGAGGCCGCCTATCGCGGCGGCGAGCGCGCTTTCCAGGCCGAGGCGATGCTGCGTCCGCGGCCAGCCAGCGCAGCGGGCACGCCCGCCGCGCTGACAAGCGTGGCAGACATGGTGGCGCAGGCGGAGCGCCGCTGGCAGGGGGCCGCGCCGCGGCGCATCACCGTGAACCTGCCGGGCGATGCCAATGCCACCGTGGCGCTGACCCGTGCCGAGCCGACCACGCTGGCACACGATGCGTCCACGCTTGAATTCTCCGGCACCAGCGGCGCCATGCTGCGCGCGTACGCGGAAGACAAGTCAGCGGCAGAGCTGACGCGCAGCGTCATGACCGGCCTGCATATCGCCGGCTTTGCTTCACCAGGCCTGCGCGCGCTGTTCTTCCTGTGCGGCCTTGCCGGATCCGCTATGGTGGCTACCGGGGCGATCCTGTGGGCGGTACGCACGCGCCAGCAGCAGGCCAAGGCGCTGGCTGCAGGTGCTCGGCCCGGCGTTGGCCTGCGCCTGGTCGAGGCGCTGAACATCGGCGCCATCGCCGGCCTGCCGATTGCCTTTGCCAGCTACTTCTGGGCCAACCGCCTGTTGCCGGTGGAACTGGCGCAGCGGCCTGAAGCGGAGATCCGCTGGTTCTTCATCGCCTGGGCCGCCTGCGCGCTGCTGGCGCTGCTGCGTCCCGCGCGTGGCATGTGGCGCGCGCAGTTGTGGGTGGGTGCGGCGCTGTTCGGGGGCGTCCCGGTGCTCAACGCCCTGACCACCGGATCGCACCTGGGCGTGACCTTGCTGCAGGGGCGCGGGCCGGCGGCGGTGGCTGGCTTCGACCTGGTGACGCTGACGCTCGGTATCGCGCTGGCAGCCGCGGCCTGGATGGTCGGACGCGGGCAGCCGGCACCGCGGCGCACGTCACGCCAGCCGCAGAAGGTGGCCGAAGTGGCTGCCGTCACACAGGAGCCCGCATGAGCATGAATATGCTGGCTGCCTTCGCACTGTCGCTGTCAGGATTCGCCGCACTGGCGCTGTCGCTTGACCGCCACCATGCCGATATCCATGGCCGCGGCAGCATGCCGTCGCGGCGCGCGGTGGCTGGGCTGCGCGCGGCGGGTGCCGGCGCGCTCGCGCTAACCTGGTCGCTCCACGTTGCTGCCGACGGCGGGCCGCTGGGAACGGTGTCGTGGCTTGGCACGCTGACCGCCAGCGCGTTTGCCGTGGCGCTGGGCCTGTCCTATGCGCCACGCGCGGTGCAGCGCCTGCTGCCGGGCGTGGCGGGTATCGGCCTGGCCGCGCTGGCCGCGCGCTGGCTGCTTGCAACCTGGATGTAGCCCCTGCGCAGCCTTACAGCGGCGGGGGCACCCAGTACGGATCGCGGCCGTAGTACTCGTGCAGCGACTTGCCCCACTGGGGATCGGCCATGCTCGGCCAGCTGTCCTTGTTGAAGCCCGGTGCGGATTTGAGCCGGTCTGCCGTCACCGCAATCCGGAAGCATTTCTCGTCGGTGTCCATGACCAGTGCATTCCATGGGATGGCGTGCAGCGTGTCGCCAATGCCGAGGAAGCCGCCGGTGGTCAGCACCGCGTAGGCGATGCGGCCGTGCGGCACATCCAGCATGATCTCGGAAATCTTGCCGACGTGTTCGCCATCGGATGAATAGGCCTTGGTGCCGTCAAGGCTCGATGCCGCCATCACTTCAGGGCCCGGGCCTTCGCCCACGCCTGAACCGATGATGGCCGCGCCTTCACTGGTGGGAGGTTGGTTCGGCATGCTGTGCTCCTTGTCGCAGGACGTTGGAATGCATGGCATGCGCAATGACCATGCCTGCGCCGTTTGTGGCGCCGTACGCATGGGGCTGAAGTTGCCGGCTGCCGCCGTGGTAATTCTTTCGCGCGGCATGGAAAAAAAGGCGCGTCAGCATGGCGCCGCGTGCCTTCCTGCAGCGGCACCCGGTGGTGCCGCCGCGATCCTCAGAAGTGATGCCGCATGCCGAGCATGACGCCCACGCGCGTGGTCCTGTCCACGCCCGCGGCGGGCGCGCCGGCCCAGTATTCGGTCTCGCGTCCGACCGCGCCGCCGCGCGCGTGCACGGCATCGGCTTCCAGGTATACGCTGGTGCGCTTGGACAACGCATAGTCGGCCACCACGGCGATGCTGTCGGCGTTGCCGCTGCCCAGCAGCGCCGGCACGTCCTGGAACTGCGTGGTCACGTTGCCGCCCTGCCAGTAGCGGTAGTAGGCGCCCGAGACGTGCAGCGCCGGCGTGAGCTGGTAGCCGAGGCCGGCAAAGGCAATATTGAAGCGAGCGTCGCCCGCCGATTCGCGCCGGCCCATGTGCCCGAGGTAGGCCGTGGCCTTGCCGAAAGCGTAGGAGCCGCCCACCGAGTAGTTGCGCACGGTGTTGCCGCCGTCGGCGCTCTTGCGCTGGTCATAGGCCGCGCCCAGCGCCAGTGCGCCCTGCTGGAACATCAGCCCACCCCCCAGCGTGATGCCGCGCGCCAGGCTGCCGGGCTGCTCGCCGGTGCCATAGTCCAACTGCAGCGTGAACGGTCCTGCGGTCTTCTTGTAGACCATGCTGTTGTTGATGCGGTAGTCCTGGAAGAAGATGTCGCCGCCGATATACAGCGGGTCGGACCAGAAATTGCCCCAGCCCTGGTCCAGCGGATTGAAGGCCCAGCCAATATTGTTCAGCGCGTTGTACTGGCGCCCGAAGGTCAGGCTGCCCCAGTCGCCGGAAAGTCCCGCATAGGCCTGGCGCCCGAACAGCATGTTGTAGCTGGAGCGGCCGTCGTCGCTGCCGATGCCGGCCTCGAGCCGGAAGATGACGTGGTTGCCGCCGCCCAGGTCTTCATCGCCCTTCAGGCCGAAGCGGCTGCCGACCATGCCGCCGGAGACCAGTGCGGCCTGGCCGTTGTGGTGGCCATCCAGGTTGGAGGTGTAGCGCACGGCGGAGCTGGCGATGCCGTACAGGGTCACGCCTGGCTCGGCGTGGGCGTTGGTGCCGGCGAGGGCGGCAAGGGCGACGAAAGGCAAAAGCCCGGCCGCCAGCAGCCGGTGGCTGGCTGTCTGGTTCATGGATTTCCTCCGGAAGTCCGACCCGCCCCGGTGCTTGCAGCGCGCCGGCGCGGATCCGTCAGGCCGATGGCCTGCGGGTTCCAGTCCCGCGCGGGGGCGCGCGGGTCGTCATCGGGCGCAGCGCAACGGATGCGCAGGGCCCGGGCGAAGGTCGAAGTGGGCGGCGATGCCTGGTTGGCGGCGAATGCCGGCAGTGTTGCCGGGCAAGCCTTGGGCAGCGCCGGTTGCCGGCGCCACGGGAGCGGCCCGAAGGCCATTGAGCGGGTTCGCCGGCGCCCACTTCGGCAGTCATGGCGGCCTGGGCCGATATGACTGGGGAGGCATGTTCCGGGTCGTCCCGGGTGCGGCGAACAGGCGCT
Source organism: Cupriavidus necator (assembly GCF_016127575.1). NCBI lineage: Bacteria > Pseudomonadati > Pseudomonadota > Betaproteobacteria > Burkholderiales > Burkholderiaceae > Cupriavidus > Cupriavidus necator. Next base: position 64,114 of record NZ_CP066019.1, read on the forward strand.
AGTTTACCTGCATTGCGCAAATGCCCCCGGAAAGTGCGTCATCGGGCGCAGCGAGGCGGCGCGATCAGTTGCCGGCAGCGGTGGCCGGCGCATCGCGCGACAGGCCCAGGATCCAGTTGCGGAAGGCCGCCAGCGCTTCGGATTCGGGCCGGCCCTCCGGATAGGCGAAGTAGTAGCCCTGCTGTTCGTCCAGCATGCCCGCCAGCGGAATTACCAGCTGGCCGGTCCGCAGCTCGCGCTCGATCAGCAGGCGCGGCGCCAGGCCGATGCCAAGCCCGGCCGTAGCGGCGGCCGTCATCATCGTGAACAGCTCGTAGCGCGGCCCGCGCGAGGCGGCCAGGTCATAGGCCCAGCCCTGTGCCGCGTACCAGTCGCGCCAGGCGTTGGCGCGCGTGCTCAGGTGCAGGTGGCGGCAGCGCGCCAGGCTGGCGGCGTCGGTCACGGGATGCCCGGCCAGGAAGGCGGGGCTGCACACCGGCACCATGCCGCCTTCGCGGAAGATCACGCCGCCGCGCGTGCCGGGCCAGAACTGGTCGCCGAAATAAATCGCCGCGTCATAGGCGCATTCCTGGAACGAGAACGGCTGCGAGCGCGCCGCCAGGTTGACCGTCACATTGGGATGGCGCCGCGCAAAGTCCGGCAGGCGCGGGATCAGCCATTGGGTGGCAAAGGTGGGCACCACCGCCAGCTCCAGCGTGTAGCCCATGGCCCGGCCGGTGGTGATTTCCAGCGTGTCGCGCTGCAGGTGGTCCAGGTGCCGGCGAATGCGCGCGGCGTATTCGCGCCCGGTATCGGTCAGCTCCAGGCGCCGGCGCACGCGTGTGAACAGCGCCACGCCCAGGCGCTGCTCCAGCTGCGCCACCTGCCGCCCCACCGCGCTGTGCGTCAGCGCCAGCTCTGCCGCGGCGCGGGTAAAGCTGCCCAGCCGCGCCGAGGCCTCGAAGGCCTGCAGCGCGCCCAGGTTGGGGATGTCGTTTCTCATGGGACTGCGAGGGAAGGAAGGCTGACAGTATAAACAGCGGCGCCAGGCCGCACCGCTACCGCGGTCGTGCGCCGCACGCACAACGTTGTGCGCAATGCGCGCTTGTGCGCGCCATGGGGGTGCCCCTATCCTGCCCCGCGTATCGTCGCCAGCCCGGCTGCCATCCCAGTGCTCACCTGTTTGTGCCCATGACCTCCAATCTCTCCACGCTTCTCACCGCCAACGTCGGCGCCGCCCGCGCCGCGCAACTGCTCGCGCTGGTCACCTTGCCCGCGGATTTGCCGCAGGCCCCGCAGGGCCGTGCCAGCCGCGCGGAAATCGCCCAGGCCCTGAACATGGTGCTGTTCGGCGGCATCCTCGAGCGCGTGCCGAGCGGCCGCGCCTACACCGACGACGTTGCCTCCGCCGGCGGCAAGGTCACTTTCGACCACGGCGCGCTGCGCACGGTCAAGTGGCGCGACAACGGCGCGCTGCCCGAAGGCGAGGCCGCCTTCACCCGCATCCTGCGCCCGCTCGGCTACGTGCTCAACGGCACCTATCCGCTGGACCGCATCGGCATGACCGGTCGCTCATACGCGCATGCCGACGCGCCCGAGGGCATCGCCCAGTTCTTCCTCAGCGAATTCCATCCGGAACGCTTCAGCGACGCCTTCCGCGCCGCCGTCAGCCGCGTCACCGGCACCTCCGCCGACCCGCTCACGCCGCGCGCGCAGACCCTGCTGTGGCAACTGGAGCGCGACGGCGCGCTGGACCTGGCCGACGGCGCCGAGCTGGTCGGCCTGCTGGTGCCATGCTTCGAGCGCCAGCACGCCACCCCGAGCCTGGCCGACTATGAAACGCTGCTCAGTGAATCGGCCGAGATGGCCTGGGTCGCCACCGAAGGCAACGCCTTCAACCACGCCACCGACCGCGTCGACGACGTGTTCGCGCTCGCCGAGCAGCAGAAGCAGCTGGGCCGGCCGATGAAGGACAAGGTCGAAGTCTCGCGCAGCGGCCGCGTCAAGCAGACCGCGTTCCGCGCGGATACGGTGCGCCGCGCCTTCGTCGGCGCGCACGGCGAGACGGTGGAGCGGGACGTGCCGGGATCGTTCTACGAGTTCATCACGCGCGATCGCTTTGCCGATGAAGCGGCAGCGCCGCAGCGTTATGACCTGGGGTTTGATGCCGGGAATGCGCAGGGGATCTTCAAGATGACGGCGGCGGCCTGCTGATTGCGATGAAGGAGGAGGGCGCGGGCGCGTGGATGCGCCGGCCCTTTCCCTCGGCCCCTCTCCCGCACGCGGGGGAGGGGAGCAAACCATTGTTACCCCCGCTTCGTCGATATCACCGCCTCAGCCACATTGGCCGGCGCCTCGGCATAGTGCTTGAACTCCATCGTGTACGTCGCGCGCCCCTGCGTCAGCGAGCGCAGCGTGGTGGAGTAGCCGAACATGGTTGCCAGCGGCACCTCGGCGCGCACGATCTTGCCGCCGCCACCGGCGATGTCTTCCATGCCGTGCACCATGCCGCGTCGTGACGACAGATCGCCCATCACGTTGCCGGTGAATTCCTCAGGCGTTTCCACCTCGACGGCCATCATCGGCTCCAGCAGGACGGGCCTGGCCCGGCGCATGCCTTCCTTGAACGCCATCGAGCCGGCCATGCGGAATGCGTTCTCGTTCGAGTCGACGTCGTGGTAGGAGCCGAACACCAGCGTGGCCTTGATGTCGACGATCGGGTAGCCGGCCAGCACGCCTGACTGCAGGGTCTCGCGGATGCCCTTGTCCACCGCGGGGATGAACTCGCGCGGCACCACGCCGCCCTTGATGGCATCGACGAACTCATAGCCGCCGCCGTGCGGCATCGGCTCGAGGTTGAGCACCACGTGGCCGTACTGGCCGCGTCCGCCCGATTGCTTGATGAACTTGCCTTCCACGTCCTTGACCGGCTGGCGGATGGTCTCGCGGTAGGCCACCTGGGGCTTGCCGACCGATGCCTCCACGCCGAACTCGCGCCGCATGCGGTCGACCAGGATTTCCAGGTGCAGCTCGCCCATGCCGGAGATGATGGTCTGGCCGGATTCCTCGTCCGTGGTCACGCGGAAGGACGGGTCTTCCTGCGCAAGGCGGTTCAGCGCAATGCCCATCTTTTCCTGGTCGGCCTTGGTCCTGGGTTCCACTGCCTGCGAGATCACCGGTTCCGGGAAGCTCATGCGCTCCAGGATGATGACCTTGTCGGGGTCGCACAGGGTGTCGCCGGTGGTCGCTTCTTTCAGGCCGACGGCCGCGGCGATGTCGCCGGCGCGCACTTCCTTGATCTCCTGGCGCACGTTGGCGTGCATCTGCAGGATGCGGCCCAGGCGCTCGCGCTTGGCCTTGACCGGGTTGTAGACGGTGTCGCCGGATTTGACCACGCCGGAATAGACGCGGAAGAAGATCAGCTGGCCGACAAAGGGGTCGGTCATGATCTTGAACGCCAGCGCGGCAAACGGCTCGTCGTCGTTGGGATGGCGTTCGGCTTCGCGGTCGTCTTCGGTGTGGCCCAGGATGGCCGGCACGTCGGCGGGCGAGGGCAGGTAGTCGATGACCGCGTCCAGCATGCTCTGCACGCCCTTGTTCTTGAAGGCGCTGCCGCACAGCATCGGCACGATCTCGTTGGCGATGGTGCGCTTGCGCAGGCCGCGCTTGATCTGCTCCTCGGTCAGCGGCTCGCCCGACAGGTACTGGTTGAGCAGCGTCTCGTCGGCCTCGGCGGCGGCTTCGACCATCTTGTCGCGCCATTCCTGTGCGGTCGCCAGCAGGTCCGCCGGGATGTCCTGGTAGGCAAAGCGCACGCCCTGGCTGGCATCGTCCCAGACGATGGCCTTCATCTTGACCAGGTCGACCACGCCCTGGAAATGGTCCTCGGCGCCCAGCGGGATCTGGATCGGCACGGCGCGGCCCTTGAGGCGGTCGGCGATCTGCGTCTGCACGCGGAAGAAGTCGGCGCCGACGCGGTCCATCTTGTTGACGAAGGCAATGCGCGGCACCGCGTACTTGTTGGCCTGGCGCCAGACCGTCTCGGACTGTGGCTGCACGCCGCCGACGGCGTCGTAGACCATGCAGGCGCCGTCAAGCACGCGCATGGAGCGCTCGACTTCGATGGTGAAGTCGACGTGTCCCGGCGTATCGATGATGTTGATGCGGTGTTCGGGGTAGTTGCCGGCCATGCCTTTCCAGAAGGCAGTGGTGGCGGCCGACGTGATGGTGATGCCGCGCTCCTGCTCCTGCTCCATCCAGTCCATGGTGGCCGCGCCATCGTGCACTTCGCCCAGCTTGTGGTTGACGCCCGTGTAGAACAGGATCCGTTCGGTCGTCGTGGTCTTGCCGGCGTCGATATGCGCGCTGATGCCGATGTTGCGGTAGCGCTCGATGGGGGTCTTGCGAGGCACAGTGTTCTCCATGGATGAAACACGCTTGAATAGAGTAGCACCACTGGCTGTTTGCCGTTGTCCCTGCCGTGCGCAGGGGCAACACCGCCACGGCCCCGTGCCCCGGCATGAGCGCGTGTCTGAGGCGGGCCTAGGATTCGGCCTCATGCGAAACCGATTTCTCCCATCCTGCCAGCGTCCGCGGCTCCCTATACTGGCGCAGCATCGCGCCCCGCGTGTTAATCGCCCTGCCATCCCATGCCCGGGCAGAATGCGCGCCGTCGCCGATGCGTTCCCGGACTACGAAGCCACGCATGACAACCATCCTGATCGTTGACGACCATCCGGCGATGCGGCTGGTGCTCAGGCACCATCTGCTGCAGCTGCTTGGCGTAGACGAGGTGATCGAAGCAGACAACGGACAGTGCGCCATCGAGCTGGTGCGCGCGCGCACGCCGGACCTCGTGCTGCTCGACCTGGACATCCCGCGCTCCAGCGGGCTGGATGTGGCGCCGCGCCTGCGCGCGATCCATCCGCAGGTGCGCATTCTGGTGGTGACGGCGCTGGACCCGGCGGTGTTCATCAGCCGGTCATGGCAGGCCGGTGCGCAGGGCTTCGTCAGCAAGACCCAGGACATCAAGGAAATCCTGCGTGCGGTCGAGGCGGTGCTGGCGGGCTATACCGTGTTCCCGGTGCTCAGCCGCGGCGGCGCGCCGCGCCAGGCCATGTCGGCGGATGAGGAGATCCTGCGGCGCCTTTCCGACAAGGAACTGGTGGTGCTGCAGATGCTGGCGCGCGGCATGTCCTACAAGGCCATCAGCGCCAGCCTCTTTATCAGCAACAAGACCGTGAGCAGCTACAAGGCACGCATCATGGGTAAGCTGCAGGTCTCGTCCCTGGTGGAGCTGGTGGACTTTGCGCGGCGTTGCCGGCTGACCCCCTGATCTCGGTCCATATCATTAGACATCGTATGACTTGGCGGCCGCACCCATCCAGTGCGCGCGCGTCGCTCAGCCTTGGGCGCCGGCCGGCGCCGAGGCCTTGCGCAGCCGTTCGCGGCTGTTGGTCAGGTGCATGCGCATGGCGGCCTTGGCCCCGTCCGGGTCGCGGCGCTCGATCGCGTCGTAGATGTTCTCGTGCTCGATGCTGACGCGGTCCAGGTACTGCTCGCGCTCGGGCGTGCTGACCTGCAGGCGGCTGCGCGGGATCACCATGGTGCCCAGGTGGCCCATGATGTCGGTGAAATAGCGGTTGCCGGTGGCGCGTGCAATCGCCAGGTGGAAGGCAAAATCGCTCTCCACGGCGTCGTTGCCGGCGCCGGCACTGCGCTTGAGCTCGTCCAGCGCCTGGCGCATCGCGGCCAGCTGCGCGTCGGTGCGGCGCGACGCGGCCAGGCCCGCGGCCTCGGCCTCAAGGCTGACGCGGAATTCCAGCATCGCCATCACATCCATGGCCGTGCCCAGCGCGTCCGGCCCGATGCGGAAGGGCGAGGGCGCCTCGGCCGCGCGCGCCAGCACGAAGGTGCCGATGCCGTGGCGCGTCTCGACCAGGCCGCTGGCCTGCAGCCGCGACAGTGCCTCGCGCACCACGGTGCGGCTGACCCCCATCGACGCCATGATCTCCGACTCGGTCGGCAGCTTGTTGCCGGGCTTGAGCTGGCCCTGGCGGATTTCTTCGCCAAGGGCTTGCACCACTTCTTCGGCAAGCGTGCGGCCGCGGCGGCGCAGCGGCGCAGAAACGGGCGGAACGGACTGGGCGGAGGTGGAGTTCGGCATGGTGGATACGGGCGGGGTTTCCCGGACTTGACCGGTTCGAGATGGCCTCATTATACTGGGTTATCAGTCATACGATGACAGATAACATACGCGAAGTGATGGTCCAGTGAACAATACTGCGCCCGCCATCGGAAATGCCGGAGACAACCCTGAGATGACCCCAACCGCCGCCCCCATGGCGTCCGCCCACACCCCGGTCGTGACCGAACTGACCGTGGTGCCCGTGGCCGGGCATGACAGCATGCTGATGAACCTGTCCGGCGCCCATGGCCCGTACTTCACTCGCAATATCGTGATCGTGCGCGACAGCGCCGGCCACACCGGCGTGGGCGAGGTCCCGGGCGGCGAGGGCATCCGCCAGACGCTGGAAGACGCGCGGCCGCTGCTGGTGGGCCAGCCCATCGGCCAGTACCAGTCCATCCTGAACCGCGTGCGCGCGGCATTCGCCAGCCGCGATGCCGGCGGCCGCGGCCTGCAGACCTTTGACCTGCGCATCACCATCCATGCGGTGACGGCGCTCGAGGCGGCGCTGCTCGACCTGCTCGGCCAGCACCTCGAGGTGCCGGTGGCCGCACTGCTCGGCGAAGGCCAGCAGCGCGACGCCGTGGAGATGCTCGGCTACCTGTTCTATATCGGCGATCGCCAGCGCACCACGCTGGACTACCGCACCGAGCCCGATGCCGACAACGCGTGGTTCCGCCTGCGCAATGAAGGGGCGATGACGCCCGAGGGCGTGGTGCGCCTGGCCGAAGCCGCTTACGAGCGCTATGGATTCAACGACTTCAAGCTCAAGGGCGGCGTGCTGAGCGGCAACGAAGAGATGGAAGCGATCCTGGCGCTGGCCGAACGCTTCCCGAAGGCGCGCATAACGCTGGATCCCAACGGCGCCTGGTCGCTGGCAGAGGCCGTGCGCCTGTGCCGCGACAAGCGCGGCGTGCTGGCCTATGCCGAAGACCCGTGCGGCGCCGAAGACGGCTATTCCGGGCGCGAGATCATGGCCGAATTCCGCACTGCCACCGGCCTGCCCACCGCCACCAACATGATCGCCACCGACTGGCGCCAGATGGGGCACGCCGTGCGGCTGCAGTCGGTCGACATCCCGCTGGCCGACCCGCACTTCTGGACCATGCAGGGCTCGGTGCGCGTGGCGCAGATGTGCGCCGAATGGGGCCTGACCTGGGGCTCGCACTCGAACAACCACTTCGATATTTCGCTGGCGATGTTCACCCACGTGGCCGCCGCCGCGCCGGGGCGCGTCACTGCCATCGACACGCACTGGATCTGGCAGGACGGCGAAAACCTGACCCGCAACCCGCTGCGGATCGAAGGCGGCCTGGTGCAGGTGCCCAAGACCCCGGGCCTGGGCGTGGAGCTCGACATGGATGCCCTGGCGCGCGCGCACGAGCTGTACCAGCGCAAGGGCCTGGGCGCACGCGACGATGCCGCGGCGATGCAATTCCTGATCCCCGGCTGGAAGTTCAACAACAAGGCGCCCTGCATGGTGCGCTGACGCAGTACCGGCAACGCCCAACCGGCCGCTGCCGTGATCGGCACGGCTGGCTGATCTGATAAAGACACTGCAGGAGACAACGATGTACACGTTCCAACGCCAGCGCGCCCTGCGCCTGCCTCACTGGCTGCGCGCCTTTGCGCTCGGCTCTGTCGTCACGGTGGCGGCCCTGACCGTGAGCGCCGCCGCATACGCCGCGCCACAGGAGTGGCCGCAACGCCCGGTATCGGTGGTGGTGCCGTTCCCGCCGGGTGGCTCCAGCGACGCCATCGCGCGCATGCTGACCGTGCCGCTCAATGAAAAGCTGGGCCAGCCCTTCGTCATCGACAACCGCCCCGGCGCGACCGGCGCCATCGGCGCCACCTTCGTCAAGCGCGCGCCGGCGGACGGCTACACCATGATGGTGGCGTCGATCGGCGTGTATGCTGTGAACCCGTTCCTGCAGAAGAACCTGGCCTATGACCCGGCCAAGGACTTCGACCTGCTGACCGTGGCGGTGCGCGCGCCCAACGTGCTGGTGGCCAATCCACAGTTCCCGGCCAATACGCTGCAGGAACTGGTGGCCTACATGAAGAAGAATCCGGGCAAGGTCAGCTTTGCCTCGTCCGGCGCGGGCTCGTCCGACCACCTGACTGCTGCGCTGTTCTGGCAGAAGAGCGCCACCGACGGCCTGCACGTGCCCTACAAGGGCGGCGGCCCGGCCATCTCCGACCTGCTTGCCGGCCAGGTCGACGTGTCGTTCCAGAACGTCAACGCCGTGCTGCAGCACATCCGCACCGGCAAGCTCAAGGCCATGGCGGTGACCTCCGACAAGCGCTCGCCGGTGCTGCCCAATGTGCCGACCATGGCCGAGGCCGGCGTTAAGGACGTCGAGGTGTACTCGTGGCAGGGCGTTGCTGCGCCGCGCGGCCTGCCGCCCGAGGTGAAGAGCCGCCTGCACGGCGCGCTGGTGTCGTCGCTGAACGACCCGAAGATGCGCCAGAAGCTGTCCGAGAGCGGCTTCGAGGTGGTGGCCAACACGCCCGAGCAGTTCAACCAGTTCGAGGCGCAGGAACTGCTGCGCTGGAAGACCGTGATCGAGAAGGGCAAGATCGCGCTGGACTGAAGCCATCGCACTGAACCCCAGACACTGCAGCACAGAACGCGCCGGGCATGCACGCATAGCGTGCCGCGCCGGCGCTCGCGTCATCGACAGGAGACAACAGCATGACCCAGGGACGCCGCACCTTCCTCAAGCAATCCTCCGCACTGGCCGCCGGCCTGGCAGCCGGTCCGCTCGCGGGCCTGTCCTCGGCGGCGCACGCCGGACCGGACTGGCCCACCCGCCCGATCCGCCTGGTGGTGCCGTACACCGCCGGCGGCTCGTCAGACATCATCGCGCGCCTGATCAGCAAGCAGCTGGGCGAGGCGCTGGGCCAGTCAGTGGTGGTGGACAACCGCCCCGGTGCCAACGGCAACGTCGGCGCGGCACTGGTCGCGCAGGCCACCGACAACCACACGCTGATGCTGTGCGATATCGGCGCGCTGGCGATCAGCCCGTCGGTCTATACCAAGCTGACCTTCAATATCGCCAAGGACCTCAAGCCGGTGTCGATGCTGGCCTACTCGCCGCACCTGCTGGTGGTGCATCCGTCGGTGCAGGCGGCCAGCGTGAAGGAACTGGTGGCGCTGTCGCAGCGCAGCCAGCTCAACTTCGCCGTGACCGCCATCGGCAGCGCGCCGCACCTGGCCGGCGTGGCGGTGGAGCAGGCCACCGGCGCCAAGTGGCAATACGTACCCTACAAGGGCGGCTCGCAGGCCATTGCCGATACCGTGGGCGGCAGCGCCCAGGTGCTGATGAACGGCATGCTGGCCACGCTGCCGCACGTGCAGTCGGGCAAGCTCAAGCTGATCGCCCAGTCCAAGCGCACGCGCATGCCGCTGCTGCAGAACGTGCCGACCATCGCCGAGCAGGGCGTGCCGAATTTTGAATCCGGAACGTGGCAGGGCGTGATGGCTCCGGCCAGCATGCCCGATGCGATGGTGGCGCGCCTCAGCGGCGAGCTGATCCGCATCATCCGCGCGCCGGATCTGCGCGCGCAGCTGGTGGCCCAGGGGGCGGAGGTGGTGACGATGACGCCCGGGGAGACCGGGAAGTTCTTTGTTGCCGAGCAGGCGCGATGGGCGGGGGTGGTGAAGCAGGCGGGGATCAAGCTGGAGGCTTGATCTGGGCTCGCGGGCCGTAGCTGGTTCTTCGCAGATTTGCGGGGTGTTTTTGTTGTTGCCAAGGGCGACAACCGACCGCATGGCAACAAGCCAAAGCAGGGCTTCCCAAATCTAGCGAAGACCCCCCAATAAGAAAAAAGCCCCGCGCACTGCGGGGCCTGCGCGATCAACCCTTCACCGCTTCCGGCAACAACGCCTGCGGCAGGTTCTGATAACAAACCGGCCGCAAGAACCGGTCAATCGCCGTCGCTCCGACTGAAGTCGAACGCGCATCCGAAGTCGCCGGGAACGGCCCGCCATGCACCATCGCATAGGCAACCTCGACCCCAGTCGGGTAGCCATTGCACAGCACCCGCCCGGCCTTGCGTTCCAGCACCGGCAGCAGGCGCCGCGCGGCCGCGTGGTCGGCATCGTCGAGCTGCATCGTCGCCGTCAGCTGGCCTTCAAGCTGTCGCGCCACCGCCAGCATCTCTTCGAGATCGCGGCATACCACCAGCACCGTCGACGGCCCGAACACCTCGGCCTGCATCCGGTGATCCGCCATGAACTGCGCCGCGGTGGTCTCGAACATTACTGGCCGCGCCTGGTTGGCCCCGTTGCCGTCGACGCCATCGCCAATGCGTTGCAGGCCGTCGAGCGACGACAGCTGCGCCACGCCTTGCTCAAAGGCGGCATGGATTCCGGGCGTCAGCATGGTCGCCGCCGGCTTGCCTTGCAGCGCGCCGAGCGCCGCGGCGCGGAACTTGTCGAGCGCGGGGCCTTCAATGCCGATCACCAGCCCGGGGTTGGTACAGAACTGGCCGACGCCCATCACCAGCGAATCCACCAGCTGGCGGCCGATGTCCTCGCCGCGCGCATCGAGCGCCGCGGGCAGCAGGAACACCGGATTGATGCTGCTCATCTCCGCATACACCGGGATCGGCTGCGGGCGGCGCTGGGCGGCCTGCATCAGCGCCAGGCCGCCGGCGCGCGAGCCGGTGAAGCCCACCGCCTGGATTGCCGGATGCGTGACCAGTGCCGTGCCGATGGCATTGCCCGCCCCGACCAGCAGCGAGAACACGCCTTCGGGCAGGCCCGCGTCCTGCACGGCCTGCTGGATCACGCGCCCCACCAGTTCCGACGTGCCCAGGTGCGCCGGGTGCGCCTTGACCACGACCGGGCAGCCCGCGGCCAGCGCCGAGGCAGTGTCGCCGCCGGCCACGGAGAACGCCAGCGGGAAGTTGCTGGCGCCGAACACTGCTACCGGACCGATGGCGATGCGCTGCATGCGCAGGTCCGGGCGCGGCGGGTTGCGCTCGGGCAGTGCGGGGTCGAAGGTGGCCTGCTGCCAGCGGCCTTCGCGCAGCACGGTGGCGAACAGGCGCAGCTGGCCGGCGGTGCGGCCGCGCTCGCCCTGCAGGCGCGCGACCGGCAGCGCGCTTTCCAGGTGGGCGCGTTCGATCAGCGTGTCGCCGAGCGCCTCGATGCCGGTGGCGATGGCTTCGAGCAAGGCCGCGCGCTGCTCTGGCGTGGTGTTGCGGTAGGTGTCGAAAGCGGCTTCGGCCAGCGCACAGGCGCGCTCGACCTCGGCCTGGCCGCCGCCATGGAAGTCAGGGCCCAGGGCTTCGCCGGTGGCGGGATTGATGGCCTGCAGCAGGGCTTCGGTGCCGCGCACGGCTTGCGCGCCGATCAGCATGTCGCCGGTGATGTGCATGGAAGGATTCCTTGTCAGCGTTTGGAACGGGAACGCCGGCCGGAGGGCAAGTGCCCCGCGGCCGGCCTGTCGATATGCAATGCGAGGGCGGCTTGCTTACCGCTTACTGCGGGCCGAGCTTGTTGATCAGCGCGCCCAGCATCTCCATCTCCTCGCCGGTCAGGTCGGTCAGCGGCGCGCGCACCGGGCCGCCGTCGTGGCCGACCAGTCGGGCGCCGGCCTTGACGATGCTCACGGCATAGCCGGCCTTGCGGTTGCGGATGGCCAGGTAGGGCAGGAAGAAGTTGTCGAGCAGGCGGCCCACGGTGTCGTGGTCATCCGCGGCGATGGCGCGGTAGAAGTCCATCGCGGTCTCGGGGATGAAGTTGAACACTGCCGACGAATACACCGGCACGCCCAGCGCCTTGTAGGCCGTGGCATAGACCTCGGCCGTGGGCAGGCCGCCGAGGTAGGAGAAGCGGTCGCCCAGCTTGCGGCGGATGCTGACCATGGCCTCGATGTCGCCCACGCCGTCCTTGAAGCCGACCAGGTTGGGGCAGCGCTCGGCCAGGCGCGCGAGTTGCGTCGCATCCAGCTTCGAGTTGGCGCGGTTGTAGACGATCACGCCGATATCGACCGACTTGCAGACCTGCTCCACGTGGGCGGCGATGCCGTCCTGGCTGGCTTCGGTCAGGTAGTGCGGCAGCAACAGCACGCCGGCCGCGCCCAGGCGCTGGGCTTCCTGCGCGTAGGCGATGGCGGTGCGGGTCGGGCCGCCGGCGCCGGCCAGGATCGGCACCTTGCCGGCGCAGGTGCGCACGGCGGTGTCGACCACGGCCGAGTAGTCCTGCGGTGTCAGTGAGAAGAACTCGCCGGTGCCGCCCGCAGCGAACAGCGCGGTGGCGCCGTAGGGGGCCAGCCACTCCAGCCGCGCGGCGTAGGACTGCGGTGCGAAGTCGCCCTGGGCGTCGAAGTCGGTGATGGGGAAGGACAGCAGGCCTTCGGAGACGATTTGCTTGAGTTCGTTGGGTGCGAGCATTGCGGCAATCCTGAGCGGGCCAGTGGCCCCGGGTGGCAGTGGCGGCTGACTGCGGCGGTGCAGATCATCCGAGTTATCAGTCATCGTATGACAAGGCTCTGGCGAAGGCAATAGGGCTTGTGATCATTCGGGGTTAACCGGGATGCGGCCGGCGTTTTCGCTGGAAAGCCCTGCCGGCGAGCAAAAAGGGACAGAAACATGCCGTCTGGGGCACTTCAAGCATGGATGGCGGCCGTCGTACCGTGGGTGAGCTCCGGTGGGGCAGGCATGTAATGTTGTAGGACAACGTAAGTCGGAGTGGTTTCTGCCAGCGCGCCTGCCACTCAGGAAATTTGAAACACCCATGCAAAGCTGCCGGTGCACGGGCCCCCGGCGACTGGCACACTGGCATCCTGGACTGACGGGGAGAACATGGTGGGAGAGTTACAGGCCTTGCTGGAAAACCACGGGCTGATGCTGGTGTTCCTGAACGTGCTGGTCGAGCAGGCCGGGCTGCCGGTGCCGGCCTACCCGATGCTGTTCGTCGCCGGCGCGCTGGGCATGCAGGAGACCGGGCCGTCGATCGGCGCGGTGCTGGCTGCGGTGATCTTTGCCTGCCTGATTGCCGATACCGGCTGGTACTTCGCCGGGCGCCGGCTGGGGCAGCCGATGCTGCGCACGATCTGCCGGGTATCGATTTCGCAGGACTCGTGCATCCGCCAGACCCAGTCGCTCTACCTGCGCGTGGGGCCGCGCTCGCTGGTGATCGCCAAGCTGCTGCCCGGTGCCGGGGCCTTGTCCACCGCGATGGCGGGCATGACCGGCACGCCGTTGCCGGTGTTCCTGTTCTATGACGCCATCGGCGCGCTGGTCTGGGCTGGCAGCGCCTTGCTGATCGGCGTGGTGTTCAGTGATTTTATCGATGCCATCCTGGAGGCGTTCAGCGCCTACGGGCATATGGCCGTGGTGGGGCTGTTGGTGGCGTTCGCGCTGTTCCTGGCGTGGCGCTGGTGGCGCCGCTTCCGGCTGCTGCGCCGCACGCGGCGCGTGCCGCGCATGACGGTGGATGAGCTGGAAGCGCGCCGGCTCGCCGGCAGCCTGCCGGTGGTGATCGACGTGCGCGCCCACGGGGACACGCCGATGGAGCGCATCCCCGGCTCGGTGGTGCTCGACATGCAGGGCGCGCTGGACAGCCTGGACGCGTTAGGCGTGCCGCACGCCGGGGCCGACATCGTGGTCTATTGCGCCTGCCCCAATGAACTGTCCGCCGCGCTGCTGGCCGAGCGCCTGCGCGTGGCCGGCTACCCGAAGACCTGGGCGCTGGCCGGCGGCTTCGACGAATGGAAGCGGCGCCACGGCGGCACCGCCCCGACCGAGGCGGCCAACCAGCCAGGGCCGGCCGAAGCCGCCTGAACCTGCCAGGCCGCCGGCGCTGCGCTCAGCGCTTGCCCGCGGTCTGGAATACCGACAGGTCCGGGTAGACCGCGCGGATCTTCTCCCATTCGGCGGCATTGAAGAACTGACACTTGCCGGCGCCGAAGCGCTTGGACACCTCCACGCAGAAGCGCACGGCTTCAGCGATGTCGATCTCATGGTTGGCCGAGGTCGCGCTGCCCGACACCACCGACCGCGCCGTCACCGCCACGCCGACCACCGGCGCCCGGGTGGCCACGTGCGGCTGCATGATGCTGTTGAAGTGGTACAGGCCGTTGTGGTAAGGCGTGATGTCCTGCTGCGAGATCGGGAAGGTCACCGCCGGGCAGCCGGTGGTGGACTCCATGGTCGCCACCAGGTCCGGCGCCACGCGCAGGATGTAGCCCTGCATCGCCGTCGGCGAAATCGCAAAGCCGCGGTGCTTGATGATGCTGTTGCCCTTGGAGGCATCGATCGACAGGATCGCGTCCATCTCCGGCAGCACCTGGTAGTCGTTCATGGTGTCGGACGAGACCGGCATGCCCATGAACGGCACCGGGTCGTGCGGCTGCATCGAGACATTGGTCGACAGGTGCGTGGTCACGATCACGTCGCCCGCCAGGTGGTCGTCGCGCGCCTTCATCTGCGCCAGCTTGAGCGCCACCGCCAGGCAGCCGATCGGGCCGTCGGCGTCAGACACCAGCCCCACCAGTTCCGGGCGCGCGCCAATCGCGCCGTTGCGGCCGATCACGCCCAGCGTCGGCGCACTGCCGCCGCTACGCTTGCCCGTGGTGCCGGGGATCACGATGGTGATGAAGTCGGTGGTGTTGGCCGTGTTCTCGGGCGGGGCGTTGTGGATCGTGGTCACTTCCACGCTCACGCCGGCGCCGGCATAGGGCGCGAACAGTTCGCTGACGACCGCACCGTTGGCGTGCGGGCTGTCCAGGGCTTCATGAATGACCAGCGTCTGCTGCAGGGCCATGGCTTTCTCCAAAGGATGTGCCATGCCCGCTCGGCGCGGGCATGGCGTCTACGAAAAGTCAGAACTGGTGACGCAGGCCGGCCATGACCGTGGTCTGGTTGTCGCGCCCGTCCAGCGGCTTGCCGCTGCCGCCGGTCCAGTTGGTGGTGTTGTTGCCGAACAGGCCCGACCAGCCGCCGCGCACCCAGTCATAGGCCACCGCCAGGTAGGCATCGGTGCGCTTGCTGAACGCATAGCCGGCCACGCCGTATGCCGTGGTGCGGTTGCCGCTGAAGTTGTCGGCGCGGGTGCGGTTGTGCATCATGCTGGCGGTCAGCGTGACGTTGCCCGGGACGGCGTAGTTGGCGCCCAGCGTGAAGAAGTCGTCGCGCCGGCTGCTGCCGAAGACCGAGTTGATGGCGGCGCGGTTGGTGGCCGTGGCGGCGGTCGACATGCTGGTGATGGTGGCCGTGTCGGTGCCGCCCTTCGATGAATCGAAGGCGGCGTCGCGGTCGCTGTAGATGTAGTTGGCAAACAGGTTGGCGCGTCCGACCGCGGCCTTCAGGCCGGCCATGTAGATGCGCGCGGCGCGGCTCTGGCTGTCGCGGGTCTGCTGGAAGTCGCCGATGGCGGTGATCGGGCCGGCGGCGTACTTCAGGCCCAGCGACATCGACGAGGTCGCCTTGCTGTTGCCCGGGGTTTCGCCCAGCGCGTATTCGGCGATGACGGACACCGGGCCGAAGTTGCCGGTATAGCTGACGGCATTGTCATAGCGCTGGCCGGTCAGGTAAACCATCCAGGAGTTCGACGGCGCCGCGCCCACGCCGAGCGGATCGACGTAGTACAGCATGGTGTTGGCCGTGGTGTACTGCCGGCCCAGTGCCAGATCGCCCCACTGGTTGCCGATCTTCACGTAGGCCTGGCGCCCGAACAGCTGGCCCTGCTGGTCCAGCCTGCCGGTGTCGGCCAGGAAGCCGTTTTCCAGCACGAAGCCGGCTTTCACGCCGCCGCCCAGGTCCTCGGTGCCCTTCAGGCCGAAGCGGCTGCCCGACAGGAAGCCTTCGCCGCCCTGCTGCAGCCCGATCTGGGCATCGCCCGCCGGGTTCGAATGGGTCTGGTAGGTAAGCGCGGTGTCGATCACGCCGTACAGCGTCACCCCGGACCGCGCCATCGCGGCGGCCGGCAGGCCCAGCAGCAACGGCAGTGCCAGGCGGGCGGCGTGGCGAATGGTGTGGCTCATGTTGTTTTCTCCTCCAAAAGGCAAAAGGGGGCCCGCGCGGGCGGCACTGCGCGGCCCGCGGGGCGGTTTTCTCTTTGTTGTGCCCGGGACCGGCCCGGGTCAGTGCGTCAGCGGCTCAGGGCAGTGCCGCCGGCTCAGGCAGCAAATCCCGGCCAGTCCTGCATTCCGGCCGGACCGGTGATCTGCGACAGCGGGAAGATCTCGCCCTCGCGAATCGTTTCGACCTTGCCTTCGGCCGGAAACCACAGCGCATGGCGCTCGCCCAGCACGGTGCCGCGGGTGCCGTCCGAGAACAGCGCCGAACCCTCCGGCAGCGCAAACACCTGCTCCGGCGCGTTGATGTGCAGGAACTCGGCCAGGCGCTCTTCGCGGCTTTCGCCGTTGTGGCCGGCGGGCTTGCCGCTGATGAAGTGCGGGTTGATCTGGAACGGCACCAGCCCCAGCGCGCGCAGCGACGGCGGCTGCACGATGGGCATGTCGTTGGTGGTGCGGATGGTCGGGCAGGCGACGTTGCTGCCGGCGCTCCAGCCCACGTATGGCGTGCCCGCGCGCACCCTGGCGCGGATTGCGTCGACGATGCCGGCGTCGTACATGCGCTTGAGCAGCGCAAAGGTGTTGCCGCCGCCCACCGCGATGGCCTCGGCCTGCTCCACGGCGCGCAGCGGATCGGCGCTGTGGTGGATCGATTCGAGCGCGTAGCCCAGCGTCTCGAACACCGGCTTGACCATGCCTTCATAGGTGTCGAAGCTGAAGGTCACGCCGGCGAACGGCACGAACAGCACCTTGCGCGGCTCGCGCCTGAGCAGCGTGTGGATCTGCTCGCCGGCGTGCTCGAGGTAGCCGAGGTTGTCCTTGCGCGAGCTGCTCATCAGGAGGATGCGTTGGGTCATGTCTTGGTTTCCGTCAGGAGAGTCTGGTGAAGTTCAATGCGCGATCAGGCGATCGCGGCGCGGATCAGCGCGGCGACGCGGTCGATCTCTTCATGCGTGTTGAAGTAGTGCAGCGAGACGCGCGCCATGGTGGACACGCCATGGCGCGCCAGGATGGCGTCGGCCATGAAGTTGCCGGCCTCGATGATGCATTGCTGCGTTTCCAGCGCGGCGACGATGCGCGCCGGGTCCACGCCGCGCACATTGAACGGCACGATGCCGATGCGGTTGGCCACGTCGGCCGGGCCGTACAGCTCGAAGCCGGGGGTCGACGAGAACTTCGCCACCGCGTACTCGGTCAGGTCGCGCACACGCGCTTCGATGGCGTCGATGCCGATGGCGGCGGCGTAATCGATGGCGGTGCCCATGCCGAGGATCGCCGGCACGATCGGGCAGCCAGCCTCGAAGCGCCTGGCGCCAGCGACAAGGGACAGCGCGCCCGTGGCACGGTCATAGGCGCCGTTCCACCAGCCCACCAGCGCGGGCTCGACCTGCTCGATCAGCGCGCGGCGCACATACAGGAAGCCCGAGCCCTCGGTCGCGCGCAGCGCCTTGCGGCCGCAGCCTGCCAGGAAATCGCAGTCCAGCTCGGCCACGTCCGAGCGCAGCATGCCCACGCTCTGTGCCGCATTGACCAGCGACAGCACGCCATGGCGGCGCGCCAGCGCGCAGATCTGCGCGGCCGGCTGCACCGCACCCGTGGAATTGGGCAGGTGCGAGAAGGTGAGCAGGCGCGTGCGCGAGGTCACGGCGGCCTCGAACGCCGCGGGCGACAGCAGTCCTTCGGCATTGGCCGCGACCATCTTCACGACGATGCCGTGCGATTGCTCCAGCCGGCGCCAGGGCAGCAGGTTGCTCAGCATCTCGGTGTCAGCCACCAGCACTTCGTCACCGGCCTTCCAGGCGATGCCGCGCGCGACGATCGAGATGCTCTCGGTGGCGTTCTTGGTGAAGGCGACTTCGTCGGCGGCGCAGTTGAGCAGTCCGGCCAGCTTGCCGCGCACCGCTTCCACGCGCGCATAGGTCTCTTTGCGGAAGGCCGGCAGGTAGATGCCGACGTGGCCGGTATCGAGCAGGTAGCTGCGCACGGTATCGAGCACCGCGTCGGGCGGCAACGAGGCCGCGGCGGTGTCGAGATAGATGGTGGAGGCCGTCAGCGGGGTGTCGGCGCGGATCGCCTGGATGGCTTGGATATCCATGGAACGTCTCGGGTAATGACAGGCGGGACGCGGCGACCGCGCCCCGAGGTAAGACTCAGTTGCGCACTTACTTGCGCAGCTTGGTGACGGAGCCGAAGAAGCTGAACAGGGCGTCGCCGGCAATCACGCCGCCGGCGAAGGCGCTCATCTCGGCCACGTGCTTGTCGCCGCGCAGGCGCTGCAGCACGAAGCGGATCGCGAGGCCTGCCAGCACTGCCCAGCCGGCCAGCGGCGAGGCAATCAGCATGCCGGTGGAGAGCAGGATGCCAAGCTGGCGCCTGGAGCCGCCGATCAGCTGCAGCAGCGCGCCGGGGATGGCCCAGATCACCAGGTTGCGGGCAATCTCCGCCGACGAGCCCGCCTTGATCGAGGCCGCGTAGACGCGGTCCACCGGCGGGATCATGTTCTGCGCGAAGAAGGTGCCGTGGAACACCAGCACTACCATCGCGGCCACGGCAAAGCCGATCATCGCGGCCAGGAACTGCTGCTTGCGCCCGGCCAGCTCGGCCTCCATGTCGCGGCCTTCGCCGCGCAGCAGGTAGCCGGTCTTGAGGTCGTAGCCCATGTCGGCAAAGGCCGGGCCGGTGGCGGCGGAGAAACCCACCAGCACCGCCAGCGCCGTCGGCGGGAAGCCGATCAGGATGCCGATGGTCAGCGTGATCAGCGCTACCGCGAAGGCCGGGAACCAGCCCGAATGCATCGCCGCGATGCCGACGATCAGCTCATGCACATAGGCGGCAAAGGCGGCATAGAGCACGAACACCACCAGCATGCCCAGCGACATGTCCGAGACATGGCCGGCCAGCACCGAGATCAGCAGCGCAATCGCCAGGTAGATCAGGAAGCCGCCCGACAGGATGCGGCTGGCGCGCGAGGCCGGGACTTCGATGGTGCACGTGTCCGCGGCCGGGGCATGGCGCGCGCGGCGGATCTCATTGGCGACCTGGAACAGCGCGACGATGCCCGCGCCGATCATCAGCCCGTGCGGGATATAGGCCTTGGCGATGTCGATGCCGGTCAGCGCCACCGAATAGCCGCGCACCAGCAGGCCAATGCCGAACATGGTCAGTGCCGCCAGGTTGCCCAGGAAGGCCGCGCCGAACGCGGACATCGGCACGCCCAGCCAGGCGCCGCCCACGCCCACGGCAATGCCCAGCCCCAGGAACGCGGCCTTGCGCCCGCCGCGGTCGCCAGCCCAGATGGCCTCGGCCGTGGCGATGCCGGCCGGCCAGGTGCCGGTGGCGGGAAAGATCCTGCTGCCGAAGAGGAAGTACAGCATGGCGCCGTCAACGAACATGGCGATCACCGCGCCGATCAGCATCGGCGTGGCCAGTTCCGGCATGCCCATCGCGTATGGCACGCCGATCGGGATCATCAGCGAGTTGGCGGCGCCGAAGGTGGCCGACGAGATTGCCGTCTGCACCAGGTTCTGCCGCTCCAGCACGCGGAAGCGCCGCGTGATCTCCAGCGGGATGCGCGAGAACACGATCGCGATCAGCGCGCCGATGATCGAGGTGTTGGCCGAGATCCCCAGCGACACGATCAGCTGCATGCCGATCATGGCGCCGAACACCGACAGCCCCACGGAGACCAGCAGCAGCAAGGGCTCCATGAAGCGTGTCCGTGTTGCAGGCTGCGCCGCCATCGGCGCGTTCAGTTGTGTTGGCATGGTCATTTGTCCACTGCTCCCCGTAGTGTTGTCTGGTTTTGTCTGTTGTATGTGATGCCTTGCGCGCGCTCAGCGCATGAAACCCGCCACCGGGCCGATGGTGTTGCGCGCGGTGCGCAGCGCCTCCAGCAAGCGCGGCACAGCTTCAGGCGTCAGGCGCTGCAGCGGGCCGGCGATGGCCAGCGATCCCACCACCGCCCGGGTGTCGCGGTGGCGCAGCGGCAGCGCCAGCCCGGCCACCGTGGCGGCGGATTCCTCGCAGGTGTAGGCCCAGCCGTCGGCGCGGATCTGCGCCAGCCGTGCTTCCGGCTCGGGCGCGTCGCCCGTTACCTGGCGCCGGAACGCTTCCGGCTGGAATGCCAGGATGGCCTTGGCGTGCGCGCCCGCGTCCAGCGAGAAGCGCTGGCCCACTTCGATCGAAAAGCGCAGCTGGTGCTGGCTCTGGGCGATATCCGTGCACAAGCCCTCGCCACCGTCCAGCCACGACAGGAACACGGTCTCGCCGCATTCGCGCGCCAGCGCTTCCAGCGCCGGTTGCACCACCTCGGCCGGCGAAAACGTCTTGCGCATCACTTGTCCCAGCTCGAACCAGCGCAACCCCAGGCCGTAGCGGCCAAGCGCGTCCTGCACCAGGAAGCCGTTGGCGGCAAAGGTCGCCAGCGCGCGGTGCACCACGGCGTGGTGCACGCCGCTGTAGCGCGCCAGTTCGCGCACGCCCCAGCTGGGCTGGCGGGCGGTGAAGTGGGTCAACAGCGCCAGGGCGCCGTCCAGGGTCTTGAGCATGGCGGGTGGTTGCGTCGACTGTTTGTGTCTCTATATAAGAGACAGCGTCTCTGATACAGAGAAATGCTAGGCTTGGTCCCGGCTCTCAACAATCAGGGTTAACGTGGGGCCGGCTGGCCGCGCCGGGCGAATGCCGGCGGCGGCAACGGCGGAGCGCCGCCGCCTATACTTGGCGCAGACCGACTGTTACCGGGAGGACGCGCATGGCCGCGGAACACCACGGAACCGGCGGATCCGGCGACGAGGCCACCCGCATCGCCCAGCGCCGCCGCCAGCTCGGCATTGCGCCGCGCGCCGGCGATGGCCAGCGCAACTGGGCCCTGGCACTGTCCGGCGGCGGCATCCGCAGCGCCACCTTCTGCCTGGGCGTGATGCAGGCGATGGCGGGCACCGCGATGCCCGCCAAGGCGGCAGCGCCGGCCCCCGCGCCGGAAGCCGCGACGCCGGCGGCCGCCGCCGCGGCGCAGACCGTGCCGGGCCTGGCCTCGCTGCTGGCGCAGTTCGACTACCTCTCCACCGTCAGCGGCGGCGGCTACCTCGGCGCCTTCTTCGTCAGCCTGTTCGTGCCCGGCCGCCTGCGTCGGGGCGCGGGCCCGGTCCAGGCCGCCACCGACGCCTATCACACGCTGCAATGCGAGCCGCCGGGGCGCATCCATACCTCGGTGTCCTATGCCGCGGACCCCGGCCGCGGCGCGGTCGCATGGCTGCGCGAGAACGGCCGCTACCTGTCGCCCACCGGTGCCGGCGACAACCTCTATGCCGCCGCGCTGGTGGTGCGCAACTGGCTGGCCATGCATTTCGTGATCGGCAGCGCGCTGCTGGTGCTGCTGGCTGTGCTGGCGCTCGGGCAACACATCGCGGTGGGGGTTTCCTACGGATTGGGGCGCTATGAGATGGACCTGCTGCACGACGCGCGCCAGGCCTTCAACCAGGGCGAATGCGCGATCTGGTGGAGCACGCTGCTGTGGCTGCCGCTGGCCACCGCGCTGGCTGGCGCGGTGCCGCCCGGGCTGGCCTACTGGCTGATCTACCCGCGCGCCAACGATCCGCAGGCGACGGCCCGCTTCCTGAGCCCCGCGCCGCTGCTCGCCACGCTGCTGGGCCTGATGCTGCTGGCCGCGGCGCGCTGGTCGGAATGGCTCGGTCCGGGGCTGGTCATCGGCAAGCTCTTTGCCGCGCTGGGCGTGCTGACGCTGCTAGGTGTGCTGTGGTGCCTGGCGCTGCTGCAGGGCGAGCCGCGCACCGTGGCCGCCTACCGCGTGCGCGCCACGCGCGCACTGCGTGGCGCGCTGACGCTGACCCTGTGGCTGGCGGCGCTGGGCATTGCCGACACCATCGCACGCACCGCTTACCTGTTTGCCCACCAGGCCCACCACCAGTGGGGCGCGGCGCTGCCCGCAACCGTGCTGGGCGTGCTGGTCTGGCTGGTGCGCTACGGTTCGCGCTGGCGCGACGCCGGCCGCCAGGGCAGCACCGACACGCCATGGCGCGCGCTGTGTGCCCGGCTGCCGGTATCGCTGCTGGCGGGCGCGGTGGCGGCGGTGCTGGCCCTGCTGCTGTTCGTGCTGTGGTCGTGGCTGGTGCTGTGGGTGCGCTGGGACGGGCGCGAGCCGGTCGACTGGCTGGTGTTCGGCAACGCCTATACCGGCCCGGCGCTGGCCACGTTCACTGTGGTGAGCCTGGTGCTGGCGCTGGTGGCGGGGCGCTTCTCCGGCTTCCTGAACCTGTCGACGCTGCAGCCGTTCTACGCGGCGCGGCTCACGCGCGCGTTCCTGGGCGCATCCAACGGGGAGCGCTTCGCGGCTCCCGACCCGAGTGCCGGCCGCGACGGCAGCCAGCGCGCCCGCTTCAGCGTGGCCGAGCCCGTGCCCGGCGACCAGCTCAGCCTGAACACCTACTACGATCCGCGCGTGCTGGCGCCGCTGCACCTGATCAACGTCACGCTGAATCTCACCGTCGACCCGGCCGAGCAACTGGTGCAGCGCGACCGCAAGGGCAAGCCGCTGTGCCTGGCGCCCGGCCCCTGCGTGGTGCTGTCCGGCGTGGCGGCGGCGATCCCGCCGGACGCCTACGCGCGCTTTACCATCGACGGCCGGGGTTGCTGCCCCGACGTTTCATGGCCGTCTTCGGGCAAACTGGCCGAATCGCGCACGGTGGGAGATTGGATGGCGATCTCGGGCGCGGCCGTCTCCACCAGGCTGGGGCGCGCGACCACGCTGGGCACATCCATGCTGCTTGGCCTGGCGAACCTGCGTCTGGGCATATGGTGGCCGTCGTATCCGGCCAGCCACGCGCGCGAAGGCGGGCGCCGGGGCCGCGCGCGGCGCCATCCGGAACGCGCCGCGCATCCATGGCTGGCCGCGGGCATCGCGCTTTTCCGCACGCAGTACTACCTGGGCTGCGAACTGAGCGCGCGCTTCCACGGCACGCGGCGCGGCTGGCAGTACCTGTCCGATGGCGGGCATTTCGACAACACCGGCGTGTACGAGCTGCTGCGCCCGGGCCGCGATGTCTCGCTGATCGTGCTGTGTGATTGCGGGGGCGACCCCGACTACCGCTTCGGCGACCTGGCCAACCTGATCCGGCTGGCGCGCATCGACCATGGGCTGGAGATCGTGGTCGATACCGAGGCTGCCACCACGCACCCGGTGCTGAGCCGTGTCTTCGGCGTGCCGGATGATTTCCTGCCGGGCGCGCCGACCGGCGACAAATGCGCGGTGCTGCTCAATGTCTTTCGCACCGGCCCGGAGTGCGGGGCGCCACGCGCACGCACCTGCCGCATCGTGCTGCTCAAGCCGCGGCTGGTGTCATGGGCGCCGGCCGACGTGCGCCACTACGGCGCGACCCATCCCGCGTTTCCGCAGGAGGCCACCGGCGACCAGTTCTTCGATGAGGCGCAATGGGAGAGCTATCGCGCGCTGGGCCATGCGATCGGCCAGCGCGTGCTGGGCGGGGCCGTGGGCAAGGCGCTGCTGGTGTGAAGAGACAGCGCGTCAGCGCACGAAGCCGATGACGTCTTCCAGCCGGCCGCTGGCATCGCGCAGCGCCTCCAGCAGGCGCGGTACCGCGGCTTGGTCCAGCCGCTGCTGCGGCCCGGCGATGGCGACCGAGCCCACCACCGCGCTGCGGTCGCGCGACCACAGCGGCAACGCCAGGCCGGCCACGCTGGCGGCGGCTTCCTCGCGCGTATGGGCCCAGCCGCGCTCGCGCACCTCGGCCAGCTGCTGCTCGATGCGCTCGCGGTCCAGCGTCGTGTGTGGGGCGATGCGCGCCAGCCCCTGGCGGTAGACCTCATCGCGGAAGGCATCGTCCTGGAAGGCCAGCATCGCCTTGGCATGCGCGCCCGCATAGAGCGGGAAGCGCTCGCCCAGCTCGATCGAAAAGCGCAGCTGGTGCTGGCTCTGCACCAGTCCCACGCACAGGCCCTCATGGCCATCGAGCCACGACAGGAACACGGTCTCGCCGCTTTGCGCGGCGAGCTTTTCCAGCACCGGGCGCACGATCTCGTCGGGCGAGAAGCTCTTGCGCACCACCTGTCCCAGCTCGAACAACCGCAGTCCCAGCGAATACTTGCCGGTGGCCGCGTCCTGCACCAGGAAGCCATTGGCGGCAAACGTCGCCAGCACGCGGTGCACCACGGCGTAGTGCACGCCGCTGTGCTTGGCCAGCTCGCGCACGCCCCAGGTCGGCTGGCGCACGGTGAAGTGCGTCAGCAGGGCCAGCGCACCGTCCAGTGTCTTGAGTGTCATCGCTTGTTCCTTGGCATCGGGCTGCATGGTACGGGCAAGCGCGGCGCGACTCAATCCTTCCCGCGCCCCCGTGATACCCACGCCGCCCGAAGGGCCGCGATCAGGCCGCCAGCACGATCGCGCCATGGTCTCTAAGATAGCGGGCCATACGCATTGCCCGCGTGCGGCATCGGTCGCCCGCCATCCACCACATGAATCACGACTCTATTCCCAACGGCGCAGGCGTGGCCTGGTCCGTGCTGGACCTGGCCCCCATCCCTGAAGGCAGCGATGCCGGCCAGGCCATGCGCAACTCGCTCGACCTGGCCCGCCATGCCGAGCGGCTGGGCTACCACCGCTACTGGCTGGCCGAGCATCACAACATGCCCGGCATTGCCAGCGCCGCCACCGCCGTGCTGATCGGCTATGTCGCCAACGGCACCAGGACCATCCGCGTGGGCTCGGGCGGCGTGATGCTGCCCAACCATTCGCCGCTGGTGATCGCCGAGCAGTTCGGCACGCTGGCCTCGCTCTACCCGGGCCGCATCGACCTGGGCCTGGGCCGCGCGCCCGGCACCGACCAGGCCACCGCGCGCGCCTTGCGCCGCCACCTGTCGGCCGACAGCGCCGATACCTTCCCGCAGGACGTGGAAGAGCTGCAGGCCTATTTCGACGACGTGCGCCCCGGCCAGCGCCTGCGCGCGGTGCCCGGCGCCGGGCTCAAGGTGCCCATCTGGCTGCTGGGTTCGAGCCTGTTCAGCGCGCAGCTGGCGGCGGCGATGGGCCTGCCGTTCGCCTTTGCCTCGCACTTTGCGCCGGGCTTCATGCGCCAGGCGGTGGACCTGTACCGGCGCACCTTCCGGCCCTCCGAAGCGCTGGACCGGCCCTATGTGATGCTGGGCCTGAACGTGTTCGCGGCCGAGACCGGCGACCAGGCGCGCCGCCTGTTCAGCTCGCTGCAGCAGCAGTTCCTGGCGCTGGTGCGAGGCACTCCGGGGCAGCTGCGCGCACCGGTGGACGATATCGAAGCGCTGTGGACCGAGAGCGAGGCCGACCATATCCGCCGCTCGCTGGCGTGCTCGGTAGTGGGCGATCCCGACGCCGTGCGTGCCGGCATGCAGCGCTTTGTCGATGACCTGCGCCCGGATGAGCTGATGCTGACCGGGCAGATCCATGACCACCAGGCACGCCTGCGCTCGTTCGCCATCGCTGCCGATGCGGCGCGTAGCCTGAAGACCTCATCAGCGCTCTGAGCGCCTGCGATGCTCCGGTATGGCGTGCGCCGCACTTGCGGCGTGTGCCCGCCGGCGCGCCGCGAATCCTGTTTGCGCCCGGCCGATCCGCTCGGATACATTAGAAGGCCCGAGACCGAGAGAGGCGCGGCTCCCGCAGCACGCGCCCGACAGTTCGCACGATCCACCGCCCCATCCGAAACATGGGGCCGACGGCAGCGACGACAGGAGACAGCGATGGACCTGCGGCAACGCGAGCACATCGAGACGGTGGTCCAGGTCACCACATACCTTGCCCCGCCGGCCGTGCTTGCGGACCGGATCGCGCACGACGCCATCATCCAGAACTCATGGCGCCGCTGCGTGCACCAGTACGGCCTGGATCCGTCGCGCATGCAGGAGGCGCGCATCCTGCCGCAGCCGCGCCTGCGCGAACACCAGGAACGCATCGACGACTTCGCGCGCATCGCGCGCCACGGCCTGCAGAGCCTGTATGGGCAAGTGGCGGGCCTGGGCTATGTGGTGCTGCTGACCGATGCGCAGGGCGTGACCGTCGACTATATCGGCGAGGCCCGCAGCGATGCCGCGCTGCGCCACGCGGGCCTGTACCTGGGCGCCGAGTGGAGCGAGAGCGGCGCCGGCACCTGCGCGGTCGGCACCGCCCTGGCCACGGGCCAGGCGCTGACGGTGCACCAGGCCGACCATTTCGACGCCACCCATATCCCACTGACCTGCACCGCCGCGCCGCTGTTCGACACGCACGGCAACCTGCACGCCATCCTCGACATCTCCGCGCTGACCTCGCCGCAGGCCAAGGACAGCCAGGGGCTGGCGCTGCAGATGGTGCGCATCTACGCCGCGCATATCGAGAACGCCAACTTCCTGCGCGCGCACCGCCGCGACTGGATCCTGAAGCTGAACGTGGCGCCGGAGTTCGTCGACGTCAATCCCGAATACCTGCTGGCGCTGGACGAGGCGGGCCGCATCGTCGGCCATAACCACCGCGCCAGGCTGATGCTGGAAGGCGAGCTGGGTGGCGCACCGGGCGCCACCGTGCTGGGCCAGCGGTTCGAGACGCTGTTCGACGCGCGCCTGGAGGACCTGGGCCACTATGTCTATTCGCGCCCGAGCGAGCAGCGCCTGGTGGCGCTGACCCGCAGTGGCGGCCTGCTGTACCTGAGCGTGCTGCCGCCCGCGCTGCGCTGGCAGGCGCCGCCCGCCGAAACGCAGGTGGCGATGCCGGATGCCCTGGCGGCGCTGACCGGCGGCGATGCCGCGCTGCAGCTGCAGTTGCAGCGCGCGGCGCGCCTGGTCGATTCGCCGATCAACCTGCTGATCCACGGCGAGACCGGCAGCGGCAAGGAGTTCCTGGCCAAGGCGCTGCATCTTGCCAGCGCGCGCCGCGGCGGGCCGTTCGTAGCGGTGAACTGCGCGGCGATCCCTGAAACACTGATTGAAAGCGAATTGTTCGGGCACCTGCCCAACAGCTTCTCCGGCGCAGGCCCGCGCGGCAAGCGCGGCCTGATCCAGGAGGCCGACGGCGGCACGCTGTTCCTGGACGAGATCGGCGACATGCCGCGCGAGCTGCAGTCGCGGCTGCTGCGCGTGCTGGCCGAGGGCGAAGTGCTGCCTGTTGGCGCCGCGCGGCCGGTGCCGGTGCGGCTGCGGGTCATTTCCGCCACGCACCACAGCCTGGAGCAACTGGTGGCCGACGGGCGCTTCCGCGAGGACCTGTACTACCGCCTCAACGGCGCGCGCTTTACGCTGCCGCCGCTGCGTGCGCGTACCGACCTGGACTGGCTGGTCCGCAAGCTGCTGCAGGAAGGGAGCGCAGAGGGCAGCGAGATCACGCTGTCGCCCGCGGCACGCGAGCGGCTGCACCGCCACCGCTGGCCTGGCAACCTGCGCGAACTGCGCAACGTGCTGGAGTACGCGCGCGCGGTCTGCGCCGACGGCTATATCGATGTGCCGGACCTGCCTGACAGCCTGGCGGGACCCGCACCGTCCGCCGCCCTGCCGCAGCCAGGGCCCGCCCAGTCACCCGCTGCCGCACCGTTCGACCCGCACCAGTTGCCGCCGGAAGGCATGCTGCTGATGCAATACCTGCGCGCGTCCGGCTGGAACCTGAGCGCCGTGGCGCGGCAGATCGGCGTCAGCCGCATGACGCTGTACCGGCGCATGGAGCGCTACGGCATCCAGTCGCCCAACCGGCGCGACGGCGGCCCGGAGCCCACCGACGCATAAGCCGGCAGGCAGCACGGCGCACGCGCGCCGTCTGTGCGATACGGTTGTCCATCCCCTGTACACCTGCGCTGTGACACCTGTCACAGCGCAGCGTTGTTTTTGCCCTGCCGTCTCGGGGTAATCCCTCGGATCCGACCGGCTGATACCCCTGTTTCCGCTGTTTTCACTGCCTGCGCGCACTGGCACAGCCATTGCAAATACGCCTGGCAAGACAACGACAACAGGAGACAGGCAATGGGGCACGCAGCAGGCGCCAGCGCGCAGATCGCGCCAGTGGTCGGCATCATCGCCAACCCGATTTCCGCGCGCGACATCCGTCGTGTGATCGCCAACGCCAACAGCCTGCAGCTGGCCGACCGCGTCAATATCGTGCTGCGCCTGCTGGCCGCGCTGGCCTCCTGCGGCGTGGAGCGCGTGCTGATGATGCCCGACCGCGAAGGCCTGCGCGTCATGCTGGCGCGGCACCTGGCACGCCGGCAGGGGCCGGACTCGGGCCTGCCCGCGGTCGACTACCTCGACATGCCGGTCACCGCGCGCGTCGACGACACCCTGCGCGCCGCGCGCTGCATGGCCGATGCGGGCGTGGCCGCGATCATCGTGCTGGGCGGCGACGGCACCCACCGCGCGGTGGTGCGCGAGTGCGGCGCGGTGCCGATCGCGGGCCTGTCGACCGGCACCAACAATGCCTACCCCGAAATGCGCGAGCCCACCATCATCGGGCTGGCAACCGGCCTCTATGCCACGGGCCGCATTCCTCCTGCGCAGGCGCTGGCGTCGAACAAGCGGCTCGACATCGTCATCCGTGACGGCAACGGCGGCTTTCGCCGCGATATTGCGCTGGTGGATGCGGTGATCTCGCACGAGCACTTCATCGGCGCGCGCGCCCTGTGGAAGACCGACACGCTTGCCGCCGTCTACGTGTCCTTTGCCGACCCCGAGGCCATCGGCCTGTCATCCATCGCCGGGCTGCTGGAGCCGGTGGGCCGGCGTGAGGAGGGCGGCCTCGCGATCGAACTGGCCGCGCCCGGCGAAGGCGAATTCGACCTGTGCGCGCCGATCGCACCCGGCCTGATGTGCACCGTGCCGGTGGCCGGCTGGCAGCGGCTCGAACACGGCCGGCCCCATCGCGTGCGCCAGCGCAGCGGCATTGTCGCGCTGGACGGAGAGCGCGAGCTGGCCTTCGGCCCGGACGACGAAGTCACGGTCACCCTGCATGACCACGCCTTTCGCAGCATCGACGTCGCGGCCTGCATGCGCCATGCCGGGCGCCACCACCTGATGCGCAGCCTGCCGCAGCCCGCCGCGGTGGGATGACGCGCGGGCACCGCGTCCGCCCGCTTTTCCCCTTTCTTGAAGTGCAACACCTGAAAACGAAGGAGACAGACATGACAGCCAGAGCTTCTCAAGATTCCGCCGCGCTGCCGCTCGACAAGGAGACGTTGCTGACGGTGTACCGGAAGATGCGCACCATCCGCGATTTCGAAGAACGCCTGCACGTGGACTTCGGGCGCGGCGACATCCCGGGCTTCGTCCATCTATACGCGGGCGAGGAAGCCGCGGGCGTCGGCATTCTGCACCACCTGAACGATGGCGACCGCATCGCCAGCACACACCGCGGCCACGGCCATTGCATTGCCAAGGGCGTCGATCCGGTGGCGATGATGAAGGAGATCTACGGCAAGAAGGGCGGCTCGTGCAATGGCAAGGGTGGCTCGATGCATATCGCCGACCTGTCCAAGGGCATGATGGGCGCCAACGGCATCCTGGGCGCAGGCGCGCCGCTGATCTGCGGCGCCGCGCTGGCTGCCAAGTTCCGCGGCAAGGGCGAGGTCGGCATCACCTTCTGCGGCGACGGCGCCTCCAACCAGGGCACTTTCCTGGAAAGCCTGAACCTGGCCGCGGTCTGGAACCTGCCGGTGATCTTCGTGATCGAGAACAACGGCTATGCCGAATCGACCTCGCGCGATTACGGCACCGCGGTGGACAGCTACGTGGACCGCGCCGCCGGCTTCGGCATCCCGGGCGTGACGGTGGACGGCACCGATTTCTTCGCCGTCCATGAAGCGGCCGGCGAAGTGATCCGGCGCGCGCGCGAAGGCGGCGGGCCGTCGCTGCTCGAATGCAAGATGGTCCGCTTCTATGGCCACTTCGAGGGCGATGCGCAGACCTACCGCGCCGCCGGCGAACTCGACGACATCCGCGCCAACAAGGATTGCCTGAAGCTGTTTGGCCGCGCCGTGACCCAGGCGGGAGTGGTCGCTCGCGAAGAACTCGACACCATCGACCGCGAGGTCGCCGCGCTGATCGAGCATGCCGTGCAGGAAGCCAAGGCCGCGCCGCAGCCGGGTCCCGAAGACCTGCTCACCGACGTCTACGTCAGCTACTGATCTGCCACGCGCTAACCCAATATCAGGAGACAAACCATGGCTCGCAAACTGAGCATCAAGCTGGCGATCAACGAGGCGATCGACCAGGAAATGACCCGCGACCCCAGCGTCATCATGCTGGGCGAAGATATCGTCGGCGGCGCCGGCGCGGACGGCGAGAAGGACGCCTGGGGCGGCGTGCTGGGCGTGACCAAGGGTCTTTACGCCAAGCACGGCGACCGGCTGCTGGACACGCCGCTGTCTGAATCCGCTTACGTGGGCGCCGCCATCGGCGCCGCGGCCTGCGGCATGCGCCCGATCGCCGAGCTGATGTTTATCGATTTCATGGGCGTTTGCTTCGACCAGATCTTCAACCAGGCGGCCAAGTTCCGCTACATGTTCGGCGGCAAGGCGGAGACGCCGGTGGTGATCCGCGCGATGGTCGGCGCGGGCTTTCGCGCAGCCGCGCAGCACAGCCAGATGCTGACGCCGCTGTTCACGCATATCCCCGGCCTGAAGGTGGTGTGCCCGTCCACGCCGTACGACACCAAGGGCCTGCTGATCCAGGCGATCCGCGACAACGACCCGGTGATCTTCTGCGAGCACAAGAACCTGTACGGCCTGGAAGGCGAGGTGCCCGAAGGCGCCTACGCGATCCCGTTCGGCGAGGCCAATATCGTGCGCGACGGCAAGGACGTGTCGATCGTCACCTACGGGTTGATGGTGCATCGCGCGCTCGAAGCGGCGGCAACGCTGGCCAAGGAGGGCATCGAGGCCGAGATCGTGGACCTGCGCACGCTCTCGCCACTGGACATGGACACGGTGCTGGAGTCGGTCGAGAACACCGGCCGCCTGGTGGTGGTGGACGAGGCCAGCCCGCGCTGCAATATCGCCACCGATATCTCCGCGCAGGTTGCGCAGCAAGCCTTCGGCGCGCTCAAGGCCGGCATCGAGATGGTGTGCCCGCCGCACACGCCGGTGCCGTTCTCGCCGACGCTGGAGGACCTGTACATCCCCAGCGCCGCGCAGATCGCGGCCGCCGCGCGCAAGACCATGAAGGGAGGCAAGCACTGATGGCAACCGAAATTT
The DNA here is from genome assembly GCF_016127575.1 of Cupriavidus necator. Taxonomy (NCBI): domain Bacteria; kingdom Pseudomonadati; phylum Pseudomonadota; class Betaproteobacteria; order Burkholderiales; family Burkholderiaceae; genus Cupriavidus; species Cupriavidus necator. The sequence continues at coordinate 95,517 of NZ_CP066019.1, forward strand.
CCCCCACGATTATCCCGATCGTGATGCCCAAGTGGGGCCTGTCGATGAAGGAAGGCACGGTCAATGCGTGGCTGGTCGACGAAGGCACCGAGATTACCGTGGGCCTGCCGATCCTGGATGTGGAAACCGACAAGATCGCCAATGCGGTGGAGGCGCCCGACGCCGGCACGCTGCGCCGCAAGGTGGCGCAGGCCGGCGACGTGCTGCCGGTGAAGGCGCTGCTGGGCGTGCTGGCACCTGCGGAGGTGAGCGATGCGCAAATCGATGACTATGTCGCGGCTTATGAAACGCCGGCGGACGACGCTGGCGAAGAGGACGCCGCTGCCGCGTACCAGTTTGCCGACGTCGACGGCATCCGGGTCCGCTATGCCCGCAAGGGTGGCGGCGCCGAAACCGTGCTCTTCATCCACGGATTTGGCGGAGACCTGGACAACTGGCTGTTCAACCTCGATCCCCTGGCCGACGCGTACACCGTGGTGGCGCTCGACCTGCCCGGCCACGGACAGTCGTCGCCGCGGCTCGCGGGCACGACGCTGGCGCAGATGGCCGGCTTTGTAGCGCGCTTCATGGACGAGACCGGGATCGAGGCGGCGCATGTGGTCGGCCATTCGATGGGCGGCGGCGTGGCGGCGCAACTGGCCGTGGATGCACCGCAGCGGGTGCTGTCGGTGGCGCTGGTGTCGCCGGTGGGCTTTGGCGACGCCGTCAACAGCGGCTATACCGAAGGCTTCGTCAGTGCCCAGTCCCGGCGCGAGCTCAAGCCCGTGGTCGAACTGCTGTTCGCCGACGCGGGGCTGGTCAGCCGCCAGATGCTGGACGACCTGCTGCGCTACAAGCGGCTGGACGGCGTCACCGAGGCGCTGACGGCGCTGGGGCAGGGACTCTTCGGCGGCGGCCGCCAGAGCGAGCAGCCTGGCCAGCGGCTGGCCAACAGCGGCAAGCGCGTGCTGGTGGTGTGGGGCGGTCAGGACCAGATCATCCCGGCCGCGCACGCTGAAGCCGCGCCGCCGGGAGCAACCGTCAAGGTCTTTGCCGATGCTGGCCACATGAGCCAGATGGAGAAGGCCAATGACTTCAACGCGCTGCTGAAGAAGCATCTGGGCGGCTGATGCCGCGCGCGGATGGCGCCGCCCAGGGCGCCATCCGCTCGGCCAGCTCGCCTTGTTCCAATTCAAGACAGGAGACCTCATGACCACAGACCTGAAGACCCGCCTGACCGAGATCAACAGGCAATTCGGTGCGCTCGGCCAGGCCCAGCCCGCCGCCATGAGCGCCTTCCAGGGCGTGATGAAGGCCGCCACGCAGGACGGCAGCCTGCCCGCCGCCGTCAAGGAACTGATTGCCGTCGCGCTGGCGGTGCAGAAGGGCTGCGACGACTGCGTGCTGTTCCACACCAGCCAGGCGCTGCGCCATCGCGCCACGCGCGAGCAGCTCGCCGAAGTGCTGGCCATCAATATCGAGATGGGTGGCGGACCCGGCGCCATGTACGCGTCGAAGGCGCTGGCGTACTTCGATGCGCTCAATGCCTAGTGTTGCTAGACTCGGCACGTTGCTATCCGGAGGTTGGTGCCATCCCATGCCGTTTGAATTTATTGATGCGGCCCATGCCGGGCAGGCGGGCAGCGACCCGCTGCAGGATGAGCTGGCCTTGCTCGACCTCGCGGCACAAGGCCGGCAGGTGGCGCAGCTGTGGGAGGCGCCGCTGTCGCTGGTGGTGCCGCGCACCTACCTGCGCCATGCCGCGCTGGAAACCGCGCGCGCCGACTTCGCGCAGCAGGGATGTCCGGTATTCCTGCGCATGTCCGGCGGCGGGCTGGTGCCGCAGGGCCCCGGCATCCTCAACCTGAGCCTGGCCTACACAGTGGAACAGCCGCCGGGCGCGCGCAGCGACGCGGTCTACCTGCACTTGTGCGAGGTCATCGGCGACGCGCTGCAATCGCTGGGCGTCGACACGCACTGGCAGGCGGTGGCCGGTTCCTTCTGCGACGGCCGCTACAACCTGGCCTGGGGCCCGCCCGAAGCCGCGCGCAAGATCGCCGGCACGGCGCAGTACTGGCGGCGCGCACCCGCGGCCATGCAAACGGCCGACGGGCAGCGCCACCTGGTGCTGGCCCATGCGGTGCTGCTGGTCAGCGCCGGCCCCGTGCAGATCAACGCGCGCGCCAATGCGTTCGAAGCGGCCATCGACAGCGGCCGGCACTATGACGCGGGCAAGGTCGTCAGTGTGCGCGAGGCATTGTTGGCCAGCGGCCGCGCGGTCGATGACGACGCCGCGCTGATGGCGCAGGTATCGGATGCGCTGCGGCGAAGCGTGGGGCAGACGCCGCCACCGGCGTAGCTGCTTGACCGGGCGACGCCATTTGGCGATCCCCAAAAAAATCGCGGCCCACGCGGGGCCGCCAAAAATCGGGAATGCGAGGCGTGTCAGATGCCTCAGGAGACGTTATCGGCACAGCATGGATCGCCGAGACCCCACTTCGGTGGGGTCTGTCGAGCACAATCATTGATGCGAGTGATCGCTTACGCGATCAGGTAGGCAGAGTGCGGGTCCGGCCGGATGGCAGCGCGCAGCTTGCGCACGCTGGCTTCCAGCTCGGCATGGGCGGCATCGAGCCAGGCCACGCGATGGCGCACCGGATCCTTGGCCGACAGGTCGCTGGCGGCGATCTCGCGCAGGAAGTAGCGCACCATGCTGCCGGCGCGCGCTGGCACTGGCATCATCCCCAGCAGTTGGTGCTTTGCCAGCAGCCGGCGGCTGACTGCATGCCGCAGCCCTGCCCAGGCGGTACGGCCCAGCGCGATGTACAGCGCATCCGTGCGCATCTGGCGCACGGCGCCCAGGAACCGCGCTTCGAATACCTCGCGCAGCATCGGGGTCTCCAGCAGTTCTTCCAGCGGTCCGTCGAACGCCAGACCGCGCCGCGTGGTGGCATGCGGCAGCAAGGCAAGCGGTTGCAGGCGCTCGAACCCATCGTTCCACAATGCCGCGGCGTGCGGCAGGCCAACCAGTTCGGGCACCCGGAAGTGGTCGAGCATGCGGATCAGGTTGGGCCGCACCAGCTTGCCGCCCAGTTCGACGCGCCGCTTGTTCTCGCGCTGGATCACGCGGCCGGGTGCATGGGCGCGCATCAGTTCTTCGGTGACGGCGGCGGCCAGCCGCACATGGGCGTGGCCGGGCGTGGTGCTGACCAGCACCAGGGGTGCCTGGGGGTTCAGGTATTCGCAGGGCACGTAGTGCATGGCGTACGTGCCGTCCTGTGCCACCACAACCGGTTTGGCGATCACGCCGACTGCGCCCGCAAGCCGAACCTGCGCGCAATACGCTTCGATGAAGTTGGTCAAGGAATCCCCCCGCTCGCTTCGATGTATCGGCGCTTTCTGTTGGCGCCTTCTACTTGTTCTGCTTTCCGTTCATGGTAAGCCTGCGGTGCATGGCAGATAAAGCGTACGGCGCCGGTTTGCCCGGAAAGCGACGAAACCTTGGTGGGCCAGCCAACACACCGGGGCAGGATGCCCCTCGAACGGGTGGGGCACGCGCCTGGTCCACGCCAGGTACGGTATCGCACCACGTGCGTCAGGACGATGACATCGGGCAGGAGGGAATCGGCCGGAACGGGGCCGCCGCGACGGTAGGTCGCCGGAAAGAAAAGACCGGACACGTCCGTGTCCGGTGAACCCATTTGCTGACTCAGGACGTGTCACAGCCTGAGCCATCAAATAATAACGATTATCATTTGAGGTGACAATAGCAGCGTGATCTTGCCAGGGTGGGTCAGGCAATCGACGTCTGGATGGAAAACTGTCCCGACAAGGTCTTGTGCACCGGGCAGCGATTCGCCACGCGGAGCAGGTCATCCAGGATCTGGGGCGTGAGCTCGCCGCTGACCTTGACCTCCCGGTTCATGGTGTAGGTCCCGTTGGCATCTTCATGACCGACCGATACATGGACTTCGGTGATGGCGTAGCCCTTGCGTTTGGCGTACAGCTGCAAAGTCAGCGTGGTGCAGGCGGCCAGGGCCGAATCCAGCAGGTCATGCGGGTTCGGGTATTGGGTGTCGCCGCCGGCGGATGCATCCAGGTCGGCTTGCCACTCGGCAGTCCCGTTGGTCAGGTGGCAGATGCTGTTGCCCTGGCTTGGTTGCCAGGTCGCTTGGATAGTCATCAAACGTCCCCATCTATAAAGAGCGGCCCGGTGGGCCGGAACAGCCATTCTATAAGTAGCGCCCGCCGAGAGCTGAAGTGGCTTGGAGTGCCTTTTTCAGGTGGGTTGGCTTTTTTTCGAAATACCCCTTGCCAACCCCGCTGCGGTCACTTAATATTCGCCCCCTCGCAACACAACGCAGCGCTGCAAAGCAGACGCAGCAAGGGTTGCGGGGTCGACCGGAAGGGTTGGCGCAGCGAAGTTGGCGCGCTGGCCGCAGCAAAAAAAGATGCTGAAACGGTTGACGAAACGAAGAAAGCTCTGCATAATCTCGTTTCTCTGCTGCAGACAACGCAGCGGCGCTGAACGGCAAAGCCGGCGGCGAAGTTCTTTAACAACCAAACAACCGATAAGTGTGGGCGCTGGGTAGCGGACGCCGCTGTCTTCGGACAGTGTTGCTTCACAAGTTATACAGTGCTCGCACAGCAAAACGTGACTGGATCTTCGGATCTGGTCAGTCAGTTTTCTGAGAGTGAGCGACCGCTCGAAAGAGCGAGGACCTTCGGGTCCACACAGAGATTGAACTGAAGAGTTTGATCCTGGCTCAGATTGAACGCTGGCGGCATGCCTTACACATGCAAGTCGAACGGCAGCACGGGCTTCGGCCTGGTGGCGAGTGGCGAACGGGTGAGTAATACATCGGAACGTGCCCTGTAGTGGGGGATAACTAGTCGAAAGATTAGCTAATACCGCATACGACCTGAGGGTGAAAGCGGGGGACCGCAAGGCCTCGCGCTACAGGAGCGGCCGATGTCTGATTAGCTAGTTGGTGGGGTAAAAGCCTACCAAGGCGACGATCAGTAGCTGGTCTGAGAGGACGATCAGCCACACTGGGACTGAGACACGGCCCAGACTCCTACGGGAGGCAGCAGTGGGGAATTTTGGACAATGGGGGCAACCCTGATCCAGCAATGCCGCGTGTGTGAAGAAGGCCTTCGGGTTGTAAAGCACTTTTGTCCGGAAAGAAATGGCTCTGGTTAATACCCGGGGTCGATGACGGTACCGGAAGAATAAGCACCGGCTAACTACGTGCCAGCAGCCGCGGTAATACGTAGGGTGCGAGCGTTAATCGGAATTACTGGGCGTAAAGCGTGCGCAGGCGGTTTTGTAAGACAGGCGTGAAATCCCCGAGCTCAACTTGGGAATGGCGCTTGTGACTGCAAGGCTAGAGTATGTCAGAGGGGGGTAGAATTCCACGTGTAGCAGTGAAATGCGTAGAGATGTGGAGGAATACCGATGGCGAAGGCAGCCCCCTGGGACGTCACTGACGCTCATGCACGAAAGCGTGGGGAGCAAACAGGATTAGATACCCTGGTAGTCCACGCCCTAAACGATGTCAACTAGTTGTTGGGGATTCATTTCTTCAGTAACGTAGCTAACGCGTGAAGTTGACCGCCTGGGGAGTACGGTCGCAAGATTAAAACTCAAAGGAATTGACGGGGACCCGCACAAGCGGTGGATGATGTGGATTAATTCGATGCAACGCGAAAAACCTTACCTACCCTTGACATGCCACTAACGAAGCAGAGATGCATTAGGTGCCCGAAAGGGAAAGTGGACACAGGTGCTGCATGGCTGTCGTCAGCTCGTGTCGTGAGATGTTGGGTTAAGTCCCGCAACGAGCGCAACCCTTGTCTCTAGTTGCTACGAAAGGGCACTCTAGAGAGACTGCCGGTGACAAACCGGAGGAAGGTGGGGATGACGTCAAGTCCTCATGGCCCTTATGGGTAGGGCTTCACACGTCATACAATGGTGCGTACAGAGGGTTGCCAACCCGCGAGGGGGAGCTAATCCCAGAAAACGCATCGTAGTCCGGATCGTAGTCTGCAACTCGACTACGTGAAGCTGGAATCGCTAGTAATCGCGGATCAGCATGCCGCGGTGAATACGTTCCCGGGTCTTGTACACACCGCCCGTCACACCATGGGAGTGGGTTTTGCCAGAAGTAGTTAGCCTAACCGCAAGGAGGGCGATTACCACGGCAGGGTTCATGACTGGGGTGAAGTCGTAACAAGGTAGCCGTATCGGAAGGTGCGGCTGGATCACCTCCTTTCTAGAGGCTTGTGTCTCAAGCCTAGCGTTCACACTTATCGGTTTGTTTGCTGTTACAGCCAAGGGTCTGTAGCTCAGGTGGTTAGAGCACCGTCTTGATAAGGCGGGGGTCGTAGGTTCAAGTCCTACCAGACCCACCAAGTTATCCGGAAGGGGGATTAGCTCAGCTGGGAGAGCACCTGCTTTGCAAGCAGGGGGTCGTCGGTTCGATCCCGTCATCCTCCACCACTGCCTGGTACCTTGGATTGGTTGTCAAATGAAAGCGCATCGCGACGATGAGTGGCGAGTGTTTCCATTTGGCATTGCCAAGCGATCGCAAGATCGGCTGTTCTTTAAAAATATGGGATGTAGTAAAGGTGTCGCGCGAGCGTTGATGAGACGCTGCAGTACAAGACGCGATACCGGGTTGTGATTGTATCAACCAAAATGTATTTAAGTGATCGAAAGATGACTTGGAATACGGCACAAATGCGAGAACTCATCCTGTAGCGAGGTTTCGAGCAATCGAGACACACTCGTTATAGGGTCAAGCGAACAAGTGCATGTGGTGGATGCCTTGGCGATCACAGGCGATGAAGGACGCGGTAGCCTGCGAAAAGCTTCGGGGAGCTGGCAAACAAGCTTTGATCCGGAGATGTCCGAATGGGGAAACCCGGCCCGAATGGGTCATCCCACACTGAATCCATAGGTGTGGGAAGCGAACGCGGCGAACTGAAACATCTAAGTAGCTGCAGGAACAGAAATCAACCGAGATTCCCAAAGTAGTGGCGAACGAAATGGGAAGAGCCTTGTACTCTTTAGCAGTGGTGTTAGCAGAACGGGATGGAAAGCCCGGCCCTAGCAGGTGATAGCCCTGTATGCGAAAACACGATTGTGGAACTAGGTGTACGACAAGTAGGGCGGGACACGTGAAATCCTGTCTGAAGATGGGGGGACCATCCTCCAAGGCTAAATACTCGTGATCGACCGATAGTGAACCAGTACCGTGAGGGAAAGGCGAAAAGAACCCCGGGAGGGGAGTGAAATAGATCCTGAAACCGCATGCATACAAACAGTCGGAGCCTCGTAAGGGGTGACGGCGTACCTTTTGTATAATGGGTCAGCGACTTACATTCAGTGGCAAGCTTAACCGATTAGGGAAGGCGTAGCGAAAGCGAGTCCGAACAGGGCGTTGAGTCGCTGGGTGTAGACCCGAAACCAGATGATCTATCCATGGCCAGGTTGAAGGTGCGGTAACACGTACTGGAGGACCGAACCCACTAACGTTGAAAAGTTAGGGGATGAGCTGTGGATAGGGGTGAAAGGCTAAACAAATCTGGAAATAGCTGGTTCTCTCCGAAAACTATTTAGGTAGTGCCTCGTGTCTCACCTTCGGGGGTAGAGCACTGTCATGGTTGGGGGGTCTATTGCTGATTACCCCGCCATAGCAAACTCCGAATACCGAAGAGTGCAATCACGGGAGACAGACATCGGGTGCTAACGTCCGGTGTCAAGAGGGAAACAACCCAGACCGCCAGCTAAGGTCCCCAAATATAGCTAAGTGGGAAACGAAGTGGGAAGGCTAAAACAGTCAGGAGGTTGGCTTAGAAGCAGCCACCCTTTAAAGAAAGCGTAATAGCTCACTGATCGAGTCGTCCTGCGCGGAAGATGTAACGGGGCTAAGCTATATACCGAAGCTGCGGACGCACAGCAATGTGCGTGGTAGGAGAGCGTTCTGTAAGCCTGTGAAGGTGTCTTGTAAAGGATGCTGGAGGTATCAGAAGTGCGAATGCTGACATGAGTAGCGATAAAGGGGGTGAAAGGCCCCCTCGCCGTAAGCCCAAGGTTTCCTACGCAACGTTCATCGGCGTAGGGTGAGTCGGCCCCTAAGGCGAGGCAGAGATGCGTAGCTGATGGGAAGCAGGTTAATATTCCTGCACCGTCGTATGATGCGATGGGGGGACGGATCGCGGAAGGTTGTCCGGGTGTTGGAAGTCCCGGTCCCTGCATTGGAGAAGGCGCTCAGGCAAATCCGGGCGCGGGATTCAAGGATGCGGGGCGAGCGGCCTAGTGCTGCGAAGCAATTGGAAGTGGTTCCAAGAAAAGCCTCTAAGCTTCAGTCATACGAGACCGTACCGCAAACCGACACAGGTGGGCGAGATGAGTATTCTAAGGCGCTTGAGAGAACTCGGGAGAAGGAACTCGGCAAATTGGTACCGTAACTTCGGGATAAGGTACGCCCTGGTAGCTTGACTGGCCTGCGCCAGAAGGGTGAAGGGGTTGCAATAAAATGGTGGCTGCGACTGTTTAATAAAAACACAGCACTCTGCAAACACGAAAGTGGACGTATAGGGTGTGACGCCTGCCCGGTGCCGGAAGATTAAATGATGGGGTGCAAGCTCTTGATTGAAGTCCCGGTAAACGGCGGCCGTAACTATAACGGTCCTAAGGTAGCGAAATTCCTTGTCGGGTAAGTTCCGACCTGCACGAATGGCGTAACGATGGCCACACTGTCTCCTCCCGAGACTCAGCGAAGTTGAAGTGTTTGTGATGATGCAATCTCCCCGCGGCTAGACGGAAAGACCCCATGAACCTTTACTGTAGCTTTGCATTGGACTTTGAACCGATCTGTGTAGGATAGGTGGGAGGCTTTGAAGCGTGGACGCTAGTTCACGTGGAGCCGTCCTTGAAATACCACCCTGGTTTGTTTGAGGTTCTAACCTTGACCCGTGAATCCGGGTCGGGGACAGTGCATGGTAGGCAGTTTGACTGGGGCGGTCTCCTCCCAAAGTGTAACGGAGGAGTTCGAAGGTACGCTTGGTACGGTCGGACATCGTACCTAAAGTGCAATGGCAAAAGCGTGCTTAACTGCGAGACCGACAAGTCGAGCAGGTGCGAAAGCAGGACATAGTGATCCGGTGGTTCTGAATGGAAGGGCCATCGCTCAACGGATAAAAGGTACTCTGGGGATAACAGGCTGATACCGCCCAAGAGTTCATATCGACGGCGGTGTTTGGCACCTCGATGTCGGCTCATCTCATCCTGGGGCTGTAGCCGGTCCCAAGGGTATGGCTGTTCGCCATTTAAAGAGGTACGTGAGCTGGGTTTAAAACGTCGTGAGACAGTTTGGTCCCTATCTGCCGTGGGCGTTGGAATCTTGACGGGGGCTGCTCCTAGTACGAGAGGACCGGAGTGGACGTACCGCTGGTGTACCTGTTGTCTCGCCAGAGGCATCGCAGGGTAGCTATGTACGGAAGAGATAACCGCTGAAAGCATCTAAGCGGGAAACTCGCCTGAAGATGAGGATTCCCTGGCGGCTTGACCGCCTTGAAGGGTCGTTCGAGACCAGGACGTTGATAGGCTGGGTGTGGAAGCGCAGTAATGCGTTAAGCTAACCAGTACTAATTGCCCGTAAGGCTTGATCCTATAACCAGTGTGTTTTGCCTGGTGAGTCGATCGCCTTGTGCCAGATACGCACAACCCCAACTACATCCCTATTCGCAGCGTTGACCTCAACCTCAGCGCTGCAACCCCTCATGCCTGGTGACCATAGCGAGCTGGAACCACCCCTTCCCATCCCGAACAGGTCCGTGAAACAGCTCCGCGCCGATGATAGTGCGGATTCCCGTGTGAAAGTAGGTCATCGCCAGGCTCTTATTCCGCAGAACCCCCAGCCCCAAAAGGCTGGGGGTTTTTGCTTTTGGCGCGGCGGAAAATGGAATGGCTCGCCGCCGCCGCTCCGGCGTAATACTATTACCGCTGAATCCCCATTACCCATCCCATGTCGGCTGACAGCGCCTGGTACCTCTATCTGCTCGAATGCACCGGCGATTCCATCTACACCGGGATCACGACCGATGTTGCCCGCCGCTTCGCCGAGCATCTGTCCGGAAAAGGCGCTAAATATACGCGATCGCGCAAGCCCATACGCGTTTTGGGCCAATTGCGCTTCGACACGAAATCCGAAGCGTTGAAAGCGGAAATCGAGATCAAGCGCTTGAGTTCGACACAGAAGCGCGCATTTTGCGCGCAACTGCCAGCAACCGAGCCGGCCCGGTAGCCGGCAGTGCGACAAAACAAAAAGGCCGGTATCGCGCAAGCGATACCGGCCTTTTCCATGCTTGCCGATCAGACCACAGTCAGCGTCACGTCGATATTGCCGCGCGTCGCGTTCGAGTACGGGCACACCTGGTGCGCCTGTTCGACCAGCTTTTCGGCAGCCTCGCGCTCGAAGCCCGGCAGCGAGATCTTCAGTTCGACCTGGATGCCGAAGCCTTGAGGGATCGGGCCGATGCCGACCGCGCCTTCGATCGTGGCATCGGCGGGCACGGTGATCTTCTGCTGGCCGGCCACGTAGCGCATGGCGCCCAGGAAGCAGGCCGAATAGCCGGCAGCAAAGAGCTGTTCCGGATTCAGGCCATTGCCGGCGCCACCCATTTCCTTGGGCACGGCCAGCTTGGCGTCGAGCTGGCCGTCGGACGTGGTGGCACGGCCGTCACGGCCGCCGGTGGCGGTGGCATGGGCGGTATAAACGACTTTTTCGAGTTTCATCTAAGGCTCCGGTTTGTTGCCCGAGAGGGGCGTATCAATGCTTGCCGTCAGTCCGGCAGGCTGGAATCGGTCCGCGCCTGTTCAAGCGTCGACCGCAGTGCATGCAGGCGCTGCGTCAGGGCCTGGATCTCTTCGACCGGGCACTGCGTGGCGCACAACATCTGTTCAGGAATACGGGCTGCGCGCTGGCGCAATGCGCGGCCGGAGTCGGTCAGGCTGACCAGCACCCGCCGTTCGTCGGCTGCGTCACGGGTGCGCGTGACCAGCCGCGCCGTCTCCAGCCGCTTCAATAGTGGCGTCAGCGTCCCCGAGTCCAGCGCCAGCCGCGCGCCGAGGTCCGAGACCGTCAGCGTTTCCGCCTCCCACAACACCAGCATCACCAAATATTGCGGATAAGTAAGTCCAAGCTCACTTAAGAGTGGCTTGTACAACTTGGTCATGGCCAGTGAGCTTGAATACAGCGCAAAGCACAGCTGGCGATCCAGTAGCAGCAAATCCGGGGAGGGGTCGTTGTCGCGTTCCATGGCAATATATTAGACGCAATTAGATTGTGCGCAAGATAAATTTTCATTTCGCCGAAATGTGCTCGATACGCCCGTGTATGGCCTGGTGCTGACCCTTAAGTCTGTTTTAAGTCTGGGTCGCTAGCATGACCGTGTCGCGTCGCAAACTGCCGACGCCTGATGCACAAGGAAAGGAACCACACATGATGCGCCAGACCATTGCTCGCACGGCCGTTGGTATCGCGGCCCTTGCCGCCCTTGGCGGCGGCTATGCCTATCTGCAGAGGGAAGTCATCACGCCGGGGTACGCGGCACCTGCGCCAGCCGTCGCGCCAGCGCAGCCGGCGGCCGCCGTGGCCACGCCGACGGATTTCTCCGGCATCGTGGCACAGTACGGGCCCGCCGTGGTCAATATCAGCGTCACCGCGCGCGCCCAGCGCACCGCGGCGCAGATGCCCCCGGGCATCGATCCGGACGATCCGCTGTTCCAGTTCTTCAAGCGTTTCGGGCCGCAGTTCCAGGGTCCGCAAGGCGGCCAGCAGCAACTGGTGCGCGGACTGGGCTCGGGCTTTATCGTGAGCCCGGACGGGCTGATCCTGACCAATGCGCACGTCGTCGACGGCGCGCAGGAGGTCACGGTCAAGCTGACCGACCGCCGCGAGTTCAAGGCCAAGGTGCTCGGCAGCGATCCGCAGACCGACGTGGCCGTGATCCGCATCGACGCCAAGAACCTGCCGGCCGTGCGCCTGGGCGATCCTTCGCAGGTGCGCGTGGGCGAGCCGGTGCTGGCGATCGGTTCTCCCTACGGCTTCGAGAACACCGTGACCGCGGGCATCGTCAGCGCCAAGTCGCGCTCGCTGCCGGACGATACCTATGTGCCGTTCATCCAGACCGATGTTGCCGTCAATCCCGGCAACTCGGGCGGGCCGCTGTTCAACCAGCGCGGCGAGGTGGTCGGCATCAATGCGCAGATCTACAGCCAGACCGGCGGCTACCAGGGCCTGTCGTTCGCGATCCCGATCGACGTGGCCACCAAGGTGCAGCAGCAGCTGGTGGCGCATGGCAAGGTCACGCGCGGTCGTCTCGGCATCAGCGTGCAGGAGGTGAACCAGGCGCTTGCACAATCGTTCGGGCTGCCCAAGCCTACTGGTGCGCTGGTCAACTCGGTCGAGCCCGACAGCCCGGCCGCGCGCGCTGGCCTGAAGCCTGGCGACGTCATCGTGCAGCTCGACAATGACGTGATCGACCATTCGGGCGACCTGCCCGAGCACGTGGCCGATATCAAGCCGGGCACGCAGACCTCGTTGAAGATCATCCGCAAGGGCCAGCCGATGACGCTGTCGGTGACGGTGGGCACGGCCAGGGACCGGGCCGTCGCACAGAAGGGCGGTGGCAGCGAGGCCGGTGGCCGGCTGGGGCTGGCGGTGCGCCCGCTCACGCCGGCGGAGAAGCGTGGCAGCGGCATCGACGGCGGTCTGGTGGTCGAGGACGTGGCCGGCCCCGCCGCGCGCGTCGGCATCCAGCCGGGCGACGTGATCCTGTCGCTCAACGGCACGCCCATCAGCTCGCCCGAACAGCTCAAGTCGCTGGTATCGAAATCGGGCAAGCAGGTGGCACTGCTGGTGCAGCGCGACGATGCGCGCATCTTCATTCCGCTCGACCTGGGCTGATTGCCGCGGGCACGCCAGACTGCCCGCAAGCCGTTAACTGGCAAGGCTTTGCTGCCCGCGCGGGCCGTATACCCCGACGTATACCGACACGTATACGAAGCCGGTATACGGCCCGCTAAGCCTTGCCGGAGGCGGGATTCAGCGCAACGAACTGCTTACAGAAAGCGCGCCAGCAGGTATTATCTCGACTGCGATGCACGAAGCATGCGGCGGCAGCCCCCGCCGACCCTGGTTCTGCTGAATCGACAAAGAGGAAGTCTATGCAGTTGGATTTCACCCGCGCCATCACGCCGGGTACCGATAGAGCGCGGCGACTGACGTCCACGACGTCCACCGCCGGCTCCGCGCCGAAGCCCCGGCGGCGCAAGAAGGTTGTCGCCCCCCACTGGGAGCGCGGCTATCGCTCACACTTCTACCGCAACGAACGCGGCGACAAGCTTGGCGAAGTGCGCCTGTCCGAGCGCGGCGATATCCCCGTGGTCTACCACTGGGCCGCCGGCAATTACTCTGGCGCAGAAGGCTCGCTGGCCCACGCCCGTGCGCGCGTGGAAGAGACCATCGGTTTCGGCATGCGCCAGCTCTCGCTGTTCTGAGCAGGTACTTCGCCGGTGCCGCATCCGCCGGCACTGCGACCCGTCCGCGCCATCGCCTCGCGCGCGGTGCCTTCGCTTCTCCCCAAGATTCCGCGTCTGTTCCGCAGTAGTTCCAGTCGTCGCACCGCTTGCGCATAGCCGCTCGCGCGGGCTTCAGGGCAGTCGCCGCTGCAGCAGCATGTACGCCGCCGCCCCCAGCGCCAGCACCGCAATCAGCCGATAGATATCCTCGCAGGCAATCAGCCTGGCCTGCTGCTCGATCAGCCCGTTCAGTTGCGCGAGCGCGCCCAGGTGGGCCTGCGCCGCATCGAAGCCGCGTGCGGCCAATGCCGCCTGCATGGCAGCCATCCAGTGTTCGGTCTCGGCGGGGCGCTGGCCCACCGCGTGCAGCAGGCTGTCGTGCACCGCGAACTGGCGGTTCTGCAGCAGCACCGCACCCAGCGCCGAGGCAAAGGAGCCGGCGACCTGCCGCATCAGGTTCTTGCTGCGGTAGCCATGGGCGAATTCATCGGGACCCAGCGCCCGGAACGTCAGCCCGGCGATGGGGATGATCACCAGCACGCCGAACAGGCCCTTGCCGACCAGCCCCCATGCCAGCGCCGGCGGGCCGGCGTCGGGCGGCATCTGCGAGAACCACCATGCCGTGGCGGCCATCAGCACCAGGCCGGCGACCATCAGTGGCTTCTTGCGCGTCAGGCGCGGCGCCACCTGCAGGTAGACGAAGATGCCGGCCAGGCTGACCAGCGCGGCAAAGGTGTTGAGCCAGCCGGTGGCCGCCAGCGGGATCTTCAGCGCCTGCTCGGCGTAGATCGGGAACAGGTAGCCGCTCAGGTTGCTGATCATGTAGTACACGAAGTACATCGCCAGGCCGGTCAGGTACACCGGGTGGCGCAGTGCGCGCAGGTGCAGCACGGGTTCGCTGTGGTGCCACTGGTGCCACAGGAACACGGCCAGCAGCGCCAGGCCCGCGGCGGCCACCAGCGCGAGCCTCAGCGGGTGCGAGAACACGTCGAAGCGCGCCTCGGTCAGCGCCGCCTGCAAGGTCACGATGGCGGCGCCGAACAGCAGCAGCGGCCCGAGCGCGGGGCCGCCGGTATCGGTGCGCGGCTCCGCATCCGGCAGCAGCAGCCAGGCACCCAGCGTGGCCAGCGCGGCGAACGGCAGCACGCCGTAGAACACGTCCTGCCATACGCCATGGTCGATCAGCTCGGCGGCGAAGGCCGGGCCCAGCGCCGACCCCGAGAAGATGCCGATCATGAAAATGCGGGTGGCGCGCGGACGCGCGGTCGGGCCGAACAGCACGTTGACCAGGATGCGGCAGCTGGTGAACAGCGCGCCGCCGCCCACACCCTGGATAAAGCGCGCCACCACCATCTGCGGCAGCGCATGGCTGGTTGCGGCCACGACCGTGCCCGCCATGAACAGCAGCAGCGCCCCCGTCAGGTAGTAGCGGTAGCCGAACCGGCGCGACAGCCATTGCTGCTTCAGGATCATCAGCATGCTGCCCACGGCGTAGGCCGCCTGCACCAGCGCGAAGCTGCGCGGGTCGGCGTCGAGGCCGCCGACGATATGGCTGGAGGCAAACACGAACATGATGTTCTCGAGGAACTCCAAGCCGGTGGCCAGCGCCAGCAGCATCATCAGCAGGGTCTGGCGCTGCCGGTGGCTCAGCCAGCGCAGCCACCGCATGCTGACGCGCAATCGCCACAGAGGCTGCCAGGGTGAGCCGGGCTTCATGGCTGGAGCCCCTCCAGGGTCTGGTGCAATTGAGTCAGCGCACGCGTGGCGCCGGCCAGGCCGCCTGCGCCGAGCGGCGCCCAGGCCTCGCCGTAGGCGGCATGCACCGCGGGCGCGGCGCGCTCCAGCAGCCGGCGGCCGGCCGGGGTCAGGGTCAGCTCCAGGCTGCGCCGGTCGCTGGCCGACGCCCGCCGGCGCAGCAGCCCGCGCGCTTCCAGGCCGTCCAGCAGCCGCGTCATCTGCGTGCGCGTGGCGTCCAGCGTGGCGCCCAGCTCGGACGGCATGCTGGGCCGGTTTTCGTCGACGGCAAGCATGCTCAGCAGCAGGTACTGGCTCATGTCCAGTTCGAACGGGGCCAGCGCCTGGTCGATATGGCCGCGCAGCAGGCGCGCGGTGCGCAGCAGCAGCCTGGAGGCCAGGATCAGGTCGCGCGGGGCCTCGGGATGGCGGGCGCAGAAGCGGTCGATGCGTTGTTCGAAAGACATGGCTGGAGGCGTTGCGATCCACGCGAGCGGCGGATCGATTGCATTCGATATAGTTGCAGATGTAATTATATCAAGCGAAGCTAATCCCGGCAGGGCGTGCCGGCCGGCGTGGCTGGCGGGGGCTTAATGCCGCAACGCCGCGGCGATCTGGCGAATGCCTGCCCGCATCGCTGCCAGCGCCTGCGCATGGCCCGCGGCCGGCAGGTTGCCGTAGCGCAAGCCGACATAGGCGGCGCTGACGGCAGCGATCGCGTCGGCCGCGCGCGGCAGCCGCGCACTGGCGCGCGCGGCGAAGTCTTGCGGTCCTTCGGCCTGGGCGCGCTCGCAGCCGTGGCGGGCCAGCAGGGCGCAGAAGCGGGCATAGGCCGCATCGACCGGGTCTGCCGGCCCGCGGCGCCGCCACAGCGGCACCAGCGCCAGCAGGCACAGTGCGCCCAGCACGCCGGCCAGCAACTGCCCGGCGCCCACGCCGGCGCCGAGTGCCAGCAGCAGCCGCTGCTGCTGCGCATGGTCGTACTGCAGCACCCAGCGCTGCCAGGTGTAGACGACGCCTTCATAGGCCCAGCGCAGGTCCTTCAGCCATGCCGGTTGCTGCGACGGCCGCCAGTCCGCGGCTTCGCTGCCCACTACCGCATCCAGCCCCTGTTCGATGCGGCCCGGGGCAACGGCGCTGGTCGGGTCCACGCGCACCCAGCCGCGGCCGTCGAGCCAGACCTCGGCCCAGGCATGCGCATCGGACTGGCGCACCACGTAGTGGTTGCCGATGGGGTTGTACTCACCACCCTGGTAGCCCGTGACCACGCGCGCGGGCACGCCGGCGGCGCGCATCAAGAAGACGAAGCTGCTGGCGTAGTGCTCGCAGAAGCCGCGCCGGGTGTCGAACACGAAGCTGTCGACCTGGTCGCTGCCCAGCGGCGGTGGGCTCAGCGTATAGGCAAAGGGCGCCGCCGCGAACAGCCGCAGCGCGGCTTGCACGCGCGCGACGGGATCGGCATGGCGGTCGGCCCATTGGGCGGCCAGCGCGCGGGCGCGCGGATTGCCGTCCGGCAGGCTCAGGGCCAGCCGGCGCGTGGCGGCTGTCAGCGCTTCGGGCGCGGGGGACAGCGTGGAATGCGTGCGGTAGCGGATGCGCTGGTCCACCGGCCGGCGCACCATGAACTCGCCGTCGGGCGTGGCGGCGCCATCCACGCCGGCGGACAGTGCCTGGCCGCGGTCCAGCGCGAACAGCCAGCGCTGCTGGCTGGGCTCGAGCGTGATGCTGATGTCGATGCCATTCGTGTTGCCGGCGGCGGGCGCTGGCGCCAGTTGCTGCCGGCGCTGCCGCGACGGGTGCCAGGTGGTGCCGTCGTATTCCCACAGCACCAGCGCACGCCAGTACAGCGCCGCGGCGGGCAGCGGCGGGCCGGCGACCTCGGCACGCAGGGCGATTTCGGGAGAACGGATCAGCTGCCCGACGCTGCCCGGCCGCATGGTGTCGCTGATGCCGGTGGTGCCGCGCGGCGCCGATTGCGGCAGTTGCCACAGCGGGTGCTCCAGCCGCGGGAACAGCACGAACAGCGCCAGTGCCCACGGCAGCCCCAGCAGCGCCATGCGTCCCAGCAGCGGCCAGATCGCCAGCCGGCTGCGCGCCTCGGGGTGGTGCAGCAACAGCCAGTTGCGCAGCACCCAGGCGCCGATCGCCAGGCTGTACAGCGCCAGCCAGAACGGCTGGTCGGACAGGTACAGCGTCAGCAGCAGGTAGAACGACAGCTGCGTGACCAGCGTCGCGTCCGACAGCGCGCGGCATTCCAGCAGCTTGAGGATGACAAAGGCTCCCAGCAGCGCCACGGCGAGCTCGCGCCCCATGCCGCCGCCGTCCTGCCACACCAGCGCGCTGGCCACCAGCAGCACCATTACCGCGGTGATGCCGAGCATCCAGCGCGAAGGCAGCGGCGCCCGCCGCCGCCATAGCAGCCAGCGCCAGCCCAGCAGCAGCACCAGCAACAGGCTGACCGCCACCGGCAGCGTGCGCGCCTGCGGCGCCAGCACCAGCGCCAGCTGGCCCAGCAGCAGCCCATGGTCGTCATGCCGCAGCGGCCGCGCGACGGGTTTCACGCCCGGTCTCCGGCGCGGCAGGCCGCGGGCCGTTGCGGCCATAACGCCAGCGCTTCCAGGCAGGCGCGCCGGTGGCTGGCGCCGCGCGCTGGCGGCAGTTCTACGCCGGTCAGGCGCAGGCCGATCTCGGCATCGTCACCGGCGGCCAGCAGCCACGCGCACAGGCGCGACAGCCGCGCTTCCGCCTCCATGCCGGCCGGGAGTGCGTACCAGTCCAGCCAGCGCGCCGGTTGCTGCGGTGGATCGCCGGCGCGGCTGAGCCAGCGGCCGGTGCGCGCGCTGTGCTTCCAGGCGATGCGGTGCAGCGGGTCGCCGCTGCGGTAGCGGCGCAGCTGGTCGATGCCGTCGTCGCTGGTTGCCGCGCTCGCGGCCGTGTGCACGCCATCGCCAGCGTCTGGCCGATATGCGGCAGGCGGTGGCGGGGCATCGGGCTCCGGGGCGGGATAGACCAGCGTCGACATGTCCAGGTCCGCATAGCTCCAGACCCGGAACAGCCCGAACGGAAAGCGGCTGGCGATCGCCACGCGCGGCAGCACCAGCCGGCCCCGGCGCGCAGTCGGCACGTGCAGGGCGAGCATCCCGCTGGCGCTGCCATCGAGCGTCAGCATGGCGGTTGCCACGTTTGGCAGCGTCGGCACGCGCGCCTCGATGCCGATGCGCGCGTCGGCATCGCGGTTGTCGATGCGCAGCTGGAACACGGCATCCTGCCCGGCATGGGCCGGCGCCGCCGGGCCCGCGGCCACGGCGAGGTCGAGCAGGTTGCGGTAGGCCAGCCACATACACGCCATGCCGATGCCGGCCAGCAGGAAGGTCAGCGCAAAGCCCAGGCTGATGTTGTAGTTCAGCGAAGTCAGCAGCATCGCCGCCAGCACGACCGCAAAGCCGAGGCCGCCGCGGGTGGGCAGGATATAGAGGTGGCGCCGATCCAGCAGCAGCGTGCCGCCAGTTCCGCCGGTCGGGCGCCGGCCCGCCGTGCGGCGCTGAGCCATGACCGGCGCGCCGCGGAGCACGCTTTTGCGCGCCGCCATGGCTTTCAGGGAATGGCCACGCCGGCCTGCAGCGCGGCCAGTTCGCCGGCAACGGCGGCGTGGCCGCCCGCGCCGGCGGGCAGCAGCCGATGCGCGGCCACCGCGGTGAAGACCGCCTGCACATCTTCCGGCAGTACCATGTTGCGCTGCGCCAGCAGGGCCCAGGCGCGCGCGCAGGCCAGCAGCGCCAGCCCGGCGCGCGGCGACAGCCCCGCGGCAAAGCCGTCGTGGCTGCGCGTGGCCTGCACCAGCGCCAGCACGTAGTCCACCAGCGCCGGGCTGGCGTACACCTGTGTGGCAGCCTCCTGCAGCGCCAGCACCTGGCTGCCATCCATCACCGGCGGCAGCTCCGGCGCGCTGGCGCCGCCCAGGTACAGCACGCGCTCGAAGGCGGGGTCGGGGTAGCCGAGCGACAGCCGCATGGTGAAGCGGTCCAATTGCGATTCGGGCAAGGCATGCGTGCCGATCTGCTCCAGCGGATTCTGCGTGGCGATCACGAAAAACGGCGACGGCAGCGCGTGCGTGGTGCCGTCATGGGTCACCTGCCCCTCGGCCATGGCCTCGAGCAGCGCGCTCTGGGTCTTGGGCGGCGCGCGGTTGATCTCGTCGGCCAGCACCACCTGCGCGAACACCGGGCCGCGATGGAAGCGGAATTCGCCGGCGTCGCGGACAAAGACCGAAACCCCGATCAGGTCGGCCGGCAACAGGTCGCTGGTGAACTGCACGCGCTGGTATTGCAGCCCGAGCGTGCGCGCCAGCGCATGGGCCAGCGTGGTCTTGCCGACGCCGGGCACGTCTTCGAGCAGCAGGTGGCCGCGTGCCAGCATGCAGGCCAGCGCCAGCCGCACCTGCTGCGGCTTGCCAAGAACGATGCGGCCCAGCTGGGCCTGGGCCTCGGCCAGCGAAGCGACGATGCGTGGGCGAGCTGTCACGTTGGGCCTCGGCGCAAAAGGTGGAAAAAACGGGTGGATGCAGGGAATATCGGGTGAAGACCAGCGCATTGTAGCGGCGCGGGCGGCACGCGGCACCGTCTGTTTCCGTACGGAGAGTGAGTGCCCCGGCGCTGTCTGCATGGTTATGGTGCAGCGCCTGCGCCAGATTGCGCCGGTTCTGGCATCATGAGCCTGTCGGGCCACCGCGGCCCTTCCCATTCCTCTTTCCGCTGCCTGTACCGCGCCTGCTGCAATGACCTCGCTGGACCCCTGCGCCGACCTGCCTTCCTCCGTCCTGTCTGCCGATGCCGGCGCGCTGCCGCGCCTGGTGCAGGCCTTCCACGCCAACGGTTTCGTGATCCTGCGCGGCTTTGCCGATGAGCCGGCGTGCGCGGCGCTGGAGGCGGTGACGCGTGAGCACCTGGCCGCGGCGGTGCCGCCGGTGGAGTTCGAGGCCGACCTGGGCTATCCCGGCGCGCCGGCCGCACGCGATGCCGCCGGCGGCGGCACGGTCAGGCGGCTGCGCCAGGCCTACGGGCGCGACGAGGTCTTCCGCCGCTGGGCCAGCGCCCCGAAGCTGGTGGCGGTGGTGCAGGCGCTGCTGGGCGAGCCCGCCCGCATCACGCTGGCGCACCACAACTGCGTGATGACCAAGCATCCGCACTACGGCAGCCAGACTGGCTGGCACCGCGATACGCGCTACTGGTCGTTTGCCCGGCCGGAACTGGTGACGGTGTGGCTGGCGCTGGGCGACGAGGACGAACGCAACGGCGTGCTGCGCGTCATCCCGGGTTCGCACCAGGCGAAGCTGGAGCCGGGCCAGCTGGACCCGGCCGAATTCCTGATCGAAGCCCACCCCGCCAGCCAGCCCCTGCTGGATGCCGCGCAGCCGCTGGCGCTGCACCGCGGCGACGTGCTGTTTTTCGACAGCCGGCTGTTCCATGCGGCCGGCCGCAATGCCTCCGACGCGGTCAAGCTGTCAGTGGCGTTTGCGTATTTCGGGGCCAGCAACCGGCCGCTGGACGGCACGCGCTCGGCCGAGTTCGGCAGCGTGGAGCTGCCCGCGGCAGTCTGATCCCCGCGGCTGTGCTCAGGTGCGCAGCCCGACCAGCCCGGAAATCTTCTCCGAAGCTTCCAGCAGCGGCGGCAGGAAACGCTCCAGCATCTCCTGCGCGCTGGTGCGGTTGGCCTGGCCGCTGATATTGATGGCGGCGATGGTGTGGCCGGCACGGTTGCGGATCGGCGCGGCCAGCGACACCAGCCCTTCTTCCAGTTCCTGGTCGTTGAGCGCCCAGCCGCGCTTGCGGATGTCGGCGACGATGGCCTTGAGCGCGTCCACGTCGGTGACGGTGCGGCTGGTGCGCGCGCGCAGGTCGGTGGCGCGCAGCACGCTGTCGAGCTCGGGCTCGGCCAGGCCGGCCAGCAGCACCCGCCCCATCGACGAGCAATAGGCCGGCAGGCGGCTGCCGATCGACAGGTTGATGGTCATGATCTTGCGCGCCGGCACGCGCAGCACGTAGACGATCTCGGTGCCGTCCAGCACTGAGATCGAGCAGCTTTCATGCACCTGCTGCGACAGCGTCTCCATGATCGGCTCGGCCAGGTTCCAGAACGGCATCGAGGTCAGGTAGGCGAAGCCCAGGTCCAGGATCTTGGGCGTCAGCCGGAACAGGCGGCCGTCGGCCTGCACGTAGCCCAACCCCACCAGCGTCAGCAGGATGCGGCGCGCGCCGGCACGCGTCAGGCCGCTGGCCTGGGCGATCTCGGTCAGCGTCTGGGCCGGGTGCTGAGCGTTGAAGGCCCGGATGACCGACAGCCCGCGTGCAAAGGACTGCACATAGCTGTCGCTCGGCTTTTCGGGCGTGGCGGCGGCGCTGTCGGCGGTCTGCGGTGCTCGCGGCGGGTTCTGGCGGGAATCGGTGGGGCTGGCCATTTGCGTAGCCCGGCGCGGTTCGCCGGATTGGCACGGAAAGGCCGAAAGGGTAGAGGAAATGGCGGGATTGCGCCAGTACCGGCCCCGGACATGGCCTGGCGCCCGGCGCGTGGGTTCCTTACCGGAAGCTGCGCTGCGCCAGCACGAACACCGCCGCCACCACGCACAACACGGCAAAGCCGTGCAGCATGTCCATGCCGGCCAGCAGCGTGGCCTGGCGGTCGACTTCCAGCGAGATTTTGGCCAGACTCGTTGCCGAGAGCGCATCCGGCGCCTGCAGCACCGGGTTGTAGCGGGTGATGTGTTCCACCAGGTGGGTGCGGTGCTGTGCCAGGCCGTCCTGCATGAACACGCTCGCCAGCCCCGTGCCCATTGCCGAGGCGATCTGCTTGCACACGTTCTTGAACTGGTAGGCGTGCGAGAAATCCTCGACCGGCACTTCCAGGTAAGTCATCGATGCCACCTGCACCATCAGCAGCACCGGCGTCAGCCCTTCAAGCAGCACCACCGGCACCAGCGCGTAATCCGGCGCGCCCGGCATCAGCTGCTGCGACAGCAGCATCGCCGCGCAGGCGTAGACGACAAAGCCGATGGCGATTACGCGCCGCTTGCGGAACACCAGCGCCATGCCCAGCGTAATGACGATGGCGCCGATGACCGACACCGTGCCGCTGGTCGACAACAGCATGCAGGTGGTGCGGAAGGTCAGCCCCAGCCCGGTCTGCGTGAGCGAGGGCAGCAGGAACGACCAGGCCGACGAGAGCAGGTAGTACAGCGTGTAGAAGCCCAGCCCGTACAGGTACTGGCGTCCGGCCAGGCGCGAGAAGTCGATCCATGGATCCGGATGGCGATACAGCCGCCAGCCGCTGAAGGCGAACAATGCCAGCCCGCACAGCGCGGCCAGCGGCATTTCCAGCGAGCTGAAGAAGCGCGTGTAGCGCATCTCCTGCAGCGTATGCAGGAACACCAGCGCGCCCAGCGCGGCGGCGATGGCGGCGGGCCAGTCCAGTGTCGATACCGGCGGATGCGGGTCGCGTGGCGCGCGGGTCGGGTAGGTCAGCGCCACCGACAGCAGTACCGGCAGCGCAATGCCGGCCTGGAACAGGAACACCGCGCGCCAGCCGATATCGTCCAGGAAGATGCTGGTCAGCCACGGCGTGATCGCCAGCATCGAGAACGCGCCGCCGCCGAAGCGCAGCATCAGCGGGCCGCGCTCGGCCGGCGTCGATACCAGCTGCACCAGGATGCGCGAGGCCGCGAACAGGCCGCCGGCACCCAGCCCCTGCACCGCCTTGCCGGTGATCAGCCCGGTGGGGCTGGCAAACTCGGCGCAGATCAGCGAGCCCAGGACAAATACCAGCAGCGACCCGATGGTGAAGCGCTTGTAGGTGACGCGGCGCGCGACCTGGTCCAGCACCATGTTCATCAGCACCGCGGTGGCCGCGTAGGCCGAGATCGCGTACAGATAATCTTCCGGCGCGGCACCGACGCCGCCCTGGATATGCTGGCTGGCCACGCCCATCATCAGCGTGGACGAGAAGTCGATGCCGGTCACCAGCCCGAGCGTCAGGCCGAACAATGAAAGACGCCAGTGACCCATTTCCGGGTGACTGGCGAGTTGCATGCGCGGGCGCTGGGGAATGGGGGCGGCGGGGGCTAGGGCTGCTGGAACTGCGGGGCCTGAGGCGTCCGGTCCAGCGGGGACAGGCGTTTGTTGCATCGCTCAAGCATAATGTAGGCCTGCCGTCGGGAACTACAGCTTGTCAGGGAAACATTGTCCGGTGAACGAAACAATCCAATGGAATGATTGGGAGGCGTTCTGCTGCGTGGTCGAGCAGGGGACGTTCACGGCCGCGGCGGAGCAGCTGGACTGCCCCAAGTCGCGTGTCTCGGCCGCAGTGGCGCGGCTGGAAACCGCCATCGGCGCCAAGCTGCTGGAGCGCACCACGCGGCGCATGCGCCTCACGGATGCTGGCAAGGCGGTCTACCGCGATGTCGCCCCCTTGTTTGCGCGCCTGCGCGAGATCCGCCAGGAAACGCTGGCGCGTGAGGAGCGCGTACAGGGCGTGCTGCGCATCGCCACACCCTATGAGTTCGGCGCCCAGCAACTGGGTGGCGTGATCTGCCGCACGCTGGCGGCGCATCCGGCGCTGGACGTGGCCGTGGAAATCACCCAGGGCCTGGTCGACCCGATCCGCGACGGGTTTGACGTGGCCTTCGTCGTCGTCGACACCGACCTGCCCGACTCCGGCACGGTGGCGCGCCGCATCTACCATGTCGAGCGCGGCCTCTTTGCCGCGCCGGCGCTGGCGGCCAGCCTGCCGGCGCAGTTGCGCCCGGAAGACCTGGCCAATATGCCGACGCTGACCACGCCCGGCGACACCGTCTGGGAATTCACCCGCGACGGCCAGACCGTGTCCGTGCCGATCCGTCCGCGCATGCAGACCCACAACGCCGAACTGCGGCTGCAGGGCGCGCTGGCTGGGCTGGGCATCGCCCGGCTGTCGGTCATTTATTGCGAGGCCGAGATCGCGCAAGGGCGGCTGGTGCGCGTGTTGCCTGACTATCCTCTGCCGCCGCTGCGCGTATTCGCGCTGCTGCCGGACCGGCGGCTGCAGCCGCGCAAGGTGCGGGCCTTCATGGAAGCGATCGAATCGATGATGGTGTCCGAGCTGGAGCCCGAGGCGGGCCTGGACGGGGGGATGGGGGCGGAAGCAGCCGCGAGCGGGCAGGCTGAAGGAGCGGCCCGCACGGCGGGTTGAGGGCGCTGGCGGGCCGCCACGGCCGGGGCCGTGGCAACGGAAAGGGCAGGAGCTCAGGCGCCGTCGGTGAATGCGTCGCGGCGGTCGGTGGTCCTGGCGCCGTCAGTGAACGGGTCGGCCTTGCCCAGCCTGGCGCCGCCCAGGAACGGATCGGCCTTGCCGGCGTGGGCGATGCTCCCGTCCAGGCGGGCGATGTCGGAAACGGGTTCGGAGGCGTGGGCAGCGGCCGCGGCAAACGACAGGCTGACGGCGCACAGCAGGGAAAGCGCCAGGCTGCGGCGTTGGGCGATGGTCTTCATGGTGTGTGGTCCTTCTCAGGCAGGGTGCGTGGCGGAAGCGCCACGATGCCTGCAATGTAGGACTTCACACGGGGCAGAAAAAGGGTCAATTCTCGACACACTGTCCAGGGCTCTGGACAATGTGCCGAGCCGCCGCTGGCTCAGTAGTGCATGCCGAAGATGCTGGCGCCCAGCCGCGCGATCACCATCAGCAGGATCTGCGCGATCACGAACAGCACCAGCGGCGAAACATCGAAGCCGCCCAGGCGCGGTACCACGCGCTGGATCGGGCGCAGCACCGGCGCGGTCAGGTGGTCGATGGCCGGGGTGATCGGCGAATGCGGGTTGACCCACGACAGGATCGCCATCAGCAGCGTGACCCACATTACCAGGCTGATCGTCCATTTCAGCACATAGAGCAGGGCGGTCAGCAGCATGGCCGGCAGGAAGCCGAGCAGGTCGATGCCGCTGAGCAGCGCGACCAGCACCAGGAACACCATCGCGGTCAGCCATGCGCCCACCACCGTGGCCCAGTCAATGCCGCCCACCCCGGGGATGACCCGGCGCAGCGGGCGCACCAGCCAGTCGGTGATCTGGAACACCCCCTGGGACACCGCATTGCGCGTAGGCAGCCGCGTGAGCTGCATCCACACGCGCAGCAACAGCGCCATGCCGAACAGGGTGAAGACGGTATCCAGCAGGAAGAGAGCGATTTCCGAGAACATCGGTGCGTTTTCCGGTGACGGGTGAAGGTGTCTGCAACCGCACAGATTCTGCCATAGCCTGACGCCGGCACGATGCAACCGTGCGCCGGGCACATGAGCTGGCGGACATGTTTGTGCTGGCGCCTCGGTGCGCGGCCCCTATAATTGCGTGCGCCCGGTTGCGGGACCGGCCGCGCACCCGTGGTATTGCGCGTGGTTCCTGCGCTTTCCTCCTCCTTTGCGCTTTTTCGCCACCTTATGCCCAGCAAGTCCGCCCCGTCCCGGAAATCCACATCGCTTACCAAGGCCGACTTCGAGGCGCTCTCGGATTTCCGCTACCAGTTGCGGCGTTTCCTGCGGTTTTCCGAAGATGCGGCGCGCGCGGAAGGGCTGACCGTGCAGCAGTACCTGCTGCTGTTGCATATCCGCGGCTGTGCCGACAAGGACTGGGCCTCGATCGGCGAACTGGCGGAACGGCTGCAGGCCAAGCAGCACGGCGTGGTGGCGCTGGTCAACCGCTGCGAGGCGGCGGGGCTGGTCAGGCGCCGGCTCAACCCCGAGGACCGCCGCGTGGTGCAGGTACACCTGCTGGCCAAGGGCGAGCGCTACCTGAACCGCCTGGCGATGCTGCACCGGACCGAGCTGGAATCGCTGCGCGGCGCTTTCCGCGTGGCCCGCATCACCCAGTTCAACGACGACGGCGCCGAGCGCGCCTGAGCCGCGGCAGGCCTGCACTGCCAGCCAGTTACAGGCAGTTACCAATCACAGGTTCCGGTGACACCCGCTGGCTGCCGGCGGCCCTAGACTCGCGCGCATTCCCCAACACGCGCAGAGCGCAGGAGTCCTGACATGTCCATCCCCCTTCGTTCGGTTGTGCTTGCGGTGCTTGGCGCCGGTGCGCTGGCCGGGTGTGCCACGCCGTATGGCTACGACAACGGGTATGGCGGAGGGTACGGCGGCAGCTATGGTGGCGGCTATAGCAGCAGCGGCTACGGCACCAGCGGCTATGGCGGCAGCACCACCATCAGCGGCTACCCGGCGCAGCAGGGCTACCCGCAGGGGTACCCGCAACAAGGGTATCCGCAACAGGGGTATCCGCAGCAAGGCTATCCCCAGCAGCCGTATCCGCAGCAGTCATATCCGGACGGCAGCTACGGCAACAACTACGGCAACCAGGCTTACGGCGTGCGCTACGGCTGGGTCGAGGCGATCGAGGTGGTGCCCGGCCAGCCGCCTTCGACCAGCGGCGCGGGCGCCGTGGTCGGCGGCATCGTGGGCGGACTGCTGGGCCACCAGGTCGGCGGCGGCCGCGGCAATACCGTGGCCACCATCGGCGGCGCGGTTGCCGGTGCGGTGGCCGGCAACGAGGTCGAGAAGCGCACCGGATCCTCGGCCGCGGCTTACCGTGTGCGCGTGCGCACCAGCGACAACGCCTACCTGACGCTGACGCAGTCCAACGCCTACCAGATGCGCATCGGCGACCGCGTCAAGGTCGAGAACGGCGTAGCCGTGCCGTACTAAGTGCCGAACAGCTGCGCGTAGTCCTCGCGCAGCTGGCGCTTGAGCAGCTTGCCCGCCGTGTTGCGCGGCAGGTCCGCGACGAACACGATGCGCTTGGGCACCTTGAACGGTGCCAGTGCCTGGCGCGCATGGGCGATCAGCTCTTCCTCGGCGGCGTCTTCATGGCCGCGCTTGCGCACCACGCAGGCGGCCACTGCCTCGACCCACTTCGGGTGCGGCAGTGCGAACACCGCTGCCTCGGCCACCGCGCCGTGAGTGTACAGACACTCTTCCACCTCGCGGCTCGATACCAGCACGCCGCCTGAATTGATCACGTCCTTGATCCGGTCCACCACGTACAGGTAGCCCTCGGCATCCATATAGCCGAGATCGCCGGAATGGAACCAGCCGCCGGTGAAGGCTTCAGCGGTCAGTTCGGGCTTGTCCCAGTACTCCGTCAGCAGTTGCGGCGAGCGATGCACGATCTCGCCCAGCTCGCCGGGCGGCACGTCCTGCATGGTCTCGTCGACGATACGGGTCTCGACGTTCAGTACCGGCCGGCCGGCGGAGGCGGGGCGCCCGGCGTGTTCGTCGGGGCCCAGCACCGTGGCCAGCGGCCCGATCTCGCTCTGGCCGTAGCAGTTGTAGAAACGCAGTGCCGGCAGCTTCTGCTGCAGCTCAAGCAGCACCGGCACCGGCATGATCGAGGCCCCGTAGTAGGCCTTGGTCAGCGACCCCAGCCGCGCCGGATCGAAGTCCGCATGGCGCAGCAGCGCGATCCACACCGTGGGCGGCGCAAAGAAGCTGGTGATGCCCTCGGCGTGGATGGTGCGCAGGCAATAGCCGGCCTCGGGGCTGTCGGCGATCAGCGTGGTGCCGCCGCACAGCAGCAGCGGCATCAGGAAGACATGCATCTGCGCCGAGTGGTACAGGGGCAGCGCGGCCAGCGAGTAGTCCGATTCGCGGATATCGCAGGCGGCAATGGTGCTGACGTATTCGGCCAGCAGCGCGCGATGGGTCAGCACGGCACCCTTGGGGGCCGAGGTGGTGCCCGAGGTGTACAGGATCTGCGCAGGCGTGGTGTCGGTGAGCGAATCGGACACCGGTGCCGCGGGGCCGCTGGCGGCGGCTGCCAGTACATCGCGCACCTTGCCGCCGTGCAGCGTGCCGCTGACCTTGCAGGGCAGGCCCTCGACGCGGTCGGCCAGCGCCGGATCGGCAAAGATTGCGCTGGCGCCCGACTGCGTGACGATGTACTCGGCCTCCGCGCGCGTCATCGAGAAATTGACCGGCACATGGATCAGGCCGCTGCGCAGGCAGGCCAGCCACAGCAGCACATAGGCGTCTGAGTTCTTGCCGAAGGCGGCCACGCGGTCGCCGGGGCGCAGGCCCCATTGCGCCAGCGCGCCGGCCACGCGGGCCGCGGCCTGATCCAGTTGGCGATAGGTCCAGGCCCGTTCGCCGAAGCGGATCGCGGTCTTGCCCGGGCTGCGCCGCACGGCGCGGGCAATGGCGTCGGGAATGGTGTTGCGCAGGGCGCGCTGCTGCTCTGACTGCATGGTGTGGTCTCCATTGTTATGGTGGGTCCAGCAAGTCTTGAAGCCAAGCGCCGAGGATAAAGGCTGCCGCCCGGCCATGGCAAGGCGGCAGCGTCTCGGGGTGGGACTACAGCGCGTCGGGGTGGACTACAGCGCTTCCGACAGGAACACCAGCGCGCGTCCGTGGGCCAGCGCGGCGCTGGGCTGGTGGTAGGAGCCGCGCGCCCAGCAGTTGAAGCCGTGGTCCGCACCCTGGTAGACGTAGATCTCGCTGCCGGGTTTGCCGGCCATGGCGTCGCGCACGCCTTGCACGGCCTCTGGCGGGATGTGCGCGTCGAGCGCGCCGTAGTGGAACTGCACCGGCACACGAATGTTCGCCGCCTCTTGCAGCTGGTTCTGGATGCCGCCGCCGTAGTAGGGCACGGCCGCATCCACCAGCCCGCGCGCCGCGCTCAGGTACGACAGCAGGCCGCCGAAGCAATAGCCCACCGCCGCCACCTTGCCGGCGCCGGTGTGCTGGCGCAGCACCTGCACCGTGGCGGCGATATCGTCCAGCGCGGCGGTGACATCCACCGCCTTGCGCAGCGCCATGCCGCGCGCCATGTCGTCGCCTTCGTAGCCCAGTTGCACGCGTGGCGCCTGGCGCCAGAACACGTCCGGCGCCAGCACCGCATAGCCGTCGGCGGCGTACTGGTCCGCCACGGCGCGGATATGCTCGTTGACGCCGAAGATCTCCTGCAGCAGCACAATGCCCGGCGCGCCGGGCTGCACGCCTGCCGGCGGCAGGCTCAGGTAGGCATCGAAGCTGCCCGCGGCGGTGTCAACGCGGATCCACTGGCTGTCGGGGATGGCTGTCATGGGGAAAGGCTCTCCGGAGGGGGCTGAACAGGAAAGCTGCAAGTTTGCCACTGCGCGCCGCTTCGTGCAGGGCAGGGCGCCCTGCTGCTGCCGTCAGTACGCGCGCGACTGCTGGTAGCGCTTGTTCCAGTTGTCGGTGTAGGCCCTGACCACGGCGGCGTCGCCGCGGATCAGCATGCCGTTCTCGGCGTTGCGCTCCTGCGCCGACTTGGTGAAGTTGAACGATCCGGTGAAGACTGCCTGGTCGTCGAACACCATCACCTTGTTGTGCGCAATCGCGGGTTTGTTGTCGATCACCACCGGCACGCCGGCATGCTTGAGGTAGGTGGCACTGGTATAGCGCTCGGACTGCTGGCTCTTGTCCAGGATCACGCGCACGTCCACGCCGCGCCGGTGCGCCTGTGCCACGGCCTCGGCAATCGGTGCGCTGGTGAACGAATAGGCCTGGATCAGCAGGCGATGGCGCGTGCTCCGGATGGCATTGATCAGCAGCGCCTGGCAACTCGCGCCATCGGGCACGAAGCACAGCGTGTAGCCGCTGCCATCGGCAAACGGCTTGGCCGGCACCGGCTTCGCATCCGGCGGCTGGGCCGGCTTGCCGGTGCGCGCGGGAAAGTGGTTGGCGACGGCCTCGTTGAAGGTCTCGCTGATGCTGTTGGCGATGGTGTCGGTCACCTGGTCGAAGGTGGAAGCCGAGCGGGCGTGCGCCAGTAGCGCGAAGGGACTGAACGAGGTGAAGGCCGACACGGCGGCGGCCAGGCCCAGGCCCAGCACGGCCCGGCGAATGAATCTGTAAGTCACGGCGGATCTTTGCGTCGGTGAATGACGGCATGCGCGCGCCGCGCGCCGCATGCTGTCGGGGCGGGTTCGCAGCGTAGCAGCCGCATACGCCACTGGCAAAGCGTGATTGTGTAACAGGATCTGCGGCCGGCTATCCGGTGCAGCATCGCTGCACCGCCGCTGCCCTTGGGACTATCCGCACCCGCGCCTATGATGGATGGAACCCCCGCGGGTCCGCCCGCCAAGGAGAGGGATATGAGCAACCATACCTACAAGCTGGTCGAGATCGTCGGATCTTCACCCGATGGCTGCGACCAGGCCATCCAGAGCGCCATTGCCAAGGCCGGTGAAACCATCAAGAACATCGACTGGTTCGAAGTGGTGGAAACGCGCGGCCACATCACGAACGGCAAGATCGCGCACTACCAGGTCACGCTGAAGATCGGTTTCCGCGTGAGCTGAGTGCGGCGCCGCGCTTGCGCGGCGGAATTGCGCGACGGCACGGGCTGCGCTGCCTGTGCGGATTGGTGCGCGTGCTCGCTCCAGATGCAGCCTTCGGGATAAAAAAATCGGCCGACGCGAGACTGCCGTCGGCCGGGTGCAGGGAAACCTGGTGTCGTCAGCCCAAACGCGACCAGCTCAATCGAACTGGTACGAATAAGTCATGTTGATCCGCGGCGACCGACGGCTTGCATTGGTCGGCTTGTCACCTACCGGTTGTGCCACCGACAGATCCAGCGTGTAGTAGCGCCGGTCCGAGAAGCGCGCGCCAATGGCTACCGATGACAGGCTGCGGTGCGACAGCGACACGCTGTTGGAAAACACGCGCGCCACGTCGGCCGACACATAGGGCTGGATGGTGCGCAGGTAGGTCATGTCGGGCAGGAACAGGCGGCTGATTTCCGCCGAGGCCCCCCAGCCCTTGTCGCCCGCCACTTCGCCGGCGGGATAGCCCAGCCCGAAGAAGCGTCCGCCGAAGCTGATCTGCTCGCCCGAGGCCAGGCGGTCGCCGCTGTACTGGCCCGCCGCGGCCACGGTGAGGCCGAAGCCCGCCGGCAGGTCTTTCGACTGCGACAGCAGCAGCCGCGTGCGGAAGAAGCTCAGGTCGTTGGTGTTGTTCTGGCGGCTCGCACCCAGCGCATCGAAACCCTTGTACAGGCCGAGCGTGGCGTTGCGGCTCACGCCTTCGCCGCGCTGAACGTAGGTCAGCTCCGCGGTGCCCACGCGCACGTTGGTGCCCAGCGTCACGCGCGTGCCGGTGGCGGTGTGGGTGTACCGCTCGAACTGGTCGGCGCCGTAGAAGCCGCCGGTCAGCGTGAGCGTATGCGCGTTGGACAGCAGCAGCGGATAGCTGAGCGAGCCGCCGATGCGCTTGGTGTCGTTGACGTAGCGCGGGTTGAACCCGATCGCCTCCAGCGTGGCGTTCTGCGGCACGCCTCGGTAGTGCGAGGCATTGAGCCGCGCGATCATGCCCTCGGTGCCGAGCGGCTGCGCGTAGCTGGCGGCGTAGTACTCCTCGTTGTCGCGGCCCTTGGGGAACAGTGCCGAGACCGAGATCTGCTCGCCCAGCGGCGTCAGACTGTTGGTGGTCGCGGTGGCAATGGCGCGCAGGCCTGGCGACATGTATTCAATGCCGGTGCCGAAGGTGAACGGCTTGCGCTTGACGTCGAGCACCATCTCGCAGGCGCCGTCGGTGGTGGTCGGCGGCTGCACCGTGGCCGCCACCTGCAGCCCGGGCTGCAGGGCCAGTGCATTGACGTAGTGTTCGAAGCGGTCCTGGCGCAGCGGGCGGTCCTGCTGCAGCTTCTCGGCAATGGCGCGCAGCCGGCCCTCTGCCGGGCCCGCCTTGCCTGTGACCGTCACCTTGGCCACATAGCCTTCGACCACGGTGATCAGCACATCGCCGTTGGCAAAGTCCTGCGCCGGCACGAAGGCAAACGAGAGCGGATAGCCGCGGTCCTTGTACATCTGCGTCACCGTGTTGGCCGCTTCCAGCAGCTGCGCCACCGTGATCTCGCGATTGGCCAGCGGCTTGAACTGCGCGGCTACCTCCTCGAACGGCAGCGTCTTCGCGCCTTCGATGCGAAAGCGGCGCGGTGTCAGGCGTGTATTGAGCAGGTCCTGCATGGCCGCCTGCGGCCGTTCGACCTGCACGGTCACGCTGCTGTCGGGCCGGGCCGGAGCAATCTTCGGGAGCGTCTGGGTTGGGTCGCCCTGGACCGGGCTGCGCGGATCGGCCTGGACCAGGCCGTGATGGAACGCGCCGACGCTGACCAGCAGCGCGGCAACGCGATGACGTGCACGCATGGCAAAACCCCTGTAAGGAAATACTGCGGCTATTGACGTCGCGTGCCACTGGCGCGGGAATTGCCGCTACCCCCGTGCGCCTGCCGTCCGATGCTGCCGGTTCAGCGCTTGGCCGCTACGTTGAATCTGGTGTGCTCCGCTGCCCGCGATCAGGCGATCGCCAGGGCAGCGGCTGAGGCTGGATTACTTCTGGCCGAGCGCGCCGGTCAGGCCGCCCAGCAGGCCGCCAACCAGGCCGCCGATGGGGCCGGTGGCGCTGGTGGTCGAAGTCTTGCTGGTGGTGCTGCCCGCGGTGGAGGTGGCGCCGCCGGTCACGGCGGCGACAACATTGGTGACGGGGGCCAGCGGGCTGGTGGTGCCAGTGCCCGCCGCGGCGCCGGTGACGCCGCCGACCACGCCATTCACCACGCCGCTGACCGCGGTGGTGACCGGCGCCAGCGGCGAACCGGTGCTGCCGCCGGTGGCACTGCCAAGGCCGCCGGTGATGCTGCTGACCAGGCTGGTGACAGGCGCCAGCGGCGAACCCGTACCGCCAGCGCCTGCACCGCCAGTCAGCCCCCCGGCCAGCGCAGTCACGGGTGCCAGTACCGGGCTCAGCGCGCCCAGGCCGCCGCCGCTGGCGGGCCCGTTCACTGCGCCGCCCAGCGAAGCCACGGTCGTGCCGGTGGCGTTCACCACGCCGCCGACGCCCGAGACTACCGGCGTGTTGGTCTGTTGCAGCGTGGTGCCGGCCGTCGCGAGCGCACCGCCCACGGCCGCCAGCAGGCTGGTGGTCGGTGCGCCCAGGCCCGTGGCCGCGCCGAGCGTCTGTGCGGCGCCGGTCAGCTGCGAGGTGATCGGCACGATCAGCTTGCTGGTGGTGGTGGTCACCTGCTCGACCGCGCCGGTCGACAGCACCGTGGTCAGCGTTTCGCCAGTGCCGCTCACCGTTTTGCCCAACTCGTTCACCACCGTGCCCAGCGGCGAGGTCAGCGGCGCCAGTGGCGCGAGCTGGCCGGTGCCAAGGCCACTGACGGCGGTACCGGTGCTGGATAAGGTCTTGCCAAGTTCGGTGACCACGTTGCCGGTGCTGGCTACCGTGGTGCCTACCGGATTATCCGAGTTCGGCATGCTGCCCAGGCCCGATTGCAGGCCCGTGGCCAGTGCCCCGATGGCATCGCCGGCGGAGGCTACGGCGTCGCCCAGGCCGGTTTGTGTCTGGGTCGGCACCAGCGGCAGGTTGCTGCTGCCGAGCTTGTCGCCAAGATCGCTGACCGTCTTGCCGGTACTGTCGAGCACCTTGCCAGTATTGTTGATGACCTCGGCGGTCGGGGTCCGTGCGGTGGGCGTTTCGCCGCCGCCGGTATTGCCGCCATTGTTATCGCCAGTGCCACCCGTGCCGCCGCCCGTGCCACCGGTACCGCCGCCGGCCACGTCGGTGCTGCCGCCGGAGCCACCCATGCCGCCGGTGCCATCGGTACCCGTGGTCTTGGTGCCGCCATTGGTGCCCGCCGTGTCGCTGGTGCCCATGGAGGTCGATCCGCTGCCGCTGGCGCAGCCACCCAGGGCCAGCAAGGTTGCGAGGAGTGCCGTTACGGCGAGTTGTTGTTTGCGCATGTTCTGTTCCCTCATTCCCGTCGTTTAAATCGCTCGGCCGCGCATCGCGTTCGTTTTCTGCGTGCGGCGGTGACGGATATGGCGCAATCGGTATGCCAGCGCTGCGACGCGTCCTGGAGCGGACCCTGCGGAAGTCGGGGGTGGTGCCCGCAAAGCCTTGCCGGGCGCGGATTCCAGGGAAGCGGTGGGACCTGCTCGCGGCGCTGCCGGGGATGGGGTGTCAGGGCGGCTGCGCGTTACGCGTTACGTAACGTGTGTCGTCTGCAGGGAACAAGACAGCCGGAACGGCGGGCTTGCGACGATGGCGATCCAGCCAGGCAAGCGCGCCGTGCCGCGCACTGCCACGGCCTCCCGCCACGGTCATCCGCGCCTCCGTGTTCCCATGTTCCCGGAACACGTTACGTAGCACGTAACACCTCAGGTCCGCGCCGCAACGGCATTTGTGTCCGGCCCGCAGCTACCCCGCATCACCCGGCAATCCGCGCCAGGCAAGGCTTGCAGCGCCGCGGCCGGTTCCGTGCCGGCACCGCTGGCGCCGCTG
This sequence comes from Cupriavidus necator, assembly GCF_016127575.1. NCBI lineage: Bacteria > Pseudomonadati > Pseudomonadota > Betaproteobacteria > Burkholderiales > Burkholderiaceae > Cupriavidus > Cupriavidus necator. The sequence continues at coordinate 130,139 of NZ_CP066019.1, forward strand.
GCACGCGCCTTGCCATTGGTTGTCCAGACGCGCCGACGATCTCGCGTTCCACGGTCTTGCCGTTCCGCTTCGGAGCGGTCCGCCAGAGGAACAAAGCGGGACACCGGGGAGGCTCGTCGGCAATCCCATGCGGCGCACATAAGACAAGACGGCCGGCAGCACCGTGGCCAACAAGACAGGAGAAGGGCAATGAAAATCAAGCATCCGTCGCAGCATGGCATGACCTCACTGGCCGCGGCCGGCGTGGCCGCCCTTGCGTTGCTGATGGCAGGCTGTTCGTCCAGCGGTGGCGGCAGCGGCGCCAATCCGCGGCCGAACAGCGGCAACACCGACACGCCGGTCAACCCGGCACCGTCCGCATCGAGCGAGACCACGCCCACGGCCAAGGTGACCGAAGGCGCGGGCAATACCGTGGTGGCCACTGGCAATGCCATCAGTGACATCGGCAAGACTATCCAGGAGGCGCCGCTGCCGTTGCTGCCCACCACGGCGCGCGAAAGCGCCGGCGACGTGGTGATCAAGGCCGGCAAGGCGGTTGGCTCGCTCGGTGCCGGCGTGCGCGATGGGCTGGGGCAGATGGGCTCGGTCGACAACCCGGTTGGCGTGACGGTGGCCAGCACCGGCAACGTGGTCCACGACGTGGGCGAGGCGTTGATCAGCGGCGGCGACCTGGTGTCTGGCCTGGGCACCGAGAAGCTGGCACCGCTGGCACCGGTGACCACCCCGGTGGGTGGCCTGGTCAGGCACGTGGGCATCGCGGTGCACGATGGCAGCTACAAGCTGAAAAGCGTGCTGTCCGAAGGCCCGGTCGCGCAGGTCACGAATTCGGTCAGCAAAGTCATCGTGCCGCTGACCAGCAAGGGCACCGACGGCACGCAGACACTGGGAGCGGCCACGCACCTGGGCGAGCCGGCCAACGGCCTGCTCTACAAGGTCGGCAATACGGTGGCTGCAGGCGGCAGCATGATCAGCAACACCCACGCACCGGTGGTCTCGCCGCTGGGCGGCGTGGTGACTGAGGCCGGCAAGACGGTCGCGGCCGCTGGCGCGCTCCTCAACGGCAATGGTCAGGGTGGCGGCAACCCGCTTGGTGGCCTGCTGGGCAACCTGCCGCTGGCCAAGGCTGGTAGCAACGGTGAGGGCGGTTCCGCGGGCGGCGCGCTCGGTCCCGTGACCGCGCTGCTGGCGCCGGTGACCGGACTGGTCGGCGGGCTGAAGCAAGGCGCACACGACAGCCAGGGTGGCAGCGGTGACCACAAGGCGTTGCAGCTGCCGCTGGTGGGTGGCCTGCTGCGCTGAAATGTCTCATCCCGGCTAGGTGTTTTCACGGTGCGCTGTCGCTCATCACCCCGTCGCAGCGCATCTTTTTATTTTGGCTGGCATTGCGGCCGTATGACCGCAATGCCAGGTTGCAGGCCGGTTCCCGGCCGGTCTGCCTGCTCTTTGACAACCTGTGGACCCGGGCGTGCCGGGTCGTTTCAAACGCGCGTCTTAACCCCTTTGGGTCATTGCTATCACCCGTAGGAGGGGTATGGTTGAGACATTCCATGTCTTAAAAAGAAAGCGCAGCAAGCGTGAAAAGTCGATAAAATAGCGGGCCACAGAGCACCGTGATAATCGAACGGGGGAAGCGTGATCGCGGCAACAGATCACTTCGGGAGTGGAAATCATGAAACGACTCATTGCACGCTTTATTAAGGATGAGCGCGGAGCGACGGCTATCGAATATGGCCTGATCGTCGGGCTTGTTGCTCTGGCGATTGCCGTCGGCGCTGGCAAACTCGGCACCGAGCTTAACGCCAGCTTCGATCGGCTTTCGGTCACGGTTTCGGGATGGTTCAAGTAAAGCCGAAACCATAAGACCGGCGTGATTGCCGCGCTCCTCTGCGCGGCGACCCTCTACACAGACTTCCTCCACCGGCGCGTTCCCAACGCCTTGCTGGCGGCTGCCGTGCTGGCCCTCGGGCTGTCACTGCTCGCCGGACAGGGCATGGAACTGCCGCTAACCACGCGCCTGATCGGCGCCGGGCTGGGCCTTGCGGTCACACTGCCGGTATATGCCCTCGGGCAGATGGCGGCGGGTGACGTCAAGTTCCTGGTCGTGGCGGGGTTGTTCACCGGGCCGCAAGGACTGGTACTGGCATGGGTCGTCGGCAACCTGCTCGGGCTGGTGCACGCGCTGCTGGCGCTTGCACTGGGCGGTCGCGCGCCGGCTACAAGTCAAGCCATCGATCACCAGGACAGCGGACCTATTCCTACGGCGCAGTTTTCGCGGGCGCGCGGCATTCCATATGCCGCGTACCTGGCCGTGGGCGTGCTGGCCTGGATGGCTGCGGGCCATTAGCCGGACAGGCTAGTGGCAAGCAGGCTGCGCCGCCGGTCGGCGCGAAAGAACACCAAGGGACCGGGGTTTCAGATGTTGTTGCACGCAAGGGTCAACAGGGGGATAAACCGGCGCCGCCACGGCGCCGGCAGCGCTGCGATCGAGTTTGCGATCGTGGCGCCGGTGCTGCTCGCCATCGTGATCGGCATCGTCTACTACGGTGTGATGCTGGCGCTGCAACAGGTGCTGACGCTGGCCGCCGAAGAAGGCGCGCGCGCTGCGCTGCGCTATCCAGCGGGCGTTTCCGGCTCAGGCCTCGCGGCCACGCAAGGCGCGCGCGTCGATGCAGCGGCTGCGATGGCGCGCGGCACGCTTCCCACATCCATCAGGAATTTGCTGTCCACCGGCAACGTTGCGCAGGCAGTGCCCTGTGCATCCGGCTCCACCGATGTCTGCGTGCAGGTTACGCTGAACCTTCCCACCACCAACATCCTCCCCGCCGTGCCGATGGTCCCGGTCCCTGCAACGCTGTCAGGCTCGGCAATGGTCCAGCTTTCTCCTGATATCTGAGCCGCCATGCCCCAACGCCCCCACGCCATGCCCATCCAAAGGAATCCCGCATGACCAGCAAGCAGATCCGACTTCTGGCGGTGGTGCTGCTTGGCCTGGCGCTGCTGCTTGCGCTGCTGGCGTGGCAAGTGGGCCGCCAGCCGGCACAGGCGCCCGCGGCATCGACATCCGCCAAACCGCTGCACGCAGTGGTGGTGACCACGCAAGCGGTGGAGGCGGGCAAGCCGCTTGCCGCCGAGGCGCTCAAGGTCGAGATGCTCCCGATCGATCCCACCGGCGCCTACAGCGAGGTGGCACGCGTGACCGGGCAGGTGCCGCTGGTGGCGCTTGGCGCCAACGTGCCGGTGCTCGAAAGCCAGTTGCTGGCTGGCCTGGCCACGCAGGTGCGGGAGGGCGAACGCGCGGTGGCCGTGTCAGTCGATGAAGTCATCGGCGTCGGCAACCAGGTGCAGCCGGGCGACTATGTCGATGTCTTCCTGGTGCTGCGCCGCGACCAGCAGGAGATCCCGGAAAGCCAGGCGCGCATGCTGCTGTCGCGCCTGCGCGTGCTGGCCTACGGCGTCGCCTCGGTCAACCGGCCGCAGAACGCCAAGCCGGAACAGATGATGGCGCGACAGGAGGGCGCCAAGACCGCGGTGCTGTCGGTGCCGCTGGAGCAGGTCAGCCGGCTGGCGATGGCGCAGCAGTCCGGGCGCCTGCTGCTGGCGCTGCGCAATCCGCAGGACGAAGCCATGCCCAGCGACGGCATGTTTGCCGAACCCCCGCCCGCGCTGGCCGCGCGCGCCGGCGTTCCCGCCGAAGCGCCGCGCGCGGCCCCCGACAAGGCCATGGCCGGCGTGATGCTGTCCGGCCTGGCCGCCCCCGCCGGCGCCTCTGCCCCGCGCGCGCCGGTGGCAGCGCCGGCGCCGCGGCCGCTGCAGGTTGCCGCGCCGCCCGCGCCAGCCCAGGCGAGACAAAGCGCAGGCGTGGAAGTCATTCGCGCGGGCAAGCGCGAGATCGAATAAGAACGTGGGCGCCGACTTTATGCATATCCAGAAGAAACCAGCCCATTCGACGGCCCTGCGCCGCAGGCTGATGCAACTCGCGCTGGCCGCGATGCTGGCCACTACCGCGTGGTGCGCACTGGCGCCGCGCGCACAGGCGCAGGAAGCCGTGAACGCGCGCCAGTTGCGCCTGCTGGCCGGCGCGCAGAAAGAGATCCGCAGCGCGCAACCGGTGGAACGCGTCGCGGTGGGCAACCCGGCGGTGGCCGACGCGCTGGTGCTGCGCACGCGCGGTGCCCCCAGCGTGCTGCTGGTGGCCAAGCAACCTGGCGTGACCGACGTGATGGTGTGGACGCGCGGCGGCGCCGAGCCGCTGACCTACAACGTGCAGGTCGATGCCATCGCGCCCGATGCCGATGGCGCCAAGCTTGGCTATTCCGCCGCCGGTGCCACCATCACCGGGCAGTCGCCCGATGCCTATGCCGCGGCGCGCGCGCAGGCAGCGGCGCGCGCGGCCACCACCGGCAAGACCGATGGCAAGCCCGGCCTGGTGGTGGATCGCTCTACCGTGCCGCTCTCCGGTACCGTGCAGGTCGACGTCAAGGTGGTGGAGATCAGCAAGACCGTGCTCAAGGAAGTCGGTATCAACTTCTTCCGCAACAACTCCGGCTTTGCCTTCGGCACGTTCTCGCCATCGACGCTGAACAAGTTCACCTTTACGCCCGGCAGCGGCGGCGCACCGGGCAGTTTCAGTGCCGACATCGCGTCGCCGATGAGCAATGCCTTCAACCTGGTGGCCGCGTCGCTGACACACGGTATCTTCGCCAATATCAGCCTGCTGGAGGCCAACGGCCTGGCGCGCGTGCTGGCCGAGCCCAGCCTGGTGGCGCTGTCCGGCCAGAGTGCCAGCTTCCTGGCCGGCGGCGAGATCCCGATCCCGGTGCCGCAGGCGCTGGGCACGACCACGATCCAGTTCAAGCCATTCGGCATCGGGCTGACGGTGTCGCCCACGGTGCTGTCGGCCGACCGCATCGCGCTGAAGGTGGCGCCGGAGGCGAGCGACCTCGACCCCTCGCGCGGCATCTCGATCAATGGCGCGGTGGTGCCCGCCATCGTCACGCGGCGCGCCGACACCACGGTGGAACTGGGTGACGGCGAGAGCTTCGTGATCGGCGGGCTGGTCAGCCGCAACACCGTCAGCAACGTCAACAAGGTCCCGGTGCTGGGCGACCTGCCGGTGATCGGTGCCTTCTTCAAGAACCTGAATTTCCACCAGGAAGACCGTGAGCTGATGATCGTGGTCACGCCGCGCCTGGTGAAGCCGCTGGCCAAGGGCGCGCCGGCGGCGCAAGCCGTTGGTGCCGATGGCCGCACCAACGGCAACCCCAATGTATGGGGCTGGTATGTGCTGGGCGAATACGCGGACCCGACTTTGCCGGGTTTCTCAAAATAGCCGCCGGCCGTGCCGGCAGGCATGGCCAACAGCTTGAGGCGGAGAGATGGATTATTTTCTGTTGCACGCAACGCAGGACGAAGTGAAGGACTGGCTGGGCAAGGTCCTGGGCGGGCTGGGCACGCTGGTGGCCGAAGGCGGCGCGCAGGAAGCCTTTCTCGAGCGCGTGGCCCAGCTGCGCCCGGGGCTGGTGTTCCTGCACTTCTCGACGGAACTGGCCGGCGCGTCGGCGCGGCTGGGCGAGCAGCTGCTGCGGCTCTTCCCGGGCCTGCCGCTGGTCGCGGTGGGCCATGCCGACGAGCCCGGCATCATGCTGGCGGCGCTGCGCGTGGGCGTGAAGGACTTTATCGACCTGCGCGACGCGCCGGCCGATGCCGAGGCCGTGGTCAAGCGCCTGGCCGTGCCGGGCGAGCAGGTGCGCCAGGCCGAGTCGGCGCGCCAGGGCAAGATCGTGGCGCTGCTGGGCGCGCGCCCCGGCGTGGGCGTGACCAGCCTGGCCGTGAACCTGGCCGCGGCGGCACGCCGCCACCTGCCACTGAATGAAAAGACTGACGCGCGCGCCGAAGTGCTGCTGCTGGACCTGGGCCTGCCGGCGCGCGACGGCGCGCTGTACCTGAACCTGAGTCCGGGCTTCCACTTTGTCGAGGCGGTGCGCAACCTGCGCCGCTTCGACCAGGTCTTCGTGCAGACCGCGCTGACACGCCACGGCAACGGCGTATGCGTGCTGCCGCTGCCCGCGGCGCTGGGCGAGCTGCGCGACATCTCTTACTCCGAAGCCATCAGCCTGCTGGAGCGGCTGCGCGCGTTCTTCGACATGCAGATCATCGACCTGGGCGGCTTCGGCAATGCCGAGTTCACCGCGCAGATCGTCAAGGCCGCCGACAGCGTGGTGCTGGTGGCCGACCAGAGCGTGGGCGCGATCGTTTCGGCCGCGGAGCTGGTGCATGAGCTGCGCGCGCGCGAGGTGGAGCGCGACGACCTGCACCTGCTGGTGTCGCGCTTCGATGCGCGCCTGGGCGTGGATGCCGCGCAGATCGCGCACCGCGTGGGTGTGCAGTCGGTGGGCACGCTGCCCGACAGCCGCGCACCGCTGGTGCTGGCCATGAACCGCGGCGCGGTGCTGGCCGACGACGATCCGCACGACCCCTATGTGCGCGCCCTGGCCGACCTGCTGGCACGACTGGGCTACCGCGCGGCGCAGGCCAGGGAAACCAGCCTGCTGGCGCGGATGAAGGACAAACTGCCTGAGGCGCTGCGCGCGGTGCGCGTGGCACGCACTGGAACCTGACATGACGCAAGCGATTGAATTCTCCGACAACGCCCCCGCACCGTTTCCGGTCTCGCAGGAATTCCAGAACATCAAGGAAGCGGCGCACGAGCACCTGCTGACCCGCATCGAAGAGCTCGGCGCAGAGTTCGGCCGCTGGTCGCGTACCGCGATCCAGCGCTTTGTCGACCTGGAACTGGAGAGCTTTACCCGGTTGCGCCGCATCCCCATCAACGAGGCCGAGCTGCGCCAGATTGCCGAGGCGCTGACCAAGGAGCTGGCCGGCTTCGGCCCGATCGAAGACCTGCTCAACGACCCCGCGGTGGAAGACATCCTGGTCAACGGCCACCTTGACGTCTACGTGTCGCGCCACGGCGTGCTGGAGCGCATCCCGGTGCGCTTTACCGACAGCGGCCACCTGCTGCGCATCGTGCGCCGCATCCTGGCGCCGATCGGCAGGCGGCTGGACGAGTCCAACCCGATGGTCGATGCGCGCCTGCCCGACGGCGGCCGCATCAACGTGGTGATCCCGCCGCTGGCGCTGGAGGGTCCAGTGGTGTCGATCCGCAAGTTCCGCAAGGACCCGATGACGCCTGCTGACCTGCAGGGGCTGGGCACCATGAGCCCCGAGATCTGCGACCTGCTGCAGGCCGCGGTGCAGGCGCGCTGCAATATCCTGGTGAGCGGCGGCACCAGCTCGGGCAAGACTTCGCTGCTCAATGCGCTGGCCACCTTCGTGCCGACCACCGAGCGCGTCATCACCATCGAGGACACCGCCGAGCTGGCGCTGAACCACCCGCACGTGGTGCGGCTGGAAAGCCGTCCCGGCGGTTTCGAGGGCACCGGCGTGGTGTCGATCCGCGACCTGCTGCGCAACAGCCTGCGCATGCGCCCGGACCGCATCATCGTGGGTGAAGTGCGCGGCGGCGAGGTGCTGGAGATGCTCCAGGCGATGAGCACCGGCCACGATGGTTCGATGGGCACCATCCACGCCAGCAGCCCGCGCGAATGCCTGTACCGGCTGGAGATGCTGGCCGGCTTTGCCGGCTTCCAGGGCAGCGAGGCGAGCCTGCGCCGGCAGATCGCCAACGCCATCGACTTTATCGTGCAGATCGCGCGGCTTTCCAACGGCAAGCGCCGCATCGTCTCGATCACCGAGATCACCGGGCTGGGCGACAACATCATTTCCACCCAGGAGCTGTACCGTCACGAGCCCTACGTGAACCCGGACGGTACCGAGACCGACCGCTGGCTCTCGCTCGGCCTGCTGCCGCACTCGCCCAAGCTGGCACGCATGCGCGGACCGGGCTTCATGCTGGACGACCGCTTCGATGTCTAGCGCCACGCTGCTGCTCGCCGCCACGGCCCTGGTCATCACCGGCCTGGGCCTGCTGCTGCTGGCCAGCGCGCAGGCGCGTGCGCGCCGCGAGCAGCAGCAGGCCTTCCTGCAGGCGCAGACCGAGCAGGTGCGCCTGCGCTATGCGCAGGCGCCGGATCCGGCGCTGCAACTGCCCGCACGCGACCTGCGCCGCCGCTGGGACGACTTCCTGCGGCGTGCCGACCTGGCGCCGACGCGCCGTACCGCCATCGTCTGGATCACGCCGGTGGTGCTGTGCACGCTGGCCGGCGCGGTGGCGGGGCAATGGCTGGGCGCGGTGTCGGCCCTGATCGTGGCGCTGGCCGTGGCGGCGTTCGCGGCCTGGAACCGCGTGCGCCGCCTGCACAAGAAGCTGTTGTCGCAACTGCCCGGGTTCCTGGACGGCGTGGTGCGGCTGATGACGATCGGCAGCAGCGTGCCGGCGGCGTTCCAGAATTCGATCGCCAATACCGAGGCGCCGCTGCGCCAATGCCTGGTGCAGGCCGTGCACCTGCAGCGCGCCGGCAAGGAGCTGGACCAGGCGGTGCTGCAGGTCGGGCGCGTGTACAAGGTCGAGGAACTGGTGCTGGTGGCTTCCGTGCTGCGCCTGTCGGTGCGCTACGGCGGCCGCGCCGATGTGGTGATGGAGCGCACCGCCGCCTTTATGCGCGACCGCGAACAGGCCCAGCGCGAGCTGATGGCGCTGTCGGCCGAGACCCGGCTGTCGGCGTGGATCCTGGGGCTGCTGCCGCTGGTGGTGGCCGGCGGCCTGTTCATGCTGAACGCGGGCTACATCTTGATGATGTGGAAGGATCCCACCGGCAAGACGATGCTGCTGTCGGCCCTGGCGCTGGAAATTGCCGGGGCCTTCATGCTGTACCGGCTGGCCAAGTCGATCTGAGCGGCATGCCAGCACGCAGACAAGAGCCAACATGGACCGCCTGACACTGATTTCGCTCAGCCTGCTAGCCGCCGCCTGCGGCGTGGGCGTACTGACGCTGCCGCTGTTGCGCGACTGGCGCCAGCGCCGGCTGTCGGCGCGCACCATCGACGGCGCGCTGGCGCGGCAGCGCGCGGCAGAAGCCGCCCAGGCCGCCCACGCCGCAGTCCCCGCCGCGTCGGGCACCCAGGCTGCGGCAAAGGCCGGTGCCGCCGCGCCGCAGGGCAGGGGCGGGGCGGCTACCGCAATCGGGGCACAACTGGGCGCGCGCGTGGGCGAGCGCATCAATGCCCACTGGCTGGATTCGCGCCTCGGGCGCGCGGTGGTGACGCCGGAAGACCAGCAGTTGCTGGAGCAATGTGGATGGTACGGGCCGCAGTCGCGCATGCTGTTTGGCGTGCTGCGGCTGGGGTTGCCGTCGGCCCTGGCGCTCGCCGCCATGCTCTGGCACGTGGGCGCGGGCGCCTTTGCCATCGTCGCGTGGGGCTTCGGCACGTTTGCGCTGGCCTACCTGGCCCCCAAGTGGCACCTGCGCCGCCGTGCCGCGGCGCGCCTGCGCATGGTCGATGACGAGCTGCCGGTGCTGATCGACATGCTGCGCCTGCTGCAGGGCGTGGGCCTGTCGATCGACCAGAGCCTGCAGGTGATCGTGGCCGAGTTCGGCAGCATGCTGCGCGTGCTGGGGCCGGAGCTGGCACGCGCCAACCAGCAGTTTGCCTCGGGACGCTCGCGCGAACAGACGCTCTTGCGCATCGGCCGGCTGTTCGACAGTGAAGACCTGAAGAGCCTGATCACGCTGCTGACGCAGGTGGACAAGCACGGCGGCGCGGTGCAGGAGCCGCTGCGCCAGTTCGGCCTGCGCATGCAGGAGGCGCGCAAATCGCGCTTGAAGGATGAGATCGGCCGGCTCACGGTCAAGATGACCGCGGTGATGGTGGTGAGCCTGCTGCCGGTGCTGCTGATCCTGACCGCGGGCCCCGGCTTCCTCGGGGTGATCCGCATGCTGGCACATATGGGAGGGACGCGATGACGCGCTCAGTCGGTCCGGCGCTGGGCCGGATCTCGAAAACGGCGGCGTGCCTGCTGCTCGCGGCGCTGTCTGGCTGCGCCGCCAATCAGAACGGGGCCGCGGCCATGCATGACCAGGCCGAGGCGCAGGTGGAACTGGCCAAGCTGCGCGACAAGACCGCGCGCGCCGAATACAGCGAGCAGGCGGTCTACCTGGGCCTGATCCGCAAGATGCAGCAGGACGGGCTTTACTTCGCCTCGCTGGCTCATATCGAGGTCTACGTGAAGCGCTTCGGCTCCGGCCCGGAGATCCAGGCGATGCGCGCCGATGCGCTGCGCGAGACCGGGCAGGACAAGGCCGCCACCGATGCTTACCAGCAACTTGCAGCGACGTCGCAAGGCGAGCAGGCCGCGCATGCGCACCACGGGCTCGGCCTGCTGGCGGGGCGCCAGGATGACTTTGCGCGCGCCGTTACAGAGCTGCGCCAGGCCGCCGCGCTCGACCCCGTCAATCCGCGCATCTCCGGCGACCTGGGCTACGCGCTGATGCGCGCCGGCGCGCTGCAGGACGCGCGCGTGCCGGTGATGCAGGCGCTGGAACTGGACGCGCGCAATCCGCGTGTGATCAGCAACGCCGTGGTGTGGCTGATCGCCGACGGCAAGCGCGCGCAGGCCAACGCCATGATGCAAAAGGCCGCGCTGCCCGAAGCCACGCGCAGCGCCATCCGCAAGGAAGCCGACCGCATCGCCCGCGCCACCGCGGCGCGCGACCGCGCAGCGGCCCGTCCTGCGCCGGCAGCGCGGGCGCCATCGAAACCCGCCACCACCGCACCGGCCACCTCGGTGGCGGCCGTGGCCGCAACCGCAGGGGCTACCCCATGACCGCCATGTTCCGCATTGCCATCCCCGCGCTCTGCCTGCTGATGCTGGCGCCCGCCGCGCAGGCGCAGACCGACCGTGCCACGACCGAGGCCGCTGCCACCGGCATGCCGGCAGGCAGCCCGGCGCAACGCGAGATCGGTGCCGACACGCGCGCCATCCTTGCCATCCAGCGCGAAGGCACGCAGGCTGGCCCCATGCTGCCGATGCACGGCGAGCAGGCCGCGCTGGGCTATGAGCGCTACCTGAACAGCTTCCGCTTCGCGCTGCCGGAGTTCTACACGGGGCAGGCCAACGCCAGCACCGCGCGCGCCGGCTCCGCCGGCCAGATGCTGGGCGGCAAATGAGCTTGCGCCAGCCGCGGCCGCGCCGGGCACCTCGATCCGCACGCGGCGCCATCAGTGTGATGGCGGCGCTGCTGATCGCCACCGTGGCGATCGCCGCGCTGGTGTCGATCGACGTGGGGCATGTGTTCATGCGCCAGCGGCAGTTGCAGAACGTGGTGGACCTGGCCGCGATGTCGGCGGCACAGCAACTCAAGCGAGCTGATAGCGCGGCGAATCTGAACGCCGCTGTGCTGGGTACGGTCAGGAATATCGGTGCGAAGAACGGGTATCCGTCGGGCATTGCAATGGGTTGCGGCGATGCCACCGGTGGCGGCGCGGATGCCATGACTGCCTGTCTTGGCGTGTGGGATCCGGCGAGCGGCGGGCCGAAGCATTTCAGCGCTACGTATGAAGCAACCAAGGTCTCGCCCAATGCCGTGCGCGTGCAGGCAACGCAGACCGTGCCAATCCTGTTCGTGATCGACGGCGGCAGCGGCCGGCAGCTGTTTGCTGAAGCGATTGCCAGCGGCAGTCCGCCGGTGGCGGCGTTTTCGCTGGGTACTGGGTTGCTGGACGTCTCCACCGCCAACAGCATGCTGAGTGTGTTGCTGGGCAATACGGTGAGCTTGTCGTTGGTGGACTGGCAGGGACTGGTCAATACCACCGTGACGCTGGACCAGTTGCGGCTCAAAGCGGGTGTCGGCACGGTGGACCAGCTGTTGAACACTTCATTGAATCTGCGTGATTTCTATGCGCTGGTGCTTGGCGCCGCTGGCCGCGACGCGCTGCTGACGACGATGCTGGGCAGCCCGCCAACCGCGCTCGGGGCCAGCGGGGCAGCGGCTACGGTGTCACTGGCCAGGCTGCTTGATCTTGGTTTGATGGCGCCTGCGGCATCGTCGGCGGTGGAGGTGGGCCTGAACGTGGCGCAGTTGCTGCTCGCCTCCGCGCAGGTGGCGCGAGGGGATACGGCAGTTGCCCTGCCACTGAACATACCCAATCTCCCGCTTGGCCTGGGGGGCATCAGCGCCAACCTGCGCGTGATCGAGCCGCCGGTGACGGCGGCAGGTCCGGCGCGACAGCTCTCCAGCAACCCGGACGCCTGGCAAACGACCGCAAGCTCATCCCAGGTAAAACTGACCCTGATGCTCCAGATCACCTCAAATATCCTGAAACCGGTACTGGACGCCAACTTGAACGTGCCGCTCTATCTCGATGTGGCCAACGCCACCGCCGACCTGACCAAGCTGCAATGCGCGGCAAATCCTGGGGACCGCCGTGCCACGATGCACGTCAGAAGTGGTCTCGTCACGGCGTGCCTCACCGATGGCTGCACGGGTAGCGATGTGGTGCTCGGCCAGGCTAAGCTGGGGCTGTTCGACATTGCGGACGTGATTGCCACGGACGTCCCACGCTATGGCAGCACGGCTGGCCAGGAGGTCACGCTGGCACCGGGCGGGCATGCGCAAGTTGGTACCGCCGATCCGTTTGGCGGGTTGTTCTCGCAAGTGCTGGCCCTGAAGGTGCGGACTAGGCTGCTGGGCATCCTTAGTGTGCCCATTGATCTCGGCCCGCTACTCGCGCCGGTCGGGGCAGCGCTCGACGCATTGATCCCGCCGCTGCTCGCCAGCCTCGGCATCCAGCTAGGCACCGCCGACCTCTGGGTCCACAGCATCGACTGCAACAATGCCGAACTGGTGTACTGAGCCATGATTGCGCCAAACCGCCTGATGGCAGAAATCGAATGAAGACAGACCGCTGGGCCTACGAAAACCTTGAAGTCTACGTGTGGGAAGGCAAGTACGAGATCGCCGACCGCGTCACGCGTTTCCTGGCGCCGCTGGGCGTGGACGTTATCCGCGCCGGCGCACTCGAAGCCTTGCCTGCCGAGCCGCGCCTGAAGCCCTGCATCGCGGTGATCAGCGTGTCGGTGATCGGCGCGGCGCGCTTTTCGCTGGACTGGGAGGCCGCGCACGGCATGCCGGTGATCTGGGTGGCAGGCCCCGGCCGCGAGGCCGATCCCGGGCGCTTTCCGCCGGAGTACGCGCATATTCTTGCCGATGACTTCACCGGCGCCGACCTGCGCAGCCAGATCGGCAAGCTGCTGCCGCAACTGCTGGCCACGGACGCGCCCGGCGAGCGCGAGGCCGATCTGGTGGCCGGCTCGCCGGCGATGCGCCAGTTGCTGCAGCATGTGGAAACCTTCGCCGACTTCGGCAGCAACGTGATGCTGTATGGCGAAACCGGCGCGGGCAAGGAACGCATCGCGCGCCTGTTCCATGAGCGCAATGGCACCTACGGAAAGGGGCCGTTCGTCGCGGTCAACTGCGGTGCGATCCCTGACGGCTTGTTCGAGTCGCAGTTCTTCGGCCATGCCAAGGGCGCGTTCACCGGCGCCTCGTTCGCGCACCGTGGCTATTTCGAGCAGGCCAACGGCGGCACGCTGTTTCTCGATGAAATCGGCGACCTGCCGCTGTTCCAGCAGGTCAAGCTGCTGCGCGTGCTGGAAGAGAACGTGATCACCCGGCTGGGATCGACCCTGGCGGTCAAGCTGGATTTCCGGCTGGTGGCGGCGACCAACAAGGACCTGCGCGACGCGGTGCGACAGGGGCGTTTCCGCGCCGACCTGTTCTTCCGCCTGGCGGTGATCGAGATGCGCATCCCCAGCCTGGAAGAGCGTGGCCAGGCCGACAAGGTGGCACTGCTGCAGTCCTTCCTGCGCCATATGCTGGGGGAATCCGGCTTCGACGCGCTGCCGCCGATGCCTGACTGGCTCAAGGGCGCGGTTGGCACCGCCTATTTCACCGGCAATGTGCGCGAGCTGCGCAACCTGGCCGAGCGTGTGGGCATCACAGTGCAGCAGACCGGGCACTGGGACGAAGAGCGCATCCGGCCGCTGTTCCGCTCGCTGCATCCGGGTGCGTTCGATGGCGGCGAGCGCAACGACCTGCGTGCCGATACGGAAGAGCGCCGCCGCATCCTGGCCGCGCTCGATGCCAATGGCTGGCGGCGGCAGGACACGGCGGCAAGCCTGGGCATCAGCCGCAAGGTGCTGTGGGAAAAGATGCGCAAGTACCAGATCGCCGACAGCGAGGCCGAGCCGGTCTGACTGCACGGCTCAGAACACGCGCATCAGGACACGCCTCAGGGCAGGCGGATCTCCTTCACGTCGAAGTGCGATTCGCCGATCAGCTCCTTGTCGTATTCGCCGACCAGTTCCACCGTGGTCTGCGCATCCACCGGCTTCTGTGCCGGCCAGAGCTTGGCCTTGATCTTCACCTTCATCTGGCCGGTGCCGTCCGAGAACAGGTAGCGCTCGTCGCCGACGCTGCTGATGATCTTGCCGCGCAGCACGGCCTGCTGGTCGTCCTTGCCATCTGCCTGCAGCGCCTTAACGGTCATCACCGGGACGGCCGACGGGCCGGTGTACTGGGCGCTGGCGCCGGCGGCGGCCAGTCCCAGCACAAGGGTCAGGGCAGTGGCGGTCAGGATGCGTTTCATGTGCGTTCTCCGAAAATTTCAAATTTGGGGCGACTGCATGCATGATGCGCGCGCCCGCCTGAACCGTTGCTGAACGGGCAGTCAGGTCGCAACGCATTATGATGCGGGTTTCGCCTTTGCATCTATCGGATCCCGGATTGCGTTTCCTTCACACCGCCGACTGGCATCTCGGCCGGCTCTTCCATGCGCGCAGCCTGCTGGAAGACCAGGCCCATATCCTCGACCAGTTTGTCGAACTGGTCCGCACCGAACGCCCCGATGCCGTGCTGATCGCCGGCGACGTCTACGACCGCGCCGTGCCGCCGCCTGAAGCAGTGGCCTTGCTCGACGACGTGCTGGGCCGCATCGTCATCGACACCGGAGTGCCGGTGGTGATGATCGCCGGCAACCATGACAGCGCGCAGCGGCTGGGATTCGGCGCGCGGCTGATGCGGGCGCAGGGCCTGCACGTGGCCGGCCGCACGCTGGCCGCGGCGGCCTGCGTGACGCTGCACGACACCCACGGCGAGGTGCGCATCTACGCGCTGCCGTACGCGGAACCGGCGGTGGTGCGCGATGCCATGGGCACCGACCTGCCATCGCATGAAGCCGCGCTGCGCGCGCAGCTCGATGCCATCCGCGCGGTGCATCCGCCGGGCGTGCGTGCCGTGGTGGTGGGCCATGCCTTCGTGGTGGGCGGCGCGGCAAGCGAATCGGAACGGCCGCTGTCGGTGGGCGGCAGCGGCGCGGTGGCCGCGGACCTGTTCGCCGGCTTTGACCTGGTGGCGCTGGGCCACCTGCACCGGCCCCAGACGCTGGGCGGCGGGCGCGTTCACTATGCGGGCTCGCTGCTGAAGTATTCGCTGTCAGAGTGCGCGCACGACAAGTCGGTGTCGCGCATCGAACTGGGCGCGGACGGCGCGGTCGCCATCACGCCGGTGCCGCTGCAGGCGCTGCGCGATGTGCGCGTGGTCGAAGGCGAACTGGCCGCGGTGCTGGCGGCGGGTGTCGATGATCCGCAACGCGATGACTACATCCACGCGCGGCTCACCGATACGGGCGCGCTGCTGGACCCGATGGCCAGGCTGCGGCAGGTCTATCCCAATGCGCTCGCGATCGAACGCACGGTGCTGGCGCGCACCGGCACGGCTTCGGAGGCCGGGCGCAAGTTGCGGCAACTGGGTACCGGCGAACTCTTTGCCAACTTCTTCCGCGAAGTGGCGGATGCCGAGCTGGAACCGGACCAGCGTGCCGTGCTCGACCAGGTGCTGACCGGGATCGCCGCCGCGGACAGGGAGTCGGCATGAGACCGCTGCATTTGACGCTGCAGGCCTTCGGTCCCTTTGCCGCGACCGAGCAGGTCGATTTCACGCGGCTGGGCGAGCAGGCCTTCGTACTGATCCATGGCCCCACCGGCGCGGGCAAGACCACGCTGCTCGACGCGATCTGCTTTGCGCTGTACGGCGATACCTCCGGCGGCGAGCGCAGTGCGCAGGCCATGCGCAGCGCCAACGCCGCGCCCGCGCTGCGCACCGAGGTGACGCTGGAGTTCAGCCTGGGCGCGCAGCGCTGGCGCGTGGTGCGCTCGCCGGTACAGGAGCGGCCCAAGCAGCGCGGCGAGGGCTGGGTGACCGAGCCGGCCAAGGCCCAGCTGGACCTGCATGACGGCAACGACTGGATCAGCAAGGCCAGCCAGCCCGCCAGGGTCAGCGACGCCGTGCGCGACTTGCTGGGTTTCGACAGTGCCCAGTTCCGCCAGGTGATCGTGCTGCCGCAGGGGCGCTTCCGTGAATTGCTGACCGCCAGTTCGCAGGCGCGCCAGGCCATTCTGGAGCGCCTGTTCCGCACCGAGTTGTACCGGCGCGTGGAAGAGCTGCTGAAGGCCGAGGCCGCCGTCATCCGCCGCGATGCCGAGCGCATCACCATCCAGCGCGACGAAGCGCTGCGCCAGGTTGGGGTGGAATCGGCGCAGGCGCTGGCAGAGGGAATCGAGGCCTTGCAGGCCGAGTTGCAGGCGCTGCAGGGGCAGGAACAGGGCGCGCGGGCCACGCTGGCCGCAGCGCAGGCGGCGCTGGGTGCCGGCGAGCAGGTGGCGGCGCGGTTGCGGGAACGCCAGCAGGCGCAGGCCGCGCACGCGGCGCTGCTGGCGCGCCAGCCAGCCATGGAGCATGAGCGCGCGCGCCTGCACGCCGCCCAGCGCGCCGCGCGTGTCAGGCCGGCACTGCAGGCGTGGCAAGCCGCGCAGCGCGACCAGGCCGCCAGCGCCGTTGCCTTGACGCAGTCTGGCGAGCAGGCGGCGCGCGCCGCGCAACAGGCCACGCAGGCGGCTGCCGCCTTGCAGGCCGAAAAGGCACGCGCTGAAGCGCGCCAGTCCGCGCAGAGGCGGGTTTCGCAGCTGGCAGACATGCTGCCGCGCGCGCAGCAGCTGGGTGCGCAGCTGGCCGCGCTGCAGGCGGCCGAAGCCAGGCAGGTGGCAGCCGCCACTGCGCGCGAACGCGCCGCCGCACAGCTTGCCACGCGGCAAGCCGATGCCGTTGGCGCGGAGTCCGCGCTGGCGCAAGGCCAGCTTGCTGCCGCGCAGGCACAGGCCACGGCGTTGCAGCTGGCCGCGTTGCAGGAACGCGCGCGGCAGCTTGACCGTCATCAGCAAGCTGTCCGGGCACTGGATGCCGCGAACGCACAGGCGGCCAATGCCGCCGCTGCCGAACAGCAAGCCCTGCGCCAGCGCGAGCAGTGCCGCGCCGCGCTGGCCGAAGCGGAAGCCGCCTGGCGCGCCGGGCAGGCCGCGCGGCTGGCCGCAAGCCTGGCAGCGGGCGATGCCTGCCCGGTCTGCGGCAGCACCGCGCACCCGGCACCGGCGCAGCACGTGGCGGCGCCGCTGTCGGACCAGGCGCTGGAGCAGGCCCGCCACGCCGCGCTCGAGGCTGAATCCCATGCGGTGCGCTGCACCGGCCAGCACCAGGCGGCACAAGCTGCCATTGCCCAGGCGCGCGAGCGGCTGGACGAACTGGCGCAGGCGCTGGGCGAGGTCGGCGACGAGTCCGCCCGCAAGCTGAAAGCCGAGATCACGGGACTGGAAGCGGCACTGGCCGAAGGCCGGCAAGCGGCGGCAAGCCTTGCGCAACGCGAAGCCGCCATCGTCAGCTGCCGCACGGCGCTCGCAGCGGCGGACGCCGCCAGCCGCGATGCCACGGCCGGCGCCGAGGCCGCTGCCCAGGCGCTGGCCCACTGCCGTGGCGAATGGCAGGCCAACAGTGCGCAGGTTCCCGAGGATTCACGCGACCCCGTGGCGCTGGGCGAGGCCCTGCGGCAGGCGCAGGCTATGCTCGCCGCGCTGGAACAGGCGCTGGTCGCTGCGCAGGCGGCCGAGCGCCAGGCTGCGGCGGACGCAGCCGGGGCACAGGCTGGACTGGTCTCGGCACAGCAGGCACAGGCCCAGGCGTCTAACCGCCTGGCCGAGGCCGAATCCGTGCTTGCACAGGCGCTCGCGCAGCAAGGCTTTGCCGATGTGCCGGCCCACGCGGCCGCCTGTCTTGGCGACGATGCCATGCAGGCGCTCGACGCGACGCTGCGCGCGTTCGATACCCAGCTGGCCACAGCCGCCGACTGGCGCGAACGCGCCGAGGCCGCCGCGCAAGCGCTGGACGCACCGGATCTGGACGGCCTGCGCGCAGCGCGCGATGCGTCGGCCGCCGCGGTGGAAGCCCTGGTCCGGCAACAGGCCGAGCGCGGCCGTTCGCGCGACACGCTGCTGCAGTGCCAGCTGCGCCTGCAGCAGCTGGACGCGCAGGGGCGCGACATCGAGGCACGCTACGCGGTGCTGGGCCGGCTGGCCGAAGTCGCCAACGGCAACAACCCGCGCCGCATGACCTTCCAGCGCTTCGTGCTGGCCACACTGCTCGATGAGGTGCTGGAAGCCGCTTCGGCGCGTTTGCTGGCGATGAGCCGCGGCCGCTATGTGCTGCAGCGCGTGCGCGAGCAGGCAGACCAGCGCAGTGCGGGCGGACTGGATATCGAAGTGTTCGACCACGATACCGGCGCGGCGCGTCCGGCCAATACGCTGTCAGGTGGCGAGGGCTTCCTCGCGTCGTTGTCGCTGGCGCTGGGGCTGGCCGACGTGGTGCAGTCGCGCGCCGGCGGCATCCAGCTCGATACGCTGTTTGTCGACGAAGGCTTTGGCACGCTCGATCCCGAGAGCCTGGACTTTGCCATCCGTACGCTGCTGGACCTGCAGCAGGCAGGGCGGCTGGTGGGGATCATTTCGCACGTCACCGAATTGCGTGAGCGCATCGACGTGCGGTTGGAGGTGCGCCCTGGGGTTGGCGGCAGCCGGGTACTGTTGACGGGCGTGGCGACCCTCGCGTAATGCGGCGGGGTTTCCCCGTCAGCCGACGAATACCTGGCGGCAACGAATCGCCATCACTTGCGCTTCAAATGCGCGGGCGGCTGCCCGGGCCAGGCGCACGCGGCGCGACAGCGGGTGCGGGCGGGATGGCATGTTGGCGCCAGCCGGGGCAGGCGCGGGCGATTGCAGTTGATCCTTGCTGGGTTTCAGTCCCCACGCCTGCTGCGTGACATGCAGGATGCGCGCAAGCGCCACTGCATGGGGCGTGGATGAAAACGGGACATGGACGGTGGCCATGACGGGCTCCTCGTTCTTTGTTGCCAGGCTGCCCTGCTCAGCCGGGTGGTCCGGTGGCTGCTGTGCGGGTGTTGCCTTGCCTGATTCCACAATAGCCCGTGCGACCCCCGGGCCATATCGAGTGCGAGCCGATTGTGATGTCGGCCCCGTCCTACACACGGGGTGTGCCCGTCACCCGCGCGCGCTAATCGCACAATCTGGTTAGCCGACCGCCCGGTCGGCTTGACCGTCGCCGACGCGCAGGTGTAATCTGTTCATTCTGCGAATTCAAGTTCGTATATCGAACAAATCGGTTAACGAACAACCGGTCCACACCCAAAGACTCACGCAGACTGCTGGACTCGTTCAAATGGGTAGCGCCCCGCGCAGCCCGCCGCGACGAAACTCCTTCCGGCAGGATTACCGGAGACAGCCTTTCATGCGCCGCGTCTTGCGGCCCGCTCCGGTAGCCTGGCGGATCTTCCGACCTGGAACGCAAGTGATCAACAAGCTATACGACTCGGTGGAAGCGGCGGTGGCCGGCATCCACGACGGCGCCACCATCCTGATTGGCGGCTTCGGCCTCGCAGGCATGCCCGCGGAACTGATCGACGCGCTGATCGAGCAAGGCGCGCGCGACCTGACCATCGTCAACAACAACGCCGGCAACGGCGACACCGGGCTGGCCGCGCTGCTCAAGACCAAGCGCGTGCGCAAGATCATCTGCTCGTTCCCGCGCCAGGCGGATTCCTACGTCTTCGATTCGCTCTACCACGCGGGCGAGATCGAGCTGGAACTGGTGCCCCAGGGCAACCTGGCCGAGCGCATCCGCGCCGCCGGTGCCGGCATCGGCGGCTTCTTCACGCGCACCGCCTACGGCACGCCGCTGGCCGAGGGCAAGGAAACGCGCATCATCGACGGCCAGGGCTATGTGTTCGAGACCCCGATCCACGCCGACTTCGCGCTGATCAAGGCCGACACCGCCGACCGCTGGGGCAACCTTACCTATCGCAAGACTGCGCGCAATTTCGGCCCGATCATGGCGATGGCCGCCAAATGCGCCATCGTGCAAGTCAGCCACGTGGTGGAGCTGGGCGAGATGGACCCCGAACACATCGTGACGCCGGGCCTCTTCGTCAAGCGCGTCGTCAAGGTCGCCTGAGCGACAGGTAACAGGAGAATCCAGATGCAACGCCTGACCCGCGATCAGATGGCCGCCCGCGTGGCCAAAGACATTCCCGACGGTGCCGTGGTCAACCTCGGCATCGGCCTGCCGACACTGGTCGGCAACCACCTGCCCGCAGACAAGGAAATCCTGCTGCACAGCGAGAACGGCCTGCTTGGCATGGGCCCCGCGCCCGCGCCCGGCGAGGAAGACGGCGACCTGATCAATGCCGGCAAGCAGCCGGTGACGGTCAAGCCGGGCGGCTCGTTCTTCCATCACGCCGATTCGTTCGCGATGATGCGTGGCGGCCACCTGGACTTCTGCGTGCTGGGTGCGTTCCAGGTCTCAGAGAAGGGCGACCTGGCCAACTGGCACACCGGCGCGCCCGGCGCCATCCCCGCCGTGGGCGGCGCGATGGACCTGGCCATCGGCGCCAAGCAGGTGTTCGTGATGATGGAGCACCAGACCAAGCAGGGCGAGAGCAAGATTGTGCCGCAGTGCACCTATCCGCTGACCGGCATCGGCTGCGTGACCCGCATCTACACTGACCTTGCGACCATCGACGTGACCGCCGACGGGCTGGTCGCGCGCGACCTGGTCGAAGGGCTGAGCTTCGATGAACTGCAGCGCATTACCGGCGTTCCCCTGAAGCTGGCCGCCTGAGCGCCGGCATCACCACACACCAAAACGAGAGAGACACACCATGACCGAAGCCTTTATCTGCGACGCCATCCGCACCCCCATCGGCCGCTACGGCGGCAGCCTGTCCGCGGTGCGCCCGGACGACCTCGGCGCGGTGCCGCTGAAGGCGCTGATGGCCCGCAATCCGAACCTGGACTGGAAGGCCATCGATGACGTGATCTACGGCAACGCCAACCAGGCCGGCGAAGACAACCGCAACGTGGCACGCATGTCGGCGCTGCTGGCGGGCCTGCCGCAAGAGGTGCCGGGCGCCACCATCAACCGCCTGTGCGGCTCCGGCATGGACGCTACCGGCACCGCCGCGCGCGCCATCAAGGCCGGCGAAGCCACCCTGATGATCGCCGGCGGCGTGGAAAGCATGAGCCGTGCCCCGTTCGTGATGGGCAAGGCCACCAGCGCGTTCTCGCGCGATGCGCAGATCTTCGACACCACCATCGGCTGGCGCTTCATCAACCCGGCCATGCGCGCGGCCTACGGCGTGGACTCGATGCCCGAGACCGCCGAGAACGTCGCCACCGACTACAAGATCAGCCGCGAAGACCAGGACCTGATGGCGCTGCGCAGCCAGGAAAAGGCCTCGCGCGCGCAGGCCGACGGCACGCTGGCGCAGGAAATAACCCCGGTCACCATCGCCCAGAAGAAGGGCGACCCGATCGTGGTCGAGCGCGACGAGCACCCGCGCGCCACCAGCATGGAAGCGCTGGCCAAGCTGCGCGGCGTGGTCCGTCCTGACGGCACCGTGACCGCTGGCAATGCCTCGGGCGTGAACGACGGCGCCTGCGCGCTGCTGCTGGCCAGCGAAGCCGGCCTCAAGCAGCACGGCCTGACCCCGCGCGCCCGCATCGTCGGCATGGCCACCGCCGGCGTGGCGCCGCGCGTGATGGGCATCGGCCCGGCACCGGCGTCGCAGAAGCTGCTCAGGCAGCTGGGCATGACCATGGACCAGATCGACGTGATCGAGCTGAACGAAGCGTTCGCCGCGCAAGGCCTGGCCGTGCTGCGTGAACTGGGCGTGGCCGACGACGACAAGCGCGTCAACCCGAACGGCGGCGCGATCGCGCTGGGCCACCCGCTGGGCATGAGCGGCGCGCGCCTGGTGACCACCGCGATGTACCAGCTGCATCGCACCGGTGGGCACTTTGCGCTGTGCACGATGTGCATTGGCGTGGGCCAGGGTATTGCGATGGTGATCGAGCGGGTCTAAGTCAAGCCAGTTGGAAAGCTGAGGGTGTACTCCCTCTCCCGCAAGCGGGAGAGGGAGCGAGTTAGCGGTAGTTCTTGGAGTGAGCAAGAGATGTCCCTTCCCGTAGCCACGCTCGTGACCGGCGGCAGTTCCGGTATCGGCCGCGCCATCTGTGAAATGCTGCTGGCCGATGGCGTGACCCAGGTGGTCAATATCGACTATGCCGAACCGGCCTGGTCGCACCCGAACCTGACTTTCTTCCAGGCCGACCTGACCGATGCCGAGGCGACCCGCGCCGTGGCCGCGCAGGTGACCTCGCGCTTCGCCGTCACGCGCCTGGTGAACAACGCCGGCGCCACGCGCCCCGGCACCGCCGACACCGCCACCGTCGCCGACCTGGACTACGTGACCGCCCTGCACCTGCAGGCCACGCTGCTGCTGACGCAGGCGTGCCTGCCCGCGATGCGTGCCGCCGGCTTTGGCCGCATCGTCAACATGGCCTCGCGCGCCGCGCTGGGCAAGGCCGAGCGCGTGGTGTACTCCGCCACCAAGGCCGGCCTGATCGGCATGACCCGCACGCTCGCGATGGAGCTGGGCGGCGACGGCGTCACTGTCAACGCCGTGGCCCCGGGCCCGATCGCCACCGAGCTGTTCCGCAAGAGCAACCCCGAAGGCGCCGAACAGACCCGGCGCATCCTGGCCAGCATCACGGTCAAGCGCATGGGTACGCCGGAAGACGTTGCGCGTGCCGCGCTGTTCTTCCTGTCGCCAGACAACGGCTTCGTCACCGGCCAGGTGCTGTACGTGTGCGGCGGCACCACGCTGGGCGTTGCGCCGGTGTAAGCAGCGCGCGTCCCAGGCATCCGCATTCAAGCATTCAACAAGAAGAGACGTTAACCAAGCGTCACGCATGGCGGCCCGTGGCCGGGCCGCCCACCGGATGCGCGCATGTGCGCGCCATCCGTTCGGGAACGGCAATCACGCCATTCAGCACAACCTCCCGCGGTACCCAATCACCGCCGGAACGATATAGCACCGGAGCATTACCGATGAGACAAGATTCCCAGACCTCCACCACGCGCCGCCGCCTGCTTGCCGCTGGCGTGGCGCTGGCCACCACCATCGCCGGCTTTGCCGGTGCGGCCCATGCGCAGGGCGGCTACCCGACCAAGCCGATCACCATGATCGTGCCGTTCTCGGCTGGCGGCACCACCGACATCCTGGCCCGCATCGTCGGCCTGCAGCTGGGCAAGGCGCTCGGCCAGCCGGTGGTGATCGACAACCGTCCGGGCGCGGGCGGCAATATCGGCGCCTCGCTGGCGGCCAAGGCGCCTGGCGATGGCTACACGCTGTTCATGGGCACCATCGGCACGCACGCGATCAACCAGTCGCTGTACTCCAAGCTGCCGTATGACCCGGTCAAGGACTTCGCACCGATCACGCGCGTGGCCATGGTGCCGAACCTGGTGGTGGTGAATCCCAAGGTGCCGGTCAACAACGTCAAGGAACTGATCACCTACGTCAAGGCCAACCCGGACAAGCTGTCGTACGGCTCGTCGGGCAGCGGTTCGTCGATGCACCTGTCGGGCGAGCTGTTCAACTCCATGACCGGCCTGCATATCCAGCACATCCCGTACAAGGGCAGCGCCCCGGCCGTGAACGACCTGCTGGGCAACCAGATCGGCCTGATGTTCGACAACATGCCGTCGTCGTACCCGCACGTGAAGGCCGGCAAGTTGCGCGCCATCGCCGTGACTTCGGCCAAGCGCTCGCCGGCGCTGCCCAACGTGCCGACCGTGGCCGAATCGGGCGTGCCGGGCTATGAGGCCACCTCGTGGTTTGCGCTGTACGCCACCGGCGGCACGCCGCAGCCCATCGTCGACCGCCTCAACGCCGAAGTGGTGAAGATCCTGGCCATGCCGGAAGTGAAGAAGCAGATGGCCGACCAGGGTGCCGAACCCAACCCGGAAAAGCCGGCCCAGCTGGCCGCGTTCATGAAGTCGGAGACGGCCAAGTGGGCGAAGGTGGTGAAGGCTTCGGGCGCTACGGTGGATTGATTCACATACAGGCTGCGCCAAAGAAAAGCCGGTCCCTGTCGGGGACCGGCTTTTTGTTTATGCGTGGGCGGGGACGGCTGCCACTCAATCGCTGCCAAGCTACAGCTTGTTTTTCTGCCGCTTTTCGATCGCAGATTTGAGCAGCGCCGCACTGCGATAGATGCCGTGTGCGAACTTGCCATACGGCAGCGTCGCAAACAACGCCATCACCACGCCAAGGTGGACCGCCAGCAGCAGCGGCATCGCCGCCGTGCCGCGCCCGGCCAGCAACCCCAGTCCGGTGGCGCTGGTCAGCAGCAGCAGCGCGATGAAGCCGCGGTCCATCGGGCGCTGCCGGGCATCCCCATGCATCGGGTGCCGGCGCAGGTTCAGCCACAGCAAGCCGGCCGGGCCCACCAGCAGGCCCACGCCGCCGGCGGTGCCCAGCAGCACCGGCAGGCTCGTGACCGGATAGGGCGCATGCCAGCCCAGCAGATAGTGGTAGCCGGTCGCCACCGCTGTCGACGCAAAGCACAGCATGAAACCGTAGAACGTGAAATGGTGGAAGCGCCGCCGCGCCAGTGTGAAGCGGTCGCTGGCCTCGTTGCAGCCATCGCCGTGGCCGCCATCGAGGTAGGTCAGTGCCAGCACGTTCCGGGCCGCCTCTGCCACGGCCGGTGCCGACGCTGTGCCGGCAGAGACATCACGCCAGAAGCGGCGCACGCCCAGGCCAAGCGCAAGCACGGCAAAGCCGAACACACTGCCGAACAATGCCGCCAGCGTGTTGTGCGGGAATACCGCGTAGAAATTGCCGCCCTCATGCGTCTGCCACAGCGCGCCGCCCAGCGTGGCGGCGAGTACCAGGAACAACGCCAGCCCGAAGGCCAGCGCCACCGACACCGTCAGCCCGTTGCGCTGGTACAGCTTGCCCAGCGGCGCGGGCCATGCATATTCGCTATAGGTTTCCAGCCGCACCTTTGCCATGGCCTGCGGCACATTGACGCCGAAATCATGCGGCGGCGCGTACTGGCAGGCGTGGTAGCAGGCGCCGCAGTTGTGGCACAGGTTGGCCAGGTAGTTGACGTCGGCCTTGCCGAACTCCAGCCGGCGGGTCATGGCCGGGAACACCGCGCAGAAGCCTTCGCAGTAGCGGCAGGCATTGCAGATCTGCATCTGCCGGGCAACTTCGGCCTCATTGTCGGTCAGCGGCAGCACGCGGATGACGCGGGACTGCGGCGCCGGGGCGGCAGCGTCCTGCCCGGCCAGTTGCGCGGCCTCGCGCGTCAGGGCTTCAAGCTTCTGCATGGATGGCTCCCGTGTTGATGCCCGCCGCCAATGCAGCCTGCGTGCCCGCGATGCGCCCGAAGGCCGTGCCGATCGACATGCCGACACCGGCCGTGTATCCCTTGCCGAGCACGTTGCCGGCCATCATTTCTCCTGCCACGAACAGATTCCCGCTTGGCTTGCCGCCAAAGTGCATCTGGGCGCGGTCGTTGACCTTGAGCCCCAGGTAAGTGAAGGTGATGCCCGGCCGCAGCGCGTAGCCATAGAACGGCGCCTGGTCGAGCGGCCTGGCCCAATGCGTCTTGGCTGGTGCCAGGCCTTCGGTGTGGCAGTCGTCCAGCGCGGTATGGTCGAAGCTGCCGACGCGGCACGCCGCGTTGTAGTCCTGCACCGTGCGCACGAACTGCGCTTCCGGCAGCCCGAGCTTGCGCGCGAGCTCAGGCAGCGTGTCGGCCTTCTCGCCGGGAAACACCGGCGGCATGAAGCGGCCGATGGCCTTGCTGTCGATGATCGAATAGCCGATCTGCCCGGGCTGCTGCGCCACCAGCCGGCCCCAGATGGCGTAGCGCTTGGGCCAGAAGTCCTCGCCCTCGTCGTAGAAGCGCACGGCGTCGCGATTGACCACGACGCCCAGCGACACGCAATCGATGCGCGTGCAGATGCCGCCGTCGTACAGCGGCGCGCGCGCGTCGATGGCGACACAGTGCGATTGCGACGGGTCGCCGATGGCATCGGCGCCCGCGTCGATCATGTAACGCAGCAGCACGCCCTGGTTGAAGCGCGTGCCGCGGATCAGGAAGTTGTCGGCGGGCCATTCTCCACGTTCATTCCGGCCCCAGGCTTCGCGCAGCCATTCGCGGTTGGATTCGAAGCCGCCCGCGGCCAGCACGCAGGCGCGCGCGGTGAAGCGCTGGCTGCCGCTGCGCGCGGCGACGAAGCGGTCGCCATCCAGCTCGATCGCATCCACCGGGGTTTCATAGCGGACCTGCACCCCCATCGCTTCGGCGCTGCGGTAGTACGCGTTGACCAGAGCCTTGCCGCCACCCATGAAGAAGGCGTTGGTGCGCGCCACGTGCAGCGCACCCGACAGCGGCGGCTGGAAGCGCACGCCATGCCTGCGCATCCACGGCCGGCAGGTCGATGACGCGCGGATCACCAGCCGCGCCAGGTGTTCGTCGGTGATGCCGCCGGTGACCTTGAGCAGGTCCTGCCAGTACTCTTCCTCGGGATAGGCATCGACCAGCACGTCCTGCGGCGCGTCGTGCATGCAGCGCAGGTTGCGCGTGTGCTGGGAGTTGCCGCCGCGCCAGGCGCGCGGCGCGGATTCGAGCAGCAGCACCGAGGCCCCGGCTTCGCGCGCCATCAGCGCCGCGCACAGGGCCGCGTTGCCGCCGCCAATTACCAATACGTCGACCATGGGGATTGTCTCCTTGCTGGCGCCATCTTGGCGCGCAAGGCGGGCGGGCGCCAGCAGGGGCGCGGCAAGGGGGCTTCAGCTTTCGTGAAGCCCGGCCGGGGCACAGCCGGCTCAGCGCGGGCGCAACGTGGCGCCGGGCCAGCGCCCCTCGCGCACCAGCGTGGTGGCGACGTCGGCCAGCACCACGCGCGCGGCCAGGCCCGCCGGCGACAGTTCATCGTCGGACAGGCTGACCAGCAGGTTGGGCCGCGTGGCGCCGGCGTCGGTGACCAGTATGCTGCGGTAGGGCGTGCCGTGGCTGCGCGCCAGTGCCGCGCCCGGCTGGATGGTGGCGCCCAGGCCACCGCGCACGGCGTCCATCAGGATCGCCAGCCCGTCGATCTCCGCCACCACCTGGGGTTCGCGCTTCGCCTGGCGAAAGCACGCGGCGACCAGCGCGCGCAGCCCGTGCGAGCCGCTGGGCAGGATCAGCGGCAGCTTGCCAAGTGCCGCCACCGAGGTCTGCTCGCCGCGCGGCATGCCGGCCAGCCCCTCGGCGCCGATCACGAACAGCCGCTCATCGAGCAGCGGCAGCACGCTCCAGCGCTGCGCGGGCTCCTCGCTGAACAGCACCGCCAGGTCGATCTGGCGCGCGCTCAGCATCGTGCCGAGGTAGCCGGACAGGCTCTCCACCATGCGCAGTCGCACGTCGGGGTAGCGCTCGCGCATGGCCTGCATGAAGGGCAGCGCCAGCACCGCGGCGGTGCTGGGCGGCAGGCCCACGCTGACATGGCCCGACAGGCGCGCCTGCCGCGCGGCCAGCGCGGCATCGTCGATATGGCGCAGCGCCAGCTGGGCCTGGCGCCAGAAGGCCAGCCCGGCGTCGGTGGCGACCACGCCGGTGGAAGTGCGCTGCAGCAGCCGCGTCGACAGCTCGCTCTCCAGCCGGCTGATCTGCTGGCTCAGCGCGGACGTGACCACGCCCAGCTCCAGCGCCGCCTTGCCCATGCTGCCGTGCTCGATCACGCTGACGAAGTAGCGCAGTTGCCTCAGTTCCATGTCGTGTCCCCGCTGCCGCAATTTGCCCGCATGGTAGCGGAAAACCTGCCGCAGTTCACGAATCCTGAAGACCCGTTAACGCCCGCCCGATGGCGCGCTTGCCAGCGGCTGCGTAGAGTCGCACCGGTCAGAAACCGGCGGAAGCGACACTACGCAGCCGCCATTCCATAACAACATGACTTCCCGCAAAGGAGACTGCATGACAACCGTTTTGCGCATGCGCCGCGCCGTGATGGCCGGCCTCGCCGGTACCGCTGTGCTGGGCGCGCCCGCCGCGTTCGCCGCGGACAACTGGCCGGCCAAGCCGATCACCCTGGTAGTGCCCTTCGCCAGCGGCGGCACCACCGACATCCTCGCCCGCACCATCGGCCAGAAGCTGGGCGAGGCGCTGCAGCAGCCGGTGGTGGTGGATAACCGCCCCGGCGCCGGCGGCACCCTCGGCGCGGCCAACGTGGCGCGCGCGCCGGCCGACGGCTACACCTTCCTGCTGGCCACCGTCGCCCACACCATGGCGCCGGCCATCTACAAGAGCCTGCCCTACGAGTTCACGCGCGATCTCGATCCGGTGGGCCTGGTGGCGCTGACGCCCAATGTGCTGGTGGTCAATCCTGCGATCCCGGTGAAGTCCGTGTCCGACCTGGTCGCCTATATCAAGGCGCATCCCGGCAAGGTCAACTACGGCTCGGCCGGCATCGGCAGCACCGAGCACCTGTCCGGCGAGTTGTTCCGCGCGCTGACCGGCACCGACGTTGCGCATGTGCCGTATAAGGGCGGCGCGCCGATGATGACCGACCTGATCGCGGGCCAGATCCAGATGGCGATCGAAACCAGCCCGTCGGCGTCGCAGCACGTGCGCAGCGGCAAGGTCCGGGCGCTGGCGGTCACCACCGCGAAGCGTTCCGCCGCCTATCCCGGCGTGCCGACGCTGGCGGAGAGCGGCGTCAGGGGCTACGAAGTCACCACATGGTTCGCGCTGATGGCGCCGCGCGGCACGCCCGCGGCGATCGAGCAGCGCGTCTCGGCGGAGCTGGGCAAGCTGCTGAAGGCGCCGGAGGTGCAGAAGCGGTTTGACGAGCAGGGCGTGACCGCTGGTGACATGACGCCAACGCAGCTTGCTGCCTTTATCCGCGCCGAGACCGACAAGTGGGGCAAGGTGGCGCGGGAATCGGGGGCGAAGGCGGAGTAACGGCCTCGCTCACAAGGGCGGCGCTGGCGTTACAGGAGGAGATCGCGCGGGAGCGGCCGCGGCAGCCGACCGGCTGCCAGAACGGGGGCTGAACACCCCTTGCCGGCAACAGTCCAATGGATGTCGCCAGCCTGAATACGGAGGAACCCAAAATGCATGACCTTTCCTTCGTTCACGCTGACGCGGCCCACGTCGAATGGCAGGTCGCGCTGGCAGACTGCCAGCGCCAGCTGGACACGCAGGATTTCCTGCGCCAGGCGAAGGCAGACAACGCGCCGCCGCTCACGCTCGGCTGGTGCTACCTGAGCGACTACTACGCGCTGGCCGCCGAGGCCATCCTTGCCGCGCTGCAGCAGAACTGGCCCGGTGTGTCCTGGGTCGGCACGGTCGGCCTGGGCGTATCCGCCAGCGGCAAAGAGTATTTCGACGAGCCGGCCATGGTGCTGATGGCGGCGCCGTTTCCGCGCGACGCGTTCCAGCTGTTTTCGGGGCGCCAGCCCTTGCCGCCCGCGTCTTCCGGCTTCGTTCCGCATACCGCGCTGGTGCATGCCGAGGGCAGTACGCCCGATGTGCAGGACCTGTTGCATGAGCTGAGCGCGCGCACGGCCACCGGTTACCTGTTCGGCGGCTTGTCGTCGGCCCGCAACCGTACCTTGCATATTGCCGATGGCGTGTTTTCCGGTGGACTGTCGGGCGTGCTGTTCGGCCCCGAAATCGAACTGGTCTCCCGCGTCACGCAGGGCTGCCAGCCGATCGGGCCGGTGCGCGCCGTCACGCGCAGCAATCACAACCTCCTGTTCGAGCTGGACGGCAAGCCGGCCCTGGATTGCATCCTGAATGACCTCGGCGTCGAGCGCGATGCCCAGGTGGAAACCATGGCGGAGGCGCTGGCCGGAACGCTGGCCGGCCTGAATTCAGCCGCCGACGATGCCCCGGTGCTGCCCGGCAGGTTCGGCTCGGACACGCTGGTGCGCCACCTGATCGGCCTGGACGTGCAGCATCGCATGCTGGCGCTGGCCGACATGGTCGAGCCCGGCATGCGGCTGGCTTTCTGCATGCGCAATGCTGACGCGGCGCGCGCGGACCTGGTGCGCGTCGCCACCGAGATCCGTACGGAGATCGAACGCGGCGGCAGCCGCGCACGTGGCGCGCTCTACATCAGTTGCTCAGGCCGGGGCGGGCCGCATTTCGGCGCGCCGCATGCCGAGCTGCAGACCGTACGCCGCGCGCTTGGCGACCTGCCGCTGGCTGGCTTCTTTGCCGGCGGCGAGATCGCAAGGGATCACCTCTATGGCTATACGGGGGTGCTGACGGTATTCACCGGCCATTGAATCCGCGAATGACAGCATCGATGTTGCGCATCTGGCGCGCAAACCAGATGCGCAACAGGCTGTTCGACAGGACCATCGGCAGCGAATACGCAATGATCCGATACACCTTGCCGCGCTGCAGTCTGGACGCCTTTGCCGGGTCCAGCCAGTCGTCGTTGCGCACCAGCAGCAACAGCGTTTCCATGCCGATAAGGACGGGCCACAGGCAAGCCAGCCGCAGCCGGATAAAACGCGGGTGAATGGCAAGCGTGTACGTCATGGCCTCGCAAAAGTGGTCCAGCGTCTTGCGCACGAGCTCGAGCATCAAGGCCCGCGCGCGCGGCGAGGCGTCCGCAAGCAGCAGATCCTGCGGGCTCAGGCCATGCTGGTGCAGCATCGTCGCCGGAAGATAGCAGCGGCCGATGCGCAGGTCCTTGCCGCAGTCCCGCAGCACATTGGTCATCTGCAAGGCTTTGCCGAAGCGGACCCCGCGGCGCAGCATGGCGTCGGGCTTGCCGATCGCGCCAGGCATGTGCGCGGCGGTCATGCTGGTCCAGAACTCGCCCACGCATCCGGCGACCAGGTACGTATAACGGTCAAGCTCTTCCGGCTCGCGCAGTGCGACGATGCGGCCGGCGTTTTCATCGGGGAAGGTGCGCAGGTCAAATTCCATGCCCTCGCTCAGGGTCGATACGATCTGCCGTACCGCTTGCCGGTCGTCCGGCTCCAGCTGCGCCAGCACCGCCAGCGCAGGGCCCAGTGACTCGAGCAGGATGCGCTCGTCCGACTGTTGTTCCTGCCGGCCTGCCACCTCGGTTGCGATGCTGTCGGCCAGCGCCGTGTCTGCGGTTGCACCGTTGACCTGGTCGCGCAACGACAACAGCAGCGCCAGGCGCCGTTGTGGCGGGATCAGCGAGGTATCGGCAATCGTGTCGGCGGCACGCGCCAGCAGATAGGCCAGGCCGACCGGATCGCGCATCCGCTCGGGCAGCACGCGCAGCGTGAGATAGAACGAACGCGAGACGCCTTTGAGCAGCGGACCGAGGAGAAACGCCCGGCTGGGTTCGCGCATGGGTGGTGTCCTGTTCCCTGGGAGGTTGGCGAAAGTGACAATGCCCGGGTGGCCGTCAGGCCGGGCCCGGGCATTGTACCTTCGACGCCAGGGGCAGATTGCTGGCACTGTTCAGGGCGAGTCCTTGCCGAGATAGCGCTCGAACCACTGCGCCGCCAGGCGAGCGACCGATTCCAGTGCGCCGGGTTCCTCGAACAAATGCGAGGCGCCGGGCACGATCACCAGCTTCTTGGTGCATGTCAGCTGGGCATAGGCCGATTCATTGCGTTCCAGGACGCTCAGGTCCAGCCCGCCGATGATCAGCATGGTGGGCGCAAGCAGTTTCGCAAGGGCGTCGGGGCCCGCCAGGTCGACCCGGCCCCCGCGCGAAACGACGGCGTGTATCGGGATAGACGACTGGCATGCGGCACGGATCGACGCGGCGCCACCAACGCTGGCGCCGAAGTAGCCGAACCGCTGTGGCACGGCTTGCTGCCGCGCCACCCAGCTGGTTGCCTGCGCCAGCCGTGTCGCCAGGAGCTCGACGTCGAAGCGGATGGCCTGCACCTGGTCTTCATCCGGCAGCAGCAGGTCCATCAGCAGCGTTGCCATGCCGCAGCGATTGAGCTCCGCGGCCACATATCGATTGCGCGGGCTAAGCCGGGAACTGCCCGTGCCGTGCGCAAACAATACCAATGCGACCGCGCCGGGCGGCAACGTGAGTATGCCTTGCAGGTCCACGCCGCCGGCCGGGATCACAACCTCGATGGCTTCTGAATTGCTCGGCATGGCGCAGTCCTCCGACGGGTGGTGCGTAGACGTGCATCGCGTTGCAATCGCGCCCATCCAAGTCCACTATAGGGCGGGCGTGGCGGCGGGGCCAGTCGCCGTGTGCAGGTCTCCTGGCGCACGCAATCGACAACCATCCCTTTGGATCAGGAGGAAACATGAAGACCCTGTTTCTCGTCCGGCATGCCAAGTCAAGTAAAGATGATCCCTCCTTGCCCGACCGTGAGCGCCCCCTGAATGACCGTGGCCTGCAAGACGCCCCGGAAATGGGCAAGCGCCTGGCCGAGCGTAAGCTGAAGCCCGACCTGCTCCTGTCGAGTCCGGCCCTACGTGCGCTGACGACAGCGCAACTGATCGCCGACGAGCTCGGCTATGCACGCAAGGACATCGCGCTCGATGACCAGCTGTACGCCACCAGCGCGGAGCAGTTGCTGGCCGTCGTTCGTGCGCTCGACAAGAAGCTCGATTGCGTGATGCTGTTCGGTCACAACCCCGAGTTCACCGACTTCGCGCATCGCTTGTCGGACGAGATTACCGACATGCCGACCTGCGCCGTCGCCAGATTCAGCTTCGACACCAGGGCGTGGGAGGATGTCGGCGAAATCACCCCGTCGAAAGTCACGCTGGAATCGCCGAAGAAGTAATCCGATGCCGGCCGCCTTCAGCGTGGCAGTGATATATCCGGCTTGACCATACGGGGCGAAGCGATAAGAATTTGTGATCGCAGGCGAAAGCCTGCCCTCACGCTTCTCTACGCTTGGTCCCACCCATGATCCCACCCGTCAGCACCCTCCACGGCCGCCTGAAAATGCAGCACCTGCGCCTGCTGCTGGCGGTGGAGGAGCGCGGTTCGCTGCGCCAGGCCGCCGAGGCGCTGACGCTGACGCAGCCCGCGGTCAGCAAGATGCTGCAGGACATGGAGGACCTGCTCGGCGTGCCGCTGTTCGAGCGCCATGCGCGCGGGCTGCGGCCCACGCGCTTCGGTCTGGCGGCCACGCGCTATGCCCGGCTGGTGTTTGCCGACATGGGCGGGCTGCGCGATGAACTGGTGGCGCTGGAGTCCGGCAAGATCGGACGCGTGCGGGTCGGGGCGGTGATGGCGCCTACACCGGGGCTGCTTGCCGACGTGATCCGGCAGCTCAATCGCGATCATCCGCGGCTGGAGGTGGCGGTGCACGTGGAGACCAGCGATGTGCTGATGCCGCAGCTTGAGCGCGACCAGCTCGATATCGTGCTGGGGCGCGTGCCGGATGGCTGGGACAGCAGCGGGCTGGACTTCGAGCAACTGGGCGACGAGGGCCTGGCTATCGTGGTCGGGCCGCAGCACCCGCTGGCGCGGCGCCGCAAGCTGTCGTTCGAGGAACTGACGGGCTACCCGTGGATCATGCAGCCGCGCCCCAGCCCGATGCGCGCGCTGATCGACCGCTCGTTCGAGGATGCCGGCGTGCCGGCGCCGCCGTCGACCATCGAGACCGCGGCGGTGCTGATGACCACGTCGTTGCTGGCGGACAGCGAACTGATCGCGGTGCTGCCGGAGTCGGTCGCCGCCTACTACGGCAGGCTTGGCGCGCTGGCGGTATTGCCGCTGCCCCTGCCGCGCAAGCTGGGGCCCTATGGCATCGTCACGCGGCGGGGCCGCCCGCCGACGGCATCGATGAGCCTGCTGATCGATGCGTTGCGGGCATTGTCGAGGTGAGCCTCAGCCGGGCATCCCTTGCAGCTTGCCGTCGAGGCGCCACGCGTGGCGTTGCGGGCTGTCCGGGCGCAGCGACGCGGGCAGCAGGCCGGGCGGCATGTCCTGGTAGCTGACCGGGCGCAGGAAGCGCGCGATGGCCAGGCTGCCGACCGAGGTGCTGCGGCCGTCGGACGTCGCCGGCCACGGCCCGCCATGCACCATCGCATGTCCGACCTCCACGCCCGTGCCGAAGCCATTGACCAGGATGCGTCCCGCCAGGCGTTCCAGCGCTGGCAGGAAGGTGCGGGCGGCGTCGTGGTCGGCATCCTCGATATGGAGCGCGGCGGTCAGCTGCCCCTCCAGCGCGTCGATGACGCGCCGCATCTCGGTGAGGTCGCGGCAGCGCACCACCAGCGAGGCGGCGCCGAAGACTTCGTGGCGCAGCGCTTCGTTGGCCAGGAAGACATCGGCGTCGGTGGCGAACAGCGCGGCCTGTCCCTGCGCAGCCGATCCCGCCGCGCCGCGCGCAACGGTCTGCACTTGCGCATGGCTGGCGAGCGTATCGACGCCGGCGCAATAGGCACGATGGATGCCGGGCGTCAGCATGGTCGCAGCCGGCAGCGCCCCCAGCCGCGCAGCCGCGGCCTGCAGGAAGCGCTCCAGGTCATCCCCCGCAACCGCCAGCACCAGGCCGGGGTTGGTGCAGAACTGCCCGGAGCCCAGCGTCAGCGAATCCGCGAACGCCGTGCCGATGGCTTCGGCGCGATTGGCCAGTGCGTGCGGGAACAGCAGCACCGGGTTGATGCTGCTCATCTCGGCAAACACGGGGATCGGTTCTGACCGTGCCGCCGCGATCGCCATCAGCGCCATGCCGCCGGCGCGTGAGCCAGTGAAGCCGACGGCCTTGATGCGCGGATCGGCCACCAGCCCTTGGCCGACCTCCAGCCCGGCATCGAACAGCAGCGAGAAAGTCCCTTCGGGCAGGTCCATGTCGTCGACGGCCTTGCGAATGGCGCGGCCGACCAGCTCCGATGTGCCCGGGTGCGCCGGATGCGCCTTGACGACGACCGGGCAGCCCGCGGCCAGGGCCGAGGCGGTATCGCCGCCGGCCACCGAGAATGCCAGCGGGAAGTTGCTGGCGCCGAATACTGCTACCGGCCCCAGCGCGATATGGCGCAGGCGCAGGTCGACGCGCGGCAGCGGCTTGCGTTCAGGTAGCGCGGGGTCGACGCGCAGTTCAAGGAAGTCGCCCTGGCGCAGCAGGCTTGCGAACATGCGCAACTGCCCCACGGTGCGGCCGCGCTCGCCTTCGATGCGCGCGCGCGGCAGGCCGGATTCGGTGGTGCAGCGGTCGATCAGGGTATTGCCCAGCGCCAGGATGTTGGCGGCGATGGCTTCGAGGAAATCGGCGCGCCGCTCGGGCGTGGTCTCGCGGTAGGCGTCGAATGCCTGCCATGCCAGCGCGCAGGCCTGGTCGAGCTGCGCGGGCGTGGCGCCGCCGAATGCCGGTTCGAGGGTGGCTCCGGTGGCAGCGTCGATGGCGTGGATGGTGCCGTTGCCGCCGCGTTCCGCGCGGCGGCCGATCAGGAGTTCGCCTGAGATTGTCATGCCTTGTCCTTTCGATGAGATCAGCGGGCCCAGCGCAGCACCAGCGGATCGAGCCGGCGCGCAATCTTCAGCAGCCCTTCGCGGGTGGCCGGGTGCATCGGCTGCAGCGGATGACGCACCGCGTCCGATGCGATCACGCCGCCTGCCTGCATCAGCACCTTGCTGGTGGCCAGCCAGCCTTGCCGGTTTTCATAGTTGATCAGCGGCAGCCATTGCTGGTAGCGCTGCGCGGCCAGTTCGGCGTCGCCGGCCTGCCACGCATCGAGGATCTGGCGGATGCCGTCGGGGAAGCCCGCGCCGGTCATGGCGCCGGTGGCGCCCGCTTCCAGGTCGGCCATCAGCGTGATGGCCTCTTCGCCGTCCCAGGGGCCGACGATGGCGTCGCCGCCCAGTTCGATCAGTTCGCGCAGCTTGGCCGCGGCCTGCGGCACTTCGATCTTGAAGTACGACACATTGCCGATCTCGCGCGCCATGCGCGCCAGGAACGGCGCGCTCAGGGTGGTGCCGCTGACCGGCGCGTCCTGGATCATGATGGGAATGTCGATGGCATCCGAGACCGTGGCGAAGAACTCGTAAATGCTGCGCTCGGGCACGCGGATGGTGGCGCCGTGGTAAGGCGGCATCACCATCACCATGGCCGCGCCCGCATCCTGCGCCGCGCGGCTGCGCTCGGCGCACAGGCGCGAGCTGAAATGCGTGGTGGTGACGATCACCGGCACGCGGCCGTCCACGTGTTCCAGCACGGTCTTCATCAGCACGTTGCGCTCGTCGTCGCTCAGCACGAACTGTTCGGAGAAGTTGGCCAGGATGCAGATGCCGTGCGAACCCGCATCGATCATGAAGTCGATGCAGCGGCGCTGGCCGTCGAGGTCGAGGCCGCCCTGCGCGTCGAAGACGGTGGGCGCTACCGGGAATACGCCGCGGTAGACGGTGGGGGATGGGGTGCGGGTCATGGACTCCTCCGGCTGCTTGTGAATTGGATCGGGCCAATATACGAGCCGCCATCCGGGCTGTATATTGAAACCTTTCCATCTGGTGATCGCTTTTGCGACTCACAGATTTCTTCATGAAATCCACCCTCGACGCCCTGACCGGCCGGTTGCGCATGAAGCAGCTGCAACTGCTGATCGCGCTGGACGAGCATTCCTCCCTGCACCAGGCCGCCGCGGCGATGGCGATGACCCAGTCGGCGGCCAGCAAGTCGCTGCAGGAGCTGGAAGGCATGCTGGAAGCGCCGCTGTTCGAGCGCTCCAGGCGCGGCATGCGTCCCAATGCCTTCGGCCATTGCGTAATCCGGCACGCACGCCAGCTGGTGGCCGACCTGGGCGCCATGTGCGAGGAGGTAGCGGGCATCCGCGCGGGCAGCGGCGGGCGCGTGGCCATCGGCGTGATCATGGGGGCGGTGCCGGAGGTGCTGGTGCCGGTGCTGGCGCGGCTGCGCCAGGCGCAGCCGGAGCTGGCGCTGGAGATCATCGAGGACACCAGCCTGCGCCTGCTGGGGCTGCTCGACGACGGCCACCTCGACCTGGTGATCGGCCGCTCGCTGGTCAGCGATGAACCGGCCCGCTACCACTACCACCCGCTGGGCGATGAGCAGGTCGCGGTCGTGGTGGGCCATGCGCATCCGGCACCGCGCGCGCGCGCGATGGGGTTTGCCGACCTCGCAGGTTATCGCTGGATCACCTATGCAGGCCATATGCCGATGCACGCGCTGCTGCAGCGCGAGCTGGACCTGGCCGGCATGAGCTTTCCCGCCAATGCGATCTCGACCTCGTCGGCCTTCGTCACGGTGGCCATGCTGCAGGGCGACCCCGGGCTGGTGTCGCTGCTGCCGACCGGCGTGGCGGCGATGTTCGTGCGCCAGAAGATGCTGCGCATCCTGCCCGTGCGGCTGCAGTCGCGGCAGCAGACTTTTGGCATCGTGACGCGGCGCGGCGGCGCCTTGTCCGCGGCGGCGCGACAGCTGGTCGCGATCCTGAAGGCATTGCCGCGCACTGCGCAGCAGGCGGCTGCCGAGGTATAACGCCAGGTGATCGCCAGTTCAAAAAACATCAGTAGTGGCGAATCACTGATGCTCCTATAGTCTGCCCATCCGCGCCGCAGAGCCGGACAGCAAAACGACGGAGACAGCAATGAAGACATGGATCGCCGGCGCACTCGCCGGCCTGGCCACGGTGGCGGCAGTAACGGGCAATGCCTGGGCGCAGGACACACGGCCGGTGCGGCTGATGGTGGGTGCAGCGCCCGGCGGCGGCACCGACGTGATGGCGCGCATCGTCTCCGACAAGCTCGCCGCGCAGCTGAAGCAGCCAGTCGTGGTCGACAACCGCCCCGGCGCGTCCAACACCATTGCCGCGGATTTGACCGCCAAGGCGGCGCCGGACGGCAATACGCTGCTGATGGGCGTGGTGACCTCGCAAGCGATCGCGCCGCACCTGCTCAAGCTGCAGTTCGATCCGCTCAAGGACCTGGCGCCGGTGGCGCTGGTGTCGTCGGTGCCCAATGTGCTGGTGGTCAACAACCAGGTGCAGGCGCGCGACGTCAAGGCGCTGGTGGCGCAGATCCAGGCCAACCCGGACAAGTTCCGCTACAGCTCGTCCGGGGTCGGCAGCACCCAGCACCTGGCCGGCGCGTCCTTCGCGCGGCAGATCAAGGGCAAGCTGCTGCACGTGCCGTACAAGAGCAGCAGCAGCGCGCTGGTGGAC
The DNA here is from genome assembly GCF_016127575.1 of Cupriavidus necator. NCBI lineage: Bacteria > Pseudomonadati > Pseudomonadota > Betaproteobacteria > Burkholderiales > Burkholderiaceae > Cupriavidus > Cupriavidus necator. Next base: position 168,495 of record NZ_CP066019.1, read on the forward strand.
CTGATGGGCGGGCAGGTGGACATGAGCTTCGAGACCATGCCGTCGGTCATCAGCCATATCAAGGCCGGCAAGCTGCGCGCGCTGGCGGTCACCGCGGACCAGCGCTCGGCGCTGCTGCCCAACGTGCCCACGCTGGCTGAAGCGGGCGTGCCCGGCATCCAGATGAGTGCATGGTACGGTGTCTATGCGCCGGCCGGCACGGCGCCCACGACACTGCAGAAGCTGGGCAACGCGCTGGCCACGGTGATCAGGGACCCTGACACCGTGCGCCGGCTGGCCGATGTGGGCGCGGTGCCCGGCGCGCTGACCGCGGCGCAGTTCGATGCCTTCTCGCGTGCCGAGTATGTGCGCTATGGCAAGCTGATCGCTGAACTGGGCGTCAAGCTCGACCAATAACAACCCCGGAAGTCCAATGAATTCCCGTCCAAGAATCGCCATGGTGCTGGGCGACCCCGCCGGCATCGGCCCCGAACTGATCGCCAGGCTGCTGGCCGACCCCGCGACCGCCGTGCAGGCCGAGATCCTGTTGATCGCCGACCGCGACGAATGGCGCCACGGCATGCGGATCGCAGGCGTCGAGCTGGCGCTGGCCGAGACCGATGCGCCCGCCTTTGCCGACGATGGCAAGCCGCGCCTGTACCACTGGCAGCTGCCGGAGCGCCCGGCGTATGCGCGCGGCCAAGCCAGTGCCGAGGGCGGGCGCTACAGCCTGGGCACGCTGGCGCTGGCACTGCAGCTGGCGCAAGCGGGCCAGGCCGACGCGATCCTGTTCGGGCCGCTCAACAAGAGCTCGCTGCACGCCGCCGGCATGGCGCACAGCGATGAGCTGCACTGGTTTGCCGAGCAGCTTGGCTGCCACGGCAACTTCTGCGAGTTCAATGTCCTGGACGGGCTGTGGACCTCGCGCGTGACCTCGCACGTGGCGCTCAAGGACGTGCCGGCGATGATCACGCAGGAACGCGTGGGCGGCGCCATCGACCTGATTGACCAGGCCCTGCGCCGCGCCGGCATGGCGCGCCCGCGCATCGCGGTGTGCGGCCTGAACCCGCACAACGGCGACAACGGCGCCTTCGGCCGCGAGGAGATCGACGTGATCGCCCCGGCCGTGGCCGCGGCGCGTGAGCGCGGCGTGGCGGCAGACGGTCCGTTCCCGGCCGACACCATCTTCCTGAAGGTGCAGGGCGGGCCGTCGCAGCGGCAGTTCGATGCTATCGTCACCATGTACCACGACCAGGGCCAGATCGGCATCAAGCTGATGGGCTTCTCGCGCGGCGTGACGGTGCAGGGCGGGCTGCCGGTGCCGATCACCACGCCCGCGCATGGCACCGCGTTCGACATCACGCAGCAGGGCCGCGCCGATCCGGGCGCCACGCTGCAGGCATTCCAGATCGCCTGCCGCATGGGCGCGCAACGGCGCGCCACAGCCTAGCCACCACCTTCACCACACCAAATCCAGCAAGACCGCCCCCGGCGCGGCCGGGGAGCGTTCGCGCCAACGCATCGCCATCAGGAGCTGAACATGAAGATCACCAACGTCCGCGCCCGTGTCTTTGAATGGAAGGGCAAGACCGTGCCGCCGCAGGCGCATTTCTGCACCAACGCCACCGACATCCTGTTCGAGCGCGGCGACGCCATGGGCTCGTTCCGCTTCCACGGCTGGCTGGTGGTTGAAGTGGAAACCGATTCCGGCCTGGTCGGCATCGGCAACTGCGCGCTGGCGCCGCGCGTGGCCAAGGAGATCGTCGACCAGTACCTGGCGCCGGCGGTGATCGGCCAGGACCCGTTCGACAACGAATACCTGTGGCAGAAGATGTACCGCCGCACCCATGCCTGGGGCCGCAAGGGCATCGGCATGGCGGCGATCTCGGCGGTCGATATCGCGCTGTGGGACCTGATGGGCAAGGCGGTTGGGAAGCCCGTGTTCAAGCTGCTGGGCGGGCGCACCAAGGAAAAAATCTGGTGCTACGCCTCCAAGCTCTACAACAATGACGACCGCGACGCGTTCCTGGCAGAAGCGCAGCGCTACCTCGACCAGGGCTTCACCGCGATGAAGATGCGCTTCGGCTACGGCCCCAAGGACGGCCCCGCCGGCATGCAGAAGAACATCGAACAGGTGCGCCTGCTGCGCGAGCTGGTCGGCGACGGCGTCGACATCATGCTGGAGTGCTACATGGGCTGGACCCTGGAGTACGCGCGCCGCATGCTGCCGCGCCTGGCCGAGTTCAACCCGCGCTGGCTGGAAGAGCCGGTGATCGCCGACGATATCGAGGGCTATGCCGAGCTGAAGAAGGCGAGCCCGTTCCCGATCTCCGGCGGTGAACATGAATTCACCTCCTACGGCTTCAAGGACCTGCTCGAGCGCCGTGCGGTGGACGTGATCCAGTACGACACCAACCGCGTCGGCGGCATCACCGCGGCGCAGAAGATCAACGCCATGGCCGAGGCCTGGTCGGTGCCGGTGATCCCGCACGCGGGGCAGATGCATAACTACCACCTGACCATGGCCTCGACGGCTTCGCCGATGTCGGAGTACTTCCCCGTGCACGACGTCGAGGTGGGCAATGAGTTGTTCTACTACATCTTCAAGGGCGATCCGGCGCCGGACAACGGCTACCTGCAGCTCGACGACAACCTGCCGGGGCTGGGCCTGGAGCTGAACGAGGAGTACTTCAGCCAGTTCGACATCATCGGCTGACGGGCCAGTTGCCGGGTTCTGCCCGGCCGGGCAGCGCGCCATGTTTCACGACAATGCGCGCTGCCGCTTCAAGGCCGCCTCTTCTTCCACTCATAGTCCGGTGGCGGGTCGGCCGCGCCGGCCCGGCCCACGGCGTTGGGATTCTCCGAGCACAGCGTGACAAAGCTCACCGGCTCGCCCGCGTGCTGGCGCTGGCGCAGCGCCTCGGTAAAGTGCAGGGCCTCACGCATCGCATCGCTTGGGAATGACTGCGCGTGGGGGCTGAGCCCGGTGCCGTCGGCTTCGGACCAGTAGACCATATACATAAGGCTTCCTCTTCGTTGCGGCAGGCAATTTTGCAGGATCCTGCAACCTTCGTTCCCGGCGCCGGGAGTGTTGCATGATGGCGCGGGAGGCAGGCAAGGCACGCCGGTTGCAATCCCTGCATCCACGCTTTGCAAGCCTTGGCATGCGGCGGCACAATGATCGCTTCCCGACACCTTGCCGGCGCTGCGCCGACGCCGACCGCCTGCCGCGCCGCCTATCATGCCCGATCTTGCGCTGATCCCCGCCACGGCTGCCGATGCCGACCGGCTCGCCGCCATGCACGCCGCCAGCTGGCAGCACACCTATCCCGGCATGCTGCCGGCTGCTTACTTGCGGGACCAGGCCTACCCGGAACGGCTGGCCGCCTGGCGCGCCCGCATGCACAACGGCGCAGACGGCCCCGTGGAAGTCACGCTGGCCATGGTCGACGGCGAAGCCGCTGGCTTTGCCTGCCTGCTGCCCGAGGCGGAGCCCCGCTTCGGCATCTATCTCGACAACCTCCACGTGCTGCCGGCTTTCCACGGCCAGGGCCTGGGCAAGCGCTTGCTGGCCCACTGCGCGCAGCGCGTGGCCGCGCACTGGCCCGGGCGGCCGCTGTTCCTCTATGTGCTGGAAGCCAATACGCAGGCGCGCGAGTTCTACCAGCGGCTGGGCGGCGAGGAATCCGAGGCGTTCGAGGATGATTTCCACGGTCCGGACCTGCGGGTCATGGTCCGCCGCGTGACCTGGCCGGACGTGGCGGCGCTGGTCAGGCGCCTGGGCTGACCAGGACGGCGCGTCCGGGTCAGCCGACGGCAAAACACTCCCACAGGAATCCATTCCCCATGCTGCAAGCCCTTGCTCTCGTTGTGCCAAGCAAACCATGCCGGGCATTGGCCGGTGCTGCCATCGCCATGGCAGTGCTGGCCGGTTGCGCCAGCGCACCCGACACGCCTTCCGCCGCCACGGCGGTGGAGGCGGCGGCCACGCCGGCCCAGGCGAAGCCGCACTGGCAGCGCGTGCACCTGGGCACGGGCGCGGGCTATGACTTCCCGGTCTACACCAACCATCCACTAGACCAAGACCTGTCGCGCATCCGCGAGGTGGTGTTCGTGCAGCACGGCCTGCAGCGCAACGGCGATGATTACTACGCCGCCGGTGCTGCATTGCTCAAGGCCAGCGGCCGCAATCCGGACGAGGTGCTGCTGGTCGCGCCCAACTTCCCCGGCACGCCAGACCACGGCAAGGGCTTCGACGGCATGCCGCAATGGTCGGTGCAGGGCTGGATGAGTGGCGAGAACGCGGTCAACGCGCCGTTCACGGTCAGTTCACTGCAAGTCCTCGATGACATGATGGCCTTCGTCACCGACAAGGCGCGCTTGCCGCGGGTGGCCAGGGTGACCGTGGCCGGGCATTCGGGCGGCGCACAGATCGTGCATCGCTATGCCGTGCTGAACAATGTCGACGAGCGCATCCGCGCGCGCGGCATCGACCTGCGCTATGTGGTGGCCAACCCCTCGTCCTACCTGTACTTCACGGCGGTGCGCCCGGCCGGCGCGGACGGCCGCTCGTTTGCGCCTTACGACAAGGCAGTGTGCCCGGATTACGACAAGTACCGCTATGGCATGCAGGACATCGTGCCCTACGCCAAGGGTGCCAATGGCCAGTCGCTGTACCAGCGCTACGCCGGGCGTCAGGTGACCTACCTGGCCGGCACGGAAGACAACGACCCCAACCACCGCGTACTGGACAAGGCGTGCGGCGCTGAGGCCGAAGGTCCCACCCGCCTGCAGCGCGCCCGCGGCTACCTGCGCTATGAGCGCTACCTGGCCAGCCCCGGGCTGGTGATCCGCCACCAGGCCTATGAAGTGGTGGGCGTGGGGCACGACCAGGCACGCATGTTCGGATCGCAATGCGGTGCCAGGGCGGTGTTCGACATGGCGGAAACGGCCAACCCCGACGGCGCCGCCTGCCGCGCGCCGCAGCTCTGATTCCGCCGGCCAAGAAAAAACCCGCGAATCTCGCGGGTTCAAGTCCCTGCCCGCAGGAACGGGCTCGGAGGAGACAACCACAGGGAAACGGTTACGTGCCCGGTCAGCCCAGGCTGAATTTGACAACCTGTTCTTCGACGCCGACAAAGCGCACCAGCTGGCGTAGCCCGCTGGCGTATTCCTTGATATGGTGCCCGTCCGGCGTATCGGGCAGGCGGTAGTAAATGGGCGCCTTGTCGCGCATGGGCGGCAGGATGCCGATCGGGAGTTCGACGGCGTCGGCTTCCCAGGCCACGTCGCGCTCTTCGGCAAGCAGGATTCTTCCGGTCATGGACACACTCCAGGATTGCTGCAAGGTGCGGCCGGGGGCGGGTATGCGCTCGCACTGGATTTTCAATGTATGGAATGTATTGCATCCAACGCAGAAATGCCATTCAGCGTTTTTTAATTCTGTCTGCCAGGAAATTTCCAAAATGACAAATTTAACGAATGTATGGCATCTGCTGGCGACGCCGGTGACGACATCGCTGAGGTGCTGCGCAAGGCCGGCATTGCGATACCATAGCGCCAGCCCCGCGAAGTGCGGCTACCGGCGCGTCCCGGTTCCGGGTCTGCCGCATCCGCTTCCAACCATTTTCCATCGCCCCCCGACGGGCCACTGCCCAGACGCATGTCGACCCAGCACGCCTTGTTGATTTCCCTGATCGAAAAACCGTCGTCCGGTTATGACCTGGCGCGGCGCTTTGACCGTTCCATCGGCTATTTCTGGCATGCCACGCACCAGCAGATTTATCGCGAGCTGGGGCGGATGGCTGACAGTGGCTGGATTGCCGCGGATGAAACCGAGGCGGCGGAAGGCGAGGCCGGTGGCGGCGACCGCAAGAACCGCAAGAAGGTCTACCGGGTGTTGCCGGCCGGCCGTGAAGAACTGGCACGCTGGGTGCTGACCCCCGGCGCCAGCCTGGATCAGCGCGAGGAAATCCTGGTCAAGCTGCGCGCCGATGCGGTGATCGGGCCGCTTGGCCTCGGTGACGAGATGCGTCGGCTGATCGCGCTGCATCGGGCCCGGCTGGAGACTTACCTGGCCATCGAGCGGCGCGATTTCTCGACGCCGGACATGGACCGCGCGCAACAGCTGCGCTATGCGCTGCTGCAGCGCGGCATCCGCTTCGAGCAGGACTGGGTGGCCTGGGGCGAGGAACTGCTGCCGCTGCTGTAGCCGCGCCCGCTTGGGCGGCGGCTACGGCCTGCCAGGCCAGCTGACCGGCTGCGTCAGGCCAGGTCGACGGCGCGCGTGCCGGCCTGCTTGGCCTCGCCCAAGCCCAGCCGGCGGCGTGCCAGCGCATATTCCTCGGCAAAGCGCCGCACCAGCTCGCCTGCGGGCACCACGCGCTTGATTGCGCCCACGCCCTGGCCGGCGCCCCAGATGTCCTTCCACGCTTTGACGCTGGTGGAGCCGAAATTCATCTTCGACGGATCCGATTCGGGCAGCGCGTTCGGGTCCAGGCCGGCGCGCTCGATGCTGCCGCGCAGGTAGTTGCCGTGCACGCCGGTGAACAGGTTGGAGTAGACGATGTCGTTGGCGGTGCTGTCGACGATCATCTGCTTGTAGCCGTCCTGTGCGTTGGCTTCCTGCGTGGCGATAAAGGCCGAGCCGATATAGGCCAGGTCGGCGCCGGCGGCCTGCGCGGCCAGGATGGCGTCGCCGCTGGAGATCGAGCCCGACAGCAGCAGCGGGCCGTCGAACCATTCGCGGATCTCGTGCAGCAGCGCGAACGGCGACAGCGTGCCGGCATGGCCGCCGGCCCCGGCGGCAACCGCCACCAGTCCGTCCGCACCCTTCTCGATGGCCTTGCGCGCGAAGGTGTTGTTGATCACGTCGTGCAGCACGATGCCGCCGTACGAGTGCACTGCGTCGTTGACTTCCTTGCGCGCGCCCAGCGAGGTGATCACGATCGGCACCTTGTAGCGCACGCACAGCTCCAGGTCATGTTCAAGCCGGTCGTTGGACTTGTGCACGATCTGGTTGACGGCGAAAGGTGCCGACGGGCGGTCCGGGTGCCTGGCGTCGTGTTCGGCCAGCTCGGTGGTGATGCGGTCCAGCCATTCTTCCAGCTTGGGTGCCGGGCGCGCATTCAGCGCGGGGAACGAGCCCACCACGCCGGCCTTGCACTGGGCGATGACCAGGTCGGGGTTGGAGATGATGAACAGCGGCGAGCAGACCACCGGCAGCGACAGCCGGTTCTGGAGTTGGGCGGGAAGGGCCATGGGTGAAGTCTCCTGGGTATTTCGGTAAGGCGAAAAAGCGGTGCTGCGAAACAGGGTTGCGTCAGGCCGCGCCGGTCAGCACGTCCTTCTGGCTGGCCAGGCGCGCGCCCATGGCGGCGGCCAGCGCCTCCAGGCCCGAGCGCGGGCGCACCATGACTTCGAACTCGGCAATGCGGCCGGCGTCGTCGAAGCGGATCATGTCGATGCCCTTGAGCGCCTTGCCGTCCACGGCCGCGCTGAATTCCAGCACCACGCTGTGGCCGTCCTCGCTGACAAAGCTGCGGTGGTAGCGGAAGTCCTGGAACACCTGGTTCACCGTGGTCAGCACCAGCCCAATCGCGGCGCGGCCGGGATAGGGGGTGTGCGCGACCGGCGAGCGGAACACCACCTCATCGGCCACGATGGCGTCGAGCCCGGCCATCGAACCGTTGGCCAGCATCTGGTGCCAGGCTTCAAGTGAGGCCTGTGCGGCGGGAATCAGGTTGGTGGTGGTCACTTCGGTCTCCTTGGCTGGCGTCAGTGCGCGGCGTCTTGTTGCGGGGGTTTTATGCAACCAGTTGCATAGTGAATGGAAAGGTAGCATGCGCCGGGGCACCGTGCAAGCGATGCGGGGGCCAATGGTGCCGGCGCCCCGCCGCGCAGTGACGGGTTGTCTACAATAGGCGGGATCCCAACCCCGCACGCCGGCCCCCGGCAGGAGAGTCAGTGACCACTAAGCCCTCCGCTGCCCATCCTGAACAGGCGGCCTTGTTCGATGCCGACCTGGCCGCCTGGCGCGACCATCCGGAGCGCGCGTTCGACGGCTGGCTGGCACGGCATGGCTTCCGGCACGGCACCAGCGTGGTGTACCGCGCCATGTGGGGCAAGCTGCTGCGCTGGTCGGCCGAGCGCGGGCTGCCGCCGCTGAGCTGGTCGGCGGAGCAGATCGGTGAGTTCCTGGACGCGCAGCAGCTGCACAAATCGCACCGCTATCGCTATACGCGGCTGATCGAACGGGTGTTCCATCACCTGGCGCGGCTGCGCGAGGGCATGCACAACCCGGCCAGCCAGGCGGTGCGCGCCCATCTCGCCGACGGCGAGAACGATCCCACCGCGTTCCTGCTGCCGGGCGAGCGCGACCTGCTGGTGGCGCGGATACTTGGCCCGGCCGGCATGCCGGCCGGCGACACGCGCACCGCGGCATCGCCCACCCAATGGAAGCGCGCCCGCGATGTGGCCCTGCTGGCGGTGCTGCTCGGCGGCGGCCTGAAGGTAGGCGAAGCGCGGGCGCTGCGGGTCGATGCCATCGAAGCCGGCGCCCCCGGCCGGATGGCGCTGCGCATGGTCCGCGCGGACAACGGCCGAGCCTATACCGTGCCGCTGTTCAGCCTGGCCCATGCGCCGCTACGGGCCTGGCTGGCATTGCGCGAAGCCTCCGGCACGCTTGGCGGCCTGGTGTTTCCCGCCATGCCGGCGGGCCGGCCGATGCATGCCGCCTCGGTCTACCGGCGCGTGGAGATCCTGCTGGACGAGGCCGGCGTGCTGGCCGGGCGCAGCGAACGCGCGTCGCCGCAGACGCTGCGCAATACCTGCGCCGCCATGCATTTCGAGGCCGGCACGGCGCCGGCCGAGGTGGCGCAATGCCTGGGCATGCGCGACCCGGAGTCCGGCTGGCGGCTGCGCGCCGCCTATGAGGCCTGGCAGGCGCGGGCGGGGCTGGTGGCGGAAGTGCCGGGAAGCCGGGTCTAGCCCCGCGCGCCGGGCCGGCTGCCCTGGGCGCATCGGCAGATCGTGGATAATAAGCAGCTTCGCCGGCCTACGCGGCGGAAAGAGGTGCTTGCGCCACGTTTTGAATCCGCCAGGCCAAGGCCCGGCCCTGAATCGAATTCCGACACCGATTTTCCATGCCTGAAACCTTGCTCCTGACCGGTGCCACCGGCTATATCGCCTCGCATACCTGGGTTGCACTGCTCAATGCCGGCTACCACGTGATCGGCCTGGATAATCTTTGCAACAGCAGCCCGGTGGTGCTGGAGCGGCTCGCCACCATTACCGGCAAGACCCCGCATTTTGTGCAGGGCGACGTGCGCGACCGCGCATTGCTGGACCGGCTCTTTACCGAACACCGCATCAGCGGGGTGATTCATTTTGCCGCACTCAAGGCAGTGGGCGAATCGGTGAGCCAGCCGCTGGAGTATTACAGCAACAACCTGGGCGGGCTGCTGACGGTATGCGCGGCAATGGGCGCGGCCGGGGTGAAACAGCTGGTGTTCAGTTCTTCGGCCACGGTTTATGGCAATCCCCATGCGGTGCCGATCCTGGAGGATTTCCCGCTGTCGGCCACCAACCCGTATGGCCAGACCAAGCTGATGGGCGAGCAAATCCTGCGCGACCTGGAAACATCGGATCCGGACTGGCGCATTGCCTACCTGCGTTATTTCAATCCGGTCGGCGCGCATGAAAGCGGGCTGATTGGCGAGGATCCGCGCGGTATCCCGAACAACCTGATGCCGTATGTGGCGCAGGTGGCCGGCGGGCGCCGTGAAAAGCTGATGGTATTCGGCGGTGACTACCCGACGCCGGACGGCACCGGCGTGCGCGACTATATCCACGTCTGCGACCTGGCGGACGGCCACCTGGCGGCGCTGGGTTACCTGCGCGCGCAGGGCAAGAGCATGACCGTGAACCTGGGAACGGGCCGCGGCTACAGCGTGCTGGAAGTGGTGCAGGCCTACCAGCGTGCCAGCGGCAAGCCGGTGCCGCATGAGATCGTGGCGCGGCGCCCGGGCGACATCGCCTCGTGCTACGCCGATCCCGCGCTGGCCAACCAGCTGCTGGGCTGGCGCGCGCGCCATGACATCGACCGCATGTGCCAGGACTCATGGCGCTGGCAGTCGATGAATCCGCAGGGGTTTGACGCCTGACGCCCCGGGCAGGTGGCGCCGCAGTGTTGTGCAGGCGCCGCGGAAGACCAGAAAACAAAAACGCCACGGAATTCATCCGTGGCGTTTTACCATCTGCCGGATCGCGGGTTTCAGCGGATCAGGAAGTCTTCAACTGCCTTGCCCTGGGCCAGGGCCTGGGTCAGCCAGCCCGGGCGCTTGCCGCGGCCCGTCCAGGTATTGCCGGCGCTGTCGCGATAGCGTACCGGCACCTTGCGGTTGACCGCCTTCTTGCCGGCCGGCACCTTTGCGCCAAAACCCAGGTCTTCCGCAGTCAGGCCATATTGCTCGATTTTCTCGCGAATATCCGCGATCACCGTGGCTTGTTCGCGTGCCTTGATTTCCTCGGCCTGCTTCTGCAGTTCACTGATTTTCTGAACGATTTCCTGATACGTCGCCATTGGGTCCTCGGTTTCCGGTGGAGTGGAATGCGGTGGGTGTGTGCGGGGGTGAAAATGCTGAAAACAATTATAACGGGGTCGCCGCCCGCTGCAAATCCTGCCGGACTAATCGGATGCTGTTTTTGCGAAAATTCTTGGCGCCGATAATTGTGTGAACTTTCGGTGTCGTGGTCTGTCACCGGCATTTCCGTCGTCGTCGGCCCGGCTGCAGTTCCGGCCGCAGTTCCGGGTTCAGGCCCGCAAATGGTGCGGCCGTACGCAAACTGGCCCGGCGGCAGCCAGCCGCCGCCAAAATCAAATCGCCATAATCGGCCGCGGCAAGCCACGTGGCGTATATCCGACAGGCCGGTTATCGCCGATTAATTGCGCCCGCCACCGGCGCGGCGGCTCAAGTAACAGGAGGTCGCGCCGTTATCCGGGCAGGGCGGATCATCTGGGCGTCGATCCTGCCGGAACGGGGTTGGGGGTGTGCCCCGCGGGTTGACACAGTCTTCTTTCATCATGTCCTTCCACAACAATATCCAGATCAAGACCCTGCTACGGGGCGCCATGGGAATGCTGTCGCTGCTGCTGTTGCTGGTCGGCGGTGCCGGCCTGCACGGCATTTCACAAAGCAATGATGCCCTCAGGGAGACTTATGCCCACCAGCTCGGCTCCACCGTCGCGCTCAGCGAGGCGATGCAGGCCACCACGCGCATGCGGCTGGCACTGGACCGCAACGTGATGCAGGGCGAGCAGGACGATCCCAAGGTTCACGTCGACCGCTCCAAAGTGTTCGTGGAGGCATCGGAGGCTGCCTGGAAGCGCTATATGAACCTGCCGCAGAATCCTGAGGAAAAGGCGCTCGCCACGGAGCTGGGCAAGCAGCGCCAGGCGTTCATGGAGCAGGGCGTGTTGCCGCTGCAGGCGGCTTCGCTCGCGGGCAACCAGGAAGAGGCCCTGCGGCTGGCGAAGAAGGTGCTGCCTGACCTGCAGCGCAGCATGTCGAGCGTGCACGAGAAGCTGCAGAAGTTCCAGATGACTGCCGGGCAGGCCAACTTCGATGCTGCGCAGGCCAGCTTTGCGCGTATCCGCATGCTGTCGGTCGTGCTGATCGTGCTGGGCCTGGCGGTCGCGGTGCTGTGCACGGTCACGCTGAACCGCGCCATCGTCGCGCCGGTGGCAGAGGCGCTGGCTGTGTTCGAGCGCATCGCCCGCGGCGACCTGACCTCGCGCATCGCCAGCGTCTCGAAGAACGAGATCGGCCGCATGATGCAGGCGCTGGCCGCGATGCAGGCCAGCCTGTCGGGCATCGTTGCCGAAGTGCGCACCGGCGCCGATTCGATGGCATCGGCCACGCAGCAGATTTCCACCGGCAACCTGGACCTGTCGCAGCGCACCGAGGAACAGGCCTCGTCGCTGGAGCAGACCGCCGCCAGCATGGAAGAGCTGACCACGGTGGTGCGGCAGAATGCCGACAACGCGCGCCAGGCCGGCGTGCTGGCCAATGAGGCTTCGCAGATCGCGCTCAAGGGCGGCGACGTGGTGGGCCGCGTGGTCGACACCATGAACGAGATCAACGGCGCCTCGCGCAAGGTGGTCGAGATCATCAGCGTGATCGAGGGCATTGCCTTCCAGACCAATATCCTGGCGCTCAATGCAGCGGTGGAAGCCGCGCGTGCCGGCGAGCAGGGCCGCGGCTTCGCGGTGGTGGCGGGCGAGGTGCGCAGCCTGGCGCAGCGCTCGGCCTCGGCCGCCAAGGAGATCGAGGCGCTGATCGGCGAGTCGGGCCAGCGCGTGGAGAGCGGTACCCGGTTGGTGGCAGAAGCCGGCCAGACCATGGGCGAGATCGTCCAGGCCGTGCGCCGCGTGACTGACATCATGAACGAGATCGGCGCCGCGTCGCAGGAACAGACCAGCGGCATCGAGCAGGTCAACCAGGCGGTGACCCAGATGGACGAGGTGACGCAGCAGAATGCCGCGCTGGTGGAAGAGGCCGCCGCCGCAGCCGGTGCGCTGGAAGAACAGGCGCAGAAGCTCAAGAACGTGGTCTCGGTGTTCAACCTTGGCACGGGTACGGGAGTAGGGGCAGGCACGGCCGCGACGGCTGTCGCTGGCAGCACCGCACGCACCATGTCGGTGCGGCCGGCGGCAGCCGCGGCGCATTCGGCAACCGCGGCGCCGCGTGCCGTTGCTGCCCGCCCGGCCGCGGCGCTTCCGGCAAGCCGTCCGGCGGCGAGGCCCGTGCTGGCCGTTGCCGGGGCCGATGATGACTGGAGCGCGTTCTAAACCACTGTCCCCACCATTGCCCTGTTCACACGGCGACCGCAAGATGCCATGATGCGGGGTTTGCCCCGCGTCCTGACCTTCTTCGCGCATTCTCTTCATCATCGCGCAGCCCAATGATTGCCCTGAGTTCCATCCTGTTGCTGCTGGCTGCCCTGCTGGGCGTGGCCGCCGCCCTCGGCGTTCGCGCCGGGCGTGCGGACCAGTCAGCCGGTGGCCGCTCGCTGCGCATGCTGACCTGGTCGGCGGCACTGTTATCGCAGCTGAGCGTAAGCCTGCCCGTACTGGTGGTGATGCTGTCGGGCAGCGTGCCGGCGGCCAACGACACGGCACAGATGGCGGCCAGCTTCGCCGCCGCCGCAGCAGCCACCGCGGCTGCCAAGCTGCTGGTGCAGTGGCTGCGCCAGGGCACGCGGCTGTGGCGCGGTGCGGCGCTCATGGCGGTCGTCGCTGGCGCCGGGCTGGTGGCCGCGGCCGGCACCCACCTGGGCCGCGCCTGTGGCGCGGGCTCGGTCTCGGCGCGCGCCTGCATCGATGCAGCCGGCCTGCCGCACCCCGCCTGGCTGGCGGGCGGGCTGACCGCGCTGTGCGCGCTGATGTTCGCCGTCCACCGCGCGCAGTCGCGTGGCTTGCTGGCTGCGCACCACGAAGCCGGCCTGGCCGATGAGCTGGTGGACGAGGCGCACGGCCTGCCGCGCGGGCACGAGCCCCGCCTGGCGCGGCGCGGCGCGCGCATTCCCGGCCGCCCCGGCCGTCTTACCGTGCGTGCCGCAGCGCGCGGGCAGGGCACGGTGGGCGAGTACAGCGTGGCAACGACGATGCCCGACCGCGTCGCCTTCGGCCGCTGGCTGGACCAGACGATCGCGCAGGCGCGGCTGGCCGAGAGCGGCTGCGCCGTGTTGCTGATCCATATTGCCGATTACCGCGAAGTCGACGAGGTCTTCGAGATCCGCGCCGACGATATCCTGGCCCAGGACGCCGGCGCGCTGGCGCAGGCCGTGCTGGAGCCGCATGACTTCCTGGCCCGGCTGGCGCGCGACGAGTTTGCCGTGGGCGTGCCGGAGCTGGTCCATCATGGCCGCGCGCAGGAACTGGGTTCGCGCATGCTCGGCTCGCTGGCCGAGTTCATCGCCGCGCGCGGCTTGCAGATGCAGATCGGCGTGAACATCGGCATTGCCATCTACCCGCGCGATGCGCAGACCTCGGAGGCGCTGATGCAGGCCGCGCGCGTCAGCCTGGCCGAGGCCCGCCAGAGCGGCTCGAACCAGGTGCGCCTGTTCAACAGCGCCGCCGGCGAACGCGCGCGCCGCACCCGCGTGATCCGGCGCGACCTGTGGCTGGCGATCCAGGACGACGCACTGTCGCTGCAGTTCCAGCCCAAGTACGATGCGCGCCGGCGCACGCTGGTGGGGGCCGAAGCGCTATGCCGCTGGCGCCATCCCGCGCTGGGCCAGGTGAGCCCGGCCGAGTTCATCACCGTGGCCGAGCAGTCGGGCCAGATCGACAAGCTCGACGACTGGGTCCTGACCAGCGTCTGCCGCCAGGTGCGCCAGTGGCGGGACGCCGGCGTGCCCACCGTGCCGGTGGCGATCAATGTCTCGGGGCTGCGCTTTGCCAGCCGCAATTTCCCGCAATACCTGCTCGAGCAGATCCACCAGCACGACATCCCGCCCTCGGCGATCACGCTGGAGATCACCGAGACCGCGGCGATGAAGGACATCGGCAAGTCGCTGGAAACGCTGGCCGAGCTGCAGTCGCTCGGCATCCAGGTGGCGCTGGACGATTTTGGCAGTGGCTATTCCAGCCTGGGCTATCTCAAGCGCCTGCGCGTGGGCACGCTCAAGATCGACCGCACCCTGATCGGCGGGCTCGACACCGATGCGCAGGGCCGTGCCATCGTCGGCTCGATGGTGGCGCTGGCGCACGAACTGCGCATGAAGGTGGTGGCCGAGGGCGTTGAATCGGCATCGCAGCTGGAAATCCTCAATGAGATGGGGTGCGACGAGGTGCAGGGTTACCTGCTGTCGCTGCCGCTGGATGCTGCCGGTTTTGCCGATGCCTTGCGCGAGCAGGGCGGCGCCTGACGGCTAAAGTTTGTCCGTGACGCGGCCGATAACCGGTCTGGCAGGCTGCCAGCGTTTGCGGCGCAGCCCTGCGCCGGCCCGTCCGTCGCCGGCTGCGCTGCCCGTGCTGTCCATCCTGGCGGATCAACCGAGTCCTGCAAACCGGAGGCGCCCATGTCATCGCCCAGCATCCTCGTCGTCGACGATTCCCCTTCGCTCCGTCGCATGATCGGCGCCTGCCTGCGCGCAGGAGGGTTTGACGTGACCGAGGCGGCCGACGGCGACCAGGCACATGCGCTCGCGGCCGGCGCCAGCTTCGGCATGCTGGTCACGGACCAGGTCATGCCCGGCATGGATGGCCTCACGCTGATCCGCAGTCTGCGCGCCACTGAGCGCTATGCGTGCATTCCCATCCTGATGCTGACCACCGAGCAGGACGGCAGCATCCGCGAACAGGCCCGCGCCGCCGGCGCCTCGGGTTTCCTGCCCAAGCCCTTCGATCCTGACCAGCTGATGCGGGCCGTGACGGCGCTGCTGTCCACCGCGCACCCTACCTCGGAAGGGTAAGGAAAGCCGGGCGTCGCCCTTCAGTCCCCCGGATTGCTGCCGTAAACACTGGTGGGCGAAGTCATGCCCCGGTGCCAGCCAGCGGCCTTGGCCGCAGCAGCGCCAGCAAACCAGCATGAGCCAATTTTCGGGGGCTAGACGATGAAGCACATCGACAAGGCAGACGGCGCGGGCGAAGAGTTCCTGGCCTTTACGCTGGGCCGGGAAGAATACGGCGTCGACATCCTGAAGGTCCAGGAGATCCGCGGCTACGAGTCGGTCACCCAGCTTGCCAACGCACCGGACTACATCAAGGGCGTGATCAACCTGCGCGGCATCATCGTGCCGATCATCGACCTGCGCATCAAGTTCCGCCAGCAGAACGTCAGCTACGACCAGTACACGGTCGTCATCATCGTAGACCTCAACGACCGCACCACCGGCATCGTGGTCGATGGCGTGTCCGACGTGCTGACCCTTGCAGCCGAGCAGATCAAGCCCACGCCGCATTTCTCCGGCGAACTGGCGACCGACTACATCCGCGGGCTGGGCTCGGTCGAGCAGCGCATGCTGATCCTGGTCGACATCGAGAAGCTGCTCAACACCGAAGAACTCGCCGCGCTCGAAGCGGTGGCGTGATCCCGCGGCAGCGCCAACGTTGTCCGGCCGGCGCCCCGCCTGCCGGACCGAACCCGCCCGGGGTGCAGCAACTTGCCGCGCCCGGGCCTGCAGTACTGTCATAGATGCGAAACAACCAACCCGTTACGCAGCGCGAATACAAGCTCTCCCCATCGGACTACCTGATCTCGCGCACGGACCTCAAAGGCCGGATCACCTTTGCCAACCGCACCTTTATCGAGGCAAGCGGCTTTGCGGCCGAGGAGCTGCTCGGTGCGGCGCACAACCTGGTGCGCCATCCCGACATGCCGCCGGAAGCGTTTGCCGACCTGTGGCAGGACCTGCAGGCCGGCCGCACCTGGATGGGCGTGGTCAAGAACCGCCGCAAGAACGGCGACTTTTACTGGGTCAACGCGACCGTGACGCCCACGCGCGTCGATGGCCGCGTGGTCGGCTACACCTCGGTGCGCTCGATGGCGACGCGCGAGCAGGTGGAAGCCGCCGGCGCTGCCTATGCACGATTCCGGACCGGCCGCGCGGACGGGCTGGCGATCCGCCACGGCGCCGTGGTCCGCACCGGGCTGCGCGGCCTGGTGCAGGGTCTGCTGCACCTGAACCTGAAGCGCCGCATCCTGTGGGCGCAGGCCGGCGGGATGGTGTGGTTCCTGGCCGCACTGGTTGCGGTGGAAGCCCTGGGCGGCGCAGGCGTGGCCGCGGTGCGCCCGTGGCTGTGGGGCGGCTTTGCGCTGGCGCTGGCATCGTCGTTCGCGGCAGGCACCATGCTGCTGGCGCGCGTGCACCGTCCGGTGCGCCACATGCTGGACTTTGCGCTGCGCATGGGCGCGGGTGACCTGACCACGCGCTTCGAGCACCGCAGCGCCGACGAGATCGGCGCGCTGGCGCAGGCCATGCAGACCATGCAGCGCAGCCTGCAGTCGGTGGTGCACGAGATCCAGGAAGGCATGGCCAGCATCTCCACGGCAACGCGCCAGGTGGCCGCGGGCAACAATGACCTGTCGCAACGCACCGAGCAGCAGGCGGCAGCCCTGGAGCAGACGGCGTCGAGCATGGAAGAGCTGACCAGCACGGTGCGCCAGAACGCGGACAACGCGCGCCAGGCCAGCGGGCTGGCGGCGAACGCGTCGGAGACAGCGCTGCGCGGCGGCGAAGTGGTGGGCCGGGTGGTGCAGACCATGGACGAGATCAACGATGCCTCGAAGAAGATCGTCGACATCATCGGCGTGATCGAAGGCATCGCCTTCCAGACCAACATCCTGGCGCTGAACGCGGCGGTGGAAGCGGCGCGCGCCGGCGAGCAGGGCCGCGGCTTCGCGGTGGTGGCGGGCGAGGTGCGCAGCCTGGCGCAGCGTAGCGCCAACGCGGCCAAGGAGATCAAGGGGCTGATCGGCGATACGGTGGAGCGCGTGGACAACGGCTCGGCGCTGGTGGGCCAGGCGGGCAAGACCATGGAAGAGATCGTGCAGGCGGTCAAGCGCGTGACCGACATCATGGGCGAGATCAGCGCGGCGTCGGCCGAGCAGAGCGCGGGCATCGAGCAGGTCAACCAGGCCGTGGCGCAGATGGACGAGGGCACGCAGCAGAACGCGGCGCTGGTGGAAGAAGCCGCCGCCGCCGCCGGCTCGCTCGAAGAGCAGGCCATGCGCCTGCGCGACGCCATCGCCACGTTCCGCGTCAGCATGCAGGCCGAGGTGCGTCCGCAGCGCCTGCCGGCCCATGCGCGTGCCGATGCGGCCCAGTCACTGGCACAGGCCTAGTCCGAATCAAAGACGAGGCAGGCGCGGAGCACCGGCCTGCATGCGTACAAAACGGGTGCGGCACGCCGCGCCCGAGGCTTCAGTTACAAGGGGGAGTTGCTATGCATTGGTTCAATCAATTGCGCGTCACGACCAGGCTGGTTGCCGGATTCCTGGTCGTTGCCGTGATCGGCGCCGTGATGGGGCTGCTGGGTGTGGTCAACATGGGGCGCATGGCCGACTGGACCGGCAAGATCTACAACGGCGACCTGCAGGCGCTGAAGGCCGTGCAGGACGCCAATATCAACCTGGTCTATGCCAGCCGCGCGCAGATCGGGCTGCTGTCGGCATCGACCATGGGCGAGCGGGCGGCCGAGAAGGAGCAGATCGTGAAGTCGCTCGGCGCCATGGACGAGCGCATCCGCCAGGTCGCTGGCGCTTTCGAGAAGGCCGAGGGCAAGGCACTGGTCAAGCAGTACCAGGAGCTGTCGCCGGCGTTCCGCGCGCGCATGGAGAAGTACGTCGAACTGATCAGCAAGCAGCCGCTGGATACCTCGCAGTTTGAAAGCCAGGTGTTTTCCGAGAGCGCCGAGCTGCTCAAGGACAGCCATGCGCTGGAAGCGGTGATGTTCCAGATGGTCAAGCGCCGCGACGACCGCGCCCGCAACAACATGGAAGAAGCGCGCAGCGTTTACGACGCGACGCGCCTGTGGATGCTGGGCCTGGTGCTGGGCGGCGTGGCGTTGTCGGTGCTGCTGGGCGTGCTGCTGGCGCGGGCGCTGTCGCGCCAGCTGGGCGGCGAGCCGGGCTATGCCGCCGCGATTGCCGCGCGCATTGCCGAAGGCGACTTCTCCGCACCGGTGGCCACGCGCGCAGGCGACAAGGGCAGCCTGGTCTATGCGATGCAGCAGATGCAGCAGCAGCTGTCGCGCATGGTGCGCGATTTCAAGGTGTCGGCCGAATCCATCGGCAGCGCCTCGCGTGAAATCGCCGCGGGCAACAATGACCTGTCGCAACGCACCGAGCAGCAGGCGGCAGCCCTGGAGCAGACGGCGTCGAGCATGGAAGAGCTGACCAGCACGGTGCGCCAGAACGCGGACAACGCGCGCCAGGCCAGCGGGCTGGCGGCGAACGCGTCGGAGACAGCGCTGCGCGGCGGCGAAGTGGTGGGCCGGGTGGTGCAGACCATGGACGAGATCAACGATGCCTCGAAGAAGATCGTCGACATCATCGGCGTGATCGAAGGCATCGCCTTCCAGACCAACATCCTGGCGCTGAACGCGGCGGTGGAAGCGGCGCGCGCCGGCGAGCAGGGCCGCGGCTTCGCGGTGGTGGCGGGCGAGGTGCGCAGCCTGGCGCAGCGTAGCGCCAACGCGGCCAAGGAGATCAAGGGGCTGATCGGCGATACGGTGGAGCGCGTGGACAACGGCTCGGCGCTGGTGGGCCAGGCGGGCAAGACCATGGAAGAGATCGTGCAGGCGGTCAAGCGCGTGACCGACATCATGGGCGAGATCAGCGCGGCGTCGGCCGAGCAGAGCGCGGGCATCGAGCAGGTCAACCAGGCCGTGGCGCAGATGGACGAGGGCACGCAGCAGAACGCGGCGCTGGTGGAAGAAGCCGCCGCCGCCGCAGGCGCGCTGGAAGAGCAGGCCAGCCGGCTGCAGGGGGCCGTGGCGACGTTCCGCCTGGCGGCCGAGGATGCCCGCGCGGATTCGTTCGTGGCCCACTCGCTGCCTGCGGCGACGGCAGTGCCGGCCAAGGTGTCTCGTGCCGCCGGCGCGGTGCGCGCCATCGCTGCCGGCAAGCGGGTCGCCAAGGCCCTGCCCGCCAGCACGAAGGCCGCGGCTTTGCCTGCGGCGGACCATGCCGCCGCAGCCGAGGCGGCAGATGCCGTCGCCACGCAGCCGGCGCGGCTGGTCGCAGGCAGAGCCTCGCGGCCCGCGCTGGCAGCCGCCGACAACGGCGACTGGAGTGCGTTCTGATCCCCACTGGCAACGGGCCGCGCGGCGTCCCGGATGGCAAGGCTATGACGACCGAGATCAACCTGGCTCTGCCGCATGACGATGCGGCCCGTCTGCGCAAGGAATTCGAGCAGTTCGTCGGGGTCTCGAGCGGCCTGGACCGCGAGTTCCTGCCGCCCGATTTCCAGGAATTCCTGCGCGCGCGGCTGCTGCAGCATGACGGCCCGCTCACCGAGCGCGCGGTCTCGCGGCTGCTGTCCGGCGGTGAATACGGCTGGGCCCGCCGCGTGTTCGACAAGCAGTTGCCCAATGCGCTGGCGGCGCTGATGCGCGATGCCCGGCGCTTTGGCTTCGGGCTGGCGGTGCAGCCGGACTGGACGCCGGACCAGCGCCTGGCGCATGCGCGCGAATGGGCGGCGCAGGTGCTGTCGGAATGCGGCGCCGATGCTGCCTTCACCGAGGCGCTCGCCACGCAGGTGGCGGCTTCCGCGGAAGACGTGCGGGTACTGGAAGAGCGCATGCGCACGCCCGCATGGCGCCTGGCCGAAAGCCTGCGCCAGCGCGCCTATGAGCTGATGTACGCGCTGCAGACCGAAGACAGCGAAGCCGCTGGCCGCGCACGTGTGGGCGAGCTGCGCGGCATGCTGGGCCTCGCCCTGGAGTACGGCTCGGTGCGGCCGGAAGAAGCCTCGCGCGTGCTGGAGCAGGTGGAGCGCATGCGCCCGGCGCTGTTCCGCGAAGCGCCCGACGATGTGTTCGACCGGTTGGCGGCATGGCTGCGGCGCATGTTCGGGCACTGAGGGCGCGGTCGGAATCCGGCCCCGCTGCCTCCGGCCATGAATTTCGTACAGGGATGACGGACAGTGTCTGCGTGCTGAACGCCACATGCGGCACTCGTCAATAGAGGAATCCAGCAGGCTACCGAAGGCGCTGGTCGCGCGTTTGCAGAAATGACGCTTGCAGAACTGGTTTGCGCCAGATCAAGTGTCAGGGATGTGAACTGTTACAAAATGGGCGCGCCCATGTATGTTCCATGCGACATTTGGTTCCCCCCCCGCGTAAGTAGGGATTGGCATTGCGGGTCGATTGCCGATATAAACGTAACAGTCTCACTTACACTCTGTAACACTTGTAACGGAGTTGATTACAGTTTGACACGGGCGTAGTTCCTTAGTCGTACGTTGTACCCGCCCAGCCGCATACAAACGATCTGGTCGCCGGGCCCGCAAGGGCATCGGTAAGCGCCGGACAAGCGGCCACGGTGGGTTTTTGGTAGCGGGGATAAATTGGAAAGCAGTGAAGTTCTCCAGGAGATCAGGGAGGTTAACCTCGCCTATCTGCTGCTCGCGCAACGCCTGGTGCGCGAAAACCAGGTCGAAGCCATGTTCCGGCTCGGGGTCAGCAAGGAAATTGCGGATATTCTTGCCAAGCTGACTTCCGCGCAACTCGTCAAGCTGGCGGCATCCAACATGGTGCTGTGCAGGTTCCGCTTCGACGACCATGCGCTTCTGTCCACTCTCACCCACACGGCCAAGAGTCAT
Source organism: Cupriavidus necator (assembly GCF_016127575.1). Taxonomy (NCBI): domain Bacteria; kingdom Pseudomonadati; phylum Pseudomonadota; class Betaproteobacteria; order Burkholderiales; family Burkholderiaceae; genus Cupriavidus; species Cupriavidus necator. The sequence continues at coordinate 189,804 of NZ_CP066019.1, forward strand.
GACATGCAGCAGATCCACGCCGCGATCCTGCTTGCACGCCAGCCTGTGGAGTCGCTCAATTGACCGCGCTCCTGCAGGCCGAGCCCACCCGGAGTTACACGGCCACCTCCGTTCCCAGCCGCAAGAGCGTGCTCCAGGATGCGAACCAGACCCAGCTTGCGATCGAGCTGATCGGCCTGGGTGCGCGCCTGCAGGTGCTTGAAGCCGAGACCACGCTGTCGCGTGACCGGCTCATCCGCCTGTACAAGGAGCTGCGCGGCGTCTCGCCCCCCAAGGGCATGCTTCCCTTCTCGACGGACTGGTTCACCACCTGGCTGCCGAATATCCACTCGTCGCTGTTCTTCTCTGCCTACCAGTTCATGGTGCAGGAGGGCGAGACCGTGGGCATTCGCGCGGTGGTGGCTGCCTACCGCCTGTACCTTGAGCATGTTTCGCTGCTCGGCGGCGAAATTGTCTTAAGTTTCACGCGTGCCTGGACGTTAGTACGGTTCTTCGAGAGCAACATGCTGCAGCTGTCCCGCTGCACGTGTTGCGGCGGGCAGTTTGTCACGCACGCGTATGAGCCGCACGCGAATTTTGTGTGCAGCCTGTGCCGTCCGCCGTCACGCGCAGGGAAAGTGAAGAAGCTCTCGAAAGACGCCGCCGCCGTGCAGACCAACGCCTGATCCTGGTCAAGGTCCGCCGGCTGGCAAGCTTGCAGCGCTGGCGGACGGACCACTCTCCGTTCGCCCGTGCCCGGGCAATTGTGCGTGACTGACGCGCGTATTTAGACGGGGATCCGATCGTGCTAGTAGTTCTTGGCTATGTCGTCGTGGTTGTGGCGGTGCTTGGCGGTTACGCCATGACCGGCGGCCACATGGGCGCGCTATATCAACCGGCGGAATTTGTGATCATCGGGGGCGCCGCCTTCGGCGCCTTCATCGCCACCAATACAGCAAAGGCCATCAAGGCCACCATCAAGGCCCTGCCGGGCCTGTTCAAGAGTTCCAAGTACAAGAAAGAGCTGTACCTGGACGTCATGTCGCTGCTGTACGTGCTGCTGTCCAAGGCACGGCGCGAAGGCATCCTGTTCCTGGAAAAGGAAATCGCGGACCCCGCCGCCAGCAGCGTCTTCAGCCAGTACCCGCGCATCCTGTCGGATCCGGTGGTGATGGAATTCCTCACCGACTACCTGCGCATGATGGTCAACGGCAACATGAACGCCTTCGAGATCGAGGCCCTGATGGACCACGAGATCGAGACCTTCCGCCACGAGGCCGAGATCCCCGCCCATGCGCTGTCGCGCGTCGGCGACGCGCTGCCCGCCTTCGGCATCGTTGCCGCGGTGATGGGCGTGGTGCACGCGCTGGGTTCGGCCGACCTGCCGCCGGCCGAGCTGGGTGCGCTGATCGCGCACGCCATGGTCGGCACCTTCCTCGGCATCCTGCTGGCCTATGGCTTTGTCTCGCCGCTGGCCGCGCGCATCGAGCTGCAGGTATCCGAGAACGTCAAGGTCTACGAATGCATCAAGGTGGTGCTGCTGGCCTCGCTCAACGGTTACGCGCCGCTGGTGGCGGTGGAATTCGGCCGCAAGGTGCTGTATTCCACGGTGCGGCCGTCGTTCCTTGAGCTCGACGACCACGTGCGTGAAGTCAAGAGCCTGAATTAAGGCGCGCAAGCAGCAAGGGGCACCGTCATGAGCAGCGCACACGATATGCGTCCGATCATCGTCCGCCGGGCAAAGTCGCACGCCAGGCCGCACGGCAACCACAGCTGGAAGATCGCCTACGCCGACTTCATGACGGCGATGATGGCGCTGTTCCTGGTGCTGTGGCTGCTGTCCAGCGCCAACAAGAAGACGCTGGAAGGCATTGCCGAGTACTTCCGCATGCCGCTCAAGGTGGCCATCGTCGGCGGCGAGAAGAGCAGCCAGACCCCGAGCGTGATCCCGGGCGGCGGCCAGGATGCGCTGCGCAAGGACGGCGACACCATGCGCGCGCGCACCAACGAACCCAGCGACGAGCAGCGGCGCAACGAGCAGCAGGAAGCGCAGCGCCTGCGCGCGCTCAAGCAGCGGCTCGAGCAGATCATCGAGAACAACCCGGTGCTGCGCCAGTTCCGCCCGCAGCTGCTGCTGGACATCACCAGCGAGGGGCTGCGCATCCAGATCCTGGATACGCAGAACCGGCCGATGTTCCGCACCGGCAGCGCCACGGTCGAGACCTATATGCGCACCATCCTGCGCGAGATCGGGCCGGTGCTGAACGAGCTGCCCAACAAGGTCAGCCTGTCGGGCCATACCGATGCGGCCAACTATTCCAACGGCGAGCGCACCTACAGCAACTGGGAGCTGTCGGGCGACCGCGCCAACGCTTCGCGCCGCGAGCTGATCGCCGGCGGCATGCAGGAGGGCAAGGTGCTGCGCGTGCTGGGCCTGGCCGCGACCATGCCGCTGGACAAGGAAGACCTGCTGGCGCCGGTGAACCGGCGCATCAGCATCGTGGTGCTCAACCACAAGGCCCAGGCGCGCTTCGAGGCCGAGAACGCCAGCGCTGCCGAGGTCACGGTGGCGGCGCAGGCCGGCAAGGCCGCGCAGGAGATGCAGGCAGGGCTGGCAGCGGCCTCAGCGCCCGCGGCTGCGCCCACGGGCAGCAAACCATGACGCGCGGCCGTTGCGGCAGCGCCAGTGCAGTAACCAAGTGACTCAGGACGCCATGTCTGTCGATATCGATATCACACAGTTTTACCAGACCTTCTTCGAGGAAGCGGAAGAACTGCTCGTCGAAATGGAGCAGCTGCTGCTCGGCCTGGACATTGAGTCGCCCGATCCCGAGCATCTGAACGCGATCTTCCGGGCGGCGCATTCCATCAAGGGCGGGGCTGCCACCTTCGGCTTCGCGGCGCTGACCGAGACCACCCATATTTTCGAGAACCTGCTGGACCGCACGCGCCGGCAGGAACTGGCGTTGACCAGGACCATCATCGACACCTTTCTGGAAACCAAGGACGTGTTGCAAGACCAGCTCAACGCCTACCGCAACGGCACCGAACCCGATCCGGAAACGCTGGCGCGCATCTGCGCCGTGCTGCAACAGCTGGCGCAGGAAGCCGCCGGCCATGCCGGCGCAGCTGCCCCGGCGCCCGTACCTGTTGCCGCAACGCCCCCCGCTGCTGCTCCTGCGGGCGGCGGGCTCAAGATCCGCCTGATCCGGGTTTCCGCCTCCGACCAGGCGCTGCTGCGCGAGGAACTGGCCAACCTGGGCGAGATCACCGGCCAGCAAGAGGTGAATGGCGAACTGGTGGTGTGGCTCAACACCCAGTGCAGCGCCGACGACATCATCGCGGTGTGCTGCTTCGTGATCGACCTGGACCAGATCGTGATCGAAGCCGAAGCCCCTGCTGCTGCTCCCGCGGTGGTCGAGGCCCCTGTCCCGGCGCCCGTCCCGGTCGCCACGGCCCCCGCCCCCGCAGCGGCGGCGCCCGCCGCCGCGCGCGAGAAGGCCAAGCCGCAGGCGAGCGCCGCGCACGGCGAAGGCTCGATCCGCGTGCCGACCGAAAAGGTCGACCAGATCATCAACCTGGTGGGCGAGCTGGTGATCACGCAGTCGATGCTGGCGCAGACCGCCTCGGCGCTGGACCCGGTGCTGTTCGACCGCCTGTTCTCCGGCATGGGCCAGCTCGAGCGCAATGCGCGCGACCTGCAGGAAGCGGTGATGTCGATCCGCATGATGCCGATGGACTATGTGTTCTCGCGCTTCCCGCGGCTGGTGCGCGACCTGGCCAGCAAGCTCGGCAAGCAGATCGACCTGGTCACCTTCGGCAAGGCCACCGAACTGGACAAGAGCCTGATCGAACGCATCATCGATCCGCTCACGCACCTGGTGCGCAACAGCCTGGACCACGGCATCGAAACCCCTGACAAGCGCGTGGCCGCCGGCAAGGACGCGACCGGCCAGCTGATCCTGTCCGCGCAGCACCATGGCGGCAATATCGTCATTGAAGTCAGCGACGACGGCGGCGGCCTGAACCGCGAACGCATCCTGGCCAAGGCCATCCAGAACGGCCTGCCGGTGTCGGAGAACATCACCGACGAGGAAGTCTGGCAGCTGATCTTCGCGCCGGGTTTCTCCACTGCCGAGGTCGTCACCGACGTGTCGGGCCGCGGCGTTGGCATGGACGTGGTCAAGCGCAATATCCAGGAGATGGGCGGCCACGTCCAGATCAGCTCGCGCCCGGGCCTGGGCACCACCATCCGCATCGTGCTGCCGCTGACGCTGGCGATCCTGGACGGCATGTCGGTCAAGGTGGGCGAAGAGACCTTCATCCTGCCGCTGAACTGCGTGATGGAGTCGCTGCAGCCCAAGGCCGAGGATGTCCACACCGCCGCCAACTCCGATCGCGTCATGCACGTGCGCGGCGAATACCTGCCGCTGCTGGAAATGCACCGCGTCTTCAACGTCGCCGACGCGCTGCAAGAGCCGACGCATGGCATTGCCGTGATCCTGCAGGCCGAAGGCAAGCGCTTTGCGCTGCTGGTGGACCAGCTGATCGGCCAGCACCAGGTGGTGCTGAAGAACCTGGAAACCAACTATCGCAAGGTGCCGTGCATCTCGGCGGCGACCATCCTTGGCGACGGCAGCGTGGCGCTGATCGTCGATGTCGGCGCGCTGCAGCGCACCGGCGTGCGCCGGCAGGAACCGGCGCTGGCGCAGTAACCGACCAAACACAGGAGAACTAGACATCATGGCCGGCATCGGACACATCGATACCCCCGGAAGCGACGCTTCGGGCCAGGAGTTCCTGGTCTTCACGCTGGGGTCGGAGGAATACGGCATCGACATCCTCAAGGTGCAGGAGATCCGCAGCTACGAGACCGTGACCCGCATCTCCAGCGCGCCGGACTTCATCAAGGGCGTGACCAACCTGCGCGGCGTGATCGTGCCGATCGTCGACCTGCGCCTGAAGTTCCGCCTGGGCAACGTGCGCTACGACCACCAGACCGTGGTCATCATCCTGAACGTGGCCGGCCGCGTGGTCGGCATCGTGGTCGATGGCGTGTCCGATGTGCTGACGCTGACCGGCGATGCGATCAAGCCCGCGCCGGAGTTCGGCGTGTCGATCTCGACCGAGCACCTGACCGGGCTGGGCACCATCGACGGCCGCATGCTGGTGCTGATCGACATCGAACGCCTGATGACCAGCGCCGAGATGGCGCTGGTCGAGGCCGAGCTGGCCTGACCCTGCGCACGCACCACTGAAGCAAATCCCATGACGCCGTTCCGCACCGCCGCCAGCGTTCCCGGCCAGACCGGGTCGGTCCTTGCGCCGGGCGCCATCCTGCGGCGCGACGACGCGCGCGACTTCCTGCTGACCGAACGCGATTTCGAGAAAATCCGCGCACTGATCCACCGGCGCGCGGGCATCTCGCTGGGCAGCCACAAGCGCGAGATGGTCTACAGCCGGCTGGTGCGCCGGCTGCGCACGCTGCAGCTGTCGGACTTCGCCTCGTACCTGGCGCTGCTGGACGCTGACGACCGCTCTTCGGAGTGGGAGTTCTTCACCAATGCGCTGACCACCAACCTGACCTCGTTCTTCCGCGAGGCCCATCACTTCCCGCTGCTGGCCGAGCACGCCAAAAAGACCGGCCGCCCCTACAGCGTCTGGTGCTCGGCCGCGTCCACCGGCGAAGAGCCGTACTCGATCGCCATCACGCTGGCGGAGGCGCTGGGCGACCGCGCCGGCACTGTGCTGGCCACTGACATCGACACCCAGGTGCTGGCCAAGGCCCGCGGCGGCGTGTATTCCGCGGAGCAGGTCGCGCGGCTGTCGCCGGAACGGCTCAAGCGCTTCTTCCTGAAGGGCACCGGGCCGCGCACCGGTTCGGTCAAGGTCAAGCCGGAACTGGCCGCCACCATCGCGTTCGAGCCGCTGAACCTGCTCGCACCCGACTGGGGCATGCGCGAGCAGTTCGATGCCATCTTCTGCCGCAACGTGATGATCTACTTCGACAAGCCGACCCAGGGACGCATCCTGGAGCGCTTCGTGCCGCTGCTCAAGCCGCACGGGCTGCTCTTTGCCGGCCACTCGGAGAACTTCTCCTATGTCACGCGCGCGTTCCAGCTGCGCGGGCAGACCGTATATGAACTGGCGCCGGACGCGGCCAGGGCGGGAAGGCCGTGATGCGCACGCCCCATCTGCCCGAAGCGCTTGCCACGCGCACGTATTTCGACCGCGAGTTCGGCAAGCAGGCCATCAAGCTGTTGCCCAACGAGTACTACGTGACCCGCGAGGACGTGGTGCTGACCACCGTGCTGGGCTCGTGCGTGGCGGCCTGCATCCGCGACGAGAGCGCCGGCGTGGGCGGCATGAACCACTTCATGCTGCCCGATGACGACGGCAGCGCCGACCGCATGCTGTCGGCGTCGATGCGCTACGGCAGCTATGCGCTGGAAGTGCTGATCAACGAACTGCTCAAGATGGGCGCGCGCCGCGAGCGGCTGGAGGCCAAGGTCTTCGGCGGCGGGGCGGTGCTGGCCAATATGACCACGCTGAATATCGGCGAGCGGAACGCGGATTTCGTCCTGCGCTACCTGAAGACCGAGGAGATCCGCGTTGCGGCGCAGGACCTGCGCGGCCCGCATGCGCGCCGTGTCAGCTACTTCCCGGTCGGCGGGCTGGCGCTGGTGCGCCGCCTGACGCGGCAGGACGACCAGGTTTCGGTGGCGCGCGACGAGCGCGCACTGGCCCGCGCCATTGCCACCTCGGCGCGGGCGCCGGCGCAATCGCCTGAATTGTTTGCGCGGCAGTCTTTCTCGCGCCAGCTTGCCTGAAACCAATACAAGCACGATCAATCATGACAGCCGCCAAGATCAAGGTGCTCTGCGTGGACGATTCCGCGCTGATCCGCAGCCTGATGACGGAGATCATCAACAGCCAGCCCGACATGGAAGTGGTGGGCACCGCGCCCGACCCGCTGGTGGCGCGCGACCTGATCAAGCGCCTGAACCCGGATGTGCTGACGCTGGACGTCGAAATGCCGCGCATGGACGGCCTGGACTTCCTGGAACGCCTGATGCGGCTGCGGCCGATGCCGGTGCTGATGGTGTCGTCGCTGACCGAGCGCGGTTCCGAGATCACCATGCGCGCGCTGGAGCTGGGCGCCGTGGACTTTGTCACCAAGCCCAAGCTGGGCATCCGCGACGGGCTGCTGGAATACACCCACACCATCGCCGACAAGCTGCGCGCCGCGTCGCGCGCCCGCGTGCGCGCGGCCGCGCAACCGGCCGCGCCGACGGCGGCCGGCACCGAGCCCGTGCCGATGCTGCGCAGCCCGCTGCTGTCGACCGAAAAGCTGATCATCCTGGGCGCCTCCACCGGCGGCACCGAGGCCATCAAGGAATTCCTGATGCCGCTGCCGCCCGACAGCCCGGCGGTCATGATCGTCCAGCATATGCCGGCCGGCTTTACGCGCTCGTTCGCGCAGCGGCTGGATGGCCTGTGCCGCATCACCGTCAAGGAAGCCGTGCACGGCGAGCGCGTGCTGCCCGGCCATGCGTATATCGCGCCGGGCGATTCGCACCTGCTGCTCGCGCGCAGCGGCGCCAACTATGTCGCGCACCTGTCGCAGGAAGCGCCGGTGAATCGCCACCGCCCGTCGGTCGACGTGCTGTTCGATTCGGCCGCGCAGCATGGCGGCAAGAACGTGATCGGCGTGATCCTGACCGGCATGGGCCGCGACGGCGCGCGCGGCATGCTGCGCATGCGCGAGGCCGGTGCCTATAACCTGGCCCAGGACGAGCACACATGCATTGTGTTTGGCATGCCGAAGGAGGCGATCGCCACCGGCGGCGTGCATGAAGTCGTGCCCTTGCCGGCGATGACCCAGCGCGTGATGGCACGCCTGGCCACATACGGCACGCGCGCGCAGCGGGTGTAAACCAAATCGGGCCGAGCGGGGCGCGCATGCCGGCGCGCGGCGCTCGTCCTGGCAACAAGCCAACACTGTATTTACTGGAGCCCTCAAAGTGGACAAGAGCATCAAGATCCTGGTCGTGGATGATTTCCCGACCATGCGCCGGATCATCCGCAACCTGCTCAAGGAGCTGGGTTTCGTCAACGTCGAGGAAGCCGAGGACGGCGCCGCCGGCCTGGAGAAGGCCAAGGATGGCAGCTTCCAGTTCGTGATCTCGGACTGGAACATGCCCAATATGGATGGGCTGACCATGCTGCAGGCGATCCGCGCCGATGCCAATATCGGCAAGATCCCGGTGCTGATGGTGACCGCCGAGGCCAAGAAGGAAAACATCATCGCCGCGGCCCAGGCCGGCGCCAACGGCTACGTGGTCAAGCCGTTCACGGCCGCCACGCTGGACGAGAAGATCACCAAGATCTTCGAGAAACTCGGCGGCTGAGGCGGAGGCGCGTTTGTCATGACCCCGACCCTGAGCAATGATTCCGCCGAGCAACTGATCATCCGCATCGGCAACCTGACGCGGATGCTGCGCGACAATATGCGCGAGCTCGGCCTGGACAAGGAGATCGAGCGCGCCGCGCAGGCCATCCCCGATGCGCGCGACCGGCTCAACTACATCGCCGCAATGACCGAGCAGGCCGCCGAGCGCACGCTGAACGCGGTCGAACTGGCGCAGCCGATCCAGTCCGATATCGAACAGCAGGCCGAAACCCTGGACAAGCGCTGGGAGGCTTGGTTCGAGAAGCCGGTGGAGCTGGCCGACGCCCGCTCGCTGGTGCTCGACACCCGCGCCTTCCTGTCCGAGGTGCCGGCCCAGGCCCGCGCCACCAACAGCCATCTGCTCGACATCATGATGGCGCAGGACTTCCAGGACCTGACCGGCCAGGTCATCAAGAAGATGATGGACATGATCCGCGCGCTGGAGCAGGAGTTGCTGCAGGTGCTGATCGACAATGTGCCGTCCGAGCGGCGGGTGGAAGTGCAGGCGCCGTCGACGCTGCTCAATGGTCCGCAGGTGAACCCGGAAGGGAAGCCGGATGTGGTGTCGGACCAGGCGCAGGTGGATGATTTGTTGGCGAGTTTGGGGTTTTGAGGGTTCGGTTGGGCTGGTGGCGGGAAGCCTTCGATTGCGCTGCGCGCACGCGCTATCTCAGGTCTTGGGCTAGGGCACGGAGTGCATCGCTGCTCTCGCACAGCGTGGTTGCGTGCGAGCCCGACAGCTTGTTTCCTTCCCGCATGTTTTCTCCCCTCTCCCGCTTGCGGGAGAGGGGCGGGGGAGAGGGCCGGCGCATCCACGAAGTCAACCGCATCAACACCTGCGCACCCACATCATCCCCGGCAACCCAGCGATGGACGCTCTTTTAAGAGTTTGCCCATACTCGCGCTTGCTGCCCCTCTTCATACTGGGTTCGTCGCTGCATAGTGGCGACCGGGTTTAGCAGCCTGAGTGAGAGGGAAGCCGACCGCCTTCTGGCGGTATCCTTACATCCGCCATACTGCGCACGCCTCTTCCATGGGCGGGCCATGGCGGGGGAGCCCTCGGGCTCGCCGGCTCCTTCTCACCGGTCTGCTAACCCTGCCTTGCGCCCGCCCGCCCCGATTAGCAGCGGGGTAGCGGGACTGAACCTGTATGAGAGGGAGTAGTGCCATGTATCAGTCTTTCCTTGCCCATTCCGGGCGCTTGATTATCCCCCGCGCTTTCTCGCTGCATCAGCGCCCGCAGACGTCGCATGCGGAGGTGCGCCATGTATAGCCATAGTCATCACGGTATTACTGCGGAACACAATGGTGTCGACATGCTCGTGACCGCCCATAGCCCGGGGGAAAATCCGTTGAGTCTTGCGGTGCAACGTGCGGCGCAGCTTCATGGGCTTCTGCTCATGGCTAGCGATCATGGTGCCTCGAGTCTGGATCCGGTGGATCTGGAGCAGGGGATGTGGGAAAGCTTGCTTTCCCTCGCGGCCTGGCTGGCGCATGAGACGCAGGTGTTGAGTGAGCTGGCCGTGCTGCAGGGTCAGGTATTGCAGACTGACTGACGTTTAGCGGGGGGGGGCAGCCGTGCAATCGGCTGCCGCGCGCCTCCTCGGCGCGCAGGTCAACTTCCCCGATTTCAAAGCGGTTGAACCACACGGCAAAGACGCCATCACGCCGAGTCGGGCGCAGGCGAGACTTCGCCGTGCGCCACCGAGGCAAACGCCTACCTGGGGCGAGTCAATCGCTCGCCTTTGGTGCTGGCTTCCCGAGCGCCTTGTCCCTCCATTTACAACTGACACGCGAAGCTTGCCAGGTCGGGATCGCTTCGTGGCCAGTACTGGACGCACTGGCCCACCACACGCAAGACGGCGTCCGCTAAACCGCGTTATTCGCGCCCCGCGGAATGTAAAGGATTGTGATGGCGTGAGGCGCGAAGCCTCTCGCGTGCGCTAGGCTGAAGCCCTTTGCGGCGCCGGATTGCGGGTGCGCGACGGCCCGGGTCATGCTTGGACCGGGTGCCGCATTGTCCCGAAAAATTGCGGAAATATCCGCCGCGAAGTTCGGAATCATCCGACCCCGACGCCAGAGTTGGCTGGGTACAGTGGCTAGCGTTGGCCTCAGTCTGGCCTCTGGCGGGCGCCGCCGAATCGTCTGCGCACCCGCTCCGTCCAAGCATACGAATGAACAGGAACCTCTATCGTCTGGTGTTCAATGCCGCATGCGGTATGCCGGTGGCAGTACAGGAGTGTGCCACGGGACGCGCCAAAGGCCGCCACGGCAGCGTGGGGAGCAACGGTGGCAATACGGCCTTCGCGCCGGTGTTGTGGCGTGCCGCGCTGGCAACGGCGATGATGGGGTTACCGGCAGTTCTGGACCAGGCGGCACACGCACAGACGCTGCCGATCCAGGTGGACAGGAACGCGCCAGGGCAACGCCCGGTGGTGGGCGTGGCGGCCAACGGCGTCCCGGTAGTGAACATCGCCCCGCCGCAACGCAACGGCGGGACCAGCGTGAATAACTTTATTCAGTACGGCGTGGGACCGTCCGGCGTAGTGCTGAACAACAGCGGCCAGAATTCGCAGACCCAGATTGCTGGCTGGGTGCAGGGCAACATGCAGCTGGGCAACAACAGCGCCAGCAACATCGTACTGCAAGTGATGCAGCCTAATCCGTCGCAACTTATGGGACAGCAAGAGATCGCCGGGCGCCGGGCGAACCTGCTCCTGGCCAACCCTGCCGGCATTACCTGCTCGGGCTGCGGCGTGATCAATGCCGACCGCTTCACGCTCTCCACGGGCCGCCCGGTGTTTGGCGCCGATGGGGATGTCACCGGCTTCGACGTGCGGGCGGGCAACATTGCCATTGGTGGGCAGGGCCTGTCCAGCCCGCAGGCACAGGTCGATCTGCTGGCACGCTCGATCAGCATCAACGCCGAGCTGTGGGCCAGGCATCTGAACGCAATCACCGGCGCAAACCAGATTGACCATGCGACGCTCAACACCACGCCGCAGGCTGTCACTGGCGCCGCGCCGCAACTTGCGCTGGATGCGGCGGCGCTGGGATCGATGTACGCGAATTCGGTACGGCTCATCGGCACCGAGAAAGGCGTTGGTTTCAATATCGGCGGCGGCATCTCGGCGCGCGCGGGCGACATCGTGGTGGACAACAACGGCGACGTACGCATCGCGCCGGGTGGCCGCCTGCAGGCCGACGGCAGTGCCACGGTGGCGGGCGCCAACATCGACAACGCCGGCACCATCACGACGCGCGGCGCCATCGCGACTACCACGCCGGGCCAGTTGACCAATAGCGGCGTGCTTGCCGCCGGCACCGACCTGACGGGCCAGGCCGACAGTATCGTCAACAGCGGCACCATCGGCGCAGGCGTCGATGCCAATGCCAACGGGACCGGCGCGGGCACGGCCAACCTCACCGCAGGTACGGCCATCCGGTCCAACGGCAGTATCCTGACCGGCGCGGACATCAACCTGTCGGCGCCGACGCTGGACCTCTCCAACGGCAAAGTCACCTCGCACGACACCGCCAGGCTGTCAGCCTCGGGCGACATCACCCACCGGAACGCGCGGCTCGAAGCGAACACGGTGCAGATAAGTGCCGCAGGCACGGTCGATAATCGCGGAGCGGCCATCGTGGCAGGCGTCAACGGCGGCACCGTGCGTGGCACCAGCGTGCTGAACCAGCGCGGCACCATCAGCAGCGGCGGCGCGCTGGGCGTCGAGGGAACGCAGACGGTGGATAACACCGGCGGCGCTGTGGCCGGGACGCTCGCCACCACGGTGGCGGCGCCCGGTGTGGTCAATCGCAGTGGCGTGATCGGCTCGGTACAGGACAAGCTGACCGTGACCGGGGCGCTTGACAACACCAGCGGCAAGGCACTCGCCGCCACCGATCTGCGCGTCACCGGCGGCGCCATCGTGAACGATCACGGTCAGATGTCCGCCGGCGAGACCCTGAACGCGGATACCGCCGGCCAGGCGCTCACGAATACCGCGGGCGTGATCGCGGCGGCCAACATTCAGGCCGACACCGGCCGCTTCGATAACCGCGCGGGCGTGGTGCAGTCCACCGGGCTGCTCGTGGCCGACACGCACGGACAGCGCTACGACAACAGCCAGGGACTCACTGTCGCCAACGGCGACCTGACGCTGAGTACCGGCGCCTTCGGCAACCAGGCCGGGACGGTCTCCGGCAAGCAGTCGGTCACGGTGAACATGACGACCTTCGGCAATGCGGGCGGCAAGGTCGTGTCGGGCGGGCCGCTCGCCATGACCGGCGACAGCCTCTCCAACAACGGTGGCCAGCTCGCCTCGAACGGCGACGCCAGGTTCCGGATTGCCGGCACCTTCGACAACACGGCGGGTTTCACGCATGCAGGCGGCACGCTGGGCGTGCAGGCGGGCACCCTCGTCAACCGCGACACGCTGGGTGGCACCGAAAAGACGCCGAGGGGCATGGAGGGCGCCAGCGTCAAGCTCACGGCAAATGCCATCGACAACGGCCAGGGTGCGCTGCGCGCCGATGCCGTGCTTGACGCCGATGCGGCGACGCTCGACAACTCCCGGGGCGAGGTGACCTCGGGTGGCACGGCGCAACTGAACGTGGGCACTACCACCAACACCGATGGCCTGCTCGCCGCCAATACCTCGCTCGGCATCCAGGGCAACACTCTCACCGGCGACGGCACGGTCCAGTCGCAAGGCGATCTCAGCGCCAGGCTGACCGGCGACTTCAACAATACCAAGACCGTGGCCGCCGGCAAGACGCTGAGCCTGGACACCAGCGGGGATGTGGCCAGCAGCGGCAAGATGACCGCCGGCGAGGCGCTGGATGTGCACGGGCGCAACGTGAGCAACTCGGGCGAGTTGGTCGGCCAGGTCTCGAACACCATCCGTGCCGACCAGGCGGTCACCAACAGCGGCCTGATCGACGGTGGCGCGGTGCGCGTGCAGGCCGGCACGACAGTCACCAACACCGAGCGCATCTTCGGGGACACTGTTGCCATCGGCGCAGGCGTGCTGATCCTGAACGACCGGAACGCCGCCACCGGCAAGGGTGGTGTGATCGCCTCGCGCACCGGCGATGTGGACCTTGGCGCGCCCGATATCGTCAACCGCGAACACGCGCTGATCCTGTCCTCGCAGGACCTGAGGGTGGGCGGTGCTCTGGACGCCGATGGCAAGGCCACGGGGCAGGCGAGCTCGCTTACCAATGCCTCGGCCGTCATCGATGTCGCACGCGACGCCGACATCAAAGCGGCCAGCATTCGCAACGAAAGCAGCCATTTCGAGACCCAGGTGACGGACACTGGCGTCCAAAGGACGCTGGTCTATCGCCTCAAAGGCTCCCTGGAAGATATCGATCCGGCCACGGCGCTCATCTTCGACTGGAGCGGCAAGGACGATTATTTCCATGCTGGCACGGACCTGGGCTGGCTGTACCGGGATGGCAACCAGAAAGGCGTCGCACGCTTGCTGCTATTGCCCTCGGAACAATATCCATTCGCGGAGTTCGGGCCGCCGTTCGACTGGTCGCGCCGCCCTGATGGCGAGGCGGGACCGGTAATGTACTGGCAGGACCCCTTTTACGTGGACTACTACGGCGGCATGCCGAAAAACACATGGTCGCCGGTGGGACTGGCCTACACGTTGCACTTCGAGAACGATGTCAACGGCAATCCGGTGCTGATGGCGGAAAAGTACAACTACCCGCCCGACCATCCGATCTGGGACAAGCTGAAGGTCGCGCGTCCCGACAGTGCGCCGCCACCATACCCTGCCGCTTGCGAGGTCAATGCCCCGCCCGCCTGCATCGCTGCGCACCAGAAGTACCGGGACTGGCATGACGCCAACATTGCCAGGTACGAGGCACTGAACGACAAGATCATCGCCTTCAACAAGGATTTCCACGCGCGCACCGTCGATAACTTCTATTCCGTTGACAAGCAGACGCAAGTGCGCGAGGAGGTGGTCTTGCACACCGATCCCGCCCGATTGCTGGTCGGCGGCAACGCCACGCTCAATGGAGCCGTGGTCAACGACAAGAGCGAGATCGCCATCGGCGGAACACTGAACGTGCCGGCACCGGTGCGGAACGAAGGATATACCGGCACCCGGTTCGAGACTGTCACCGGCACACAGGCGTGGCACTACATCAACCACGGCGTCAATGCACCGGACCGGCGCTCGACCACAGCGGAAATCCCGCCCCTCGACGTGACGCTGCCGCTGCAACTGGCAACCGGCACAACGCAGCAGAATCTGCAGACCGTCCCGGGCAGTGGCACGGCCATCGACCCGAGAGCGGGCGTCACACCGATCGCCAGCGCGCCGACCCTGACGCAGGTCGCGCTCAACCCAGGAGGGGCCACAGCCGGCGGGCGTCTGGGTGGCGAGGTGATCCGCACCGTCACGCCGTCGCTGGCAATGCCGACCAACGCGCTGTTCGTCACGCGGACCGATCCCGGTGCGCGCTACCTGATCGAAACCGATTCGCGCTTCACCAACCAACGCCAGTGGCTGTCCAGCGATTTCATGCTGACCCAGTTGGGCCAGGACCCGACGAGGGTCCTCAAGCGCCTGGGAGATGGCTTCTACGAGGCGCGGCTGGTGGCGGACGCCGTGATGCTTGGCACCGGTCAGCGTTTCGTGGGCGACTACACCGGCAACGAGGCCCAGTACCAGGCGCTGATGCAGTCCGGCGTCGAATTCGCCAGGCAGTTCTCGCTGAACGTCGGCACGGCACTGACTGCCGAGCAGATGCGGGCGCTCACCACCGACATCGTCTGGATGGTGGAGAAGACCGTAACGCTGCCGGACGGCTCCACGCAGCAGGTGCTGGTGCCGCAGGTGTACCTGAAGGTGCGCGCGGGCGACCTCAAGGGCGACGGCACGCTGATCACGGCGCGCAACGCGAAGGTCCGGACCGACGGGGACGTGAAGAACACCGGCACCATCGCGGCACGCGATGTGATGCTGATCGATGCGGGCAACATCCGCAACGAGCGAGGCACGCTGTCAGCCGGTGCCATGGGGCTGAATGCCAAGCAGGACCTCGACAACCTGGCCGGCAGGATCAGCGCCGACAACCTGGCGGTCACCGCAGGCCGGGACATCAACCTGACCACCACCACCGCGTCCGCGGGCAACAGGGTCGGTGAATCCACCGCCAGCCGCACCGTCATCAGCGGCGTCGCCAGCGTGGAGGCGGACAATGCCGTCTTTGTGGCGGGCCGGGACATCAACAGCCAGGCGGCCAGCATCGCGGCAGCCGACAGCCTCGGCATGGGCGCCGAACGGGACATCAACCTGGACACGGTGCAGGTGGCCGAGGGCTTCGATGCCGTCGCGGACGCGAAGAACCGTTCCAGCGTTGTGCACACGGCAGAGATCGGCACGCTGATCACAGGCCGTGACATAACGCTCGCTGCCGGCCAGGACGTCAATGCCAAGGCAGCCTATGTGAGCGCCGATGATGCCATCGCGGTCAGCGCGGGGCGCGATATCAACGTGACGGCCGGCGAGGCCGGCGTGGCGATACGCGACGAGCAGTCGATGCAAAGCGGCGGCTTCCTGTCGAAGAAGTCCACCCATACCATCGATGCGGCAAGCCGCACCGAGGCGCTGGGCAGCACCTTCTCCGGCGACACGGTTGACATGGCGGCAGGGCGGGACCTTACCACCTCGGGCAGCACGATTGCGGCCACGCACGACGTGAATCTCGACGCCAGGCGCGACATCACCATCGGCACTGCCGAAACCACCTCGTCGTCCTACAGCTTCAAGGAGGAGAAGAAGTCCGGCTTCGGCGCCACCGGTTCCGGCCTCTCCTACGGCAAGCGCGAGCAGAAGGACACCGTCAACGACAAGGGCATGCAGCAGGCGGGCAGTCTGATCGGCTCCACCGACGGCAGCGTGCATATGAAAGCGGGCAGCACGCTCAAGGTCACGGGCAGCGACCTGATCGCCAGGCAGGATATTACCGGTGTGGCGGCGGACGTGACCATCGAGGCCGCGCAGAACAGCCAGCACCACGACGAAACCCATGAGGTCAGGCAAAGCGGCTTCACGCTGGGCGTGTCGGGCGGCGCCATCGGCGCGGCGATCAACGCGGGCAACAAGGTCAGCTCGGCCAGCAAGAGCCAGGACGGACGGGCTTCCGCACTGTGGGGCATCGCGGCAGCGCGCGACGTAGCCGATACCGGTGCGGCGCTGGCGCAGGCCGGGGGCGATCCGTTAAAAGGTGCTGCGGTCACCCTCTCATTTGGCACCAGCCAGAGCAAGCGGACCCTCACCGAGGACAGCATCAGCCACAACGGCGCCAATGTCTCGGCGGGTGGCACGGCAGCCTTCATGGCGACGGGCGTGAACGCCAATGGCAACAAGACAGCCGGCAACCTGAACGTCATCGGCTCGAACATCGATGCCAACAAGGTGGCGCTGGGTGCGAAGCATGACATCAATATCATGTCAGCCACGGACATGAACGAGAGCCACAGAACCAACAAATCGAGCAGCGCCAGCGTCGGGGTCTCCTACGGCGCGCAAGGGTTCGGGGTATCGGCGTCGGCCTCCAAGTCCAAGGGCAACGCGGACAGCGGAGGCACAAGCCAGGCCAACAGCCATGTGACCGGCAGGGAATCCGTCACCTTCGTCTCGGGCAATGACACCAATATCCTGGGCGCCATGGTCGGCGGCGGCAAGGTGGTGGGGGACGTGGGTGGCAACCTGAACATCGCCAGCCGCCAGGACACCGAGGAGATGCGCGCCAGGCAGCAAAGCATCGGTGGCGGCTTCAGCATCAGCCAGGGTGGCGGCTCGGCCAGCTTCTCCGCAAGCAAGGGCAAGGCCAGTGGCAACTATGCGAACGTGAGCGAACAGTCGGGCATCCATGCGGGCGACGGCGGCTTCGACATCCGCGTGGAAGGCAACACCGACCTCAAGGGCGCGGTGATCGCCAGTGTTGCCGGCAAGGACAAGAACCACCTTGATACCGGCACGCTCAGTTTCAGCGATATGCAGAACCACTCGGACTACAGCGCGACCTCGTTTGGTGTGTCTGGGGGCATTACCGCGGGTCCGCAGAACGGTGAGAAAAACAGCGGCCAGACTTCCGGCAGAAACACCGGCGGCATCAGTCCCATGGTTCCGCAGCACGAGAGCGGCAGCCAGGACGGCGTGGCGCGCAGCGCGATTGCGGATGGGACCATTACCATCCGCGACGAAGCCAGTCAGAAGCAGGATCTGGCAGACCTCAGGCGTGACACCGTCGGCACCAATACCACGGTGGGCAAGAACCCCGACCTGATGAACGTGCTCGACAAGCAGGCCGACATGATGGCGGCGGCGCAGGCGGCTGGCGAGGCGGTTGCTAAGACGGTAGGCCAGGTTGCCAACGCCAAGCAGGAGGAAGCGCAGAATCGGTACAAGACCGCTGCGCAAGCGTATCAGCAGGATCCCAGCGCCGAAAACCAGGCGGCCATGACGGCGGCTCAGTCGGATATTGACGGCTGGAAGGAAGGTGGCGACTATCGCGCCGCGCTGCACGGTGCGGGCGGTGCGCTCGTTGCCGGCCTGGGTGGCGGCAATGCGTTGGCCGGAGCTGCCGGTGCAGCAGGCGCATCACTGTCGGCACCGAAGATTCAGAATGGCGTGAATGCTGTCTATACCAACGTCAATACTGGAAATACCGACCTCGATCACGCTATTGCCAACATCGCCGGCAATATCGCCGCAGGCGGTATCGGTGCGGTGATTGGCGGCGGTTCTGGCGCGTCGACCGCCTCAAATGTAGACCGCTTCAATCGCCAGTTGACTTATGCCAAGTCCGAGGACATGAAGACGGTTGCGGCAAAGGAAGCGGCCAAGGCGGGCATGACCCCAGAGCAGATGGAAAAGGCAATGGGCGTCGTGCTTGGTACCTATTACGATGAGAAGGGTGTAGCGAAATCGGAAGGCGTTACTTACGACCAATATATGAAGGCGCAGGCCGCGCTACTGTCACAGCCGGCCAATTCGCCGCTGGCTAAAGAGTATGCTCAGTCTCAACGGGGGGTACTACCGCAGTTTGCCTTTGGGGATGCAGATGGGGCGCCAAATTTTGGCCGTGTTCCATTGTTTGGCATACCAACAATGGGGGCCATCGATGACGCAGTAGCGTCCCAGGCAGCGATTCGGGCGAGAGTCGAAGGAAACGTCGCGGAAAGTGCGGCTGCCCGCGCAGGTTCAAACTTCAATAAGCTGAATGAATGGCCGCCTAATAACGGATTTGTCCCCGGTACAGGAGAGCGCTACACCCTTTTCCCAGGACAATTCGTGGACCGATATGGTTCTGTGCAAGGTACATTCGTTGCTGAAGCCGGTGCTTCATATAGATCTCGTGCACTTCGCCCGGGGTCCGATAGTGCCCCATACCATGTGTATGAAGTCACTCGACCTATTGAAGTAACTGCAGGCCCAACTAGACCTTGGTTTGGCTATGAAGGTATGGGAACTCAATACAAATTTGATGAATCGGTTCGAAATTTGATCAATCGTGGCGCATTGAGGAGAACGCAGTGAATGCCAAGGAATTGAAAAGTGAACTAGATCGACTCGGCGTTCCGCGCCGTGTCTATTCCTTGTCCGGATGGAGAGATGAGAGGTTGTGTCTCGAGGAGCGTAGTGGAACGTGGCATGTCTTCTTCGTCGAGAGAGGGGGCGAGCGTCCGTTAAGAGAGTTTCAATCCGAAAATGATGCTTGTCATTTCATGCTCGAGGAACTGAAGCTAGAAATCTGAAGGATTGCCTGCAGTCAATTTTTATGACCGTCTCCTCATTCTAGGCGCATGACGTCTCCCCTTTTTGTCCCAGGCGTCGTGTCCCGGATCAGGACTGTCGAGATCAATGTCGTCAAAGCGTAAGGCGCTATATCGAAGGTTTGCATCGCCAGCCGTTCAGAACTTCTTTTGGACTGTCGGCATGGTGTATCTGTCGCACAAGCTGCAGAACGATCCCAGTGACCTGGCCTGGCGCCTTTGCGTAGGCATCATGCTGATGCAGATCATTGTGACGGCACTGCAGCTGCTTACCCAGGTCAATTTGCTCTCGCTAATGGGGTTCGCTTTGGCGATCTTTGGCCTTGGTTCCCTTCTCGTTGGAAGAGAGAGTTCACCGGTGCACGGCGAAGTCTCCGCGAGCGATACGCAAGAAGAATAGGTACATCTCCAATGCGACTAGATTCTCAGGCGCGTCGCAAGGCGCGCGGCGTCTTCCCGTTTGTCCCGTTCCTGCTGACGTTGCCCTCCCTGGCCGCCGCCCAGGCCCAACCCTTCTTCCCGCAGGTTACCCCCAACGACGCCATCGAGCGCCGCCAGGAACAACAGCAGGAGGCCGCGCGCGAACGTGCCATGGCCCGCCCCGATGTGCTGACGCCGGGTCCGGCCGAGCCGGCCCTGGCAGGCCCGCTGATCCTCCGCAACGAATCCCCCTGCTTCCCGATCAAGACCGTGCACTGGGAAGACGCCGATGAGTTCGAGTGGTTGCAAGCCGAGGCCAGCATCCTGCCCGGTCAGTGCGTGGGCGGCCAGGGGCTGGAAGCCATCCAGGACTACTTCTCCGCACGCTTGGTAGTCCGAGGCTACATGACCACGCGCGTGCTGATTCCTGAGCAAAGCCTCGCCAGCGGTGAACTACGGCTGCGCGTGGTGGCCGGACACATCACCGGCGTCAAGGCCGAGGGCACGCCCGGTTGGTGGCGAACCGCGCTGCCGACCCGCCCGGGAGGGCTGGTGAACCAGCGCGACCTGGACCAGGGCATGGAGAACATGCGTCGTCTGCAGGGCCAGGCCGACGCCAGTATCGACCTGGTACCGGGAGAGAAGCCAGGCGATACCGAGTTGGTCGTCAAGCCCGGCACCGGCAAGCGCTGGCATGCCCTGATCACGGGTGACAACGCCGGCCTGGACAACACCGGCAAGTACCAGATGGGCGGCACGCTGACGGTGGATTCGCCGTTGTTCCTGTACGACAGCCTGACCATTTCCGGCAACACCAATGCCAACCTCGGCAACGGCGCGGCCGGTGCGCGCTCGTCGGCCATCAACTACAGCATTCCGTTTGGCTACTGGAACGCCTTTTTCAACGCCAACCAGTCGAAATACCACCAGACCGTGGCGGGCTTCGAGGGCGATATCGCCTACGGCGGGCGCAGCACACAGATCGAGGCGGGCCTGGGCTATGTGCCGTTTCGCAACGCCTCGGGCAAGACCAGCCTGTACGGCAAGGTGTTCCGCAAGACCGCCAGCACCACGCTGGACGGCATCGACATCGCCGTGCAGCGTCGGGATTTCGTCGGTTACGAGGTCGGTGCCTCGCATCGCCAGTACCTTGGCAACACGGTGCTGGATATCGGCGCGGCCTGGCGTGCATCCCTGCCCGCGCATTCCAAGACGCCCGGCTTCGTGCTGGGCGATCCGGACTGGGGCGGCAAGTCTGAACTGCTGCTCGCCAACGCGGGCCTGATGGTGCCGTTCCAGGTCGCCGGGCAGCGCCTGCGCTACCAGGGCAACCTGCGCATGCAGTACGCGCACACCCGCATCCTGCCCTCCGACTATTTCGTTATCGGCAACCGCTACTCGGTGCGCGGCTTCGATGAGCAGCTGACGCTGGCCGCGGAGAACGGCGTGACCTGGCGCAACGACGTGGCCTGGCAACTTGGCAATACTGGACAAGAAGCCTTTGTCGGCTTCGACGCCGGCCACGTCAGCGGCCCGTCTGCGGCATTCCTGGTCGGCCAGACCCTGATGGGCGCGGTGATCGGCGCGCGCGGGCGCTGGGCCATGGGCGGCTTTGCCGCGCTGACCTATGAGGTAACGCTCGGCTGGCCGGTCAGGAAGCCCGAGTTCTTCCGCACGCGCCAGCCCAATCTCGCTGCGCAGATCGGGGTGGAGTTCTGATCCGCCCGAACGGTGCGGAGTATCGACTTGCTGCTGTGACAGAGCATGAATGTAGTGTTGACCCAACTGAAGGAGAAGATCGCATGAACAAAGTGACGGCCATATCCCTGGTCGCCGCGGCCGGGCTGCTCGCCATGCTCGGCGGCTGTGCCACCGAATCGTCCACGGCGCTGCCGGTGCAGAAAGTAGAGAGCGCCAGCCGTCCCTACGCCGGCGTCCGCACGCCGATTTCGGTCGGCAAGTTCGACAACCGTTCGAGCTACATGCGCGGCGTGTTCTCCGACGGCGTCGACCGGCTGGGCGGCCAGGCCAAGACCGTGCTGATCACGCACCTGCAGCAGACCAACCGCTTCAATGTGCTCGACCGCGACAACATGGACGAGATCAAGCGCGAGGCAGCCATCAAGAGCCAGGCTCAGCGCCTGAAGGGGGCCGACTACGTGATCACCGGCGACGTGACCGAGTTCGGCCGCAAGGAAACCGGCGACCAGCAGCTGTTCGGCATCCTGGGCCGCGGCAAGTCGCAGGTCGCGTATGCCAAGGTCGCGCTCAACGTGGTGAATATCGCGACCTCGGAAGTCGTGTTCACCGCCCAGGGTGCAGGCGAGTACGCGCTGTCGAGCCGGGAGGTAATCGGCTTTGGCGGCACGTCCAGCTATGACTCGACGCTCAACGGGAAGGTGCTGGACCTCGCCATGCGCGAAGCCGTGACCAACCTGGTCAGCGGCATCGAAAGCGGCGCCTGGAAGCCCGTCACCCCCTGATTCCAAAAAAACAGCCAAGGAGAAATCGTGAAGACATTGTTCCGGCCGCAGCGCCTGGCGGTGCCTGCCCTGGTCGCAAGCGCATTGCTGGCGGGCTGCGCGGCTCCCGCCAAGCCCCTGTATCAGTGGGAAGGCTACCAGCCGCAGGTCTACCAGTACTTCAAGGGTGAACCGAAGCAAGCCCAGATCGAGGTGCTGGAGCGCGACTTGCAGAAAATCATGGCGGCCGGCAATACCCCGCCGCCCGGCTACCACGCGCACCTCGGCATGCTGTATGCCGATATCGGCAAGGATGACGAAATGGTCCGCGAATTCCAGACCGAGAAGGCGCTGTTTCCCGAGTCGGGAGCCTATGTGGACTTCCTGCTGAAGAACGTCAAAAGCAAGGGAGAGAAGAAATGAGCAAGCTGTTCCATCGCGTCCTGATGCTGCTGGGCGTCGCCACGCTGGCAGCCGGCTGTGCCGCGCCGACGAAGAACGTGGATTACGCCGCCTTCAAGGAAAGCCACCCCCGCTCGATCGTGGTGCTGCCGCCGCTGAACAACTCGCCGGACGTGAAGGCCACTTACGCCCTGCTGTCGCAGGCCACGCAGCCGCTGGCCGAATCCGGCTACTACGTGCTGCCGGTCGCGCTGGTTGACGAGACCTTTCGCCAGAACGGCCTGACGATACCGGGCGACATCCACGCGGTGGCACCCGCGAAGCTGCGCGAAATCTTCGGCGCGGACACCGCGCTGTACATCACCGTGACCGACTATGGTCCGAAGTACCAGGTCGTCAGCAGCACCACCGTTGTCGCCGCCGAAGCAAAGCTCCTGGACCTGAGGACGGGCAAGACGCTCTGGACCGGACAGGCGTCGGCTGCCAACAATCAGTCGGGTAACGCTGGCGGTGGGTTGATCGGCGCGCTGATCGGCACGGCCATTGCACACGCAATCAGCAGCGTGTCGGATGCCGCCTATGGGGTGGCCGGCAGGACTAGCCAGCAACTGCTCTCGGCGGGTACGCCTGGCGGAATCCTGTATGGGCCGCGGTCGCCGAAGTACGGCACGGACTGACTATTATGGCCCTGGTTTGTGAGAGGGCCGGCCTGCCGTAGTTCGCGCGGGCATCCCCCGATGCCCGCCCTCCGTCCCCCCTAAAGTCCTGCCCCTCAGGCGCCGTTAACGCTACCAGGCCCCCGATTTCCCAAACAACACCCAATTCCCCCGCCTTTTCCCATGAATGGGAAGGCTGTCCCGCTTCGATAATCCCTGCTGACGAATAGCGGCCTGCCGCTTCGCACGGAGCATGGATGTCCGAAGAAAGCGACCTCGAGAAAACCGAACCCGCCTCACCCCGGCGCCTGGAAAAGGCGCGCGAGGAGGGGCAGGTAGTGCGTTCGCGCGAGCTCGCCACGTTCGTCATGCTGATCGCCGGCGTGACCGGCCTGTGGACGCTGGGCGGCCATCTGGGCCGCAGCCTGAACCAGGTGATGCAGGGGGCGCTGCGCTTCGAGCCGGCAACGGCGTTCGATACCTCGCGCATGCTGTCGCGCTTTGCCATGATGGTGTGGGACAGCCTGCTGGCCTTCCTGCCGCTGCTGTTCCTGTTCGGCGTTGCGGCGCTGGCGGCGCCGTTGCTGCTGGGGGGCTGGGTGTTCTCGGGCAAGTCCTTCGCGCCGCAGTTCTCGCGCCTGTCGCCGCTGGCGGGGCTGGGCCGGATGTTCTCCGCGCATTCGCTGGTGGAGCTGCTCAAGGCCGTGGCCAAGTCGCTGCTGGTGGGCAGCGTGGGCGCCTGGGTGCTGTGGCGGCGCCTGCCCGAGGCCATCGCGCTGATGAATGCGCCGGTGCAGGAAGCGCTGCTGCACATGGTCGACCTGGTCATGTATTGCTGCCTGGTGGTGTCGCTGTCGCTGCTGGTGGTGGCGGCCATCGACGTGCCGTGGCAGTACTGGGAGTTCTTCAAGAAGCTGCGCATGACCAAGGAAGAGGTCAAGCAGGAATTCAAGGAAAGCGAGGGCGACCCGCATATCAAGGGCCGCATCCGCCAGCAGCAGCGCGCCATGGCGCGCCGCCGCATGATGACCGAGGTGCCCAAGGCCGACGTGGTGGTGACCAACCCCACCCACTTTGCCGTGGCGCTGCGCTATGAGGAGGGGCGCATGGGCGCGCCGCGCGTGGTGGCCAAGGGCACCGGCGATATTGCCGCCCGCATCCGCGAGCTGGCTGCAGAGCACCGCGTGCCGCTGATGTCGGCCCCGCCGCTGGCGCGTGCGCTGCACCGCCACGTGGAGCTGGGCCAGGAAATCCCCGCCGGACTGTATACCGCCGTGGCCGAAGTGCTGGCCTGGGTCTATCAACTGAAGCACTGGCATTACTCGCAGGGCCCGCAGCCGCAGGCACCCGCGGACCTGCCGGTGCCCGATGAACTCGCCGTACCGGAAATGCGCGAATGAACGCTCTGAGCAACCTGTTCAACCTGCCCGGCCTGCGCTCCGCCGGCCAGCTCAAGGCCATGACCGGGCCGCTGCTGATCATCATGATCCTGGGGATGATGATCCTGCCGCTGCCGGCCTTCGTGCTGGACCTGCTGTTCACCTTCAATATCGCGCTGGCGATCATGGTGCTGCTGGTCAGCATGTACACGCAGAAGCCGCTGGACTTTGCCGCCTTCCCGGCGGTGCTGCTGTTCACCACGCTGCTGCGCCTGTCGCTGAACGTGGCCTCCACGCGCGTGGTGCTGCTCGAAGGCCATACCGGCCCGGACGCCGCGGGCAAGGTGGTGGAGGCCTTCGGCCACTTCCTGGTAGGGGGCAACTTCGCGGTCGGCATCGTGGTGTTCGCGATCCTGGTGGTGATCAACTTCATGGTGATCACCAAGGGTGCGGGGCGTATCGCCGAAGTCGGCGCGCGCTTCATGCTGGATTCGATGCCCGGCAAGCAGATGTCGATCGATGCCGACCTGAACGCCGGCCTGATCGACGAGGCCGCCGCCAAGAAGCGCCGCGCCGAAGTGGCGCAGGAATCCGACTTCTACGGCGCGATGGACGGCGCCAGCAAGTTCGTGCGCGGCGATGCCGTGGCGGGCCTGCTGATCATGTTCATCAACGTTGCCGCCGGCATGGTGGTGGGCATGGTGCAGCACGACCTGGACTTCGGCACCGCCGTGCACAACTACACGCTGCTGACCATCGGCGACGGCCTGGTGGCGCAGATCCCGGCGCTGGTGATCTCCACCGCCGCCGGCGTGATCGTGTCGCGCGTGTCGAACGAGCAGGACGTGGGCGAGCAGCTCACCGGCCAGCTCTTTGCCAACCCGCGCGTGCTGTACCTGACCGCGGGCATCATCGGCCTGATGGGCATCATCCCGGGCATGCCGCATTTTGCCTTCCTGCTGCTGGCGGGCGCGCTGGTGTGGATGGGCCGTTATATGTCGCGCCGCGCCGCCACGCAGGAGCAGGTCAAGCAGCGCGAGGAGCGCACCCCGGCGGTGGCGCAGGAATCCACTGAAGCGAGCTGGGACGACGTCACGCTGGTCGACCCGCTCGGCATGGAAGTGGGCTACCGCCTGATCACGCTGGTGGACCGCGCGCAGGACGGCGAGCTGCTGGGCCGCATCAAGAGCATCCGCAAGAAGGTGGCGCAGGAGATCGGTTTCCTGGTGCCGGTGGTGCATATCCGCGACAACCTGGAGCTCAAGCCCAACGCCTACCGCATCACGCTCAAGGGCGTGGAGATCGGCCGCGGCGAAGCCATGCCGGGCCAGTGGATGGCGATCAACCCCGGGCAGGTCAGCGGCACGCTGCCTGGCGCGGCCACGCGCGATCCTGCCTTCGGCCTGCCGGCGGTATGGATCGACGCGGGCATCAAGGAGCAGGCGCAGTCCTACGGCTATACCGTGGTCGATGCCAGCACCGTGGTGGCCACGCACCTGAACCACCTGATCCACATGCACGCCGCCGAGCTGCTAGGCCGCCAGGAAGTGCAGGCGCTGCTGGACCGCATCGCCAAGGACTCGCCCAAGCTGACCGAAGACCTGGTGCCGAAGGCCATTTCGCTGACCGCGCTGCAGAAGATCCTGCAGAACCTGCTGGACGAAGGCGTTCCCATCCGCGACATGCGCACCATCCTGGATGTGGTGGCCGAGCATGCGCCCAAGATCAGCGACCCGAACGAGCTGACCGCGATGGTGCGCGTGGCGCTGGGCCGCGCGATCACGCAGCAGCTGTTCCCGAACAACGCCGACCTGCAGGTGATCGGCCTCGATGCCGGCCTGGAGCGCGTGCTGTCGCAGGCGCTGACCAATGGCGGCGGGATCGAGCCGGGCCTGGCCGATGCGTTGCTGCAGCAGACCCAGGGCGCGGTCACGCGCCAGGAGCAGCTGGGCATGGACCCGGTGCTGCTGGTGCCGTCGCAGCTGCGCCCGCTGATGGCGCGCTTCCTGCGGCGCACCATGCCGCAGCTGAGGGTGCTGTCGCATGCCGAGGTGCCGGACAACCGCAATATCCGCATCACCGCCATGATCGGCGCGTGAGGAGTCATAGATGAGCGTAGCCAAGTTTGTCGCGGCCAACGGCCGCGAAGCCATGCGCCAGGTGCGCGAAGCCATGGGCCCGGACGCCGTGGTGCTGTCCAACCGCACCGTCGAGGGCGGCGTGGAGATCGTCGCCATGCGCGATGCGGATCTGGGCAGCGTGCAGGCCACGGCGCAGGTCTACGTGCCGCCCGCGCCGGTGGCCGAGCCCACCGCCATCGGCGACCTGCGCGGTGAGCTGCAATCGATGCGCGCAATGCTGGAGCGCCAGCTGGCCGGGATCAGCCCTGCCCAAAGCGCGGTTCCAAGCGCGGCAGCGCACGGCGTGGCCGCCAGCGACCCGCTGCGCGAATCCCTGTTTGAATGGATGGTCGGCGCCGGCTTCTCCGGGCAGCTGGCGCGCACGCTGCTGGCGCGGCTGCCGCTGGGCTACGACCGCCCCGCGGCCATGGGCTGGATCCGCACCGAACTGGCCAGCAAGCTGCCGGTGCTGGGCGATGAGGACAGCCTGTTCGCGCAAGGCGGCGTGCTGGCGCTGGTTGGCCCCACCGGCGTAGGCAAGACCACCACCACGGCCAAGCTGGCGGCGCGCTTCGTGCTGCGCCACGGCGCCGACAAGCTGGCGCTGCTGACCACCGACAGCTTCCGTATCGGCGCGCACGAACAGCTGCGCATCTACGGCGACATCCTGGGCGTGCCGGTGCATGCGGTAAAGGATGCCGCCGACCTGCGCTTCGCGCTGGCGGCGATGAAGGACAAGCACCTGGTGATCATCGACACCGTCGGCATGAGCCAGCGCGACCGCAGCCTGTCGGAACAGATCGCGATGCTGGCCGGCGTGCCGGCGCCGGTGCAGCGCGTGCTGCTGCTCAACGGCGCCAGCCACGGCGATACCCTCAATGAAGTGGTGCATGCCTACCGTCATGACGCCGCGCCGGATGGGGGCGGCATCGACGGCTGCATCATCAGCAAGCTGGATGAGGCCACCCACCTGGGCTCGGTGCTGGACGTGGTGATCCGCCACCGCCTGCCGGTGTTCTACGCCTCCACCGGCCAGCGCGTGCCCGAGCACCTTGAGCTGGCCAACAGCACCGCGCTGGTGGAGCGCGCCTTCCTGACGCCGCGCCGCGGTTCGGTATTTGCCGATGCGGACGCCGCACGCCGGCGCAGCGCCGGCACCGATGACGAGGCCCCCGCGCGTGGCGGTGCCGACGAGGTGCTGCGCTCGCTGACCGACAGCGCCGACGCGCTGAGCCAGTGCGTGGCGGAACTCAATGGCGCGGGCCTGGGTCTGGACCTGGCGCGCTCGCTGTGGCAACAGCGCAGCGCCGGCGCCCCGGCCCTGCGCGCGATGTCGCAGCAGGTGCGCGAAGCGGTCTGCCGCGACGTGACCCGCCAGTGCGAGCAGTACGTGCTGGCCAGCGCCGCCACGCTGCAAGTGGCCGTGCCCGGCCGCCGCACGCCGCAGCCGATGCAGCACACGCTGTGGCTCGCCGACCGCGACGGCATGCCGCTGGCCGCCACCGTGACCCCGACCGGCCGTGCCGGCCAGCCGTTGGGCGAGGCCGAGTCCGATGCCGCCAGCCTGCGCGCCGCCATGAGCGCCGCGCGCAAGGTGGTCAACCTGATCGATGCCGTACCGACCGCCGCCACGCTGGCACGCTGGCAGCAGGCCGGCGAGCGCTGGGTGGCCAGCGCGCGCAAGACCGCGCGCGTGGTCAGCGCCGGCGCCGCCTGGAAGCTCGATGCGCTGGCCGACACGCTGACCTTCCACGCCGTGGGCGAGGACACCGTGCGCGAGCGTGAAGCCGTGCGCTGGCTGGCCAGCGCCGAAGTGCGCGTGCCGGACAGCCCGGTGCGCGGCAAGGGCACGCCCGAAGGCGGCATCGATGCCTGCCTGGTGGTGGCCCGCCTGGCCGACCGCGCCACCGGCGAACTGCTGGATACCCGTTACCTGCTGTGCGACCCGGCGCTGGCGCAAGATGCCGCGCAGGTGGCGCGCTGGGCCTTGTGGACCGACGCAGCCGATGCGCGCCTGCGCACGCTGCGCCACGCCATCGACCACTTCGCCCAGGACGCCGAAAGCGGCCACGCCGCCGGCGCCGCGCTGGCCGCACTGCAGTTGGGCCTGGCGGTGCTGCGCCTGGAACACGCGCCGACCGCGGCCGCGCCCGCCTTCCTCGCGCGCCTGGCTGGCCGCACGGTGCGCCAGGGCGTGCCGGTGCCGGGCACGGTGCTCAATGAAGGCATGGGCCGCATGCTGGCATTGCTCGACGTGCTGGAAAACTATCCGGGCCGCGGCACCGCCGTGCCCGCTGAAGCGATGGAGGTGTTGCAGTGAGCGCCCTCGCCATGGACCAGGCCGAGAGCCTGCGCCGGATGCTGGCGCCGCGCACGACGCGCCGTATCGCCGTGGTCGCCAGCGAACGCGGTGCCGGCGCCACCACCGTGGCGCTGGGCTTGTCGCACGCGCTGGCCATGCAGGGCGAACGCGTGCTGCTGGTCGACGAAGACGCCGCCGCGGCGTGCGCCACGCGGCTGTCCGGCGCCAGGCCCGCCGGCACCCTGGCCGATGTCAGCGCAGGCCGCCTGTCGCTGGAAGCTGCTGCAGGCACCGGTCCCGGTGGCGTGCTGTCGGTGCTGCCGGCTGGCCGGCCTGTGCCGGGCTGCGCCTTGCCGGCTGCTGCCGCGAGCGGCTTTCGCAGCGTGCTGGTGGATGCCGGCGTCGATGCCGACGGCGCGCTGTCGCCGCTCGCGGGCGGCGCGCACAACGTGCTGATCGTGATGCGGCCTGAACTGGCGTCGATCACCGCCGCCTACGCGTGTATCAAGCGCCTGCACCACCTGTATGCCTGGCGCCAGTTCCACCTGATCGTCAACATGGCGGCGAGCGAGGCTACGGTGCAGGCGATCCTGCGCAACCTCGCGCGCACGGCCAGCCAGTACCTGGGCGTTGAGGCGTTGTGCGCGGGCTGGCTGCCATCCGACCCGCTGGTGGCGCGCGGCGTGCAACTGGGGCGCTGCGTGGTCGAGGCGTTTCCGGCGGCGCCGGCCACCACCGCGCTGCGCCGCACCGCCGGCAGCATCGGTGCCTGGCCGCTGCGCGCGGACACGTCCACCCCTGCTCCCGCACCCGCCATGGCCTGAGCCTGCCAGCCATGCCATCCAACCGAACCAGACCCTGAGCCAGCCCCCGCCGCACGTTGCGGCGGTCCAGCAATCCAGCATTCACGAGAATTGCACCATGTACACGATCCAGGGAAAGCTCGAACAGGCCGATGTGGTCAAGGCGCATGCACAGCTGGTGCGCCGCATCGCCCTGCAACTGGCCGCCAGGCTGCCTGCCAGCGTGCAGATCGACGACCTGATCCAGGCCGGCATGATCGGCCTGCTGGATGCCGCCAAGCGTTATGAAGACACCCACGGCGCGCGCTTCGAGACCTACGCCAGCCAGCGCATCCGCGGCGCCATGCTTGACGAGGTGCGCGCCAACGACTGGCAGTCGCGCAGCCTGCGCCAGTTCACCCGGCGCATCGAGCGCACGCAGCGCGGGCTGGAGCAGAAGCTCGGGCGCGCGCCGCTCGACTCCGAAGTGGCCGAGGCCATGGAGATGGCGCTGGACGAATACCAGCTGCTGCTCAATGAGGTCTATGGCTGCCAGCTGCTGCACTACGAGGATTTCGAGCGCTCCGGCGAAGAAGACTTCCTGGACCGGCACCTTGGCGGCAGCGATGACGGCAACCCGCTGACCGTGCTGATGGAAAGCGGCATGCGCGAGGCGCTGATCCGCGCCATCGACCGGCTGCCGGAGCGCGAGAAGCTGGTGCTGTCGCTGTGCTATGACCAGGAGCTGAACCTGCGCGAGATCGGCGCGGTGCTCGATGTGACCGAGTCGCGCGTGTGCCAGATCCGCGGCCAGGCGATCACGCGGCTGCGCAACCAGCTGCGCGGCTTGCTGTGATGCAGGCGCTGGGCCGCGCCGCGCGCGGCGCTTGCTGGCTGCTGGCTGCCGCATCGGCCTGCGCCTGGGCCGCCATCGAGGGCGGCACCCGCCACGCCTGGACCGGATCGGTCAACGGGCCGGCACTCCACGGCCGCGGACAGCGCGCGGTGTCGCCGCCGATCCTGCCCACCGGCGTCTTGCCGCAGTCAGAAGGGGTCATCACGTCGGTGCGCTGGCGCTACAGCTTCGCCAAGACCCCACCGCTGGAACTGCAAGCCTATCTCTGCAATGCCCAGCGCTGCGTGCTGCTGCCGCAGGCGGAAGGCAAGACCGATGCGTTCTTCGGGGATGATGCCACCAAGGGCTTTGTGTTTGCGTTCCGGGTGCCGGGGCAGGGCAGCCTGGTGCCGGTGCTGCAGGGGCGCAGCAATGAGGTGGTGGTGGGGTTTAGGTAGGAGTGAATGTTCCGTTCTTTCGTCACTTCTGAATAAGTGACGAAAGAACGGAACATCTGGCGATCGCCTCAACCCGCCGCCAGACTCACCCCACCAGCCCCGGCCGCCGCCTTCCCATCCTTCCCATACAACCCCGCATCCCCGCCACTATGCTGGCGCAGCGCCTGAATGGCTTCGCGGGTGAAATCGAGGTGGGCATTGACGACGGCGCCGTTCAGGGCGTTGCCGTCGCGCGCGGTGCGCGCGGCGAAGATCAGCTGGCGCCAGGCGTCGGCCACGGCCGGGTCGACCTGGCGGCCGAGCAGCTGGCCTTCGGGGCCGGCGCGCAGGCCAAGCGCGCCCATCTGGGCTTCGCGGGCCTTGAGCTGGCGGGACAGGGCCTGGCCCAGTTCAACCTTGCGCGTCAGCAGTCCGCTCAGGGACTGGAAGTCGCCCCGCTTGAGGGCGTCGCGCTCTTCGGCGAGGAGTTGGCCGAAGGCCTGGATGCCTTCGGTTTCGCGCTGCAGGGACTGGATCAGGCTCTGGTTCATTTGGGCTAGCGGGGTTCGGCCTGGCCAAGCTCGCGCAGGGTCGCGAGCAGGCCGTCGGCAATCTTGCCCGGGTCGATCCTGATCCGGCCCTCGGCGATGGCCTGGCGGATCTCTTCGACCTTGGCGGTGTCGATATCGTCGTCCGTGGGCTGCGTCAGGCGGGCGCTGATGTCGCGCACCTGGGCGGCCAGCGGGCTGACGCTCAGGCCGGCGGACGGCGCCGCGGCGCTGGCCGGCGCGGCCTGGGGCCGGGCGGCGGCAGCGTCCGCGGGGGCGTCGGCGGGCCGGGACGAGGCGGTGTGGTTGATCTTCACGGGGCGTTCCTTGCTGGTTTCCTATGGCATTACGGTAGCGCCGGCGAATTCTTTAGGGCGCTCGCCCCGATTTCGCCGCGCAGCGATGTCGGCGGCATTTTCGCATGCCGCCCGCCACGGGTTTGCAGTCTTTTGGCCACGATCAAGGCACTTTCGGCGGGCTACTGCAGCACCACGGTGTCGCCGCTGCGCACCAGCCCGTTGACCACCTGGCCGCTGCGCAGGCGCACCTGCACGGTGTTGCCAGTGGCGGCATCGGCCAGCACCTTGCCTTCGCTGGTGATCTGGAAGGCATCGCCTTCCACGGCCACGGTGACGGTCTGGCCCTGGCGCACGGCGATGGCCTTGCGCAGCAGGTCAGACCGTATCGGCGAGCCGGCGGCAATACGGTTGGCGGTGACCGCGCCGGCAAGCTGCGCCGGGTCGGTGATCACCGCGCGCGGCAGCGTGCCCAGGTCGCCCTGGCGGACTTCGATATCGGCCTGGCCGACCGGCTCGCCCGGGCCCAGCGCGCGCGCGGCGACGTAGTAATCGGTCAGCACCGACACGCGCGCCTGCATGTAGCGCACCCACGGCCGCTCGCCGCCGCAGCGCACGCCGACGGAGACGCGGCCCCAAGGCGACGTGCCGGCGGGCAGGAACGGGTCGGGCGCAAGGCAATCCGGCGCGCGCCCACCCGAAGGCGGCGCCACCTGCACGCTGACCTTGCCCGGCAGGCCGGCGGTCTGCTGCAGCAGGAAGCGTTCCACGGCAACGCGCGCGGGGTCTTCGGCAAAGGGGCTGGCAGCGGGGTTGGCAGCATAGGCAGCCTGCTGCTGGCCGTGCGCGGCCGCCGCCTGCATGGCGACGGGCATGACCTGCGCCGGCGCGGCACCGGCGGCGGCGGGCCCAAGCAGGCAGGCCGCCAGCAGGGCTTGCGCCAGGCTGCGGGCGTTGCGGCGATTCTGTTTCATCTGGACTTCCCGGCAAGATCGGCACGGCATGCACGGCATGCCTGGCGCACCGCCCCGTGACTGGCCGCGCGCCCCGTTTACATCTGTCATCGGGGTCCCATTGTAGGCAGCCCCTCGCGCGAGGGCGGGCCGAAATGCATGGATTTCCCGTCCTTATTCATCCGATTGGCGTGACAGGTCGCCGCCTAAGATGGCAACCCTGAAGAAGGTCGTTCGCTCCGTTCACGTGAGCAGGGAGATGCCAGATGATTGACAGACTCGACGCGGCACTACGTTTCCAGCAGGAAGCGCTGAGCCTGCGCAACCAGCGGCAGTCGGTGATTGCCTCCAACATCGCGCACGCGGACACGCCCGGCTACAAGGCGCGCGATTTTGATTTCTCCAGCACGCTGGCCCAAAGCGTCGAACGCGGCCATCGCAATGAGGGCATGTCGCTGTCCACCACCTCGGTGCGCCATCTGCCCGCGCAGGCCCCGGGGCGCGAGGAATTCGACCTGGCTTACCGCATCCCGCTGCAGTCCAGCGTCGACGGCAACACCGTGGAAATGGATGCCGAGCGCGTGGCCTTCGCCGACAACGCCGTGCACTTCGAGTCCGGCCTGACGGTGATGAATTCAAAGATCAAGACCATGCTGGCCGCCATCCAGCAATAGATCGAGCAGTAAGGGAGAGAGCGCATGCCGGCAATGAACATCTTCGACGTCGCGGGCTCGGCCATGGCCGCGCAGTCGCAGCGCATGAACGTGACCGCTTCCAACCTGGCCAACGCCGACAGCGTGGTCAGCCCCGACGGCCAGGCCTATCGCGCCAAGCAGGTCGTGTTCGGCATGGCGCCCACGCCGGGGCAGACGGACATCGGCGGCGTGCAGGTGCGAGGCGTGTCGGAAGACCCGTCGCCGCCGCGCATGGTGCACAACCCCACGCACCCCATGGCCAATGCCCAGGGCTACGTGGTGATGCCCAACGTCAACCCGGTGGAGGAGATGGTCAACATGATCTCGGCCTCGCGCTCCTACCAGGCCAACGTGGAAGTGCTCAATACCGCCAAGAACATGATGCTCAAGACGCTGACGATCGGCCAGTGACAAGCCTCGGCCTGTATCGGCAACGCCTCCACCAGCACGCACACAACGAACCGACATGACAACCACCTCCGCGGTAGGCAGCAACACCCAGGGCATCAACGACGCCCTCAAGAGCGGCAGCGCCAGCGCGTCCGAGCTGCAGAACAACTTCCTGACCATGCTCGTCACGCAGATGAACAACCAGGACCCGCTTAACCCGATGGACAACGCGCAGCTGACCTCGCAGCTGGCGCAGATCAGCACGGTCAGCGGCATGCAGACCATGAACGCGACGCTGTCGCAGTTGCTGTCGCAGGTCAGCGCCAGCCGCGCCATGGACTCCGCGGCGCTGATCGGCCATACCGTGATGGTGCCGGGCAAGCAGGTGTCGGTGGCAGGCGGCGTGCCGGGCAAGTTTGGCCTGGACCTGCCGTCGACCGCGGATGCGGTCACCGTCGACGTGCTCGACAAGGACGGCAACGTGGTGCGCACCATCGACATGAAGGGGCAGACCGCGGGCGTGCACAACGTCGCATGGGACGGCAAGAACAACGCCGGCGCGGCCGTGGCCGACGGCGACTACACCTTCAAGGTGACCGCCACCGCCAACGGCACCTCGGTGCAGCCGGTGGCGCTGGTCTACGGCAAGGTCCAGAGCATCAGCGGCGACGCCAGCGGCGTGCTGGTGGACCTGGGCGACGGACAGACCGCGAACGTCGACGACGTACGCCGCATTCTCTGAAACGCAGGTGCCGGCAGCGCACAGGCGCCGGCCGGCTTCAACGACCAAGCAAAAAGGAAGCAATCATGGGTTTCGGTCAAGGGGTAAGCGGCCTGAACGCCGCCGCGTCCAATCTGGACGTGATTGGCAACAACATCGCCAACGCCAACACGGTTGGCTACAAGCAATCGGCAGCGCAGTTTGCCGATGTCTACGCAGGCACCAAGATCGGCCTGGGCGTGCGCGTGAACTCGGTGGTGCAGTCGTTCAACCAGGGCAATATCGAAGCCTCAGGGCGCTCGCTGGATGTGGCTATCACCAACGGCAACGGCTTCTTCCGCCTGACCAGCCCGGAAGGCGCGGTCTACTACTCGCGCAACGGCCAGTTCCAGCGCCAGGAAGACGGCCGCATCACCAATATGCAGGGCCTGCAGGTGACCGGCTATCCGGCGGGCGTGGCCGGCGGCGCGGGCGTGCAGCCGCAGCCGCTGGTGATCAGCAACGCGCAGATGGAGCCCCGCGCTACCAGCAACATCACCGCCAAGTTCCAGCTTGACTCGCGCGCCACCGTGCCGACGCAGGCCTTCGCCAGCGCGGCCGGCTCGCCGCCGACCAGCAATATGTTCAACTACAGCACGGCGATCAACGTCTATGACTCGCTGGGCAACAAGCAGCAGCTGATGGCGTACTTCGCCAAGTCGGCGGGCGCCCCGACCGTCGCCGGTGGCACCGACTGGCGCATGTATGTGACCGACGTCAACGGCAATGCCGTCGGCGGCGCACCGGTCACACTCGCGTTCGACAACGCCGGCGCACTGCAATCGCCGGCGGCCGGCGCCATCACCCTGAGCCAGCCGGCCGCCAATGGCGCGCAGGCTATGGCGATGAAGCTGGACCTGACCGGCACCACCCAGTTCGGCGCCGACAACGACGTCAAGCAGCTCAGCCAGAACGGCTACACCTCGGGCAGCCTGCTGGGCTTCTCGGTCAATGGCGACGGCACCATCACCGGCAACTATTCCAACGAGCAGACCAAGCCGCTCGGCCAGATCGTGATGGCCGCATTCGGCAACGTCGAAGGCCTGAAGCCGGAGGGCGACAACGTGTGGTCGGCCACCGGCGCCTCCGGCCAGGCGCTGGTCGGCGTGGCCGGCGGCAGCATGGGCACGCTGCGCTCCAATGCGGTGGAAGCTTCCAACGTGGACCTGTCCGGCCAGCTGGTCAACCTGATCGTTGCGCAGCGCAACTACCAGGCCAATGCGCAGACCATCAAGGCGCAGGACACGGTCATGCAGACCCTGGTCAACCTGTGACCGCTACGCTGAGCTGAGCCGCCGCCATGGACCGCATGATCTACACCGCCCTGTCGGGCGCCAAGCAGATACTCGACCAGCAAGCGGCGGTATCGAACAACCTCGCCAACGTCTCCACGCCGGCCTTCCGCGCGCAGGTCAACCTGTACCGCGCGGTGCCGGTGGTCGGGCCGGAGGCGGGCACGCGCGCGTTTACGGTGGCCTCGACCCCCGGCGCCGACATGCGCGCCGGCCCGCTGACCTACACCGGCCGCACGCTGGATGTGGCGCTGCAAGGCAATGGCTGGCTGGTGGTGCAGGCACCGGACGGCACTGAGGCCTACACCCGCGCCGGCGCGCTGCAGGTGGCGCAGGACGGCCAGGTGCAGACCATCTCCGGCCTGCCGGTGATGGGCGATGGCGGTCCGCTGGCGGTGCCGCCGGGCTCGCAGGTGACCATCGGCACCGACGGCACCATCACCGCGCGCGGCCCCGGCGAAGCCTCTGCCGGCCTGGCGCAGGTGGGCCGGCTGCGCGTGGTCAACCCGCCCAACGACGCCATCGCGCGCGGCGATGACGGCCTGTTCCGCCTGCGTCCCGGCGCGCAGCCGCTGGAGGCCGATCCCACCGTGCGCGTGATCTCGGGCGCGCTGGAAGGCAGCAACGTCAACCCGACCGAAGCCATGGTCGAGATGATCGCCAATGCCCGCCGCTTCGAGATGCAGATGAAGATGATCCAGGGCGCCGACGGCAACGAGCAGCGCGCCAACCAGCTGCTCTCGACCAACTGACCTGAATGACTGACCGGCACGGCGCACCGTGCCAGCACCAACGCAAGGACCACCATGATCCGCTCTCTCTGGATTGCCAAGACCGGCCTTGATGCGCAGCAGACGCAGATGGACGTGATCTCGAACAACCTGGCCAACGTGTCGACCAACGGCTTCAAGCGCGGCCGCGCGGTGTTCGAGGAACTGATGTACCAGACCATCCGCCAGCCCGGCGCGCTGTCGTCGGACCAGACCACGCTGCCGTCGGGCATGCAGCTGGGCACCGGCGTGCGCCCCGTGGCCACCGAGCGCATCCACACCCAGGGCAACCCGCAGCAGACTGGCAATGCCAAGGACGTGGCCATCCTGGGCCAGGGCTTCTTCCAGGTCGCGCTGCCCGACGGCACCACCGCCTACACCCGCGACGGCTCGTTCCAGGTGGACCAGAACGGCCAGCTGGTGACCTCCAGCGGCTTCGTGATCCAGCCCGCCATCACCATCCCGGCCAATACGCTGTCGATGACCATTGCGCGCGATGGCACCGTGTCGGTGACGCAGCCCGGCTCCAGCGCCAACGTGCAGGTGGGGCAGCTGCAGCTGGCCACCTTCATGAACCCGGCCGGCCTGGAAAGCATGGGCGAGAACCTGTACGTGCAGACCGATGCCTCGGGCGCGCCCAACACCACCGTGCCGGGCCTGAACGGCGCTGGCGTGGTGCAGCAGAACTACGTGGAAGCGTCCAACGTGAACGTGGTGGAAGAGCTGGTCAGCATGATCCAGACCCAGCGCGCGTATGAGATCAACAGCAAGGCCGTGCAGGCATCCGACCAGATGCTGCAGCGCCTGTCGCAACTGGGTTGACTGGTGTGAACATGGCCACCTTGCTTTCCCGCCTGGGCGCGCATGCGCTGGTTTGCCTGGCCGGCGTGGCAATGCTGGCCAGCGGCGGCTGCGCGCTGATGCCGCGCGAGCCGCTGGTGCAACTGCCCACCACCGCGCGCGCAGAGCCGCGGCCGATGGGGCCGGCTTCGGGCTCGATCTACCAGTCGTCCTACGCCGGCAACCCGCTGTTCGAGGACCGGCGTCCGCGCAATGTGGGCGACATCCTGACGATCCTGATAACCGAGAACGTCAACGCCAGCAAGAATTCCGGCACCAATACCAGCCGCACCGGCAACACCGCGCTGGCGTTCGATGCCGTGCCGCGCGCGCTCAGCGGCCTGTTCAACAGCAGCAGCAACGCCAGCATCAACGGCGCCAACACCATGAAGGCCAGCGGCGGCGCCAGCGCGGCCAATACCTTCAACGGCACCATCACCGTGACCGTGCTGGAGGTGCTCACCAACGGCAACCTGGTGGTCTCCGGCGAAAAGCAGATGGCCATCAACCAGGGCGCCGAGTTCATCCGCTTCTCCGGCGTGGTCAATCCGCGCACGATCACCGGCGACAACGCCGTGCTGTCGACGCAGGTCGCCGATGCGCGCATCGAATACACCGCCAAGGGTGTGATCGACGAAGCGCAGAACATGGGCTGGCTGCAGCGCTTCTTCCTCAATGTTTCACCGTTCTGACCGCGCCATGTCTGCTCCGATGCTCGCCCGTTTCCTGTCCCGCCTGCTGCGCCTGAGCGTGATCAGCCTGGCGCTGGGCGTGGCCTTTGGCGCCTTTGCCAGCGTCGCCAAGGCCGAGCGTCTGAAGAACCTGGCCACGTTCCAGGGCGTGCGCGAGAACCCGCTGGTGGGCTACGGCCTGGTGGTCGGCCTGGACAACACCGGCGACCAGACCATGCAGACGCCGTTCACCACGCAGAGCCTGACCAACATGCTCTCGCAGCTGGGGATCACGCTGCCGGCCGGCAAGAACATGCAGCTCAAGAACGTGGCGGCGGTGATGGTGACCGCCTCGCTGCCTGCGTTCGCGCAACCCGGCAGCCAGCTGGACATCGTGGTGTCGTCGATGGGCAATGCCAAGAGCCTGCGCGGCGGCACGCTGCTGATGACCCCGCTCAAGGGCGCCGACGGCCAGGTCTATGCCATCGCCCAGGGCAATATGCTGGTGGGCGGCGCGGGCGCGTCGGCCAACGGCAGCAAGGTGCAGGTCAACCAGCTGGCGGTGGGGCGCATCGCCAATGGCGCGATCGTTGAGCGCGCGGTGGCGCCGTTCCAGCCGGATGGCGGCGTGCTCAACCTGGAACTGAAGGACACCGATTTCGGCACCGCCGAGCGCGTGGTGGAAGCCATCAACCGCTCCATGGGCGGCGGCGTTGCCGCGGCGCTGGACGGGCGCGTGGTGCAGGTGCGTGCGCCGGCCTCGGCGGCCGCGCGCGTGGGCTTCCTGGCCCGCATCGAGAACATCGACGTGACCCCGGCCAAGGCCGCGGCCAAGGTGATCCTGAACGCCCGCACCGGTTCCATCGTGATGAACCAGGCCGTGACCGTGGAAGACTGCGCGGTGGCGCACGGCAACCTGTCGGTGGTGATCAACACGCAACCGGTGATCAGCCAGCCCGCGCCATTTAGCGAAGGGCGGACGGTGGTGGCGCCGGTGTCGCAGATCGACATGAGGCAGCAGGGCGGCTCGCTGCAGATCGTCAAGGCGGGCGCCTCGCTGGCCGCCGTGGTCAAGGGGCTGAACGCGCTGGGCGCAACCCCGGCCGACCTGCAGACCATCCTGGAAGCCATGCGCGCGGCCGGGGCGCTGCGCGCCGAGCTGGAAGTGATCTGACCATGAACACGGCACGACCCCCGCAGGCGGCGGAGCTGACGCAGCGCTTTGCGCTGGACACGCAGGGCTTCGAGGCGCTCAAGCACAGCGCGCGCGGCGGCGCCGACGCCAATACGCTGCAAGCCGTCGCCAGGCAGTTCGAGGCGGTGTTCACGCAGATGGTGCTCAAGAGCATGCGCGATGCCACCCCGCAGGACGGCCTCTTCGACAACGAGCAGAGCAAGCTCTATATGTCGATGATGGACCAGCAGCTTGCGCAGCAGATGTCGTCGCGCGGGATCGGCCTGGCCGATGTGATGGTGCGGCAGCTGGCGCGCGCCACGGGCACGCCGATGCCGGCCGGCATGAGCGCCATGAGCCCGGCCGAGTCAGGCAAGGCGGCCGATGCCGAGATGGCAAGATTGCTCGACAGCCGCGGCGCCGGGGCGATCCCGGCCGACGCCGGCGAGCAGGCCGACCTGCCGGCGATCGGCACCATCGTGCCGGGGCAGAACTGGAATCCCACTGCCGGCCTGCGCCAGTACCAGCCGCAGTGGTACGCGGACCGTGGCCAGGGCGAGGACAGGCTGGGACGGTTGCCGGACGACGCGCCGTCCCACGTCAGCGCCTTTGTCGCCCGCATGGCCGGGCCCGCGGAAGCCGCCGCGCGCGCCAGCGGCGTGCCGGCGCGGCTGATCGTAGGCCAGGCCGCGCTGGAATCCGGCTGGGGCCAGCGCGAGATCACGCACGCCGACGGCTCCACCACCTTCAACGTCTTCGGCATCAAGGCCGGGGCCAGCTGGAAGGGGCGTGTGGCCGAGATCACCACCACGGAATATGTCGACGGGCAGCCGCAGAAGGTGCGGGCGAAGTTTCGCGCCTATGGCTCGTATGACGAGGCCTGTGCCGACTATGCCCGCCTGCTGACGAACAACCCGCGCTACGCGGGCGTGGTCAGCGCGGCGTCGGCTGAAGAGGCGGCGCATGGCTTGCAGCGCGCGGGCTATGCCACCGATCCGGCGTACGGGCACAAGCTGGTGAAGATCATGAAGAAGGTCGCAGCCTGAGGGCAGGGGGAAGCCAGCGGATCTGGCGAAGATCACTTCCACACCTAAAGTCCCGCCCCCACCCAGCCGATAACTTCCACATCCACCACCGCCGGCCCTCGCCGCGGTAGTCCCATCAATCCGGGGTCAGAGCACAATGTCTCTCTTCAGTATTGGTCTTTCCGGCCTGAACACCGCGCAGAACGCGCTGACGACGACCGGCCACAATTTTGCCAATTCGGCGACCGAAGGCTATTCGCGCCAGAATACCATCGTGGCCTCGGCCGGCGGCCAGTACACCAGCCAGGGTTTCTATGGCTTCGGCTCCAACACCACCACGGTGATCCGCGTCTATGACGAGTTCCTGACCGGCCAGCTGCGCGGCGCCACCTCGGCCAGCGCATCGCTGGCGGCGTACTCGGACCAGATCGCCCAGATCGACAACCTGCTCGCCGACCAGAAGGGCGGCCTGGCGCCGCTGATGCAGAAGTTCTTCGCGGCGGTGCAGGCAGTGGCTGACACCCCGGCCGATCCGGCAGCGCGCCAGGGCATGCTGTCGGCGGGGCAGGCGCTGGTGGGGCAGGTGCGCTCGGCCAGCAACTACTTCAAGCAGCTGCAATCGGGCGTCAATGAGCAGGTCGGCACCGCCGTCACGCAGGTCAACGCGTACACCAGGCAGATTGCCAACCTGAACCAGGAAATCACCCGCCTGAAGGCTGCCTCCGGCGGCCAGCCGCCCAACGATCTGCTGGACCAGCGTGACCAGGCCGTGGCCGAGCTGACCAGGCTGGTCGGCGCCAAGGTGGTGGTGCAGGACAGCGGCACCTACAACGTCTTCGTCGGCAACGGCCAGCCGCTGGTGATGGGCAATGACGCGTACGAGCTGAAGGCGGTAGCCTCGGCGGCCGATCCCAACCGCACCGTGGTGGCCTACACCCTGCCCAACGGCAACGTGTTCGAGAGCGAGCCGGGCGCGATCACCGGCGGTTCGCTGGGCGGCCTGCTGCAGTTCCGCACCGAATCCCTGGACGCGGCGCAGAACGCCATCGGCCGGCTGTCGCTGGCAATCGGCCAGAGCTTCAATGCGCAGCACAAGCTGGGCATCGACCTGAACGGCGCGATTGGCACCGACATGTTTGAACTGGGTAGCGCCACCTCGATCCCCAACGCCAACAACACCGTGAAGACCACGGTGGCAACGACCAGGATCGACAATGCCTCGGCCCTGACCACCAGCGACTACAAGCTGCAGTTCGACGGTACCAACTACACGCTGACGCGTCTCTCCGACAACCAGCAGGTGGTCACGCCGGTGCCCGCCGGCGGCGCCAGCTACCCGCTGCAGTTCAGCGCCGACGGTTTCACCGTCGAGATCAATGCGGCGATGGGCACCAACGATTCGTTCACGATCCAGCCCACGCGCAATGCCGCCACCGGCTTCGACATGGCGATCAGCGACCCGGCCAGGATCGCCGCGGCATCGCCGGCTCGCGCCGACGCGGCGGCGTCGAACAAGGGCAACGGCACGGTCAGCCTGGGCAAGGTCGCGCCCGGCTATTCGCTGCTGGCTGGCACGATCACCGCCAGGTTCGACGGAACCACCTATGTCTTCAGCGATGCCAACGGACCGCTCGCGACCCAGCCGGCGCCCGTGTCCAACGGCAGCAATACCGACTACACCCTCAACGGCCTGACCTTCAGCTTCGGCGGCACGCCCGCGACGGGCGACACCTTCACGCTGAGCAGCAACGCCGGCGCGGTCAAGGACAACGGCAACATGCTGGCGCTGGCCAAGCTGCAGAACGCCAAGACCATCGGCGGTGTGTCCAGCTTCAGCGAGGGCTATGCCCAGCTGGTCAACGACGTCGGCACGCGCGCCAAGTCGGTCAAGATCGCCTCGGCCTCGCAGGACAGCATCACCACCCAGATCAAGACCGCGCAGCAATCGGTGTCCGGCGTCAACATGGACGAGGAGACCGTGTCGATGCTGCGCTTCCAGCAGCTGTACCAGGCCAACGCCCGGGTGATCCAGACGGCCGGCACGCTGTTCGACACCATCATCGGCATCGGCAGGTAAGCTGCGGCACCCACAAGCGTCAGCAGAGTCAGAAGAGGTAACCAATATGCGCGTTGCAAGCTCCACCCTGTACCAGCAAGGCCTGGCTTCGATGAACTACCAGCAGGGCTCGCTGCTGCATATCCAGCAGCAGCTAGGCACCGGCCGCAGCATCCTGACGCCGTCCGACGACCCCGTCGGCGCCACCCGCGCGCTGGGCGTGAGCCAGGCACAGGCCGTCAACGGCCAGTACGCAACCTCGCGCAAGCAGGCCAATATCGCGCTGGCCGCGGAAGAAAACGCGCTGCAGTCCGTGACCACGGTCACGCAGAACATCCAGACGCTGCTGGTGCAGGCCGGCAACGGCACCATGAGCGATGCCGACCGCGGCTCGCTGGCCACGGCGCTGGAAGGCCTGTACAACCAGCTGGTGGGCCTGGCCAACTCCGACGACGGCAACGGCCAGTACCTGTTTGGCGGCACCCGCTCCGGCAGCGCGCCGTTCACGCAGAGCAAAGGTCCGGGCGCCTACATCGGCGACAACGGCCAGCAACTGCTGCAGGTCGATGTGGCGCGCCAGATGCCCGCCGGCAACACCGGGCGCGAAGTGTTCATGAGCGTGACCGGCGGCGCCGGCTATGTCGTCAAGGGCAATGCCAACAACACCGGCAGCGCCACGTTCGGCACGGTGTCGACCACGAACCCGAGCGATCCCGACTATGGGCTCTCGATGCAGGTCACGTTCGCGGCCAATGCCAGCGGCCAGATGGAATACACCATCACCGACCTGTCGGCAGGCACGACCCCCGCACCGGTCGTGAAGGGCCCCATCGCCTACACGTCGCCAGCCCATATCGACGTCGCCGGCGTCAGCTTCAACGTGACCGGCGATCCCAAGGACGGCGACACCATGACCATGGCTCCCGCCAGCGAGGCCGGCACCGACATGTTCGCCAATCTGCAGACCGTGATCGACACGCTGCGCCAGCCCACCCCCGACAGCAGTGATCGGGCGCATCTTGGCAACGTCATCTCCACCGCCACGCGCCAGTTCTCCAACTCGCTCGACAACGTGCTGACCGTGCGGGCATCGGTGGGTTCGCGCATGAACGAGCTCGATGCGTTGGATGATGTGGGGTCCAACCGTGACCTGACGTACTCGCAGACGCTGTCGGGACTGCAGGATCTGGATTACGCGAAGGCGATCACCGAGTATTACCAGCGGCAGACGGCGCTGCAGGGGGCGCAGCAGTCGTTTATGCAGATTCAGGGGATGAATTTGTTTAAGTATTTGTAAGGTGGGTGGGGCGGCGGCCTCAGGTGTGTTCTTGTCTAGCCGGAACAAAGTCCCGCAAAACCCCGAAAGAAGTTTTGCATCCGCGGGTAGCAGCTCCATTTAGCGACGTGCACGAAGGCGGACACGCAGGAGCCATCAGGAGATGGCACCGTCCTCGGCCTGCACTTCCGCCTGGCCCCACGTAACCCGGGGGACCTTTCTATTTTTCCGAAGCGCAAGATCGCCGGCTCTTGCCAAGCGCCTTGCCCGCTCCGGTGCCAGCGTGAACGGCTTACGCGAGCACGTGAAACGGGCGCTGGAAGGCTACGGACCCGGCGTCTTGCCCGAGCGGGGCTTCCGCAGAAGGTGGAAGGTCCAGCAGCGCGCGCACGTCCCGTTCTACCGTCGCGAGCGAAGCGGACCTGGACAGGGAGCGGGCAAAGCGGCTGTCGAGGCCTGGTGGCAGACGCAGCCACATATTGTCCGAGACCAGCAGCAGGCGCCTTGGCTTCAGCGCCAGGCTGGCCAGGCGCAGCAGGTGCCAGCCGTCGGCAAGATCCGGCGGCATGCCGAACACAAGCAATGCCGGAGCCGGCAGGCGCGCATTGCGTGCCGCCAGGGCGTCCGTTTCCACGAGTTCGACCCGGCCAATGCCCGGCATTTCTCCGAGCAGGCGCATGACTCCGTGCCGGTACACCGGCATGTCGTCGATCACCACGGCATGTGCCTCGCGGTTGCGCCCCAGGACTTGTTCCCAGGCGGCCGCTCCACGGTTCGTCCAGCTCATCCTTGTTTCCTCCGGTTTGCCGGCGTTGGCTTCGTGGCCAGCGCCCTGCACCAGTACCAGCAAGGGCAATGCCAACTCTGGCAAGGCCGCCTCGTGCAATTGCGCACAGGCGCGGGAGCCAGGCCCGCTGCGGGTTTCCGGGAGGTTGACGCGGACCTGCCGGCCTTTGCGGACGACTGGCAGCCGCGGTGGGGTGTTACGTGTAACGTAACGTGTTACGCGACCAGCCTCGGCCGGACGCCGGAGGCTGTCGAAACCAGCGTCCCGCGCAGAGCAGGACGCCAATGAC
The DNA here is from genome assembly GCF_016127575.1 of Cupriavidus necator. Taxonomy (NCBI): domain Bacteria; kingdom Pseudomonadati; phylum Pseudomonadota; class Betaproteobacteria; order Burkholderiales; family Burkholderiaceae; genus Cupriavidus; species Cupriavidus necator. The sequence goes on from NZ_CP066019.1 coordinate 234,659, forward strand.
CGAAAGCTGGTGCTCAATTGCGATCGGTCTCAATTCGCCTTAACCTGTCACATAGCCCCACCCTGGAACCGCGCGATGCAAGCACATCCCTTACGCCTCTCTCCCGGCGACGATCTGCGTGCCGCACTCGAAGACGTGCTGAGTCGGCTCAAGTTGCATGCGGCTTTCGTCATCCAGGGAATCGGGAGCCTCAGCGTTGCCCAATTGCGATTTGCCGGGGCGGAAGACGCTACCGAACTGCGTGGCGATCTGGAGATCCTGACGCTCGCCGGATCCCTGTCACCGGATGGAGCGCACCTGCACATGTCGGTTGCGGACTCGCGAGGTCGGGTGCTCGGTGGTCATGTGGCGCGCGGTTGCACGGTCCGTACGACTGCCGAGATATTGCTGGCGCTGCTTCCCGAACATCGTTTCGCCCGTGAGTACGACCAGAGTTCAGGGTTCATGGAACTGGTGGTACGGAACGAGCCGCCGCTGGATTAGATTCGAAGCAACCCGGGCAGCGTGGATGAATGAGGTCGTTCGGCCCGTTTCAGCCACTCGGTGCGAGTGTTCGGGCGACCGCCTTACGCATGAAGCCTATGCCTTGGCACACTTGACGACGGTATCGAGCGTGCGAGTGGTGATGCCCTTCCCGAACGAGCGTTCGAGCAGGCGCATGAACACCGGGCCTTTCTTCGGATCGGGCACGTAGGCGCTGAAGACCTCCGTGGCATTGGCCTTGACGATGCTTGCGCCGTCGCGCTCGATGGGCAGCTCCACGTCTGGTGGCACCGGGTTGCGGAGAAAGGTGACAACCCGCTTGGCCGAAGGTGCAAGGCTGAGCTCGGCGAAAGGGTCCGAGTCGATGAGGTCCTGGAGATAGCGGGACGGCCGGACGAAGGTGTCGAAGCTGTGGCCCAGTTCAGACTGCATCGCCTTCTCGGCGCGTTGCTCCAGGCTGGCCAGTGACGACGATCGCGCGTTGAACACGATGTTGCCGCTGGAGAGCAGGGTTTTCACTTCGGAGAAGCCCGCCGCCTCGAAGCAGCGCTTGAGTTCGGGCATCCGGGCGTTCATCGGGCTGACGCCGCGAAGAAAGGCAACGTATCGGGACATGGCTATCTCGTGATTGCTGGCAAACCGCCACACAGCTCGCTCGCGGTCAACGGTAAACAGGCTGGTCAATGATAGACGAGTGCCGGCCAGCGGTTCAGCCCACCCACGTGTCAGCGCATGGCCGCTATGAAAAGGGGAGAATTAACAATCTCACAGGAGATGGCGAAACGACCTGCTAGCGCGCAGTTACGGACTCTCGAGCCGGGTACTTCATGGTTCAGTGCGCGAAGTACCCGCACGAGCGGCAGTCCGATGGCGCGAGTTGCGCCTGCAACGAAAATCTTCATGGCTTTTCTCCATTGAGCTGCGCAGGCTGGCAGCGCAGCGCAAAGTCGACGACACAGCGGAGCGGAGTGACGCCCCGTTCTGATTCGGTGAACGCCATTTTTTCTGGTCCTGGGACTTAAAAAAGCACCAAAAAGCTGAAGAATTCGTGTACCACCCCTCCCATGTGCTGTCAGTGCCTTTGCGCTAGGAGAACTTGCTGATCAGGTGTTGCAAGCGATCACAGGCAGCCGGCAGCTGCTGTTCAATCGCTGTCGCAACACCAAGGAGCAGTCCCGATCGCTGCGTAGACGCCGAGCAATACCACCCCGACAACGGGGCGGGCGCAAGGCCGTAGGCATAGGCTTCCCGAGCGATCGTCTTGTCGTCGGCGCCATCGGGAAGCCTCATCACCACGGCAAGTCCGGCCGGATAGGCCTGGAATCCCCTGGACCTCAGCGCAGCCAGCAGTGCATGGCTTCGGCCTGCATAGATGCGCTTCATCCGACGCAAGTGTCGGATATAGTGCCCATCCCGCATGAATTCAGCAGTTGCCATTTGCACTGCCGGTCCGGGCGCTGAAGCAAGGCAGGCCACGGCTTCATCGAATCGGGCTACCAGGGAGGCCGGCACCACGACAAATCCAAGCCGCAGCGTCGGACTGATGGTCTTGCTGAAGGACCCGATATGAATCACCCGCCCCGCACGATCGAGTGACGCCAATGCGGGAGCCGCGCGGCGTGCCAGCTGGAGTTCGCCCAGGTAATCGTCTTCGATGATCCAGGCATCCGCGCGTGTCGCCCAGTCGAGGATCTGCACCCGACGAGCGAGCGACAAGGTAGGACCCAGAGGCGCTTGTTGGCCCGCGGTGACCAAAGCCACCGCGGCATCTGGTGCGTGCGTTTCACCGTAGCTGACATCAATGCCTTCTTCGTTTACCGGGATGGGAACCGTTGCGAGCCGGGAAATTTCCAATGCCCTGCGGCTGGGAAAAAATCCCGGGTTCTCGACCCATGCCTTCCGGCCTTCGGCCTGAATCACTCGCAGCGCCACACCGAGCGCCCCTGAGCATCCCGCCGTAATGAAAATCTGTGAGGGCTGGCATTCAATGCCGCGTGCCAGGGCCAGATGCGCTGCGATCTCTCGTCGGAGTTCATGTTCGCCTCTTGGGTCCGGATACGCTGCAGGCGCTTCGACTTCGTCGCGTGCCGCACGGGCTCGCAGCCGCGAAAACAATGTAGCCGGGAAGCAGTCCGATGCCGGCACGCCCATTTGAAAGACCGCAGGTCCGGGCAGGAAATGCTGGTACAGCTCGGATCGCAGATCAGACTCGATGGAACGCGCACGCTCCGTGATCGGGCTCGCGACGGCAGCATGCTCAGAGACTCTGGTCCCCCAAGCGCGCGATGAAACGACCAGTTGTGCGTCGGCCAGCCGCTCATATGCAGTCTTGACGGTGCCTCGGGCAACCCCGAGTTGTGCGGCAAGATCTACCCAGGACGGCAGTCTGGCACCGGGAACGAGTACCCCGTTCTCAATGGCGCCGGTAATGCCGAGCCGAATCTGCTCCGCCAGTGAAGTTTTCGACGCGCGGTCAAGCTTCAGATCCAGGAGTCCCATAGCCTCTGGTACATCAGGAAATTGAATTTTTGGTTCTTTTTTATGAACCTCCGGGAGAGCATGATTCTAGCCTCACAGGAGATAAACATGAAACTTCAGCGCATTCTTCGCGCTCTCGTCGCGGCTACGAGCATCGCCTTCACCGGGGCTGCCGCTGCACACACCGTTGGCGATACGGTCAAGCCGAATTTCTCCCGGGCGATTCCCAACATCCCGGGCAAGTCGCTCATCGCCGTGGAGGTCCTTTATCCGCCCGGAGGCGCTTCGCATCCTCATACCCATGCCAAGTCGTCATTCATCTATGCATACGTCGTCTCGGGCAGCGTCGCCAGCAAGGTGAACGACGAGCCGGAACGCGTATACAAGGCTGGTGAGAGCTTCTTCGAGGAGCCAGGCGCACGCCATCCGGTGAGCCGCAATGCGAGCAAGACCAAGCCGGCAAAACTGCTCGCCGTGTTTGTCGTCGATTCAGACGACAAGGAACTGACGATCAACGACAAGTAGGAGTTTGAAATGAGACTGGATTACACCAAGGCATCGCCAGGCGGTGTGAAGGCATTTGGCGGCGTGTACGGCTATGTCATGCAGTCGGGCCTCGAAGACGTCCTCGTCGAGCTGGTCTATCTGCGCGTGAGCCAGATCAACGCGTGCGCTTATTGCCTGGACATGCATACCCGTGACCTGATCAAGAAGGGCGCTACGCCCGAGAAGCTTGCGCTCGTGCAAGCCTGGCGCGAAGCGGGGCCGTTGTTCACTCACCGCGAAAAGGCCGCACTCGCATGGGCCGAGTCGGTCACCCTGGTGGCGGACACACACGTGCCCGAGGAGGAATTCCAAGTCGCGGCCGCGGCGTTCAACGAGAAAGAGCTCGCTGACCTCACGATGGCTATCAGCCTGATGAACGCCTATAACCGGCTCGCCATCAGCTTCCGGCGCGCCCCCGAGTCCGCACTGGCCGCCAAAGACTGATGCTTGTTGTCCCTCGGGTGCCGGGTGAAGTCTGTTGAGAAGCGCGCCTTTAGGGGCGTTTCCCTTTTGGGGGCACGTAGCCCCCGAGTTGCGCTTCGCAGCTTTCCATTCAGAGGTCCGCTTCCTTTCCGAACGGGGCGCCCGTAGTTCACGCACCGACTGACCGGAACTGGGCCGGTACCGGTCGGCCGGCCTGTCCACATCAGTATCCAGTTGCTGAGGCGAGCCAGGATCGCGGGCACTGGCGTATGCGGAATTTGCTGCGGGGCTGCGCGCCTGCGCCGAAGGAGCGCAGGCGCATCGGCAAGCTCAGCCTGCGGCGTTCTCCTGCGCCTCGTCGTATTGACCCAGGCAGGCCATGGCATTCAGCCGTGAGCGCTGCAGCAGCACCCGTTGCGCTTGCGCGGCGTTGGCGGCGTCGCCGCGCCAGGCGAGCAGGGGCGGCTCCTGCAAGGCGCGCCCGTAGGAGAAGGACAATCGCCAGGGCAGCGGGGCAAGCCGGTTCATGGCGTCCAGATTGACGGTGGCCTCGGTGGGCGTCTGGCCGCCGGACAGGAAGAAGATGCCCGGCACCGCCGCCGGCACCGTGCGCCTGAGCACCTGCACGGTCTGCATGGCGACCTCGGCCGGGGCCGCGTGCCCGGCCTCCTTGCCGGGCAGCACCATGCTCGGCTTCAGCAGCATGTGCTCGAGCACCACCGCATGCCGGTGCAAGGCATGAAAGACTGCATGCAGCACGGCCTCGGTGACCTCGGCGCAACGCGCCATTGAGTGCGCGCCGTCCATCAGCACCTCGGGCTCGACGATGGGTACCACGCCTGCTTCCTGGCAGATCGCGGCATAGCGTGCCAGCGCTTCCGCATTGGCCTGGACGGCAGCCCAGCCCGGCAACTTGTCCGACACGTTGTAGACCGCACGCCACTTGGCAAAGCGCGCGCCCTGCTGGCGATAGCCGGCAAGCCGCTTGGCCAGCCCGTCGAGACCCTCGGTGACCTCGTCCCCGGGTGCCAGGGCGAGTGCGATCTTGCCCTTGTCCACCTTGATGCCGGGCACGATGCCCTGGCGCGCCGCCAGTTCCGGCAGCGGCGTGCCATCGTCGGCGCGCTGGCCCAGGGTTTCCTCGTACAGGATCACGCCGCTGATGAACTGGCCAAGGCCTGGGCTCGACAAGAGCAGGTTGCGCCACGCGCGGCGGTTTTCCTCGCTCGACTCCACGCCGATGCGTTCGAACCGCTTGGCGATGGTCGGCCCGCTCTCGTCGGCCGCCAGCAACCCTTTGCCCGCTTGTGCCAGGGCGTCCACGGTGGCTTGCAGTTCGCTTTTTCTGTCCATGATCAGGCTCCGTGCAGGTGACATAGGAACAAGCATTGGCGCGAAAACGCCGTCGCGCAAGCCAGGTGGGGCACGTAGCGCCTGCCTAAGGTGGCCGCCCGAACGCTTCGCGCAGCTTGCCCTTGGCCTTTTCCAGCGTGGCGCGACGCGCCCTGGGCAGATGGCGGCCGGCACGATTGATGTAGAAATTGAGCATCGACATCGCCGACTGGAACGCCGTGCCCTTGCGGCGCCGGCTGCTCACGGCGGAACGCTTGAGCGAGGCGGCAATTTCCTCGGGGTTGTCCGAGGCGAAGATGTGCGGTTCGAGGTCCAGCGCGTTGCTGTGCTCTGTTATCTGCTGCGACCAGCGCCGCCCCTTGCTGGCGCCAGCTTTGGCGCGGCCCTTTGCCGGCCGGCGGGTGGATTTCGCGGCAGCCATTTCCGGTCCTCCCATAGCTTTATCGGGATCCGTCTAGCCTAGGCAACTTCTCGCCGTCCCGGGGGGGTCAGGGGGGACCGGCGCGTGGTGGCAAGACGGCCCGGGCGGTGTGGGATAATTGCCCCTTTGCCCAGGGCGCAGCTCAAGAGGTTGTTCGCACGGGCGCGCAAGGGTCCTTATTCCTGTGGCCCGCTTCCTTTCTGCGATATTCCTTCAGCAATAAAAATGCCCACATACCGTTCCAAAACCTCCACCGCCGGCCGCAACATGGCGGGGGCGCGCTCGCTGTGGCGCGCCACCGGCATGAAAGACGAAGATTTTTCCAAGCCCATCGTCGCGGTGGTCAATTCCTTCACCCAGTTCGTGCCCGGGCACGTGCACCTGAAGGACCTGGGCCAGCTGGTCGCGCGCGAGATCGAGGCCGCGGGCGGCGTGGCCAAGGAGTTCAACACCATTGCGGTCGATGACGGCATCGCCATGGGCCACGACGGCATGCTGTATTCGCTGCCCAGCCGCGACATCATCGCGGACTCGGTGGAGTACATGGTCAACGCGCACTGCGCCGACGCCATGGTGTGCATCTCCAACTGCGACAAGATCACCCCGGGCATGCTGATGGCCGCAATGCGGCTCAACATCCCGGTGATCTTCGTCTCCGGCGGCCCGATGGAAGCCGGCAAGACGCGCCTGGCCAACCCCGTCACCAAGGCCATGGAGTTCAAGAAGCTCGACCTCGTGGACGCCATGGTGATCGCCGCCGACAGCGCCTATTCCGACGCCGACGTGGCCGAGGTGGAGCGCTCCGCCTGCCCCACCTGCGGTTCGTGCTCGGGCATGTTCACCGCCAACTCCATGAACTGCCTGACCGAGGCGCTGGGCCTGTCGCTGCCCGGCAACGGCACCGTGGTGGCCACCCACGCCGACCGCGAGCAGCTGTTCAAGCGCGCGGGCAGCCGCATCGTGGAACTGGCGCGCCAGTACTACGAGCAGGAAGACGAGCGCATCCTGCCGCGCTCGGTAGGCTTCAAGGCGTTCGAGAACGCCATGACGCTGGACATTGCCATGGGCGGTTCCACCAACACCATCCTGCACCTGCTGGCGATCGCGCGCGAGGCCGACATCGACTTCAGCATGACCGATATCGACCGCCTCTCGCGCGTGGTGCCGCAGCTGTGCAAGGTGGCGCCCAACACCAACAAGTACCACATCGAAGACGTGCACCGCGCAGGGGGCATCATGGCCATCCTGGGCGAGCTGGAGCGCGCCGGCAAGCTGCACACTGATGTGCCCACGGTGCATGCCCCCACGCTCAGGGACGCGCTGGAGCAGTGGGACATCAGCCGGACCCGGGACGAAGCCGTCAGGAACTTCTACCTGGCCGGCCCGGCGGGTGTTCCCACCCAGGTGGCGTTCAGCCAGAACACGCGCTGGCCCAGCCTGGACCTGGACCGCGCCGAGGGCTGCATCCGCTCCTACGAGCACGCCTTCTCCAAGGAAGGCGGCCTGGCGGTGCTGACGGGCAATATCGCGCTCGACGGCTGCGTGGTGAAGACCGCCGGCGTGGACGAGAGCATCCTCGTGTTCGAAGGCACGGCCCACGTCACCGAGTCGCAGGACGAGGCGGTGGAGAACATCCTCAACGACAAGGTCAAGGCCGGTGACGTGGTGATCGTGCGCTACGAAGGCCCCAAGGGCGGCCCCGGCATGCAGGAGATGCTCTACCCGACCAGCTACATCAAGTCCAAGGGCCTGGGCAAGGCCTGCGCGCTGCTGACCGACGGCCGCTTCTCCGGCGGCACCTCGGGTTTGTCCATCGGCCACTGCTCGCCCGAAGCTGCGGCCGGCGGCGCCATCGGCCTGGTGCGCGACGGCGACAAGATCCGCATCGACATTCCCAACCGCACCATCAACGTGCTGCTGTCCGACGAGGAACTGGCGAGCCGCCGCGAAGAGCAGAACGCCAGGGGGTGGAAGCCGGCCAAGGCGCGTCCGCGCAAGGTGTCTGCTGCGCTGAAGGCTTATGCCAAGCTGGTGATGTCGGCGGATAAGGGGGCTGTGCGGGACTTGTCGTTGCTGGATGACTGATCCCGGGGCGAAGCTTTGCTTCGTTTGCCGATAAGGCCGCTCTTTGGAGCGGCTTTTTTTTGGTTCTTATAAGAACGCGCCCCGTGGCTGGCCTTCGATCGATCCAGGAAATTCGTTTGCTGGCTATTGGGGCGAAGTGCTGACGGTCGCGGCCGAGGCGGCGGGTATTGCCGCACTGGTGATCGACGGCGGCGTACGCGATATCGCGGCACTTACCGCGCGGTGACGGCGAAAGCCCACATGTTTAAGCGATTCATGCCGCCAAGTAAAAGGAGGCTGGACGCTCCAGGCCCGAGATGCAGTCCTATGGTAAGGTTGCTGGCATGAGTTTACGGACTTCAACCAGTGACGCATGGGCCGCAGCTATGTGGTGCTGGGAGAGTGATGCAGCGTGAGTGATGCGAAGCAGGATGCGCGGCGCGCGCCGCCGACTGAGAGAGTTTCAACCAGCAGGGCTTTGCGCCTGAGCGTGCCGCCAGAGGCCAGGCCTGCGCCGGTCAACGGGAAAGACTGGCTGCGACAGAGGAAAGAGCAATTGCAGGCTGCCCGTGCCGCTGCCAGGCAAAGGCGCGATCTGCTAAGAGCCGAAATCATGTCGGCCGTGCAAGATGTTGCCCGAGAGGAACGCACTGCTGCGCGGCTGGAGGCTGAACGCCTGAAGGCGGAAGCCAGGACCGCGCGGGCCTACGCGCGGGAGGACGCACGCGCCGCCGCCAAGTTCGAGCGCGGCCAACCAACCCGCTCGGCGTCCAAACGAAAGACGCTTGCTAACGAGAAACGCAAGCTGGTTTCTTACGCTGATCTGTTGCGGATGCGTGGGTGATCCGGTCATTCCATGGGTCTTGAAACGGACGGTTAATCCGATCCGCCTGCGGGAGCTGACTATCTGCCCTTGGTCAAGGGCCACTTCCCGCCGCGGCCAGACTGCCTGATAAGACGCGCTGCGCAACATCGCGCGATTCGTGGGGAACCGGAATTCGTCAGACTGCGTTTTCCGAAAAATCAATGGCGCCCAGCGGTGCGTACTTCGCACGATTGCCTGTGCTCTTAAATCTGGTGCCTGCCTATGAGAAAGGCCCGATGCGAGCATTTGCTGGCATCGGGCAAGAAGGCCGGTGGGCACGATTCCACCGGACGGTAGGCGGCAGAGAGGTCAGAAAGTGTGGTTGATACCAACGTTGAAAGCAGAGTTGCCGGCGAGCGGGTTGCCGACATCATTGGCATTCCATACGCGGTAGAAGCCGGACTTGGCCGTGTTCGCCGCGCGATTCCAGATGTGGGCGTAAGACGTATAGAGCCTGGTCCGCTTGGAGAGGTTATGTACGTAGCCGATCGCAAACTGATGGGCATCGTTGTCGGCGTCGGTCCGATCGTTCTTGTAGATGTACGAGGTCACGACCCGCCCGGCGCCGACCGGAATCGAAGCCCCGACCAGCACGTCTTCCGATTTGAAGTTGGGCGTGCCCGGTATGATGGCGCCTCGGTTGATCACGTAGTTGAGGTAACCAGTCGCGAGCCCGAAGTCGTACTTGGCGCCGAAGAACACTTCCCGTGCATTCTTGCCAGGGCCGTTGGCGTCATGGGCGTCCGCGTAGGCGACGCGTCCCATGAAGCTCCCCCCCGAATAGCCAAGTGACGCGCCAAACTGGCTGTTGGTGGCCGCACTGCCGGGCACTTCGCCAAAGCTGTAGGACAGTTCGCCATCGAGGCCGCCGAGTGTGCCCGGCAGGTTGTATTTAAGGGCATTGTCGACACGGTTGCTGCCGCCTCGACCGCCGGCTGAAATCAGGTTTGCAGACGTGCCGGCCAGGCCAGTCACAAACGGATCGAACTCCACTTGTGCCAGCGCCAGCGTTGTATATTGCCGCCCCATCGTGATACGGCCCGGCGATGCGTCGAGTCCGACGTAGGCCTGCCTGCCGAACAGTAAGCCACCTTGACCTGATGCGCCAGTATCCATCAGGATGCCGGCTTCCAGCGTAAAGAACGCTGCCGTGCCCCCGCCTAGTTCTTCGCGTCCGCGCATGCCAACGCGCGAGCCTGACATCATGCCGCTCGTGACCTTTGTTACCGAACCGGCTGCCGCGCCGTTTTCGTGTACCAGCCCGACGTCCGCTACGCCATACAGATTCACGCTGGACGACTGCGCCGCGGCATATATCGAGTGCCCACCTGCGCCGAATGCCACTGCCGCGCCGAGCACGCATCTTGCCAACATCGCCCGCTTCATTCCCATATCGATTCTCATTCTAAATTTTTTAAAATATGCAAATATGTATGAAATATCTAAATTTTTGCGTGGCGCGCACGAGGGCGCCAGTCAGCCTGGTGGACTGTGAGCCTGCTCCTGGTTGGGGTCCTGCCGGGTGCGGCGGCGCGGATCTACAGCATTGCAGCGAAGTGCCGCGTGGTCTCTAGTAGCGAATAGGAGGCCTTGAAGCCGATTTCGCGGTGAGCGGCACTGACGTCGGACGACGCCGGTCGCACATGCGGAAATCCGGCAAAGCCGCCCTCGGGCAGCCTGAGATCGGTGGTCTGCAGCGCCGGATAACATTGGCGCACGACATCGATGAACGCTTCAACCGAGAACCATTCGCCGGTAGCGATGTTGTACACGCGTTGACGCGGTGCCGGTGCGGTCAGTGCAGCGATGTTGGCGATAGCGCAGTCCCGGGCATCGATGAATTCCTCACGGCCGTTCCACAACAGGATCGGATCGTCTAGCCTTGCAGGCACTCCGGTGCGTCCGGCTTCGAGCAGTGTGGCCAGTAGCCGGCCCGGCACACTGGTGACCGCGTCCCGTCCGGCGCCGAGCACAGCGCCGTAGCGCAGCACGACCGCATCGACGTCATAGAGCGAGGCGTAGGCGAGCGCGAGATGCTCGCCAGCCAGCTTGGTGGCCGCATAGATGCTGCCAGGCCGTTCGCTGAGGACCCGCAACGGGAAATCCTCGGCGATCGGTGTGGCAGGCAGGGACGGGAAGGCTGAGTACATGACGGTGGTCGAGCTGGCAATCACGACACGCGAGAGCTTACGCTGGCGTGCCAGCTCAAGAACGTTTGCCGTTCCCATCGTATTGACCCGGATGCCGGCGAGTGGATCCTTGCGAATGGCAGTGGAAAGCAAGGCCGCCGTATGGACGATAGCGGTGACCCCATGCTCGTCCACCAGGCGGGACAATGCGTCGTAGTCGGTCACATCGCACAATGCCAGCGGCAGCGCGCCCAGTTCAGCAGAATCGGGCCGCCTGACGTCGGCGAGCAGCACAGGTTCTCCCTGGGCCAGCAACTGCGCGGCGGTCAGACGGCCGATCAGGCCGGCACCGGTGACTAATATCGTCATGGCTGCTCCTCAGTCGGCCTGAATGCCGAATTCCTTGACGATCCGGCCATAGCGCTCGTAGTCGGCAGCGATCAGCTTGCCAAGGGCGGCTGGGTCGCTGCCCTGCGGAGTCACGGCAACCGTTGCCATCCGGGCGACGACGTCCGGCATTTTCAGGATGTCGTTGAAGTGCTTGTTCAGCGTCAGAACCAGTTCCGGGGACATGCCCTTCGGGCCCACCACGGCCTGCCAGGCACCAACCTCGACATCCTTGTAGCCAAGCTCGGCCAGGGACGGCACGTTCGGCGCGAAAGGCGAGCGCTTCTTGTCCGCGACGGCCAGCGGAATCAGCTTGCCCGACGGGAAGTACTGGGACACCGGCCCAAGCGTGGAGTACATCATCGGCACCTGCCCGCCCAGCAAGTCGACCACCGCGGGGGCGCTGCCGCGGTAGGGGATCTGCGTGAGCTTGATGCCGGCCGATTTGTTGAACAGTTCCGCCAGTATGTGCATTGGCGATCCGTTGCCCGGACTGCCATAGGTTTTCAGCGTACCGGCTTTAGCATGCGTGACGAAGTCTTCAATCCGGGTGACACCGGCGGCCTTGTTGACCACAACGAACAGCGACTGCGTGCCGAGTAGCGTGATCGGCGTCAGATCCTTGCGCGGGTCGTAGGAGGCACCCGTGCCGGGCCGCAGCACGTGCGGAGAGATCGAGATTGTGTTCGGGGCGAACAGCAGCGTATAGCCATCCGGCGCAGCCTTTGCCACGTACGCCGTGCCAATGGTGCCGCCGGCGCCGGTGCGGTTCTCCACCACGACAGGTTGCCCAAGCCGAGCAGTCAGCTTCTCGGCAAAGAGGCGTGCCAGCACATCTGTATCGCCGCCGGCTGGATAGGCCACGAGAAGCGTGACCGGCTTGGTTGGATAGCTGCCCTGCGCAGTGGCCCCGCCCGTCGCAAGTAGGGTGGCAATAGCTGTCAGGGCAACCAATGCCCGGCGTCTCGCGGATTTCTTCATGTGATCCAACTCCTCTAGGTGCATTGCGGCCCGCCGGGCCTCACAGCAGATCCGGCGCTCACCGCGCATTGTTCATATATGAAACGGCGTCTCATTGAACACTCATGAAAAATTATAAATTTATATCTATTGAATAAAAGGTGGAGTTTACCCTGCGTGGGCGAGGAGCGCGGAAATGGCCTGTATCGGCTGCAGACGGGCGAAATTCGGGCCTGAATCGGTAATCCGACGGGTCCGGCAGCACCTGCTCTGGTCCCCGGATAGTGCAAAATTTCGTTGTTGGAGGTAAATTTATGAAATTGCCAGTGTCCTATAGATGCCGGCCAGCCCTTGCCGCTCATCCATCCAACAACAAATCATGCGGACTTCCGATTTGCCGCGCAGGCTGCAGCACGCAGAGCCGGCGCCGACCCAGACCATTTCCGAGAAGGCGTATCAACTGCTGCGCGCAGACATCATCGCGGGCAGCCTGGCCCCTGGGGAAAAGCTTCGCCTGCAGGCATTGCAGGAACGCTACGAACTCGGCGTGAGCCCGATCCGCGAGGCCCTGATGCTTCTCTGCGGCGAAGGACTGGTCAGCAATGAGGGCCAAAGGGGCTTCAGCGTGACCAAGCTCTCCAGGAGTGATCTGCTCGATCTGATGCATGCGCGCACCTCGATCGAACTGCTCCTGCTGGCCGATGCCATTGAGCATGGCGACGATGACTGGGGCGCGAACATCATGGCCGCCTATTACAAGCTGACCAGGGCGCGGCTCCCGACCGATGCATCGGACACGGTGGCAGTGGAACTGTGGGAAACGGCTCACCGGCGCTTTCACCTCGCGCTGGTTGCAGCGGCTACGTCGAAGTGGCTACTGCGCATCGACGAACAACTGGTCGACCATTCTGAGCGGTATCGTCGAATTCGCCTGGCCTACCCGCGCTCGAGCAAGGAACTGGCCGACGATGTGTTGAAGGAACACCTGGATCTCATGGAGGCGGTGCTCGCGCGCGACACGGAGAAAGCCTCCGCGCTGCTGCGGCACCACCTGATGCGCACCGCCGAAGTCCTCAGCAAGCGCTTTGCCGACTAGCCCCAATTTCAGGGCTTGTCGGGCAGCGCGACATAGGCCACGATTTCGATGCGCATGCCTGGCACTACCAAGGCCTTGGCGATCACCGTCGAGCGGTTTGGATAAGGCGGGGCGAAGAACTCTCCATAGAGCGCATCGACTACCGGCACGTCATCGGCTTCCAACAGGGTGATCAGCACCTGCACCACATCGTTCAGGTCCGCGCCCGCTGCTTCGGTCGCTAACTTCAGGTTCTCAAACGTCAGGCGGGCCTGCCGGGCGATATCGCCGGTATCCACCGACCCGTCAGGACGGACTGGACCGTGCGCAGTGAACAGCAGACCTGCGGCCTGGGTCGCCCAGGAAAATGGCTGTGCCGGAGTGGGCAAGCCAGTCTCAATGACTTGCTTCACTGTGAGGTCTCCTTGACGAGTTGCGCGAGCCGCGCATACCAAGGGTGGGAAGGGTCCGAAAGCGCAGTATGCGTGCGGAAATGATCCTCGCCCGCGTGCATGTAGCAATCAACGGGAGCCGGCTGCATCCTCAGCATGGCGTACAGGGTGAGATTGGAGCGGATCACGCGCTCGCTGTCATGTTCGCCGTAGCTGAGCACCATCGGAACGGTATTGCCGGCAGACCACGTCAGCGGACTCATTGCCGCATCCAGTTCCTGCGAGTCGAGCAATGCGGTGTACACCCGCTCCTCAAGACTCCCGGGCGCCGGGTTCGGGTGGTGCAGGTTCATGATGCCACTGATGGGCAGGCAACCGCGAATGGCCTGCTGGTCAATACCCACCGCGCGCAGTTGTGGTTTTCGCATCGCCGCCATGGCCGCAATACCGCCGCCTGCCGAATGGCCGGAAAGATAGAGGTGAGAGGGTGAGCCGCCCCAGGTGGCAATGCTTTTCTGCACGCTGCCCAGGAGCAACGCCGCGTCGTCAAACGCTGCGGGCAACCTGTGGGCCGGTGCCAGCCGATACGTGGGCGCCACCAGCACCATGCCAAGGCTTATCACCATAGGCGCAAGGAACGAGGCGTATTCCTTGTAGCCATTCGTCCAGCCCCCACCATGCCAGAAGATCAGGACAGGCGCGTCGCGCAACCCTCGTGCCGTAAACACGTCGAACCGCTGCCGCTGGTCGGTACCGTAGGTGAGGTTGCGCACAGCGACGACGCTTTCCGGCAGGTGTTCGGCCCAGTCAAGAACGGTACGTTCATACGCCACTGCGGCCGCGGACGACAGCGGTGGCTGAGATGGCTCTGGTTCAGTTGCGAACTGGTCTGACATTTTCACTTTGCTTCCATATCAAGTACGAGCCACCGGCTTGCGCCGCTCCTGGCAGTTTGCAAAATATACATCTCAATTATTCATGTTTGCAAGAGAACAATTTATAAATTAAAGGCGCAATGTCCGTGCCGGATAGGCAACGGACGCCTCCGGCGACACGACGCATATCACCTGCGGGGTTGGATGGTCGCTACCGCGAGACCCGCTCCGGCGAACGCGCACACGGCGGACACCAGCGCAACCGCGCGCAGCGCTTCAGTGATAGCTTCGGCTTCCGCCAGCGCCACGGGTGGCTGGGTCGGCAAATGGGCGTCGCCCGCTGCCGCCCCGGCTTGCGCGCCCGGCTCCAGCAACTGCCCGGTCCGGCGTGCGTCCCTGGGAACGCCCAGTTCATCGAGCCGCGCCGACAGCGCCGCCTGGTGCGACCACACGAACACGATGCCGAGCACCGCAACTGCCAGCAGACTCGCCATACGTGCAACCGCATTGTTGATGCCGGATGCAACGCCTGCGTGGTCAGCCGGCACCGAGCCCATCACAATCGTCGTGAGTGGCGCGACGGTGATCGTCATGCCAAGCCCAAGCACGGTGAGCGCAGGGAAAAATCCGGCCCAATAGCTGCCGCCCACGAACGGCAACGCCAGCATCACGAATCCGATTCCCGCGATACCCGGGCCAGCGCTCAACAGGATCCGCGAGCCGAAGCGGCTCGTCAGGCCGCCGGTGAAGCGCGACAACAAGCCGATGATGACCGGCACCGGCAGCAGCGCCGCGCCCGCTTCAGTTGCGGTGTAGGCATGTGCGCGGATCAGCGTGAACGGCAGGAAGAACAGTGCGCCGCTCAGGCCGAAGTAGAGCAGCAGTGTGACGAGGTTGGCGCCGGTGAAATCGCGTGAGCGGAACACGTCGAGCGGCATCATGGGGTGACGGCTGTTCGCTTCGATCATCACGAATGCGACCAGCACGAGCGCGCCGGCGCCGATCGCGCACAGTACAAGCGGATCTGCGAAACCGCGCGCAGACGCCTCGGTCAGACCATAGGTGAGGGCAGCCAGCCCCGCTGCGACGCTAAGCGCGCCGGGCCAGTCCAACTGTCGAGGCGCATCGAGCTTGTGGCTGTTCGGCACCGACAAAATCGCGAGCGCGATCGTCACCGCTGCAAGCGGGACGTTGAGGAAGAATATCGCGCGCCACGACAACACGTCGACGAGCCAGCCGCCCGCCACCGGCGCCGCCGCCGACGTGATCGCCCCGACGGCCGCCCAGGTGCCGATTGCCCGTCCGCGCGCTTCGCCTTCGTACACGGCGCCGATGATCGCGAGACTGCTGGGTACGAAGAGTGCTGCACCAATGCCCTGCACTGCGCGCGCGGCGATCAGCGAATTCGCGTCCGGCGCGAACCCGCAAGCGGCCGACGTCAGCGTGAAGACCCCGATGCCCGCAATGAATACCGTGCGGCGGCCGAGCTTGTCGCCCATCGATCCGCCCACCAGCACGAGGGACCCGAGAAAGAGCAGGTAGGCGTTAACGATCCACTGCATTGCCGCGACGCTCGCGCCGAGTTCGCTCTGAATGGCGGGTAGCGCGACATTGACGACGGAGCCGTCGATGAACGCCATGCTTGAGCCGAGGATCGTCGCGGCGAGTGCTAGACGCTTGCGCCGGCACGGGCGGTCGACTGCGGTGGGCTGCGTGCGGATGACGAGTTCGTCGCACGGGCTTGCTTGTGCAGCGATGACGTGCGCGATCATTTGGTCGCTATCGGGAAGATCCGGGTTGGCCAAGCTCGCTCCCGTGCCGGTCGATGGTGACTAGCATAGTAGTGGGAGTGCGGGACCGCCGATACGGTTGGGACGGGTGCGTGCGTGCGAGCGGTCGCGGCGCCCATCAGTTGCGCGGTCCGCCTCATCTAGCGCATGGAACCAGGCGTGATCGCTGCCATCGATCTGCACCGGTTCGCTCCAGACTTGCTGTTCGACACCGGCTTCCGGGTGTCCTGGAAGCTGCGCCCACCCAAAAGCATCAGCCGTGCAACCGGCGGGAATGTCTATGATCCGGCATACGAAGACTGGCGAAATCTTGATGTCGTGCCGCTCGCGCAGGGTCTCGCAGGCCAGCATTGGGCCGAAGTCGGCGTAGCTGTCGCGAATCAGGCCGCGCACGCGGGATTCCAGGTCGGGCGGTTGGGCCCGTTACTCCCCTTGGTGGGAGGGAAGTCGATCTTCTAGCATAGATACGCTGGCCAAGCGACCGACAAGGCAGGGAGCGCTTGATATGACGGTTACGAAGCTTCAGGAGGTAATGGATATGTCTGCCACAAGGATTGAGATGTGCGACCAGGATGGCGACGGGGTATTGACCATTCGAGATGACGGCGCCGCATTTTCAGGAGTCGCGCTTGAGCTTTCGAATCTATTCGGTGAAGACGTGGTCGCGGATCTTGATAAGCACCAGTTGCTCAAATGGTGCGAGATGGTCGCGGCCCATCTTCGCAACCAAGGCGTTATGCCAGGCGAGTGCGCTCCGGAGGGCTACGTCAACAAAACTAGTCAAAGCCGGACGAAAGAGCAGCCTGGCGTCGAGGAGCTTTTGCAGTCGGCGGCATCTTGACTCTGGCGAACGCGAGACGCTTTGCTGGCAACAGAGCGTCTTTTCGTTGGCGCATTGCTTAACAATCCCCACCAGCCAGCGATTCCGGTCGACGGCCGTTTCCGATTGCAGATTCAACCGGTCGATGCAACAGCTTGATGGAATCGTTCAGCCGGTACCGGCCGGATGCCCTCCGCGAAACTGCCGCCCGATGTTGCCGCCTTGAACCCCAAGGCCGGCCCACTACTGCGTTGCGATGGCCAGCACGCCTCAGGCGACCGCACCCGGCGGCGCATGGCGTGCCAGGAAGCGGTCCAATTGCCCAGCGAACGCCTTGCTGTCCTGCTGGGCGTACGCTGCCGGCCCGCCGGTATCAACGCCTGAACTGCGGAGTTGTTCCATCACCTCGCGCATGGTCAGGCGCTCCTGGATGTTCTCACGGCTGAACCAGCTTCCTCGCGGGTCGAGCACATAGGCGCCCTTGTCAAGGGCGGCGGCGGCAAGAACGATGTCCGCCGTAATGACGAGGTCCCCGCTGCTGACCAACTCGACGATACGGTCATCGGCGACGTCGAAGCCCGCAGGCACTTGCAGTGACTTGATGAAGCGCGAAGGCGGCGTGCGCATGTACTGGTTGGCAACCAGCGTGACGCACACTTCGACACGTTGTGCGGCCCGATACAACATTTCCTTGACGACAACCGGGCAGGCGTCTGCGTCAACCAGTACTTGCATCGCGATACTTCCAATGGGGGGAGGGAACGCTCATCTTACTGCCTGCGCGTCCCGTTCGTTTGTTATTCGGCCAACCCCTGGTCCGGCGGTAGCCGGCCCGAACGCACCTTCGCCTTTACTTCCCGCGCCGCACCGTCGTGAGGTGTTCGCCAAAGAAATCATCGACGACTTGCGCGGAATCCTGGCCAACGTCTGCACCGAAGTAGAGGCGGACATTGTGGAAATCGATGGAGAGGACGATCACGTCCACCTGTTGGCAGGATGTACCCGCAAGCCTCGCCGGCGCCTCTTCACGAATGCCGGCCACCCCTCATGATCGCGCTGGCCGTGTCGACCACGGCCGCCAGGGCAAGCATGGCGATGATCACCGTGCAAGCCTGGGGCAGATGGAACAGGGACAGCTCGAAATACAACATCTGCCCAAGCCCGCCGGCGCCGACAAAGCCAAGGATTGCCGCCACGCGGATATTCGTTTCCCAGCGGTACAGGATGTAGGCCAGAAACTGGGGCCATACGCAGGGCAGCGTCCCGTACATGAAGACCAGCGCGGCAGGAGTGCCCCCTTCCATCAGCGCGCGGGCGGGTGCGCGCGGCGCATTCTCCAGCGCCTCGGCGAACAGGCGACCGAGCACGCCCGCGGTATGCAGTGCCAGGGCGAGGGTGCCGGCAAACGGTCCAAGGCCGACTGCGAGTACGGTCAGGGCAGCCCATACCAGCTCGGGGATCGAGCGCAACAGGTTCAGTAGCAAGCGCGACAAGGCGCGCAGCGCATCGCCGTAGAGCCCGGAAGCCGGTAGTGCCAGGCCAAAACCCAGCACCGCCGCACACAGCGTGCCCACCGCGGAAACCGCGAGCGTTTCGAGCATGCTGCCAGCGGTTCTGGCCAAAAAAGCGGGTGACAGCTGCGGCGGGAAGAACGTCAGCAGGAAGCGCGCCATCTCGGCTGCAGCGTCCGCGGAAAAAAGCTGACCCAGATCGAGCGACAGATACGCGAAGCTGCCCGAAACCGCGGCGGCCACCGCGATCAGGGTGAGCAGGCAGCGCATGCAGAATTGAGCGGCCTTGACCTTGTGCGCCATGATTCAGTCGAGCAGCTTGCGCAGGTGCGCGCTGAGCGCGTCCGCCAGCAGGACCAGCAGCAGGAACACTAGCAGGATGGTCGCGGCTTCCCCGCCGTTGAGCAGTTTCATGGCCTGGTCCATCAACTGCCCAAGTCCGCCGGCGCCAACGAAGCCCATGACCACGGAAGCCCGGATGGCACATTCCCAGCGGTAGACGGTGTACGAGACCAGCTCCTGCGAGGCATGGGGAAGCAGCCCATAGAACAGTGCCGCCAGGCGCCCGCTGCCGCTGCCAAGCAGGGCATCCACGGCGCGTGTGTCGCTGGATTCGAGGATTTCCGCATAGACCTTTGCCAGCATGCCGCCATAGGTGATGGCCAGGGCGAGCACGCCCGCCGCCGCCCCCAGGCCGAGGGCGCGCACGAAGACCAGTGCCCACACCAACTCCGGCACCCCGCGCAGCAGCAGCACCAGGGCGCGCACGCCAGCGCGCACCGCCATGCGCGGCTTGCGTCCCCGGCCGGGGCCGATGCGCGACACCGACAGGCTGCCCGTCAAGGCCACGGCCAGAGGTGTTGCGATCACAAAGGCGAGCGCAATGCCCGCGGTGGCGATCGCCAGCGTTTCCAGCGTGGCGTTGACCACAAGCCCGAGGAATCCGGGCGAAACCTCGGGGGGAAGGAAGTTGCGCACGAAGGCGCCCATCACCTTGAGGTTTCCGGTGTCGAACAAGGCTGAAGGGCTGAACCGGGACAGCTGCAACAATGGCCACAGCAGAAGCAGCGCGAGCACCAGGCCGCTGGCGCGCCGCAGCGCCTGGGGATCGCGCGGGTGGGCGGTCATCGGCACGCCGGCCTGGGTTGGGTGTCGCCACCGATGGCGGCGCTCGCACCTGCCGCGATGCTCGTCAGGGCCTGGCTGCCCTGTACCGGTGGCGATGCGCTTTCGGAGGCATAGAGTTCGCGCAGCAGCGCGTCGGTGACGCGCTCGGCCGGCAGGTCGAAGGCGATCTCGCCCGCCTTCAGGCCGACGATGCGGGGAAACCAGCGCAGCGCCAGATCCACTGCGTGCAGGCTGGCGACCAGGGGCACCGCGCGTGTATCCGCTTCCCTGCGCAGCTCGCCCAGGGTGAGGTTGGCCAGCACCGGGTCCATTGCCGAGACCGGTTCGTCCGCCAGGATCAATTCCGGGCGCTGGTAAAGCACGCGGGCGACGCCCACGCGCTGCAGCTGACCGCCCGAGAGCTGGTCGCACCGGTCGAACAGGCGGTCGGCCAGCTCAAGGCGGGCGAGCTGTTCGCCGGCACCATCGATGTCTGCCGGATAGACCAGCGACAGCAAGGATTTCCAGGCGGGCCAGATGCCCAGGCGGCCGGCAAGGATGGCCGTGACCACGCGCTGGCGCGGCGGCATCGGCGGCGCCTGGTGCACCATGCCGATGCGGCAGCGCAACTGCTGCAGGCGTGCGGCGGATACCGCCCAGGGGCTTTGCTCCAGCACCTCCACACGGCCCTCGCTTGGCCGCAGCGACGTTGCCAGCAAGCGCAGCAAGGAGGTCTTGCCGGCTCCGGACGGACCGATGACGGCGATGGGCTCGCCGCGGCTGGCCGCCAACGTGATCTGGCTGAGCGCACGCTGTCCGTTGGCGTAACTGACGCTGGCGGCGTCCAGGCGGAAGCTCATCAGACCGGCATCACCGGATCAGGCCCGCGGCCCGGGCTGCGGCCTCGATGCCGTCGTAGTTTTCGGGCCGGGTGGGAATGTACCTGGCGGTCCGCTGCAATGCCATGATCTCGCGCTGCTCGGGATTGGCCGGGTCCAGCCGCAGGAATGCTTCGGTCAGCTTCTTGCGCAAGGCGGGATCGAGCCCGCCGCGCACGGTCCAGTTGTAGTCGTAATAGGGCGGTGTGACAGCAAATACCCTGACCTTGGCGGGATCCACCTTGCGCTGCTCCACCAGCTTGTCCCACACCGAGGCATTGAGCACGCCGGCGTCGGCCCTGCCGGCCTGCACGAAAGCCACCGTCGCATCGTGGGCGCCCGAATAGGCGAGCGTCTTGAAGTCCTTGTCCGGGTCGATGCCCGCCTGCAGCAGGAAGTGCCGTGGCATCAGGTGGCCGGAGGTAGAGGACGGCGCGCCGAAGACGAAGGTGTGGCCTTTGAGGTCGGCCAGTGACTTGATCGCGCTGTCGGCGGTGATGAACTTGCTGGTGAAGGCGGCATCTTCCTGGCGCTGGACGATGGGGATGGTGGCTCCCTTCGTCCGGATCTTGCTCTGCACATAGGTAAAGCCGCCCAGCCACGCCATGTCGATCTTGCCGGTGGCCAGCGCTTCGACCACCGCAGCGTAGTCCGTGACGGGCACGAACTTCACCTTCATGCCGGTTTCCTTCTCCAGGTAGTTGCCGAGCGGCGCGAACTTGCGCTGCAGTTCGGTGGGGGACTCGTCGGGAATGGCCGAGACCTTCAGGACAGCCTGGGCACTGGCGAGGCCGGCAAAGCCCAGCAGGGTCAGCGCGGCAAGGCGCTTAAGCAACGGCAACACGGGCGGCTCCTTGCGTCATTTCTCCGATCACGGCAGCGTCTGCGAAGCCTTCCCGGTTAAAGATCTCCAGGACCTCGTCCACGGCTTCCGGTGCGCACGACACCAGCAAGCCGCCGCTGGTCTGGGGATCGGTCAGCAGTGCCTGCTGGCTTGGCGTGACCGACGTGGACAGGTCCACCTCGCTGCCGTAGCTGACCCAGTTGCGCCCCGATGCGCCGGTCACCAGCCCTTCGGCGGCCATGCGCTCGACCCGCGGCAGCAGTGGAATCCGCGCCATGTCCAGCCGCGCGCCGACGCCCGCGCCACGACACAGCTCCAGCAGGTGGCCGAGCAGGCCGAAGCCGGTCACGTCGGTCAGCGCGTGGACAGCCGGCACTTCGGCCAGCAGTCGGCCGGGCGTGTTGAGTTTGGTGGTGCAGGCAATCAGTTCCTGATAGCCGGCCGCGTCGAGCTTGTCCTTCTTCACCGCGGCGGACAACACGCCCACGCCCAACGGCTTGCCGAGGATCAGCTTGTCGCCCGCCTTGGCGCCGCTGTTCTTCTTGACCCGGTTCGGGTGCACCAGACCAAGGACCACCAGCCCGTAGATCGGCTCAAGGGAATCGATGGTGTGGCCGCCCGCGACCGGGATGCCCGCCTGGGCGCAGATCGATTCGCCGCCTTCGAGGATCTTGCCGATGACCTCAGGCGGCAGCTTCTCGATGGGCATGCCGACCAGCGCCAGCGCCATGATCGGGGTTCCGCCCATGGCATAGACGTCGGAGATGGCGTTGGTGGCGGCGATACGCCCGAAATCGTACGGATCGTCCACCACCGGCATGAAGAAGTCCGTGGTGGCGATCAGGGCCTGGCTGTCATTGAGCTGGTAGACCGCCGCGTCGTCGCTGGTCTCTTTGCCGACCAGCAGTGCTGCCGGAGCAGCGAAGCCGACCGAATTCCTTAGGATTTCAGAAAGCACACCGGGGGCAATCTTGCACCCACACCCGCCGCCGTGGGAGAAGGCGGTGAGCTTGATCTTTGCGTTGTTTGGCTGGTCCACTGCGGGGCTCCGAGTCATTCTGGTTTCAAGGCGTCGGCGACAAGTTTACTCACTTCCGCCCGTTCCCGCGCCGGCGCGAACAGCGGCGCGCGAATTGCGCATTGCTGCCGCAGGCGGTCCAGGAACCCGGCATCCCGGCTGGTGCGTTCCAGCACCAGCGCCAATTGCGCGGCGTCACCCAACGGAAAATAGCCTTCGTAGTCACGGCCCAGCATGCCGACGTTGCCCGGGATGCGGCTGGCCAGCACCGGCACGCCACTGGCGACGGCCTCGATGATCACGTTGGCGCCGCCTTCCATGGCGCTGGAGATCACCATGGCCTGTGCTTTCCGGATGTGCTGCAGGGTTTCGTCATGGGGCAGGTTTCCGAGCCAGACATAGCGCCGCACGCCGGGCCAGGCTCGTGCTTCCAGCGCCAGGGCCTCCTGCCGATAGGCGTCATCCAGCGCGCCGCCGATGTGGATCAGGCGCACGCGCGAATCGTCGGGAAGCAGCGAGAGCGCGCGCATGGGCGTCAGCGGGTCTTTTTCCGCCCGCATGTGGCCGACCAGCACGACGTCGAAGTGATTCTGGCGGGGCGCCGCGGGCGCGCATGCCGGGGCAGACTGGTAGATCACCCGGCACCGGGCGCGATGCGCGGCCGCCAGTTCGGCCAGCCCTTCGTCCTGCAGCACCACCAGGTGGGTGGCGAGTTCGAGCGAGCGCTGGGCCGATGCATCGGTGCGGATGTCGCGGTACAGATCGGTGCCGGTCAGCACGACGATCAGCGGACGATCCGGACAAGCCTCGGCAAACCTGGCGATGGACTCGGCCGAGCGCCGGGCGTGCAGGGCGATCAGGCAGTCGGGCAGGGCGCCGCCCTGGCTGGCCGTCGACCATTCAGCGGCCAGCGTGACATCGTAGTCCCCCTGCAGGAACCGGGCCCAGCGATTGGCGGTTTGCCAGTTGCCATTGTTGGCTTTGCGCAGCGCTGGACTGATAATCGCGACGGTGGCCTTGGGAGGACGCATGATGACAGGTTCTGAGGGGGCGGCAGCAAGAAGGATAAACAAGTTCGAGCTGGATGCGGCGTTTGCCGATGCGCACCGGCGCACCTGGGCCGTGCTTGAGGAGCTGTCGCCGTCCCAATGGCAGGTTCCTTATGACGCGGGAATCAATCCGCCCTTGTGGGAGTATGCCCATATCGCCTGGTTCACGGAGCAATGGGTGCTGCGGGAGCCACGTGCCGGCGAGGACGGCTGCTGGGTGGCCAGCCTCCCGTCCATGCTGCCGGACGCCGACCGCCTCTTCGATTCCATGCGCGTCGCCCACCGGGACCGATGGCATCTTGCGCTGCCCCGGCTCTCCGAGATTCGCGACTACGCAGCCGCCGTGCTGGAGCACGTTCGCGCCAGGCTCGCCACGTCGGACGATACCGACGCTGCGCTCTATTTCTTCCGGCTCGCCTTGTTCCACGAAGACATGCATGCGGAGGCGCTGACCTATATGCGCCAGACGCTCGATTATCCGCTGCATGCCCCGCTCGGCATGCCTTCCATTGCGCCGGGCGCCGGCTCGGCAGCCGCAGGCGGCGACACGTTCGCAATGGGGTCGCCCATCGGGGGCGACGGGTTCGTCTTCGACAACGAGAAGTGGTCCCACCCGGTCCACATCGCCCCTTTCCACATCGATCGCACTTGCGTCAGCAATGCCGCATTTGCGGAATTCGTGGCCGCCGGCGGCTACCGCGACCATCAATGGTGGTCAGACGACGGACGCGCATGGCTGCAACAGAGCAGGCTGGCGCATCCGGTGCGCTGGCGCCGGACAGCCGGCGGCACCGCGGGGCAATGGGCGTTGCGCTGGTTCGGGCAGTGGGTGCCGCTGCCGCCCGAACAGCCGGTGTGTCATATCAATGCCCACGAGGCGGAAGCCTATTGCCGCTGGGCCGGCAAGCGCTTGCCCACGGAAGCCGAATGGGAGTATGCGGCAACGCATGACCTGATCCGCTGGGGTAGCGCCGTGTGGGAATGGACGGCTGATCCTTTCGTGCCCTATGCAGGGTTCTCGCCCGATCCCTACCAGGAATATTCCGCCCCCTGGTTTCACACGCATCGCTCGGTTCGCGGCGGATCGTTCGCCACCCATGCCCGCATGCAGCATCCTCGCTACCGGAACTTCTACCTGCCGCACCGCAGCGACCCCTTCGTCGGATTCCGCTGCTGCGGTTGAGGAAGGAGGGCGTCTTCACGGTGATATCAACGATGCGGCTGACACCGCCCTGACCACCCTAGCGGCGGGCCGACCCACCAACGCGAAGTGCATTCACCACCAGCGAAAAGGCTGGCGATGCCTGGCGGCTGGGGTAGTACAGGTGGTAGCCCGCAAACGGAGGGCACCAGTCTTCCAGCACGCGTACCAGCCGACCTTCCTCGATGTGGGGTGCAAATTCCTCTTCCGGGAGGAAGGCGACGCCCAGCCCCTCAAGCGCGGCCATCACGATATGGGGCGTGCTGTTGAAAACGGCCTGGCCGTCGTCGCGCACCTTCAACTGACGGCCACGGCGCTCGAAGTCCCAGACGGACAAGCCCGCATGCATCGCCGATGCCGCGCGCATGAGGTATCTTTTACAAGGGCGAGGCACGCCAGCCGCCGGAAAGGCCCGGCGGGACTTGTGCCAGGGCCGTGGATCGGTTCTTGCATGGCAGGCTGTGCCCGAGCCGTGACAGGAGCGCGCCATGTCCGAAGCACTTCGATCCTCGCTTTGCCGATTCTTCATCGCCTGCTGCCTGGGTATCGCAGCTTGCGGAGGGGGCGGGGGAGACGGGGGCGGTGACAGCGCCACCGGCACGCTGACGCTCTCCATCTCCGGCCTGCCGTCCGGGACGTCGGCGGCCATCACGGTATTGGGGCCCGGCCAGTTCCGCCAGACCGTGACCCAGTCGACCACGCTGTCCAACCTGGCTGCTGGCAGCTATACCGTCAGTGCCGCCAGCGTGCTGGCTGGCAGCACGCTCCTCAAGCCGCAGCCGCCTTCGCAGACCGTGGCGGTGACCGCGGGCGGCAGTGCTTTGGCAAGCGTGGAATACGGCTCACCGGAAACAGTGCAGTTGTCGCTGACGCAGGTTGCCGGCGGGTTATCCGAGCCCATCTTCCTGACCGCGCCCCCCGGCGATCCGCGCCTGTTCGTGGTCGAGCGGGCCGGCCGCATCCGGATCGTGCGCAACGGCGCATTGGTCGCTACGCCGTTCCTCAATATCGCCGCGCTGACGACGACCGATGGCGAGCGCGGGCTGCTGTCGATGGCGTTCGATCCCAACTATGGGACCAACGGCCGCTTCTACGTCTATTACACCGACACCAATGGGGCCATCACCATCGCCCGCTACAACGTATCGGCCGCGAATCCGGATATCGCCGCGGCATCCGGCACCGTGCTGCTGTCGATTCCGCACGGCACCTTCTCCAACCATAACGGCGGCCAGCTCGCGTTCGGCCCGGACGGCATGCTCTATATCGGCACGGGCGACGGCGGCGGCGGTGGCGATCCGTCGGGCAACGCCCAGAACCCGGCAACGCTGCTCGGCAAGATGCTGCGCATCGACGTCAGCGGGGCATCCGGCTACGGCTTGCCTGCCGGCAATCCCTTCGTCGGCCAGTCCGGCAGCCGCGGCGAAATCTGGGCTCTCGGCCTGCGCAACCCGTGGCGGTTTACGTTCGACGCCGGCTTGCTGTATATCGCCGATGTCGGCGAGGACCAGCGCGAGGAAGTCGACGTGGCGCCGGCCACCAGCGCGGGCCTGAACTACGGCTGGAACCGGACCGAAGGCACCGCCTGCGTGGGTGCGGCCACGTGCGACAAGACCGGGCTGACCATGCCGGTCTTCGAATACGGCCACGAAGCGGGCGCTTGTGCCATCGTCGGTGGCTATGCGTACCGGGGCAGTGCCAACCCGGTGCTGCATGGGCGGTACTTCTATTCCGACCTTTGCACGGGCAAGCTGCTGAGCTTCATGTATCGCGACGGCGTTGTCGCAGAACAGGTCGACTGGAACGTCACGATCCCGGGCAGTGTGTTCTCGTTTGGCGTGGATGACGCGCAGGCGCTGTACGTGCTGGCCGATCCGGGCACGTCGGCGACGAGCGGGCGGGTGTATCGGATCGATGTGTCGGACGGCACGCCTTAACGGCGGGGCGCAGGAGCACTGCGCTTCGGGCAGGGGCTCCTGGCCGTTGAACCGCCGCGGACGTGCTGCTATGGCACTTTCCTGCACGCGCCCTCATTGCTGCACGTGCATCACAGCAAATCGGCCAACCGCTGCCGGCATAGGCTCACGAACTGCTGTGCCGCAGTCGACTGGCCTTGTGCCGGATGGAATGCCAGGATTGCCCGGAATCGAACGGGAGCGGTGAGCGGTACGCTGCGCAGCCCGAGCGCAACGTAGCCACGGGCCACCAATGGATTGGTGATCGCAAGGCCAGCACCGGCCAGGGTCAGTGAGCACTGCGTGTGGCTGTACGGTGTTGTCGCCACGAAACGCGGCTCGATGCCGGACTCGGAAAAGCACGCTTCCAGCCGGCGTTGCGCAGGATCCGAAGCGTCCAGGCCGATCAACGGAACCTCGATCAGATCCTCGATGCCGACTTTCGCGCGCGCCGCGAAAGGATGCGTCGCGGGAGCGACGCAAACCGCCTGCACTGCGTAGAACTCGGACGCGGTCAGGCCGCTGGTGTCCGCCTCGTCGCCCATGAACGCGATATCGAGTTCGCGCTGAAGCAGGCGCTCGCGCAAGCCCCTGGAGCTGTCGACCTCCAGCTGGCAACGAACGCGGGGGTGGTTGTGGATGAAGTCCGCCACCGATGACGGCATCACGCTGGAGGCCATGGCGTGCAAGGCGCCGACGCGCAGGATCGTATCTTCATAGGAACGCAACTGATCTATCTTGCGCTGCACGGCGTCGAGGCCGACATAGACGCGCTCGACTTCGTCGATCAGGGACGCCGCCTCGGGCGTGGGCGCCATACGCCCTTTGCTTCGGTCGAACAGTCTTAACCGCGCTGCCTGTTCAAGCTGCAGCACGATCTGTGTCACGGCGGGCTGGCTGATGTGCAGGGCTTCGGCGGCCCGGCGCGCCGATCCCAGGCGCATGACCATGCGAAACACCTCGATTTGGCGGGCGCTGATCACGATGTCGGTGGCTGTCCCCATACCCAACCCTATAAGTTTTGCTTAATTCGATAATCGGAATGCCTGCGCTGCCCAGGCGTGACATCACATAGACTCGGGTCATGACCACTTGGGCTTTTATCATGCGCGCCAGTCGCTATCCGCATCCGACCGAAGCGCTCGTCAATCCGGCGATGCATGCCCTGCAATGCATTACCTGCCACGCTCAATATCCAGTCAGCGACATGCCGGAAGGGTGCCCGAACTGCGCAAGCGCCGGCCGGCCCAGTAGTCTCGAAGTTGCCTACCAGCACCACGCACTGGATTTTGCACCAAGAAGCGGAAGTTATACATGGGGGCATTGGCAGCCGTACCTGGAAGGCGTGTCTTTGGGGGAGGGCGCCACGCCATGCGTACCGGTGCCAACCCTGGCGTCGCTGGCGGACGTGGCGTCCGTATGGATCAAGAATGAAGGCGCAAATCCGACCGGCTCGCACAAGGATCGCATGTCGGCGCAGGCCGTAAGCCGGGCGCTGGATATTGGCGCGAGCGAGGTGGTGCTGGCGTCAAGCGGCAACGCCGCAGTCTCGGCCGCGGCCTATTGCGCCGCCGCGGGACTGGACTGCGAAGTCGCGACCTACCAGGCGCTTCCGTCCGTTTTCGATGCGGCGTTGCGTTACTACGGTGCGCGGCGTGTCATCTGCGACAACGGTCACGCGCGATGGGCGCATGTCCGCCGCCGCGTCAGGGAAGAGGGAGCCTTTGCACTGACCAACTACAGCGTGCCCGCGGTGGGTAGCCCGGTATTTGGTGTGGAAGGCTACCGTGCTGTCGCACTGGAGTGGGTGGCGCAAGGATGCCGCCCCGACCATGTCATGGTGCCGACGGCGCGGGGGGATCTGTTGTGGGGCATCTATAGCGCGCTGCGTGACCTGGTCACGCTGGGACATCTCCCGAAGCTGCCCCGCCTCTGGGCGATCGAGCCGTTCCCGCGGCTGTCGCGCGTGCTGGCGGGCGCGCCGCAGCAGTCCGACTTCCCGGGCACGACCCAGCAATTCTCCACGGCCGGCTCGACCGTGACCGCGCAGCAGGTCCACGCCGTCAGGCAATCGGGCGGCGGCGCGGTGGTCATCGACGACGCGGCAGCACGCGACGGTACCCGCCGTCTCGCTGCGGCCGGATTCTGGGTCGAGCTGTGCGCGGGAGCGGGGTTTGCCGCCACGCAAGCGCTGCGCGCCGACGGGCGCATCGCCAGGACGGAAGCAGTCATGCTGATGCTGACTGCACGCGGCGATCGCGATCCGGGACAAGCTTGATTTCCAGACAATATTCGGAGCCACCCATGAACTTGCGTTCTCTGTTGACTGCCATCACCTTCGGCCTCGCGGCTCAGGTACCGTCGGCCCTGGCCGCCTATCCTGAAAAGCCGATCCGATTGATCGTGCCCTGGGCTGCCGGCGGCAGCACCGATGCGCTGGCCCGTGCGGTCGCGCAGCGAATGAGCGAATCGATGGGCCAGCCCGTGGTCGTCGACAATCGCGCCGGCGCCTCCGGCCGCATCGGCGCCGACATCCTCGCAAAGTCGGCTCCCGACGGCTACACGCTGGGCGTCATCGAGCTGGCTCATACCGTGGCGCCGTCGGTGTTCCGCCAGATGCCATATGATGTGTTGCGCGACTTCACGCCGGTTTCACTGCTCGGCGAGGCGCCGCTCATCCTGTTCGCGGACAGCACGCACTATCGCGCTGGCGACGTCCAGCGCTTCCTTGCGGACTCACGCAAGGCAGGAACGCCGCTGCAGCTTGCCACCAGCGGGAACGGCACGATCAGCCATCTGGCCGCCAAGATGCTTGAAGCGCAGGCGGGCATCCCGGTCGATGCCGTACCGTACCGGGGCTCGGCGCCCGCGCTGACCGATGTGTCCGCCCAACTGGTCAAAGGCCATTTCGCTACGCTGGCAAGCGGCAGCAGCCTGCTTGGCGGTGGCAAGATCGCGGCCTTGATGGTGACGGGGCCGGTGCGCGTGACTTCGCTTCCCGGTGTTCCGACCGCAGCCGAAGCCAGGCTGCCGGGAATGCAGGTCAGCCAATGGTGGGCCCTGGTGGCTCCCGCGCGGGCACCGTCTGCCGTCGTGAGCAGGCTTGCGGACGAAGTCCGCGCGGCATTGACGAATCCGCAGACCAAGGCACGGCTCGACAGCCAAGGTATCGACCTCAAGGCGTCCTCGCCTGCTCAACTCGGAGACCGGCTGCGCGCAGAGACGGATCGCTGGGCGAATCTGGCTAAGCAGGCTGGCATTCAACCCGAATGACTAGACCTGGACAAGCGCCTGGATCCTGACATGGGGAGTCTATATCGGCCCGCGTCGTGACCGCCACAACATGACGGCTGGCCCAGTTGCTGAAAATGCCTGCTCTGGGAGCGGTGAAAACCCCGGCACCTTCTCGACTTCGTTCCCATCTGGATCGACGTATCCGGCCGGTAATACGCCAAGCAGGTGAAATGACGGGCCATACCCGCGTTGGCTGCGGCTGAGCATGGTGCCCTTACAATGCCGATGGTTCAGATCGACTGGTAGGCGCAAACAGGTGTCATGCAAAGCAAGAGCAAAGCAACTCTCATCGGGCTCATCGCGATTCTGTTATGGAGCTCGATTGTCGGCCTGATTCGCGGTGTCAGCGAAAACCTTGGGGCAACCGGTGGGGCGGCAATGATCTATACCGTCGCCTCGGCCCTGCTCTTGCTGACAGTCGGTTTCGTCAGAATGCAGGATTTTCCCCGGCGCTATCTGGTTTGGGGAAGCATTCTGTTCGTTTCGTACGAGCTGTGTCTTTCCTTGTCCATTGGCTACGCCAACAGCAGCAGGCAAGCCATTGAGGTGGGGATGGTCAACTACTTGTGGCCGAGCTTCACCATGCTGTGTGCCATCGCATTCAACAAGCAGAAGGCCAACTTGCTGATCATTCCCGGCTTCCTGATCGCCATTCTCGGGATCTGCTGGGTGCTTGGCGGGGATCAGGGCCTGGACTTCGCCGGGATGGCGGAGAACATCCAGGACAATCCGCTCAGCTATGGGCTGGCCTTCCTTGGTGCCCTGATCTGGGCGGCGTATTGCACTGTGACCAACCGGATTGCCGAAGGCAGGAATGGCATCACGCTGTTCTTCATGCTGACAGCGCTGGCGTTGTGGATCAAGTATTTCGCCACAGAGAGCGGGTCGATGGAATTTAGCTATCAGGCAGTGATTTATCTTGCGTTGGCCGCCTCTGCGATGGGATTCGGCTATGCGGCCTGGAATGTTGGCATCCTGCATGGCAATGTCACCGTCCTTGCCGGCGCTTCCTACTTCATTCCGGTACTTTCCGCCGCCCTGGCGGCCATGCTCTTGCGTACACCCCTGTCGATCGCCTTCTGGAAGGGCGCATCCATGGTATGTGCGGGGTCGATCCTCTGTTGGCTGGCAACACGTGGGCAACGTTCCAAGGCACCTCCGTTGCCGGAATTACCGCAGTCGCGCGAACGTGTCCAGGAACCGTGAGTGCGTGCGACCGCGCTGTTTGATCAAGCAAGCAGTATCCAACTTATTTTTCGGTCGGCCTGCCTGACTGGAAGCCAGCGACCAGGTCGTGTGCATTGGCTGGCTCGGCGATACGCAGCACCAGCTTGCTTGCCGCCTTGCCCGACTGGACCAGATCGAGTGCGCGCCCCGCGTGTTCCAGCGGCAGGCATTCGATGCGGGGCGGTCGCAGGCGCCCGCTGTCGAGCAGCGCCGCGATCTCGCGCAGCCGCGCGCCGCTGGGCATCTTGCTGAACGCCACCGCGGTGCGGACGCCGCGCTGCGCGGCTGCGGCAGGATCCGGGCCGTTGTCGCCGCTGACCAGCGTCAGGATGGCGACAAGGATGCCGCCGGGCCTGAGCAGGTCCATGCCGTTCGGCAGGGTGCCGCAGCCAACGGCGTCCAGTACCAGGTCGACGCCAGCCGGCGCCCATGCCTGCATCGCGGCAGCGATGTCGCCGCCACGGTAGTCGATTGCCAGGTCGCAGCCGAGCGCCATCAGTTCGTCGCGGCGTGCCGCGCTGCAGGTGGCTGCGACGGTTGCCCCGGCTGCTTTTGCCAGTTGCACGGCAAACGTGCCGACCGCGCCGGCACCGCCATGAACCAGCACCGTCTGCACTGGCTTGAGTCCGCCTTCGTCGAAGAGTCCCGTCCAGGCGGCCAGCGCCGGGGTCGGGACGGCCGCGGCCTCGGCAAATCCCAGATTGTCGGGAATCGGCACCACGCAATCCTGGCTGACCGCGACGTATTCGGCATAGGAACCCCACTTGCCTGCGCCGACCGCGGTTTGCGCGAACACGCGCTGTCCCGGGACGAAATCCTTGACGCCGCTTCCCACCGCTGCCACGACGCCGCTGGCATCGAAGCCGATCACGAACGGGAAGCTGTACTGCATGAAGTGGCTCAGATAGCCTTCACGGCATTTCCAGTCAGCGGGATTCACGCCGGCACAGGCCACGCGGAGCAGGACTTCGCCGGCAGCGGGTTCCGGCGTCGGGAGGTTTCCAAGCCTGAGTACGTCGGGTCCGCCGGTACGATCAATGACGACAGCGCGCATGCTCTTCTCCATGGGCTTAGCTTGCGGACAGGTCGTGGCTCAGGCCGGGATGTGCCCAGGACGGGATCACGGGCGGCGGCAGCATGCCCTTGCCATCCAGCGTATGGACGTCCAGCCCGTGCGCCAGGGGGAAGTGCAGGCTATGGGCGATGTGGCCGGTGCGCAGCCGGGCCGGCACGCTGCAGAGTGCAAGCGCCGTTTCCACCAGGTACTCCACCGGCTCGGTCGGATAGCCGTCCGGGATATAGCGCTCGCTGCCTGGCGTGAGGATCGCCGTGCTTGGCGCTACCGAATTGACCGCGATATTGTCGGCCTCCAGTTCTGCCGCCAGGCCCTCTGTGAACCGGTTGATGGCAGCCTTGACCGCGGCGTAGGCCGTGACCCCGCCAGCCCGGTCAAAGTCTTGATACGGGCGAGCAGGCGACAGGGCGGTGACGGAGCCCAGGTTCAGGATCCATCCCGCGCCGCGCGTGCGCAGCAGCGGGATCGCTGCGCGGCTGAGCACGAAGGGGATGCGCAGGTAGTGCTCGACCGTCCTGTCGAAGATTTCCAGCGGCATCGATTCGATGCCGCTGTATTCCGCCATGCCGGCATTGTTGACCAGGATGTCGAGACCGCCCGCGGCGCTTGCCGCCCGCGCCACCAGGTTGTCGCGCTGCGCCGGGTCTTCGAGGTCCGCCGCCAGCGCGATGGCACTGCCCCCTTGCCGCCTGATCTGGCCAACCGTCTCGGCCAGCGTGCCAGGTTCGTCCTCGGACTCGCCTGCGCGCCGTGCCGTGGCAACCACCAGCGCGCCCTCCACCGCGAAGCGCTGCGCGATGGCACGGCCGATGCCGCGGCTGGCGCCGGTCACCAGCGCAATCTTTCCTGTCAGTTTTCCGTGTGCGGTCATGGCGCGTATTCCTCTGTGCGGTTGTGGTTGGCAATCAGGCTTGTCGCGAGCGGGCAGAAGGCGTGGGAGATCGCCTGGACTGTCCATTCGGGAAACTCGGGGTCGAACCATCGGTCGACGCGGCCCCAATGAAAGGGGTGCATCAGGTATTCGCCCAGCAGGTCGTCCGCGCTGGCGAACTCCTGCTGCCAGACATGGGTCCAGGTGCCGGGCGACAAGACGCGGGCAAGGCGCCAGTTGCGGATGCCGGGCATGTAACCGGGCATCCGCAGCAGGTCCTGCTCAAGTGCGCGGACCTGCCGGTCCGGCGCTTCAGGCCGGACCCGGAACATCAGCGTGCGCCAGATCCCGTGGCGCAGCTGAGGGGCGCGCAGACCGCCCGAGATCGGGTGATAGGCGACGCTATCCACCTCTGCCATGCCGTCCAGCGCGGCAGCCAGGCCGGTGCCGTGACCGGGCGAGCCGGATGCAGTCGCGCCGAATCGCAGGTCGAGCGTGTAGTCGCCAGCGCCCCAGCTTCCCGCCAGGTTTCGGCCAATCGCCACATGGCGCAGGCCCGGCAGTGTTTTAACGCGGGCAAGCAAGGCTTGCTCCTGTGTGCACGTCCCGGCGCTGAAGCCGGCGTGCAATCGCACCTGTGCTGTCTCAAGCCGCATCGCCATGCTCCTTGCGCCGGGGCCGCGCAGCTGTCGCCTCGGCCATCACATGGCGGCGGCGGGCTTCACACAGCGTGCCGACTGTCGACCAGAAGGCTAGGGCCGGAGCATCGATGCTTGCGCGCATGGCGTAGTAAGCCGGCGCATCCGCCACTTGCCACAGCAGCCACAGCGTATTGGGTGCATCTTCCAGCGCCACGGGCGGCGACACCCAGCGCTGCAGCAGTGCCAGGCCCCTGGCGGCGCTGCCAGGCAAGTACTGACTTTCCAGCAGGCTCAGCACAGTGGGCAGGTGCCCGGGCGCGAGCACGATTTCATCGAGGATGTGGATCATTGTGTGTCTCACGCGGCGCAGGCAGGGCAGCAGGGCTGCGATGCCGGAGCCGCGGGTTTGCGGGAGGGAAGCGCGGTCATTGGGTTGTCCCGTATAGGCATGGTGTTCATCGCATGGCAACCTCCATCGCCCAGGCCGTGCGCAAGCTGTCGCGCGGGTGGAAGTGCCGGGATGATTATGGGAGGCCAGGTCGCACCGGATCCCCACCCGAACGATCAACCATCGCTACCGAAGCAATCACGACCAGCGACCATGAATGCCCACATACCGGGGAATCCCGTACCTGTTCCGCACGGCATGGTGCAGCGCCTGCTGGACGAACTGAAGCGGCAGGGCGTCGAGGTACCACCTGCCGCCGGCGCATCCGGGCATGCGCCGCCCGCCAGGTTCACCGCGCTCTATCGCGCCGCGATCGAGCGGCTGGAAGCCCTGGTCGCCAAAGGCAACGGCCATCCCCCCATGCGCAAGCAGGAAGTGGACTTGCTGTGCCGTTGCGTCTTGAGCAGCCAGACGCTGAGGGAGGCGATCCGCTGCGCTGCCGACTTCTGCGCGATGCTGTATCCGCGCGCCGGTGCGCTCAGCCTCGGGCAAAGCGCAGGGCAGGCGGTGTTCCGCATGGATTCGCTGCGGCGTGCGAACTCCTCCGCGGCTTGCCTGGTGGACCTGACCGGGCTCTTCTTCTATATGCTGCTGTTCGGCTGGCTGGTCGGCCAGCCGCTGCGCCCGACGCACGTCTACCTGGCGCATCCCCGGCGCGAGGACGCCATGCCTTTCCTGGGCTTGTTCCATGCCGCGGTCACGTCCGGGGCCCAGACCTACGGATTCGAATTCGATGAGGCCTTGCTCGACCGGCCGGTCGTGCGCCAGGCCGCGGAGCTCGATGCGTTCCTGGAAGACTTTCCTTACCGGCTGATCGGTGCGCCGGTCGAGGTCGTATCACTGAGCCAGCAGGTGCATGGCATCCTGCATGCAGCGCTGGTGCATGGCGCGCGGCTGCCAACGCTGGCTGAACTGGCCATGCGCTTTGACGTGAGCGAACCGACCCTGCGCCGCCGTCTCGCTGCCGACGGCAGCAGCTACCGGGTACTGCGCGAACACAGCCTGCAGGAATACGCGGAACAATGCCTGTGCACGACCAACTGGCCGGTAGGAAGAATCGCGGAGCAGCTTGGCTTTGCCAGCGAGGAAGCGTTTCGCCGGGCGTTCCAGCGCTGGAACGGGCATGCGCCGACGCGCTTCAGGCGGGAAAGCAGGGGTGAGGTGGTGAACGGGAGTTCGTGAAGCGGTAATTCCAGCTGTCGGCGACAGAGAACAGGCTGCGCGCGCCCGTTACCTGCGACGCGGCAGACGCACGTCAAACGCGGTCCCTGTCTGGTCGGAGCGCGCCTCGATCGATCCCTGATGGGCCTTGGTAATCTCGCTCACTATATACAGCCCGAGTCCGAGGCCGTCCGCGTTTTTGTGCTCCTGATCCGGGCCTCTCCTTAGCGGGTCAAAAAGGCGCTGCAGCGACAGCGGGTCAATGGCGGGACCACTGTTCCTGACCTCGAGACGGACTTCCGCGTCATGGCCGGTGACTACAACGCGGACCGGCTCGTCCGGCGCGCCGTACCTTATCGCATTGAGCACCAGATTAGAAAGCAGTTGCTGCAGGCGCGGACCGTCCCAAATACCCTGCACGTTGTCCTTCACCTCAAGATCGATGCGGCGGGCCGGATACGCCGCACGCAACTGGTCCACGGTATCGGCAACCAAGTCAGCCAGATCGACGTCGTCAGGCGTGATGTTGATACCCAAGCCGAGTTTTGTTCGGTTGAAATCGCACAGATCATTCAGAAGAGAATTCATGCGGGAACCACTTCGAATCAGCCGGGCTGCAGCTTCCGATACCTTCTCCCCAGCGTTCAGCGCGCCAGATATGTGGCGGTCGTCTGGATGGTCTGCAGTGGGCTGCGCATATCGTGCCCAACCATGCCGAGCAACAGGTCGCGAGCCTGCTCTACCTCCGAATGGAAAAAATCCACGGATTCCGCGACTGCCTGATCGATAGCCTCGTTGAACCGCATTACTTCGTCCAGATCCGGGGCGGCCGGCTGACATTCGTCAATCCACAAACGCAGCACGCTGGCGCGCAGCGCCCGGTATTCAGCGACCAGTTGATTGATGTTGAAGCCACCGCGCGCGCGCATGAGGGCGTGTGATTGTGCGGCGGTCTCCGGCGCACCGAGTAGCCTGGGGGCCTGCCCCATTGATTTTTTGCGTTGAGCTTCCCTCGTTTGCGGGGTCAACAAATCCTTCGCCACGGCTTGCAGGATCTGCGGTGCGTGGTCACGCAGCGCGAGGGAGTCCATGCTTCTTGCGGCAGGCAGCAGGGTGGTCGCAAACTCCTCCCATACCGCCACAATGCGCCCTGTATTCCGCAAGATGAAGTCAGCTAGTCGCATGTCTCCCCCTGAAGCAACTGAGCAAGCCCCGGAAATGCACTCTTGAGAATTTATCTTAGGCTAGTTGTCAGCGGTTCCAAGTAGCGTCGGAAACGGCCTGGAATGACCGATTCGGCACAAACGTCGGTTGAGCCGTGGGGGCGAAATTCGTCTCCCGCAGATCCCTGGCGGCCCCGTTCAACGCCGTTGCAGGCCGCCAGACCTGTGCTTCCTGACCGCACGCAGCACCAGGCCCGCCAGCACCGCGACGACCGCCAGGATGCCGATGGCGACAAAGAAAGGTAAGGGCCGGTCGATTGCCAGGCTTTCCCCGGCGACGACGATACCCAACGCATAGCCCGCTTCGGCGATGGCCATCGCGGCCAGGAATTTCCGGAAGGGGTAATGCATGGAGCCGAACAGATAACCGGGAATTTCCGACGGAACCGCGATACAGAACAGCAGCACCGCCCAGAATTTCATGCGCTGCGATACGTAGTCCTGGTATTTCGCGAGCTTGTCCTCGTAACCGCTACGGGCGAGCAATGGATAAGCCAGGCGGCCGATGCCGAAGGCGGCCACAGCGCCCAGCAGCCAGCCGCCCCAGAGCAGAACAATGGTGAGCGGCTTGCCCCACACCTCGGTGGCCGGCGGCACCAGGACCACGCTCGAGGCGAAGGCGAGCATGGCAGACACGGCCGAGAACAGGAAGAAGACCAGCGCGCCTGCCGCGGGGTGCTGTTCCATCGTCGCCCGCGCCCAATCGATGGCCTGGTCGACGAAGGCCTTGAACGGAGGCGACAGGACGACCAGGCCAATCAGCACCGTCGCGGCGCCGACTGCAAGCCAGAACCAGACGGGGCGCCGATTGGCAGACAATTTGCTCACCATACGAAATTAGAACCGCAGGCCGGGCCAAAGTTTCGAGGTGATTCCCCGAGGCCCGGTCCGCGACACCCCCGAATACGATGCGTTCGGCCCCGCCTCAGTCTTCCAGCTTCAGCCCGGTCTTCTTGACGAAGCTGTGCCAGCGCTCGTATTGCTCGCGCGCATAGCGGTCTACGGTGGGACCATCGGTGGCCATGACCTCGAAGCCGGCCGCGGTCAGCTTTCGTTTGGTTTCCGGGTCCGACAATGCGGTCTGGAAATCTTCCGTCAGTTTCCTGACGACCGCAGGTGGGGTGGCTGCCGGTGCGAAGATGCCGATCCACGAGTAGGCCTCGAAGTCCGGGAACCCGGACTCGATGACGGTTGGAACATCGGGCAGGTCGGGCAGGCGGCGCGCGCCCGTCACGGCCAGCGGCTTGATCTTGTTGGCAGAGATCTGGCCCTTCAGGGCCGCATAGCTCAGCAGCGTGATGCTGGACACATTGCCCAGCACTGCCTGGACCGCGGGACCCCCGCCGGCGTACGGCACGTGCATCAACTCGACCCGAGCCTGCCGCTTCAGGTCCTCGGCCACAAGATGGTTCATCGAGCCAAGCCCGGTGGAGGCGTAGCTGTATTTGGACGGCTCACGCCGCGCAGCGTCGAGGAAGCTGCGCAGGTCCTTGCCAGGAACGGTGGGCGATGCGCCGATCACGAGCGGGAAGCGCACGGCAAACGTGACGCCAGTGAAGTCCTTGAACGTGTCATAGGGGAGCCTGGACTTCGCCACGGGGTTGATTGCATGCGTATCGAAGGCGACCAGCAGGGTATTGCCGTCCGGCGCGGATCGAGCCACGTACTGGGTAGCGACCTGGCTGGCTGCGCCGGGCCGGTTTTCGATGACCACGGGCCGCCCGGCCGCCTCCGCCAGTTTCGGCTGGATGATGCGTGCGGCAATGTCGGTGCTGCCGCCGGGCGGGAAGGTGACCACCAGCTTCAGTGGCGTGGCATTGTCAGGCCCTGCTGCTGCCGTTGTCAGCGGCAGCAGCAGGCAGGCAAGGGCCACCACGCCGGCACCAAGCGCTTTCTGGCGGCCTGGTGCCGCAAGTCGGCTAGACATAGATACCTCTCCCATCGTTGAGCTTTGGTTCGGATCAGATAAGCGTTCTGGACATGGCCTGGATGTCAGCCCATCCACTGGCTCACGGGTGCGGCGGTGTCCTGCAGTTCTTGTGAAATCACGTCGACCAGCGCCGGACCATCATGCTCCAGCGCCGCGCGAATCGCGGCATCGAGCTGTCCCGGGTCTTCCACGCGCCAGGCCTTGATGCCGAACGCCTCGGCAACGCGCGCGTGGTCCGTGCGGCTGAAATCGACCGAGAAGTAGCGTTGTTCGTAGCCGGCCTTCTGGCTTGCCTTGATCCAGCCGTAGACGGCATTCGAGAACACGATCATCTTCAGCGGAATCTTGCGTCGCGTCAGCGTTTCCATCTCGCCGCAGGTAAAGCCGAAGCTGCCGTCGCCCATGACCGATACCACGGTCGCACGCGGGCGCCCAACGGCCGCGCCGATCCCGGCCGACATCGAGAAGCCAAGGGCGCCGTGGGCCCGGTTGGTGATGAAATGGCGCCCAGGCTTGCTGGCGTTGTAATACGCGGAGAAATACGGGCAGGGCGTGCCGGGGTCGGCCACCACGACGGCGTCATCCGGCAGCAGCCGGTTGAGGGCATCCACCACGCGTTCCGGCTTGATCGGCACATCGAGCGAGGCTGCCAGCGGTGCGAAGGCGGCAAGCTTGGCGGCACGCGCGGCACCGGCCAGCGCGGCGCCGTCGGCGGCGTCGGACGGGCGGTGGGGCAGGCGGTCGCTCACGGCGGCGTTGAGCGCCTTCAGGGCGAGCAGGGCATCGCCAACCATGGCGACGTCAGTGCGGTAGTTCGCGGCAATCACCATCGGATCCGCATCGAGATGCAGGATTGCGATGTCCCGCGACGGGAAGCGCCAATGCTCGGTGGTGGTCGAGCCGGCGCGGCAACCGATGAACAGCACGGCATCGGCCTTGGCGACGATCTCGCGCGTGGCCATGATGCCGCCATTGGCACCGACCACGCCGGTATTCAGCGGATGGGTGTCGGCCAGGCTGCCTTGCCCGCTGACGGTGGTGCAGACCGGGGCATTCAGCATGCCGGCCAGCGCTTCCAGTTCTGCGCAGGCGCCAGAGATGACCACGCCACCGCCGCAGATGATGACCGGCAGGCGCGCTGCGACCAGCCGCTGCGCTGCCCGTTCGATCTCGGCCGGGTCCGGCGCATAGCGCATGGCAGGGAAGCGGTCGTGGCCAGGCTGCGCCCATACCTCGGCAGCATCCACCTCATGCTTCTGCACGTCGTATGGCAAACACAGGTGCGCGGATCCGGGCTTGCCGGTGGTCATGGCGCGGAAGGCGCCGCGCACCGCGCCCGGGATCTGGTCGGCGCGGTCGATTGTGGTATTCCACTTGGTGAGGGGGCGGTACAGCGCTTCCTGGTCGAGTTCGGTCAGGGGGTACTTGCCGCGCGAGCCGACCGATACGTCCGAGGTAATCCCAAGCACAGCCACTGAAGACTCATTGGCCTCGACCAGACCCGGCAGCAAGTAGGTGGCTCCGCCCCCACTGGGCCCCTCGCATACGCCAACCTTGCCGGTTACGCGGGCATAGGCGTCAGCCATGTAGCCGGCGCTGCGCTCATCGCGCGTCAGGATGTGGTCAATCCCATGGTCGAGGCGGGCCATGGCGTCATAGAAGGGCAGGCTGGTATCGCCGCACAGCCCGAAGACGTGCTTTACACCATTCAGTTGAAGCATTCGGACCATGGCTTCAGCGCCGTTCATCTTCGTCATTCCAGGAGTCTCCAAGTCAGTGTCGAGCAGGCGAGATAAGAATACACTGCAGGATACAATTAAGTATACTTAAACTTGAAGGGATGGATGCGTCACCTGAAGGCTCGGCAGCGTCGGGTATGATCGCGGCCAACGAGGAATATCTATGCAAGCAACCAACGGCATGAAGCCGCTGATCTCCGCTGTCAGGCGCAAACGGGGATCCGATGTCATCAGTCGATTGCGCGAGATGGCGATTTCCTACGAGCTCAAGCCGGGCGAACGACTCAATGAGATCGAACTGGCGGAACGCCTCGGCGTGAGCAGGACGCCAGTGCGTGAAGCGCTGACCCGGCTTGCCACCGAGGGCTTCCTGGTGGAGTCCAGCCGCGGCTATGTGCGCCGGCCGCTCGATATCCAGGAAATGCTGGACCTATACGAAGCACGCGTAACGATCGAGCGCGATTGCCTGCGCCTGGCGTTCGAGCGGGCCTCGGCCGAGAGCATCGAGGAGCTTGCGCGATACCTCGAGCACAGCAAGTCGGTGCCCGCAAATACCCCGATCCCGCAACTGGTGGAACTGGACGAAGGTTTTCACCTGCGCATCGCCGCCATGGCGGGCAACGCCGAACTCAAGCGGATGCTGGTCAGCCTGAACGAACGCATCCGGTTTATCCGCTGGATCGACATGGAGAATATCGGGCGCGATTCCACCCAGAGCGAACACGCTGAAATCGTTCACGCCTTGCAGGCCCACGACTGGGAGAAGGGGGAAAAATGCCTGACTTCGCATATTGCCTTGCGGCGCGAGCAGATCGTCGAGGCCATTGCGAAAGGCCTCACCAGGATCTACCTGGCCGAACAGCGCTAGCGGCCAGCCAATGCCGCCCCATCGGGCAGCCTAAGCTGTCCGGGCCGGTGCGGTCAGGCTCCCGCCATCGTTTCCGCACTGACTTCCCATCCTGCGTCAATGCCACCGGGCAGCATCTGGCCACGGTCCTCGCCAACCTCGGCATCAATCAGCTGATTCAGCTTTTCGTTCATGGCGACTAGTAGTTCCCGTTGCTTTTCGCCTGCCGCCAGGTTGTTCATCTCGAATGGATCGGTCTGCAGATCGTACAACTCAACGTCGTTGAACCGGTAGAGCTCCTCCAGGGTCGTCGGCTTGTTATGCTGCCTGGGGGAAAAATACCGTGCAAAGCTGTAGCGTCCATCGTAGATCGAACGCACTGCGCCGCGCTTCATCAGGTCCGGGCGGATACCGGCCTGCTTGAGCTGGTCGGGCTTGCCACCGCCCTGCAGATGGGCAACAGCCTTGAAAAGAAAATCGCCATCCAGGTAGGCCAGCATGTTGTAGCAAAACAGCGCGCCATCGCGAATGGCGTTTGCTTCGGCTGCCCCAGGCTTTGCGAGCAAGCGGGAAAAATCCTTTCCCGGTAATCCCTTGACGATGGCTGCGCGCTTGTCAGTCGCGACGCCAGTCAATGCAACCAGGGTGGGCGCGATGTCCAGATGCGAGGTGACGGCGCGACACTGCTTGCCACCGTGATAGGAGGGATGGGCAATGACCAACGGCACGTTGTTCTGCTCCCGATAGGAGACAGCGCCTTTTGCATGGAGCTGGTGGGCACCGTCCATGTCACCGTGATCCGATGTCAGGACTACGATGGTCTTGTCGGAAAGTCCTGCAGCATCGAGCGCGGCCAATACGGCAGCGATATTCCGGTCGACATCGCGCATGCAGTTCAGGTAATAGTTGTGCCGCCGGTGCCAGCGCGCGTCTTCATTTGGAATGGCTCCGACCAGGGCGTCGTGCGAGCGCAGGAAATCGCGGTGTGCCGCAGGGCGCCCCGGCGCGTCAAGCGCCTGTTTCCGGCTTGCCGGCAGCATGAATTGCCACTGCTTGCCGTATAGCGGGTCGGCCGGGTCGCGCGCGACATGTGCGAGGCCGCGCATTGCCTGAACCTCGGTGCCGGGCGCGTCGGTGTCGTAGAACATCACGTCGTGCGGGTTGACGAGGTT
This sequence comes from Cupriavidus necator, assembly GCF_016127575.1. NCBI lineage: Bacteria > Pseudomonadati > Pseudomonadota > Betaproteobacteria > Burkholderiales > Burkholderiaceae > Cupriavidus > Cupriavidus necator. The sequence continues at coordinate 276,911 of NZ_CP066019.1, forward strand.
GACGGCCAGGAACCATGGCTTTCCCTGTGCCGCGAGCTCGCTCCCTTTCCCGCGCAGCCAGCTCACACCCATTGCTGCAATCACCCCGTCGTGCAGGTACCCACCGCTGGTGTGGGCAATAATGTCGCCGATTCCGATGTAGTCGGAAAAGCCATAGGCTTCCATTTCCTGAGTGAAGATCTTGGTTGGCGTGCCAAGCTTGTTGACGGTTTCGAATTCCTTGGTGAGGTGCCACTTGCCCTTGTAGGCGGTGTAATAGCCGGCGTCACGCAGCATGTCACCGAGCGTCCGTATTTCTGTTGACATGCTGCTAATCCACGGGAAGTTCGTGTTGTCGAACATCCGGGTGTGCTGGATGTGCTGGCCCGTGTACAGAACTGAGCGGGACGGGGTGCAAACACATGAATTTATGCGGTGATTGACAAAGGTCGTACCGCGCTTCATCAAGCGTTCATGTGCAGGCAGGCCATAGCCCCTGGGCAACTCGCCAGGTCGGAAGTAGCGCTCCTGGTCAACAAGGATGAACAGGATGTTGTACGGTCCCGAAGGCAGGCTCCCAGCGGCCTGGGCCGCGTCGCTTGCCCCGGCTGGCGCATCCTTGGCATCCGCGCCTGCGCCAAGACCCAGGGCCATGGCCCCAATCCCGGTAGTCAGGAGGAAATCGCGCCGCGTCAATGTGCCGCCAGGCTTGTCGTCGTTGCTCATTGGCTTCTCCCTGCCTGATTGCGCGGCCCATGGCGGGTGGACGCTGTGCTGCCGCAGGCCCGCCCAGGCATGCGTAAGACAGTCTAGCAAGCGCACTTTTTGCCGCCAAGGCAGCGTGCGGCGCCGGCAGGAGGCGATGGTTGGCAACCACACACATTCGCGGCTCAGGCAGTCGAACTACGTTCCGCAGATGATCGGAGTGCGGACAAAATTCCCGACACCCTGGGACTGCGCTTTCCGGTTCACGACATATCCTCGATGGGATCTCGTTGCGAGCGAATCTCCTCAGGACTGAGGACGATATAGCCCAGCGACTTCAGCAACTGCACCGCCTCCAGCTCTGCGTCCAGGTACACCGGCCGTTCCGGGCGGCGCGGGCGCGGCGCGGGGGGCAGCCACGCGGCGCTGGCTTGCACGGCGGGCGCTCCCTGGCCGTCAGACCATCGCGCGGTCAGGATGCGGCAATGCTCCAGGTTGGGCTTCCAGGCAACGTCCACGGCGGCATTGAACCTGGCGGTGCAAAGCCGCAAGCGCTTCAGCGCCTTCAGCCAGTTGATGAAGGCATCACGCTCCGGTGGCTGGTAGCCCTTCAGCAAGGTAGCCAGGCTGTCCTGTGCAGTGGCGCTGTCGGCCGCCTGGTCGTCTTCGAGCAGGGCTAGCTCAAGTGCCACGTGCTGGCGGCCGTCGTGGTCATAGATTGCGCAGTCGGCGTCCAGCACGCCTTCGCGCAGCAGCTCGCACAGCAGTACCCAGGCCCTTGGATTCTTGTCGAACCGGCCTTCGAGGGTCGGGTCGATCTGGCTGAGGATCTCCGGGATCGGGCGCGCCTCGCCTGACTGGATGGCCAGGGCGAATGCCATCGCGTTGTCTGACGGCCTGGCACCGCTTGCCAGCATCTGCAATGACGTTTCCCAGAGTTCGCGGATTTCTGCCGCGGTATCCACGGCATGCATCCATGCATAGTCCTCCAGCGCCGCGCACAGCCTGCGCGCAGGCCTGGCCAGCTGGCCGGCCAGCGTCCTGATAAACCCCGTGCAATGCGCGCAGCGGCATTCCAGCCGGCCCGCATGCAGGAAACCGGCGTACAGCCGTTCCTGGTGTCCGCAGTGTGCGCATTCGAGTGAAAAACCGCCTTGCCGTGCCGGCCGCTGCGAGGCCAGCAGCCCGTCGACCTGATAGTGCGCCAGTCCGTCGCAGCACGGGCAGATCCATTGCAGCTTGTGCGCGCCGTCCCGAGGCCGCGCGGCCCGGTCGAACTGGCGCTCGATGGCGCTGCGCGGAATTCCCTGCGCGCGCCCGACCACGTCTGCGCTGTAGCGCCAATAGCAGTACGAGTGGGCGGCAGCGGCCACCTCCGGAGAGAGGCGCTGCAGCTCCGGCAGCAGGCGGGGGCTGTGCCGGATCTCGTCGGCCATCGCATCGATCAGCGCTGGCCCGTCCGGCATCACCGCCTCAAGGGCGGCGCGGCTCTGTTCCAGGAAATCGGGCACGAAGACCCGGCGGATATAGTCCTCGTTCTCGAGCCAGAACAAGTGGCCGGGGAGGGCTTCCAGTACATCAACCCCTTCCCTGACTTCCGACATGCCGGCGCAGGCGAGAAACGTGAACGGCTTACTGAACAGGAAAGCGTCTGTCATGTTGTCGTCAACGGAGAATCCCGCCCACGAGCTGGCAATATGCCTCGTGTGCGATGGGTCACCACCCCGTGACTCGGCCAAGCAAGCGCACGGAAAGCGCAATCCGGATGGCGCTTTCCGTTCCGGGGACTTCCCCCTTCTTGTTTTCAGATCCGTCGGACCTGTGCGGATTTTGCATCTGCCGCATTGGACAGCATAGGCGAACCTGACGCCTCGTTACAGAGGAATTCCTTTTCTTGACGTCCTCGTCCTACGGCCAGGGAGACCAGCCCGGGCGCTGTTGTCATCCTGATTCAATCGCTTTAGGACCCGCCTGGCCTTGTCCTCGCAATCTTCACCTTCCCTGTTGCCGTTGATCTCGTCGATCAGTGCGCCCGCGCTGCGGTCGATCACCTGGAGGAACAAGATGCCGGGCTCCCTGGCCAATGGCCGTCGTCAAATTCCAGCTCAAACGGCTCAGCGAGGGGCGTGTCACGGATCCACGCATCTCGCCCCTCACGGCGCCAGTGTTGCAGCACCTCGTGCCAGACGCGGCGCTATCGCGGATAGACGACGCAGAGGGCCGGTGCTCGGCATGTCGCAGGACACAATGGAGTGACCTGCGGTGCCTTTTCTGAACCCGCTACCTGCCAGTATTCTGTCTCGATGTGATCCTTTCGATCAAATAAATGATTGAACTAGTCAAATTCAGTCAGCTGCACTACACTCTGATGATATTTGATCGATTCGATCAAATGTTTGCTCGAAACATACAAGGCCGCATCCTCAGCGGCAGGAGACAACCATGCAGATTTCTATCAAACGCGCCATCGAGCGCGTGCCCGGCGGCATGATGATCGTGCCGCTGCTGATCGGTTCGCTCGTTGCCACGTTCGCGCCGGATGGGCCGAAGTTTTTTGGATCGTTTACCGGCGCGCTTTTTACCGGTGCCCTGCCCATCCTCGCGGTGTTCTATGTCTGCATGGGGGCAAGCATCAACATCAAAGCCACGCCTTACATTCTCAAGAAGGGCGGCGTGTTGTTCGGCACCAAGGTCGGCACGGCAATGGTGTTGGGCGTGATCATGGGGCACTTCCTGGGCGAGGCGCCGATCAGTGCCGGGATGTTTGCCGGCCTGTCGACGCTTGCCGTGGTGGCCGCGATGAACGACACCAACGGCGGCCTGTACATGGCGCTGATGGGCCAGTACGGCAAGCCTGAAGACGTGGGCGCCTACAGCATCATGTCGCTCGAGTCCGGCCCGTTCCTGACGATGGTGACGCTGGGCGTGGCGGGTTTGTCCGCGTTCCCATGGCCGACGATGGTCGGCAGCATTCTTCCGCTCATGCTCGGCATGTTGCTGGGCAACCTGGATCGGGAGATGCGCGATTTCCTGGGTAAGGCCGTGCCGGTCATGATTCCCTTTTTCGCACTGGCGCTGGGCGCAGGCCTGGACCTGCACAAGGTCTGGCAGGCGGGCATGCTGGGCCTCGGCCTTGGTGTTGCCGTGGTGGCCGTCACCGGCTGCGCGCTGTACTTCGCTGACCGCCTCACCGGCGGCACGGGTGTGGCAGGTGTCGCAGCCGCCAGCACCGCCGGCAATGCCGCCGCCGTGCCGACGCTGGTAGCGGCGGCTAATCCGGTCTACGCAGAATCGGCCAAGAGCGCCACGATCCTGGTGGCCGCCTGCGTGGTGGTCACCGCCGTACTGACGCCATTGGTGACCGCCTGGATTGCCCGCCGCGTGGCGGGCAAGGAGGCCGAGGCGTTGGTGAGGACCGCCGCATGAGCTGGCTTATCATCGCCGACGACCTGTCAGGCGCTGCAGACTGCGCGATCGGCTACGCCATGTCTGGCGCCCGGACCGTTGTAACGCTGGAGGCGGCGCCTGCGGGCGCGGACCTGTCGCAGGCCGACGTAGTGGCTTGCGACGTCGACAGCCGCCGCATGGCGCCCCAGGAGGCGGCGGCGCGCAATCTCGAAGCCTGGCATCGCGGCCAGGGCGCCAGCCGGCGGCTGTACAAGAAGATCGATTCCACGTTGCGAGGCAACTGGGCTGCCGAAACCGCGGCGCTGGCGCCGCTGGCCGGCCTTGCCATCGTCGCGCCGGCCTTTCCGGCCACTGGCCGCACCACGGCCGGCGGCTGCATGTTCGTGAACGGCCAGCCGCTGGAAGACTCCGACATCTGGCGCCTGGAAGCGCTTACCGGACGTGCCGACCTTGTCGCGCTGCTGGCCGCGCGGGGGCTGCGGGCGACCCTGTTGCCGCTGGACACGGTGCGTGCGGGTGACGCGACCCTGCGGCTAACCATCGCCGGACTGGCGCGCGAAGGTGTGCGGGCGGTAGTCTGCGATGCGCAGACGGAGCAAGACCTGGCGGCGCTCGCCGCGGCCACGGCGCAGCTCGACGTCCCCGCATTCTGGGTCGGCTCGGGCGGCCTGGCTCGTGCGCTGGCTGCACCATGCCTGTTCGAGGGCGGTGCGCCGCAGCCGCTGCCTGCCCCTGAGGGCGGCCCGGTCTTGACGCTGGTCGGCAGCCTCTCGGGCATCTCCGGGCGACAGGCCGCTTGCCTGCGCGAACGCACCGGGATGCAGTCGCTGGTGGTTCCGCCGCGGATCTTGCGTGAAGGCGCGGGCCACGCTGACTGGGACGCCGCGCAGCAATCGATCACCGGATGCCTGCGGGCTGGCCGCGACCTGCTGGTCAGCATTGGTCGCGACGACGCGTTCGACCCGGGCGAAGGGCCGCGCCTGAGCGCCGCGCTGGCGCAATTGTCCCTGCCCGGCTTCCAGCATACGCGCGGCCTGATCGCCACCGGCGGCGAGACGGCCCGGGCCATGCTCTCGGCGGCCGGCATCGGCGCCCTGATGCTGCGGCGCGAAGTCGAGCCCGGTGTGCCGTTGTCCGACACCCCTGCGCTGCCCGGCGTGCCCGCGCGCCGCGTTGCTACCAAGGCCGGCGCATTCGGCTCCGAGGCCGCCCTGTGGCATGCCTGGCAGGCTATGACTGAATCCCGCGCGCCGTCAGCCTGACGGCGCGCCGCGCCACACTCGACAAGAGACACATCAATGAGCGACTACCTCCCCGTCATCGGTATCACCATGGGCGATGCCACAGGCATCGGCCCCGAAGTCATCGTCAAGAGCCTCGCGCATGACAGCGTTCGTGCGCAATGCCGCCCGCTCGTCATCGGCGACGTGCGCCGGCTGGAAGTGGCCGGCCGGCTCGTCGGCTCCCCGCTCAAGCTGCGCGCCATCCAGGCCCCGGAGGAAGCGCGCTTCCAGTCCGGCACCATCGACTGCATCGACCTGGGCCTGATCCCGGAAGGCCTGCCCTTCGGCAAGCTGTCCGCCGTCGCCGGTGATGCCGCCTTCCGCTACATCGAGCGCGCGGTGGCGCTCACCCGCGACGAGAAGATCGATGCGATCTGCACAGCGCCGCTGAACAAGGAAGCCCTGCACGCGGGGGGTCACAAGTTTCCCGGCCACACGGAAATGCTGGCGTACCTGACCGGCACCCCGGAGGTGTCGATGATGCTGGTGGCGCCGAAGCTGCGCGTGATCCACGTCACCACGCACATCGGCCTGCTCGACGCCATCCGCAAGATCGAGCCGGGGCTGGTCCAGCGCACCATTGAGCGCGGCCATCAGACGCTGCAGCGCGCTGGCATTGCAGCGCCGCGTATCGGCGTGTGCGGCATCAATCCGCACGCCGGCGAGAACGGCCTGTTCGGCCACGGCGAGGAGGAGGAAAAAATCATCCCGGCGGTCGAGGCCTTGCGCGCGCGCGGCCGGGACGTGGAAGGTCCGCTGCCCGCCGACACGCTGTTCTATCGCGCCGGCCGCGGCGACTTCGATCTGGTGGTGGCGATGTACCACGACCAGGGCCACGGGCCGGTCAAGGTGCTCGGCCTGGAGGCCGGCGTCAACATCACGGTGGGCCTGCCGGTCATCCGCACGTCGGTTGATCACGGCACCGCCTTCGACATCGCCGGCAAGGGGATCGCCGACGAACGCAGCCTGCTGGAGGCGCTGCGCCAGGGCGCTGAGCTGGCCACGCGCCGCGCCTGAGCCATCGGCGTACGCCGGGGCTGCCGGCTCCTGTAAGATCGGGGATCGTTGAGGATCCCCCATTTTCATTTCGCCTGCCATGAAAGCCGCCGACCGCCGCCGCGCCATTCTCGAACTCGTGCTCTCGGGCGAGGTCGCCAATGTCGAACAGTTGACCGGCAGCCTCGGGGTATCCGTGGCCACGGTGCGCCGCGATCTGACCGCGTTGGCTCGCGAGGGTCGCATTGTGCGGACCTATGGCGGCGCCGCCGCGCTGATGCAGGTGGGCGGCCACGAGCCAGAGGCTTCGCTTGAGGAGCGCAAGTCGCTGCAGCGTGAGCAGAAGGAAGCCATTGCCCGCCTGGCGGCGAGCTTCGTGCAGGACGGCGACGCCGTGCTGCTCGATAGCGGCACCACGGCCGCCGCGCTGGCTCGGCAGCTGGGGGCGCGCGAGGACCTCCATGTCTATACCACCAACCTGCTGGCCGTCACCGCGCTCACCGGCCTGCCCGGCATCCGCGTGACGCTGATCGGCGGCGACGTGCGCCCCTCCAGCATGGGCACCTTCGGTCCGCTGGCCCAGGTAACGCTGTCGCGCATCAGCGTCGACAAGGCGTTCCTTGGCGCGGACGGCGTGGTTGCAGGCGTGGGGCTGTGCGAAGCCAGCGCGGAGCAGGCCTACCTGAAGGAGTGCATCGTCCGCCAGGCGGCCGATATCTTTGTGCTGGCCGACGCTACCAAGCTGGGCCGGGCACAGCAGCAGCACTGGACGCCGCTCGACCGCGCATGGACGTTGATTACCGATGCGGCGGCCACGGCCGAGCAGTTGGAACCGTTCCAGGCATTGAAGCAGGTACGTGTGGCGGTCGCCCCCGACTGATTCCCCGCGCGCAGCTGCTGCTGAGAAGCGCTAATTCTGCGAGCGACGCCCCGTCAGGTGATCGCGCCAAGCTGCCAGGGAACGAACTCGTTCTGGCCGTAACCGTGCAGTTCGCTCTTTGACCGCTGTCCCGAAGCCGTCGCCAGCATCAGGCGGAAGATCTCTTCCCCAAGCTCGTCGATCGTCTGCGAGCCATCGATCACGGTGCCGCAGTTGATGTCGATATCCTCCTGCTGGCGCTGCCACAAGGCAGTATTGGTGCCGAGCTTCAGGGACGGGGACGGTGCACAGCCATAGGCGGAGCCGCGCCCGGTGGTAAAGCAGATCAGGTTGGCGCCGCCGGCCACCTGCCCGGTCGCCGAGACCGGATCGTAGCCAGGGGTGTCCATGAAGACCAGGCCAGCCGCCTCCACCGGCTCTGCGTAGCGGTATACGTCGACCAGGTTGGTGGTGCCGCCCTTTGCCACGGCACCGAGCGATTTCTCCAGGATGGTGGTGAGCCCGCCCGCCTTGTTGCCGGCGGACGGGTTGTTGTCCAGGCTGGCGTTCATGCGCGTGCAGTAGGCTTCCCACCAGCGGATCCGGTCGAGCAGCTTGTGCCCGACTTCCGGCGAGACGGCACGGCGCGTCAGCAAATGCTCGGCGCCATAGATCTCCGGCGTCTCCGACAGGATGGCGGTACCCCCGTGCGCCACCAGCCGGTCGACGGCTGCGCCAAGCGCGGGATTGGCGCTGATGCCGGAATAGCCGTCGGAGCCGCCGCATTGCAGTCCGACCACCAGGTGGCTGGCATCGACGGGCTCGCGTCGCACCCGGTTGGCGTCGGTCAGCATCGCCTTGATCTGCTCGATGCCTGCCGCCACCGTACGGGCCGTGCCGCCGGTGGCCTGGATGGTCATGGTTTTCAGCGCGGCGCCGCGCGCCAGTCCCTCGCTGTCGAGCAGGCCGTCGATCTGGTTGGTTTCGCAGCCCAGCCCGACGATCAGCACGGCTGCAAAGTTGGGGTGGCGCGCATAGCCCGACAACGTGAGCCGCAGCAGCGCCAGGCCTTCGCCTTCGCCATCCACCGCGCAGCCTTGCCCGTGCGTCAGGGCCACTACGCCATCCACGTTCGGGTAGTCTGCCAGCGCATGCGGATTGAGCTCGCGCCGGAAATGCTCGGCGATGGCGCGTGCCGCGGTGGCCGAGCAATTGACGGAGGTAAGGATGCCGATGTAGTTGCGCGAGCCGACCCGCCCATCGGCGCGAACGATGCCCATGAATTGCGCGCGCTGCGCCGCGACCGGGGCAGGGCGCTTACCGGTGCCAAACGCGTAGTCGCGCTCGAACTCGCCGATGGCCAGGTTGTGGGTGTGGACGTGCTCGCCAGGCGCGACCGGGCGAGTGGTGAAGCCGATGACCTGTCCGTAGCGGCGCACTGGCGCGCCAGCCTCGAGTGCGCGCACTGCCAGCTTGTGCCCTGCGGGCACCAGGCCGCGTACCACCAGGCCTGCGCCGAGGCGCGCGCCTGCCACCAGTTGCGCACGCGCGATGACGACATCGTCATCCGGATGCAGCCGTATGACGGGTTCGGCGGCGGTTGCTGCTTCCTGTTCCAGGACGACGCTCATGCTGCGGCCTCCAGATCGTGCGCGCCTTGCAGCGCGGCGCGTGTCGGCACGCCGTCGACCAGGCGCGGCAGCTGCCACGGGTTACGGTCGCGCAAGGCCGGTGGGAGCACGGAATCGGGATAGTTCTGGTAGCACACCGGGCGCAGGAAGCGCTCGATGGCAGCGCTGCCGACGGAGGTGCCGCGCGCATCGGTGGTAGCCGGGTAGGGGCCACCGTGGACGATGGCGTCGCTGACCTCCACGCCGGTCGGATAACCGTTGAAGAGCAAACGGCCGACCTTGCTTTCCAATAGCTCGATCAGCGCGGCGTGGTGATGGAGGTCACCGTCGTCGGCCATCAGCGTGGCCGTAAGCTGGCCGCGCATCCGTTCGGCAAAGGCCAGGAAGTCATTTTCGGAATCCAGCGCGACGATCACCGTCGACGGGCCGAATACCTCCTCCTCCAGCGGACGATTTTCCGCAAACAGCACGCTGCGATCTGCCTTCAGCAGATGTCCGCCAATGCGGCCGTCAGCTTGCTTTGACACCAGGACTTCCACGCCGGGGACTTCGCGCAAGCCGGCCAGCCCGCGCTGGAAATTCTCCCGGATGTCGGCGCCCAGCATGGGCTGCGGTTCGGCCAGCGCCAGTGCCGTGCCAAGTTCGGCGACGAACGCATCGAATGCCGGTGAGCGGATGCCAAGCACCACCCCCGGGTTGGTGCAGAGCTGGCCGCAGCCGAAGGTGACCGAGGCCGCCAGTTCGCGCGCAATCTGCGCGCCGCGCGCGGACAGTGCCGAGGGCATCAGGATCACCGGGTTCACGCTCGACATCTCCGCAAACACCGGAATCGGATCCGGCCTCGAGTGCGCCAGATCGAACAAAGCCCGGCCCGCAGCCAGTGATCCGGTAAAGCCTACTGCCTTGATGTGCGGCGTCCGTACCAGTGCCGCCCCGGCGGCTGCGGTGCCGAACACCATGTTGAAGACGCCCGCCTGCGCACCGCAGCGCGCGATCGCGCGTTCGATCGCATTGGCAACGTATTCAGACGTGACCATGTGGCCCGGATGCGCCTTCACCACCACCGGGCAGCCTGCTGCCAGCGCCGAAGCCGTGTCGCCGCCGGCCACCGAGAATGCGAGCGGGAAATTGCCTGCGCCGAAGACCGCCACCGGACCCACGCCGACGCGGTACTGCCGCAGGTCGGGTCGCGGCAGCGGCTGGCGCGCAGGCTGCGCGCGGTCGATGCGGACATCGAGGAAGTCGCCGCGCCGTACCGTGGCCGCGAACATGCGCAGCTGATTGCTGGTGCGCTTGCGCTCGCCTTCCAGCCGCGCCGGCGGCAGGGCGGTCTCGCGGCTGGCCGCCGCGATGAACGCCTGGTCCAGCGCATCGATTTCATCGGCAATGGTCTCCAGCAGCGCGGCGCGTTCGGCCGGGCTGGTGGCGCGCAATGCGGGGAAGGCCTGGTGCGCGGCCAGCGCGGCTGCTGTAACTTCGGCTTCGGTGGCTTCCTGGAAGCTGACCGGGTGCCGCTCGCCGGTCACGGCGTCGATGCTGAACAGCGGGGTGCCGGCAGCACGGCGTTCGCCGCCGATGTAGTGAAGTCCGAGGATGGTCATGTCAGGGTGTTTTGGTGCAGGGAATACGGGACACAGTCAGGCCGCCTCGGAGGAGCCAAGCCGCAATGTCGCGGTGCGGCGGGCCCGTGCGCCGATGCTCATCAGCAGCAGCACACCGACCACGCCCGCGATGGCCAGGGCCAGCATGCCCGCTTGCTGGCTATGGAATGCGGATTCAACCGCGGTCTTCAGCGTCGGCGCGATAAAGCCACCGAGATTGCCCAGCGCACCGATCAGGGCGATGCCGCTGGCCGCGGCGGTGCCACTCAGGTACGCGGTGGGCAGCGTCCAGAACAGCGGCTGGACCACGACAAAGCCGACGGTAGCCAGGCAGAACGCCATCAGCACGGGCACCAGTTCGTGCCCCAGCGTCGACAGTGCGATGCCGGTGGCCGCCATGGCGAGCATGGCCATGGCGAATTCCCGTTGCTTGCCCCTGGCATCCGCGATGCCGGTGATCAGGCGCAGGGAAACCAGCGCGCACAGCCACGGAATCGCGGTGAGCAGGCCGACCTTGGCACCGATCGCTGTGCCGGTCAGCTCGGAAATACGCGTCGGCAGGTAGAAGATGACGCCGTAGACGCTGACCTGGATGGCGAAGTAGATGGCGACGAAACGCAGCACTTGCCAGTTGCCCAGCGCGCTCAGTGCGGTTGCCGGGCCATGCGCGGTCTTCTGGTTGTCTTCCGCGGCGATAGCGGCTTCGAGCGCAGTCTTCTCGTCGGCGTTCAGCCACTTGGCATCGCGCGGCTTGCTGACCAGGTAGAAGAAGGCGATCACGCCCACCACGGACGCCGCCAGGCCTTCGATGATGAACATCCATTGCCAGTTGCGCAGGCCCAGCTGGCCACCCATCACATCGAGCAGCAGCCCCGAGACCGGCCCGCCCAGCACCAGTGCCACCGGCAAGCCGAAGTAGTAGACGCCGAGCGCCTTGCCGCGCTGGCTGGCAGGGAACCAGTAGGTCGAGTACAGGATCACGCCCGGCGAGAAGCCCGCCTCGGCGACGCCAAGGATAAAGCGCAGCACGTAGAACGAGGTCTCGTCATGCGCGAACATCATGGCGGCCGACGCCAGCCCCCAGGTGACCATGATGCGGCTGAGCCAGACCCTGGCGCCGACCCGGTGCAGGATCAGGTTGCTGGGGATTTCGAAGACGGCATAGCCGATGAAGAAGATGCCGGCGCCAAGCGCATAGGCCGCGTTGCCGATATTGGAATCGACCATCAGGGCTTGCTTGACGAAGCCGACGTTGGAGCGGTCGAGCATCGACAGCGCGAACATCAGTGCAAGGAAAGGTGCGAGGCGCAGGCGGGCCTTGCTTACCGCGCTTGCGAGCGGATCTCGGTTGGCAGCTTGAGTCTGCATGGGTTGTCTCCGGTACAAAGCCGCGTGGCGCGGGCCTCATGTCATGGATTGCGGCATCCCCGTCTTTTGCTTGCGCGAGGGTAGCTGCGGTGTTCAGGGCGGGGTCCGTGGCGCCCGTTCAGAAATCGCCGTTCAGAAAGTGGTGTGGCCACGTGCGGCCAGGTTGGCCATCAGGGCGCGTACGCCGAACGTCCACGGAGCGATACGGTCGCTGCGGCCCACGCGGTTGACCAGGCTGCCGAGCTGGCGGCTGGAGATGGTGACAAGATCGCCATCCTTGTGGGTGAAGCCGCCGCCCGCGGTGTCGCGGTCTTCCACCGGCGCGAACAGCGTACCGAGGAACAGCATGGCGCCATCGGGATACTGGTGGGTCGCCCCCATTACCTGCTCGGCCAGCTCCAGCGGGTCGCGCGTGATCTGGTCCATCGAGCTGGTGCCGGACAACACGAAGCCATCCAGGCCATCGACGCGCAGATCCACCGTCGCCCGCCGCACGTCGTCGAGCGAGAGGCTCTGGTCGAACAGGCGCAGGAACGGGCCGATCGCGCAGGATCCGTTATTGTCCTTGGCCTTGCCCAGCAGCAGCGCACTGCGGCCCTCGAAGTCGCGCAGGTTGACGTCATTGCCCAGCGTGGCGCCGAGCACATCACCGCGGCTGTTGATGGCCAGCACGATCTCGGGTTCCGGATTGTTCCATGCCGAGCCGGGATGCAGGCCGATTTCCGTACCGGTGCCAAGCGCCGAAAGCAGCGGTGCCTTGGTGAAGATCTCGGCGTCCGGGCCGATGCCCACCTCAAGGTATTGCGACCACATGCCATGCTCGATCAGCAAGGCCTTGAGTTCGCCCGCCTCGCGGGAACCCGGCCGGATCCGGGACAGGCGCTCGCCCACCAACGCCTGGATCCGGTTGCGGACCTCGGCGGCGCCTTGCGGGTCGCCCTTGGTCTGCTCTTCGATGACACGCTCGACCAGGCTGCCGGCAAAGGTCACGCCTGCCGCCTTGATCACCTGCAGGTCGCATGGCGCCAGCAGGCGGGCCACGCTGTCGCTGCCGCGCGGATCGGCCGTGTTGGCCAGCAGGTCGTCGAGCTTGCCGATCCAGCGGCCGGGCGTATTGTGCACGACCGTCACCGGATCGCCCTGTTCGAGCAGGGTGCTCATGGTCGGAGCGACATCCGATATGTCGAATACCCCAGCCGGCCGCAGGACCACGACAGCCGGGCCGGCCGGAGCGCCGTCACTGGCCGGGATCCATGCGCGGCCGACCAGCGTCCCCGCCAGCCCGTCGGCAGGAAGCGTTTGCGTTGCGCTGAGCGTGAGCGGCAATGCCATCGATTGTCTCCACCTGATGTTGTTGTCATGAGCGCCGCGACCACCGCGGCGTCGGGTGGAACTCTACGTGGCAGTCCCATAAACATCCAATCGATTATTGGGTAGAATCGATTCCGTTTAGTTATTGATTCAGCCGGGTTTACCCCCTTCATGGCCAGACAGACTGCTTCCGCCCCTTCCGCCGTGCTCGCCAAGCTGCGCTTCCGGCACCTGCAGCTGTTGGATGTGCTGGGACGCAGCCGCAACCTGCGCATCGCGGCCGAGCAATTGCATATCACCCAGCCGGCTGCCACGAAGATACTGAGCGATATTGAAGACACCCTGCAGGCCAGGCTGTTCGATCGCTTGCCAAGGGATATGCGCCCGACCGAATTGGGCGAGTTCGCGCTGCGCTACGCGTCGACGGCGCTGGCCGAGCTCGGCAAGTTTGTGAGCGAGCTGGAAGCGCTACGGGCCGGCGGGCACGGCCACCTCACCGTTGGCGCGATTTCGGCGTCGGCCGCGCAGGTGGTGACCACGGCGATCCGCGAGATCCTGCAGCAGCGCCCGCGGCTGGTCGTCAAGCTGATCGAGCAGAGCAGTGACCAGCTCGCCGTCTGGCTGGAGGACCGGAAGCTGGATATCATGGTCGGGCGTCTGACCGAGCCACGGCACCAGGCGATCTTCGATTTCGAGGCACTGTCGCCAGAGCCGGTATGGGTCGTCTGCCGGCCGGGACATCCCCTGCTGGACAGGCCCACGCTGGAAATTGCCGACATCGGCGCATGGCCGTGGATCCTTTACCCGCAGCTCACCGCCATCCGGCAACTGTTCGATGAAACCATTGCGGCGGCAGGCATCCAGGGCCTGGTCGGCATGGTGGAAACACCGTCAATCTTTTCCACCCTGGAACTGCTGCAGGCGACGGATATGCTTTCGCTGCAGCCGCGCGCCGTGGTCGAGCGCTTCGTCGCGGAAGGCATGCTGGCGCACGTGCCGGTGCCGATCCGGCGCGCCATGTCGAGCTACGGCATTGTCACCCGCAAGAATGAGCTGCCGTCGGAGGCCATGCTGCAGTTCATGGCGGCACTACGGGCGGCGGCCCGGTGAGACGGCACGGGGATCGGAGATAGCAGGCGGGTCGGATGCGCTGGCCCGGTGTAGACGTGAATATTGCTCCCTGGTATTCGAAATGTCCGTGGCCCTCGAAAGCGGCAACGGACCGTCATCAGCCAGGGCCCATGCACGCACCAAGTTCGCTCAGCAGGTGAGCGAGGCTGGCCTGGCTGCCGGTCTCGGTCTTGTTGAAGATCGCCTTGAGCTGGCTGCGGGCAGTCTCGTGGCGGATGCCGAGCCGCGCGCAGGCTTCGGGCAGCCCGATGCCCGCGGTGAGCACGGTCGCCAGTCGAACCTCGGATGCGGTGAGGCCATACAGTTCGCGTAGCACGCCCGCCAGCAGGGGCTGGGGCGGAGCAGCGCCGACCTCGCGGACTGCAACCAGGGCGGCGGGGCGCTGCCATCGGCTGGCCAGGCGATGGGCCGGCGGCAGCGGCAGCACGATGACGCTTGCGCTGTGCCCGCTATCGTCACGGGCATGCGCGGCCTGGGCCGGCATGGCCGCTTCAGGGCTGCAGGCCGCAGCCAGCATCTCCCGGAACGGCCGGCTCAGGCACCAGTCGTCATGGCACGCCCGGGCTCCGGGCTCACCCTGCTTGCCCGGCAACAGCCGCCTCACCCAGTGTTCGCCACGGGCATTGCTGAGCAGCACCTTGCCGTCGGGCGCGACGACGATCAGGCCAAAGGGGAGTCGTTCCAGCACTTGCGCAGACAGTTCACCGAGCATGGTGACGTCCAGCGTGCGCTCGCGCAGGCTCAGTGCCTGACGCAGGTGCGGGATGGCCCAGCCTAGCCGGCGCGCGTCGTCAGCGTGGAACGGTTGTTGTCCGAGCGGCTTTTGCAGCGACAAATAGATTTCGCGGTGCGGCTTGCGCTCGACCAGGCAGCCCATGACGGAACTCAGATTGAACCCGTGCATGAACTCGCTATAAAAGGGCAGCCGGCTCATATTTGCCAGGCCCAGGTCGCGCGAATCGATATACCAGTCACCCACCGCCATCTGGCGCGTGTATGTCCGCGACGGGTCCTCGGCCTGGTAGTGGTCGTTGTAGGCGTCGACCAGTTCCTGGTTCAGGGCATGGATCTCGCTGACCCGCAACCGCTGGCTGAGCGCGTCGAACTCCACCAGCGCGGCGTGCATGCTTTCACTGGCATCGCGCAGCAGGGCCAGGCTGGACTGCCAGGCGGCTTCGTCAAGGATGCCCTCGTACAGACCTCGTATGGTCTGATGCATCACTTCTTCTTCCATCGCGCTCCCCCCTGGGCGCCTGCGCCGCGCACCTGCCGGGGGGGTTACCCCGCGCGGCCTGATTGCCCGCCTTGCTCTGTATGACTTGTCCCCCATTCGGGGGGATGCAAGGACAATACGAGATCCGCCACGCCCGTACTTGCGGTTTCTTGCGAATAATTCTGGGGAGCAGGCTTGTGCGTCGGCTGTCAGGTCAGGCTTGCCTGGCCTGCACATGCGCATTGCGGCGGAAATCGCTTGGCGATGCCCCGCTGAACTTGCGGAAGGCAGCGAAGAATTGTGTGTAGGAATCGAACCCGCTTGCGGCCGCCACATCGGACAGGGACATATCGGGGTGGCGCCGTATCAGTTTGCGCGCATACTCGACGCGGCAACTCAGCACGTATTGCCAAAGGCTGACCTGGCGCGTCTTGCGGAACATCCGGCACAGGTGGAAGGGGCTGATATGAACCGCTGCGGCGATCGCGTCGATGGTGAGCGGCTGAGACAGGTGGGCGAGGATGAAATCGTCCAGCCGCGCCAGCGTGTGCCTGGACAAAAGGCCCCGTTGCCCTGCCAGAGCGCTTGCGTCCTGCCTCCCGCCGCCATAGAGGAGGCCCACGCGCAGGCTGATGGCCAGCAGCAAGGATTGGTCGAGCAGGCTGCCGCCCACGCTGCCGCCCCGGACATGGGCGTCCAGCGCCAGCACCAGTTGCACCAGGCCATTGTCGGCGCCGCCGGCGAAGTCCGAGCGCAGCTCGGGCGCGCTGCGTTCGTGCGTCTGTTCATGCGCCAGGACAACGGCATCGGGCCGCACGGAAAAATAGATGGCATCCAGCGGGGCTGACCAGGCGCTGGAAAGCGCATCGCCTGCGGCGCGAAAATAGACCTGGTTTGGCGCCATCGCCCCGTCCAGGCGCCGCCCGTTGACGTGCCAGCGGATCGCGACGGGATGCCGGCCGATCGGGACGGCCAGGCAGTGCACGGGCATGACCGTGGTGTCCAGGGCGCCGGCGGGCAGCAGGTGGCGCTCCAGTACAAAGCCGTCCCAGTGAGAAGTCGCGCTGCCATAGCGCGGCGTGGTAGGGATCGCTGGCATGGTGCCGCCGGCCGTTGTTGCCAGCAACTGGGTGCGTGGAGGAGTCTGGCCCATGGTTGGCGCGGGTCAACCCGCTCCCAACATCGCGGGCAAGGCGAGATATACGGTATTTTTCATCTTTTTGTACCGTCACCTTTCGCTACTGCCTTGGCGGCAGGTCGTGCGCTATGTGTGGAGCGAGTATATACAGCTTGTGGTCGTTTTAGCGGTTTGGTGGCGTTCCAGCAAACTGCCGCTTCCGACCCTGAGCAGCCTCTCGACTACTGCAGGGGGCGGCTTCGGCAGTCGAGGGGGCCGGGCCATGCAGCAAATTGCCAACAGTCTGGGCGGCCCGGTTTCGAGTTCAACCCTTCTTTTGCCGGATCAACTGCATCAGCTCCTCGCGGTCTGCTTCCAGAATGGACCGGACCGACGTTGAGGGCCGGCGCCTGGCTCGATCCATGAAGGCTTCCGGCAGGAAGTAGTCCGACAGCGCGTCCATGCGTTTCGGCCCGAGGCGGTTGCCCAACCACTCGGCCACATCGCTATCGAAGAACGGGAAGTTCTTCTTCGAAGGCCGATGCACGGCGATCGCCCTCAACTTCGTGGTGTTGATGATGTCTGATACGTCGCCGTCGAAGCTGAGCACCTCCGCCACATAAAAGTCCACGTGAGGAGCCTGGTCAGGAGTGACGGAGGTCAAGGCATCCAGGGCGCGAGGAATGTACATGTCCCAAGCGCAGTTTCTGATCAGCGCGAGGGGATCGGCATGGTTCTGGATGGAATTGAGCTTCCTGGAGATCCTTGATCGGTTGCTGCGCAGCAGGATGTCACCGCAGACGATCAGCTCCCGTAGCATGATTGTGGACAGTTCTTCGTGCATGTACTCGACCAACTGCGCCAGCTTGTGCTCCTTGGCCTTGTTGGAACTCAGCTCGATGATCTGGCTCCGAACCAGGATCGCCTCCATCAGATCGAGCTGGTCCTCCAGGCCGGCGAAAAGCCCAGCCTTCAGGTTCCGTTCGAATTCCGCCATCAGGCCGGTGGCAAAATTCTCTGCACTCTCACGGAACTCCGCGCGGAAGCGCCGACCCCATTCCGCAGTCAGCTTGCTGCCGGAGGACGACAGCGCATGGATCGCGGCTACTGACTCTTTGCATCTGGCGACCGTCTCATCGTTCCAGGACCGGAGCGCCTCCCACAGATACAGATAGGGGTTGAGCTGTTGCAGCCTTGGTCCGATCTGGTTGATCAGATCAGCCCGGTTCAACGCTTCCGGAGACGGGTTGTCCTGGTAGGCGATCTTGCGAATATAGGTGGCCGCATTGGAGTCTACGAACATGGCCGAGCCGCCGTGAAAGCCCATTGGCCCGGATTGCGAGACAAATGGCGCGTCCATCAGCCATAGCGATTTCCCGCGGAATACAGACGTCGCAACGCCGGCGGGGCCTAGTGTCCGATCCAGCAGCTTGATGGATCCGGCGTTGCTCTCCTCCGCAAAGATGATCTGCCATTCCTCCAAGGCGGCCGCGTTCTTCTCGAACCGGCGGTGGGCTTCCAGCGCATTGGGAGCCGAACAGATTTCCTGCACCAGTTGCTGGTCGGAGAGTTGTCGGGACGGTGTTGGTTCGGGAGATGCGGACATTGGGGAGGTCGGGAAGAGGTGACTGGCGGTCATCAGAACCGTTCCTTGCACAGAGTCTTCAGCGTGCGCACAAAAGTCGCCATGGTAGGTGAGTCACCCGCACCCTGGCGCCGGTAAAGCGCCACCGGCGGCAGCGGCCACTCCAGGTCGCAGGGCACGCTGGCCACGTGCGCGCGGGTGGACAGATCGTGCGCCACGTCGGCAGGCACGATGGCCACCATCGACGGGTTGCGCTCGATCATGCGGCCGACGATCTTGAGCGAATGGGTTTCGATGGCCGGCACCGGTGGCTCTTCGCCCACGTGCAGGAAGAGGTCCAGCACCGAGGCACCCAGCGCCGTTCCCGCGGGCGGCAGGACCCAGTCCATGGTGGCGAGCTCGTGCCAGTCCAGCGCGCGCTTGCCCAGATGCCTGGCAGTCTTGAGGTGGCACACCAGCGCAGGGCGCTGGCGGAACAGGATGTCGCAGCGCAGGTCACGCACCTGTGCCGCGCCGCGCGCGCGTGCCACCACGCCTTCGAGCCTGTGCTCGCGAAGCAGCGCCAGCAGGCGGTCGCTACTGGCTTCCTCCACCGAGAACACGAACGGCCCGACCTGCTCGCGCGTGTGCGAGAGCGTGTCGCACAGCAACTGGCCGGACAGGTAGTGGATCACGCCGATGCTGAGCCGCTCGGTGAAGCCCAGGCGGGCTGCGGCCATGTCGTTGGCCCAGTCCTGCAGGTCGACCAGCAGGCGCGATGCGCGCGAGATCGCGATGCACCCCACCGGCGTGGGCGTGACGCCACCGCGTTGCCGCGTGAACAGAGCAGTGCCCATCATGGATTCGACCTCGGCCAGCATCTGCGTCAAGTAGGGCTGGGTCACCCCCCATTCCTGCGCCACGCGGGAAAGCGAGCCGTACTCGCTCAGCGCGACCAGCAGGTTGAGCTGGCGCGCCTTCAGGCGTGAGCGCATGCGGCCCAGCGTTTCAAGGGCCAGGGCGGTGAGTCGGTCGGGCATAAGTATTTACTTATCCTGGTATCAAGATATCTGCCAATACGTTTATGCCAGATCACTACAGTAGTGTCTAGACATCCGTCACTCACACACCACAGGAGCCCCCTAGATGCCTGTCATCGATGTCCACACCCACATCTTCACAAAGCCCTGGCTGGAGCTGCTCAAGCGCAAGGGCGGCCTCTACAACATCCAGCAGCGCCCCGACGGCCAGCACGAGGTATTCCGTGGCGACACGCCCGTGGTCATCCCACAGAAAGGACACTTCGACTACGATCTGCGCATCCAGCACATGGACGCGGCCGGCATCGATATCTCAGTCATGTCGCTGACTTGCCCCAATGTGTTCTGGGGCGACGAGGAAACCAGCTGCGAAGCGGCGCGCGAATCCAACGATTCGCTGGCGCAGGCGCAGGCCGATCACCCGAGCCGGCTGCGTTGGTTCACGTCGCTGCCGTGGGAATACCCGCAGCGCGCGCTCGACGAGCTCAAGCGCACCTGCGACAACGGTGCGAGCGGCGTCATGGTGCTGGCCAACATCGCCGGCCGCAGCCTGACCGACCCGGCCTTCGCACCCATCTGGGCCGAAATCGACCGCCGCGCGCTGCCGGTGCTGGTGCACCCCACCGACCCGCCGGGCGCCGACCTGATGGACATGACCAAGTTCGACCTGAGCTGGTCGGTGGGCTTCATGTTCGACACCACGCTCGCCATCACGCGCATGATCTTCGAGGGCTTCTTCGACCAATACCCCAACCTCAAGATCATCGCCTCGCATGCGGGCGGTGCGTTGCCCTACCTGGCCGGCCGTTTCGGGAAGGGCCACGAGGTCGAGATCCCCCAGCGGCGCAAGATGCAGCGCACGCCCATCGACTACCTGCGCCACATCCACTACGACTGCATCTCGTACAGTCCGGCTTCGCTGGAGTTCCTGATCTCGGTCGTCGGCGCCGACCGGGTGATGTTCGGCACCGACTGGCCGCACCAGGTTCACGACACGCGCGGGTCCTTCGCCAATACCGAGCGGCTGCCCGCCGCGCAGCGCGACGCCGTGCGTTCGGGCAATGCCATGCGAGTATTCGGTTTCTGATCGACTTCGGCTGACCAAGGAGACTCTCAGCATGTTGAAGCGACGCGTTTTCAATCGGGTGGCTGCAACCATGGCGCTGGCCGCCGCGCTGCCCATGGGCGCCCTTGCCCAGGACAAGCCCCCCCTCAAGCTGCTGGTCGGCTTCGCGCCCGGCGGCTCGGTCGATGTCGTGGCGCGGCTGCTGGCCGAGCGCCTGCGCCTGCCGCTCGGCCAGCAGGTGATCGTCGAGAACAAGCCCGGAGCCGGCGGTCGCCTGGTGCTTGGGGAAGCAAAGCGCGCGCCGGCCGACGGCAACACGCTGGTCATTTCACCCAGCGGCGCGTTGGTGATCTCGCCATGGCTATACCACCTCAACTACGACCCGGTGAAGGACTTCACGCCCATCGCGCGCGTGGTGACCTTCGACTTCGCGGTGACGGCGGGTCCGGCGGCGCCGGCCGGCGACATCCGCGCGGTGCTGAACTGGCTCAAGGCCAACCCGGCCCGCGCCAACTACGGCACTTCGGGCGCAGGCACCGTGCCGCACTTTGCGGGCGTGCTGCTGTCGCAGGCCTCAGGCGTGCCGCTCACGCACGTTGCCTACAAGGGCGGCGCGCCGGCAGTGTCCGATCTGCTGGGCGGACAGATTCCCATCATGGTGGACACGATATCGGAGACCATCGAGCATCACCGCGCGGGCCGCCTGCGCATCCTCGCGGTCACGGGTAACGCGCGATCGCCGGCGCTGCCCGACGTGGCCACGCTCAAGGAGTCCGGAATCGACGCCACAGCTGAGGCCTTCGTCGGCCTGTTCGCCCCGGCAGGCCTGCCGGCCGACAAGGTCAAGCGCCTGTCCGACGCGATCGCCGAAGTGCTCAAGGCGCCCGATCTCCAGGCGCGCATCCGCGAGATCGGCCTGAATGCGAACTACGCCGGCCCGCAGCAACTTGGCGAGACCCAGGTCGCCGACCTCAGGCGCTGGGAGCGGCCCATCAAGGCATCGGGCTACAAGGCCGAATGATGTTGCCGCCGTGCAGCATGCAGGGGCTGGCCGCGCTCGTGGGCCGGCCGGTCCCGCACAGGCGGGTCAATCGTTTCCTTCAGTCCGAGTCGAGCCGGCGACTGGAACGTAAAGCGCAACAGGGCTGACCGCCAGGTGATTGGCATATCCACCGTTATCAGTGCGATGCATGATGGCCTGTCGGCCGACGCATGACCTGAATTTCCGGCCCAGTACGGCATTCGCAGGAACTTGCTACATTGCTGACTGCTGGCGAAAACAGCCCCCTGCTGCTGCCGCGCTCACCGCAAACCGACAGACCAAGGAGACATCGAATGCACACCGCACTTCAACTTCGTTCGCAAATCAAGAGCAGCGGTGAACTCGAGCTGTCGCTAGACAGCATCGACACGCCGCACCCTGGTCCGGATGAAGTGCTCATCCGCATTGAAGCCTCCCCCCTCAACCCGTCCGATCTCGGCCTGCTGTTCGGTGCGGCCGACATGAGCACGGCCAAGGCCAGCGGCACGGCAGAGCGCCCCATCGTCACCGCGCGCGTTCCGGAAGGCGCGATGCGCAGCATGGCGGGCCGCCTGGATGCGTCCATGCCGGTTGGCAATGAGGGCGCGGGCGTGGTCGTCGATGCAGGCTCGTCCCCTGCGGCGCAAGCCTTGATGGGCAAGACCGTGGCTGCCATCGGCGGCGCGATGTACTCGCAGTACCGCTGCATTTCCGCGGACCAGTGCCTGGTCCTGCCCGAAGGCGCCACGCCTGCTGACGGCGCGTCGTCATTCGTCAACCCACTCACCGCACTGGGCATGGTCGAGACCATGCGCCTCGAAGGACATAGCGCCCTGGTGCACACCGCCGCGGCCTCCAACCTGGGCCAGATGCTCAATCAGATCTGTCTCAAGGATGGCATCAAGTTGGTGAACATCGTGCGCAAGCAAGAGCAGGCGGACCTGCTCAAGGCACAAGGCGCGGTCCACGTCTGCAACGCCGCGTCGCCCACGTTCATGCAGGACCTCACCGAAGCACTCGTCGCCACTGGCGCAACGATCGCGTTCGACGCCACGGGCGGCGGCAAGCTCGGCGGCCAGATCCTCACCTGCATGGAAGCGGCCTTGAACAAGACGGCCCGCGAATACAGCCGCTATGGCTCGACCACCCACAAGCAGGTCTATCTCTACGGCGGCCTGGACACAAGCCCGACCGAGTTCAACCGCAACTTCGGCATGGCGTGGGGCATGGGCGGCTGGCTGCTGTTCCCGTTTCTGCAGAAGATCGGGCGCGAGCGGGCCAACGCGCTGAAGCAACGCGTGATGGCGGAGCTGAAGACCACCTTTGCCAGCCACTACTCGAAAGAGATCTCGCTGGCCGAGGTGCTGGACCTGGACGTGATCGCCGTCTACAACAAGCGCGCGACGGGGGAGAAGTACCTGATCAACCCGAACAAGGGCCTGGCCGGATAAATCACCGTGGGGCGCCTTGCGCGCCCACCCGTGTCAAGAATCAGCCGCTGCGCCACAGCCGGCGGCGCGGCGCTGCCGGCCGGCAATGGGAGGGCGCTTTCCAGTTCCGCGGCGGTGTGGCAGCTCATCCAGGTGCTGCCCTGGCAGTCATCGCGCACCAGCACGCGCAGGGGCAAGTCCAGCGCAACGCTGGGTGCGGCGAGCATCAATGGCGTTC
Source organism: Cupriavidus necator (assembly GCF_016127575.1). Classification (NCBI taxonomy): domain Bacteria; kingdom Pseudomonadati; phylum Pseudomonadota; class Betaproteobacteria; order Burkholderiales; family Burkholderiaceae; genus Cupriavidus; species Cupriavidus necator. Next base: position 299,872 of record NZ_CP066019.1, read on the forward strand.
CCCGCCTGGCGTTGTCATAGATCAGCACCTGCGTCGCCGGCATTGCCAGCCCGGCGTTGCGTGCAGGCTATGATTTTGCGGGCGCGACGGACGCGCCCTCGATTCCGTGACGCCTGAGAGCGTCCGAAACGAAGCAGGAGGCCTTCATCTGCTCGACGAACCGCCGTAGCCATTCCACGGCTTCAGCGCTGCGGGCTATGGGGAGGCCCATGGCTTGCTGTATGACCATAAACCGGCCCGGCAACAACCTCAGGCCCGCAGTGCGCTTGGCATCTGCTTCCAATTGCTGTCGCACCCCTGCAGCCACGTCCGCGCTTTGCTCCAGGAATGTTTGCACAACGGCCGGGGACGTCGGCGCGCGCACGATGTGTGCATGTTGCAGCGTACGAGTGAGATAAAGATCGTAGGCGCTCCCTTTTCCTACCACGACACGGCGTCCGGCAAGATCGACCTCTTCGTTGGCCTTGACGGTGGATTCCTCCTTCACCAAATACGCGCCTTCGATCAGCACGTAGGGTTCGGAGAATGCGATGCCGGCCCCCCGGACCGGGTCGACGGCAAAGAATCCGAAGTCCGCCTGTTCGGCCGTGACGGCCTCGACCGACTTCCCCGCTGAGTCAAATACGACAAGCTCAAGCGGAACACCCAGGCAACTGGCAAGCTCACGGGCGAGGTCCACTGAAACGCCGAATGGATTGCCGCCGGCATCGAGGTTTGCCAGGATAGGGTTGCCTACGTTGATGGATGCGCGAAGGATTCCCGTCGGCGCAAGCTCCGCTGCGAGCCTTGCATATTGACTTGTCATGATGCTTCCGGCGTGTGCCATTTCAGTTCGTCTTTGCGTTGGCATGTCGATCCAGTAGCGCCTTCACCGCTGGATCCATGGCAATGCCCTTTTCGCGCTGACGCGCCAGCTTGTCGAGTTCGATCTCTCCGGGAACAATGACAGGCTTGCCAGGCTCCGCGGGTGCGCTACCGTGGAGGATCGCCGCAAAGTCTTGCATGCGGGCAGCCAGCCATTGGGCCGATCCCAGTCGCCGGGTATCAACCAGGATAAAGAAATGGCCCAGGTTCTGGGGCTGGTCGGGTGCATCGACCCACGACTTGACGTGAGTCAGGTACGCCGCATCCGACAGCAGTCCTGCGAAAAGATCGACCATCAGTGCCAGTCCATAGCCCTTGTGCCCGCCAATCGGAAGCAGGAAGCCATCGAGGGCAGCCTTGGGATCGGTGGTCCGTCGTCCTTGCGCGTCGGTAGCCCATGAATCCGGGATGGATTGTCCTGCCTTGAGCGCATTGCGAATCTTGGCGCGTGCGGCCACGCTCATGGCCATGTCCAGCAGGAAGTGGCGGCCGTCATGCCCCGGTACGCCGAAACCCAGCGGGCTGTTGCCCAGGCGTGCGTCGCTTCCACCCCATGGCGCGATGGTCGTCGTGGCGTTGCTGCCAATCATGCTGGCGAATCCTGCTTCCGCCGCAATGTAGCTGTACGGTGAAACTGGCCCGAAATGATTGCTGCCCCGGACGAAGGCCATGCCGATGCCGAATTCTTCGGCGACTTCCATGGCGGCGCGCAGCGCCTTCATGCCAGCGAGCGGGCCGACTGCGTTGCCACCATCGACCTTCACCAGCGCTGGCGCGGCGCGCTCGACTGTAATGGTGGGGCGTGCCGAGATACCGCCGGACTGGAGCCGTTCGCCATAGGATTCAATGCGAGACAGTCCATGGGTGCTGAGCCCGAAGAGGTCTGCAAGTACCAGGATGTCAATGACATCGATGGCGTCCCCTTCGGTCAGGCCCAGGCCCTGGAACGCGCGCACTCCGAGCTGGCGGAGTTCGGCTTCGGATACAGTGATTCGATCTTGTTGCATGCTGGATATTCTCGGAAGACTTAGTTTGCCTGGATTCCCGCGCTGCGGATGACGGTGCCCCAGCGTTGTTGCTCGGCACGAATGAATGACGCAAATTCGGCGCTGCCCGCGCCGACAGGCGTGCTTGCGTCCTCGGCAAGTCGTTGTCGCACCAGCGGGGTGGCCAGGGCCTTGACTGCCTCGGCATGCAGGCGGCTGACCACCGGCGTTGGCGTGCGCGCTGGCGCCATCAGCCCAAACCATTGCGAGCTTTCAAATCCCGGGTAGCCTTCCTCGGCAATGGTGGGAACGTTGGGAATCGGCGCGAGGCGCTGTGACGATCCAACGGCGAGGATGCGCAGCTTGCCCGCCTTGGCGTGTTGCAGGATCCCCGCCAGGCCCGCCGATGCGGCGTCGATGTTTCCGGCGAGCAAGTCGGAAATCTGGGCGCCGGTGCCCTTGTATGGCACGTGCACAAGATCGATATGCGCAGTCTGCTTGAGCATCTCGAAGGCAACGTTGCCAGCGCTTCCGTTGCCCGCCGATCCATAGGTCATGGCACCAGGCTTCGTCTTGGCCTGGGCGATGAATGCCTTGATGGAATCGCTATGGACGGTAGGCCCCACCGCGAACACCATCGGCACTTTCGCCAGCAAAGTCACCGGCGTGAAGTCCTTCAGAGGATCGTAGGGAAGCTTGCGCATCATGGCGGGATTGACGGCAAGCGTGCCAACGTGGCCGAGAACCAGTGTGTATCCGTCAGGCGCTGCGCGTGCGGTCTCCTGCATGGCGATGACACCCTGGCCGCCGCCCTTGTTGTCCACCACGATCTGTTGGCCCAGATTCTTCGACATCTCTGCCGCGATGACGCGGGCAATGGCGTCCGAGCTTCCGCCGGGCCCATACGGGACAATCAGCCGGATCGGCCTGGCGGGTGTCCAGGTCTGCGCCTGTGCGGGAATCAGTGCAGTGGCTAGCGGGATCGCGAGGGCGGCTAGGGCGTTACGGCGCGACATGCGCCGTAACGGCTCTTGTACTTTGTTGGGCATTGTGTCTCCTGCTTGGTCAGGACAGTGTTTCGTTCCATCCATAGGGCGAATGATCACGCTGACCGGATTCCAGTGTAAAGTGCAAAGATCACAAGTATTCTTGCGTAAGACACATGAATTTCGATTTGGCGGACTTGCGAGCGTTCCTGGCCGTAGCCGATCTGGGCAGCTTCAAGGCGGCATCCGATGCGATGTTCCTGTCGCAGTCGGCACTGTCGCGTCGCGTCGATAAACTGGAAGAAGCGCTTGGCGTCGCGCTGTTCACGCGGACCACCCGGAAAGTCGAATTGACTACCCTGGGCCGCATGTTTGTGCACAAGGCGCGAAACGTCATCAACGAGCTGGAAGAGGCCATGCTCGGCATCCAGACCGTTGCCGATCGGCTGTCGGGCGAGGTGACGCTTGCATGCGTACCGTCTGCGGTCGGGCATTTCCTGCCCTCTGTCGTGGGGCCGTATCACGAGCGCTATCCGGGGATACGGATCCGCATCATTGACGAGTCTTCCGGGGATGTCCTTCTCGCGGTCACGCGCGGCGATGCGGATTTCGGCCTGACCTATATCGGGACGCAGGAGCCTGACATCGATTTCTGCCCCTTGATTGAAGAGGCGTTCGTTGTCGCCTGTCGCAAGGGGCATCCGCTGGCGACGCGAAGAAGCGTCAAATGGAAAGACCTTGAAGGCTTTGACTACATTACGCTCGCGCAAGGCAGCGGCAACCGCTTCCTGATCGACCAGGCCCTTGCGCGGCTGCCGGTAAGACCGCGATGGTACTGCGAGGTAAATCATGTTCCCGCCTTGGTAAGCCTGGTCCAGGCCGACCTGGGAATCGGTGTTGTGCCTCGAATGGCTTTGCCGCCGAAGTCCAGCAGTGGTCTGCTTGCGATCCCGCTGACTGACCCAGTGATAACTCGAACGTTGGGATTGATCTCGCGACGAGGACGCCCGTTGGCGCCGGCCGCTCAGTTTCTCTTTGACATGCTTATCCGAAGAGGAACAGCGAAACCCTAGGCGCGTGGCACGAAGTTACTGCCGTGTCAGTGACCACCGGTGTCAGAGCACCCATGGTCACTCGGGAAGGAAGCGATGATCGACCGAGAATGGCCGACCCAGGCTCGTCCGGGCGCAGTTTGGCCTTGACGCCATCCACGTTCAGGCCCCCGACGTGATCCATGTGCATATGCGTAATCACGATGTCGGTGACCGCAGCCAGGCCTCGACCGTCGCACGTCTTGTGCAACCATCGTTGCAACCGATTGTAGGCAGCGGGGGCGAACGCCAGTAGCATCGCGAAGGCCCTCAGTATGTTGACCGAACGGCAACAATTGCTCCTGCGTCAGTACGAGCGCATGCGGAAATATCACGAACGCATCCACGCCATGCGTGGCATGCGGATTCACAGACGCGCCGAATCACGCGTGATTGACCCGATCGCACCAGGCGGGCCGGAAGCCGGGAAGCTGCCGGCCCGCTTCTTATTTCGACGCTGGGTAGGCTTCAGGCGGCCCGGTGAACCTCCGCCGCCACCCCGGCCAGCATGAGGTCGAGGTTCTGCACTGCCGCCCCCGAAGCACCCTTGCCGAGGTTGTCGAACACCGCTGCCAACAGCACTTGCCCGTGCTCGCAGTTGGCGAACACGCCCAGGCGCAGGTCGTTGGTGCCGTTCAGTGCCTGCGGGTCGAGGTGAGTAGCGGCGGCCGATTCGGCTAGCGGCATCACCTCGACATGGCGGGCGTTGGCGTAGTGGTCGAGCAGGCAGGCGTGCAGCCTGCCGACGTCCGTGCCGGGTGCCAGCAGGTCCAACTCCAGCGCCACCGTCAGTACGATACCTTGCCGGAAGGCGCCGTAGGCCGGCACGAAGGCGGGGCGCCGTGCCAGGCCCGCGTGCTGCCGGATTTCAGGCGTGTGCTTGTGCGCCAGGTCCAGGCCGTAGACCTGGAAGGGCAGGGCCCGGGTGGCCTCCGGTCCCTCGTAGGTATCGACGGCGATGCGGCCGCCACCCGAATAACCCGACACCGCATGGATGGCGATGGGGTAGTCGTGCGGCAGCAGGCCGGCCTCCGCCAGGGGGCGCAACAGGCCGATCGCCCCGGTGGGATAGCAGCCCGGATTGCTGACGCGCAGCGCGCCCGCGATGCGCTGCGCCTGGCCGGCGGTCATCTCGGGAAAGCCGTAGGTCCAGCCGGGCTGCGTGCGGTGTGCCGAACTGGCGTCGATCACACGCACCGCAGGGTTGACGATGGACGCCACCGCCTCGCGTGCGGCGGAGTCCGGCAGGCACAGGATGGCGATGTCGCAGCCGTTGATGGCGTCGGCGCGGGCGCGCGCATCCTTGCGCTGGCCGGCGGGCAGTGTCAGCAGGCGCAGATCGTCGCGTCCGCGCAGGCGCTCGTGGATCTGAAGGCCGGTGGTGCCCTGGTCGCCGTCGATGAAAACAAGAGGGTAGCGCATGGGATGGATCCTTGGCAGTGGCGTGAAAGTGGCGGCCCCGGCCGGTTCAGCATCAGCTCTGCGTTGGTGCGGCCGGTACAGGAAGCGCCATCTTGCGCCACCGGCTAGAATCGAAGAAGTTGAATTTCATGACGATGAAATTCACGTTTCCTGAACGATATTCCTCGTCAGCAGATACGCCCTTAACCGGAGTGCCGCCCCATGCGCGAGATCAGCCTGGACCGCCTGCGTACCCTCGTCGCCATCGCCGATCTGGGTTCCTTCGCCGAAGCCGCGCGCGCGTTGCACCTGGCTCCGCCCACCGTCAGCCTTCACATTGCCGAGCTGGAAGCCCGTGTCGGTGCGCAACTGCTGACGCGCAGGCGCGGTGAGGTGCGTCCGTCGTCCATTGGCGAGACCCTGGTCGATCGCGCCCGCCGCCTGCTGGCCGATGCCGACCTTGCGCTGGACGACGTGCAGCGTCAGGTGCAGGGGTTGACCGGCCGCGTGCGCCTCGGCGCCTCGACCGGGGCCATCGCCCACCTGCTGCCGCAGGCGCTGGCCATGCTGGCGGAGCGGCATCCCGACATCGACGTGCAGGTGGCCGTGCTTACCTCGGAGGAGACGCTGGCGCGGCTGGCCGCCGGCACGCTGGAGATCGGTCTGGTGGCACTGCCACAGGCGCGCGTGGCGGGGCTGACCATCCGCCCTTGGCGGCGCGATCCGGTACGGGCTTTCCTGCCAGCGAGCTGGCCCTGCCCGGCGCGCATCACGCCGGCCTGGCTGGCAACGCGCCCGCTGATCCTCAATGACGGCACCACGCGCCTGTCGCGCCTGACCGCCGAGTGGTTCGCCAGCGGTGGCCACAGGCCGGCGCCGCGGATTCAGCTCAACTACAACGACGCCATCAAGAGCCTGGTGGCGGCCGGCTATGGCGCGGCCCTGCTGCCACACGAGGTCACCACGCCGGCGCCGGATGCGCGCATAGTGATGCGGCCGCTGCGGCCGGCGTTGTGGCGGCGACTGGGGTTGGCGCACAGCGGGGAGCGGGTAGAACGCGCCACGGAATACGTACGGGAGGCCCTGTGGGCGCTGCGGGCGGGATAGTGCCGTTGGCCACACGTCGGCCGGCGGCTGTGCGCGGCGCCGCCACGCGTTGATCGTGTCCTCGATTGCATTGATGGAGACATTTGCCGCGCCTGTCTGCATGTTGCGGTCATGGGCCCCTCACTGGTGAGCGCCCCAAGCTCAGCGCCCATGGGGCTGCTAGCGACGGGCGGCATAAGCGCCGTGCAGTTTCGGACTAGAATCCTCTGAGGAGGTGTCAGTCATGTCAGCTATCAAGCGCATCGATCCGGGCCATTCCGCCCATCAGGCCGCGCCGCACAGGACCCCCCGCTACCCTGCGGAGCACGTCACGCTGACGGCTGGCTCCAGGAAGAGGCTACGCCCCAGTGTGCCGCATCGAAAGGTCGGGCGCGGCAAGGTCGGCGTCGGCGGCAAGTAGGGACCTGCAGCGGCTGGTCGGCTTCGCGCCCGGCGGCTCGGTCGATGGGCCGGCCGGTCCCGTACAGGCACTCGATCACTTCTTCACGATCGAAGTACGCGCCGGCGCGTGACGTTCAGTTCGTTGCCATAGTCTGTGTCGGCATCAGCGATCACCGGTACCACTACCGACTGCGCGATGACGCGTGAACAAGCTGGGCGTGGGGCAGATCACGCACGATGTGTCGTCGGCGCCGGAGGGTCAGCGTCATTCTTGAACTCGCGTGCACCCTCATCGCACGCCGGCGCGGAGCAGAGTTTGCAGCTACTTGAGCGCTATTGGGTTCGCAGGCTTGTGTTTACAGCGCGAGCGTCTACCGTGAAAGGCGATCCCACAGGAAAGGAGACAGCAATGAAAAAGCTAGCTTTCCTCGCCGCCCTTTCGCTAACGGCCGTTGCGGCGTGGGCGCAGGGCGGTCGCTACGGTTCGCCTCCAACACCGGGGACTGACACTGGCAGGCGCGCGGAGCCAACTGTGCAGGCCGCCAGCGGAGCTTCCGGCGAGAGTGCCAAGAAAGACAAGAGCGAAGCGCACGGCAAGGTTGACCGCAGCAAGGGGCGTGCCGGCGGCCAAGGCGCTTCCGCCGCGGCAACGCGTGGCCGTCCTGCATCGGCGCCCGAGAGCCAGCCCTGAGCTGGCCACCGCGAGTTCTTGTTCCCCAATAGGGATTGCACAACCCTTGACTGGGTGATCGCTTGCGCCTGCCCGCGGGCAGGCGATGCTAAGTATCGTGCCCGGTCAGATCGCGGATGCGGGGGTAGACGTCGGTGCACCAGCGAGGCCCGCAGAACAGATCATAGTGGCCGCACTGGCGGGCCGTGAGGTGCCGCTTGTCGCATGCGGCGATGCCTTGGCACAGATCGTGCGCGGCCTGCGTCTGGCCCCGGCCGGAAATCTCATCCTGTTCGCCCTCGATGGTCAGCAGTGCGGTGGTACGGATGTCCTGTGGCCGTACTGCCTCGCCCCGCACCTGCCAGCTGCCGCGCGCCAACTGAAATTCCTGGAACACGAGCTGGATGGTGTCCAGGTAAAACTCGGCCGCCATGTCGAGCACCGCGTGGTAGGCATCGCAGGCACGCCGGTGCTCCTTGGCACGCACGGGGTCGCAGCGAACGAGATCCAGGCAATAGTCCCAATAAGCCTCCCCCAGACGTTCTGGCTGTGCCGCCGCCAAGCCGGCAAGTTGCAGAAAGCTTGGGCACACCTTGCGTCCGGCACCCGGGTAGGGCTGCGGTACCGCATAGATCAGGTTACGCTGAAACCACGCGAGAGAGTGGCGCGCGGCCAGACGTCCGAGTGCAGTCGGGCTGCGGCGTGCATCGACCGGGCCGCCCACCAGGATGAGGCTCCTGGGCGTCGGCTCACCCGCGCTCGCCAACAGGGAAACCGCAGCCAGCGCTGGCACGGTGGCCTGACAGATGGCCAGCACATGTAGCGGTTCCGCCCCGATCCGACGGATAAAGGCCTGCAGGTGGGCCACCTGGTCATCGAGGTGGAACGGTCCTTCGGCCACCGGCACGCGACGCGCATCGTTCCAATCCGTCACATACACGACATGCTCGGGCAGCAAGGCCTGCACGACTTCACGCAGCATGACGGCATGATGGCCCGCCAGCGGCGCACAGACCAGCACCGGCGGCGTCGGTGCGGTGCAAGGGTCAAGCGCGCCCATGTCGGGTGCGAAGCGCAGCAGCCGGCAAAACGGCCCTTCCACGATGACCTGCTCAGCCACCGCGATGACGTGGCCGTCGCGCCGGATGGCGGTGATGATGCCAAACGACGGCTTCTCGCAGGTCCTGCCGAGCCGGTAGAGCATCTCATAGCCAGCAGCAAAGCACGATGCGCCCGGGACATACGCGAAGGGGCTGGCCGGATCGATGAACGCATTTGCTGCGCTCGCCGCCCATGCGGTGAATGGCGCGAGCAGCGCGCGCTGATACTCGACGAGCTGGTACAGCATGAAGACTCCCGTAGGAACGCGCACAAGATTCCGGCTGGCAATGACATCCGCGCTGTGTTGCTCACGGCGATGGGCATGCTGCCGGGGTCGATGTGCCTCTCCATGGCAACAGGTGTCACCGCGGGGGGGGAACGTGCAGTCATAAACACGGGCCAGGATTTCACTATATGTCGGACAGGCCTTGCTGCAACGCCAAACATCAAGCGCCGCGCCGCTGGCGGGGCCCGCTTGCTTGCGACCCCGTACCGGTCTTCCGCATCCTGTTACGTGAACGGCCGGAATTCGATGGTTCACCGCCGATCCGATAGGGCGTGACCAGCCATCCCGCCGCCGCCATCACACTGGACGCAACGCCTCAAGCATGATGTCAGCCAGGCGCTGCGATACCTCGGACGCGGGTCCCGGCGCGCGCAGCAGCATCAGGGGCATCTTGCCGAGCGGCGGCAATCCTTCGGCAGCCCCAAGTTGCCGCAGCGATGCCGGCAAGCCGTAGGGCGTGCGGACCACCAACCCAAGTCCGGCTGCCGCGGCGGCCCACAGGCCACCAAGGTTGGGGCTGGTGAACGAGACGCGCCAGGGGATTCCGGCGCGGTCCAATGCCGCCGTGGCGGCATCGTGGAAATGGCAGGGCCGGTCGAACGCCGCCAGCGGTATCGGCTGGCCGGGCTCGATGTGCCACGGCAGCGCAGCCGGTCCGACCCAGCACATCGGCGGTTCGCCGACCACGGCGATATCGGCGCCGGGCTCTCTTGCCGTCCGAGCGCCATCCGCGCCGCCCCAGACCAGCGCGAGATCCAGCGTCCGCGCCTGGATGCGGGCGAACAAATCGTGATTGCGCGCCACCATGGCTTCGACCCGGACCTTCGGATGCGCTCGCGCAAACCGCCCCAACACCTCCGGCAGCATTGCCTCGCCGAACTCTTCCTGCAGTCCCAATCGCACGCCGCCGGACAGGTCCACCCCTTTCACGGCCGCGGCAGCTTCGTCGTTCAGGGCAACGATTCTGCGCGCGTAGCCAAGCAGCAGACTCCCCGCCTCGGTAAGTTCCAGGGTCCGGCCGGCCTTGCGAAACAGCGGCGTGCCTGCCATGTCCTCGAGCTTGTGAATCTGCGCACTGACGGCCGAAGTGGAGCGCCCGACCTGCTCCGCAGCGCGCGCGAAGCTGCCCAGGTCGATGCCGGCGATCAAGCTGCGCAGCGCGGCAATATCAAGATTCGACGTCATGGCAATCGTGCGGAAAAACGAAACAATTGGTCCCAAACTTTCTGATTTTCAAGACGAATATTGGTTGCAATACTGACGCCCTGTCAACAGCCTTATCGGAGGGCCGTCGTGGCCGAGTCCGTCTGTTTTGCCCGCCCTGGTGGCAATTCCCTCGCGGCTTCCGCCGCTTCGCATCGCTGGAAAGTGTTGGGCGTCGGCGTTGCCGCGAACGCCAGCTTCATCGCTGCCGCCAACGGGTTGCCCGCCACCGCGGTGTGGCTGCGCAGCGCCTATCAGATCGACAACGGGGGGCTTGGCCTGCTGCTTGGTGCGTTGGGCATCGGCGCCGCGTTGTCCGAACTGCCGTGGGGCGCAGCGGCCGACCGGTGGGGCGACCGTCGCGTCCTGCTGTACGGGCTCGGCGCCACCGCTCTCATACTGGCGGTGATGGCACTGTTCCTGGCCCCAAGGCCGGATCGCGTGCCGTCCTTGCCGGTGGCGATGGCCTGCATGGCGCTGCTGGGACTGGCGGGCGGCAGCGTCAACGGGGCCAGCGGGCGGGCGGTGATGCGATGGTTCGCCGACGGCGAGCGCGGCCTGGCGATGAGTATCCGCCAGACGGCGGTGCCCCTCGGCGGCGGGCTAGGGGCGCTCGTGTTGCCGTGGCTGGCCTTTGCCATGGGCTTTCGCTGGGTGTACGCAGTCCTGGCCGCGTTCTGCCTTGCCTCTGCCTGGCTGACCTGGCGATGGCTGCACGAACCCACGCATCTCGCTGCCCCCGCGTCGGCACGACGCCATGCGCATGACAATGCCAGCCCGTTGCGCAGCCTGCGGGTCTGGCGCATTGCGTTGGCCATCGGCATCCTGTGCGCGCCCCAGTTCGCGGTCTTGAGCTTCGCCTCGGTGTTCCTGCACGATGCGGCCCATGTGGCTGTGTCGGGCATCGCCGCCACCCTTTGCGCTGTGCAGCTCGGCGCGATGGCGATGCGGATCTGGAGCGGCCGCCATACCGATCGGCGTGGCAACCGCCGTGCATGGCTGCGCCATTGCACGCTGATCGCCGCGCTGATGTTCGTGCCGCTGGCCCTCTGCGCGGCGGTCGGGCAGGGTGTTCCTGCGACGCTGACCATGGTCGCGGTCGTGCTGGCTGGCATCGCGGTTTCGGCCTGGCATGGGGTTGCCTACACCGAACTGGCGACGCAGGCGGGCGCGGAGCGGGCGGGTACGGCCCTCGGACTGGCCAATACGCTGGTCTTCGCCGCGTACTTCGCTGCCCCTGCGGCGATTCCGCTACTGCTCGATAGCGGCGGCTGGGCCGGCGTCTGGCTCCTGGCCGGGGCCTGCGCGGCGACGGCGTGGCCGCTTTTTCCCCGGGCTGGCGATGGTCCCGGCAACTGACTGACGTTTCCAGTCACTGCTTCGACCGGCGAGCAGCTTCCCATTAATAGGCATGCGCAGGGTTCTGAAAAGGAGAACCACTGCGACGGGATTTCGGAACTCGCCATATCAATCACGAGGCGCTCAATGGCGACCTTCGCGCTGAATCCTGTAAAGCTCATGCCTGGGTCCCACCATTTCAGGCGATGACCTTCTACACTGCGGCAGGCTGCTCGCGCAGGCGACGGGCTTCGTCGCGCAGGAACTGCTGGTAATCGTCCAGATCGCCGTCGAAGGGCTCGACGCCGCCCTTGGTGACCAGCCAGAACTCATCGCATACGGCGCGCAGCAGGGCCCGGTCGTGACTGACCAGCATCACTGTGCCTTCGAATTCGTTGAGCGCCATGCCTAGCGCTTCGCGGGTGGCCAGGTCGAGGTGGTTGGTAGGCTCGTCGAGCAGCAGCAGGTTGGGACGCTGCCACACGATCATGCACAACACGAGCCGCGCCTTCTCGCCGCCGCTCATCGTGCTAACCGCCTGATGGACCATGTCGCCACTGAAGTTGAAGGTGCCGAGGAAGGTGCGAAGGGATTGTTCGGTGCCACTCTGGCCGGGAGCGCGCATGTGCGCCGGCGTGTCCTTGGCAAGGCGGATCATGTGCTCCATCGGCGTGTCGAGCGGGCGCAGCACGTCGAGTTCCTGCTGTGCGAAGTAGCCGATATTCAGGCCTTTGCCTTCGCTGATTTCGCCGGCAATCGGTGCCAGCGCGTGCGCCACCGTCTTCACCAGCGTGGACTTTCCTTGGCCGTTGGCACCGAGAATGCCGATGCGCTGCCCGGCCAGCACGGAACGGTTGATGCCCCGCACGATGATCGTGGGCGGCGTGCCCGGCAGTGCGCCGGTCGGCGCCGGGTAGCCAAAGCTCGCGTCCAGCATCGACAACAGCGGGTTCGGGACGTTGAGCGGCTCCTTGAACTCGAAGTTGAACTCTGCGTCGGCAAGTACCGGTGCGATCTTCTCCATGCGTTCGAGCGCCTTGACCCGGCTCTGCGCCTGCTTCGCCTTCGAGGCCTTGGCCTTGAAACGGTCGATGAATTTCTGCAGGTGGGCGATCTTGTCCGCCTGCCTGGCCAGCGCGGCCTGCTGCAATACGAGTTGCTCAGCGCGCATGTCTTCGAATTTGCTGTAGTTGCCGCCATAACGCACGAGCTTGGCGTTGTCGACGTGCACCGTCACCTGCGTCACCGCATCGAGGAATTCGCGGTCGTGGCTGATCACTACCAGGGTTCCCTGATAGCGCTTGAGCCAGGCTTCCAGCCAGACCAGCGCGTCGAGGTCGAGGTGATTGGTCGGCTCGTCGAGCAGCAGCAGGTCGGACGGGCACATGAGCGCGCGCGCCAGTTGCAGTCGCATGCGCCAGCCGCCGGAGAAACTGTTGACCGGCTGACTAAGCTGCGCAGCACTGAAGCCAAGGCCGAGGATCAGCGCTTGGGCACGCGCGGGGGCATCGTGTGCACCGGCGTCGTGCAGGGCCATGTAGGCGTGCGCCATGCGCATGCCGTCGTCGCTGACCTCGGCGGCGGCTACTTCGGCCTGCGCGGCCAACAGCACGGTATCACCCTCGACTACGAAGTCGGTCGCGCTCTGCCCGGTCTCCGGCATCTCCTGCGCGACCTGGCCCATCTTCCATGCAGCGGGAATCGAGAACTCACCGCTGTCTTCGTGTAGCGTCCCGTTGAGAAGGCCGAAGAAGGATGACTTGCCGGCGCCATTGCGGCCGACAAGACCAATCTTTTCGCCGGGGTTGAAGGTGACGGACGCGCGGTCGAGTACGACATTGACGCCGCGGCGCAGCGTGACATTACGGACGGAAATCATAGGGAGCTACTTCAGAGAGGATTCGCATGATAGCCGACCGGATGTGCAGGGCTGTAGTCTGATGCGTTGACGTTTGCGCTCATGGCTGAGATCCATCCTGTAGCGGGGGCATGCCCGCGGGGGAGGGTTTCCCCCGCGGAGGGGACGATCATGCGATCAGCGCGTTGGCGACGATCGCTGCCGCCGCTACGCTGGACGTGCTGATGGCCAGCCAGCATCCCAGCAGGAAGGCGCCGTTGGCCACGCTTCGACCTGGAATCATCTTGTGTGCTCCGAGGGATGGCTGGTGGCGGACATGCATCAGCGCTCGATGACCGGTGCGTGCACGGGAGCCAGCGATTCGTGCGTGGTTGCCGTGCGTTGCGCGGCTTTGTGGACCATCGTATAGGCATAGTCGACCCCCATGCCATAGGCGCCCGAGTGCTCCTTGACCACGGCCATCACGTCGTCGTACGTCTCGCGGTTCTTCCAGTCGCGTTGCCATTCCAGCATGACCTGTTGCCAGGTCACGGGCACCACGCCTGCCTGGACCATGCGCTGCATGGCGTAGTCATGAGCTTCCTTGGTCGTGCCGCCCGAAGCGTCGGCCACCATATAGATCTCGTAGTCGCCCTCAAGCATTGCGCACAACGCGAAGGTAGTGTTGCAGACCTCGGTCCACAGGCCGGCCACGACGATTTTCTTGCGGCCATTGGCGGCCAGCGCGTCGCGCACCTTCTGGTCGTCCCAGGAGTTCATCGAGGTGCGTTCGAGCGTTTGCTTGCCGGGGAAGACGTCGAGCAGTTCGGGGTAGGTATAGCCGGAGAATGAATCGCTCTCGACCGTGGTGATGGTGGTCGGCACATCGAAGATCTTCGCTGCCTTGGCCAGGCCCACGACGTTGTTCTTCATGGTCTGGCGGTCCATCGACTGCACACCAAAAGCCATCTGGGGCTGGTGGTCGATGATGATCAGTTGGCTGTTGCGCGGGGTCAGGACTTCCAGCTTGGCGTTCGACATGCTGCTCTCTCCGATGAAATTTATTCAATGATCTTGAGTTCTCGTTGGGCGGCGCTTTGTTCGCTGTGTTGCGTTGTCGTGCCGTCCATGTGACGAACTATAGCGGAGGAAAGTGCGGAGGCAGTCAGCCAGAGTTGTAAGTATTATTCAAAAAATTTGATTAAATCGGGACATGTACGACCCTGGCTCCGGTGGGCGTTTGGTTCCTGAAGCCCGCGAGCGTGGCGGGCTCCGACATGGAGGAGATCGAAAATGACCGCCAGCGGCGCGGCACCAGGCGAACCAGGCAAGCCCGGTCGAGTTAGCATTCAGTATCTGATTGATCTTCGTCCGCCCTCCGACTTTCTCCCGACGCTACTCAGGCGCCATCTGCGGGTCGCGCGGCCCCATGGCGATGCCGTAAGATTCCGAGGGAGCCGGACACACCGGATCCTGGCGCCAACGAAGCTCGACCTTCCCTTCCCGCGGGCCGCCACCACGCCGAGCACCTTTCTGACCTAGTCCAATGTGGAAGTTTCGACATGACCAGACTCTTTGCCGCAAGAGCAGCCTGCCTTGGCGAGTTGGGGAGGCAGGGAGAGAGCGGCACGCCCGCGGCAGGGCCTGCCACGCTCTGATGCTGCTTCTGCTTGCGGGACTCAGTGCCTGTGGGTCGCTTTCTCACAATGCTCCGCGCAATCTGCCTCAGGCAGCGGCTGGCAGCGCATCCGCGACCATGCGCGAACCCACCGACGTCGTTGGCCCGACAACCGTCGCCATGTCGTTCTCTGGCGGTGGCACGCGAGCCGCAGCTTTCGCCTTCGGCGCGCTGCAGGGGCTCGACGCCATGAGAGGTCCCGGGGGCGCGTCCCTGCTCGACGACGTCTCATTTATCAGCAGCGTGTCCGGAGGCTCCATCACCGCGGCGTACTACGGTCTGCACGGCAAGGCCAGCCTGGCGACCTTTCGATCAGTGCTCTTGAAGGACGGAGAGGCGGGACTTCGCTTCAGTCTCCTGAATCCGGTCAACCTTGCGCGCCTCTTCGCGGGAGGCCTCAACAATCGGGAAGATCTCCAGACATGGCTCGACGAAGACGTGTTCAAGGGCGCGACGTTCGCCGACATGTTCCGCCGCGGCAAGCCGCTCGTCTGGATCAACGCCACGAACGTCTACTACCGGGTCGCGTTCCCGTTCAGCCAGCTGGCATTCGATGCGCTATGCAGTGATCTCGCGAGCTTTCCCGTTTCCGAGGCCGTCGCCGCATCCATGGCGGTCCCGCTCTTCTTCGCACCGATCGTCCTTCAAAAATATCCCGAGGCTTGCAGTACACCGCTGCCGAACCTTGACCACGCCCAGAGGCCCGGGCAATCGCTGCTGCTTGGCGCGTTGGCAACCGCCGTTCGCGGTCACCGGGACACTTCGAAGGGAAAGTACATCAAGCTGGTCGACGGTGGGGTGACCGACAACTACGGCCTGGCCACAATTTTGCAATCGCGCCTGCTGCTGGGCACGGCTTACGGTCCCATGAGCGAGAACGACGCGATCAATGTGCGGCGGCTACTCTTCATCGTTGTTGACGCCGGTCAGGGCCCGCGCGGCGATTGGAACCAAAGCCCGGGTGGCCCATCCGGAATCGAAGTCGCAAGCGCAGCCATCGACGCGGGAATGGCGACCAGCGTTCGAATGACCTATGACGCCTTCGTTCCCATGATGCAACGGTGGCGCGATGATCTCGTGGCGTATCGGTGTGCGCTGCCGCATTCCCGGCAGCAGGAGATCGCTGCACGCCGCCCAGGCTGGCGGTGCAATGAAGTCGAATTCTTCGTCACGCGGATCTCGTTTGAGGCCCTCGACAAGGAGCGAGCTGCAAGCCTGAACGATCTGCCGACCAGGCTTCGACTGCCCGAGAAGGACGTCGATCGCCTGATCGAAGCGGGAAGGGATGTCATCCTTGGCAACCCGGTGATCCGCGAGTTCGAGCGCGAATCGACCGAGGCGCGATAGTCCCGCGGCACGCGGCGTGGGTGAGGCCGCGTTCTTGCTGCTCGGCCGCGGCGCTCTGACGGTGGCATGCGTCCGGCATGGCGAGAACGCCCGGTACTCCGTTCACGCCAGCCGCCCTCCATGCACCGGTGCACCGCCCACCGACATGTCGGCGCACAGGATCGTCCCGGTGGTCGACTCGGTCATGAGTAGCGTGGCGCCCTCGGTGCCGCCAAAGCACAGATTGGTCAGCGATGTGCCATCCGGGCTACGAATCACCTCCACAGGCTCGGCGCGATGATTGAGCACCCAGACATAGCCAAGTCCGGGATTGGCCACCAGCAGATGGCCATCCGATCTCATTGCCAGACCGTCGGGGCCGCTCGGGCCGTAAGAGGTAAAGAACTGCCCGACCTTGCTGACCGAACCGTCGGCCTGCAACGGCACGCGCCATACGCTGTTGCCGCGGGTCATCGCGACGAACAGCACCTTCTCGTCAGGCGACAGGACGACACCGTTCGGGCTCGGTGCGTTGTCCAGCAGGACGTCCAGCTTGCCGTCGGGCGTCAGCCGATAGACGCGGCCCGTCGGATCGTGCAAGCCGGTCTGGCCCTGGTCGGTGAAGTAGAGGTTGCCCTGCGAATCGAAGGTCAGGTCGTTGACGCCCCGGAAGCGTTCGGAATTCCTGCGCTCGAGAAACGGGGTGACGGTTCCCGACTTTGCATCCAGACGCACCAGGCCGTTGCGATAATCAGTGATCAGGAAGTCACCGCTGGCCAGGCGCTTCATGCCATTCGGTTCACCGTCATACTCGGCAACAAGCTCCCAGTCGCCCTGCATCGAAACACGGAAAATGCGGCCGTAGGGGATGTCCGTTACCCAGAGTTGGCCATCGGCCCAGACCGGCCCCTCCAGGAATGAGTCGATCGTCGCCCCGCCGCGATTGGCGTGTGCCCACGCGTTGTCAGGGTCGTGCCGACGGAACGACTCCGGAAGCCGGGTGAGCACCTGTGCATCGCGTACGGCCGGTTGCTGAAGTAGGAACATCGCCGCTCCTGGTTATTGCTTCTCAATATGCGCCTTTTGCGCAACCGTTGCCCATTGCGCGGTTTCGCGCTGGATCAGCTGCGCGAACGCGGGGCTGTCCAGGTTGCCCGGCTGCGACCCCATCTGCGCAAGGAATGCCTTCATGTCGGGCGCCTGGAGCGCCTTCTGGATTTCCGTTTGCAGGCGCGTAATGACATCGTTCGGCGTGCCCTTTGGCGCGGCAAGGCCTGACCAGTTGAACAGGCTGAAGTTGGGTACACCAGCTTCAGCGAACGTAGGGACGCCCGGGAACACATCCACCCTGGTCTTGCCACTGATGCCCAGCAGACGCATCTGATTACCCTTGACCGGCGCCAGCGCGGTCGGGGTCGACACGACCAGCAGATCCACGCTACCGGACAGCAGCCCGACCATGGCCTCGCCAGCCCCCTTGTACGGCACATGCATCAGCTTGATACCTGCGGCCTGTTGGAACGCCTCGGCAGAAAAATGCGGCGAACTACCGGGGCCGCCGGTGCCAAACGTCACTTCTCCGGGATGCGCCTTGGCATAGCTGATGAGGGAGGCCAGGTCCTTGAAGCGCGAATCGGCCTTGACGCCAAGCACCACCGGCGAAAATGCGAACGGCGCGATAGGGATCAGAGCTGTCTGATGGTCCCAGTTCAGTTTCTTGAAGACATAGGGGAGGGTGGTATAGGAGTTGTCGTTCGCCAGAAGCGTGTAGCCATCGGCGGGTGCGTTCACGACCAGGGACGTGCCGATCGTGCCGGACGCGCCCGGTTTGTTCTCCACGACGAAGCTCTGCCCTGTCTGCACGGAGAGCTTCTGCGCAACCTTGCGCGTCACGACGTCGACGGCGCCGCCGGGAGGATTCGGCACGATGATGCGGACCGGTTTGTCCGGGTACGCCGCCACAGCGGACAGGCTGACAAGCAGCGTCGTTGCTGCCACCAGGCAGCCAATGGTTCGATAAAACACCTTTGTCTCCTTGTGCTGGGGGGAGGCCTGACTGTCCGTCGGCTCCTCCCGCGACACTTCTGTTCTAGTTGATGATGCAGCCGTGCGTCGTTCAGGCCGGCGTCGCCACGCCTTGCAGCACCGCCAGGACGTTCTTCGCCGCCCCAACCCCCATGTTCACGTACGCCGCGTTGCTGACGCCGCCGATGTGCGGCGACAGGATGAGGCTGGGAATGTCGCGGAACGGATGCGGCACGGGCATCGGTTCCACGGCAAAGCTGTCCAGGCCAGCGGCATACAGTTTGCCGCTCTGCAGCGCTTCGGCCAGTGCAGGCTCGTCGATGAGCCCGCCTCGCGCCGTATTGACCAGGATCGCGCCGTCCTTGAACGTCGCCAGTGTTTCACGGTTCAACATGCCACGGTTCTCTTCCGTCAACGGGCAGTGCAGCGACACCACGTCCGATTCCCTGAACAACCGAGGCAGGTCGACAAGCGTTACGCCTTCCGGGACTGTCGTCGCATAAGGATCGAAAGCGGTGACATGCATGCCCATCGCCACACCAATCACGGCGGCGCGGCGGCCGATCTCTCCGAGCCCCACAATACCGAGCGTGCAACCGTTCAGCTCGACGGCCCTATAAGTTGCCTTGTCCCAATGACCCTGGCGCATGCGATCGTTGAGATGTGGAACCGCTTTGGCGCACGCAAGGATCAGCGCCCACGCATGTTCTGCCACGGCGGCGGCATTGGCCCCGGCTGCGGCGGCCACCTTGATGCCGCGCGCCTGCGCAGCGGATTTATCGATGGTGTCAGTTCCGGTGCCGTGTTTCGAAATCACTTTCAAGGCTGGTGCTGCGTCCATGACTTCAGCGGTCAAGCTGCCGTAGCGCACGATAATGCCGACCGGGTTGTGCTCCTTTGCCAGGGCTGCAATATCGGCGGTCTGGGGCGTTTTCCCCGCGAATACGATCTCATAGTCACCCAGCAGCGCGAGGGCTTCCGGCGCGAGGTCGGCACCCGTGACGATAATGACTTGCTTTTTCGTCACAGTGCTTCTCCCTGCCTCAGGACGCCCGCCGTCACCAGCGATGCCAGCAGCCAGGGCGCGGTGGTATTGCCTTCCCTGATCTGGGCGATGCGCTTGGCTTCCGCCTCTTCCTTCTTTGCCGCCGCATCGAGCAAGGCTTCGATCTTCTCGCGCTCCACCACGACCAGGCCATCGGCATCGCCGCAGATGTAGTCGCCAGGGTTCACCGTGACGCCACCAACAGAAATGGGGTGTCCAATACGCCCGCCAACTTCCTTGGTGGGGCCGTTAGGGTTCGTGCCCACCGAAAAGACCGGGAACTGCATTTCGTCCAGCTCGAGGCTGTCGCGGACCGCGCCGTCGATGACGACACCAGCAAGGCCGCGCTGGCGAGCGGCATGCATCATGATCGTTCCCATCAGCGCAGAGGTCTGGTCCCCTTTGCCGTCGACGACCAGAACATCGCCCGGCTGCGCCAGCGCCAGTGCTGCGTGGATCATCAGATTGTCACCGGGGCGTACCTCGACAGTGAAGGCGGGCCCGGCGACTTTCATGGTCGGGCGCAAGGCCCTGATCCGGCCATGCAACGCGCCGCGGCGTCCGCCGACATCGGAGAGGATCGCCGGTTGGAACCTGGCAGCGCGCGCCACGATCTCGGCGGGCACGCGCTCAAACGATTTGATGATGTTGGGCAAGGTCATGATGGACTCCAGCAATATGAAATGGATAGGTAGATAAGGGCGTCAATCCAGCTTCGTGCCGGAGGTCTTGATGACCGATGCCCAGCGTCCGATGTCCTGCTTGATCAGCGCGCTGAACGCCTCAGGCGTGCCGGCCAGCACCGATGCACCTTGTTCATTCAGCTTCTTGGCGAGCTCCGGGGATTTGAGCGCCTTGTTGAACTCGGTATTGAGGCGTACCACGATGTCCTTCGGTGTCGCGGCAGGCGCGACGAAGCCGAACCAGGTCGCGGTATCAAAGCCGGGATAGCCCAGTTCGGCGACTGTCGGCACCTGGGGCAGGTCTGGCAAACGCTTCGGCGACGTCACCGCGAGCGGCCGCAGCCTGTTGTTCTTGATATGCCCGAGCAACGTTGGCACGGATGCCATGTAGAGATCGACCTGGCCGCCCATCAGGTCGTTGACCGCCTGGGCTGCGCCCTTGTACGGCACATGGGTGAACTTCACCTTCGCGGTACCTTGAAGCAGCTCGCCGCCAAGGTGCGCCACCGTGCCGTTGCCCGGCGATGCGAAATTGATCGCTCCGGGCTTTGCCTTGGCAGCCTGAATCGCGTCCTTCATCGTCTTGTAGGGCGAGGTGACATGCGTCACCAGGACGAGCGGCGCGGAGGCGACCAGACTGATGGGCGCCAGATCCTTCAATGGGTCATACGGCAACCGTTCATACAGCGAGGGATTGATTGCAAGGTTGCTGGTCTGCCCCATGACGATGGTGTAGCCATCGGCCGGCGCCTTGGCTGCCGCGTCCACCCCGAGGTTGCCACCGGACCCTGGCTTGTTCTCCACCACAAAGACCCAGCCGGTCGACTTGGCCACCGTATTGGTCACCTCGCGCGCAATGATGTCCGTGCCCCCGCCGGCGGGAAAAGGCACGATGACGCGGATGGGCTTGGTGGGGTATTGCGGCGCGGCCTGGGTAGTGGCGGACGCCAGAACCAGACCTGCGGCGAGCATGAATATGCAGCGACGGGAAATTGCCTTCATTACAGTCTCCGAATCTCGGTTTCGTTGTGCTTCGGATTGTGGTCGACCGTTTCACGGCATACAATGCTGTTTCATACCGTGCACCGCGTTTCGTTCTATGAATGCGAATAGTGATCCAAGGGGCGCCTCAAAAGGCGACGATGGCGCTGGGGGCGTCATAGCGGTCACCCGCGCCCTGCGCGTACTCGAGGCGTTCGGGGTGAACGACCCCCAGCTCTCACTTGCCGAACTGAGCCGGCGGACCGGCATCCACAAGACCACCGTGCTGCGGCTGGCGCGCACGCTGGCGGCGGACAACTATCTGGTGCAGAAGGAAGACGGCAACTGGCGGCTCGGCCGCGCAGCCGGGTGGCTGGGCGCGTGCTACCAGGCCACCTTCAACGTTCAGGAAGTGGTGGAGCCGGTGCTGCGGGAGCTGACGATCAAGACCGGCGAAAGCGCTTCGTTCTACGTCCGGGAGGGACAACAGCGAACCTGCCTCGTCCGGGTCGAAGGACCGCAGGCCATCCGGCATCACGTCAGGATCGGGGCGGCCCTGCCGCTGGACAGCGGTTCGCCAGGCCGCGTCATCCTGGCGTTCTCAGGTGAGCCGGGCGAGCTTTATGAAATGATCCGCCGCCGTGGATTTCATCTGTCGCTCGGCGAGCGCGAGGCCGAAGTCTCGAGCGTGTCGGCACCGGTTTTCGGATTGCACTGGCGGCTGCTAGGCTCCATGTGCATTTCGGGACCGACCGCCCGGCTAAGCGAAGAGCGTTTGCTGGAGCTGGCACAGACAGTCGTCGACGCGGCGAACAAGCTTTCGTATGCCATGGCAGGAAGCCAACGGCCTGCGATGCAAATTGAAAGGCCGTCGACCTGGCACCCTTGAGATTGCAGATGTGGGGCAAGGAGAGCCGATAGAAATCTTAGATGACCTCTGTCAGTCGCGAGCCGGGCGTCGGTTTTCGACTGCGGATTCAACCGGTCGATTCAGCGTCTCGGCAATGCAGGTGCCGAACGACGCTATATGGCTGCGGCCGTTGCGATGCTCCATCGTTGGCATTTCAACTGGCTCAAGGGTGCGGAAATCCTGGATCGGGGAGGAAGGCGGGATAGGGTCCGATAACGCTGCCTTATCGTGTCGTCAGCGAAATACTAGCGCGATGGCACGCCGGGGCATCGTTGATCCAGAATTGCAGCGGCTGCGAAAAGATGTAGTTGCCGAGCCAAATTGCGAATCGGTATGTGCCAGACAGCGTGAAAGCTGCAGTTGACTGGCAGAACGCACCCACCACTTTCGAACGTTTTATGCAAATCGTCGTTTGCTGAAAGCAGAGCTAGACGTCGTCAGCGGGAACCGCATGACCTTGATCCCGCAAGGCCTTCGTCCAGCGCTTAATGCGTGCACGCAGTCGTCCCTGTGCAGCCCTGTCTATCGGCATGTCGTCGACGCGGCTGATCGCTGTACGCGGCAAGACATAGCCAAGCTGTATCAGGGCCATACAGAAGACTCGGTCCTTGTCGCGATCCGCTGCCGCCTTCGCCATAAAGAGGTCAACAAGGTCAAGGCAATAGCCGACCCGCCCATTCGTGCCCACCGTCTGAATGCGCTGCAAGCGGTTTTCCCAGCCGGTCGGAAGACATGCTGTCTCTGGCCCGACGCCCTGCGCGTAGTAACCATACGTCTCGTGAAAGCGCGAGCCTTCGCCAATCGCCGCGTCGATCGCATCCGCCTTGTGGGTAGCATTGAGCGGGTAGATGTCAGCCTCCGCGGACATCGTGAAAACCGCCGGGGGATTAGGGATCGGCCCCAGGATGGATTGGCTGCCAACGACAACGAACTCATATTCGTTCGTGATGTCGGCAGCAGCCCGAATGATGTGTTCCAGATCTTCCCGCTTCATTCCTGGTCCCCGAGGACAACGCCTTTTTTCAACGCCTGAACCTGTGCTAGCACTTCCTGCCGAATGGCATCTGGTAAAAGCGTGGGCAGGGGAGACGCTTGGCGCAGCTCTTGAGCACGCCGAGTTCGGCCAAGCGCTTTGCGCCACGACTGGTTCGCAAGAATCGTTTCCCACTCGGACCAGAGTGAATCAGACCGTGAGTCTCCCTGCGCGCGCCATCGCCTGAGGACTTCTCGGGCCCGGTCCAGTAGCGCTGGGTTATCCTGAATCAGGCGGATTGCTTCCTTGTGCAGCGCCATGCTCTGCAAGTCCTGAGCCTCATGGCGGCTTGGATCAGTCCTTACCCGAACCTGAACCTGCGGAATGGCGCGCTTGGATGAGGCGGCCGCAGAGTTCGCCGGCGCCGGTTGAAAAGTATCGCTGACTAACAGGGCAAGGTCACCGGCAACCCCCAGCACGGACATAACACGCAGATATGTGCCCATGGTTGGCGCGGGGTCGCCTGCCTCAACGGCAGCGAGGGTCGTCCGCGAGATGCCGACGCGCTTGGCCATCTCAACCGTGCCAAAGCCCTGAGCCTTCCGCAGGCGTTTGATGCGGTCGCCGAGTTGCAGGAGCAAATGGCGCTCGAGAACCGAGGTGGTATCGGTAAAGGCTGGCATATGTCCAGTATTTTAGACAAAATTCACAGGTTTGACTAGTTTACTGAACAGATTTTACGTTGGGCAGCGTGTTGCGTCGGATCCACCTGGACGTATCTCAGTCGACCGCAGAGTTCCTGCGCCACACCCCTGTTATAGGTGGGCTTGCAGCCGACGCGCGTCTCTCTGGCGCCGCCAGTAGGCAGTGCCTATGGGGCCACGAATAAACTTGTGCAAACCAACCGTCCGTTTGCATGCAGGCGATATTGGACACGGCAACTCTTGCGCCCGCCGGATAGTTGGCGGCAACACGATCGACACCTCACAGTGGCCGACCCCGGACGATGGGGCGCTTGAGGGCAATAGGCGTGCCCTATCCTTTGCGAGGAAGCTCGCAGTGGAGCTATACCTTAGCGGCGCTACCTGGTGGCCATCAAAGCGGCGTTCGCCACACTGAGGCAATAGCGTTAGCAAGCATCAACGCCCAACAAGAAAGCCGGGCGGCGGACTAAGTTGGCTGGCTGACATGTGTTCGGTATTTCGACGCGGCGAATGATCCGATAGTGCGGACCAGGATGCACCATGGCCTAGTTGTTGGCCCCGGTTTCCCGGCGCATAGCAAGGTCGGGTGCCGTACCGGACCAGCCGGCTCTAACGGACGAAAAATCTGCGGACCGCCTCGGCCGGAAGCGTCATGCCGGTGACCTTCGCCTTCCGCAGGATTTCCCAGAAATAGCGGTAGGTGGCGCGGTCATGCAGTTCGCCCTTGTACTGGATCGGCCCCCAATCCGCGTCCTGCGCCGCCGACAGGATGCCGGCCGCGTCTTCGACTTCGGCAAGGTCGGGACGCATGGCGTTCACGATTGGCTGGATCTGCGCCGGATAGATGCTCCACATGCGCAGAAAGCCAAACTCGTCGCGCGCGCGCCGGGCATCGCTCGCTATCACCTCAGCGTCCTTCAGATTCAGGCAGACGTTGTGCGCCGGTACGATACCGTTGGCCAGCGCTGCTGCCACCATGTCGGCCTTCGCACGCCCCAGCAGCGCATGTTCGAACTGGCCCGGACTACGCATGGCCGCTGCGGGAATAGCGCCGTGGTGGCCGCTGACGAAATCCATCAGGCCGAAGTCCAGTACCTCGATGTGGGGCAATTCGGCGATCTCGAAGACGTCGCGCAGCGCGCCGTGGGTCTCGATGAGCACGTGTACCGGCACGGGCTTGTCCAATCCGGTTTTTGTCCGGACCTCGTCGATATACCGGATGACCTCCGCGACCTGTCCGCTGCCGGTGGCCTTGGGCACGGTGATGTAGGCCAGCCGGCTGCCGGCTTCTCTCACGATGATGTCCACGTCCTGGCGCCAGGCGGGGTGCGACGGGTCATGGATGCGTGCGCCGGCACGGCCGAAGCGGTTGCGTTCCGACGCGATCATGCGCGCCACCATTTGCGCGTGCTCGCGCTCCTGCCCGGCGGCAGCGCCGTCTTCGCAGTCGCAGGTCACGTCAAAGGCCGCGCCGTACTCGACCTGCAGGTCCATGGCCTTGCCGATCAGCTTCCCGCTGCCGGCAAAGTGCTCGCACGCGGCCAGCACGGGAAAGGCCTTTTCGCCTGCAAAGAGGGCGTCGTTCGGATGCGTTGGGGTGATCATGTGTTGTCTTGATGGAGGGTTGGAGTATTCATCGTTGGGGGATGGCGATGGTGTAATCGAGGTCGAGCACCACATTGGACGGGTGCGCGGCCCGCCCTTCGCCCGGCTCAGGAAAGACGATGGACGAGGCGCAGGCGTTCTTCACGCCGATCATGCGCAGCCGCAGTGCCCCGATGTGCTCGTGACCGAGGTCGATCTTGTCCAGCACCCGGGTGGCGCAGGCGATGGTGTCGCCCGCGTAGGCCGGGTTCACGTGGCTGCCGGCGTTGATGGCGAGGATGGACAGGCCGTTCTCCAGTCCGTCATAGGCCAGCGCGCGGCATACCGAGATGACGTGGCCGCCATAGACCAGCCGCTTCCCGCCACCGGCGGCCATGGCATGGCCATCGAAATGGGCGCGCGCGGTGTTCTGGTACAGGCGCGTGGCGATGCTATGGTCGCTGTCATTGATGGTCATCGCGCCGGGGTGGTCTATGCGTTCGCCCACGGCGTAGTCCTCCCACAGGTCGTCGATGCAGGTCATGGCGGTGATCTCGCGCACGCGTGCCGTGTAGCCGCTCCCGCGCAGGTGTTCGACTGTCACCACGGGCTGGGTGGCCGGCACGACCGGCGCGCCGCATGGCGCCTCGGGATCGCGCTTGTGCACCATTACCCAGCGCACCCAGCCGAGCACCTCGCGGCCATACTGGTTGCGAGCCGTGGAGCGCACGTAAACCACCCCGCTCCTGCGGTTGGAATTCTCCTTCAGGCCGATGACCTCCGATTCGACGGAAAGCGTATCCCCTGAATACACGTGCGAAAGGAAGCGTACTTCCGCGTAGCCGAGGTTCGCCACAGCATTGAGCGAGATATCCGGCACCGTCTTGCCAAAAGCGGTGTTGAAAGCTAGCAGGTCTTCCAGCGGCTGGCTTTCAAAGCCCAGTTGGTGTGCATTGGTCTGCGCCGTGCACAGCGCCGCGCGGCTGCCTGTCAGGCCGATATACAGGCTGCGGTCGCCCTCAGTCAGCGTACGCGGCGTGGCATGACGGATCCGCATCCCTATATGGAAGTCCTCGAAAAAATTTCCGCGGCGATTTTTATTCATTTCCATTCCTTGTGGCTCAGTAGCCTCCAGCTTCGAACGTGCCCTCGCGGAGACGCCAGTGGTTAGCGGATAGCACCGACCGCGCGCAGATCGTCGATGTCGTCGCCGCTGTAGCCGGCGGCGCGCAAGACTTCATCGGTGTGCTCGCCCAGCATCGGGGCACGGCGCCGGACCGCCCCCGGGGTGTCGCTCAGCTTGATCGGCACGCCGGCGATCTTCACGCGCTGCGCCGAACCGGGCTGCTCGACATCCACCAGCATCTGCCGCACCGCATAATGCGGATCGGCAAAGATCTCGGCGGACGTGCAGACCGGCCCGAACGGCACCTTGCCGCCCAGGACGGCCGCGATTTGTTCCTTGGTGCGGCCGGACGTGAAGTCTTCGAGCAAATCGATGACTTGCTGCATGTTGGCGACGCGCGCCGCATTGGTCGAGAAAGCCGGATCGGTGCCCAGTTCCGGATGGCCGATGGCGGCGGCCAGCTTCTCCCACAGCGGATCGTTGGCGACGGCGATGGACACGTAGCCGTCGCGCGCCCGGAACAGGCCGAACGGGCACAGCAGGGGATGGCGGTTGCCTTCCGGCCCGGGTACCACGCCGGTGTAGGAGGTCTGGTAGACGATGCGCTCGCACATGGCCAGCACGGCGTCCGTCATCGCCACGTCCACGAACTGGCCCTTGCCGGTTTCCTTCACCCGGTGTACAGCCGACAGGATGCCGATGCAGAGCATCAGCGCCGGGATGGTGTCGCCTACGCCGGGGCCAATCTTCATCGGTGTTTGGTGGTCGGGGCCGGTGATGCCCGTCATGCCGCCCATCGCCTGTGCGACTACGTCATAGGCTGGCCAGTCCGCGTAGGGGCTGGCGCCCGAGCGCGGATCGCCGAAGCCCCGCACGGTGCCATAGACGAGGCGCGGGTTGCGCTCCCGCAGCCTTTCCCAGCCCAGCCCGAGGCGTTCCATCACGCCGGCGCGGAAGTTCTCGACCACGATATCGGCGCCGTCGATCAGCTTGCGGGCAAGCGCCAGCCCCTCGACGGTCTTCAGATCGACGGCAATCGACCGCTTGTTGCGGTTGACGCTTTGGAAATAGCCGCCATACTCGCGGAGCGTGTCGTCCTCGCAGAAGGGGGCGGTCAGGCGCGTGCCGTCGCCCGTCATGGCCTCGACCTTGATGACGTCGGCACCGTGGTCGGCCAGGATCTGGGTGCAAAACGGGCCGGCCAGCATCTGGGTGAGGTCGATCACACGCAGGCCGGCGAGGGCGCCGGGGGATGACTGCTGCATCATGCCACCACCACCTTGCCCATCAGCGCGTCGGAGATGATGCGCATCTGGATTTCCGAGGTGCCCTCGAAGATCTTCGTCAGCCGTGCATCGCGCCAGTAGCGCTCGGCGGCGAAATGCGTAGTGTATCCGGCGCCCCCGTGGATCTGCAGGCCTTCGCTGGTAACGCGCTCGCACATCTCGCTGGCGAACAGTTTGACCATTGACGCCTCGGTGTCGGCACGGCCTCCATCGTCGATCTTCTCGCACACCGAATAGAGCAGGGCGCGCGCGGCCTCGATCTGCGTAGCCATGTCGGCGATCTTGAAGCGGATGGCCTGGAAGTTGCCGATTGGCGAACCGAACTGGGCGCGGTCCCTGGCGTACTGGATCGAATCTTCGAGCGCGCCTTGCGCGAGGCCGATGGAGCGCGCGGCCGTGTGGGCGCGCGCCGCTTCCAGCCCTGCCGTGGCGAGGTAGAACGCCTTGCCTTCGTCGCCAACCATCTTCGAATGCGGCACGCGGCAGCCGTCGAACGCCAGTTCCCAGGTGGTCCAGCCGTGGTAGCCGATCTTCGGAATCACGCTGCCCTTGACGCCCTCGGGCAATGCGCCGCGCGGCTTCTCGACCATGAAGGCGGACAAGCCCTTGTGGCGCGCTTTCGGGTCGATCACAGCATCCGTGCGGCAGATCACGAGGATGAAGTCCGCCTCGTCGGCGAAGGTGCACCAGTACTTGTTGCCGGTGATGACCCACTCGTCGCCGTTGCGCACGGCGCGGCAGGAGATGTTGGCGACGTCGGACCCGGCGTTGGGCTCGGACAGCGAAAATGCGCCGAGGAACTGGCCGGCCGCCATGCGCGGCAGGTATTCGGCCTTCTTCTCGGGCGTGAGCGCCTTGAGCGCGCC
Source organism: Cupriavidus necator (assembly GCF_016127575.1). NCBI lineage: Bacteria > Pseudomonadati > Pseudomonadota > Betaproteobacteria > Burkholderiales > Burkholderiaceae > Cupriavidus > Cupriavidus necator. The sequence goes on from NZ_CP066019.1 coordinate 328,310, forward strand.
GATCAGGCCGTTGCCGCGCGCGATCAGGCTGCCCACGCTCATCCAGCCGCGCGACAGCTGCTCGGCGACGAGGCAGTACTCGTAGGCACCAAGGCCGAGGCCGCCGTATTCTTCGGGGATCAGGATGCCGAAATAGCCCAGCTCGGCCATCTCGTCGATCAGTTCGCGCGGAATCTGGCCCTTCTCCGGGTCCAGTTTGTTGGCCAGTGGCAGCACCCGTTCCATCGTGAACTGACGGGCGGCTTCCTGGATCATGCGCCGTTCGGCGGTGAGCTTCTGCATCGGAATGTCTCTCAGCGAATTCTTCTCGCCGGCCCGGCGGCGGCCGGGCCGGTGCCCACGTCAGGGCAGGACGTTGCGCGGGTCGGCCTTCAGGACGAGTTCCCACGCCTCGCGGGCCATCGGCTGGCTCTTCTCTTCCAGCACATGTGCCAGCAGGCCGGCCGAACGGCCCACCAATGCCAGGCCGCGCCCGATCAGCGGGTCCAGTCCCATCGCGGCGATGATCGCGCCGATGGCGCCGACCACGTTCATCGGCAGCTTGCGGTTGTGCTCGGTCATCAGCACTGCCGAAATGGCTTCCATCAGGCGCCAGTGCAGGCCGTAGTAACCGTTCTCGCGCGACAGGTCGCGCAGCGCGGGCACACGCGGGTCGCCGTCGACGTGGATGGGGTGGCCCACGCCGAATACTTGCTGGCGGCGCTCCTTGTGGCGGCGGATCACATCGCGCGCGGCCTGCATGACATCGGCGTCGGTCGCATCGTCGCGCAGCTCTTTCGCGCCTTCGAGCAGCATCTCGGCCGCGTTCTGCATCGGGCCGAGGAACACGCTGCCCGCGCCAAGCAGGCCGGTCGCCACCGCGCCCTGCAGCGCTTCAGGCGCGCCGATGTACGTCAGGCGGGCGGACAGCGAGCTGGGGGTGATGCCATGGTCGGCCGTGGTCACCAGCAGCGCGTTGACCATGACCTTCTCGCGCGGCGTGGGCATGCGCGAAAGCGTGGTGAAGAAGATCATGTCGACGAAGTCGAACTTGCCGATGATTTCGGTGGACAAATTCTTGCCGCGCACCATGATGGTGTCGGTCGTCGTATAGCCGATGTCGGTCTTTACCATTGGGAAGGCTCCGTGCCACGGAAGGCGATGACAGCGTCCAGCGCCACCACGCCCTGGCCCTGCGGACGCACCGCGAGGGGGTTGATTTCGAGTTCGTCGATGCGGTCGGCGTGCCTGGCGACAAAGTCGGACAGCTTCACCAGCGTGTCGGCCAGCGCATCGATGTCGAACGGCGTCTGGCCGCGGTGGCCCTTGAGCAGTTCGTGGCAGCGCGTCTCGGCGATCATCGCGCGCGCCGATTGCGGCGTGAGCGGCAGCAGTCGCCGGCTGACGTCCTTGAACAGTTCGATCGCGACACCGCCCAGGCCGAACGTGCAGACATGGCCGAACACCTCGTCGCGGTGGATGCCGACCACGGCTTCCACGAATGGCGACGGCAGCATCGGCTCGACCAGCACGCCCTCGATACGGTCCGCCGGCGCGGCCTTGCAACCGTTGGCGTAAATTTCCTCGAACGCTGCGCGCGCGGCGTCTTCCGACGCGATGCCCAGGCGCACGCCACCGATGTCGGTCTTGTGCGTGATGGCCGCGCTGACGATCTTCATCACCACCTTGCCGGTGCCTTGCGCAGCTGCATTGCGGAAGGCCTGCGCCGCTTCGTCGGCCGAGGTGGCAACCACGCCGCCCGGTACGGTCACGCCGGCGCTTGCGAGCAGCGCCTTGCCGGCGGCTTCCGACAGGGCCGCACAGGCGCCTGCAGCCTTGCGCGGTGCGGTCTCGCCGAGCGCACGCCAGCTGTGGTCGAACTGCGCCTGCCATTTGCCGTACTCGATGAACCGCTTCACGGCCAGCACCGCGTTGCCGACCGCGCGCATGGGCATCAGGCCGCCCTCGATCATCTTGCGCTGGCCTTCGCCGGTGCGGTCGCTCATCCAGACGGGGACGATCGGCGTGGCTTCCTCTGACTGCACGCGCACCATGCTGTCGGCCAGCATGGCGCTGGTCTTGCCGTACTCGACGGGAATCGGGACCAGCACGAGGTCGGTATTCGGGTCGCCCGCCGTGGCCTTGAGCGCGGCGTAGCCGACCTCGGCATTGACCAGCACCTCGGCGGTCACGTCCACCGGGTTGTCGAACGCGGCGTAGCCGGGCAGGGCGCGGGCCAGCGCTTCGAGCGTCTGCGGCGCGAACTTCGACAGCGTCAGTCCGGCGATGCCGACCATGTCGGTGCACAGCGCCGCCGTGCCGCCGGAGAAGCTGTAGACGGCGAGCTGTTCCTTGCCCGTCGGCGTGGCGCGCGACAGCAGCGAGGCCACGTCGATCAGTTCATCGATGTCGTCCACTTCGATGATGCCGAGCTGGCGGAATACCGCACTGTTGATCTCGGCCACGCCGGCGATGGCGGCGGTGTGCGAGGCGGCGGCCTTGGCGCCGATTTCCGACTTGCCGACCTTCAGCGCGACGATGGGCTTGCCCCGTCGCGCGGAGTGCAGCGCGGCGGCCATGAAGCGCGGGCCGTTGCGCACGCCTTCCAGCGTGGTGACGATGACCTTGATGTCGGGCGCATCGGCCATGTAGTGGATGTAGTCGCTGACCTCGAGGTCGGCCTCGTTGCCGCCCGAGCACCACAGGCCGATGCCGACGCCGCGGTCCATCGACTGGATGAACGAGCGGCCCAGCCCGCCGCCCTGCGTGGCCACGCCGATGGGGCCCGGCCTGGCATTGTCGATGCGCCAGGCCGGCGAGAACGTCATGCCGAGGCGCGCGTTCATATTGTTCAGGCCGGGGCAGTTCGGGCCATAGATGCGCATGCCGGTCTTCGCGACGATGGCGCGCATCTCGGCCTCGGCGGCGCGGCCTTCCTCGCCGGTCTCGCCGAAGCCGGAAGTGAAGACGATGGCGAACTTCACGCCGCACTCGCCGCATTCGCGCAGCGCGTCGAGCACCATGTCAGCGCGCACGGCCACGATGGCCAGGTCGGGCACGGCGTCAAGGTCGCGCACCGAGGGGTAGCACGGGCGGCCAGAGATTTCCTTGCGGCCCGGATTGACGAGGTACAGTTCGCCCTGGAATTGCGAGTAGACCGTCAGGTTCTCGAAGGTGCGGGCGCCGATGCTGTCGGGCTTCTCGGAAGCGCCCACCAGCACGATCGAGCGCGGCTCGACCAGGCGGGTGAGGTCGCTGAACCAGAGGCCGTTGGCTTCCGGTGTTGTCGTCATTGCGCTTCTCCGGGCGTGCGGCGCTTGAACAGGCAGGTGGCGGCCATCTCGGCCACGACTTCGCCGCGCTGGTTCACGGCCTTGCGCAGGAAACTGATGACACCGCGCTCCGGACGGCTGGTCGGCTTCTGTTCGGTGACTTCGATGTCCACGCGGATGGTGTCGCCGATGAAGGTCGGCTTGGGGAACTTCAGGCGGTTTTCCAGCACGCTGAACAGCGAGCCCTCGAAGAACTGGTTCGGGATCGAGCGCGAGGTCAGGCCGGCCATGAACGCGGCGACCAGCATGCCGTGGGCGATGCGCTGGCCGAAGATGGTGCCCTTGGCGTACTCGGCATCGACGTGGACTTTGTTGAAGTCGCCGGTCAGGGCGGCGAAGGCTGCCACGTCGGCCTCGGTGATGGTACGCGACGAGGTGCTGTAGGTCATGCCCGGGGTCAGGTCTTCCCAGTAGAGCGTGGTGTTGGCGACCTGGTCGAGGATGGCGGGTTGGGTCATGGTGGATGTCTCCGGGTATCTTGTGGTTCAGGTCAGGGCGCTCACGCCCAGGATCTCGCGGCCGATGATCAGCGTCTGGATCTCGGTCGTGCCTTCGGGAATCATTCCGCCGCGCGTGTCGCGGAAGATGCGCTCGATCGGGTAGTCGGTCGCGTAGCCGATGCCGCCATGCACCTGCAGGCCGAGGTTGGCCACCTCGAATGCCGCCTCGGTCGCGTACAGCTTGGCGATCGAGCATTCCGTGCGCGCGGTGCCGTTCTGCATCGCACGCGCGGCGCGGTAGCCGAGCGAGCGCGCGGCCTGCACGCGCATCGTCATGTCGACGATATGCTTCTGCACGAGCTGGAACGAGCCGATCTGGCGGCCGAACTGCTTGCGCTGCAGCGCGTAGTCGATGCTGAGGTCAAGCGCGCACTGCGCCGCGCCCACCGCGCCCATCGCCACATTGAGGCGGCCGAAGTTCAGGCCGATCAGGATCTGGCGCAGGCCCTGGCCTTCCGTGCCGATCAGGTTGGCCGCGGGGACCTCGGCGTTCTCGAACGTGAAAGCGGCGGTGCCAGTACTGCGCGTGAACACCACGTCGACCGGTGTGGCGTCGTACTTCGTCACATCGCGCTCGACCAGGAACAGCGACAGCTCGCCGTTGCAGGTCTCGCTGTAGGTGCGGGCCACCACGATGCCGAAGTCGGCGAACATGCCGTTGGTGATCCACAGCTTGCTGCCGTTGAGCACGTAGGTGTCGCCGCGCTTGTCGGCGCGGGTCTTGACCTCGGCCACGTTGGAGCCCACGTCCGGTTCGGAGATCGACACGAAGGGCTTGCGCTCGTTGCGCAGCAGCGGGCGCACGAAGCGCGCCTTCTGGTCCTCGGTGCCGTAGGCGTTGATGATGCCGGAGACGATGTTCAGGCCGTTGAGCAGGATGCGCAGCGACAGCCAGCAGTAGCCGGCTTCTTCCATCATCACCGCCCAGGTCGGGTAGTCCAGGCCCATGCCGCCGTCGGCTTCGGGCAGGATGCCGCCGAAATAGCCGAAGTCGATCAGGCCGGTCATGGCCTCGTGCGGGAACTGCTTGTCGCGCTCGGCCTGCGGGATGCGCGGCGCGATATGTTCCTTCAGGTAGCGGCGGATATTGTCGCGCAGCAGTTGCTGGCTGGCATCCAGGCCATCGACGTCGACACTCGCTTGATCAGCCATAGCGGCCTCCGGTCACGAAAAGGGTGGTACCCGTGATGTAGCGCGCGTGTTCGGACGCCATGAAGCACACCGCGCCGGCTATGTCGCCGGTCTGCCCCGGGAAGGAGACCGCGTTCTTCGCCATTACGTTGGCGAGGATGGTTTCGTAGTTGGGCAGGCTCTTGATGTACTCGGTCTCGATATAGCCCGGGGCGATCGCATTGACCGTCACGCCCTTGCGCGCCTGCTCCAGCGACAGCGCGCGCGTCAGGCCGATGATCCCGGCCTTGGCGGTCGAGTAGTTGGCCTGGCCGGGGTTGCCGAACAGGGCGCGCGAGCTGATGTTGATGATGCGGCCCCAGCCGCGCTCGTGCATCGCGGGCAGCACGGCGCGGCAGCAGTGGAACGCGCCCTTCAGCGTGACGTCGAGCACGAGGTCCCAGTCAGACTCGTCCATCTTCAGGATGGTGCGGTCCTTGACCAGGCCGGCGTTGTTCACCAGCACGTCGATGCGGCCGTAGGCCTCCAGCGCGGCGCCGGCGAGCTGCTTGACCTGTTCTACCTTGCGCACGTCGCAGGCCACGGCGATGGCCTTGCCGCCGGCGGACTCGATGGCGCGGGCGTTTTCGGCGGCTGCGTCAAGGTCGAGATCGGTCACGACGACCGATGCGCCTTCCTTTGCCAGCATGCGTGCGGTCTCGGCGCCGATGCCGCGCGCCGAGCCGGTGATGATCGCCACACGATCGTTCAATCCAAGATCCATGTCTCCTCCAGTTGCCAGGGGTTGCTCAGTGGTCGGCCTGCAGCGCCTGGCTGACTTCGCGCAGGGCCGACAGATAGGTTTCGCGATGCTTTTCGATGCGGTCGACGGGGCCGGCCAGCGACAGGCCGACCGGCTGGCCGCCGAGCCGCAGCGATACGGCCAGCGCGGTGACGCCGGGGGTGCCTTCGTCATGGGCTTCGTACCAGCCCAGTTCGCGGCCGCGGCGCAGCTGCTCCAGCAGCCGGTCCACGTCCACCACGGTGTGCGGGGTGACGGCGGGACGGCGAATCGCGTTCAGACGCAAGCGGGCCTCGTCCTCGGGCAGCATGCCCAGCATCGCCTTGCCCAGCCCCGAGGCGTGCAGCGCCACGCGCTGACCCACGTCGAGGATGTAGCGCAGCGGCAGCCGGCTTGCGGCGGCGGCGGCCACCTTGACGGCAGTCGGCTCCAGCACGCCGAAGAAGGCGCTTTCATTGGTGCGCTCGGCGAGCTGCTCGACGGCTTCCTGCGCCACGCGGGTCAGCGGATCGCTTTCGGCAATGCGGCGCGCGGTCTCCAGCAGGCGGCCGGTCGGGTAGAAGCGCCGCGTGCGCGAGGTGCGCATCAGGTAGCCGAGGGAATGCAGCGTGTGCAGCAGGTCGGAACAGCTGCTGTCCGCCACGGAAAGCAGGCGCGCCACGTCGGAGTTCGACAGGTCGCGCTGTTCGCGGGCGAAGACTTCGAATACGGCCATGGTGCGGCTCGCGGCAGGAATCAAGGTGGGCAATTTAGGCTCCGCCGATCTGAGTTGTGTACGGAGTGTGGGATTAATGTACGACAGATCGTATATGGGATGTCAAGATAATTCGAGGATTCGGTATTTCGTACGAAATGTCGTATTTATCCGGAATCCCGCGTCCCGGCTGCGTCTCCGGCTATCTCTCGGTTCATCTAGGGGTTTTCCTATATATGGAAGATATATCCGGTATGCCGTAGAATAAATTTCGATGAACGGGAGCAATCTACGAGATGTCGAAAATGCTGGTGCCGGGAAACTGCGGTTGCGGTCCCCGCCCACGCTGCCGCAAGGAGACGAGGGAATGACCAGAAGGGCTATCAGGAACCGGTTTGCCGGGATGGCAAGAACGATGGGCGCCGCGATCGTGGCCGGGGCGCTGATTGCCCTGATGCCGTTGGCGCCGGCACGGGCAGCGACTGGTGAGGGCTATCCCGCCAAGCCGGTGACCCTGGTCGTGCCGGGGCCGCCCGGTGGCATTACGGACCAGCTCGCGCGCCTCGTCGCGGCCCGCATGGGGCGCGATTTCGGCGTGCAGGTCGTGGTGGACAACCGGCCCGGGGCCGGCGGCAATATTGCGGCGGAGCTTGGCGCGCGCGCGCAGCCGGACGGCTACACCGTGCTGATGGGCACGCAGGGCATGATGGTGAGCAACCAGTTCCTCTACAAGTCGCTGCGCTTCGATCCGTCGAAGGACTTCGTTCCCGCCCAGGGACTTGCGTCCATCCCCAACGTGCTGGTGGTGAGCAGCCGGCTGCCGTTCCGTTCCGTCAGGGAGCTGGTGGACTACGCCCGGGCGAATCCCGGCAAGCTGACGGTCGCGTCCGCCGGCAACGGGACCGGCACCCATCTGGTGGCCGAACTGTTCCAGACCGAGGCCGGCATCCGGCTCGTCCACATCCCCTACAAGGGCAGCGCGCCGGTCATCACCGACCTGCTGGCGGGACAGGTCGACCTGGCCTTCGACTACCCCGTCTCGACGCTTGCGCAGATCGAAGCCGGCAAGCTGCGTGCGCTGGCGGTGACCGGCGCGGCGCGCCTGCCCGCGCTGCCGCAGGTGCCGACCACCGCGGAGTCGGGTTTCCCGGGCGTCGAATCGACGTCGTGGATCGGCCTGTTCTTTCCGGCCCGGACCAGCCCGGCCATCGTGGCGAAGTGGCAGGCCGACATCGGCCGCCTGCTGGCCGATCCCGCGGTCATTGCCGAGATCCGCAAGATGGGCGGCGTCCCGCTCGCGCTCGGCGGCGCGCGGCTCGGCAGCTTCGTGGAGTCGGAGCGCGGCAAGTGGAAGGCGGTCATCCAGCGTTCCGGCGCGAGCATCGACTGAATACCGCCCCATGCCGGCTCGCCGAGCGCGGATCGCGGCGGCGGCAGGCGCGGGGCATTTCAACACCTACCCAACATCGACCAAGAGCAGACATGAAGACACGTCTTACTGAATTACTGGGCATCCGATACCCGATCGTGAAGGGCGGCATGCAATGGATCGGCCGCGCCCCGCTGGCCGCGGCCGTGTCGAACGCCGGCGCACTCGGCATGGTCACGGCGCGCACGCAGCCCGATCCGGACGAGCTGAGGCGCGAGATCGACCGCACGCGCGCACTCACCGACCAGCCGTTCGGCGTGAACCTCACGCTGTCGTTCGCGGCACAGGGCGTGGTCTACGACGACTGGGTCGCCGCGATCGTCGCCAGCGGCGTGAAGATCGTCGAGACCGCGGGCAACAACCCGCGCCCCGTGATCGAGGCCTTCAAGTCGGCGGGCATCACCGTCATCCACAAGTGCACCTCGGTGCGCCACGCGCGGGCGGCCGAGCGCCTGGGCGTGGACGTGATCTCCATCGACAGCTTCGAGGCGGCCGGACATATCGGCGACGGCGACGTGGGCAGCATGGTGATGATTCCGGCCACGGTGCAGGCCGTGAACATCCCGGTGATCGCCTCCGGCGGCATCTGGGGGGGCCGCGCCATGGCCGCCGCGCTCGCGCTGGGTGCCGAAGGCGTGAACGTCGGCACGCGGTTCACGCTGACCCAGGAATGCGAGATCCACGAGAACGTCAAGCAGATGCTGCTCCAGGGCACCGAACTCGACACGAGCCTGATCAAGCGGACGCTCGGCCATACCGCGCGCTACTTCCGCAACCCGGTGGCCGATGAAGTCCGCTCGATGGAGTATCGGCCCGGCGGCGCTACCTACGAGGATCTTGCCCATCTGCTGGCCGGTCCGCGCGGCCGCAAGGCACTGGAGTCCGGCGATGTGCATGCGGGCCTGGTCTGCGCCAGCCAGGCCGTTGCGCTGATCGACGACATTCCGACCTGCGACGAACTGGTGTCGCGCATGGTGGCCGAGTGCCGCAGCGCGTTGCAGGCATCGCTCAACCGCTTTGACGCCTGAGGAGGATCACGAGATGCAGGAAGACATCATCACGCTGCGCGAAGCGCGCCTGGAAATCCGCGACGGCATCGCCGAGTTCACGCATACCCAGGCCAAACGGCGCAATCCGCTCTCGCTCGAACTGCGCGAGGACTACACCGACATGCTGGATCGCGTGGAGGGCAACCCCGACGTGCGCGCGCTGATCATCACCGGCGAGGGCGGGGTATTCAGCGCCGGCGGCGACCTGCGGGGCATGAAGGCGCGTATCGACAACCCGGATGCTGCGCAGCACACGCCCGACGCCACGCGCCGCCGCGTGCTCGTGCTGCACGACTGGGTCAGCCGGCTGCGCAGCCTGGAGATACCCGTCATCGCCGCCGTGGACGGTCCCGCGGTGGGCGCGGGCATGGGGCTGGCCCTGATTGCCGACTTTGTGCTGGCGTCGTCGCGCGCATTCTTCGGCATGTCGTTCGCCAAGGTAGGCATGATCCCCGATATGGCCGCCGCCTATTTCCTGCCGCGCGTGGTCGGCATGGCCGCCGCCAAGGACCTGATGATGACGGCGCGCCGCGTCAGCGCCGAGGAAGCCAAAGACCTCGGCATCGTGTATTCCATCTTCCCGCACGAGACGCTTGCGGAGCAGGCACGCCGGTTTGCCCGGCGCTTCGTCGACGGCCCGCCCGAGGCGCTCGGCATGACCAAGCGCATGCTCAACAGCGCTTTCGAGACGACCTACGCCACGTTCGTCGAGCTCGAAGCCGCCGCGCAGGCCGTGGTCACCACCACGCCGTTCCACCGGGAGGCCGTGCAACGCTTCGTCGATGGCCAGCCCGGGCGTTATGACTGGGATCGCCAGGCGTGAGCCACCGGCATAGGTCCGTTTAGAGACGAGCCGTCAAGAAGGGGGGAAAGCAAAGCCGCAGCCGAAAACGGCTGCGGCTTTCGCATTACACCAGCTGCATGATTTCGTCAGCGGGCGCGCGGATCGTGCGGAAGCTGTTGGCGGGGTGATCGTGGTCGGCAAAGCCGAACGCGATTGCGCAGACCATCTTCCGGTCCTCGCCGATGCCGAAGTGGGAACGCACGAACCTGGCGTGCCGGGCGACCGCTCCCTGGGCGGTCGTCGCCACGCCATGCGCATGGGCGGCAAGCAGGAACGACGCAATGAAACCGCCGCAGTCCATCGCCGCGTAGTGCCCGAGGTCTGCGGGCATCGTGACGATCGCAACGTGCGGTGCCCCGAACAGCCTGAAGTTCTCGAACATCTGGCTGTCGCGGCGCTCGTGGTCGTGGCGCTCGATGCCGAGCGCCTGGTAGAGCCGATGACCCGTCTCCCGCCTGCGTTCCGCGTGGACGCCGAGATAGGCCTCGGGAAACGGCAGGTCGGCGTCGCCCTGCGGAACTTTCCTGGCCTGCGCCATCAGCGCGCTGCGGAACTTCTCGGTCGTATCGGACGTGCCGATGACCACGTGCCAGGGCTGCGTGTTGCACCACGATGCGCTCTTCCTGGCGAGCCCGACGATACTGCGGATCTCGTCGTCCGGCACCGGTGTCCTCCGGTACGCCCGGCAGGTGAAGCGGTCGGACATCAACCTGCGCAGGACATCGATGTCGCCGGCGCATTGTTCGCGGGGCGGGTGCTGTGGCATTGCCTGTCTCCTTTGATCTGATGATGCGACACGCCGCCCGGGATCAAATCACTGCGGCCTGGCGAAGTTCCTGCTGCGCGGCATCGCTCAGGCCCAGCCATTCTCCGAAGATCTCGGCATTGTGCTCGGCCAGTTGCGGCGCGGACTGGATCGGCTGCGCGGGAGTGGCCGACAGCCTTGGCCCCACACCGGGCATCTTCAGGCTCCCGATGCGCGGGTTCTCCACGCTCTGAATGCTTGCGCGCGCGGCATAGTGTGGGTCCGCGAAGATGTCCTCGATGGTGTAGGTCAGCGTGTACGCAAGTCCCGCCTCCTGCAACGCGGCCTCGATGCCCGCCACTTCCATGCTCCTGACCCACCTGGCGACAGTGGCGTTCAGTTCGCCGATGTGCTCCCAGCGCTGACTGTGGGTGGCGTAGCGGGGCTCGCGGGCCAGGCCCGGCTGCCCCATCGCGCTGCACAGCCGTGCGAACATGGCGTCAGTGGCCAGCGTGAGCACGAGGTATCGGCCATCGGAGGTCTCGAAGATATCGCCCGGCGCCCCGGCGGCGGAAAGATTGCCTTGCCGTTGCCGGATGGCACCGAGCCGGTCATACGCGGGAACCAGAGTGTCGGTGAAACGGAATACGGATTCATACAGGCCAAGGTCGATATGCTGCCCGATGCCCCCTTTCGCGTCGCGATGATATAGCGCCATCATCACGGCGTAGGCACCGAACAGTGCGGCCTGATAATCCGCCATCGTGATTCCCGGTCTCACGGGCGGCCGATCCGGATAGCCAGTCAGGTGCAGGATGCCGCTGAACGCCAGTGCAATGCGATCGAAGGCGGCGCGCTGCGCGTATGGACCGGTCTGCCCGAAGCCCGACACGCTCAGCATGACCAGCCCTGGATTGACGGTGGCCAGCGTGTCGTAGGCAAGTCCCCATGCAGTCAGCGTGCCGGGACGGAAGTTCTCCACGACGACGTCGACCTTCGCAGCCAGCCTGCGCGCCAGCGCCTGCCCCTGCGGCTTGCGCAGGTCCAGCGTAATCGACTTCTTGTTGCGCCCCTCGACGTTCCAGTACAGGCTCTCGTCCTCGATGAACGGGCCGATCTGCCGGAGCGGATCGCCGCCGCCTGGCTGCTCGACCTTGATCACTTCCGCGCCAAAGTCGGCCAGCAGCGTGCACGCCACCGGCCCGGCGATCATGGTTCCCAGATCCAGTACCTTGAGGTTCGCGAGCGGTCCGCGTCCCTGGCTGGCGCTTGTCTTGCTGGCTCCCGGCTCATTCATTTGGTGTTTTCCTCACGATCGACCATGGGACAGATGGTGTGCTTGCGACCGGACTTCACGGTCAGGCGGTCACTCTTCACGGGCGCCGGATAGCTTGATCAGGCGCCCGATCACGGGCAGTGCGGCCTCGAAGTTCTGGCGGAACTCGGCCGAGCTGTTACCCATCGGCTCGAAGCCGTAGGCCTGGAAGCGTGCCTTCAACGGGGTCGAGCGGATGATCTCGCGCGAGGTTTTCTCCAGGAACGCCTGCACGTTCGGCGGTATGCCCGCCGGCGCCATCAGCACGATCCAGGCATGCGAGCGGAACTCCGGGTCGCTGAACCCCGCTTCCGCCATGGTCGGCACGTCCGGCATCGCCGGCAGCCGCGTATCGCCGACCACGGCAAGCGGGCGGATCTTGCCGCTGGCCACATACGGCGCCAGCGCACCGGCCGAGGCGATGGTGAGTTGCACCGAGCCACCTGCCAGTCCCTGCAGATCCTGCATCTCGCTGGGATAGGGAATGTGCGACATCTCCAGGCCGCGGGAACTGTTGAGATGGCCGATGACGAGATGCGCATTGCTGCCCACGCCGTACGAGCCATAGTTCACCTTGTCCCGGTTGTTCTTCGCCCAGGCCACGAATTCCTGCAGGTTGCGCGCCGGCACGGCGGCATTGACGGCAAGCACCAGCGTCCCGGCGCTGACCTGCGTAATGAAGGCGAAGTCGCGGCGCACCTCATAGGGCACCTTTTTCATGGTCAGCGGGACATTGAAGATCGCCGTGGATTGCGCCATCAGCAGCGTATAGCCGTCGGGCGCGGCCCGCGCCGCCGCCAGCGTGCCGAGCGCGCCCGAGGCACCCGGCTTGTTGACCACGACGACGGGCTGGCCCGTGCGCCGGGTGAACTCATCGCCATAGGCCCGTCCGATGGTGTCGACCAGTCCCCCTGGTGCGCTCGGCAGGATGAGCGTAACCGGCTTGCCGGGGTAGGCCTGCGCCATCACGGCGGCACTCCAGGCGAGTGCCAGGATCGGCAGCAGCGCCTTCTTCTGCTTCATCAACATATTTGTCTTCTCCTCACACGTACTGCGGGGAGCCAGATCCGGCCCGAAAGCTTGTCGAGATGTCGCTACGCCATGGTTGCCGCCATCCGGCGCCATCGATACTCCCTGACGCAGGGGGGATCGGAGCGGGGCTTAAGTCCATAAGCCTGCCTTTACGCCAGCACTGCCTGCAGGCCAGAGGCGTCTGACCGCGATGGCAGTCGGCGCCGTTAGCGTCCGCCGTGGCCGATGGATTTCACATGAAACGGCGCTTTTGGCGATGCGCGGAACCGTTGCGGCGGCACGGCGACAGCCGATGCACGCCCCCGACGGCATAAGCGCTGCTCTTGCCCCCTGCGGCGGGTAGTAGGAATGATCGGCAGCGGGGGTGACCATGGACGCATCGGGCAATCCCGAAGCGGACGGCTGCATGGCCCGGGCCGCAATATCCCGAAGAGGAGGAGACACATGCTCATCAGGTGCAAAAGGGCGCTGCTACCCGTGATGGCAATCATCTGGGGTACCGGCAGCCTTGCGCAAACCTACCCCGACAAGCCTGTCACGCTGATCGTGCCGGCCAGCGCAGGCGGGGTGGTCGACGCTCTGGCCCGTGCCTATGGCGACGAGTTCAGGAAGCTCACGGGGCAGCCCATGGTGGTCGTCAACAAGCCGGGTGCCTCGGCCATGGTGGGGACGCAGATGGCCGCGCGCTCGGCCCCCGATGGCTACACACTGTTGATGACGCAAGCCACGTCCATCCTGAACGGGCCGCTGATGACCAAAAAGATGCCGTACGACGCGCGGCGCGACCTGGCATTCATCACGCAGGTGGGTACCGGGAACCTCGTCGTGGCCGTAGGCAAGGACGTCCCCGCCCGCAACATGCAGGAGTTCATCGCCTGGGCCAAGGCCAACCGTGGCCAGGTCAACTATGGTTCGTACGGCGTCGGCGGCACCGCGCATCTGGTCTCCGCCTACCTGAGCAGTTCCCGCAACCTGGAGATGTCGCACGTCCCCTATCCGGGCGAAGCGCCGGAGATCCAGGGGCTTGCCGGCGGCGCAGTGCAATGCGCCATTGCTTCGGCCGGCGCGCTGGCGCCCCATCTGGCAAGCGGCAGGGTGCGCGCGCTGGCCGTGATTGCGGACAAGCGCCTGGCAGCCCTGCCGGACGTGCCGACCATGGCCGAAGCGGGTCTGCGCGATCCGGAGTTCCGTCCGCAGTCATGGATCGTGCTGATGGCACCGGCGGGCACGCCGCAGAACGTGCTGGCGTTCGTCGAAAAGACCTCGCGCGACATCATCCATTCGACGCCGATGAAGGCGCGCTTCCAGGCCTACGGCATCGAGCCGGTCGGCAACAGTTCGGCCGAGTTCCGCCATAACTTCGAAGCACTCATGCCTGTCATGGAGCGCCTGATCAAGGTATCCGGCGCCGCGGGGGAATGAGCGCGGCCTGGCGGTCTGGTCCCGTTTTCATGTGAAGTCCGTTTGTCGAGGAGAGTATGTCGCAACGAGAATTTCCATCAGGCATCCGGTCCCTGGATGCCGTGTTCCGCCCGAGATCCATCGCCGTGGTTGGCGCGTCGGATGATCCGACGCGCATCAATGGACGCCCGATCGCCTTCGCCAGGCGCTTCGGCTACGAAGGCGCCATCTATCCCATCAATCCGTCGCGTCAGACCGTGCAGGGCCTGCGGGCGTATCCGAGCCTGCGCGACGCGCCCGACGGTATCGACTGCGCGATCATCGCGCTGCCGGCCGCGCTCGTGATCGACGCCCTGCACCAGTGCGCTGGCAAGGGCATCCGTGCCGTGGTGCTCTTCACCAGCGGCTTCGCCGAACTCGGGGAAGCGGGCCAGCGCAAGCAGGAGGAGATCACGCGGATCGCCAGGGCCCACGGCATCCGGCTGCTCGGCCCCAATGTGATCGGCTGCTTCTGCCTCAGCCGCAAGACCTACGTGACCTTTCTCAGCGATGTGGACGGCGCACTGCCGGCCGGCAAGCCGCGTATCGGACTGGTCAGCCAGAGCGGCGGCTATGGCGCGCATATCTACAAGCTGGCGCTGCAGCGCGGCCTCGCCGTCGACCAGGTGGTGACCACCGGCAACGAGGCCGACATCGAACTGGGCGAGGTGATGGAGTGGATGGCGGAGTCGCCCGATGTCGACATCATCGTCGGCTATATCGAGGGCATCCGCTCGAAGGCGTCGTTCATTCGCGGCCTGGAGGCTGCGCATCGCAAGCGCAAGCCCGTGGTGCTGATGAAGGTGGGCGCCACGCAGGCGGGCGCAGCGGCGGCCGCATCGCACACGGCCGCGCTTGCCGGCGCCGATGCCGTGTACGACGCCTTGCTGCGCGAGTATGGCGCCTACCGCGCCAGGTCGAACGAGGAAGTGCTGGACGTCGTGTACGCGCTGAGCGCCGGCAAGCCCCTGCGCAAGCGCAAGCTGGGCGTGGTCACCATCTCCGGTGGCGCCGGCGTGCAGATTGCCGATTTCGCATCGGAAGCGGGGCTGGACCTGCCGATGCCATCGGAAGCCACGCAACGCGCACTGCGCGAGATCGCACCGTTCGGCTCGCCCGCCAATCCGGTCGATGTGACGGCACAGATCTCCAACGACCCCGAGATCTTCACGGCGACGCTGGACCGGCTGCTCGACGCCGGCTATGACTCGCTCCTGATGTGGCTCGGCCCGGCCGTGACCAATGCGCGCGCCGGTGCTCCGATTCGGGCAACCATCGAACGCATTGCCGCCACGCGCCCGGATGTGCTGCAGACCATCAACCTGATCGGCGGGGCCGAGGTGACAAGCGTCTACGAAGCCGCCGGCTGCCTGCTGTTCGAGGAACCGCGCCGCGCGGTCCAGGCGCTGGCCGCACTGCGGTATTTCGAGCGCGTGTTCTCGCGGCCGCTGCCGGTCCGGCCCGACGTGTCGCAGATGACGCTGCTGGCGCCGGATACCACGTACAACGAGGTGGATGCCAAGCGGGTGCTGGCGGGCGCCGGGGTGGCCCTGCTCGACGAGCGGCTGGTGCATACCCCGGCGCAAGCCGCCGAGGCTGCGCGCGAGATCGGCCGGCCGGTAGCGGTCAAGGTCGTGTCGGCCGACATCCAGCACAAGTCCGACGTCGGCGGCGTGGCGCTGTCGCTTGCCTCGCCGGAAGAGGCTGCGCAAGCGGTGCGGCGCATGGCGGGCGAGATCCCGCGCAAGGCGCCAACGGCGCGCATCGATGGCTACCTGGTGTCGCCCATGCTGAACGACGGCGTGGAGTGCATCGTCGGCGTGCATGCAGATCCCCTGTTCGGCCCGGTAGTGATGTTCGGCCTCGGCGGCGTGATGGTGGAAGTCATGCAGGACGTCGCGTTCGCGCTGGCGCCGCTGGACGAAGCCGGCGCGCTCGAGCTGGTCCGCAGGGTGAAAGGCCATCGCCTGCTGACCGGCTTCCGGGGCAGGCCGCCGGCGGATCTGCCAGCCCTCGCGCGCGCCATCGCGAGCATTTCCCGGCTTGCCGCACGCAATGCCGACCGCCTTCAGGCACTCGAAGTCAACCCGCTGTGCGTCCTGCCCGAAGGGCAGGGCGTCGTGGCCCTCGACGCCGTCGTGCAGACCGGCGCACCGGGCCTGCCCATTGCACACCCGCCTGCCAAACAGGATTGATCGACATGGATCTTTGTCTGACTCCCTCCCAACTCGCATTCCGCGACGACGTGCGCGCCTTCATCGCGGCGCGCCTGCCTGCCGGCATCCGCGAACGCCTGCGGCGCGGCATGCGTCCGCGCATGGAAGACAACGCCGTCTGGCATCAGACGCTCAACGAGCGCGGCTGGGTGGCTCCGCACTGGCCGAAGAAATACGGCGGTGCCGGCCTCGGCGCCATCGAGCGCATCATCCTCACCGACGAGCTGTATCGCGCCTGCGCCCCGCAGCCGCTGGTCATGAACATCAACATGCTCGGCACCTTGCTGCTGCGCTACGGCACCGAGGCGCAGAAACAGTACTTCCTGCCGAAGCTGCTGGACATGAACGTGATCTTCTGCCAGGGCTTTTCGGAACCGAACTCGGGTTCCGACCTGGCATCGCTGTCGACGCGTGCCCGCCGCGAGGGCGACCACTATGTGGTGGATGGACAGAAGATCTGGACGTCGCATGCGCACCACGCCAACTGGATGTTCGCGCTGGTACGCACGGCGCAGTGCGAACGCAAGCAGGACGGCATCTCGTTCATCCTGATCGACATGAAGAGCCCGGGCGTGTCGGTGCGCCCCATCATGACGATCGACGGCTACCACAACGTCAACGAGGTGTTCTTCGACAGCGTCCGCGTGCCCGTCGAAAACCTGGTCGGCGAAGAGGGGCGGGGCTGGGCGTGCGCGAAGTACCTGCTCGGCAACGAGCGCATCCACGTCGCCAACGTCGGCTTCTGCTGGGAGCGCCTGGACTACGCGCGCGAACTCGCCGCAGCCACCCGCCAGGGGGACGGCTATCTGATCGACGACCCCCGGGTGCGCGCCGACCTGGCCCGCCTGGGAGCGGAAATCCGGGCACTGGAACTGACGAACTGGCGCTTCCTGCTCGACCCCGACATCGAGCGCGCCAATCCCGGCTTCGCGTCCGTGCTCAAGCTCAAGGGCTCGGAGATGGCGCAGGAGCTGACCACCCTGATCGCCGGCATTGCCGGGCCCGCGGGCGTGGAGCGCCATGCGCTCGATACCGCCGTGCCCGATCCGATGGGCGCCGCCGTGTGGGGATACTTCTTCCATCGGGCCTCGACGATCTTCGGCGGTTCCAGCGAAGTCCAGAAGGACATTCTTGCCAAGGCAACCCGGGGTTAAATCATGAACTTCAATCTGAACGACGAGCAGCGCCAGCTTGCCGACAGCCTGTCACGCCTGCTGGCCGATCACTACAGCTTCGAGAAGCGCCGTGCGTTGACAAGGCCGGAAGCCACCTGCGAGCCCGCAATCTGGACGCACCTTGCCGCGCTTGGCGTGACGGCGCTAGGCATCCCCGAGGCATTCGGCGGCCTGGGCGGCGGCACACAGGACCGCCTGCCGGTCATGCAGGCCTTCGGGCGGGCGCTGGCCATCGAGCCCTACCTCGCCTCGGCCGTGCTCGGCACGACGGCTGTGCGCGAGGGCGGCAGCAGCGCGCAGCAGGCGGAACTCCTGCCTTCGCTGGCAAGCGGGGAAATGCGTATCGCGTGGGCCCATGACGAGGCGGCCGGCCGGCACGCGCCGCTGTGGGTCGAGACGACCGCCAGGTCCGGTCCCGATGGCTGGCGCCTGGACGGCGCCAAGGCCCTGGTGCTGCACGGTGGCGCCGTCTCGCGCATCGTCGTGACCGCGCGCACGCGCGGCAAGGCGCAGGACGAGGATGGCCTTGCGCTATTCCTTGTCGATCCGCAGGCGGACGGCGTGACGCGGCGCGCCTACCGGCTGGTTGACGACACGCCAGCCGTCGAACTGACGCTGCGCAACGCGCAGGCCTGCCCGCTGGGCGATGTCTCCGACAGCGTCCGCGCGACCGCGGTGATCCGCGCCACGCAGGCCGCCGGCATCGCAGCGGCCTGCGCCGACATGGTCGGCACCATGGAGACGGCGCTTCAGCTCACCACCGACTACGTTCGCACGCGCAAGCAGTTCGGCCGGCCGATCGGCGACTACCAGTCGATGCGCCACCGCATCGCGGACATGTGCGTGAGCCTCGAACTCGCGCGCAGCATGGCGGTGGCCGCCGCCGTTGCGGGCGATGATCCGTCCGGGGACGATGGGCTGGCCGAACTGTCGCGTGCCAAGCTCGTCATTGGCCGCCATGCCCGCACGCTCTGCCACGCGGCGATCCAGTCGCACGGCGGCATCGGCCTGACCGAAGAGTACGCCGTGGGGCATTGCCTGCGCCGCGTGCACGTGCTGGACCAGTTGTTCGGGGACTGCGATGCGCATACCCGGTGGCTGGCCGGACAACTGGGCTGAGCGCTGCGCGATCGCGTGATTTCCGGTCAGGGCCCCGGCGCAGTCACGGCCGGGGCTGTCCCTTTGCTCGCCCAGGCTCGACATGCGTAGCGCTCCCCCGATCGTTCTGACCGAGCAGGATCGTACCCGGCTCGAAGCGCTCGCTGCGGCGGCGGATGCACCGGCCAGGGTGGCGCAGCGCGCGCGCATCATCCTGCTGGCCGCGGCGGGAGTACAGAACCAGGCGATTGCCCCGCGCCTCGGCATCGGGCGGGCCCAGGTGGCACGCTGGCGCGAGCGCTATGTGCAAGCCGGGCTGGCCGGCATCCTCAACGACCTGCCGCGCGGCGCGCCGCCGGTCAAGGTGGACGTGGCGCGCATGGCGGTGCTGACGGGCACGGATGGCAACGGGCAGCCCCGGGCCTGGGGCGTGCAAAGCCTGGCCACCGAGCTGGGGGTCAGTCCGGCAAGCGTCTCGCGCCACCGGCGTGCCGCGGGACTTGTCTCCGGCAATATGCGCAGGACTGGCTATCTCCCCCCCGCGCCGTTCACCGGTGGCATGGCCGAGATCGTTGCCCTGTACGTGTCGGCGCCGGAGCATGCGCTGGTCCTGGCGTTCGATGGAGGCGAGGACCAGGACAGCAATGCCGGCGCCCTGCCTCGCATGTGCCCGGCGCCGGCACAGCAGCGCAGCCTGACCGCATCGCTGCTGACCGCATCGCTGCTGACCGCACTCAGGGTACTCGACGGCGAACTTGCGCAGGCGCCTTCCGGGTCCGGCCGGCACAGGCAGTGGCTTGCCTTCCTGCAGGAGGTCGATGCGGCCACCGTGCCCGGCCGCAGCCTTTGGGTTTTTGCGGACAACCATGCGTGCCACCAGCACGCCGAAGTGCAGCAATGGCTGGAGCGCCATCCGCGCATCACCGTCCAGCTGGCACCCAGTGCGGCAAGCTGGCTGCGCACGGTCCAGGGGTTCCTGCGGGAGTCCCGGGCCGGCCAGGCGGCCTGCCGGACGAGATTTCCGTCCGGCATTCCGGAGGCGCTGGCGGCGATCGAGGCCGCCAGGCGCTCGCGCGGCGCCGTGCCCTACCGATGGATACGCGAGCGCGCCGCGGCGCGGGTGACAGACGCCCGGACCCCTTCGGGGGCACGGCGGCCTGTGCTGCCGGTCGTCGGCACGAAGGTACTGCCGCCGCACGGCACCGGCCAGCTGATGCCGCGCGAAGCCCTGATGGCCCGCCTCATGCAGTCGCGCCGGCACCGTTGCGTGGTCATCCAGGGTCAGGCGGGAAGCGGCAAGACCAGCGTGCTGGTGGCCTGGCGCAAGGCGATGATCTCCTTCGGCTATGACGTCTGCTGGCTGTCGCTGTCCGTGGAGGACAACGATCCTGCGCGCTTCCTCGACTACCTGTTTGCCAGCATTGCCGAGTCCGCCCCCACCGTAGCGGGCAAGGTTCAGGAGGTGGGGGCCGGACACGACGGCGAGACGCTGGAACTGCGGATCATTGCGCTGGTACAGGAGCTTTCCCGGCGCACGCGCGACCTGGTGCTGATGATCGACGACCTGCACCACGTGTCCGATTCGCGCATCCTGCGCGCGCTGCAGTTGCTGCTTGACTACGCCCCGCCGCAACTGCACGTGGCGGTGGCTTCCCGCACCGCGCTGGAACTGTCCATGGAGCGACTGCGACTGCAGAACCTGCTGGCGGAATTCGACATGCGCGACCTGCGCTTTTCGCCCGAGGAGTCGGCCCGCTTCCTGCTTGACCGCCTGGGCAGCATCACGCCCGCCGACGCGGCAGCCATGCACGAACTGACCGACGGATGGGTGGCCGGCCTGCAACTGCTGGCAATCGGGCTGCGCAAGTAGCGGCCCGGCAGCTACCCTGTGGCGCAACTCCGCGATCCCCGCGCGTTCGCGAGCTACTTCGAGCGTGAAGTGCTGGTCCGGCTGGCTCCGGACGATCTCGATGTCCTGACGCGCGTGGCCATCTGCCAGCGATTCTGTGCGTCGCTGTGCGCCGAGATACTGGGCCAGCCGCAAGCCGTGACGCGGCTCGGGAGCCGCATCTCGCAGATGGTGGCCGACAACCTGTTCATCTCGGTCGTGCCCGGCCATGATGATGAAACGTGGTACCGGATCCATCCGCTGTGGCGCGAGACGCTGCGCGGCCACATCGACGATGCCGTGCTGCATGCCGTGAGGGCCGGTGAACCCGCAGCGGCAGCGAATCTGGTCGAAGGCTGCGCGCTGGCCTTGCTGGCGCGCGGTGAGCTGAGCCGGGTGGCCGGCCTGGTGCGCATGCTGCCGGACGAACAAGTCCGCCAGCGCTACCGCCTGCATGGCGTGATGGCGTACATGCAGCTCTACGCACGCGATTTCGAGGCCCTGCGGGTCTCCCTGGCGCTGCTGGAGGCGCAGCGCGACGCCCTCAGCGCGAGCGGGCGCTACAGCCTGAGCCTGCTGAAGGCAGGGCTGGCGCTGCAGTTCGACGAGAGCGACGAAGCCGCGGCGATGCTCGATGAGCTGCGCAATGCGCCGCCGGACACGATCGAATTCGTCTGGCATACGCGTGCCAATGTGCTGTCGCTGCTCCTCACGCAACGCGGCGAGCATGACCTCGCCCGCAGCGTTCTGGAAGAGGCCGACCAGCGCACCCGCTCACGGCGCAGCTGGCTGCTGGGCCGCTGCATCCATGCGCTTGGCCTTGCGCAGGAAGGCCAGATCCAGGAAGCCGGCAGGATCGTGAAGGAGGTGCTGGAAGAGGCCGAAGGCCTCGGGCAGGGCTATGTGCCGGTGGCGGGCATGGCAGCGGGCCTGCTGGCCGATACGCTGTACGAACTGAACGAGACCGAGGCCGTCTGCCATCTGCTGGAACCGCGCATGGGCGCGCTGGAGCGTGCGTCGCTGCCGGAGGTGGTGCTGCGTGCGAGCCTGGTGCTTTCGAACTCGCACTGGCAGGCCGGCCGCAGCGCGCAGGCCCTGGCCTGCCTTGACCGCCTCGAAGCCTATGCCAGACGGTACGCGCTGGACCGCGTGCTGGCCGAAGCGATGGTGCTGCGTCTGCGCCGGCATTTGCACGGCGGCGAGATGGAGCAGGCCGCGCTCGTGCTGGATCGTGTCGAAGCGCTGGCGTCGCGCCACGCCGGGTCCGGCCCTGGAAAGTCTGCCCAGATCGCACGCGCGGCAAGCTGCGCCTGGATCGATATGGCGCTGTACACGCGCAATTTCGCCGGTGCGCTGGAGCGCATCCCCCCGCTGATCGCCGGCGGCGACCAGAGCGCCGGCACGGTCGGCCTGCGCATGCAGCTTGCCGCGGCGCGCCTGGGCCTCGGCGAGACGCAGGCTGGCCGGGACGACTTCATCGAGGCAATGCGCGTGGGACATCGGCTGGGCCTGTCGCGGACGCTGCTGGATGCCTTGCAGACCGTGCCGGATGCTCTCGATATGCTGGCGCGCGATCCGTTGCCTGATCCCGTCCTGGCGTTCCAGGTCCAGCGCCTGATGCATGCGCTGCGCTCGGCTGCGGGCCGGCATGGCCGCGCGACAGGCGGCCACGAAGCCGACGCCTTGCGCCTGCTCAGCGGGCGCGAGCGGGAGATCCTGCAACTGCTGGCCCAGGCCATGTCGAACAAGAAGATCGCGATGATCCTGAACGTCTCCGCCGAGACGGTCAAATGGCATCTCAGGAACATCTACGCCAAGCTGGGCGTCGGCAGTCGCGCGGGCGCTGCGGCATTGCTGCGCGACATGGCCGGGCCGGCGGCGGCGAACCACTGATCTCCCCGCAGGGCAGGACTGATCCGGAAACCCACGACATCGCAGTCATCCCTGCAGCCACGGAAGCTGCGCCCTCGGGGCGCTCGCGGCGCAGTCCATGCCGTGTACCGGCGGCGCACATCCGTTCTCATACCAACTGGCGCACACCCCGTCAAACTCCGGCTCCGGCCACATCTCCAACCCGTGCCGGGGAGGCGGCTACGTTCCGGGCGCGTGCCGCGCGTGGTGGGCCTGGCCGTGGCGAAGGACATGATGATGACCGCGCGCCGCATCGGCGTGGAAGAGGCAAGGGAGCTTGGTATCGTCCATTCCGTCTACACGCCGGAGGCATTGCCGGAGGAGGCCCGCCGCCTCGCGCGCCGTTTCCTGGCGGGTCCCCCGCAGGCGCTCGGGCAGACCAAGCGGATGCTCAATGGCAGTTTCGAGACCTCCTACGCAGTATTCGTGGAGCTTGAAGCGAACGCGCAGGCCGTGGCGACCACCACGGCTTATCACGCACAGGCGCTGCAGCGCTTCGCGCGCGGCCAACCCTTGCGTTTCGACTGGGACCGTGCAGAGTGATGCTCGCGCTTGCCGGCAAGGGCTTGCCGTGCGTTGCCGCGGTCATCGCGGTGTGTCGGTGGTCCTCCCAATCAGAAGCCACGTTTGCAGGTCACCGATGCCCTTTGCCGGAACCAGTCCGCGCGCTTCAAGCAGGAATGGTTCGCCAAGCTTCTGCCGGGTGGCTTCCGTTACCTGAACGCGGCCGACCACGCCCTGGGACTCCATCCGGCTGGCGATATTCACGGTATCGCCCCATAAGTCGTAGATGAACTTCCTGCGCCCGATCACGCCAGCCACGACAGCGCCGCTGTGGATGCCAACCCGCAACTGCAGGTTGTAGCCGCTTCGCCGATTGAATTTGCCCAGCGACTCGATCATGTCCAGCGCCATATGAGCGGCCCGAACGGCATGATCGGCCGCTGGCACCGGCAGGCCGGCGGCTGCCATGTAGGCGTCGCCGATCGTCTTGATCTTTTCGAGCCCCCGGCTGTCCGCGATATTGTCAAATTCGGCAAATATCTCGTTCAGTACTGCCACCAGCCGTTCCGGGTTCAGGCTGGGGGAAAAACGGGTGAACTGTACGAGGTCTGCAAATAGAACGGACACTTCCTGGAACTTGTCGGCAATGACCTCCGGAGGGGCGGCGGCAATGAGATCGGGGCGCAGCTTCAGACGCTCGGCAATGGGGGCGGGCAGCACGTTGAGCAGCAGCCGTTCGGTCACCTGTTGCTCGCAGACGAGCTTGTCGTAAAGGCGCCTGAGCTCGTCGCTCTGGCGAACGATGGTCTCCCGGCTCGTTTCCAGTTCGCGCACCTTCCGCTCGAGTTCCTTGCCGTATTTCAGCGATTCCCCGTGCAGCAGGCGCACTTCCAGCATATTGCGAACCCGCATCAGTACCTCGGCCAGGTCAAACGGCTTGCTGACGAAGTCTTTCGCACCGGCTTGCAGCGCGCGCACCTTGTGGTCTGGCTGGGCCGTGATGACGATCACCGGAAGATAACTGTCTGCCTGGATCTGCTTGAGGCCTTCCATGACCTCGAAACCATCCATGCCGGGCATCTGGAGATCCAGCAGGATCAGGTCATAGTGGTTACTGCTGTGAAGCTCGCAGACCCGGCGTGGATCCATGGTTGACGCAACGCGAGCATAGCCGGCCCCGCGCAGCATCTGCTCGAGCAGCAGGACATTGGCCTCCAGGTCGTCAACGACCAGGATCCTTGCCGCCAGAATGTCCGATGCGCTGATCATGTCGTGTTGCTTCACGGACTCCGGACAGGCCCTCCGTGGGCGAGCTCCAATGCCGCGTTCAGTGCGTCCATGAACTCGTTGAGCCTGATCGGCTTGGTCAGATACCGGAAGAAGCCCGCTTTCGTACCTTTCTCGATATCGCGCGGCATCGCATTGGCACTGAGGGCGATCACCGGAATGTGCGCTGTCCTGGGGTCTTCGCGCAGAAGTCCCAGCGCTTCGATGCCGTTGATATCCGGCAGATGGATATCCATCACGATCACTTCTGGCAGGGCGGTGCGCGCGAGTTCGAGGCCAAGCGTTCCGGTGATCGCGGTCAGCAGCCGCATACCCGCCCGGCGCGCGATGAGTTGCTCGACCAGTTTCAGGTTGGCGGGGTTGTCTTCGACATACAGCAGGGTATGCGCTGAAGGGCCGTGCTCTGATTGCGCCTGCGCCGGTACCGCCGGCTCGACGCTCTCGCCCGCCAATTCCGGGGGGCGGGAAGCGGGCAGTTCAACCCAGAATACGCTGCCTGCCTCAACCGCACTTTCGGCGCCGATGCTGCCTCCCATCAGTTCCACCAGGCGCTTGGCCACCACGAGGCCGATGCCTGTGCCTTCTTCGGGGCCCGCTTCTTGCCCGAGGCGGTTGAACGGCCGAAAAAGTTGTGCGAGCTGCTCCCGTGCCAATCCTGCGCCCGTGTCGCGCACGCTGATGCGAATGCGGTCCCCTGCGGTAACGCTCACTTCAACTGTTCCTTGATCTCGGTTGTATTTGATGGCGTTAGACAGGAGATTGAGCAGGATCTGCTTTAGCCGGGTGCGATCCGCGCGAACAAAACATGGGAAATTGAACGATGGGAAGCGCATGCGAACCCCTCGCTTCAGTGCCTGCTGTTCGACCATGGCGTGGCATTCGCGCAAGGCTTCGGCCAGGGATACCGGCTCTGGCGACAGCGACGCCTGCCCGGCCTCGATCTTCGCGAGATCCAGGACCTCATTGATCAATTCCAGCAAATGCCAGCCGGCTTTCAGAATCTGGTCAATGCTGGCCTGCTGCGCGGGGGGCGGCGGCGGCGAATCCGAAGCCATCAACTGCGCGAAGCCAAGGATCGCATTCAAGGGGCTCCGCAATTCATGGCTCATGCTGGAAAGGAAATCGGATTTCGCACGGTTGGCGCCCTCGGCCGCTGCCTGCGCCCGCTTCTGGTCCTCGATGTCGGTGCAGGTCGCAAACCACTTTACGATATTTCCGTCGCGATCCTTGAATGGCGCTCCGCGGGCAAGGTGGCATCGATAGGCGCCATCGGAAGCTCTCCTCAGGCGAAATTCGAGTTCATATTCGCACCCGCTTGCATGGGCGCTTCTCCAGCGTTTGCTGGTGCCTTGCATATCATCCGGATGGACGACAGTCTGCCAAGCCCCGAGTTGGGTTTGCTCAAGCGTAAGTCCGGTATAGGTAGACCAGCGCTGGTTGCAGTAGTCGATCCAGCCATCGGGTTTCGCGGTAAACACGATATGGGGTATGCCGTCGGCCAGCAATCTGAAGTGCTGTTCCCCCTCCTGAATGCCGGAGGCTGAGGGAGATGGCTTTGCCGACCGGTGCGTGGATGGCTTGCGCATGATCTGCCACAACAAAGGAGCAAAGGAGAGACTGCCCGCGCGGGGCGGATGTCAGTTTCAACGAGGGACTCCTGACGAGGATATGCGCTTCCGCCGCCGGCAGGGCAATTTTGCTGGCTGCTGAACATCGACGTATCCAAGCCGGCACATTTCCACGACATCTTGGATTCCCCGGGTAGTGCGAGTTCGAGCAGCACTGCTAGGCCAGGCTCCGCGCTCCGCCCCCATTGCGCATTGCACGGCGGCCAAGCCGGGATTGCCTGGTGCACCGGCAATCTCCGGTCACCGGTGTCATCGCCGCGATGCCAACCAATACATCCAATGTATCGGTTGACATACCGAAAGTATTTTTCCGCCGGACTTCCGATCCGTACCATCGCCTCATGGATTTCGAGGAGACGACATGATCCCGGCAGCACCACGCAAAAACGGGGGCGCGCAATGACAGGCCCCCTCCAAGGCGTTCGCATCATCGACATGACCACGGTCCTGATGGGACCGTACGCCACACAGATCCTCGGCGACCTCGGTGCCGACGTGATCAAGGTCGAACCTCCGACGGGAGACACCGTCCGCGACGTGGGTTACCGCCGCAACGACGGCATGGCGGGCATCTTCCTGCACGTCAACCGCAGCAAGCGCAGCATCGTGCTGGACCTGAAGAAGCCTTGCGGGCGCGATGCGCTGCTGCGCCTCGTGGCCGACGCCGACGTGCTGGTCTACAACGTGCGTCCGCAGGCGATGGCGCGGCTGAACCTGGGTTACGAGGAAATCGCCAAGGTCAATCCAGGCATCCTGTACGTGGGCCTCTACGGCTATGGCCAGGCCGGCCCCTATGCGGCCAAGACGGCCTACGACGACCTGATCCAGGGCGCCGTCGCCATTCCCACACTGTCGAAGATGGCCGGTGCCGACATCCCGCGCTACGCGCCCAGCGCCATTGCGGACCGCATCGTCGGCATCTCCGCCGTGAACGCCATCACCGCGGGCCTCTACCACCGCCTGCGTACCGGCGAAGGCCAGTCCATCGACGTGCCGATGTTCGAGACCATGGCGCAGTTCATCCTGGGCGACCACATGGGCGGCGCGACCTTCGAGCCGCCGCTCGGTCCGACGGGCTATGGGCGTGTGCTCGATCCTAACCGCCGCCCGTACCGCACGAAGGACGGCTACCTCTGCGTGCTGGTCTACAACGACAAGCAGTGGCGCAAGTTCTTCGAGCTGATCGGCAAGCCGGGCCTGATGGACAGCGACCCGCGCTTCGCCACCATCGGCGAGCGCACGAAGCATATCGACGCTCTCTATGGCATGGTTGCCGAGGTGATGCCCACGCGCACCAGCGCGGAGTGGACCGCGCTGCTGGAGTCCACCGACATGCCGGTGATGCAGCTCCACACCGTCGATTCGCTGATGACCGACCCGCACCTCGACGCGGTGGGCTTCATCGACGTGGTCGAGCACCCGACCGAAGGGCAGATCCGCTCGATGGCGATCCCGTCGCACTGGTCGAAGACCACGCCGAAAGTGGAACGCCAGGCACCGCGCCTCGGCGAACACAGCGCGGAAGTGCTGGCCGAGGCCGGCTTCAGTGCCGACGAGATCCGCAAGCTCGCGGAAGAGGGCGTGACGCTGATCGCGCCCGCCACCGAGTGATACCCCCACATTCCGGAGTTTCATCGTGACTGCAAGTCTCGAATCGTTGCCGCTCGTCGCCATCCCGCCGGCGGACGAAGCGCTGCGCGGCCCGATCCGCGCATTCCTCGAAGGAAAGCTGGCCAACGTGCCGACGCATATCCGCGCCCGCACCTGGATGGGCTATGACGCCGACTTCAGCCGCGCGCTCGCGAAACAGGGCTGGCTCGGCCTCGCCCTGCCAAAGGAGTATGGCGGCGCCGGCCGCAGCGCATTCGCCCGCTTCGTGCTGGTGGAGGAACTGATCGCCGCCGGTGCGCCGGTGTCGGCCCACTGGTTCGCCGATCGCCAGACCGCCCCGCTGATCCTGAAGTTCGGCACGCCGGCACAGCGCGAGTTTTTCGTCCCGCGCATGGTGCGCGGCGAGATCTTCATGTGCATCGGCATGAGCGAGCCCGACACCGGCTCCGATCTCTCCAGCGTGCGCACGCGCGCCGTACGCACCGGCACGGGCTGGCGCCTGAACGGCCGCAAGATCTGGACGACCAATGCCCACCGCACGCAGTACATGTGCGCGCTGGTGCGGACGTCGGGCCAGCACGGCGACCGCCACAAGGGCCTGTCGCAGGTACTGATCGACCTCAGCCTGCCCGGCATCAGCTACCGCCCGATCAAGGACCTCGCCGGCGACGCGCACTTCTGCGAAGTCGTCTTCGAGGACGTGGACCTGCCGGCCGACGCCATCGTCGGCGAAGAAGGCTCGGGCTGGAAGCAGGTGACTGCGGAACTTGCCTTCGAGCGCAGCGGACCGGAGCGCATCCTGACCAGCCAGCTGCTGGCCGAGACGTGGCTGGCCGAAGTGCGTGCGTCGGGCCTTGCCGTGCCCGATTCGGTGAAGGTCATCGCCGGCCGCATCGCCGGCCGCCTGGCGGCGCTTCGCACGATGTCGCTCGCCGTCGCCGACCTGCTCGACAAGGGCCAGAACCCCGAGACCGACGCCGCCTACGTGAAGGACCTCGGCACCGAGTTCGAGCAGACCGTGCCGGGCTGGATTGCCTCGGCCATCGAGCAGATGCCGGACTTCGCGCCGTCGGAGACGCTGCAACGCGCGCTCGCCTACATCACGCAGCTTTGCCCGAGCTTCTCGCTGCGCGGCGGCACCCGCCAGATCCTGCGCGGCATCATCGCCCGCTCGCTGGGCCTGCGCTAAGACATTACCGGAGACGACCATGACTGATTCCCTCCTGGAAGGCTTCGAGCGCGCCCTCGCCGACCTGTGTGCCGACGAAGCGGTACGCCGCAGCGAAGCGGCCGAAGGCGCCGCCGGGCAATGGGCCGCCATCGACGCGCTCGGCTACACCGATGCGCTCGTGCCCGCAGAGTGCGGCGGCGCCGGGCTGTCGCTTCCTGAAGCCTTCCCGCTGTTCCTCGCCGCCGGCCGGGCCGGCCTGAGCCACCCGTTCGCCGAGACCGCCATCGCCCGCGCCATGCTGGCGAAGGCGGGGCGCGAGAGCACGGGCGAGTGCATTGCCATCGCTCCCGCCGCCGCTGGCTGCCAGCACATCGCCTGCCGCAACGTGCCAGGCGGCGCGCTCGCCGATCTCGTGCTGACGCAGTGGCGCGGCGAATGGCTGCTCTTGCCGGTGAGCGCCGCGATGCACACCCCGGGCATCTACCGCCCGCTGGCATCGGCCTCGCTGCAATGGCAGTCGGCTGACGTGGCGGTCTTCCGCTTCCGCGATGACGACGCCGACCTCCTCGCGCTCTGCAACGCCGCCCACGCCGCCGGCATGGCGGGTGCGATGCAACGCGTGCTGGCCATGAGCGTGACGTACGTCAACGATCGCCAGCAGTTCGGGCGCGCGATCAGCCAGTTCCAGGCGATGCAGCAGGAACTGAGCGTGATGGCCGAGCAGGCCAGCTCGTCGGTGTTCGCCGCCCGCCTGGGCTGCGCGGCCGCCGGCTGGCTGCCCGATCCGCTGCGCGCCGCGTCGGCCAAGCTGCGCGCCTGCGAGGCGGGCGAACGTGTCGCGGCCATCGCCCACGCCGTGCATGGCGCCATCGGCATCACCGAGGAGCTGGCACTGGGCCTGTTCACGCGGCGCCTGCATGAATGGCGCAGCGTGGGCGGCAGCGAGACCGGTTGCGCGAAGCTGATCGGTGACGCGCTGTTCGCGCAGAGCGGCGCGTCGAGCCAGGTGATTCTCGACTTCGCGCGCACCCAGCTCGCATTCCACGCCTGAGGCCACCATGCTGAACAACAAGGAATCCATCGTCATCGTCGGCGCGAAGCGCACGCCGATCGGCGCGTTCAATGGCTCGCTGTCGGCGTTCAAGGCGCCGGAGCTTGGTGCCGTGGCCATCCGTGCCGCCGTCGCGCAGGCGGGGGTCGATCCGGCTTCGGTCGACGAAGCCATCATGGGCCTGTGCCTGTTTGCCAACGTCGGCCAGGCACCGGCGCGGCAGGCGGTGCTCGGCGCCGGGCTGCCCACCTCTACGCCGGCCACCACTATCAGCAAGATGTGCGGCTCGGCCATGAAGTCCGTGATGCTCGCGCATGACCTGCTGCTTGCCGGCACCTGCAACGTGGCGGTGGCGGGCGGCATGGAGTCGATGACCAACGCGCCGTACATCGTCCCGCGCGGCCGCTACGGCTACCGCCTTGGGCACGGCCAGTTCCTCGACCACATGTACTGCGACGGGCTGGAGGACGCCTACGAAGGCCACCTGATGGGCTACTACGCAGACCTCGCCGCCGAGGCGCGCGGCATGGGCCGCGAGGCACAGGATGCGTACGCCCGCGAGAGCCTGCTGCGCGCGCAGGCGGCGGTCGCCGAAGGGCGCTTCCGCGACGAGATTGCGCCCGTCACGCTCAAGCGCGGCGGCGAGTTTGCCGAGGACGAGACGCCGGGCCAGTGCGACGCCGCCAGGCTGCCGAAACTGAAGGCCGTGTTCCGCGACGGCGGCTCGGTGACTGCCGGCAATGCCTCGTCGATCTCCGACGGTGCCGCCGCGCTGGTGCTGATGCGCGAGCGCGATGCCATCCGCGAGGGCCTTGCGCCGCTGGCCCGCATCGTCGCCCACGCCACCCACGCCAACCCGCCGCAGCAGTTCGCCGACGCGCCGGTGCTCGCCGCGCGCCGCGTGCTCGACAAGGCGGGCTGGACCGCGCGCGACGTCGATCTCTATGAAGTCAACGAGGCGTTTGCCGTGGTGACGATGATCGCGCTGGACGAGCTTGGCATCGGCCACGACCGCCTCAACGTCAACGGCGGCGCCTGCGCGCTCGGTCATCCGGTCGGGGCGACCGGGGCCCGCCTGCTGGTGACGCTGGTCCACGCGCTGCAGCAGCGCGGCCTGAAGCGCGGGCTCGCCAGCCTGTGCCTGGGCGGTGGCGAAGCCACGGCCATCGGCCTCGAACTGTGCTGAGGAGCCGGCCATGAGCGTTCTGCATCGCATCGAGAACGGCGTCGGCTGGCTGACCATGGACCGCCCGGCGGCCATGAACAGCCTGAACCGCGAGATGGCCGCCGCCATGACCGCGCAACTCAGGGCATGGCGCGACGACCCCGCCGTGCGCGCGGTGGTGCTTACCGGCAACGGCCGTGCGTTCTGCGCCGGGGCCGACCTCAAGCAAGTGGCCGAGCCGCCTGTGACCGGCGAGCCGGATTTCCTCGACGTGGTGGTCGGCTTCGTCGACACGCTGCGCGCGTTTCCCAGGCCCGTCATCGCCGCCGTGAATGGCATGGCGCTCGCGGGCGGGCTGGAAACGGTGATGGCCTGCGACCTCGTCCTCGCCGCCGAGAGCGCGAAGCTGGGCGACGCGCACTCGAACTTCGGCGTGTTCCCCGGGGCGGGCGGCGCGGCGGTGCTGCCGCGCAAGGTGCCTGTCAACGTGGCGCGCTGGCTGCTGTTCACCGGCGCAAGCTTCACCGCCGCGCAGATGGAACGCTTCGGCCTGGTCAACGAAGTTGTGCCGGACGCCGAACTCGCTGCCCGCGCACAGGCCGTGGGCGAATTGCTGGCGGCCAGGAGCCCGCTGGTACTCGCCCGCATGAAGCGCGTGGTGGCCGAGGCCGCCGACAAGCCGGTTGCCGACGCGCTCCGTCAGGAACTGCTCGAACTGCGCAACCACCAGCGCTCCCATGACATGCGCGAGGGCTTGCTGGCCTTCGCCGAAAAGCGGCAGCCCGTCTTCAAGGGCTGCTGAACCGACACAAGGAACCACCATGGACTTGCTCTACTCGGAGGAGCACAAGGCGTTCCGGCAGGAAGTGCGCGACTTTCTCGCCGCCAACCTGCCGGACGACATGCGCGAGCGCCTGCGCGCCGGCGGCTTCGCCACCAAGGACGACAACGCACTCTGGCAACGCAGGCTGAACCAGCGCGGCTGGGGCGCGCCCGCCTGGCCGAAGGCATTTGGCGGCGCCGGCTGGGACGCCGACCGCCAGCGCATCTTCGCCGACGAATGCGCTGCCGCGCCGGCACCGACGCCGCACCCGTTCAACATCACCATGCTGGGGCCGGTGCTGATCCACTTCGGCTCCGACGTGCAGCGTGAGTATTTCCTGCCCAAGCTTCTGAACGCCGACATCCAGGTCTGCCAGGGATTCTCGGAACCGGGCTCCGGCTCCGACCTTGCCTCGCTGAAGACCACGGCTGTTCGCGAAGGCAATGAGTACATCGTCAACGGCCAGAAGATCTGGACGAGCCAGGCGCATTACGCGGACTGGGCCTTCTGCCTGGTGCGGACCGACGTCGACGCGGTGAAGAAGCAGGCCGGCATCTCGTTCCTGCTGATCGACATGAAGTCGCCGGGCATCACCGTGCGCCCGATCATCAGCATCGACGGCCGCCACAGCCTGAACGAAGTCTTCTTCGAGAACGTGCGCGTGCCTGCCGACAACCTGGTGGGCGAGGAGAACAAGGGCTGGAGCTACGCCAAGTTCCTGCTCGGCCACGAGCGCGCCCACATCGCCGGCATCGGCCGCAACAAGGAGCGCGTGGCCTGTGCCAGGGCGCTGCTGGCGAAGATGGAGGACGAGGGCTACCCGGAGGCGACGCTGGCAGCCTATCGCGGACGGATTGCCATGATCGAAGCCGACCTGCATGCGCTGGAAGTGACGCAACTGCGCGTGCACGGCGGGCACGCCGACGCGAAGCTGTCGCCGATGCTGAAGGTTCGCGGCAGCGAGATCTTCCAGGCCGTCACCGACCTGCTTTGCCGGATGACCGGCACCGGTTCGCTGCCCGCCGACGGCGCCGACGTGACGCTGACCCGGTCCTACCTGTACTCGCGCGCCGTCTCGATCTTCGGCGGTACCACCGAAGTGCAGAAGAATATCCTTTCCGCTTCCCTCCTGGATCTGTCATGAACCTGCAACTGAACGACGTCCAGCAGCAACTGCAGGACAGCCTGGGGCGGCTGCTGGCCCGCGAGTACGACTTCGGCCGCCGCCAGCAATATGCGGCGTCCGCTGCCGGGCATTCGCCCGAGGCGTGGGCGCAACTGGCCGGTCTGGGCGTAACGGCCGCGGCCATCGGCGAGGCGCATGACGGCTTCGGCGGCGACGCCGTCGACCACATGATGATCTCCGAGGCACTCGGCAAGTGCCTGTCGCTGGAGCCGTATCACGGCACCGTGGTCATGGCGGCCACGGCCATCGAACAGCTGGGCTCGCCCACGCAGCAGTCCAGCCTGTTGCCGCGGATCGCGCGGGGCGAACTCCAGGTGGCGTGGGCACATGGCGAATCGGTGCCCGGGCGCATCGCCACGCGCGCTGCCCATGGCGTGGATGGCTGGCGGCTCTATGGCACCAAGCCCTGCGTGCTGCATGGCACCGGGGCGGATTACTTCCTCGTGACCGCGCAGGCGCCGAATGAGGGCGTCCAGCTGTTCCTGGTCAATGCCAGCACCACGGGCGTGCGCAACGCCGGCGGCCGCCTGATCGATGGCACCCCGGCGGCGGACCTGGCGCTGGATGACGCCGAGGGCGAGCGGCTTGGCACGCTGACGCCCGCGCTGCTGACCCGTCTGCTGGAAACCGGCATCAGTGCCGCCTGCGCCGAGATGGTCGGCGCGATGGATGGCGCCTGCGCGCTCACCGTCGCGTACCTGAAGACGCGCTCGCAGTTCGGTCGCGTGATCGGAGCGAATCAGGCGCTGCAGCACCGCGTCGTCGACATGCTGACCGCGCTGGAGCAGAGCCGCAGCATGTCGGTCTCGCTGGCGCTTGCACTGGCAGGGCGCAATGACCTGACCGGCGCCGAGGTGCCGGTCCACGCGGCCAAGGTGCTGGTGACGCAGAACGCGCGCCACGTCGCGCAGGAAGCCATCCAGCTGCACGGCGGCATCGGCATGACCGAGGAGTACGCCGTGGGGCACTACCTGCGCCGCATCCTCGTGCTCGACCAGCTGCACGGCGACATGCAATACCACCTCGGCTACCTCGAGCGGCGCGCCGCCTGATCGGCTGGCAGCGCCACCCCAAAGCAATCCCCATACATCCCAAGGAGACAAACCATGTCTGACATCATGTCCCTGGCCGGCAAGGTCATCATCGTTACCGGCGCCGCGCAGGGCATCGGCCGCGCCACCGCCGAACTCGCGCTGAGCCTGGGCGCCAGGGTTTGCGTGGTCGACCTGCAGCGCGAAGCGATCGAGGCGTTTGCCGCCGAGCACCCCGACCATGTCCAGGCCTATGCCGGCAACGTGGCTGATCCCGACTTCGTGTCGTCGTCCGTCGAGCACGCGGTGTCCCGCTTCGGCAAGGTCGATGGCCTGGTCAACTGCGCCGGCATCGTGCGCGCCGCGATGATCGAGAACATGACGCTGAAGACCTGGCACGACGTGGTCGACTGCCACCTGACCGGCGCCTTCCTCTGGCTGCAGGCGGTGGGCTCGCGCCTCGTCGAGCGCGCCAAGGCGGGCGAGAAGGTGCAGGGCTCGATCATCAACGTCTCGTCCGATGCCGGCCGCCGCGGCTCGGTCGGCCAGATCAACTACGCGTCGGCCAAGGCCGGCATGTTGGGCATGACCATGAGCGCCGCGCGCGAGTGGGGCAAGTTCGGCGTGCGCACGAACTCGGTCTGCCTGGGCATGGTGGAAACGCCGATGACCGAGACCATCCGCGGCGAGCGCTTCCGCGACACCTACCTGGCGATGATCCCGATGGGCCGCTGGGCGCAGCCGGAAGAAATCGCCGCGCCGATCTGCTTCCTGCTGTCCGACGCCGCCGGCTACGTGCTGGGCCAGCACATCGGCGTGAACGGCGGCCTGCACATGGCGAGCTGAGGGCGGCATGTCGACACGCGATCTCTATACCCACGCGCAACTGCGGCGCCTCTTCCATCCGCGCACCATCGCGGTGGTCGGCGCGACGCCGAACGCTCGCTCGTTCGCCGGCCGGGCCATGACGAACCTGCAGCAGTTCGACGGCAACGTGCTGCTGGTCAACCCCCGCTACCCCGAGGTGAACGGGCAGGTCTGCTATCCGTCGCTGTCGGCGCTGCCCGAGGCGCCCGACTGCGTGCTGATCGCCACCGCGCGCGAAACGGTGGAGCCCATCGTGCGCGAGTGCGCGGGGCTGGGCGTGGGCGGCGTGGTGCTGTTCGCGTCGGGCTATGCCGAGACCGGCAATCCGGAGCAGATTGCCGAGCAGGCTCGGCTGGTCGCCATTGCCCGGGAAAGCGGCATGCTGCTGCTCGGTCCGAACAGCATCGGCTATGCGAACTACATCAACCATGCGCTGGTGTCGTTCACGCCGCTGCCCGCGCGTGGCGGCGAACTGCCGGCCCATGCGATCGGGCTGGTCAGCCAGTCCGGCGCGCTGGCATTTGCGCTGGAACAGGCGGCCAACCACGGCACGGCGTTCAGCCACGTGTTCTCGTGCGGCAATGCGTGCGATATCGACGTGACCGACCAGATCGCCTATCTCGCCGGGGATCCCTCGTGCGCGGCGATCGCATGCGTATTCGAAGGGCTGTCCGACGCCAGCCGGATCATTCGCGCGGCGCAAGTCTGCGCGGAAGCCGGCAAGCCGCTGGTGGTCTACAAGATGGCGCGCGGGACGGCGGGCGCGGCGGCGGCCATGTCGCATACCGGCTCGATGGCGGGATCCGACCGCGCCTACAGCACGGCGCTGCGCGAAGCTGGCGTGGTGCAGGTCGATACCATCGAGCAGCTCGTGCCGACGACGGTGTTCTTCGCCAAGGCCCCCCGGCCGACGACGTCCGGCGTGGCCATCGTCTCGGGTTCGGGCGGCGCGGGCATTGTCGCCGCCGACGAGGCCGAGCGTTTCAACGTGCCGCTGCCGCAGCCGTGTGACGCGACCCGCGCCGTGCTCGAATCGCACATTCCTGACTTCGGCGCCGCGCGCAACCCGTGCGACCTGACCGCCCAGGCCGCCAACAACTTCGACTCCTTCATCCAGTGCGGCGACGCGGTCTTCGCCGATCCCGCCTACGGCGCCGCCGTGGTGCCGCTGGTGGTGACCGGCGACGGCAACGGCCGCCGCTTCCAGGTGTTCAACGACCTAGCCGTCAAGCACGGCAAGATGGCGTGCGGCCTGTGGATGTCGAACTGGATGGAAGGGCCGGAGGCGGTCGAGTCCGAGGCGCTGCCGCGCCTTGCGCTGTTCCGCTCGGTCTCGCACTGCTTCGCGGCGCTGGCCGCGTGGCAGGCACGGGAGCAATGGCTGTTGTCGCGCGCCACGCCGAAGCCGCCGCGCCTGACACACGCTTCGGTGGCCGCCGAAGCGCGCGCGCGCATCGTTGCCGCGCCGGCCGATACGCTCACCGAGCGTGAAGCCAAGGACGTCCTTGCCATGTACGGCGTGCCGGTGGTGGGCGAGTCCCTGGCGACGAGCGAGCAGGACGCCGTGCGCGCCGCCGATGCCTGCGGCTATCCGGTCGTGCTGAAGGTCGAGAGCCCGGCCATCCCGCACAAGTCGGAAGCGGGCGTGATCCGCCTCGGCGTGAACTCGGCGCAGGAGGTTGCCGTCGCGTACCGCGAGGTCATGGCGAATGCGCGCAAGGTGACCGCCGACGACCGCATCAACGGCGTGCTGGTGCAGAGCCAGGTGCCGACCGGCATCGAGATCTTGGTCGGCGCCCGCGTGGACCCGCACCTCGGCGCGCTGCTGGTGGTGGGGCTGGGCGGGGTGATGGTCGAGCTGATGCAGGACACGGTCGCGACCATCGCGCCGTGCTCGGCGCAGCAGGCGCGCGCCATGCTGGAGCAGCTGCGCGGCGTGGCGCTGCTGAAGGGCTTCCGCGGCGCGGCGGGCGTGGACATGGACCTGCTGGCGGAAATCGTCGCCAGCCTGTCCGAGTTCGCGGCGGACCAGCGCGACGTGATCGCCGAGTTCGATGTGAATCCGCTGATCTGCACGCCGGACCGCATCGTGGCGGTGGATGCGCTGATCGAACGGAGAGTGGGGGCCTGACGGGCCGCTCCGGTGCCGGCGGGGAGGGCGTTCCCGCCGGCATCGGAAACATTCAGGCGGCGGCGCGAAGCGGCGCTTCGACCGCCGCCTCCTGGCTGGCCGCGCCGGTGACCTCGTGCGCCAGTGCCACGAAGTTGCGGGTGGTGGCGTGCATGTTGCCCGGCAGCGTTGCCAGTGCGATGCCGAATTCCATCTGCGCCGGCAGCCCGGTCAGCGGAACATGCCGGATACCGTCGCCGCCCAGCCGGGCGGTGGAGGCCGGCACCAGCGCCACACCCAGCCCGCTCTCCACCAGCGCGAGGATGGTGGGTACCTGCACCGCTTCCTGCGCAATAGGCGGCTGGATGCCGGCCACCTGGAACGCATGCATCATCAGCGAATGCATCGCCGGCACGCGGGCCTGCGAATAGACGATGAACGGCGTGTCGCCCAACTCGGACAGCGCGATGTGCTTGCGCCGTGCCAGCGGAGAATCGGCGCTGACGGCGAGCATCATCGGTTCGGACTGCAGCAGCGCGATCTGCAGCGGCGTCTTGGCGAGCACGGGATAGCGCACCAGCGCGACATCGAGCACGTGTTCCTCGACCGCACGCAACAGGTCGACCGTCGTCGATTCCTCGATGATCAGCTCCACGTGTGGATACCGGCCGCGAAATGCCCGGATCAGGCGCGGCATCAGCGAATACACCGACGAGCCGACGAAGCCCACGCGCACCTTGCCGCGCACGCCGTTCTCGCCTTCGCTGGCCGCGTGGCGGATCTCGTCGGCGAAGTACAGCGTGCTGCGCATCTGCCGCAGCACCAGCTCGCCCACCGGCGTGAGCGTGAGACCGGACGGGTGGCGGTCGAACAGCGTCACGCCGAGTTCCTCTTCCAGCTTGCGGATGGCCGTGGACAGCGGCGGCTGCGCCATGCAAAGGCGCTCGGCGGCGCGGTGGAAGTTAAGCGTTTCGCTCAGCACCAGGGCCTGGCGCATCTGTCGGAGGTCCATCTTGGAAGTTGCCTGATATACGATATGTGGTTGAAGAATACGAATTGTCGCAGAATAAGACAACCGGATTCGGGTATTCCCTGATCGGGTTGCGTAGCGTCGCGCACTTTGGCGGGCGTGGAAATGCATCGGGGCGGCCTTGGCCGCCCCGCGTATTGCTTTCAGGTCTCCTGCCGCGCCGGCTTACCTGGGCTGCATCCGGATCGCCCCGTCGAGACGGATGACCTCGCCGTTCAGCATCGGGTTGCCGACCACGGCTTCCACCAGCCGCGCATACTCGGCGGGCCGTCCGAGGCGCGAGGGGAACGGCACCATCCTGCCCAGCGCGTCGCGCACGGTTTCGGGCAAGCCCATCAGCATGGGCGTTTCGAAAAGGCCCGGCGCGATGGTCACGCAGCGCACGCCGTCGCGCGCCAGGTCGCGGGCGATGGCCAGCGTCATCGACGCTACGCCGCCCTTCGACGCGGCATAGGCCGCCTGCCCGATCTGCCCCTCGAACGCCGCCACCGACGCGGTGTTGACGATGACGCCACGCTCGCCGCCGGCATCGGGCGCGTTGCCCACCATCGCCGCGGCGGCGAGGCGGACCATGTTGAAGGTGCCGATCAGGTTGATGCGCACGGTGCGCTCGAAGGCGTCGAGCGGATGGGGGCCGTCCTTACCGACCGTCTTGCACGCGGGCGCCACGCCGGCGCAGTTCACCAGTCCGGCCAGCCGGCCGAGCGCGGTGGCGGCGTCGACGGCGGCGCGGCCGTCGGCCTCGCTGCTCACGTCGCAGCGCACGAAGCGGCCGCCCAGTTCGGCAGCCAGCGCCTCGCCGGCGGGGTTGATGTCGGCGATGACGACCTTGCCGCCGGCGGCGGCAATCATGCGGGCGGTGGCTTCGCCGAGGCCCGAGGCGCCGCCGGTAACGAGGAAGACGTTGTCGCGGATGTCCATGCCAGTCTCCCGCTCAGCGCTTCAGTTGCGCCATGTAGCTGTCAAGCGCGGCCTCATGGTCGTTGGTGTGGTGCGCCAGCGCCTGGAAGCCGGCCGACATTTCGAGGATGGTGTCGAGGCGGGCGTGCTGGCCTTCCTTCAGCAGCCGCTTGGCCATGCGCAGCGCATGGCCGGGATTGACCGCGATGCGCTGCGCCAGTTCCATTGCCGTGGGCATCAGCGCCTCCTGCGGGACCACGCGCGAGACCAGTCCCCATTCGAGCGCCTGCGCGGCGTCGATGGTATCGCCGGTGAAGCACAGCTCCGCCGCACGCGACATGCCCACGGCGCGCGGCAGCAGCCACGCGCCGCCATCGCCCGGAATCAGGCCGAGCTTGACGAAAGTGGCGGCGAACACGGCCGTTTCGGATGCGATGCGGATGTCGCACGTGCAGACGAGGTCATTGCCCGCGCCGAGCGCCGGACCATTCACTGCCGCGATGACCGGCACTTCGAGGTTCGACAGCGCCAGCGGCAGGCGCTGGATGCCGTCGCGGTAGGCGTAGCGGGCCATCACCGGCTCGCCCGACTCGCGCCCGAAGGTGGCGCGCAGGCTCTTCAGGTTGCCGCCGGAGGAAAAGGCGGGACCGGCGCCGGTCAGCACCACGACGCGCACGGAATGGTCGCGGTTGACGGCTTCGCACATCTCGACCAGCGCCTCCACGGCGTCGTTGTCGGACAGCGCGTTGCGCGTCTGCGGACGGTTCATGGTGACGATGGCGATGGCGCCTTCGCGTTGGATATCGAGGAAATTGCTCATGACAGACTGTGGTGGGGAAGACGTGTGGTTTCGGCCGCGTTCAGGCAACGGCCGGGGCAGGGGGGCGCGGTGTCAGCGCCGCTGGCATTTCTCCGACACGGCGCGCGCAGCGTCGATGCGGCCGGGCGGCAGCCAGCCCGCCAGGACCTCGGCAATCCCGGCGGCGTCCGGCGCGCGCGGCGCCGCGGGCGGCACCGAAGGCGTGCGGCTGAAGCGCGGCGCGGGCGCCGGATGCATGATGCCGTCCACCTCGACGAAGGTGCCGCGCGCGCGCAGGTGCGGGTGGTGCGGCGCCTCGTGGTAGTTCAGCACGGGGGCGAAGCAGGCGTCGGTGCCATCGAGCAGGGCGCACCATTCGTCGCGCGTGCGGGTGCGGAAGACTTCGGCCAGTGCCGCGCTTCCGGCTTCCCAGTTGGCGGGGTCGTTCTGGTCACCAAGGCTCGCAGGGTCCACGCCAATCCGGCTGAGCAGGTCTCGGTAGAAGCGCGCCTCGACAGGGCCGACCGAGATCCAGCCGCCGTCCTTGCACGCGTAGACGTTGTAGAAGTGCGCGCCGGAATCGAGCACGTTCGTGCCGCGCTCCGGGCGCCACTGGCCGGCGGCGGCGAGGCCGAAGAACACCGCGCCCAGCGCGGCGGCGCCATCGACGATGGCGGCATCCACCACCTGTCCCTTGCCGGACTTGCCCGCCTCGATCAGCGCGGCCAGCACGCCGGCGACGAGGAACATGCCGCCGCCGGCGAAGTCGCCAAGGTAAGCCGGGGGGATGGCCGGCGGGCCGCCGCGCTGGCCGATGGCATTGAGCGCGCCGGTCAGCGCGATGTAGTTGACGTCATGCCCCGCCGCGTTGGCCAGCGGACCGCTCTGGCCCCAGCCCGTGACACGGCCGTACACGAGCCGCGGATTGCGCCCCATGCACGCGTCCGGGCCGAGGCCCATGCGCTCGGTGACGCCGGGGCGAAAGCCTTCGATCAGGGCGTCGGCCTTCTCCACCAGTTCCAGCACGGTCGCCACGGCCTCGGGATCCTTCAGGTCGAGCACGAGGGACTTGCGATTGCGCAGCATGAGGTCGTACCGGCGCTCGCGCTTCACGCCGAGATCGACCTCGCCCGGACGCTCGATGCGCAGCACCTCCGCGCCCATGTCGGCGAGCATCATGCCGGCCAGCGGGCCGGGGCCGATGCCGGCCAGTTCGATGATCCGGATGCCCGCGAGCGGGCCCTTCCTGGTTTCCTGGTCTGATGCGTGCATGTTTTTGCTCTACTCCACGGGGATGCCGGCAGTCTTTACGATGTCGCGCGTGCGTTGTATCTCGGCGAGCTGGAAGTCGCGCAGGCGGGTGGTGCTGCCGGTGTACACGGTGCCGCCCAGGCTCTCGACGAATTTCACGCCGGCGGGCGCCTGCAGGGCCGCGCGCACGGCGTCCGACAGGCTCTTGATGATCGGCGCGGGCACGTTGGCGGGCGCGAAGACCCCGGTCCACGCCGAAACGTCGAAGCCCGGCGCGCCGCTTTCGGCCACGGTGGGCACCTCCGGGAGTTCCTTGAGCCGATGGGTGTCGGTGACCGCAAGCGCGCGCAGGCGGCCGGCCCGGACCAGCGGCATGACCGCGCTGATCTCGGCCATGGAGTAGTCCACCTGTCCGACGGCGACGTCGGTCATGGCCGGGGCGGTGCCCTTGTAGGCGATCGGGGCGGCGTGGATACCGAAGCGCTCGTTGAGCAGTTCGACGAACACCTGGTAGCCGGGGCTGCCGGCGGCGTAGTTGAGCTTGCGGGGCGCCTTGCGCGCGCCGTCGACCAGCTCCGCGAGCGTCCGGAACGGGGAGCCGGTCGGCACCACGACGACGAGCGCGAAGCGCGCGATGCGTTCCACCGGCGCGAAGTCCTTGACGGGGTCATACGGCAGGTTCCTGAACACGGCGACGTTGGTCACCATGGTCGAGTTGCTGCCGACAAACAGCGTATAGCCGTCGGGCGCAGCCTCGGCCGCGGCGCGTGCGCCGATGAAGCCGTTGGCGCCTGGGCGGTTCTCCACCACGAACGGCTGGTGGAACTTCGCCGAGAGTGCCTGGGCGACAAAGCGCGCGGTCGTGTCCGTGCCGCTGCCGGGCGGCAGCGAGACAATGATCTTGACCGGGCGGTTCGGGTAAGCCGCCTGCGCCAGGGCCGGTTGCATCCACGCGGACGCCGCGGCCACCGCGCACGCCGCCACACATGTCGCCATGAGGCGCCAGCGCCGCCAATACGGCAATCGGGGTAGATGAAAGGCCATGTCGTCTCCTTGGTTCCCTGGTCTGGTCGTGATCCTGCAAGGGGACGGCACGCCGTCCTTTGAGGGAGTCCGACAGATGCTAAGAAGCTGGCGCAGTTGTGAAAAATACTTTCGGTATGTCGATCAATACATGGGATGTATCGGCGCGTGCCGGCCACGGCAAGGCAGAGGGACCCGCAATGCCTGATCCAGGTGGCGGATCGTTCCCTGCGCCACGAACTTTGATTAGGGTTTTCCTACGATATATGGCGAAACACTACGAAAACACGTAGTATTGGATCGTCGGTATCTGGAAGGTGTCCACGACATCTCGTAGGAATCAGCCGGCACAGGGAGTCTTTGGATCCGGCAAGAGACCGGTGCGATACACAGGAGATAGTTGGACATGCTGTCACGAATCCGGAGCCGGCGCCCCCGGTTCCCCGGCCTCGCCCGCCTTCCCAGGCGCTTCGGAACAACCCTGGCGGCGGCCGCCGCAGTCGTGTGCGGCCTCGCCGCCGCGACGAGCGCATCGCCCGCGCGTGCGCAGGACGGGTATCCCGCCAAGCCGGTCACGATAGTGGTGCCCGCGCCGCCCGGCGGCATCACCGACCAGCTTGCCCGGCTCGTCGCCTCGCATATGGCCAGGGACTTCGGGATCCAGGTCGTGGTCGACAACCGGGGCGGCGCCGGCGGCAACATTGCCGCGGAAATCGGCGCGCGTGCGCAGCCTGACGGCTACACCGTCCTGATGGGCACGCAGGGCATGTTTGCCGGCAACCAGTTCCTCTACAAGGCGCTGCGCTTCGATCCGGAGAAGGACTTTATCGCGGCACAAGGCCTGGTCACCATTCCCAACATCCTGGTGGTGAACAGCCGGTTGCCGTTCCGCTCGGTCGCGGACCTGGTCACGTACGCCAGGGCCAATCCCGGCAAGCTGACCGTGGCGTCCGTGGGCAACGGCACGGGGACGCACCTGGCCGCCGAACTCTTCCAGGCCCAGGCGGGAGTGAAGTTCGTCCACATCCCCTACAAGGGCAGCGCGCCTGTCATCAATGACCTGCTGGCGGGACAGGTCGACATGACCTTCGACTACCCCGTTTCGACGCTGCCGCAGATCCAGGCGGGCAAGCTGCGCGCGCTCGCGGTCACGAGCAAGGCACGCCTGCCCGCGCTGGCGCAGGTGCCGACCGTGGCCGAGGCCGGCTATCCCGGGGCGGAAGCCACGTCGTGGATCGGCCTGTTCTTCCCGGCCCGCACCAGTCCGGCCATCGTGGCCAGGTGGCAGGCCGATATCGGCCGCCTGCTGGCCGATCCGGCGGTGACCGCCGAGATCCAGCGGATGGGCGCCGCGCCGCTGCCGCTTGGCGGCGAACGTTTCCGCGCCTTCGTGGCATCCGAACGCGGGAAGTGGAAGGCCATCATCCAGCGCTCCGGCGCCAGCATTGACTGAGCCCGGCTCCCCGACACCCAGGCAGTCCCAGGCCGCCCTGCATGGCGCGGCGCGAGGCTGCCCCATCGGCAGAGGCGCATATGCGTGTAGCACACCAGATCATCCTGACCGACCAGGATCGCTCCCAGCTCGAAACACTTGCCACCGCGCCGGAGACCCCGGCCAAGGTGGCGCAGCGCGCCCGCATCATCCTGCTGGCGGCGCAAGGCGAGCAGAACAAGATGATTGCGCCCC
Source organism: Cupriavidus necator (assembly GCF_016127575.1). NCBI lineage: Bacteria > Pseudomonadati > Pseudomonadota > Betaproteobacteria > Burkholderiales > Burkholderiaceae > Cupriavidus > Cupriavidus necator. Next base: position 371,993 of record NZ_CP066019.1, read on the forward strand.
GCCTCGGCATCGGGCGCGCACAGGTCGCGCGCTGGCGCGAGCGCTATGCCCACGCGGGGCTCGGCGGCATCCTGCATGACCTGCCGCGCGGCGCTCCGCCCGTCAGGGTGGACCTGACGAGGCTGGCGAGGCTGACTGGCGCAGACGGCCCCGACGCGACGCGCGGCTGGAGCATGCGCGGCGTGGCGGCGGAACTGGGCGTCAGCGCCGCAAGCGTCTCGCGTCACTGGCGCGCGGCGGGACTCGCTTCCGGGCTTGGCGGCCTTGGCGGACTTGGCGGGTTGAATGGGATCAACGGCCGTGCATCCGGCCCGGCGCCGTTCCATTTCACCGGGCGGGCTGTCGAAATCGTTGCCCTCTACGCAGCCGGGCCCGAGCATGCACTGGTGCTGGCGTTCGACGAGCCTGCGCATCCGCTGGCCGCCCCTGGCACGTCGGGGGCGGGGGGCCAGAACCTGCGCTCGCTGCCGGCGCACCAGCGCAGCCTTGCCGCATCGCTGCTGACGGCGCTGCGGATGCTCGATGGCGGGCTTGGCGACGCAAGCGCCGGCGCCCAGCACGAAAGCTGGCTGGGCTTCCTGCGCGACGTGGAGGCGGCCACGCCCGCGGACCGGCACATCTGGGTCCTGTCGGACAACTACGCCAGCCACCAGCATGCGGACGTCCAGCACTGGGTCCGGCGCCATCCGCGCGTGATGGTGCAACTGGCACCCAACGGCGCCGCCTGGCTGCGCATGGTGCAGCGGTTCCTGTGCGATGCGCAGACCGTGCGCCGGTCGAGTTTTCCGGCCGCCATTCCGGAGGCGCTGGCCGCCATCGAAGCGGCTGCGCGGTCGCGCGGCGCGACGCCGTATCGCTGGATCCGCCAGACCGTGCCGCACGGTCCGGCCAACGGCCAATCGCGGGATATGCCGGATATGCCGGATGCGCCGGACGTTCCGCTGGAGCCGCAAGCCGCGAGCCCGCTGTTGCTGCCTGGCCATGCCGTGGCCGAGGGCGAACGTCCCATCCAGGCGATCACCAGCACCAAGGTGCTGCCGCCGCGCGGCGCCCGGCAACTGATGCCGCGCGAAGCGCTGATGGGCCGCCTGCTCGACGCCCGCCGCCACCGCTGCGTGATGATCCACGGCCAGGCGGGAAGCGGCAAGACCAGCACGCTGATGGCGTGGCGCAAGGCCATGATCTCGCTGGGCTACGACGTCTGCTGGCTGTCGCTGGCGGCCGAGGACAACGAGCCGGCGCGCTTCCTCGACTATCTGCTTGCCAGCATTGCGGAGGCCGATCCCGCCGCCGCGCGCGAAGCCTCGCAAGTCGTGGCCGCCGGACACGACGAGGCCGAGATCGAACTGTGGGCGATCACGCTGGTGCAGGGCCTGGCCCGGCGCCAGCGCGAACTGGTGCTGATGATCGACGACCTGCACCATGTTTCCGACCCCGCTATCCTGCTGGCGCTGCAGTGGCTGCTGGAGTACGCCCCGCCGCAACTGCACGTGGCGCTGGCCTCGCGCACGGCGCTGGACCTGTCGATGGAGCGCCTGCGTCTGCAGAACCAGCTCGCGGAATTCGACATGCGCGACCTGCGCTTCTCGCCCGAGGAATCCGCGCGCTACCTGCGCGACCAGCTCGGCAACATTCCGGGCAGCGACGCCGCGGCGCTGCATGAACTGACGGACGGATGGGTGGCCGGGCTGCAACTGTTTGCCATCGGCCTGCGCACCCGGCAGGCCGGCAGCTACCCGGTGACGCAGGTGCGCGACGCCCGGGCGTTCGCCAGCTTCTTCGAGCGCGAAGTGCTGGTCCGGCTCGCGCCCGACGATCTCGACATGCTGACCCGGGTGGCCATCTGCCAGCGCTTCTGCGTGCCGCTGTGCGCGGAAATCCTCGGGCAGCCCGACGCTGTGGCGGGCATCAAGGCGCGCGTGACGCGGATGGTGGCCGACCATCTGTTCATCACCGTGGTCGGCAGCCACGACAACGAAACCTGGTACCGCATCCACCCGCTGCTGCGCGAAACGCTGCTCGGCTACCTGGCGGCCCGCGACGAAGCGGAGATACGCGCGCTGCACGCCACGGCCTGGCGCTGGTTCGACGCCCGCGGCCACCTCGACGAGGCTGTGCTGCACGCCGTGAGCGCGGGCGAGCCGGACGCCGCCGCGAAGCTGGTCGAAGGGCGCGCGCAGGCGCTGCTCGTCGGCGGCGAACTGAGCCAGGTGGCGGGCCTGCTGCGCATGCTGCCGCAAGAGCAGGTCAGGCGCAGCTTCCGCCTGCACGTGGCCCACGCCTACATGCTGCTCTACGCGCGCGATTTCGACAGCCTGCGCCGCAGCCTCGACGAGATGGACGCGCAGCGCGCCAGCGTTGGTACGGTCGGGTGCTATACCGTGTCGCTGCTGCGCGCGGGCATGGCGCTGCAACTCGACGATATCGACACCGCGGCGGCGCTGCTGCCGGAAATCTGGAACCCGCCGCCGGAGGCCGGCGATTTCACATGGCTTGCCCGCGCCAACGCGCTGTCCTGGCTGCTGATCCAGCGCGGCGAGCACGATCTGGCGCGCGGGATTCTGGAAGAGGCCGACCTGCGCAGCCGCTCGCCGCGCAGCCGCCAGTTCGGCCGCTGCGTGCACGCGCTGAGCCTGGTGCGGGAAGGGAAGATCCGCCAGGCCTGCAAGATTGTGCGGGAGGTGCTGGCGGAAGCCGAGGGGTATGGCGCGGGCTACGTGGCGATGGCGAGCATGGCCGCCGGGCTGCTGGCCGATGCGCTGTACGAGCTGAACGAAACCGAGGCGGCCTGCCAGCTTCTGGAGCCGCGCATCGGCATGGTGGAGCGCACTTCGTTGCCGGAGGTGGTGCTGCGGGCCAGCCTGGTGCTGTCGAATTCGCACTGGATCGCCGGGCGGCGCCAGCAGGCACTGGCCTGTCTGGACCGGCTGGAGGCCTATGCGGTGCGCTATGGCCTGGACCGGCTGCTGGCCGAGGCGCTGGTGCAGCGGTTGCGCCGGCATCTCCAGCAGGGCGCGATGGAGCGGGCCAATATCGTCCTCGAATGCGTGCGGGGGCTTGCGCAACGCCATGCCGCTTCGGGTTCGGATTCGGGCCCCGAGCGGGCCCGCGCGCTCGCCCACGCGGCCGAGCGCGCGGCGATCGACATGGCCCTGCACACCCGCGATTTTGCCGGGGCGCTGGAGCGCATCCAGCCCTTGCTCGATGCCACCGCGCAGGGACCCGCCACGGCCAGCCTGCGCATGCAGCTTGCCGTGGCGCGGCAGGGGCTGGGGGAGGGGGCGGCGGCTCGGCAGGACTTCGTGACGGCCTGCCGGCTGGGCCACGGGCTGGGTTTGTCGCGCACGCTGCTGGACGCGCTGGAGGTCATGTCGGACGCCTCCGACGCTCTTATCCGCGAGCCGCTGCCGGACCCTGTGCTCGGCTTCTACGTGCAGCGCCTGCTGGCGGCGCATCGCACGGCGGCCAGCGAGCGCGGCGCCGCCGATGCCGGGCCGCAGAGCGGCCCCATCGCCCTGCTGAGCGAGCGCGAGCGCGAAATCCTGTACCTGCTGGCGCAGGCGATGTCCAACAAGAAGATCGCGAGAGTCCTGAATGTCTCCGCCGAGACGGTCAAATGGCATCTCAAGAACATCTACGCCAAGCTGGGTGTCGGCGGCCGCGGCGGCGCCGCCGCGCTGCTGCGCGACGTGATGGGGCCGGGCGTGGTGCCGGCCTGATCCTGCCGCCTTCCTGCCGCTGTCCACGCACGCCCGCGTCATGCGGGTAATGCCGTTCAGTTTCAGCTGGTCCACCGTCGTCCCCGCGAAAGCGGGGACCCAGTGGCTTTGAAAGACGCTGGGTTCCCGCTTTCGCGGGAATGACGGTAAGACCAGGAATGCTCAACTGAACGGCATTAAGCGTCATGCGGGCGTGTTGTTGCGGGCGCATTGCGGATTGCCGGAGTGCTCCGCTAGCGCGCCTCATGCGGCGGGTGGTGGTGGCGCGCGGACCTTACGCATGCTTATCCGCGCGCCATAAGCTCCGCTCCTCCCCATGCCACCCGAGTCGGGGAGTACCTGCCCCGGGCCCGCCGGCCAATCATGGACACACACCTTTCGTTCAACCCGATTTACTGGAGTGTCCAAGACATGAGCCTGCTTGAAGGGAAAGTCATCATCGTGACCGGCGCCGGCGCCGGCGTGGGCAAGGGGATCGCGCTGGAGGCGGCCCGCCAGGGTGCGCGCGTGATCGTCAACGACATCGGCGTCAACATCGACGGCTCGGGCGGCAGCGCCAGCCCCGGCGAACAGGTCGTCGCGGAAATCCGCGCGGCTGGCGGCGAGGCGGCGGTCAACACCGACAGCGTGGCCGACTGGGGCGCGGCGCAGAAGATCGCCCAGCAGGCCATGGACCTGTATGGCCGCATCGATGGCGTGGTCAACAACGCCGGCAACCTGCGCGACGTCCTCTTCCACAAGATGAGCGAAGAAGAGTTCGACGCCGTGATCGCGGTCCACCTCAAGGGCAGCTGGAACGTCTCGCGCTCGGTGGCGCCGCATTTCAAGGCGCAGGAGAGCGGCGCCTTTGTCCACATGACCTCGACCACCGGCCTGATCGGCAACTTCGGCCAGGCCAACTATGCGGCGGCCAAGCTCGGCATCGTCGCGCTGTCGAAGTCCATCGCCATCGACATGCAGAAGTTCAACGTGCGCTCCAACTGCATCGCGCCGTTCGCCTTCACGCGCATGGTCGACAGCGTGCCCGCCAATACGCCGGAAGCGCTGGAACGCCGCAAGGTCAACATGCGCCTGGAGGCCGGCAAGATCGCGCCGTTCACGCTGGCCCTGCTGGCCGACGAAGCGAAGCACGTCAACGCCCAGGTCTTCGGCGTGCGCAACAACGAAGTCTTCCTGTTCTCCCAGCCGCGGCCGATCCGCTCGGCCCACAGGAGCGAAGGCTGGACCGTGCAGTCCTGCGTGGAGCATGCCATCCCGATGCTCAAGAGTTCGTTCGTCCCGTTCGAGCTGTCGCGCGACATCTTCACCTGGGACCCGGTCTGACCGCGGATCACGGCTTCAAAGGAGCAATGCAATGGATTTCGAGCCCGATCTCGGACTGGAGGCGTTCCGCCAGGAAGTACGGACTTTCCTGCGCGAGAGCCTGCCTGCCGACCTGGCCGGCAGGCCGCGCAGCGGCACTCGCTCTTCGCGCGCGGACCTGACTCGCTGGCAGGGCATCCTGAACCAGCGTGGCTGGGGCGCACCGTCCTGGCCGAAAGAGCATGGCGGCACCGGCTGGTCGGTGCTGCAACGGCTAATCTTCGACGAGGAATGCGTGGCCGCCGGCGCCCCGTCGCCGGACACCGCCGCCCAGCGCCTGCTGGGACCGGTGCTGAACGCTTTCGGCACGCCGGCGCAGCGCGCCGAGCATATCCCGCACATGCTGAGCGGCGAGCGCCAGTGGTGCCAGGGCTTCTCGGAGCCGGGTTCCGGCTCCGACCTCGCCTCGCTGCGCACGCGCGCAGTCAGGGATGGCGACCACTATGTGGTCAACGGCCAGAAAATCTGGACCACCTGCGCCCACCGCGCCGACTGGATCTTCCTGCTGGTGCGCACCGATCCCGAGGCGAAGAAGCAGGCCGGCATCACCTTCCTGCTGGTGGACATGAAGTCGCCCGGCATCACGGTGCGGCCGATCCGCAGCATCGACGGCTGCCACCACCTGAACGAGACCTTCTTCGAGGATGTCAGGGTGCCGGTGGCCAACCGCGTGGGCGAGGAAGGCGCCGGGTGGAGTATCACCAAGTTCCTGCTCAACAACGAACACGCGACGGCCGCCGACCTGCCGATGCTGCGCCGCTACCTGACGCAGGTGCGCAATCTCGCCGCGCGCAAGGATGTCAGCGGCCGCACGCTGGCGCAGCGGCACGAGTTTTCGCTGCGGCTGGCGCGCTTCGAGGCGGAGCTGAACGCCATCGCCATGCTGGTGCAGCGCGTGGCGTCGATGGAGGAAGACCATAGTCCCGCTGCCCACGCGATGGGCTCCATGCTGAAGATCCGCGGCACGGAACTGCAGCAGGCCATGAGCACCTTCCTGGTGGAAGCGCTGGGCGACTACGGCGCCGTGGCGTACCCGACGCTGGACGACGAGGGTGGCAACGGCCATGGCGACGAACGCGCCGAGCTGCCCATGCAGGACCTGGGCCGCGGCATCGCCAGCGAGATGTTCTTCCGGCGCGCCTCGACCATCTATGGCGGCACCAGCGAAGTCCAGCGGACCATCATCGCCAAGTCGCTGTTCAATTTCTGAAGGCAGTCACCGAGCATGAAATTCAACCTGAATGATGAGCAAGGCCTGCTGCGCGACAGCGTGCGGCGCTTTGTCGACAAGGAATACGACCTCGCGGCGCGCACGGCACGCCTGCGCAGCGGCGAGCCGTGCCATGCCGGCCATTGGCGCACCTTCGCCGATAACGGCTGGCTGGCCGCGGCGCTGCCGGAAGCGGCGGGCGGACTGGGCGGCAATGTCATCGACATGGCGCTGATCAGCGCCGAGTTCGGCCGCGGCCTGGTGATCGAGCCCTGGCTCGGCAGCGCCGTGCTGGCGCCGCAGACGGTGCTGGCAGGCGGCTCTGCGCTGCAACGCGAAGCGCTGCTGCCCGCCGTGGCGGACGGCTCGCGCCGGCTGGCGCTGGCCTACAGCGAAAGCCAGTCGCGCGGCTTCGCCGGCCCGGTCCTGACGCGCGCCATGCCGACGCAGGGCGGCTACACACTGCACGGCACCAAGACGCTGGTGCTGGGCGGCTGCGACGCCGATGCGTTCGTGGTCTCGGCCGATGTGGCCGGTGTGGGCACCAGCCTGTTCGTGGTGCCGGCCGGAAAGGAAGGCGTAAAGCGGCGCGCACTGCCGCTGCATGACGGCAGCTGGGCCGCCGAAGTGAGCTTCGACGGCGTCTTCGTTCCGGCCGACGCGCTCCTGGGCGAGGCCGGCAACGGCGAGGCCGCGCTGCGCCAGGGCCTGGCGCATGGCACCGCCGCGCTGTGCGCCGAACTGGTGGGCGCCATGGAGAAGGCCATCGAGATCACGGCGGAGTACCTGAAGGTGCGCAAGCAGTTCGGCGTGGCGATCGGCAGCTTCCAGTCGCTGCAGCACCGGGTGTCGGACATGGCCGCCGAGATGGAAGTCGCCCGCTCGATGCTTTACGTGCTGCTGGCAGCCATCGAAAACGACAGCCCCGACCTGGACCGCACCGTGTCGCAGGCCAAGAGCCTGGTGGTGCGCGCCGCGCGCTTTGTGTGCGGACAGGCCATCCAGCTGCACGGCGGCATTGGCATGACCGAGGAATATCCAGTCGGCCATTACTTCAAGCGCGCCGTCGTGGCGGACGCGCTGTTCGGCAATGCCGACATGCACGATGCGCGCAATGCCGAGGCATGGCAGGCATCCCTGACTGAATAGGAAGAGCAAGCATGAAGACCTACGAGAACATCGCCGATCTCCAGCCGCTGGTTGGAGAAGTCATCGGCACGAGCGAATGGCTGGCGCTGGACCAGGCCCGCATCAATACGTTCGCCGACGCCACGGGCGACCACCAGTGGATTCACGTCGACGTCGAGCGCGCGAAGAACGGCCCGTTCGGCGCGCCGATCGCCCACGGTTTCCTGACGCTGAGCCTGCTGCCTGCCTTTACGCACTCCGCGTACCGGATCCGGAACAGCAGCACGGGCGTCAACTATGGCCTCGACAAGGTGCGGTTTCCCGCCCCGGTTCCGGTCGACAGCCTGCTGCGTGCGCAATTCAAGCTGATGTCGTACGAGGCGCTGGAGAACGGCGGCGCCCAGTTCAAGGTCGAGATGATGGTGGAGCGGCAGGGCGGCAGCAAGCCGGTGTGCATCGCGGAATCGATCCTGCGGCGCTTTCCCTGATTTCCATAAGGCGCCGCACGCCGCGCGGTGACGACGACGGGCGGGTCTGCTGGCAGGCCGCCCGTCTTTTGCCATTCAGGCACCCCGGCAGACAGACCGCCCCCACGGCAGTGTTGCCGTCTAGCCAACCACCGTCGTTCCCGCGCATACCCGAAGGGCACGTGGGCGGGAACCCAGTGACTTTGATCCCGAAGGGGACGTGAAGACGCTGGATTCCCGCCTGCGCGGGAATGACGGTAGCGCTTGATGCCTTAACAGGACTACGTCATCCCCATGCAGGGGACTCAATAGAAGGAGGAGACAGGCATGACCAGACCCCATTCGACACGCCGCCGCCACATCCTGGCGCTGGCCGCCAGCAGCGTCATCCAGACGCTGGCACCGGCCGCGCGGGCGCAGGCGCGCGGCTACCCGGACCGCCCGCTCAGGATCGTGTCCGTCGCGAGCCCGGGATCGGGCATCGACGACTACACGCGCCTGCTGGCCAAGTTCCTGGGCGAGAAGCTGGGCCAGGGCGTGGTCGTGGAGAACCGGCCCGGGGCCAACATGATCATCGCCAGCGACTACGTGGCCAAGTCAGCGCCGGACGGCTATACGCTGCTGCTGACCGCATCGAGCTCGATGGCGGCGAATCCCTTCCTGTTCCGCCAGCTGCCGTACAACCCCAACAAGGACTTCGTGCCGGTGGCCCGGCTGTCGACGTTGCCCATCGTGCTGGTGGTGCCGGCCGCATCGCCATACAGGACCGTGGCCGACCTGGTCAACGCCGCGCGCGCCAATCCGGGCAAGCTCAATGGCGCCAGCAGCAGCACCGGCTACCGGCTGATGGCCGCCGCGTTCACGCAGGCGGCGGGCATCCGGACGACCGACGTGCCGTACAAGGCGACCGCCAGCCTGCTGACGGACCTGATGGGGGGCAGCGTCGATTTCACCATGGTGGAGTTCGGGGCGGCGCTGGCGCTGATCCGCTCGAACAAGCTGCGTGCGCTTGCCATGCTGAGTCCGAAGCGGCTGCCGCAGTTGCCCGACGTGCCGACGCTGGCGGAAGCCGGCATGCGCAACGGCACGCTGGTGGAGTCGGTGTCGCGCATCAACTGGAGCGGGCTGTTCGCGCCCGCGGGCACACCGGCGCCGATCGTGGAGCGGCTCGGGCGGCTGTCGCTGGAGTTCGTCAATTCGCCGGAGGCGGCGGCGCACTACGCCAGCCGGGGCAGCCTGGCGAATCCCGGCTCGGGCCCGGAACTGGGCAAGGCGGTGCTGGACGACCAGCAGGTCTGGAAAACGCTGATCGCCGCGGCTGGCGTGCAGCCCGAGTAGTGAATTAGTTAAGGTTTCTATTCCTGCTGTCATTCCCGCGAAAGCGGGAACCCAGCGTCTTTCAAAGCCACTGGGTCCCCGCTTTCGCGGGGACGACGGCGGACTAACTGAACCGCATTAACCCGGGGGGGCGCCTTATTCCACCCGCGCCCCGGACAGGCGGACCAGGCGTTCCACAACGGGAGCCGTGGCCTCCACATCGCGCTTGAAATCCGCCCCGGTGGTGCCGAGCGGCTGCATGCCGAACACCTGGAAGCGGGCCTTCATCGCGGTGGTCTGCGCGGCGGCGCGCGCCGCCTGCTCCAGCTTTGCCAGCACCGGCGCCGGCACGTTGGCGGGCGCCAGGATGCCGCCCCAGCCGATGGTCCTGTACTCGGCGCCGGGAAAGCCGGCCTCGGCCATGGTCGGCACGTCGGGCAGCTCGGCCAGCTTCTGGTTGCCCATGACGGCCAGCGCGCGAAGACGGCCGCTTTTCAGGTGCGGTGCCAGCGTACCGGTGGTGCCGATGCCCCAGTCGATCTGGCCGCCGATCAGGTCCTGCATCATCGGCGCCTCGCCCTTGTAGGCGGCGTGGGTCATCTCCAGCTTGTTGGACTCGCTGAAGTACGCCGCCATCAGGTGCGCCGACGAGCCGATGCCGTACGAGCCATAGGTCACGCTGCCCTTGTGCTGCTGCGCCCAAGACACAAATTCCCTGACCGACTTCACCGGCACCTTTTGCGTATTGACCGCCATGACGAGCTGGCCGTCGCAAATCTGCGAGACGAAGGTGAAGTCGCGTTTGACGTCATAGGGCACCCTTGCATACAGGAACGGCGCCATGAGGATCGGGCCGGACGTGGTGACCAGCAGCGTGTACCCGTCCGGCGCGGCGCGGGCCACGTACTGGGCACCGAGCATGCCGCCGGCGCCGGGCCGGTTGTCGATGACGATTGGCTGGCCCAGTTGCTTGCTCATCGTCTCCGCCATGGTGCGGGCGATGGAGTCCATCGCGCCGCCTGCGGCGTTGGGCACGACGAATGTAATCGGCCGGCTGGGATAGGTGTCGGCCCGCGCGGTGATGCCGCAGAACAGCATGGCCACACCGGCGATCGCTTTCCACTTCATCGTTGTCTCCTCTTCTGGGTCTTGTCATGAAGGCCGGGCCTGGCCCGGAAAGTCGCCCGGCCGGCCCCGGTCCCGTCGCCGCGAGTGGCCGGCCGGGCGGCAATCAGTTGATGGCGTTGAGGCCGAGGATCTCGCGCCCGATGATCAGCGTCTGGATCTCGGTGGTGCCTTCGGGAATCAGGCCGCCGCGCGCGTCGCGGAACAGGCGCTCGACCGGGTAGCCCACCGCGCAGCCCATCGCGCCATGCACCTGCAGCGCGAGGTGGGACACTTCATAGGCGTTATCGGTCGCATACAGCTTGGCGATCGAGCATTCGCTGCGCGCGTTGCCGCTCTGCAAGGCCCGCGCGGCGCGGTAGCCGAGCGCCCGCGCCGCCTGCACGCGCGTGGTCATGTCGACGATATGCTTCTGCACGAGCTGGAACGAACCGATGGGGCGCCCGAACTGCTTGCGCTGGGTGGCGTAGTCGGTCGCCAGGTCCAGCGCATACTGCGCCGCGCCGACCGCGCCCATCGCCACGTTGAGACGGCCGAAATTCAGGCCGATCAGCGTCTGGCGCAGGCCCTGGCCTTCCTTGCCCAGCAGGTTCGCTGCCGGAATCTCGGCATTTTCGAAGGTGAAGGCGGCGGTGCCGGTGGTGCGCGCGAACATCATCTCGACCGGCGTGGCGGTGTAGGGCGTGGCGTCGCGCTCGACCAGGAACATCGACAGATCGCCGTTGCAGGTGTCGCTGTAGGTGCGCGCCACCACGATGCCGAAGTCGGCGAACATGCCGTTGGTGATCCACAGCTTGCTGCCGTTGAGCACGTAGGTGTCGCCGCGCTTGTCGGCGCGGGTCTTGATCTCGGCCACGTTCGAGCCGACATCGGGCTCGGAGATCGACACATAGCTCTTGCGCTCGTTGCGCAGCAGCGGCCACAGGAAGCGCTCCTTCTGGGCCTCGGTGCCGTAGGCCTGGATGATGCCCGCGACGATGTTCATCGAATTGATGATGGCGCGCAGCGACTGCCAGCAGTAGCCGGCTTCCTCCATCATCACCGCCCAGGTCAGGTAATCCAGCCCCAGCCCGCCTTCGGATTCCGGCATGTAGCCGCCGAAGTAGCCGAAATCGGCCAGGCCGGGCAGCACCTCGTGGGGGAAGCGCCGGTTCTTCTCCGCCTCGTCGATGATCGGGGTGATCTTGTCCTTCAGGTAGCGGCGGATGTTATCGCGCAGCAGGCGCTGGGTGTCGTCCAGGCCATCGATGTCAAGGGTGGTGTCAGCCATGCGGCCTCCGCAAATAAGAAAGGGTTTGGCGCCATGTTGGCGGCGCGCGGGAGAGGCCGGCAAACGGTTTTTTGGAGGGGCACGGATAAGCGCGGCATGGCGGATAAGTGCGCCTGATCGCGCAGGGCCGGCACTGGCGCGGCATGGGCGGCGTGCCCTGGCGCAGGCTGCGCTTTGCCGCCCCCCCGACCCCGCAGCGGTCCGGCGTCGGCGATTTCCGGAAGTCGTCATATGCGCCGCTTGATGCGATATGCGCAACCCCCGCCGGGGGGGCGGGGGTTGCGCGATCGGCGGGTATCTTCAGGCGTGTATCGAACCTTGCGAGAGCGAACATGAAGACACGTATCACCGAGCTGCTGGGCACCCGCTATCCGATCGTCGAGGGTGGCATGCAATGGATCGGCCGCGCGAAGCTGGCGGCAGCGGTATCCAATGCCGGGGCGCTTGGCATGATCACGGCGCGTACCCAGCGCACGCCCGACGACCTGCGCCGCGAGATCGACCGCACGCGCGAACTGACCGACAAGCCGTTCGGCGTCAACCTGACGCTGTCGCTGACCAACACCGACGTGACCTACGACGACTGGGTGGACGCCATCGTCGCCAGCGGCGTGCAGATCGTCGAGACTGCCGGCAACAACCCGAAGCCGGTGATCACGGCGTTCAAGGAGGCGGGCCTGAAGGTCATCCACAAGTGCACGGCGGTGCGCCACGCGCTGTCGGCCGAGCGCATGGGCGTGGACGTGATCTCCATCGACAGCTTCGAGGCGGCAGGCCATATGGGCGAGGGCGACGTCGGCAGCATGGTCATGATTCCCGCCACCGTGCAGGCCGTGAAGATCCCGGTGATCGCCTCGGGCGGCATCTGGGGCGGACGGGCCATTGCCGCCGCGCTGGCGCTGGGTGCCGATGGCGTGAATATCGGCACGCGCTTCGCGCTGACCCAGGAATGCGAGTCGCACGACAACGTCAAGCAAGCGCTGCTCAAGGGCAATGAGCACTCCACGATCCTCCTCAAGCGCACGCTGAAGCGCTCGGCCCGCTACTTCAGGAACGAGGCGGCGGAGCAGGTCCTGGCGATGGAACTGCGTCCCGGCGGCGCCACCTACGACGACCTCGCGCCGCTGCTGGCCGGCGAGCGCGGGCGCAAGGTGCTGGAGACCGGAGACGTCCCGTCCGGCCTGATCGGCGCCAGCCAGGCGATCGCGATGATCGACGATATCCCGGCCTGCCAGGAACTGGTCTCGCGCATGATGGCCGAGTGCCGCACTGCGCTGTGCGAGACGCTGGCGCGGTTCGACGACTGACGATTCACCAAGGAGGCAACCCATGCAAAGAGAGACGATCCCCTTGCGCGAAGCCCGGCTCGAAATCGGGGACGGCATCGCGGAGCTCATCCATGACCGGCCGGAACGTCGCAACCCGATGTCGCTGACGCTGCGCCAGGACTACACCGACATGCTGGACCGCGTGGAGCGCGACCCCGAGATCCGCGCGCTCATCATCACCGGTTCGGGCGGCTCGTTCTGCGCGGGGGGCGACCTCGGCGACCTGAAGAGCCGTGTCGAGCAGCCCGATGCGCCGCAGAATTCGCCCGACGCGATGCGGCGTCGCCTGCTCGCGCTGCATGACCGGGTCGCGCGGCTGCGCAACCTGGAAATGCCTGTCATCGCCGCGGTCGATGGGCCGGCGCTCGGCGCCGGCATGGGGCTGGCGCTGGTGGCCGACTTCGTGCTGGCGTCGCCGCGCGCATTCTTCGGCATGTCGTTTGCCAAGGTGGGGCTGGTGCCGGACATGGCTTCGGCCTACTTCCTGCCGCGCGTGGTCGGCATGTCGATGGCCAAGGAACTGATGCTGACGGCCCGCAAGGTCGGTGCCGAGGAGGCAAAGCAGCTCGGCATCGTTCATGCGATCTATCCGCACGAGACGCTGGCCGAGCAGGCGCGGCAGTTCGCGCTGCGCTTCGTCGACGCGCCCCCGCAGGCGATGGGCGCGATGAAGCGCATGCTGAACAGCAGCTTCGAGACGAGCTACGGCGCGTTCGTGGAGCTGGAGGCGAATGCACAGGCGGTGGCGTCCACCACGGCTTACCATGCCGACGCCTTGCGCCGCTTTGCCGAGGGCAAGCCGTTGCGGTATGACTGGGACCGGGTGGCGAAGGGGTGACAGCTTGCCGCCTGTTGCGGTAATGACAAGGCCAGCGCCTGGGCGTTGGCCATTTTGCATTTCGGACGTTGCAAAGAACGGCTTGCCACCGATTGCTTGCTGTTATACGTCATTGACGTATAGTGGTCGCATGTACACGGTGATCGAAACGGAAGTCTTCCAGCGCTACGCTGACGGAATCTGGTGCGACGATGAGCGCCCCAGGCCTTCATTAGCTGACTGGCCAACAACGCCGAGGCCGCAGACGTGACGGGTGGTCGCGCGCAGGCATGGGCAAGCGCGGCGGCGCACGGCTGATCTACTACAACATCCTCGACGACGGGCAAATCTGGTTGCTCATCGCCTACACCAAGGCAAAGTTCGACAAACTCCCGACGGCGTTCCTCAACCAACTGCGACAAGGAGTCGAAGATGGCCACTGATAAGGAAATTGACCAATTCCAGGCTGACCTGCTGAAGTCGGTCAAGCAAATGAAAGCCGGCCAGGCCGCCCGCGTCACGAAGGTCGAAGTCTCGCCCGTCGCGCACGCGCGCAAGCTTTCGGGCCTGTCGCAGAGCCAGTTCGGCGACCTGATGGGCGTTTCTGTGCGTACCCTCCAGGAGTGGGAGCAAGGCCGCCGGCAACCCACAGGCGCAGCGCAGACCCTGCTGCGCGTGGTGACGATGCATCCCGAGGTGCTGCGTGAGTTGCATAAGGCTTAGCGCGTCATCGGGGCGCGAAATCGGCGCTGAACCAGGCAAAATGGCCGGGCGCATGCCCGGCCATTTTGCATTCACTGCCAACGCATCCGGCGCTTATGCACCTTCCCCCCGGATCTCGATAACCGCGTCGGCCGCATACGCGCCTTCACCGGCCGGCATGGCGAAGACCGGATTCAGGTCCACCGACTGCAGGCGCGGACCGGCGGCCGCGGCGAATGCCGAGAGCCGGGACAGCGTGCGGGCCAGCGCGGGAATATCGGCCACGGGCCGCCCGCGCGCGCCGAGCAGCAGCGGCGCACCCTTGATCGAGCGGATCATCTGCTCGGCCACGTCTTCGCCGAACGGGCAGCGGTGGAACACCACATCCTTCAGCACTTCGACGAACACGCCGCCGAGACCGAACATGGCGATGGGGCCGAAGACCGGATCGCGGTTGATGCCCATGATGCATTCCACGCCGCCCGACAGTTGCTTGGCCACCAGCACGCCTTCGATGCGCGCGTCGGGCGCCGCCTGGCGCGCGCGTTCGAGCAAGGTGTCGAAACCCGCGCGCACGGCGGCTTCGTCGCGCACGTCGAGCAGCACGCCGCCGATCTCGGACTTGTGCAGGATGTCGGGCGACAGGATCTTCATGACCACCGGGAAGCCGATCTCGCGTGCGGCAAGTACCGCGGCATCGCCCGTCGCGCAGCTCCGTTCCGGCGCGCTGGCAATGCCTGCCTCGGCCAGCAGCGCCTTGGCCTGTGCCTCGGTCGGCGTCTGCGCGGGCAGCGTCACCGCAGGCACGGACGGCGCCGGCGCGGCAGGCGCGGCGGCGAAGGCGCGGCCGAAGCGGCCCATGGCGGCGATGGCGGCGACGGCGCGGCTCGGGTCCTCGAACACGGTGAAGCCGGCGGCTTCGTATTCGCGGATCGCCTCGCGCGCGCCGCGCGTCACCAGCACGTAGAGCCGGTCGGGGAAGCGCTCGCGCGCACGCGTGAGCTGTTCGCGCAGCATCGGCGCGACGGCGGGCATGGTCGCAACATAGCTGAAGAAGGCGACGATCGATCGATAGCCGCCTTCGTCGAGCATCATCTCCAGGAAGGGCCGCACCAGCGTCGGATCGTTGAGGAACTGGCCCGTGGTATCGACCGGGTTGCGCGGCGAGCAGATCGGCAGGCGCTCCAGCATGCGGGCCTGCGCGGCGGCGGGCATTTCCGGCATGGGCAGGCCGTATTCCTCGGCCGCGTCGGAGATGATGACGCCCGCGCCGCCGCTGAGGGTCACCACGCCCAGCGTATTCTCGGCCGGGAAGATGCCGCGCCCGGCCAGGCGCACGATGTCAAGCATCTGCTCGGTGGTGTTGGCGCGCACCACGCCGAGTTCTTCCAGCACCGCGTCCACCACGGCATCGTTGCCCGCGATCGACGCCGTGTGCGATTGCGCCGCGGCGCTGCCGACCTCGCTGCGGCCGACCTTCATCATCACCACCGGCTTGCGCGCCGCGCGGGCGGCCTTGAGCGCGTCGGCGAGGCCGTCGCCGTCATGGATGCCTTCGGAGTACAGCGCGATCACGCCGGTATTCGGATCGTCCACCATCAGGCGCACGACGTCGGCCAGCGACACATCGGCTTCGTTGCCGGTCATGACGACGCCGGACAGGCCCACGCCCGCGTCCACCAGGGACGACACGAGATGGCTGCCGTACGCGCCCGACTGGCTGATGACGGCGACGTTGCCGGGGAACACGCCGTCAAGGCGGGCCAGCGTGGTGAAGCTGCCGACGAAGCCCGTGTGCAGGTTCACGCAGCCGAGCGAGTTCGGACCGAGCAGGCGCGTGCCGCCGCGCCGCGCGATGGCCACCAGTTCGTCCTGCATGGCGACGCCCGCGCCGCCGACTTCGGCGAAGCCGGCGCTGAACAGGATGGCAACCGGCACGCGGCGCTCCGCGAGCTGCTCGATCACGCCCCGCACCTGCTCGGCGGGAACCGCGACGACGGCAACGTCCGGCACTTCGGGCAGGTCGGCAACGGTAGGCCAGGCTTCGAGTCCCTGCACTTCGCGGCGATTCGGGTTGACCGGCATGATGCGCCCGGCATAGCCGGTTGCCAGCATGGTGGAGATCGGCTTGCCGCCGATGCGGTCAGGGTCGTTCGACGCGCCGATGATGGCGACCGAGCGCGGATTGAGCAGGCAGGATAGAGAGTTCTTGGTAGTCATGAATCACCCGTCGGAGGGGGAGGGCGGCGCGGTGCGCGCCGCCTTCGGGATCAGGCCAGCGTGAAGGTCGGCACCGGCGCGCCGCCTTCGGACGGCGCGAAGCGCAGTACCACTTTCTGGCCGATGCGCACGGTGTCGAGATCGCAATCGACGATATGGCTCATGACCGTTACGCCTTCGTCGAGCTTGACGTAGGCGATGCAGTACGGCGTGGGGCCGGCACGGCGCGTGACGCTGAACGAGTAGATCGTGCCGCGCCCGCTCGCTTCCTTCCAGTGCGTGCTGCCCATGCAGAACGGGCACAGCGGGCGCGGATACCAGTGCGGCTTGCCGCAGCTGTCGCAATGCTTGACCAGCAGGCGGCCCTCGCGGGCGGCGGCCCAGAATTCTGCGTTGTCGGGGTGCTCGATGGGCGGGTTGTACGGGATGGGGGTGTGGGGAGTCGTCATGGCGATGTCCGAATGCGGGCCGACGCGGCGCCGGCGTTATTCACGTTCCAGGATGAGGGTGGCGCTGCCGTGGCGGGCGCCCAGCAGGCCGCCGGTGCCGTGGGCGAGCGCCAGGCGGCAGTCGGGTACCTGCACCGCCGGGTGGGCCTCGCCACGCAGCTGGCGCACGGCCTCGATGACCTTGGTGATGCCGCCGCGGTTGGCCGGGTGGTTGTTGCACAGGCCGCCGCCATCGGTGTTGAACGGGAGCTTGCCCACGCCGGAGATCAGGTTGCCGTCCATCACGAACTTGCCGCCTTCGCCTTTCTTGCAGAAGCCCAGATCTTCGAGTTGCAGCAGCACGGTGATCGTGAAGCTGTCGTAGATCGATGCGTACTGGATGTCGGCGGGCGTGACGCCGGCCTCGGCGAAGGCCGCGGCGCCGGAGAAGCGTGCGCCCGACCAGGTCAGGTCGACTTCGCCGCCAAGCTGGCCCTTCACGTACTCGCCGGCGCCGAGGATCTTCACCTTGGGGCGCTTGAGCTTCGCGGCGATCTCCGGGCGCGCGACGATCAGCGCGCCGCCGCCATCCGACACCACGCAGCAGTCCAGCTTGCGCAGCGGGTCCGAGATCATGGGCGAGTTCAGCACGTCCTCCACCGTCACCACGTCGCGCAGCATGGCGTTCGGGTTGTGCTGCGCGTGGTGCGATGCCGCCACCTTGATCCACGCGAGCTGTTCGGGCGTGGTGCCGTACTCGTACATGTGGCGCATGGCGACCATCGCGTAGTTGTTGACGGTCACCTGGCCGAACGGGCTTTCGAAGGGCAGGTCGGGGGTGTTGTCGCCCCAGTTGCGCGCCTTGGTGCCGCTGGAGCCTTCCGAGCGCGGACGGCCGGCGAGCGTGATCAGCGCCACGTTGCACTTGCCCATGGCGATGGCCTGCGCGGCATGCGATACATGGGCCAGGTAGGACGAGCCGCCGGTTTCGGTCGAGTCGACATGGCGCACATTCAGGCCCATGTAGTCGATCATGTTGATCACGCCGAGGCCGGGAGCATCGCCGGCGCAGAAGTAGCCGTCGACATCGGCCAGCGTCAGCCCGGCGTCTTCCAGTGCGCCCTTGGCGCTTTCCGCGTGGAGCTGCGCCACGGTCTTGTCGGGTGCCTTGCGGGTGGGGTGCTCGTAGGCGCCTACGATGTATGCCTTGCCTTTGATGCTCATGCTTGCTTCCTGTGTGTGGACAAAGGGTTGGGGGTTCCGGCGGGCGGATGGCCTTCCGGCAGTGTGTTGCGCTAACGGCTGTCTGCGCTGGCCGGGTTCGGCTCCGTTTGCACGTCCGGGGCGCCGCGGCGATGCGGCGGCCACAGCAGCTTCACGACCTCGCCGTCCTCGCGGTAGGTGTGGCAGGTGTTCAGTGCCGCGGGCTGCGGCAGCGGCGCGGTGCCGTCGGCATGCCAGCGGCCGCCGCGCTCGCGGCGGTCGACCGCGAAAATGGTCTGCCGGGCCGTGGTGGCCAGCGGTCCGAGCAGTTCGGTGAGGTGGGTGCAGCCGCGCACACCACCGACGATGGCGCTGGCCTGGCGGCGAAAGCCTGCCCGGATCTGCAAGCCCTTCAGGCCGGCATAGGCGGACGCGATGTCGGCGCACTGGCTGGTCGGGCCGGCGGACAGCGTTGCGCCGATGTCATGGATCACCAGGTCGCGGCTCACCGTGATCACGATGCGCATGTGATGGATAGCTTCGCCCGGGCCCAGGCGCTTGAACAGCAGGTGCGTGCCGGTTGGCGTGATGTCCGTCATCTCGGCCTCGATGTCGAACAGGCCGTCGGCGCGCTCGTAGCCGTTGCAGGTCACGTGGCGCGTATGGATGCGATTGCGGTCGGGAAGGGTCGGCTTCATGGGGGCTCGTCGCGGGGCTCAGGCAGCGTATCGCCAGGACTCGTTGCCGGCATGGAAAGGAGAGGGGCGCCGCAATCCCTGCATGCGGCGGTGCGCGGCCCAGAACAGCACGCGCAAAGGGAGGTCGAGGCTGCCGCTGGCGTCGTGGCATTGCACGGCATCCGGTTCGACCGCCACGCCAAGCTCGGCTGCCGACGCATATCCCACCACGCTCACGCGGGCGTCGCCGTGCTGCAGGCATTCGCCGAGCAAGGCACGCAGGGCTTCCGGGTAGGACGGTGCGCCGGGGCGGCTCGAGCTTGCCAGCGCCCGCTGTTGCAGCTGGCGGCTGGCCTGCCTGACTTCCTGCAGGAGGTCCATCATGCGCTCTCGCGGCGCGGTGGCGTGGGCAGGCTGGTGCCCTGCGCGGGGCCGTGGTGGTAGCGGCGTGGTGCAAACGTATGCTGACATCGGAATGTGCGGGTGATGCGCCGGCCACGATGGCGGCGCGGAGCCTGCGAAGCAGTGTGAAGCCGGCAGCCGTCCGGCATCCCCACTCGACGAGGGGGGGCGAGTGCGCCCGGTACGCCGCACGACGCCTTAAGTCCGCCTTGCAGTGAAACAGCCCCGCGCTCCAGGTGACAGAAACGGGCCCATTCAACTGCCCGTCCGCCGCAGGCCATATGCGCCGCGATGCGCCACCCGCGTCGGGGAGTGCCTGGCGCCATGGCAGCGGCAATCATGCTTCCAGTACTGCCTTCCTGTTACCGCATGCCTACGACCAACCCGCATCTTCATTACGTTCCAGCCGGCGTCACGCTTCCCGTGGCGGCGCATGAAGGTGATCCCTTTCGAAGCCTGAAGGTCATGGCCGAGGCGAATCCGGACGCCGTCGTGGCCACCGACGAGGCCGGCGGACCGCTGACCTGCGCGCAGTTGCTGAATGCGAGCCTCATGCTGGCGGGATACATGCAGCAGCGCCTGGATGTCCGCGGCGGCGAGCGTGTGTTGCTGATGCTGCCGGCATATCCCCCGCTGGCAATTGGCTGGTATGCCGCGCTGCGCTGCGATGCTGGCGTGGTCTCGCTGGACCCTTGCAGCTCCGCTGGGGAAGTGGCGGTATGCCTGAGCGAGTCCGGGGCACGCGTGGCCATTGTCCTGGCGGACGCGCTGGCCAGCGTGAATCCCATGCTGGAGAACGGACGGCTGCGCGCCTGCATTGCCGCGGCGCCGCCCGCTTCAGACTGGCGCCGCTCGGGCGGCGCGGGACAGCATCCACGGGTGCATGCATTCGGCGATGCCCTGGCGGCGGGCATCGAGGCGATGCCGGCGCGGGGCTCGGGCAATGCGCCCGCCTCCCCGCGTGGCGCCCGTACGCCGCACAACTTCCTCCGCTAACGACACTGCGCCGCAGTCGCCCCTGTTTCTGTCGATGCGCCGCGGCGGATTGCCCGGTCCGGCGCATCGAGTCTCCACCCCCTGCGGTCTGCTCGGGCCCAGCGGGACTTATCGCTCCGGCCACCCGGCGGGAGCGTTCTTTTTTTCAAACCACCCGATCCGGAATGCTGCGCCCGGCGCATTGAGCGTGCACGATTGCGATACGCGCGGGGTCATGTGCAACGGCTGCCGACGGGCGCCGATATGTTGCGCTTGCGCGCCGTGACCTGTCCGGTCGCGTCATAAGCGCTGGTGTCGGTGCGCCTCACTGGTCGCCCACGTTATCCTTGCCGTCGTCGGCGTGGCGCTTAATACCCGTTTTCCGGCGCAGGCATGGACCTATCATCTCCCCCCCCCAGAGACGAGGGGGCAGGCGGGGTGGCACACCCCCTCCCGTCTGGGAGGTGGATCGGCGGCAGACAGTGGTCTCCTTGCCGGTGCGCACACAGGGATTCGAAGTGCGCCGCGTACCCGGCGGTCCGGGGCCAGAGACGGTGGCCTCCGCCATTCAACCGGGGCGCAGGGGATCCACATGGAGAAGACGAGCTATGAAGAAAACAAAATTGGCCCTGGCGGTATGGGGAGCGCTTGCCGGGTTCAATGCTGCCGCGCAAACGAGCAGCGTGACGCTGTACGGTGTGATCGACGTGCCGATCGAGTATGTAAACCGGGTCGCCACGGCGCAGCCGACCGTGGTGAACGGGCAGCCGGTGTTCGCTAACACCGGCGGCTCGCGCGTGTCGATGCTGCCGCTGGGCGGCAGGGCGCCGTCGCGCTGGGGACTGCGCGGCGTGGAGGACCTGGGGGGCGGAAACAGCGCCATCTTCGTGCTGGAAAGCGGCTTCACGGCTGATTCGGGCGCCATGACATCGGGCAGGCTGTTCGGCCGCCAGTCCTATGTCGGCCTGCAGAGCAAGACCTACGGCAAGCTGATGTTCGGCCGCCAGTACACCTCTCTTTTCGAGGGGCTGTCGAACTTCACGCCCACGCGGTATGCGTCGACGTATGACCCCGTCGCCTGGCAGCTCGGCATCAACTATCGCGAGGACAACACGATCAAATACCTGGGCACGTTCGGCCCGGTAACGGTGGCGGCGCACTACTCGTTTGGCGTTGGCGTGCCGCTGATTGGCGCCACGCCGCTCGCAGGCGGCGGTGCCGGCGAGACGCCGGGGGCGTTCCGCGACAACAACGGCTATGGCGCGGCGGTGACATACCTGAACGGCACCTTCGGCGCGACGCTGGCGTATGACGAATGGCATCCCGCGGTCACGTCGGGCCAGCAAGGCGTCGCCCGCAAGCTTGGCACCGCCGTCAGCTATGCCGCTGGCCCGTTCAAGGCCATGCTGGGCTATCGCTGGGCTAAGACCGACTTCGCCAATGGCAACACGCTGGCGCGCGACGACTATTACTGGGCTGGCATCAATTATGACATTACCCGGGCACTCGAGCTGACGCTAGCCTACTACTACGCCGACTTCAAATCCCTGCGCCTGGGGCCGACCGCGCCGAGCCTTGCTCCCGCGAACCCGTGGCAGACGACGCTTATTCTCGACTACCGCCTCTCGAAGCGTACCGACGTCTACTTGGCCACGGCCTACGCACGCAACGCGGGCCTGAACTTCGACTCCACACAGACCGCGTTCCTGTTCAACTATCCGTCGATGGCCGGACAGAAGGGCATGTTCGGCGTTTCCACCGGCATTCGTCACACCTTCTGATCCGCAGACGGTTCGTAGCAAGGGCGGGTTGCTGCCCGCAGCCGCCCGCCACTACCGGTGCCGCGACATCCGCTCTGTGCGGGTGCGCGCGCGGTGCCGGCGAGCAATTAACCCAGGAGTACGCGTTGCAAACCACCTATGACTATATCGTGATTGGCGCCGGGTCTGCGGGCTGCGCCGTCGCAGGCCGCCTGGCTGACGCCCGTGCCGGCACCGTTGCGGTGCTTGAGGCGGGTGGGCATGACTGCCGCCCGGCCATTACGGTCCCAATCGGATTTGCGTCGACGGTGCCGAAGCCCGGCCCGTTCAACTACGGCTTCACGACCGAGCCGCAGCGTGCGCTCGGGGGGCGGCGCGGCTACCAGCCGCGGGGCCGGGTGCTGGGTGGAAGCTCGTCGATTAACGGTATGATCTATATCCGCGGAACGCCGTCCGACTACGACGGTTGGGCGGCCGCAGGTTGCGAAGGGTGGGGGTGGAGCGATGTCCTGCCGTACTTCAAACGGGCGGAATGCAATGAACGCCTGGGCGGCGGTACCGAAGACGACTGGCACGGCGGGAGTGGTCCGCTGCATGTGGTCGATACCCGCTCGCTCAATCCATTCGACCGGCGATTCGTCGAGGCAGCGCAGGCCGCCGGCTACCGGTACAACCACGATTTTAACGGCGCGCAGCAGGAAGGCATCGGCTTTTACCAGCGCACCCAACGCGACGGCGAGCGCTGGAACACGGCGCGCGCCTATCTGCATGGCGGCGATGCCTCGTCGCTCAATGGCGGCCGCCCGAACCTCGATGTGCTGACGGACACACAGGTCCTGCGTATCGTGTTCGAGAACAAGCGAGCGACCGGCGTTGCAGTGGTGCGCGGCGGGGTCGAGCAAGTGCTTCGCGCGCGCCGCGAGATCATCCTCACCGCCGGCGCATTCGGCTCGCCGCAACTGTTGATGGCCTCCGGCATCGGTCCGGCGGGCCATCTGCGCGACATGGGTATCGACGTTATCCATGACGCCCCGGAAGTCGGGCAGAACCTGCAGGAACACCCAGACATGAAACTCGGGCACCGGCTGGTCAGCGCCGACCTGTACGCCTTTACGCTACGCGGGGCGCTGCGTCTGGCAAGCGAGTGGCGACGCTACCGGAAGCAGCGCTTCGGCATGTTTGCTTCCAATATCGCCGAGTGCGGCGGCTTCCTGAAGAGCCGTCCGGACCTCGCCGATCCCGACCTGCAGCTGCACTTCACCGCGACGCTGGGAGATCCGAACGCGCGCAACGTCCACGGCTACTGCCTGCATGTGTGCGTGCTTCGCCCCCGCAGCCGCGGGGAGGTCCTGCTGGCCAGCCCGGACGCGCGCCAGGCACCGAAGATCGACCAGAACCTGCTGGCAGATGCGTACGACATGGAGACCCTGCTGGCGGGCACGAAGATCATCCATCGCATTCTCGGCCAGGAGCCGCTTGCGCGGCTTGGCGGAAAGCCCCACAAGTATGGACATTTGCGCTTCGATGGCAGCGACGATGAAGCGGTACGCGAACTGATCCGCGAGCGCGCCGACGTTGTCTTCCATCCTGTCGGCACTTGCCGAATGGGGAGCGACAGCGGATCCGTGGTCGACCCGCAACTGCGCGTGCGCGGCGTCGAAGGACTGCGCGTGGCCGACGCCTCGGTCATGCCGGCCCTCATCGGTGGCAACACCAACGCGCCCGCGATCATGATTGGCGAAAAGGCGGCCGACCTTGTGCGCGGCATCGCGCGCGCGGGCGGCGACGCGATAGTCGACGGCCACGCACCCGGGCGTGCACCGGTGACGGAAGCCGGCGCAGCCAGTACGGCTTGGGCAAAAGCTGACGTTTCCCGGGCTGCGGCGCCCTCCATCAGCAAAGCGATGCTGGCGAGCGCCCTGGTGGCGGCGCTGTCCTCGGGCGCTCACGCCGTCACTGCGCCGGACCCGGCCAAGCCCGCGAGCGCCACGACCGCCGCCAGCAACGCCGCGGTGCACCAGCAACTGCCGTTCACGGACCGCGCCGACTACGAGGCGGTCGAGCGCGGGCTGGTCGCGCCGTTTCGCGGGGAAGTCCGCGACGCGTCCGGCCGAGTGATCTGGAATCCGGCAGACTACGACTTCCTGCGTGCCGAGGCCGCGCCGGACACGGTCAATCCCAGCCTCTGGCGCATGGCGCAGCTCAACGCGCACGCCGGACTGTTCCGGGTCACCGACGGGGTCTACCAAGTGCGCGGCATGGACCTCGCCAACATGTCGATCATCGAAGGCCGGACCGGCGTGATCGTGGTCGATCCGCTGACCCGATCGGAAACCGCGCGGGCGGCGCTGGAACTGTACTACGCCAACCGGCCGCGCAAGCCGGTGGTCGCCGTCATCTACAGCCACAGCCACGTGGACCACTTCGGAGGGGTACGGGGCGTGGTCGACGAGGCGGACGTCAAGGCGGGCAAGGTCGCGATCCTGGCGCCGGCGGGCTTCATGCAGGAGGCGGCAAGCGAAAACGTCTTTGCCGGGACGGCCATGTTCCGTCGCGCCATCTACCAGGGAGGATACGGCGTGGTGCGCGGCGCCCGGGGCCAGGTCGATACCGGGATCGGCAAGGGCGTGCCGCTGGGCGGCACTACAGGCCTCATTCCACCCACGGTGCAGATCGTTAAACCCTACGAGGCGCGGCACATCGATGGTGTGGCATTTGAGTTTCAGTTGACGCCCGGCACTGAAGCGCCCGCCGAAATGAACTTCTACCTGCCCGGCAAGCGCGCGCTGTGCATGGCGGAGAACGCGACACGGACGATGCACAACATTCTGACGCCGCGCGGCGCGCTGGTGCGCGATCCGAAGGCGTGGGGCAGGTTCCTGGACGCGAGCCTGGTCAGGTATGGCGATCGCGCCGACGTGCTGTTCGCTCAACACAACTGGCCGACCTGGGGCGGCGAGAACATCCGCACGATGCTGGCCGACGAGCGCGACATGTACACCTTCCTCAACGACCGCACGCTGCACCTGATCAACCAGGGCATGACGCCGCTGGAGATTGCCGACACCATGAAAAAGTTGCCCGGCAAGCTGGATCAGACGTGGTACACGCGCGGCTACTACGGCTCGCTCAGCTTCAACGCGCGGGCCGTGTACCAGCGCTACATGGGCTTCTATGACGGCAACCCGGCCAACCTCGACCCGCTGCCGCCGGTCGAGTCCGGCAAGCGCTACGTGCAAGCCATGGGCGGGTCCGGCCACGTGCTGGACCTGATGCGCGATGCCATGGCGAAGGGCGATTTCCGCTGGGCGGCGCAGCTCGGCAACAACCTTGTGTTCGCCGAACCCGGCAATACCGCGGCCCGCCAGGCGCAGGCAGATACGCTGGAACAGCTTGCCTACCAGAGCGAGAATTCGCTCTGGCGCAATATGTACCTGAGCGGCGCCAAGGAGCTGCGCGGCGGCGTGCCGACGCTGGGCTCCGTTCGCAACGCCGCCGACCTCGTCAGGGCGATGGAACCGTCCATGTTCTTCGACTACATGGGCGTGCGCCTGGATTCGGACAAGGCCCAGGGACACGACATGACGCTGAACTGGGTGTTCACCGATCTGGGCAAGCCTTTCGCGCTGACGCTGCGCAACGGCGTGCTGACATACCGCGAGAACAGCCGCCATGCCAGGGCCGATGCCACCGTGACCATGACCAAGGCGACGCTGGACGGCATCGGCCTGCGCGAACTGGACTTGCCTCAGGCGGTACGCGAGGGCAAGGTGAAGGTGGAGGGCGACGCGGGCAAGCTGACGCAGCTCATAGGCATGCTGGCCACGTTCGATCCGTCGTTTGGCATCGTGGCACCGCTGGCAACGCAGTAGGGGGCGAGCGGTGGCACGCCGGGGCCGCACAAGGCGGCTCCGGCGCCGCTTATTCTTTGTCCAGGACCGTGTCGCGCACTTCCAGCAAGGCGGCCACGTAGGCATCACGGTTCTTCTTGACCCGTTCGGTGGGGCCGGCCAGCGCCACGCCTGCCGGCGTGCCGGCCAGCCACCCGGTCGCGGCGAGCCCGTAGACGCCGTCGCTGCCTTCCTCGCGTGAGTCGTACCAGCCGCGCTGCCGCATCTTCGCGATTTCGGCCATGAGCTTGTCGGGATCAACCACCGTGCGTTCGGTCAGGCGACGCATGCCCGACTTTGCCAGCATTGCCCGCGCCTCTTCCGGGGGCAGCAGGCCGAGCAATGCTTTCCCGGTCGCGGAGGCGTGGAGGGCGGCATGCGAGCCCACTTCGACGATGTAGCGCAGCGGTTCGCGGCTGGGCTGCACGGCCACCACCCGGACGTGCTGCCCCTCCAGTACGCTGAAGTAGGCGCTCTCGTTAGTCAGGGCCGCGAGCCGCTCGACGGCTTCGCGCGCCACGACACCGAGCGGATCGTTCTCCGCGATCTGCCTCACGATCTCCAGCAGGCGGCCGGTGGGGTAGAAGCGGCGGTTGCGCGCGGTGCGCGTGAGGTAGCCCAGCGAATGCAGGGTGTGGAGCAGGTCGGAGGTGCTGGTTTCGGGCAATTGCAGCAGCCGGGCCAGGTCCGAGTTGGACAATTCGCGCTTCTCACGCGCGAAGACTTCGAAGACCGCCATGGCGCGGGCGGCCGACGGGATCAGCGTGGGCATATGGACAAGTGAGGGAGTGGCTCGAAAATTGGGGCAACTATACGAGATTTCGGAGGCTATCGAAAGCCTGCCGTCCGGAGGCGCTTGCGCGGTGGCACATTGCGGCGTGCAGTCGTTCGCAAGCCCGGAAGATCACCGGCTGGGACTCCCGGAACTCAACAAGCGATACCTGCAGACCGGCCCGGGGCGGTATGCCGGCCATCTTCAGCAGGTCAGGCCGGACGCCGATTTGCTGGTCTACCGGGAACGCCTTGACGTCCCGATCCTCAGGGAGGGCTGGACGAGGAAGGGCTTGCGCATGTTCGCCATTGCGCTGCCGGTGGAGAGCCGCGCCACGTTCCATGGGCGTGCGGTCGGCGCCGCCGTCGCCCACCTCGCCGGTGGCCGTGAGTACTCGGTCCAGTCTCCCGGACCGAGCGAACACCTCGGGATCGTACTCGCGGACAGCACATTCTCTATCCATGCCGACTACCTCGGCGGCGTTCCCCGTCTCGCCTGGACCGGCGAGCCGCTGCTGGAAGCTCCTGCCGCCGCCCGGGAGCGTCTTGCCTCGCGCATCCTGTGCTGCCTGCTCGGCGCGACGAAAAACGTGAGCGCCCTGGTTTGCCCGGCGGCGCGCATGACCCTGCGCGACGATGTGCTCGAACACCTGTTCTGCCTGCTGATCGACGCGGAGCTGCCGGGCCGGCGCCGCGACATTACCCGGCTGACCTACAGCGATATCGTCCACCGGAGCCGGGAGCATCTGCGGGCGAATGCGGACCGGCCGGTCGGGGTGCTCGAACTGTCCGGGCTGTTGCGGGTGAGCCGGCGCACGATCCAGACGGCCTTCATGGAGGTGACCGGCGTCACGCCGCAAACCTATTTGCGGGCGATACGGCTGTCGTCGGTGCGCCGGTTGCTGCGGCAAACCAGTGCCGATCGGCTGACCGTCAGCCAGGCGGCAGCCCGCTGGGGTTTTGTCCACATGAGCCGGTTCGCCGCCGAGTATGGCCGGATGTTCGGGTGCCTGCCGTCGGAAGCCCCGCGCGCGTAGGCGTTGGCGCTGTCCCCGGATGCGCGCGGGCGCGGCGAAAAAGAGGGTGGCGCGCCGCATCCCGTGCAGCGGCGCCGGCTCTCTCTGCTCAGAGGACGTTGCGCGGATCCTGCTCGAGTACAAGCGTCCAGATCTTCTGTCCGACCGGTGCCTGCCGTTCTTCCAGGATGTGCGCAAGCAGGCCGGCCGAGCGGCCGACCAAGGCGAGGCCGCGCGCCATGACCGGGTCCAGTCCCATGTCGGCGACGATGGAGCCAATGGCACCCACCGCATTGAGGGGCAGCTTCTTGCCGAACTCCTTGTCGAAGACGTCGGCGATCGCCTCCATCACGCGCCAGTGCACGCCGTAGCAGCCGTTGGCGACCGACAGCGCACGCAAGGTGGGCACGCGCGGGTCGCCGTCGACGTGGATGGGGTGGCCGACCCCGTAGATGGCACGCCGTTCCTGCTTGTGCCGCCGGATGACCGCGCGCGCCACGTCGCGGACCTGACCATCGTCCGCGTCCTGGTCCAGGTCGCGCGCGGCCTCCAGCAGCATTTCGGCCGAGTTCTGCATCGTGCCGAGCAGCACGCTTCCCGCGCCGAGCAGGCCGGCCGCGACGGCCGCGACGGCCGCCTGCATGGCCTCGGGGGCTCCCGTGTAGGTCATGCGGGTCGAGACCGAGCTTGGCGTCAGGCCATGATCGGCGGCGGTCACGAGCAGCGCGTTGACCATGGTCTTCTCCTGTGGGCTCGGCGACCGTGCGAGCGTGAGGAGGAAGATCATGTCGACGAAGTCGAACTTGCCGATGATCTCCGTGGAGAGGTTGAGGTTGCGTACGACAATGGTGTCGCGCGTGGTGTAGCCGATGTCGGTCGTTATCATGGGATGGGCTTCCTTTCCGGATAAAGGGTGGTGTGGCAGAAACGGTGGCGTTCTGGCCGATGCTCATGACCCCGGGTGAGAGGTGCGGCGGCGTCGCATCAGATAGGTGGTTTCCATTTCGGCGCATACTTCGCCGCGCTGGTTGACGGCCTTGCGCAGGAAACCGGTCAGGCCACGCTCCGGCTTGCTTGTGGGCCTCTGCTCGACGACTTCGACCTCGACGCGGATGGTGTCGCCGATATGGGTGGCGCGCGGGAAACGGATGCGGTTCTCGAGCACGCCAAACAGCGCGTCTTCCATGAGCTGGTTCGGGATAGCCCGCGAGGTCAGTCCGGCCATGAACGAGGCGACCAGCATGCCGTGGGCGATGCGCTGGCCGTGCACCGAAGTGCCGGCGTATTCGGCGTCGACGTGCAGGCGGTTCATGTCGCCGGTCAGCGCGGCGAATGCGGCGACGTCGGCTTCGGTGATGGTGCGCGAGGACGTCGTGTACTTCGTTCCGACCGTCAGGTCGTCCCAGCAGAGGCTGAGGCGCTGGAGTGATTCGAAGGTGAGCAGGGGCTGAGTCGTCATCGCGGTTCTCCGAGGTTCAGTGGTTGAAAGCCGTTGCAGGTGCGCTCAGCCATATCGGCCCCCGGTGACGAACAGCGTGGTCCCCGTGATGTAGCGGGCATGCTCGGATGCCATGAACGCTACGGCCGCAGCGATGTCGCCGGGCTGGCCGACGCCGGGCACCTGGATGCGCGCCACCGCGTTCTGCAGCACGGTCTCGTAGTTGGGCAGGCTCTTGATGCAGTCGGTTTCGATGAAGCCGGGTGCGATCGCATTCACGGTGATGCCATGCCTGGCCTGTTCCTGCGAGAGCGCCCGGGTGAAGCCGACGAGGCCCGCCTTGGCGCTCGAATAGTTGGTCTGTCCGGGGTTGCCGAACAGCGGCGCGAGGCGATGTTCACGATGCGTCCCCAGCCGTTCTCCTGCATCGGCGGCAGCGCCGCGCGGCAGCAGTGGAAGGCGCCCTTGAGGACGACGTCGATCACGATGTCCCAGTCGCTCTCGTCCATCTTCAGCAGGGTGCGGTCTTTCACGAGACCGGCATTGTTCACAAGTACGTCGAGACGGCCGAACGCTTCACGGGCTGCGCCGGTCATCTGGCGCACCTGTTCCGCGTCCCGCACGTCGCAGCGCAAGCCCATCGCGCGCGCGCCGCCGGCTTCGATCGATGCCGCGAGTCCGGCGGCGGCGTCGGCATCGAGGTCGGCGATGACCACGGCCATCCCCTCGGCGGCGAGCATGCGCGCCGTCTCGGCGCCGATGCCGCGCGCCGACCCGGTCACGATGGCGACACGGTCCTTCAATCCCAGATCCATTGAATCTCCTTCCGTTGTAGTCAATGCGTGGTTAATCCATTAGCTCAGTGTCTTGCGCCGTTCCCGCGGCCGTGGCGCAGCGCGATCCGGCCGCGATGCTTTCGGCGCGGGGAATGGTTCGTGCGTGAGCAGTACGTCGCGCACTTCGAGCAGCACGGCCAGGTAGGCGTCGTGGTTCTCTTCCATGCGTTCGGTAGGTCCCGCCACCGACAGGCCGACGACGCGGCCGCTCAGACAGCCCGAGACCGCGAGGGCGCACACACCCACCCCGCTTTCACCGCGGGTCTGGTACCAGCCGCGCTCGCGGCCCAGGTCGATATTGGCGACGACGGCGTCGACGGTGTCGAGCGTTCTCGGCGTGACCCGCTTGAGATTCAACTGGCTGACGTCGGCCAGCATGTCTTCGCGCGGCATGAACCCGAGCAAGGCCTTGCCAAAAGCGGATGAATGGAGGCCGTAGCGCTCTCCCACTTCGGCCGTGTAGCGCAGTGCATGCCGGCTCGGCACCGTGGCGACGATCCTGGCGACCGAGCGTTCGCGGATGCCGAGATAGGTGGTTTCGCCGGTCTTTCGCGCAACTTCCTCGACGGTTTCCTGCGCGGCTGCCGTGAGCGGATCGTTCGAACTGATCTGGCGTGCCGCCTCGAACAGGCGGCCAGTGGGATAGAAGCGCCGCGTCAGCGGCGTGCGCATCAGGTAGCCCAGCATGTGCAGTGTGTGCAGGAGGTCCGAACTGCTGCTCTCCGGTACCGACAGTAGGCGGGCCATGTCCGAGTTGGACAGCTCGCGCCGTTCTTTCGCGAAGAGTTCGAAGACGGCCATGGTGCGCTGGACGACGGGACTGAGGAAGGGCATTTGCGATGTCCGAAAAAATCCCGATGGCTGGAAAATTCTTGAAGACGAATTGCTACGGTATGTCGTAGTATTGCTCTACAACTCGTAGCAATGCAACTGGGAAATTTCGCCGGCCTGTCGGGCTGGCGACGCCGCGAAGCCACACCAACACACCCAAAGGAGACTCTTCGCATGGAACTTCGGACCATCACGCGCACGCTGGCGCCACGCCTTCGCCGGATCGGCGCGACCTGTGTGGCGGCAGCGGTGGCTGCGAGCGATGCGCTCGCGCAGCCCGCTTATCCCGCCAGGCCAGTCACGATCGTCTCCGTCGGACCGGCCGGCGGGGTCACGGATCAGGCCGCGCGGCTGATCGCCACCAAGGTCGGTGCGCGCCTTGGGCAAACCGTGATCGTCGATGACCGAGGCGGCGCGGGCGGAAATATCGGCGCGGAGTACGCCTCGAAAGCAGCGCCGGACGGCTACACGCTGATGGTCGGCACGCAGGGCACCCAGTCGACCAACCAGTTCCTCTTCAAATCGTTGCGCTTCAATCCCGAGAAAGATTTCGTGCCGGTGCACGGGATCATTTCGCTGCCCAACGTGCTGGTGGTCAATGCCAGTCGTCCATATCGGTCGGTGGGTGAATTTGTCGCCTATGCCAGGACGCATCCCGGCAAGGTGACGGCGGCATCCGGAGGCAACGGGACCGGAATGCACCTTGCCATCGAGCAGTTCCGGAGCGTGGCCGGCGTAGACCTGGTGCATGTGCCGTACAAGGGCAGTCCGCCCGCGATCACCGATCTCGTAAGCGGGCAGGTGGACCTGTGCTTCGACTATCCGGCGACCACCGTCGGCCACATCCGGAGCGGCAAGCTGCGCGCGCTCGCCGTGCTGGGGCCGAACCGGCTGCCGCAGTTGCCGCAGGTTCCCACGATTGCCGAGGCCGGATTCCCGCGCGCCGAATCCACCGACTGGATCGGCCTGTTCGCGGTGGCCGGGACGCCGCAGCCGATTGTCGACCGGTGGACCAGGGAGGTGGCGCTCGTCCTGCAGGGGCCTGATGTCATCGCGTCCTTCGAGCGCATGGGCGGCGTGCCGCTGCCGCTGGGCGGCGAGCAGTTCGGCAGCTTCATCGTCTCCGAGCGGGTCAAATGGAAGGCGGTGATCGAACGCACCGGCGCACGGATCGAATAACGCATCACCACGAGGAGATCACCATGTACGAAGCTATCCAGTACGAGAACGAAGATGGCGTGGGCGTGCTCACGCTGGAGCGCCCGCAAACCAAGAATGCCGTGGACGCCGTCATGCGCCGCGAACTGCCACAGTTGATGGGCGCCCTGAACACCGACCGCACGCTCAAGGTACTCATCGTCACTGGCGCCGGCGGCAATTTCTGTTCGGGTGGCGACCTGCGCGCGGTGCGCGACAGCGCGGGCAGCGAAGGCTCGGCGGAGGGGCGCCGCCAGCGCATCCTGGACGGGCAGGCTACCCCCGGCGCGTTCCTGAATTTCGACCGCCCTGTCATCGCGGTGGTGGAGGGCGTTGCCTATGGGGCTGGCTGCTCGCTGGCACTGACCGCTGACATGGTCCTCGCCGCGCGCGACGCGCGCTTTTGCCTGTCGTTCGGCAGGATCGGCGCGGTGCCGGACTACGGCGCCTTCTATACGCTGCCGCGCATCGTCGGATTGCAACGGGCGAAGGAACTCGTTTTCTCCGCGCGCGAATTCGGGGCGGCCGAGGCACGCGATCTCGGCATCGTGATGGAGGTGCACGAGCCCGGTACCGTGCTCGACCGGGCGCGGGAGATTGCCCGCAGCATGGCGCAAGCGTCGCCCCTCGCGCTCAGCGTATCCAAGCGCGCGTTGAATACCTCTCTCCATTCCGATCTGCCGACCATGCTGATGCACGAAGCAGACGGGCAGGGTATTGCGATGAGCACCGACTATCACCTGACGGCAGTCAGGCGATTCCTGGACAAGGAGCCGCCGCTGTTCTCGTGGCCGCGCCGGCGCGACTGAACCTCGACCAGCCAATCCACAACCAGGAGGAAACATGAACGACTGGACCCAGTTGAAGTTGTCCGTGGATCGCCACATCGCGGTCGTTACGATGGATGCGCCGCCCGTCAATGCGCTGACGCGCGGGCTCAACGACGAGCTCGTTGCCGTGCTCGACCAGCTTTCCGACACACCCGAGGTACGCGTCATTGTCCTGACAGGCGCAGGCAAGGTGTTCTGCGCCGGCGCGGACATCAAGGGCCGTGGCGCGCTGGTCGATGGCCCCGGCGCCCTGCGCGCCCATTCGCGCCGCACACGGGAGTGCTTCCATGCGATCCGTGAATGTGCCAAGCCCGTGGTGGCGGCGCTCAATGGCCCCGCGCTGGGCGCGGGACTGGCCATTGCCGCTTCCGCAGACATCCTCGTGGCCAGCGAGCAGGCCAGCGCGGGTTTGCCGGAAATCGACGTCGGGGCGCTTGGCGGCGGCCGGCATGCCATGCGCCTGTTCGGGCATTCGCGCGTGCGCCGCATGATGCTGACCGGCTATCGCGTTCCCGCGCCCGAGCTGTATCGCCTCGGCATCGTCGAAGCGTGCGTGGCGCCCGATGCACTGATGCCGGCAGCGCTGGAGCTGGCGGAACAGGTCGCCTCCAAGAGTCCGGTGGTGTCCCAGCTTGCCAAGCACACCCTCAATACGATCGAGCACATGGGCTTGCGCGACGGCTATCGCTACGAACAGGACCAGACCGCCATCCTCTCGAAGACGGAAGACTGCAGGGAGGCACAGGCGGCATTCCGCGAGAAGCGGGCGCCGGTCTTCGTCGGCCGCTGAGGGTGCTTCGGGCACGGCCGTGTAACAACTTCCCGCCTGCGTGTTGCCGATTCTGTCAAATGCGGGCAGGTGCCCGCCCATATAGTGATGACGCACAGGTCCCCGCCTGGAACCAACGAGGAATACGCATGGAGACGCTTGAGAAGTTCTACATTGCCGGCGGATGGGTGGCGCCGTCGCCCGGCTCGACCCTGGCAGAAATCGTCAACCCGGCGAGCGAAGCGGTGATCGGCACGCTCGCAATGGGCACGGCGGCAGACGTGGATCGCGCCGTCGCCGCCGCGCGCGCCGCGTTCCCCGCTTGGTCGGAGTCGGGTCGCGAAGACCGCATTGCGCTGCTTGAGCGCATCATTACCCGCTATCAAGAGCGGCTCGACGACATGGCCCGGGCGGTGCGGCTGGAAATGGGCGCGCCCGCCACGCTGGCGCGCAACGTACACGCCATGGCGGGCCTGGGACAGTTGCACGCGACGCTGGCGGCGCTGAGGACCTTCGAATTCGAAACTGCGCGGGGCAAGGGCGTCATACGGCGCGAGGCGATCGGCGTGGCCGCGCTGGTGACGCCCTGGAACTGGCCGCTGAACCAGATCGTGGCGAAGGTGGCGCCGGC
Source organism: Cupriavidus necator (assembly GCF_016127575.1). NCBI lineage: Bacteria > Pseudomonadati > Pseudomonadota > Betaproteobacteria > Burkholderiales > Burkholderiaceae > Cupriavidus > Cupriavidus necator. Next base: position 406,312 of record NZ_CP066019.1, read on the forward strand.
CATTGCGGCGGGCTGCGCCGTGGTGCTGAAGCCATCCGAGATTGCCCCGCTCGATGCGCGTATCTTCGCGGAGATCATGCACGACGCCGGCACGCCGCCCGGCGTGTTCAACATGCTCTCCGGGACAGGGCAGACCGTGGGAACAGCGTTGTCGTCCCATCCCGACGTGGATGTGGTCTCGTTCACCGGCTCGACGCGCGCCGGCATCCAGGTGGCCATCAACGCAGCGCCGACCGTCAAGCGTGTGGCGCAGGAGCTGGGCGGGAAGTCGGCACTGGTCATCCTGGATGACGCCGACCTCCGCGCCGCCGTCAGCGGCGGCGTGGCGCAGTGCATGGCGAACAGTGGCCAGACCTGCGTGGCGCCGACGCGCATGCTGGTGCCACGCGAGCGCTATGACGAGGCGGTCGGCATCGCCGCCGCCCTGGCGGATGCCACGAACGTCGGCGATCCGGAAGATCCGGCGACCAGCATGGGGCCGCTGTCGAGCCGGGCGCAGTACGAGCGGGTCCAGCATCTGATCGCCGTGGGCATGGGGGAGGGCGCGCGCGTTGCGGCGGGAGGCCTGGGGCGGCCTCGGGGCCTGGAACGCGGCTTCTTTGCGAGGCCGACCATCTTCGCCGGTGTGCGCAATGACATGGCCATTGCGCGCGAGGAGATCTTCGGGCCGGTGCTTGTCATGATTGCGCATGACGGGGACGACCACGCCGTGGCCCTTGCCAACGACTCTCCCTTCGGCCTCGCAGGCTATGTGATGTCGGGCAACGCCGACCGTGCGCGCAAGGTGGCACGGCGGCTGCGGGCAGGCATGGTCCGCATCAATGGCGCGCCCCCCGATCTGTCGCTGCCGTTCGGCGGCTACAAGCAGTCCGGCAACGGGCGCGAGTTCGGGCCGGAAGGCATCGCGGAGTTCCTGGAGACGAAGTCGATCATCGGCTGAATGCCGGGCTTAAGCTCGTTATGGTTTTCCCGCTCCCACCCGGCGAACCCTTTGCCCGGGGCCGGAGCGTACGTCAAAAATGTCATCACCATCAAGAATCGGAGACAACTCATGCGTACAGCCAGCCCCGAGTCCCCCACTGTGTCCACCCCTGCGGTGGTGCGGCCTAACGCCTTGCATGCCTCGTTCACGGTGAGCCGCATCTCGCCGGCGCTGGGCGCCGAGGTCGGCAGTATCGACCTGGCGGCGCCGCTGGACGATGACACCATTTCCGCGCTTCGCCGCGCGCTGGTCGAACACAAGGTCCTCGTGTTCCGCGACCAGGACATCACGCCGGCGCAGCATGTGGCCTTGGCGCGCCGGTTCGGCGAGCTGGAAGTCCATCCTGCGTTCCCGCATCACGAGCAATTTCCCGAACTCGTGCTGCTTGGCGGCGATGAGCGCAAGCCCGCCATGGAAAATGGCTATCACAGCGACGTATCGTGGCGGGAACTGCCGTCGATGGGGTCGATGCTGCGCTGCGCGCAGTGTCCGGAGATTGGCGGCGATACTGTGTGGGTCAATATGGCGCTGGCCTACGAACGTCTGCCTGATCACCGCAAGCAGCAGATCGAGGGCCTGCTGGCCGTGCATGACATCGGGCCGGCGTTCGGCGACAAGATGACGCCCGAGCAGCAGCGCCAGTTTCCTCCCGTCGCGCATCCAGTCGTGCGCACGCACCCGGAGAGCGGGGAGAAGATCCTCTACGTGAATTCAGGGTTTGTTACGCACTTCGCCAATTTCAAATCGCGCAATCCGCTGCGTGGTGCGTTCGAGTCGCAGTCGGAAAAGCAGGACCTGCTCGACTACCTGTTCCGCCAGCCCGCGATTCTGGAGTACCAGATGCGCCTGCGCTGGCGCCCCAACACCATCGCCTTCTGGGACAACCGCTCGACCCAGCATTACGCGATCCAGGACTACTTTCCGGCTGTGCGCCGCATGATGCGAGCGACCATCATCGGCGACCGGCCTGTCTGATCGACGTTCCCAACACCGCGCGGCTCGCTGGATTTCATTGCACGCTCTCGGCCTGAGATCACCAGGAAACGCACGAACTGCAAGTGCACGGGCCCGACAGTCCAGGACTTGGTCGGCGGACAGATATAGACGGCTTGCGCGATGCCTCTTGGGCTGCATTGGGCGAACTCGGCCGCTCCTGAGGTATGGGTGATGGCTGCTTGTGGCCGGGAAGCGATTTCCGTCGGCCGGAGGCGGTCGGCCCTTACTGGGCCAAGGCGCGGCGATAAGGCACGATAACGGGGCCTTATCGCGTCGTCGGTTGCGGCAAGTCCAAGCCCGGGCTGGTCGTCGCACATTGTTCACCGGAGGAGAGCGGCCAAGCGTGCGGCCTTGGTCAAGGCATAGCGCCGTGGCACTTCTGGCACGGCTGCTCCTATCCGGCGTTGCGTTGATTGGAAAGCCCTGGGGTGGAATTTGGTCGCTGAGGCCGGCCCGTCAAACTCGAGGTGTCATCGTCTGCCTGGACAGCAACCGGCACTTCATCGTGAACTACGGTGACCGCTGTCGGCATGGGGAGCACATTGCAAGGTTTCGTCGAGTCGGCCGTCAACCAAGTGGTGAGCAGGCGCTTCGTCAAACGACAGCAGATGGCTTGGCGGCCTCGGCGCGCGCACAACCTGCCATAAATCCGGATGGCCGTGCTCAATGACCAGTTGCGATCGCACGTTGAGCGACGGTATCCATCTATTGCCGCAGAAGAACAACATCGCCTTGCCGCTTGATTAGCCCCGATTTTGCGTCTCCGTATCGGACCGGCGAGGCTGACGCTTCGTGGGGAGGCTAGGAGCGATCCCATGCTCACAACCGTGATAATGTTCGTCGCCACCACCCTCCTGTGAGACGCAAAGTGATTTCGCACATTTTTCTTGGCGTTAACGACTTCGATCGTGCTTTTGAGTTTTATTCGGCGTTGATGCATGAACTAGGACACAACCTCAAATTCTGCGAGCGCGACACGCCATGGGCAGGGTGGATGGCAACGGACGCACCGCGGCCGCTGTTCCTTATTGGCAAGCCATATGACGGCAATGCTGCGCGAGGTGGGAATGGTCAAATGGTGGCATTGCTTGCGCGTGATCGGCAGACCGTTGACCAGGCATACGCCCGCGCGCTCGCAAACGGAGCAAATTGCGAAGGCGCTCCTGGCCTAAGAGCCCAGTATCACCCTCACTACTACGGCGCATACTTCCGAGATGCTGATGGAAACAAGCTTTGCGTATGCTGCCATCACCCGGTGTCGGTTTAGCGTTATCGATTTAGCACTGACCTGCCTCTGCGCCTGTCGACGCGGCCCTCACCTCAGATGGCCGTCGACGCGCTGGCGCGGGCAACGGAAGCCGGTCGATGCCATGCAGCGCAGGAAGTCGACAAACGCGGCTGGACTGAGATAGTTGTCATCCGAGCCATCCGTCCGGTCAAGGAAACGATGGGCGCCTGCGATCCCAGCAGGACACTCGATTATGGCGCACGACCCTCGCCCCGTTTGTGACGCTACTGGTGGGATGCTGAGGCGATCTTTTGAGAAAAAAACTTCACGAAAGCCTCGACCTTCCTCGGGTGATTGCGAGGTTTCGGAAACACCGCATATATTCCCGGCTGCTCAGATGCACCAATCTCGTCGTACTCTTCCAGCAGCCGAATCAAGCCGCCGCTGAGCAAGTCCTGCTCGACAAGCCAGTCGGGCTGCCGGGTGATTCCCTTGCCTGCTTTGGCCCATGCAATCAGCGCATGCGATTCGTTACTCGAAAATGCCCCATCTACCGGAATTGCCATAGTTGTGCCGTCCACCTGGTACTGCCAAGATGAGGAATGCGGTTCATGGCGGTAAATCAGGCACTGATGTCGTGCCAGTTCGGTCGGATGCCGGGGGGCGCCATGAGATGCCAGATAGCCGGGACTGGCGCATGTTACGCGGCGGTACGTGCTGAGGCATCGAGCCGAGAAAGCGGAATCCCCGGGTCGCCCCGCCCGCAGGGCGAGATCGAAGCCGTTGGCCACAAGGTCGACAATCCGGTCGCTAACCTGGAGATCGAGGCTGATTCTCGGGAAGCGTGCCGTGAACTCATCCAGATGCGGGTACACAAAGGTCAGCGCCACGCCCAGCGGTAATGTGACGCGTAACTCACCCCTTGGTTCCGACGCAAGGCGCCGGACCGCATCTTCCGCTTCATGCGACTGTTCAATGATGCGCTTCGCGTGTTTGTACCAGAGCCTGCCTGCCTCGGTCACGGCGATGCGACGCGTCGTCCGGTCGAGCAGGCGCGCGCCAAGCCGTTTTTCTATTCGGGCTAGTGCGCCGGTCACCGTCGCAGGCGCGAGTCCGAGGACCCGGGCTGCCTGCGCCATGCTCCCCGAGTCCACGATCTGGCAGAACACCTGCATGCTGAACAGCTGATCCATCGTCGATTATTCGTAAATCATGAAGAATCCATTCATGGGCGGCTACTTTATCAAAATTTCCGCACACCCTACGATCTTCTCCAATTTAGCATTCATCGCAACACTTCCTGGAGAAGCCCATGACCCAGCACGGCAGTTGTCTCTGCGGACACGTCAAATACCGAATCCACGGCCCGCTAACCGACGTCCTGAATTGTCATTGTTCGATGTGCCGAAAGCTTCATGCCTCGGCCTTCCGCACGAGAGCCAAGGTGGCGATTAGGGATTGGGAATGGGTATCCGGGCAGAACACCGTCAAGTTTTACGAGTCCTCGCCTGGCGAGCACAAGGGATTTTGCAGCGAATGTGGCTCAAGCATATTGACGCGATTTGACAGCAATCCCGATGTAATCGGATTCCCGCTCGGTACGCTTGATAGCGATCCCGGCGTGAAGGCCGAGCGCCATGTTTTTGTCGGCAGCAAGGCGTCGTGGTATGACATCACCGATACGCTTCTGCAGCACAAGGAATACTGAGGCCAGTCGGAACGCAGTACACATACAAGGGAAATATCACGAATAAGAAGCTTAAAATAAAGACTAGTGGAAAGCCACAACAATGCCAGTCTCATCGGCTAGCCCTCAGCTCACCACTTTGCTATGTCTTTTGACAGGTGGTCTTACTCAACCCAAGTTCGCGCGCCCACGTCCTGGAATTGGCGTCGATATGCCAAAGGTGTCGAACCCACGATCTGCCGAAACCGCCTGGCAAAGTTATTTGGTTCACCGAATCCCGTGCTTTGCCCGATTTCTGCGGCCGAGGCGGATGTGAAAGCCAGCAAAGTCTTTGCCCGCTCGATCCGCCTTTCAGTCACGATCTCCAGAAAGGTCTTTCCGGTTTCACTCTTCAGCAGGTGGGCCAGGTGTGTTGCTGATACATGACTGGCCTGCGCAGCGTCGCCCAAGGTCAGTTCCCGCGAAAGGTTTTGGGTGATATACCGAATGCAGCGCAGCACGGACTGCTTGTACGACTGCAGCAACATCCCGTTGCTCTCGCAAAGACGAATCTTGTCACCGTGGCGTCGCCACACCATGCCAATCAGGTTTAGCAAGTGGCTGCGGATCAGCAAGTTGCTGGCCGTATCGTCACTGGGCGATTGCTGGGATTCTTGCGCCATGCGCTCGCATAGCTCCTGAAGGTACTCGGTGTCCAGTTCATCGAACTGAAAATCCAGACAATGCTGAAAGCGGAAGGGACCAAGCTCTGGCGCGCGCGCGAGCGGCACTTCCGACAACTCGAAGACATCAAGGTTAAGCGACGGTAGCAGATACTCTTTGCTGATGTTGATTACGTGGAACTTGCCGTCCGCTACGTTCGGAATGTAGTGAACCAGAAACGGCAGGACGAAGCTTACGGTGCCGGGGCGAATGGGCCGCTGCTGGCCCCCAATGTAGTGAGTGGTTTCGCCTAGTGTGTTGACGTAAATCTGGAAGTACTCGTGACGGTGCGGCACCGGGTTCGGCAGACAGTTGCTCTGATCGTGGATGCCAAAGTAGGCGCTCTGCGCCCGGGCCGCCATGGTGTAGTTCCGGATGACAGCACCCTTCTCGCCGTCGTGGTGGAGGGGCAGCAGCGGGTCGTTCGAGGGCTTCGCTCGGTGCATGGAAACGTGGGGGGCAAAGGATCGTAAGGATTGCGCATCTTTTCGCAAGCCTGTGCGTTGAGGCCGAACGACCGCGTCTCTAAACTCTAGCCACTCCGTTCAATAATCTTACACAGAGACAATCCTTATGCCTAGAGCCAGTGCGGACAGCGTCGTGCAATCGACCAAGGTCCTGAGCGTTACCCCCGCCTTCATTGATATCGTTGGCAGCGATCAACGCTTCCCGGTGCGGCGCGTCTATTGCGTGGGGCGCAACTACCTTGCCCATATCCGGGAAATGGGGGAGGGTGACGAACGCGACCCCCCATTCTTCTTCCAGAAGCCGGCCGATGCCATTGTGACCGATGGCCGCGTCCCCTATCCGACGTTTACTGATGACTTTCAGTTCGAGTTTGAACTCGTCGTTGCCATCGGCCGTGAAGCGACGGAAGTGCCGCCGGACACTGCACTGGATCATGTCTTTGGCTATGCCGCAGGGCTTGACATGACGCGGCGGGACCGCCAACGCGAATGCAACAAGCGCGGCCTGCCGTGGGAGCTGGGCAAGTCATTCGACCATTCGGCGCCATGCGGTCCCATCCATCCCGTGGCGAAGGTCGGCCATCTCCGTTCGGGCGCACTGAGCCTGGCGGTAAACGGTGACGTACGACAGCACTCGGTCCTGGAGAAGATGATCTGGAACGTCCATGAAATCGTCAGCGAGCTGTCCAGGCAGTATCGCCTGCTTCCTGGCGACCTGATCTTTACCGGCACGCCAGAAGGCGTTGGTCCGGTGCAGCGCGGTGACAGGTTGATCGGCCGTATTGAAGGACTCGACCCCTTGCAGGTCGAGATCGTCTGAGTCCCGGGTCAAAGGAAACACGCCATGAAACCACTCGAACGCATCTCATTTTCGGCCATTTCCGAGCGTCCCGCCCTGACGCTGCCGGCTGGCAAGCGCCTGGCCGTTTGGGTCATCGTCAATGTTGAGGAATGGGATATCAACGAGACCATGCCGCGCACGGTTCTCACGCCTCCGGCGGGCGGTTCGCCGATGCCAGACATCCCGAACTGGGCCTGGCACGAGTACGGCAACCGCGTCGGCTTTTGGCGCATGCTGGACGTCATTGACGAGCTTGGGATCAATGCAACGCTCGCCATCAACGGCGCCGCCATCGATGCCTACGAGCCTATCGCCAAGGCGGCGAAGGCGCGTAACTGGGAGTTCATCGGCCATGGCTTTGGGCAGCGCAACATGCAGAAGGTGCCCGACGAAGCGGTCGACATCGCAAAGACCACCGAGGCCATTCGCGCCTACACCGGGAAGCGCCCCCGCGGCTGGCTCGGACCGGGGCTCACCGAGACCTGGAATACACCCGACATCCTCGCGGAGCAAGGCTACGAGTACGTGTGCGACTGGGTGCTCGACGATCAGCCCGTGGAACTGAGGACGCGAGATGGCGGCTGTATCGTGAACGTGCCCTACACACAGGAGTGCAACGATGTAGCGATGATGCTGATCCAGCATCACAAGGCCAGCGAGTATCGCGACCGCGCTATCGACCAGTTCGAGCAACTCTACGCCGATGCGAAGGACTCAGCCCGCGTGATGGCGCTGGTCGTGCATCCGTACATCATGGGCGCGCCACACCGCCTGCGCTATTTCCGGGAGGCGCTGGCGCACATTCGGGCACACGACGACGTTGCCTTCCTGACGGGAGAACAGATCCTCGATTGGTATAAGGCAGCGCGCGCGGCCTCATAGCCGGATCCGTACATCGCCAGAAACTCGAACAAATCTCTCGCTTGACGAGAAGGAGACAACACGTGAATTCCTCGACTTCGGCCGGCCCGCTGACCGGAGACGTGCGCAGCGATGCGCCCGTCACGGCATTGGAGATCGGCATGTTTCTTGTGCTGCTTGCCTCCTATGCGCTCAACGCGATGGACCGGCAGATCTTTCCGCTGATCGCCGCAGATGTGCGAAGGGAGTTTGGGTTCGGCCTCGCCGACACCGGCCTGCTTTCGACCATCTTTACGCTCGGCATGGCACTAGCGGGGGTGCCGACAGGCTACCTGCTGGCGCGGTGGTCGCGCAAGGCCGTGCTCCAGATTGGCATCGCGATCTTCTCGCTTGGCACGCTGTTGACTGCCTACTCGAGCGGCTTTGCCGACATGATCCTCTACCGCGCCGCTACTGGCATCGGCGAAGCGATGCAGCTGACTGTGGTGATCGCCATCGCGGCGAGCTATTTCGCTCGCTTCCGCGCGACGGCCGTTGGGGCCATCAACTTCTCCTTCGGTGTCGGAGCCATCGTGGGACCGCTGCTCGGTGGGCACCTGATCGGCATTGAGCGAAACTGGCGCTTGCCGCTGGTGGTGTTCGGCCTGACCGGATTTGTCGCAATGGCGCTGATCGCGGCTACCGTGAGCAAGCGCATGACCGAAAAGGCCAGCGCGATCGCCACGCACATCGACACGCGCGGTGCAACCACGATGTGGAACCGCAACACGGCTCTCTTGACTGTGATGAGCATCATTGGCGGGTTGTGCATCTATGGCTACCTCGGCATGTACCCCACGTTCCTGCGCGAGCATCTGCACTACACGCCGTCGGACACTGGTCGCGTCATGAGTATCTTCGGGTGCGGCGTGTTCGCCTCCATCTTTGGCGGCTGGCTTGGCGACCGCTTCCACCCCAAGCTTGTGTTGTCGCTGAGCTTTGCGGGGACCGGGCTGCTCGGCTTCCTTCTGTTCTCGGGGCCGACGGGCATGTTGGTCCAATCGGTGCTGTCATTCGTGTGGGGGCTGGTGGTAAGTGGCGTGCTGTACGTGAACCTGGCCGGCTACCATATCAAGTCCGTGCGCTCTTCGCTCACGAATCGGGCCACCGGTGTCTTTGTCACGACGCTCTACGGCGCGGGCGCTTTCGCGGGCTACATCATCGGCGGCATCGCGGCGCGCTTTGGCTGGAGCACCGCCGGCTTTGCGCAGATCACCTTGCTATCGGTCTTCGGAATAGTACTCACCGTGCTACTGCGGACCGACCGGATGTCCTTGCCTGTGCGTAAGCCATGACGCCGGCCGAATGGGTGCTGCTCGGTGGCGCTGCGACTTTCGCCGGGACGCTGAATGCGGTGGCAGGCGGCGGTAGTTTCCTGACACTGCCGGCCTTGGCGATGGTCGGCGTGCCGCCGGTATCTGCCAACGCCACCGGGACCGCCGCGCTCCTGCCTGGCTATATGGCGGGTGCCTGGGCACAGCGCAAGGATCTGTCGGGGCCGATGGCACCCTCGCTTCTTCGGCTAAGCGTGCTGTCGGTGCTGGGTGGTGCGGCAGGCGCCACGTTGCTGCTGTCGACCTCGAACAGCGACTTCGGGCGCATTGTGCCATGGTTGCTGTTGGCCGCGACCCTTCTCTTTGCCTGTGGGCCAAGGCTTCTGCGCAAAGGAGCCGTCGCATCGCAGTCCCCCAGTGAATGGATCACGGACATCTGCATCGCTGCGGTCGCGATCTACGGTGGCTATTTCAACGACGGTCTCGGCATCTTGCTGCTGGCGGTTCTCGCTGCGCTCGGGCACACCGACATGAGCCGGATGAACGGCATCAAGAACTTCGTCTCCGTGATCCTGACGCTGATAGCTGTCGTCATTTATGCGGCCAGCGGCGCCATCGCCTGGACGCATGCACTATGGATGGCGATCGGCGCCACAGCCGGCGGGTATTTCGGCGGCGTCACGGCTCGGCGACTTAAACCGGCCCTGGTGCGTGGCTTCGTCGTCCTGACAGGGCTGGCAATGACCGCAGCATTCTTTCTCGAGACGAGTTGACCACAACCGTCTTCCTGCAATCCAAATCGCATCGGAAAGGAACATGAGAACAACCAGAAGAGAATTCGCCAAGGTCGCCGGCGCAATGATGGTCGCGGCAACCGGGATCCCCTCGCTTGTCGCTTCGGCATCGGCTTCGGCGGGAGGCGGCATGCCATCCGCGGCGTCCGGAGCCCGTCGAGGCACCTACCTGATCAAGAACGGCATGGTCATCACGGTCGACCGGAAGAATGGCGTCATGCCACGCGCCGACATCTTGATTCGAAACGGCGTGATCGAGAAGATCGGTCGGGGTCTGAGCACGGCCGGCGCGCAGACGATCGATGCCGCGGACATGATCGTCATGCCCGGCTTCGTCAACTCTCACTACCATATGTGGAGCGCGATCGGACGCAGCTTCACCGCGCGGAACGGCGGCTTCTCCTACTACCCGGCCAAGAGCGCCACATCCGCCTTGTACACGCCGGAGGACTTCTACAACAGCGTGCTCCTTGCGTGCGCCGAACTAGCGAACGGCGGGACCACTACCGTGCACAACTGGTCGCATAACACCCGCTCCGCGGCCCATGCGGATGCCGAACTTCGCGCGCACCAGCACTCTCTGCTGAGGGCCCGTTACTCGTACGGCCACATTGACAAGCTCCCGGTAGACGAGGTGAACAGGTTCGGCGACCTTGCGCGCGTCCAGCGCAAATGGTTCGGTGCAAACTCCCCATTCGAAGGTTTGGTGCACCTGGGACTGAATCTGCGTGGTCCGCAACAGAGCACCGATGCTGTCTTTCACGAGGAAATGAAGTTCGTCAAGAAGAGTGGGCTTCCCGTAGCGATCCACGCGCCGCAGGAGTCGCCCAACAATGTCGATGCTGTCGACTACGAGAGGCGCGGTTACCTCGGCCCCGATTTTATGATCGCGCATTACGTCCCGGCGACGACCGAGGACTTGATGGCGATGGCGCGCACGAAGACACCGCTCTCCTTTGCGACACATTCCGAACTCCGGCTCAGCAGCACGGGCGATGCCCGGGCTGCGCTGTTCGCGATGCGTGCCGCGGGGCTGACTATCTCATTGTCGAGCGACGCGACGTCCATTGCCCCACCGGACATGTTCGAAATGATGCGTTTCACCTGGAACCTCGGGGTGCCCTGGGTTGGCACCCCCAGCGAGCGGGCAAGGGCGGTCAGCGTGCAAGAGGTGATCGAGATGGCGACGATCAATGGAGCCATCGCGATGGGGATCGGCGACATCACTGGATCGATCACTGAAGGCAAGCGCGCAGACATCATTCTGGTGCGGGCCAAGGATCTGAACATCTGGCCAATAGGCAATATCGAAACGGCGATTGTGCAGAGCGGCAGCGCCAGCAACGTCGACACGGTGTTAGTCGATGGCCGAATAATAAAGAGAAGCGGTCGCTTGCTAGCCTACAACGTGGACAGCATTGTTCGCGGTGCTCAGCAGTCCTCCAATCGGATTCTCAATGCGGCTGATGAGATGATGAAGTTATGAGTAGTCTAAAGAGTGAGTGGGACGAACGCCGCCTTCTGTTCGAGATGAAATGCACACCGAACTCCCTCCGTGGACCAGGCAGCGGGAGTTATTTGTCCGCCCAAGGGGCGACCACTCGATTTAGTCGAGACGAACGCGAGCACGTTCTTCGCATATGCGTTCTTCGTTTTGTACGGTCCGGCAAGGCAACGCCGCGTTGTCCGGACCTTCATCCTTTACTTCCCAGGCCCTGCCCATGCGCACAGCACGCTTGCTATCATGTAGTTCTATCGCGGCCCTTGCCACCCTCGTTGTGCCGGCGCTCTGCATCGCCAATGCCAACGCCGCCGAGCAGATCGTCAGGCATCGCAACCCGGCGCACATGACCGAACCGTGGGCGCGTGAGTTCGCGGAGGTGATCGAGATTCCCGCCAATGCGCAGCTGCTTGTGCTCAGCGGCGTGGGGCCCACGGTGGCGAATGCCTCGGCGCCGCCCGATACCGCGGCCTCCTATGGCGACACCGCAACCCAGACTCGCAGCGTGCTTGGCCAGATCGAGCGCATCCTCCAGGATCGCGGCTATCGCATGGGCGACATCGTCTCCATGCAGGCGTTGATTGTGGCAGACCCGGCCACGGGCGAGCCAGACTTCACCGGCTTCTCGAGCGCCTATAAGCAATACTTCGGAACAGACAAGCAGCCCAACGTGCCGGTGCGCACGCGAGCCGAAGTCTTGCGGCTGGTGCCGCCGGGATGGCTAGTCGAAGTCACCGTCATGGCGAGCCGTGTGCCGTCGCGGCGGCCACAGTAGAAGACATAGGCTAACTAGCGGTGTGCCGCAACCGGGAGGGCGGAGCTCGCGTGGCCGGGCGCAGGTAGTGGGACAGCGCACCTAACTCTCGCTGGAACATGACTGAGTGCGCCGAGCCGCCGCCTGCGAGGCGGGTTGCCCAGGGATCGGCTTGGCGGCCCGACGAGCTGTCGCGTGTCGTGGCCCTCATGTGTTGCAGTGGTGCTCCCCGGTATTTGCTCTCGATTATGATCTGATTTATACAATAAGGCCAAATGAAAGTAAGAGCATTATGTATCGCTTCGCTAGGAGTTGTGGTGCTAACTCAAACATCACTATCCTGTGCGCAAAATTTTAATGGGAAAAATCTCTTTACGCAGAGATGTGCCATATGCCATGGAGCAGACCTCAAAGGGACAGGGCCATTGGCCAAGAAAAGCATTCCTCCCACACCTGATCTGACAACCGCCGCTTTCAAAAGACGACTCAATGATTATCCTGGTGTTATTGTTTCATCGGTGATACTTCGTCCAAATGGAGACTTGATTCCAAGAACTTTGCAAGAGAATGGTGTGAGGCTGGCGCCGCACTCTTGGACTGTTCAAGATTTTCGAGATTTAAATAAATACATGAGTGGTGTGATTTCAAATAGCCGGTGATCTTGAGGCAAGAAGACGATACGGAAGTTCGGTGATCGCGGCCACTTTTCCTTGTGTCCGGCCGTTAGCCAGACGACATTAGTCTGGCGTGAAGGGCGGCCAGATTCTAAGTGACTGCTCTGGATTTGAACCGTTGTCTGCGCCGGTTCGTAGGCAGTTCAACTATGGGGCTTGCGCATCCGCATGTCCTCGATCATGCGCTGGCGCGGCGGGCTGATGGTAGGCGTCGGGATTGACATGGCTGTGCTCCTGTCGAGGATCGAGGCAAATTGCCTCGATCCTCAACATAGGGAACAGCACAGGCGGTTCAGTCACTTTGTGCAATGGCCGGAGGGCTACCGCGCGAGCGGTTTAGTCCACTGGCCGGACCCGGACGACCGCGCAGGTTGGTGGATGACTGTGATCGTAGACCGTGCCTCCTGCCCTACCTTCGACACGACGTTGCTGTCTCAGGACAGGTTCACTGCTTCACGGGCCAACTTCAACGAAGAGACCAGGCGGTGCACAGAACGCACGCCCGTGCCGACTTTTGAAAACATGCTGGCGGTACGACCTTATGCCACGCCTTAACATGGCCAGTCTTGCAGTGCTCAGCCATCTCACTTGCGTCGATCCCTTTCCATCACCGGGTCCTGGGCAGCATGCAGCGGGAATCGGCCTGGCCCGTCGACGCCGCACCCCGGCGAGGAGCCGGCGCGTCGTGTCGCGCTGGCGTGGCTGACCTCGGCCGATCCGGCAAATGCGGTGCGCCTCGCATCTGATGAAGAGCGCGGCGCGCTGCTATCTGCCTTTAGTACAGACTCAAGTAGCCCGGCGGGGTTACCATCAGCCGTTTCCCTCGTCCCCCCCGAAGCCGTCGATCAGCGCATCCCATCTTGGCGGCGCGGTAAATACCTCATCCAGCAAGTCGAGGAATGCCCGCACGTTGGGGCTTGCGCGCCGGCTCTCGGGCCATAGCGCGGTAATGTTCGCGCGAGGGACCGCTAACCGCGGCATGACCGGGACCAGCTCCCCTCGCATCACATGCGTCGCCGCCAGATAGGTCGGCATGATGCCGATCCCGCCGCCGGCGATGACGATCGACGCCACCACGTCGCTTACATCCGCGACGATGCCCGCATCCGGAGCAATCTCGACCAGCTCCCCATCCACGGAAGACGGCCAGCGCAACGCCTGGCCCGAACTCTGGAAGCGGAATTTCACGCAGTCATGCCGATCCAGCTCCTCCGGGCGCGTGGGCGTGCCTTTCCGAGCCAGGTACGCGGGCGCGGCAAACGCGCAGATCCGGTGCGGCGCCAGATGGCGCGAGATCAGGCGGGAATTCGGGAGATCGCCCACGCGGATGGCGATATCGATGCCCTCGGCAACGAGGTCGGCCATCTGGTCGCGGATGCGCAGGTCGACCGCGAGGGCGGGATGCCGCGCGCGAAATAGCACCAGCGCCGGTGCCAGCACATGCACGCCGATCGGATACGGCGCCGCCACGCGGATTATCCCGGAAGGACCGTTTCTAGTGGAAATCGCGGCCTGCTGTATTTCCTCCGCTTCGTGCAACAGGCGCATCGCGCGCTCGCGCAACCCCTCGCCCTCGTGGGTCAGGCGCAACGACCTCGTTGTGCGGATGAACAGCGGGATCCCGAGCTGCTTCAACACGCTTTCACCCGGCACCACCGACACCCCGCTGTTGGGCCGCACGCTCGGCGACGCCAGCGGCGGCTATGTCACGGAGCTCAGCGCACGGCTGCCGCTGAAGAAGATCGTTCCTATGCAACAGGCTGCCGCCGCCGTCATGTTCCTGATCCAGAACGACTTCATGAACGGCGAGACGCTGCACATCGACGGCGGCCAGCGCCTGGTTTGAGCCGGCCTTGCCGGCAGCCAACGGCCAGGTTCCGTTTGGCCGGGGACGACATTGACCTAGCCTCACGCCGGCCGGCGCTCTTCAACGATCTTCTTGTCGCTACTGGCTGACGTGCCGGGCCCGGACGTCGCGCAAACTCATGACTTTCTTCCTGCTGGCTCCATGAGCACCGAACCAGGCTAATTGCGGCGCACGAAAGAGCCGCCATCTGCGGCTGATCCTCTACTTACCGCTTTAGGAGTCCTGAGTGCTTCGAACGTTGCACCGACGCGATACCACCAATAAGTAGGCTTCGATAACCTCGCGTTGTTTGCGAGCATTGTTTCGGACGTCGCCGCGATTGCCCACCCATTCTTGAAGCCCTCG
The DNA here is from genome assembly GCF_016127575.1 of Cupriavidus necator. Taxonomy (NCBI): domain Bacteria; kingdom Pseudomonadati; phylum Pseudomonadota; class Betaproteobacteria; order Burkholderiales; family Burkholderiaceae; genus Cupriavidus; species Cupriavidus necator. The sequence goes on from NZ_CP066019.1 coordinate 421,324, forward strand.
TCAACATTGTCGACAGCTTTTCTATTGTCGGACGGCGGCTGATAGTGCCTAGCACGAAGCGATCGGAGACCGCTCCATCGACAGCAAGGAGTCGGGCCATGCCGGGGGTAACATTCAGGTACGTGTGCGACGTACTCCGGCGCGGGTGGTACACCGGGTTCTGCCTGGTTACAGGTTTGAGAGCGTGCTGCTTTGACGTGAATCAATCACAGGCGGAAGAGCTTACGTAAGCTTGAATCGTTGCTATAGGAGGCCGGGATGACCATTGTCGTGCTACCGAGCGACGGCTCGCCATACAGCATTAGAGCCGCGAGAAGACTGGTTTCTCCCGGTCTCTTTGAGCGCCCGCTGGAAGTGCACCTAGTGCACGCGTTTCCCGATATCAGCGGCAGGGCGCAGGCATATTTCTCGAAGCCCCAGATCGATCAGTGGGCAAACGAGGCCGCAGATAACGCATTCCAGGCAATTCGCCCATTACTGAAGGCGGCTCACTGTGCGGTGACCGAACATGCTTGCATTGGTGAGCCAGCGCCACGAATCGTAGACGTGGTGCTAGCGTGCCGAGCCGACGTCATCGTCATGGGCACGCACGGCCGGGGCGCTTTCCTGTCGGCCGTCCTCGGGTCGGTGGCAGCGCGCGTGTTAGCTTCCTCTCCCGTTCCGGTCTTGCTGGTGCCTAAGCACCATGGCCATGACTGAAGTGCGGCCACGGTGACACGCGATAGAGGTGAGTCTGCAGCAGTGCATGTCTGCGGGTTCCGCTGCTAGCGCAGGGGGACGGCTGCCGTCACAGACCGCATGTTGTCGTGCCGTCGCTTGTCGGCAGCTCATGTACAATCGCCGATAGGGTGTCTACGCTGCACGTCGCAGTGAGACAGGTTAATGCGTTGGTCGGGCCGCCAACGCAAATGCTCTATGACTGTGGACCGACTCCCGCCCCCACCGCCCCCACCACGGCAACCATTGCCGCGTGCTCAAGTTTTAGCCGAGAAGGCATTCTCGGCGCTCGAACATTTTCTTCATATCGAGGCCGTCAGCGGCATTGTCCTGCTCGCCGCCGCCGGGATCGCGCTACTTTGGGCGAATTCCCCCGCTTCCCACAGCTACCACGCCCTATGGCATACCCCGCTCTCATTCGGGATAGGTAGCCATCTGGTATCGCAATCCCTGCATTTCTGGATCAACGACGCCCTGATGACCATCTTCTTTCTCGTCGTTGGGATGGAAATCCGGCGCGAAATCCATGAGGGAGCGCTGGCGAACGTGCGCCTTTCGGCCCTGCCAATGGCTGCGGCGCTTGGTGGCGTGATCGTCCCCGCGTTGATCTACCTCGCGATAAACACAGAGATGCCCCAGCGCCAGGGTTGGGCGGTGCCAACCGCTACTGACATCGCGTTCGCCGTCGGGGTGCTCGCGTTACTCGGCAAATCCATACCCGGCAACGTTCGAGTGTTCCTGCTCGCGCTGGCGATCATCGACGACATTGTCGCGGTCCTGATTATCGCAGTGGCCTTCTCGGGCGGGTTGGACTATGGGGGGTTTCTTGTTGCAGGTACAGGTATTCTAATGGTCCTGGGGCTGCAATGGATCGGCGTCGGAACCGCCTATGCTTACGTCGTACCGGGGGCCATTCTGTGGCTGGGAATGCTGAAGACCGGTGCCCACCCGACGCTCGCTGGCGTCGTGCTTGGCATGATGACGCCGGTACTGCCCGGTCGCACGCGAGAACGGCCTTTGGATGTGGCCATGCGTGCGCTCCTTGATCTGCGCGCTCGCGCGACCGCTCGGACACCTAAACCAGAACACATCGCGGCACCGCTTAAGCAACTGCGTCACGCCCAGCGGGAGCTACTACCGCCCGTGATCCGTGTACAGATGGCGCTTCACCCTTGGGTCGCCTACCTTGTCATGCCGCTCTTTGCCTTGGCAAATGCCGGAGTGAGCATTGATGGCGTCGATCTCACTAGCGGCGGATCGCTAGGCGCGATGTTTGGTGTTGTCCTTGCACTGGTCGTAGGCAAACCTCTCGGCATCGTGTCGGTCAGCTGGCTGGCCGTACGCCTGGGCTGGTGCCAGTTGCCGCCCGACGTGACCTGGCGCGGCGTATGCCTGGTTGGACTACTGGCCGGCATCGGCTTCACGATGTCGATATTCATCGCCACGCTTGCGTTCGAGGATGTCAACCTACTTGGGGCTGCCAAGCTTGGCGTGCTCTTGGCATCGGCGATAGCTGCCACCATAGGGCTGACCTGGGGTTTCATTTATGCCAGGGGCCGAAGACCGAGCATGGAACGAGCCGACGAATCTACTGCGGCGGCGTCCGACTGAAGGGGCTACGCGTGCATCGGCGTGGGAAGTTGCTACAGAATCGAGGCTAGCCATACCGCGATGATCGCCTCTAAACTCAATGTCACCACCAGCACCAGCTTCGCCACGCCGGTGACGTCACCCAAACTGATCGAATGGGTTTCAACCCGGGTAATCAACCTAGCACGCAATCGCAGCGAGCGGTTGACCATCAGGCCCAAGGGTGGAGGCCGTCATCATCCCAAAGCCGCCAAGCTGGAACAGTGCCATGATCACCGCTTGGCCGAATCCGAATCCGGACCAGTAAGTTCCCGTGTCGACGATAACTAGGCCAGTCACGCAGACCGCCGAGACTGCGGTAAAGAATGCGGTGAGCCAGGGCGCGCTCCCGCCATCGACGCGTGACCAAGGCAACATCAACAGTACGCTGCCTGCCATGATGGCCAGCAGGAAACCCATGGCGACGGTCCGGGTCGGATGCAAGGATCGTTTCATGCACAGAATTGTGCTATGAGACGTGTCACAAATCTAACATTTCCACAGACCACCATCTTTGCACCATCTGGGCGCAGGCTTCCTGGCGTCAATGGTCATCGCATTCCATTGCGGACTTCCTGCAACACCTCATCGAAAGTGTCAACGCGGATCATGCCCAGCCGCGGAAACTCCAAGTCGACGATGACATAGAGTGTCACCGTCAGCGAGGCCACGAAAAAAAGCGCATGCAACCAGTTTCGAGGACTGCGGCTGGCCATGCCATAGCCCGCAAACAAGGCCCCAACCCAGCAAAGCGCGAAAAGCATGCCGAAGATGACGACGGGTGGATGTTCCTTTGTTGCTGCGAGTCGGGTCGATGCCGTGTCGAACGCTGCATTGAGGGCTGGTAACAGAAGCATGGTGGCCGCCGTACTAGCGGTTCGCTGGGACTCCGTTACGGATCTTGTCCAGAGGCGTTCACGCAGCACGTCCGAACGTACCAAGGAAGCCTCGACGCGTTTGCGGTTTGGGACGGCTCGATAGGCGTCAAGCCGGGCATCGAGATATTGCCGGAATATCTCCTGCAACTCACTACGTGCTGGTGGCGGTAGCAGATCCAGACGCAGGTAAGCAGTGCCGATATCGTTGGCTTCCTGGACGATCAGCGTACGCCGCATATCAAAGCGGCTTGCCGCCCCGGAAAAGGTGAAGGCGATCAATAGCCCAAGCAGTGCGAATATCGCGCTTGCGACCGCGCTGACGCCCGTTGTCTCCGGTTCGCGACCGGAGGAAACCTGCCATTGCCACACCAGCCGGCCGAGCTCCAGGGCGATCAGGATACTTATGAATATTCCGACCGCCAACACCAGCCCGCCGGCCCAATCGGCACCATAAAGTAGTGATGCCAAAATCGTCTCCGGTGCATTTCCGCGATGCGCGGTTTCAACGTTGAAGACGGTATGGAAAAGCTTCGTCACAGTATGTGCGCTTCCGCACAGGCGTCCGATAGCCGGGTGGAACTGACGCTTGAGCGTCGGCGTCACGGCATAAGCCAACGTCCGTAGATGGCCGGCAAGCGCTCCCCTCGCCGGCCAGAGGTTTGTCACACTTCGGTCTGCTCAGCCATCTCAAGCGCGTCGTCGACTTCGATACCGAGGTGGCGAACCGTGCTCTCCTGCTTCGTGTGGCCCAGCAGCAATTGCACTGCGCGAAGGTTCTTGGTTCTACGGTAGAGGAGCGACGCCTTGGTCCGCCCCATGGTGTGGGTGCCGTACGCCGTGTCGTCTAAGCCGATGGACTCGATCCAGCGATGTACGAGCCTGGCGTACTGACGTGTGGACAGGTGGGCCGAGGCGTGAATCCGACTCGGAAACAGAGCATCCGACGAGCGCAATCCGCGATGGGCGATCCATGCCTCAAGACTTGAGCGGGTCTGCTCCGTAATCTCGAACTGAACCGGTCTATGCGTCTTTTGCTGGATCACCATCGCGCGGATACTAACGCGGGTGCCCTGACAAACGTCTCGTACGCATAGCCTTGTGAGATCACACGCTCGAAGCTTGCTATCGATCCACCTCCATGCGCCCGGCCATTCAAGTTGCCCCTGGCGCCGGAGTCTGATCAGGTGCAGGCTGGACTGCTACTGGCAACGTCATCCCTGCCGCAGTTCGACGCTGTTCGTACTTAGGGTACAGGGCGGCGGTTCATTTTCCGCGGGCAGGCGCTAACGCATGCCTGGGCGTGGCGGTGAAAACGGACGCTCTTCGACCCATCTCGATCGTTCGTATGTCGTCCATGGAATGACGGTTCTTGGCCGGCAAGCGACCGCTCGCCGGCTGTCAGGTTGTCACACGTCAGTTTGCTCCGCTATTTCTACATCAAGTCCTTCCTGATCGAAAAAAGAGGCTCCCTTTGAAGCCTCCTTTTCTATATTCGTGGAAAGAAAAAATCTGTTTTGGACACACCTCTTGAGTTAGAGACCGCTGCCGTAGTTGGTGGGTACCCAGCTATATGCATTCCCATCACGATGGATATGCCCCAGACTAGGAAAAGAGATGTGCGCCGCGGCCACCCAATATCCCTTTGCAGCGGCATCGGCAAATGCCCTTTTTTTTACGCTGCCTTGCCGTAGCAACTTGGCATCTCGGCCCTCTTTGTCAGGTTTCCGTCATCCATGAGCAGGTGGAACTGGGAATCCGCTTCGGTGAGGAGAGCCGCGGAACGGCGGAAGTGGGAACAACGTAACACGCAGCCAGCCGCCGCCGGTCAGGGCGACGGAAAACCTTCAATGCTCTATTCGGTAAGCGAGACGCGAGCGATTCGCACTGAGCATTTCGAATATCGCACCGCATTGACTCCAGTGACTCGCTAGCTCGCTGGAAGGGTCGCATTTTTCGGGGCCGTGTTTTCCAAAACACCCACCCACGAGAAAGCGTCGCACCACCGCTTCACCCTTGACGTTGCGTGGCTCGTTGCCGAAGGAGTTGCGCTCAAGGACCTTGCCGTCGAGGACATGGACCAGCAACTCGACCTGCTTCTCCTTGGCGCGTTCGGTTCCGGCGGCGAGAGCTTCATCTTGCGTTTCGAACGTTTCACGTCCGACGCATTCCGTTTCAATTGGCCAGCGGCCTCCAATCGTTGGACGTCGCAGCCCCCGGCGGCGAACGCAGCGCGGGAAGCGACAGCGCGGCTACGCGCTGCGTCAAGCCAGTAGCGCGCGGGGGCACATGGCTACCAAGTGTGGCAAGTCCGAGCAATGTCTTGTGAGGCCGGGAGGAGCCTGCCCACACGAGCATTCCCGGCCTCGCTTTTTTAGGTCGGTTATATGTGCCAGCCAAGGCGACGCGCAACATCTAGGAGCGCCCGGCCTGTACCGGTGCGGCGCGGCGGCCGAGACGCGCCCCCGGGCCGCGGTAGGCGGGGAAGTAGCTGTCCAGATCCTCCAGCGTTGATTCGTCACCGCCGCACAACTCCACATAGCGGTCGGGATCGACCACCAGGCGCTGGGTCCGATACACATGCGTGTCGGGCGAAAAGCCCCGTTTGAATTCGTGCAGCGAGTCGCTGGCCGAGCCCCCCAGGCCGCCGCCTAAGTGAAGGTAGCGCAGGCCGTTGACGCGGCCCCACTCGCGTGCGGAGTGGATAACCGTCTTGGTGGGCTGGTAATGGTGATACGCCCGGTCCCATCCGGCCAAGTGATACTGCATGATGCCGGTGCCGCGGGCTACGGTGACCAAAGCCCCGCCGATCACCGTGTCGGCCTGTTCGGCTACGAACAGCAGCAGATCGCCGCCGAGCGCACGTACCAGCATCTGGTAGTGCGTCGCGTGGAAGAAGTAGTAAGGCGCGGCACCCAACCGTCTCATGGTCCAGTTGTACAGCTCGATGAAGCGCGGCAGCGTGGCGAAGTCCCGGTCCAGCCGCGCAGTAACGCCCGCGCGCCGAGCGCGGCTAATGCCTTCCTTGTGGCGCTTCTGCGTTTCCTGCCACAGTCGATCTGCGCTTTTGGACAGGTCGATCGAAACGGTCGTGCCATGGTTGACCACGCGTCCCAGAGGGCTGTCCCAGCCTGCATTGAGCAGCGGATGCAGGCGGATAAACCAGGAGATACAACCACGCTCGCGCAGCAGAGCCGTGGCAGTGGCCAGTGCTTCGTCGGCAAATTGCGCCGGTGCCCCGGCGCTCAGTACCGGGCCACCGTAGCCATAGGCCGTGGTTGCGTCCCAGGTGCCGCGGGAAATCGCGCGGCGCACCAAGGGAACCAGCAGTATATGAGTGCCGTCAGTAACGCGGACGGCAGCGGCGCTGCCGTGGTCGATGCACTGCGCAGCGGCGTACCAGCCGGGCGTGTGGTGGCAGTCATGGTGGCAGCGCGCCAGTGTTGTGCGCCACGCCGGGTTGGCTGGCTCCAGCAGGCTAGAATGCATCGAAGCGCCCGGCTTCTAGCCACCGTCGCGGACCACATCTTCAGCCGGGTGCCTGCGGCGCCGGCATAGTGCGCTGAGCGACGAGGCAAGCAGCCGCTCGCAATGGCGCAACCATGACTGCCGCAGAACGGCACCCGGCGACGGGCACGGCTGGACGATTTCTGTCGACACTTCAGGCCGTAATCCAGGCAGTGCGAAAATAGCGTGCCCCCTGTGCTGGGACAGCAAGTCCTCGCGACTAACTTCCTGCACCCCGCCGTCCCAACCTGGCAAGGCGACCAAAAACCGCCCGTGTTCGCAGCGCTGAAGCAGAACGCACGGTCGGTTCTTGCCCAGCAACAGGATGACCGGCAACGAGGTGTCCGCGATATCGTCAAGCTCCCGCTCTACCAGCCGGGTCGACAAGCCGGCGCGTGTCGCCGCGGCGCAGAGGAGCGGAAACGTCAGGCCCTGTCCTTCCAGCGGCAGCCCTTCGAGTAGTACAGCGGACGGTACAGGCCGTTGCAAGGCCCGGTTCAGCAATAACAGGCAACCCAGCATCGGATCGTCCGCTCCCGTCAGCTGTCTCATTGCGGCAGGCGGCTCCCGGCGGCCAGTAATGAAATACAGGTCGGAAGTGCCGGAATGCGCGGCGGATGTCCTCCTGGGTTGCTGTGTCTGCCGCGATGGCACTGATGCAACTTCTATGTCTTGTGCCGGCGCCTCGCACAGCGCAAGGCCAGCCGCCGCGTGTCGCTCGCGTGGATACCGCTCACCCATGATAGTCCCCCCGGCTTCAGTGGTGTGATCTGTACTGCCAGCGTAGCGCACCAGAGCGCCAGAGCCCATCATGCAAACAGCCTAGTGCGCCTGTTGTCCGTTTGATGGTGGCGACCAGAATGGAGGAGCCGTCCCCTTAGGCGCCCCAGTTACTGGGCCTCCCAATATTGCCGGATCCTCGCGCAGGATGGCGTGCAGAGTTAGTGTGCCGAATCGGAAGCGGTGGAATGCCACCACATTGGCCGCTATCGCTCCACGAGTAAAGCAGCGACAGCGCTAGCGGCGGCCTGGGCCCAGCGAATTATCCTGGGCGCGCCTGAGCGCGCTAAGTCCCTTGGGCGGGAACCGCACAGACGCGAGCGAGGCGTTCCGCCTCGACAGAGGCTAGAGGCCAAAAGCCGTCACAGCATTTTGGAATCTGTCGATGCCATGACAACAATGCAAATGACCAAGGAAGAGTTCGGCCAAGAGAAACCCGGGTGAATGAAAGGTACAGCTCGCCGGTGCGTGGACTCTGAATGTGGAGACTCGCCCCAAGAGGCCATATGCCTCAACGCTCAGTCAGAGCTTTGATCTCGTTATTCACTTGCCCCAACACTCATCGGCGGGTTGTATGAAGAAGCTACACAATGGAACTAGTGCGCGGCATTGGCCATAAGGATGACTCTGTACGGCGGGATTGGAAAGGGGCTCGTTGCCGGGATTACCCCCAAAGCGGGGACAACGACATGCTGAGTCGTCGCGTGAAATGGTTCTGTTGTGTCGCAAACAGTTCTACCTCGTCAGGGCACGTTTCTTAAATGAAACTTAGGGCAATGCCGCTGGCGACTGCGGGGACATCACGAGGCGCCCACAGGATTGGCTATTTCTATCCTGTCGTTCCTGATGCTGCCCCCTGAACTCTGGAGCGCATGGCGACTGCGATCAGAAGCATATTAGGGGTGGCTCGCCTCCGGGGTATTGCGCATGCTGGCATGCCTTCCCACTCTGTGCACTGGCCATCAAGGTGGGGAATGAGGCGTGCATTCCACAAGGCACGCTCTTGCAGTGGCGCATTCCGAATGCTGTGGGGAATATGCGGCAACTCTCTAGGCCCGCGATCTGGCGGGTTGGGCAATCGACCGGGGGGCAGACTATGAGTACGACCGAAGCCGTCCCTTGCTTACTATGCGCCGTTCTTGCGCGACGCTGGGTCGACCAACGAGATCGCGGGCGTGGTAGCCGCATCTATCGCTGTGCTGCCTGTGGTGGGCGATTCGCAGTCACTGGCGATGCTCTAGGCGCCATCGAGCAGGGACGTTGGGATGTTGCCAAGCTGAAGGTTGCGGTTAGGCGGAGCATTGCTTCGGGCGTCCTTCCGCGCATTGAAGTTGCAGACGGATGGCCGAGCGTGATCGCGATCGGGCGTCAGGCATCCTGAGTTCGTTCCATGACGCTCCACTGATTGTCGCCATTGCGCCAGGCAAGCTCGCTTGAAAGCCACAGTACTACCTCTGCCCCGATGTGAGGAGGCTCTCTTGAGGGTACTGTGGAACCTGCGCGCCGAGCACCCCGAGGATGCCAGAAGCGTTGTTGTTGTCAGACACTCTCCTACGAAAATTTCGCCGTAGGAGAAACCTCAATGTTTGAGGCAAGCAGGACTGGGCCAGAGAGCTCTTCGCCTATCTTCGGCGTTTGTCCGCTTTGACGGAACTTCGGCCAGTGGATGCATGAGGATTGAGCGGCAGAAGCTGGCCGGCAAGCGCTCCCCTCGCCGGCCAGAGGTTTGTCACACTTCGGTCTGCTCAGCCATTTCAAGCGCGTCGTCGACTTCGATACCGAGGTGGCGAACCGTGCTCTCCTGCTTCGTGTGGCCCAGCAGCAATTGCACTGCGCGAAGGTTCTTGGTTCTACGGTAGATGAGCGACGGCCTTGGTCCGCCCCATGGTGTGGGTGCCGTACGCCGTGTCATCTAAGCCGATGGACTCGATCCAGCGATGTACGAGCCTGGCGTACTGACGTGTGGACAGGTGGGCCGAGGCGTGAATCCGACTCGGAAACAGAGCATCCGACGAGCGCAATCCGCGATGGGCGATCCATGCCCTCAAGACTTGAGCGGGTCTGCTCCGTAATCTCGAACTGAACCGGTCTATGCGTCTTTTGCTGGATCACCATCGCGCGGATACTAACGCGGGTGCCCTGACAAACGTCTCGTACGCATAGCCTTGTGAGATCACACGCTCGAAGCTTGCTATCGATCGCAAGATTGAACAGTGCGAGCTCACGAAGATTCGACGACATCTGTAGCCTTGTACGAATCGCCCAGATCTCGCAGAGCTTCAGCGGCGGCTTTTGTCCGGTGACCTTACCCTTATTCAATGGCGCACGCGGGGTCACGGGTGAATTCGACGTCTCCATGATCATCTCCTTTCGAACGAAGGTAGAATCAGTTTGCGCGCGCTGCAGATCTTCGCTGATGTCTCCGTCAGTCGGGCTGCAACGCGTGCCTCGAAAACTGTGCCGCAGACGGTCGCCGACCGACCCTTCTCCGACCCCCAAACATGGCTGTTGAATGTCCGTTGAAGGCATGAGATGCGACATCTGCGCAGTTCAGTGCTGTCGACTGATCGAGCCCATCTCGGATGGTTTCCAGCATCTGACTGAACGTCCGCGTAGGCCACGCTCCAGCCGTGCGAGTGAGGTCACCTACGGCTTTCGCCGGGCGGGAGCCCCGTCAATTTCGAGCCCCTCGCTAGTGCATTGCGAATCTTGGCGCGCGCGGCCACGCTCATTGCCATGTCCAGCAGGAAGTGGCGGCCGTCATGCCCCGGTCGAGCCGTTTGCGCCTGCCGCATCGGTGCCGGTCGCGTTCTGGCCGGGCATTACGCCAGTTTATACATTGACATCATCCAGGACGGCTGGTTTGGCGGACACGTAAGCGCCAGAATCCCCCAACCAGTGAGGTGAAATGAAATATCAACTGTTCAACTACGAAGGCCGCGATGGCACGATCAACGTCGGCGTGCACGCGGACAGCCGGCATGTGCAATTCGCCGCAGGCACCGTTGACGGCCTGTTGCAGGACTGGCCCGCCGCGCAGCTACGCATTGCGCGCTTCATTGCGCAACTGCCGCTGGCCGCCGAGACGATGGAGCCCGCACAGATCCGCTTCCTGCCGCCGCTGAGCCAGCCCGGTGTCATCTATGGGGCAGGGGCGAACTACCGCGACCATGTCGTGGCCATGGCAAAGGCCGTCAATATGGACCTGACGACAGATCCGAAGGCCGATGGCGTACCGCCGTGGCACTTCATCAAGGCCGGCCGGGGAACACTGTCCGCCCACCGCCAGGCGCTGCCTTATCCCTCGCACACGCGAATGCTCGACTGGGAGGCTGAACTTGCGGTGGTGATCGGCAAGGCATGCCGCAACATCTCGCCGGGCGACGCGCTCGACTGTGTAGCGGGATATACCATTGCCAACGACCTGTCGGCACGCGACAACCTGCGTCGCGAGCAGGTCGATGCAAGTTCGCCGTTCCGCTTTGACTGGATCGGCCACAAGTGCTTTGAAGGCTCCTGTCCCCTCGGTCCTTACCTGACTCCCGCGGCTTTCGTGGCGTCCCCTGAAGCGCTGGATATCAAGCTTTGGGTCAATGACGAACTCAAGCAGAACTCGAATACGTCCAATCACCTTTACACGGTTGCCGAGCAGATCGCCTACTTGAGCGAGCGGCTCACGTTGTATCCGGGCGATGTGCTGCTCACCGGGACGCCTGCCGGCGTTGGCATGGAATCGGGAGTCTTCCTGAAGCGCGGCGACAGTATCCGCGTCTGGATTGATGGACTGGGCGAACTGGAGACATCGTTGCAGTAGGGCAATACCACGGGCGGCGTTCGCCGCCTGACATGGGGAGCCGTTCAGGCTCGCGTCCGCACGGGCACCACATAGAGTGCCTGACGGGCAATGACAATTCGACGGAGGAGACATGAAACAGAAATGCGTGGCAATCGCCGCCGCGCTGGCGCTGCTCGCGCCGGCGCTGGCCAGTGCTGAAGTGAAGGTCGGCATTCTTGCCACCCTTTCGGGGCCGTCGGCCGATGTCGGGCGCGACCAATACGATGGCTTTCTGCTTGCCGTTGAGCAAGGCGGCGGCAAGCTCGGCGGACAGCCGGTCCGCCTGATCAAGGAAGATGACCAGGCGCGCCCGGACGCAGGGCTTGCGGGGGTGCGGCGACTTCTCGAACTTGAGCGCGTCGCCACGCCGTATTTCGCCACCTGGACCGTCGGCATCGTGTTCGCGATGATCGCCGCATTCATGCCGCTCAATGTGCTGGCCGAGTTGATCAATATCGGCACGCTCTCCGCCTTCACGCTGATCTCGATCGCGGTGCTGGTGCTGCGCCGGACCCGTCCGGAGCTGCCGAGAGCTTTCCGCTGTCCCGGCGTGCCGGTGGTTCCGCTGCTATCGGTGGGCTTCTGCCTGTTTCTGATGGCGCACCTTCAAGCGCTGACCTGGATCGCTTCCTGATTTGGCTGGGGATCGGCCTGTCGATCTACTTCCTGTACGCGCGCCGCAACGCGGTGCTGCACGGTGGCCAGGTAGCACGCGGTGCCAGCCGTAAGAGTCCCGAGACACGGTAAGCGGATGTGGAGGCCGACCTTGGGGTAAGCGAAAACCCTAGCCCCGCCCGCACCGAGAAACTGGGTAAGATGCCAACCCGGCGCCGGCGCGACAAGATCGCCCGCAGCCGAACGGGATTGGGGCTCCAGGCCCCATCAACGCCGCACCGCACTGCAACCCAGGCGGTGTGTCAAGGAAGGCAGAGCTACAGCTTTGCATTCCCCACGTCATGGAGAAGAAGTTGAACGACCGTACCCACGCGGCGGCCGCTGTCCGCCTTTTCGGCACCGGCGAAGGCCTGTCCCACGAGCGCGTAACGCTCGCCACCGATCCGGAATCCGGCCTGCAGGCCATCATCGCCATCTACAACACCAGACTGGGCCCCGCATTCGGCGGCTGCCGGTACTGGGCCTATCCCGCCGAAGCCGACGCGCTGTCCGATGCGCTGCGCCTGTCACAGGGCATGGCCTACAAGAACGCCCTCGCCGGGCTGCCGTTCGGTGGCGGCAAGGCGGTGATCCTGCGTTCCCCGGCGCAGACCGACCGCAAGCAACTCTTCCGCGCCTTCGGCCGCATGATCGAGTCGCTGCAAGGCAGCTATATTACGGCCGAGGATGTCGGCACGACGGTGGACGACATGCGTGCCGTTCAGGCCGAGACCCGCTACGTCAGCGGCATGCCGCGCGACGGCGGCTTCGGCGGCAATCCCTCGCCGTGGACGGCATACGGCGTGTTCGTCGGCATCGAGGCGGCGGCGCTGTATCGCCTGGACCGCAAGTCGCTCGCCGGCTTGTCCGTGGCCGTCCAGGGACTGGGTTCGGTGGGCTGGGAGCTTTGCCGCCGTCTCCATGAAGCGGGCGCCACCCTGACCGTGGCCGATATCGACGCCGGCCGCACGACGCAGGCGCAACAGCAGTTTGGCGCCCGCGTCGTATCGCCGGAAGCCATCACGGCCGTCGACGCCGATGTATTCGCGCCTTGCGCGCTGGGTGCCGTCATCACCCCGGCCGTGGCCGAAAGCTGCCGTTTCCGGGCCATCGCCGGCGGGGCAAACAATCAACTCGCTTCGCTCGCCGAAGGTGACATCCTGCACCAGCGCGGGATCTTCTATGCGCCCGACTTCCTCATCAATGCCGGCGGCATCGTGAGTTGCGCCCGGGAATACCTCGGCGGTGTCGACGACTCGGACCTGCGCGACGAAGTGGCAGGCATCCGCGAACGGGTGCTCAGGCTGGCGCAACGCGTGGAGTCGACCGGCCAGGCGCCGGCGCGCGCGGCGGTGACATGGGCGCACGAGGTGTTGTCGCGTGGCATCGGGCCGAACTGAGCGTCGCGTCGACCAGGAAGCCGATGAACGAATTCCCGAAGCCCCACAGTTCGACCAGCGCCAGCGCTGGTTGATGTGCTGGCTGGGGAATACGCACGGGCGCGAGCGGAGACGGCGCGGCTGATTTAGGCAGCTACCAACCGCAGATTCAACCGGTCAACGCAACAGCTTGATGGAATCGTTCAGCCGGTGTATCGAAGTTTAGTGTCTTGCGCGGGCGTTCGTTGAGCCGCCTGGCGATGGCATTGAGCTTGGCTTGTGAATAGACCGAGAGATCGGTTCCTTTCGGGAGGTACTGTCTCAAGAGCCCGTTCGTGTTTTCGTTCGTGCCGCGCTGCCAGGGATTCTGAGGATCGCAGAAATAGACCTTGATATCGGTCGCGACAGTGAAGCGCTTGTGGCCAGCCATCTCTGTGCCGCGATCCCACGTCAGCGATTTGTACAATTCCTGCGGTAGCTTGCCAGCGTGCTTGATCAGGGCGTTGACTACAGCCTCAGAGTCCTTGCTGGCAATCTTCACCAGCATCACAAACCGGGTCTGGCGTTCGACGAGTGTTGCAATCTGACTGTTGGCGCTGCCGAACAGCAGATCGCCTTCCCAGTGCCCAGGTATCGCGCGATCCTCTGCCGTGGCAGGGCGTTCACTGATCGATACGGCATCTCGGATGTTCGTACGGTTGTCGGTCTTCAGTGTGTGTTGGCGCGATCTACGCATGGCTCGAGAACGCCGTAGGTGTTCCAGCAACTCCCTTTTCAGCGCGCCACGGGCCTGGATGTAGAGGCTCCGATAGATGGTTTCGTGCGACACCTGATAGTCCCTGTTGACCGCGTACACGTGCTTGAGCCAACCCGCAATCTGCTCTGGCGACCACTGCAATCGAAGCTTGCTTGCCACCACCTGGGCAAGTGTCCGATTCTTGACGAGCTTACATGCCTTTGGGCGCCGCGCGCGCTCCCATGTGAGCTCGTCGGCCTGGTTCGCCAGATAGCCCTGTCTGCCCCCATTTCGCCGGACCTCGCGGCTGATAGTAGAAGGAGCACGCCCCAGGCGGGCTGCTACGGATCGGATGGAGTGGCCGGCGACTACTGCGCGCGAAATCTCCTCTCGTTCGGCAAGCGTCAAGGCCAGCCTGGAGCGGTGTCGTTGCGCTGGCTGTATTCCGCCAGTCTTGGCGAGAATCCCTTGTATGGAGGAGTGGTAGCGATCGAACAGTCGGGCAATCTGCGCAAGCGTGTCACCTTTGCGCCACCGCTCCCACATCAGTGCCTTTTGAGTCTCGGTGTAGTAGATCCGCCGTCTTTGTTTCATTTGCAGCACCCCTCAGGCTCGCAAAGCCTTTAGTGTGTTGCATCGACCGGTGGAATCTGCAACGCATAGCCGCCATTGGCCTCGTGAACGCGGCTTCTTAGGTGAACCGAAGCCTTACCTGAGGCCTTCGGTATCCAGGGACTTGCGCACAGCCGGCCGCTCCCGCATACGGAGATACCAGGTCCTGAGATTCTCCAGGCCGTCGAAGTGGATGTCGGTCTTGTAGACCGACTCAAGCCACTCGGCTTGGCCCCATTGGGTTAGGGAATAAAGGTAGGCGTCGGCGACAGTGTAGGTGTCACCCATCAGATAGTCGCGGCCGGCGAGTTTCTCGTTAAGCCAGGCGTAACGCTTTTCCAACTTCGGCTTCGCAGTCTCGACGCCGTACTTGCCCGCCAGCCTCGCATAGAGCAGCGGAATGAAGCCCTTATGGATCTCGGAAGTCAGGAAGCTCAACCACTCCTGCAGACGATAGCGGTCGATGGTCCCGTTCGCCGGGGCCAAGTTCGACTCGGGTTTCATATCTGCCAGATACTGAACAATGGCCGGCCCCTCGCACAGCCGCGTGCCGTCGTCGAGTTCAAGGAGTGGGACGTAGCCAAAAGGACTGAGTTCGAAAAAATCGCGACCGTCTTCAGTTTCGTGAGTTTTGTAGTCCACCTTCGCGAGGGTTACGTCCAGCCCCAATTCATTGAACACGATGTGGGGCGACAGCGAGCAAGCACCCGGAATGTAGTACAGCTTCATTTCATATCCCTAAAGGTCATCGCAAAGCGGCGTGCCTTGCTGATGGATCGAATGATGCTGAAGATGGTATAGAAAGGGAAGAAGGCACTAAAATGTGGTGTAGGTACATTTTTTATACCTATGACTGAGAGGCTTCCATGAAGACGGCTGTGTCGGGATGTTCGGTAGAGGAAGCAATGCGCCTGCTGGGCGGCCGGTGGCGGCTGCTGATCGCCTCGTACTTACTCGAAGGGCCGAAGCGTTTCAACGAACTGCGAAGAGAGATGCCAGACATTTCGCAGCGCATGCTCACCCTGGACCTGAAAGCACTTCAGGAAGTCGGCCTGGTGAAGAGAACAGCGTTTCCGACTGTTCCTGTTACGGTGCAGTACGAACTGACAGAGGATGGCGCGCGCCTTGCGCCTGTTGTGGAGGTGATGCGGGAGTTTGGGCTTTGGGTGAAGAGCCGGCCAAGGCCACCGCAGGCGCCAGAACCATATCCATTAGCCCACGAAAATCCGGCCGGCGGCGTCGTGCAATAGCAGAAGCGTCGTCATGGACGTGGCCATCAAGACAGGTTCTCATAAAGGGGGGCTTTGCCGACTACGCCGCCCCTGTGTGGCAGTGAGTGCCGCGGCGCCGCCACGCGCTGAGGCAGCCCGCCATTGGCGCGGCTTTCAGCAGCGCATGCCGGTCAATGCCCTTCCTCGATATTGAGGATTTTCCCCAGGCCCAGGAAATAGTTTGCAAAGGCAAGCACGCTAGCCGTCACGGCTATATAGACAACTGACAGCGCGGCCAGCGTCGGATCGGCAAACTCCCGGACATAGTTGTACATGGAAACGGGCAGCGTCTGCGTGTCTTGCGTGGTGACGAAAAGCGATGCGGTGAATTCACTGAACGACATGATTGCCGCAAACAACCAGCCGCCAAACAGCCCCGGCGCGAGCAGCGGAATCGTAATCGTGAAAAGCACCTTCAGCGGCGACGCACCGAGGCTTGCTGCCGCCTGTTCCAGCCTTGCGTCCAGGTTTTCCATGGAAACATAGACGCTCTTCAGCACGAACGGCAGCACCAGCATCACGTGACACAGGATGACGACGCCATATGAGCGGTGTATGGAGGCCTGTGATACCAAGATGAGCAGGCCCAGCCCCAGCGTGAAGTGCGGCACCACGAGCGGGGAATGCAGGATGGCCAGCAGCGTCTGCTTGCCGGGGAATTCCAGCCGTTTGACGGCAATCGACAGGCAGGTCCCGATCACCAGCGCAATCAACGAGGACCATCCGGTGATGACCAGGCTGGCGCGGAATCCATCTCGAAAATCCGGATAACTGAAGACGCGTGCAAACCATGTCAGCGAATAGGATTCAGGCGGGAAAGTGATGATCGCCTTTTCGTTGAAGGCGGCGATCGTCACCACCACGACCGGCAGCAGCACGAATGCAAGCAGGATGGCGACGAGCAGCGGGCCCGCGACACGCAGCGGCAAAGGCAAAGCGCTTTTGATTCTCATTTCTTAGTGTCCTCCAACGACTTTCAGTCGCTTGGTGAACAGCCCCAGGGAAAAGAGCGCTGCGGCCGTCAGCAGCAAGCCCATCACACTCAGGCTGGCCGCCAGCGGGAAGTTCATGGAAGCGAAGCCAAGCTGGTACACCAGTGTCGAAACCGTCGGCACGCGGCCTCCGCCTATCATCTGAGGCGTCGCAAAGGCGCTGAAGGTCCAGGCGAACGCAGTTGTGATGCCAGCCAGAATACCCGGCATCGAAAGCGGCAGCGTGACCGTGAGGAAGGTCCTGACCGGGCCGGCACCCAGGCTCTGGGCGGCTTTTTCGTAGTCGCGGTCGATATGCGAAATTGCCGTGGCAAGCATCAGGACCACGACGGGAATCGTCACGTGCACCAGCGCGACCAGCACGCCCAGGTGTGTGAACATGAGTTCCAGTGGCCAGTCGATCAGGCCGAGCTTTCGCAGCGCGCCATTGATGAAGCCATTGCTGCCCAGGACGGCGATCCAGGAGTAGGTCCGCACGATTTCCCCCAGAAACAGGGGCGTGATGGACACCACGAGGATGAAGGACTTGAGCGCCCGACTCCTGACGCGCACCAGGGCATAGGCCAGCGGGTACGCAACCAGCAGCGAAAACACGGTCGTCTCCACGCTCAGCCACAAGGTGTTGGAGAACGCGTCGAGATAAATCGACTTGGTCAGGTCGCTGAAGTTGGCGAACGTGAATCCGCCGACATCCAGGGAGCCGGGCACATACGCCCGGAAGCTGAACTGCAGGACCGCAATCAACGATACTGCGATGCACAGCGCGACAAGTACTGCCGGGGAGACCAACCAGGCTCGTGAATCGGGGCGCATTCTTAAACCTTATTCCAGATGCTCAATCGGCGAGGGAGGATCGGCGCGGTGCATTGCCGCGGCGACCCTCCCTCCACACTCTTGCTAGCGGGCTCAGTTCATGACGTTTTCAGTGAACCACTTGCGCCATTCCGCAGTCTTCTCGGCGCGCAGCTTGTGGTCCACGAGGATGGCCTTGTCCCACTGCTCCTTCGTCGTGAACACGCCGGGCAGCTTGGCGTCTTCAGGCGAAACCCTGGCGTCGTCGACGACGGGGCTGGCCTTCTTCAAGGCCACGATCTTCGACTGGACTTCCGGGGACAAGGCGATGTTCATGAACTTGTAAGCCAGATCGGCCTTGGTGGAGCCCTTCGTGATGGCCATGGTATCGATGCCGAGCACAGCGCCTTCCTTGGGCGTGACCAACTTGACGGGAACACCCTGGCTGATCATGTGATAGGCGTTGATCGACAGGATGACCTGCACGGGCGTTTCGCCGGTGGCGATCAGCTGCTGCGCATTGGCGTCATTGGTATAGAACGCCTTGAAGTTGGGCTTGAGCGCCTTGAGCTTGTCCTGCCCCTTTTCCCAGCTTTGCGCATCGCCACCCGACAGCATGGCGGAAACCGCGACCACATGGCTCGGATCGAAGTCAGGCACGCCAATCTTGCCTTTCAGGGCCGGGCTCCACAGGTCGTTCCAGCTCTCGAACTTGACGCTGGGCGGCACCAGGTCGGCGCGATAACCGATGGTATAGACATAGGCCCAGCTGCCGATGTGATACGGGCTGATCCTGGCGCGATCGACAAGATGCTTGTAATTCGGAATCTTGCTCGTATCCAGCTTTTCAAAGAGATTGCCGTTGGCGTAGAGCCAGCCGACGTGGGAAGTCGTGAAGGTAACGTCGCTCTCGGGCTTGGAGGCAAGCTTCGCCTTGTTCAGGCGGTCGATGGTGCCGCCGGTGATGTACTTGACCGGCACGCCGGTTTGCCGCGTGAATTCCTTGCCGATGCTTTCATCGATGAGGTCGCGGAAACTGCCGCCCCAGGTGCTCACCACCAAGGCTTCCTGGGCCCATGCCGCCGTACTGCCAAGCGTGGCGGAGAGCGCGCAAAGTGCCAAAAGCTTGCGAATCGTCATTTACTAACCCCCAATCGAAAAGATAAACATCTGATAGAACTGGAAATACGCTTGAACGTGCCACCGCGAAATGCAATCACAAGCAGCGACGCGTTGCTGACGCAACGACGTTGACGCAATGACTTCGAATTACGGAGCCTATGATGTGAAAGTCGTACCAGGCGGCCAAGTCGGCTTTTTCGTAGGGGTGCCTCACATTTCCCGATGGGGTTGTGGATGGTTCCGCCGTCTGGAGCAGGTTAGCGGTCGTGTGAGGTTCGGTGGTATTCGGAAATTCCTAAACGGCCGGCAGGAAAATACAAATGGCGCCGACAGCGGCTGCACATGACCATGCAGTCGGGTGCATCGCCCCCAATCTCCCGCCACCTGCCGAATCGATCCGAATCGACCATGAAGCATACCCGCATCCGCACCTTCAACACCAAAGTCACCTACCCGGAACAGAATCTGGACAACGACCTTTGCCAGGCCGTTGTCGCGCGAGGCCGTACCGTTTTTCTGCGAGGGCAGATCGGCCAGAACCTCGACACCTCGGAGAGCGTGTGCATCGGGGACGTCGCCGGACAGGCGGAGCAGGCCATGGCCAATATCGCGATGCTGCTCAAGGAAGCCGGCGGCGAGCTCGAGGACATCTGCAAGATCACGATCTACATCATCGACCCTCGCTACCGCGAGGCGGTGTATCGCGTCGTGGGCCGCTGGCTGAAGGGTGTCTTCCCGGTCTCGACCGGCATCGTCGTATCGGCCCTGGCCCGCCCCGAGTGGCTGGTAGAGATCGACGCCACCGCTGTCATCCCCGACTGAGCTGCCATGACCTTTTCCATCATTGCACGGTGCCCGGCCACCGGCCAGTTCGGCGCCGCCGTGGCGTCCTCGTCACCGGCGGTTGCCTCGCGCTGCATCCGCGGCCGCAAAGGGGTCGGCGCAGCCGCGAGCCAGAACATTACCGACCCGGATCTGGGGCTCCTCGCCCTGGACCTGATGGCCAGCGGCCTGACGCCGGAACGCGCCCTCGCGGAACTGCAGAAGCGCCCCCATATCGAGTATCGCCAGCTCATGGCCATCGACGCGCACAACCCGCCAGTGGTTTTCACGGGTGCCAAGGCGCTCGGCACCCTGGCAAGCGTGGTCGGCACCCATGCCGCATGCGCGGGCAACATGCTGGCGACGCGTGAAGTGCCCCAGGCCATGCTGTCGGCCTTCGAGCAGACCGAAGGCGCGCTCGCGGAACGGCTGATGCAGGCCATGCTCGCCGGCCAGGCCGCCGGCGGCGAGGAAGGTCCGGTGCACTCGGCAGGCCTGCTGGTGTACGATGCGCAGAACTGGCCTGTCGTGGATCTGCGCCTGGACTGGGTAGAAAACGACCCGGTCGAGGCCCTCCATGCCGCCTGGCAGGTTTACGCGCCGCAACTGAAGGACTATGTCAAGCGAGCGCTCGATCCCCGCGCGGCGCCCAGCTTTGGCGTTCCCGGAAACCTGTGACCAGTCCGACGCATCGAATGAAGCGTGACAGCGCCGGTCAGGCAGCCGGCACTCGAAAGGGCAAACCTTCTCCAGTACACTGGATCGTTCCCCTTTTCCTGATCTCGACATGCTCAATCGCATTTCCCTGCGCCAGATGGAGTATTTCGTCGCAACGGCGAAGCATGGCAGCATTGCCGCTGCGTCGACGCAAATCCATATCTCCTCTCCCTCGATCTCCGCAGCGATCGCCCATATCGAGGCCGAACTGGGCGTGCAGCTGTTCGTGCGCCATTCTTCCAAGGGCATTGGCCTGACCACCATCGGCAAGCTGGTCCTGCATCACTGCGAAGATATGCTCGGACGGTCGTCCCGACTCTATGAAATCGCCTCCGATTCGAGCGACGTCATCCAGGGCACCTTGCGGGTGGGAAGCTTCCAGTCGCTCACGGCAATGATTGCGCCCGAGGTCATCTTCGGCTTTTCGCGCGCGTTCAAGAAAATCGAGCTGCAGATGGTCGAAGGCGATCAGGAAGTCTTGATGAACA
Source organism: Cupriavidus necator (assembly GCF_016127575.1). NCBI lineage: Bacteria > Pseudomonadati > Pseudomonadota > Betaproteobacteria > Burkholderiales > Burkholderiaceae > Cupriavidus > Cupriavidus necator. The sequence continues at coordinate 442,252 of NZ_CP066019.1, forward strand.
AGCTCCATGCGCTTGAGATCGACGTGGCGATCACCTACGACCTGCACCTTGAGGACGACATCCAGTTCGAGAGCCTGGCGACGATGCCGCCCTATGTCCTGGTGAGCGAGGTCCATCCGCTGGCGCAGCAGAAAGTCGTCTCCTTCGAAGAGCTGGCGCCCGAACCCTACGTCCTGCTCGATATGCCGATGAGCCGGGACTATTTCACCTCCCTGTTTGAAAAGGCCGGCGTGACGCCGAACATCGCGGCGCGTTCGCAGTCCACGGAAGTGGTCCGGTCCATGGTCGCCAACGGCATTGGCTACGCACTCTTCAATGTGCGCCCCAAATCCGATCAATCGCTCGATGGAAAGCGCATGGTGCGGGTCCGCCTTGCCGGTACCCATCGGCCCATGCTGCTCGGCCTGGCGACTTACAAGCCGATGAAACAGTCAAGATTGACGAGAATCTTCATGGAACGCTGCCGCGCTTATATCTCCGACCAATACATCCCCGGAATGAGCGCTCCAAGTTTCTTCGATCCCCATATAGCAGCGCCGCTGAAATCGGCGTCCTGAAGCGCCAGCCGCATCGGTCATGCCGTGTTTCGGCAATGCCCCCTCAAGAAGGGCCAGAGATGGAAAATCAAGCCTCCTCCGCAAGCGCCTCTCTCCTGGAAACGCTCGTTTCTTTCGCATCGGTTTCCCTGACGCCAAACATCGCGCTCATCCACAAGGTCCAGGACATCCTGGCGGAAGCCGGCATCGAATCGATGCTCGCGCCCGACCCGCAAGACCCCAGCCGCTCCAATCTGTTTGCGACGGTCGGTCCGGTGGGCGTTCCGGGCGTCCTGCTCTCCGGCCATACCGATGTGGTGCCGGTGGAAGGCCAGCCCTGGACTTCACCCCCGTTTGAGGCAACGCACCGGGATGGCCGCATCTACGGACGCGGCACAGCCGACATGAAAGGCTTCGTGGCCTGCGCCGTCACCGCCATGGTGGCGGCCGCCCGGCAGCCGCTCCGGCGCCCCTTGCAGCTGGCGCTGTCCTTCGATGAGGAAATCGGCTGCGTAGGTGTGCGCCACCTGCTGCGCCGCCTGGAGAACAGCCTCCCCGCACCCTACCTGTGCATTGTCGGCGAGCCGACCCTGATGCGGATCGGCACCGGTCACAAGGGCAAGGCTGCCTACCGGGCGGTCTGCTGCGGCCAGGCCGGCCACTCAGGCCTGGCGCCCAGGTTCTTCAACGCCATCCACATGGCCAGCGACCTCGTCGCATCCCTGCGAGACGTGCAGCGTGAACTGGCGCAAAGCGGCCCGCGCGAGGAGGGCTACGGCGTGCCCTACAGCACGGTCCACGCCGGCGTCATCCACGGCGGCCGCGCCTTGAACATCGTGCCCAGCGAATGCGAAGTCAGCTTCGAGATTCGCAACGTCTCGGAAGATAAACCCGAGCAGATCCTGAAGCGCGTCCTGGAACGCCTGGCCGAGCGCGTCAAAAAAGAGGCGCTGGATCCTGCGGCGCCGTTGCCAGACATCCAGATGACGAACAGCTATCCCAGCCTGAACACCCGCGAGGATTCGCCTGCTGTCGGCCTGCTCGCCTCGCTGCTCCCCGCGGGCACCCCATGCGCCAGGGTGGACTATGGCAGCGAGGGTGGATTGTTCCAGCAGAGCTGGAATCAAACGCCAGTGCTGATCTGCGGGCCCGGGAGCATTGAAGTCGCACATAAGGCCGACGAGTATGTGGAGCTGGCGCAGATCGAAGCCTGCGACCGCATGCTGGCCGGCCTCGTCGAATTTCTCTGTCGATAAGCCTGGCGTCCTGGCCAGCTTCGGCCCGGACGCCTCATAGACGCTATCAAAATGAAGTCAGCAGGATGCTGCGGTCGACCGACTGGATATCCGTCTTGCCGCAAAACGCCATGGAGAGATCGAGCTCGTTCTGAATGATGTTCAAGGCCGTGGTCACGCCTTGCTCGCCGAGGGCGCCCAGGCCATACATCATGGCGCGGCCGATATACGTGCCACGCGCCCCGAGCGCGATCGCCTTGAGCACATCCTGGCCCGAGCGGATGCCGCCATCCATATGGACTTCCACCCGATCCCCGACCACTTCCACGATGCGCGGCAAGGTGGAGATCGATGACGCTGCGCCGTCCAGCTGGCGCCCGCCATGGTTCGACACGATGATGGCATCGGCGCCGCTTGCCACCGCCAGCCGCGCATCCTCTGGGTCCTGGATGCCCTTGACGATCAGCTTCCCATCCCACCGCTTCTTGATCCATTCAACATCCTGCCAGGACAGGCGCGGATCGAACTGCTCCTGAGTCCACTCCACCAGCGACCCGATCTTGTCGACGCCCCTGGCATGCCCGACGATATTGCCGAACTGACGGTGTCTGGTACCCAGCATGCCGATGCACCAGCGCGGCTTGCTCGCCATGTTCACAAGGTTGCGCAGGGTCGGCTTGGGCGGCGTGGACAGACCGTTCTTCTTGTCCTTGTGCCGCTGGCCGAAGACCTGCAGGTCCATCGTGACCACGAGCGCCGAACAATTGGCATTCCTGGCACGGTCGATCAGGCTTTCGACAAAGGTCCGGTCGCGCAGCACGTACAGCTGGAACCAGAACGGATGGCGCCCGGTCGCTTCCGCCACCGCCTCGATCGGGCAGATGCTCATGGTGGACAAGGTGAACGGGATGCCGTGCCGCTTCGCCGCGCGCGCGGCCAGGATTTCTCCATCGGCGTGCTGCATGCCGGTCAGCCCGGTGGGCGCGATCGCCACCGGCATGCTGACCGGCTGGCCCACCATGGTGCTGGCGGTGCTGCGCTCGGTAATGTCCACCGCCACGCGCTGGCGGAATTCGATACGCTGAAAATCCGCCTCGTTGGCACGGTAGGTATATTCGGTCCACGAACCGCCGTCGACATAGTCATAGAACATGCGCGGCACGCGCTTTTTCGCCAGGCTGCGCAGGTCTTCAATGCACGTCATCTCGGCCATGGGAACTCCCTTGAAAAAAACAAAAAGCTGCCGGATCGCCCGATCCGGCAGCTCGTGCGTGCAACCTCGTTACCAATGACAGGTCACCGTGCAGCCTCAGGAACAGGCTCAAGACCGCTCATACGTCATATATCCGTTCTGGAGCACGATATGGTCAGCGATGTATTTCGCATCGTGCCAGACACCATAGATGAAGGACGACGCCCGGTTGACCAGATTCGGCAGGCCCAGGAAATAGATGCCGCTTTCCGCGGAGATGCCGCGCTTGTGGAACGGATCGCCCTTCTCGTCGAAGGCATTCTTCACGTTCAGCCAGTTGAAATCAAACTTGAAACCGGTCGCCCAGAGGATCGTGGTGATGCCGGCTTCAGCCAGGTCGAGGCTGAGGATCGGGTGCTTAAGGCACTCCGGGTCCGGCAGCAGCTCCCAGGCGTCAGGTTCCGGCGGAAACGGCAGGCCATTCTCTTCGATATAGGCATCCGCTTCGCGCAGCACGTCGAAGTAGGCGCGGTCGCCTTCGGCGATGTTCTCGGGCAGGCCTGGCTCGAATGTCATGACGCCATCCTTGTAGGATTGGGTCAGGCCGACCAGGTTGATGCCCGCGTGCGCCAGGCGCCGGAAATCGACGGTCTTGCCGCCTTCATAGCCGCTCACGGCGAAAGCGACGTGCGCCTTCTTGGGCCGGATCCTCACTTCATCCCACAGGCCGAGGGCGCCCAGCCACCAGCAGTAGTCACGGCCACGGTACGCGCGCGGCGGGCGGTAATGCTCGCCGACCGAGAGATAAACCGTCTTGCCGGCCTGGCGCAGCTCTTCGGCGATCTGTGAGCCGGAAGCGCCCGCGCCCACCACGAGCACCCCGCCTTCCGCCAACTGGCCCGGATTCTTGTAGGCCGAGGAATGCAGCTGCCGGATTTTTTCGCTCTCAGGCACGATCTTCGGATAGGCTGGCTTCTGGAACGGGCCGGTTGCGGCAACCACGTTGTCTGCCTCGATGATGCCGTCGGAAGTCGTCACCCTGAATCCGGGACGCCCTTGATGCCGTTCCACCTGCCTGACTTCCACGCCGGTACGGACCGGCGCCTTCAGCATGGCGGCATAGCTCTCGAAATACTGCGCCATGCGCTCTTTCGACGGAAAGGCCTCCGGCGAGATGCCCTCGAATTTCATCCCGGGAAAACGGTCATGCCAGGCCGGTCCATTCGCGACCAGAGAATCCCAACGTTCCGAGCGCCAGCGTTCTGCGATTCGGCTGCGTTCCAGCACGACATGCTGCACACCCATGTGCGCGAGATGCTCGCTCATCGCGATGCCCGCCTGGCCAGCACCGACCACCACGGTGTTGATTTTTTCCACTGACATTTGAATTTCCTAAGAATGATCGCCCCGGTCAGTCGCCCCGGCACGGAAGCTTCGACGGCAAGGCGTACTGGCCCTGGAGACATCGCTCATCGACGTTGGCCAGTTTGATGAAGCCCACCTCGTTTGAAAATCACGTTTTTCAAACTCAGCACTTAGGAAAAAGTAAAGCGCGGGCCGAAGGGTTCCGCACTGCCCCCCGCACCCGTGCACCACAAGGCGTTCCCGGCCATCGCATCCGCGCCGCCTGCGCCTGAAAACGGACATTTCGTTTTTTCCGAGGGACCGCATCAGTTTCGGCAAAGTCCCGATACTGGCTGTTTGACTTATCCTGCTTGCCAGTACCAGCTCGGCCTCGATGTCATTGGGCCCAAGCCTGGAGCACGGCATACTCCTCAATCTCTGTACACCTATGAACGTAGCCAACTCCGAGCCTGCCGCACAGCAACCCCACGCACAGCCCGATACCGCAGTCAGCCTGGAAAAGGTGGTCAAGAAGTATCACGACCACACCGTGCTGCACGAGCTCTCGCTGAAGATACGACGCGGGGAATTCCTCACCCTGCTGGGCCCGTCCGGCTGCGGCAAGACGACGCTCCTCAACCTCATCGCCGGCTTTGCGGAAGCCGACACCGGCGAGATTTTCATCGATGGCCAGCCGGTGACCTGCGAGCCGCCGCACAAGCGGCAGATCGGCATCGTCTTCCAGAACTACGCGCTCTTTCCCCACATGACCGTCGAGCGCAATATCGGCTATGGCCTGCGCATGCGGGGCGTGGGCAAGGACGAAATCGCACAGCGCGTGAAGCAGGTGATGGACCTGGTGAAGCTGGACGGCCTCGGGCACCGCAAGCCGCGCGAACTTTCGGGAGGGCAGCAGCAGCGCGTGGCGCTGGCGCGGGCGCTGGTGATCCAGCCCAAGGTACTGCTGCTGGACGAGCCCTTCTCGGCCCTGGACAAGAACCTGCGCGGCTCCATGCAGGTAGAGATCCGGGAAATCCAGCGCCGCTTGCGCCTGACCACGGTATTCGTCACCCACGACCAGGGCGAGGCGCTGGCCATGTCCGACCGGATCGCAGTGATGTCGAACGGCACCATTCGGCAGATCGCATCGCCGGCCGATCTGTATCAGAACCCGCAAGACCCGTTCGTGGCGTCCTTCCTGGGCGACGTGAACATCCTGCCGGCTCATTATCACGGCCAGACGGCAACGGATGTGCAACTGCGCCTGGGCTCGGGGCTCATCAGCTTCCCGCATGCCCGCCTGGCCGACGCATCGCACGATGGGGAAAGGCTGGACGTGTACGTGCGCCCGGAGCACATCAAGCTTGAGCATCTGCATGCCGAATCGGTGTTGAGTGGCACGGTGATCAATCACGTCTACCAGGGCGATCACATCAATACGTTCATAGACGTGGACATTCCGATGACGGCCCGTCAGGTCGTCACGGTGCGCAGTGCGGGCCTGGGCGCCATGCAGCAATGGCCCATCGGCTCGGTCGCGGGACTTGCGCTGCCCGATGAGGGCGTCAGCATTTTCAGTCCGCAGAAGCGGACGTAAGAACAGATGCAAGAGCGCAACGCGAAGGCGTAACACAACGCGTCAGACAACGCAGCCTGAGAGAACACACCCATGACCAGTCTTCCTCGCTCCATGCAAGCCATCATCGCCCGTGAACCCGGCGACGCCGGTGTGCTAACGCTGGCCGAGCGCCCCATGCCCGAGCCCGGTGCTGGCGAAGTCCTGCTGCGCGTGCTTGCCGCCGGCGTCAACCGGCCCGACATCATGCAGCGTCAAGGTATCGCGAAGCCCGCGCCCGGAATCACCGACGTGCTCGGCCTGGAAGTCTGCGGCGAAGTGGTGGCCTGCGGCCCCGGTGTGGACAGTCAGCTGATGGGCCAGCGGCTGATGAGCCTGGTACCCGGCGGCGGCTATGCGCCGTGGTGTACGGCGCCGGTCGATCAGTCCTTCATCGTGCCCGGCACGCTTTCCGATGCCGAGGCAGCCGCCTTGCCCGAGGGGCTGTTCACCGTGTGGCACAACCTGTTCGAGCTGGGCCGCCTGACCATGGGTGAAACCGTCCTGATCCACGGCGCAGCCGGCGGTATCGGCACGCTCGCGATCCGGATGGCGCATGCCGCCGGCGCAACCGTCATCGCCACGGACAACGACGAAAGCCGTTTTCCGGAACTGCGCGCCATGGGCGCCGACGCGACGATCTGCTGGCCCACCACCGATTTCACCAAGGCCTGCCTGGAGTACACCGATGGGCGCGGGGTCGACGTGGTCATCGACATCGTCGGCGGCGACTATGTCCGCCGCAATCTTGCCGCCATGGCCTTCGGCGGCCGCCATGTCAGCCTGTCCTTCATGCAAGGCTCGGCGGTCAATGTCGAACTGCTGACGCTGATGCAGCGCCAGGTGAGCCTGCACTCGTCCACCATGCGCCCCCAGAGCCATTACGAAAAGACCCGGATGGCCCAGAGCCTTGCCCGCCATGTCATCCCGCTGCTGAAAAACGGACGGGTCAAGCCGCGCATCCACGCCACCTTCCCGCTCGCGGAGGCGGTCGCGTCCCACCGGATGCTGGAAAGCGGCAAGGTCTTCGGCAAGCTGGTCCTGATCCCCTAGAGCCTGTCATCCAATCAAGCATGCTGAAACTTCTTTTCGCTCCGACCTCGCCATTCGTGCGCAAGGTCATGGTCTGCGCACACCTGACGGGGCAGGCCGAGAACATCGAACTGCTGGACAGCGCCGCCCATCCGGTGCGGCGCGACCCGCGCATCGCGGCCCACAACCCGCTCGCCAAAGTCCCGACGCTGCTCCTCGAAAATGGCCAGGCCATCTATGACAGCCGGGTGATTTGCGAGTACCTGGCCAGCCGGGCAGACGCCGCGGACATCTTTCCCGCCTCCGGCCCCGCGCGGTGGACGGCCCTGACCCGCCAGGCGCTCGGCGATGGCCTGCTCGACGCCGCGCTGCTCGCGCGCTACGAACGGACCGCGCGCCCCGAGGAAGTCCAGTGGCCCACGTGGCGCGAAGCGCTGCTGACGAAAGTCAGCGCCTGCCTCGAGTCAATCGACGCCATCGCACCGGACCTGGCGGAAGAACAGCCCACCATCGGTGAAATCACCATCGGCTGCGCGCTGGGGTATCTGGACTTCCGGTTTCCCGAACTCGATTGGCGCGCCCGATACGGCAACGCGGCACGCTGGAATGAGGCTTTCCAAAGCCTGCCCGCCATGCTGGCCACGCGCCCCCACGAAGGTTGAGATAACAGAGGTCAGAACATGAGCGAGAAGATCACCATCTGGTTCCTGAACGGCCCCAACGCCAATCTTTATGGCCTGGACGCCAACAAGACCTACGGCAGCGACAGCTTTCCGGTGCTGCAGTCACGATGCGAGCAAAAGGCCGCGTCGCTGAATGCCGACCTGCGCTTCTTGCAGTCGAACTACGAGGGACAGCTGGTCGACTGGATCCAGGAAGCGCGCGGCGTGGCGGACGGCATCATCATCAATGCGGCCGGCCTGACCTACTCGTCGATTCCGATCCTCGATGCCTTGCTGTCTTTCCCCGGCAAGATCATCGAAACCCATATGAGCAACATCTGGAAGCGCGAGCCGTTCCGCCACCACTCCTACATCTCAAAGGTGGCGGATGGCGTGATCGCCGGGCTGGGCGGCGACGGCTACGAATTCGCCATCGAGGCCGTCACGCGGCTGGTGCAGAAGGGCAGAGCAGCGGTCTGATTTCCATGCGCACGCGGAACGGCAGCAGGATGTACTCTCGCTGCCGTCCTTGCCATTATTCTCAAGGCAGTTGCCAAGATGCCAATTTCTGAAGACACCCCCTCGGGCGCGCTGGCTTTCTACAGCGCCTTCGACGATTTCGACACGTGGAAGCGCGCGCTCCAGGCCCAGCTCCCGAACCTGAAAGTCATTCACTCCAGCAAAATCACCCGGCCAGCCGACATTCACTACGCGCTCGCCTGGAAACCGCCGGAGAATTTCTTTGCCGAAATGACGAACCTGCGCCTGATCGTCAATCTGGGAGCGGGGGTTGATTCACTGGTCCAGCGGCAGGATCTTCCCCAAGGCATTCCCATCACGCGGCTCACGGACCCGCAGATGGCGCGCATGATGGCGGGATACGTGCTGTTCTCCGTGCTGCGGCACGCCCGGGACATCCCGTACTTCGAGCAGGCGCAGCGGCGGGGTGAGTGGGCCTACCGTCATCCCCGTTCTCCGGAAGACATCCGCGTGGCGGTTCTGGGGCTCGGTCAGCTGGGCGCGAAAGCGGCCCACGAACTGCAGCGCCAGGGGTTCAAGGTGATCGGCTGGTCGCGCAGCCCGGCGCAGATCGAAGGCGTGGAATGCTTTGCCGGACTGGAAACGCTCGACACCGTGCTAGGACAGGCGGACATTGTCGTCGTGATGCTGCCGCTCACGCCGCAGACGGCTGGCATCCTGGATCGGGCGCGACTCGAGCAGCTGCCGCGAGGCGCGGCCTTCATCAACGTTGCGCGGGGCGCACTGGTCGATCAGGCGGCGCTTACGGACCTGCTCCAAAGCGGCCACATTGGCGGGGCAACCTTGGACGTTTTCGAGCGCGAACCTTTGCCTGCCGGGGATCCGCTGTGGAGCATGCCTAATGTGCTGATCACACCCCATCTGGCTTCGGTGGCGATTCCGTCGTCTGCGGCGAGGCAGATTGCGGAGAATATTGTTCGGGTTTCTGCCGGCGAATCGCCGGATAACATCATTGATCCAGCACGCGGATATTGAGGTATGGGCTACGTCCGGTGCAATGCGCCGGACGCGTGGAAGGGATGAGAGACGCGATCAAAATGGAGCGAAGCGGTTCTGGCTAGGGGGCGAAGCAGGGGACTTGGATCGCGAGGCGAATTGTTCCAATGCCGCTGTGCCAGGGTGGCGGCAGACAGTACAGGTAGTCCGGCGAGGCCACGCAACAATGACAGATCATTTTGATCGCGTCTCCAGCGTCAGACTGCCGCTTCTTCCTGCTCACCCGTATGAATGCGGATGACGCGGTCGATCAGCGTCACGAAAATCTTGCCGTCGCCGATCTTGCCGGTAAGCGCAGCTGGCGCCCGACCTCGTACCGAGTCACCTTGCAGTGAGAGCCGCCAAGCCGTCAGTGGACCACCTTTTGGCCCCCCGTGCGCAAGTTCCCCAACTATGTCCTAAGCAAATGGTCGAATCGATTTGCTGTAGCCGTTCCGGATGCCTGATGAGAAGAACCCGCCGCACTCCGCCTTTCGCGCACAGGGCTCGCATTCTGGTGCGTATTCGTTCTTCCAGTCAGAGATGGACTTGACATATGCTGGCTCGACATCCGCATTCACCAAGCAGAGTTGATGGTTATACACAGACGTCTTGAGTCCATAGCTTCTTAGAATCCCGACAGCCGTACTAAGCTCCGTCTTGTAGTCGGCGGGGTCGATCCAGAGCGCATCCAGGTTCGCGCGGGTGAACCCGGTCATTTCCAATCCCATTAGCGCGACGTGGTCGACAAACAGAAGATTCCGGGCAATGAATTCTGAAAGCGCAGGCAGACCTTTATAGGTTTGCTTGTGGACCACAACACGAATCTCAACTTTCTGATTCAGGCGTTTCAGATTCAGGATGCCTCGAATTGTTTCATCAAAGGCCCCTTCGGCTTGGACAACGTAGTCATGACGTGCCGGGTCGGCCGAGTAGACTGGGATGCCTATCATCACATCGGGATGCTGAACTGCTGCATATTGTTCAGCAAACGCCGCGGCGGCGAATGTTCGCCCGTTCGACAGGATGTGCAGGGAGGTACGTGGTAGCCAGTTCCTAATTTGATGAAGCAGATCGATGAATCCGTCGCCGAACAGCGTTGGTTCTCCGCCTGTAATGCCCAGCGAACGCGTGTTCCGCGGAATCAGGCGAACGGTCTCCATGGCCTCGTCCAGCAACCAGCGGTCATCAACCTTCTTCGGTGGCTGCGAACACATCAAGCAATAGTTGTTGCACTGCTCTGTAAGCAGGATGCTGTTGTGGTTGGACTCCGCCCGGAAAAGCGCTCTGATCCTACCGTCGCCGGTCAAGCTGACAACATCGCCCTCAGCCAGGTAAGAGAACTCGTCGGTCAACAGGGTGCAGGGGATGTCATCGGTCAGGCTCGTCGGCCGTTCGTTGAACGCGAAATAGTGAGCGAAGCCGGTGGGGGCCGGCACATTAGATCGGGACAGGTAAGCCCTTGCCCCCCTCAATGGGAGTGGAAGGGCAGGATTCGTACTGAGGCTGAACTGCCGCCGAGGTGCCGGCGATTGCGGCTGTGGAGCCTTCTCCTCGGCGAGGCGGATAACGCGTCCTGAAAGTGTTAGCATCGATTCACCCACCGCATGAAAATTTCCCTGGCTGCTTCGTCATTGCGCATCTTATCGAGCAGGTACTTGGTAATCCCCATGACGCGCTTGCAGAAGTCGGACTCCGGCTTCCGTCCAAGAACGTCGCCATACATGCCATGGTGAAACACAGGGTCGGATCCACACCACGGCTCGAACGCACAATCGCTACACATTGGTGCAGACGCCGTGAAGGAGTCTTCGAGGGCCGTCAGTAGCGCGTCCGCGGTGAATATTTCCTCGTAACTGTTCTGATGAACATTACCGATGCGGAACGTCGTGTCGCCCATCTCACGCAGCATGCGGCTCTCGTCAGACGCATAGACGTCACCGTCGTAGTTAAACACGACGGCTGCGATGCCGGCGCCTGCAGGAGTCATCAGATCCACAAAGCCAGGGTCTTCGGCCGACATCATCTTGGTCAGCAACAGGGTGGAGTAGTACTCGGTGAAGGGCGTTCCTGCCTTGTTGAGGGCGAGGATGTAGTCCATTCCCTCTTTGTAGAATTCGAGCCACCGTTCGGTGTTGTAGGCCTGAAAGCTCTTCGTCTTGAGCGCAAAGCCGTAGGGGGAGAGATGGCGCAGAAAAATACCGTCGAAGCCATGCTTGAGGTATTCGTCGATGATGTCGCGGACGCGATTCAGACTTGCCGGCGAAGTGGTCATCAGCGCGGATACCGAGTCGTAGCCCACCATGTCGCGGGCGCGCTTGAGGCCTGAGACAAAGCGCTCGTGACTGTCCCGACCGGGACGCGGCCGGTTCTTGTTATGCAGGTCCGCCGGGCCATCCAGGGAGGATGACAGGAAGATCTTGTGGTCGCGACAGAACTCCAGAATCTCATCCGTGGCCAGCGACAAGGTTGTGGTGATAACAAACTGGAGATCCCGGCCTTCCACTTTGTTTATTTTCTCAGCCTTTTTCACTACATATCGAATCAGCTCGAAGTTCAGTAATGGCTCACCACCTTGAAACTCAATTTTTATAGCGGGGTTCGGGGAACGGAAAACGAGGTCCAAAGCCTTGTCCGCTGTCTCCGGTGTCATATCGAAGGCCGCTTTGTTCTCCGACTGGCGAGAGACTTGGCAATACTGGCAACTATGATCGCAGCGTAACGATGCGACAAATATGTGCAGATTCGTGAAGTTGGAAAGCTTACTAAACTTGGTCCGCGTCTTCAGTGTGAGCAGTTCCAAACTAGCTTCGTCACCGGCTTCACGGAGGAAATGCCGGGATCTCAGCGTAATGTAGTCGGGGTCGCTAGGACTCAAACGATGCGCTACGAGGTCCTCAAGCTGCCGGCGAGATAAAAAAGCAAACTCGCCGACGGCATTCGTGGCCACCACATTTTCGTTATCCAGGGCTTCAAACCGAAACGGTAGTAACTGATATCGCCCCGCATTCTTGCTTTGATAGCTCTCTAGGCTGCGAAACTTATTCATTGTTGCAACCCTGTGCGCGAGAACGCGTACGCTAAAATCAGGTTTCTCGCTGCCTCTGTTTCGTTTTTTATTTGCAGGCGGAGTTGTTGGTCGAGGAGTTCACGTTTGAAGTTGGCTAGAACGTCTTCCAGTGGTGCTGCGATGCCCCCGACCAATTCAATTTCGCAAACTACGGAGGTCGGACTTTGCGAGATCAGCACCGTGAGCCGGTCTATGAATCTGTATGCCGCCTTTTGTACCGCCTCCAGGCAGTAGACGGCGGAATCTAGTTCCAAACGTGTTGTCATGGGGACCTTGGAGGAGCCGACCCACGAGGAGTCGGCTATGAAATGTGTTTGTTTCTGCTTAGTACCGGCTGGAGTAGTGCGACGAATGCGACCGGTGCGACGAATGTGATGAGTGCGACTGATGCCACGCCATCAGCTTTCCCTCATGGGCGTCCGAGCGCTTCAGGATGAAATTGAAGACGTCGCCGGCAGAGTCTGTCACTGCGATTCTTTCGAGAGATTTGGCGTCAATCGAAGTGGTCGATGAAGCATCAACCGAATGTGTCGGCGCTTGCGACGGCAGCTGCGCTGCAGTGGCGCCCTGCGCCGCAAAACCTGCGGCGACTGCCGCAAATGTTTTGAGGAACCCCTTCATACCGTCTCCCTTTTTATTAGTCCGCCTCTCTAGAAATTCAGCCTGCGGATGTATAACCCATTTGAGTTAAATTCCTCCCATTTGTACTAAATGGGAGGCAAGGCGTATTGGCCGTGTAAGGTCTTGGTACACCTTGTAAGGAAGTGTAACATCCGATTTTTGAATTGGCGGCATAAGGTGCTATGTGTGCTTTGTTATGCTCTCGCACATGTGGTTTTTGACAAGAATCCTAAATCGAAAGTGGATACCGAGGCGCTTTGGAAGTTCTGCGCTTATGATCGATCGACGTGCGACATCGGAAGCCCATCCCGAGTGGTACCTCCGAACCTTTGGCGCGGTCCGGCCAACTCTGGACAGAAGTGCGGGGGTTGGTCGTGGATGTTCACCAGTCCGAGGCAACGGGGATTCCAACGAGATCAAATACGTCAGCCCGACCCATTGGCCACAGGCGGACGAGGGGAAGATGAATTTCCCGGGTTGCAGCCCCTATCGAGTGAATATGCTAACTGACAGCAAAGAGGTTTTCAATGCGAAGGCAAATGCTAGTCCTGCGTGTGGGAATTGACCGTGGGGGCGGGAACTATTAGGAGCCCCGATTTGCGGATCGCAGTTTTGAGTACACATTGATTCCGGAATTTAAGGTTCATCGCTGATTTCCGGGAAGGCACAGATCGGCCAAGAGCTGTCGCCACCGCAATTTGCGATGATTCAACGGGCGCGCTTGCCGTCCTCGGTGGCCGTAGTGCATCATCCCTGCCGTACAAATCCACAAGCGCCTTACGGAGCTAACGCACATGGCGTACTCGAAGTCCAGGACCAGTCTGCTGATTGCTTTTCTCATTGCGAGCAGCGCCACTTTCGCGCAGCATGAGGTCAATTTCCACGACCCCATCAATATCGAAGGCCACGTGTCGGAAAAAAATGGCCCACAACATGCAGGTGGAGCAGAAAAGGGTGGCCCGGAGGGCCCACGCGACAAGCCAGCTAACGGCCCAACCACCACGATTCAGGCTCAACCCATTGATGTAGTTGCGGAAATGTCCCGCGGTCGAATCAGCGGGAAGGATGCTGTTCCTGTCACGGTGGGAGGCGTCACCTACATGGTGTCGCCTCAAGCAAAGGCGGACCTGAAGGAATTTATCAAGACGTACAACGCGACCGGCCACGTCGGACAGCTTGTCGCTGCAGCCGCAACCCTTTTCGCAATGTTTGGACTCGTCACCGAGCCCGATCTGAGTCAGATCGATTTCAACATCGACGAGACTGTAATGGTGCTGTCGGCGCCTTCGATCTTTGCAGCAGCTTGGCGCGCCCAGGCCTTGGACTATGTTCGAGGCTACATCAATCCCAGCCGCGCCCATACCCAAGAGGGTCGCATGTGGCAGCGGATGGAAGATCTGATCCGCGAGCCGGGGAGGTATCGCGACGGCGGTATCAAGCGGGAGCCGAATGGGCAAATACAAATGCGCGCGCTGCCCGCGCAGCGGTATCGCGATGTGCCAGGCGACTATCCCCTGACGCAAGCGGACGAGGTCGAACTGGGACGGCTGATCGATAGCCTGCGACGGAACCCCATTGCCATGGACTACCTTGCTAAAACTGACGCCGTGTTGGGCATCTATACGCAGGACCCACAAGGACGGCCAAGACTGTCCGCACGAGACCAATACCTCATGAACATGGCGCTACTGCGACTCGCGCCCCAAGAGAAGACACAACTCGCACAAGCATTCTGGCGAAACACGCAGTTTCCGGCCGCACTCACGCCGGCATTCTGGTCATCCATGTCGGCCTACCTGCAGCGTGAGGAATGGGATCGCAATTCGCACATCGCAATCCTGCGTCACATGGCGGGCTTCAGCGACGACCTTGGCTTTCCGGACGAGTTGCCGAGGTATGACGATGGGTTCTGGACGAACATCGCACCAGCAGCGTTGGCGGCCACTGGGCCGATCTTCGTCTTTCCCCAGCACGGCCCGCAGGCTTGGACCTTCCACTATCCCGGTCCCGGAGGCCAGTAGCAACGCGTGCGATTCGCCCGGCCGGAGTAGCGGAACGATCGAGTTCGTCGACTACCTGCAGCCTCCGCTATACCGCGAAGGCGGGTCCTTCCAGCATCGAAACGGCGTAGGGCAACGGACGGCGGCCACCTTTGGCACCATCTTGCACGTCTCCACGACGTGTGGGTCCAAGCGCGCCTTTGTCACAGTCTGCCGTCAGAGTGCGTCCAGCGCGGGCCGCGGGCTGCTTTGGGTCGGATTCGGCCGGTTGCGACGTCAACGGCCCAGGCACTCTCCCAGAGACAGTAAGATCAATCACGCAGATCGGCGAAGATCCAAAAAAAAACCGCAGCCGAAGCTGCGGTTATTCCTTCACGCCGGAGCAACACCCCCGGCCACATCAGCACCACCACTCACTCCACCGGACAAATCTCCCCCGCCGTCCGGTCAAACTTCGCCTTAATCATCGCCACCAGACACCGGATACCAAAGCAAGCATCCGAACATTCGCTTTCCACTTCCAACAGCACTAGCACCCTGTCCAATCCAGCACTGATGCAATTCAGCGATTCGCGACAATCTTCCGGATTGGCGATCAAGACGGTTTGTTGTTTCGACGCGGTTTGCTCTTCCATTGCGAACTCCTATCAAAGTTGGAAGACCCGCCTGATGGATAAAAATGAAGGGTGGCGGGCCAGACAGCGGGGGTACCAAACCGGTCTTCACAGAGTAATCCGGCCAGCCTTTCGGCTGCCCCGCCCGGCCCGCCAAAAACTGAGGAGACGTGGACGCGCGAACTTGGCCGTATGAGACGGCCGTCTGTAAAGATCCGGGTTGGTACGCCCGATCACCGTTGTCTCGGTGATGGCTCCAGTGTTCCCATCTCTGTCGTCTGTGGCGATCAGACGATTCGCAATCTTCCGGCGCTTCGCTGTCAGGCAGTTGCCTAGCGAATCCTGTCGAACCCACCAGCAGCCCAACGCTCTGCGCTGTCCCGCGTCAGCCGAAAGTCGGGCCGCACCTTCACAGTCGCCAGCACATCGCCGAAGGAATCCTCAGCCGTGAGCGTGCCAAAGGGCTCGAATTCATCCGGCGTAATGACGAGCTTCACAATCACAGTGCCGGATTCAGACTCGATACTGACCTGCTTGTTGAGCTGCGCATGCAATTGCTGCTCATGCCGCCGGATAACCTCTGAAGCCGTCTTGACCAGCGTCTGGTGCGCAGTGGCATCCAGCGGCTTGGGATCGACCTTGTTTCGCCCCATGGTCCAGGGACCGACCAGCGCGGGCTCGGCGCTGCCGCCGCGGATCATTTCGACTGCCCAGCCGTCGCCGTCCTCGTTCTTGATGACGCGGGCGGTCCAGCCCTTGTCGCGCCAGAGGCGGGGCTCGTGGATGGCGGTGGATTCGTGCTCGGAAAGGGCGTCGTCGGTGTGGTGCATCAATCTCGTGGTACGGGTCGGGGAACCCGCGAGGATACTATAGGGGCCGACAGGCAGCGTTCGGCCGTGCGTGTGGGCGCCTGGCAGGTTGCTGAAAGACCGGCCGGCGGCGGGGTTGCTCCCCTCTTAAATGAGTTCCTTCATCAAGCGCTCGACAGTCATCGGTCGATTGGAATTCAGGAGCAATGCTCGCATTGCGGACGCACCTTCAGGAACATGCCGGAAGGTCATGCTATCCCTGATCCTTCTCGGACAGCGCGCTTTCCAGTAGCTCACGTGCCTCCCTTCCATGAAGCCAAATGCAACGCTTCCATTCTTCGGTGGCTCCGTGCCTTCCTAAATATGCCTCGCGCTCTTCGGCGGTTAAGGATTCCCAGAATGAAGACCAATAGTTATCCCACCAATATTCAATGTCGCCTTGCAGGAATCCCAGCTTAAGCGGTTCGCTAATCTCTGGAAAGGCGACCCACGGAGGCGGTGGACTTGAGTTGGCCACTACTATGCGATCCAACACGGAAGTATCGTTGGTCATCATTGATACTATTGATCCAGAAAATTCATTACTGAACGCAATGGAGATGAAAAAATCTCCAGCCTCATTGCCGCTGCGTCTTATATACAAGTGCTCATCAACTTTATCGAATCCGTTTTTAATGCCTTCGATAAGCTCATGTACCTTATTCGACTCCAGTTGAAAGTGAGCGTAAAAAGCATTTATACCCGTTCCGGGTAATAAGCTGGAAATCTCAGGGTACCTAGAAGGCCTCTTTTCAGTCGCTGATATTGGCACCATATCTAGCGGACGAGAAAATAAACCTTTCAATTCTTCCAGCGAGCGGCCGAAGCGTGCTCGGAGGGCTCGATTCCGCTCCTCGGCGATACGCCTGTGAGTCAACATGTCGCGCAATTTCTTGAGCACTTATCTCACTCCATTTGATCGACCACCCAGTCCGCGCCCGAATAACCTAGGCTTCCGCCGATGATGCCATGGCTAGCGCCGCGCCGGCAGTAGCCGGGGCGCTTGCGCTATCGATCACGGGACAGCCCATCAGGGTGCCGTTCGCGGCCAGCGTCGGATACGCATATGGGTCTTGCGCCGTGCGACAGTCTGCTAGGCGCGGCTGAACATCGACTTCCTGATAATGGCATGCACGCCCCAGTTGCCATTCACCACCTGCGTGATACCAAAATCCACTGCAACAGAGATCAGCGCAACCGCCTCATCTTCACTCAGCCCCTTGACCGACATAAGGAAGCGGCGTGTCTTGCGGAAGGCGTCGCGCATGGCGTCGTCCAGGGTGGACTTCAGGTAGATATGGCTCTGCGCCATCTGGCCCAGTTCAGCCAGGTGGTTGGGCGAGCTGAAGCCATGCAGGATCCATTCGTCGGCGGTTTCCACCAGCGGGTAGCTCAGGTCGGCGAAGGGAGCGTCGCGGTCGATCATGGTGCTCTTGTGCAGGACGAGCTGGAAGTCACCGGTCAGCGAGCATTCGATGGCCGTGCCGCACAGCTCGGAGTCTCCCTGCGAGGCATGGGGATCGCCAATCGACAGCAGGGCGCCCGGCACGGCTACCCTGAGGTAGACGCTGGCGCCCCGGGTGACGCGCCAGTTGTCCAGGTTGCCGGCGAAGCTGGAGGGCGGGATGGAGTCGATCAGGCCGTCCTGCGCCGGCGCCACGGCGATGACGCCGAAGTGGGGGCGGACCGGTATCTCGATATCGCGCAGCACGTCGTAGTTCTTGACGATGGTGTCGTGGTCGACCGGCACGCCGGGATAGTCGATGGTCGGGTGCAGCACGCCGAACGGATCGCGCTGCGGCGTCCAGCGGAAGTTGTAGACCGCGCGCGCACGGCTGTCGGCGCGTTCGCAATCGATCTCGAAGACGGTGACCACTTCGCGCTCGCGCGGCTCGGTCAGCATGTCGCGGTAATGAAAGCCCCACCAGGTCGCGGCGTTGCTGCCGAAGGCCCTGCCGGCAAAGCGCGGGTTGCAGCACGGGCGCGGGCGCACGTCCAGGATGCGCACCTCCAGCACATCGCCGGGCATGGCGCCGCGCACCGCGACCGGGCCGGTGCAGATATGCACGCCAAAGCCTTCGCCGGCGCCGCGGCCGTAGACCGACGCATCGATGGGGCCCGCGCCGCGCCGGTTGACGTTCTTCTGCTCCGCGGTCCAGTGAAAGACGCTTTCGGCGCCGGCGTCGCCGTCGATCATGCGTTCCCGGTCGTCAGAGGCGTGCTGCGTCAGGGTTTCGATGGTGACGGTGTCGCCGGGCATGACCTCAAGCACGGGCGGCAGGTCGTGGCTGAGATAGCCCCAGTGCACGGTCTTGTCCGTGGCCTGCAGCCAGTGGTGCCGGCCTTCCGGGCGGGCGGCGTGCGAGCGCGCCTGGGTGATGGGGACGATGGTGGGCGCCGCTTGCAGGCGCGCAGCAGGGCCATCGTTCGCGGGCGCGCCATGGCTAGCGGGAGCCCGCTTCGCATTGGCCGGAAGCCCGCGGGAGACATTCTGCGGTGGGCGATGCTCGGGCGTGTTCGCGGTCTGCTCACGGTAGGCGCGGGGCGAGATCCCGAACTGTTCGCGAAACGCGTGGCTGAAGTGCGAAGGGTCGTTGAAGCCCCAGCGATAGCAGATGTCGGAGACCGAGAGCTTGTCGTACTGGTGGTTCGCCAGGTCGGCCCGGCATCGCTCGAGCCGGCTGGTGCGCAGGTAGGCGGAAAAGCTGCTGCCGGATTTCTCGAAGAGCTTCTGCAGGTAGCGGGCCGACATGCGCTCGTCCGCGGCGATGGCGGCGAGGCTGAGTTCCGGCTCGGCAAGGCGTGCGTCGATGCGGCTGCAGACGCGCGCAAAAACGGCCGCGCGCGAGGGCGTCATGTCCGGCGGTGCGCTGGGCTGGCTGTCGGCCAGCGCGGCGTCAAGGCAGGCGGTGATGGTGTTGTCGAAGGGCTGGATGGCCTTGGCGTTTGCGGACACGATGGTGTCGAAGCTGGCCGCCATGGACTGGAGCAGGCGGGCAAACAGTTCAGCGGCGTCGCCGCTCAGCACCAGCGCGGAGCGAGGCAAGGGGGCCGTGATGCGTGCGCTCAGCAATGCCTGGCCGATATGCACGATCAGCATGCGGAAGCTGGTGGCCAGGGCCAGCCTGCGGGCGGCGTGTTCCGGCACGCAGACCACCTGCCCCGGCCGCAGCGGTTCACGCAGTTCCGGCGCAGCGAGGTGCGCTTCGCCTTCGGTCAGCATCAGCAGCATCAGGCCGCGGCCGTCGCCGCTGGTGATGGCCAGCGTCTGGGGGACCGATGCAATGCAGGTCAGCTCGATGCCCGCGGGGGTGGTCCGCGACTCGATCGTGCCGTGCAGGGTGTGATCGGCGCACAGGCTTTCGCAATGCAGGCGTGCGGCGCGGAGTTCGTCACGCCAGGCTGCGCCGCGCCGGTTGTGTGGATAGGCTTCGGTGGAAAAACGCAAAAGGTGCAATTGAACCTCCCTGGCATCACGCTGCAACAGCGAAAACGGGCGGACATTGCTGTCCGCCGCGCATCCAAAGCATTTCCTGCGAAGGCCGGGCCCTCCGCTAGCCGAACAGCAACTGCCCCCGCATCGCGGCCACCAGTACGAATCCCGCGAACGTGCCAAAGATGGCGAAGATCCCGCCGAGCACGTTCGGGGCCGGTATCGGTGCACGTACCGCAGTGTAGATAACGCCGGTCACCAAGCCAACGGCTGCGGCCTGCAGCTCGGTGCTGCCCAATGCAATTTCCACCATGTCATTCCCCAATCTCATGAGTTGCGCGTGATTCAGCGGCTTTCCGGCGGCCGCCCGAAGGCGATGGTCCTGCGCCACGCGTGCACGATCAGATAGCCGATGTAGGTGAAGAGGATGGCGCAGATCCCGCCGGTGACGTTTGGCGCGGGGATCGGCAGGTTCAGCCAGGAATACAGCGTGCCGGTGACCAGGCCGACAATCAGTGCAACCAGCTCGTTGCGTCCTATGTAGACGTATTGCATATGGCGCTCTCCCTTTGTATTGAGTTGACGGCTCAGCCCTTGTCCTTGGGCGGGAAGATCGAGCGCGGCATGGTGCAATGGATGCCCTGGGTGCCATCGACGACCTGCGTCACGCCGAAGTCAGCCGAGACGCTCATGAGCGAATAGGCATCGTCGCGCGAGAGTCCCTGTTGCTCGGTCAGCAGGTGGATCATGTCGCGGGCCGCGTTCTTGCCGGCTTCATCCAGGTCTTCATGGAAGCCGTGGACGACCCAGCAATCCGGCGTTTCCAGCAGCGGCGAGGGGAAGTGGAAGTCCTTGCGCAGGACCACCTGGAACAGGACGTTCAATGAGGCCTCGATGGCGGTGCCGCTGATCTCGCCGTCGCCTTGCGAGATATGCGGGTCGCCGATCGAGAACAGCGCGCCGTCGACCTGGACCGGGTAGTACATGGTGGCGCCCGCGCCGATGCGCCAGTTGTCGATATTGCCGCCATGCAGGCCGGGCTCGACGGTGGTGACGCGGCCGCGCGCGTCGGGCGCGACGCCAGCGGTGCCCAGGTGCGGGCGCACGGGAACCCGCACACCGGCCAGCGCCGGCTGCCTGCAGCATTCCCGCTCATCCACGAGCTTGCCGGGGATGGTCATCTTGCCGGGGTAGTCGAAGGCGTACAGGGCATGCGCGGTGTTGGAGCGCTGGTCCAGCTCATAGATGGTGACCCGCTCCTTCTCGAACTCTTTGTACAGCTGGCCCCAGTGCGCCGCGGCATTCGCCCCGAAACGGAAGCGCGGAATCATCTGCAGGTAGCGCACCTCCAGCACGTCGCCGGGCTTGGCGTCTTCGACATAGATAGGGCCGGTCATGATGTGCACGCCGGGGTTGCGGTCGTCGTGGGGAATCGCCCGGAAGATCTCGCGAATGGCGTCGTCCATCATCAGGTCGGGGGCATCGCCGGCATGGTGGGTTACCGCTTCGGCGCGGATGAGGTCGCCGCTTTTCACGGTCAGGGCGGGCGCCTTGGCGGCATCGAAGTAGCCCCAGTGGACGGTCTCGGGGCGGGCGGGCAGGTCGTGCAGCATGTTGTCTCCTATGTTTTCTTGCAGCCGTGTCCGCAGCCGTTCACCCGGTGAGCGGCTGGATTCGATGAGGTAATCAGGGACACTGGCTATGCGTGGCAGGCGGGGTATGCCTGGTACCGCGCGGCAGTCCTGCTGGCGCCGCGCGGTGAGTCAATACTAGGGACAGGGCGTTGCGGGGCAGTAGGGCGATTCACCCCAAACTCTTGTGTTGCTGCGTACTAAGGTAAACCCGCTGCACGATGCCGGGTCGCGGCGGGCTGTTAATTCCTGGTTGACATCGTGTCAACGATCTATGGAATTGTCGACAACGCCTTGACAGTGCGGAAGCCCGGCAGAGCCAGGGGCTGATGCTGAGGATGGCAGGGGCCCTGGGCATGGATGCCGCGCAGGTTGCGGGGCTGAAGGCCGCCGGGGGTGGTGTAAGTCGCTGTGCGGCGCCGGCGCAATGCCGGCGCCTGCTATTGCTATTGCGATGGCGCCTCGGGCCATTTCCCCTTGCGGGGAAGGCGCATATCGAACTCGGTGAACACGTGCTCCTCGGAGCGGCAGCTGATGCTTGCCCCCCAGCTGTTCAGCACCTTCTGGCAAAACGCCAGTCCGATGCCGGTGCCGCGATGTGCCGGGTAAGAGAAGAAGGGCTGGAACATCCGGGCCAGCACTTGCGGCGGCACGCCCGTGGCGGTGTCGCGGAACACCACATGGACGGCGTCGGGCCGGACCTCGCAGCGGATATGGATGGTGCCCTTGCCGGCCCGCTTGGTCGCTTCCAGCGCGTTCTTCAGCAAGTTGGTCGTGACCAGCCCGAACAACTGGGCGTTGCCCATCACGTAGGCGGGGCCAGGCAGGTCGACGGTGACCAGATCCAGGTCGCTGTGCTCGAACGGAAACCGGCCGACAGCGTCGCGGATCACACCGCCCAGTTCGAACAGCTCCTGCGTGGCGTTGTCCGGGTTCTTGGAGTTGGCGACCAGCAGTTCAATGCTGTTGCTAATATGGGCCAGGTCTGATTCCATCCGGGCCACGGCCTGCATCAGGCCGTCGCGCTGCGGCGTGTCCTGGTCCAGGGCTGCCGGCAGCCGCGCCTTGAGGCCCCTGGCAGTCATGGCCAGGCTGGTCAGCGGCGTGCGCAGTTCGTGCGCGACGGTGGCCAGCGCGGCGGCCATCCCGCGCCGCTTCTGTTCGGCCAGCAGCTGGCGGTCCATCTTGATCACCACCAGCACCGCGATGACAAAGCCGATCACCGGCAGCTGCAGCAGTACCGGCTCCCACGGGATTCCGCCCATGGAGTTGCCCGCCAGCACGAACAGCGCAATGGCTGCTGCGGCCCCTGAGAACAAGGCAATGGTCGCGAACGCGGTGTTGAAGTGATACAGGATCACCACCGCGATGATGACCGATTCGGCCCACACCATGGAGCCGCCATTCTCCAGGTAGAAGAAGATAAAGGCGAACGGCAGGCCTATGGTAATGGCAAAGAGTGCATAGGGCGGCAGCCAGCGCCGGTCCGAGAAGGCGGAGGCGAACAGCAGCGGCACGAACAGCGCGGTGCAGACCAGGCGCAGCCAGAGGTTTTCATAGGGCTGCGGGAAGATGTAGGACCAGATCACGTAGTACAGCGGGTGTCCGATCACGCCCAGCGCCCCCACCATCTGGATCCGGCGCAGCCGGATGACGCTCTCCTCGTCCAGCAGCGTAGCCCGCGCGGCGGTCTCGAATACAGTCTGCCACGCATCGCGGGCGACGCCGGCAAGTGAGGTGCGGCCGTCTTCCGCTTGCGCTACCTTTGCATCCATCTCCAGGACTACTCCTCGCGGGAGCCTGCCAGCGACCCGCTTGTGGGATTTTGAGACTTGCGCCGGGCCCGGCGCGTCGAGGACCATTCATCCAGCCGGACTTCGTCGCGGATGCTGGCGAGCACGCCGACCAGGCGGTCGATTTCATTGGCGGCAAGTTTCGCATGCAGCGTAAGTCGCATCAATGCCCGATTCTTCGGTGTTGCCGGCGCACAGAATACCGCGCCGAAGATCCCGCGGCTCTGCAGCGCATCGCGCAGCACCTTGACTTGCGGCTCGGTTCCCGCCTCCAGGCCGATGATCTGCTCGGAGCCTTCGCTGATGTTGTAGCCCAGTTCGGCAATCGCAGCCCGGGTGTCGCGAGTGATGGCGTGCAGGCGCGCACGGCGCTCATCCGCCGTGGCGACGAAATCCGTCACGGCATCGAACCACGCAACCTCATGGCGCAGCAGCCCGGAACTGAAAATGGCCGGCCGGGACTCAACCGCGAAGAAGTCCTTGAAGTCGGTCGAACAGGCAACATAGCCGGCGCGGCCGGCAAACGCCTTGGCCAGCGAGGCCGTGCGGAAGTGTACGCGCTCGGACAGCCCGAGCGCGCGCACCAGGCCGCCGCCAGACGGCCCATGGGTGCCGAGCGAGTGCGACTCATCCACCACCAGCACGCAGCCAGACGCCTCCGCCAGGTCGACATAGTCCTCCAGCGGCGCCACGCTGCCGGTGGTGCTGTAGACCGAGTCCACCATGATCACGCCCGGGCCGAAGCGCTCAAGCTGGCGGCGCACGTGCTCGCAATCGTTGTGGCGCACCGGCACGGCCTGCGCGCCCGCGGCGATGATGCCCTCCCACAGGGAGGCATGCCCGTTCATGTCGATATAGACCGGAATGCCGGGGCCGGCAATGCACTGCACCAGGCCGACGTTGGCGGCCCAGCCGGACTGGGCGATCAGCCCGTCCTCGGCCTGCATCAGGTCTGCGATCTTGCGCTCGACGCGCCGCTGCGGGGTGTCGCCGTGCTGGAACACGGACGACATCAGCAACTCCGGCTCCTCATTGAGGAAGGCCCGCGCCTGCGCCTGTACCAGAGAGGTCTCGCCGAGCAGGCAGAGATAGTCGTTGCTGCTCAGGTGCAGTGCATCGGGCCCGGGCGTGCGTCCGTGAAGCAGATGATCGCCGCCCCAGAGCTTGCCCATCCGCTCGTCGAAATGTTGTGCCATCCGCGCCGTGATCCATGGCGGCAGCGTGGGGGCTTTGGCGCGAGAGGCGTGGCGCATCGAGTGCGGAGGCTCGGCTTCGGAGAACATCGGCTTTCCTTCTACAGGTCGGGTAATCAGTGAGATCGGTGGCAAGGCTCTGCATGGCGGTTGCGGCAAAAAGCTGCCGTCCGCGCGCGACGCGGCCGCACCCAGTCCTTCCGGCGAGGTGCCATTGCTGACAAGTCGGGGGAGTCCTGTTGACGTAGCGACCACTGTGCCAGCCTTACTCAGCGATTGTGACCGGACTTCCACCAATCCAACGTCCGTTTGGAGTGGGGGGTGCCGGGTTGAGACAGCCGCGTCGTGGCCGCACCTTCGCCGGCCGATAGGCCGATTTCTCACTGTAAAATGCCTTTAGCATCACTTATGTGATGCTTGCGCTACCTGCTGCGCCGGTCCGTGAAGCCCGGACCGGGCGGGCTCGCGCTTGGCGGGACCTTGTCAGGCCCGGGACTGCCGAATGCTCATCATCAGTTTTGGTGAAGAATGCCCTTTTTGCACGCCCTGTTTACAGGCAGGCGCCTGCGGCAGCGCGCCATAGCCAGGAAGCGGGGCAACATGGGACTTGGCACCGAGGGCGGGAGACAAGGGGACTGCCAGGTACGCAGGTTGCCGCCAGCGTGACCTGGCTGGCGGCGTGTGGGGGAGGGGGGCTTCGGAGAGAGGGCGCTGCCCATGGCGCTTCCAGGCTGGTGCCTTTGGCGCAGGGGTACAGGGCAGCAGCGTGCTGCGACGCTTGTGTCGGGGGCGCCTTACGCCTGGCCTGCCTCGTCGATCAGCGCGGAAACGTCGACGATATACATCTGCCGCTCGGAGTCGTGGATCGAATCGATGCACACGTGCCGCCCGTCGCGGCTCCAGCGTGGATGCAGGTCGCAGCGGTTTTCCTTCTTCAGGACCGGGCTGGTGTAGTAACTGCCCAGGTCATGGCGCACGCCCTGCGCCATGTCGAAGAGAAACAGCACGCGCTCGTTGGTGTGCGCGTCGGGATAGGTGTCGCTGAGCAGCCAGCGCTTGTTGGTGGGCGAGAAGGTCATGTGACCGTTCTCGGTCAGGATGCCGTCGCCGATGACTTCAACCTTGCCGCCGGGGCTGTCGTGGTAGAGGTGGTAGTGGATGCTGCCCGCGTGCGGTCCCCACACGATGATATTGCTATCGTCTTGCCAGAGCGGATGGGAGATCTGGTACTCGGACTTCTCATAGTCGAAGGTGCCGACCGCGTTCGGATCGAAATCTTCGGCAAGCTGCGGCAGCGGATGGTCGGAGCATTCGAGCAAGCGCATGTCGCTGCCGTCCGGATTGACCGTGATCAGCCGGTGCAGGAAGCAGGTTTCGTCCTCGACCCGTTCGGTCCAGCGGTGCAGCAGCAGCACGCGCGATGAGGACGGGTTAATTTCGATGTGGCTGACCCAGTGGATGGCCTTGTCCATCGAGGCGCGCGGATTGAAGTTGCGCAGGTCAGCGTAGCTCACGACCAGGCGCGTCTGGCCGGTGCGCAGGTCCATGTAGTGGATGCCGTCGTCGGCGGGCGCATTGTCCAGCGCGGGCTGGGTGCCGTGGTCGCTGTAGCCGATGGTCTGGTGCGTGACGTAGAGGCGGCGGTAGTCCACGCACAGTGCATAGCGGCTGTCCGGCGCGACCACATAGACCGGCATCGGCAACTGGCGCGCTTCACCGGTATCGAGGTTGAAGATGGTGGCGCCCAGGTTGGGATAGAAGGCCTTCACGTCCTGGGTGCGGCAGTTGTAGACAAGCTGGCGCTGTGCTTCCCCATCCAGCCATTGCAGCTGCGAGCCCATCTGCCAGTTCCAGGCGGTAGTTACCCCCACGCGATGGAAGCGGTCGTTGTCCTGCAGGTCGAAGTAGCCGATCTCGGCAACCAGGTCGGGGGTCAGGTCGGCATCGGCCATCGGCACGCGCTGCGCCAGCAGGTAGCGGCCGCTGCGGTCCCAGTTGGTCTTGTTGTAGTAGCCGAAGAAGTGATGAGGCTCGCCCGCGCCGACGCGGCGGCAGGGCAGCGGCTTGGCAATGATGCGTTCCGTTGACATGAAGCGTGTGTGTCCGTGTTGAAGCTGAAGTCTGGAAGGGGCAATGGCTGGCCGCGCGGCCAGCCATGAAGGGGGCGTGTCCGTGCGCGGATGGAAGCCGCTTATTCGGCGCTGATCCTGCCCTTCAGGATCACCTGGTCCCAGCGCACTTTCTCCGCGGCGACGAACTTCTGCGCGGCATCGCGCGTATTGGCCACCGGGGTCATGCCCTGCTCTTGCAGTCCCTGCCGGAACTCCGGCGTGGCCACGATCTGGCGGATATCGGCGTTGAGCTTGTCCGCGATCGCATCGGGCACCCTGGCGCCAACCGCAACCGTGGTCCAGGAAGTCGCCACGAACGACGGGTAGCCGGCTTCGCTGGCAGTGGGCACATCGGGCAGCGCGGCCGAGCGGGTCTTGCCGGTCACCGCCAGCGCCTTGAGCTTGCCGGAGCGGATATAGGCCAGCGTGGTGGGCGGATTCTCGAACATCATGTCGATCTGGCCACCGAGAAGATCCGTCATGGCCGCTGAGCTGCCCTTGTACGGCACATGCGTGATCGGCGCATTGGCATTGAGCCGGAACAGCTCGCCCATCATGTGCACCGAGGAACCGACGCCGGCCGAGCCGAAGGTCCGCGTGTCTGGCTGCTGGCGCGCCAGGCTGGCCAGTTGCTGCAGGTTGTTCACCGCCAGCTTCGGGTTGACCACCACCACGTGCGGCATCTCGGCCAGCACCGTCACGACCTTGAGGTCGGTGGCGGGGTTGTAGTTCAGCTTCTTGAAGGTGGCATAGGTGGCGTGCAGGCCCAGCGAGCCCAGCAGCAGCGTGTAGCCGTCGGGCGCCGCATCGACCACGGCCTTGCCCCCGATATGGCCGCCGGCGCCGGGCCGGTTCTCGACCACCACCGATTGCTTGTAGAGCTTGCCCAGCCGGTCGGCCAGCATGCGTGCCTGCAGGTCCGAGCTGCCCCCGGCGCTGAACGGCACGATGATCCGGATCGTGTGGTCCGGATAGCCCGGCTGGGCGAGCGCGCTGCCCGTGCCGGCGATGGCCAGCACGGCCGCAACGATCGCGCGTTTCCAAACATTCCGGGGTGAATGCCGCTTCATCAACTTTCTCCTTGGGTTCTGGTCCTGCCGTCTTGGAAGCGGCAATGCGAAGCGAGTGTAGAGGAGGGGTTGGCATTCTGAATAATTCTTTGTTCAATGCACCCTATGCAGATTTGATATACATTGCCCGACGCGCCCGTCCCTTGCCGATGCCATGTCCCGTCCCCTGAATTTCCGCCAGATCGAGGCGTTCCGCGCGGTCATGCTGACCGGAACTACGACCGCGGCCGCTGCCATGCTGCATACGACCCAGCCGTCGGTGAGCCGATTGCTGGCCCAGATGCAGGCGGCGACTGAACTGAAGCTGTTCGATATCCAGAAGGGCCGGCTGCGGCCGACGCAGGAAGCGCGGCGCCTGTTCGACACGGTGCAGAACCACTTCCAGGGGCTGGCGCGGATCGAACAGGACGTGGCGGTGCTGCGCAAGTCCGGCACCGGCGTGCTGCGTATCGGTTGCACGCCTTCACTCGGGCTGGGGGTGATGCCCAAGGTGATCCGGCCGTTCACCGAGCGCCACCCGGACGTGCATATCAGCCTGCAAACGGTCGGCGGGCACCAGTTGCGCGAAGGGTTGCTGCATGGCCTCTACGACCTGGTGCTGACCACCAGCGAGATCGATCATCCGCACCTGGATGTCAACGTGGTGCATGAGTCGGGGGCGGTGTGCGTCATGCACCCGGAACACGCGCTGGCGGCGCGCGACACCCTTCGCGTGCGCGACTTGCGCGGGCAGTTCCTGATCCTGCTGAACGCAGACGATGCGCTGCACCTGGCGGTGCAGCGGCTCATGCAAAAAGCCGGCGTCGAGCCGTCGGCGACCATCGAGACCACTTACTCAGGCACGATCTGCACGATGGCGGCCGAAGGGGCGGGCATAGGGATCGTCAATCCCTATGTCGCGGCTGTATTCGGACACGGCTTGCGGGTGGTGCCGCTCGCACCGCGCTGCCCGGTGGAGGTGCGCATGGCGTTCTCCGGGCATTCCGCGCCATCGGAGATCGCGGAGGAATTCGCGGCGCTGCTGGCGGCGCATTTTCGCGTGCGCTCGCCGCTGGCGGAGAAGGCGGGGCGGGGGCGGGGCTGAAGGCCCCGGGGCAGTCGCTCAGTCCAGCGACACGCCGAGCTTGCGGATCAGTTCGCCCCAGCGCGTACGCCCCGCGGCCAGCCATTGCGCTGCCGCCGCGCCGTTGCTCGTCTGCGGCCGCACGCCCTGTGCCAGCAGCTTCTTCTGGAAATCCGCGTCCGCGAAGACGGTCTTGAGCTGCTGCTCCCAGCGCGCACGGATGGCCGCGGGCGTGCCTGAGGGCAGGAACATGACGAAGGCGAACTCGGCATCGAAGTTGGCGATGCCGGTCTCTGCCACCGTCGGCACGTCCGGGAGCAAGGGGTCGCGCTTGAGGCCGGACACCGCAAGCGCGACCAGCTTGCCGCCCTTGATGTATTGCACGGCGGTCGGCGTGGCCAGGAATCCTGCCGGTACCTGACCCGCGAGCACGTCGCTCAGCGCTGGCGCATTGCCCTTGTAGGGGACATGGGTGCCCCGGATCTGCGTGCGTGCCTTCAGCATCTCGAACACAATATGGCCCGGCGATGCTACGCCAGCCGATGCATAGGACAGGTCTTTGTCCTTGCCGGCAGCCAGGAACTGCTTCAGGTCGCGGATTTTCAGGCCGGGATGCGTGACCAGCACCTGATTGAAGGTGCCGGCCAGGCCAACCGGCTCCAGGTCGCGGACCGGGTCGAACGACATCTTGCGATAGGCGAACGGATTGACGGTGACAACGGTGTCAGTCGACATCAGCAACGTGTAGCCGTCCGGCGTCGCATGCGCGACGGCTTCGGCACCGATGTTGCCGCCGGCGCCGGAGCGGTTCTCCACCACGACCGGCTGCTTCAGGTCGCGCCCGGCACGCTCGGCAATGAGCCGTGCCACGGTGTCGAGCGGGCCACCTGCAGGAAAGTTGACGATCAGGCGGACCGGCTTGGCCGGGTAGGCATCCTGCGCGCAGGCGGGGACCGCGGCCGCCAGCATGGCTGCGGCGATCAGTATTCTGAAGGGACGGGGTGTCATGGTTGTCTCCGTGGATATTGTTGTCATGGGGTGCTGCCGCTGGTGGCGCGGGCGGACCCGATTCAGGCAAGCGCGGTCGGATTGGGGCTGGCGTCGCTGTGCGAGATCATGGTGACCAGCAGCTGGTGCAGCAGCGCCTGGCGCGTGCTTGCCAGCGCTGGCGCATCCCACAGGTTGTGCGATTCGGTTGGGTCGGTTTCAAGGTCGTAGAGTTCGCCCCACGGCGCGCCTTCGTACACACTGAGCCGATAGCGCGCGGTTTGCAGCGTCCGCATGCGCGTGCGCATCGGGAAGCCGAACATGGTGCGCTGGTTCTCTTCCTCGATCAGCAGGGCTTCCCGCGGCAATGCCTCGCCGGCGATGGCGGGCAGCAGCGACAGGCCTTGCATGCCGTTGTAGGGCGCGCAGCCCGCGCGCGCGAGGATCGACGGCGCGATATCGATGCTCGAGCACAGTGCCTGGCTGCGCGCGGCGCGGGCATCGGTGGCCGTGCGCGCTGCGGGTTCCGACCAGATCAGCGGCGTGCGGATCAGGCCCTGGTAGTGCAGCGGCCCTTTCCAGAGCAACTGGTGATCGCCGAAGAAGTCGCCATGGTCGCTGGTGAACAGGACCACAGTGTTGCGATCCAGGCCGAGCGCGGCCAGGTGCGCCATCACGCGGCCGATGGTGTCGTCGATATGCGCGATCGAGCCATAGTTCAGCGCCAGCGCTTCGCGGGCCTCGCGCGCCGTGCAGGCGAACATCGCCGGCGTATGCTTGACGGCGCGGCCGGCGTCGCGCTGCGCGTGCATCCAGCGCAGGTGCGGCGGCGCCAGCGCCGGATCGGCGTCGAACGAGGGCGGCAGGGTCATGTCCTCGGGCCGGTACATGTCCCAGAATCGGCCGGGTGGCGTGAACGGGTGATGGGGATCCGGAAACGAACACTGGATCATGAAGGGGGCGTCCTCCTGCGCGTATTGCCCGAGCAGGTCAATGGTGCGATCGCCGATCCATGCCGTGGTCGACAGCGTTTCCGGTACGCGCGTGCGCCAGGCCTGCCGCGCTTCGGCCAACACATAGCCAGGCGTCGGGATGGCATGCTCCTGGCCGCAGGCACGCGCTACTTCGGGATGGCGCTGCTCCAGCCAGCGCCGGTAATGCCCGCCGGCCGTGTCGCCATGGTCGGTCACCAGCTGCACGTCGGCAAAGCCGTAATACGGCAGGGACATGGCGAAGTCAGGATCGTCGCGCCAGGCCGGTCCCCATTCCTGGTCGAAGCGCCCGCTTTCAGGCCGGCGCGCTTCGCCCTCCGTGCGCGGATCGCCGGGACGTGGCCAGACGGGCGCAAGGCCGGTCATGTTCTGCAGATGCGATTTGCCGACCAGCCCCGTGCGATAGCCGGCATCGCGCAACCGCTCGACAAACGTCGTCTGTGACAGCGGCAAGGGAATGCCATTGTGGCGCGCGCCGTGTACCGACGGCACGCGCCCGGTCATCAGCGATGCGCGGTTCGGCATGCAGATCGGCGAGGCCACATAGCAGCGCTCTGCCACCCAGCCGTGGCTGCCGAGCCGGTCGATATTGGGCGTCTGCACCACGGCGTTGCCATAGATGCCGAGATGGTCGGCGCGATGCTGGTCGGTGATGAACAGCAGGAAATTGGGGCGGGCGCTGGCGGGAATGCTGGACGGGGGCATGGCAATGGCGGCTTGCGGGGGATGGAAAAATTATTGCATCGTCCGCGATTCCATTGAAATGATTAATATGACCTCTGCTATAACCTGAAACTCATACCATGGACTGGACCCAACGGATGCGTATCCGCCAGCTGCATGTGCTGGTGGCGCTACATGAAACCCGCAATGTCAGCCGTACCGCTGCGCGCCTGAACATGACCCAGCCAGCCCTGTCGCGCTGGCTGGCCGAGCTGGAGAGTGAACTGGGGGTGGCGCTGTTCGAGCGGCATTCGCGCGGCCTGGTGCCGACCCGCTTCTGCGAAGCGCTGGTCGTACATGCCCGCACCATCCTCAATGAGATCGAACGCACCCAGGCCACCATTCGCGTGATGGCAGAAGGCGCGGCTGGGCAACTGGCGATCGGCGCGACGCCAACCGTATCGGTCGACCTGCTGCCGTCGGCGATCAGCCGGTTCCGCGAGCGCTTTCCCGATGCCCACCTGACGCTGGCAGAGGGCACCGTCGAAGACATGCTGCCGGCCCTGCGCGAAGGACGGCTGGACTTCGTCATGGGGCGTACCGAAGTGCAGGGCATCGACGGCGAGCTGCGCTGCGACCTGCTATATCCGGAGACCATCCGCGTGATCGCCGGCCCCACGCATCCGCTTGCGCGCAAGCGCAAGGTCGGGTGGGCGGATACGCGCGCCTATACCTGGGTGGGGCCGCCCGTGACCAGCCAGATCCGGCGCGAGCTGGACTACGAACTGGCACTGGCCGGCGAACCCGCCCCATGTGTGCGGATCGAGAGCGCGACGTTGCTTGCCAACGTGTCGCTGCTGCAGCAGGGAGAACTGCTGGCCGTGATGTCAGGCCGGATGGCAGCGTTCTTCAGTCGCCTGGGGCAGGTGGCGATATTGCGGCTGCCATACCGGCGCGAGGGCATGGTCGGCGTGCTCCGGCGCCGGGACACCGAGCAGACGCCGCTGCGGCAGGCGTTCATGGACGCGCTGGCTGCCAGCGCGCACGGATAGTCAGATAGTCAGCAAGGACGCAATCCGGCTACCGCGCCGGTTGCCTCGCATCTGGCTCAGGCCCACTCCCCTCCAGCGCCGCCCCACGCGCCTCCATCGTCCTGCGCGCAATATTGAGCTGGTGGATCTGCGTCGTGCCTTCATACAGCCGGAACAACCGCACATCGCGATAGAAGCGCTCGGCCACGGTGCGTGCCATATACCCGCTGCCGCCGAACACCTGCACCGCGCGGTCGGCCACGCGGCCGGACATTTCGGAGGCGAACAGCTTGCACATCGACGCCTCCATGGTCACGTCCTCGCCGGCGTCGCGCTTGCGCGCGGTGTCGAGCACCAGTGCGCGGGCGGCGTGCAGTTCCGTATTGCTGTCGGCGATCATCTGCTGCACCAGCTGGTAGTCCGCGATCGGCTTGCCGAACTGCCGGCGCTGCGCCGCGTAGCGGACCATCTCGTCGACCAGCCGGATGGCGGGCCCCACGCACAGGCCGGCCAGGTTGATGCGCTGCTTGTTGAGCGCCTTCATCGCCGTCTTGAAGCCGACATTGGGTTTGCCGCCGACGATGGCGCTGGCCGGCACGCGGCAGTCCTTCAGGTAGACATCGCCCACCGGCGAGCCGTGCTGTCCCATCTTGCGTTCCGGTTCGCTGGTGCTGAGGCCCGGGGTGCCGCGCTCGATCAGGAAGGCGCTGATGCCATGGGCTCCCGGTGTATCGGGATTGGTGCGGGCGAACACGGTGAACAGGTCGGCGATCGGCGCATTGGTGATAAAGCACTTGCTGCCGTTCAGCACGTAGTGATCGCCGTCTTGCCTTGCGGTGGTTTGCAGTGATGTCGCATCGGAGCCGGCTTCCGGTTCGGTCAGCGCAAAGCAGCCGGTCACCTTGCCGGAGGCCAGTTGCGGCAGGTAGCGCTGCCGCTGCGCTTCGGTGCCGTCGGCCACCAGCGATTCGGAGGCGATCCCGGTATTACCGCCGAAGCGGGCACGGAACACGGTGGCGGCCTGCGAGACCTCGATGTTCACCAACGCCAGCTCCTCGGTGGTCAGCCCTGCGCCACCGTACGCTTCGGGGATGCTGTGGCCGAACAGGCCGAGGCGGCGCATCTGTTCGACCACGGGCTCGGGGATGACATCGGTGCGGTCGATCTCCGCCTCTAGCGGGATGCAGGTTTCGAGCACGAAGCGGCGGATATCGGCAAGCAGCGCTTGCTGGCGGGCGGAGTCGCGGATCATGGAATGTTTCCGGTAGGTTGGATGAGCGTGTGCGGCTACTGTGCCGTGATGCCGGCGGTCTTCAGCACGCCGGTCCATTTCTTGGTTTCCGTGTCCAGGAAGCGGTCGAATGCGGCGGTGGATTGCGGTGCCAGGTCCATGCCGAGTTCGGCCAGGCGGCGTGCCGTGGCGGGGTCCGCGGTGGCCTGCGCGGCGGCCTCGGCCAGCTTGCGCACCACCGCGTCCGGCGTGCCCTGCGGCGCGACCAGGCCGAACCACCCGCCCACTTCATAGCCGGGCAGGCGCGCGGCCTCGGCCACGGTGGGCACGTCGGGCATCACGGCTGAGCGTTTTGCCGAAGTCACCGCCAGCGCGCGCAGCTTGCCGCTTTGCACCTGCTGGCGGGCAATGGCCGAGGTCAGCGCCATCATCGAGACGCGCGCGCCCAGCAGGTCGCTCATGGCCTCGGGCTGGCCCTTGTAGGGCACGTGGGTGAGCTTCACGTGCGTCATCTGCGCCAGCAGTTCGGCCGACAGAT
Source organism: Cupriavidus necator (assembly GCF_016127575.1). Classification (NCBI taxonomy): domain Bacteria; kingdom Pseudomonadati; phylum Pseudomonadota; class Betaproteobacteria; order Burkholderiales; family Burkholderiaceae; genus Cupriavidus; species Cupriavidus necator. The sequence continues at coordinate 476,272 of NZ_CP066019.1, forward strand.
GGTTCGAGGTGCCGACGCCCGCGCTGGCGTAGGTCAGCGTGCCGGGCTTGCTGCGCGCGGCGTCGAGCAGTTCAGGCAGTGTGCGCAGCGGCGACGAAGCCGGCACCACGATCACGTTGGGTACGGCACCAATGCCCGCCACCGCGCGGAAGTCCTTGCCGCTCTTGCCCTGGATCGACGGGTTCAGCATCGGCCCGACCACATAGCTGGGGCTGACCGCCAGCAGCGTATAGCCGTCGGCGGGTGACCGGGCGACGAAGTCCGCGCCGATGGCGCCGCCGGCGCCGGTCTTGTTCTCGACGATGACGGGCTGCTTCAGTACCTTGGCCATGTTCTCCGCGGTGATGCGGGTGACGGAGTCGACCACACCGCCCGCCGAGAACGGCACGATGATCCGTATCGGGTGGTCCGGGAAGCGCGCCGCATTGTCAGGGGCGGCCAGCACTGGCAGCGGCATCAGCGCGGCGCAGGCCAGCATGCCGGCAGCGAGCCGGCGCAACGGTTGGATGGCATCCATCTTGTCTCCTTGGGTTGCCTGCGCCGGGGGATTTCCCGCGGCGCGGTTTCATGCGGGCCTCTGGCGGGCCGCTTGTCATGCCGGCGACATCGCCGGCAGAGTGCATTGCTGCGTCCTGCCGGCTAGCGCGCGCAGCTCAGTTCGATCTGCCGCACCGCCTCGCGCAGCCTTGGCGCCACCTCGCGCTCCAGCATGTTGTCGCGGTTGCGCGATGCGGCGATGGTGCAGTTCAGCGCAAACGGGTCTTCGTGCAGCGACTGGCGCACGGGTGCCGCGATCGCGTGGATCTCTGGCCGCCACTCGCCGCGGCTCAGGCAGTAGCCGTGGGCGCGGAAATGCTTCTGGTCGTCCGTCCACATCTGGCGCTCAACGTTGAAGCGCTCCGGATCGTCCACGCGCAGCCGGTTCAGCAGCGCCGTGCGCTCGTCTGCGCTGCAGGCCAGCAAGATCGCGCGGCCGATCGCGCTGGCCAGCAGCGGCCGGGTGCTGCCGATGTCCGGCTGGTAGAGGTTGCCGGGATCCAGCCGGCAACTGTCCACGTACACCACCGACAGCCGCTCGCGCATGCCCAGGTTCACCGTGCAGCCGGTTTCCCGCGCAATGGCCTCCATATAAGGCCGCGCCACCTGGCGGATCGCCAGCCCGGCCAGCATCGGGTAGGCCAGCGCCAGCACGCCGGCGCCCAGCCGGTACTTCTGGTTGCCGGGCACGCGGCTCAGGAAGCCGAGCAGCCCCAGCGTGTAGGTCAGCCGCGACACCGTCGCCTTGGGCAGCCCCGTGCGCGCCACGATGTCCTGGTTGCCCAGCACCGGGCTGGACGGCGTGAAGGCACGCAGCACCTCCAGCCCGCGCGCCAGGTTGGTGGCGAACTGGCGGTCGGTGGCCAGTGCATCCTCGCTGGCCAGGCCGGGCAGGGGCAGGTGTTCCGGGTTGCGGTCCATGCTGTGCGGTGGTTGCTTGGGTTCCATGCTGGGATCCGGAGATGGGGGCGTCAATGTTGTAGCACGACAGTTCCGCACAGCGAAACCGTGCTTGCATCCGGGCAAGCCGCCTGCCACCTTGCAGCAGACGCCAATGCCGCCGGAGGCCCGCCATGCAAGACCAGGACACACACGCTGTATCGCCAGACGCACACTGCACGGGCCCGCTGGCCGGACTGCGCATCCTGGACATGGCCACCGTGGTGGCCGGCCCGTTTTCCGCCACGCTGTGTGCCGACATGGGCGCCGATGTGGTCAAGCTCGAGCTGCCCGACGGCAGCGATCCGCTGCGCGGGCTTGAACCGGTTACCGAGGACCACGCCCTGTACTGGAAGGTGACCAACCGCGGCAAGCGCGGCATCTCGCTCGACGTGCGCACGCCGCGCGGCCGCGAGATCTTCCTGCGCTTGCTGCCCCAGTTCGATGTGCTGGTCGAGAACTTCCGCACCGGCACGCTCACGCGCTGGGGGCTGGATCTCGACACCCTCCATGCGGCCAACCCGAAGCTGATCGTGCTGCGGCTGACCGGCTTCGGCCAGACCGGGCCCGATGCGGCGCGGCCCGGCTTTGCCCGCATCTTTGAAGCCAGGAGCGGCTTCACCAACCTGGCGGGCACCGCGCAGAGCGGACCGATGCATATGAACTACCCGGTGGGGGACATGATCGCCGGGCTGTTCGGCGCGTTTGCGATTGCCACTGCGGTGGCAGAGCAGCGCGCCAGGCCCGGCCAGCGCGGCCGCGAGATCGACCTGGCCGCCACCGAGGCGTTGTTCCGCCTGCTGGATCCGCTGGCCATCGAATATGAACAGTTGGGGCATGTGCGCCAGCGCGCCGGCAACCGCACCACCTACGCGGCGCCGTCCAACATGTACCGCACCGCGGACGAGATCTGGGTCACGGTAGTGGCCTCCTCCGACGCCACCTTCCGCCGGCTGGCCGAGGCCATGGGCGCACCGCAACTGGCGCAGGCGCCGGAATACGCCACCAACGCCGGGCGCGTGCGCAATATCGAAGCGCTGGACGGCAGCATTGCCGAGTGGTTTGCCGCACAGCCCTATGCCGCCGTGGCGGCCCGGCTGGAGCAGTGCCAGGTGCCATTCAGCAAGGTATTCAGCATCGCCGATATCGTCGACGACCCGCAGATGGCGGCGCGCCAGGCCATCGTGCGGCTGCCCGATCCGGACCTGGGCTCGGTGCCGGCGCCATGCGTGGTGCCGCGCTTCTCGGGCTATGCGCCGCCGTCACCGCGTACCGGGCCGGATGTGGGCGAACACAATGCCGAGGTCTATGGGCGGCTTGGTATCGGGGATGAGGAGCTGGTCCGGCTGCGGGCGGAGGGCGTGGTCTGACACACCGGGCGCGAAGGCTCACTCCCCAGTCATCAGCGCCGAGAAGTCCCCCACGATCTGCCGCAACAGCCGTGCCGCCGGCGGCGACAACACCCGGCCCTGGCGCGACACGGTCTGGATTTCCCCCTGGTAAAGCAGGGGGTTTTTCATTGGCAGCGACACCACGGGCGCCTCGTTAAGCTGGTTCCACAAGGCCAGGCGCGTACACAGGACGTAGCCAAGCCCCGCCGCCGCGAAGTGCCCCAGCGCATTGAATGACGAGGTGGTCAGCAGCGACTGCAGGCGCACGCCCTCGCTGATCTCTGCGGCCTCGATGTGCTGGCGCACGCCGAAGGTCCGGTGCAGGGTGGCGCCAGGGTAGGGCAGCAGGTCCTGCAGGTCCAGCGGCCGGCCCAGCTGCGCCAGCGGGTGCGAGGCCAGCACCTGGGTCTGGATCGGCATCGGATGGGCGTGGTGGCAGCGCAGCCGCGCGTCCTTGGGGGGCTGGAACACCAGCCCGATATGGGCGCTGCCATCGACAATGCGCTGCACGATCTCGTCGGTGCTGCCCACCGACAGGTCCACCGTGATGCCCGGGTGGGCCAGCATGAAGGTGCGCAGGCTATGGCGCATCAGCCATTCGACGAAACCTTCGCCCGCCACGATGTCGATATGGCCGCGCGCCACCTTCTGGATGCTGTCGAGTTCGGCCAGCAACTGCTGCTTCTGGTTGTTCTGGTTGCGGACATAGGCGGCCAGCAGATCGCCCGCCTCGGTGGCAACCACGCCGCGGCCGTGCCGCTCCAGCAGGCGCGTGCCGCAGTCTTTCTCCAGCACGGCGATGGCCCGGCTGACGGCTGAGGGGTCCATGTCGAGGACTTCGGCGGCGCCGCGGACCGAGCCGCTGTCGAGCACCTGCATGAAGTAACGCACGCGCCGCGTGTCCAGTTTGTCGTCCATCGAAAGCACGTGTCACTCCGGTTGAGCGTTGCATTGAATGCAACAAGTTTCCCATATCACGATCATTGATGAAACGCTCAGGCGCCGGAATACTAGCCCGATCCTTCGGTAAGCGGTCAAGATCGAACCGGAATGCCGAAGAGAGCACGTTTGTGCGACATAAGCAGCCTTCCCGCGGAGACACCCGATGACCAACCCCATTGCCCAGCCGGCGCTTGCGTCCGCTTCCCCGATTGCCGCCGTCACCGGCAGTGGCAAGGTACGACTGGCCGTTGTCACGCTGGTCGTGGTGGCGATTGCCGAAACCATTGGCGCGGTGCAGTTCAAGCTGGGGCCCGGCAAGGTCGTGCTGATGCCGATGCTGTGGGCGCTGCTGATGGCCGCGGCGTGGGGCATCGCGGCCCGGAACGTGCCGCGCGCGGTGCGCATCGACGCGCCGCTGCAATCGCTTGCCACCGGGCTGCTCAATGCCGGGCTGCTGCTGTTCGTGGTGAAGCTCGGCCTGACCGTGGGCGGCGCGCTGCCGCAGCTCAAGGGCGCAGGCTGGGCGCTGTTGTTCCAGGAGTTCGGGCACGCGCTCGGGACACTGGCGCTGGGCCTGCCGCTGGCCTTGCTGCTAGGCATCAAGCGCGAGGCCGTCGGCGCGACCTTCTCGGTTGGGCGCGAGGGCAATATCGTCATCATCGGCGAGAAATACGGCATGGCGTCGCCGGAAGGCCGCGGCGTGCTGGCCGAGTACATCACCGGCACCGTGCTGGGCGCGCTCTTCATCGCGGTGCTGTCGGGGTTTGTCAGCAGCCTGGGCATCTTCGATCCGCGTTCGCTGGCCATGGGTGCCGGCGTGGGCTCGGGCAGCCTGATGGCGGCGGCCGTCGGCGCCATCGTCGCGCAGCACCCCGGGCAGGCTTCCGAGATCATGGCGATTGCCGCGGCGTCGAACCTGCTGACCTCGGTGGCCGGCTTCTACTTCACGCTGTTCCTGTCGCTGCCGCTGTGCTCATGGCTGTACGGCAAGCTGGAGCCGGTACTGGGCCGCTTCTCGCGCCGTGACGCCATGCGCGAGGTGCAGGGCGTCAAGCTCGATGGCGCGCTGGCGCACGGCACCTCGGCGCGGGATGCCGCCCTGGGCTGGTTCCTGGTTGGTGCCGGCGTGCTGATCGGCAACAAGCTGTCATACAACGTGCCGCTGTCGGTATCGCTCAAGGGCATCCTGGTAGCCATTGCCATCGTGGTGGCCTGCGACATGCTCAAGCGCGTGTTCCCGCGCGTGCCGCTGCTGCTGACGATGTCGGTGGCGGTCACGCTGATCGGCGTGCCGGGGATGTTCCCGTTCTCCGATGCCGTCATCGCCATGACGGAAAAACTCAACTTCATGACCTTCACCACGCCGGTGCTGGCGCTGGCGGGCTTCTCGGTGGCCAAGGACCTGCCGGTGTTCCGGCTGCTCGGCTGGCGCATCGTGGTGGTGTCGCTGACGGCCACGGCCGGCACCTTCCTCGGCGCCACGCTGATTGCCGAGTTCTTCCACTGAATCCCACCCGTAGCAGAGATTACCCATGTACCGCGACCCCGATATTGCCGACGACATCCGCCAGGACATGCTGGCCTGGCGCCGCGACATCCACGCTGTTCCGGAAACCGCATTCGAAGAACACCGCACCGCTGGCATCGTGGCGCAGGCGCTGGGTTTGATGGACATCGAAGTGCAGCGGGGACTGGCGACGACGGGCGTGGTCGGCACGCTGCGCAACGGCGACGGCCCCAGCATCGCGCTGCGCGCGGACCTGGATGCGCTGAACATGCAGGAGCTGGGCAAGGCCGCCCACGCTTCCACCTGCGCGGGCAAGATGCACGCCTGTGGCCACGACGGCCATACCGCCATGCTGCTGGGTGCGGCCGCGCACCTGTCGCGCAACCGCGATGCCTTCCGCGGCACGGTGCATTTCGTGTTCCAGCCCGCCGAAGAGAATGAAGGCGGCGGCCGCGTGATGGTGGAAGAGGGCCTGTTCGACCAGTTCCCGGCCGATGCCGTCTATGGCATGCACAACTTCCCCCAGTTGCCACGCGGCAAGTTCGCCATCCGCGCCGGCACCATGACCGCGTTCCTGGACAACTTCGAGATCGTCATCACCGGCAAGGGCGCGCATGGCGCCCAGCCGCACCACGGCATCGATTCCGTGGTCGTGTCCGCGCACCTGATCACCGCGCTGCAGACCATTGCCAGCCGCCGCACCGATCCCACCGATTCGGTCGTGGTCAGCATCACGCAGATCCACGGCGGCGATACCTGGAACGTGCTGCCTGAGTCGGTGGTGCTGCGCGGCACCATCCGCACGCTGAACCCCGCCGTGCGGGATCGCACGCAGACGGCGATGCGGCAGATCTGCGAGGGCGTGGGCACGACCCACGAGGCGCGGATCGCGATTGACTACCGCCCCGGCTACCCCGGCGTGGTCAACACCCCCGCCGAGACCGACGCCGCCATTGCCGCCGCCGCGCAACTGGTGGGCGCCGACAACGTGAAGACCGATATCAAGCCGGCAATGGGATCGGAGGACTTCGCCTTCATGCTGGAAAAGCGCCCCGGCGCTTATATCGGCATCGGCGCCGGCGAGAGCGCGGAAGACCCGCCCCTGCACAATCCCTACTATGACTTCAACGACAGGATCCTGCCGCTGGGCGCGGCGTATTGGGTGGCGCTGGTCGCGCAGCAATTGCCGGCCAGATGATCCGCGCCCGTCAGGACCTGCGGGCTGCTTGCGCGAACACGTTCAGGAAGCCCAGCGCGGGCTGCGCGCCGGTGTGCGCTTCGATGGCGGCAGCCAGCACCGGCGCCGGCAGCCAGGGATAGGGCAGCGCCGCCTGCAGGGCCGCCAGCGTGACCGCGCCGGGATCGGCGATCGTGTCCATCCGTTCGATATGGATATGCAGGCTGGCGATACGGTACGTGCCGTCATCGCCGGCGGCAAAGCCCCAGCGGTAATGGCCCTTGCCGACGCGCAAGGCGCTGGCCGCGGTTTCCCGCATCACCACCAGCCAGGGGATCGTCATGGCGTTGCCGTCCAGCGCGGCCGCAACGTCGCCGATGTAGTAGGTCCGGCAGCGGTCGAACGTCTTCGCAAACTCGCTGACCAGCGTCGAGGCAATGGCATCCGCGCCTTCGGCCTTGGGCGGAAAGCTGATGGAGTCGGTATCGATCGAGAAGGTCAGCGACGCATCCGGAGCAAAGGCTTCGTGGATCAGCGCCGGGCGGTTGTTGTCCTTGGCCTCGACGTATTGGGCCAGCCGGGCTTTGGCGGTGGCGAGCGGGATTGTGTTCATGCTGGACTCGGGGGTATGGGTTGAAAGGCGGGGCGGCCAGGGTGTTGCGGCGAGTTTGTTAGAATTTGGCACAAAGCTTGTATCAAAAGCTAAGTGGACATACCGCCGATGGCAACGACTCCTGCAAATAAGAACCTGACCGTAACGCATCCGGCGTGCCTGGTCGACGGCTCGGACCGTGAATTCCGGCACCTGGTGAATGGCCTGCTGCCGTTTGCCGCGCGCCTGCTGTCCGTGCGCGACGGCTTTGGCAGCCTGATCGGCCTGACGGGGGTCCAGTACTCGCTGATCCGCTCGATCCTGCACCTGTCGCAGCAAGGCGAGGTGACGGTCAACCAGCTCGCCGACCATCTGCACCTGAGCGGCCCGTTCATCACCATCGAGACCGGCAAGCTCAAGAAGCTGGGGCTGATCGACAAGAAGGCCCATCCCGAAGACAAGCGCAAGATGCGTCTGACCATCACCGCCGCCGGGACGCGTCTGCTCAATGAACTGCTGCCGGTGCAGCAGCAGATCAACGACGTATTGTTCGACGGCGTTTCCCGCACCGAATTCAAGGTGCTGTGTTCGGTGGTCGACCGGCTGGTCGCCAACGGCGATCGCGCCGCGCTGGATCTCGAACACCTGCAGGCGCGCCGGCAGAAAGGCTAGTGCGCGGCCCACTGCACCGTGCCGACATCGATGCCCTCCTGGTGCATCTCCCATAGCGGGCTCAGTTCACGCAGGCGGGTAACGGTCTCGCTGACCTGCCGGATGACCTCGTCCACCTCTGCCTCGGTGGTGTAGCGCCCAAGCGTAAAGCGGATCGAGCTATGTGCCAGCTCGTCGCTGCGGCCCAGCGCCCGCAGCACGAACGAGGGCTCCAGTGAAGCCGAGGTGCAGGCCGAGCCCGACGACACCGCCACGTCCTTGATGCCCATGATCAGCGATTCGCCTTCGACATAGTTGAAGCTGATGTTCAGGTTGTGCGGGATACGGTGCGCCAGGCTGCCGTTGACGTAGACCTCGTCCAGCCGCGACAGCCCCGCCAGCAACCGGTCGCGCAACGCGCCCACGCGGCGCGCTTCCTCCGCAAGTTCCAGCTTTGCCAGCCTGAAGGCTTCGCCCATGCCCACGATCTGGTGCGTTGGCAGGGTGCCTGAGCGCATGCCGCGCTCATGCCCGCCGCCGTGGATCTGCGCCTCGATGCGGATGCGCGGCTTGCGCCGCACGTAGAGCGCGCCGATGCCTTTCGGGCCATAGACCTTGTGCGCCGTCACGGTGAGCAGGTCGATCTTCAGGGTATCCAGGTCGATGGCGATCTTGCCGGCGGCCTGCACCGCATCGCAATGGAACACCACCCCCGTCGCGCGGCATAGCTCGCCGATCTGCGCAACTGGCTGGATCACGCCGATCTCATTGTTGACCATCATCACCGAAACCAGGATGGTGTCCGGCCGCATGGCCGCGCGCAGCGCGTCAAGGTCGACCAGGCCGTCGGTGCCGACGTCGAGATAGGTCACCTCAAAGCCCTGCCGCTCCAGTTCGCGGCAGGTATCGAGCACCGCCTTGTGCTCGGTCTTGACCGTGATGATGTGGTTGCCCTTGCCGCGATAGAAATGCGCCGCGCCCTTGATCGCCAGGTTGTTGCCCTCGGTCGCGCCGGAGGTCCAGATGATCTCGCGCGGGTCCGCATTCAGCAGCGCCGCCACATGCGCGCGTGCGGTCTCGACCGCCTCTTCCGCCTGCCAGCCGTAGTAGTGGCTGCGCGATGCGGGGTTGCCGAACTGCTGGTGCAGGTAGGGAACCATCTTCTCGACGACCCGGGTGTCGACCGGTGTCGTCGCGCTGTAGTCCATGTAGATCGGAAGGGTGTTCGGCTCGGATTGCATGGCGCTCATTCCTGGAGGCGGATGTGGGGACGACCGTGGGCAAAGCGTACCCGCTGGTCAAGGAAAGTGGGGCCGAGTCTAGCACCGGGTAGCGGCCGTTCGCGGCAGCGCCATGCTGCCGGTAGGGTTGCTTGACGCGCGGACAGCTGCAGTTCAGGCCGCGTGGCGCCACCTGTCCGCTAGCCGGAAAAACTTGTCCAGCAACGGTTTCCGGATTTCATTGAGTCGCCTCGGGAGCTGTCCGGCTCCGCACTCTAGGGTTTCCACCAACTTGAATGCCGTTGTTTTATAGCATTCAATAAAACCTAAGTTACAAAGGTAAATAAACAAAATAACAGGTTTGGTGACAACACTTGCGTAGGAGTCGTGATGGCTGAGTCATCTGTCGGTCAGGGCGTCAATGTGGACGCCGAGGCGCAGCGCCGCTTCAGAAATGCGTTGGCGATGTTTGCAACAGGCGTCGCCGTGATTACCGCGCCGCGCGAAGAAGGGCTGCCGGTCGGCATCACGGTGGCGTCGTTCAACTCGGTATCGCTGGATCCGCCGCTGGTGCTGTTCTCGGTGGACCGCCGCTGCCTGAGCCTTGGCGACCTGCGCAGCGCGCGGCGCTATGCCGTCAACGTGCTGGGCGAGGCGCAGCAGGATATCTCGAACCGCTTCGCCAGGGCCAATTCCGGCAAGTGGGAAGGCATCGGTTTCAGCAAGCGCAACGAGGACAGCCACGTGCTGCTGCCGGACGCGCTGGCCACCTTCGAGTGCGAGCCCTATGCCATGCACGACGGCGGCGACCACGTGATCTTTATCGGGCGGGTGGTCCGTCACCAGGCCCGCCAGGACGGCCGGCCACTCATCTTCTTTGGCGGCAAGTACCGGGCACTGGAAGACAGCCCGGCCGCCGCCTGAATCCACAAGAACAGACAGTCAGCACAGGAGAACGACATGATCAAGACCGGTAACCAGCACATCGCCATGCTGCGCGATGGCCGCGAGGTGTACCTGGACGGCAAGCGGGTGACAGATGTCACCAGCCACCCGGCCTTCCGCAATTCGATCCGCAGCTACGCCAACCTCTACGACTTCCAGGCGCAGCCGGGCAATATCGACAAGATGACCTTCCAGCCGGCGGGCACCGACCGGCGCGTCAGCCGGATCTGGGAGCTGCCGGCCAGCTACAACGAACTGGTCGAACGCCGCCAGATGCTGGAAGCCTGGACCGAACTGCACTACGGCTTCATGGGCCGCTCGCCCGACCACGTGGCTTCCTGCATCTCGGGCATGTACATGGGCATCGATGTCTTCGAGCAGGCCGATCCGGCACGTGCCGGCGCGCTGCGCGACTACTACCGCTATGCCCGCGACAACGACCTGTTCCTCACCTATGTGATCGTCAACCCGCAGGCCAACCAGTCCAAGTCCGCGCACGAGCAGGAAGACAAGTACCTGGCGGTGGGCATCGTCGACCAGGACGCGGAGGGCATCACCGTGCGCGGCGCCAAGATGCTGGCGACCAGCGGCATCATGGCCAACGAGGTCTTCTGCAGCTGCATCCAGCCGCTGCGCGAGGGCGACGAGATGTATGCGCTGTCCTTCGCGGTGCCGATGAACACCAAGGGCCTGAAGGTGATGTCGCGCAAGTCGTATGAAGCCAATGCCACCTCGGTGTTCGACAACCCGCTGGCCAGCCGCTTTGACGAGAACGACGCGGTGCTCTATTTCGACGACGTCAAGGTGCCGTGGGAGCGCATCTTCGTCGCGGGCGACGTGGGCTTGTGCGCCAGGCAATTCCACGCCACGCCGGCGCACGTCTACCAGAACTACCAGTGCCAGGTGCGGCTGATGGTGAAGCTGCGTTTCCTGGTGGGCCTGGCGCACCGCATCACCGAGATCAACGGCACCAACAGCTTCCCGCAGGTCAGGGAAATGCTGGGCCAGCTCGCCGCCGAAGCAGGCATGGTCGAGGCCTGGGTCTACGGCATGGAGGCCAAGGGCCAGGTCGGCAAGCATGGCTACTTCGTGCCGGACCGCAGCATGCTGTACGGCTCGCAGGTGGTGACCCAGCAGCTCTACGGCAAGGTGCTGGCCACGCTGCGCGAGCTGGCCGGCGGCGGCATGATCATGCTGCCGTCGAGCATCGAGGATTTCGCCAATCCGTCGCTCGCCGGGATCATCGCCAAGACGCAGAAGTCGCCGGTGTGCAGCCCGGAAGAGCGCGTCAAGTTCTTCAAGCTCGCCTGGGACGCGGTCGGCTCCGAGTTTGCGTCGCGCCACAACCAGTACGAGATGTTCTATGCCGGCGCCACCTTTGTCACCAAGGGGCATGCCTATCGCACCTACGACTGGCAGAACGCATCCGGCCTGGTCGACAACATGCTCGGCAGCTATTCCCTTGAAAGCGAACTGGCCAAGCTGCCGCAGGCCGCCTGACTTTCCGCACCTTTCCCAATTCCCGCATCGAACACGGAGATCGACATGGCAATCACCAAACTTCACGACGAGTTCCACACCCTGGACCTGGAGTCCGGCTGGGAGGTCCCCCACGGCTATCCGTCGGGTATCCAGCAGAAGATCCTGTCCGGCTCGCTGGACGAGAACGGCCGCAGCGGCAGCCGTACGCGCCTGCTGCGTTTCCAGCCCGGCGTGTTCACCACCTCGCCCTTCGTGCATGAGTACTGGGAAGAGGTCTACCTGCTCAGCGGCGACCTGACCGTCGGCAACGACGCCAATGGCAAGGGCGGCGAGGCCTTCGTCCCCAACACCTACGCCTGCCGCCCGCCCGGCGCCTTCCATGGCCCGTTCAAGTCAGACGGCGGCTGCATGCTGCTGGAGATCCACTACTACGACCCGGCCTGATCATGGAAGCGACTATCGCAACCGCGCAGCGCCAGCTTGCCGCGGGCAGCGCCAACGCGCTGTCCCTGCTGGCGTCATGCGTCGAACGTATCTGCAATCCAGGCGGCGAGGGCGCGCGCGTATTCCCGCATGGCGTGAGCATGGCGGCGCGCAAGCAGGCCCAGGCCAGCGACATGCTGCGCGAGCAGGGCGTGGCCGGCCCGCTGGCGGGCGTGCCGGTGTCCGTGAAGGACCTGTTCGACGTGCAGGGCGACGTGACTCGCGCCGGCGCACGTGTGCTGCCGGAGCGTGCGGCCAGTGCCGACGCGCCGGTCATTGCGCGCTTGCGTGCGGCGGGGGCGGTGTTTGTCGGGCGTACCAATATGACCGAGTTCGCCTACTCGGGCGTCGGCATCAATCCGCACTACGGCACGCCACGCAATCCCTACGACCGGCAGGCGGGCCGCATTCCCGGTGGCTCGTCGTCGGGGGCTGCGGTGTCGGTGACCGACGGCATGGCCCTGGCCGCGATCGGCTCCGACACCGGCGGTTCGTGCCGGATCCCGGCCGCGTTGTGCGGCATCGCCGGCTTCAAGCCCACGGCGCGGCGCGTGCCGCTGCAGGGCACGGTGCCGTTGTCGCCCAGCTATGACTCGGTGGGCTGCCTGGCCAACACTGTGGCGTGCTGCGCCGCAGTTGATGCCGTGATGGCGGGCGAGGTGCCGCCCGCGGGGCCGGCGCCGCTGGCAGGGCTGCGCCTGGCGGTGCCCACCGGCCTGGTGCTGGAAGGCATGTCGGACGAGGTGGCCGAGGTCTTCAGCCGCACGCTGCGCCGGCTGTCCGCGGCGGGCGCGCTGCTGCAGGACGTGAGCTTCGACAGCTGGGACCAGCTGGCCGGCATCGGCGCGAACGGCGGCCTGGTCGCAGCGGAAGCCAGTGCCTGGCACGGCAGCCTGCTGGCTGAGCAGGCCGATCGATATGACCCGCGCGTGCTGTCGCGCATCCGGCTGGCTGACGGGCAGCGTGCCGCCGACTACCTGCGCATGCTGCAGCGCCGGGGCGAGCTGTGCCGGCAGGCCGATGCCGAGCTGGCGGGATTCGATGCCGTGGTCCTGCCCACCGTGCCGGTCGTGGCGCCGCGCATCGCGGACCTGGACGACGACGAAGCCTTCTTCAGCACCAACCGGCTGCTGCTGCGCAACCCGGCCATCGCCAACATGCTCGACCTGTGCGCGCTGTCGGTCCCGTGCCATCGCCCGGGCGACGCACCGGTGGGGCTGATGCTGTTCGGGCGCCACCTGTCCGACCGCAGGCTGCTGGCCATCGGCATGGGCATCGAGGGGGCATTACGGCACGAGCGGGGTTGAGCCCCCGCAGCAGTACAGAAGTACCCATAACTACAGTGGAGACAACAATGCCTGATATCCGTACCGGCGCCGCCGTACTGGCCTGCGCCACCCTGTTCGCGGCGACTGCTTCCGCAGCCGACCCGGCCCCCATCAGCGACGGCGTGGTCAAGATCGGTGTGCTGACCGACATGTCGTCGATCTTTTCCGATATCGGAGGCAAGGGCTCGGTGGTGGCCGCGCAGATGGCCGTGGACGATTTCGGCGGCAAGGTGCTGGGCGCCCCCATCCAGGTGGTCAGCGCCGACCACCAGAACAAGACCGACGTCGCCGCCACGCTGGCGCGCGGCTGGTTCGACAACCAGAAGGTCGACGTGATCCAGGACGCCCTGCCGTCCTCGGTCGCGCTGGCGGTATCCAACCTGGGCAAGCTCAAGCACAAGATCGTCATCGCCAGCGGTGCCGGCACCACGCGCCTGAGCAATGAAGACTGCTCGCCCTACACCATCCAGTATTCGTACGACACCTACGCCTTTGCCGCCAACACGGTCAAGGCGCTGGCCCGGCGCGGCGACCACAGCTGGTACTTCCTGACGGTCGACTACGCCCTGGGCGCGTCGCTGGAGAAGGACGGCACCGAGGCGCTGTCCAGTGTCGGCGGTACCCTGAAGGGCAAGGCCAGGCATCCGATCAACTCCGCCGACCTGTCGTCCTACCTGCTGCAGGGACAGTCCTCGGGTGCGAAGGTGATCGGCCTGGCCAACGCTGGCGCCGACACGGTCAATGCGATCAAGACCGCCGCGGATTTCGGCATCAACACCGCGGGCAAGCAGAAGCTGGCCGGGCTTCACATGTTTATCAGCGATATCCACAGCCTGGGGCTGCAAGCCGCGCAGGGCATGACGCTGACCACATCGTTCTACTGGGATCGCGACGACGCCACGCGCGCCTGGTCGCAACGCTTCTTCGACAAGACCGGGCGCATGCCGACCCTGGTGCATGCCGGCGTGTATTCGTCGACCACGCATTACCTGAAGGCGATCCAGGCCGCGCGAACCGACGACAGCGATGCCGTGCTGGCCCGCATGCGCGAGACCCCGGTCAATGACTTCTTTGCGAAGAACGGCACGATCCGCGCCGACGGCCTGATGGTGCACGACATGTACCTGGTCGAAGTGAAGCGGCCGCAGGAGTCCAAGCGTCCTTGGGACTACTACAAGATCAAGAGCGTGATTCCCGCGAGCGAAGCGTTCCGCCCGCTCAGCGCAAGCACTTGCCCGCTGGTCAGGAAGTAAGCCCACATCCCTCATCGAGGCCGGCATTCCAGCCGGCACTCCACCCCGTTGCAGAGAGCAACCGATCATGCAGACCCTTACCTTTGAACTCGACAGCTGCCAGGGCAAGTCGCAGCGCACCGTCACCATCCATCAGCTCATCGTGGCGGGATGGACCGGGCGCGACGTCGAAGCCATGGAAGCCCATATCCGCGAACTGGAGGAGTTGGGCGTGAAGCGCCCGCCCTATACGCCGGTGTTCTATCGCGTCGCTGCGCAACGCCTGGGGCCGGCCCCGGAGATCCAGGTCAGTGGCGAGGCCAGCAGCGGGGAAGCCGAGTTCCTGCTGGTCCGGGACGGCGATGAAATCCTGGTGGGCATTGCCTCGGACCATACCGACCGCGAAGCCGAGACCTACGGCATCACCGTGTCCAAGCAGATGTGCGAGAAGCCCTGTGCGTCGGCCTTGTGGCGCCTTTCTGAGGTGGAAGGCCACTGGGACCAGCTGATGCTGCGCTCCTACGCCACCATCGACGGCGAGCGCGTGCTGTACCAGGAAGGTCCGGTGACCGCCATGCGCTCCCCGGCGGACCTGCTGCAGCACTTCAGCGGCCATGGCGGCGACTTTGGCGAAGGCTCGGCGATGCTGTGCGGCACGCTGCCCGCGATCGGCGGCATCCGCCCGGCCGAGCGCTTCGAGATCGAGCTGGAAGACCCGGTGCTGGGGCGCACGCTGCGCCACGCCTACGCGGTCGCTGCGCTGCCCGTGGCGGGCTGAGCATGCCGCGTCATCCCCACAGACACGGCAGCGCCACGGAGTCACCGCCATGCACCAAGACCTGATACTAGAGACCCGCAACCTCGGCAAGGCCTTCCGCGGCTTTACCGCGGTGAGCGACGTCAACCTGCGGGTACGCCGCGGGTCGATCCATGCCTTGATCGGGCCCAACGGCGCCGGCAAGACGACCTGCTTCAACCTGCTCACCAAGTTCCTGGAGCCGACCACCGGCACCATCCTTTTCAACGGCATCGACATCACCCGTGAAAAGCCCGCGCAGATCGCGCGGCGCGGCGTGATCCGTTCGTTCCAGATATCGGCGGTATTCCCGCACCTGACGGTGATGGAGAACGTGCGCATCGGGCTGCAGCGCCAGCTCGGCACGGCGTACCAGTTCTGGCGCAGCGAGCGCTCGCTGGACGTGCTCAATGACCGCGCCATGGAGCTGCTAGAGCAGGTCGGCCTGACCGAGTTCGCGCAGACGCTGACGGTGAACCTGCCGTACGGCCGCAAGCGCGCGCTGGAGATCGCCACCACGCTGGCGATGGAGCCCGAGCTGATGCTGCTCGACGAGCCCACGCAGGGCATGGGCCACGAAGACGTGGACCGCGTCACGCAGCTGATCAGGAAGGTCTCGGCGGGCCGCACCATCCTGATGGTGGAACACAACATGAGCGTGGTCTCGTCGATCGCTGACAAGATCACCGTGCTGCAGCGTGGCGCGATCCTGGCCGAAGGCCCGTATGCCGAAGTGTCCAGGGATCCGCGCGTGATGGAGGCCTACATGGGCACCGTCGACGCGGAACTGCAGGGCGCGCACTGAGAGGGCCGGGGAACGATATGACTTCATTGAACACACCCGCCAACACACCCGCGCTCGAGATCAAGGACCTGCACGCCTGGTACGGCGAATCGCACATCCTTCACGGCGTGGATTTGACCGTGAACCGCGGCGAAGTGGTCACGCTGCTGGGCCGCAACGGCGCTGGCCGCACCACCACGCTGCGCGCGATCATGGGACTGACCGGCGCGCGCAAGGGCTCGATCAAGGTCAATGGCCACGAGACCATCAGCCTGCCCACGCACAAGATCGCGCACTACGGCATTGGCTATTGCCCCGAAGAGCGGGCGATCTTCTCCAGCCTCTCATGCGAAGAGAACCTGATGCTGCCGCCGGTGCTGAAGGGCGCCGACACCAGCAAGGGCATGAGCGAAACCGATATCTACGAGATGTTCCCGAACCTGAAGGAGCGCCGCCAGAGCCAGGGCACGCGTCTTTCCGGCGGCGAGCAGCAGATGCTGGCGGTCGGGCGCATCCTGCGCACCGGCGCCAACCTGCTGCTGCTCGATGAAATCTCGGAAGGGTTGGCACCGGTGATCGTGCAGGCGCTTGCGCGCATGATCCTGATGCTCAAGCAGAAGGGGTACACGGTGGTGATGGTGGAGCAGAACTTCCGCTTTGCCGCGCCGCTGGCGGACCGCTTCTACGTGATGGAGCACGGCAGCATCGTCGAGCGCTTCGCGGCCAATGAGCTGGAGGCCAGGATGCCGGTGCTGCATGAACTGCTGGGCGTATAAGGAGCGACTCATGAATCTGTTTGAAATCCCGCTCCCGGCGCTGCTGTCGCAGTTGTTGCTCGGGCTCGTCAACGGCGCCTTCTACGCCATGCTGAGCCTGGGGCTGGCGGTCATCTTCGGGCTGCTGAATGTCATCAACTTTGCGCACGGCGCGCTCTTCATGCTGGGTGCGGTGCTGGCGTGGGCCGGCATGGCCTATGCCGGCCTCAGCTACTGGGTGATGCTGCTGTTGTCGCCGCTGGTGGTTGCCGCGCTGGGCGTGGGGATCGAGAAGACCATGCTGCGCTGGATCTACAAGCTCGACCATATCTACGGCCTGCTGCTGACGCTAGGCATCACGCTGGTGATCGAAGGCATCTTCCGCTCGGTCTATGGCGTGTCCGGGCTGCCCTATGCACCGCCCGAGGCGCTGCAGGGCGCCTCCGACCTCGGCTTCATGCGCTTGCCCAACTACCGCGTGTGGGTGGTCGGGGCATCGCTGGCGGTCTGCCTGTCGACGTGGTACGTGATCGAGAAGACCAGGCTGGGCGCCTACCTGCGCGCCGGCACCGAGAACGCCAAGGTGGTCGAGGCGTTCGGCGTCAACGTGCCGCGGATGGTGACGCTGACCTATGGCTTCGGCGTGGCGCTGGCCGCGTTTGCCGGGGTGCTGGCGGCGCCCGTCATGCAGGTATCGCCGCTGATGGGGCAGAACCTGATCATCGTCGTGTTCGCGGTGGTGGTGATCGGCGGCATGGGCTCGATCATGGGCGCGATCCTGACCGGCCTGGGGCTGGGCGTGATCGAGGGGCTGGCCAAGGTGTTGTACCCGGAAGCATCTTCCACCGTTGTCTTCGTCATCATGGTGGTGGTGCTGTTGTTGCGCCCGGCAGGGCTGTTCGGAAAGGAGAAGTGATGAGCGGACAATCTATCGCCGCAATCGGCATGCGGCAGCAGCAGGCGGCGGGGCGCCTGCCAAAGCAGGTGATGTACGGCGTGGTGCTGGCGTGCCTGCTGGCCGCGCCGCTGGCCGGTGCGTATCCGGTGTTCGTGCTCAAGGTGATGTGCTTTGCGCTGTTTGCGTGCGCCTTCAACCTGCTGATCGGTTATACCGGGCTGCTGTCGTTCGGCCATGCGGCCTTCTTCGGCGGCGCTGGCTACGCGGCCGGCCATGCCATGAAGGTCTGGGGCGTGACCCCGGAAATCGGCCTGATCCTGGGCACCGGTGCGGGCGCGCTGATCGGCTACGTGGTGGGCTCGCTGGCCATCCGCCGGCAGGGCATCTACTTCTCGATGATCACGCTGGCGCTGGCGCAGATGCTGTTCTTTATCTGCCTGCAGGCGCCGTTCACCGGTGGCGAGGACGGCCTGCAGGGCATCCCGCGCGGCAAGCTGTTCGGTGTGCTGCCGCTGTCGGACGACCTGACGCTGTACTACGTCGCGCTGGCGATCATCGTGGCCGCCTTTGCGCTGATCGTGCGCACGGTGCATTCGCCGTTCGGCCAGATCCTGAAGGCGATCAAGGAGAACGAGCCGCGCGCGGTGTCGCTGGGCTATGACGTCGACCGCTTCAAGCTCACGGCCTTCGTGCTGTCGGCGGCGCTGTCGGGGCTGGCCGGCTCGATCAAGGCGCTGGTGCTGGGCTTCGAGACGCTGACCGACGTGCACTGGTCGATGTCCGGCATGGTGATCCTGATGACCCTGCTGGGGGGGCTCGGCACACTCACCGGCCCGATCGTCGGCGCGTTTGTTGTGATCGCGCTGGAGAACAAGCTGGGCGAACTGGGCAGCTACCTTGCGGCGGTGACGGACATCGACTGGTTCAACGGGCTCGGTGAATCGGTGTCGATGGTGACGGGCATCATCTTCATCGTATGTGTGCTGACCTTCCGCAAGGGGATTGTGGGGAGTTTGGGGCGCGGACCCGGATGAGGTGAAAGCCGTCCAAGGAGTTTCTCCTCTCTCGCGCTTGCGGGAGAGGGGCCGGGGAGAGGGTATCCCTCACGCAATGCGGCCTACAAGATGGGGCTGGGAGCCCACACGCGGCTCGCGCAGGCGATCGGGGAGCTGGTAGTGCGGGCGCAGGCCGAGCGTGCGGCTGCCGCACCGAGCGCCCCACAGCCAGGAGGCCGGTCGCGGTCGTCCCGCGAACAATAGGCTTCAAACCGCCCGGCCGTCATGCAAAGCCTTTGAAAAATCATCCCCAAATTTAGGCCATGTCTGATTGATCCCCACTGCCGATTTCGGCTCAATGGTATTCGGCAAACCAGCCGTTTCTAACCGAGGATCAATGATGCAAGACAGGAAAACCAAGAAGATTTACGTTGCAGCATTCGAAGGTGCGAAGACCGCCAACGGCGGTGAAGTCGTGAAGGGTTCCGGCAATCAAAGCTACGATGGCCGTCCCATCGTCCGGGTTGGCGACGTGGCGACCTGCCAGGATGGCAGTACGGCGGTGATTATGGCGGGCGCAGGCAAGGCGTGCGAGTCAGCAGGCGTGCCGGTGGCCCTCATCGGCAGCCCCCTGAGCAATGGGGACACCATTGTGTTCAGTCCCGTGACGGCGCTGGAATTCCACGAATCGGCAGACAAGTCTATCCTTGGCCTGCTCGATCCCGCCTACTATTCCGTGCGTGCCTAAGAGGCCGTCATGCCGGATATTCGCTACGCACTCCGGAACGGAGACAAGACAAGCTCGGGCGGCATACTCTTCGCCACGGGCCGCAGCATATTCCATCATGACCTGATAGTCGGTGTCGAAGGCGACCATGCAACCTGCCCCGCCTGCAAGGTGGGCGGGCCGGTGATGAATGACTGTTATCCGGCCGTCGATGTAGATGGCAAACAGATGTTGGTGACTGGTGCGCGAGTCAATTGCAAGTGCCCGACTCACCCGGTTGTCATCCACTCGCGGATGGATTTCATTATTGAGGTGAACCGGGGAGGCCGCAATGCGCCGCCGCCGCCATCGTCCGCGTCCTTGGCCTCTTCGAACCTGACTTCGCCCGCGACAGGTGACTACGACGAGCAAGTCCGAGTCCGAGCGGGTAATACACCCTTGGAAGGCTACCCCTACTTCATCGCGACGCCCGACGGGCGGGCATTCTCCGGGTGTATAGACGAAAGCCGCAAGTTACCCCGCATATATACAAAGAACCTCAACGAGTACGCAATTTATTGGGGCGATGACGCTCTAGCAAAACAGATAGAGGTATGAGGTATGCCCAATAAGAAAACGATCGTGACAACAAACGCGACACCGAACTCCATTAAGGAAGTGCAGCTTAAGGTGGTAACGTTTCAGGAACTCTGGGAAAATTATCCGTCGGGTAATCCATACGACAATCCGGCCTATTCCGATCAGTGCGCGATCCGTATGAGTGTTACTCTTCATCGAGTCGGCATCGAGATGAAGTCCTTTTCATCGAAGCTTGTGAAGCCGCTGTCGGGGCAGCCGAGTATCGGGCGTATTATTCTTCCCGCAGACGGGAAGGTCACTGCCACGCGAGCAAACGAACTCGGGGAATGGTTGAAGTTGCAACCTTTTGCCGGCCTAGGGAAGGCGGAGAATATTACAGGGCGGGACTGGGTGGGCAAGGTAAAGGGGCGAACCGGAATAATAATGTTCGATGGCTATTGGACGCGTGACGGAGAGGTGGCAGGGAATGCTAGCGGAGGCCATATCGATTTATGGAATGGAGAAAAGCTCACAGGCTTTGGTACTGGTCTAAGAGTAAGTTTGAATATTGTGGTTCCGGGTATTTGGTCAGATTTTCGCAACTCGAAAACAATTCTTTTCTTCCCCGTAAAATGAAGATACTGAGAGCAGTCATCGGCGCTATGACTGGTGCTGTCCTGGCTACGCTTGCTGCTTGGGGCGGGTTATATCTCTTCGGCGTTGTAGTTTTGCGCGGGACAGGAAGTTTGTTCGACACGAATCAGCATGCAGCGAATCTGTTCTTTGTTGGCTGGTTCGTGTCTATGGTCGCAGCCTCATTAATTGGTGGATGGCTTGGGTATTCATCCGGGCGAAAATAGGGCACAAATCCACTATTTTTCAAGCGTATACATGCGCCGCGCCATGATTCCATCATGGCGCGGCGCTGTTCGAGCACGGTGGCCCTATCTTACAAATGGGAGAGGGGAGAAAACACCCGCGAACTCAAGCCTTGGCCAATGCCATCGGCGCACCCGCCGCGACTGCCACCTTCGCGCCGACATGCTGGTCGACAACCCCTGCCACCATATCCGCCGTCACCGCCGACAAAGTCCACCCCAGGTGCCCATGCCCGGTGTTGTAGAAGATGCAGGCCGCACGCCCGCGCCCCACGCGCGGCAGCATATCCGGCATCATCGGCCGCAGCCCGGCCCAAGGCACCACGCTGCGCGTGCTGACGCCGGGGAAGCACTGCTGCACCCATTCCACCAGCGGGCGGATGCGGTCGGCGCGGATATCGCGGTTGTAGCCGTTGAACTCGGCGGTGCCGGCCACGCGGAAGCGGTCGTCGCCCAGGCGGCTGGTGACCAGCTTGGTTTCGTCGTCGAGCAGGCTGACCACCGGTGCGGCGGCGCGGCTGGCCTCATCGGTCAGGTTGACCGTGATCGAATAGCCCTTGACCGGATAGATGTTGACGCGGTCGCCCAGCCCGGCGGCCAGTGCGCGGCTGGCGGTGCCGGCGCAGATCACGGCGCCGTCGAAGGTGGAGGTGGCCGTGTCGGCGCCGTCCTGCACGGTCACGGTGGCGCGCCTGCCGTCGGTCTTCACCGCCCGCACGTCCTGGCCGTACAGGCAGCGCACGCCCAGCCGATCGATGGCTGCGGCCAGGCCGCTGGTGAACTTGTGGATGTCGCCGGTGGAATCGCTCTCGGTGAAGTAGCCGCCGTAGTACGAGCCGGCCAGCGTCGGCTCGATCGCGCGCATCTCCTCGGGCGTCACGGCGCGCCGTTCCAGCCCGCCCTGCGCCAGCAGTGCCGAGACCCGGCCGGCATGCTCGAAGCCGGTCTTGTCGCGGTAGATATGGAGGATGCCTTCCTTCTTCAGGTCGAAATCGATGCCTTCCTGCGCCGCCCAGGCGAACAGGTGCTCACGCGCCGCGATGGCCAGGCGCGCGGTCTCGATGGTGTTGCGGCGGTAGTGGGGGATCGCGGCGATGAACTCGGCGAACCAGGACAGCTTGTGCCAGCTGGGCCGGGGATTGACCAACAACGGGGCGTCGTTGCGCAGCATCCATTTCATGCCCTTGACGAGGGTCGACCAGTGGGTCCAGACCTCGGCGTTGGAGGCCGACAACTGGCCGCCGTTGGCGAACGAGGTCTCCATGGCGGCATAGCGGTGCCGTTCGAACAGCGTGACGGAGAATCCGCGCCGGGCCAGCGCGTAGGCCGTGGTGACACCCGTGATGCCACCGCCGATGACAGCGATTGATTTCATGATCTGCAGGTTCCAGGAACGTCGATGGTGGGAGCCCGGACGCAATATGCGTGGCGGACGCCCCCTCTGTTCTGGACCTGAGAGATTCACGCCACCCGGCCGCGAGGGCGGGGCGCGCTTGCTCCTTCGGTATGCCGGCGGACGATAGCGTCCGGCATTCTTCAGAGTGCACTGACTGGTGATGCCGGTCCTTTTGCCTGAGAGTTTCCGGGGCGGTTGCTCCTTCGGCGCTGTCCGCGGCGGGCACCGCGACAGTCTCTCCCTGCATCACATTGGCTTGACGCCAATCCGGGCAATGTAGTGACAAGGCTCGACGTTGGATATGCGGGTTAACGCTTAGGCAGCCTGCCGCCCGCGTCGCTATGTCGCATCGGCCTGCGCCCCCGTGCCCCATAAAATGTCAGCGCTCGCTCTCGGGGAGAGGCGCCGTATGCTGCGCTCAGGTGGAGTGAGTCGAAAAAGACGACAACAAGGTTTTCCAGTGAAGAAGAATCGCATTGCACTGGCCGTTTCGGCGGTGCTGATGGGCCCCGCCGTCGCCGCCGCCCAGGTGGTGGACGCGCCCGAGCCGCTGCAGGAGGTGGTGGTCTCGGCCAAGTCGGAGCGCGCCGAGACGCCGGCCATACCGCCCAACACGCCCTCGCCGGCCTACGGCATCAGCCGCCGCCGCATGGCCGACTTCAATGTGGTGAACACGGAAGACGCCCTCAAGTACGCGCCCAACCTCGCCGTACGCAAGCGCTTCATCGGCGATATGAATTCGATCATCTCGGTGCGCAGCACCAGTTCGCGCCAGTCGGCGCGGGGGCTGGTCTATGCGGACGGCCTGCTGCTGTCCAACCTGCTGGGATCGGACTTCAGCTTCCCGCCGCGCTGGTCGCTGGTCAACAGCGCCGAGATCGAGCGCATGGATGTGCTGTACGGCCCGTATTCGGCGCTGTATCCCGGCAACTCGCTGGGCGCGACGGTGCTGATCACCACGCGCACGCCGGAGAAGTTCGAGGGCGATGCCAGCGTGCAGCTGTTCACGCAGCGCTTCAGCCTGTATGGCACGCACGACAACTTCAACGGGGTCCACGCCAACGCCTATGTGGGCGACCGCGTCGGCCCGTTCTCGTGGCTGGTCAGCGTGGACCGGCAGGACAGCAAGAGCCAGCCGCTGAGTTTCTATACCGCGGCGCGTTCCACGGCCCGTGCCACTTCCGCCGACAAGCCGGTCACCGGCGCGCACTTCGACCAGGACCAGACCGGCCGCGAGCGCGTGGTGATGGGCGTGAACAGCGAGGGCGTCACGCATACCGTGCAGGACCAGCTCAAGCTCAAGCTCGGCTACGACATCACCAATACCCTGCAGGCGCAGTTCACCGCGGCCTACTGGCAGCAGGACCGCTCCAGTGCCACCGGCAGCTACCTGCGCGATGCCGATGGCAATGTTGTGTCGAGCGGTCCCGTGAATATCGGCGGTTATCGCTATGTGATTCCCGCCAACGCCTTCGCCCCGAGCAATGGCGAGGACGCGCGCTGGCTCTATGGCCTGTCGCTGCGTACGCGCAATGAGACCGGCTGGAATTTCTCGGGCGTGGCGTCGCTGTTCGATGTCAGCAAGGACATCAGCCGCAGCGCCAACACCGTCGGCAGCGGGCCGGGCACGGTGACCTATGGCGACGGCACCGGCTGGCGCACGCTCGACCTGAAGGCCGACTACCGGCCGCGGCAGCTGCAGGGCGGGCACTGGGTCACGTTCGGCTACCACTATGACAATTACCGGCTGAGCAACACCACCTACAACACCTCGGACTGGCAGGCGGCCACCATCAGCGCCTTCAACAACGCCTTTGCCGGCAAGACCGAGACCCAGGCGCTGTATGCGCAAGACGCCTGGTACTTTGCCGAGGACTGGAAGCTGATCCCCGGCGTGCGCTACGAACACTGGCGCGCCTATGACGGCAGCCGCAGCCAGCCCGGCGTGGATATCGGCTACCCGGTGCGCAGCGAATCCAACTGGTCGCCCAAGCTGGCGCTGGAGAAGGCATTCGGGCAGGACTGGCTGGGCCGGTTGTCGCTGGGCCAGGCCTATCGCTATCCGACTGTCAGCGAGCTGTTCCAGGGCCGCATCACCGGGACCGCGTTGATCAACAACGATCCCAACCTGCAGCCCGAGCGGTCGTTCTCGAAGGACCTGACCTTCGAGCGCACGCTGGATTCGTCGTACTTCCGGGTCTCGGTGTATGAGGACGATATCCGCGATGCCCTGGTCAGCCAGACCAACACCACGGTATTCCCGACTGTCACCAGCTTTCAGAACGTCGACCGCGTGCGCACCCGCGGCATCGAGCTGGCCTATGACGCGCGCGATGTGTTCGTCAGCGGCTTCGACCTGTCGGCCAGCGGGGCCTACAACCATTCGAAGACGCTTGAGAACGCCAACAACCCGGCCTCGGTGGGCAAGTACTTCTACCGCATCCCCAAGTGGCGGGCCAACCTGATGGGCACCTATCGCATCACGCCGGCCTGGGCCGGCACGCTGGCCATGACCTATTCGGGGCGGCAGTACAATACGCTCGACAATTCCGACGTCAACCCCGACACCTTCGGCGGCACCAGCAGCTTCCTGACCTTTGACGTCAAGCTGACGTACCGGCCCGCGAAGAACGTGCGCCTCGGGCTTGGCATCGACAACCTCACCGACCAGCGCTACTACGTCTATCACCCGTATCCGGGCCGGACGTTCTACGCCGAGGCGAAACTCTCCTTCTGAGCACGTGAACAGGCTGACCACAACCATGCAAGGCGTTCGCCCCGGTTTCCGCTTGATCGTTGCCGGGCTGATGATGGCCGGTGCCGCGCTGGCCGCGACCGCGCAAACGCACGGCGATCACAGCGGCCACGGCGCGCAGGCCAAGGCCGCGAAGATGAGCGAGCTGGGCACCGGCGCCGCGTTCGATCGAAACGGCAAGCTATGGGTCGCCTACAAGGACGGCCCTTACGTCGCGGTACGTGCATCGACCGATTACGGCCGCAGCTTCGGGCCGGCGCAGCATGTCAACAGCGTGCCGGAGCAGGCCGCCGCCGATCACGAAAGCCGGCCCAAGGTCGCCACCGGGCGCGACGGCGAGATCTTCGTCACCTGGACCCAGCCGCTGCCCAAGCCGTGGACCGGCTTTATCCGCTTTGCGCGTTCCACCGATGGCGGCAAGTCCTTCGCCGAACCGCTGACGGTGCATGCCAACCGCGACCAGATCGCCCACCGCTTCGACGCCATCGCGGTGGACAATGCCGGGCGCGTCTTCGTCAGCTGGATCGACAAGCGCGACGTGGTTGCCGCCGAGGCGCGCAAGCAGCCGTACGCCGGCGCCGCGGTCTACTACGCGGTCTCGGCCGATCACGGCAAGACCTTCCAGGGCGACTACAAGGTCGCCGACCAGTCGTGCGAATGCTGCCGCATCGCGCTGTCGCCCACGCCCGACGGCAAGATGCTGGCGCTGTGGCGCCATGTATTCCCGCCCAACGCGCGCGACCACGCGCTGGCGCTGCTGGGCACCGACGGCAAGGCCACGCCGGTGCAGCGCGCCACCTTCGACGACTGGCGCATCGATGCCTGTCCGCACCACGGCCCCGGCGCTTCGGTGGCGCCCGATGGCACGGTGCACATGATCTGGTTCAACGTGCGCGAAGGCAAGCCCACGGTCTCGGTGGGGCGCTGGAAGGACGGCAAGCTGCAGGCACAGCGCCCGCTGGATGATCCGCGTGCGCAGCATGCCGACATCGTCGCGCTGAACGACAACGAGATCGCGGTGGCCTGGAAATCGTTCGACGGCCGGCAGACACGGCTGTCCGCCATGCTGTCGCACGATGGCGGCAAGACCTGGCAGACGCGCAAGCTGGCCGGCACGGAGCGCGACTCGGACCAGCCGCACCTGCTGCAGCACGCCGGCCGCGCCTACGTGCTGTGGCGTACCGATGCCGAGGGCTTCCAGGTGTTCCCGCTGGGCAAGGAGGGCGCATGATGCCATCCCGCCGCAAGCTGCTCGCCGCTGCAGTCCTGACCCTGGCGATGACTGCCGCCAATGCCGGCAGTCAACCGGCCGAGCGCGTTGCCGTGTTCGCATCGGCCAGCGCCGCCCAGCTCGCAGCCAGCCAGCAGGGCAAGCCCTTTGTGCTGGTGGTGTGGTCGCTCGACTGCGTCTATTGCAAGCGCAACTTCGACACCATCGGCAAGCTGCGCGCGCAGCATCCAAACCTGCGCGTCGTCACGCTGGCGACGGACAACCCCGACGCGCTGCCACAGGTGCAGCAACTGCTCCAGCGCGTCAGGCTCACGCGCAACGCGTGGGTGTTCGGGCACGAGCCGCAGGAGCGGCTGCGCTATGCGGTCGATCCGGACTGGATGGGCGAGATGCCGCGCACCTACTTCTATCGCGCCGATGGCCAGCGGCAGGGCGTGTCCGGCGTGATCAGCGACGCCGACTGGGACAAGCACCTGCGCTGGGCTGGCATCGCCGGCTAAGGCTGTGCCGGGAGCGGCTGTCCGCTCAATCCGGCTTGATCCCGGCGCGCGCAATGATGGGCTTCCAGCGCTGCTGTTCCTGCGCGATAAAGCGCGAGAACTCGGCCGGCGTGCCGCCCACGACAATCGCCGCATCCGCGCTCAGGCGCTCGACCGAGGTCGGGCTTTTCACGGCTTTTGCGGTGACGTCCGCCAGCTTGTCGGCGGCCGCCTGCGGCAGCGATGCCGGCGCCAGCAGTCCGTACCACTGCGTCATTTCGAAGCCGGGATAGCCCTGTTCCGCGACCGTAGGCACGTCAGGCAGCTGGGCAATGCGCTGGGTCGTGCCGGTGGCGATGCAGCGCACCTTGCCGGCCTTGATGAACTGGATGATCGCCGGCGCGCCGACCGCGGCCGCATCCAGCCGTCCGGACAACAGGTCAGTGATCTGCGGGCCGCTGCCGCGATACGGCACATGGGTGATGAAGGTGCCGCTCGCGGCTTTCAGGTATTCAAAGGCCAGGTGGCCGGCGCTGCCGTTGCCGGCCGAACCGTAGTTCAGCTTGCCAGGCTTGCTCTTGGCCAGCGCCACGAACTCCTTCAGGTTCTTCGCGGGCACGTCGGGGTGGACCACGTACAGGCTCGGCACCTTGGACAGCAGCGAGATCGCGCGGAAGTCCTTGACGGGGTCGTAGGGCAGCTTCGGGAAGATAAACGGATTGACCGCCAGCGTGCCGATATGGCCGAGGATCAGCGTGTGGTTGTCATCGGCGCGCGCGACTTCGGCCATGGCGATATTGCCGGCCGCGCCGGGCTTGTTCTCGACGAAGACTGACACGCCTAGCAGCTTGGTCAGCTCCGCCGCGGTGGAGCGCGCCACGATCTCCGAGCTGCCGCCCGGCGCGAACGGCACCACCAGCCGGATCGGCTTGGCCGGCCAGGCCTGTGCGCGGGCCAGTGTTGGTGCCAGCGCGCACGCGCCCAGCGCGGCGGTGGTCTTGAGCAGATGGCGGCGAAGGGGATTTATCGGGGTCATGTATTTCTCCTCAAAGTTCTGTAGCTGGGCCGTGGTGGGGCAGAGTCGGTGCCAATTGGTGCTATTCGGGCTTGATGTTGCCGTCCCGGATGACCTTGGCCCATAGCCGGGCCTGCCCGTCGATGAATTGCCGTGCCTGTGCTGGCGGCGCAGCCACGACCTCGCCGCCCAGCTCGGCCACGCGTTGCCGGATCTCGGGGCTGGTCATGACTTTCCGCAGGGCGTCGGCGAGCTTCGCTGCGATCGGGTCCGGCGTTGCGGCGGGCAGGAAGGCCGCGTTCCATTCATAGACCTCGTAGCTCGCCACGCCGGCTTCCTGCATGGTGGGCACGGACGGCAATGCCTGGGTGCGGGCATGGCTGGTCACCGCCAGCGGCTTCAGCTTGCCGGCCTTGATGTGCTGCAGGCTCGAAGCGACGTTGGCAAAGAACAGCGGCACCTGGCCGGCGATGACATCGGTCATGGCGGGGCCGCCGCCCTTGTAGGGCACATGCAGTAGATCGACCCCCGCGCGCTGCTCGAACAGCACGCCGGCCAGATGCTGCGCCGAGCCATTGCCCGAGGACGCAAAGGCGACCGAGCCTGGCTTTTGCCTGGCCATGGCCAGGACGTCGCTGACCTTGCTGGCGGGGAAGCCCGCCGTGGCCACCAGCACGTTGGGATAGCGCGCCAGCACGCCGACCGGCCGGAAGGCCTTGTCCGGATCGTAGGGCAGGCGCGGATAGAGGCTGGGATTCACCGCATAAGAGGAGGCATCGACCATCATCGTGTAGCCGTCCGGTGCCGCCTTGGCGACATAGGCGGCACCGATCTGCCCGCCGGCACCCGGGCGGTTCTCGACGACGACGGTCTGGCCCAGCTCGCGCCCGAGGCCCGGCGCGATCAGCCGTGCCATCAGGTCCGCGCCGCCGCCCGGCGGATATGTCACCACGATCGTGATGGGCCGTGCCGGCCAGGCCGCGGCGGTGTCGGCGGCCTGCGCCAGCGTGGTGGTGGCGATCATGGCAGCGACCGTGGCGGCGATCGCGTGGCGTGCGTGCATGGGTCTGTCTCCTCGGGTGCGGTCCGTCAGCGGACGTCCGCGGTATAGCGAAAGGCAAAGGCGTCGCCCCGCGTCAGCCGGTATTCGATGCAGTTGCCGCCCAGGTCGAAGGCATGCCGGGTCACGACCGCGCACGGATGCGCATCCGGCAGGTCCAGCAAGGCCGCCTCGTCTGCTGCCAGCGTGCGGAAGGTCACTTCGTCAACGGCGCGATGGACCGTGATGCCGCAGGCGCTGCCCAGCAGCGGGTAGAGCAGGTCGCCCCATTGCGCCGGCGGGAGTTGCTGCAGGGCTTCGCAGCGCGGCAGCGGCAGCCAGATCGATTCCAGCAGCCGGGGCGTGTCCTCCAGCCAGCGGCGGCGCGAGATCGCCAGCCCGCGCGCGCCGGTCGGCAGCCCGAAGCGGGTTGCCATGGCCTTGTCCAGGCGCACGGCGCGGCACGACAGGATTTCCGAGCGCGGCACCGCCGGCGCGCCATCGACGCCGCCGAAGCGGAAAAACCGCATCAGGCTGGCCCCGCTCAGTCCCTTGCGCACAAAGGTGCCCTTGCCCTGCACGCGCTCCAGCAGGCCCTGCTGGACCAGCACGGCGATGGCCTGCCGGATGGTGCCCAGCGCAATGCCGAACTCCCTGGCCAGCGCGCCTTCCGCAGGGATGGCGCTGCCGGGCGTCCACGCGCCCGAAACAATATTTGCCTGCAGTTCCGCCGCGATCTGGCCGTAGCGGCTCAGGCCAGCGGCGGTGGTTGTAGTCTGGAGCAGCGCGTTGTCTGGCATGCCGAACCCGTGCTAAATTGATGTCGATGTCATCTAGAGGACTAGAATACTGACGCGGATACGGATGCCATATCCGGATATACCCGCGCCACTGAGCCGCGCCACGGAGGGGCTGACTGATGAGCAAGCGCGCTTTGCCGCTGGTGGATACCCACTTCCACGTCTTCGATGCCGGAGCGGCCGTGCCATCGGCCCGCTACCGGCCGCCCTATGCCGCTGACCTGAAGGACTGGCACGCCCGGCTTGCCGGATTGGGGGACATGTATGGGGTGGTGGTGCAGACCAGCTTTCTCGGCACCGACAATGCGGCGCTGCTGGCCGCGCTGCAGGCCATGCCCGGGCGCTTGCGCGGCGTCGCGGTGGTCGGCCCTGAGGTAACGGATGCGGAACTGGCTACGTTGCACGCGGCCGGCGTGCGGGGCATCCGCCTGAACCTGTACGGCGATCCGGACTGGCAGCGCATCGCCACCGTGCCGTGGCGCGGGCTGTTCTCCAGGATCGCCGGGCTCGGCTGGCATGTCGAGCTCCATACCCGCAACGGCGATGGCGCCATGGTGCTGGCACAGCTTGACGCGGCCCTTGGCGATACCGGCGCGCCGGTCGTGCTTGACCACTTTGGCCGGCCCGGCCCCGCAGGAACCGCGGACGCGATCTTTGACGTGGCCTCTGCCGTGCGCGCGCGCCGCCAGGTCTGGGTGAAGATCAGCGCGCCGTACCGACTTGCATCCCCTCAGGACTGGCACGGGCTTGCGCAGAGATGGCGCGAAGTCGTGGGCGATGACCGCTTGCTGTGGGGCAGCGACTGGCCATGGACCAACCACGAGGCGCCGGCTCGGGTCGACGAGTGCCGGATGCTTGCCGCATGGCCGGGGCAAGGGGCGCCCGGTGACAGCGAAGCGGCCGGAGTGGCCTTGTCCGCTGCGCTCCGGTGGCGCAACGCCGCAGCGCTGTACGGGTTTGCGGTGAAGGGATAGCGGGCGGCTTGCGCCGCCGGCTTCAATCCAGCGCCAGCACCCCGGGAATCGCCTCCACCAGCAAATCGATCGTCACCCTCAGCTTGTGCGGCAGGAAACGGGTGCGCGGCCACACCAGGTGCAGCGGGGTCCGGATCACCGAGGCTTGCGGCAGCACGCGCACCAGCGTGCCCCGGTCCAGCGGCTCCCGCACCAGCCACAAGGGGACATTGACCAGGCCCGCGCCTCGTATGGCTGCCGCAGCGATGGTGTCGATATCGTCAAAGCCGAGACGGTGAGCCAGCTCAGGCCGCGCGATATTGCCGTCGGGCCCGGCCAGTGACCAGGGCACGGACTGGCCGCCATGCATGTAGACGAGGCAGCGGTGCGAGGCCAGGTCGGCAATGCTGGCCGGCGTGCCATGCTTGCGCAGGTAGCCGGGCGCGGCACAGAGCACCATAGCCTGCATGCCCAGCGGACGTGCCACCAGCATGTCGCTGTCCGGCAGGCGCCCGCTGCGGATGGCCAGGTCGATGCCGTCGTCGGCGAAGTCGGCCAGCCGGTCGGTGAAATTCCCTTCCAGCCGCAATTGCGGATGACGGTCTGCCAGCTCCAGCAGCAGCGGCGCCACATGGTGGCGGCCGAACACTACCGGGGCACTCACGCGGACGCGGCCGGCCACTTCCCTGCGCCCGGCTTCCAGCATGTGCTGGGCGGCATCCAGGTCTTCCAGCGCCTGGGCACAGCGTTCGTAGAAGGCCTGACCATCGTCGGTCAGCGCCAGGCTGCGCGTGGTGCGCACGAACAGGCGCGTGCCGACGCGAGCCTCAAGCCGGGCGATGGCCTTGCCGATGGCCGAGCGCGTCAGCCCAAGGCGCGCCGCGGCCTGGGCAAAGCTGCCGGCCTCCGCGGCGGCAACGAAGGCGGAGATCCCGGCCAGCCGGTCATGGGTAATTGGTTCCATAAGATCTACATGAGAAGGACATCGATTGCCCAATGGCGCTGGCAGGGAATCAGTATAGTGGGTTCACCGTTTTCAACAGACCGGAGTACCCCATGACTTCCTCCATGCAGCGCTGGCAACTGTCCGCTTTCGGCCGCAACAACCTGCGTCGCGTCGACGCGCCCATTCCCGTGCCCGGTCCCGGCGAGGTGCTGGTGCGGGTCCATGCCGTGGCCTTGAACTACCGCGACCTGCTGATCATCCAGGACGGCATGGGCATGCCCGTGCAGCCGCCGCTGGTTCTCGGGTCGGACATGCGCGGCGAGGTGGTGGCGAGTGGCGATGGTGTAGCCGACTTTGCCCCTGGCGACGCCGTGATCAGCACCTTCTTCACCGGCTGGCTCGATGGCGTGCAGCCGCACCGCAGCATGCCGCTGGGCGTGCCGGGTCCCGGCATGCTGTCGGAGTACGTGGTATTGGCAGAGGACTCGCTGGTGTCGGCCCCGCGCACGCTGGACGCCGCGCAGGCCAGCACGCTGACCTGCGCCGGCCTGACGGCCTGGCAAGCCCTGGCTGAAGCGACGGTGACGCGGCCCGGCGACACCGTCGTGGTGATCGGCACCGGCGGAGTGGCCCTGTTTGCGGTGCAGATCGCCCGCGCACAGGGGGCGCGCGTGATCGTGGTGTCAGGCAGCGACGACAAGCTGGCGCGCGTGCAGGAGCTGGGCGCGGCGCATGGCGTCCATCGCGGCCGCACCGCTGACTGGCCGGCTGCCGTGCGCGAGCTGACCGGAGGCCGCGGTGCCGACCATGTGCTGGAACTGGCTGGCGGAGACAACTTCGGCCGGTCGCTTGCCGCGCTGGCGCAGGGCGGCCGGATCTCGGTGATCGGCAACCTTCAGGGGGATGAGCTGCGCGCCAGCGTCTATCCGGTGCTGCATGGCCGCGTGACCGTGCAGGGGATCGGCGTGTCGCACCGGCGCGCGCTGCAGGACCTGGTGCGTGCCGTGGACTGGTTGGGGCTGCGCCCGGTGATCGAGAGCGAGTACGGGTTCGGGGACTTGCCCGCGGCGCTCGACCACCTGGAACGCGGGGCCTTCGGCAAGGTGGTGGTGCGGCTGCGCTGAGGCGCGGGCCGGACTGCTATTTGCGAGCCTTGCCGCGCACGCTCTTCTTGGCCGCGGCGGCGCGCGCCGCTTCTTTTTCGGCCGCTGCCGCCGCGCCCAACTGCTCCAGCCAGGACATGCCCTCGACATAGGACAGGAAATGCCGCAGGTATTCCGGCGACGTCTCGCGCATCAGGGACAGCGAACGATGCACGAGATGGTCGGTATTGAGCGGCCCGGCATTCTCCGGCACGCGTTCCAGCGACAGGCGGAAGTGCTGCTCGACGCTGACCCTGGCCCAGGTCTCGCGGAAGTAGTCGGCCAGGGCGTCGACCAGCGGCGCGTCGGACTGGGGTGCGGTTGCCGGCACCGGCGTGGGCGATCGTGCATCGTTCGAGGCGATCGCGATGGCGGGCCTGGCGCGTGCGGTGATGTCGTGCACGAGTGCGCCAAGCGCGCTGGCTGTCGGGCCGGCTGTTGGCGCGGACGGCGCGGCACCATCGGCACCATCGCTATCCTGGCCTGTGTGCCGCTGCACGATGGCTGCATACGCGGCGGCCAGGCCACGCAGGCGCTCATCCAGCAAGCCCCGCACCGCGCCACTGTGTGCGGCGGCGCGGCGGGCCAGTGCTTCCATCAGGCGGAAGCGCACGGGATCGGCCTGATCGGCGCCGCTGGCCTGCCAGGCGTCCAGTTGCGCGCGGATATCGGTTGCCACGTCGAGGCTAGCCATGCGGCTTCACGGTGCCCGCGGTCACACGCGGCACCGGCGAGATCTCGACGCGCCGGTTCTTCGCGCGGCCCTCGGCATCGGCATTCGGTGTCACCGGCTGCTGCGAACCGAAGGCGGCCGAGAACACCGAGGTGGGCGGGATGCCGGCATCGATCAGGGTGCGGGTCACGGTCAGCGCGCGCTGCGCCGACAGCTCCCAGTTGTCGGCAAAGCGGCGGTTGCCTTCGCGCACCTGCTGGTCGTCGGTAAAGCCGCTCACCATCAGGATCTCGTCGCGGCTGCGCAGGTAGGCCGACAACGGCTGCGCCAGGCTCTTCAGCAGATCGCGGCCTTCAGGTTGCAGCTGGTCTGAGTTGAGCGCAAACAGCACGTTGCCGCTGATGCCGATGCGGCCGTTCACCAGCGTCACGCGGCCGGCCGCCAGCGGCGCCGCCAGCGCCTTTTCCAGCGTCTCGCGGCGCTGTGCTTCCTCCTGCCGCTGCTTCACCTCGGCTTCCAGCCTGGCCGACAGTTCCATCTGCACGCCGATGACCCCCAGCAGGACGAGCACGAACGCGCCCAGCAGCACCGACATCAGGTCGCCGAAGACGGCCCAGGCCGGTACGGTCGGCTCGACGCCGGCGTCAAGGTCCTCTCTCATGCCGCCTCTGCGCTGGGCGCTTGCTGGCCGGCGCGCTGCTGCAGGTCCTCAAGGATCTGCTTTTGCGACAGCATGCTCAGGTCGACGACTTCGCGCGCCTGCGCCACGTAGTAGGCCAGTTGCTCGTCGCTGCGCGTCATCGACTTGTCCAGCGCGGCCTCGATGCGCTGCAGGTGGTCGATCAGCTTGCCGTTGGATTCGCTGAACAGCTGCACCGCCACGCCGAAGGCCTCGCCCAGGCTCGCGACTTCCACCGCACTGCCGGTGACCTGCGCGGCGATGTCGGTGAGCTTGCCGGTTTCGGCTTCGACCTTGTCGGTAAAGCGCGTGCCGACGCGGTCCAGCAGGTCCGCCGTGGTGGCGACCAGGGTGTCGACCGCGCTGCGCTGCTCAGTGGAGGCGCGGCTCACGGCATCGAGCAGCGTGCCCAGCGTTTCCAGCATGCGGCTGCGCTCTTCCAGCATGGCGTTGTCGCGCGCCATGCCGTCGGTGAGCTTCTCGCGCAGTTCTGCGATGACCTCCGCGGCGGCCTTGGGCGCTTCGGATGCGGCCTGCATCAGGTGGGCGACTTCGGCGATGGTGCCGGTGGCCTGGGCCTGCGCCTGGGCTGCCATGTCGCGCGCGGTGACGGCCAGCGTCTCGCAGATTTCCTGCTGGCGGCTGACGGTGTGCGCGCTGGCCTGTTCCCATTCCTGGCGCAGCGATGCGGCCATGGTGCCAAGCGTGTCAGTCCAGGCGGCCATGCGTTGCGCGTCCTGCGATGCCAGTTCCGCCTGCAATGTGGTGGCGGCCTTGGGTGCCTCGGCCGCGGCTTGCACCAGGCGGTCGATTTCGGCGAGTGTGGTGCTGGCATGCGCCTGCGTCTCGGTCGAGATCGCGCGCGCGGTCTGCGCCAGCGCCTCGCAGATCTCCTGCTGGCGCGTGGCGGCGTGCGTGCTGGCCTGTTCCCACTGCTGGCGCAGCGTGGCGGCGATGGTGCCGAGCGTATCGGTCCAGCCGGCAAAGCGCTGCTCATCGCGCGCAGCCAGCTCGGCCTGCAGCGCAACGGCCGCCTTTGGGGCATCCGTTGCGGCCTGCACCAGACGGTCGATCTCAGCGAGGGTGCGGCTGGCATGCGCCTGGGTCTGGGCCGAGATGTCGCGCACGCTCTGCGCCAGCGTCGTGCTGATCTCGTCCTGGCGGCTTACCGTGTGCGCGTTCAGCTGTTCCCATTCCTGGCGCAACGCGGCTGTCATGGTGCCGAGCGTATCGGTCCAGGCGGCGAAGCGCTGTGCATCGCGCGCAGCCAGTTCCGCCTGCAGCGCGACGGCCGCCTTCGGCGCGTCCGACGCGGCTTGCACCAGGCGGTCGATTTCCGCGAGGGTCTGGCTGGCATGCGCCTGGGTCTGGGCCGAGATGTCGCGCACGCTCTGCGCCAGCGTTGTACTGATCTCGTCCTGGCGGCTTACCGTGTGGGTGTTCAGTTGCTCCCACTCCTGGCGCAGCGCTGCGGTCATGCTGTCGAGCGTATCGGCCCAGGTGGCAAAGCGCTGTTCGTCGCGCGAGGCCAGTTCCGCCTGCAGCGCAACGGCCGCCTTCGGGGCGTCCGAAGCGGCTTGCACAAGGCGGTCGATTTCCGCGAGGGTCTGGCTGGCATGCGCCTGGGTCTGGGCCGAGATGTCGCGCACGCTTTGCGCCAGCGTCGTGCTGATCTCGTCCTGGCGGCTTACCGTATGCGCGTTCAGCTGTTCCCACTCCTGGCGCAGGGCAGTCGTCATGGTGCCGAGCGTATCGGTCCAGGCCGACAGGCGCTGCGCGTCGTGCGCGGCCAGCTGCGTCTGCAGCCCGGCATGCGACTCGCCCACGGTGCGCACCAGTGTCGCCGCATGCTCGCCGAACGCGGCTGCGGCGGCCGTCAGGGCCTGCCGGTTGTCGCCGGCGAGCTTCTCGCCGGTGCGCTCCTGGCGCGCCAGCGCCTCGCGCCATGCGTCGGCAGCGCTGGCGGCTGCCGTGTCGAGCCGGGTGGCGACATTGTCCAGCAGCCCGGCCGAGCGTTGTTCAAAGGTCTGGGCAAAGCCGTCGAGGGATGTGCGCAGGTCCGCTGCCAGTGCCTCGCTCGCGCGTTGATGCCCGGCCAGCGCCTGGTTCCAGGTATCCGCAACGCCCGCGGTGGCGCTCTCGAAGCGGCTCGATACCCCATCCAGGTGCTGTTGCACGGCTTGGGTCACGTTGTCGCGCAAGGCCGAGGTTTCGCGTGCCAGGCCCGCCATGGTCGCGTCCACCGCGGGCTGGATCGCTGCGCTTGCGGCACGGGCGCTGTCGGCGATGCTGTCCTTCAGCGATTGCTCGACCGAAGACGCCAGGCGCGTGTAGACCACTTCGGTCTTGCCGTGGAAGGCGTCCTGGCTGGCGGCCAGGCGCTCGGTCAGGGCCTGGTTCTGTTCGGCCATCGTGGTCATCATGGCCTGCATGCGCTCGACCAGTGCCGGCATCACGTCGGCCTGGCGCTGCAGCAGCCGGACCGCTTCATCACGCTGGTGGCCGCGCGAGTAGGGACGCAGCGTGGTGGCGATGCGGGCATCCAGCGCCTGCGCGGCCTGGATCCGCTCGCGCCGGCACAATGCCGACAACAGGCCCAGCATCGCGGACGTGGCCACGCCCGCGACCGAGGTGCCGAACGCAAAGCCCAGGCCCTTGACCGGTGCGGCCAGCGAGGCGCGGATGGCCTGCAGGTCGGTGGCGGTCTCCAGCGCGATGCCGGTGCCGCGCAGGGTCGCCACCATGCCCAGGAACGTGCCCAGCATGCCCAGCAGCACCAGCAGGCCGACCAGGTAGGGTGTCAGCGCGGGGCCGGGCAGGCCGACGCGCTCGCCTTCCACGCGCAGGCGGGCGCTGTCGCGCAGGCTGGGATGCAGCCGTTCCAGCCAGTTGCCAAGGCTGGCCGGCGCTTCGGACAATCCGGCGACGGCCTGCGCCAGCGTGGCGGTGGCCTGGCGGTAGCGGTACAGCTCCAACGCCCCCGCCAGGTAGCAGCCGCCGATCAGCAGCGTCACGGCCAGCGCCAGGAAGTTCGTGCCTGCATAGCCGGCGGCGATCCAGCACACGATGGCCAGGCCCGCCAGGAAAGCGACAATATGGGTAAGGTATCGGGTCATGATGTTCTGGTTAGCTGTCCTGCAGCGCCGCCAGCAAGCCTTCAAGGGGCTGCCAGCGGATGTCGAGTTCGGCGAGCAATACGCTCTGCATATCCTTGCGGAATACCCCCAGCCATGCACCGGGCCTGGCCGTTGCGGGCTGTCCCGCGGCCTGGGCTTCGGCCAGCGCCGCGGCTTCGGCCTGGCGCAGGCGCTGGAAGTGCGGCTCCAGCATCGTCGGCACGGCGCCCAGCAGGCTCTGTTCGCGCGCGCCCAGCACGCGCTCCATCACGGCATCGACCATGGCCAGCTTGGCCATGCCGGGTGCGTGGCCGGACAACGCGCCGCGCAGGCGCCCGCGCAGGTCGCCGATCGCGGTCTCCATGGTCTGTTGCAGCGTGAGGTAGCGCTGGCGATAGACCGCGTAGTCGACCTGCGCGTCCACGGGGTCGGGCAGCGCGGACGGCCGGCCCGGCCCGCGCCGCTTGCCGGCAAGCGTGGTGTCTTCCACGATGGCACCGGCCAGCGCGGCGCGCACGCGCGCGCATTCGCGTGCCTCAGTGCTGTCGGCAGCACGTGCGGCAGGCGGCGTTGCCGGCGCATTGGCCTTCAGCGCCGATGACAGCGCGATCGCGTCCGCCCAGCCAAGCCATTGGCTCAGCTGGCTCGAGAGCGAGCTTGCAGGAGGAGGGGCATCGGCGTCAGTCAGGCGAGCCAGCAGGCGGACGAGCGTCGGGCCGCTGAAACCTGTGCGCCGGGGCACTTGTAACATTGCGCCGGATTCGAAAAATCCAGCAGTTTACACGCCCGGGCGGTGGCGTGGCCGGCTGGCGTGGTGGATGATTGGCGGGAATCCGTCCCGGACCCATCCCACCACGGAGTGAAACCATGAGACTGGTTGGCATGCTTGATTCCCCTTATGTCCGCCGCACGGCGATCTCGCTGCGCCTGCTCGGGTTGCCGTTCACGCATGAGTCGGTGTCCGTCTTCCGTGAATTCGAGCGCTTCCATGCCATCAACCCGGTGGTCAAGGCGCCTTCGCTGGTCTGCGACAACGGGGTCGTACTGATGGACTCGACGCTTATCATCGACTATGCCGAGTCACTGGCGGGCCGCAGCCTGATGCCGGCGCAAACCGCGTCACGGCAGGCCGCGCTGCGCATCGTCGGGCTGGCGCTGGCGGCGAGCGAGAAGGTGGTGCAGAACTTCTATGAGCACAGCCAGCGGCCGGCGGGCAAGCTGCACCAGCCGTGGCTGGACCGTGTCGATGCCCAGCGCGAGAGCGCCTTTGCACTGCTGGAGGCGGAACTCGCCACGCGTCCGGTCCCGGCTGGCGAGGCGGAAACCGGCCAGGCCGAGCTGACCGCCGCGGTCACCTGGACCTTTTCGCAGTTCATGATGCCGGGCGCGGTCGATCCGGCGCGGCATCCGGCGCTGGTTGCGCTGACCGCGGCGCTTGAGCGGCTACCCGCATTCGAGGCATTGCCCTGCGCATAGTTGGCCGCTGGCGCGCCTACCGCGGTAGGGTGCCAATCGCAGGCATTCCGATGCAACATCAGCCCCCTGTGGAACGCGCTGCACCGGCTTCCTCTGCGATACGCGCAGCCTATTCGGCCTGTAAGCGCCAGGCGCCGGGGCTTGCCCCGGCGCCGGCGTGCCCATGTGCAGTCAAGGTAATACAATCCACCTGACCAGGCGACGAGACCAATCGACAAGACCATACGCGCGAACCGGGGTGGGAACTCATGACAAGAAGTCAAGGCGCCGCAGAGAACAACAACGACGCCAGCATCGACGCCAGCGCGTGCCGCAACTATGCCATCGTGGTGGATGACCACCCGTTGATGGCGCGCGGCATTGCCGGCTACCTTGCGGCGCATTGCGGGTTTGACGCTGCCCTGCATGCAGCCGATGCGCGGGAATGCGCGGCGCTGACGGAACGGGAGGGCTGCCCGGCGCTGCTGGTGGTGGATTTCTGGCTGCCGGACGGCACCGCGGTCGGGTTGCTGCGCGAAGCCGCGGCGCGCCTGCCCGCCTGCAAGCTGCTGGTGATGAGCGCCGACGACGATGCGCGCGTTTGCATCAAGGCACGCGAGGCCGGCGCGCACGGCTTTATCCTGAAGAACGAGCCTCCGGAGGTGTTCGCCACTGCGGTGGCGTCGCTGCGCCAGGGCCGGCGCTGGTTCCAGCAGGCGGGGCCGCCGTCGGCGCGGCGCGAGTTGCCGCTGGAGCCCAGCGAACTGGGCCTGACGGCGCGCCAGGCCGAGGTGCTTGGCATGATGCTGCGCGGCCTGCCGAACAAGCGCATCGCCATGACCCTGTCGGTGTCGGAGCAGACCGTCAAGGAGCATGTCACCGCGATCCTCGGCAAGCTCGGCGTGCGCAACCGGATCGAGGCTATCGCCCTGCTGCACGGACGCAGGCTGGAGTCATGAAGAAGGCCCTCGCCCGGCTGCTGGGCTTGTCGCGCCCGGATGCGGATGCCGGCATCAGCCCGCGCGCGCGTGCGCGGTTGCTGGACATGACGTTCGGGCGCCTGGTGTTCAGCGTCAATGCGATTCCGTTCGTGGGGATGCCTTTCGTCATCTGGCTGTATGTCCAGAAGCTGGACGGCGGCGCGCTGCTGGCCTGGACACTGGGGTATGGCGCCGCGGCGGTGTGGATGCAATTGCGCTTCCGGCGCTACAAGCAAGAGCGGGAAGACGATGACGCCCTGGTCCGGCGCTGGCTGCCGTTTGTGCAGCGCGTGGCGCTGGTGCACGGCTTCTGCCTGTCGCTGGCCGCGGTCCTGACGGCCAGCCTGGGGGGCTTTGACTTCAAGCTGCTGCTGTATATCAGCATCGCCGCCATCGTGGCGGCCAATGCCACGCACCAGACGCCGATCCTCGGTGTATTCCAGCGCTTCTTCGTTGCCTGCTGGACTTTGCAGATCGTCAACACCCCGCGCAGCTTCCCTGAGCACTGGCCGTTCGTGCTGCCGCTGGCGCTGCTGTATGCGCTGGCCATCTACCGGCACGCGCTGATCGCCAACCAGTTCTTCCGGCAGCAGGTACGGATGGAGGATGACGGCATCCGCCTGGCCGAGCGCTACCGGCTGGCCAAGGAAGAGGCCGAGAAAGCCCTGCAGGCCAAGAACCTGTTTCTCACCACCGCCAGCCACGACCTGCGCCAGCCCGTGCATGCCATGGGCTTCCTGATCGAAGCCATTGCGCGGCGCAACCGCGACCCGGCCCTGATCCCGCCGCTGGACGACCTGCGGCGCAGCGTGCGCTCGGTGCACCTGATGTTCAACTCACTGCTCGATCTGTCCCGGATCGAAGGCGGCATTGCCAGCCCGCGCAATACCGCCGTGGCATTTGCGCCCTTGGTCGAAGAGGTGGCGTCGCTGTTCCGGGAAGAGGCGCGCAGCCGCGGCCTGGACCTGCGCGTGCGCCTGCCCGCAGGCGCCGCCGCGGTGCTGGCCAATCCCGCACTGCTGCGCCAGTCTCTGGTCAACCTGGTGCACAACGCGCTGCGCTATACCAAGCGCGGCGGGGTGCTGGTGTCCGCGCGGCGGCGCGGCAGCCACTGGCTGCTGGAGGTCTGGGACACCGGCGTGGGAATCGCGATCGAAGAGAAGGGGCGGGTCTACTCGCCGTTCTATCGCAACGAACATGCGTGGCGCATCGACAGCGCGGGCCATGGGCTGGGCCTTGCCGTGGTGGCGCGCTGCGCCACCCTGATGGGCGCCACCTACGGCCTGGACTCGGTGGAGCGCCGCGGCTCCAGGTTCTGGCTGCGCTTTCCCGAAGCGAAGCCGCTGGCGCCGGCGGCGATCGAGCCGGTCTACGAACCCGAAGGCCTGTCGGCGTCCACCCTGCTGCAGGGCGTCTGCCTGGTCGTCGAGGACGACCCGCTGGTGACCGCCGCGTGGACCAGCCTGATGGAGGCCTGGGGCGTGCAGGCGGCGTGCGCGGCGTCGGGGCAGGAAGCCCTGGCACTGGTCGATGCCGGCCTGCAGCCCCAGGCGATCCTGTGCGACCAGCGCCTGCGCTCCGGCGAGAGCGGCTTCGAGGTGCTCAAGGCGCTGTTCGAACGCTGCCCGGACGCAAGCGGCGCCATGGTCAGCGGCGAGTTCGATTCCGAGGCGCTCCAGCAGGCCGAGCGTGAAGGCTATCTGGTCCTGCACAAGCCACTGGAGCCGTCGCAGCTGCATGCCTTGTTGTTCCAATGGCTTTGTGCTGCCTGACAGCATAGATCGGTGGTTCTGCTTGCGGCGGTGGCCCCACTCAGGCATCTCCGGGGCGAAAGAAGTGTCCGGATCGACTTTATTCAGATCACCTGAAGAATTTATTTAGTTCACTTTTTTCCACCTCTCAGCGACAGTCTAGCGACCGCAAATCGCGATACTGGAAAGAGAGGGCCCCATGTCTATCTCAAACCGCGCCGTCGGTGCCTCGGTGCTGGCCGTTTCCATGTTCGCGGGCCTGGCCGGATGCAGTAACCCGCCGGCTGCGGCGTTGGCTGCCGCGTCGGCTGTCTCGTCGGGCTCCGCGCCGGCCGCGGTGTCGGAACAGGACATCAACGATGCCTACATCTACCTGCTGGGCCGGCTGC
Organism: Cupriavidus necator; assembly: GCF_016127575.1. Taxonomy (NCBI): domain Bacteria; kingdom Pseudomonadati; phylum Pseudomonadota; class Betaproteobacteria; order Burkholderiales; family Burkholderiaceae; genus Cupriavidus; species Cupriavidus necator. The sequence continues at coordinate 517,888 of NZ_CP066019.1, forward strand.
TTGTCCTGCGCCAGCAGCAAATCGACTTCCGGAAAGAAGGTTTCCAGTGGAACCGGATCATTCATCGCGACGTCGGCGGTGTGTCGTGGGCCAACCCCAATCTGGATGTCGCCTACAGCGAGGCCTGGATTGCGGTCGACGAAAAGACCTGCACGGTCTTCAGCGTGCCGGCCATCAAGGGGCGCTACTACACCATTCAGTTCCTGAACGGCTGGGGCGAAACCGTCGCCAATATCAACGAACGCAACTATCCGGACCATCCAGGCGGCGAATTCGCGATGTGCCTGAAGGGTGCCACTGCGGCACTTTCGCCCAATGCCAGGCGCATCGACCTGCCGGGCAAGACCTCGCGGGTGCTGGCCCGGGTGGAAATCGGCGCAGACAAGAAGCAGGCCATTGCCCTGCAGCATCGGATCACGACACGGATCACTGGCACGGCGACGATTGCCCCGGTACCTGCCACGCCCGCCTTCAGCAATGACAAGCTCCCCGGCGTTGAAGCCTTTGACTCGGCAGCCGTTGCGCTTCGCTCCGAGCCGGACATCAATCCGGGCATGGAGCCCATCCAGGCCAAGGTGCGCGCGGTGAGTGCCGCGGTGGCCAGCAGCCTCGCCGAACGCGCGCGGGTGGACAAGGTCATCCGCGAGAAGACGCTGCCGGCGTTCTTACAGTCGTTCTCCACCGCAGGTACCATCAGGAACGGCTGGAACCGGCCCGCTACCATCGGCAAGTACGGCAGCGACTTCCAGACCCGCACCCGCATCAACCTGGGCGGGATCTGGGCCAACAGCACGGATGAGGTCGTCTATTTCAAGACGGATGCAGACGGGACCGGCACCAAGCTCGACGGCGGCAATACCTACACCATCACCTTCCCGAAGGACGAGCTGCCCGCGCGCCACGTCAAATACTTCTGGTCGGTGATTGCGGTGGATGCCAAAAACTTCCGCGTGATCCCGAATGCGAAGAACCGGTTCCTGATCAACAAGCAGTCCAGGCTGAGCTATGGCGAGGACGGTTCGCTGACGCTGTACTTCGCGCCTGCCAGGCCGAAGGACGCGCCTGACGGCAACTGGCTGCCCACGCCCAAGGGAAAGAATTACCACCTGACGTTCCGGCTCTATGGGGCGGACCAGCCGGTCCTGTCCGGGGAGTGGTTCCCGGCGCCGCTGGTCAAGCGCAACTGAGCGGGCCAGTCTTGGCAGGAAGGCGCCTGCCAGTGCTGGCCTAATCCTCCGCCACCTCGCAAAACCGCAGCCGGTTCCCGAACGGATCGGCCACCTGCAGCATCCGCCCCCAGCCCACATCCTCCACACCGGGCCTCGCGTACGGATAGTCCTTGGCAGACAGCTCCTGCTGCAGCGCATCGACATCCTCCACCGTCACGAACACCGTCGATCCGGGCGTGGCGTCGCCATAATGCTCGCTCAGGTGCAGCGTCAGGCCGCTGCGCCTGACCTGCGCGTACAGCGGAAATCCCTCTTCATACCGATGCTCCCAGTCGAGCGAGAAGCCGAGGAAGTCGAGGTAGAACTCCTTGGCCTTGTCGACCGAGAAGATCCGGAGGATGGGGATGCCGGCAGACAGGTTCATGGTTTTCGTTCGGTAGTTGCGCAGGAATGGCAGATGATAGCGCCGGCCCGCGGTGATCCGCGCGCGCGGCGCATAAGCATCCGCGACAATCTTCGTTGGCTTTGTGCGGGCCCGTGACTAAGCTGGCGCTCCAATGAAATCCCGGAACACCGCTATGAACCCGACCCACGACTCACGCCGCCGCCTGCTTCTGACGGCAGCGGGCGCCGCAGCTGCCGCCAGTGTGCTGCCAGGCGTCAGCTGGGGGCAAGGACAGACCGCGCTGCGCATCGGCTACCAGAAGTCCTCCACGCTGATGATCCTGCTGAAGTCGCGGCAGACGCTGGAGAAGGCGCTGGCGCCCAAGGGGGTGACGGTGCAGTGGTACGAATTCACCTCGGGCTTGCCGCTGCTTGAAGCGCTGAACCTCGGCAATATCGACCTGAGCGCCGACGTGGCCGATGCGGTGCCGCCGTTTGCGCTGGCCGCGGGTGCCGCGCTGACCTACTACGCCAGCGAGACGCCTTCGCCGCAGGCACAGGCCATTGTCGTGCGTGGCGACTCGCCGATCCGCGAGGTGGCGCAGCTCAAGGGGCAGCGGGTGGCATTTGCCAAGGGCGCAGGCGCGCACTACCTGGTGCTGGAAGCGCTGGCGCGCGCGGGTCTGTCGATCCGCGATATCGAACCGGCATACCTGAGCCCGGCCGACGCCCGCGCGGCGTTCGAGCGCGGCAGCGTGGCGGCATGGGTGATCTGGGACCCGTTCCTGGCCGCGGTGCAGCGCCAGGCCAATGCGCGCTTGCTGCGCGATGGCGAGGGGCTGGCCAGCTATCGGCGCTTCTACCTGGCGGCGACGCCGTTCGCGCGCGCGCATGCCGAGGTGCTTGAGGTGGTGTTCGATGCGTTGGGCGACGCGGGTGACTGGGTCAAGCGCAATCCGGCCGAGGCAGCGCGCTGGCATGCGCCACTGATCGGCCTGGATGCGGCCACCGTGGAAGCCGCGAACGCACGGCGCAGCTATGCGGTGCGCACGGTCGACGCCGCCGCGCTGGCCGAGCAGCAGCGCATCGCCGATGCCTTCACCGCGCAGCAGATCCTGCCGCGCAAGGTAGCGATTTCTTCTTCGCCAGTCTGGCGCAAGGCCTGACCGGGTCCGAGCATCGCCCGTCAGGGAAGCGTCATATGCCAGCGGGCACGCCATCCTGTGCAAGCCCGGCGAACGTATTTGCCAGCCACATCAGGCCCGCATCATTGTCCCTTGCCGCGGACCAGACTGCGGTCACCGTGAAGTCAGGCATCGGCACGGGGCAGGGAAGCTGGCGCAGGCCTTCGGTGGCGCACCATTGGTCCGCCAGCACCGCCGGCACCGTTGCCAGTGCAGCGGTTCCCTTCAGGATGGCCGGTACGCTGGCGAAGCGCGCACTGCTGTAGCGCACGTCCCGCGCCTGGCCCTGGGTGGCCAGCCACGTATCGGCGGTGCTGTCGAAAGCGCCGCGATATGACACCAGCACATGCGGAAACCGCAGATAGTCTTGCAGCGACAGGATCTGGCAGGCATCCAGCGGCGCGGCCCCATAGACGCAGCGAAAGCCCATGGTCTGCCAGGCGCGCTCGCGCCGCCATGCCGCGCCCTTGGCGAATGGCCCGATACCGAGGTCCATCTCATTGCGCTCGAGCATCTCGGTGCCACGGAACGGGTCCGTCGGCACGATGGCCAGTCGCACGCCCGGCGCGCAGGTGCTGAGGCTCGGCAGAATGCGCGGCGCGAGCCATAGCTCCACCCAGTCCGGCATCCCGACCACGAAAGTCCGGTCCGACGTAAGCGGGTCGAAGTCGCGCCGCTGCAGCAGGGCGGCCTCGATCTCGCCGAGGGCCGGCAGCAGGCGCCGCTCGAGTTCCAGTGCGCGCTCGGTCGGCTCCATGCCGTGAGCGGTGCGTACCAGCAACGGGTCGTCGAACATCTCCCGCAGCCGTGCCAGTGCACCGCTGACGGCTGGCTGTCCCAGGTGCAGGCGCGCCGCGGCGCGCGAGACGCTGCGCTCGCGCAGCAGCACGGTCAGCGTTACCATCAGGTTCAGGTCGACGCCGCGAAAATGGCCTTCCTTAATGCTCATCTGCTACCCTCCCCCGCAGATAGGGCATTGGAACATCGCGTGCAATCCGCGGCAAGCCGGCCGTCGTCATGCCAGGGCCGGCGTGCTGACGGGTGGGCGGCGGTGCCCGGTCGCGCGCTCGAAGGCCGACGCAATGGCCAGCAGCACGGCATCGCTGCGTGGACGTCCAAGCCACGACACCCCGGCTGGGATGTCAGCCGACGTGAATCCCATGGGTACGCTGACCTCCGGAAAGCCGCTGGCGCTTGCCATATGCATTGCCGCCAGCGGCTGCTGCGCCCGGCAATGGTAAGTGGCGTCCGCCATGTCAAAGCGCGGCGAGGCCGGGCAGGCCAGCGTGGGAAATACCAGGGCCTCCAGGCCACGCCCGCGCAGGATGTCGTCGAGCATGGCGCCGAAGCGGCGTGCCGCTGCAACATTGGCTTGGGGCAGCGTGTCTCGCATCTCGAACGCATGCCGCAGCGCGGCAAGCGTAAGCGGGTTCATTTGGTGCGCATCCGTGGAGAGGTCCGTGGTGGTGATGTGCGCCAGCAGTGCGGCCGTGCTGGCCGGAGCACCGCCCGGCAACTGTCCCAGGTAGGCATCGAGCCCACGCACCCATTCCGCTTGTACGATAGCGTCCAGCAGGTCGGCGTAGAGCGTGAGCGCCAATGCCGGCAGACGCACGGGTATCGTCACGGCGCCCGCCGCCCGCATCGCCTCCGTTGCGGTTGCAAAGAGCGCGTCGACCTCGTCGCTGCCTCCGGCGAAGTCGGTCACGATGCCCAGCCTGCGGCCAGCCAGCGACGCCGGCTGTGCGATAACGCCTGAGCCCGGCACCAGTGCATCCAGGACCATGGCCGCATCGTCGGCGTTACGGGCCAAGGGCCCGACGATATCGAACGATGTGGCCAGCGGCAGTACGCCGGCCGACTCCACCAGGTCATGCGTAGGCCGGATACCGGCCAGCGCATGCACGCATGCCGGACCGCGCACGGAGCCGAACGAATCGGTCCCCAGCCCGAACGCCGCGAAATTGGCCGCCACTGCCGCACCGGTGCCGCTGCTGGAACCGCTGGCGTTGCGGGATAAGCGATAGGGGTTCAACGTCAGGCCGTTGGCAGAGCTGTACCCGAAGCGCCCGTTAGAGGCGGCCAGTTCCGACATGTTGGTCTTGGCCAGTACGATGGCACCGGCCGCGCGCAGGCGCGCCACGCAGGCCGCGTCGGCGCGCGGGTAGGCCTGCCGCAGTGCCGCGCAGCCGGCAGTGGTCGGCATGCCGACAGTATCGATATTGTCCTTGACCACCATCGGTATGCCGTGCAGAGGCCCGCGCGGGCCGTGCGTGCGCAGTTCGTCGTCCAGGACTCGCGCCTCGTGCATGGCAGCGGGATTGATGCAACTGATCGCATTGATGCGCGGCCCGTCCTTGTCGAAGGCGGCGATACGCGCGAGGTAGTAGTCCACCAGACCCGCTGCGCTGATCCGGCCGGCGTGCATGGCGGCGGCGAGTTCCCCGATGGAGGCCTCGAGAAGGTCGAAACGATCAGGCACAAGGCGAGGGGCGGCAGCAGGCATCGGAGTCATCGGCAATCAGGCGGCATGACGCCAGTATTGGTGCAGCCGTGCCGGCAGGCAATGGAAGTTTTGTCCATGCTTCTTTCCTTCAGGGAATGAATGGATGACAATGCCAGCACGCGAACGGCCCCTCAAACCGAAGTCGGCTTCCCGTCACGCCCTACCGCCATGAAAAGTACAAACGGCCGCCACCTGCCTGCGCTGGCGAACCTGATCGCATTCGAGACCACGGCCCGCACGGGCAGCGTCACCGGGGCGGCCGAGGAACTCTGCCTGACGCAGAGCGCGGTCAGCAAGCAGATCACCGAGCTGGAATCGTTCCTCGGCGCGCGCATGCTGAACCGGCGCAAAGGCGCGGTGGCGGCGACACCCGCGGGCGAGGATTACCTCAGGAACGTGCGCAAGGCGCTGGCGCTGCTGGAGGAAGCGACCATGGAGGTGCAGTCCGGCCGCGCCGCGGGCGGGCGGCTGAACCTGTCGGTGCCGGTTTCGCTGGGCAATATCTGGCTGTTGCCGCGCATTCTCAGGTTCGTCAAGGCGCAGCCGCAGATCCAGCTAAACGTCACGACCAAGGTGGGGCCGGTCGACCTGGAAAGCACCGGGCTCGATGCGGCGATCATGTATTGCGCGGGGCCGCCGCCACGCCATTTCAGCCTGAAGGTCATGCCGCTGGTGCTCTATCCGATGTGCGCGCCTGAGTTGCTGCCTGGCGGCGGAACGCTGGCCAAGGCCGTGAAGCGCTTGCCGCTGCTGCACCAGATCGCCGCGCTGGAGGCCTGGCCCGCCTATCTCCGGCAGGCCGGGATCAAGCTGCCGCATCCCGACGACGGCTCACGCTATGGTCTGCTGACCATGGGTCTGCAGGCCGCCGTCAGCGGCATGGGCGTGGCCCTGCTGCCCGATTATGTGGCGGGTGAAGACATCAAGGCCGGCCGGCTGCTGCGCCTGTCCGACGAGCCCTATGTCTCACCCAAGGCCTACTACTTCATCTGTCCGGAGGACAAGCGCGACAACCCGGCGATGCAGACCTTCATCGCGTGGCTGCTTGAGCAAAGCGCCGATGCAAGCGGGCGCTAGGTGAAGCGCGTCCTCAGCCGGCCTGGTCCGCCTTCACCAGGGTGGAAGTGACGAAGCGCCCGGGACGGGTGCTGGCCGGCAGGCCGTCGCGCAGGGTGGCCTCACCGGCGACGAACACATGCCGCACGCCCACTGACGGCTGCTGCGGGTCGTCGAAGGTGGCGCGGTCCTGGATCGTTGCCGGATCGAAGACGGTGATGTCGGCGACATGGCCCGGCCTGAGTTCTCCACGCCGCTCCAGTCCAAAGCGCTGCGCCGGCAGTCCGGTCATCTTGTGGACCGCGCGTTCCAGCGGGAACAGGCCCAGGTCGCGCGAGTACAGCCCCAGCACGCGCGGGAACGTGCCCCACAGCCGCGGGTGTGGGGTTTCGTCGGAGGGAATGCCGTCTGAGCCGACCATCGTGTCCGGATAGGTCAGGATGTCGCGGACGTCCGTCTCGTCCATGATGAAGTAAACCGCGCCGCCTGGTACCAGCTGCCTTGCAACCTCATGGCGCGTCTGCCCCCACTCCTGCGCCAGGTCCTCCAGGTAGCGCCCCGCGGCCTCAGGGTGCGGGGCCGACCACGTGATCAGGATGCGGTCGCACTGATGCACCCGTTCGGGCCGCAGCATGGTCGATGACGCCGCATACGGATAGCAGTCCAGGCACAGCGGCATGGTTTCGGCCAGGTTGCGCACCTGGGCCAGGGTATGGCGGCTGCGGCCATGGTTCTGCTTGCCTACCAGCTTGTGGTGCGAGATGACGGTCGATACGCCCAGCGCCTTGCCAATGCGCGCGGTCTCGTCGATCGACTCGCTGATGTTGTCGCTCTCATCGCGCATATGCGACACCAGCACACCGCCGAGCCGCTTCATCGGCTCGCACATGCGCACGATTTCATCCTCGGGTGCCGCGGCCGAAGGCGGATAGAAGGTGCCGGTGGACACTCCGATCGCGCCTTGGCGCAGGGCGTTCTCCACATCCTGGCGCATGCTCTCGATCTCGGCATCGCTGGCGGGCAGGCCGAGCTGTCCCATGCGCCTGGCGCGCAGCGTGGACTGCCCCACCAGCACCGCGACATTCACAGCCGCCGGCCGCACCGCAAACGCTTCCCGGTAGGCGCGCACAGAATCGAAGCGGTAGCCGCCACGCATGATGTCGAGCGGAGCCGGCGGAATGCTGTCGGTGACCAGCGGGAACAGGCTGATGCCGCAGTTGCCCGCGATGATGGTGGTCACGCCCTGCGTGACCTTCGGCAGCATGTCGGGGGACTGGAACACCATCCAGTCGTCGTGCGTGTGCGTGTCGATGAACCCAGGCGCTACGATCAGGCCGGTGGCATCGACTTCGGTATCTGCCCGCGCTGCCGCGAGGTTGCCGATGGCGACGATCTCGCCATCCGCCACGCCGACGTCGGCCGTGCGGCGCGGCGCGCCGGTGCCGTCGATGACGTCGCCATTGCGGATGATCAGTTTGAAGTGCAGGTCTTGGTGCGTTTGCATGGTGTTCTCTCTCAATCGACCCTGGCGCCGCTCTTGCGCACCAGCTCGCCGAACTTGACGGTCTCGCTCGCGATCAGCGCCTGGAAGTCGCGCGCGGTGCCGCCCAGCGGATCGAATGAGAGCTTGTCCAGTTGGGCACGGAATGCCGGGTCATTGATGATCGCGTTGATTTCCCGGTTGATCCGCTCAATCACCTCGGTGGGAGTGCCCGGCGCGGCAACCAGGCCCGCCCATGCCGTCAGTTCATAGCCCTTGAGGCCGGCCTCCGCCATGGTGGGCAAATCCGGGAAGTGCGGCGAGCGCTTGCTTGAGGTCACCGCCAGCGCGCGTACGCGGTTGGACGTCACGTACGGTCCGATCGAAGGCACATTGTCGAACATCAACTGCACGTTGTTGCCGACCAGGTCCTGCAGCGCCGGCGTGCTGCCCTTGTAGGGCACGTGTGTGATGCTGAGATTGGCCATGACCTTGAACAGCTCGCCGCCCAGGTGGCTGGTGGTGCCGTTGCCCGCCGAGCCCATGGAGAGCTTGCCCGGATTGGCGCGGGAGTATGCCACCAGTTCCCCGGTGGACTTGACCGGTAGCGACGGATTGACGGCGAGGATGTTGAAGGTCGTGACCAGGCCGACGATGGGCACCAGCTTGTCCGGATCGTAGGGGAGCTTGCTGTAAAGGAAGCGATTGGTCGACAGCGTGGCATTGTTGCCGTAGCCGATCGTATAGCCGTCCGACGGTGCGGCCAGCAGCGCCTGCATGCCGATATTTCCGCCCGCGCCCGGCCGGTTCTCGACGATTACGGCCTGGCCGAGGCGCCTGGACAGCGCATCGCCGAACAGGCGCGCGACGATGTCCGGCGCGCCGCCCGGCGCGGTCGGCACGATCAGGCGCACCGGCTTCTCCGGCCACGCCGCTTGCACGGCCGCCGGTGCCCATGGCAGCGCGCCGAAGATCCCCGCGGCCAGGACTTGAACTGCTGACTTCCTCATGCTGACTCCCTCGTCGTCGTGGTGTAACTGTGGACGAGTATCGGCGACGGCCCCGTGCGGGCCTAGTGAAGTTTTTTGATGCGATAGTTTCCGTGGCGGAATGAATGACGCGGGCGCCACAGGGCTCGCGCGGCCTCCGCTGCGGTATCGCCTGTAGCGATACCGGCAATCATTCCAATCGATTTGTGCGATGCCGTCGCGGCCGCCAGAATCCTGCACAACACGCGGGCATCCCTTTCGCTCGCGGTCATTTTCCAGGCAAACACAATGAACACACCTCATTCCCCGGCTAAGCCCCCCCTGTGGCACTGCGCACTTCTGGTCGGTATGCTGCTCTGGTCAGTGGTAGCCATCCCGGCACATGCCGGCGCACCCCAGGTCGGCGCGCAGGCGCCCGGCTACTACCGCATGAAGCTCGGCAAGTTCGAGATCACGGCGCTGTCGGACGGCACTGTCAACGTGCCGATCAGCAAGCTGCTCAAGCATGCGTTGCATGAGCACATTGCGTCGGTGCAGGCGCGCAACTACCAGTCCACTCAGCCCGAGACCTCTGTCAATGCGTTCCTGGTCAACACCGGCCAGCACCTGGTGCTGGTCGATGCGGGCGCGGGCAGCCTGTTTGGCCCGGGCGTGGGCGGCAAGCTGCCGGACAACATCCGTGCGGCCGGCTACCAGCCGGAGCAGATCGATGCGGTGCTGCTGACCCACATCCACGTGGATCACTCCGGCGGGCTTGCCGTCGATGGCAAGGCCATATTCCCGAATGCCGTGGTCTACGTCGACCGCCGCGACGCTGAGTTCTGGCTGAATCCGGCCAACGCCGCCAGGGCGGCATCGGGCCAGCGGCACAACTTCGCGCAGGCGGAGGCAGTGTTCGCACCCTATCTGAAAGCCGACAAGGTCCGCAGCTTCGACGACGAGCATGAGCTGTTTCCCGGCATCCGTCCGCTGCGCATGCCGGGCCATACGCCGGGCCACACGTTCTATGAGATCAGTAGCGAAGGACAGCGGCTGCAACTGTGGGGCGACACCATCCATGCGCAGCACCTGCAGTTCCCCGAGCCCGGCGTAGCCATCGATTTCGACGTGGATTCCACGGCCGCGGTGAAGATGCGCAAGCGCGCCATGGCGGATGCAGCGGCCAAGGGCTATTGGGTGGGCGCGGCGCATATCTCCTTCCCGGGTATCGGCCACGTGCGGCGCGAGGGCAAGGGGTTCGCGTGGGTGCCGGCCGAATACAGCATGGGGCGGTGAGGCTGTCAATGCGATGGCTGTACCTGGCAAGTCGATGCGACTGCGCCTTGATCCTGCATGCTGCATGCAAGAGCCCGCCACGCCGAGGCACGACGGACTCCGCTCATCCCCGCAGGCAGGGCATCAAACCACTCCCATCTCCGGATCGCTGACCGCGTCCTCGCCGGTCTCCATCCGCCCCGCAAGGCGCCGCGCGAACGACGGGCTGGCCTCGCAGGTCACGACGAAGTCATACCAGTTGCCGCTGTCGGCCACCGGCCATTCCAGCGTTTCCACCTTGCCCCGCTTCAGGCTTTGGGTCCACGGGCCGTCGTCGCGGTAGGCCAGCGCCGTGACGGTGAAGGTCACGTCGGCATCGCTGTCGTTATGCAGCTTCACCTGGATCGTGGGCTTCCTGCACGGGTTGTAGCAGACCTGGATTTCGGTGGACGTGGTCACCGCTTCGTTGATATCGCCGGAGAACGAGCGGTGATAGCCGTTGGGCCCCAGCACCCACAGGTCGTACTTGCCGCCGTCGGCATTGATGTTCCACACGTCGTCCAGCGTCTTGCCGGCTTCGACCACGTAGCGGCGCGGAATGCGGTCGAGGTGCAGCTTGTCATAGACGTGGAACAGCGCGCCGGCCTGGTTGGTGCTGGCGTTGGCGAACAGCAGGCGGACTGCCTTGGATGCGGCATCGACGCGTGCACTGGTATGCAGTTCATATGGCAGCTTGCGCGACGGACGCGTGCCGGTGTCCTGCTCAGGCAGCGCGGGCGTGGCCGGCACCGGGATCGCCGGCTGGGTCTGCTGCCATGCGGTCAGGCTGGTGGCGTCGGCACGGGTGGTGCGGCCGGCCAGCGTGGGCAGGGTCTCGGTGTTGGGCGTGGCAAAGTTGAAGGCGCTGGTCAGGTCGCCGCAGATGGCACGACGATAGGCGCTGATCTGCGGCTCCATCACGCCGAAGCGCGCCTCCAGGAAGCGCAGCACCGAGGTGTGGTCGAACACTTCAGAGTTGACCCAGCCGCCGCGGCTCCACGGCGACACCACCCACAGCGGCACGCGCGGGCCGGGGCCGAAGGGCTTGCCGTCCTGCGGCGGCTGCTTGGCCGTGGCGGGCTGGAAGTTGAAGTACTCGTACGCCATCTGCGCGTCGTCGAGGGTCGACTTGCCGGCCAGCGTGCCGTCCAGGTTGCGCGACGGCGCGGTCGGCGGCGGGCTGTGGTCGAAGAAGCCGTCGTTCTCGTCGAAGTTGATCAGCAGCACGGTCTTGCTCCAGACCTCGGGCGATGCCGTCAGCGCGTCCAGGATGGCCTGCACGTACCAGCCGCCCTTGGCCGGGCTGGACGGGCCGGGGTGCTCGCTGAACTCGGCCGGCGGGATGATCCACGACACCTCGGGCAGCTTGCCGTTGAGCACGTCGTCGCGCAGCGACTGCAGGAAGCCGCCGTCGGACATGGTGTTGCAGAAGCCCTTGGCCAGCGGGCTGTACTGGTCGTCGATGTCGGGGTTGTAGGGCGGGTTGACGCCGGTGCCGGCGGTGTTGGAGAGCTTGCGTCCGACGGGCATCTTCTCCATCTCTGCGCGCCAGTGCCGGAAGCTCATCATCTGGTTGCAGCCATAGTTGTCCGGCACGTTCTGGTAGACCTTCCAGCCCACGCCGGCGGCCTGCAGGCGGTCGGCATAGGTTTTCCAGGTCCAGCCTTCGGTGGAGGGGCCAACATCCGCGCCCGCGTTGAACTCGTTAATCATCACCGCGACGTTGTCGCCGGTGGGACCATTGCTGCCGGTCCAGTAGAACAGGCGGTTGGGAATGGTGCCGGTGTGCATCGCGCAGTGGTAGGCATCGCACAGCGTGAAGGCGTCAGCCAGCGCGCGCTGGAACGGGATCTCGGCGTCATCGTAGTAGCCCATCGACAGCGCTTTCTTCGCGACCGGCCAGCGGTCCATGCGCCCGTGGTCCCACGCGGCCTGCGCATCGGGCCAGGTGTGCGGCGTGCCGCCCGCGCGCTGCGCGTTGCCCTGGGTTTCGTCGAGATGGTAGGGCGTCAGGAGGTTGCCGTTGGCATCGGTCTGGTAGAACGCGTTCTTGCCATTGGGCAACGGGATCGCGAAGCGGTCGCCGTAGCCGCGCACGCCCTTGAAGGTGCCGAAGTAGTTGTCGAACGAGCGGTTTTCCAGCATCACCATCACGACGTGCTTGACGTCCTGGATGGTGCCGGTGGCGTTGTTGGCCTCGATGGCGAGCGCGCGGCGGATGCTGGGCGGAAAGCTGGCCAGCACCGCGGCGGCGGCGCCGGTGCCGAGGCTGGTCTTGAGGAAATGTCGCTTAGACGGGTTGAAGGTCATGGCTGTCGCTGGTCGGTCTGTCGCTGGATCGGAAAGCGGGCCCGCATCACGGGGCGCAACGCGTGGTGCAGGTGCCGGGCTGGTCAGGCTTGCCTGGCTGGTCCGGCTTGGTGCCATTGGCGCCGCTGGGCTGGAGGGTGCCGCCCGTCGCGCCCGGCGAATCGTCGCCGCCGCAGGCGGTAAGCATCAGTGCGAGGGTGAGGGTGCCGGCCGCCAGCCATGGCCGGGCGGAACGCGACAGCAATGAAGGTCTCATGTGTGCATGCCCTGTAGTCGTTGAGGGGGATAACGATTGCCGAGCCCATGCGCCGACATCGGATGCAGGCCCATGGACTTCCGCCGCGCGGACGACAAGCGCGGGGAACTGGCCGGTTCGGGTGCGGTTGGCCTTGGCTTGTCGTGACAGCGAGCGATTGTTGATTGGTCAAATGTCAGATGTTTGACATCAAACACATTTGGCGATTTGGTTTTGTAACCAAAAGTGTCGCGCTGGCAGAGTTGGCAATTGCTGGCTGGCCCCGCCCGCTCTCAGTCAGGCTGGCGTGCGTGGGGCCCCATCGTGTGCACACAAGCGGCACCTGAACGCGATCGGGCGCGGCGCGCTGGATGCCGAGGCGCTGGCTGGCGACATCAGCCGGGCCACCCAGTCGCAGGACATCCGCGAAGGCGCGCTGGCCTGGAAGGAAAAGCGCACGCCGCAGTTCACCGGCACCTGATGCAGCTTACTGCGCCTGCCGCATCACCCATTCCACCGCCCGCGCCAGGAACGGTGACGTGTCGCCTTCGCGATAGCTCATGATCACCGGCGACACGAAGCCCGGCGCGTCGATCGGGCAGTAGCGCACGTCGTCACGATGCAGGCGCTGGATCGAGGCCGGCACCAGCGTGATGCCGATGCCGGCCGCCACCAGCCCCAGCGCGGTCTGCAGTTCGTTGGCCTCCTGCGCCACACGCAACTGCAGGCCCTGCGCGCGGAACATCGACAGCAGGTGGTCGGCATAGCTGGGCCGCGGCCGGGCCGGGTAAAGAATGAACGGCTGCGCCGCCAGCGCCTGTGGCGTCAGCGCCTTGCGGCGCGGCGCGGGCAGGCGTGCGGGCAGCGCTGCCACCAGTGGCTCGGCCATCACCACCTGCTGGCGGATGGCGGGATCGTTCAGCGCGATGCGGCCGAAGCCCAGGTCGATGCGGCCGGCCTTGAGCGCCTCGATCTGCTCCACGGTGATCATCTCGGCCAGTCCTACCTCTACCTGCTGGTCGTGCCGGTCTGATTCGCGCAGTTCGCGGATCAGTTCCGGCAGCACGCCATACAGCACCGACGGCACGAAGCCGATGCCGAACCAGCGCTTGTCCTGCCGCCCGATGCGGCGCGTGCCTTCGATGGTTTCTTCCAGCCGCTGCGTCAGCTGGGTGGTCTGCTCCAGCAGGAAGCGGCCGGCCTCGGTCAGCCGCAGCCCGCGGCCGACGCGGTCGAACAGTGCCACGCCCACTTCTTCTTCCAGCTGGCGGATCTGGCGCGACAGCGGCGGCTGCGCCATATGCAGCCGCTCGGCGGCGCGGGTGACGTTGAGTTCCTGGGCCACGACCTGGAAATAACGCAGGTGCCGGAGTTCCATTGGTGTCCTGCTCCCATACCTGTAGGGTATCGATTGAGACATCATCGGTCTTGGACGCCGGCAAAGTCAAGCCGCATACTTGGCTTCAATGATCAATTCGCATCGACAAGGTATGACCACGACTATCACTTCGGTGGAAGCCATCCTGGTGGACCTGCCCACCATCCGGGCACACCAGCTGGCCATGGCCACCATGCAGCAGCAGACGCTGGTGATCGTGCGGCTGCGCTGCAGCGACGGCGTGGAGGGCATCGGCGAGGCCACCACCATCGGCGGCCTGTCCTATGGCGACGAAAGTCCGGAAGGCATCAAGCTGACCATCGACACCTACCTGGCCCCCGCGCTGGCTGGCCAGGATGCCACCAACGTGCATGGCGCGATGGCGCGCCTGGGCAAGGTCGCGCGCGGCAACCGCTTCGCCAAGTCAGCGCTGGAGACCGCGTTGCTGGATGCGCAGGGCAAGCGCCTGGGCGTGCCGCTGGCCACGCTGCTGGGGGGCGCGGTGCGCTCAACCCTGCCGGTGCTGTGGACGCTTGCCAGCGGCGACACCGCCCGCGACATCGCCGAGGCCGAGCAACTGCTGGCCGAGCGCCGCCACCATACCTTCAAGCTGAAGATCGGCCGGCGCAGCGTGCGCGACGACGTGGCCCACGTGGCCGCGATCAAGCGCGCGCTGGGCGAGCGGGCGCGCGTCACCGTCGACGTCAACCAGGCCTGGAACGAGGCCGACGCCGCCACCGGCATCGCCATGCTGGAAGCCGCCGGCATCGACCTGATCGAGCAGCCCACTCCGCGTGAGCAGCGCATGGCGCTGGCCCGGCTGGCCGCGCGCTTCGTGGTGCCGATCATGGCCGATGAAGCGGTGTGCGGCCCGGAGGACGCGATGGAACTGGCGCGCATCGGCGGCGCCGACGTGTTCGCGCTGAAGATCGCCAAGGCCGGCGGCATCTTCGGCATGCTGCGCACCGCCGCGGTGGGCGACGCCGCCGGCATCGCGCTGTACGGCGGCACCATGCTGGAGGGCAGCGTCGGCACCATCGCCGCGGCGCATGGCTTCTGCACGCTGCCGCAGCTGGCCTGGGGCACCGAGCTGTTCGGACCGCTGCTGCTCAAGGACGATATCGTGCAGCAGCGCCCCGAGTACCGCGACTTCAGCCTGCACCTGCCTGAAGGCCCCGGCCTGGGGCTGGCGCTGGACGAAGACAAGCTGGCGCACTACCGGCGCGGCTGAACTGGCAGGCAGCGCACCCCCCGCATGGCACACCGGTGCCTGCACGCATCAAGTGAGGAGACCAATGAAGACGTTATTCCAGCGGCTGGCAAGCACCGGCCGCGCAGGGGCGCTGGCACTGGCTGCCGGCCTGTCGTTCGCAGCGCCGGCCGCGCACGCGGCCTATCCCGACCATCCGATCCGCTGGATCGTGCCGTTCCCCGCGGGCGGTGCCATGGACAATATCGCGCGCACGCTGGGCGAAGACATGTCGCGCACGCTGGGCCAGGCCATCGTGGTCGAGAACCGGCCGGGCGCCGGCGGCAATATCGGCGCCGAACTGGTGGCGCGCGCGCCCGCCGACGGCTACACGCTGATCATCGTTGCCAACGGCATGGCCGTGAACCCGGCGCTGTACGGCCGGCTGAGCTACGACCCGGTCAAGGACTTCGCGCCGGTGTCGCTGCTGGCGGTGGTGCCCAACGTGCTGGTGGCCAGCAAGGCGCGGCGCCAGGAAAGCACCGTCAAGGACGTGGTGGCGCACGCCAAGGCGGCGCCGGGCAAGTACACCTATGCCTCCGCGGGCAATGGCACCTCGATCCACCTGGCGGGCGAGCTGTTCACCTCGATGGCCGGCGTCGACATGCTGCATATCCCCTACAAGGGCAGCGGCCCGGCCATGACGGACCTGCTGGGCGGCCAGGTCGACTACATGTTCGACAGCATCACCTCGGCCAGGCCGCATATCGAATCGGGCAAGCTGACGGCGATCGCGGTCACCACCAGCAAGCGCTCCAGCGCGCTGCCCAACGTGCCGACGGTGGCGGAGGCCGGCCTGCCGGGCTATGAGCTGTCGCCGTGGTTCGCCGCCTTTGTGCCGGCGAAGACGCCGCAGCCGGTCATCGACACGCTCAACCGCGCCATGCTCGAGGCGCTGCGCAAGCCTGCGGTGCAGAAGCGGCTGGCGCTGATCGGCGCCGAGCCGATCGGCAGTTCGCCGGCGGTGCTGCGCGAGCACCTGGCGAAGGAAACCGACAAGTGGGGTGTGCTGATCCGCCAGCGGGGTATCCGGGCGGATTGAGCGGCCCGGACCAACGCGGTTCATAGGGAGACGCCCCCGGAAATGCTCCGGGGGAATGTCATTGCCCTGCCCCCGTCTCCCTGGCACATAATGTGCGTAAGATGCCAGCCGAAAGGCACACTCGAGCGGATCACCCGCCGGCACTGAGGGGAGACAATGAGCAGTTCAACCGACAAGTTCTCGGCCACCATGCGCGATGGCCTGGCCGATCTTGCCCGCCGCCTGCGCTTCGCCATGGAGGAGGGTGCGATCTGGCTGGACGAGCAGCGCATGATCCTGATCCATACCGCCGCCCTGGGCGCGCTGCGCAAGGAACTGGTGGACACCCTGGGCATGGAGCGCGCGCGCGGCCTGTTCATGCGCATGGGCTTCCATTCGGGCATGCGCGATGCGGAGGTCGCGCGCAAGCTGCGCGCCGGCCACAGCGACTTCGGCCAGCTGGAGATCGGGCCCTGCCTGCATACCATCGAGGGGGTGGTGCGGGTCACGCCGGTCAAGGTCGACATCGACATCGCCGCCGGCATCTACGATGGCGAATTCCTGTGGGAAGACTCCTTCGAGGGCGACGTCCACCGCCAGCTGTTCGGCATCGTCGACGAGCCTGCCTGCTGGATGCAGATCGGCTACGCCACCGGCTACACCTCGGCGCTGATGGGGCGCACCATCCTGTACCGCGAGGTCGAGTGCATCGCCTGCGGCCATCCGCACTGCCGCATCATCGGCAAGCCGGTGGAAGCCTGGGAAGACGGCACGCAGGCGCTGGCGCTGTACCAGCCCGATCCCGTGATCGAAACCATCATCGCCTTGCAGAGCGAGGTAGAGCACCTGCGCGCGCTGCAGGGCACCCCGGCCACGCCGGCCGACCTGGTCGGCACCTCGCCCGGCTTCCGTGCCGCCTGGGGCCTGCTGCAGCGGGCCGCGGCCAGCAACGTGACGGTGCTGCTGCTGGGCGAGACCGGCGTGGGCAAGGAGCGGTTCGCGCAGGCGCTGCACAGCGTGAGCGGGCGCGCCGACAAGCCCTTCATTGCCGTGAACTGCGCGGCGATTCCCGATGAGCTGATCGAGTCCGAGCTGTTCGGCGTGGAAAAGGGCGCCTTCACCGGCGCCAGCCAGTCGCGCCCCGGGCGCTTCGAGCGTGCGCATGGCGGCACGCTGTTCCTGGACGAACTGGGCGAGCTGTCGGCCTCGGCCCAGTCCAAGCTGCTGCGCGTGCTGCAGGAAGGCGAGGTCGAGCGCGTGGGCGGCACCGGCACGCGCAAGGTGGATGTGCGGCTGGTGGCCGCCACCAATGTCGACCTGGCCGAAGCCGTGAAGCAGGGCACCTTCCGCAAGGACCTGTACTACCGCCTCAACGTCTACCCGGTCACGATCCCGCCGCTGCGCGAGCGCCTGGACGACATCCGGCCGCTGGCCGAGCGCTTCGTGGCCCGCTACGGCGCGCGCCACGGCAAGCGCATCGTCGGCATCACCGACCGCGCGCTGGCCGAGCTGCGCCACTATGACTGGCCCGGCAATGTGCGCGAACTGGAGAACGTGATCGAGCGCGGCGTGATCCTGGCCAGCCAGGGCGGCCAGATCACCGCCGACCACCTGTTCCTGCCGGGCACCGTGGCACCGGTGGTGGATACCGCGCCGCGGCTGGGCGCGGGCGGCACCTTGCCAGACCTGCGCGAAGCCGCGGTCCATGCGCTGCTGGACCAGATGTCAGAGCAGCAGCTGGCGCTGGGCGACGTCGAGACCGTGCTGATGGAGGCGGCCATGCAGCGCGCCGACGGCAACATGAGCCAGGCGGCGCGGTTGCTCGGCATTACGCGGCCGCAGCTGGCGTATCGGTGGAAGATGCGCGGTACGCGTGCCGGTAACGGGCACGGCAACGGTAACTGACGCCGTTTCCTCGCCTCAAGTGCCGAGGGTTTGCTCCCCTCTCCCGCTTGCGGGAGAGGGAGCGCGCCGGTGGTCATCAACATCGATCGCGTCTTCCACGCGCCTCGAATTCCAGCTTCTTCCCCACTTGATCATTTGATGCAGCCCCTCCGGGCCGCGCATCGGCCCGAAGTTGCCCGATGCTGCACCGCGCCAGCGATTTTTCCCTGCCAGATCAAGTCTTCTCACCCAGGTTGCCCACGCACGCTGCTGCGCCGCAGGGCAATCCCATCCGCATCTGCTCGCTGCCCGCAAACGCCCGCCCGGCGCGGCTTTTGATCATTTGATCAAGACCTGTGCGCAGCTTCATCAATTCATCGATGCGTTTCGCGCGGACCTTTCCGGGTTAACGCGCACGCTCGCCATCGCCGATTCCCCGTAACCCTTGTCCCACAACGCTTCGCGCTTGCTGGCACGGTCTTCGCAGTAAGGCCTGCGTCCAGCCAACGCAACGGAGCGCGCCATGAACACCCCGTCGGTTCCCCTGTTCGAAGCCACGCCGCGCTATGTGCGGGTCGAGGGCCGCACCCCCGAAGGGTTTGTGCAGTTCGCCTTCAGCGTGGCCGACCCGGAGCTCAACGTCGAACTGATCATGCCGGAACCGATGTTCGAAGCCTTCTGCTGCGTCAACCGCGTGCGCTTCCTGCCCCCGCTGGAAACCGCGCCGCAGCCGCAAGCCGACGACTGACGCCGCAGCCACCGCATCACAAAGAGAGAAGGGATACAGGAGACCAAGCGATGCAAGTCGATATCAAGACCCAGCAGATCCAGCCGCTGCGCCAGACCTACGGCCATGTCGCGCGCCGCTTCGGCGACAAGCCGGCGTCGCGCTACCAGGAGGCGACCTACGACGTGCAGTCTGAGGTGAACTTCCACTACCGCCCCACCTGGGACCCAGGCTTCGAGCTGTATGACAAGCGCCGCACGGCGATCGTGATGCAGGACTGGTACGCGCTGAAAGACCCGCGCCAGTTCTACTACGGCGCCTACGTGACCGCGCGTGGGCGCCAGCAGGATGCAACCGAAAAGAGCTTTGCCTTCGTCGAGAAGCGCGGGCTGCTGCAGGCGCTGCCGGCCGAATGGCAGGAACGCCTGGCCGTTGGCCTGCTGCCGCTGCGCCATGTGGAGTGGGGCGCCAACATGAACAACTTCTACTGCGCCGACTATGGCTGGGGCACGGCCATCACGCAGGCCTGCACCTATTGCGCGATGGACCGCCTGGGTATCGCCCAATACCTGTCGCGCATCGGCATGCTGCTGGACGGCAATACCGGCGTGGCGCTGGAGCGGGCCAGGGTGGCCTGGCTGGAGAGCGCCGCGTGGCAGCCGCTGCGCCGCTTTGTCGAGCACACCTTTGTCACCGGGGACTGGTTCGAGACCTTCGTCGCACAGAACCTGGTGCTCGACGGACTGCTCTACCCGCTGGTCTACCAGCATGCCGACGCGGTGATCGCGCGCGCCTGCGGCACCGGGCTGGCGGTGCTGACCGAATTCATGAACGACTGGCGCGACGAGCACGCACGCTGGGTCGATGCCGTGATCCAGGCCGCAGCGGCCGAGTCCGACGCCAACCGCGCGCTGCTGTCGGGCTGGGCGCGCGCCGCCTGCGCCGAGGTGGCGCAGGCGCTGGTGCCGGTGGCCGATGCGCTCACCGGCGAAGACGGCGCGCAGATGGTGGCGCTGTGCCGCGAGCAGTTCGAAGTCCGCCTGGGCAGGCTCGGCCTGGCTGCCTGATCCGCCCACGACGTACCCCACGGAGACACGCCATGTCAGCCACCGCTGCCAACGTCTATATCGCCCTGCAGAACAACGACGACACCCGACCCATCATCGACGCCATCACCGAGGCCAACCCGCATGCGGTGGTGTCGCAGTTTCCCGCCATGGTCAAGATCGACGCCCCCGGCCACCTGACCATCGTGCGCGAACTGGTGGCCGGCAAGCTCGGCCGCGACTGGGACCTGCAGGAGATCCACCTGAACCTGATCTCGCTGTGCGGAAACATCGACGAAGACGAAGACGCCTTCACGCTGCGCTGGAACGCCTGACCGGGCAGCGGCACACAGAACATCACGGAGACATCATGGACGCACGCAAGAAGCTCAACCTGCGCGAGAAGTACGCCTCGATGACGCGGGACCTGGCCTGGGAAACGACCTACGAGCCGATGGACAAGGTCTTCCCGTTCGACAAGTACGAGGGCATCCGCATCCACGACTGGGACAAATGGGAAGACCCGTTCCGCATGACCATGGATGCCTACTGGAAGTACCAGTCGGAGAAGGAGCGCAAGCTGTACGCGATCATCGACTCGTTCGTGCAGAACAACGGCCACCTGAACGTATCCGACCCGCGCTACCTGAACGCGCTGCGGTTGTTCCTGACCGGCGTGACGCCGCTGGAATACGCCGCCCACCGCGGCTACGCGCACCTGGGCCGCCATTTCCGCGGCGCCGGCGCGCGCGTGGCGGCGCAGATGCAGTCGGTCGACGAGCTGCGCCACGCCCAGACCCAGCTGCACACGCTGTCGGTCTACAACAAGTACTTCCACGGCTTTGGCGAATGGCGCCACATGCACGACCGGGTCTGGTACCTGTCGGTGCCCAAGTCCTACTTCGAGGACGCGATGAGCGCGGGGCCGTTCGAGTTCATCACCGCGATCTCGTTCTCGTTCGAGTATGTGCTGACCAACCTGCTGTTCATGCCGTTCATGTCCGGCGCCGCCTACAACGGCGACATGGCCACGGTGACCTTCGGCTTCTCCGCGCAGTCCGACGAGTCGCGCCACATGACGCTGGGCCTGGAAGTGGTCAAGTTCCTGTGCGAGCAGGACCCCGGCAATATCCCGATCCTGCAGAAGTGGCTGGACAAGTGGTTCTGGCGCGGCTTCCGACTGCTCACGCTGGTCGGCATGATGATGGACTACATGCTGCCCAAGCGCGTGATGTCGTGGGCCGAGGCCTGGGAGATGTACTTCGAGCAGGCGGGCGGGGCCCTGTTCAAGGATCTGGAGCGCTACGGCCTGCGCATGCCCAAGTACCACGAAGTGGCCACCAGGACCAAGGACCGCATCACGCACGAGGCCTGGGCCACCTTCTACAACTACGCGGGCGCCGCCGGCTTCCACACCTGGGTGCCCAAGGCCGACGAGATGGCATGGCTGGCCGAGAAGTACCCCCAGACCTTCGAGCGCTACTACAAGCCGCGCCTGGACCACTGGCAGGAGCGCCAGCAGGCCGGCGAGCGCTTCTACAACACCACGCTGCCGATGCTGTGCCAGACCTGCCAGATCCCGATGGTGTTCTCGGAGCCGGACGACCCGACCCAGACCTGCTACCGCGAAAGCAGCTACCACGGCATGAAGTTCCATTTCTGCTCGGACGGCTGCAAGGACATCTTCGACGACGAGCCCGCCAAGTACGCGCAGGCCTGGCTGCCGGTGCACCAGATCTACCAGGGCAACTGCGGCGGCGCCACGCTGGAGGACGTGCTCAAGTGGTACCGGCTGAACCCGGGCGCTGACAACCTCGACTTCGAGGGCTCGCAGGACCAGCGCAACTGGAACGCGTGGAAGGGCATCGGGCCTGCCGCGGACGCCGCCTGAAGCGGCCCCCATCACAAGACAAGGAGACAACCATGCCCGTCGTATCCATCGGCGACTACGCCTTCGAGGCGGCCGACCGCGAGGCCGTGTTCCACGGCAACCGGCTGCTCTATATCGGCTGGGACGGCCACCTGCTGTTCTGCGCGCCGCATTGCTTCCCGTTCCCGCCGTCGATGCCGCTGCGCGACGTGGTCGACAAGGTGCTGCCCGGCGTCTACGGCTACCACCCCGACTTTGCCCGCATCGACTGGGGCCAGGTGCAGTGGCTGCGCGGCGGCCAGCCCTGGCAGCCCGACCTGGACCGCTCGCTGGAAGAGAACGGCCTGGGCCACAAGGACGTGATCCGCTTCCGCACGCCGGGGCTGGACGGCATCGGCGGCAGCCGCAGCTGAGGCGCATGGTCGAACGCACCACCGGAAGGAGACCAAGATGTATTCGCTGACCATTGAACCGATCGGGCAGACCATCCCCATCGCTCCCGGGCAGACCGTGCTGGACGCCTGCCTGCGCAACGGCGTGTGGCTGCCCCATGCCTGCTGCCACGGGCTGTGCGCCACCTGCAAGGTGCAGGTGGTGGACGGCGAGGTCGAGCAGGGCGAGGCCTCCAGCTTCGCGCTGATGGATTTCGAGCGCGACAACGGCCAGTGCCTGGCCTGCTGCGCGACCGCGCAGTCGGACCTGGTGATCGAGGCCGACATCGAGGAAGACGCCGATGCGCTGGGCCTGCCGCTGGCCGACTATCGCGCCGAAGTTGTCGAGACGCGCGCCCTGACGCCCACCATCCTGGGCATCTGGCTGCGTGTGAAGGATGGTGGACGCACGACCTTCCAGGCCGGTCAGTACGTCAACCTGAACGTGCCGGGCTGCGACCAGCCGCGTGCGTTCTCGCTGGCCAACGCGCCGGGCGACGAGCTGGTCGAGCTGCACGTGCGGCGCGTGCCGGACGGGCAGGCCACCGGCTACCTGCACGACCAGCTGGCGGTCGGCGACGAATTGTCGTTCTCAGCGCCCTATGGCCGCTTCTTCGTGCGCAAGTCGGCGCAGGTGCCGATGCTGTTCCTCGCGGGCGGCTCCGGCCTGTCCAGCCCGCGCGCGATGATCCTGGACCTGCTGGCCGCCGGCGAGACCCTGCCGATGACGC
Organism: Cupriavidus necator; assembly: GCF_016127575.1. Classification (NCBI taxonomy): domain Bacteria; kingdom Pseudomonadati; phylum Pseudomonadota; class Betaproteobacteria; order Burkholderiales; family Burkholderiaceae; genus Cupriavidus; species Cupriavidus necator. Next base: position 540,831 of record NZ_CP066019.1, read on the forward strand.
TGGTGCAGGGCGCGCGCAACCGCGGCGAGCTGTACTACGACGCCGAGTTCCAGGCACTGGCGCAGGCCCACCCCAACTTCCGCTACGTGCCCGCGCTGTCGGACGAACCCGCCGACAGCGGCTGGAGCGGCGCGCGCGGCTACGTGCATGACGTGCTGCACCAGCTCTACGCGCAGGACGGCAATGCCGACTTCCGCGGCCACAAGGCCTACCTGTGCGGGCCGCCGCCGATGATCGAGGCTTGCATCCGCACGCTGATGCAGGGCCGGCTGTTCGAGGCGGATATCCACACCGAGAAGTTCCTGTCCGCGGCCGATGCGCAGAACAGCGCGCGCAGTCCGCTGTTCAAGATCTGAGGAGGCCGGCCATGCATACCGTCGAGATCGCCGGCAGCGGGCTGCGCTACCCCTGCGCGGCGGAGCAGAACCTGCTGCGGGCCATGGAAGTGCTGGGCCAGCGCGGCATCCCCGCCGGCTGCCGCGGCGGCGGCTGCGGCGTGTGCAAGGTCCGCATCGAAGCCGGCGACTTTCACGCCGGCAAGATGAGCCGCGCCTGCCTGTCCGAAGCGGAGCAGCGCGACGGACTGGTGCTGGCCTGCAAGACCTACCCGGACAGCGATATCCGCCTGCGGCCGGTGGCCCTGCTGCAGCGCTGCCTGGAAAAGCAGCGGTGGCGCGAACAGGGCCGGTAGCACGCAAACGAAGCACAAGCAAGGAAGGTGGCACCCACACAACGCCACCCCACCACACCAGGAGACCCATCATGGCATTGACAGGCGTATTGCGACCGGGGCATGTAGCCCTGCGCGTGCTGGAGCTGGAACCGGCGCTGAAACACTACACCGAGGTACTCGGCTTGATCGAAACCGCGCGCGATGCGCAGGGCCGGGTGTTCCTGAAGGCATGGGACGAGCACGACCACCACAGCGTGGTGCTGCGCGAGGCCGACAGTCCGGGCATGGACTACATGGGTTTTCGCGTCGACAGCGGCCACACGCTGGAGCGGCTGGCGCAGGAGGTGGAGCAATCCGGCCTGGCCAGCGATTGCAAGTGGATCGCCGCGGGCGAGCACCCGCATACCGGCGTGCGCTTTCGCTTCACCATCCCGACAGGGCATGCGATCGAACTCTTTGCCGACAAGGACAAGCTTGGCTGCAAGACCGGCGACCTCAATCCCGACCCCTGGCCGGACGACCTGCGCGGCATGGCGCCCAGCCGCTTCGACCACTGCCTGCTGTATGGCGACGATGTCGACGGCACCGTCAAGTTGTTCCGCGACGTGCTGGGCTTTTCTCTGGCCGAGCAGGTCGTGGCCGGGGCCGACGGCGAGATGCTGATCGGTGCCTTCCTGACCTGCTCGAACAAGGCGCACGACATTGCCTTTATCCGCCACCCGGAGAAGAACCGCTTCCACCATGCCTCGTTCCTGCTTGATAACTGGAGCGAAGTGTTGAAGGCGGCCGACATCATCTCCAAGAAGGACGTGTCGCTCGACATCGGCCCGACCCGTCACGGCATTACGCGTGGCGCGACGATCTACTTCTTCGATCCCTCGGGCAACCGCAACGAGGTCTTCTCCGGCGGCTATATCCACTACCCGGACAAGCCCACCATCACCTGGACCGATAACGAGCTGGGGCGCGCGATCTTCTACCACGACAGGAAGCTGAACGAAGCGTTCTTGAATGTGCTGACCTGAGCGCGAACGCTCGCCTCCCGCTCGTTTGCTCCCTCTCCCGCTTGCGGGAGAGGGAGCACCCAATCGATGAGCGGAGGATTGCCGTGCACGAATGCTTCAATACCAGAGAAACAACATGAAAGACTTCAAGAACTTCATCAACGGCGAGTGGGTCGGCACCGCGCGGACCTTCGAGAACCGCAATCCGGCCGACAACAGCCTGATCGGCCACGTGCACGAGGCCGGACAGGCCGAGGTCGACGCCGCGGTGCGGGCCGCGCGCAGCGCGCTGCAGGGACCGTGGGGCCGCATGACGGTGGCGCAGCGGGTCGAGCTGCTGCACGCGGTGGCCGACGGCATCAACCGCCGCTTCGACGAATTCGTGCAGGCCGAGATTGCCGATACCGGCAAGCCCTTCGGGCTGGCCAGTCATATCGACATCCCGCGCGGCGCGGCCAACTTCAAGGTCTTTGCCGACCTGATCCGCAACGTGCCGACCGAAAGCTTTGCCATGGACACGCCCGACGGCGGCAAGGCCATCAACTACGCGGTGCGCAGCCCGCGCGGCGTGATCGGCGTGGTGTGCCCGTGGAACCTGCCGCTGCTGCTGATGACATGGAAGGTCGGGCCGGCGCTGGCCTGCGGCAACACCGTGGTGGTCAAGCCCTCGGAGGAGACCCCCGCCACCGCGACGCTGCTGGGCGAGGTGATGAACGAGGCCGGCGTGCCGCCCGGCGTCTACAACGTGGTGCACGGCTTTGGCCCGGATTCGGCCGGCGCGTTCCTGACCGCGCACCCGCAGGTCAACGGCATCACCTTCACCGGCGAGACCCGCACCGGCGAGGCCATCATGAAGGCAGCGGCCAACGGCGTGCGGCCGGTGTCGTTCGAGCTGGGCGGCAAGAACGCGGGCATCGTGTTCGCCGATGCGGATTTCGACAAGGCCGTGGCCGGCATCACGCGCTCGGCGTTCGAGAACAGCGGCCAGGTGTGCCTGGGCACCGAGCGCGTCTACGTGCAGCGGCCGATCTTCGAGCGCTTTGTCGCCGCGCTGAAGGCGAAGGCCGAGGGCCTGAAGCTGGGTCGGCCCACCGAGCCCGGCGTGAACATGGGCCCGCTGGTGTCGCACGAGCACCGCGACAAGGTGCTGTCCTACTACCGCAAGGCCGCCGGGGCCGGCGCCACCGTGGTCACCGGCGGCGGCGTGCCGCAGATGCCGGGGGCGCTGGCCGAAGGCGCCTGGGTGCAGCCCACCATCTGGACCGGCCTGCCGGAAAGCGCCGCCGTGATCCGCGAGGAGATCTTCGGGCCGTGCTGCCATATCGCCCCGTTCGACACCGAAGAGGAAGTCATCGCGCTGGCCAACGACACCCCGTACGGCCTGGCCGCCACGGTCTGGACCGGCGACCTCGGCACCGCGCACCGCATGGGCAGCGCGCTGGACGTTGGCATCTGCTGGATCAATGCCTGGTTCCTGCGCGACCTGCGCACCGCCTTTGGCGGCGCCAGGCAGTCCGGCATCGGCCGCGAGGGCGGTGTCCATTCGCTCGAGTTCTACACCGAGCTGCGCAACGTCTGCGTCCGCCTGTGAGGTCCCGTCATGCATAACGAACTTATCCTTGAGATCGGCGCCGGCCTGCACCATGCGCTGGCCTCCCGTCGCCCGGTGGCGCCGCTGACCGAATCGTGGCCGGAGCTGAGCATCGACGATGCCTACCGCATCCAGCTGGCGATGGTGCAGCATCGGCTCGACGCCGGCGAGCGCGTGGTCGGCAAGAAGATCGGTGTGACCAGCCGCGTGGTGATGGACATGCTCGACGTGCGCCAGCCCGACTTTGGCCACCTGCTGTCCGGCATGGTCTACCCCGACGGCGCGGCGATTCCCGCCGACACCCTGATCGCGCCCAAGGCCGAAGGCGAGATTGCCTTCGTGCTGAAGGAAGACCTGGAGGGGCCGGGCGTGACCAATGCCGACGTGCTGCGCGCCACCGCCTATGTGCTGCCTTGCTTCGAGATCGTCGACTCGCGCATCCGCGACTGGAAGATCCGCATCCAGGACACCGTGGCTGACAACGCATCGTCAGGCGTGTTCGTGCTGGGCGATGCCGCGGTGGACCCGCGCAGCGTGGACCTGGGCACGGTCGGCATGACGCTGGAGAAAAACGGCGAGATCGTCGCGACCGGCGCCGGCGCGGCCGCGCTCGGGCATCCCGTCAATGCGGTGGCGTGGCTGGCCAATACGCTTGGCCGGCTGGGCATTGGCCTGAAGCGGGGCGAGGTGATCCTGTCCGGCTCTCTTGCCGCGATGGTGCCCGTAACCGCCGGCGACCAGCTGCGCATCAGCCTGGGCGGCATCGGCTCGGCCGGCGTGCGCTTCGTCTGAACCCGACCCATTTTTCAATTCAGCGCAGGACATGCCATGAATCTGACACACGACACCATTGCCCGGCTCGCCGAGCACCTGGAGAACGCCGAGCTGCAGCGCGAGGCGGTGCGCAAGATCACCGACGAATACCCGGACATGGACTGGGACGACGCCTACGCCATCCAGGACGCCATCCGCGCGCGCAAGGAGGCGCGCGGCACCCGCATCGCCGGGCTCAAGATGGGCCTGACTTCGTTCGCCAAGATGCGCCAGATGGGCGTGAGCGACCCGGTGTACGGCTTCCTCACCGACTATGGCGCCTGCATGGACGGCGCCGCCATCGATACCGGCACGCTGATCCATCCCAAGGTGGAAGCCGAGATCGCCTTCGTGCTGAAGGCGCCGCTCAAGGGGCCTGGCTGCCATATCGGCGACGTGCTGGCCGCGACGGACTTCGTGGTGCCGGCGGTGGAGGTGATCGACTCGCGCTACGAGAACTTCCGCTTCGACCTGAAGAGCGTGATTGCCGACAACACCTCGTCGGCGCGCTTCGTCGTGGGCGGCACGCACCGCGGCGCCGAGGGGCTGGACCTGAAGAACCTGGGCGTGGTGCTGGAGAAGAACGGCGAGGTGGTGGCCACCGCGGCCGGCGCGGCGGTGCTCGGGCATCCGGCCAACAGCGTCGCCATGCTGGCCAATATGCTGGGGGCGCGCGGGCGCGAGCTGCCGGCGGGCACCTTCATCATGACCGGCGGCGTGACCGAGGCCATCGCGGTGGCGGCCGGCGACAACATCACCGTTCGCTACCAGCACCTGGGCACGGTATCGATGCGCTTCACCTGAACCGCGTAGCAAGGAGACACACCATGCCAATCATGCAGGTCTTCCTGATCGAAGGCCGTACCGACGAACAGAAGGCGCGCCTGATCCGCGCGCTCACCGATGCCGCGGTCGAAGCGGTGGGCGCACCGGTGGAAACCGTGCGCGTGATGATCACCGAGGTGCCGAAGGCGCAGTTCGGCATCGGCGGCAAGACCGCCACGGAACTGGGCCGCTGACGCCCACGCGATAAGGACAACGACATGGACATGAAAGCAAGCGGCCACCACAAGGTGGCCATCATCGGCTCCGGCAATATCGGCACCGACCTGATGATCAAGGTAATGCGCCACGGCCGGAGCCTGGAGATGGGCGCCATGGTGGGCATCGATGCCGCGTCGGACGGGCTGGCCCGCGCCGCGCGCCTGGGCGTGCCGACCACGGCCGAGGGCATCGACGGGCTGGTCGGCATGCCGGGCTTCGGCGATATCCGCATCGCCTTCGATGCCACCTCGGCCGGTGCTCATGCGCATCACAACCGCGTGCTGCAGCAGCACGGCGTGCGCGTGATCGACCTGACGCCGGCGTCGATCGGCCCGTACGTGGTGCCCGTGGTCAACCTGGACCAGCACCTGGATGCCCCCAACATCAATATGGTCACCTGCGGCGGCCAGGCCACCATCCCCATGGTGGCGGCGGTGTCGCGCGTGGCCAGAGTGCACTACGCCGAGATCGTGGCGTCGATCTCGAGCAGGTCGGCCGGGCCGGGCACGCGCGCCAATATCGACGAGTTCACCGAGACCACCAGCCAGGCGCTGTGCTCGGTGGGCGGCGCCGCGCGCGGCAAGGCCATCATCGTGCTCAACCCGGCGGAACCGCCGCTGATGATGCGCGACACGGTCTTCACGTTGTCGGAGGACGGCGATGAAGCGGAAATTGCGGCGAGCGTCGAAGCGATGGCGCAGGCAGTGCAGGGCTACGTACCGGGTTACCGGCTCAAGCAGCGCGTGCAGTTCGAGCGTATCGCCGCGTCGGCGCCATTGAATATCCCCGGACTGGGACCGATGAGCGGGCTCAAGACCTCGATCTTCCTGGAAGTGGAGGGCGCCGCCCATTACCTGCCGGCCTATGCCGGCAACCTCGACATCATGACCAGCGCCGCACTGGCCTGCGCCGAGCGCCTGGCCGAGACCCGGCTGTCCGCATGAGCCGCAGGGAGACAAAGATGACCGCACAACCCACCAAGAAGCTCTACATCTCGGACGTGACGCTGCGCGACGGCAGCCACGCCATCCGCCACCAGTACAGCCTGGAGCACGTGCGCCGCATCGCGGCCGCGCTCGACGCCGCGCGCGTGGATTCGATCGAGGTCGCGCACGGCGACGGGCTGTCGGGCTCCAGCTTCAACTACGGCTTTGGCGCCCATACCGACCTGGAATGGATCGCCGCCGTGGCCGAGACCGTGCGCCATGCCCGCGTGGCCACGCTGCTGCTGCCGGGCGTGGGCACCTTGCACGACCTGCGCGCCGCCTATGATGCCGGCGCGCGCGTGGTGCGCGTGGCCACGCACTGCACCGAAGCCGATGTCTCGCGCCAGCACATCGAATATGCGCGCGAACTCGGCATGGACACCGTCGGCTTCCTGATGATGAGCCACATGACCACGCCCGCGGCGCTGGCGCAGCAGGCGAAGCTGATGGAAAGCTACGGCGCCCAGTGCGTGTATGTGGTCGATTCCGGCGGCGCGCTGGGCATGCAGGACGTGCGCGAGCGCTTCCGCGCCTTCAAGGACGTGCTCAGGCCGGAAACCCAGACCGGCATGCACGCCCATCACAACCTGAGCCTGGGCGTGGCCAATTCCATCGTCGCCGTGGAAGAGGGCTGCGACCGCGTCGACGCCAGCCTGGCCGGCATGGGTGCCGGCGCCGGCAACGCCCCGCTGGAAGTCTTTATCGCCGCCGCCGAACGCCTGGGCTGGCAGCACGGCTGCGACCTCTACACGCTGATGGATGCCGCCGACGACATCGTGCGCCCGCTGCAGGACCGCCCGGTGCGCGTCGACCGCGAGACCCTGGCGCTGGGCTACGCCGGGGTCTATTCAAGCTTCCTGCGCCATGCCGAGGCCGCCGCGGCGCGCTACGGCCTGGGCACGGTCGACATCCTCGTCGAGCTGGGCCGGCGGCGCATGGTGGGCGGGCAGGAAGACATGATCGTGGATGTGGCGCTGGATTTGCTGGCGCGGCGCAGTGCTCAGGCGGGGCAGGCAGTGCCGTCGGCGGCGGTGGCCTGACCGTCGGCAGGCGCGGTCAGGGCGACGCCGGCGCGGCGCGCGCCGCAACGATCGCCAGCATCGGGCCGCTCACGCTCAATGGCCAGGGCCGGCTGCGCGGCAACCTGCGCGTCAGTCGGTCCCCGCCGTGGTCGCGTCGCCGCTTGCCATGCGGTGGAAGACAATATCGTCGACCAGCGGTTCCAGCGGTGCCGCAATGCGGTCGATGGTGCCTTCCCGGTTGTAGAGGAAGGTGAGGGCCAGGTTGTCAGGATGGATTTCGGCGGGTTTTTCGGCGGTGGTGAACACATCGTAATGACGATGGGCGAGCTGGCCGGACATGCCGCGCCAGCGCCAGACTTGTCGACCCGCAGCTGCGCGAGCATTTCCTGGCGCCGGGCGCGCATGCGGCCGAGCCAGTCGATGGGCGCATGGCCGCGCAACTGGTCCAGGGCCGCATAGGTCAGCAGCGCGGTCACCGCGCTGGGTGCCCGGTTGGTCAGCACCGCAATGCCGATACGCCTGGATGGCATCAGCGTCATCAGCGCCGCCCAGCCCAGCCAGCTGCCGCTGTGCGAGACCGTGCGCTCGCCGCGGTATTGCTCGACCGTGAGGCCAAGGCCGTAATGCTGATCGCCGACCTCCGGGAACTCCGACATGCCGATATGCACGCCTGGCGTCATCATGTCGCGCACGATCGCCGGCGATAGCAGGGCACGCCCGCCAACCTTGCCTTCATCCAGCAGGCAGCGCATCCATTTCGCCAGGTCCTCCACCGAGGTGGCGAGGCCACCGGCCGGCTTCACAATGGAGGACCAGTTCGCACGCAAGCACTCGCTTGCAACCATCGTATGCGGGTGCGCGTGGTCGGGAGCGGCGGCCAGGGCCTCGGCGCAGAAACCGAAGCGTGAGAAACCCAGCGGCCGCAGCAGGCGCTCCTCGGTGAAGTCCTCCCAGCGCTGGCCGCTGAGGCGCTCGGCCACATGGCCGGCGATCACGTAGCCAAGGTTCTGGTACTGCCAGCGTTCGCGCAGGTCACGGCTGGGCGCCAGGTGGCGCAGCCGTGCCAGCAGTTCGCCGGTGTCGAGGTCGCCCGGGGTATGGAGCCAGTCGTGGCGCGGCATGCCGCTGTGGTGGCAGAGCAGGTCGCGCACCGTGATGCGCTCGGTGGTGACGGCATCGTGCAGCCGGAATCCCGGGATCAGGTCGCGTACGGGCGTGGCCCAGTCCAGCCTGCGCTCGTCCACCAGCAGGCCCAGGCCGGCCGCGGTGAAGGACTTGGTGATCGAGCACAGCATGAACTGCGTGGCCGTTGTCACCGGTGCTGATCCGGCGCTGTCGCGGACGCCGTAGCCCAGCATCAGGACGGGCTCGCCGTCGCGGATCACGGCCAGCGCAAGCCCGGGGATCTTCCAGTCCGCCATCGACTCTTCGACCAGTGCATCGAATCCGTTCAGCATGGGGCATTCCTGGGGGCATGGGCTCCGTATGCTGCCATGTCCTGGCGACGCAGTCATCGCCGGGTCGAAGTGACCGTGCCTTGCTTGCAACATCCCCAGCGTTGACAGCCATTCCTCCTGCTGGCCACGCCATGCCCCTCTCTCGTAGGGATCAGTTCGGCGCGTCGCGTCGTTAGCCAGCGCAACAGGAGCACGGACCGGGGTGCCGATACGCTGGCCACGCAGCGGCGCGCGGCGCACAGGCGGGCCGCGGCATAGCGCCACGCCGGGCCGGCCTGGCTGCAAGGTGGCCCCGGGGCGGGTAAACTGGCCGGTCCCAGCCTCCTTGCCACCGCCATGACCGCCCTGCCTATCTCCTTCGACGACGTCGCCGCCGCACACGAACGCATCCGCGCGGCGGCTCACCGCACCCCGGTGCTGACCTCCGCCACCGCGAACGTGGCCACCGGCGCGCAGCTGTTCTTCAAGGCCGAGAACTTCCAGCGCATCGGCGCCTTCAAGTTCCGCGGCGCCTACAACGCCATCGCCCAGTTCACGCCGCAGCAGAAGGCGGGCGGCGTGCTGGCGTTCTCTTCCGGCAACCATGCGCAGGCGATCGCGCTGTCGGCCCGGTTGCTGGGCGTGCAGGCGGTGATCGTGATGCCGCAGGACGCCCCCGCGATCAAGATCGAAGCCACGCGCGGCTATGGCGCCGAAGTGGTGCTGTACGACCGCTACCAGGACGATCGCGAAGCGCTGGGCCGGCGCATCGCCGCCGAGCGCGGCATGACGCTGATCCCGCCGTATGACCATCCGCACGTGATGGCGGGGCAGGGCACGGCGGCCAAGGAGCTGTTCGAGGAAACCGGGCCGCTGGACATGCTGGTGGTGTGCCTCGGCGGTGGCGGGCTGCTGTCGGGCTGCGCGGTGGCGGCCCGGGCGATGTCGCCCGGCTGTGCCGTGTACGGCGTCGAACCCGAGGCCGGCAACGATGGCCAGCGCAGCCTGCGCAGCGGCGAGATCGTCCGCATCGACACCCCGCGCACCATTGCCGACGGCGCGCAGACGCCGTTCCTGGGCAACCACACCTTTGCCGTGATCCGCGAGCTGGTGACGGACATCGTCACGGTGTCGGATGCGGAACTGGTCGACACCATGAAGTTCTTCGCCGGGCGCATGAAGATCGTGGCTGAGCCCACCGGCTGCCTGGCCGCCGCCGCGGTGCTGCACGGCAAGCTGGATGTGAAGGGCAAGCGCGTGGGGATCATCATCTCGGGCGGTAATGTCGACCTGGGCGCCTTCGGCAGCTTCCTGCTGGGCTGAGTCGGGCGGCAGGGAATCCTGGACTGGCCCTGGCCGTCTAACCTGCAATCCGCGACGACAAAGCCAGGGGCGGCCATGACGGACAAGCGCCACTATGACGTGCTGGACACCGGCGCCGGCAAGCCGGTCAAGCTGTGGACGCGCGGCGTCCCGGTGGAAGGCGCTGCCCGCGAGCAACTGCTGAACACGGCGCGGATGCCGTTCATCTTCCGCCATGTTGCGGTGATGCCGGATGTACATCTGGGCAAGGGCTCGACCATCGGCTCGGTGATCCCGACCGTGGGCGCGGTGATTCCCGCCGCGGTGGGCGTGGATATCGGCTGCGGCATGATGGCCGTGAAGACCTCGCTCACCGCCGCTGACCTGCCCGACAACCTCGGGCCGCTGCGCAGCGCGATCGAGCACGCCGTTCCTCACGGTCGCACCGCGCAGGGCGGGCGGCGCGACCAGGGGGCCTGGGGCTCGGCGCCGGCGCCCGTTGACGCGGCATGGGCCGAAATGGCGCCGGGCTTTCGCCGCATCACCGACAAGTATCCGCACCTGGCGCGCACCAACCATCGCAATCACCTGGGCACGCTCGGCACCGGCAACCACTTTATCGAGGTGTGCCTGGACGAGGCCCAGTCAGTCTGGTTCATGCTGCACAGCGGCTCGCGCGGCGTCGGCAATGCCATCGGCACGACCTTCATTTCGCTGGCGCAGCAGGACATGCGCAAGCACCTCGCCAACCTGCCGGACCGCGACCTGGCCTACCTGGTCGAAGGCTCCACGCACTACGAGGACTACATCTTCGCCGTGTCATGGGCCCAGGCCTACGCGCGCCGCAACCGCGAGCTGATGATGGAGGCGGTGCTGGCCGCTGCGCAGCGCGTGCTGCGCAAGCCCTTCCAGGCGCAGCTGGAGGCGGTCAACTGCCACCACAACTACGTGCAGAAGGAGCATCACTTCGGCGCCGACGTGCTGGTAACGCGCAAGGGCGCGGTCAGTGCGCGCGTGGGCGAGCTGGGCATCATCCCGGGATCGATGGGCGCGCGCTCGTTCATCGTGCGCGGCAAGGGCAACCCGGAATCGTTCTGCTCATGCAGCCACGGCGCGGGGCGCACCATGAGCCGCAGCGAGGCCAAGCGCCGTTTCACCGTGGCCGACCAGGTGCATGCGACCGAGGGGGTCGAATGCCGCAAGGACGCCGCGGTGATCGACGAGATCCCGATGGCGTACAAGGACATCGACGCGGTGATGGCGGCGCAGGCTGACCTGGTGGAGATCGTGCACACGTTGCGGCAGGTGGTGTGCGTGAAAGGCTGAACGGCGGTTGCCCTCGCCGCCGAGCGGCCTCTGGCAGGGGCATCCGGCACTGAATCCGCCCTGCGCAGAGGCATTGCAGCCGGGGCCACTCTACTGGAAGATCAGCGTGCTCACCGGTTGTCCGTTTGCACCGAAGAAAGTGAACTTGGACGAGACAAAGCTGATGTTTCCGCTGGTGTCGATCCGGAACGTGGTTTCCTCCTCTCCGACCCGGGCATTGTTGTTATCGAACTCTGTGTTGAGGAATGTCACGAGGAGCGTGGTCCCAGAATCGGGTGCCACGGAAAAGGACTGGGTGAGCGAGCCCAGTTTCGCGGCTTGCGTGTTGTCCGAGAAAATCGTGGCGGTTGCCAGCGGGCCGGAGTCGCCAGCCTTTACAGTTGCCGGGAATGTGTAGTCGGCGAAAGCCGCATAACCATCCGCCCCCTGGTCGATAGCGACCACGGCAAAGGTTGCCGAGTTTCTGAAGATAAACCTGGCGCCCGAAAACGGCTCCGAGTTTCCGTTCGTGATGACTGTGCCTGTGACGGTTTCGGTGGTCTTCAGGACAACGGCGCTGTTCAGCGTGGCGGAATCGGCTGGCGCCGCGTTGAGCGTTCCTGAGCCTGAAACTGGCTTATTCTCGACTGAACCGGAGATGGAAAAATTCGCGGTTATGCCGTTGGCCGCCAGCGCCGCCATGGCGGTGGTGAGCGGCACTGTCAGAGTTTGCGCCGGCGGACTCGCTGCCTCGCTGCTGCCGCCGTCATCTCCGCCGCCGCCACAGCTGCCAAGTAAGAACGAAAATGCGAACAAAAATAAGAATCTCTTGGGCATCGCCGGCTCCTGACGGAAGTGCCCCGGATTCGAAATCTTTGTAAGGCGCGCCGCGGCAGGAAAGGAAGGCTCTGGCGTAAATCGCAGGCTTCTCGTTCCTGCCGATCCTCAAAATGCCAGGCTGCCGGGAAGGCTTGGCTTACGATGGCGTCGCGAAAATTCTCGCGCAACAAATATGCCATCCATGCCATCGCGTTTGATTCTTCTACGTTTTTTCAAGCGTGTATATTCGGCAAACATGCGAAACAACAAGATCGGTTCCGTTTTTGATACGCGCCGTCATCGGCGCCCCATCGCTGCAGGTGAACCTTGATGATGTCGGCGACGGTCGGATTCTGATCCGGCCTGATGGCCAGTTGGCATGCGCCCCCCCGGTGCCACCGGATTGTCGCGGCCATCCCGCAGGCACGAACGCGCTCTCACGGGGCTGGCTTGCGCCCGCGTGGCAACGATGTACTACGGGAAGTCGGGGGATCCGTCTGCTGTGGCCTGGCCGGTGCCCCAGCCGGGTCAGTCGACGAGCAGATTTATCTTCGTCGTGAATTTCTGCCAGCGATCGATGTCGGCGCTCACCAGCTTCTGGAATTCAGCGGGCGTGCTTGTCGTCGTGGCAAAGCCGAGCTGCGTCAGCGATGCCTTGACCTCGGGCCTGGCGATGGCCCTGGCGATTTCCGTGTTGAGCCTTTGCACGATCTCGGGCGGCGTATTTGCGGGGGCGAGGATGCCGAACCACTGGTCGACGTCATAGCCGGCCACGCCAAGCTCGCTCACGGTGGGTACGTCGGGCAGGAACGGCGAGCGTGCCTTCGACGTGACGGCCAGCGCGCGCAGCTTGTTGCTTTTCAGGTAGGGGATGGTGTTGGTCAGCGTGTTGACGCTGACATCGGCCTGGTTGCCGAGCACGTCGGCGATGGCGGGGGCGCAACCCTTGTACGGCACGTGCAGCATGTCCATCCTTGCCGAGACCTTGAGCAGTTCGCCGGCCAGATGCTGCGGGGTGCCGTTGCCGCACGACGCATAGCTGGGGGGTGATGGGCTCTTGCCCGCCGCCAGCAGGTCGCTGAAGGTGCGGAGTTTCGAGTGCGATGGCACGGCGATCACCGATGGCACCGAAGCGAAGGTGATGACGGCGCTGAAATCGGACTTGGGATTGAACTGCAGCTTCTTGAAGACGCTCGGGTTGATGGCAAAGCTGCTGTTGACAATGAGCAGCGTATAGCCGTCGGCAGGACTCTTGGCGACGAACTCGGCGCCAATATTGCCGCTGGCGCCGGGCCGGTTGTCGATCACCACCGGCTGCCCCAGCGACTTGCTGATGTCGGCCCCGATCAGGCGCGCGAGAGAATCGGTCCCCCCTCCGGCCGGGAACGTCACCACCATGCGGATCGGCTTTTGCGGGAAGGTACTGGCGATATTGGCTTCGGCGCGCCCGGGCAGGGTGCCCAGGCTGCCTGCGACAAACAGGAGCGATGCCAGACTGCTGACGACGGATAGGGGTCTCATTGATATGCCTCGTCGGTTAGGGTGAAGGAAGCGGGAAAGCCGGTCAATCGGGGTCTATACGCACCGCCTGGCAGCACTCGCCGCCGGCGCGCACCAGTGCTGCAGCCGCCTCTAGCGCTTCAGCGGAGTCCGAGTGGATACGGTAGAGCGGTTGCCCTGGCGCCACCTTTGCACCGATCGCGCACAGCATGTCGACCCCGGCACCGCCATCGCGCGGCGCGCCGGCGGCGCGCGCCACGCCGGAAATCTGCAGGCCATCGACGCCCGCCACCCGGCCCCGCGTGGTGGCGGGAACGACCAGCGTATGCGTACCCGGCGCCACTGGATCGCAGCGGACGCCCTGCGCGGCGGCGATGCGATCGAACGCGGCCCTGGCCTTGCCTTCATGCAGCAGCGCCGCCGCAATTTGCATGCCGTGTTCGGGGGAGTCCACGCGGGGATCGAATGCGATGATTTCGCCGGCAAAGCGCAGGGCCTTGTCGCGCAGGTCGGCGGGCGCATCGGGAGCGTTGTCGAGCACGAGTCGGACGTCGCGCACTTCCAGTGCGGGGCCGATGCCGCGGCCGATCGGGCCGCTGCCGTCCGTGACCAGTGCGCGTACGTGCAGGCCCAGTCCCTTGCCGACGTGTTCGAACAGCGCGCCCAGCGCCTCGGCGTCGGCGCGTGTTGCCAGCTTGGTTTGCGGCCCGTAGGGCAGGTCGACAATGACGTGGGTGGCGCCGGCGGTGTACTTTTTCGACAGGATCGACGCCACCGACCAGCGCCGCGAATCGAGCCGCAGCGGTCGCGTGATGGCGTTCATCACATCGTCGACCACGGAATGGTTCAGCCGTCCGTTCCAGGCGATGCAGGCGCGTGCCTGGGCCACGCATCGGCGCACGTCTTCATGCGCCAGGTCGACCCGTGCGATGGTCTCCATGGCATCGGCGGTGCCGGCGGCAGAGGTGATCGCGCGTGACGATGTCTTGGGCATCGCCAGCCCGTAGGCCGCGACGATCGGCACCACGATCAGCGTGATGCGGCTGCCGGGAACGCCGCCCATCGAATGCTTGTCGACGACTACCGGTTCGTCCCAGTCGATGCGGGGTGTGAAGGCGGTACGCGCGCGCGCCAGAGCCACCACTTCCTCGTCCGTGAGCGTGCGGGTTGCGGCAACCAGGAACTCGGTCAGCTCGGCCTCGGTGTAGCGCCCGGCGATGGCGTCCTGCAGCACGGCAACGTAGGCCGCTTCGTCGAGCGGCTCGCCGCGCAGCTTGGCCATAAGGTTGGTGCGGCTGGCCGGCCGTTCGGCGGCGGATGTCCTGGTGCCGGTGCGCAAGGCTTCGACAAAGCGTGCCGTGCCTGCTTCCAGCGTGCTGTGGTTCGACACCGTGATACACGGGACGTGTGGCGGCACCGGAGCTCCCGCGCGTGCCACGCGGCTGGCAACCTGGTCGCCCGATTCCCGCCCGCGTGCGGCAATGCGCCGGGCAAGCACGTCATGCGGTGCCGTTACCAGGACCACCACGAAACGGGGCAAGCGCGCCGCGAGTTCCGCGATGACGCCGCGCGAGCCATTGGCCACGACGTTGCGGCCGCGTTCGAGCTCGCACATCAGGGACTTGGGCAATCCGTAGCGCAGGTCGTGCGCGTCCCAGGTCACCAGGAACTCTCCGCTTCGCTGGCGCCGCGCGAACTCGGCCTCCGTGACACCTTCGTGCTCTTCGCCAGCAGACCCGTCGGGACGCGTGATGACGCGCCGCGCAAAAACGTAGTCGCCGTCGAGCGCGGCACGTGCACCGTCGATCAGGGAGTCCTTGCCAGCGCCACTGGGCCCCACAACAAAGAAGAATGTGCCGGTCGCCTTCATGAGTATTACCTTAGATGTCGAAGTTATGTGGCTATGCTAGCACCGGCCAGGGGGGTGTCAAGATAAGTTCGATGTCTAAGGTAATGCAAACAACGGGCCAGCGCCCGCAAATCCAGTGTGTACGCGGGATTCGCGGACTTGTAGGGGAAAACACGGGGATACGGGTGCGCAGTGACGGTGCCTCATGCATGGGTTGCGGGCATCGTGCACTGATGGAGTGAACGCTACATGGAGAGGCATGGCCGATGAAGCGGTGATGTCGGCGTGCGAGCGCCGGAGGCGCTATCATGTGCGCTGTCGCTGGCACCGGGCCGTCCGCTGCCGCATGCATACGCTCTACTTTCCCTCACGACTATGGCCACAAAGAAACCGGATGCTCCGGTCCCGATCACGCCTGCGGATGAAGCCGATGAAGAACGGCTTGCCCACCTGGTGAAGGATGCCGCCCGGGCCTACATCCGGGCGCTGCAGCTGCGGCTGGCGGAACATTCGGTTTCGTATGGCCACTGGACCATCCTGCGTATCCTGTGGCGCCATGACGGCGTGTCGCAGCGAGAGCTGAGCGAACGCGCCGGGGTGACCGAGCCGACGACGTTTGCGGCAGTCAAGGCGCTGGAGGCGCTGGGCTACGTGGAACGCACGCATCTTCCTGGCAACAGGAAGAAGGTGCATGTGTTCCTGAGCAAGACCGGACGCGGGCTGCGCCGCAAGCTTGAACCGCTGGCGACCGAGGTGAATGAACTCAGCGTGGCAGGGCTGAGCGAAGAAGACGTGCTGACCACGCGCCGCGTGCTGATCACGATTGCGAAGCGGCTGGTCGCCGACGAAGCCGCGTCGGCGGAACATGGCCGGCGGGTCCCGTCCACCCAGGAGGTAGGGCGCCTGCTCTCGGACCTGTAGACGACCCGCAACGGAAAAGACCCTCGCCGGGCGAGACGGCAAGGGTGAATGCCTTGGGTAGAAGGCGTGAATCGGTCAGGGGGCCTGAGCCCCGCGGGTGTCAGGCTTCGTCGAGCCCGATGTCCACGGCAGGGGCCGACTGGGTGATCTTGCTCGTGGAGATGTAGTCCACGCCCGTTTCCGCCACGGCCCGGATCGTTTCCAGGCGGATGCCGCCTGACGCCTCGACTTTGGTCCGGCCATTGACGATCTGCACGGCTTCCTTCATGTCGGGCACCGACATGTTGTCCAGCATGATCACGTCGACACCGGTTGCCAGTGCTTCGTGCACCTGTTCCAGCCGGTCGCATTCCACTTCCAGCTTGGTCAGCACGGGCAGCTTGCGGCGCACGCGTGCCACGGCGGCAGCGATGCTGCCGCACACGGCGATGTGGTTGTCCTTGATCATCACGCCGTTGTCCAGGCTCAGCCGGTGGTTCAGGCCGCCGCCGCAGGTCACCGCATGCTTTTCCAGCGCGCGCAGGCCCGGCGTGGTCTTGCGGCTGTCGATCAGGCGCGCCTTGGTATGGGCAATGGCCTGGGCATAGGTTGCCGTATGGTTGGCGATGCCGCACAGACGCTGCATGATGTTCAGCGCGGTGCGCTCGGCCGTCAGGACGCTGCGTGCATTGCCGCTCACGTTAAGCAGCACCGCGCCTTTTTCAACCTTGTCGCCGTCGGCGACGCGCACATCGACCGACAGCGTCGGATCGTAGCGCGCGAAGATGCGTGCCGCCACGTCGATGCCGGCGATAAGCATCGGCTCGCGGGCGTTCATGCAGAAGGTGCCGGTCTCTCCCGGTTCAATCATGGTCTGGACGGTCAAGTCGCAGATGCCGATGTCTTCGGTCAGCCAGAGGTCGATCAGCTTGTCGGTGGCGAAAATGTCGTACATGAAGGGCTCCTGAACGGTGGTTGCGGTACCTCATAAATCTTAGAGATCGAAGTACATGGCGCAATACTAGCCCTTTCAGGCGCCATGTCAAGTAATATTCGAGATCTAAGATAAAGCGCAAACCTACCGCGCAAACTGCCCCAGCACCGTCCCGACCGCCTCCAGCCCCGCCCCGATCATATGCTGCATGTAGGTGCCCATCTGCGGCATTACCAGCATCAGCACCAGCAGGCCGCCGGACAGCGTGACCGGGAAGCCGACCGCAAAGATCGACAGTTGCGGCGAGGCGCGGTTGAGGATGCCCATCGCCAGGTTCAGCGTCAGCAGCGCCGCGATCATCGGCAGCGCCAGCAGCAGCCCGGACGAGAACACCATGCCGCCGGCGCGGGCCACGGCCATGGCGCCGCCGGCGGACAGCGGCGTGCCGCCGATGGGCAGGCCGCTGAAGCTGTCGACCAGCGCGCCCAGCATCAGCAGGTGGCCGTCCAGCGCCAGGAACAGCAGCATCGCGATCAGGTTCAGGAAGCGCGACAGCACCATGGTCTGGCCGCCGGCGGCGCGGTCGAAGAACGAGGCAAAGGACAGGCCCATCTGCAGGCCGATGATTTCGCCGGCCTGCTGCACGGTGGCAAAGACCAGCCGCATGGCAAAGCCCGTGGCCAGGCCGATGCCGACTTCGTTGAGGATGATCATCAGCCCGCCGAAGGAGTACACCGGCACCACCGGCAGCTGCGCGATGGTGGGCGACACCACCACCGCGACCATCGCGGACAGCGCGATCTTGGCGCGGCGCGGGATGGTGGACTCACCGAACAGCGGCGCGGTGCCGATCAGGGCCAGGATGCGGAAGAAAGGCCACAGGAACGCCGCGAGCCAGCTGTAGAGCTGGGCTGAGGTGAATTCGACCACGGCGGGGAGTCAGGGGGCGGGAGGGCGGCGGCGGGGGCTGGCCAGCGTCAGTGCGCCAGCGCGGGAATGCTCTGGAACACCTCGCGCATGTAGTCGACCATGGAATTGATCATCCACGGCCCCGCCAGCACCATGGTGGCGAACAGCGCGATCAGCTTGGGGATGAAGCTCAGCGTCATCTCGTTGATCTGCGTCGCGGCCTGGAACAGGCTCACCACCAGGCCGGCGGCCAGCGCCACCAGCAGCAGCGGGGCGGCCAGCAGCAGGGTCATCTTCATCGCCTGGGTGGCGATGGTCATTACGGTCTCGGGTGTCATGGCTCGGACTCTGCGGTGGGTGGCGGGCGTTGGGGCCGTGTCAGTTCATGAAGCTCTGCGCCAGCGAACCGAGCAGCAGCTGCCAGCCGTCGACCAGCACGAACAGCATCAGCTTGAACGGCAGCGAGATGGTGGCCGGCGGCACCATCATCATCCCCATCGCCATCAGCACGCTGGCGACGACCAGGTCGATGATCAGGAACGGGATGAAGATGGTGAAGCCGATCTGGAACGCGGTCTTCAACTCGCTGGTGACGAAGGCCGGCACCAGGATGCTGAGCGGCACTTCCTCGGGGCCCTGCATCTCAGGCGCCTTGGCCATCTGCGCGAACATGGCCAGGTCTTTCTCGCGGGTCTGGCGCAGCATGAAGGCCTTGAGCGGCTCCGCGGCCTTGGCCGCGGCGGCTTCCAGGCTGATCTTGTTTTCCGACAGCGGCTTGTAGGCGTCGTTGTAGACACGGTCGAACACCGGTGCCATCACGAAGAAGGTCAGGAACAGCGACAGGCCCACCAGCACCTGGTTGGGCGGCGAGGTGGCGGTGCCCAGTGCGCTGCGCAGCAGGCCCAGCACGATGATGATGCGGGTGAAGCCGGTCATCAGCAGCATCGCCGCAGGCAGGAACGACAGCGAGGTCAGCAGCACCAGCGTCTGTACCGGCAGCGACCAGATCTGGCCGCCGCCCGGGGCGGGCTTGCTGATGACGCCGGGCAGTGCCTGGGCCCAGGCCGGCGCGGGCGCCAGCGCGGCAATGGCCAGCATCAGCGCGAGCAGGGACAGCAGCGGGCCCGGCAGCGGGCGCCGCAGCGCGGCACGCGGGGAATTCATGACTTGAAGTGATTTTGCATCGAACGCAGCAGCTTTTCGGCAAAGGTGCCGCCACCCGGCTGTTGCGAAGGGCCTGCACCGCCGGTGGCGGCGAGGGGATTGGCTGCGGTGGTGCCCGCAGGCAGGGTATGCAGTGGCCGGATTTCGCCGGGGCTCACGCCCAGCACCAGCCAGGTATCGCCCACTTCCACCAGCACCAGGCGCTGGCGTGCGCCGAGCATGGTGCTGCCGACCACCTTCATCGCGCCGCCGGTGGCCTGACGGACCAGGCCGGCACGCCGGGCCACCCAGGCCATGCCCAGGATCAGCGCGACGATGGCGAACAGCCCCAGCCCGGCCTGCGCCAGGCTGGCCGCGCCGCTGATGGCGGGCGCGTGCGTGCCGTCGGCGGCCATGGCGGCCCCCGGCAGCGCCGCAAGCACGGCCAGGCTGGCGCGCGTGTGCATGATCATTTGTTCAGCTTCCGGATGCGTTCGGACGGCGTGATGATGTCCGTCAGGCGGATGCCGAACTTGTCGTTCACCACCACTACCTCGCCCTGCGCGATCAGGTAGCCGTTGACCAGCACGTCCATCGGTTCGCCGGCCAGGCCGTCCAGCTCCACCACCGAGCCCTGCGCCAGCTGCAGCAGGTTCTTGATGGGCACCTTGGTGCGGCCCAGTTCCACGGTCAGCTGCACCGGGATATCGAGAATCATCTCGATATCGTTGCGGAAGCCGCTCGGCGCTTCCTTCGCCAGCGGCTGGAACACGGTGGCGGCGGCCGGAGTGGCCGCGGGTTGGGCCGCCGGTGCGGCAGCTGCGGGGATCCCGGCGGATGTGGCGCTGGTCTGCTCGGCCAGCGCGCTGGCCCAGTCGTCCATCGGATCGACGGGCTTGTCCTCGATGCCGTCACTCATAATCGCTGTCCTCGGTGTCCAGGTGGGAATCGCCGTCCTGGTGATTGATCATTCGTTCTACCCGCAGCGCGTACTGGCCGTTCATCGTGCCGAAGCCGCATTGCATGACGGGCACGCCGTCCACCTTGCCGAACACCTTCTCCGGCAGCTCGATCGGCAGCACGTCGCCGGCGCGCATCGCCAGCACTTCGGCCACGGTGCTCTGCAGGTGCGCGAACTCGGCCACCAGCTCCACCTCGGCCGCGCGCAGCTGCGTGGACAGTTGCGTGACCCAGCCCTTGTCGACTTCCTTCTCGTCCTGCAGCGGATTCATCAGCAGGTCCTTGAGCGGCTCGATCATCGCGTACGGCAGGCACACGTGGAGCTGCCCGCCGACGGCGCCCAGTTCGATATGGAAGGCGGTGGTCACCACGGCCTCGTTGTGGGTGGCGACGTTGGCAAACTTGGGGTGCATCTCCGAGCGGATGTACTCGGTCTCGATCGGGTGCACGGTGCGCCAGGCGTTGCCGTAGCTGGCCAGCGTCAGCTCCAGCATGCGCTGGATGATGCGCTGCTCGGTCTGGGTGAAGTCGCGGCCTTCCACGCGGGTGTGGAAGCGGCCGTCGCCGCCGAACAGGTTGTCCACCACCAGAAACACCAGGTTCGGGTCGTAGACGAACAGCGCCGTGCCGCGCAGCGGCTTCAGGTGGACCAGGTTCAGGTTGGTCGGCATCGGCAGGTTGCGCGCGAAGTCGCCGAATTTCTCGATCCTGATGCTGCCCACGGTGATGTCCGCGCCGCGGCGGATGAAATTGAACAGCGCCGTGCGCATCGAGCGCGCAAAGCGCTCGTTGATGATTTCCAGCGTGTGCAGGCGGCCGCGGATGATGCGCTCCTGCGTGGCCAGGTTGTAGGGGCGCACACCGCCCTCGTCGAGCGCAGGCTCGCTGGCCTTGGGCGTATCGGCTTCGCCGGATACGCCCTTGAGCAGCTCGTCGACCTCGTCTTGCGAGAGGAACTTGTCGTAGGCCATCTAGTGTCCTGCCCCTTGTGCGGCGTTATGGATGAATCCGGTGCGGCCCTGGCTTGCGCTTACTGCACCACGAAAGAGGTGAAGAGCACGTCCAGCACCCGCTGCGCCGGCAGGCCGCTGGCAAACGGCTTGCTGATGGTGTCGCGGATGTCGTCGGCCAGCTTGCGCTTGCCTTCGACGGTGGCCAGGTCGGCCGGCTGCCTGGCCGACAGCAGCAGCAGGATGCGGCTGCGTGCCTCGGGCAGGTACTGGGCCAGGCGAGCCTGGGTCTCGGCATCGGCCACCTTCAGTGACAGGCCGGTGTGCAGGAAGCGGTCGCCGTCGTCGCTGCGCAGGTTGACGGTGAACGCGTCCAGCGGCACGAAGATCGGCGGCGGCACGACCGGGGCGGCAGGCGCGGCGGGCGCCGCCGGCTGGCGGTTGCTCAGCACGCTGCCCAGCACGAAGCCTCCGGCGCCCAGTGCCACCACCAGCACGCCGGCGCCGATCAGCAGCAGCCGGCCGCGCTTGCCTGTGTTGCCAGTCCGGGGAGGGGAAGCCGTGTTCGCCATGAGAAGCCTGTATCGGAATGCCTGCCATTCTTCCGGAATCGCAGGCCAGCAAAGGGCCGAAAAAAAGGGGGAAACCCTTTCAGCTTGGCCATTTGAGCGGAAAGGGAGCAGGCACGGCTACGCGAGCGGGCGCCGTTTGTTGCGCGCCTGCAGGCTGGTTAACGCTTGATGTCGTGTGAACTTGAGTGCCGGTGCAAGCTGCCGCGATTCCTGGCCGGGCCGCCGGGCAGGGGCGCGGTAGCGCCGCCATGCATTCCCTACTACGCCAGTCGGGTAGTGATTCATGTGGGTTTGCACGTCATCCAATCTCCAATACGTTGATTTGCATGATGTTTTTTGTCTTCACTCTTATATAAGATATAAGACATTTGACCGGGGAGCGGCTTCAGACTACAATCGCGACGTAACGAGATTTTCTAAACCTAATTACTCAGCAGGTTCCCATGCTTGAAAACTATCGCGCACATGTGGCCGAGCGCGCCGCGCTTGGCATCCCCCCTCTGCCCCTGACCGCCAAGCAGACGGCCGAGCTGGTCGAACTGCTGAAGAACCCGCCCGCCGGTGAAGAGCAGACCCTGGTGGAGCTGATCACCTACCGCGTGCCGGCCGGCGTGGATGACGCCGCCAAGGTCAAGGCCTCGTACCTGGCCGCCGTGGCGCTGGGCAAGGAAAAGTGCGCGCTGATCTCGCGCGCCAAGGCGACCGAGCTGCTGGGCACCATGCTGGGCGGCTACAACATCTCGCCGCTGATCGAGCTGCTGGACGATGCCGAAGTGGGCACCGTCGCCGCCGAGGCGCTGAAGAAGACCCTGCTGATGTTCGACGCCTTCCACGATGTGAAGGAAAAGGCCGACCAGGGCAATGCCAACGCCAAGGCCGTGCTGCAAAGCTGGGCCGACGCCGAGTGGTTCACCAGCCGTCCGGAAGTGCCGCAAAGCCTGACCATCACCGTGTTCAAGGTGCCGGGCGAAACCAACACCGACGACCTGTCGCCGGCCCCGGACGCCACCACCCGCCCGGACATCCCGATGCACGCGCTGGCCATGCTGAAGAACAAGCGCGAAGGCGCTGCGTTCCAGCCGGAAGAAGACGGCAAGCGCGGCCCGGTCAAGTTCATTGAATCGCTGAAGGAAAAGGGCCACCTGGTCGCCTACGTGGGAGACGTGGTCGGTACCGGCTCCAGCCGCAAGTCCGCCACCAACTCGGTGCTGTGGTTCACCGGCGAAGACATCCCGTTCATCCCGAACAAGCGCTTCGGCGGCGTGTGCCTGGGCAACAAGATCGCCCCGATCTTCTACAACACCATGGAAGACGCCGGCGCGCTGCCGATCGAGCTGGACGTGTCGAAGATGGAAATGGGCGACGTGGTCGAACTGCGCCCGTATGAAGGCAAGGCCCTGAAGGACGGCGCAGTGATCGCCGAGTTCAAGGTCAAGTCCGACGTGCTGTTCGATGAAGTCCGCGCCGGCGGCCGTATTCCCCTGATCGTCGGCCGTGGCCTGACCGCCAAGGCGCGCGAAGCGCTGGGCCTGGCCCCGTCGACGCTGTTCCGCCTGCCGCAGAACCCGGCCGATACCGGCCGCGGCTTCACGCTGGCGCAGAAGATGGTCGGCCGCGCCTGCGGCCTGCCTGAAGGCAAGGGCATCCGCCCGGGCACCTACTGCGAACCGAAGATGACCTCGGTGGGCTCGCAGGACACCACCGGCCCGATGACCCGCGACGAACTGAAGGACCTGGCCTGCCTGGGCTTCTCGGCCGACCTGGTGATGCAGTCGTTCTGCCACACCGCCGCCTATCCGAAGCCGGTCGACGTCAAGACCCACCACACGCTGCCCGAGTTCATCAGCACCCGCGGGGGCATCTCGCTGCGCCCGGGCGACGGCGTGATCCACTCGTGGCTGAACCGCATGCTGCTGCCCGACACCGTCGGCACCGGCGGCGATTCGCACACCCGCTTCCCGATCGGCATCAGCTTCCCCGCAGGTTCGGGCCTGGTGGCCTTTGCCGCCGCCACCGGCGTGATGCCGCTGGACATGCCGGAATCGGTGCTGGTCCGCTTCAAGGGCAAGATGCAGCCCGGCGTGACGCTGCGCGACCTGGTCAACGCGATTCCGCTGTACGCGATCAAGCAAGGCCTGCTGACCGTGGCCAAGCAAGGCAAGAAGAACATCTTCTCGGGCCGCGTCCTGGAAATCGAAGGCCTGCCCGACCTGAAGGTCGAGCAAGCGTTCGAGCTGTCGGATGCATCGGCTGAGCGCTCGGCCGCCGGTTGCACGGTGCGCCTGAACAAGGACCCGATCATCGAATACATCAACAGCAACATCACGCTGCTGAAGTGGATGATCGCCCAGGGCTACCAGGACCCGCGCAGCCTGCAGCGCCGCATCAAGGCCATGGAAGCGTGGCTGGCCGATCCCAAGCTGCTGGAGCCGGACGCCGACGCCGAATACGCCGCCGTGATCGAGATCGACCTGGCCGACGTGCATGAGCCGATCGTGGCCTGCCCGAACGACCCGGACGACGTCAAGACGCTGTCCGAGGTGGCCGGCGCCAAGATCGACGAAGTGTTTATCGGTTCGTGCATGACCAACATCGGCCACTTCCGCGCAGCCTCCAAGCTGCTGGAAGGCAAGCGCGACATCCCGGTCAAGCTGTGGGTGGCTCCGCCGACCAAGATGGACCAGAAGCAGCTGACCGAGGAAGGCCACTATGGCGTGTTCGGCACCGCCGGTGCCCGCACCGAAATGCCGGGCTGCTCGCTGTGCATGGGCAACCAGGCACAGGTGCGCGAAGGCGCCACGGTGATGTCGACCAGCACGCGTAACTTCCCGAACCGCCTGGGCAAGAACACCAACGTGTACCTGGGTTCCGCCGAACTGGCGGCGATCTGCTCGCGCCTGGGCCGTATCCCGACCAAGGAAGAGTACATGGCCGACATGGGCGTGCTCAACGCCAATGGCGACAAGATCTACAAGTACATGAACTTCGACCAGATCGAGGACTTCAAGGAAGTGGCCGACGGCGTGACGGTGTAAGCCGCGCAGTCAGGCTGGCATGAAGAAGGGGCCCCGCTTGCGGGGCCCTTTTGTATTTGGATTTCGCCGGCTTGACGGGTGGCATACGCCACCACCACCACCAAATTGCCGCTGGGATGTTCCCTCTCCCCATGAGGGGAGAGGGAGAACACCTTGCTCAGGCTAGTTCGGGCGGTTTTGGAGCACCCAGCGGAATCCCCTGGCGCGCGGCGTACGCCACCACCTCCGCGGTATTGTGCAGGTCGAGCTTGCGCATCAGGTTCTCGCGGTGCTTGCGCGCAGTCAGCGGGCTGATGTCGAGTTGCGCGGCAATGTCGCCGGCGGTGGCGCCGCGCGCGATCAGCATCAGGATCTGCAGTTCGCGCCGGGTGAGCGTGGCAATTCCGTCCGGTGCCGCGGTGGCCGGTGCAGTGGCGCGCGCGGCCACGAAGTTGCGGCCCTCGCGCAGGGCCATGAGCGCGGGCACCAGTTCGCTGATATCGCCGCTCTTGACCAGGTAGCCAT
Source organism: Cupriavidus necator (assembly GCF_016127575.1). NCBI lineage: Bacteria > Pseudomonadati > Pseudomonadota > Betaproteobacteria > Burkholderiales > Burkholderiaceae > Cupriavidus > Cupriavidus necator. The sequence goes on from NZ_CP066019.1 coordinate 566,082, forward strand.
TGGCGCCCGCATCGATCGCCGCGTGGGCCATGCCCGCGCCCGCGCTGCCGGTCAGCACCAGGATGCGCAGCGCAGGATGCCTTGTGCGCAGGCGTTCCACGAAGGCCAGGCCATCGACGCCGGGCATGCCCAGGTCCATCACCAGCAGGTCGGTCGGTACCCGTTCCAGGAGCCCCAGCAGTTGCGCGCCATCTGCTGCCTCGCCCGCCAGCACCAGGTTGCCGACGCCGGACAGCACCTGCTTGAGGCCCTCCAGCACGATGGCATGGTCATCGGCGAGGGCCACGCGGGTCGGGACGGAAAAGCGGCTCATCGCGGCAGGTGCATCGGTGGCGAATGGGAAAGGGAAGGTGGTATAAAACGGCAGCCCGTCAGTCCGGCAGCTGCAGGTGGCCTGCTGAATGCCCCAATGAACCGGCGGCCGGCTGGATTATAGCGTTGCACGCCCAACCTGCCCCACGGCCTACCTAGCATGCGCAAGCTTCCGTTGTCCTGTTGCCGTACCGTTTCCTGCCGCCCGCAACGGGCGCTCGCATCATGACAGCCACAGGCACCGGATTGCCGCCGGCCTGGCAGCCCGGAGATGTGCCGGCGGCGATGGTGGACCTGCTCTACCGCCAGTCCAACGCGGTCCTGTTTGCCAACTTCGTCATTGCGCTGCCGGTGGTCTATGTGCTGCGTCCCAGCGTGCCGCTGCCCATGCTGGCCGGCTGGATGGCCGCGGTGTACCTGCTGACCACGCTGCGCATCGGCCTGTCGCGGCGCTACTTCCGGCGCGACGGCAGCACGCCGCCGCAGGTGTGGGCACGCCGCTTCATGGTGCTGTCCTGGCTGTCCAGCCTGCTGTGGGGCGCCGTGGGCTCTGCCATCCTGCTGCCGCCCGAGCCGCAGCTGGTGGCGTTCTGCTGCATCGTGCTGGCCGGCATGTCCAGTGGCGCGATCCCGTCGCTGTCGGCGCATCCGGCCACCTACCGCGGTTCAGTCGCGGCCATGCTGCTGCCGTTCACCATCTATTGCCTGGTGCAGCAGGGGCCGGTGTATGGCGTCTACGCGGGCTTTGCCGCGTGCCTGCTGTGCGTCAACATCTACTACAGCCAGGTCACCTATCGCGCGCTGCGCGATGGCGTGACACTGCGCTTCGAGAACGTCGCGCTGATCGGCGAGCTTGAGCGCGAGCGCGACCGCGTCACCGCCGCGGACCGGGCCAAGACGCGCTTCCTGGCGGCCGCCGGGCACGACCTGCGCCAGCCGGTGTATGCCATCGGCCTGCAGGCGGCATCGCTGCTGACTCTGGGCGAGCGCGGCGATGTGGCAGGCGGCCAGGCGCATGCCATCGGCCACCGGCTGCAAGCCACGCTGGCGCGCATGGACAACCTGCTCGACGGCCTGCTCGACGCCTCGCGCCTGGATGCCGGCGTGATGCCGGTGCGCCGCCAGCCGCTGCATCTGGCGCGGCTGCTGGCCGAGCTGCGCGACGAGTACGCCGAGCAGGCGTGCCAGCGCGGCAGCGTGCTGCGGGTGGTGCCGGCGCGCGCGTGGATCGACAGCGATCCGGACCTGCTCAAGCGCATCCTCGACAACCTGGTGGCCAATGCGCTGCGCCATGCGCCGCGTGCCAGCATCCTGGTGGGCGCGCGGCGCCGCGGCGATGCCATGGAGATCCAGGTGATCGACACCGGCCCGGGCATCGCCGCGGCCCAGCAGTCGCGCGTGTTCGACGAATACGCCCAGGTGCCGGGCCTTGCCATGGCAGGCGACGACCAGGCGGGCGCAAAGGGACTGGGCCTGGGCCTGGCGATCGTGCGGCGCCTGGCGGCGCTGCTTGGCCACCAGGTGGGCCTGCGTTCCGCACCGGGGCGCGGCTGCGTGTTTTCGGTGCGCGTGCCGCTGGCTGCCGCCGCGGCGCAGGTGCATCCAGCCACCCCCGCCATTCCCGCGGCCGCTGGCGAGCCGCTCTGCGTGATGCTGGTCGACGACGACGCGCAGGTGCTGGGCGCGCTCACCGAACTGCTGTCGCTCTGGGGCCATGTGGTCTACGGCGGGCGCACCGTTGCCGCAGTGCGCGCTGCGTACCGCGCCGCCAGCCAGGACGGGCCCGCCCCGGTCCACCTGATCCTGGCCGACTACCGGCTGGCCGAAGGCCTGACCGGCATCGCTGCGGTCGGCATGCTGCGCGCCAGCCTGGGCCGCGCGGTGCCGGCGCTGATCGTCACCGGCGACACCGCGCCAGACCGGCTGCAGGCGCTGCATGACAGCGGCTTCCCGGTGTTGCACAAGCCGATCCAGGGCGAGGCCTTGCGCGCGGCCCTGCATCGCGCGGTGCAACTGGCCGAGGCCGCCTGAGGCCCTGCGCTGCATGCATGGCAGGAGCGGTTTATGATCGGGCTTTTCCGTTGTCCGGCGCCTTCTTGCGCAGTGCGCAAGCGCCTGAACCAGGAGCCAGTGTGCCCGATCTGTCCGCTTTCCCCATCACCCGCAAATGGCCGGCGCAGCATCCCGACCGCATCCAGCTGTATTCCCTGCCCACGCCCAACGGGGTCAAGGTGTCGATCATGCTGGAGGAGACCGGCCTGCCGTATGAACCGCACCTGGTGCGCTTCGACGCCAACGACCAGATGTCGCCGGAGTTCCTGTCGCTGAGCCCGAACAACAAGATTCCCGCCATCCTCGATCCCAACGGTCCGGGCGGCAAGCCGCTGGCGCTGTTCGAATCGGGCGCGATCCTGCTCTACCTGGCCGACAAGTCGGGCCAGCTGATCCCGGCCGACCCCGCGCGCCGCTACGAAACCATCCAGTGGGTGATGTTCCAGATGGGCGGCATCGGGCCGATGTTCGGGCAGGTGGGCTTTTTCCACAAGTTCGCGGGCAAGGAGTACGAGGACAAGCGCCCGCGCGACCGCTACGTGGCCGAAAGCCGGCGCCTGCTGAATGTGCTGAACCAGCGGCTGGAAGGGCGCGACTGGATCATGGGCGACACCTACACCATTGCCGATATCGCCACCTTCCCGTGGGTGCGCAACCTGCTTGGCTTCTATGAGGCGGGCGAACTGGTCGGCATCCAGGACTTCCCGCATGTCAGGCGCGTGCTGGAGGCCTTCGTGAAGCGCCCGGCGGTGGTGAAGGGGCTCGATACGCCGCACCGCGGCTGAGGCAGCCTGCGGCGTGCGCGCCGCGGGCGTGGGCATCGTCCTACACGGCGGCCTCCCCGGCGCCTACAGAGGGGCGGGCGGCACGCATCCTATAGTCCAGGAACAGGCGCATCGCCCTGCGTTGCCTGAGGAGCCCGGACCATGCCGATGCCCATCACCTTTTCCCTGTTGCGTGTCGTTCTTTTGGCGGGCGCCACCGCTGCGCTCGCCGCCTGCGGTGAAACGGCCAAGCTGCCTTCCGAAGCGGGCTTTGGCCCCACGCCGCAGCTGCCGCCACCCAACCAGACCGCGATCCCCACCGTCAAGATCGCGCCGGCCATCGGCTGGGCCGCGGGCCAGCGCCCGGTGCCGGCCGCAGGCATGGCGGTGACGGCCTTCGCCGACAAGCTGGACCATCCGCGCTGGGTCTATGTGCTGCCCAACGGCGACGTGCTGGTGGCCGAGAGCAATGCCCCGCCCAAGCCCGACGACGGCAAGGGCTTCCGCGGCTGGATCATGAAGAAGGTGATGAAGCGCGCGGGCGCCGGCACCCCCAGCGCCAACCGCATCACGCTGCTGCGCGACACCAACGGCGACGGCGTCGCCGACCAGCGCTCGGTGTTCCTAAAGGACCTGAACTCGCCGTTCGGCATGGCCCTGGTCGGCAACGACTTCTACGTAGCCGCCACCGACGCGGTGCTGCGCTTCCCGTACCAGCCCGGACAGACCCGGATTACGGCCGCGCCCCAGAAGGTGGTGGACCTGCCCGGCGGGCCGCTCAACCATCACTGGACCAAGAGCCTGATCGCCAGCCGCGACGGCAGCAAGCTGTACGTGACGGTGGGCTCCAACAGCAACGTGGGCGAGCACGGCATGGACAAGGAGGTCGGCCGCGCCGCCATCTGGGAGGTCGACCCGCAGGCCGGCACGCACCGGATCTTTGCCAGCGGCCTGCGCAATCCCAACGGCATGGCGTGGGAACCGGTCACCGGCATGCTCTGGACCGCCGTCAACGAGCGCGATGAAATCGGCAGCGACCTGGTGCCGGACTACATCACCTCGGTGCGCGACGGCGGCTTCTATGGCTGGCCCTACAGCTACTACGGCCAGCATGTCGACGCACGCGTGAAGCCGCCGGCGCCGGACCTGGTGGCCAGGGCCATCGTGCCGGACTATGCCGTGGGGGCGCACACCGCATCGCTCGGGCTGGCCGCCGCCGGCGGCAACAACCTGCCGGCGCGCTTCAGCGAAGGCATGTTCGTGGGCCTGCACGGTTCGTGGAACCGCAGGCCGCTGGCGGGCTACAAGGTGATCTTCGTGCCGTTCAGCAAGGGCCGGCCCAACGGCGCGCCGTTCGACGTGCTGACCGGCTTTCTCGATGAGGACGGCAACGCGCGCGGGCGGCCGGTGGGCGTGGCGATCGACAAGCAAGGCGGTTTGCTGGTGGCCGACGATGTCGGCAATACCGTGTGGCGGGTCAGCGGCGCGAAGTAGGCGGGCCAGGGCGCGGCAGCGGCGGCACCGCACCGCTAGAATGACGGCGTCCCCACACGCCGAGCCCGCTGCCGTCCATGTCTCTCACGGTCTTCGCTGTCGTCCTGCTCGCCGCGTTCCTGCATGCCGCCTGGAACGCGGTGGTCAAGGGCGGCGGCGACAAGATGCTGTCGACGGTGATGGTGGCGGTGAGCGCCGGACTGACGGGCGCCGTGGCGCTGCCGGCGTTGCCGCAGCCGGCGCCGGCGAGCTGGCCGTTCATCGCCGCGTCAGTGGGCGTGCACGTGGTGTATTTCGCGCTGGTGGCACGCATCTACCACACCGCGGACATGAGCCAGACCTACCCCCTGATGCGCGGCACCGCGCCGCTGCTGGTGGCGGTGGCCAGCGTGGGCTGGCTGGGCGAGCACCTGTCGGCGCTGGCGTGGAGCGGCATCGCCGTGATCAGCCTGGGCATCCTGGCCATGGCGGGTGGTGCCCGCGGTGCCCCTGGCAGCCGTGAGGGCATGTGGCTGGCGCTGCTGAACGCAGTGGTGATCGCCGCCTATACGCTGATCGACGGCACCGGCGTGCGCCGCTCCGGCGCACCTGTGGCGTATGCATTCTGGATCTTCGTGCTGACCGCGGTGCCGCTGGCGGCGTGGGCGCTGGTGGCGCGCCGGCCGGCACTGGGCGGCTATGTGCGGCGCAACCTGGTGTTCGCGCTGGTGGGCGGCGGCGGCACGCTGGCGTCCTATGGGCTGTCGCTGTGGGCGATGACACGCGCGCCGGTGGCCCCGGTAGCGGCCCTGCGTGAGTCCTCGATCCTGTTCGGCGCGTTGATCTCCGGGCTGCTGCTCAAGGAGCGCGTGGGCGCCGCCCGCCTGGGCGCGGCCTGCCTGATTGCCGCCGGCGTGGCCACGCTGCGCTTTGCCTGAGGGCACGTCCGGGTGCCGCTCTGAACGCCCGGCCGCTGAGCGCCGCCAGCGCTGTCTATACTTGGTTTTACCGGGGTCAGACGGCGGAGGGGCACTGCGTCCGCGCAAACCGGCAGCCTGGCGTCGACGCCGAGGAGAGGGCATGGACCACACCGCAGATTCGTTTCGGGCTTTTGAGCTGGCTGGCTGGGAAGATCCCGAGGTCGTCAGCCAGTACCAGGAGCATCTGTCGCACGTGACCCGGCAATCGGTCGAGTCCCTGCTGGACGAGGCCCATGTGACCAGCGGGCTGCGCGTGCTGGATGTGGCCACCGGCTCCGGCCATGTCGCGGCGGGGGCGGTGCGGCGCGGCGCAGAGTCCGTCGGCATCGATTTCTCGCTGGCGCAGGTGCAGCTGGCGCGCAAGCTCCATCCGGATGTCCATTACGAGCAGGCCGATGCGCAGGCGCTGCCGTTCGGCGATGCCAGCTTCGATGCCGTGGTCAATGGCTTCGGCATGTGCCACCTGTCCGACCCCGATGCCGCGCTGGCCGAGGCCTTCCGCGTGCTGCGCCCGGGCGGGCGCATCGCCTTCACCGTGTGGGACACGCCCGAGCGCGCGGTCGGTTTCGGCGCGGTCTATGCCGCGATCCGCGCCTACGGCTCGATGGAGGTCGATATCCCCGTGGGGCCGAACTTCTTCCTGTTCAGCGATCCGGGCCATTGCCGCACCGCGTTGCAGCAGGCCGGCTTTGTCTCGCCCACCTGCCGCAACGTGCCGCAGGTATGGCGCTTCTCCACGCCCGACCAGCTGTTCGATGCGCTGGCCCAGGGCACCGTGCGCGCCGCCGCCACGCTGCGCGCGCAGACTCCCAAGGCCCGCGACGAGATCCGCGCCGTGCTGCGCGGCACCGTCGCCGCCTATATGCGCGGCAGCGGCTTCGAGGTGCCGATGCCGGCAGTGCTGGCGGCGGCGGTCAAGCCCTGAGGGCGGGGCTTACGCACCTGTGGCGGCGCGGACGCCGCCGAGGGTGTTGGAGATCGACCGACATCCCTGCCGCCAGCGTCGGCCTGGCCCCACCATCCCATTCCCGGAAAGTGCCGTAATCCACGCCGCAACCAGCCTTGTGGCGGTGGCACGGTCATTGCGCAATGGACAGCGAGCGCGGCGCCGCGGCTCGTTGTGCCACCAGCCAGCAATGGCTTCCCGGAGAACCCCGATGTACACCCGACCCCAATGCCAGACAGGGCAGGCCGCGCCGCGCCCGCCCGCAATCCTGCACCGCTCGCGCCAGGCCATGGCGCTGCTGCGCGTGCTGGGCTTATGCATCAACAGTGTCGCCTGCGCCCAGTCCGAAGCGCCGCAGGCTGCAGCGCCTGCCGTGCAGGCCGTGACGCCGGAGCAGAAGTTTGCGCCCGGATACCTGGAGGCCGTTGCCACCGGTTATGACAATGGGTTGGCCTTGCGGGAGCCGGAAGGCCTCGCGCCGCTGAGGCTGCCGCGCGAGGCGCGCAGCGCGCCGGCGCCAGGCGCCGTGCCGGTTGCCATGCCAGCGGCGGTGCGGCCGCAGCCGGCGCGCTGACCTGGCGGGGCTCCCGGGAGCAGGGTGGCGAAACAAGTGGCGCAGTGCGGCCTTTAGCGCCTGACCTGTTCCTGTTCGTCCCGCCCTGCCGACATGAAGTCGTTCGGGAAGGCTGGGGTATTTGAGTTCAGGCCTGGGGTGACGCGGTCCAGTCTTCGATGCGCAGGCCCGGATACGTCGCAAAGTCGCGCACGTTGCGCGTGACCACTGTCAGATCCTCCGCAATGGCATGGGCGGCAATCAGCTTGTCCATGACATCTGCCTTGCGTTCGCGCCTGGCGGCACGAATCGGGCCATAGGCGCGCGCGGCTTCGGCGTTCAGCGGCAGCACTGGGACCCGCGCGACCAGCCCGTGCAACGCGCGCCGCGCAGCCTCCGGATTGCCCGAGGCGGTTACACCGTATTCGAGTTCGGCCAGGGTGATCGCAGACAGCACCACATCGCCCTCGAAGCATTGTGCAAAGCGTTCGGCCACCTGGGGCGGCTGGTGCTTCATCAGGTAGATGCACATGCTGGTGTCGAACATATACCTGGCCATCAGAATCCCTCCCGCTCAGCCTGCTCCTGGTCGCCGCGGCCTTGTGCCATGAAGTCGGCCGGGAACGCGGCGAAGGCGTCGAGCAGGCCTGTCAGGCGCTGTCGCACGGGGCGGATCCGCAACTCATCGCCGATCCGCTCGATTTCCAGCTGCATATCGGTGTCGGGGTAGGCCAGTTCCGCGGGAATGCGCACCGCTTGGGAGTTTCCGTTACGGAAGATCCGGGTGAAAGGCATTGTGGTTTCCATGTACATCCTTGTAGGTACGAGCATAGCACCATCCAATCAGAAGTACGTCTGCGTGTGTACGTCCATAATTCTCAATCTCGTCTGTCATTACCTACAATTCGTCACACTGGTAATTCCCCGCCCAATGGACATCAATCTCGCCCGCACCTTCCTGCAAGTCGTCCGCACCGGCAGCCTGCTGGCCGCGGCTGACAAGCTGCATGTCACCCAGACCGCCGTGACCGCGCGCATCAAGAGCCTGGAATCGCAGCTCAACTGCCGCCTGTTCGAGCGCAACAAGGCGGGCGCACGGCTGACGCCCGATGGTCAGCGCTTTCTCGGCTACGCCAGCCAGCTGGTGCAGACCTGGGAGGCGGCCTGCCGCGAGCTGCCGTTGCCGGCCGGGCTGGCCAGCCTGTTTCGTTTCGGTACGGAAATCAGCCTGGGCAACCCGCTGGTGCTGCTGTGGACCACGCGCCTGCGCCAACTGATGCCGGCGCAGGCGGTGCGGGCGGAAGTGGGGGAAGGGGCGGAGCTGCAGCGCAAGCTGCAGTCAGGCACGCTGGATGCGGCGCTGGTCTACCAGCCGGAGTACGCGCCCGGCATGCATGTCGAGGCGCTGATGGAAGAGAAGCTGATCCTGATCCGCTCGACGCAGCGCGACGGCGGCTATGTCTATATCGACTGGGGACCGGAATTCCGCTGCCAGCATGACAGCGCGCTGCCGGAGCATGCGCGCGCCTCGCTGTACTTCAACCTGGGGCCGCTGGCGCTGCAGTACATCCTGCAGTTCGGTGGCAGTGGGTATTTCCGGACACGCGTGGTGCAGAGCTACCTGGACAGCGGGGTGCTGGCGCGCGTGGAAGGCGCGTCAGAGTTCTCTTATCCGGTATTCCTCGTCTGCGCCAGGACCCCCGCAGGGGCGTCGCAGGATGCCGTGCGCATCCTGCGTGACATCGTGCGCGAAGAATCCGACTGGTCGCAGCGCTGGGATTTCCCGCAATAGCGCAAAGCGGTCAGATCCGGACCGGCACCAGTTGGCCCATCGGGCCGGGCACGGCCACCAGGCGCCATTGCCGCACGCGCCCCACCCGGCGGCCGCGCCCGCCGCCGCGCGGCGGGCGCGGTTCCAGCCCGGCAAAGCGGCCATGCCGCTGCGCGCGTTCGAACACCGGCTCGGGCACCCGGGTCCCGATCAGCCAGGTGACGGTGCCTCCCAGCGCCACCAGTGCCAGCGCCAGGGCGATCCAGAGGACGGCTTCCATGTTCCCCGCTCCATCGAATAGGTATCTGTGCTTCCAGTATTGTGCAAAGCGTTCCGGCGGGTAAATGAAAGTTATTTCCACTTCATATCAATAAAATTGCATTCAAGCTGGCTTCTCCTTCAAACCTGGGCCGTTCGGCTGCGGGAGGAAAAATCATCCTTTCCGACGAATCTCATAGACGCTGCACGGCAGACACTCAGCCGGTCACTCTCAAAAACACCAGGAGACCCCGCATGCAACGCCTGATCTTCGAAGCCGAACACGACGCCTTCCGCGAATCCGCCCGCCGCTTCTACCAGCGCGAGGTGGGGCCGCACGGCGAGCGCTGGCGCGAACAGGGCTGCGTGGACCGCGAAGTGTTCCGCAAGGCCGGCGAGCAGGGCTACCTGCTGATGTGGGCCGACGAGAAATACGGCGGCGCCGGCGTGGAGGATTTCCGCTATGAGCAGATCCTGATCGAAGAGAATGCGCGCCACGGCGACTCGGGCTTTTTCGGCACGCTGCACTCGCGGCTGGTGGCGCCGTATATCGGCCGCATCGGCAACGAGGAACAACGCCAGCGCCTGCTGCCGGCGGCCGCGCGCGGCGAGTCGATCTTTGCCATTGCCATGACCGAGCCGCAGGCGGGATCCGACCTGGCCGGCATGCGCACGCGTGCCGAGGACCACGGCGACCACTGGGTGCTGAACGGCGCCAAGACCTATATCTCGAACGGCCAGCTGGCCGACTACGTGGTGGTGGTCGCGCGCACTGATCCGGAGCGCAGCCATGGCCTTGGCCTCTTTATCGTCGAGCGCGGCATGCCCGGCTTCGAGCGCGGGCGCAAGCTGCGCAAGATGGGCCTGCACTCGCAGGACACCTCGGAGCTGTTCTTCGACAACGTCAAGGTGCCCAAGGCCAACGTGCTGGGCGAGCCCGGCCAGGGCTTCCGCTACCTGACGCGCCACCTGGCCGAAGAGCGGCTGATTGGCGCCTGCGGCTACATGGCGTCGGCGCAGGTGGCGTTCGACCTCACGCTGGACTATGTCAAGGAGCGCAAGGCCTTCGGCCGGGCCATCGGCACGTTCCAGAACTCGCGCTTCAAGCTTGCCGAACTGCGGGCGCAGCTGGATGCGCTGCAGACCTTCGTCGACCAGTGCGTGCTGCAGCACAACGCAGGCACGCTGACCGTGGAGACGGCGGCGTCGGCCAAGCTGCTCACGTCGGAACTGCAGGGACGCATGGTCGACGAGGGCGTGCAGCTGCACGGTGGCGCCGGCTATATGGAGGAGTACCGCATCTGCCGCATGTACACCGACGCGCGCATCTCGCGCATCTACGCCGGCAGCAGCGAGATCATGAAGGAGATCATCGGCCGCAGCCTGGGGCTGGATGACCGCATGAAGGGGTAAGCCGCCTGGCAGTACAGACGGCACGGCCGGCAACGGCCGTGCCGTTTTTCATGGTTTTCCGATTGGCTAGGGTTTTCGCGCAGTTAAAGGCTTTTGTCAGCTTTATGAAAGCCGTTTGTAATGCGATTCGGTTTGAATGCGTGCGGGAGATCGTGTCCGGTGGCGTCTGATGCACCAGGACAGCGGGCGAGGGCGCACCAGGACAGCCACGCTTCGCGGCCGCATTGGCGGGATCAGGGTCGGATGAATATTTGCCGCCCTGGTGCACCGTTCGGCGAGCACGGTCGTTTACCGCAGACCGTTGTCGAACCGAGCCTGACTGACCGTGCCTTTTGTCTTTTCCCGTATTGCCGTAGGTGCCCTGCTGCTACTGGGGGTTCTGGCCCGGCCCGCGGCAATCCTTGCCGCCGAAGGCCCCGCCGATCCGCTTCCTTCCGCTGATTCCGCAGATGCTGCCGGTCCTTGCGTGCCGCCGCCGGCGGGCGCGACGCTGACCCTGGCGCAGGCGCGCCTGGACGCACTGCGCTGCAACCGCGACATCATCGCCGCCCGCCGCGGCGTCGAAGCCAGCCAGGCGGACATACAGATCGCTTCGCAGCGGCCCAATCCCGTGCTGAGCCTGGGCGTGACCAATATCAACCCGCATGCCGGCATCGGCTCGGGCAACCTGCGCAGCAAGACCGTGGACTCTACCCTGCGCGTGGACCAGCTGATCGAGACCGCCAACAAGGGCGGCCTGCGCGTGGACGCCGCGCGCAAGGCCAGCGCGGCCGCCGGCGAAGTGGTGCAGGCGGTGGTGGCGCAGCAGAGCGCCGCGGCGGAGCAGGCTTTTTATGACGCGGTGGTCAGCCAGGAGCGCGTGGCGGTGTTCAAGGAGATGCTGGCGCTCTACGACCGCACGCGCCAGGCCAGCGAGACCCGCCTGAAGGCCGGCGACGTCTCGCGCGCCGACGTGACCAAGCTGCAGCTAGACGCGCTGCGCGCGCAGAGCGACATGCGCCAGGCCATGACCGACCACGCGCGCGACAAGGCCCAGCTGGCGCAGGCCATGGGCGTGCCCGGCACGCTTGCCGGCAACCGGCTGGTGGCGGACTGGCCGCCGCTGGATACGCCCGTGCCGCAGGTCGATCCCGACACATTGCAGCGCCGCCCCGACGTAACTGCGGCCGAGGCCCGCCTGGCCGCGGCCGCCGCCGCGCGCGACCTGGCGCGCGCCGGCCGCGTGCCCGACGTGACCGTCGGCGCGCAGGCTGAGCACTATCCGGTTTCCGCCACCAATACCAACGGCAGCGGCAACAGCTACGGCGTGTTCCTGACGATCCCGCTGTACGTGCGCCACAGCAACGGCGGCGAGGCCCGCCGCGCCGAGGTGGACTACTACGCCGCGCTGGACGACCGCAACCGCGTGCTGCTGGAAGCCGGCAATGAGATGGAACGGCTGCGCAGCCAGCTCGAAGCCGCGCGCCAGTCACTGCGGCAGATGCGCGACGACGTGCTGCCCGCCGCCGAAAGCGTGGCCGGCAGCGCCGAGTTTGCCTACGGCAAGGGCGCCACCGGCGTGCTCGACCTGCTCGATGCCCGCCGCGCGCTGCGCCAGACCCGGCTCGATTCCGTCAGCGCCCAGGGCGATTACGCCAAGGCCCTGTCGGCCTACCGCGCCGCGCTGCAGACCTCCACGACCGGCACTGCGACAAGCTCGCGTCCCTGAACCGCAGTCCCAGCGAATCCAATGCACTCCCTCCTGTCACGCATGTCCCGCCGCATGTCTTCCGTCCATTTCCCCGCCGGCCTGCCCGCACGGTTTGCTGCCCTGTCCCTGTGCGCGCTGGCGCTGGCCGCCTGCGGCAAGTCTGAAGCGCCCAAGGCCGATGACGATCCCAAGGTCAGCGGCAATACCATCCAGTTCCCGGCCAGCGTGAAGACGCTGCCGGGCATCGCCGGCGAAGCCGCCAGGACCGGCGGCGAGCGCATGCTGAGCCTGCCCGGCCGGCTGGTGTGGAACGAGGACAAGACCGTGCGCGTGTCGACGCCGTTTGCCGGCCGCGTCACCGAGATCCTGGTGCAGCCCGGCGCCACCGTGAAAGCGGGCCAGCCGCTGGCCAGCCTGACCTCGCCCGATTTCGGCGTGGCCCAGGCCGATGCGCGCAAGGCCGCCGCCGACAGCGCGGTCGCGGCCAAGGCGCTGGCACGGCAGCGCGAGCTGTACGGCGCCGGCATCATCGCGCAGAAGGAGCTGGAGCAGGCGCAGGCCGACGCCGCGCGCGCCGCGGCGGACCTGCAGCGCACCCAGGCGGCGCTGGCCCAGTACGGCGCGGCCGCGGGCGGCGCGGGCGCCTCAGGCATCGTAAACCAGCGCTTTCCGCTGCGCAGCCCGATCGACGGCCTGGTGGTCGAACGCAACATCAACCTCGGCATGGAGCTGCGCCCCGACCAGCCGCCCGCCGCGCCGTTGTTCCTGGTGACCGATCCGACCACGCTGTGGGCGCAGGTCGATGCGGGCGAGGCCGACCTGAGCCTGTTCAAGCCGGGCGTGGACGTGCAGCTCACCACCGCTGCCTGGCCCGGCGAGACCTTCTCCGGCACCGTGGTCAAGATCGCCGACTATGTCGATCCCACCGCGCGCAGTATCAAGGTGCGGCTGAACGTGCCCAACCCGGAGCGGCGCCTGAAGGCAGAGATGTTCGTCACCGCGAAGCTGCCGGCCGCGTCGTTCAAGGGCATCGCCGTGCCGTCCAAGGCCGTGTTCCTGGCCGACAACCGCAACTATGTGTTCGTGCGCACCACCGCCAATACCTTCGAGCGCCGCCTGGTGCGCGTGGGCGTGACGCTGCCCGGCACCACCGAGCTGCTTGAAGGCGTGAAGGACGGCGAGACCGTGATCACCGACGGCAACCTCTACCTGCAGGACATCCTGCGCGATGCCACTGCCGTGAACGCGGCGCGTGCGTCCGAGAAGAAGTGAGGACGGCCGCCACATGATTTCGCGCATCGTCAGCTTTGCCCTGCACCAGAAGCTCTTTGTCTGGCTGGGCCTGCTTATCTTCGTCGGGGGCGGCCTGGCTGCATTCAAGAACCTGCCGATCGAAGCTTTCCCGGATGTCTCCGACATCCAGGTCAACGTCATCACGCTGTACCCGGGCCGCGCCGCCGAAGAGGTGGAGCGCCAGGTGACCATCCCCATTGAAACCGCGCTGGCCGGAACGCCCAACGCGGTGCGGGTGTTCTCGCATACGCAGTTCGGCCTGTCGTTCATGATGGTGACCTTCAACGACCGCGCCACCGACGTGACCGCGCGCCAGCAGATCCTGGAGCGCCTGCGCAGCGTGGACCTGCCCGACGGCGTGCATCCGGACCTGGCGCCGCTGTCCACCGCGATCGGCGAGATCTACCGCTTCCGCCTGGCCGGCAAGGGCTATACCGCGCAAGAGCTGCGCACGCTGCAGGACTGGGTGGTGGAGAAAAACCTGCGCCAGGTGCCGGGCGTGGCCGACCTGGTCACCATCGGCGGAACCATCAAGCAGTACGAGGTCAATCCCAACCTGGCGCGCATGCGCGATGCCAAGATCTCGCTGTCGCAGCTGTTCACCGCGCTGCAGCGCGCCAACGCCAATGCCGGCGGCGGCGCCGTGGCGCACGGCCGGCAACAGTTCCTGCTGCGCTCGCTGGGCAGTTTCCGCACCTCGGCCGATATCGCCAACGTGGTGGTGGCCGAGAACCAGGGCACCCCGATCCTGGTCAAGGACATCGCCGACGTGAGGGTCGGCAGCGCGCCGCCGCAGGGCCTGATGGGCCAGGACGACGAGGACGACATCGTCTCGGGCATCGTGGTGATGCGCAAGGGCGAGAACCCGTCGCTGGTGCTGGAGGCGCTGAAGAAGAGGATCGACCTGCTGGACGACCAGATCCTGCCCAAGGGCGTGAAGATCGTGCCGTACTACGATCGCTCCACGCTGATCGACAAGACCCTGCACACCGTGTTCGGCAACCTGGTGGAAGGCGCGCTGCTGGTGATGGCGGTGCTGTACCTGTTCCTGGCCAACGTGCGCGCCGCGGCGATCGTGGCGCTGATCATCCCGCTGGCGCTGCTGTCGACCTTCATCGGGCTGACCTGGGTGGGTATTCCAGCCAACCTGCTGTCTCTTGGCGCGATGGACTTCGGTATCATCGTCGACGGCGCGGTGATCGTGGTTGAGAATATCTTCAAGCGGCTGGGCGAGCTCAAGGCGCAGCAGATCAAGGACAGCAAGGCGCGCCTGCATGCCATCCTGCAGGCCACCACGGAAGTGGGCCGTCCGACCGTGTTCTCGATGGTCATCATCATTGCGGCGCACATCCCGATCTTCACGCTGCAGCGGCACGAGGGCAAGATCTTCGCGCCGATGGCCTACACGGTCACGGGCGCGCTGATCGGCTCCCTGATCCTCTCGCTGACGCTGGTGCCGCTGCTGTGCCACCTGCTGCTCACCAGGAACATCGCGCACGACGACAACTTCATCGTGCGCCACTGCAAGCGGCTCTATGAGCCGATGCTGGCCTGGGCGCTGGACCATAAGAAGCTGGTGGTGGGTTCGGCGCTGGGCCTGCTGGTGGTGACCGTGGGCGTGGGCAAGTTCCTCGGCAGCGAGTTCCTGCCCGAGCTGGACGAAGGCTCGATGTGGGTCAGCTTCGACCTGCCGGCATCGGTCTCGATCGACGAGGCGCGCGACCAGGCGCGGCTGCTGCGCAGCGTGATCCGCAAGACCCCGGAGGTCAATACCACCATCTCCAAGGTGGGCCGCCCCGACGACGGCACCGATCCCAAGCTGATCAACACCGTCGAGATCCTGGTGGACCTGAAGCCCGAGAAGCAATGGCGCGACGGCTTCAACAAGCGCGCCATCATCGGCGAGATCGACAAGAACCTGCGCCAGCTCCCCGGCATCGAGCCCAATTTCTCGCAGCCGGTGCGCGACAACATCCTGGAGAGCATCTCGCAGATCAAGGGCCAGATCGTGATCAAGGTGCAGAGCGACAGCCTGGAGCAGAACAAGAAGGTGGCCGACCAGATCCTGGCCAACGTGCAGACGGTCAAGGGCGTGATGCGCGCCTTTATCGACCGTGACGGCGAACTGCCGCAGTACGTGCTGGAGTTCGACCGGGCCCAGGCCGCGCGCTACGGCATCAATGTCGCCGACGTGCAGGACCTGATGGAAACCGCGCTGGCCGGCAAGGCCGCGACCGAGCTGTGGGAGGGCGAGAAGCATTTCAGCGTGGCCGTGCGCCTGAAGCCGTCGGAGCGCGCGCTGCCGAACCTGCCCAATATCTTCATGCAGACCGCGGACGGCGCGCAGGTGCCGCTGTCGCAACTGGTGACGTTCCGCGCGGCATCCGGTGCGATGAACATCAGCCGCGAGAACGGCCAGCGCACCACCTCGATCGGCATCTTTATCCGCGACCGCGACATGGGCAGCGTGGTCAAGGACATGCAGAAGCTGGTGGCGAAGAACGTCAAGGCCGACGACGTCAAGATCAGCTGGTCGGGCGAGTTCGAGAACCAGGAGCGCGCCATGGCGCGGCTCTCGATCGTGGTGCCGCTGTCGGTGCTGGTGATCTTCCTGCTGCTGTTCAATGCGTTCAAGTCGTTCAAGAGCGCCACGCTGATCATCTCGAACATCCCGTTCGCGCTGATCGGGGGCGTGTTCGCGCTGTTCCTGACCGGCATCCCGCTGTCGGTGTCGGCGGCGATCGGCTTTATCGCGCTGTTCGGCCAGGCGGTGCTCAATGGCGTGGTCATGGTCACCTACTTCAACCAGCTGCGCGATGAAGGCATGCCGGTGCGCCAGGCGGTGCTGACGGGCTCGATGGACCGGCTGCGCACGGTGCTGATGACCGCGCTGCTGGCCATGCTGGGTTTGTTCCCGATGGCGATCTCTCGCGCCATCGGCTCTGAGACGCAGCGCCCGCTGGCCATCGTCATCATCGGCGGGCTGATCACCGCCACCATGCTGACGCTGATCGTGCTGCCCACCTTGTATGAATGGATGGTGGGGCGCAACTGGCCGGACGAAGAGGGCGAAGCGCCTGACGAGAACCGGTTGACGCCGTCGATTCTGGGCTGACGACCGCCCTGACTTCACTGGCAATTTGCGCCCCTCTCCCGCTGCGCGGGAGAGGGGCGCCTTGTTCTGCGGCACGCATGCTCGCCCGCCGTCGCGCACATGACGCGCTGACCGCACCATCCCCCCTCCAGCAACCAGGTGCATGCCCCGCCGCGTGCCTCGCCCGCATTGCAATGTCGGAATAGTCTGACGCGCCTTTCGGAACCGGACGCCTGCTTCCCATACCCCCCCGGGCCTACTCTGTACTTACGGCATGGCCAGCAGCATAGCCGCCGGCCTCTCATGCGTACCTTTACGCAATCACCCGGAAAGGAGATCGACATGTTGAAGAAATGGCTGACCGCAGCAGTGTGTTCGATGATGGTTGCCGCACCGGCGGGATTTGCGCTGGCGCAGATGACCGCACCAACAACCGCGTCCGGAACGACTGCAACCGGGGCAAGGGCAGACTATGACGCCGCGGTGAAGCAGGCTGATGCGGACTACAAGGCTGCCTCCGCCAAGTGCAATGGCATGAAGGACAACGCCAAGGACGTCTGCAAGGCCGAGGCCAAGCGCGACCGCGATGTGGCCAAGGCCCAGGCCGAAGCCCGCCGCGACGGCACGCAGAAGGCGACCGCCAAGGCCGAGAAGACCAAGGCTGACCGCGACTATGACGTAGCCAAGGAAATGTGCGACGACAAGAAGGGCAACGACAAGGACGTCTGCAAGAAGGACGCCAAGGCCGCCCATGAAAAGGCACTGATGGCTGCCAAGGTCGACAAGGCCGCGGCGACCGGTTCGCGTGCCGACGTGGCGGAAGCCCGTGCCGACGCGAAGAAGGACGCCACCGACGCCGCCTACAAGGCCGACAAGGAACGCTGCGACGCGATGTCGGGCGATGCCAAGGACAAGTGCCAGGCCGATGTGAAGGCCAAGTACGGCAAGTAAGCCTTCGCGGCATCCCGCCAGCATTGGCGGGCCACGCACCGCACCACCCGCAAGGGGACGCCTCCAATGCGCCCCCTTGCCACCGGATGAAGGAGCATGAGATGAACTGGGACCAGATCGAAGGCAAGTGGGAACAAGCGAAGGGCAAGATCAAGGAGAAGTGGGGCAAGCTGACCGACGACGACATCGCGCAGATCAACGGCAAGCGTGACCAGCTTGCCGGCCGCATCCAGGAGCGCTATGGCTACACCAAGGAGCGCGCCGAGGAAGAAATGAAGGATTGGGAACGGGACACGCGCTGGTAAGCAATGCGTGGCAGCTAGGCAAGGCGGGACGCCAGCGGGCGTCCCGCCTTGCTTTTTGCGTGCGGCGCGTGCTCGGAACCTGGCACCCCCGGAACGAGGGGTATGCCGGCGCGTATCGCACAGCATTAAGCGCGGATTAGCTCTGAATGCAACCGAATGATGCACGCGCCACCCGCGCAGGGCATAACATGTCGCGTCGCCGACCCTGCCATCCGCCCGGCTTGCCTTCGCGCTCCGCATGTACGCAGCCTTGCCCGCCTTCGTCTCGTCGATCTTCCTCGGTTACGGCCTCTATGTGCTGGTGACCAAGGGCGTGACGCGCGTCTCCACTTCGTTCTTCCTGCTGTGCGTGACCACCTTCGCCTGGCAGGGCACGTGGGTGTTCCTGTTCCAGGCCTCGCATCCCGATGTGTCGCTGATGCTGGCCCGGCTCGGCTACCTCTTCATCCTGTTCCTGCCGACCACCTTCTACCACTTCATCGCCGAAGTCACCGAGTGCCGCCGCGAGCGGCCGTTGCTGCTGGCCTCGTACGGCCTGAGCCTGGTGCTGGCGGTGCTGCTGCTGACCACCGACCAGGTGGTCTCCGGCTACTACAGCTATTTCTTTGGCGACTATCCCAGGGCCGGCCCGCTGCATCCGCTGCACCTGGTGCAGACGGTGCTGGTGGCGCTGCGCAGCGCCTGGCTGCTGGTGGCGGCGCGGCGCAATGCAACCGCCGAACGCCGCAAGCGCTACAAGCTGTGCCTGGTGGCGGTGGCGCTCTATTCGCTGGCGGCGGTGGACTACGCCGTCAACTATGGCGCGGCCTTCTATCCGCCGGGCGTGGTGTTCGTGGCGGCAAGCCTGGGCATCCTGGCGGTCAGCGTGGTGCGCTACGACCTGATGCATCCGTATTCGCTGGCCGCCACCGTGGCGCACGAGGTGCGCACGCCGCTGGCGACCATCCGCATGCAGGCGCAGGAGCTGGCGCGCACCTGGCCGCAGGTGCTGCATGGCTACCGGCTGGCGGTCCAGCAGGGGCTGTGCGAGGACCGCATGCGGCCCGGGCAGCTTGAGCGCGTGTCGAGCCTGGTCGGCGCCATCACGCGGGAAGTCGATGGCACCAGCACCGTGATCGACATGGCGCTGGCCTCGGTCACGCTGGAGCGGCTGGACCGCAGCAGCTTTGCCCCGCACGGCATTGCCGACTGCGTGCATGCGGCGCTGGAGCGCTACCCGTTCCAGGGCGAGGAGCGCGGCTGCGTGCAGGTGCGCGGCATCGACCAGGGCTGGCGCTTTGTCGGCTCCGACACGCTGCTGGTCTACGTGCTGTTCAATCTGCTGAAGAACGCGCTGCATGCGATCCGCGCGGCCGGCGGCGGCCGCATCGACATCACCGGCGCGACCGAGGGCCAGTACCACGTGATCCGCTTTCGCGACACCGGCCCGGGCATTGCGGCCGACGTCATGCCGCGCATCTTCGATCCGTTCTTCTCCACCAAGGCGCATGGCACCGGTGCCGGCCTCGGCCTGGCCTTCTGCCGGCGCGTGATCGAGACCTTCGGCGGGCGCATTGAGTGCGAGTCGGTGCCGGCCGTGCATACCACCTTTACCCTCAGCCTGCCGCGCTTCACCGCCATGGCCGACAGCCGGCTGCGCACCAGCACCGCCGGCTGAGCCACGGCCGGCGGTGCCGGATTCAGACCCGCGCGGGGTCAGCCGCGCCTGGCTCAGCTGGCCAGTGCCGGCAGCGCCAGTTCATATTCCCTGACCCGTTCGATGATGCCCGCCGGAAAGCGCGTGATGCGCTTTTGCCGGTCGGCGAAGACGATCTGCTGGTAGCCCAGCGACACCGGCTTGCCCCCCACGCAGAAGCGGAACAGCAGGTAGGCCGAGCACTGCCGGACCTGGAAGGTGTTCAGGTAGCAATCCACGCGCTGGAACGGGAACGTCTCCTCGACATACTCCTGGTGCGCGCGCTTGGTCACGAAGACGCCGCCCGCGGCCAGCAGGTTGTCGTGGATGCATTCATGGAACCAGCGCTCCCGGCAAATACCCTGCCACTCGAAATAGCGGGCGAAGTAGGTGTTCATAAAGGCATTGGAATCCTTGAGGTAGATGTCGATCGCATGGTGGAAGGTCTTGTGCGAAGCGGTCTCGAACGCGTCGGGCGCCAGTTGGGCCGCGCCGCGATTCAGGATTTGGGGGATCACGTCTCGCATCAACATAAGTTGACTCCTTGAGATGGCTGCAAGCGGCAGCCACGCCTGCCCCCGGGAAGGTTGGGGCATGGTGGCATTCTGTCCGCTTGGGCAGTGTCAAGGTGTGCGCTGAAGTGGGGGGTGCGGCACGTTCCGGCGCGTGACGCACGGGCGACAAAAGTCCCGGAATGCACGCCCGGGCCTGGCAATACCGGAGCGGCATGGATCGGCGTTAACCCGAGTAGTCTAGGTTTATAGACTTTTATATAGTCGTCCGGCCAGGCTGCCTCCGGGCGGCCCACGCCTCGCCCCTTTTCCCCGACGTTCACCGGCGTTTCCCAACCTCCCTTGCCGCATGGCAGACACCACGTCCAGCGAACTCCTCGCGCGCAGCCGCCAGCCGGTCTACCTGCAGCTGGCCACCATCTTCCGCCGCCAGATCGAAAGCGGCGCCTGGCGCGAGGGTGAGCGCATCCCGTCGCTGGAAGAGCTGTGCCGCCAGTACGGCGTGGCGCGCATGACCATGCACCATGCCTTGTCGATGCTCGATGAAGAAGGGCTGGTGGCGCGCTCGCGCGGGCGCGGCACCTTCGTCAAGGCGCCGTGCCAGTCGCGGCGGCAGGTGTCGCTGTCGACCAGCTGGGACGAGGCGGTGGCGGTGGGCGCTCAGCTGGACACCGAAGCGATGGTCGAATCCGCCGGCAACGTGCCGCTGCCCGCCGATCTCGGCATTCCGTGCCCCGGTGAGCGCGCCGCCGAATACCACTTCCTGCGCCGGTTGCACCGGCTGGAAGGACGGCCGTTCGCGGTGGGCGAGGTCTATATCGAGGCCGGCGTCTTTGCGCGCGAGCCCGAGGCCTTCCGCCAGGGCGCCTCGGTGCCGGTGCTGGACCGCTTCCCCGGACTGTCGGTCAGCACCGCGCGCCAGCGCCTGTCGATCGTCGCGGCCGGGGCCGAATCCGCCGCCGCGCTGGCGCTTGCCGTGGGCGCGCCGGTGGCTGAGCTGCGCCGTTTTGCCTGTGTCCCGGGCGAGCGCGGCGAGCTGATCGTCTACTACGCACGCATCGAATTCCCGACCGACTTTGTCTGCCTGGATTTCGACCTGCTGGCGGCGCGGCCGTGCCCGGCCTGACGCCTCCCGTGCAACCAATGCCAACCTGCTGACCCAGAACCTGAGCGGAACCCGAGACATGGAAACTACCCAACCGATGAACGGCGCCGAGAGCCTGGTCAAGACCCTGCTCGCCAACGGCGTGGACACCTGCTTTGCCAACCCGGGCACCAGCGAGATGCACTTCGTCGCGGCGCTGGACCGCATCCCGGGCATGCGCTGCGTGCTGGGCCTGTTCGAAGGCGTGGTCACCGGCGCGGCCGATGGCTATGCGCGCATGGCCGGCAAGCCCGCCGCCACGCTGCTGCATTGCGGCCCGGGGCTGGCCAACGGCCTGGCCAACCTGCACAACGCGCGCCGCGCGCAGACGCCGGTGGTCAACATCATCGGCGACCAGGCCACCTACCACCGGCCGCTGGACGCACCGCTGACCGCGGATACCGAAGGCTGGGCCCGTCCGGTCTCGGTGTGGACGCGCACGGCCACGCAGGCTGCGTCCGTCGGCGCCGATGCCTCGTCCGCGGTGCAGGCCGCATGCGCCGCGCCGGGCGGGGTCGCCAGCCTGATCCTGCCTTCCGATGTGTGCTGGGATGCGGGCGGCGTGGTGGCCGCGCCGCTGCCGCCGCTGGCGGTGCCCAAGGTCTCGCCCGACGCCGTGCAGCAGGCCGCGCGCGTGCTGCGCTCGGGCCAGCCCACGCTGGTGGTGCTGGGGGGCAGCGCGCTGCGCGAGGCGCCGCTGGCCGATGCGCACCGCATTGCCGCGGCCACCGGCGCCCGCCTGATCTCGCCCATGTCCAATGCGCGCGTGTCGCGCGGCAGCGGCCGCCTGGCGGTGGACCGCGTGCCATATTCGGGCGACGTCGCGCGCGACAAGCTGGCCGGCATCCGCAACGTGATCCTGGTCGGCGCACCGGCGCCGGTGACGTTCTTTGCCTACCCGGGCAAGTCGCCGCGCCCGTATCCGGAAGATGCCGTGATCCACGTGCTGGCACGCCCGGAGGAAGACCTTGCCGAAGCGCTGGCCCGCCTGGCCGACGAGGTGGGTGCACGCAATGCACCGCTGCCGGCTGCCGTAGCGCCCGCATCCGTTGAGCCCGCCCGCGGCGCGGTCACGTCCGAGGCGGTGGCACGTACGCTGACCGCCTTGCTGCCCGAACAGGCGATCGTGGTGGAAGAGAGCATCAGCTTCGGCCGCGCCTTCTATCCGGGCACGGTCCATGCGGCCCCGCACGACTGGCTGCAACTGACCGGCGGCGCCATCGGCGAAGGCCTGCCGCTGGCCGTGGGCGCGGCGGTGGCGGCGCCGGACCGGCGCGTGGTGGCACTGCAGGCCGATGGCTCGGCCATGTACACGCTGCAGTCGCTGTGGACCATGGCGCGCGAGCAGCTCGACGTCACCGTGGTGCTGCTGGCCAATCGCAAGTACGCCATCCTGCTGGGCGAGCTCGCGGGCGTAGGCGCCAACCCGGGCAAGACCGCGCTGGACATGCTGGATATCGGCAATCCCGACCTGGACTGGGTCAAGCTGGCCAACGGCATGGGCGTGGAGGGCGCGCAGGCCAGGGACATGGAAAGTTTTGCCGACCTGTTCCGCATGGCCAATGCGCGCAGGGGGCCGTTTGTGATCGAACTGGTGATCTGAGCGCAGCGCTTTCCGGATTCAAAAATCCAGCCTTCGGCAGATGTGAATTGTTGCAATGCACAGACTGCGGCAAGCTGATTGCTGTGCCATGGCAGGTCCATGGCGGCACCATCAAAAGTGAAGGAGACTCCATGCCCCAACAACAAGCGGCGGTGGGTCCGGACAAGGCTTACGCGGACCAGCTCGCCGCTGGCCAGTTCCGCATCCAGCATTGCCAGGACTGCAAGCGCCACGTGTTTTTCCCGCGCAATATCTGCCCGCACTGCGGCGGCGACACGCTCGCCTGGGTCGAGCCCAAGGGGACCGGCACGGTCTACTCCACCAGCGTGATCCGCCGCAAGCCGGATGCCGGCGGCGACTACAACGTGGTGCTGGTCGACCTGGATGAGGGCGTGCGCATGATGAGCCGCGTGGAAGGCATTGCGCCCGCCAGCGTGCGCATCGGCATGCGTGTGCAGGCACGCGTGGCGCAGGGCAAGGAAGGCGAGGCCGCTCTCGTCGTGTTCGATCCGGTGGAGGGCTGAGGCCATGAGTTTGTCGAATTTGCGTGGCAGCGTCGCCATCGTCGGGGTCGGCCAGGCGGGCCTGGGCGAGGCCCACGGCAAGACTGAAATGGAAATCCTGGTGGAGGCCGCCAAGGCCGCCGTCAGGGATGCGGGGCTGTCGATGCGCGACATCGACGGCATCGCCACCGCCAGCGTCGGCGCCAGCATGTGGGTGATGCCGGTGGCCGAGTACCTTGGCATCAAGCCCAAGTTTGTCGACAGCACCATGATCGGAGGCTCCAGCTTTGTCTCGCACATGCTGCCGGCGATGATGGCGCTGGAATCGGGGCAGTGCGATGCGGTGCTGGTCTGCTACGGCAGCAACCAGCGCACCTCCACGGTTGGCCGCGCCGGCATCTCCAAGGTGCGCGCGGTGCTGGACCCGCAGCCGTATGAGCACCCGTACAGCCCGCTGCAGCCGATCACGTCATATGCTCTCGCCGCGGCGCGCCATATGCACCAGTACGGCACCACGCGCGAGCACCTGGCCGAGGTCGCCGTGGCCGCGCGCAAGTGGGCGCAGCTGAATCCGGAAGCGATGATGCGAGACCCGCTCAGCATCGATGATGTGCTCAATGCGCGCATGGTGTCGGACCCGCTGTCCGTGCGTGACTGCTGCCTGGTCACCGATGGCGCCGGCGCCTATGTGATGGTGCGCGCGGACCGCGCCAGGGACCTGGCCAAGCCGCCGGTCTATGTGCTGGGCAATGCCACTGCCACGTGGCACCGGCAGATCTCGTGCATGCCGGACCTGACCGTCACGGCTGCCAAGGAATCCGGCGAGCGCGCCTTTGCCATGGCGGGGCTCAAGCCGTCGGATGTCGATGTGGCCGAGCTCTATGATGCTTTCACCATCAACACGCTGCTGTTCCTGGAAGACCTGGGTTTCTGCGCCAAGGGTGAGGGCGGCCAGTTTGTCAGCGGTGGCGGCATTGCGCCGGGCGGGCGGCTGCCGGTGAATACCAATGGCGGTGGCTTGTCATGCGTGCATCCTGGGATGTATGGGATGTTCATCACCATTGAGGCGGTGCGGCAGTTGCGTGGGGAATGTGGGGAGCGGCAGGTACGGGATGCCGAGGTTGCCGTGGTGCATGGGAATGGGGGGACGTTGTCGAGTCAGGCTACGGCGATTCTGGGGACTGGGGCGACGGTTTAAGGCGGGAGCGGGGGGGCTATTGGCTTGGCGCCATGCGGGCCTGTCGCCCCCACCCCAACGCAGTTCAATCCCCCAACTCAGGCCACCCCTGCCCGCCGCCGGACCCGGGCAATTGTTGCACCATGTATTCATGCAACCGCGACAGTTCCAGCGCAATGCCATCCGGAAACCCCTGCCGCCCACCCCGCTTGTCTATCAGCAGCTCAACCAGGAAAGCACGCAGAGCCGCCGGGTTGGTAGAAAGCGCAGCCAGGTGGTTGCCGATGCGCGCATAGCGGCGGCACAGCTCAACGGGGCGCGCCTCGGCCGGCAGCGATGCCAGCCACCGCATGGCGACGTCTGACAGCAACGTATCTTTCGGCGACGGCGGGCGCCGCACGCCGCTCCAGTCAGGCTCGGTTTGCACTGGCGGCGCGCCGTCCAGTACCTTCTTTGCTTCCTCAACGGTGACGAATTCAAAAGAGAGGGGTTCCATACCGGCTCCGGGATCAGGCCAACGCGCACTGCGCATTAACGCGCATTCTAGCGATTACGGCGCTTCGCGGGCTAGTTTGATAGCCATGTCTTCAATGAACCGAATGCCTCAGCCTTCGTGCGCTTGCTTCACCACCTGGGCTACACCGGGCGCGCCACATTTTCGCCGGGTTTTAAGAAAGATTCAGGGGTGATATAAGAAAACAGAAACGCCGCCCCCCTTGCCAGGGGGCGGCGTTTGCGGCTAACACACCGGCCGCTTCAGGCCACCTGTTCGCGCCGCAGCGGCAACCGCCTCACCCGCAGGTTCCGTCGGCCACGCACACGCCGCGCACCACCATCTCGCCCATGAAGTCCATGGAAGCCTGGTCGGCAATCGCGTCGCGCAGCGCATCCAGCGCGGCGTCATGGGGATCGCTGGCATTGCCTGCCTCCAGCGGCGTGTCATGCCAGCGCCGGGGTAAGGCAGCGGGGTCGATATCGACGCCGGCACCTGCCGCCAGCGCAGCCAGCACCGCGGCCTCCGCTTCGGCCATGGCGTCGGCGGACAGGTCCCTGGCGCGCCCCTGCCCGAAACTGTCGAACGCCTGATCCGGCGGCCCGCTCAGCAGCTTCCACAAGGCCAGCTCGGTCAGCGGCGAGCAGTTCACGGTGCGCGCGCCCAGCACCAGGCCATGCAGCCGCAGGCGGTTCGGCTCGCCCTGCGCGAGCCCGCCCTCGCAGCGCACCATCAGCGCGCCGCCCGGCACTGCGGCCAGGCGGAATGCGCCCTTTGCATCGGTGGTTGTGTTGTGCACTTGTCCTTGCGCATCGCGCAACTGCACGGTGGCGCCTGCCAGCGCGGCGCCGACGGCAGCCGTGCCGCTCACTTCCGGCGCATGGTCATCCCCGCATGCTGCGACCGCCGCGACCCCGCATGCGAGCACGAGGTGGCGCCAGGATCTAAGGTCCTTGCCCATGGTTGCTCCGCCTAAGGTGCCAGGGTGGCCAGCTCGCGGCGCGAGCGGTTGAACAGGCCGCGCGCCAGCGGCGTCGGGCGGAAGTCGACGTCAAGCGCCGAGATCGTGATGAACTTGGCCAGGAAGGCCGGCGTCTCCGCGATCCGCGCCAGCGCTGCCGCTTCGGTCTCCGGCGCGCCCACGTCGATCGATACCGTGTTGTCGGCATTGCGCTTGTAGGCGGTGGTAAAGGAATCCACCGTGCCAGGCGTGGTCAGGCGCACGCCGGCAGGAGTCCCGCCGGCAGCGATCGGGTAGTTGATGCTCAGCGGGTGGGCCACCGGCAGCAATGGCTGGCCGGCTGCGCGCGTGGCTTCCAGGCTGGCAATCACGCGGGCCAGGAAGGCCCCGGCCCTGGGGAACGCGGCCACGGTGCTGCCGAAGCCGGTGCGTGCCTCGGCAAAGTCCACGCCAACGCTCAGCGCGATGCCGGGCACGCCGCGGCGCGCGGCGAACAGCACGTTCATCACCGTGCCCGAGTGCGGGATGGAGTCCGACAGGTTCTCGCCGAAATTGGCCCCGGAGACGACCAGGTCCGGCGTGAAGCTGCTTTCCGGCCCGACGATCTTCAGGCCCATGGCGGTGGCGTCCACCGGCGAGCCGCTGCCCAGGTATTCCGGGTTGGTGGCATTGAGCGCGCCGCCTGCGACGAAGGTGGCCTTGACCCGGTGCACGCAGTAGGTGTCGGCGCTGCCGGCGAGCGGATCCACTACCAGCCGGGTGCGCCCGTCGGGCACGGCATAGGCAGCGCCCGAGCCGCTCTGGTTGGTGGCCGGCCCGACCGTGATGACGCGGTGGCCGGCGTCCTGCAGGGCCTTGCGGACCGCGGTGATGCCAGGTGCGGCGCAGCCGTCGTCATTGGTCAGCAGGATATTGAGCGCGTGCGCGGGGCTGGCCGCGGCGGCGAGTGCCGCGGCCGCGATACCGAGGCTAGCGAGCCGCAGGCGGGTGGGAAGTCGAAGCATGGGAACCTGTCTCCATTCTCTGGTGCCTGATGAAAGCCATGCCCGGCCGCGCAGCGGCGCCGCCAGGCTTGATCGAAACCGGGGCGACAGCGTCACGGCACCAGCAGGCCCCGTTCGCGCGCCAGCGTGATCGCCGTATCCTCGATCATGTCCTCCTGCCCGCCCACCAGCCGCTGCCGGCCGAGCTCGACCAGGATCTCGCGCGCGGGGATGCGGTACTTGGCCTCGGCGCGCTTGGCGAACAGCAGGAAGGACGAGTACACGCCGGCATAGCCCAGCGTGAGCGCGTCGCGGTCGATGCGGATGGGGTGGTCCATGATCGGCACCACCAGGTCTTCGGCCACGTCGGCGATGCGGTAGACGTCGACGCCGGTCTCGATGCCCATGCGCTCGCACACGGCCACCAGCACTTCCATCGGCGTATTGCCGGCACCGGCGCCCAGTCCCGCCGCGGCGGCGTCGATGCGGCTGGCGCCGCAGGCGATCGCGGCGAGCGAATTGGCCACGCCCATGGCAAGGTTGTGGTGGCCGTGGAAGCCCAGCTCGGTCTCGGGGCGCAGCGCCTGCCGCACGGCGCCCAGCTTCTCGGTGACGTCGTGCGGCAGCATGTGCCCGGCCGAGTCGGTGATATACAGGCAGTTGGCACCATAGCTTTCCATCAGCAGCGCCTGCTGCACCAGCGTCTGCACCGGTGCCATGTGCGCCATCATCAGGAAGCCCACGGTATCCATGCCCAGCTTGCGCGCCATACCGATATGCTGCTCCGAGACATCGGCCTCGGTGCAGTGGGTGGCGACGCGGATGGTATGCACGCCAATCTCATGCGCCATGCGCAGGTGGTCGACGGTGCCGATGCCGGGCAGCAGCAGCGCGGAGACGCGCGCCTGCTTCAGTTCGCCCAGCACCGCGCGCAGGTATTCCTCGTCGCTGTGCGCGGGGAAGCCGTAGTTGACCGAGGCGCCGCCCAGGCCATCGCCGTGGGTGACCTCGATCAGCGGCACGCCGGCGGCGTCCAGCCCGCGGGCAATGTCTTTCATCTGTTCCAGCGAGATCTGGTGGCGCTTCGGGTGCATGCCGTCGCGCAGGGTCATGTCGTGCAGGGTGATGTGTTGGACCATGGCTGGCTCCTCAGGCGTTGGCGGATTCTTGCGCGCTGCCGGCGCGCATGGCGGCGGCAATGCACTCGGCGGTGCGGGCGGCCGAGGCGGTCATGATGTCCAGGTTGCCGGCATACTTGGGCAGGTAGTCGCCCAGGCCCTCGACCTCCAGGAAGATCGACACGCGCTTGCCGTCGAACACCGGGCCGTTCTTCAGCGTGTAGCCGGGCACGTACTTGCGCACTTCGGCAATCATGTCGTGCACCGAGGCGGTAATCGCGGCAACGTCGGGCGCATCGTCGGTCAGGCAGTGGATGGTGTCGCGCATGATCAGCGGCGGCTCGGCCGGGTTGATCACGATGATGGCCTTGCCCTGGCGCGCGCCGCCCACGGCTTCGATCGCGCCCGCCGTGGTGCGCGTGAACTCGTCGATATTGCGGCGCGTGCCGGGCCCGACCGAGCGCGACGACACCGTTGCCACGATCTCGCCATAGGCCACCGGCTGCACGCGCGAGACCGCATACACCATGGGGATGGTGGCCTGGCCGCCGCACGTGACCATGTTGACGTTCATCTCGTTGCTGCCGATATGCGCGTCCAGGTTGACCGGCGGCACGCAGAACGGCCCGATCGCCGCCGGCGTCAGGTCGATCACGCGCACGCCGCGCGCGGTCAGCCTGGCCGAGTGCTCGGCGTGGACGTAGGCCGAGGTGGCATCGAAGGCGATGCGGATATCGTCGGCCTCCAGGTGCGGCAGCAAGCCGTCGATGCCGTCGCTGGTGGTCTTCAGTCCCAGCTCGCGCGCGCGCGCCAGGCCTTCGGAGGACGGCTCCACGCCGACCATCCAGACCGGTTCCAGGATGTCGCTGCGGCGCAGCTTGTAAAGCAGGTCGGTGCCGATATTGCCGGGCCCGATCAGGGCACATCGGATCTTGTTCATGGGGTCTCGCTTGGCAAAGTCAGGAAGTCAGGAAAGTCGTGTAAGTCAGCGGAACACGGCGCTGCAGCCGCCGATGCCGGTGATATGCATGGACAGCCGGTCGCCCGCCTGCACCGGAATCAGCGCCGCCAGCGAACCCGACAGGATGGTCTCGCCGGCCAGCAGCGGAATGCCGAAGCTGCCCAGGGTGTTGGCCAGCCACGCCACCGCGTCGGCGGGATGCCCCAGCGCGGCGCTGCCAAGCCCGGTGGCGACGCACTTGCCGTTCTTCTCGAGCGTCATCGCGCATGCGCCCAGGTCCAGCGCGTGCGGGCTGACGCTTTCCTCGCCGAGCACATAGACGCCGCAAGAGGCGTTGTCGGCGACGGTATCCTCGATGCGGATGCGCCAGTCCCGGATGCGCGAGTCAACGATCTCGAAGCAGGCCGCCACCGTTTCGGTGGCGTCGAGCACATCGGCGCGCGTCACGCCCGGGCCGCGCAGGTCGCGCCGCAGGAAGAAGGCAATCTCGCCCTCGGCGCGCGGCTGGATCAGGGTTTCGGTGGGGATGGGCTGCCCGGCGGCGTACTGCATGCTCTGCAGCAGGATGCCGAAGTCCGGCTGGTGCACATCCAGCATCTGCTGCACGGCCGCGCTGGTCACGCCGATCTTCTTGCCGGTGACGCGGTCGCCGGCCGCCAGCCGGTGGGCGATAAAGCCTTGCTGGATGCGATAGGCAGCGTGGACGTCGAGCCCCAGTCCGCGGCCGCTGAGCGGCGGCACCGGCGAGCGCGTGACCAGCGCATGGTGGAGTTCATTGCTGAGCGTGGTGATCAGGTCGGCGTTCATGGCAGGGGAGGGTCGGGCCGCACTGCCGCGGCGGCAGCGCGCCGCGGCAGTTCGGGTCAGGACAAAAGGTCAGAACGAGTACTTGGCGTTGAAGGCCACGTAGTCGCGGTCAGCCAGCGGACGGTTGGCGATGTTGGCCCCGCCGATGAACGCGGCGTAGGTCAGGTTGAGCTCCAGGTTGTTCAGGTACTTGAAGGTCAGCCCCACGCTGGCGCGCTTGTCGCCATAGCCCAACAGTGTGCCGAAGGCGCCGGCCACCGCCGACTGGCCGCTGAACTGCTGAGCGTAGGTGAGTGGCACACTCATGTCCCAGCCATCGAACACATTGTTGTAGTTCAGCGACCAGCCCACCTGGAACGCCGCCGAGTTGCGGGTGTTCGACAGCTTGCTGAAGCCCATCACCGGGTCCACGTCGAGCACGTGCAGGTAGGCCACTTCGCCCAGCAGCGTCTGCGAGTCGGCCAGGAAGGTCGGGCCCACCGAGTAGATCGCGGAGAGCTGGCCCTGCAGCGCCTTGCCGCGCGTCGCGGTGGGCGAGCCGGCCACGTCCACCAGCATCGGCACGCCGTCCTTGTAGCTGACTTCACCGGCGACGTTGGCGCCCAGCATCTGCGTGGAGAAGCTGGCGCCGGTCAGGTTGATGCCGCCGTAGAACTTCTGCTGGTATTGCAGCGTGGGAAAGAGCGAGGTGACCACGCTCGGGTTCTTGTCGTGATAGCGCAGCTGGTACAGCCCGATCTCGGTGCTGTCAAATACGCGGAAGCGCGCGCCCACGCCCCATTGCCCCCAGTCCGAGGGGCGGATATCCGGGCCGCGCGGGATGTTGAAACCGGGCCCGATGATGAACTCCGCGCCCGGGCCGACCACGTCGGTGGAGCTGAAATAGCTGCCCGGTGCGAAGATCTGGTTCGGCTTGTAGGTGAACTGGTAATAGCCCATCACGCTGAATGCCGGCGTGACCTGCAGCTGCAGCGACGCCTGCGGCACCGGCAGCAGGATGTCCTTGACCTCGGCGCCCGGCACGAAGGCCTTGGTGGCATCGGCAGGCCCTTGCGCGCCGGCGATATTGGCGAAGAACAGGCTCTCGCCCCAGGCGACCACCTGGTTGCCCAGCTTGAAGCTCAGCTGCGTGCTGCCGATCGGCGCCGCGCCATAGACATAGGCATCGAGCAGTTGCGCGCGGTGCTCGTGATAGTCCTGCGCCGAGTTGGTGAACTGGTTGAACGGACCGCTGTGGTTGACCGTGAACGGCGCATTGTTCGAGTTGGTGCCGCTGTAGGCCCAGTCCTGGAACACGCTGCCGCGCACCAGCGCGCCGAAGACGTCGTGCTTGAGATGCGCTTCGCCCAGCAGCGAGACGCGGTTGGCGATCAGGTCGCCGCGCTTGAAGTTGCGGTTGCCATCGTCGCCGTTGATATTGGCGGGGCTCAGCAGTGTGTTGCTCTGGTGGCCGGTGCGCACCGCCGCGCCGTAGGAGGCGGTGACGCTGTAGTCGAGCGTGGTGTCGTGGCCAAGGTCGATGGTGTCGCCCGCCCTCGCTGGCGTTGCAAGCAGCGCGGCCAGTGCCGCCGCGGCAGCGATTGGCCGCAGCCGGTTGCGGCGTTTCAGTGGGCCGAGTTGTGGATGGTGCATGGTGGTCTCCCCCGTGGTGTCGGTGTTGGTTCGTTGCCTGGCACTTCGAATGGCGCTCGCCTGGTCGCAAGCGTAGAGAGGGGCAGCCATGCACAAATCGGCAGAACGGACTAGGCGGTTTCCCTACAGGCGGGCCGCTCAGCCGCGATTGACCGAAGCGGCGTCGAGAAAGGCCGGGCGCTCGCCGCCGCCATCGATCACGAGATTGGCGCCAGATACGTACGACGCCTGCGGCGATGCCAGGAACAGGCACGCGCCGGCGATGTCGTCCGGATGCGCGAGCCGGCCCAGCGGCACCGTCGCGGCCATGGTGCGCAACGCCTCGGGGTCACCGTAGTGCTGCTGCTGCGAGGTCTCGGTCAGCACCACGCCCGGGCTGACCGCGGCAACGCGCACCTTGGGCGCCCATTCCACCGCGAGCGTGCGCACCGCATTGAGGATGCCGGCCTTGGCGGCGCCATAGGCCGCCGTGCCGGGCGAAGGGCGCAGCGCGCTGACGCTGCCGACGAACAGCTGGGTGCCGCCGCCAGCCTGTTGCTGCA
This sequence comes from Cupriavidus necator, assembly GCF_016127575.1. Taxonomy (NCBI): domain Bacteria; kingdom Pseudomonadati; phylum Pseudomonadota; class Betaproteobacteria; order Burkholderiales; family Burkholderiaceae; genus Cupriavidus; species Cupriavidus necator. The sequence continues at coordinate 598,048 of NZ_CP066019.1, forward strand.
TGCGTGCATTGGTGCGCTGCGCGAGCTGCAGCGGCGCCACCAGATTGAGCCGGATCACCGATTCCAGCAGCCGTGGCGAGGCCTGCGCAACCAGCGCGAACGGCGAGCCGCCGGCGTTGTGGATGACCACGTCGAGCGTCGGGCTGGCGTGCGCGATCTGCGCCAGCATGGCATCGACCTGTTCGATGTCGCGGATGTCCGCCGGGATGAAGCGGGCGCTGCGGCCATCCGCGGCCGGCAGTTCGCTGTCGTCGGCGGGCGCGGTGCGGCCGCATACGAAGACCTGCGCGCCGGCGCGCAGGAAGGCCTCGCTGATGGCGCGGCCGATGCCGCGCATGCCGCCCGTGACCAGCACGGTCTGGCCGGTGTAGTCGAATCCTGTCATGGGTCCCCCTTGATGCATGGAGCGCCCATCGTAGGAGAAGTGGCCGTCCGGATCGTAGTCCGAATGAACGATGCCCGCGCGGGCAGCGCTGCGCAATATGCTGGGCAAACCACGGGAGACGCCCTCATGTCCGCTACGTCACAGCACACGCCTTTGTCCCCACACCCGAACCTGCCGGTCGGGCGCTTCGTCATCACGTCAACGGGCCTGCGCCTGCACTGCCTGGACTCCGGCAGCGGCGAGCCGGTGGTCTTTATCCACGGCAGCGGGCCGGGCGCGAGCGGGCACAGCAACTTCCGCCACAACGCGCCGGCCTTCGCCGAGGCGGGCCTTCGCACCGTGGTGGTGGACCTGCCCGGGTATGGCCTGTCGTCCAAGCCGGACGATGTCGAGTACACCCTGGACTTCTTTGTCGCCGCGCTGCGTGAGCAGTTGCTGGCACTGGAGCTGCCGCGCTGCGTGCTGGTGGGCAATTCGCTTGGCGGCGCCATCGCGCTGAAGTACGCGCTGGATTTCCCGGAGCATGTCAGCCGCCTGGTGATGATGGCGCCCGGCGGCGTGGAAGAACGGGAAACTTATTTCCAGATGGAGGGCATCCAGCGCATGGTGTCGCTGTTTACCGGCGGCCACATGAACCCGGACACCATGCGGCAGCTGCTGCAACTGCTGGTGCACGACGCCAGCCTGGTCACCGACGCGCTGGTCGATGAGCGCATGGCGGTGTGCCGCGAGCAGCCGCGCGAGGTGCTGGCCACCATGAAGGTGCCCAACCTGACCGAGCGGCTGGGCGAGATCCGCTGCCCGGTGCTTGGCTTCTGGGGCACGGAAGACCAGTTCAATCCCGCCTCGGGCGCCACCAGATTCCTGGCCGGCTGCGCCGACGCGCGCTTCGTCATGATCAACCGCTGCGGCCACTGGGTGATGGTCGAGCACGCCGCATATTTCAACCGTGAATGTATCGGCTTCCTGGCGGATACCGCCCAGGGCGGGGCGGCATAATTGGCTCGCACGTCCACACAAGAAGACCCAGGAGACATCATGGAATACCCGTATAGCCTGTTCGACCTGCGCGGCAAGGTTGCCGCCATCACCGGTGCCGCGCGCGGCATCGGCGCGGAAACCGCCCGCGTGCTGGCGGCGGCCGGCGCGAAGGTCGCGGTACTAGACGTGCTGGAAGCCGACGGCAAGGCCACCGCGGAAGCGATATGCGCCGAAGGCGGCGAGGCCGAGTTCTGGAAGCTCGACGTCACCAGCGAAAGCGACGTGAAGCGCGTGTTCGCGGAGATCGCGGCGCGCTTCGGCGGCCTCGGCATCCTGGTGAACAACGCCGGCATCGAAGGGCCCAATGCGCCGACCCATGAGCTCGCGCTGGAGCAATGGCAGCAGGTCATGGCCGTGAACGTGACCGGCACCTTCCTGTGCACCAAGCACGCCATCGGTCACATGGAGCGCGCCGGCGGCGGCGCCATTGTCAACGTGTCGTCGATGTACGGCATCGCCGGCGGGCCGGACGTGCCGCCTTATCACGCATCCAAGGCCGCGGTGCGGATGATGGCCAAGACCGATGCCATGCTCTATGCCGGCAAGGGGATTCGCGCCAACTCGATCCATCCCGGCTATATCCGCACGCCGATGCTCGAACACGTGGCCCAGGCCTCGGGGCAGGGCGAGGCGCTGTTTGACTACCTGGGTGGACAGACCCCCGCGGGCAAGGTGGGCCAGCCCCGCGACATCGCCGCGGGCATCCTGTACCTCGTGTCCGACGCCGGGCGCTACGTCACCGGCGCCGAGCTGGTGATCGACGGCGGCTACACCGCACGCTAGAACCACCAGACAAGGAGAACCCCATGCCCGATAGCGCCGCGATGAAAGCCACGCTGCTCGCCTATGTCGATCGTTTCAATGCCGGTGACGCGCAGGGCGTTGCCGCGCTCTACGCCGACGATGCCACCGTCGAAGACCCGGTCGGCGCGCAGCCGATCGCCGGCAAGCCGGCCATCCTGGCCTTCTACCAGCACACCACCGCACTGGGCGCGCGCCTGGAGGTGGTGGCGCCGCCGCGCGGCTCGCACGGTGACGCCGCCGCGCTGACCTTTGCCGTGCATGCCCGCCTGGAAGGGCGGCCGGCCCGCATCGACGTGACCGACATCATGACGTTCGGCGCAGATGGCCGCATCCGCAGCATGCGCGCCCACTGGGGGCCGGACGACGTGCATTTCCTGTAGGCCCGCCGCGCCCATGGCCCGCCACACCCGCGAAGATGCCGCCGTCACGCGGACGCGCATCCTGGCCAGCGCGCTGCAACTGATCCGGCACCGCGGCCTGCATTGCGTCACCGTGGACGATGTGGCCCGCGCCATCGGCATGACGCGCGGGGCCGTCTACGGGCATTTCCGTTCCCGCGCCGAGTTGCTCGGCGCGCTGCTGTCGTGCGCCGAAGCCGACTTCGCCGCCCGCCTCGCGCCGCTGGCGCAAGGCCGCGCCGCCAACGGGCCAGGCACGCTGGAGCAGGCGCTGGCCGCCTTGCTCGATGGCGATGACCTGGCGCGCCATGTCAGCCTGCTGGCCGCCCTGCTGCAGCACAAGTGCGGCGACGACTGCGAGCTTTGCCCGCTGCGCGCCCGCGTGCTGGCGGGCGTCGAGACCCTGCGCGCAACCTTCGCCGGCCTGCTGCCGGCCCCAGGCATGGCCGGCCTGCTGGTGGCGCACCTGTGGGGCCTGCTGAGCGCGCACGCCATGCATCTCGCGCCGTCTGGCCTGTCCGGCTGTGCCGCAGCGCTGGCCCGGCTGTATCAAGGGCCCGACGTGCCGCCGCATCCGGCCCTGTCCACCATCCCTTCCTGTCGACCCGACGCCACTTTCGATCCGGCGCTGCTGCGGGATACCCCTTAGTCTGCTCGGACGAAGCGTTTCGGGCCGGCGCTGACTACGATGCTTTCAAAAGCATGGAAACCCAGTAAGGGTGCGGAGGAGACAGCATGAAGCGGCTCGGATTTCGTTGGGCGGCGGGCCTGGCCGGGGCCGGCGCCGCGATGGGCGCGGCCTGGGCGATTGCCGTGGGCGGCGACCTTGCCACCGCGCATGGCAGCCAGGACGAGATGCCCGCTGTCAGCGTGGCCTCCGCCGACGCGGCGCAAGACCACTGCAACGACGCCTGCGTGCGCAGCCGCGGCACCGCGGCGTTGGTGGTGCTAAGCCAGAGACCTCCGCATTGACCCGTCGATCGACCTGCCTATGCAGGTCGATCGACGGGCCAGTCCCTAATAGCCGAAACAGCGATCTGCAACCTCAGTCGATCAGGAAGCGCTGCGTCAGCAGCGCCCAATAGGCCGCGCCGATGGTGACGTTGTCGTCGTTGAAGTCGTAGCCGGGGTTGTGCACCATGCAGGCGCCTGCGCTGTCTCCATCGCCGTTGCCGATCAGCAGATAGCTGCCGGGGCAGCGCTCCAGCATGAAGGCGAAGTCCTCGCTGCCGGGCAGCGCCGGGCCTTGCGGCACGACCTTGTCCGGCCCAAGCAAGGCGAGCGCCGTCTGGCGCGCGAATTCCGTCTCTTCCGGAGTGTTGACGAGCACCGCATAGCCTTGCCGGTAATCGATCTCGGCGCGCACGCCGTAGCTTTCCGCCTGGGCCTGCACCAGCGCCTTGATGCGCCGCTCCAGGGTGGCACGCACGTCGCGGTCGAGCGCCCGCACGCTGATTTCCAGCGTGGCTTCCTGCGGGATCACGTTGTTGGCCTTGCCGGCATGCATGGCGCCGACCGTCACCACCGCCATCTGCAGCGGGTCGACGTTGCGCGAGACCACGGTCTGCAGGGCCAGCACGATGCCGGCGGCGGCCACCAGCGGATCGGCTGCCCGGTGCGGCAGCGCGCCGTGGCCGCCCACGCCTCTGACCGTGACGGTGGCGTAGTCCGACGAAGCCATGGTGGGACCGTCGCGCAGCACCAGCCGTCCCTGCGTGATGCCAGGCATATTGTGCATGGCGAAGACGGCGTCGCAGGGATACTTCTCGAACAGCCCGTCCTGGATCATGCGCACGGCGCCGCCCATGCCTTCCTCGGCCGGCTGGAAAATCAGGTTTAGCGTGCCGGAGAACTGCGCTTCCTGCGCCAGGTATTCCGCGGCGCAAAGCAGCATGGCGGTGTGCCCATCGTGCCCGCAGGCATGCATGACGCCGGCATGGCTGCTGGAGTAGGGCAGGCCGGTCGCCTCGCCGATCGGCAGGGCGTCCATGTCGGCGCGCAGGCCGAGCCGGCGCGTGCCGCTGCCGCGCCGCAGCCTGCCCACCACGCCGGTGCCGCCCAGCCCGCGCTCCACGTCGTAGCCCCATTGGGCGAGGCGCTCGGCCACGGCGTCGCTGGTGCGGTGCTCCTGGAAGCCAAGTTCCGGATGCTGGTGAATGTCGCGGCGCAGCGCAACGAACTTGTCCGCGCGGGAGCGCAGCGATTCCAGGATGGCGTGCATGGGATTTCTCTCCTCTCTATATGCGATGGCATTGGCGTTGCGTCATTGCGGCTGCAGCCCGATGGCCTTGGCCAGGCCGCGGTAGCGCGCCGTCTCGCCTTCGTAGAAGCGGGCCGCCTCCTGCAGCGTCATCGGCGTGGCCACGGTCTGCATCTGGGCTTCCAGCCCGGCGCGCACGGCGGGATCCTTGAGGACATTGCCGAGCGCCAGGTTCAGGCGCTGCACCACCTCGGGCGGGGTTCCCTTCTTCACCATGAAGCCGGTCCAGATCGTGAAGGCGAAGTTCTTCAGCAGCTTGCCTTCGCCGATGGTGGGCACATTGGGCAACAGCGGCGCCCGGGTGGCGCCCGCGGTGGCGAGCAGTTTCAGCCGTCCCTGCTGGGCCATCGCGCCGAGCGCGGCGTTGAACGGCACGATGGCGAAGTCGAGCTGGCCGCCGCCGAGGTCCTGTACCAGCGGCGCCGCGCCCTTGTAAGGGACGTGGGTCATCCTGGTGCCGGTGAGTTGCTGCATATGCTCGACCAGGATGTGGTACAGCGAGCCCACTCCCACGCTGCCGTAAGACAGCGGCTTGTCCTTGCGGCTGCGCGCCAGGGCGATCAGTTCGTCCGCGGAGTTGGCTTCCAGGTCCTTGCGTGCGATCAGTGCCAGCACCGCGGTGGAAATCGGCTGCACCAGCTGGAAGTCCTCCGCCTGCAGCTTGACCGCGGCATTGGCCAGCGGAGACAGGATCACTTCGTTGGGAGAGCCCTGGAACAGGTAGTAGCCGTCGCCCGGCGCCGACAGCACCTTCTGCGCGGCGATGGCGCCGCTGACGCCGCCCAGGTTCTCCACCAGCACGGTCTGGCCGAGCTGCTTGCCGACGGGCTGGCTCAGCACGCGGGCGATGGCGTCGGAGGCGCCGCCGGCGGGATAGGGCACCATCAGTGCGATCGGCTTGGCGGGATAGGACGCCCCGGTCGCCCCCGCGGCTGCGGTCGCGCCGGCCGCGCCGGCGCAGATCGGGCTGGCCAGCACGGCGGCAAGCAGGCCGCCAGTCAGCCTCGTCAGCGGGCGGCGCAGGCATTGTGTGAGGGTCATCGTCGTCTCCTGATCATGGATGCCGCGTCTGTCTTGTTGCCCCGGCGGGACGCACGGCTGGCAGCCATGTTAGGAAGGCGGCAACCTGATGTCCAATGCATCATTTTTCTCATTATCATTACAAGATTGCATGCGAGGACGGCGATGAACCTGATTCAGCTCAAGCACCTGATCGCGCTGGCGGAGACCGGCTCGTTCAGCCAGGCTGCCGCGCGGCTGCATCTGACGCAGCCGGCACTCAGCCGCAGCATCCAGGCCCTGGAAGCGGAGCTGGGCATGCCACTGGTAGACCGCATCGGCAAGCGCAACGAACTGACGCCGTTCGGGCAGCTGGCGCTGGAAAGGGCACGGCGCATCGTCTTCGAGGCTGGCGAGCTCAGGCAGAGCGCGCTGGCGTTGCAGGCCGGCCAGGCGGGCACGCTGCGCATCGGCCTGGGATCCGGGCCGGGCGCTATGCTGATGACGCCGCTGCTGGTGCATATGGCCAGGCACCATCCCAGGGTCAGGCTGACCATTTCGCGCGGCGCGACCAATCTGCAGCTTCAGCAGCTACGCGCCCGCGCGCTTGACGGCGTGGTCATCGATCTGCGCTCGCTAGTGCCGGGCCCCGACCTGCGCGTGGAGCGGCTGCCGGACCTGCGCGCCGGCTTCATGTGCCGCAGCGGCCATCCGTTGTGCAAGCTGCGCCGCGTGAGCTTCGACGATCTGCTGGCCTATCCGATCGCTTCCAGCCCCCTGTCGGACGAGGTGGCGCGCATCCTGATCGCCCACTTCGGGCCACGCGCGCATCCCGACCAGATGGTCACGCTGCGCTGCGAGGAGATCTCCAGCCTGGTGGAAGCCGCCCGCATCACCGATGCGGTGTTCCTCGGCATCATCGCCGCCGCGCGCGAGCCCATGGCAAGCGGGGAACTGGTGGAGCTGGCATTGACGCCGCCCTTGCACACCAGCGCGCAGTTCGCGCTGATCACCTTGCAGGGACGGACCGAGACGCCCGCAATGGAGATGCTGCGGGCATTCATGGCGGAGAGGATGCGGGAGTAGCGGCGCTCCCGCCCGCGCGTACAGGCAATGACTGCTCAGCGCAGGCCAGCCTGCCGTTGCGCATTCAGCGCTTCCGCGCGCGCCTTGACGTCCCGTGCCACCTGGTCGAAGCCCTGCTTCACCCAGGCACCGTGCTCGCGCATGATGGTCTCCGCGTTCAGCCCCAGGAACAGGTCAGTGGTGAAGTAGCGGGTGCGCCCGGGCCCGACGGCTTCCAGGTACTGGTCGCGCCGGGCTGCATCCTTGTTCTCGTCGGTGGGGCGCTGCTCCCACGAGAGCAGGCGTTCCGGCTCCCACGCCACCAGGTACTCGTTGACCGGGATGACCTGGTCGGTGCCGGGGATGCGCACCTGCATGTACACCATGTCGCCGAGCCGGCCGGTGGTCTCCAGCTCCGGGCAGAACGTATTCCATTCCGCGTAGCGCGCAAAGTCGGTCAGCACTTCCCACACCAGCGCTACCGGTGCGTCGATCTCCACCTGGATCGACGTCACGAGATTCTCTGCTTTGGCCATCGGCCCCTCCTTCATGAAAGTCATCGGGAAGGGACACACTAGAGCCGTGTGACTTCGGTTCGCATACCCCGAACGGACGAGTCCGGGTGGACGAAGGCGATGTTGTCGAGGTCAGGCAGATTGAGGCTTGCCCCGAGCGCGCGCGGTCCGGCGGCGGCGACGCGCGGCGGGGTCTCAGTCTCCAACTGCTGTGAGCTTGGTGCCGGCCATCGGGGATGGCTGGCATTTTTTTTGGTTCATCGTCAAACTCTGGGGTCGGGCCGCGCGCAGGGCCCACACACTTCAGGAGAACCCATGTTTGACCACGTCAAATTCGGAGTCAGCGACTATGCAGCGAGCAAGGCGTTCTTCCTCAAGGCACTCGAACCGCTCGGCGTAGCGGTTGCCTCGGAGGGGCCGCCGGCGTACGGTGTCGAGCTTTGCCCAAAGGGCAAGGCTTCATTGTGCCTGTTCCAGACCGAGGAAAAGCCGGCGCATCTTCACCTGGCGTTCACGGCCGAGAATCGCCGGCAAGTCGAAGCTTTCTATCGCGCGGCCCTGGAGGCGGGTGGCAAAGACAATGGTGCGCCTGGCCTGCGCCCGCACTACCACGCCAACTACTATGCGGCGTTCGTGATTGGTCCGGACGGGCACAACATCGAAGTGGTTTGCCACCAACCCGAGGCCTGACCCTGCCATCGAGGACGATTATTTCCCCTCGGGGTATTCCAGCTTCGGATACCAATCCGCCCCCCGGCCTTCCGGCGTGGTGTCCAGCAGGGTCCACAGCGGATCCAGGTCCGGCGCACCGCGCGGGTCCTGACCCGGGTCGACCGAGAGGGCATACATCTCGCTGCTCCAGAAATGGCGGATCTTGCCGTCCCGGCGCGTAAACACCGAGTAGCCCGGAGCGTCGGCATCTTCGGGGCTGACATAGTCGCGGGTGAAATCGCCGTCGACGTCCGCATAGACCTTCAGCTTGGTCCAGCCCCGCGCCTTCTTGGCGGCGACCAGGCGATCGATGGGCGAGCGGGCGATCATCGCCAGCGCCACGCGCTGCTCGATGTCCGGGACCTTGTGATCCCACGACGCCATCACCGACGTGCACATCGGGCAAGGCTGCTCCCGCTGCGGTCCGAACATATAGCTGTAGATGACCAGGGTGTCCTTGTCGCCGAACAGTTCGGCCAGCGTGACCGGACCGCGTTCGCCCTGGAAGGTATAGCGCTTTGTCACCTCGCCGCCCGCGGGCAGGCCGCGGCGCTGTTCGGCCACGCGCTCAATGTGGCGCCGCAGCTCGATCTCCTCCGCGAGCAGCGCATTGCGCGCCTTGCGGTACTCCGCGCTTTCATTGGGAAACCGGACGGGGTTTTGTTGCGCCAACTCGGTTGAGGGAATGAGTTTTGCAGTGGTGTTCATGTGGGTCCTCCTGCCATAGCTACCGCGAATGGCCGGGGAATGTGATGCCGTCGCGCAGCGTCGGCGTTTCCGCGGCCCCTCACGTAGTTCGTGTCAGCCCAGGCCGAAATGTTCCACGCCATGCAGGGCCGATGCTGCCGTGACGTGGCCATTGCCTTTCCATTTGAGAAAGGAAGGTGGAGAAAGCCGCGATTCCAGCTGGGCCTGCCTCCCCTCATCATGTCTGTGGCGCAATAACGCGGCAGATGCCTGCCGCCCTTCGACCGCAGCCCGTCCCTACGCGCCAGTGTGACAAGCCGTGCCTCACATCGGCACGCTGCGGGGGGCCCGCAACCTGGATGTCATGGCAATGAAGATCGTATTCCTGGACCGTTCCACCATCTCGCCGCAGGTCACGCTGCCAGCGCTGCCGTTCCCGCATGAGCTCCAACTCTACGGGGAAACGCCTGACGAGGACGTCGCCGCGCGCATCGCCGCCGCGGACGTGGTCATCACCAACAAGGTGAAGCTGGATGCCCGCCAGCTTGAGCAGGCACCGAACCTGAAGCTCATCGCCATTGCGGCGACCGGCACCGATGTTGTCGACCTGCAAGCCTGTGCCGCCCGCGGCATCGTCGTCTCCAATATCCGCAACTATGCCGTCCATACGGTGCCGGAACATACATTTGCCCTGATCGTCGCGCTGCGGCGAAGCCTGGCCGCCTACCACGATGCGGTCCGGCGCGGCCGCTGGCAGGAATCCGGATCCTTCTGCTTCTTCGACTACCCGATCAAGGACTTGCACGGGTCGGTGCTTGGCATCATCGGCGACGGCGTGCTCGGCCAGTCGGTGGCCAGGATGGCGAGTGCGCTGGGCATGCAGCCGCTGTTTGCGGCCCACAAGGGACGCGAGGGCATGGGCCCGCTCTACACGCCTTTCGACGAGGTGCTGCGCCGTAGCGACATCATCACCTTGCATTGCCCGCTGGTGGCGCAGACACGCAACCTGATCGACACCGCGGAGTTCTCGAAGATGGAGCGGCGCCCGTTGCTGATCAACACCGCCCGAGGCGGGCTGGTCAATGAAGCGGCGCTGGTGGAAGCGCTGCAATCCGGAAAGGTGGCCGGGGCCGGCTTCGACGTTGCGACGCAGGAGCCGCCCGGCGCGGAACACCCGTTCCATCAGTTGAAGGATGCGCCGAACTTCATCCTGACCCCGCACGTTGCATGGGCCAGCGACGAGGCCGTGCAAGGCCTGGCCGACCAGCTTATCGACAATATCTGTGCCTTCGCGCAAGGCGCGCCCAGGAACGTGGTGGCCGCATGACGTGCCCGCCGGACGAAGGATGGTGCCGACAATGAAAGCAGCAGGACTCAAGGTGCTGGTTGCACCTGACTCGTTCAAAGGCAGCCTCAGCGCGACCGAGGTGGCGGATCGCATCCGCGCCGGCATCCGGCGCGCGGTGCCTGGTGCGGATGTCACCGTGGCACCGATCGCCGATGGCGGCGAAGGTACCGCCGAAGTCCTGGCGGCCACGCGTGCGGGCGTGTGGGAAGCGGTGGTTGCCACCGATGCCAATGGCGTGCCAAGGCCGGTGCGGTACTTCCGCGTCCGCACGCAGGAGTTTGGCGAGCTCGCGATCGTCGAGGTGGCTGAAATCGTCGGCCTTCCGCACGCCCTGCTGGCGCCGGGGCAACGCACGACCAGGGGCATCGGCCATGTCATCCGCGCGCTCGCTGAGCGCAGTGTCGATACCATCGCGATCGGGCTGGGCGGATCTTCCACCAATGACGCAGGTGCCGGCCTGCTGGCGGAAACCGGCTTTTGCTTTACCGATGCGCAGGGCAACGCATTGTGGCCAACCCTGGATACGCTGGACGCGATCTGCGCCGCAACGTATCAGCAGCCTGCGCAGCTTGGCCGGGTCCGGCTGCTGGGCCTGTCCGACGTCAACAATCCGCTCTGCGGGCCAAACGGCGCGACCTTTGTCTTCGGCCCGCAGAAGGGCGTGCAAGACCTGGCCGCTGCGGATGCCCGGCTGGAACGGTTTGCAACGCGATGCGCCGCCGTGGTCGGGCTGGAGGTTGCCGATGCGCAAGGCAGCGGCGCCGCCGGCGGCATCGGCTTTGCGTTGCACCTGCTCGGCGCCGAGATCGTTCCCGGCGCGGCCTTTGTGCTGGGTGCTGCCGGCCTCGATGCAGGGCTCGGCGCCTTCGACTGGGTCATTACCGGCGAGGGACGGTCCGATGCGCAGACCATGATGGGAAAAGGTCCTGCCATGATCGCGCGCATGGCGCGCCAGGCCGGTGTGCCGGTGACGCTGCTCTCAGGCGCCGTCGAGCCCGATGCCGGACTGGCCGAAGCCTTCGACGGGTGCATCTCGATTCAGCAGGGGCCGGTATCAATCGGCTTTGCGATGGAGCATGCGGCGGCATTGCTTGAGGATGCTGCGTGCCAGCTTGCGCGCCTGTATGTCGCCGCCAGCCGGCTGGAAAATCGCCTGGGCGTATAGAAAAAACGGGTCTCCCCACCCGGGGAGACCTTCCACGCATCGACGACACTTAGTCCGCGCGAATATTCGATGTCTTGACCACACGCGACCAGGACGCCAGTTCCTGATCGACGAACTTGCCCAGCTCCTGCGGCCCCATGTAGGCGGCAAAGGCACCTTGTTCCTCGATCTTCTTCCTGTACGTGTCGCTGGCCACGATCTTCTTCACCTCCTGGGACAAGCGCTCGACGATGGCCGGCGGTGTATTCGCCGGTGCAAACAGTGCAAACCAGGATTCCACCTCATACCCTGGCAGCCCAGCCTCCGCGGTGGTCGGCACATTGGGCATGGAGGGATGGCGCTTCGGTCCGGCATAGGCAAGCGCCTTGATCTTGCCCGCCTGCACATGCCCGATCACGCTCGGCGGGGTCGTGATGAACATGTCGACCTGCCCGCTGATCAGGTCGGTGACCACGGGCCCGGCGCCCTTGTACGGTACGTGCGTCATCGGCACCCTGGTCTGCCGCGCCAGCATCTCGCCGGCGATATGCTGGATCGAGCCATTGCCGGACGAGGCATAGAACAGGCCCTTGCCATTGCTTTTGCCGTAGGTAACCAGTTCGGCTATCGATGTCGCGGGCAGCTTGCCGTTGATGGCGATGACGTGCGGCGCGCGCATGACCAGCGCCACCGGGACGAAGCTGGACGGCTTCCAGCGGATCTGCGGGAACAGCGCCGGATTGCCGACGTGGTAGCCGGAATACTGAAGCAGCAGCGTATAGCCGTCCGGCGCGGCGCGCGCCACGGCTTCGGTGCCGATATTGCCGCTGGCACCGGGCTTGTTGTCCACCACCACGGGCTGGCCAAGCGCGGCCTGCAGTTGTTCGCCGACCAGGCGGGCAACGATATCGGTGGATCCGGCCGGTGCGCTGGGCACCACCAGGGTGACCGGCTTGGTGGGATAGGCGTTGGTGCTGTGGGCCGGGGCGGCCGCAGCCAGGGCCGCCAGGGCGGCCGCGGCGATCGTCATGCGTTTCATGGGTGTCTCCTCCATCGTTTTGCCGGGTTGGCCGATCTTCAGTCGACCAGTTCTGATATCTCGATCAGGTTCAGGTCCGGATCGCGCACGTAGACCGAGCGGATCTTCTGCGTTGCGCCGGTGCGCGCCACCGGTCCTTCGACAATGGGCCACTGGCATCGCCGAAGATGGGCGATGACGTCGTCGAGCGGGACGGAAGCGATAAAGCAGAGATCGAGTGCGCCGGGAACGGGCAGGTGTGCCTTGGGCTCGAACTCGGCGCCGCGCTGGTGGAGATTGATCTTCTGGTTGCCGAAGCGGAAGGCCAGGCGACCGTTGCCGAAGGTTTCAGGCTGCATCTGCATGACTTCGGTGTAGAAGTGCCGCGTGGCTTCGAGGTCAACACAGGTGAGCACCAGATGGTCAAGATGGTCGATCAGGGACATGATGGTTTCCGGGTGGGTGTCAGGGCTGGAAGGCCCGTTGTTCGGGGATCGCGTCGGCGGCAGGCATCGGATGCAGGTCGAGGCGGCGGCCGGCCTTCAGCAGCTGGCTTGGGACGTCATGGCCGATCAGGCCAGGCAAGCGCGCGGCGGCATCCAGGATGGCAGCCAGGTCGACGCCGGTGTCGTAGCCGTCCAGTTCAAGCATATGGACGAGTTCTTCGGTGCAGACATTGCCGGTCGCGCCCGGCGCATACGGGCAGCCACCGAGGCCGCCCAGCGAAGCGTCGAAGCGGTCGATGCCCTGGTCCAGCGCGGCGAGCGCATTGGCCAGCGCCAGGCCCCGGGTATTGTGGAAATGCAGGGTCAGCGCCAGGCCGGGGAACTGCCGCCGCGCGGCTTGGCACAGCCTCGCGACCTGGGACGGGAACGCCATGCCAGTGGTGTCGCACAGCGTCACGCCGTGAGCCCCCAGGTCGGCGAAGCGCTGCATCCAGCCCAGCACGTTTTCCAGCGGCACGTCGCCTTCCATCGGGCAACCCATCGCGGTCGACAGCGAGATGTTGATCGCGGTCGGCGTCTCCCTCACCACGCGGATGACGTCGGCAAGCTGGGCAAACGATTGCTCGCGCGACATGCGCAGGTTGGTGCGGTTGTGGCTTTCGCTGACCGACATCACCAGGTTGACCTCGTCGACCTGGCAGGAGAGGGCCCGCTCGGCGCCGCGCACATTCGGCACCAGCACCGTGTAGACCACACCGGGGCGCCGCGCGATGCGATGCATCACCGCTTCCGCGTCGCGCAGCGCGGGAATCGCCTTGGGCGAGGTGAAGGAAGTCACCTCGATCCTGGCGTAGCCGCATGCGCTCAGCGCGTCGATCAGGGCAACCTTGTCATCGGTCTCGACAAAGCGGGCCTCGTTCTGGAAGCCGTCTCGCGTGGCGACTTCATGTATGTACACCTTCCTGGCAGTCATGCCGGTCTCCTTGTCAGATAATCCCTGCCATGCGCCATGCCTCGCGCTGTGCCGTGCCGATGCCAAGGCCTTCCAGCACCGCGTCGGTATGCTGGCCAAGCGCGGGGGCGGGGTTGGGCAGTGCGCCGGGGGTGGCGCTCAGCTTCGGCACGATGCCGGGCAACTGGACGGGGGTGCCGTCCGGCAATTGCGCGTCCAGGATCATGTCGCGCGCACGGTAGTGCGGATCGCTGGCGATATCGGCGACGTCATAGATCTTGCCCGCGGGGATGCGGGCGCCATTGAGCGCGTCGAGTGCCGCTTCCAGGCTGCGCTGTGCCGCCCATTCGCCAATGGCGGCGTCGAGCATCGCGACCTGGCTGACCCGGCCGTCGTTGTGGGCCAGCGCAGGGTCGTCGCGCAGGTCGGGGCGCTCGATCATGTCCATCAGCCGCCTGAAGATGCCATCGCCATTGCCAGCGATCAGCACATACTTGCCGTCGGCGCAGCGGTACGCATTGGTCGGCGCGATGCCGGGAAGACTGCTGCCGGCCGCCTGCCGCACGGCGCCGAACACCGAGTATTCCGGCAGCAGGCTCTCCATCATGCTGAACACCGACTCGTACAAGGCCACATCCACGACCTGGCCCTGGCCGCCGTTCTGCTCCCGGTGCCGCAACGCCAGCAGGATGCCGATCACACCGTGCAGCGCGGACAGGGAGTCCCCCATCGATACCCCCACGCGCACCGGGGTGCGGCCCGGCTCGCCGCTCAGGTGGCGCAAGCCGCCCATCGCTTCGCCAATGACGCCGAAGCCCGGCCGGTCGCGATAGGGGCCGGTCTGGCCATAGCCGGACACGCGCAGCATCACCAGCCCGGGATTGGCCGCGCACAGGCTGTCCCAGCCCAGGCCCCAGCCTTCCAGCGTGCCCGGGCGGAAGTTCTCGATCAGCACGTCGCTTTGCGCGGCCAGCTTGCGCACGACTTCCTGGCCTTGCGGCGTGCGCAGGTCCAGCGTGACCGACTGCTTGTCGCGGGACTGTGCCTCCCACCAGACCGAGGTGCCTTCATGCAACAGCCGCCACTTGCGCAGCGGATCGCCCGTGCCCGGCGGCTCGACCTTGATCACTTCCGCGCCGAACGCCGCCAGCATGCGCGCGGCAAACGGCCCCGCGATCAGCTGCCCCAGTTCCAGGACGCGTACGCCGGCAAGGGGCTTTGACTTGCTTGTTTCCATCTCCAGGCTCCTGCTGTGTGCTGGAGATAGTGGGTCAAAAGCCGTTGCCTGGTAATCGATGGATTCTCAACCGTCCTTTCCTTACGGGAAAAGGTGGTGCATATTGCCGTACGGGAGCACCACGGCCGGCACAACCCGCCACTTTGTCGGCTATCCCAGGCGGATCAAGGCCTGCATTGCGCTGCCGGGAGCCGGGCGCGCCGTTTGACAAGGCGCGAGCGGCTTACTAGCCTTTCCTGGCTTTCAATCCAGTCGGCGCGCGTCGCCAGTGCAATACCATGATCAATCCTGCCCATTTCGATCTCCAGTCCCTGCGCGTCTTCCAGCTGGTGGCCCAATGCGGCGGGCTGACGCAGGCGGCGAACAAGTCACACATGACGCTGTCGGCCCTGAGCAAACGGATCGCGGATCTTGAGCGCACGGTGGGATGCGCGCTGTTCCTGCGGGTTCGGCGCGGGCTTGAGCTGACCCCCGCTGGCCATGAGCTGGTCCAGCATGCGCGCATGGTGCTCGACAAGGTCAACCAGATGGCGGGCGAGATGAGCGACTTCGCCACCGGCGTGCGCGGACACGTCAAGGTCTGGGCCAATACGTCAGCCGTGATCCAGTTCCTTCCGCACGACCTGGCAAGCTTCCTGGCCTCGCAGCCGATGATCAGGATCAGCCTGGAGGAGCGCCTGAGCCAGGACGTGGTGGTAGCGCTGCTGTCCGGTGAAACCGATATCGGCGTGTTCGCCGACAACGTGCCGGCTTATGACATCAGGAAGTCTGTCTATCGGCGTGACCGCCTGGTCGTCCTGGTGCCTGCCGGGCATCCGCTGGCCGGGCGCCCGGAAGTGAGTTTCGACGAAACCCTGGAGTACGACTTTGTCGGCCTCAACCAGGGCAGCTCGCTGCTGCAGCGCCTGACCGACGCCGCATCGGCACTGGACAAGGTGGTGCGGCTGAGGATCCAGGTCAGCAGCTTCGATGCGATCTGCCGGATGATCGAGGCCGGCCTGGGCATCGGCGTCCTGCCAGATGGCGCGGTCCGGCCCGAACTGCTGGGTGCCGGGCTGCATGCCGTCTACCTGTCCGACGCCTGGGCCTCACGCATTCTCTGGCTGGGCGTGAGGGACGAAGCTGGTCTCTTGCCGGAGGCAAGGACGCTCCTGGAGCATCTGCGTGCAGCGGGCTCTGCCAGCGCGAGTCGCTGATGACACGGTAGTGCCGTCATCAGATGTCGAAGTAGAGCTGGAATTCCCACGGGTGTGGCCGCACCTTCAATGTATCGATCTCGCGCGTGCGCTTGTAATCAATCCAGGTCGTGATCAGGTCTTCAGTGAAGACATCCCCCTTGCGCAGGAACGCTGAATCGGCTTCCAGCGCGCAAAGCGACTCTTCCAGGGAGCCTGGTACCTGCCGGATGCGGGCGGCTTCCTCCGGTGGCAGATCATAGATGTTCTTGTCGAGCGGGTCGCCGGGGTCCGTCTGGTTTTCAATGCCGTCCAGGCCGGCGAGCAGCATTGCCGAGAAGGCGAGGTAGGCATTGGCCGACGGATCAGGACAGCGAAATTCAACGCGCCTGGCGCTCGGGGAATCCGAAACCATTGGAATCCGGGCCGCGGCGGACCGGTTGCGCTGCGACATGGCCAGATTGACAGGCGCCTCGTATCCGGGCACCAGCCGCTTGTAGGAGTTCGTGCTCGGTGCGCAGAATGCCATCAGCGCGGGGGCGTGGCTGAGCAAGCCGCCTATATACCAACGGCACATCTGGGACGTCTGCGCCCAACCGTTCTTGTCATAGAAGAGGTTCTCGGCGTCGCGCCAGAGGCTCTGGTGGCAATGCATGCCGCTCGCGTTGTCGGCAAACAGCGGCTTGGGCATGAAGGTGGCGACCTTGCCGTGGCGGCGCGCAACGTTCTTGCAGATGTACTTGTACATCATCACGTTGTCTGCCATGCGCATCAGTGGCGCAAAGCGCATGTCGATTTCATTCTGGCCGGCCGTGGCGACCTCATGGTGATGCACTTCGACCTGGATGCCGGCCTGCATCAGCGCGAGCACGATTTCGGAGCGGATGTCCTGCAGCGTGTCGCTTGGCGGCACGGGAAAGTACCCGCCCTTGTAGCGCTGTTTGTAGCCGAGATTGCCCCCGCCATAGGCGCCTTCGTCACGGCCCGAGGTCCATTCGCCTTCGGCGGATTCGACATGGTAGTAGCCAGAGTGCTGGTCCTGCCCGAAGCGTATGGAGTCGAAAATAAAGAATTCCAGTTCGGGGCCAAGGTAGCAAACCGTGGCAAGACCGGTTTGCCGGAGGTACAGCTCGGCCTTGCGTGCGATATGGCGCGGATCGCGCGAGTACGGCTGGTGCAGGACAGGGTCCAGCACGTCGCAGATCAGCGCCAGCGTTGGTGCTGCGCAATACGGATCGATGAACGCCGTGGCCGGGTCAGGCCTGACCAGCATGTCGGACTCGTGGATTTCCTGGAACCCGCGAATGGAAGACCCGTCGAAGCCGATGCCGACAGAGAATAAGTCGTCGTTGACTTCCGGCAGCGTGATCGAGAAGTGCTGCCACACGCCGGGCAAGTCGGTGAACCTGAGGTCAACCACCTGGATCGCGTGCGTCCGGATCAGATCGATGACCTCGCCGGGGTTTTGCGGCGGTACAACGTGATAGCTGCCGGGTTCTATTGAGACCATGCCCATATCCGCCTCCATCGTCTGCCCGCAGCCTAGTCCAAGATTAGTCTGTCGGATTCCGAATGGAAAGTGCCTTACCAACGACGCTGTTGTGGCATCCTTCCATTTCCAAGAAGAAAAAGAAGGGTAGGGGTCAACATGTATAAGGGCTTGCTGGTAGTTGCGGCCGCCGCGGCCGCCTTCATCTATTACAAAACGCACGCGCCTTTGGCAAATCCCGTTGCCCAGGCCGAGCCACAGCAGATCGAGGCTCCAGCAGTGGCAGCCACGGCGGAACCGGCATTCCGCTGCGAGGGCAAACAGCACTGCAGCCAGATGGCATCCTGCGCGGAAGCGCGCTTCTATCTGAAAAACTGCCCGGCGGTAAAGATGGATGGGGACGGCGACGGTATTCCATGTGAGACGCCGCCCCTCCAGTGCATGTTTTGACGTGCCGCTTGCTGTCCGACACCGGAACCACGCAATGCGTCATGTGACCGACCGGCACGGGCCGCCACGAAGTCAATGGCTCAGCTTGCCCGATCATCGATCACCTGCTGCAGCGCCTGCACGAATTGCCTGACTGCTGGCGTCGCTACCTCCTCGTCGAACGCGAATTCCACGTCGAAGCGGTCAGCGACCTCAGGCAGTGGCACCAGCCGCACGGTCGGCGGACAGACGGTTGACAGGCTTGCGGGGACAAACGCGCAACCCATCCCCGCCGAAACCAGACCGAGCACGGTCGGGATGTCGCTGCCCACCTGGGCCACGCGAGGCGAGAAGCCGGCGCGCTCACACTGCGTCATCAGGAAGCGATGCTGGGACGAGGACCGCGCCGGATCGAACCAGACGAAGGGCAGATCCGCCACGTCCGCCAGTCGTTTCGGCTGCTTGTGGCGGGCGGTCTGCGATGAAGGCATGGCCAATACGAAGCGGTCGCTGAGCAACACGATGCCAGTCAGATGCGGCGCCTCATGCCGACGCCAGGCCATGATGCCGCCATCCACCTGCCTGTTCCGGATCGCGGCAATCTGCTCCGTCGACAGCATCGGGTCCACCAGGACCTTGACTTCCGGGCACGCTATCCGGAAGGCCCGGAGCACCTCCGTCACGACGGCTGAACTCAGGTAGTTCGGCAACACACCAAGGCGCAGCTCGCCGAGCTGCCCGGCGGCGCAACGCAGGGCGCGATCGCGGCTGGCTTGCAGGTTTGCCAGAAGTTGTGTGGCATCCCTCAGGAAGCTCTCGCCCGCCACGGTGAGTTGCACGCCCCTTGCCTTGCGCGCCAGCAGTGGCGTACCGATGGCCGCCTCAAGTTCGATGATTTGCCGCGACAGGGCTGGCTGGACAATGCCGACGGCACGGGCGCCCGCCACCACGCTGCCGGCCTGCGCTACCGCGATGAAGTAGCGAAGATGCCGCAATTCAATGTTCCGCATACCGTTTCCGCCCATTCATTTCCATACTCATGAAGCATAGCTAGGCTACCTAAATAACATTGGTTTGCATAGCTTCCTGCGACTACGATGGCGCAGCTTCCCGCGTTGCGGGGACGGCTCGCTTTCCACATTTCGCTACCAAACATGACGCTTCACATCAGCACACCTTTTGTACAGTCCCAGCCCAATTCGCGGCGGCTCGGCAAACCGGTCTGGCTAAAGATGGAAGCCGCACAGCCGTCCGGGTCTTTCAAGCTTCGGGGTGTCGGAGCCTTGTGTGAAGCGCGGCACGCCGCGGGCGTACAGCGATTCGTTGCATCTTCAGGCGGAAATGCCGGGCTTGCGGCAGCCTATTGCGGACGCGAACTCGGCGTTCCCGTGGTGGTGGTGGTACCGGAGAGCACACCATCGCGAGCGCGCGACCTGATCCGCCTGGAGGGCTCGGAGTTGATCGTGCGCGGAGGCACATGGGCGGAAGCGCACGAGTTTGCACTGTCCCTGATCGGGCCACGCGATGCCTTCGTGCACCCGTTCGACGATCCGCTCATCTGGCAGGGGCACGCCACGCTGGTGGACGAGATCGCGGCATCCGGGCCGAAGCCAGGCGCCATCGTTCTTGCCGTGGGCGGTGGTGGCCTGCTGTGCGGCGTGCTGGAGGGGCTTCAGCGGAATGGCTGGTCCGACGTGCCTGTGATCGCGGTAGAAACCGACGGTGCGGACTGCTACGCCCGCTCGGTTGCCGAAGGCAGGCCGGTCGAACTCGCACAGATCACCAGCGTGGCGACGTCGCTTGGCGCCAGGCGGCCGTGTGATGGCGCGCTCCGATGGGCGCAGCGTCACGAGATCCACAGCGTCGTTGTGTCAGACAAACAGGCGGTGGAGGCAGCGATAAGGCTTCTTGACGAACACCGCGTCCTGGTTGAGCCGGCATGCGGCGCAGCCTTGGCGGCATTGGATTGCGACACCCCGGTGCTGCAGGCGGCGTCCAGCATTGCCGTGGTGGTATGTGGCGGGGCCACGGTGACGGCACAGCAACTGCTTGACTTTGCTGCAAGGCTGGACTGAGCGGGCTTAAGGTAGCAATTTGGTAAGCTCGGCTACCCGCCGGCGAGATTCGCCCGAATTACCTGGTTCCGGGGATGCCCCTCACGGCCGATTTCTGTCAGCCTGGCGTGATCCGGAGATCGGCCAGTTCCGGTGGTACAGCTAAACTCTGGCCGTGACCGCACCGTACCCAATGAGCCAACCATTGACTGACACCGGCGAATCGGTGTTGCCCGCTCCCTTGCTGGTCGTCGAGGACGAGCCACTGATGCAGACCAGGCTACGCACGATCCTGGCCACGCTCGGCTATGCCGAGGAGGCCTTGTGGTTTGCCGGCAGCCTCGCCGACGCCAATGCGCTGCTAACCGCCCAGCCATTTGCGATGGTGCTGGTTGACGTCGGGTTGCCCGACGGCAATGGCATCGACCTCATTCGCGCGTTGCACGAGCGCGATCCTGCCTTGCCAACTCTGGTAATCTCGACCTGGAACACGGAGCGCGTCATCGTGAGCGCGCTGCAGGCGGGTGCCACCGGTTACCTGCTCAAGGAGCGCGACGACCTCGAGATTTCCTTGTCGATCCGCAGTGCGCTGCGCGGCGGAGCGCCGATCGATCCTTTCGTTGCCAGGCACATCCTCGATCTGGTCGCCACGACGGCACCATTGCCAGGCGGGGCGCAAATTCATGCGCGCCGATTGGTCGGCGCGTCGCCGCTGAGCGCACGGGAAATCGAAATCCTCTCGCTGGTCGGCAAGGGCCTGACCAATCGGGAGATCGCGGATTTGCTGTCCTTGTCCAGACTGACGGTCGAATGCCACATCAGGAACATATACAAGAAGTTGGCCGTCCACTCCCGCACGCAGGCCGTTTTCGAAGCGCGTGCGCATGGCTTGTTGCGCTGATCTTGGGCGCCACGCTCCTCGCCGGCGCTGCAAACGCGCAGGAAGGGCCGGGCGCCACCGCCTTTACCCGCATAGAGGCTGCCCGATCGACCTGGCAGGGTGATAGCCCGCCGGCGGCGGGCTGGGTCCCAGTGAAGCTGCCGGACGACTGGTCCTCGCGCTGGCCCGATTTCGACGGCGTGGTCTGGTACCGGCTGAGCTGGCAGTGCGCAGATGCAAGCCAACCCACGGCGCTGATGCTCGCTTACCTGAATATGGCGGGGGCGGTTTATCTCAACGGCAGCTTGCTGATGCGTGACGCGAGCCTCGTCGAACCGCTCACGCGAGCCTGGAATACTCCCCGTTATCAGTTGATATCTCCGCCGTTGCTGCGGGAGGGCACCAACACGCTGCTGATTCGCGTCTCGGGGCTGTCGGCATACCAACCCGGCCTTGGACCAGTATCGGTCGCCGACCCGGACCGCCTGCGGGCCGCTTACGAACAGGCCTACCGGCTGCGTCATGACCTGCAGTTGGTCAGCCTTGCAATCACCGTCGCGCTAGGTTGCTTCTTCTTTTCGCTCTGGGTGATGCGCCGGCAAGAAGTGACCTACGGATGGTTCAGCCTGATGTCGCTGGCCTGGTGGTGGGTGGCGCTGAATCAGGTGGCGACGAGCACCTGGCCGTTTGCCAGTACCGATGCCTGGGGGCGCGCAAATATCATCGCGCTGCTCATCTACAGTGCTGCCTTCACGATGTCCATGGTGCGCTTCTGCGAACGGCGCCTGCCGCGCATCGAAGCGGTGCTCTGGACGCTGGTAGTGTTGGGCGCCGCCGTCATGCTCGGGGCGCCGCACGGTTACCTGACCGACGTGCGCAACACGCTGACGGTGGGACTGGCGTGCAATTTCTTCGCGACGTGCCTCGTATTTCTCTGCTTTGCCGGGCGCAGTGGTCGCACCGACCATCGCATCCTCTCGTTTTGCATTGCAATTTTCCTTGTCGCCGCGGTACACGACCTGCTGAGCTTTCTTGGCATCCTCAAGGACAACCTCTACTACGCGGCCCTCACTTCGCAGTTCCAGATGATCGCCATGGCGCTGGTGCTGGCCTGGCGCTTCGTCGCCAACCTGCGCCGCATTGAACGATTCAATGACGAACTGCACTGCAAGATCGACGCGGCCAAGGCGGAGCTCGCAGCCAACCTGGATCGCCAGCGCGAGTTCGAAGTCGCCAATGCGCGGCTCAGTGAACGGCTCAATCTCGCACACGACCTGCACGACGGGCTCGGCGGCACGCTCGTCAGCGGAATTGCGACACTGGAGCGCATCCCTCACGACATCCCGCCAGGCCAGGTCCTGTCGATCCTCAAGGAGCTGCGCGACGACCTGCGCATCATCATCGATACCACCTCCAGCCAGCAGTTTGGCGAGCACGCGCTGGCAGGTCAGATCGTGCCGCTGCGGCACCGTCTTACGCGGCTGTTCGAGAGCCACGACATCGAGTGCCGGTGGCAGCTCACTGGCCTCGATCAATGCTATCTGCCGACTTCGCAAATTCTTGATGTCATGAGGACCTTGCAAGAGGCGCTGACCAATGTGCTGAAGCACAGCAAGGCGAGTCGCGCGGACGTCGTCCTGCGCAATGATGCCCGGGGGCTGGAGCTGGTTGTCAGCGACAACGGAATGGGCTTCGAACCCGCCGCCATCGAACGGCATCCGGGCACCGGCATGCGCAGCATGCGCGCGCGTACCCGGCGTCTTGGCGGGACGCTCAGCGTGCGATCCACAGGGGAGGGGACAATGCTGACCGTGCGTATCCCAATCGCGGCCGACACCCTTGGATCACCACTTGACCTGCAGCCCGGCCGATCCAGTGATCGAGTTCCTGACCCTGGCATTACCCCCCGTGGCCCAAAGCCTGCCGGCTTCGCCATAGAGACTGATCCTCCGGTTCAGGGCCAAGGTTAGGCCGCCGGCGAGACGAACATAGTCAATGTTGAACGGGCTGCGGATGCATTCGAACCCTCGAAGCCGGGTGCAGGTCGTTCGCTGACGATCCCACGGCCAACTTCCGTAGACGACCCAGAACGGCCAACCGATTGGTCGTGGTAGAGTCGACCATCATTTCTTATCGTGTAGCCTTATGTCGCCACCCGTTGAGATTCCGGCAATTGTTCCCGCGCAAACCGCGCTGGTGGTCATGCATTATCAGACCGACATCCTGGCGCTATTTCCCTCGGTCGCGCCCACTCTGCTCTCCAACACGCGCAAGCTGTGTGACGCCGCGCGGGCCAGGGGCGTCAGCGTTTATTTTGCCAAGATCCACTTTGCTCCAGGCTATCCGGAAGTCAGTCCGTTGAACCGGAACGGGCAGGGAATCAAGCAGCTTGGTCTTTTCGTCGACGACCAGATCTCGCCGGAACTCGGCCAGCAGGCCACCGAGCCGCTGATCATCGCGCATCGCGCCAGCGTGTTCTTTGGTACTGACCTGCAGGTACGGCTTTCCGCGCAGGGTATCGATACCCTGCTCATGGTGGGCATTGCTTCGACCGGTGTGGTGCTGTCGTCGGTCGCCTATGCGAGCGATGCGGACTTCCGGCTATTCACGGTCAAGGATTGCTGCTACGACCCGGATCAGGTCGTGCACGACCATCTCTTTTCAACGGCGTTCGATTCGCGCACAACGGTGCTTTCGCTCGCTGATGCCTTGCGCTTGCTTGCCTAGCATTTCGACCTGCCAGGAGTGCCGCCGCGCCATCTCTCAGGCAGACGGGAAGAGCAGATGATCGGTCAGGTTGCCCTTCAGATCGAGCATCGAATAATTCCGGCGGCTGAAGCGCCAGCGTCCGTCGACCTTTTCGAAGGCGTCATGATAGCGACCGGCCGCGATCACCTGCAGCGCGATTCGGTCGGATGCCTGAAGGACCGTGTAGTACGATCTGACGGTAGCTGTCAGCTTGCCCGAAGCAATCTCAATGATCGGATTGCTGATGACATGCCGGGTTCTGGGCGTTCCATCCGCATGCAATTTCACATAGGCTTGCCAGAGCTTGAGCATGGCCTCGGAACCTCGCAGCACTGCATCTCCGGTGTCGATCTCTGCATGCTCGAACAGTGCGGCGACCCCAGGCAGATCGCCGGCGTCCATGCGCTCGGCATAGATGTAGAGGAGATTGGCAAGCTGCACGGCATCCTCGGTCATCGACTCGTCTCCGGTGGTTTGCGAGGATTAAAGCAGTCCGGCGCTACTCCGGCATCGTCCGCTTGGAGTACGAAGCCCTTACCCCATCCCCACCACACTGGACAGCAACATCTTCACCAGCAGCGCCTGCCGCGTCGCCCCGGTCTTGGCAAAGATGCCCCGCAGGTGCGCCCGTGCCGTGTTCTTCTTGATGCCGAGCCGCATCGCGGCTTCGTCCAGCGTCAGCCCGTCGACCATCAGCAAAGCCAGTTCGATCTCGGTCGGGGTCAGGTGGAACAGCTTGCGCAGGTTGGCGTGGGTGTTGCGCGGCGATCCCGCCGGGTCGCGGATGAACACCGCCACCGCGGGTCGGCGCGACTTGTCTTCGCTGCGATAGCTGAGCGGGATCGGCCGCACCAGCACGCTCAGGGGCGTGGGCGCGGCGGGCCGGCTCAGCGTGGTGACTTCGCTGCGCGGTGCGGCCAGCGCGTGGGCCTGGGCCGCGCCTTCCAGGATCTTGCGGAACCTGCGGTTTTCCACCGGGCAGTGCGCGTGCAGCGCGCCGTCTGACAGGTAGAGGCCGTCGCGCGCCTGCAGCAGGCGGCCGGCGACGTCGTTGGTCCGGATGGTCCTGCCGTGTTCGTCCAGGATCACCGTGCCGACCTGCAGCCGGTCGACGGCATCCGCGTACAGGGACCGTTCGGATGCAAGCACGTCGAGCGCGGCATGCAGGTCCACTGCGCGCTTCAGGTGCGGCAGCAGGCCGTGCAGCAGTGCCTTGTCGGCCTCGCCGAAGTCCTGTCCCGCGTGGACGCGGCTGATGAACAGCGCGCATTCCACGCCGTCGGGCGTGACCAGGTTGGCCGCCAGGATATAGCGCAGGCCCAGCGGTTGAAGGTATTGCGTGTAGAAGGGGTGTGCCAGCCAGCCGGCTTCGCCAAACAGTTCGTCGGCGCTGAAGAGCCGGTCCGGGTGCAGGTCCAGGAAGGGGCACAGCGCGTAGTACTGCTCGCTGTACGAGGGCTCGCCCGGCAGGTGCGGGCCGTAGTCGGAGGCATTGACGATCAGGCCCGGCCGGTCGGTGGCAGGGTGGCGCAGCACCAGCGTGACGAAGGCGGCGCCCAGGCGCTGGCGCACGCTTTCCAGGAAGCCGGCCCAGGGCATGGCTTCGGTCGGGCCCTGGTAGAGCTGGGCGAGCAGGGCGCTCAGCTCGGCGGCGGGCAGGGGGGCTGGCAGCATGATGGCGGTCCGTCGGGTCGTGGCAACAGTCAAAAGCGCGAATCTCGCCCCTGATTGCTGACAAAACCCGCATGCCGCGGGTTTGCTCCCCTCTCCCGCTTGCGGGAGAGGGGCCGGGGGAGAGGGCAGGCATTGGCAGTATCGACAGCCTGCACTTCGTCGACACACCGGCCCTCTCCCCAACCCTCTCCCGCAAGCGGGAGAGGGAGCACACAACTGGTCATTCAGACTCAATGGCACTTGGCAAGCTTGTCAGCACTCCGAGACGCAAATCCCGCTGTTCCCATCGTACCGACCCCGTCCGTCGCCTCATCGTCCGTTCGGCCTAGGGCTTCTCCCGCAGCCACGCCACGATCCGCTCCGCCGCCTGCTGCGCGGTGTCGGCGGTAGTGTCGATGCGGATCTCGGGCCGCTCGGGCGGCTGGTACGGCGAATCGATGCCGGTGAAGTTCTTCAGCTCGCCGCGCCGCGCCTTGCGGTACAGGCCCTTGGGGTCGCGTTGCTCGGCCACCGCCAGCGGCGTGTCAATGAAGACTTCGACGAAATCGCCGTCGCCGGCGAGCGCGCGGGCCATCTCGCGTTCCGAGCGGAACGGCGAGATAAAGGACACCAGCACGATCAGGCCCGCATCGAGCATCAGCCTTGCCACTTCCGCCACGCGCCGGATGTTCTCGACGCGGTCGGCCTCGGCGAAGCCCAGGTCCTTGTTCAGGCCGTGGCGCACGTTGTCGCCGTCGAGCAGGTAGGTGTGGTGGCCCAGCGCGTGCAGGCGCTTTTCCACCAGGTTGGCGATGGTGGACTTGCCCGCGCCGGAGAGCCCGGTGAACCAGACGATGCGCGGCGACTGGTGCTTGAGCGCGGCATGGGCGCGGCGGTCCACGTCGATGGCCTGCCAGTGCACGTTCTGCGCCCGGCGCAGCGCAAAGTGCAGCATGCCGGCGCCGACCGTGTTGTTGCTGAGACGGTCGATGATGATGAAGCCGCCCAGCTCGCGGTTGCGCGCGTAGGGATCGAAGGCCACCGGCTGGTCCAGGTGCAGGTTGCACACGCCGATCTCGTTCAGCTCCAGCGTGCGCGCGGCCAGGTGTTCGAGCGTGTTGACATTGACCTTGTACTTGGGCTGCGCCACGGTCACGCCCACGGTGCGCGTGCCGAGCTTGAGCAGGTAGGGGCGCCCGGGCAGCATGGCGTCCTCGTTCATCCACACCAGCGTGGCCTCGAACTGGTCGGCCACTGCCGGCGGGTCTTGCGGGCAGGCCAGCACGTCGCCGCGGCTGATGTCGATCTCGTCCTCCAGCGTCAGCGTCACCGCCTGGCCGCGCATGGCGTGCTCGCACGCGCCGGCGGCGCCGACGATGCCGGCCACGCGGCTCTCGCGGCCCGAGGGCAGCGCGCGCACGCGGTCGCCACGGCGGATCTCGCCGGCGCTGACGGTGCCGGCAAAGCCGCGGAAGTCCAGGTTGGGCCGGTTGACCCACTGCACCGGCAACCGGAACGGTTCGCCTTGCACGGGCGCGTTGTCGATCGGCACGTTTTCCAGGTGGGCCATCAGCGTCGGGCCGTGGTACCACGGGGTATTGGCGCTGGGCTCGGTGATGTTGTCGCCGCGCAGGGCCGACATCGGAATGCAGGTGATATCGGTCAGGCCGATCTGCCGGGCGAACTCCCGGTACTCGTTCTCGATGCGCGTATGGACCTCGCGCGAGTAGTCGACCATGTCCAGCTTGTTGACGGCCAGCACCACACGGCGAATGCCAAGCGTGGCCACCAGGTAGCTGTGGCGGCGCGTCTGGGTCTGCACGCCGCGGCGCGCATCCACCAGCAGGATGGCCAGGTCGGCGGTGGAGGCCCCGGTGACCATGTTGCGCGTGTACTGTTCGTGCCCGGGCGTGTCGGCGACGATGAACTTGCGCTTGTCGGTGGCGAAGAAGCGGTAGGCCACGTCGATGGTGATGCCTTGTTCGCGCTCCGCGGCCAGGCCGTCCACCAGCAGCGCGAAGTCGAGGTTCTCGCCCTGCGTGCCCATTTTCTTCGAGTCGGCCTCCAGCTGGGCGAGCTGGTCTTCGAACAGCATCTTGGATTCATACAGCAGCCGGCCGATCAGCGTGCTCTTGCCGTCGTCGACGCTGCCGCAGGTGATAAAGCGCAGCAGGCTCTTGTTTTGCTGGGCGCGCAGGTAGTGGGCGATCTCGCCCGAGGTGCCGGTGGCTTGCGCGGCGTCCTGCGCAAGCGCGGGCGCGGTGTCGATCAGGGTTTCCATCAGAAGTATCCCTCCTGCTTCTTTTTTTCCATCGATCCGGCCGAGTCGCTGTCGATCAGCCGTCCCTGGCGCTCCGAGGTGGTTGCCAGCAGCATTTCCTGGATGATGCCGCCGAGGGTGTCGGCCTCGCTCTCGATCGCGCCGGTGAGCGGGTAGCAGCCCAGCGTGCGGAAGCGCACCTTGCGCAGCTGCGGCGTTTCTCCGGGGCGCAGCGGCAGGCGCTCGTCGTCGACCATGATCAGCGTGCCGTCGCGCTCCACCACCGGGCGCTCCTTGGCGTAGTAGAGCGGCACGATGGGGATGTCGTTCAGGTAGATGTATTGCCAGATGTCCAGCTCGGTCCAGTTGGACAGCGGGAACACGCGCAGGCTTTCGCCCTTGCGCTTGCGGGTGTTGTACTGGCGCCAGAGCTCGGGGCGCTGCATCTTCGGGTCCCAGCGGTGCTGGGCGGTGCGTACCGAGAACACGCGCTCCTTGGCGCGCGACTTTTCCTCGTCGCGGCGCGCGCCGCCGAAGGCGGCGTCAAAGCCGTAGTGGTCCAGCGCCTGCTTCAGGCCCTGGGTCTTCCACACGTCGGTATGGACGGCGGAGCCGTGCTCGTGCGGGCTGATATTGCGCGCCAGCCCTTCAGGGTTGACATGCACGCGCAGGTCCAGGCCAAGCCGCGCGGCGGTCTGGTCGCGGAACGCGATCATCTCGCCGAACTTCCATGTGGTATCGACATGCAGCAGCGGGAACGGCGGCCGCGCGGGATGGAAGGCCTTCATGGCAAGGTGCAGCATCACGGCGCTGTCCTTGCCGATGGAATAGAGCATGACGGGGTTTTCGCATTCCGCCACCACCTCCCGCATGATGTGGATGCTCTCCGCCTCCAGTTGCTCCAGGTGGGTCAACATCGGGATCTCCTCTTGGTTTGCCGGCGCCGTGCAGGGATGTCGCGGCGGTCTGGCATGGGCACAAGGTAGCGAGCCGGGGCCCTTCGCCACTTCGTCCGGGCGGACTAAGAAGTCGCGGGACGCGGCGCGCATTTCCTAGTCCACCCGGACGAGGCTGGGGCGGCCCCGCGCTCGGTATCGTTGCTTCGCCGACGAACCACGGGAGCAGGCAGATGGCGAACTCCGCCGAAGAACAATTGCTGAGCGGCCAGACCTGGGCCGAGTTTTGCGAGGTGCTCAAGCGCAGCGGGCAGCAGATCCTGCGCCCGGAGGCCCCGTCGGACGCGCTCACGCGCGCCGAGGGCTTCCGCTACCTGAGCCGCCTGCTGCGCATTGCGCTGGAGATGCATGTGGAATTTGCCGATCCGGCGTTTCCCGGCTTCTTCTCGCCGTCGCACGAAACCGCCAAGATCGGCGCGGACAATCCGGACAACCTGTACCGATACGCACGCCTGGACGGCAGTGCCGAGTACCGCATCCGCGGCCGGCGCGGCACGGTGGCGTACCTGAGTTTCGGCACGCAGAAGGGCGGCTATGAAACCGACGGGCGCATGGTCCAGACCGGCTTTCTCGACAGCAACAAGCTGGCAGTGGCGGCCGATGGCAGTTTCGAGATCGCCCTCAGCGCGCGCCAGCACGAAGGCAACTGGGTGCGCATGGAGCCGGGCACCAACGCGCTGGTGGTGCGGCAGACCTTTATGGACCGCAAGGCCGAGACCCCGGCCGAACTGCACATCGAGCGCCTCAATGGCAGCGACAAGCCGCCCGTGCTCGACGCTGAACGCCTGCATGGCGGCCTGCTGCGCGCCGCTGGCTTTGTCGAGGGGACCGCGCGCATCTTCGCCGACTGGGCCCAGGGCTATGGCGGCCATGTCAATGCGCTGCCGCCCGCCGACCAGGCCGTATGCCAGGCGGCCGGCGGCGATCCCAACATCTTCTACTACCACTCCTGCTGGGCGCTGGCGGACGACGAGGCGCTGGTGGTCGAGGTGGACCGGGTGCCGGCCTGCGATTTCTGGAATTTCCAGATCAACAACTACTGGATGGAGTCGCTCGACTACCGCTACCACGACATCTGCCTGAACAAGCACAGTGCCCGCCTGGATGCCAACGGCGGCGTCACCGTCGTCCTCAGCGCGCGCGATCCGGGCCTGCCCAACTGGCTGGAAGCCGCGGGCCACCGCAACGGCACCATGTGCTGGCGCTGGGTGGGGGCGGCGCAGCCGGTGCATCCGCGCACGCGCGTGGTCAAGCTTGAATCGCTCAGGAATGAATGCCGGGAGAACGCATGAACACCATCGCATCCGACCACACCGCAGTGCTTGACGTGGAGCGACTGCTGGCACAGGCCAGCGCACAGTCCGGCGGACTGACTGACTTTGGCCCGGGCGATTACCGCGAGGCGCTGGCGGTGCTGTCCGACTCGCTTGCGCGCGAAGCCGGGCTGTCGCCGCAGGGCGCGCAGATGCTGCAAGGCAAGCTGCAGGCGCAACTGGTGAACCGGCTGGTGATCCAGGACTACTGCCGGCGCTATCCCGAAATCCTGGAAGAGCGCGTCGACGATCCGCTGGTGATCGTCGGCCTGCCGCGCACCGGCACCACGCTGCTGCAGCGCATGCTGGCCACGGACGCGCGCTTCCACTCGGCGGCGTGGTGGGAAACGCGCTACCCGGCGCCGCTGCCCGGCGAGGACGTGCGCGATGCCGGCCGGCGCATCGGGCTGGCGCGCGAGGAGGTGGCGCAGATGATCCGCTTTATCCCGGACATCCTCGCCATCCATCCGCTCGACGCGATGGCGGCCGACGAGGAATTCATGCTGATGGAGCATTCCTTCCTGTGCGCGATGGATTCCTACGCCAACGTGCCGTCCTATACCGACTGGCTGGCGCGCCAGGACCACACCCAGGTCTATGCCTACCTGAAGACCATGCTGCAGTTCCTGCAGTGGCAGAAGCGGCAGCGCGGCGAGCCGCCGGCGCAGCGGTGGGTGCTGAAGACGCCGCAGCACCTGCATACGCTGGAAATCCTGTTCCGGGTCTTCCCCGGCGCGCAGGTCGTGCTGACCCATCGCGACCCCGCCCAGACCATTCCGTCGATGGCCAGCATGGCGCATACGCTGTGGAAGCTGTACGCCGACGCGCCCGATGCCGCCACGGTGGGGCGGCAGTGGAGCGGGCAGATGCAGCGCGCCACCGCCCATGCCATGACGGTGCGCGACGGGCTGCCTGCCGATTGCTTCCTCGACGTGCGTTTCGAGGATACCGTGCGCGATCCCTTCGGCGTGGCGCAGGCGGTCTACCGCTTTGCCGGCATGCCGCTGACCGAGTCCGCGCGCGCCGGCATGTGGGCATGGATGGAGGGCAACCCGCGCAACCAGCGCGCGGCGCACGCCTATACGCTGGAGCAGTTCGGACTGAGCCAGGAACAACTGGAACGCGATTTCGCCGGCTACCGCGCACGGCACATCCTGAAGCAAAACTAAGACTGCGCACTGCGCATCACAGGAGACAACACCATGCTGTTGAAAGACAAGGTCGTCATCGTGTCGGGAATCGGTCCCGGGCTGGGCGTCAAGCTGGCCGTTGAGGCGGCGCGCGAAGGCGCCCGCGCCGTTGCCATCGCCGCGCGCACCGCGGCGAAGCTGGACGACGCCCAAGCCCGCATCGATGCACTAGGCGCCGACTGCGAAGTGCTCAAGGTGGTGACCGACATCACCGACCGGGCCCAGTCCCGGCACCTGGCCGGCGAGACCATGCGCCGCTTCGGCCGCATCGATGCGCTGGTCAACAGCGCCTTCCAGCATGGCAACTTCCCCGAGCCGGTGGAAGCGGCCGACCTGGATGTCTGGCGCCAGGTGTTCGACACTAACGTGTTCGGCACCATGACGCTGACGCAGGAAGTGGCGGCGCTGATGAAGCCGCAGGGCGGCGGCGCCATTGTCATGATCAACACCCAGGCCACGCGCAAGCCGATGCCCGGCGAATCCGGCTACGCGACGTCCAAGGGCGCGCTGGCGGTGGCGGTCAAGTACCTGGCGCGCGAACTGGGCCCGCATGGCATCCGCGCCAACAGCATCTTCATGGGCTGGATGTGGGGCGAGCCGGTGCAGGGCTATGTGCGCCACGCCGCGGCCGAGCAGGGCGTGAGCGAGGACACCGTGATCGCGCCGGTGACCGCGCAGATTGCGCTGGGCCGCATGCCGACCGACGACGACTGCGCGCGCGCTGCGCTGTTTCTCGTGTCAGACTACGCTAGGGCCATCACCGGCGCTTCGCTCGATGCCAACGGCGGCGATTTCATGCCCTGAGTCCTGACCACACCAATGACACGCTACTTTGCCTTCAACGGCGACGCCGACGGCCTGTGCGCCCTGCAGCAGCTGCGCCTGGCGCAGCCCGGCGACGCCACGCTGGTCACCGGCGTCAAGCGCGATATCCGGCTGCTCGAGCGCATCGACGCCGGGCCCGGCGATACCGTGACCGCGCTGGACATCTCGCTGGAGCAGAACCGCGATGGCCTGATGCGGCTGCTCGGCGCCGGTGCGCGGGTGGACTACTTCGACCACCACCATGCCGGCGAACTGCCCGGGCATGCCGGCCTGTGCGCGCATATCGACGAGGGGCCGGAGGTCTGCACCAGCCTCCTGGTCGACCGCCACCTGGACGGCTGCCACCGGCGCTGGGCGATCACCGCCGCGTTCGGCGACAACCTGGGCAGCGTGGCGCGCGCGCTGGCGGCGCAGGCCGGGCTGGGCGAGCGCGAAACCGCGGTGCTGGAACAGCTGGGCACGTGCCTGAACTACAACGCCTATGGCGAGTGCGTGGCGGACCTGCATTTCGATCCCGCCGAGCTGGCGCGGCACATGCTGCCGTTTGCCGACCCGCTGGCGTTCGCCGCGCAATGCGGGGCCTATGCGGTGCTGTGCGACGGCTATGCGGACGACATGGCCCGCGCGCGCTGCCTGGCGCCCGCGCACGAAGTGCCCGGCGCCGCGCTGCTGGTGCTGCCTGACGCGCCGTGGGCCCGGCGCGCGATCGGCGTGCTGGCCAATGAACTGGTGCGCGGGCGGCCCGGCGACGCCATCGGCCTGCTCTCGCCGAAGTCCGGCGGCGGCTTTGCCGTCAGCGTGCGGGTGCCCGCCCACAGTCCCACCGGGGCGGCCGATTTCTGCCGCGGCTTCGAGACCGGCGGCGGCCGGCGCCTGGCAGGCGGCATCAACCACCTGCCGGACGCCGAAGTGGAGCGCTTCACGCGCTGCTTTGCAGATTGCTTCGGTCCCCGTTCCTGATAATTCAGCACGGCGGCACGAACTCGGTGACCTCCAGGTCGAAGCCGGTGACGGCGCGATACGGCACCGGGTGGCTGAGCAGGCGCAGCCTGTGCGCCCCCACATCGCGCAGGATCTGCGCCCCGACCCCCAGCGCGCGTTGCGCGAAGGCCGGCGCCGGCGTGGCGGCGGCCGGCGCTGCCAGCCGCTCCAGCCGCTGCTGCGGCGATTCGCGCTCATCCAGCAGCACCAGCACCCCACAACCTTCGGCGCCGATGCGGGCGAGCGAGCGCTCCAGGTTCCAGGCGGGCAGGGCCGGCGCGCCGAAGCCGAGCACGTCGCGCTGCATTTCCACTGCCTGCACGCGCGTCAGCACCGGGCGCTGCGGGTCGGGCTGACCCAGCACCAGCGCCAGATGGAGCGCATCGACCGGCGCGTCATGGTAGGCGTGCACGGTGAAGCATCCATAGGGCGTAGCCAGTTCCGTCGAATGCGTGCGGCACAGTGCGCTTTCGGTCAGCAGCCGGTGGTGGATCAGCCCGCTGATCGAAACCGCCGGCAGGCCGTGGTGCCGCGCGAAGGCCAGCAGGGCGGGGCCGCGCAGCAGGTCGCCGTCGTCATCGAGCAGCATCGCGTAGGCGCCGGCGGCCACGCGCCCGGCCAGCGCCGGCAGGTCGGAGCAGGCCTCGGCAAAGCCCGCGCGGCGCAGCACGCCGTCGGGCTGGGCCACCACCGGGAAGATGTGGCCGGGCTGGACCAGGTCATGCGGCTGCGCGCGCGCTGCCGCCGCCACGCGCAGCGTGAGCGCGCGGTCGGCGGCGGAGATGCCGGTGCT
Source organism: Cupriavidus necator (assembly GCF_016127575.1). Taxonomy (NCBI): domain Bacteria; kingdom Pseudomonadati; phylum Pseudomonadota; class Betaproteobacteria; order Burkholderiales; family Burkholderiaceae; genus Cupriavidus; species Cupriavidus necator. Next base: position 631,804 of record NZ_CP066019.1, read on the forward strand.
GACGCCGCTGGCCGCTTCGATCGACACCGTGTAGCGCTCGCGCTGGCGGTGGTTCGCGGCCATCGGCGGCAGCTGCAGCAGCGCGCGGCGCGCCTCGGTGATTGCCATGCAGACCAGGCCGCGCGCCTCGGCGGCCATGAAGTTGACATCGGCCTCGCTGGCGCGCTCGGCGGCAACCAGGACGCAGCCGGTGGCCTCGTCGGTCTCGTCCTCGATCACCAGCACACGCTGGCCCGCGGCCAGTGCCGCGAGCACGTCGGCCATCGGCGGCAGTGTGGTGGCGCTCATGCTGCCTCCTGCCGGCTGGTACTGCCGAAGGCCTGGCGCAGCGATGCCGCGGCCGCATCCAGTGCATCGCTGGCGGCATCGATCATCCCCTGCATGCTGATAAAGCCGTGAAACTGGCCGGGCCAGCGGCGCACGGTGGCGCTGCCGCCCGCGCGCTGCAGGGCCTCGCCATAGGCCTCGCCCTGGTCGCGCAGCGGGTCGTATTCGGCGGTGATGATGGTGGCTGGCGGCAGGCCATGCAGCTCGCGCTGGTGCAGCGGGCTGGCGCGCACATCGGTGGCGTCCGCCGGGTTGGCCAGGTACTGGGCGCGATACCAGTCCAGTTCCGCGGCACTGAGGAAGTAGCCCTGCGCGCATTCGCGGTAGCTGGCGCTGGTGGCCGCGGCGTCGCTGCAGTCCAGGTAGGGGTAGAGCAGCAGCTGGTGCCGCAGCGCGATGGCGCTGCCGCGCAGCTGCTGGCAGGCAACGGCGGCAAGGTTGCCGCCGGCGCTGTCGCCGGCCACGGCAAGGCGGGCCGGGTCGGCGCCCAGTTGCGCCGCATGCGCGGCGGCCCAGCGCACGGCCGCGACGGCGTCGTCGGCCGCGGCCGGGAAGCGTGCCTCCGGCGCGAGCCGGTAGTCGACCGACAGCACCAGCGCGCCGCTGCGGCGCGCCAGGCCGCGGCAGATGTTGTCGTGCGAATCGAGGCCGCAGAGGACAAAGCCGCCGCCATGGAAATAGACCACGAGCGGCAGTGCGGTGCCGTCGTCGGGCCGGTACAGGCGGGCCTTCAGCGGGCCTGCGGCGCCATCGATGGTGAGGTCTTGCTGCGCGGCGACGGTGTCGCCGGGCGCGAACGCGGGCATGGCAGCCAGCGCGGCACGGTAGTCGGCCGCGCGCAGCGCGGAAAAGTCGGGGCTGGGCATGGCGGCCATGGCTTCAAGCACGGCGCGGGCCTGGGGATCGAGCGGCATGGGGTCTCCTGGATTGCAGTGGGGAAATCGGTGTCAGAGCGCGAACGCCGGCGCGGTGCCGGCGGCAATGCCTTGCGCGCGCGCAAGCGCCGCATGCACGGCCTGCTCGTGTGGCAGGATCCAGAACTGGCCGGCCGAGACCCCGTCCAGGATGTAGCGCGCGACCGCGTCCGGCGTGATGCCGGCGGCAATGCCGCTGCGCAGCGCGCCGTTCATGTGGTCCACCTCCTGCGCGCCGCCGCCGTCGAGGCCGGCAGCGATGCCGGTGGCCACCGGACCGGGGCAGACCACGGACACGCCCAGCGGCAGGCCCGCCGCCTGCAACTCCAGCGCGAGCCCTTCGCTGAGCGCCACCACCGCTTGCTTGGACAGCGTGTAGGGGGCCAGCCACGGCCCCACGGCCAGGCCGGCCATCGAGGCCACGTTGACGATATGGCCGGCGCCTTGTGCCGCCATGCGCGGCACGAAGCAGCGCAGCGCGTGCAGCACGCTCCACAGGTTGACGCGCATCACGTGGTCGAACACTTCCGGCGGCAGCTCCCAGCAGCGGCCGGTGACGAGCACGCCGGCGTTGTTGACCAGCAGGTCCACACGGCCCAGGCGCAGGAAGCTCTCTTCACATAGGTGCTCGATCTGCCGCGCGTCGCAGACATCGGTGGGGACGGCGATGACGTTCGCCCCCTGGCCGGCAAGCGCCTCGCGCACCGCTTCAAGCGCGCCGGCGTCGATATCGGCCAGCGCCAGCGCGTAGCCTTGCGCTGCCAGCGCCTGCGCGAGCGCGCGGCCGATGCCGCTTGCCGCTCCGGTGATCACTGCGGCCTGCTGCCGCGGGTTTGCCGCCATGGTCATGGTTCTCCGTGAAAAGAAGGCGGCGGGGATCGCCGCGCATGGCTGACTTGTAGCGGCAGCGCGGCGGCACGGCATCGTCTGTTTGGGTAGGACAGGGTGGCATCACACGGCGTGTAGGGGTTTGCCCTTGAACGGCCGGGACGGGTCTGTCCTTAGTCTGTTTGGAGTATGTGTTCGGCCCGCCGGCGCGTGAGGATTGGCCTGTCCCGCAGGACTAGTCCGGCCAGCGTGTGCAGCCGGTCTTGCCTAGGGCAAACCACGAAGGCGGGGGCAAGCCGCGACCCCTTTGCCGTCCCTATAATCAGGGCACAAAAAAGGGCCACAGAGCCCGTAGCAGGCCAGCGCCGACCCGGCACGCCCGAAGCGCTGCGCACGCCACAATGGAGACAGAGGAAAATGCTGATGGAGGTTAGCCAGAACCAGGCGGCCGCACACCTGTTCGCGCAGGCGACGGTGTCGCTGTCGGAGTTCAGCACATTGCTGGGCAATATCTACCAGGGCCCGATGGAGCAGGTGCCCTGGGGCAAGGCACTGGAACAGATCCGCCGCCAGCTCAATGCCAACTATTGCACCCTGATCCTGCGCTCGCCGGCCACGGACCGGCCCGGGCTGATGATCAATGCGTCCGAGCATGGCTCGACCTTGCCGGGCGAGACCTCCTACAACAACTACTACTACGCGCTCGACCCGTTCATCGGCCTGCCGTCGGACCGGGTGGTGACCATCGATGAGCATCTCGGGCCCGGCGCCTGGTGCCAGAGCGAGCTCTACCAGCAGTTCCTCAAGGACATCGGCATCCGCTACATCCTTGGCGCGGACCTGCGTACCGATGACGGCGTCGAATGCCGCTTCCGCGTGTGCCGCGAGCATGACGGACGCGACTTCTCCGCCGCGGACAAGGCGCTGTGCACCGCGCTGCTGCCGCACCTGAAGCGCGCGGTGGACCTGCACTCGCGCATCGACGTGGTTGAATCCGAGCGCACCGTCTATGCCAGCGCCATCGACCGCATGCTGGTCGGGATGGTGATCCTGGACGAGTCCGGCACCATCATCAAGACCAATGCCGCCGCCGATGAAATCCTGGGCGCCAAGGATGGCATCCGTGTCGCCAAAGGCAGCCTGGACGTGGAATACGGCCAGGAGAACCGCAAGTTCCAGCGCCTGCTGCGCCAGGCCATGATGGGCCACCTCGGCACCACGCCGGCGCTGATGGAAGCGATGTCGATCACGCGCCCGTCCGGCAGCGCCAGGCTGGGCGTGCTGATCCGCACCATCCCGCTCAGCGAGTGGTCCGAGGACAACCGCAAGCGCCCCGCCTGCGTGGTGTTCATCCGCGACCCCGAGCGGCGCTCGCAGGCCTCGCACGAGGTCGTGCGCCAGCTGTTCGACTTCACCCCGGCGGAGACGCAGCTGGCGCTGCAGCTGGCCAACGGGCTCACGCTCGATGAGGCTGCGGACGAGCTCGGCATCAGCAAGAACACGGCGCGCGCGCACCTGCGCGCGATCTTCTCCAAGACCGGCGTGACCCGGCAGGCCACGCTGGTGCGCATGCTGCTGAGCAGCGTGATTTCTCTCGGCTAAACCACGTAACGCACGTCAGGGCTTTGCGCTGAGCACCAGCGCAAAGCCTTCCGGCGTTTCCAGCACCGCGCGCGTCTCATGCGGCCCCTGCGCCGCGGGCAGCGTCACGCCGGCACCGGCACCCACCAGCCGCGCCATTGCCGCGGCGATATCGTCACCCTCATCCACCTTGAAGGCCAGCGCGGGCTGGTCCACCAGGCGTTCCTCGCCGGCCACCAGCGCCAGCGTCAGCGCGCCCGCGTCGAGCGCGCAATAGCGGTTTCCGTCGCGAAACTTCACCGGTAGTCCGAGTCCTTCCGTGAAGAACGGCAGCGCGGTGTCGATGTCCGCGACGGGGTAAAGCAGCAGCCTGGCTTGCATGATGTCCTGATCCTCCTGGTGAAAGCGGGCGTGATGCCCGCGGCCAATGATAGGGATGCTCCATGTCCTGTTCATAATCCAATCAGACGATGTTGCAACGCCTTGCGCCGACCACACTGCGATCACACAGGCCGTTTCGGGCCGGTGGCGCGGCAACGGGCGGCGCCCCGGCGGCGGTCCTGAACCATCAATGCCAGACAAGGGGACTGCAATGCGTTTTTCACTGATCTATGAAGCCCAGACCGTCGATGCCTCGCGTGCCGGCGACCACAAGGTGTTCGATGAAATCATGGAACAGGTGGTGCTGGCCGAGGACATGGGCTTTGACGTGGTCTGGGCGGTCGAGCACACCGCACTGACCAACTATGCGCACATGAGCGCGCCGGAAACCTTCCTGGCCTTCGTCGCCGGGCGCACGCAGCGCATCGGCATCGGCCACGGCGTGGTGTGCCTGCCGCCGGCGATGAACCATCCGGTCAAGGTGGCCGAGCGCATCGCCACGCTGGACATCCTGTCCGGAGGCCGCGTGCACTTCGGCGTGGGCAAGGGCGGCACCCAGCAGGAGGCCGGCACCTTCGGCTACGACCTGAACAGCCTGCACCCGATGATCGACGAATCGATGTACCTGATCCCGAAGATCATGACGCAGGACGAGATCGAGCACGACGGCGAGTTCATCAAGATCCCGCGCCGCCCGATCCACCCCAAGCCGCGCCAGGACCCGCACCCGCTGATGTACCTGGCCTGCACCAATGCCGACACGCTGCAGCGCGCCGGCGCGCGCGGCATGGGCGCGCTGGTGCTTGGCTTTGGCGGCCCCGAGGATGTCGCCAAAAAGAACGAGATCTACCGTACCGCGTGGGAGACCCGCAAGCCTGAGGACCAGGTGGGCTTCCGCCCGCACCAGCACCTGGCCGCGCTGTGCCCGACCATCGTGCTGGAAGACGGCCTGGCCGCGCGCAAGATCGGCATCAAGGGCCAGCGTTATTTCATGGAGTCGCTGTCGTACTGGTATGCCGGCGGCGAGCGGCCCGACCCGTCCACCTGGGACGACGAGCATGTCACCGCCACGGACGCGCAGGGCAAGGCCGTCATCAACACCAAGTTCGCCTCAGAGAAGGTCTCGGTGGATTTCAGCGACCCGTCGATGATGATGCTCAACCCCAACCATGCCTACGGTACCGTCGAGGACTGTATCGGCTACGTGCAGCGCCTGATCGATTCCGGCGCCGACGAGATCCTGTTCATCTGCCAGATGGGCACGGTGCCGCAGTGGGCGCAGCTGGAAACCATCCGCAATATCGGCGAGCACGTGATCCCGCACTTCCGCAAGCAGGGACGGAAGCTGCGCGCGCTGGCTTGATCGGCGCTATGCAAGCCTGCGGGTTTGCTCCCCTCTCCCGCTTGCGGGAGAGGGGCCGGGGGAGAGGGCCAGAGCATCCACGAAGTCCCACTCACCAAATCGCGACATAGCTAGTCCCAACAGACGATGGCACCCGGCCCCACCGGTGCAAACATCAAGGCCAGCTACAAGACCAAGCAACAAGGAGACCGCGGTGCATCACGACAACAATCCCAAGGAACTGGCGGCACGGCTGATCGCGCGTGCCGAGCAGATGATTCCGGTGCTGGCCGAGCGCGCCGCGCAGGCCGAGGCCGAAGCGCGCATTCCCGCCGAGACCATTGCCGACATGCAGGCCGCGGGCTTCTTCAAGGTGCTGCAGCCCCGCCGCCACGGCGGCTACGAACTCGATCCGCAGACCTTCTTCCGCATCCAGATGGCGCTGGCCAAGGGCTGCATGTCCACCGCCTGGGTCTATGGCGTGGTCGGCGTGCACAACTGGCAGCTGGCACTGTTCGACGAGCGCGCGCAGCAGGAAGTGTGGGGCAGCAACCCTGCCACGCTGATCGCCTCGACCTATATGCCGGTGGGCAAGGTCACGCCGGTCGAAGACGGCTATCGCTTCTCCGGCCACTGGAAGTTCTCCAGCGGCAGCGAACTGTGCGACTGGATCTTCCTGGGCGGGCTGGTGCCGCCGGCCGAGCCGGGCGGCGCCTATGACTACCGCACCTTCCTGCTGCCGCGCTCCGACTACAAGATCGTGCGCAACTGGGATGTGCTGGGCCTGCGCGCGACCGGCAGCCACGATATCGTGGTCGAGGACGTGTTCGTGCCCGAGTACCGCACCCACCGCGCCGTCGATGGCGCCATGGGCACCAGCCCGGGGCTGGCGGTCAATGACGTTCCGCTGTACCGGCTGCCGTTCGCGCAGATCTTCGTGCGCGCGGTGTGCACCGCCTGCATCGGCGCGCTGGAAGGCACGCTCGATGACTTTGTCGCCTATGCCGACGGCCGCGTCAGCAGCAACGGTGGCGGAAAGACCGCGGAAGACGGCGGCGCGCAGATGGCTTGCGCCAACGCGCAGGTCGCCATCGACGAGATGCGGACCATCCTTGAGCGCAATTTCGACGAGCTGCTGGCCGTTGCGCGTGAAGGCGGCCAGGTGCAGACCCCGCGCCGCCTGCATTTCCGCTACCAGTCCGCGCAAGTGGCCGAGCGCTGCGCGCAGCTGGCCAACGGCCTGCTGCGCTATGCCGGCGGCAACGGCATCTACCGCAGCAACCCGATGGTGCGCCGCTTCCTCGACCTGCATGCGGCCCGCGCCCACTACGCCAACAACCTGGACCGCTTCGGCCAGAACCTGGGCGGCGTGATGATGGGCCGCGCCAACACTGACTTCTTCATTTGAGCCGCGCGCCGCACGGAGATCCAATATGAGCCAGAGCAGAGCGCGCATGCAGCCCAGCGAGTTCGACGTGGTGGTGGTCGGCTCGGGCGCCGGCGGCATGCTGGCCGCCTGCCGCGCCGCGGACCGCGGACTGTCGGTGGTGGTGCTGGAAAAGAGCAGCCAGTACGGCGGCACCTCGGCGGTGTCCGGCGGCGGCATCTGGATTCCGCTCAACCACCATATCGCGCCGGCGGGCGGGCGCGACGACTACGCCACGGCGCTGGAATACATCCTGGCGTGCGCCGGCGAGCACGGCGATCCACAGCGCGTGCGCGCCTATCTTGAGCAGGCGCCCCGCATGCTCCAGTACCTGGAGCAGCAGGCCGGCGTGCGTTACTACACGCTGCCGCGCTACGCGGACTACTTCCAGAAGGTTCCGGGCGCGATGCCGGGCTACCGCGCGCTCGACCCGATGCCGTTCGACGGCGCGCAGCTGCGCGAGGAATTCGCACGGCTGCGGCCGCCGTCGCCGGGCACGCTGGTGGGCGGGCGCGTGGCCGTGACCTCGGCCGAGGCGCATGCGCTGCTGTGCCGCGCGCCCGGCTGGCTGGGCCTGGCGGTGCGCCAGTTTGCCCGCTACTGGCTGGACCTGGGCTGGCGCCGCAAGACCCGGCGCGACCGCCGGCTCACGCTCGGCAACAGCCTGGTCGGCGGCCTGCGGCGGGCCATGATGGACCGCGCGATTCCGCTGTGGCTCGACACCGCGCTGCAGGACCTGATCGTCGAGGATGGCACCGTGCGCGGCGTGCGCGCGGTGCAGGACGGGCGCGTGGTGGAGATCCGCGCGCTGCGCGGCGTGATCCTGGCCGCCGGCGGCTTCGAGCGCAACCAGGCCATGCGCGAACAGTACCTGCCGCAGCCGACCCAGGCCGCCTGGAGCGCGACCCCGCCCAACAACACCGGTGACGGCATCCGCGCCGCCCAGGCCGCCGGCGCCGGCGTGGCGCTGATGTCCCACGTCTGGGGCGCACCCACCGTGCATGTGCAGGGCGAGGAAAAGCAGCGCGCGCTCTTTATCGAGCGCGCCATGCCCGGCTGCCTGGTGGTGAACGGGCAGGGCCGGCGCTTCGTCAACGAGGCCGCGCCGTATTCCGAGTTCGTTCCCGCCATGTACCGCGACCACGAGAAAACCGGCAGCAGCGTGCCGGCGTGGATGGTGTTCGACGCCGCCTTCCGCCACAAATATCCGTGCGGGCCGATCCTGCCCGGCTCGGTCATGCCGGACCGCAGCATTCCGGCAAGCCTGTCCGGCATCCTGGTGCGCGCCGACTCGCTGGCGCAGCTGGCGCAGCGGATCGGTGTCGATGCCGGCGGCCTGGCCGACAGCGTGGCGCGCATGAACCACTATGCTGCCACCGGCGTGGACGAGGAGTTCGGCAAGGGCGACAACCTGTTCGATACCTACTACAGCGACCCGGCAGTGCGGCCCAACCCGTGCCTGGCGCCGATCGGCAAGGCGCCGTTCTACGCCGTGCGCATCGATGCCGGCGACATCGGCACCAAGGGCGGCCTGGTGACGGACGCCAGCGCGCGCGTGCTGCGCGACGACGGCAGCGCCATTGCCGGGCTGTTCGCCATCGGCAATACCAGTGCCTCGATGATGGGCACCAGCTATCCCGGCGCGGGCTCGACACTGGGCCCGGCCATGACCTTCGGCTTTATCGCTGCCGACGTGCTCTCTCAGAACGCGCGCCAGCCTGCCGCCGCGCCCCATGCTCAAACCGTACAGGAGGCCCTATGAGCGCCAACCCCGAACCCAGCACCGCGCTGCGCGAAGACATGCTGATGGCGATGCGCCGCATGGCGCGCTCGGTGGCGGTGATCAGCTGCCGCCATGGCGAGCGCCGCTATTCGATGTCCGTGACCGCGGTCGATTCGCTGTCCGCGGACCCGCCTTCGCTGCTGATCTGCATCAACCGCAATTCTTCGATCTACCCGCCGCTGGATGCCGGCGCGGACTTCTGCATCAACCTGCTGGCAGCCGACCACCGCGATATCGCAGTGGATTGCAGCGGCCGGCTCAAGGGCGAGGAACGCTTCACCAGTGGCGAGTGGGAGGACGATCTGCTCGGCGTGCCGTGCCTGCGCGATGCCCAGGCGAACCTGGTGTGCCAGCAGGATGGCCGCTTCGACTACGGCACGCACGCGGTCTTCATCGGACGCCTGCGCGAGGTAAAGCTGGCTGGCGAGGTGTCGCCGCTGGTCTATGTCGATGGTGCCTACACCACGTCCGCGCCGCTTGGCGCACTGTGTTCGGCCTAAGCCGGGAGCGCAAGCCAGCATGTACCCTCCGACCGATTCCGCCACGCCGGTCCACGCGCCGCTGCGCCTCGACGATCCGGACGCACACCCGTGGCAGGCCGCCTGCGATGCCGTGGTGGTGGGCTTCGGCGCCGCCGGGGCCTGCGCCGCGCTGGAGGCCGCGCATGGCGGCGCGCGCGTGATCGTTGCGGAACGCTTCGAAGGCGGGGGCGCCAGCGCCAAGAGCGGCGGGGTGGTCTACGCCGGCGGCGGCACGCCCTACCAGTCTGCCGCGGGCTATGCCGATACACCGCAGGCGATGGCGGACTACCTGCGCCAGGAGACGGGCGGGGTCGTCAGCGATGCCACGCTGCAGGCGTTCTGTCAGCGCAGCCGCGAGATGATCGGCTGGCTTGAAGGCCTGGGCGTGGGCTTTGCCGCCACCGTGCCGCCGCGCAAGACCTCGTATCCGGCGCAGCCCTACTACCTCTACTACTCCGGCAACGAAGCGGTCGCCGCCTACGCGCAGCATGCCGCGCCCGCGCCGCGCGGTCACCGCGTGAAAGGCCCCGGCATGTCCGGCCGCACGCTGTACGCCGTCCTGCGCGCCGCCGTGCAGGCCCGGCCGGAGGTGACGGTGATGCGCCAGACCGCGGCAAGGCGGCTGATTCTCGACCAGGACGGCGCGGTCGTCGGCATCGAGCTGTGGCAGCTGCCGCCGGGCCGCCACCAGAAACGCCACGCCCGCCTGGCGCGCCTGGCCGAGCGCCTGCACAACGTAGCGCCTGCGCTGGCCGACCTGCTGCGCGAGCGCGTGCTGCAACTGGAACTGCGCCATGCGCGCCCGGTCGCGGTGCGCACCGGCGCGGTGGTGCTGGCCACCGGCGGCTTTATCTTCAACCGCGCCATGGTGGCGCGCCACGCCGGCAAATACCTGCAGAACTGGCGCCTTGGCGCGACCGGCTGCGACGGCAGCGGCATCCGCCTTGGTGAGTCGGCGGGCGCGGCCACGCGGCACCTGGAGCGGGTCTCGGCATGGCGCTTCATCAATCCGCCGTTCGACTGGGCGCGCGGCTGCGTGGTCGATGCGCAGGGTGCGCGCATCGCCAACGAGGAAACCTACGGCGCCACCCTTGGCCACGCCATCTGCGAACAGCACGGCGGGCGGGCCTGGCTGGTCCTGAACCGCGAACTGGCGCGCGCCGCGCTGCGTGAATGCCTGGGCGGCCGGCTGTGGGCCTTCCAGGCCTTGCCCGCGGCGCTGCTGATGCTGGCGGGGGCGCGGCGTGCCTCCAGCCTCGAAGCGCTTGCCGGCAAGCTGGGCATGCCCGGCGCGGCGCTGCGGGCCACCGTCGATGCCTATAACGCCGCGGCCCGCGGCGAGATCCCGGATCCGGCCGGCAAATCGGCGCCGATGTGCGCGTCGCTCGAAACCGGGCCGTGGCTTGCCATCGACATCTCGGCCAACAGCCGCGTCTTTCCGTGCCCTGCCATCACGCTGGGCGGATTGTCGGTGGAAGAGTCCAGCGGCCGTGTACTGGCCGCCGCTGGCGGGGCGCCCATTCCAGGGCTCTACGCCGTGGGCCGCACTGCCGTTGGCATCGCATCCAACCATTACGTAAGCGGCCTGTCGCTTGCCGACTGCATCTGGTCGGGGCGCAACGCGGGCCGCCATCTGACACGACAGCCTGCCGGCGACCGGCAGGCACACACCAACGAGGAGACCACCCATGAGCCAACGTACTGAAGGAAAGATCGCCATCGTCACCGGGGCCGCCAGCGGCGTCGGCAAGGAAGACGCGCTGCTGCTGGCGCGCGAGGGCGCGCGCGTGGTGCTGACCGACCTCAACGAGGAGGCGGGCCATGCGTTGGCGCGCGAGATCGGCGAGACCGCGCTGTTCGTGCCGCATGACATCGCCAGCGAAGCCGGCTGGCAGCAGGTAATGGCGCGCACCGAAAAGCAATTCGGCGCCCCCAGCGTGCTGGTCAACAATGCCGCCATCCTGTTGCTGGGTTCGGTCGAGGACGCCACGCTGGAGCAATGGCAGCGCGTGATGCGCATCAATGCCGACGGCTACTTCCTCGGCTGCAAGTACGGCGTGGCCGCGATGAAGGCGGGCGGCGGCAGCATCGTCAATATGTCGTCGGTGGCGGCGCTGGGCGGCATGGGCGCGTTCTGCGCCTACAGCGCGAGCAAGGGCGCGGTGGCTGCGCTCACGCGCGCGGTGGCGGGGCACTGCAAGCAGAGCGGCTACCGGATCCGCTGCAACTCGATCCACCCGGACGGCATCCTTACGCCGATGACCGCGGCCTTCCTGCCGGGCGGTGCCACGGCCCTGCCGGAGGAGGTGGGTGGCGCCGAGCCGATGCAGCGCATGTGCCATCCGCGCGACGTGGCCAACCTGGTGCTGTTCCTGGCCTCCGACGAATCGCGCTTTATCAACGGTGCGGAACTGCGTATCGACAACGCGCAGACCATCATGGGCGTGGCCTGACCCCGCCCTCAAGCAATAGAAGGACATCATGGCGCCAGTGCAATTCCACCGGCTGCAGATCGCCGAAGTCGTCACGGAAACGGACCAGGCGCATTCGCTGGTATTCGCGCTGCCGGACGGCCTGCGCGATGCGTTTGCCTACCGTCCCGGGCAGTTCCTGACCCTGCGCGTGCCCGTGGACGGCGTGCCGCTGCAGCGCTGCTATTCGCTGTCGAGCACGCCTGAGGTGGACAACGCCCTGCGCGTGACGATCAAGCGCGTGCAGAGCGGGCGCGTGTCCAACTGGATCTGCGACCACCTGGGCGCGGGCGATACGGTCGAGGTAATGCCGCCCGCCGGGGTGTTCACCCCGCCCGCGCTGCATGGCGATTTCCTGCTGCTGGCCGGCGGCAGCGGCATCACCCCGGTGCTGTCGATCGCCAAGGCGGCGCTGCGCCACGGGCGCGGCGCGGTCACGCTGGTCTATGCCAACCGCGACGAGCGCTCCATCATCTTCCGCGAGGCGCTTGCGGAACTGGCGCGCAACCACCCCGGCCGGCTGCGCGTGATCCACTGGTTGGACAGCGTGCAGGGGCCGCCCACGCAGCGCCAGATCGAGGAACTGGTGCGGCCGTGGAGCATGGCGCAATGCTTTGTCTGCGGGCCCGGCCCGTTCATGGACGGCGCCCAGGCCGCGCTTCAGGCCCTGGGGGTGCCGCGCGGGCAACTGCACGTCGAGCGCTTCGTGTCCTTGCCCGATGTGCCGGCGGCCAAGGCACCGGCAAGCGGGGCCGCCAGCGCGGGGGACACCGCCACGGCATCGCCCGCGCCCGCGATGCGCGGCGCCGCACTGACCGTGCAGCTCGACGGCGAGATCCACCACGTCGGCGTGGCGCTGGACGAAACCGTGCTCGACGCGTTGCAGCGCGCCGGCGTGGCCGCGCCCAATTCCTGCCGCGCCGGGCTGTGCGGCGCCTGCATGTGCCAGGTGACGCAGGGCGACGTGACGCTCGGCGAGAACCATGTGCTCGACCGCGCCGACCTGGAGGCGGGCTGGACCCTGGCTTGCCAGGCCCGCCCGTCCAGCGCCGAAATCCACCTGAAGTTCCCGGATTGACATGACCCCATCTGACATCATCGACGCCATTGCGGCACCGGCCGGCCTCGACCTCGACCTCGCCGCCGCCAACGACGACATTGCCGCGACCATTCCCGAGCTGGTGCGGCGCGCGGCCAGGCGCCACGGCGAGCGCATCGCCATCCAGGAGGACGGGCTGCGCCTCACCTACGCCGCGCTCGACGCCAGCCGGATACAGGCGGCCCGGGCGCTGATGGCGCTGGGCGTGCAGCCCGGCGACCGGGTTGCCATCTGGGCGCCGAACTTCTCCGAATGGATCATCGCGGCGCTGGCCACGCACAGCATAGGCGCGGCGCTGGTGCCGCTCAACACGCGCATGAAGGGGGCCGAGGCCGGCGCCGTGCTGGCCGACAGCGGCGCGCGCCTGCTGCTCTGCGTCGACGCTTTCCTCGGCGAAAGCTATCCGCAGATGCTGGCGCCACACCGCCCCGCCACGCTGGAGCGGCTGGTGATCCTGCGCCCCGGGCAGGGCCGGACGCCCGGCCCCGACGAGCTGGCCTGGGAAGCCTTCCTCGCGCTGGCGCCACAGGCGGACATGGCGGCGTTCGCCAAGCGCGAGGACGGGGTGCGCGGCGACACGCTGATGGACATCATGTTCACCTCGGGCACCACCGGGCGTCCCAAGGGCGTGATGACCGCCCACGCGCAGAACCTGCGTGCCGTCGACGGCTGGGCCGCCATCACCGGGGTGCGGCCGGGCGACCGCTACCTGATCGTCAATCCGTTCTTCCATACCTTTGGCTACAAGGCCGGATGGCTCGCCGCGCTGTCGCGCGGGGCTACGGTGCTGCCCCACCTGGTGTTCGACGCCGAGGCCGTGATGACGCGCGTGGAGAACGAGCGCATCACGGTGCTGCCCGGGCCGCCGACGCTCTACCAGACCCTGCTTAACGCGCCGCGCCTGCGTGAGTTCGACCTGTCGTCGCTGCGTGTCGCGGTGACCGGTGCCTCGGCGATCGCGCCCGCGCTGATCCAGCGCATGCGCGACGAACTGGGCTTCGACACCATCATCACCGGCTACGGCCTGACCGAGTCGTGCGGCTTTGCCACGCTGACCCGCGCCGGCGACGACGCCGAAACCGTCGCCGCCACCTCCGGCCGCGCCATGCCGGGCATCGAGATCCGCTGCATCGATGGGCAGGGGCAGCCGGCCGCCACCGGCGAGGCGGGCGAGGTGCTGGTGCGGGGCTACAACGTGATGCAGGGCTACTTCGGCCTGCCCGAAGCCACCGCCGAAGCCATCGACAGCGAAGGCTGGCTGCATACCGGCGATGTCGGCACGCTCGATGCGCGCGGCTACCTGCGCATCACCGACCGCATCAAGGACATGTTTATCGTGGGCGGCTTCAACTGCTATCCGGCGGAGGTGGAGAAGCTGCTGGTGGCGCATCCGGCCGTGGCCCAGGTGGCGGTAGTGGGCATCCCGCACGAGCGGCTCGGTGAAGTGGGGCGTGCCTACGTGGTGCTGCGCCACGGCGCGCGCGTGGACGCCGAAGCCCTGATCGCCTGGGCGCGCCGGCACATGGCCAACTACAAGGTGCCGCGCGAGGTGCTGTTCGTGACGTCGCTGCCGGTCAGCGCGGCAGGCAAGGTGTTGAAGTACCAGTTGCGTGAAGCCTGATGAACAAGGAACCGATCATGACCGACATTGCCGCCATTGCCGACCGCGTCGCGCGGCTGGAAGCCGCGGAGGCGATCCGCGCGCTCAAGCTGCGCTACCTGCGCGCTTGCGATGACAAGGACCCTGACGCGATGCGCGCCTGTTTCGTGCCGGACAACGCGCATATCCACTATGACCGGATCGGCAGCTTTGCCGGGCGCGAGGCACTGGTGCAGTGCTTTGCGGAACTGGCGTGCCGGCCGACGCTGCGGGAGATGCATTTTGCGGGGCAGGGGGATATCCGTGTGCTGGATGACAATCTGGCGCAGGGCAGCTGGGATCTGGCCTACCTGGCGCTGGATGATGCCAGTGGTTCGCGTACCTTTCTAACGGGACGTTATGCGGATGAGTATGTGCGGATCGATGGTGCGTGGCTGATTCGCTCGACGATGTTCACGACGGGGTTGGTGTCGCAGGGAGGGTAGGAGGCCGCGCTTGTTTGCACCCCTTTCCCGCTTGCGGGAGAGGGGTGCGCATGCGAGAGGTGGTGGCAATTTCCAACGCTCGCGCGCGCCCAATTCCTATTCCACAATCGCCGGATGCACCGGCGGGGGCCCGCCCAGTGTCTGCCGGTACGACGGCGGCTGCACCCCCTCCGAATCGACGATGCCATAGGCCAGCGCCGCTTCGGCGCTAATCAACACCCGGCCGGACTTTTCCATCAGCGCAGGGTCGCGGTACAGCGCATCGATAATCCTCCCCGTGAACTCCGGCGTCTCCGCCACCGGCGCGAAGCCCGCGTACTTGTCCGGATGCTTTTCCCATACCCGCAGTGTGCGCGCAGTGCGCAGCGGCCCCATCCACAGCGACACCGCCGCGACGCCGTAGGGCCGCAGGTCGACCGCCATGTCGTGCGCGAACTTGTCGATGCCCGCCTTCTGCGCGCCGTAGGCCGGACCGTGCATATAGCAGTTGGCACCGAATGACGAGGTGAACACGATCAGCCCGCGGCCCTGCGCGGCCATCATGGGCGCGGCATGCCAGCTGGCGACGTAGCCTGAGCGCAGGCCCACGTCGAGGATGCCGGCCATCTCCAGTGGCTTCTGCCAGAACGGCCCCGGCATGATGAGCTCGTCGTGCAGGAAGGTCGCATTGTTGACCAGGATGTCGATCCGACCGGATTCCTCTCGCACCCGCGCGAACAGACGCGCCACCTGCGCATCGTCGCGATGATCGCACGCGAGCGCGATGCCGCGCCCGCCCAGCGCATCGATCTCGCGTGCGGTGGCGTGGATGGTGCCGGGCAGCGGCGCGCTGCCTTCCTGCTCGGTGCGTCCGGTCACGTACACCGTGGCGCCTGCCGCACCGAGCGCCAGTGCGATGCCCTTGCCGGCACCGCGCGAGCCGCCCGTGACGACGGCGACGATGGCCTGTTCCGCCTGCTTCATGTGTGTCTCCTTCATTGATGTCATCGAAGCTTGGAACGGGCACGGCATCGCGACATCCTTCGTTCGGACTAAGCGATACCCGGTCCGGATACTCCACGCGGACGATGGCCCCCGGCGCGGCAAGGCCGACGATAGTCCCCATCCCAACGACTGCCCGCGCGGCGTATCGCGGCGCTGGCGGTCACAACAAGGAGTGAGACTGGCCATGTCTGAACTGGAGTGCAAGGAAGCCATCCATGCCCTGACCTGCCGCTATGCGCAGGCGGTGGACCGGCGCGATTTCGCGAAACTGGCAGCGCTGTTCACGGCGGACGCATGGCTGAGCGGGCCGGGCTTCCGCATGGACGGAGCGCAGGCGATTGCTGACGGCATGGCATCGCTCGGCCAGTACAGCGCCACGCAGCATCACGTGCACCAGCAACTGGTCGAAGTCGATGGCGATACCGCGACCGGCGAGACCTATTGCGTGGCCAACCACCTGTACGAACAGGACGGCGTGCCGCGCAAGCTGGACTGGGGCATCCGGTACCAGGACCGCTTCGTGCGGCGCGACGGCCAGTGGCGCATTGCCGCGCGCGAGCTGGTGGTGGACTGGACGCAGGACCTGCCGCTGCGAGGGGCATGATGACGACGACCCGTGTACTGGAAGGCAAGACAGCCCTAGTCACCGGCGGCGCCGGCGGCATCGGTGCGGCCAGCGCGCTGGCGCTGCTGCGCGACGGCGCGACGGTGGTCCTCATGGGGCGGCGGGGCGAAGCGCTGGAAGCGGCACGGCGCAGCCTGTGCGCGCAGGTGGCCGGCGCCACCGTGGCAATCAGCGTCGGCGACGCGTGCCGCGAGGATGACGTGCAGGCCGCGCTGCAGCAAGCCTGGGAGCTGCAGCGGCGCCTCGATATCGTGGTCGCGACCGTTGGTGGGGGCGGCTTCCGTCCGCTGCTGATGCATGACGCGGCCTCGCTGATGGCGGAGCTGGAGCTGAACATCGCCAGCGCATTCCTGGCGGTGCGCCACGCGTCGCCGCTGATGGCACCGCATGGCGGCACCATCGTCTGTATCTCGTCGAACGCGGCGCGCATGACCTGCCGGTGGCTGTCGGCGTACTGCGCCGCCAAGGCGGGGCTGGAAGCGTTCGTGCGCGCCGCGGCCGAGGAGCTGGCGGGATGCGGCATCCGCGTCAATGCGGTGCGGCCGGGGCTAACCCGCTCCGGCGCGACCGGGCCGATGTTCGACAACCCGGCCATCCTCGACAAGTTCGTCGCGCAGATGCCGCTGGGGCGCGCCGGCGAACCGGACGACATTGCCAGTGCGGTGCGCTACCTGGCGGGGCCGGAATCGGGCTGGGTGACCGGCCAGAGCATCGCCGTGGACGGTGGCAGCGAGCTGCGCGGCAATCCCATCCTCGATGAAACCGTGGCTGCGGTGTATGGCGAAGCCGCGCTGCAGGCCGTGCTGGCCGGCAGGATTCCCGAAGCCGGCTGAAGCCGGCAACTCAAGGAGAGAAACGATGCATCAAGTCAGGGACAAGGTTGCGCTGGTCACCGGCGCGGCCAGCGGGGTAGGGCGCGCCGACGCGCTGATGCTGGCGGCCGAAGGCGCGCGCGTGGTCATCAGCGATGTCAACCAGGAGGCCGGGCAGGCACTGGCCCGCGAGATCGGGGATGCGGCCATGTTCGTGCGCCACGACATTGCCAGCGAGGAGGACTGGCGCAAAGCCATGGCCGCCACGCAGGACCGCTTCGGCCGGCTCGACGTGCTGGTCAACAATGCGGCCATCTGTCCGCTCGGGTCAATCGAGGAAACCTCGCTCGACAGCTGGCGGCAGGTCATGCGCGTCAATGCCGACGGCTATTTCCTGGGCTGCAGGTTCGGTGTGCAGGCAATGAAGGGCAACCCCGCCGGGGGCTCCATCGTGGTGATGTCGTCGGTGGCGGCGCTGGGCGGGCTGCCCATGATGTGCGCATACAGCGGCGCCAAGGGCGCCGTTACCGCGCTGACGCGCAGCGTGGCCGTGCACTGCAAGCAGAACGGCTACCGGATCCGCTGCAACTCGATCCATCCCGATGGCGTCTGGACGCCGATGACGCAGGCGCTGGTGCCGGACCTGGATCCGGCCACGCTTGGTATCGGTACGGACCCGATGGCACGCATGTGCCTGCCGGAGGATGTGGCCAACCTGGTCCTGTTCCTGGCTTCGGACGCGTCGCGCTTTATCAATGGCGCGGAATTGCGCATCGATAACGCGCAGTTGATCTCGGGGCTGTAAGGCCCGCTGCGGCGGCCCGCGCAAGCAGGCTGCCGCAGCGCCGGGCTAACTGTACTGCGTCACGATCTCGCCGACCGTGCGCAGGATGTCGCGGCGGCGATAGCCGAGCAGGGCGGCCTCGGCCGCGTCCGGCTCATAGTAGAGGGTGTTGCCCCGGCCGAAGCAGATGGCCGAGTCCGGCAGCAACGGATGCTCCTGGTCGATGACAGGCGGCACCGGGCGGCCCGCGTCGCGGAAGAAGGCACCGAAATAGTCCTGGAACGACAGGTTCTCGTCCCCTACCAGGTAAGCCTTGCCGTTTTCACCGCGCAACAGCGCGCCTTCGATCGCTTCCGAGAGCGAAGTGGCCGAGATGAAGTTGACGCCGCCGGGTGGCGCGAAATCCGGCATCGGCGCAAAGTTGCCGCGCGCGTAGTCGGTATAGGCCTTGAACATCGGCACCATCAGGCCCGGCACCGTGCCCACGACGAACGGCGCGTTCACGCTGCTCACGCGGAAGGCATCGGTGGCCAGCGCGCGAACGCCTTCGTCGGCCAGCTTGCGCGAGCGGATATAGGCGTTGTCCTCGGCCAGCTGCGGCTGTGCCTGCGGGTAGAAGCTGCCGACGTAGACGGCGACCCGGATCCCGGCAGCGCGCGCCGCGCGCAGGAAACGCGGCACGCCCTCGATGTTGGCGCGCTCCCAGTGCGCGGCTTCGTCGCCGCCGGGCGGCACGTGGCGCACATCGTTGCCGGCGGCGAAGACCAGCGCGTCGAAGGCGCCGAGCTGCGCGGCCGGCACGTCGTTGGCGATGTAGTCGCAGCGCAGGAAGTCCAGCCCGCCCAGCGTCGTGCCGGGCGCGGGGCGGTTGCGCCCCGCGATGGTGACGTCGTGCCCGCGGCTGCGCAGGTGCAGGGCCGCGTGGCCCCCGATCATGCCGGTGCCGCCGACGATCAGTATCTTCATGCTTGTCTCCTTGGTGGGGTGGTGTGGCCGCGGTGCGCGGCCATCAGAGGTTCATGCCGTTGCCGCCGATGACCGGCATGTTGGTCCACGTGCCCTTGGGGTCGCGATACCAGCCGGCCGCGGCCAGCGCGCCGCCATTGACATGCAGCGCCGTGCCGGTAATCCAGGCCGCGCGCTCGCTGGCCAGGAACAGGATGCCGTCGGCAATGTCGCGCGGCGTGCCGAAGCGGCCCAGCGGAATCCAGCGCGGGATATGGTGCTGGTGTTCCGCAGCGACCATCTGCGACACCGGAACCTGCGGCGTTTCGGTGGTCTCGGGGGCGATCAGGTTGACGCGGATCCCCGCCGGCGCCAGCTCCAGCGCCAGGCTCTGCGTGAAGCCGGTGATGGCGGCCTTGAAGGCGCCGTAGACGCTGCAGTAGGGAATGCCGCGGAAGGCCTCGATCGACGACACCGTGACGATGCTGCCGGCGCCACTGCGCCGCAGCAGCGGCAGCATGGCGCGCGTGACGGTGAAGACGTGGCCCAGGTTGGCGGCGTACAGGCTGGCGATCTCGTCGTCGGCATAGTGCTCGAACGGCTTGGCGATGCGCAGGAAATCGCCGACGTTGTTGACCAGCACGTCCAGCACCCCGAAACGCTGTTCGACCTGCGCAGCCAGTTCGCGCACGGTGCCGGCATCGGTGGCATCGCCCTGTACCACCAGCACTTCCGTGCCGGGCTTGTTCAACAACTCCCGGGCTTGCCCGGCGCGCTGTGCTTCGATCTCGATCAGCGCCACGCGCGCACCCTGTTCCAGGAAGGCTTGCGCGGTGGCGAGCCCGATGCCGGCGCCGCCGCCGGTGACCAGCACGGTCTTGTCGGTGAAATCCATCTGAGTCGTTCTCCTTCGGTTGCCCTGTGGTGTGCGGCCATTTGATCGGCGGCAGGCGGGACCGGCATCGTCCGATTGCAGGTCAGGGAAAACACTTAGATGGTGCAAACCAGGGCGAACAAGGGCGCCGCGCGCCGGACATCGGCAGGCAGCCTCCCTATAATCTGCGCTGCTCAGGTGCCGCAGAGCACCGGCCAGTCCATGCATGGGGCGAGGAAACAGGAGACAGACAATGTTGATGGCGACCGTTGAGGCGCAAGGGGTGGCGTCGCCCTGGTTTGCGCAGTCCGGACTGAGCCTGCCGCAATTCAGCGCGCTGCTGGCGGCGGTCTACGAAGGGCCGATGGAACCCGTGCCCTGGGGCCGCGCGCTGGAAATGCTGCGCAAGCAACTTGGTGCCAGCTATGTGAGCTTCATCCTGCGCTCGCCCGCGAGCGACCGCAGTGGCATCGCGGTGCACGCGTCGCAGGACGGCACTTCGCTGGAGGCCGAGGCGTCGTACAACACCTACTACTACGCCATCGATCCCTTTATCAACCTGCCCACGGACCGGGCCGTGACGGTCGACGAAGCGATGGGCGCCGGCAACTGGTGCCGCAGCGAGATCTACCGGCAGTTCCTGCAGCCGCTTGGGGTGCGCTACCTGCTGGGCGCCGACATCCGCACCGAAGACGGGGTCGAGTGCCGGCTGCGCGTCTGCCGCCAGCACGACGCGCAGGACTTCTCCGAGGTGGACAAGGCGGCGTGCGCCACCATCCTGCCGCACCTGAGGCGCGCGGTCCGGCTGCATTCCAGGCTGGATGTGGTCGAATCGGAGCGCAGCCTCTATGCGGGCGCGATCGACCGCATGCTGGTGGGCATGGTCATCCTCGACGCAGCCGGTGCAATCCTGAAGAAGAATGCGGAAGCCGACGAGATCCTGGCGGAGAACGACGGCATCCGCCTCAACGGCGCCAACTTCGAGATCGCCTACGCACAGGAAAGCCGCAAGTTCCAGTACCTGCTGCGCCGCGCCCAGATGGGGCATCACGGCAGCGCGCCGGCGCTGGCCGAAGCCATGTCGATCACCCGCCCCTCGGGGCGCGGCAAGCTGGGCGTGCTGATCCGCACCATTCCGCTCAGCGAATGGTCCGAAGACCACCGCCATCGCCCGGCCTGCGCGGTCTTTATCCGCGATCCCGAGCGCAAGTCGCGCGCCTCGCACGAGGTGGTGCGCAAGCTGTTCGACCTCACGCCCGCCGAGACCGCGCTGGCGCTGGTGCTTGCCGACGGCATGACGCTCGACGAAGCCGCCGAGGCGCTGGGCACCAGCAAGAACACGGCGCGCGCCCACCTGCGCGCGATCTTCTCCAAGACCGGGGTCACGCGGCAGGCCACGCTGGTGCGCATGCTGCTGAGCAGTGTGGTGACGCTCGGCTGAGCGCCAGGGCGTCATCCACGCACGCGTGTTCCAGGGCACGCGTAACTCCCTCGTGGCCCGACGATCGGTTCTCCTAGTCCGAATGGAGGATGAGTCCCGCCATGCGCGCCCCTAGCATGCATCCGACAAGCGGGCGCGGCACACGGATGGCACCTCAGACGGACGCGGCGACGCGTGCTGTCCGCGCTT
The DNA here is from genome assembly GCF_016127575.1 of Cupriavidus necator. Classification (NCBI taxonomy): domain Bacteria; kingdom Pseudomonadati; phylum Pseudomonadota; class Betaproteobacteria; order Burkholderiales; family Burkholderiaceae; genus Cupriavidus; species Cupriavidus necator. The sequence goes on from NZ_CP066019.1 coordinate 653,216, forward strand.
GGTCCTGTTCCGCGCACGCATCAACCTGTCCGGCCCCGGCCGGCACCTGTACCAGGGAGCGTGGAGCATGGAAAAAGTCATCTATATCGTCTGGCGCGATTCTCAGACCGAGCCGGGGGAGTTCGCGCGCCGGCTGCGCACGACGCTTGCGGACAAGCTATTGGCGCTGGGCGCGCGCGGACTGCAGGTGAACGTGGCCGATGACGCGGTGTTGCCGGCCGCGGGCCTGCGCCAGGCGAATACCCGCCCGCAGATGGACGGGCTGGTCTCGGTCTGGATGGACAGCGCCATCGACCGCCAGCGGCAGCCGTTCGACCAGGCGATCGCGGCCGCCGTGGGCCGCATGGCCGGCTACCTCGTGACCGAGTCCCAGCCCATTCGCAATACACGTTTCCCGGCCGCGCCCGGCGAACGCACGCCCGGCTTCGCGCAGCTTGCCTTCCTTACCCGGCCGCCCCGGCTTACGCCGCAGGCCTGGCTGGACATCTGGCACAACCACCACACGCCGGTGGCGGTCGAGACCCAGGACAACTTCCTCTACGTGCAGAACGTGGTGGTGCGGCCGCTCACCTACGCCGCGCCGCACTACGACGCCATTGTCGAAGAGGGCTTCCCCGATGCGGCGATGACCGACCCGCAGGCGTTCTTCGACGCGGCCGGCGACGAAGACAAGTTCCAGCGCAACCTGCAGGCCATGATGGAAAGCTGCCAGCGCTTCATCGACTTCGACAAGATCGACGTGATCCCCACCAGCCAGTACCTCGTGCGCCCGGCAGCGGCGTGACGCCCGCGCCGGACCGGCTAGTCCCACTGGACGATGTGCCGGGCTCCAGCGCACGGAAGAATGGTCCCATCAGCCAGCAGTGGCAACGAACCTGAGGAGACCGGCATGTTGGATATCCGTGCGCTTGGCTACATCGTGGTCGAGTCCACCGACCTGGGGCAATGGCGGCGCTATGCCGAACAGGTGCTGGGCATGACCTGTTCCGGCGCCCCCGGCGGTGCGCTGTACCTGAAGATGGATGAGCGCGATTACCGCTACCTGGTGGTGCCGGGCGCGCGCGACCGCTACCTGGCATCGGGCTGGGAGCTTGCCGACGAGCCGGCCTACCGCCATGCGCTCGACACGCTGCGCCAGGCGAACGTTGAGGTCGTGCACGCCAGCGCCGCGGAACTGGCACAGCGCCGCGTGCAGGCCATGGCCTGGTTTGCCGATCCCTCGGGCAACCGCCATGAGATCTCCTGGGGCATGCGCTCGGACTTCCTGCGCTTTATCTCGCCGGTGGGCGTGCCGCGCTTCGTCACTGACCCGATGGGGGCGGGCCATGCGGTCCTGCCCGCGCCGGCCTTCGACGAGACCTATGCCTTCCTGTGCGAGGTGATGGGTTTCGGTTTGTCCGACATCTTCCGCGTGCGCTTTACCAATGACCCGGCCGAATCGGAAAAGCGCATCCACTTCCTGCATTGCGGCAACGCCCGCCACCACAGCCTGGCGATCTTCGAGATGCCGTCGGAAGCGGGCTGCATCCACGTGATGGCCGAGGTTCCGGACATGGCCGAGGTGGGCCGCGCGCTGGACCGCGCGCAGCAGCACGGCGTGAAGCTCTCGGCCACGCTGGGCCAGCACTGCAATGACCGCATGACTTCCTTCTACATGAAGACCCCCGGCGGCTTCGACCTCGAGTTCGGCCACGGCGGCCTGGAGGTGGACTGGAGCCACCACGCCGCCTACGAGGCCACGCGCGTCAGCCTGTGGGGACACGACTTCAGCATCGGATACCGCTAAACACATCATGACCAAGACAATCGACAAGATCATGAGCGCGGCCGACGTGGTCGGCCAGCTCGCCGACGGCATGACCATCGGCATCGGTGGGTGGGGCCCGCGCCGCAAGCCGATGGCGCTGGTGCGCGAGATCCTGCGCTCGCCGCTGAAGGACCTGACCGTGGTCGCCTACGGCGGCCCCGAGGTGGGCATGCTGTGCGCGGCCGGCAAGGTGCGCCGGCTGGTGTTCGGCTTCGTCTCGCTCGACGTGATTCCGCTCGAGCCCTACTTCCGCCAGGCGCGCGAGCGCGGCGTGCTGGAAGTGATGGAGCTTGACGAAGGCATGCTGCAGCTGGGCCTGCGCGCCGCGGCCGCGCGCCTGCCGTTCCTGCCGACGCGCGCCGCGCTGGGCACCGACGTGCTGGACATGAACCCCCAGCTGAGGACGGTGCGTTCGCCCTATGCCGATGGCGAAGTGCTGTTGGCGATGCCGGCGATCGAGCTCGATGCCGCGCTGCTGCACGTGAACGACAGCGATGTGCTCGGCAACACCCGCATCGACGGGCCCGATCCGTTCTTCGATGAATGGTTCGCACGCGCCGCGCACCGCTGCTATGTGAGCTGCGAAGCGCTGCACCTGCGCCTGGAGGATGAAGACCTGGCGCGCGCGCGCAACAACGCCTTCGAGCGCTCGCTGGTAAGCGGCGTGGTGCACGCACCCGGCGGCGCCCATCCCACTTCCTGCGCGCCGGCCTACGGCTGGGACCTGCCCGCGCTGAAGGCGTACTGCGCCGGCGCCGAGGCCGAGGACGGCTTCCGTGCCTACCGCGACGAGGTGGTGGGCGCGAGCGAAGCGGCCTACCTGGAGCGCATCGGCGGCCTTGGCCACGTGCACGACCTGCCGCTGCCGGTACTTTGAACCCGCCAACCCAAGGAGCGACCGTGAGCGCCACTTATGAATTCACCCGCGCCGAGCTGATGATTGCCGCCGCCGCCCGCGAATGGCGCGACGACGGCGAGGTGCTGGCCACCGGCATCGGCACCGGCCCGCGCATCGCCGCCAGCCTGGCGCGGCTTGCGCACAACCCGGGCCTGCTGCTGACCGACGGCGAGGCCTACCTGGTGGAAACGCCGGTGCCGCTGGGCCCGCGCGAGCCCGGCTACAAGGTGCGCGCCAGCGGCTGGATGGGCTACTCGCGCGTGTTCGACTGCCTGTGGGGCGGGCGGCGCCATGCGCTGGTGATGCCGACACAGATCGACCGCTTCGGCCAGGCCAATATTTCCTGCCTGGGCGGCACCCATGCGCAGCCCAGGACCCAGCTGCTGGGCGCGCGCGGCTTTCCCGGCAACAGCATCCACCACGCCAATTCCTTCTTCGTGCCGGCGCACAGCACGCGCGCGTTCGTCGCCGGTGAAGTCGACATGGTCTGCAGCGCCGGCTACAACCCGGCCCGCCGGCTGGAGGGCATGCGCAGCTTCGTTGACCTGCGCGTGATTGTCACCGACCTGTGCGTGATGGATTTCGGGGGGGCTGACCATGCCATCCGCGTGCGCTCGCTGCACCCGGGGGCGAGCTTCGACCAGGTACAGGCGGCCACCGGCTTTGCGCTGGCGAACACGCCCGGCGAGGCCCTGCCGGAGACGGCGCCGCCGACACCGGAAGAGCTGCGGCTGATCGCCCAGCTTGATCCGCACAACCTGCGCGCGGCCATCGTGCGCGGCAATCCTTCCGGACGCGTGTGAGGCCGACATGACAACGCCAGCTACCGAAGCCATCAGCCTTGGCCCCAATGCCGAGGTGCTCTACCAGGTCGCGGACGGCATTGCCACCGTGACCATGAACCGGCCGCAGTTCCACAACGCGCAGAACTCAAAGATGACCTACGCGCTGGACGAGGCCTACCGGCGCGCCGCCGCGGACGACGCGGTCAAGGTGATCGTGCTGCGCGGTGCTGGCAAGCATTTCTCGGCCGGGCACGACATCGGCACGCCGGGGCGCGACATCAACGAGTCGTTCGAGCGTGCCTCGCTCTGGTATGACCATGTCAACAAGCCGGGCGGCGAGTTTCTCTATGCCCGCGAGCAGGAGGTCTACCTGGGCATGTGCCGGCGCTGGCGCGAGCTGCCCAAGCCGACCATCGCCATGGTGCATGGCGCCTGCATCGCCGGCGGGTTGATGCTGGCATGGGTATGCGACCTGATCGTGGCGTCGGACGATGCCTTCTTTGCCGATCCGGTGGTGCGCATGGGCATTCCCGGCGTCGAGTACTTCGCGCATCCCTACGAGCTGCATCCGCGCATCGCCAAGGAGTTCCTGTTCCTGGGCGAGCGCATGGGCGCCGAACGCGCCGAGCGCATGGGCATGGTCAACCGCGTGGTGCCGCGCGACGCGCTGGAAGACACCGTCTACGGCATGGCCGCCAAGGTCGCGCAGATGCCGCGGCTGGGCCTGACGCTGACCAAGCAGGCGGTCAACCATGTGGAAGACCTGCAGGGCAAGCGCACCGCGATGGATGCGGTGTTTGCCTGGCACCACTTCGCCCATGCGCACAACGAGCTGGTCAGCGGCGACAAGCTCGGCGGCTATGACGCGCGCGCCATGGCCGCTTCGCAACGCACCGGCGAGGACAAGGCATGAGCCCCGCGAGCCTGCACACCGTGCTGTGCGACCTGCTGGGCTGCCGCTACCCCATCGTGCAGACGGCGATGGGCTGGGTGGCGGATGCGAAGCTGGTCGCGGCCAGCGGCAATGCCGGGGCCTTCGGCTTCCTGGCCGGCGCCACCATTGCGCCCGGCGAGGTCGAGCGCGAGATCCTGCGCGTGAAGGCGCTCAGCGACCGGCCCTTCGGCATCAACTTCCACATGTTCCAGCCCAACGCGGATGAAGTGATCGAGATGGCGATCCGCCACCGGCTGCGCGCCGTCAGCTACGGGCGTGGCCCGGACGCGAAGATGATCGGCAAGCTCAAGGCGGCCGGCGTGGTCTGCATGCCGACCGTGGGCGCGGCCAAGCATGCGGCCAAGGCCGTGGAACTGGGTGCGGACGTGGTCACCGTGCAGGGCGGCGAGGGCGGCGGCCATACCGGCGGCACGCCGACCACGCTGCTGCTGCCGCAGGTGCTGGACAGCGTGAGCGTGCCGGTGGTGGCCGCCGGCGGCTTCTTCGACGGCCGCGGACTGGCCGCGGCACTGGCCTACGGCGCGGCCGGCGTGGCCATGGGCACGCGCTTCCTGATGTCGGCCGAATCGCCGGTGCCGGCGCCAACGCTGGAGCGCTACGTCAAGGTGCGCGACCCGGCCAGCATCCGCGTGTCGCTGGCCATTGACGGCCTGCCGCAGCGAATGATCGACAACGACCTGCTGCTGGCGCTGGAGAAGGCCGGTCCGCTGCGGCGCACCTGGCTGGCGCTGGCGGCCGCGCGCAAGTGGCAGGCGCGTACCGGCATGCGCAGCGCGCAGATGCTGGCCACCGCCTGGCGCGCGATGCGCGAGCAGGACTACAGCGCCGCCCAGACCCTGATGGCCGCCAACGCGCCGGTGCTGATCCAGCGCGCGATGGTCGAGGGATGCCCCGATGAAGGCGTGCTGCCCAGCGGCCAGGCCGCCGCGGCGATCCGGGCCATCGAATCCTGCGAGCAGATCGTGGCCGGCATGGCCGCGCAGGCACAGGCGCGCCTGGCGGCGCTGGCTGGCGCCGGACTGGCTGCAGCGGCCTGACCCACAGACAGAGGAAACCATGCAAACGAACAAAAAGACCGGGCCGTTCCGCATCGACACCGCCGATGGCATCGCCGAACTGGTGATCGACCATGCGCCAGTCAATGCGCTCGACTGCGCCGGCTGGCATGCGCTGGCCGCCGCGATCGACCAGCTGGGCACCGATCCCGCCGTGCGCGTGATCGTGCTGCGCGGCGAAGGCCGCGGCTTCTGCGCCGGCGTCGACATCAAGGAGCTGGCCGCGCACCCGCAGCGCATCGTCGATGTCAACGCCGGTAACTACGCCACCTTCCGCGCCGTGCACCGCAATCCCAAGCCGGTCATCGTGGCCGTGCACGGCTTCGTGCTGGGCGGCGGCATCGGCATCTGCGGCGCGGCCGACATCATCGTGGCCGCAGATTGTGCGCGCTTTGGCGTGCCGGAGATCGACCGCGGCGCCATGGGCGGCGGCGCCCACCTGCAGCGCATGTTCGGCGTGCAGAAGGTCAGGGCGATGTACTTCACCGGCGAGATGATCGATGCCGCCGAGGCGTACCGGCTGGGCGCGGTCGAGCGCGTGGTGCCGCGCGCAGAGTTGCGCGAGGCCGCCATGACGCTGGCCCGCCAGATCGCCGCCAAGAGCCCGGCCATGCTGCAGCTGGCCAAGGAAGCGCTCAACGGCGTGGAAGACGGCAACTTGGAGGACAAATACCGCTGGGAACAGGGCTTCACGCTGCAGGCCTACATGAGCGCCGATTCCGGCGAGGCGCGCGCCGCCTTTGTCGAAGGCCGCGAAGCCCGCTTTGCGCAGGGAGAGCGCGATGCAGCTTGAATACACCGACGCCCAGCGCGCCTTCCGCGCCGAGGTGCGCGACTGGATGGCCGCGCACGTGCCGCGCACGCCGCTGGCGAGCTTCGATACCGAAGCGGGCTTCGCCCAGCACCGCGCGTGGGAGGCCACGCTCAACCAGGGCCGCTGGAGCATGGTCACGTGGCCGGCCGAGCTGGGCGGGCGCGGCTGCGACCTGATCGAGTGGCTGATCTTCGAGGAGGAGTACTGGCGTGCCGGCGCGCCGATGCGCGTCAACCAGAACGGCATCTTCCTGCTCGGGCCCACGCTGATGGAATTCGGCACCGAGGCGCAGAAGGCGCGCTTCCTGCCGCGCATGGCCTCGGGCGAGCATGTCTGGGCGCAGGGCTGGTCCGAGCCGAGCGCAGGCTCGGACATGGCCGCGATCCGCTGCAGCGCGATCCGGCAGGGCGATGACTATGTGATCAACGGCCAGAAGATCTGGTCGACGCGGGCGGTGTGGGCGGACTGGCTGTTCGGCCTGTTCCGCACCGACCCGGCCTCGACCCGACACCATGGCCTGACCTTCATCCTGATGCCGCTGGACACGCCCGGCATCATCGTGCGCCCGATCCGCCAGCTCAACGGCCAGACCGGCTTTGCCGAGATCTTCTTCGACGACGTGCGCGTGCCGGTGGAAAACCGCCTGGCCGCAGAAGGCGCCGGCTGGCAGGTGGCCATGGCCACCGCCGGCTTCGAACGCGGCCTGATGCTGCGCTCGCCGGCGCGCTTCCAGGAAACCGCGCGCGCGCTGGTCAGGCTGTACCAGGCCAACCGCGAGGCGGCGGACCGCGACCCGTCGCTGCGCGAGGCGGTGCTGCGCGCCTGGATGGACGCCGAGGCCTACACGCTGTCCACCTACGCCACCGCGAGCCGCCTGGTGCGCGGCGGCCATATCGGCGCGGAGTCGAGCACGAACAAGGTGTTCTGGTCCGAGCTGGACATCCATATGCACGATACCGCGCTGGCCATCCTGGGGCAGTCCGCAGAGGTCGCGCCCGACGGCCAGCCGCCGGGTTCGCTCGGCCACTGGCTGGATGGCTTCCTGTTCTCGCAGGCCGGGCCGATCTATGCCGGCACCAACGAGATCCAGCGCAATATCGTCGCCGAGCGCCTGCTCGGCATGCCGCGCGCATGACGGCACCCGGGGAAAACACCATGGATTTCGCATTGACCGAAGAGCAGGAGCAGTTTGCCGAGGCGATCCGGCGCTTCCTGATGACCGAGATGACGCCCGAACTGACGCGCGAGCTGTGGGCCACCGAGTCTGGCCGCTCCGACGCGCTGTGGCGCCAGCTTGCCAACCAGGGCCTGACCGCGGTGATGGTGCCGCAGGAGCAGGGCGGACTGGGGCTGGGCGAGGTCGAATGGGCGCCGCTGGCGCAGGCCTGCGGCTACTTTGCGCTGCCCGAGCCTTTGCTGGACACTGCGCTGGTCGCGGCCGGGCTGCTGCGCGATGCGCTCGCGGCGGCGCCGAACGCCTCGGCGCACGAACGCTGCGCCACGCTGCTGGAGCGCATCGCCGCCGGCGATGCCCGCGTGGCGGTGGCGCATCCGCAAGAGCGGCTGGTGGCCGACGCCCATGTCGCCGACGCGATCCTGTGCGCGCACGAAGGTGCCGTGCACCTGCTGCGGCCCGACCAGGCCGTGCTGACGGCGCGCACCGGGCTCGATCCTTCGCGCCGCCTGTTCGAGCTGGCGTGGACGCCGGCCGCGGAGTCCGAACTGATCCCGTCCGGTAGTGGCCTGTGGAGCAGCGCGCTGAACCGCGGCGCGCTTGGCGTGGCCGCGCAGCAGCTGGGCCTGACCCAGCGCATGCTGGACCTGGCGATCGACTACAGCGCGCAGCGCAAGCAGTTCGGCAAGGCCATCGGCGCCTACCAGGCGGTCAAGCACCTGCTGGCCGACGTGGCGATCCAGCTCGAGTTCGCCCGGCCGGTGCTGCTGCGCGCCGCCGCCGCGCTGGCGCACGGCCTGCCCGATGCGGGCCTGCATGTCTCGCACGCCCGCGTGGCCGCCGCGCGCTGCGCGTGGAGCGCGGCGCGCCAGGCGATCCAGGTGCATGGCGCAATGGGCTACACCTGGGAGCTGGACCTGCAGATCTTCACCAAGCGCGCCTGGGCCCTGGCGGGAAGCTGGGGCGACCGTGCCTTCCACAAGGCGCGCATGGGCGCGCACATCCTTGACGGCGTGCATGAGATCGGCGCCGGCGCCACCTTCGCCTGAATCCAAAGAGAACCAAGACCATGAAAGACGCCTATATCGTTGATGCCCTGCGCACGCCCACCGGGCGCCGCAAGGGCGGACTGTCGCACATGCACGGCGCCGACCTGGGCGGCTTCGTGCTGGCCGAGCTGGTGCGCCGCAACGGCATTCCCGCCGAGGATTATGACGACGTGGTGTTCGGCTGCGTCGACACCATCGGCCCGCTGGCCGGCAATATCGCCCGCAGCGCGTGGCTGGCCGCCGGCCTGCCGCTGACGGTGCCGGGCGTGACCGTGGACCGCCAGTGCGGCTCGTCGCAGCAGGCCGTGCACTTTGCCGCGCAGGCAGTGATGAGCGGCACGCAGGACGTGGTGATCGCCGGCGGCGTGCAGACCATGACCCAGATCCCGATCTCGTCGGCCATGCTGGCCGGGCAGGCACTGGGCTTTGCCGACCCGTTCTCGGGCAGCAAGGGCTGGCAGACGCGCTTTGGCGATGCGCCGGTGTCGCAGTTCCATGCGGCGCAGCGCATTGCCGATCACTGGAAGCTGTCGCGCGAGGCCATGGAAGCCTACGCGCTGGCAAGCCATCAGCGCGCCGCCGCGGCCATCGAAGGCGGCCGCTTTGCGCGCGAGATCGTGCCGTGCGCAGGCGTGAAGCATGACGAGACCCCGCGCCCCGATACCACGCTGGCCAGGATGGCTGCGCTGGAACCGCTGATGCCCGGCAGTTCGCTGACTGCGGCTGTGTCCAGCCAGACCGCCGATGCCGCCGCCGCGCTGCTGATCGTCTCGGAAGACGCGCTCAAGCGCTACCAGCTCAAGCCGCGTGCGCGCATCGCGCATATGAGCGTGCTGGGCGACGACCCGCTGTGGATGCTGACCGCGCCGATCCCTGCAACCAGACGCGCACTGGAGCGCAGCGGCCTGCGCCTGGCCGATATCGACGTGGTCGAGATCAATGAAGCGTTCGCCTCGGTGGCGATGGCATGGCTGGCCGAAACCGGCTACGCGGCCGAGCGCACCAACCCCAACGGCGGCGCCATCGCACTGGGCCACCCGCTGGGCGCCACCGGCGCGCGCCTGATGACCACGCTGCTGCATGAGCTGGAACGCACCCGCGGGCGCTACGGCCTGCAGACCATGTGCGAAGGCGGTGGCCTGGCCAACGTCACCATCATCGAACGCTTGTAAGGAGACCGCCATGGGAATCTGCGACGCACGCACCGTCATCATCACCGGCGCCGGCGGCGGGCTGGGCCGTGCCTATGCGCTGGCCTTCGCCGCCGAGGGCGCCAACGTGGTCGTCAACGACATCCGGCGCGAGGCGGCCGAGGCCGTCTGCGCGGAGATCCGTGCAGCCGGCGCGAAGGCAAAAGCGGCGCTGGCCAGCGCTGACGACATCACGCAGCTGGCCACCGCGCAGCGCATCGTCGATGCCGCGGTCGAGGCCTTCGGCGAGGTCCACGTGCTGGTCAACAACGCCGGCATCTGCCGCGACCGCATGTTTGTCAGCCTGACCGAAGCGGACTGGGACGACGTCATGCGCGTGCACCTGCGCGGCCACTTCTGCCTGGCCAACCTGCTCGCCAAACGGTGGCGCGATGCCGCCAAGGCCGGCCGCGCCGTCGACGCGCGCATTATCAACACCAGCTCCGGCGCGGGCCTGCAGGGTTCTGTCGGGCAGTCCAACTACGCCGCCGCCAAGGCCGGCATTGCCGCGCTCACGCTGGTGCAGGCCGCCGAGCTGGGCCGCTATGGCATCACCGCCAATGCGCTGGCGCCGGCGGCGCGCACCGGCATGACCGAAGACGTGTTCGCCGACATGATGCGGGCGCCGGCCGACGGCTTCGACTACTACGACCCGGCCAACGTCGCGCCGCTGGTGGTGTGGCTGGGCAGCGCCGCCTCCGCGCAGGTCAACGGGCGCATGTTCGAGGCGGCCGGCGGCATGGTTTCCGTGGCCGACGGCTGGCGCACCGGACCCAGGACCGACAAGGGATCGCGCTGGCAGCCGGCCGAACTGGGCGCAGCCGTGGCGGAACTGCTGGCGCAGGCGCAGCCGCCCCAGCCGGTCTACGGCAGCTGAGCGCGACGGCCATGGACTTCTCCCTTAGCCTCGAACAGCAGATGGTACGCGACAGCGCGCGCGACTACCTCGCCGCGCACAGCGATTCGGCGGCGGTGCGGCGCGTGACCGAGGCGGGCGCCGCGCACGACGAAGCGCTGTGGCACGCGGTCGCGGGCGAACTCGGCTGGTGCGGCATCGCACTGCCCGAAGCCGTGGGCGGCGCCGGCCTGGGGGCGCCCGGGCTGGTGCTGCTGCAGGAACAACTGGGCCAGCGCCTGGCCTGCGTGCCGTTCTGGTCCGCCGTGTGCGTGGCCGCGCCCTGGCTTCAGGCCAGCCTGGGCCCGCGCGGCAGCGCGCATTGGCTGGAACGGCTGGCGTGTGGCGAGCTGCGTGCCGCCGCGGTGTTGCCGGACGATGGCGGCTGGCAGTACGACGGCGTCGCCATTGGCGCGCAGGCGGGCGCGGATGGCTTCGTGCTGCGCGGCTGCGCCGCCCAGGTGGCCGATGCCGCCGGCGCCGACTGGCTGCTGGTGCCGGCCCGGCTCGAAGACGGCGTGCCTGCGCTGTTCCTGCTGGAGCCAGCAGCACTGGCACAGGATGCGCGAATCATGCTGGCGCCGCTCGATACGCTGGACCGCACGCGGCCGCAGGCCGCGCTGCGGCTGGACGGGCTGCCCGTGCCCGCCAGCGCCTGCCTGGCGCGCGCGGACGCGGCGGCGTTTGGCCTGGCCCAGGCCTGGTGGCACGGCAAGCTGATGCTGGCGGCGGAGCAGCTTGGCGCGGCCCAGCAATGCCTGGACCTGACCGTAGCTTATGCCTCGGAACGGATCCAGTTCGGGCGCGCCATCGCCTCGTTCCAGGCGGTCAAGCACCGCTGCGCGCAGATGATGGTGCTGGTCGAGGCGGCGCGCTCGGCGGTGTATGGCGCGGCGCAGGCGTGGGAAACGGGCGAGGTGGCCGATGGTACCGGCATCCGCCTCGACATCGCCGCCGCATCCGTGGCAGCCGACGATGCCCTGCGCTTCTGCGCGCAGGAGGCCATCCAGTTGCATGGCGGTGTCGGCTTCACCTGGGAATACGACCCCCAGCTCTATTTCAAGCGCGCGCAGGCCGCCAGCCACTGGCTGGGCGGTGCCGGCGCGGCGCTGGCGTATCTCGCAGCAAATGGCCCGAACGCGTGGAGGACAGCATGACAGCGAATCAAGAGGCGGCATTCCGCGCCGAAGTCGCGCAGTGGATGGCCGCCAACCTGGCCGGCGAGTTCGCCTGCCTGAAGCACCGCGGCGGCCCCGGCGACGAAGAGGCCTATCCCGAACTGCGCAAGGCGTGGGAGCGCCGGCTGGCCGAAGGCGGCTGGACCGGCCTGGGCTGGCCGCGCGCGCATGGCGGGCGCGAGCTGCCGGTCATGCAGCAGGTGATCTTCCATGAGGAATACGCGCGGGCAGGGGGGCCGGGCCGCATGGGCCATATCGGCGAGGGGCTGATCGGCCCGACCCTGGTCGCCTTCGGCACCGACGACCAGAAGGCGCGCTTGCTGCCCGGCATCCTGAACGGCACCACGTTCTGGTGCCAGGGGTATTCGGAGCCTGGCGCGGGCTCGGACCTGGCCAATGTGCGCACGCGGGCGGAGCGCGATGCGGCCACCGGCGACTGGCTGGTGAGCGGCCAGAAGGTGTGGACCTCGCTCGCGCACGATTCGGACTGGATCTTCGTGCTGGCGCGCTGCGAGCCCGGCTCGCGCGGCAGCAAGGGCCTGGTCTTCCTGATGCTGCCGCTGGACCAGCCCGGCATCGAGATCCGGCCGATTCGCCAGATGGGCGGCGGCGCCGAATTCAACGAGGTGTTCTTCGACGGCGCACGTGCCGCCGCCGCCGATGTGCTGGGCGCGCCCGGCGATGGCTGGCGCATCGCCATGGCGCTGCTGGGCTTCGAGCGCGGCATCTCCACGCTGGGCCAGCAGATGCAGTTCACGCACGAACTGGAATGGGTGGCGCAGGCCGCGCGCGACAACGGCAGCAGCCGCGACGCGCTGGTGCGCCAGCGCATCGCGCGCGCCTGGGCCGGCCTGCGCGTGATGCGCGCCAATGCGCTGCGCATGCTGGCGGGCGCGGCGCAGGCGGGCCAGGACGGCGGCACCGCGCTGCAGCGCGACGCGCTGATCTACAAGTACTACTGGTCCAACTGGCACCGAGACCTGGGCCAGCTGGCGCTGGACGTGCTGGGTCCGCTGGCCAATGTGCTGGACGCCGGCGACACGCGCCGCACGCGGCTGCAGCAGATGGCGCTGTTCTCGCGCGCCGACACCATCTACGCCGGCACCAACGAAATCCAGCTCAACATCATCGCCGAACGCGGCCTCGGCATGCCGCGCGAAGCACGAGGACAGTCATGACCCTGAACACCGAAATCCCCAGCGGCCCGGCCTATGTGCCTGGCCATCAGTTGCTCGCCGGCAAGAGTGTGCTCATCACCGCCGCGGCGGGCGCCGGCATCGGCTTTGCCGCCGCGCGCCGCTGCGCCGAGGAGGGCTGCCGCGCGCTGATGATCTCCGACGTCCATGAGAAGCGCCTGGCCGAAGCGGTCGGGCGCCTGCGCGCGGAAACCGGCCTGCAGGCGATCCATGGCCAGCTTTGCGATGTATCGGATGAAGCGCAGGTGCGCGCACTTGTGGCCGCCGCCGAAGAAGCCTTGGGCGGAACCGACGTGCTGATCAACAACGCCGGCCTGGGCGGCTCGCGCCGCCTAGTTGATATGGACGATGCCGAGTGGTCGCGCGTGATCGATATTTCCCTCACGGGCACCTTCCGCATGACGCGAGCGATGTTGCCGCACATGCAGGCGCGCCGGCGCGGCGCCATCGTCAACAACGCCTCGGTGCTGGGCTGGCGTGCGCAGAAGGAGCAGTCGCACTACGCCGCGGCCAAGGCCGGGGTGATGGCGCTGACGCGCTGCAGCGCGATGGAAGCCGCCGAATTTGGCGTGCGCATCAATGCGGTGGCGCCCAGCATCGCGCTGCATGACTTCCTGAAGAAGTCGGCGCCGGCCGACCTGCTGCGCCAGCTCAGCGAGCGCGAAGCGTTCGGGCGCGCGGCCGAGGTGTGGGAGGTGGCCAATGTGATGGTATTCCTGGCCAGCGACTATGCCTCGTACATGACGGGCGAGGTGCTGCCGGTGAGCAGCCAGCGGGCTTGAAGGGAAACAGTTGGGACCGGGAACAACGCAGGAACCAGACATGCCAAGAATCTTCCGTTCTGCCGAAGACATCCACGCCGCCGTCGGCCAGCGCCTCGGCGAGAGCGCCTGGACCCAGATCACCCAGGAACAGGTCAACCAGTTCGCCAATGCCACTGGCGACCACCAGTGGCTGCACGTGGACCCGGAGCGCGCCGCGCAGGGCCCATACGGCGCCTGCATCGCGCACGGCTACCTGACGCTGGCGCTGGTCAACCAGTTCCTGCCGGAGCTGGTCACGGTCGAAGGCATGAAGTGGGGCGTCAACTACGGCTGCGACAAGGTGCGCTTCCCGGCGCCGGTGCGCGTGGGCGCGCGCGTGCGCGGGGTGGGGGAACTGGTGCGGGCCGAGACCTTGCAGGGCGGCGTGCAGTCGGTGGTGCGCATGACCGTGGAAATCGAAGGCGGAGACAAGCCGGCCTGCGTGGCCGAGACCATCAGCCGCTATTACTTCTGAACAGGAATCCAGAATGAAAGAAGCAGTCATTGTCGCCGTCGCGCGCACACCGATCGGCAAGGCCTTCCGCGGTGCCTTCAACGACACCGAGGCCCCGGTGCTGGGCGGCCACGTGGTGCGCGCGGTGGTGGAGCGCGCCGGCGTGGATCCGTCCGAGGTGGAAGATGTGCTGATCGGCGCGGCCGCGCAGCAGGGCACCCAGGGCTACAACCTGGGCCGCCTGTGCGCTGTGGCGGCCGGCCTGCCGGACAGCGTGCCCGGCATGACCATGGACCGTATGTGCGGCTCGGGCCTGATGACGATCGCTGCGGGCGCCCGCGCGATCCAGTGCGGCGAGGCCGACATCATCATCGCCGGCGGCGCGGAATCTATCTCGCTGACGCAGACCAGGCACAAGAACAGCTACCGCGCCCAGTCCGAAGCGGTGCTGGCGCGGCAGCCGGCAGCCTATATGGCAATGATCGAGACCGCCGAGGTGGTGGCGCGCCGCTATGGCATCAGCCGCGCCGAGCAGGACGCCTACGCCTGGCGCAGCCAGCAGCGCACCGCCGAGGCGCAGCGGCGCGGTGCCTTCGATGACGAGATCGTGCCGCTGGAAACGCGCCGCGCGCTGTTCGACAAGGCCGGCACGCTGACCGGCCACGAGACCGTTCGGCTTGCGCACGACGAGTGCAACCGGCCCGATACCACGGCCAGCAGCCTGGAGGCGCTGAAGCCGGTCTGGAGCGGCGGCCAGGCGGTGGCCGCCGGCGAGCACATCACTGCCGGCAATGCCTCGCAGTTGTCGGACGGCGCCGCCGCGGTGCTGATGATGAGTGCCGACGAGGCCCGCCGGCGCGGCCTGCGCCCGCTGGGCCGCTACCGCGGCATGGCGGTGGCGGGCTGCGCGCCGGACGAGATGGGGATCGGCCCGGTATTCGCCGTACCCAGGCTGCTCGCGCGCCATGGCATGACGGTGGCCGACGTGGGCCTGTGGGAGCTGAACGAGGCCTTTGCCTGCCAGGTGCTGTACTGCCAGCAGAAGCTGGGCATCCCGGATGCGCGCCTGAATGTCAACGGCGGCGCGATCTCGATCGGCCATCCGTTCGGCATGTCGGGTGCGCGCATGACCGCGCATGCATTGATTGAAGGCCGGCGCCGCGGCGTGCAGCAGGCAGTGGTGACCATGTGCATCGGTGGCGGCATGGGTGCCGCCGCGCTGTTCGACGTTCTGTAATTACAAGCAGCCCCTGCAGGGACGGCCCGCAACGAGGCCGCCTGCCATCACTCCAACCGGAGGAGACATCATGAAACGACTGATCGGCGTCGCCATGTCGCTGGCCGTGCTGGCCACCGCGGTATGGGCCTTCGCGCCGCGCCCGCTGCCGCCGTTCGCGGCCACGACGCTGCGCCCGGACGGCCTGCAGGTCAACGGCATCGCGCGCGCCGGCGAGCGCCTGGTGGCAGTGGGCGAGCGCGGCCAGATCCTGTTCAGCGACGACCAGGGCGGCAACTGGCGCACGGCCGTGGTGGATCATCCGCAAGGCGCCGCGCTGACCCAGGTGGCCTTTGCCGACAGCCGCCACGGCATGGCGGTCGGGCACAGCGGCTGGATCTTGCGCACGGAAGACGGCGGTGCGCACTGGCAGCAGGTGGCGTTCGACGCGAGCTCGTCCGATCCGCTGCTCGGCGCCTGGGCCCAGGCGGGCGGCCCGTGGTTCGCGGTCGGCAGCTTTGGCCGCTTCCTGGTCTCGCGCGACCAGGGCAGGCACTGGGAGCCGGCCGCAGACAAGGCCATGCAGGACCGCCACCTCAACGGCATTGCCGGCGACGGGCAGGGGCGCCTGATGCTGGTCGGCGAAACCGGCCTGGTGCTGCGCTCGCCCGACGGCGGCAGCCGCTGGGAGGTGGTGAAGTCCCCCTACGAGGGATCGCTGTACGGCGTGCAGCCGCTGCGCGATGGCGCCTGGCTGGCCTTCGGCATGCGCGGCAACGCCTTGCGCAGCGAGGACTTCGGCGCCACCTGGCAGGCCGCGGACACTGGCCTCAAGACCTCGTTCTTCGGCGGCGTCGAGCTGCCCGATGGGCGCATCGTGCTGGCCGGGCAGGGTGGCACGATGGTGATGTCCGCCGACGGCGGGCGCCACTTCACCGCCCTGCCCGCCGGCAGCCCGCAGACCCTGGCCGCGCTGGCCCCTGCCGGCAAGGACAAGCTGGCGCTGGGCGGCAATGGCGGCCTTGCCGGCGCCACGCTCGCCGCCAACCCCCGCTGACCCTGGCTTACCGAATGCGAGAACGATCATGACCCGCCCCCATTCCTCCGGCCGCCTGGGCCGCCTTGTCGATGCCTGCGCCAGCCTGCTGATGCACCGGCGCCGCCTGCTGCTGGTGCTGTGCCTGGCCGTGACCGTGGCGCTGGGCGCCTCGGCCACGCGGCTGCGGCTCGATCCCGGCTTCAACAAGATGATCCCGCTGCAGCACCCGTTCATGCAGGTGTTCACCAAGTACGCGAGCACCTTTTCCGGTGCCAATACGGTGCTGCTGAGCCTGCGCTGGAAGGGCGACGGCGATATCTACAACGCGGCCTTCATGGACAAGCTGCGCCGCGCCACCGATGACGTGTTCTTCATCCCCGGCGTGGACCGCTCGCGCGTGTTCTCGCTGTTCACGCCCAATGTGCGCTACACCGAGGTGACGGAGGCGGGCTTTCGCGGCGACGTGGTGGTGCCGGGGCGCTTCTCCGGCACGCCGGCCGAGCTCGACAAGGTGCGCCGCAACGTGGCGCGCTCCGGCCAGATCGGCCGCCTGGTCAGCAACGACCTGAGGTCCGCGCTGATCCGCGCGGAATTGCGCGAGACCGATCCGGCCACCGGCAAGACCATCGACTACGGTTCGGTCGCGCGCCAGCTGGAGAAGATCCGCGGGGACTTCAGCGGCACCGACGTCGAGGTCAATATCGTCGGCTTTGCCAAGCTGGTGGGCGATGTGGAAGAGGGCATCGCCGGCGTGATGGGCTTCTTCGCGCTGGCCTTCGCCGTGACCGCGCTGCTGCTGTGGCTGTACACGCGCTCGCTGCGTATCACGCTGCTGTCGCTGGCGGTGGCGCTGCTGCCCGTGGCCTGGCTGCTGGGCCTGCTGCCGCTGCTGGGCTACGGCATCGATCCGATGTCGATCCTGGTGCCGTTCCTGATCTTTTCGATCGGGGTCTCGCACGCGGTGCAGATGACCAATGCCTGGAAGCAAGAGGTGGTGCAGGGACATGGTGCGCTGGACAGCGCCAGCGCGGCCTTCCGCAAGCTGTTCATCCCCGGCACGGTCGCGCTGCTGACCAACGCGCTCGGGTTCATGGTCATCATGCGCATCGAGATCGACATCGTGCGCGAGCTTGGCATCACCGCCTGCCTGGGCGTGCTGCTGATGATCGTGACCAACAAGGTGTTCCTGCCGATCCTGCTGTCGTACACGCGGCTGGAGCCGTCGGCGCTGGCATCGGCGCAGGCCCGGCGCGCGCACGGAACCGGCGGGCTGTGGCAGAAGTTCGGCGCGCTGGCGCGTCCGGGCCCGGCGCTGGGCGTGTTCGTTGCCGCGCTCGCGTTGCTGGCGGCCGGCGCCATCGATTCGCGCGGCCTCAAGATTGGCGATGTCGGCAGCGGCGCACCGGAACTGCGCGCGGATTCGCGCTACAACCGCGACAGCGCCAGCATCGTGAGCCAGTACAACATCGGCTCGGATGCGCTGACCGTGGTGGTGGAACCCACCGGCTTCGACGACGGCTGCCTGCACTACCCGGTGATGAGTGCGGTGGAACGCTTCGAGATGCATATGCGCGGCGTGTCCGGCGTGCAGTCGGTGGTGAGCGTGTCGTCGCTGGCCAAGGTGGTGATCGGCGCCTACAACGAGGGCAACCCGCGCTGGGAGGCGCTGCCGCGCAGCAGCGAGGGCCTGAGCCAGGGCGCCAAGGCCTTCGACCCGGACAACGGCATGAATACCTCGAACTGCCAGGCCATCCAGGTGCTGATCTACACCGCCAACCATGAGGGCGCCACCATCGCCCACATCATCCGCGAGATCCGCCGCTTCACCGCCGCCGACAAGACCCCCAACGTGGCGTTCCGCCTGGGCGGGGGCAATATCGGCGTGATGGCGGCCACCAATGAGGCCGTGGAAGAAGCCGAAGTGACCATGCTGCTGTCGATCTTCGGTGCGATCACGCTGCTATGCCTGCTGACGTTCCGCTCGTGGCGCGCGGTGCTGTGCATCATCGTGCCGCTGACGCTGGTGTCGGTGCTGTGCAATGCGCTGATGGCGCGGCTTGGCATCGGGCTGAAGGTGTCGACGCTGCCGGTCATCACGCTGGGCGTGGGCGTCGGCGTGGACTACGGCATCTACCTGTATGAGCGCATCCAGCACCAGATCCGCGAGGAAGGGCAGGCCCTGCCGCAGGCCTTTGCCGAGGCCATGCGCCAGCGCGGTTCGGCGGCGCTGTTCACGGCGCTGACGATGTGCATCGGGGTGGGCACCTGGGCCTTTGCCGCGCTCAAGTTCCAGGCCGACATGGGTATCCTGCTGGCCTTCATGTTCCTGGTGAACCTGTTCGGCGCGGTGTCGCTGCTGCCGGCGCTGGCTGCGTGGCTGGGGGTGGAGGAAGAAGAGCGTGCGCGCGTGGCCGCCGGTGGTGCCGGTGGCGCCGCGCGCGGCGAGACGGTGCCGCCGGCGCACGCCCTGAAATCCGACGCGGTGTAAGGCCGATGACCCGGAGAGACAGCATGCACGATCACCAGGCTTACGCGGCGGCGGCATTCACACCGGTCCGCATCGGCCCGCTCACGCTGCGCAATCGCATTATCAAGGCCGGCGCCAACGAGGGCATGACGCCGCAGGGCCTGCCGACCGAGGCGCTGGTCAGGCACCACCGCGAGCTTGCCGCGGGCGGCGTGGGCATGACCACGGTGGCGTATGCGGCGGTGGCCGACGACGGCCTGACTTTTTCGCACCAGCTCAGTATGCGCCCGGAGCAGGTTGCGCACCTGCGCGTGCTGACCGATGCCGTGCATCGCGAAGGCGCGGCGGCCTGCCTGCAGATCACCCATGCGGGCTCGTTCACCACCATGCGCCATGGCGGCAGCCGCGCGCCGGGCAGTGCTTCATCCGGACTCAATGCCTTTGGCATGCTGCATGGCGTGTATTTCCAGCGTGCCATGCGCGAGGCGGACATGGCGCGCGTTGCCGGCCAGTTTGCCGCCGCGGCGCGGCTGGCGCGCGAAGCCGGCTTCGACGCGGTGGAAATCCACATGGGGCACGGCTACCTGCTCAACCAGTTCCTGTCGCCACTGAGCAACCGTCGGCGCGATGCGTTCGGCGGCAGCGTGGAGAACCGCACCCGCTTTCCGGCCGCGGTACTGCGCCAGGTGAAGGACGCGGTCGGCGCCGAGCTGGCGGTCTGCTGCAAGCTGAGCGTCAGCGACGGCGTGCCGGGCGGCAACGAACCCGCGGATTCCGCCGTGAGCGCGCGCCTGCTGGAGGCGGAAGGCGCCGACCTGCTGACCCTCAGCGGCGGGCGCAACGTCGAGAGCCCGTGGGCGCTGTTCGGCAGCCCCATGCCCACGGCGCAGATGAAGGCCGCCGCACCGACCGCGGTGGCGCGCTTCGGCATCACCATGCTGGAGAAGCGCACGCCGCGCGCGCTGGCCTTTCGCGAGCTGTACTTCCTGGAGGCGTCGCGCGTGGTGCGGCGGGCGGTGCGCATGCCGCTGGCCTATATCGGCGGCGTCAAGTCGATCGGCAATGTCGCGCAGCTGATGGAAGAGGGCTTCGACTGCATCGCGCTGGCGCGCGCGCTGATCCACGATCCCGCACTGGTCGCCAACTGGCGCAGCGGCGCGGTGGCGCATTCGGCCTGTGACAGCTGCAATGGCTGCGTGGCGCGGATCTACGATCCGGCCGGTGTCAGTTGCGTGCATGGCCCGGGCAATGACCCGGCGCTGACGAAGATTGCCGCGCTGCAGTAGTCCGATGGGACGATGAGCCGCCGGCCAGACGCTCTTATCTTGAAGGTCCCACGGGAATTCAAGGAGACAGACGCCATGACCGCTGACGGCAACCAGACTGGCTACAAGACCGGCTACAAGATCGAATCACGCCCGCTCGAGGCCCGCTACGCGCGCGGCTGGCATTGCCTCGGCCTGGCCGATGGCTACCGCGACGGCGTGCCGCACACGCTGAATATCTTCGGCCGGCGCCTGGCGGCGTTTGCCGACTCGACCGGCGCGATTCGCGTGATCGACGGCTACTGTCCGCACATGGGCGCAGACCTGAGCACCGGCACCGTGCAGGGCGACAACCTGGTCTGCCCGTTCCACGGCTGGCAGTGGGGCGGCGACGGCGGCTGCAAGTCCATTCCCTACTGCAAGCGGGTGCCGCCCAAGGCCCGCGTCGGCGCCTGGGAGACCTGCGAGCAGAACCACCTGCTCTTCATCTGGCACGATCCCGAAGGCCGCCCGGCACCCCTCGAGGTGGCGATTCCGCGCATCGATGCCTGCTTCTCTTCGGATTGGTCGGACTGGGCCATCGACGAGATGCTGATCCGCACCAATTGCCGCGAGCTGGTCGACAATATCTCCGACATGGCGCATTTCGGCACGGTCCATGGCGCGCCGGTGGACTATTTTGCCAACCTGTTCGAAGACCACAAGGCCACGCAGCTGATGATCGGGCGCAGTGCCCGGCTCTCGGGCGATGCGCAGCTGACGGCGCTGTCCACGTACTTCGGGCCCGCATACCACATCACCGAGATGATCGGACAGATGGGCGACCAGCAGATCCACTCGATCCTGCTCAACTGCCATGTGCCGATCGACCTCAACAGCTTCGCGCTGCGCTACGGCGTGTTGGTGAAGAAGATCCCGGGGCTGTCCGAGGAACAGAACCGTGCCATGGCGCAAGCCTATGTGGAGCAGGCCAAACAGGCCTTCTACGAGGACGTGGCGATCTGGGACAGCAAGATCCGCATCGACAACCCGTTGCTGTGCGAAGGCGACGGGCCCCTCTACCAGATGCGTGACTGGTACCAGCAGTTCTACACCGACGTGGAGCAGGTGCGGCCGTCCAGCGTGGCACGGCGCATCTTTGAGCTGAACCCGGGCAATATCGAACCGCCGGCGCTGCGGCATGTGT
Source organism: Cupriavidus necator (assembly GCF_016127575.1). Classification (NCBI taxonomy): domain Bacteria; kingdom Pseudomonadati; phylum Pseudomonadota; class Betaproteobacteria; order Burkholderiales; family Burkholderiaceae; genus Cupriavidus; species Cupriavidus necator. The sequence goes on from NZ_CP066019.1 coordinate 674,642, forward strand.
TCGAGGCCTGATGGCAACCTCCACGGAACCTCGCACCATGAAAACCGTCGTCATTACCGGAGCCGCGTCCGGTATGGGCGCGGCCGTGCGCCAGCGCATGCTCGCCGACGGCTGCCGGGTCATCGGCATCGACCTGCGCGATGCCGACATCGTTGCCGACCTGTCCAGCCCGCAGGGCCGCGCTGCCGCGATCGACGCCGTACTGTCGCGGTCAGGCGGCCGCATCGACCGGCTGGTCTGCTGCGCCGGCCTGGGCCCGCATGTCGAACCCGCAACGCTGGTGGCATCGGTCAACTACTTCGGCTTGGTAGCACTGCTGGATGGCCTGTTCGAGGCGCTGCGCCAGGGCTCGGATCCGTGCGCCGTGGTGGTGTCGTCCAACTCGGCCACGCTCCAGTCCTGGGAGGGCAGCCCGCTGCGTGATGCCTACCTTGCCGGCGATGAGCCAGGCGTGTGCACGATGGTGGCGGCCGCCGCGGCGGCGGAAGCCACCCGGGACCAGGCTGGCTATATCGCCTATGCCAGTTCCAAGCATGCGGTGGCGGCGGCCGCGCGGCAACGTGCGGCCGCGTGGGGACAGGCCGGCGTGCGCCTCAACGTGGTCGCGCCGGGGGCGGTGGAAACGCCGCTGCTGCAGGCCGGGCTGAAGGATCCGCGCTATGGCGATGCCATTCGCGATTTCCTGCCGCCGCTTGGGCGCCGCGCCCAGCCTGAAGAGGTGGCCGCGCTGATCGCGTTCCTGTGCGGGCCGCACGCTGCCTACATCCATGGCAACGTGGTGTTCATCGACGGCGGCCTGGATGCCGCGCAGCGACCGCTGAACTTCTGATCTCCTGGCCAATGGGGCATCCGCCGCGAGCCGCGGCGGATGCCCCATTTTTGTTCGATGGCGCTCCGGACTTACGTGACCATGACATCGTCCTGCATCCGGCGCTCGCGTTCGCCGGGATACAGGGCCTTCATTTCGAGGTAGAAGCACTCGGCGCAGCCCGGGTTGCAATCGGAGCGGCTGGGCTTTGCCATGTAAAAACCCCCAAAAGTCGTCTCCGACTTCTGGGGGCAGTTCAGGGCGGGGAGGGGAGCGCGACCGGGCGCCAAAGGCTGCGCCCGGCCGGATATCACGATGGGATCAGGTACCCGACCCGCGCGCGGCGTCCGGGGAGAAGAACGCCTCGTTGAATTCCGGGCTGTTGTTCAGCGTTGCCATCGGGCCTTCGTTGGTCAGGCGGTCGGCCATGTAGGCACCCGAAATCAGGTCATGGTAGAACACCGTGGTCGGATAGTAGCGGCGTGCATCATAGGCGTACACCGAGGCCTGGAGATTGGTGCGCCACAACTGGCCCCGGCCATCGTAGTTGTCGGCCGCCAGGGCCAGCCAGCTGTCTTCGTCGAGATACAGCACGCGTTTCGCATACTGGTGCCGGAAACCGGACTTGAGCGTGGCTTCCAGTACCCATACCCGATGCGGTTCATAGCGCATCGCGTCCGGATTGGCATGGCCATTCGTGAGCAGCTCCTTGTACTTGACGGAAGTGCTCTGCAGCTTGTAATTGTGGTACGGGACGAAGATCTCTTTCTTGCCGACGATCTTCCAGTTGTAGCGTTCGCCCGAGCCGTTGAAGAGGCGGTCGTCGTCCACGGTGCGGAAGCCGCCGGGACCCTGGGGCTGGTCAAAGCCGAATTCCGGCGCCTGGCGCACCCGCCGCGTGCCCGGGTTGTAGATCCACGTGCGGTTGGTGTCGGAACCCTCCTGGTCCCAGACCGCGTAGCCAACGATCACCTGGCCGCGGTCACGCAACGGCAGGTCGGTGGCGGTGCGGAAGAAGGAGCGCTCGTTGAGGGCGCTGCGCGGGTCGAACTTGCCATTGTTGCGCGGCGACAGGATGCTGTACGAGACGCGCCCCCACGCGATCGAGCCGTTCGGATACACCACGGCCTGGTCGAACTGAGCCTTCTCGGTGCCGATGGCCGACGAGAAACGCTGGTTCCACAACAGCTCCATCGCGGTTTTCGGAATCGGGTAGGGAACCTGCGGACCCGCTTCCTTCAGGCCGTTGGCATCGCTCGTCATGCTGACGGTGGTGGCGTAGGTGCGGATGTCCTTGTAGACCGCGTCCTCGTAGCGGAAATCGCGATGGCTTGGGTACACCGGCATCTTGAAGGTGTCGGGATACTTCTTGAACAGCGCCTTCTGCCCGTCGCTAAGCCGCTCGGCATACTGCGCCATGTTCTGCGCCGTGATGACGAACAGCGGCTTCTCATCGGCATACGGGTCCGGGTAGCGTTCGCCGCGCTGGTATTTGACATGCGCCGGCGTGCCCAGCCACTTGCCGGACCATGCCGGGACCTCGCCGTCCTTGCTGGCGGCACGCTCGGCGCCCATCGGCGTGAGGGGGCCATCCAGTTGCTTGAGCTCCTCCGGGGTGGCCTTCGCCCACGATGCCGCCGCCAGGGCCATGCTGGTGAGCAGCAGGCCACCGCGTATCAGTTGTCTTGTGCTGGATTTCATTGAAGTCTCGCTCCTTGTAAAGAGGAATTGCCGGCGCCGGCTGTGCCTGTGCCTGTGGTGACAGCGTAGTGATGGCGCGGCGGCGGGGAATCGTTGGAACGGACTAGTGGATTTCCCTAGCGCCCGGCGTGGCGGAGGGGGCGGGGACAATCCGGGTGGCGTGCCAGCATCCCGCGAGGATTGCGGGAGCGTACCGGGGTGGTACGGGAAGGGGGGCGGGGGTAGGGGGACTTAAACGGCGCGAGGCCGGGCAAGTGCCCGGCCTCGCGCGCCAGCATGCGGCCAGCGGCCGCAGCCAGGGTCAGGCTTCCATCACTTCGCCGAAGCGCTGCAGGTGGTAGTCGCTGTCGCCCAGCAACTGGTCCAGCATGGTCAGGCGCTTGAAGTAGTCGCCCACGGACAGCTCATCGGTCATGCCCATGCCGCCATGCAGCTGCACGGCCTGCTGGCCGACGAAGCGCCCGGCGCGGGCCAGCGTCACCTTGGCCGCGGACAGCATGCGGCGGCGCGCGGCGGGATCGGCCTCGTCCAGCGCCTGGACTGCGACGTAGGCCATCGACAGTGCCAGCTCCTTCTGCACCAGCATGTCGGCCATGCGGTGCTGCAGTGCCTGGAAGCTGGCCAGCGGCTTGCCGAACTGCTGGCGCGTGCCCAGGTACTCGGCGGTGATCTCGATCAGCTTTTCCATGGCGCCGGCGCCCTCGGCGCACAGCGCGGCAACGCCGTGCTCAAGGCCCACGCCCAGCGCGGCCAGGCCGTCGGCGGGCTGGCCCACCAGCGCGTTGGCCGGCACCGTCACGTCCTGCAGCGACAGGTCGGCGGCGCGCAGGCCGTCGACGGTCGGGTAGGCGGTGACGCCCAGGCCCTTGCTGTCGCGCGGCACCAGGAACAACGCAATCTCATTGCTGCCGGCCACGCGCGCGGTCAGCAGGTAGGCGTCGGCGGCGGCGCCGTGCCAGACCACGCTCTTGATGCCGTTGAGCACGTAGCCGTCGCCGCTGCGCTCGGCGCTGGCGCGGGCCGATTCCGGGCGGTAGCGGGTGGTCGGCTCCAGGTAGGCCAGCGTGACGATGCGCTCGCCCGAGGCGATCGCGGGCAGCCATTGTTCCTTCTGCGCGGCGCTGCCGTGGGCGGCCAGGATGGCCGCGGCCATCACGCCGCTGGGCGTGACCGGCTCCAGCACCAGGCCGCGGCCCAGTTCGCGCTGCACCACCAGCTGGCTGGCGGGGCCTTCGCCGAAGCCGCCGAAGTCGGCCGGCACGGTCAGGCCCAGCACGCCCATTTCAGCGAGCTTGTTCCACACGCCGCGATCCAGGCTCTCGCCTGCGCGCGCGCTCTTGCGGCGGGCCTCGAACGTGTATTCGGTATCGATGAAGCGACGCAGGCTGTCCGCCAGCATCTGTTGCTCTTCGCTGTAGGTGAAGTCCATGTCAGCTATCCCTTCAGAAACCCAGGATCATCTTGGAGATGATGTTCTTCTGCACTTCGGTCGCGCCGCCGTAGATCGAGGTCTTGCGCATGTCGTAGTAGGTGGAGGCGGCAGGGGCGGCCCAGTCGGGGCCCGCCACCGGCTGCGTCGCGCCCGGCTCAAGCCAGTCCGGCGAATACGGCCAGGCGTTGGGGCCGGCCACTTCCATCATCAGCATGCCCAGGTCCTGCTGCACCTCGGAGCCGCGGATCTTGACGATCGAGGCCTCGGGGCCGGGGGTGCCGGCGGCCTGCGTGGCGACGCGAAGCAGCAGCATTTCCAGCGCCATGATGTCCATCTCGACGCGGGCGATCTTGTCGCGCATGCGCACGTCTTCGATCAGCGGGCGGCCGGCGCCGTCGGTGGCCTGGCTGGCGTAGTGCTTGAGCAGGCGCAGCTCGCGGTGGCAGTGGCCGATGCCGGCAATGCCGGTGCGCTCATGGCCGAGCAGGTACTTGGCATAGGTCCAGGCGCGGTTCTCTTCGCCGACCAGGTTCCCGACCGGCACTTCCACGTCTTCGAACCAGGTCTCGTTGACGTCATGGCCGCCGTCGAGCGTCTTGATCGGGCGCACCGTCACGCCGGGCGACTTCATGTCGATCAGCAGCATCGAGATGCCTTCCTGGGCCTTGGCCTCCGGGTCGGTGCGCACCAGGCAGAAGATCCAGTCGGCAAAGTGGGCCATGGTGGTCCAGGTCTTCTGGCCGTTGACGATGTACTTGTCGCCCTTGCGCACCGCGCGCGTCTTCAGCGAGGCCAGGTCGGAACCCGAGCCCGGCTCGGAGTAGCCCTGGCACCAGAAGTCGTCGATATTGGGGATGCGCGGCAGGAAGCGCTGCTGCATCTCGGGGCTGGCGTACTTCATCAGCACCGGCCCGATCATGGTCAGGCCGAACGGCAGCAGGCGCGGCGCGCCGGCGCGGAAGGTCTCGATCTCGAAGATCAGGCGCTGCAGCGCGGTCCAGCCGGTGCCGCCCCATTGCCTGGGCCAGGTCGGCGCACCCCAGCCGCGCGCCTGCAGGATGCGGTGCCAGCGGATGTAGTCGTCCTTTTCCACGCGCTGGTGGTTGAGAACCTTGTTGCGGATGTCTTCCGGCAGGCTGGCCTGCGCGAATGCGCGGACCTCCTCGCGGAAGGCCTGTTCCTCGGCGGTGAAACGCAAATCCATCTGAATGTCCCCTGTGGTACGCGGGCCGCGCGGCGCTTCTTGCCCTGCCTGGTTGTGCAGTGCGTCAAAGCGGCGGCCCTCACTGTGCCGGCCGATTGTAGGGGCCGGGCGCGATTCTTTGCTTCATCAATGATAAAGCCGTCCTTCGTGGAGGCGGAACCACCTGCGCCGGGTGGTGGCGGGGCGAACTGCGGCTGGCCAGTGGCGTTGACGAACACGGCCTTAGTGAATTCCAAATGGCTGCGGCACGGGGCTTGCAGCAAACTGATGCAGCCAGTTTCATGTGGCCGGGTGTATTCCGCCGCATATCCGAGTCAGCCTGCATCGAGAGACCCACCAGCACCATGTCTTCCTTCCGCCCCGAATACATCCACGACATCCCCCGCTACTGGGCCGCGCAGACGCCCGACGCGCCGTGCCTGCACGAGAACGGCGCCGTCATCAGCTACGGCGAGCTGTGGCGGCGCATCGAGGCCGCCCGCGACTGGCTGGCGGCGCGGGGCGTGGGCGAGGGCGACCGCGTGATGGTGGTCGGCGAGAACTGCAACGAGATGGTGGTCACGCTGTTCGCCAGCAGCCTGCTGCATGCCTGGCCGATCCAGGTCAATGCGCGCCTGTCCGCGCGCGAGATCGACAATATCCGCGATCATGCGCAGCCGGCGCTGGTGCTGTTCACCGGCCATGTCTCCGACGTGGCCGCGGCGCACGGCGAGCGGCTGGGCGCACAGGCCACCGGCTGCCCGGTGTTCGACGCTGGCATGCGGGTGGTGCGCGCGGCCACCGCGCCGCAGCGCGAGCCGGCCGGGCTGGCCCGCAGCGTCGCCACGCTGATCTATACCTCCGGCACCACCGGCGCGCCCAAGGGCGTGATGGTGCCGCATGCGGGCCTGACCCAGTTTGCGCGCATCTCTGCCACCTCGCGCGACATGGGCCCGGCCGACGTGGCCTACGGCGCCTTGCCGATGTCGCATATCTTCGGCATTGCCACGGTGCTGATGGCCACGCTGTATGCGGGCGCCAGCCTGTTCCTGCGCCCGCGCTTCGACGCCAATGAAGTGTTCGAGTCGCTGGCATCGCCCGGCGTCACCATCCTGCAGGGCGTGCCGACCATGTTCACGCGCATCATGGCGGTGGCGCCCACCGTCGGCGCGAAGCCCGGCGCCTATCCGCGCCTGCGCTACCTCTATACCGGCGGCGCGCCGCTGGACCCCACGCTCAAGCGCGAGGTCGAAACCCTGTTCGGCCAGGCGCTGCACCATGGCTACGGCATCACCGAATACGCCGGCTCGCTCTTCATCACGCGCATGGAAGCCCCGCGCGCCGACTGCTCGGCCGGCTATATCGTCGAAGGCGTCGAGATCGAGATCACCGATGCCGAAGGCAAGCTGCTTCCCGCCGGCGAGCGCGGCCAGATCCGCGTGCGCGGCCCGGGCGTGATGCTGGGCTACTACCGCAACCCCGAGCAGACCGCCGAGGCGCTGCTGCCCGGCGGCTGGCTCAATACCGGCGACCTGGGCTACCTGGATGCCGACGGCGCGCTGTTTATCTCCGGCCGCTCCAAGGACCTGATCATCCGCTCCGGCTTCAACGTCTACCCGATCGAGGTCGAGTCTGTGATCAATGCCTTCCCGGGCGTGCGCCAGTCGGCCGTGGTCGGACGCACCACCGGCGACGGCAACGAGGAAGTGGTGGCCTTCATTGAAATGCAGGACGGCGCCGAGCTTGACCGCAAGGCGCTGGACACCTACCTGCGCGAGAGCCTGGCCCCGTACAAGCGCCCGGCCGAGGTCCGCACCGTCGACGTGATTCCGACCACGGCGAGCGGCAAGCTGCTCAAGCAGCCGCTGCGCGCCATGCTCGATTAAGCGCCCGCCGGGCCCGCCGGCCCCGGGCAATATCAGCCATACCTGGAGGAGACAATAATGAAGACACGGACGACACTGGCAGCCCTGACCGCCACGCTGCTGCTGCAGGGCGCGGCGTGGGCCGCCGACGCCTACCCGTCGCGGCCGATCAAGCTGCTGGTGGGTTACGCGCCCGGCGGCCCGGTCGACACAGCCGCGCGCATCTATGCCGAGCAACTCGGGCGCGTGCTCAAGCAGCCGGTGGTGGTGGATAACCGCGCGGGCGCCAGCGGCGCGATCGCCGCCGACATGACCGCCAAGGCGGCGCCGGACGGCTACACGCTGTATTTCGTCGCCAGCCCGACCATGACCATGACGCCGCTGATCCAGCACTCGGTCAATTTCAATCCGGTCAAGGACTTTACCTACATCGGCCTGATCACCGATTACACCAACGTGCTGCTGGTGAACAAGGACTTCCCGGCGAAGAACGTGGGCGAGCTGGTCGACTATGCGCGCAAGCATCCTGAGGGGGTCTCGTTCGGCTCGGCCGGCATTGGGGCATCGAACCACCTGTCCGCGGAATTGCTGGCTCAAATGAACAGCGTGAAGATGCTGCATGTGCCGTACAAGGGCAATGCGCCGGCCATGGCTGACGTGATGAGCGGCAAGGTCACGTTCATGTTCGATATTACCGGCACGGCCATCGGGCATATCAATGGCGGCAAGGTGCGGGCGCTGGCGGTCACGTCGAAGACTCGCAACCCGGCGCTGCCGAACGTGCCGACCATGATCGAGTCGGGGCAGAAGGACTATGACCTGACCGGCTGGTATGCGCTGGTGGGGCCGCAGAAGCTGCCGGCCGATGTGGTGGACAAGCTGGTCAAGGCGCAGAAGGCGGTTGGGGAGGATGCTGCTTTCCGGCAACGGATGACGGCTGGGGGGTATGACGTGAATATCAGCACGCCGAAGGCGCTGGGAGATCGGATTCAGCGGGAGCTGGCGCTTTGGGGTGGGGTGGTGAAGGCGGCGAAGATTCAGGCGGATTGAGGGGGGAGGGGCTTGGGGGCTGGTTCGATGTTGTTGTAGGTCGACGGCCCTGTTCCGCCCTGCTGGGCGGGTCACTTTCTGTCCGAGCGACAGAAAGCGACTCGCCCCTTTAGGGGCGAAACCGGGGCCTCTCCAAGAGCCACCACCACAAATCTGCCGAAATACCTTCTTGAATGCCATCAAGGCATCGCCTGTGAGCCGTGATGCGTGCCTTCGCCAAGGCGTGGAGTTCTCCGCTCTGTGGATGTCGGCAACTGACGCTCAACTTAGCGTATCGATCCTTCACAATCTGCGCCTTGATTGTGAACGGCAGGGTTCTCTAGACTGGATGGGCTGCTAATACAGCAGGAGCCGGGAGTGAGAACCCGATCAACGTTACCTCCTCTTCTACGCTATGGAGGTCAGCAATGTCCCAATCCGGCATTGAACCCGACGCCTTCACCCCGCCCCGACTCGATGATTCCCTTTCGCGGTTCAGTCCCGAAACCCGCCGCGCAGCGCGTGAGGACGCGCTGCCTGTTCCTCGGCAACTCTTGCTATTGAATCTCTTGGATCAAGCCGATGCGGTTGCGCGAGGCACGGCCTGCGTACTGACGTTGGTTACGCACAGCGAATGTGACGCACAGGAAGAGGGGAGCGTAGCCTTGCAGCCGGTTACGTTGGAGCCTTGCGAGCGCTCTGCCGGGCCTCCCTTGGATTGCTGGCCGACAGGGTAGAAGAAGTCGCGGAGGGAATTGAGGAGGCGATGGTCGGGTAACCAATCGCGGTCGGTCGCTGATTCACTGAGATGGCAGGTCCCGCTGGTGTCAATTGTGGGCACCGCAGGACTTGACCGACCGTTTGTGTGCCCCCTCTCCCGCAAGCGGGAGAGGGGAGCAAACCAGCGGAGCAGATAAGGCTTCAGGCTCTTAACCTTCCACTTCCGCCCACCCCTGCATCGCCTGCCCGCCGGCATCGTCCCCCGTCCACAGCACCAGCCGCCCAGCCTGCGCCGGATCAGCCGCGCCGCCAACGATGATGGTGTCCTGGTCGAACAGCGGCGCCAGGCCGCGGAAGCCAAAGCGGCGCACGCGCGCCTGCGGTTGCTCGCGCGCCACCAGGTCCAGCATCAGCATGGCCTGCATCGGCCCGTGCACCACCAGGCCGGGGTAGCCCTCGACCTCGCGCGTGTACTGGCGGTCATAGTGGATGCGGTGGCCGTTGAAGGTCAGTGCCGAGTAGCGGAACAGCATCACCGGATCTGCCTGCAGCGTGCGCTGCCACTGCGCGGCCTGCTCCAGGCGCGGGCGCGGCGGCTGCGGCCTGGACGGGTCGGGCATGGCGCGGTAGACGATATCGTGGCGCTCGTTGACCGCGGTCTTGCCGTTGACGGTCAGCTCGTGATCGACGGCGACAAACCACAGTTCACCGGTGCGCCCGGTCTTGTACTGCACGTCCTTGATGGTGGAGGTGCGCGTGACGGTATCGCCGATATGCAGTGGATGGCTGAAGCTCAGTTCGCTGCCGGCCCACATGCGGCGCGGCAGCGGCACCGGCGGCATGAAGCCGCCGAGGGTGGGATGGCCGTCGCGTCCCAGTTCACGCTGCGGCGCGCGCGGCAGGAAGTAGAGCCAGTGCCACAGCGGCGGCAGCGGGCCGGCGGCGACGGCCTCGGGGTCGAGGTCGAAGGTGGCGGCGAGGCCGATCACCGGTTCCGGCGACAGCGTTTCGGTGCGCGATTCGCTGCGGCCGATCCAGCCGCGCAGGCGTTCGAGTTCAGGAGTGGCGTCAGTCATGACAGTAAGCCTTGTAATGCGTGAAAGTGGCCGGAAGGCGGGTTATTGCGCCAGTGCCAGCAGCCGGCGGGCCTGCTCGATCACGGGCCGGTCCACCATCTTGCCATCGACCTGCACCGCATGGCTGCCGCTGGCGGTAGCTTCCAGCACACGGCGGGCCCAGTCGAGCTGCTCGGGGCTGGGCAGGAAGCCTGCGCGCGCCGCGCCCAGCTGGGCCGGGTGGATGCAGAGCTTGCCGGCAAAGCCGAGTTCGCGCGCATAGGCAACGTCGCTGGCCAGCACGGCTTCGTCTTTCAGTGCGGTGGTCACGCCGTCGACCGGCGGCGGCAGCCCGGCCACGCGTGAGGCCAGCACGATGCGCGCGCGTGCAAAGGCGAGCGCGTCGCGCGTATGGCTGCAGCCCAGGTCGACCGCATAGTCGAGCGAGCCGAAGGCAAGACGTGCCACGCCGGTGGCGGTGGCCACGGCGTCGATCTGATGCAGGCCCAGCGCGGTTTCGATGATCGCGACCAGTTCGCCCTGCGGGTTGATCGAGTGCAGGGCCTGCGCGATGGTGGCCAGCGCGGCGGCATCTTCTGCCTTGGGCACCAGCAGGCCTGCCAGCGCGGTACCCGGGGGCAGCGCGCGCAGCCAGGCCAGGTCGGCGGCAAAGGACGGCGAGGCGCTGTCGTTGATGCGGACAAAGGCATTGGCCGCGGGCAGTCCGGCCAGCCACGCGGCGATGGCTGCGCGCGCGGCGGGCTTGGCGTCCGGATGGACCGCGTCCTCGAGGTCCAGGATCATCACATCGGGGCCGGCGGCAGCGGCCTTGTCGAAGCGTTCCGGCCGGTCGCCCGGCACGAACAGGTAGGTGACTGCAGTGGACATGTCTTGGTCCTCAGCCTGCGGCGGGCAGCCAGTCGTTGACGTTCGGGGCCTGCTCCAGCGCCCACACGCGCTGGATGATGGCGCGCATCTCGGCCTCGCTCGCGCCGTGGCGGAACGCGCCCAGCTGCAGCGCCTTCGCTTCCAGTTCCGGGCGCGACAGCGTGTTGTCGGGATCGCCCTTGGGCACGTCGACGCGCGCCGCCAGTGTGCGGCCGTCGGTGGTCGTGACGGTAACGCGGCCGATCCACTGGCGCGGGTAGGCGGCGTTGATCTCGGCATCCAGTTCCATGCCGACCTTGCCGCGGAAGGCGGTCACCTTCGGGTCCTGCAGCGCATGCTGCTCGAACTCGCCCAGACCCGCATGGCCGTGCACGGCCACCAGCCCCAGCACCGTGCCCATCGAGAACTTGGCCTGGTGGATGGTGGTGGGGTTGACCACCGGGCCGAGCACGTCGATGGCGCCCTGGTGCACGTGCGTGGTGACGCTGGCGACCTGGTCGGCGCCGATGCCTTCGCGCTGCATCAGCGCCTTGAGCGCATCGGCGGCCGGGTGCGTGTGGCGGCATGAGGCGAAGAACTTGAACGAGGTCTCGGCGGTGGCCCAGCGCGTGCCCAGGCCGTCGGTCAGGCAGGCGGGGTTGGCATCGCTGGACATGCCGGCGGCCATGCCCTGCGCGCCTTCCAGGATCTGCTTCGCGCCGGTGAAGCCGGCGCGCGCGAGCCAGGCTGACTGCAGGCCATCGGCCGCGGCCTTGGCGGTATGCAGCTGCTTGGAGTCGGCGGCGTCGCGCAGGAATTCCCACAGGCCCGCGGCCTGCGTGCCGGCCGAGCCCAGTGCCTGGTTGATGCCTTCGGCATCGAGGCCGTAGAGCTTGGCCACGGCCGCGGCGGCGGCCAGCGTGCCCACCGTGCCGGTGGTGTGGAACACGCGGTAGTGCGAACGGCCCATGAATTCGCCGATGCGGATGCCGGCCTCATAGCCGGCGATCGAGGCCAGCAGCACTTCGGCGCCGGTCTTGCCCTCGGTCTGCGCGGCTGCCACCACGGCAGGGAACACCACCGCGGCCGGGTGCAGCACCGAGCCGTTGTGCACGTCGTCCTGCTCGACCACGTGCGAGGAGGCGCCGTTGATCAGCGCGGCAAAGTAGGGCGAGGTGCGGCGGCGGTCCACCAGCACTTCGGCGCCGCCTTGGTCCGGGCCCATGGCCGCGGCGAACTCCTGCAGCTTGCGCACGGCGGGGGCATCCTTGCCGGCGATGGCCGAGGCGATCCAGTCCAGGAACAGGTCCTTGGTGCGCTCGATCACGGGCGCGGGCACGTCGGCCAGCTTGAGGTCGGCCAGGAAGTCGCAAAGCTGGCGGGTGGGGTAGGTGGTGTCTGCGGGTTGGCTCATGCAGGCTCCGATGCGGATTGGGTTTCGTGGAGGAGGAAAAAGCCCGGCGCTCTGTGCGAGATGGCCGGGCGTCGTGTGTTCAGATGGTCCGCTTGTCAGCCAGCGCGGCGATATCGCCGTCGTCATAGCCGAGCTCGGCCAGGATCTGCCGGCTGTGCGCGCCCAGTGCCGGTACGTCGCCCATGACAGGCTCCACGCCCGACAGGTTGGCGGGCGGCAGCAGCGCGCCGATCGGACCGCCCGGGGTGGCCACTTCGCGCCAGCGCTGGCGTGCCTGCAACTGCGGATGGTTCCATACGCCCTCGATGTCGTTCATCGGGGCATTGGCGATCTGCGCCTCGTCGAGCAGTGCCTCGGCCTGCGCCACAGTCATCGGCGCGAAGCGCTCTTCGATGATGGCGGTGAGTTCGGGGCGATTGTGCACACGGGCCGTATTGCTGGAGAAGCGTTCGTCCTGCGCCAGTTCCCGGTTGCCGAGCACGATCTCGCAGAAATTGGCGAACTCGCGTTCGTTCTGCACGCTGAAGATCACGCTGCCATTGCCGGTGCGATGCACGCCATACGGGGCGATGGTCGGATGCGAAGCGCCGAAGCGTCCCGGCGGCTTGCCGCCGTAGTGGCCGAAGTAGAGGACCTGGTTCATCCACTCGGCCATCGCCTCGAGCATGGTCACCTGCACGCGCAGGCCCTTGCCGGTGCGGCCACGCTGCAGCAGCGCCGAAAGGATGCCGCTGTAGGCGTACATGCCGGCCGAGATGTCGGCGATCGAAACGCCGGCGCGCGACGGCTCGTTCGGTCCGCCGGTGAGGCCCACCAGGCCGGCGGCGGCCTGGATCAGCAGGTCGTAGGCCTTCTTGTCGCGATAGGGACCGGAGTCGCCATAGCCCGAGATGTCACAGACGATGAGCTTGTCGTACTTGCCGTGCAGGCTGTCGAAGTCCAGGCCCATGCGCACTGCCGCGCCGGGGGCGAGGTTCTGCACCAGCACATCGGCATCGGCCAGCAGCCGGTGCAGGATGGCCTGCGCCTCTCGATCCTTCAGATCCAGGGTCAGGCTTTCCTTGCCCCGGTTAAGCCACACAAAGTACGAGGCCTGGCCGTGCACGGACTGGTCATAGCCGCGCGCGAAGTCGCCCACTCCGGGGCGCTCGATCTTGATGACGCGGGCACCAAGGTCGGCCAGCTGGCGCGTGGCGAAGGGCGCGGCCACGGCGTGCTCGAGCGAGACCACGCGGATGCCGTCGAGCGGGCGGATGCCTTTGGGGGAATGGGACATGCAGGGGCCTTAGAACGAACGCGGCAGCTCGAGCACATGCTCGGCCACGTAGGACAGGATCAGGTTGGTCGAGATCGGCGCCACCTGGTACAGGCGCGTCTCGCGGAACTTGCGTTCGATGTCGTACTCGGCGGCAAAGCCGAAGCCGCCGTGCGTCTGCAGGCAGACGTTGGCCGCTTCCCACGACGCGTCGGCGGCCAGCAGCTTGGAGATATTGGCTTCCTTGCCGCACGGCTTGCCGGCGTCGAACAATTGCGACGCCTTGTAGCGCATCAGGCTGGCCGCCTCGACATTGATGTACGAGCGCGCGATCGGGAACTGCACGGCCTGGTTCTGGCCGATCGGGCGGTCGAACACGATGCGGTCGCGCGCATAGTTGCTGGCGCGCTCGACAAACCAGTAGCCATCGCCGATGCACTCCGCGGCGATCAGGATGCGTTCGGCGTTGAGGCCGTCAAGGATGTACTTCAGGCCCTTGCCTTCCTCGCCGATCAGGTTTCCGGCGGGGACTTCGAGGTTGTCGAAAAACAGCTCGTTGGTCTCGTGGTTGACCATGTTGCGGATCGGCTTGACCGTCAGGCCCTTGCCGATGGCATCACGCAGGTCCACCACAAACACCGACAGGCCCTCGGACTTGCGCTTGACCTGGTCCAGCGGCGTGGTGCGTGCCAGCAGCAGCATCAGGTCCGAATGCTGCACGCGCGAAATCCATACCTTCTGGCCATTGACGATGTACTTGTCGCCCTGGCGCACCGCGGTGGTCTTGAGCTTGGTGGTGTCGGTGCCGGTGGTGGGCTCGGTCACGGCCATCGACTGCATGCGCAACTCGCCCGAGGCGATGCCCGGCAGCCAGCGCTGTTTCTGCGCTTCGGAGCCGTGGCGCAGCAGGCAGCCCATTACGTACATCTGGCCGTGGCAGGCGCCGGAATTGCCGCCGCTGCGGTTGATTTCCTCCATGATGACCGAGGCGGCTGTCAGCGACAGGCCCGAGCCGCCATAGGCTTCGGGGATCAGCGCTGACAGCCAGCCCGCCTGGGTCAGAGCCTGGACAAAGGTCTCAGGAAAGGCGTTCTGCTCTTCCACCCGTTGCCAGTACGCCGAATCGAAGCCGGCACAGAGGTCGCGTACCGCTTCGCGGATTTCGGGGTAGAGCTGGTCTGGATCCTGATGTGCGTGCATGGGGTAGCCCCGCTCGGATTGAATGGGGCCATTATTCCCGAGCCCCCGGCACGCTGAAATTCGGATTTGCGAAAGAGCGGCTTAGGTGGGCCGGAAGCGGGGGGGGGGCGGAAGCTGCATGCGGCGCCGGGGCGCCCGCAGTTGCGCAAGAGGCCGGCGCAGCGGCCTCTTGCGCGGGGATGGCTGGCAGGCCGGGCCTGGGAATCAGTGCATGAAGAGCCAGATCAGGACCAGGATGAAGGCCGGGACGCCAAGTAGCCAGGCAAGGATATAGGGCATGGTGCAACTCCTGTCGATGACGGTAATCGGTGATTCCAATATAGGAATGCCGTCATGGCGGCACTGTCGGCGAGCTTCCGCTTGCGGTGTAGGACGCAGCCGCAAGCGCCTGGCGGACGGCCCGCGCGGTGTGGCGCGAGCGCCTTGGGGCCCGCCGGCCCGGTTGCCGGCAGGCCATCCCGTGCTACGCTCAGGTGTACCCAAGCACCCGGAGACGAGCCATGGACGGGGTCTGGTCCGAGATCTACAGTGTCTTGCGCGCCGAGTTCGCCGATGTGCCGGACGCTGGCGAGGCCACCCGCATCCTGGCACGCCTGTTCATGGCGGTGTTGCTGGGCGGCCTGATCGGCTATCAGCGCGAGGCCTCCGGCAAGGCAGCGGGGCTGCGCACCCATATGCTGGTGGCGCTGGGCTCGGCGCTGTTCGTGCTGGTGCCGCTGCAGGCAGGGACGCCGCTGGCCGACATCAGCCGCGTGCTGCAGGGGCTGATTGCCGGCATCGGCTTCCTTGGCGCCGGCGCGATCCTGAAGCACAGCGACGAAGCTCACATCCAGGGCCTGACCACCGCGGCCAGCATCTGGATGGTCGCGGCCATCGGCGTGGCTGCCGGCCTGGGTCGCGATACCACCGCGGTGATCGCCACCATTTTCACGCTGGTCATCCTGCAGGTCCTGCAGCGCTGGAAATAGCGCACCCGCGCCCGGTGCATCCGGCACCCCGTGCCGCCCGGCGTGCGCCGGTCTGTTCGCTTGCCCGCCAATTTGCGTCATTTCCCACAGTAATGCGCGCCAGCGCACGCTGCCCGCGCGCGCTGCGCCCTATGCTGTGGCACAGGTTGCGCCGCGATCCACAGGCGCGGCCGTGGCAGAGCAGGGGGAGGCAGCCATGAAATCATCGATCCGTGACGATGCGGCGCTGGCCGCATTCGTGGGGCCGCGCTATGCGTACTACAGCCAGCGCTGGTCCCTGGCAGAGGCACGCGGCGGCATGTCGTGGAACTGGGCGGCGTGCCTGCTGGGGCCGTTCTGGATGGCCTACCGGCGCATGTACTGGCAGGTGGGGGTCTATGCGCTGATCGTCTGCGCCGAACCGGTGCTGCACGCGCTGTTCGGGCTGAAGATGCCGCTGGCGGTCCGGCCGATGCTGTATGCCATGGCGCTGCTGCTGGGCATGTATGGCAACCAGATCTACCGCTGGCATGCCGAGGCGACCATCCGGCACCTGCGCGAGTACCATTTCTCACCGGAACTGGTGCACGACTCGCTGGCGCGCTGTGGCCGCACCAGCTGGCCCGGTGTGTTCGCCATGGGCCTGCTGCTGGTGGTGATGGCGGTGTCGCTGAGCCCGCTGGCGGGGCTGGTGGTGCAGGGCGGCGGGCTGGCCGCCGGCTGAACGGTCGGCGGCTTCCCTGATTTACACGGGCTCGCGCGCCGCGTCGACCAGGTACTGGATCAGGGTTTCGGCAAACTGGGGCAGTTCGCGCCCCGGGCGGCGCACCAGGCGCAGTTCGCGCTTGGCCCATTCGTCTTCCAGCTGGATAAAGCGCAGCACCTTGCGGCTGGCGTAGCGGCGCGCGCAGCTGTTGGGCACGATGGCGATGCCCGCGCCGGCCTCGACCATGCGGCATACGGCATCGAAGCTGCCCACCTGGATGCGCAGGCTGATGCGCTTGCCCATGCCGCCGGCGATGCGGTCCAGGAACGACTGGATCGCGCTGAACTGGTTCAGGCCGACAAAGCGGCAGGTATCGAGCAGGTCGGCGAAATGCAGCCGCTTGAAGGCCGGCAGCGGGTGGTTGACCGGTGCAATCACGATCAGCTCATCGCTGCACAGGTGCATCGCGTCCAGGTCCTGGGTGGCGACTTCACCGGCCACGATGCCCAGGTCGGCGGCGCCGGCGCTGATGGCCGAGACGATTTCCTGCGACAGGTGCTCTTCCAGCTCGATGTCCACGTCCGGGTTCTCGCTCAGGAAGCGCGATACGCCGGTGGCCAGGAACGAGTTGGTGGCGGTGGTGTTGGCCAGCAGCCGCACCCGGCCCTTGACGCCCTTGGCATAGGGCCGCAGGTCGGCGTGCAGGCATTCCAGTTCGCGGAAGACCTCGCGCGCGTGGCGCAGCAGCGCATCGCCCGCCGGCGTCAGGCGCACCCCCTTGACCTGGCGGATCAGCAATTGTGTCTGGAACGCCTCTTCCAGTTGCTTGATCCGGGTGCTGGCCGCGGGCAGCGACAGGAAGCTGCGTTCGGCCGCGCGGGTCAGGTTCTCCGTCTCGCCAACGTTCAGGAAGAGGCGGAGGTCGGTCAGGTCGTAATGCATGGGCTTCCGTCAGGCCAAAGGCCAGTTTTGTGATTCGTGAATTCCAAAGTCTCGGCCGTCAATTTATCGTATCCACTGCGGCGTGGACATCCGGATTGACCGCACCGGCGGGCGAATGCCCGCGGCGCAGGGGTGTTTCGCCGGGTTTGCGGTCGGTGACCGCACAAAAAGTATTCAGAGGAGCAACGCAATGAGCGGTTTGATGGCAGGCAAGGTCGCGCTGGTGACGGGCGCAGGTGGTGGAATCGGGCGCGGCATCGCGCTGGCACTGGCCGCCGCCGGCGCCAAGGTGGTGGTCAACGACCTCGGCGTGTCGATGACCGGCGAGGGCGGCGACGCCGGCCCCGCTCAGCGCGTGGTGGAGGAAATCCGCGCCGCCGGCGGCGAGGCCGTGGCCAATACCGACAGCGTGTCGACCTGGAACGGCGCCAATGCCATCGTGCAATGCGCGCTGGACAACTTCGGCCGCATCGACGCCGTGGTCAACAACGCCGGCAACCTGCGCGACCGCATGTTCTTCAAGATGAATGAAGAAGAATGGCGCTCGGTGATCGACGTGCACCTGCACGGCACCTTCTTCGTCAGCCGCGCCGCGGCCAGCTACTTCAAGGACCAGGAGAGCGGCGCCTACGTGCACATGACCTCGACCTCGGGCCTGATCGGCAACCTGGGCCAGGCCAACTACTCGGCGGCCAAGCTGGGCATTGCCGCGCTGTCCAAGTCGATCGCGCTGGACATGCAGCGCTTCAATGTGCGCTCGAACTGCATCGCGCCGTTCGCCTGGAGCCGCATGACCAGCTCGATCCCGGCCGAAACGCCGGAAGAGAAAGCGCGCGTGGCCAAGCTGCAGAAGATGGAAGCCGGCAAGATCGCGCCGGTGGCGGTCTACCTTGCCAGCCCGGCCGCCAGCGAAGTCAACGGCCAGATCTTCGCGGTGCGTGCCAACGAGATCATCCTGATGAGCCAGCCGCGCCCGGTGCGCTCGGTGCACATGAGCGATGGCTGGACGCCTGAAACCGTGGGCGAGATCGCCATGCCGGCGATGCGCAACAGCTTCTTCAAGCTGGAGCGTTCGCCCGATGTGATCAGCTGGGACCCGATCTGATGGCGGGCAGCCAGGCCGCGGCGCACGGCGCGCTTGCCGGCGTGCGGGTGCTGGACCTGTCGCGCATCCTGGCCGGTCCCTGGTGCGCGCAGAACCTGGCGGACCTGGGCGCCGAAGTCATCAAGGTGGAGCGGCCCGGCGCGGGCGACGACACCCGTTCGTGGGGGCCGCCCTGGCTGCCCGGCGCGGACGGGCAGCCGTCGCGCGACGCCACCTACTTTGCCGGCGCCAACCGCGGCAAGCAGTCGGTGACGCTCGATATCGCCAGCCCGCAAGGGCAGGAGATTGTGCGCGAACTGGCGGCCAAGTCGCAGATCGTGCTGGAGAACTACAAGGTCGGCGACCTGAAGCGCTACGGGCTGGACTATGACAGCCTCAAGGCGATCAACCCGTCCATCGTCTACTGCTCGATCACGGGCTACGGCCAGACCGGGCCGAGCGCGCACAAGCCCGGCTATGACTTCATCTTCCAGGGCCTGGGCGGCCTGATGAGCGTCACCGGCGAGCGCGACGACCTGCCCGGCGGCGGGCCGCAGAAGGTGGGCGTGGCGGTGGTCGACATGCTTACCGGCATGTATGCCACCGTGGCCGTGCTGGCCGCGTTGCGCCATGCCGAGCGCACCGGCGAGGGCCAGCATATCGACATGGCGCTGCTCGATGCGGTGGTGGCGGTCGGCGCCACGCCGATCATCGCCCAGCGCGTGACCGGCAAGGCCATGCCGCGCTACGGCAATGCGCACGCCAATATGGTGCCCTACCATGTGTTCGCCACCGCCGACGGCTACATGATCGTGGCGGCCGGTAACGACGGGCAGTGGCAGGCGTATTGCCGCGGCGTCGAGCGTCCCGACCTGGCCGCCGACGAGCGCTTTGCCACCGGCCCCGGCCGCATCATCCATCGCGACACGCTGGTGCCGCTGCTCGAGGCGCATATGCGCACGCGGCCGACGGCGCACTGGGTGCAGGCGCTGGAAGCGCAGGGCATCCCGTGCGGGCCGATCAACGACTACGGCCAGGTGCTGGAAGACCCGCAGGTGCGGCATCGCGAGCTGCAGGTCGACCTGGTGCGCGACGACGGCAGCCTGTGCCCGACCGTCAAGAGCCCGTTGCGGCTGTCGGCAACCCCGGTGCAATACGACGCACCGCCGCCGCGGCTGGGCGAGCATACCGAACAGGTGCTGGAATCGGTGCTGGGTATGTCGGCCGAGCGCATCGCCAGGCTGCGCGAGCAAGGCGTGGTCTGATTGGTGACGGATGCCTGGCAGGCAACTGCCGGGCACTGCCTGCTTCCGGGCGGATCACCAGGCCTCTGCACAAAGTCCCCCCATCGCCTAGGCTGTCTGGGTAGCGGCCCGAACCGTGATTCCCGGGTTCCCCACAGGAGACAGCCATGAACGAAGAGACCTTCAACCTCAGCATCCGCAAGTTCCTGAAGGTGGTCGGCGTCAGCTCACAGCGCGAGATCGAACAGGCGATAGCCAGGGCCATGGCCGACGGTACCATCGCCGGCAACGAACATTTGCCGGTGTCGGTGACGCTGGAACTGGCGGGTGTCAAGCTCCAGGCGCGCTTCGAGGGTGAAATCCAGCTTGAGTAAGGCGGTCATGGCGGTGCTCGTTTTGGTTCTGTTTCTTGCGTGAAACGCCAAAAGGATGACCCCGCCCGGTCCTTTTGTTGCGCCATCTGATCCATCCGCAGTATGGGCGCGCAGGACCCCTTCACATATTCTTCCCGGAAACGTTGAACCAATGGGACCGGGGGGAAACCATGGCTGGATGCAACGAGCGCATGCATTGCGCAGGGGGCGCGGTATGCGCAGGCCGTGCAACGCTATGTGCGCAAGGGCGGGTCACTCGCCACGCGCCGCTCTGAGGGGCGGGGGCCGTTGCCATGCATGCCGCCGCCGCGCCCGCAAGGAACATCGAGGACACCGGCTGGAACCTGCCGGATCCGGCAGGTCGGCACGCGCGCCCCGATGATCCGCTGCTGGCGTGCCTGCTCTGGCTGGCCCGGCGCTTCCAGCGGCCAGTCGCGGCCGAAGCCCTGATTGCGGGCCTGCCGCTGGAGGCGGAGCGCCTGACCCCTGTCTTGTTTCCACGCGCGGCCGCACGCGCGGGCATGTCGGCCCGGCTGGTCAAGCGCCCGCTGGGCGACATCCCGGACCTGGTGCTGCCCGCCATCCTGCTGCTCGACCAGGGCGAGGCCTGCGTATTGCTGCGCCGTGGCGACGTGGGCATGCTGCTGGTCTCGCAGCCGGAGTGGGGCGACGGCGAGCAGCCGGTCCGCCAGGAAGACCTGCTGGCCCGGTACACCGGCCATGCCATCTTTGCCCGGCCCGCGCACCGCTTCGAGGCGGCGGACGATGCCGGGCCGACGTCGCCACATGGATGGTTCTGGGGCGTGATGCGCCAGTCGTGGCCGCTCTATGGCGAGGTGCTGGTTGCCTCGCTGCTGCTCAGCCTGTTCGCGCTGGTCATGCCGCTGTTCACCATGAACGTCTATGACCGTGTGGTGCCGAACCATGCGCTGGAAACGCTGTGGGCACTGGCCATCGGTGTGGGCCTGGTGCTTGGCTTCGAGCTGGTGATGCGCACGCTGCGGGGCTATTTTGTCGACGTAGCGGGCCGGCGCATCGATGTCACGGTCTCCGCGACGGTGTTCGAGAAGGTGCTGGGCATCGAGATGAAGGCGCGGCCGGCGTCGGTGGGCAGCCTGAGCAGCCAGCTGCATGAATTCGAGTCGGTGCGCGAGTTCCTGACCTCGGCCACCATCACGACCCTGGTCGACCTTCCGTTCGCCGCGGTCTTCATTGCGGCCATGTTCTGGGTCGGTGGCCCGCTGGCCTGGGTGCCGCTGCTGGCGGTGCCGCTGGTGATCGGCACCAGCCTGCTGCTGCAGGGACCGCTGTCGCGCGCGGTGCGCGCCAGCAGCGCCTGCGCGGCCCAGCGCCAGGCCGCACTGGTCGAAACCCTGGTGGGGCTGGAGACCGTCAAGACCAGCGGTGCCGAAGGTGCCGCCCAGCGCAAATGGGAGCAGGTGGTCGGGCAGATGGCGCAACTGGGGCTGCGCGCGCGGCTGCTCTCCGCCTGCGTGATCAACTTCTCGCTGTTCGCCCAGCAGGCCGCCACGCTGGTGGTGGTGGTGATCGGCGTCTACCTGATCGCCGACGACCGGCTGACCACGGGCGGCCTGATTGCCTGCACCATCCTTGCCGGCCGCGCGCTGGCGCCGCTGTCGCAAGTGGCGGGGCTGACCACCCGCTATCACCAGGCGCGCACCGCGCTGGCCGGTATCGACCGCATGATGGCGCTGCCCGTCGAGCGCCCGCCCGGCAAGCACTTCCTGCACCGTCCGCCGCTGCGCGGCGAGATCGAGTTCCGGCAGGTCAGCTTTCGCTATCCGGGCCGCGACATCGCGGCACTGGATGGGGTCTCGTTCCGCATTGCCAGCGGCGAGCGGGTTGGCCTGATAGGCCGCATCGGCTCAGGCAAGACCACCATCGAGAAGCTGATCCTTGGCCTGTACGCACCGGATGCCGGCACCGTGCTGGTCGACGGCGCGGAGGTGCGCCAGCTGGACCCGGCCGCGTTGCGGCGCGACATCGGCTATGTGCCGCAGGACGTGATGCTGTTCAGCGGGACGCTGCGCGACAACATCGTGATGGGCGCCCCGTACACCGACGACGAAGCGGTGCTGCGCGCGGCGCGCCTGGGCGGCGTGAGCGACTTTGTCGATCGCCTGCCGGACGGCTATCACTTGCGCCTGGGAGAGCGCGGCGAAGGCCTGTCGGGCGGCCAGCGCCAGGCCATTGCCATTGCCCGTGCCGAGTTGCTGCAGCCGCCGCTGCTGCTGCTCGACGAACCCAGCAGCGCCATGGACAACCGCACCGAGGAGCAGTTCAAGGCGCGCCTGGCCTTAGCGCTGGGCGGGCGCACGCTGATCCTGGTCACGCATCGCGGCTCGCTGCTCAGCCTGGTCGATCGCCTGATCGTGATGGACCAGGGCCGTATCGTCGCCGATGGTCCCAAGGCCGAAGTCCTGAACGCGCTCGCGGGGAGGAAGCTCCATGTCGCTTCAGCCTGATCCGCAACGCATGGGGCCAGTGCGGCGCCTGATCGCCGCGCTGAGGCCACGTGCCGACGACACCGCCTTCATGTGCGAGCGCGATGCGGCCACGATGGCGCAACCGCGCTATTTCACGCACTGGATCCTCTGGTCCGCCCTGGTCTTCGTGCTGGTGGCGCTGGCCTGGGCCGCGCTGGCGCGGGTGGACGAGGTGGCCGTGGGCGAGGGCAAGGTGATCCCGTCGAGCCAGGTGCAGGTGGTGCAGAACCTCGAAGGCGGGATCATCGCCGAGATCATGGTGCGACCGGGGCAGGTGGTGAACAAGGACCAGCCGCTGATGCGCATCGACGATACACGCTTCACGGCTTCATACCAGGAAGGCCGCACCAGGGACGATGCGCTGGTGGCACGCATTGCGCGCCTGAGCGCCGAGGCCGACGGCACGGCGTTCGTGGCGAGCGCGCCGGCCGATGCCGAGGGCCGCCGCTTCGTGTCCGAGGAGCGCGCGCTGTTCGAGTCACGCAAGCGCGCGTTCGATGCCAATCTCGCCGTGCTGCGCCAGCAGTCCGAGCAGCGGCGGCAGGAGCTGACCGAGAAGCGCTCGCGCGAGCAGCAACTGCGGCAGAGCCATCGGCTGGTGGCACAGGAGCTGGCCATGATGCGCCCGATGATGGCGCAGGGCGTCGTGTCCGAGGTCGACCTGCTGCGGCTGGAGCGCCAGGCCAATGACCTGAAAGGCGAGCTCGAGGCCGCGCGGCTCGCCATGCCGCGCCTGGAGGCCGCCTACCGCGAGAGCCAGCAAAAAGCCGACGAACTGGGCACGCATTATCGTGCCGAGGCCATGAAAGAGCTCAACCAGGCCAAGGCCGAACAGGCCGCGCAGAGCGCCACCAACACCGCGCTGCAGGACCGCGTCGACCGTACCCTGGTACGCGCCCCGCTTGCGGGCGTCATCAAGCAGATCAAGATCAATACCGTTGGCGGCGTGGTGCAGCCCGGCATGGATCTGCTGGAGATCGTCCCGCTGGAAGACACGCTGCTGGTAGAGGCGCGCGTGCGGCCTGCCGACATTGCCTTCCTGCGGCCCGGCCAGCCGGCGGTGGTCAAGCTGTCGGCCTATGACTTTTCGATCTATGGCGGCTTTGCCGGCACCGTGGAGCATATCAGCGCCGATACGCTGACACCGGAGCGCCCGGGCGAGCGCCCGGAAAGCTACTACCTGGTGCGCGTGCGCACGCGCGACAACCGGCCAGGCGGCAGTGCCGTGCAGGTGCCCATCCTGCCCGGCATGGTGGCGACGGTCGATGTGCTGACCGGGCAGAAGACGGTGCTCCATTACCTGCTCAAGCCCATCATCAAGACCAGGGAACTGGCGTTCCGGGAACGATAAGAGCGGGCGGTTTGCCCACGACGACAACAAGCAAGGCATGGCCAGCAGGCTGGCATTCAGGACGGAGAGTGATCATGGCAACCCTGACAGGTAGCAACGGCAGCGACAGCATCAGCGGCACCACGTCCGCCGACACCATCCTGAGCGGCAATGGCAATGACTACGTCAGCGCCGGCGATGGCAACGACTATGTCGATGCCGGCAACGGCGACGATATCGTCGAAGGCGGCAGCGGCGACGACACGCTGCTGGGCGCCAACGGCAAGGACCGGGTCTTCGGCGGGCTCGGCAATGACAACTTGTCGGGTGGCAACGGCACCGACGCGGTCTATGGCGGCGGCGGCGATGACGTGATCGGCAGCATCGACGGCTCGTCGGCGCTTTACACCGGCGACAATGGCGGCGATACGCTGTATGGCGACGGCTATGACAGCTACGCCGACTACCTGCTCGGTGCCGGCCATGAGTCAGCCCGGCCGGGTAACGACCGCATCTATGGCGGCAACGGCGACGACCTGATCTACGGGGACAACGGCAACAATGCCGCCCTGGGCGGCGACGACATCATTGCCGGTGGCAACGGCAAGGACACCATCTACGGTGAAGGCGGCAACGACAAGATCGCCGGCGGGGCAGGCGGCGACACCCTGAGCGGCGGCAGCGGCGCCGACGTCTTTGTCTATAACGCCGTCTCCGACTCCACCGCGGCCGGCATGGATGTGATCACCGACTTCCAGCGCGGCGTGGACCACCTCGACTTGCGGCCCGTGCTGGGCGACACTGGCTTTGAATGGGGTGGCCGCCAGCCCACGGCCCACGGAGCCTGGTTCCAGCAATCGGGGGGCAATACCTATGTCTACGTGGATGTCGACGGCAATCCCGCCACGGCGGAAATGGTCATCAAGCTCAACGGCCTGCACGAACTGACCAAGTCGGACTTCGCTGGCTACGACAACCATGCGCCAACGGCAGTGGCCGATACCCACGCGATCGGCGAGAACAACTCTCCGAACCCGATCACCGGCAATGTGCTGTCGAACGACAGCGACGTCGATGCGGGGAACGTGCTGGCCGTGGCCAATCCCGGCACTTATGCCGGCCAGTACGGCACGCTGACGCTCCACGCCGACGGCAGCTACAGCTATGAGCTGGACAACGGCAATGGCCAGGTGCAGGCATTGCGGCAGGGCCAGCAAGTCCAGGACACGTTCAACTATGAGGTGTCCGACGGGCAGGCCAGCGCGGCTTCATCGCTGAGCATCCGGATTACTGGTGCCAACGATGGAGCCACGATCACGGCCTCGGACAGCGAAGACAAGGCGGTAACCGAGGCTGGCGGCGCAGGCAACACCGACCTCGGCGACGCCTCCGCCAGCGGCAAGCTGACGGTCACTGACGTCGATACCGGTGAAGCGCACTTTGCCGCAGTGCCGCCGGAGAGTCTGGCAGGACAGTACGGCACCTTCAGCTTCGACAGCAACACCGGCGCCTGGAGCTACACGCTCGACAACACCAAGGCCGATGTGCTGATCGCGGGGCAGCAGGTCAGCGATTCGCTGACGGTGTCCTCCGCCGACCAGAGCGCGCAGCAGACCATCAAGGTCGACATCACCGGTGCCAACGACCACGCCACCATCTCGGCCTCGGCCAGTGAGGACAAGGCGGTCACCGAAGCCGGCGGCGCAGGCAACACCGACCTCGGCGACGGCTCCGCCAGCGGCAAGCTGACGGTTACTGACGTCGATGCCGGTGAAGCGCACTTCGCCGCGGTGGCGCCGGACAGCCTGGTCGGGCAGTACGGCACCTTCGCCTTCGACAGCAACACCGGCGCCTGGACCTATACGCTGGACAACACCAAGGCCGATGCGCTGATCGCGGGCCAGCAGGTCAGTGATTCGCTGACGGTGTCCTCCGCCGACCAGACGGCGCAGCAGACCATCAAGGTCGACATCACCGGTGCCAACGACCATGCCACCATCACGTCCTCGGCCAGCGAGGACAAGGTGGTGACCGAGGCTGGCGGCGCAGGCAATGCTGAAACGGGTGACGCCTCCGCCAGCGGCAAGCTGACGGTCACTGACGTCGATACCGGTGAAGCGCACTTTGCCGCAGTGCCGCCGGAGAGTCTGGCAGGACAGTACGGCACCTTCAGCTTCGACAGCAACACCGGCGCCTGGAGCTATACGCTCGACAACACCAAGGCCGATGTGCTGATCGCGGGCCAGCAGGTCAGCGATTCGCTGACGGTGTCCTCCGCCGACCAGAGCGCGCAGCAGACCATCAAGGTCGACATCACCGGTGCCAACGACCACGCCACCATCTCGGCCTCGGCCAGTGAGGACAAGGCGGTCACCGAAGCCGGCGGCGCAGGCAACACCGACCTCGGCGACGCCTCCGCCAGCGGCAAGCTGACGGTTACTGACGTCGATGCCGGTGAAGCGCACTTCGCCGCGGTGGCGCCGGACAGCCTGGTCGGGCAGTACGGCACCTTCACCTTCGACAGCAACACCGGCGCCTGGACCTATACGCTGGACAACACCAAGGCCGATGCGCTGATCGCGGGCCAGCAGGTCAGTGATTCGCTGACGGTGGCTTCGGCCGACCACACGGCGCAGCAGACCATCACCGTCAACATCACCGGCGCAAACGACTACGCTACGATCACGGCTTCAGCCAGCGAGGACACCTCGGTGACCGAAGCCGGCGGGGCAGGAAATGCCATTCCCGGCGACCCCTCCGCCCGCGGCACGTTGACAGTCAACGATGTCGATACCGGCGATGCGCACTTTGCCGCCGTGCCGCCAGCGAGCCTGGTCGGCCAATACGGCGCCTTCACCTTCGATAGCGGCACCGGCGCCTGGACCTACACGCTGGACAACAGCAAGGCGCAGTCCCTCGCCGCGGGCCAGCATGTGACCGACTCGCTGTCCGTACAGTCGGCCGATCTCAGTGCCACCCAGGCGATCACCGTCAACATCACAGGTGCCAACGATGCTGCGGTGAATGCCGTTCCCCTTGCGCAGGTGGTCAACGAAGATACGCCATTGGTGTTCCGTACGGCCAACGGCAATGCACTCAGCATCTCTGACGTGGACAACGCGAGCCACACCGTGACGCTGAGCGCAAGCCACGGCGCGATCACGCTGAATGGCGTTGCCGGGCTGCAGTTCCTGTCGGGCGACGGCACCGCGGACAGCACCATGACATTCACGGGCAGCGATGCGGCAATCAATGCTGCGCTGAATGGAATGAGCTTCCTTGGCGAGAAGGATTATGCGGGCGCCGCGTCGGTGCAGATCCAGACCAGCGATGGCGCTTTGGTCGATACCGATACGGTGGCGATTACGGTCAATCCCGTCAATGACGCGCCGGTGGCAGCCGAGGACGTTGTCTATGTTTCGACTAACACCGACAACATCCTGATTCCGGTGAGCGCGCTGCTCGGCAACGACGTCGATATCGACGGGCGGGCCTTGTCCATAAACCCGCTCAGTCTGACCTCAAGCACGCTTTCCGGCCTGAGGCTTGTCACCGAAAGCAATTACAGCTTCGTCGCGTTCGACAGTCCCAACAGCAAGGGGGTGGCAACCTTCAGCTATACCGTCGAAGACGGGGCAGGTGGCAGCAGCACGGCGACGGTGACCGTCAATGTCGTGGACAAAAACGGCTTTTCGCTTGATCAGGCCAGCTACCAGGCTTCCTATCTGGAGGGTGGCAGCAATCCCGACAGCATGACTGGTGCCGTTGCGGGTGACATCTTCATTGGCGGACGTGGTACCGACATCCTCAACGGCGGGAACGGCGACGACGTCTTGAGAGGGGGCGCCGACAACGACACCCTCAACGGCGGGATCGGCGACGACGTCTTGAGAGGTGGCGCCGACAACGACACCATCGACGGGGGGGTGGGCATAGATATGCTGGATTTCTCCGATGCCACCGGCGCGGTCTCCTTCACGTTGATCCAAAGTAGCACCCTCGTCAAGGTGCTTGTGGGCGCGACGCCCGGACTAGGTACCGACAGCTACGCGAACATGGAGGGCGTGATCGGCTCGGCGTTTGTCGACACGCTGACCGGCAGCTCCGCCAACGACGTCATTCGCGGTGGCGCGGGCGATGACACCATCAACGGCGGCGACGGCATCGACCTGCTTGATTTCTCCGATGCCACCGGCGGGGTTGTGTTCACGCTGACGCAGAGCGGCAGCCCCACCACGGCAGGCCCGGGCGTGACTGGCCTCGGTGCCGACAGCTACAGCAACATGGAAGGCGTCATCGGCTCCGCCTTCAACGACAACCTCACCGGCTCTGCCGGCAACGACGTGCTGCGTGGCGGCGCGGGCAACGACGTGTTGGTCGGAGGCGCCGGCAACGACGTGTTGACCGGCGGCGCCGGCGCCGACACACTGACCGGCGGCAATGGCAGCGACACCTTTCGCTTTCTGCGCGCGGACCCCGCTTCGGTCGACACCATCACCGACTTCGGTGCGGCTCCCGTGGCTTCCGGTGGCGATGTGCTGGATCTTTCCGATCTGCTTTCCGGTGTTGGCGTGAACCCTGCCAACGCGGCGCAGTTCGTCCGCCTTTCGGAGGTGGGTGGCAACACCGTGGTCAGCCTGGATCGTGACGGCAGTGGCACGGCGGCTGCATTCCAGGACGTGGCGGTGCTGCAGGGCGTGGTCGGGCTCGATCTCAACACGCTGTTGAGCAACGGCAATCTCCACACCGCCTGAGGCGGGCGATCGGTGGCGGATTCAGAGAGGGAAATGCAGGGCGGCAGTAAAGCCGGAATCCGGCGCAGTTGAAAACCATAATAAACGGGTGGCGCACCGCTTCCCGTATCGCGCAGGCGCCGGCCAGCGCGATGCGCGGCAGCGGGTGCGCCCGAGCGGGGGAAGCATGACAACGACATGGTGCCGGCTGGCACATGTACTGCTATGGGCCGCCATGGTGGTGCCGCATCACGCGGCAGCCCAGGTGCTGCGCCAGGCAGTCGAGCAAGCCGTGCATACCAATCCCGAAGTGCTGGCGGCGGGCAGCCGCCGGCTGGCCGCGGACGAGGGGCTGACGCAGGCGCGCGCCGGTTACCTGCCGCGGGTCGATGTCAATGCCGCCACCGGTCGCGTACGCCTGGACAGCCACAGCACCCGGCTGATGGGCCTGTCCGACTCTTCCTATGCCAGCCACGCCGCCGGCGTGACGATCTCGCAGATGCTGTTCGACGGCTTTGCCACCAGCAGCGATGTGGAGCGCCAGGGCGCACGGATCGACGGCGCGGCCTATCGGGTCGGCGCGACTGCCGAAGACATCGCGCTGCGCACGGTCGGCGTTTATGTGGAGGTCCTGCGGCGTCAGGAAACCGTGGCCATCGGCCTGGCCAATCTGGAAGCGCACCAGCACATCTATGACCAGATCCGGCTTGGCGCCGACAACGGGGTGCTGCGCCGCGCCGATCTCTATCAGGTCGAAAGCCGCCTGGCGCTGGCCAAGGCCAGCCTGCGGGCGGAGCAGGGCAGCTTGCAGGACGCCATGACAGCCTATTTACGCGTGGTCGGCGCGCCGCCGGAGGTCTTGTCCAGGCCGGACTCGCTGTCGACGCTGCTGCCTGCCACCGAACGGGAGGCGCAGCAGGTGGCAAACGCCAATCACCCCGCGCTGGGTGCCGGGCAGGCCGATATCGCCGAAGCCCAGGCCGGGCGTTCGCTGGCCAAGGCCGCGTTGTGGCCAAGGCTGGATCTCGAGGTCGGCGTGGCGCGCGACCGCGACCGCGTGCTCGGCACCACCGACGAGCGCAGCGTGATGCTGCGCGTGCGCTACAACCTGTTTCGCGGCAACGCCGACAAGGCGCGCATCAACGAGGCCGGCTACCAGGTCCAGGAAGCAGAGCAGAATCTGGACCGTCTGCGCAGACAGGTGCAGGAGGCCGTATCGCAGGCCTATAACGCCCACCTGACGGCGAAGGACCGTCTGGTGAGCCTCAAGCAATACGTGGAGGCCAGCGATGCCACGCGCGTCAGCTACGGCAAGCAATTCCGGATTGGGCAGCGCAGCCTGCTTGACCTGCTGAATGCCGAGAACGAGTACTTCAGCGCCAGCACGGCCTACGTGACCGGCAAGTACAACGAACTGGCCAGCCAGTACCGCATCCTTGCCGGCATGGGCTTGCTATTGGCGACCCTGCAGGTGCCGCCGCCCCAGACGGGGATGGTGCAGGTAGGGCAGCGGGCAGCGCCGCCGGTGGGACAGAGGTAGCGGGGGGACGGTGCCGGGCAAGCCGGCAGCCATGCTTCAGCCGCCGGCCACCGGAGATCCTGACCCGGCCCGCATCAGCGCGGCAAAGCCTCTCCCCGCAATCCCCGCATCCGATACTCTCCCGGCGCCACGCCCGTCCATTTCTTGAAGGCCCGGTGGAACGTGCTCGGTTCTGAGAAGCCAAGCCGCAGCGCCACGTCCTGCAGCGTCATGCCGGGGCGCTCCATCATGCCGATGGCCACGTCACGGCGCAGGCTGTCCTTGATGCTCTGGTAGCCGCTGCCCTCGTCGCGCAGCCGGCGGCGCAGGGTCTGGGGCGTGAGCCGCAGCATCTGCGCCATCTGCTCCAGCGACGGCAGTTCGTCATCCAGGTGGGAGCGCAAGTGCTGCCGGATGCGCTCGGCAAGGCAGCTGTTGTCGCGGTAGCGGATCAGCAGGTTGCGCGGCGTCTCGCGCAGGAACTCGCGCAGGCTGGCGGCGTCCTGCATCACCGGCAGGCGCAGGCTGGCGCCATCGAAATGCAGCACGGAGACAGGCTGGCCGTAATGCACGGCGGCCTTGAAGACGCGCTCGGTCTCGGGGCCGCCCTGCGACGGCGCCGCGCTCAGGTCGACCCGCGCCAGCGGGATATGGCCGGCCACCAGCCAGCTGAGCAGCGCGTAGGCATGGAACACGAAAGTCGATTCGGCAAAGCTGCGGCAGGCCGAGGCCGGCGCACGCGGATGCAGCACCACGGAGGCGGCCTTGCCGTCGGCGCTGACATGCAGGCGTGGCGCGAAGGCGTCGATATGGAGCCGGTACAGCCGCAAGCCGGCTCGGATGGCGTCTTCCAGCGTGGCGCAATGGATCAGGTTGCGGCACGCCTGCGCAAACACGCCCGGGGTCACGGGCCGGTCCAGCAGCCCCCATAGTTCATCGCGCATGACGCGGCGCAGCGTGCGGATCAGCGCCGCGTACTGGCCCTGGGTGACGCGCGCATTGGGCGAGGCCAGCAGCGCCGGCGAAATCCCGGCCCGGCGCAGCAGCGCGGCAATGTCGTGGCCCAGTCGGCGCGGGCCCAGCAGGATGTGATCCACATGCTGGATCGCAATGGTGTGGCGCGCCGAGGCCTGCGGCGCCGTGCCGGCCGGGGCCTCGGTGCGGCCCGGGACACGGCCGTGCCCGGGCGCCGGCGGCAGTGCGCTGCCGGCGAGGTGCAGCTTGCCTGGCACGGGCGGGCGCGGCGATGACAGGACAGCGGTATGCATGGGTCTCCTCATCACGGTGGCGCGTCGGCGCCGGCACCGCGGAACGGCTGGCTCCGCGGGCGTTCCAGGACGTTTCGCCACATCGTCCCGGCACCTTAGCAAGCCGCGGCCGCGCCGCACAATCGGGATTTGCCAAAGGCTGCCTTCCATCTGAGCGATTCGGCCAATCATTTTGGCTTGTCTGGTCATTGTCCACGCACCGCAGCATCGCGCACTCTCCGGCTGATACCGATACAAGGCCGGCGCACCGGCCCGGACGGGACCAGAAACGGAGCAACCACCCGTTCCCCGCCTCAGGAAAAACAATGGAGACAACAACACATGCAGGCAGATCGTCGTAGTGCGCTGTGGCGCTTTGGGGCCGGATTGCTGGCGTGGAGCGGCGTTGCCGCCGGGATGCTGGGGGCGGGCGCCGCGCTCGCGCAGAGCGAATTCCCGGCGCGCACCGTGCGCATGGTCGTGCCCTTCCCGGCAGGTGGCGCCACCGATGTGCTGGCCCGCGCCATTGCCGAAGGGCTGGGCAAGGCCTGGAAGCGCCCGGTGGTGGTGGAAAACCGCCCGGGTGCGAGCGGCATGCTCGGCGCCGAGGTGGTCGCCCGTGCCGAGGCCGACGGCTACACCGCGCTGCTGACGATCACGCCGCTGGTGCAGGCGCCAAGCCTGTATGCCCGGGCGCCCTATGACCCGGTGAAGGATTTCGCCGCGGTGTCCGAGCTCGGCACGACCAACCTGGTGTTCGCCGTCAACAGCAATGCGGTGCCTGCCACCAACCTGAAAGACTTCATCGCGCAGGTTCGCGCCAAGCCGAAGCAGTTCTCCTACGGCTCGTTCGGGGCCGGCTCGAGCGGCCACCTGTACGGCGAGGTCTTCAACGAGGCCGCCAAGATCGACATGCTCCATGTCTCATACAAGGGCGAGGCTCCGGAGCTGAACGACCTGCTGGGCGGCCAGGTGCCGGCGGCGGTGATCTCGGTGATGGGCGCCAAGCCCCACGTCGCCACCGGCCGCCTGCGCGCCCTCGCGGTGACTGGCCCCGCGCGCGCGCCGCAACTGCCGGATGTGCCGACTTTCCGCGAAGCCGGCATTGAAGGCATGGATGCGATGGGCTGGTTCGGGCTGCTGCTGCCGGCCGCCACGCCGCGGCCGATCGTTGAGAAGTTCTCGGCGGACGTCAACCGCGTGCTGGCCCAGCCCGACGTGCGCAAGCGCATGAACGAGCTTGGCGTGATCCTGACCGGCAGCACGCCGGACGCGTTTGCCCAGACCATCCAGGCCGACTATGTCCGCTGGGGCAAGGTGATCCGCACCAGGAACATCCGCCTGGATTAAGCCATTCCCGTTTGACCTGCATCGATTGCTGCATATGAAGCCTGCTACAAGTACCCGCGAGCCGTTCCGCTCCCCCGCCTGGCCGCCCGGCCTGCCGGCCACGCTGCATACGCCTCGCACCAGCCTGTTTTATAACGTCGAGGCGGCGGCGCACCGCTATCCGGACAAGACCGCGATCCAGTATTTCGGCACCGCGATTTCCTACGGCCAGCTGCAGGACGAGATCGAACGGATGGCCGGCTACCTGCAGCAGGCCTGCGGCATCGAGCCGGGCGACCGGGTGCTGCTGTTCAGCCAGAACTGCCCGCAGTTCATCATTGCCTACTACGCGATCCTGCGCGCCGAAGGCGTGGTGGTCCCGGCCAACCCGATGTGGCTGGAGGCCGAACTTGCCCATGTGGTGCAGGACAGCGGCGCGGTCGCCGCCTTTGCCGGCAGCGAGCTGTACCAGCGCGTGGCGCCGCTGCACGGCCCGGCGCTGCGCCATGTGATCCTGCACGACTATGCCGGCATGCTGCGCGACGACGGCGGCCTGGCCGTGCCGGCCTGGCTGCGCGAAGCGCCGCCCGCGCCGCAGGCTGCGCCGTCCGGCGCCATGCCGGTGGCCTGGGACGCGGCCAGCGCCGCCGGGTACCGGCCGCTGCCGCACCAGGCCGGCTACGACACGCTGTGCATGCTGGCCTATACCTCCGGCACCACCGGCCATCCCAAGGGCTGCATGCATAGCCACGGCACGCTGATGACCGCGGCGGCCGGTGCGGTGATCTGGCGCGGCGCCACACCCGAATCCGTGGTGCTGGCCGTGGCGCCGATGTTCCACCTGCTGGGCATGCAGAACTGCATGAACTCGCCGCTCTACCTGGGCGCCACCGTGGTGCTGATGCCGCGCTGGGACCGCGCGCTGGCCGCGGACCTGCTCGAGCGCCACCGCGTCTCGGTCTGGGGGGCGCCGCCGGCGATGATGGTGGACTTCTTCTCGCAGCCGGGAATCGACGCGCGCGACCTGTCGAGCCTGGCCTACGTCGGCGGCGGCGGCGCGGCCATGCCCGAAGCGGTGGCCAATATGCTGCAGGAACGCTTCGGCCTGCCCTACGTCGAGGCCTACGGCATGACCGAGACCGCGGCCTTCATCCTGTCCAACCCGCGCAACCAGCCCAAGCGCGAATGCCTGGGCATCGCCACCTTCGGCGTGGACGCACGCGTGGTCGATCCCGAGACGCTGCAGGAACTGCCTTGCGGCGAGACCGGCGAGATCGTGGTCCACGGCGGCCAGGTGATGCTGGGCTACTGGAACAACCCGGAAGCCAACGCGGCCACCTTCATCGAGCTTGGCGGCAAGCGCTTCCTGCGCACCGGCGACCTCGGCTTCATGGACGAGCAAGGCTACTTCTTCATGCGCGACCGCCTCAAGCGCATGATCAACGCGTCCGGCTACAAGGTCTGGCCGGCCGAGGTGGAGAACCTGCTGTACGGGCACCCGGCCATCCACGAAGCCTGCGTGATCGCCGCCCGCGACCAGCGCCGCGGCGAGACCGTCAAGGCCGTGGTGGCGCTGCGCCCGGAAGCACGCGGCACGGCCGACGCCGACCCCGAACGCATCATGGCCTGGTGCCGCGAGCATATGGCCGCGTACAAGGTGCCGCGCATCGTCGACGTGGTCGATGCGTTGCCCAAGTCGGCCACCGGCAAGATCCTGTGGCGCGCCCTGCAGGAGCGCGAGATGCAGGCGGACCACCCGAGCGCCTGACACCAGCGGCGAATTCAGCAAAGAGAGAGACAGCATGCAGCAAAGCAGACGCAACTGGCTGGCACAGGCCGGCACCCTGGCCGGCGCGGCCATCCTCGGCGGCGCGGGCAGCGCCTTCGCGCAGCAATCGTATCCGAGCAAGCCGATCCGCATGATCGTGCCGTACCCGGCCGGCGGCGGCACCGACACCGTGGGCCGCCTGATCGGCCAGCGCCTGGCCGAAAGCCTGGGCCAGCCGGTGGTGGTCGAAAACAAGCCCGGCGCCAGCGGCATGCTGGGCAACGACACCGTCGCCAAGGCGCCGGCCGACGGCTACACCATCCTGCTGGCGATCACGGCCCTGATCCAGGCGCCGGCCCTGTACAAGCGCACGCCATACGACGTGGCCAGGGACTTCACGCCGGTCTCGCAGATCGCCAAGTCGTCCGACCTGTTCGTGGTGCCCAACCGCGTGCCCGCCAGCAATATGCGCGAGTTCCTGGCGCTGGCCAAGGCGGGCAAGCTCAGCTATGGCTCCTACGGCAACGGCACCTCGTCGCACCTGCACGGCGAGCTGCTCAAGCAGCAGGCAGGCATCGAGCTCGCGCATATCCCTTACAAGGGGGCGGCGCCGCTGATGAGCGACCTGCTCGGCGGCCAGGTGGACAGCGCCTTTGTCGACGTGACCTCGGCCAACGCCTACCTGGGCAGCAACAAGTTCAAGATCCTCGGCATCACCGGCACCCAGCGCTACAAGGCGCTGCCCAATGTGGCGACCTTCACTGAACTGGGCCTGCCGGGGTTCGAGCCCAACGGCTGGTACGGGCTGTTCCTGCCGGCCAATGCGCCCAAGGATGTGACGGCGAAGCTGGCGGCAGAGACCGCGCGCATCGTGCGCCTGCCCGAAGTGACGCAGAAGCTGGCCGGCATGGGCCTGCAGCCGGTCGGGTCCACGCCGCAGGAACTGGCGGCCGTGGTCGCCGGCGACACACCCAAGTGGGCCAGGATCGTGCGCGACGCCAATATCCAGCTCGACTGAAACCCGCCTCCCGGAGCCTACCGATGGAAACCATCCGCTTCGCCGTCGAGGACGGCATCGCCACGCTGACGCTGGACTCGCCGGCGCGCAAGAACGCGCTGTCCTTGCCGATGCGCGACGAGATCGGCGAAGTGATTCGCCGGGTACGCGCCGACGACAGCGTGCGCGCGCTGATCCTGACCGCCGCCGGCACCGATTTCTCGTCGGGCGGCGACATCAGCTCGATGCAGGTCGAGATCAATGCCGAGCAGGGCCGCAAGCGCCTGCACAAGGTGCACGGCTGGCTGGAAGACCTGATCCAGCTCGACGTGCCGGTCATCGCCGCGGTGGACGGCGCGGCCTATGGCGCGGGCTTCAGCCTGGCGCTGACGGCCGACATCATCCTGGCCACGCCGCGCGCGCGCTTCGGGCTCCCGTTCCTGCGCATGGGGCTGGTCCCCGACTGTGGCGTGTTCTACACGCTGCCGCGGATGATCGGCCTGCAGCGGGCCAAGGCGCTGATGTTCTCGATGCGCGAGCTGAACGCCCAGGCCGCGCAAGACCTTGGCATCGTCATGGAAATCGTGCCGGCGGACAGCCTGCAGGAACGTGCGCGGACGCTGGCGCAGGCCTTCACCGAGGCCTCGCCGGTGGCGGTGGGCCTGACCAAGCAGGCGCTGAACGCCTCGCTGAACCAGGACCTGCACACCATGCTGGCGATGGAAGCGGACGGGCAGGGCATTGCCTTCTCCACTGCCTATCGCCGCGAGGCTGCCGACCGCTTCATGGCCAAGCAGCCGCTGCGCTACCGCTGGCCGGACTGAGCGGCGGCGCCGGTCATGCTGCTCCGCAGCATCCGGCTGCCTCGCCAGTCTGTCGTTTACGTATACAGGCGGGTGCTGGCCGGACAGTACCGGTCGCCTGTTCATTTTCTCGTTTACCCTGATACCAGCACACCATATGGGATCCCACGACCAGCACACGGCGCCCGCCGTACGCCAGACCCCCTGGATGACCGAAGACCTGGGGATGTTCCAGGAAACCGTGCGCCGCTTCATCGAGCGCGAACTGGCGCCCAACGAGGCCCGCTGGGCCGACCAGGGCTATATCGACCGCGAGGTCTGGCGCCGCGCCGGCCAGATCGGGCTGCTGTGCGCCAGCATCCCCGAGGAATACGGCGGCGGTGGCGGCACCTTTGCCCACGAGGCCGTCATCACCCAGGAAATGTCGCGCGCCGTCTGCACCAGCCTTGGCAATAATGTGCACAGCGGCATCGTGGCACATTACCTGCTCAACTACGGCACGGAAGCGCAGAAGAAGAAATGGCTGCCGCAAATGGCCAGCGGCGAAATGGTGGCGGCCATTGCCATGTCGGAACCTGGCGCCGGTTCCGACCTCAAAGCGATACGCACCCGCGCGGTGCGCGAACAGACCGAAAACGGAGACTGCTATCGCATAAACGGTGCAAAGACCTTCATCACGAACGGGTATCACGCCGACCTGGTCTGCGTGGTGGCCAAGACCGATCCGGAAGCCGGTTCGCGCGGCGTGTCGCTGGTCATGGTGGAGACGCGCGACCTGCCGGGTTTCCGTCGTGGCCGCATTCTCGAGAAGATCGGGCAGAAAGGGCAAGACACCGCCGAGCTCTTCTTCGACGACGTGCTGGTGCCGTGCGACAACCTGCTGGGCACGCAGGAAGGTCAGGGTTTCTACCAGCTTATGCAGCAGCTGCCGCAAGAGCGCATGATCATTGCGCTCGGGGCCGTGGCGACCATGCAGCGCGCCATCGAGCTGACCACCGAATACGTGCGCGAGCGCAAGGTGTTTGGCCAGCCGCTGGCCGATCTGCAGAACACGCGCTTCAAGCTGGCGGAGTGCAAGACGGTCGCCACCATTGCCGCGACCTTCGTCGACGATTGCATGCTGCGCCTGATGGACGGCAAGCTCGACGCTGCCACGGCCGCCATGGCCAAGTGGTGGTGCACGCAGCAGAACTGCCAGGTCATCGACGAGTGCCTGCAGTTGCACGGCGGCTACGGCTACATGCTTGAATACCCGATCGCGCGTATGTATGCGAATGCACGCGTGAGCAAGATCTTCGGCGGCTCCAACGAGATCATGAAGGAGCTGGTCGCGCGCACGCTTTGACGCGCCTGCTATCAGCAGTGTGCGCGTGCTAGTGCGCGCAAACGCGTAAGAAAATGCGGAAAAACGAAAGCCGACACCAGTGCCGGCCTTCGTGCGTATGGTTACAAAACCGGATGTGCACGGATGGCGGGAAAGGTGTAAGGTGTTTCACAAGCATGGTCAATGGCCCGTCGCGTGCGGGGGCAAGGTCCGAGCGGAATGCAGCCAAAAGCTGAAGCGAATTCATGCAGAAAATGCAGCAACGAAACAGTCGTTGCATCGATGCAAGATTTGTCAACTCGGATTCCACCATCGCCGTTATTTGACTATGATGAAGTAAAGACTTCGCAACATGACAGGTCGCCAGGCCGGGGTGGTGTGCCGCGAACGTTGCGCGAAGCCTTAGGGGTAGCACGCCTCGGACGTGAACTCTGACGGGAGTGAGGTATGGACATTTTTGGCCATTACGCTACGCGCTTCGAAGCTCGCAAGGAAGAGGAATACAGCATCCAGGAGTACCTGGAGATCTGCAAGAAGGATCCGACTGCCTACGCGACTGCTGCAGAGCGCATGCTTGCCGCCATCGGCCAGCCTGAGCTGGTGGATACCCACCATGACCCCAGGCTGTCCCGCCTGTTCTTCAACAAGGTCATCCGCATCTATCCGGCCTTCCGCGACTTCTATGGCATGGAGGACACGATCGAACAGATCGTCTCGTTCTTCAAGCACGCGGCGCAGGGCCTGGAAGAGCGCAAGCAGATCCTCTACCTGCTCGGGCCTCCGGGTGGTGGCAAGTCCTCGCTCGCTGAAAAGCTCAAGGCGCTGATGGAGGAGATCCCCATCTACGCGCTCAAGGGTTCGCCGATCCATGAGTCGCCGCTGGGGCTGTTCGCGCCAGAGGAGGACGGCAAGATCCTGGAAGAGGACTACGGCATTCCGGTCCGGTATCTGAACACCATTGCCTCGCCATGGGCGGTCAAGCGCCTGCACGAGTTCAACGGCGATATCACCAGGTTCCGGGTGGTCAAGCTGCGCCCTTCGGTGCTGTCGCAGATTGCGATCTCGAAGACCGAGCCTGGCGACGAAAACAACCAGGATATTTCCTCGCTGGTCGGCAAGGTCGACATCCGCAAGCTGGAAGATTTTCCGCAGGACGATCCGGACGCGTACTCCTATTCCGGCGGGCTCTGCCTGGCCAACCGCGGCCTGCTCGAGTTCGTTGAAATGTTCAAGGCGCCGATCAAGGTCCTGCACCCGCTGCTGACGGCAACACAGGAAGGCAACTACAAGGGCACCGAAGGCTTCGGCGCGATCCCGTTCGACGGCATCATCCTGGCGCACTCGAACGAGGCCGAGTGGACGACCTTCAAGTCGGACAAGAACAACGAGGCTTTCCTGGACCGGATCTATATCGTCAAGGTGCCGTACGTGCTTCGCGTGTCCGACGAGGTGAAGATCTACGACAAGCTCTTGCGCAGCAGTTCGCTGTCGGCCGCGCCGTGCGCGCCCAACACGCTGAAGATGATGGCGCAGTTCGCGGTGCTTACGCGCATCAAGGAGCCCGAGAACTCCAATGTCTTCTCGAAGATGCGCGTCTATGACGGCGAAAGCCTGAAGGACGTGGATCCGAAAGCGAAGTCGTACCAGGAATACCGCGACTACGCCGGCATCGACGAAGGCATGAACGGGCTGTCGACGCGCTTTGCGTTCAAGGTTCTGTCCAAGGTCTTCAACTTCGACAACACCGAAGTGGCGGCCAACCCGGTGCACCTGCTGTACGTGCTCGAACAGCAGATCGAGCGCGAGCAGTTCCCGCCGGAGCAGGAAGCCAAGCTGCTGTCGTACATCAAGGAGTACCTGACCACTCCGTTCGTGGAGTTCATCGGCAAGGAGATCCAGACCGCCTACCTGGAGTCGTATTCGGAGTATGGGCAGAACATCTTCGACCGCTATGTGGTGTTCGCCGACCTGTGGATCCAGGACCAGGAGTACCGCGATCCCAATACCGGCGAGATCCTCGACCGCAACGCGCTGAACGACGAGCTTGAGAAAGTGGAAAAGCCCGCGGGTATCTCGAACCCGAAGGACTTCCGCAACGAGATCGTCAACTTCGTGCTGCGGGCGCGGGCCAACAACAGTGGCAAGAATCCGGTCTGGACCAGCTATGAAAAGCTGCGGATGGTGATCGAGAAGCGCATGTTCTCCACCACGGAGGACCTGCTGCCGGTGATCTCGTTCAATGCCAAGTCTTCGCGCGAAGACCAGGATAAGCACGAGAACTTCGTCAACCGCATGGTCGAGAAGGGGTACACGCCCAAGCAAGTGAGACTTCTGGTGGAGTGGTATCTGCGCGTAAGAAAGTCATCGTAACGGCGCCGCGGAACAGGTCTCTCAACGAGGGCAACATATGGCTACGGTCATCGATCGGCGCGAGAACGGCGGCAACAAGAGTGCCGTCAACCAGCAACGTTTCATCAAGCGCTACCGCGAGCAGATCCGGCAAGCGGTGGCAAAGGCGGTGTCCGGCCGGAAGATCATGGACATCGAGCAGAGCGGCCAGGTGTCCATTCCGGTCAAGGACATCTCCGAACCGATCTTCCACCACGGCCCGGGCGGGCGGCGCGAGTGGATTCACCCTGGCAACAAGAAATTCGTCAAGGGTGATTCCTTCGACCGCCAGCAGCAGGGCGGTGGCGGGACCGGTTCGCGCGCCAGCGACAGCGGCGAAGGCGAAGACGATTTCGTCTTCACGCTGTCGCGCGAGGATTTCCTGAACTTCTTCTTCGAGGACATGGCGCTGCCGGACCTGGCCAAGCGCCACCTCGCCAAGATCGCCGAGGTGCGCAAGGTGCGCGCCGGCTTTTCCATCGACGGCACGCCGTCCAACCTGTCGATCCTGCGCACCATGCGCAGTTCGCTGGGGCGGCGCATCGCCTTGTCCAGCCCTTACCAGAAGCGCCTGCGCGAGCTGGAGCTGGACTACAGCGAGGCGCTGGAAAAGGACGGCCCCTACGCCGAAGGCACGCTCGAGCTGATGGAGAAGATGCGGCACCTGCGTGCCTGCATCGACCGCGTGCCGTTTATCGAGAAGCTCGACCTGCGCTACAACAACCGCGTGCTGAAGAAGCGCCCCCAGGCCCAGGCGGTGATGTTCTGCCTGATGGACGTGTCCGGCTCGATGGACGAGAGCCGCAAGGACCTGGCCAAGCGCTTCTTCATGCTGCTGTACCTGTTCCTGAAGCGCAACTACGAGCGCATCGACGTGGTGTTCATTCGCCATCACACGGTGGCGAAGGAAGTCGATGAGGAAGACTTCTTCCACTCGCGCGAGTCCGGTGGTACCGTGGTATCCAGTGCGCTGAAGCTGATGGTGGAAGTGATCCACGACCGCTATCCGCCCAGCCAGTGGAATATCTACTGCGCGCAGGCGTCAGACGGCGATAACTGGGCCGGTGATTCCGAGTTGTGCGGACGCCTGCTGCGCGATTCGATCCTGCCGCTGGTCCAGTACTATGCATATGTTGAAGTCGCATCGGAAGAGCCGCAGAACCTCTGGGAAGAGTATCTGACGGTCAAGGGACAGTTCGATCACTTTGCGATGCAGCGCATCATCGGTGCGGACGAGATCTACCCGGTGCTGCACGACCTGTTCCAGAAGCGCGCAGCATAGGTTGGCGCCGATCCTGGCCTTCCTCGCGGGGGGCCACAGTGAAGGCAAATGGCGAGGCAACGCGGACCACGCGGCGCGGCGATGCCGTGCGCGCCGGACGGGTCTGGCGCCTTGCCCGGGCAACAAGGGGCGAAGATGGCTTATCTCTCCACGGGTTCGGAATGGACCTTCGAGCTGATCAAACGGTATGACCGCGAGATCGCCCGCATCGCCGGCGAATTCGGGCTGGATACCTATCCCAACCAGATCGAGATCATCACCGCCGAGCAGATGCTCGACGCCTACGCGTCGGCGGGGCTGCCGGTCGGCTACAGCCACTGGTCCTACGGCAAGCACTTCCTGGCGTCCGAGCGCAGCTACCAGCGCGGCCACATGGGGCTGGCCTACGAGATCGTCATCAACTCCAATCCCTGCATCGCCTACCTGATGGAGGAGAACACCATGCCGATGCAGGCGCTGACGATCGCGCACGCCTGCTACGGCCACAACTCCTTCTTCAAGGGCAACTACCTGTTCCGCACCTGGACCAACGCGGACGCCATCGTGGATTACCTGCTGTTTGCCAAGAACTACGTGGCCGAGTGCGAGCAGCGTTACGGCGAGCGTGAGGTTGAACTGCTGCTGGACTCTTGCCACGCCTTGCAGAACTATGGCGTGGACCGCTACAAGCGGCCCAAGAAGCTGTCCATCACCGAGGAAAAGGCGCGCCAGGCCGATCGCGAGAACTACCTGCAGATGCAGGTCAACGACCTGTGGCGCACCCTGCCCAAGCACCGGCCGCATGCGCTGGCGTCGGAGGACGAGGCGTCCGAGGGGGAAATCATCTTTCCGCCCGAGCCGCAGGAGAATCTGCTGTACTTCATCGAGAAGAACGCGCCCAAGCTGGCCTCGTGGCAGCGCGAGATCGTGCGCATCGTGCGCAAGATCGCGCAGTATTTCTATCCGCAGCGCCAGACCAAGGTCATGAACGAAGGCTGGGCCACGTTCTGGCACTACACCATCATCAACCAGCTGTACGAGGAAAAGCTGGTCAACGATGCGTTCATGATGGAGCTGCTGCAGGCGCATACCAACGTGATTTACCAACCGCCGTACAACAGCCCCTATTACAGCGGCATGAATCCCTACACGGTCGGTTTCCTGATGTTCCAGGACCTGCGCCGCATGTGCGAGAACCCGACCGAAGAGGACTACCGCTGGGCCCCGGAGTTTGCCGGCAGCGACTGGCGCAAGACGCTGGACTTTGCCATGCGCAACTTCAAGGACGAGAGCTTCCTGCTGCAGTTCCTGTCGCCGCGCGTGATCCGCGAGCTGAAGCTGTTCTCGGTGCTGGACGATGACCGCGAAGGCAAGCTGCGCGTCACCGCGATCCACAACGATGAAGGCTACCGCGCGATCCGCCAGCTGATGGCGGCGCAATATGACCTCTCCAGCATGGAGCCCAATATCCAGGTCACCAATGTCGACGTGGGCGGCGACCGCTCGCTGACGCTGCGGCACCTGCAGAACGACCGCCGGCCGCTGGCGCACAACTTCGACGAGGTGATCCGGCACGTGACCCGGCTGTGGGGCTTCACCGTGCGGCTCGAGGTCGCCTACGAGGACGGCCGCACCGAGCTGAAATATGAGTGCAAGCCGGAGCGGCGCCACCGCCGCCCGCACGGCGGCGGCCTCAGCCTGGCCGCCTGATCCCGCGATTGCCGGGGTTAGGCCCGGCCGCTCAGGCGGCGGGCGCGGGCTCGCACCATTCGCGCACCAGCTCCACCGCGTTGCGGCCGGCGCTGGCGCATACCTGCTCGCCCAGCATCCGGCTCCACCAGCGCTCTGACCCGTCCGCCACGCGCCACGCATGCAGCCGGCGCGTATAGAGTTGCAGGTCGTATTCCTCAGTGATCCCGATGGCGCCGTGCACGGCGTGAGCGATGGCGGCCACCGGCGTGACCGCGTCGCTGGCGCGCAGCTTGCCGATGGCCGCGCGCAGCCGGTCGGGCGTGCCGGTGCCGCTGTCGCAGGCCAGCTGTGCGGCCACGCGTGCGGCGGCGACATGCTCGGCCATCTCGCTGACCTGGTGCTGGATCGCCTGGAACTTGCCGATGGCGCGCCCGAACTGCTGGCGGTCGTTGGCGTACTGCAGGGTCAGGTCGAGCACGTGCGACAGCGCGCCGGCCAGCTGCGCCGTGTGCAGGCAGGCGCCCAGCGTGCGCAGGGTGCCGGCGGGCAGTGAAAACGCCGCTGGCGCCGAGGCGTCAGGGCGCGGCACGCGCAGCGTCAGGTCGTGATGGGCGCCGGTCGCTTCGGCGCGGGCATCGGCCGCCGACAGCAGCAGGCAACGCTCGCCGTCCTGCAGCAGGAACCACTGCGCATGGCGGGCGTCGGCCACCAGCGCCGCGCCGGCGCCGTCTTCAAAGCCGGCGAGTGCGACCGGGCCGGCGGGCAGGGCGATGCCATGCGCCTGCAGCAGCGCGCGCGCAAAGATGGTCTGCGCCAGCGGCAACGGCAAGGCGTGGCGGCCGGTGGCAAAGAGCACCGGCGCCAGCTCGCGCAGCGGCAGCGCGGCACCGCCGGCTGATTCGGGCAGCAGGCAATCGGCAAAGCCGCTTTCCAGCAGCGCTTGCCACAGCGGCTGCGGGTCGGCCTGCTGTTCCAGCGCGCGCACGGTGGCGGGTGGGCAGCAGTCGCGCAGCAGCGCGTCGAGGGCGTCGGAATAGGCGTTATGCATGGGGTATCTCGTTCAGGATGGCGGTCGACGGGGGCGGATTCAGCGCAGGCCGAGCCCGCGCGCGATCATGCCGCGCAGGATTTCGCGGGTGCCGCCGCGCAGCGAGTACGACGGCGCGATCTGCGTGACATAGGCCAGGGTGCGGTACAGCGCCCCATCGGCCGCCAGGGCGGGTTCATCACCGAGCGCGGCTTCCACCAGCGCGGGGATCGACTGCTCGAAGGTCGTGCCCAGGTCCTTCACCAGCGCGGCCTCCACCACCGGGCTTTCACCGGCGGCCAGCCGCGACGTGACGGCCAGCGACATGGCGCGCAGCACCGCCAGGTGGCCGGCGAGCCGGCCCGCGGTCACCGTGTCGCGGCGTGCCGGCGGCAGCCGGCGCATGGCGTCGAGCCAGGTGTCGAGCAGCACCACGCTGGAGTAGAGGCGCTCCGGGCCGCTGCGCTCGAACGCCAGCTCGGCGTTGACCTGCTCCCAGCCGCTGCCTTCCTGGCCGACCAGCGCGTCCGGGGCCAGCGCCGCGTCGTCGAAGGTGACTTCGGAGAAGTGCGCGTCGCCCGCCAGGTCGTGGATCGGCCGCACCGTCACGCCCGGTGCGTGCAGATCGACGATGAACTGCGACAGTCCGGCCTGCCGGTCCTGCGGCATGCCCGAGGTGCGCACCAGCGCGATCATGAAGTGGCAGCGGTCGGCATTGGTAGTCCAGATCTTGCGGCCGTTCAGGCGCCAGCTGCCGTCCGCCTGGCGCACCGCGCGCGTGGCCACGCTGGCCAGGTCCGAGCCGGAGTTGGGCTCGCTCATGCCGATGCAGAAGAAGGCCTCGCCGCGGCTGATCGCGGGCAGGTAGCGCGCCTTCTGCGCGTCGTTACCGTAGCGCAGGATCAGCGGGCCGCTCTGGCGGTCGGCGATCCAGTGCGCCGACACCGGCGCGCCGCAGGCCAGCAGTTCTTCCACCAGCACGAAACGCGAAAACGGGTCCAGGCCCGCACCGCCGAACTGCGCCGGCAGTGTGATGCCGACCCAGCCGCGCGCGGCCAGCGCCCGGCTGAAGGCGGCGTCAAAGCCCATCCACGAGCGCGCGCGCGTTTCCGGCGGCAGCG
Organism: Cupriavidus necator; assembly: GCF_016127575.1. Lineage (NCBI taxonomy): Bacteria > Pseudomonadati > Pseudomonadota > Betaproteobacteria > Burkholderiales > Burkholderiaceae > Cupriavidus > Cupriavidus necator. Next base: position 719,514 of record NZ_CP066019.1, read on the forward strand.
CGGGCAGGTGTTCATCGAGAAAGGCCCGCACCTCGCCGCGGAACGCCACGGCGTGCGGCGGCAGGGAGGTCAGGCCGAAAGTGGAAAGCAATGCGGTCACGGTGAAATCCTGTGTCTGGTATTGGCTGGTGCCAGCGGTCTCAGTCCAGCGTCGCGCCTGAATCCTTCACGACCTTCTGCCAGCGCGTCATTTCCGCGCTGAGGTAGGCGGCGTAGGCCTCCGGGGTCGATCCGCGCGGCTCCGCCCCCTGCGCGGCCAGGCTTGCGCGCGTCTCGGGGTGGGCCAGCGCCTTGGTGGCGGCGGCATTGAGCTTGCGCACGATCTCGGCCGGTGTCCTGGCCGGCACCATCATGCCCTGCCAGGCGCCGACCTCGAAGCCCGGCTGCACGGTTTCGGCAAGGGTGGGCACGTCCGGCAACTGGGCGCTGCGCGTGGTGCTGGTGACGGCCAGCGCGCGCATGCGCTTGTCGCGGATGAAGGGCAGCGATGAATTGATGGTGTCGGCCATGAACTGCACCTGTCCGCTGGCCAGGTCGGTCAGTGCCGGCGCGCTGCCCTTGTAGGGCGCATGCACTGCCGACAGACCGTTGGCCTGCAGGAACATGAAGGCCGCCAGGTGCGTCACGTTGCCGTTGCCGGCCGAGCCGTAGGTGAGCTTGTCGGGGTTGGCCTTCAGGTACTGGATGAACTCTTTCACGTTCTGTACCGGCAGCTGCGCGTTGACCTCCAGCACCAGCGGCACCATTGCCGTCAGCGCCACCGGCGCGAAATCGCGTTTCACGTCGTAGCTGAGCTTGCGGTAGAGCGCCGGGCTCAGCGCGATCGACGAGGTGTTGTACAGCACCGTATAGCCGTCGGCCGGCGCCTTGGCGACGATCTCCGCGCCGATATTGCCGTTGGCGCCGGGCCGGTTGTCGACCAGCACCTGCTGGCCGAGCGTCTCGCTCATGCGCCGTGCGATCACGCGCGACACCAGGTCGGTCGGGCCGCCCGGCGGGAACGGCACCACCATGCGGATCGGGTGCGACGGGTAGGCGGCATCGGCCGCCGCCGCCGGCTGCGCCAGCATCGCCGGCAATACGATGGCTGCCGCGGCAGCCAGTGTCGTGATGAAAGTCTTTGCCTTCATGTGCTTGTCTCCTCCATCCATGCAGCCACGCGGCGGATGCCGCCGTGGGTTCAGCGTCCCGCCAGCAACCGGCGCGCGGTGTAGGTCATGACCTGCTCCCCGCGCTGGTTGAACACCTCGATGCGCGAATCCACCACCGCCCGGCCGTTGCGCGAAGTGGGGCGGATGCCGGTCACGGTCACGGTGGCGTGGATGGTGTCGCCCACCACCACCGGGGCGTGGATCTGCTGCGTGAGTTCCAGCATGGCCAGCCCGGTGCCCTGGATCATGGTCTGCAGGATGAAGCCCTCGATCAGCGTGTAGGTCAGCGCCGCCGGCACCGGCCGGCCCTGGATGGCGCCACCGTCATAGCCGGCTTCGATGAAGATGGCCTCGACCATGCCGGTGACGGAGATGAAATTGACCAGGTCGGTCTCGGTCACGGTACGGGCGAAGGTGCGGAAGGCCTGGCCCTCCTGCAGGTCCTGCCAGTAGAAGCCCTGGCCGAGGCGGGGCAGTTCTGCATGCTTCATGGTGTCTCCTTGGCGGGTGCGCAGCGTGCGGCACCGCTTAGTTGCAATTGCGCGATCGCTTCTGCGGACAGTCCCGCCTGGGCCAGCACGCTCGCGGTGTGCTCGCCCAGCCGCGGCGGGATGCCCAGCGGCGCGCGCTGGCTGTCGAAACGCACCGGCGCGCCGGGAAAACGCAGCGTGCCCATGGCCGGGTCTTCGACGGTTTCGAAGAAGCCAGTGGCGGCCAGGTGCGGATCGGCCGGCAGGTCGTCGAGTTCATTGATGCGCGCCACCGGGATCTGCAGGCGTTCGCACAGGTCAACCCAGTGCGCGGTGGTCTGTCCGTGCACGATTTCGCCGGTGAGCTCGTACAGCGTCTCGATATGCCGCGTGCGTGCCGCGATGTCGGCAAAGCGCGCATCGGCGGCCAGCTCGGGGCGCCCGGCGGCGTGGAAGAAGTCGCACCAGTGCGCGTCGGTGTACGGCATCATGCAGACATAGCCGTCGGCGCTGCGGTACGGGCGGCGCAGCGGTGCCAGCACGCGCGGATAGCCGCTGGGGCCGCGCGGCGGCTCGAAATGGCGGCCGTAGAAGTGCTCGACCAGGTTGAAGGCGACCATGGATTCGAACATCGGCACTTCGACCAGCGTGCCGTGGCCGCTGCCGCCATCGGCATTGCGCCGCGCGCGCCCGGCCAGCGCCGCGCAGACCGACAGCGCGGCCACCAGCCCGCTGGTCTTGTCCGCGGCGATGGTAGGGAAGTAGCGGCTGTCGCCGGTTTGCGCCGCCATCAGCGCGGCATTGCCCGACAGGCCCTGGATGATGTCGTCGTACGCCGGGCGGCCGCCATAGGGGCCTTCCTCGGCAAAGCCGAGCAGGCTGACAAAGACCAGCTCCGGGTGGCGCGCCCGCACGTCGTCGGGTGCCAGCCCCAGTGCGGCCAGCTTTTGCGGGCGCATGCTGTGCATCAGCACGTCGGCGCCGGCCAGCACGCGGTCCAGCGCGGCCTGCGCGGCCGGCTGCTTCAGGTCCAGCACCACGCTGCGCTTGCTGCGGTTCACGCCCAGGAAAATGGCCGCCATGCCGGGCTCGGCGGCGGGGCCGGTGCGGCGCGTGGAATCGCCTTCGGGCGGCTCGACCTTGATCACCTCGGCGCCAAGGTCGGCCAGCCACTGGCTGGCATACGGCCCCATCACCACGGTGGACAGGTCGACCACGCGGATGCCTGCAAGCGGCAGCATGTTGTCTCCGATCTTGTTGACTGTGGGGCACAGGGTAGATCAGCAGGCGAGGCTTGGTCTAATATTAGTTTTTTAGAAATCGATATTCACAGGATATTAACGAGCCATGGACTTCCGCCAGCTGCAGCAGTTCGTCGCCCTGGCCGAGACGGGCAACTTCCACCGCGCCGCTGAACGCCTGCACATGGCGCAGCCGCCGCTTTCCATTTCCATCCGCAAGCTCGAGGACCAGCTTGGCACGGCGCTGTTCGTGCGCACCTCGCGCGGGGTGAGGCTGACGCAGGCGGGCGAGGCTGCGCTGCACGATGCGCGCCGTGCACTGTTCCATGCGCAGCAGGCACGTGCCGCCGCGATCGCCGCGGGGCAGGGCGAGCGCGGCGCGCTGCGCATCGGCTTTATCGGCTCGGCGACGTATGCGCTGCTGCCCAAGCTGATCCCGGCGTTCCGCGCGGCGCATCCCGGCATCGAGCTGATCCTGCATGAATCCACCACCGCCGCGATCCTGGACCGCCTGGAAAAGCACCAGATCGACGCCGGCCTGGTGCGCTTTCCGATCCTGAACACCGGCAACTATTCGCTGACGCCGCTGGAAAACGACGTCTTTGTCGCGGCAGTCCCGGCTGACAGTCCGCTGGCAGGCGCAGACGCCATCCCGCTGCGCGCGCTTGCGGACGAGCCCTTCATCATGTATCCGGCGGCGCAGGTGCCCAACCTGCACGCGGTGGCAATGCTGCTGTGCCAGCAGGCGGGCTTTGTGCCGCGTGTCACGCAGGAGGCGGTGCAGGTGCAGACCCAGGTCAGCCTGGTCGAGAGCGGGCTTGGCGTGGCCCTGGTGCCGAGCGTGGCGGCGCGCTACGCCAACCGGCGCGTGCGCTTCCTGCCATTGTCCAGCCCGCGGCCGGCCGGGCGCATCGGCATTGCGCTGGCGGCGCGGCCCGATGACGGCGACCGCCAGGTGCAGCGCTTCCTGGCGGCGGCGCAGGCGGCAGTGAACTGATGCGGGGTGGTGCGGCGCCTCAGGCGGCGCGCGGGCGCGGCGCGCGCGGCCGCACAGCCGGGGTCACGCTGGCGCGCTCCAGGTTCACGCCCGGCAGCAGGTGCAGCAGCCGCACCAGCTCTGACTGGCGATGCGTGCCGGTCTTGCGCAGCGTGTCGCGGATATGCACGCGCACGGTGTGGGGAGAGAGAAATTCGCGCTCGGCAATCTCGTTGAGGGTTTCGCCGGCAGCCAGGCGGACCGCGATAATGCTCTCCTTGCGCGACAGCCCGAACAGCGAGGTCAGCACGCCGGCATCCAGCACCGAGCGCGATTCCGAGTTGCCGAACAGCATCATCGCGGCCGGCAGCTGCCACGGGCCCTCCACCGGCTGGCGCGACACCAGCGGCGTGACGATGATCGGCACCGGCTGTCCGCCGGAGGTGATGTGCATCCACGAGCCGGAGGCCGCCTCAGTGCCGCGCGCGCGCATGGCACCGTCAAGCAGCTTGCGCAGCACCGCCTGCAGGGTCTCGCTGTGGGCGCGCAGCACGCCGCCCTGCAGCGACAGGTGGCCGTCGGCCTGCACCAGCGCCTCGGCCCAGCTGTTGGCATAGCGCACGCGCAGGTCGGCCTGCAGCACCATCACGCCGAAGTCCAGCGTATCCAGCCCGGCCAGTCCCAGGCTGGCCAGTCCGCTCAGCTCGAAGTTGCGCTGCTGCATCCGTGCCGCGCGCACCCAGTGCGGCATCACGTGGGCCAGGCGCCGCTCGCGCTGGCCCACGCTGATGCTGCCCGCGCTGGTGCCGCTCATCAGCACGCAAACCTCGGCGTTCTCGATCAGGCGGATGCCTTGTTCCAGTCCGCTGCAGGCCAGCGCAGCCGTGGCCGCATCCGCCATGCCGCCATGGTGCGAGGCCACCAGCGCGGCGGCACCGTCGCAGGCCAGCGCGGGGGCGTCATTGGGGGCGCAGCAAGCGCCCGCATGGGGCAGGTCGAGCGGACCGGGCAGCCAGTCGGGCATGCTGGCGCCGCTGGTGAAGCAGCCGTGCGGGGTCACGCCAAGGCGGGCGTGGCCGGCCAGCTTGTCCCAGATCAGGTAACGCGGGCTGCCTGTGCAGGTGTATCGGGAAAAGAGGTCGAGGGCGGCGGGCATGGCCGCAACGTCCAGCGCGGACTCGTAGATTGAGTCGACCAGACGATGGAAGTCCTCGTCCGTAGTCGGGTGTTCGCCCATGTTCAGATCCCCCCGGTGGCAAACGCCTATTGCTCTGTGCCACGGCAAGTGGCTACATCTTTTTGTGTTATCGGTTCCGTTCTGGCGTTCTGCATCTGCGCCGATACGGATGCTGCTGGCGGCGCGCATTGTCCCGTCATGTCCGCCGTAACGCAATCATGCCAAACAATGTTGTTTGTTTTATCCCCCGTATCGGGGGGGAAAATACGGATTGCACGGCGTAACTCCCCGCCAGGCCAGGCAGGGACGTGATCATGCCGCAGCGCGATGGTAGCGCCCCGGAAAAAAAGGAATTTTCAGCACTGAAATAGTGCGCGACGTTCCACATGCGCCACGATTCTGTTGGCGCTTGTGCCACAGGTTCAACGCAGCAAGAGCACAGTACTTGCTTGGGTGACAGCGTTGGCATAATAATGCAGTCATTGACTGCATTAATGAGGGCAATCATGCCGATCCTGACCGTTAGAAATGTGCCCGACGACGTGCATCGTGCGCTGCGGGTCCGTGCCGCCCGGAACGGACGCAGTACCGAGGCTGAGGTGCGTCAGATCCTGGCCAGCGCGGTGATGCCGCAGAAGCGCGTGCGCCTGGGCGATGCGCTGGCGATGCTTGGCCGCGAGATCGGCCTGTCGAATGCGGACGTTGAAGCGATCGGGCAGGGCAAGGACAAGGCAGCGGCCGAGCCGGTGAGGTTTGAATGATCGTCCTGGATACCAACGTTATTTCCGAGGCCATGAAGCCGGAACCGGCCGATGCCGTGCGCGGCTGGCTCAACGACCAGGCCGCCGAGACCTTGTACCTGTCCAGTGTGACGCTGGCCGAACTGCTGTTCGGCATCGGCGCGCTGCCGGCGGACAGGCGCCGCGCCATGCTGGCCGCTGCGCTGGACGGCCTGGTGACGCTGTTCGAAGGGCGCATCTTGCCGTTCGACACGAATGCGGCCCGGCACTATGCGGAACTCGCCGTTGCCGCCAGAAGCCGTGGCCGCGGCCTTCCCGCGCCGGATGGCTACATCGCCGCGATTGCCGCGGCCAACGGCATGATGGTCGCGACACGGGACGTGTCGCCCTTTGAAGCGGCCGGGCTGCAGGTGCTCAATCCGTGGCAGGCGCCGCCTCCGTCGTGAAGGGGAACGCCCGCGCCAACCGCGTTGCTACTGTCCCTGAATTGTCGGATCAGCCGCCCGTTGGGTGGCTTTTTCGTTGGCGGTTTCCGGATCCAGCAGTTGCGCCGCGCCGCCATCCACCTGGATCGTCAGGCTCGGCGATGCCATGCGGATGTCGTTGGCGTCGAAATTGCGCTTGAGCCGCGCATTGAAGGCGCGCGTGATCTCGGCCTGCATCAGCGGCCGGGTCTTGAACTGTGCCATCACCACCGGGCCGTTCGGGTCGAACCGGTCCAGCCCCAGGACGTCCAGCCCCGACATCAGGTTGCGCGCGTAGCGATGGTCACGCGCCAGTTCGGCGCCGGTGGTGCGGATCAGCTCCAGCGCCTGGTCCAGGTCGCTCTGGTAGGTGATGCCGATGTTGAACACCGCGTAGCCATAGCCGCGCGACAGGTTCTTGACTGCCTTGATCTGGCTGTACGGCAGCGTGTGCAGCGCGCCGCGGCCGTCGCGCAGCTTGACCGTGCGGATGGTCATGGCTTCGACCACGCCGGCGTGGTCCGGCAGCTCGATCGAGTCGCCGATGGCGATGGAGTCCTCGACCACGATGAACAGCCCCGTGATCAGGTCCTGCACCAGGCTTTGCGCGCCGAAGCCGATGGCCAGGCCGACCACGCCCGCGCCGGCCAGCAGCGGCGTCACATTGACGCCCAGGTTGGCCAGCACCGCGATCACCGTGATCACCAGCAGGCCGATGAACGAGGCGTTGCGCACCAGCGGCAGGATGGTCTTGGCCCGCAGGCTGGGCTGCGCGCCGCGCCCGTGCGCCGGCGACAGTGATTGCATGATGGCGGTGTCGATCAGCAGCCAGACCAGCCAGGCCAGCAGCACGGTGCTGGTGACGCTGAAGACCGTCTCGGTGAGATGGCGGCCCGCGGCGGACGACTCGGCCAGGCGCACCAGCGACGTGCCCCAGACGCGCATCACCATCTCGATGAAGACCGCCCAGATCAGCACGCGCACCAGCGCCAGCGCAAAGCGCCCGAAGCGCTGCAGGTAGGCCGAGCGGCGGCGGTCGCGGATGCGCGGCGCGCGCGCGGTGGCCTTGGGCGAGTGCCCCACCACCATCGTCAGCAGCAGCCCGGCGAGGAACAGCGCCACCGATGCCACCGTGCGGCGCAGGAACACATCCGCATTGCCGGTGGCCAGGATGGTGCCGACCACCGATGCCACCACCACCGCCAGCACCGGCAGGTGCCAGGCCTGGCCGGCCAGCCGCAGCAGGTCGGTCACGGCCGGGCGGGCCTGGCGGAAGGCCAGCGGCCGCTGCCCGATCAGCTGGCCGATCTGCCGGCGGAAACACAGCGCGAACGCGCCGATGCCCAGTGCCGCGGCGATATTGGCCACGGTGGCCACCAGCGCGCACAGGTTGGTGCCGAGCACGGCGATCACGCGGCTGTCGGTGGCGCCGTCGCCCAGTGCTGCCAGCGCCCCTGTGCAGAACAGCAGCCACGGTGAGTGCGCCAGCAGTTGCCGCACCGCCAGCTGCCGGTGCGCGGTGCGGAACAGCGTGAAGATGACCTGGCACACCGCTGCCGCGATCGCACCGGCCACGATCGCATACGCCACCAGCACGGCGGCGACGCTGGCTGGCGATTGGGCAAACATGTGTTGGGCCAGCAGCAACGTCAGCCCGAATGCCACCACCCACGGCCCGATATGGCGCAGCATGAAGACGCCGACGTCGACCCACGATGGCAGCTCGGGCAGCTTGCCGCGCTCGGCGCGCGTGGGTTTGCCCGCGCGCCGGCGCCGGATGCGGTGGCCGATCTCCCACAAGGCCCCGCCGCTCACCGCCCAGACTGTCAGCACCAGCGCGAATTCACGCAGCGAGGCCAGCGTCGTGCCGGTGCCGTTGTGGCTGAGCGCGGCGTGCCATTCCTCGCCCGCGAAGCGCGTGCGCCAGCGCCAGAACTGCCACGGGCCGCGATCCTCGCGCAGATGGGAATCGACTTCGTCCAGCACTTCAGCGACGGCACCGATCAGGCCGGGCGCGGAGGCGCCGGCCGGGGCTGCCGCGGCGGAGGCGGGCGCGGCCCCGGAGGCACCCAGCCCCTGGCGCATGGTTTGCAGCTGGCCCACCAGGGCGCGCCGCTCGCCGTCGTTCTGCAGCGTGGCGATCACCTGGTCCAGCGACTGCGCCAGCGGCACGCTGGCGGCGGGTGCGCTGGCCGGCGCCGCGGGTTTCTCCGCCTTGCCCAGCAGTGCCGCGAGGGAGCCGGCCGGGGTGGCGTGCGCCGGGATGGCGCACAGCAGCGTCAACAGCGCGGCCAGCATGGCGAGCGCACGCAGCACCGGCTGCAAGGCGGCATGCCAGCGGTGCGCAGGGGTGGGGGCGTGGTGTTCGGGTTTGTGCATGGTTCGTAGTCGGTTGCCGGTGCCGGGCGGCGCCGGAATGGCCGTCGATCGCGTCACTGTAGCGCATCGGTCGCGCCGGGTGCCGGAGCGCGCCGCAGGCCCGCGCCATCCTCATTCGTCGCTTCGGACGATGCGTGGCAACGGCCGATCCACGAATCTCGACCCCACTCCGGTACAGGCGATTCTTGCGCCTGCCGGCTTTATCAGACCGCGGGGCCGCGCTGGATCCGGCCGGGCCAGGAACAAGAGACAAGGGAAAGACATATGGAACTCAATGCATCGGTATCGGCAGTGGTGACGGGGGGCGCTTCGGGCCTGGGCGCGGCGACGGCACGTGCGCTGGCAGCGCAGGGCGTGCGCGTGGCGCTGTTCGACCTCAACGTGGAGAAGGGCGAAGCGCTGGCGCGTGAACTGGGCGGCGTGTTCTGCCAGGTCAACGTCACCTCAGAGGCCGAGGTCGAGGCCGGCTTTGCCAGGGCGCGCGCCGCCATCGGCCAGGAACGCATCCTGGTCAACTGCGCCGGCACCGGCAACGCCATCAAGACCGCCTCGCGTTCCAAGGAAGCGCCGGACCAGATCAAGCATTTCCCGACCGATGCCTTCGAGCGCATCATCCAGATCAACCTGATCGGCACCTTCCGCTGCATCGCGCGCTCGGCCGCGGGCATGCTGACGCTGGACAGCGCCGGCGGCGAGCGCGGCGTGATCATCAATACCGCGTCGGTGGCGGCGCAGGACGGCCAGATGGGCCAGGCCGCGTACTCGGCATCGAAGGCCGGCGTGGTCGGCATGACGCTGCCGATCGCGCGCGACCTGGCGGGCGAAGGCATCCGCGTCAACACCATCCTGCCGGGCATCTTCAATACCCCGCTGCTGCAGGGCGCGGCAGAGAACGTCAAGGCCGCGCTGGCGGCTTCGGTGCCGTTCCCCAAGCGCCTGGGGCAGCCGGAAGAGTTCGCCTCGCTGGCCGTCGAGATGTGCCGCAACGGCTATTTCAACGGCGAGTCGGTGCGCCTCGACGGCGCCATCCGCATGGCGCCGCGCTGAGCGTAGCGCCAGCACATCGTCGTGTCCGGGCCCCGCGCACCGCTGGTCCGGACACTATCAAAATCAGGAGACGCGGATGGACTTCAGCTATCTGACGACACTGCCCCACGCGGTACGCCACTTCGCGCGCCTGCGGCCCGAGGCGGTGGCGTATGCGTTCGAAGGCCGGCAGACCACCTATGCCGGGTTCGAGCGGAACACCAATCGCGTGGCCCAAGCCCTGCTGGCTGAAGGCGCCGGGGTCGGCGAGCGCATTGGCTATATCGGCAAGAACAGCGACCACTATTTCGAGCTGCTGCTTGGCGCGTCCAAGATCGGCGCGGTGATGACGCCGGCCAGCTGGCGCCTGGCGCCGCCCGAGGTGGAATTCATCCTCGGCCATTGCGATGCCGTGGTGCTCTTCGTCGGGGCGGAATCGGCGGCAATGGTCCGGAACCTGCTGCCCGCGCTGCCGATGGTGCGCAAGGTGGTGGTGATGGAGCCGTGCGCCGGGCAAGGCGAGTGGCAGTGCTACACCGACTGGCGCGACGCGCAGCCGGACACGCCGCCCGCGCACCAGCCAGCCGCGCATGACGTGCTGCTGCAGCTGTACACATCCGGCACCACCGGCCGGCCCAAGGGCGCGATGCTCACGCACCGCAACCTGACCATCGGCACCGAAGTGAGCGAGCGCGAGAACCTGCTCTGGTCGCACTGGGTCGCCGACGATGTTTCGCTGGTGGCGATGCCGGTGGCGCATATCGGCGGCTCCGGCTGGGGCCTGCGCAACCTGCTGTCCGGTGCCAAGGGCGTGGTCGCGCGCGAGTTCGATCCGCGCGCGGTGCTCGACTTTATCGAGAAGGAACGCATCAGCAAGCTGTTCCTGGTGCCGGCCGCGATGCAGATCGTGCTGCGCGACCCGCGCGCGCGCCAGGTGGACTACTCGCGCCTGAAGTACCTGCTGTACGGCGCCGCGCCGATTCCCGCGGCGCTGCTGCGCGAGGGCATCGAGGTGTTCGGCTGCGGCTTCGTGCAGCAGTACGGCATGACCGAGACCACCGGCACCATCGTGGCGCTGCCGCCCGAGGACCACACCACCGAGGAAGTGCCGCGCATGCGTGCCGCGGGCAAGCCGCTGCCTGGCGTGGAGATCAAGGTGGTCGACTATGAAGGCCGCCAGCTCGCGCCCGGCGAGGTCGGCGAGCTCGTGGTGCGCTCGCAGCACAACATGGCTGGCTACTGGAAGCAGCCCGAAGAGACCGCGCGCACCATCGACGCCGAAGGCTGGCTGCGCACCGGCGACGCGGGCTACTTGGATGCCGAGGGCTACCTGTACATCCATGACCGCGTCAAGGACATGATCATCAGCGGCGGCGAGAACGTCTATCCGGCCGAGGTCGAAAGCGCGATCTACGGCCACCCGCAGGTGGCCGACGTGGCGGTGGTTGGTGTGCCGGACGAGAAGTGGGGCGAGGCGGTCAAGGCCATCGTCGTGCTCAAGCCGGGACAGGTGCCGGACCAGGCCGGCATCATCGCGTGGACGCGCCAGCGGCTGGCGGGCTTCAAGGTGCCCAAGAGCATCGAGTTTGTCGAGGCGTTGCCGCGCAACCCATCGGGCAAGCTGCTGCGGCGCAAGCTGCGCGAGCCGTTCTGGGAAGGGATGAACCGGCGGGTGAACTGACGCCGGCAAGCAGCAAGCACGAGCCCGCCGTCACTGGCGGGCTTTTGCATTGGCGCGCAGGGAGCGGGGCGCCCGCTATAATCCGCGCAGGCACTGTGCCGCCTCACCACGTCCACTCGCAATATTGCGCGACCACATCCCCCAGCCATGTCCAAGGACCCCGCGCAAGCCCGCCTGACCCGCCGCTATGTCGAAAAGCGCGAGGCCATCCTGGACGCCGCCGCGCGGCGCTTCAACCACCAGGGCGTACGGGGCACCACCTTGTCGGATGTGGCGGAGGACGTGGGCCTGAGCACCAACAGCATCACGTACTACTACCGCAAGAAGGAAGACCTGGTGGTGGCGTGCCTGCTGCGCGCCATCGGCGAGATGGTGGACATCGCTAGTGCGGCCCAGCAGCAGCCGGCGCCGCGCGAACGGGTAAAGGCCTTCATCGCGCTGTTCTTCGAGCGCCTGGCGCGCACCGCCACCGGCGAGCGGCCTGAACTGATGAGTTTTCGCGAGATCCGGGCGCTGCCGGACAGCCATGCCGATATCGCATTCGACGCCTACACCGACATGTTCCGCCGCATCCGCCAGCTGCTGCGCGAGCGCCCGCCGGCCGATCCGGCGCAGCGCAGTGCGCTGAGCGCGCGCGCTCACCTGCTGCTGTCGCTGGCGACCGGCGCGATGTCGTGGGTGGAGCGCTATGAGCCCGAGGACTATCCGAAGGTGGCGCAGACCGTGGTCGACGTGCTGCTGCACGGCATTGCCGCGCCGTCGGCCCGCTGGCATGCGCAGATGGACGTATCCGCGCTGCTGCCTGCGCCGGACAGGCCCGAGACCACGCAGGAGGCGTTCCTGCGCGCCGCGACCGAGCTGCTCAACGAGCAGGGCTATCGCGGCGCGTCGGCCGACCGCATCTCGGCGCGGCTGAACCTGACCAAGGGCGCGTTCTATCACCACAACGAGAACAAGGACGACCTGATCTCGGCCTGCGTCGACCGCATGTTTGCAGTGATCCGCAATACCCAGACGCTGGTGGAGAACGGCCCGGGCACTGGCTGGGACAAGCTGTGCGCGGTGTCGCGGGCGCTGGTGCAATACCAGTTCTCCAGCCAGGGGCCGCTGCTGCGCCTGACCATCTATGGCGCGCTGCCCGAGGACATGCGCAAGGAGAAGATGCTGACCATGAGCCGGCTGTCGGCGCGGATCGTGCGCTTCCTGGTGCTGGGCATGCAGGATGGCTCGATCCGGGCACTGGACCAGTCCATTGCCGCGCTGCAGGTCAACGGCATGATCAATGCCGCGGTGGAGTTGTCCCGCTGGGTGCGCGATGCCCATGCGGACAACGCCGCTGACCTGTTCGTGCGGCCGTTGCTGATGGGGATCCTCTCGGAGCCCTGAGCGCTAGCACACGCTCAAGTGTAGAGGTGGCAGGCCACCATCTGGCCATCCGGCTGCGCCTGCAGCGCCGGGTCTTCGCTGCGGCAACGCGCCATCGCCACCGGGCAGCGGGTATGGAAGCGGCATCCCGACGGCGGATTCATCGGGCTCGGCACCTCGCCCTGCAGCACGATGCGCTTGCGGCTGCGCTCGCCTTCCACGCTGGCCACCGGCACCGCCGACAGCAGCGCCTGGGTGTAGGGATGGCGGGGGCGGGCGTAGAGCGCCTCGCGGCTCGCGATCTCGACGATGCGGCCCAGGTACATCACCGCGATGCGGTCGCTGATATGCCGCACCACGGCCAGGTCGTGCGCGATGAACAGGTAGGACAGGCCAAGCCGCCGCTGCAGCGACATCAGCACGTTGACCACCTGCGCCTGGATCGACACGTCGAGCGCCGACACCGGCTCATCGCAGACGATGACGCTGGGCCCGAGCGCCAGCGCGCGGGCGATGCCGATGCGCTGGCGCTGCCCGCCGGAGAACTCGTGCGGGTAGCGGTCCGCCATATAGGGCAGCAGCCCGACCATGTCCAGCAACTCCGCCACGCGCGCGCGGCGGGCGCTGCGACCGCCGGGGAAATCATGCACCTCCAGCGGTTCGCTGATGATGTCGCTGACCCTCATGCGCGGGTTCAGGGAGCCGAAGGGATCCTGGTAGACCATCTGCACGCTGCGCCGGAATTGCTGCTCCTGCGCCCGCGTGAAGCTGGCCAGGTCGGCGCCGCGGAAGGCGATGCGTCCGGCGCTGGCGGCCAGCATCTTGAGGATGGCAAGCCCGGTGGTGGACTTGCCGCAGCCGCTTTCGCCGACCAGGCCCAGGGTCTCGCCACGGCGCAGCGTGAATGACACGCCGTCGACCGCCCTGACCGAGCCCACCCGGCGCTTGAGCAGCACGCCGCGCGTGACCGGGAAATGCACCTTGAGGTCGTCGATGCGCAGGATCTCATCGCCACTCTGCACGTCGGCCCGCACGTCATGCTGCATGCCCGCCTGCACACCGCCGTTGCCCGTTGCCGGCTCCGCTATCGCTTCAATGGAGTTCATGGAGGAAGCACGCCTTGAAATGTTGGTCGGAAAGCTGCCGCGTGGCCGCGTCCGGCACGCCGAGCAACGGCGGCCGGGCGCTGCGGCACTGGTCGATCGCCTGCTTGCAGCGCGGCAGGAAGGCGCAGCCCGGGCCCAGCGCAGTCAGGTCGGGCGGCTGGCCTTCGATGGGAACCAGCGGCTCCCGGGTGTCGCCGTCAATGCGCGGCACGGAGGCCATCAGCCCGCGTGTGTAGGGGTGGGCGGGCTGCCGGTACAGGGCCTCGGCGGAGGCGGTTTCCACCAGCCTGCCGCCGTACATCACGGCAACCCGGTCGGCATAGCGCGCCACCACGCCCAGGTCATGCGTGATCAGGATCAGTGCCGTGCCCATGCGCTCGGCCAGGTCCTTCAGCAGGTCCAGGATCTGGGCCTGCACGGTGACGTCGAGCGCGGTGGTGGGCTCGTCGGCGATGATCAGCCGCGGCTCGCAGGCCAGCGCCATGGCAATCATCGCGCGCTGCCGCATGCCGCCCGAAAACTGGTGCGGATAGGCTGAAAGCCGGCCCTGGGGCTCGGGGATCTGGACCTTGCCGAGCAGCTCGCCGGCCATCCCCAGCGCGGTCTTCCAGGGCAGGCCGCGATGCAGGTGGATGGGCTCGGCAATCTGCTTGCCGATGGTGAGCGCCGGGTTCATCGACGACATCGGCTCCTGGAAGATCATCGCGATCCGGTTGCCGCGGATGGCACGCATGCCGCGGGGGCCGAGCCTGAGCAAGTCCTGGCCCTCGAACACGATCTCGCCGGAGTCGATCGAACCGCCCGGGGCGGGGATCAGGCCCAGTATCGACAGCGCCGTCACACTCTTGCCCGAGCCGGATTCACCGACGATGGCCAGGGTCTCGCCCGGGGCCACGTCGAACGAGACCTGGTCGACCGCGGTCACCACGCCGCGATCGGTGCGAAAGCGCGTGGTGAGGTCCCTGACCTGCAGGATAGGCTGCGTCATGCGTGTCTCCTCGGGTGGCGCGGCTCAGAAGCCAAGCTTCTTCTTCATGTCCTGGTCGATCCACATGCGTGCATAGATCGGCCCGGGCCGCACCGCGCCCGCGCGCAGCTCGCCGCCGTAGTTGCGCACCCATGGCCACCAGGCGGTGTACATGTAGGGCGTGGGCAGCCAGATATAAGGCGCCTCGGCCAGGATGTCGCGCGTCAGCCCGCGCAGCGCTTCCTGCCGCTTGCCGAGATCGCGCAGCTCAAAGGCGGCTTCGACCCGCTTCGTGTAAGCGTCGTTGCCCCACTGCGCGGCGTTCCATACCTGTCCCGGCACGAAGCTCTTGCGGATCGTGGTGGTGGGATTGGTATGGCCGTTGGCCATCATGTAGCCGGGCGCATTGGTCCGCGTCGTCATCGCGGACAGGAATGCGCCGTACTCCATCGGCTGGATCTCGATGCGCACATTGACCTGTTCCAGGTACGCGGCAATCAGCGGCAGCAGCTCCATATGGTCCGGCGCGCAGGCGCATACCTGCACCTTGAACTTGAAGCCCTTGGGGTAGCCGGCCTCGGCCAGCAGCTTGCGGGCCTTGTCGGGGTTGTAGGTGAAGAGCTCCTTCACGTTCTCAGGCATGGCGCTGAGCGGCTCGAAGTAGCCCTCGTAGTCCGGGTGCTGCGGATAGGCAAACAGCTCCGCGTTGCCGCCGTAGTACTGCTTGACGATCTCCTGCTTGTTGACCGCCATGTTGAGCGCGCGGCGCACGCGGATATCGTTGAAGGGCTTGGTGTCCACGCGCATGGCCAGGTATTGCCCGGTGAAGGACAGCCAGCGCGACCACTGCAGCTGCGGCGCGCTCTTCTTCAGCTCTTCCACCGAGGTCCAGCGTATGCCTTCCATGACGTCGAGCTTGCCCGTGCGCAGCATGGTGTTGCGCGTGGCTTCATCCTTGATGGTGCGCAGTACCATCTTGTCGACGAAGGGCAGCTTGAAATCCTTGCTGCCCACCTTCTCGGTATCCCAGTACAAGGCGTTGCGCGTATAGGTGCTGGCGTTGCCCTGCACGAACTGGGTCAGCTGGAACGGGCCGCTGCCATTGACGTGCTTCCAGTTGCCGGCGCCGGCGGTGGCCACCTCCTTCGGCATGATGCCGGAGTAGTAGCCCCAGCCGAAGCGGTAGTCCCACTCGGCGTTGTACTTGCTGAAGCGGAACAGCACCGTATGCTTGTCCTTCGCTTCCACCTTGGCCAGGTGGTCGAAATAGGTGGGGATCTTCTTCGCGCTTTCGGCCTGGCGCGTGTAGCTGAAGACCACGTCGTCCGCCACCAGTTCGCGCTCTTCCATCACGCCGGGCTTGGCCGGGAACCTGACGCCCTTGCGCAGCCTGACTTCCAGCGTCTGCGGATCGAGCCACTTCCAGCTTTCGGCCAGTTCGCCGCGGATGGCGTCCTCGGGCAGCCACGCGTCGGCCTGGAAGCTGTACTTGCCGCCGAGGCGCCTGGACTTGGACAGGTCGGCCACGAACAGCTGCTCGTAGACCTGGCCGGTGTCGTAGTTCTGCTTCCAGTTCCAGTCGGCGAGGTCCCATGACAGTGCCGAGATGGTCGGGTAGACCGAGCCGATCTCCAGCGTGCCGCCGTATTTGGGCGCGTCGCTCTGCGCGTTGGCCGTGGCCGCGCACAATGCGAGCACCACGCCCGCCAACATCGAGGATGCCTGTGTGTTCAAACCGAAGCCCTCCGTGGTCGACTGCCGTTGGCCCGGCGGCATCGCCGCCGGGAGATTCCGTGCCCCACCGCGCTAGCGGCAGGGGACTGCAATTCGGGACAGGTGCTAGCGTGTGCCGCGCATGCGCGGGTCCAGCAGGTCGCGCAGGGCGTCGCCGTAGATGTTGATCGCGTAGACCACGATGGTGAGGCAGATGCCCGGCGCCAGCGCCAGCCAGGGGCCCTGGAACATGAAGGTGCGCCCATCGCCGGACAGCATGCCGCCCCAGGTCGGCGCGGGCGGCGGCACGCCCAGGCCCAGGAAGGACAGGCCCGATTCCGCCAGGATTGCCGTGCCGACCCGGGTGGTGAACAGCACGATCACCGGGGGCAGCACATTGGGCAGGATATGGCGCCACAGGATGCGCGTGGTGGACGCGCCCATCGACTGCGCGGCGTGGACATACATGTTCTCGCGCACCGAGACCACCGCGCTGCGCACGATGCGCGAGCCGCCGATGCCAAGCAGCAGCCCCAGCGTGCAGACGATCTGCCAGCTGCCCGGGCCCAGCACCGAGACCACCACGATCAGGATCACGAGGTCCGGGAAGCTCATCCAGGCATCGACCATGCGCTGCACGATCAGGTCCAGCTTGCCGCCGAGGTAGCCGGTCAGGATGCCGAGCAGCACCGAGATCGCCGTGGCCAGCGTGGCCGCGCTCAGGCCGATCACCACCGACAGCTGCGCGCCGTACAGGCAGCGCGACAGCATGTCGCGGCCAAGGTTGTCGGTGCCGAACGGATGCGCCCAGGAGGGCGCCTGCAGCCGCTGCAGCATGCTGATCTCGTTCATGCCGTACGGCGCCAGCAGGTCGGCGAACACGCCGCAGAACAGGAAGATGGCGCAGATGACGGCGCCGGCGGCGCCCAGCGGCTTGTCGCGGAACAGCCGCCTGAGCAGCCCGCGGCCGGGCACGGCGCGCCGGACCGGTGCGGCAGCGGCCGCGGGGGCGGCGGGATTGGGGTGCAGGGCGGGCTTGGCCATCAGCGGTGCCTCACTTTCGGATCGAACAGCCCGTAGCTCAGGTCAACGAGCAGGTTGATCAGCATCACCGCGACACCCACCACCAGGAATACGCCGGTGATGACCGGATAGTCGCGCTGGTGCACGGCGTCGAGCAGCAGCAGGCCCATGCCGGGCAGCGCGAAGATCTGCTCGATGATGACCGCGCCGCCGATCAGCAGCGGCGCCTGCAGCCCGATCAGCGTCACCACCGGGATCAGCGCATTGCGCAAGGCGTGGCGCAGCACCACCAGGCGCTCGCTCAGGCCCTTGGCCCAGGCCGTGCGGATATAGTCCTGGCGCAGCACCTCCAGCATCATGGTGCGCGTCATGCGCATGGTGATGGCGGACAGCGCCATGCCCAGCACGATGGCGGGGATCAGCATGTTGCGCACATGCTGCACCGGGTCTTCATGGAAGGGCACGTAGCGGGCCTCGGGCGACCAGCCCCACCAGACCGACGGGAACACCATCACCATGGTGCCTAGCCAGAAGCTGGGGATGGCCAGCATCAGGATGGAGAACGAGCGCGCGATATAGTCGGCGGCGCTGTCCTGGCGGATGGCCGACAGCACGCCGATCGGCAGCGCCACCGACAGCGCCACCACCAGCGCGATCACGCCCAGCGAGAAGGTGGCGGGAATGCGCGCGGTCACCATCGACAGCACCGGCTCGCCCTGCCACAGCGACTGGCCCAGGTCGCCGCGCAGCACGATGCCGCCGACCCAGTGCACATACTGCTGCCACATCGGGCGGTCCATGCCGAGGGCGCGGACCAGGTCTTCACGGGTACGGGTATCGGCGCTGATGTCGTTCTGGCTCAGCATCAGGTCGACCACATCGCCCGGCACCATGCGCACGATGGTGAAGACGATCAGGCTGGCAAACAAGAGCGTGGGAATCAGCGCCAGCAGCCGGCGCAGCACGTAGGCGCTCATCGCAGCCCTGCCTTGGCGCGGCTAGCCGAAACGGAAGATACCGGCAACACGAATCTGCATGATGCTTGGTACATGTCGTCTCCTGTCTTCCGATCCCCTTGCATCCGCCAGCACCGGATCATGCTGCTGAGGGGGAGTGATTTTTTGATATTGCGCCAGTGGCGAAATACCGTTGCGGGTGGTCTTGCGAGGCCGTGATCCCAGCATACTGATCGTTCGAAACGAAAACAACCCGATTGCCGCGCGGAAAAGCTAGTGGTTTTCCATGGTCCCGCGGCGGTGTGCGGGACGCGCCGGCTAGTAGCCGCGCAGCGTCGCCCAGCGCTGCAACTGGACGTTGGTATCGCCGAGCAGTTCCTGGGCGGTGCGTGCCCGCTTCATGAAGAAGCCGATCTCCAGCGCGTCGGTCATGCCGATGCCGCCATGCATCTGCACGCCCTCCTGCACGGCCAGAGTCGCGGTGGTGCCAGCGCGCGCCTTGGCCACGCAGACCAGGCCGGCGGCGTCGTCCGTGCCGGCATCGAGCCGCTGCTGGCACTGCAGCACGGCGGCGCGGGTGATCTCGATCTCGGTGAACAGGTGCGCGGCGCGGTGCTGCAGCGCCTGGTACTCGCCGATGATGCGGCCGAACTGGCGGCGCTCCTTCAGGTAGGCAAGCGTGCGGTCGAAGGTTTCGTCGGCGATGCCGAGCAGTTCGGATGCCAGCACGGCGCGGCCCACGTCCAGCACGCGCTCCAGCATGGCGGCGCCATTGCCGGGGGTGCCCAGCACAGCGGCGGCCGGCAGCCGGACCTCGCGCAGGGTCACGCGCGCCGCATTGGTGGCGTCGGCCATGACCGTGCGCTCGATCGAGAGGCCGGCGCTGCCGGCGGGCACCAGGAAGAGCGTGATGCCGTCGCGGTCGTCGCGCGCGCCGGCGGTGCGCGCCGCCACGATCAGGGTGTCGGCGACGTGGCCATCGACGACAAAGACCTTGTCGCCATCGAGGCGGAAGCCGTCGCCGTCGGCGCTTGCGCGCAGGGCATGGCGCGTGGGCCGGTGCCTGGCGCTCTCTTCCAGTGCCAGCGCGGTCAGGTGCTGGCCGGCGGCGATGGCGGGCAGCATCGCCGTGCGCTGCGCATCGCTGCCGTAGTGGCTGAGCAGCGCCGCGCCCAGCACGGCGGTGGACAGGAACGGCGAGGGCGCCAGCGTGCGCCCGATCGCTTCCATGATGACGCCGGCCTCCACTACGCCCAGGCCGCTGCCGCCATATTGCTCGGGCACCAGCACGCCGGCGAAGCCGAGTTCAGCGAGCTGCTGCCACAAGGCGCGGGAGAAGCCGGTCTCGTCGCGGGTATCGCGCAGCATGCGCAGCGCGGAGATCGGGGCGGATTCGCGCAGGAAGGTCAGGGCGCTGTCGCGCAGCATTTCCTGCGTCTGGTTCAGTACGATGGGCATGGGCGGACTCGTGTCTGGGTACGGGGCAGCGGGGGGAAGCGCACGGGGCCGGGCTCAGGCGCCCGGCAGGCCGAGCAGGCGCTTGGCGACGATGTTGAGCTGGACCTCGCTGGTGCCGCCCTCGATCGAGTTCGCCTTGCTGCGCAGCCACGCGCGTGCCAGCGCGCCCTGCTGGCTGCGCTCGCTTTCCCATTCCAGCGCGTCGCTGCCGCCGATTGACATCAGCAGCTCGTAGCGGCGCTTGTTCAGTTCCGCGCCGTAGTACTTGAGCACCGACGAGAACGCCGCGATGCCCTCGCCCTGGCGGGCCAGGTCGCGCACCCGCTCGCCGGCCGCGGCAAAGGCGGCTTCGTCGATCTCGAACTGTGCGACGCGTGCGCGCAGCATCGGCTCGTCGAGCCGGCCGGCGGCGTCCAGCCCGATGGCCTTTGCCGCATGCGCGCCAAGCGGCTGCCGCATGCCGCGGCTGCCGATGGCGCTGATCATCTCGCGCTCGTGGGTGAGCAGGTACTTGGCAATCTCCCAGCCGCCGTTGAGCTCGCCGACCAGCTGTGCGCGCGGCACCGCGACGTCGTCGAAGAAGGTCTCGCAGAAGGGGGATTTGCCGGAGATCAGCAGGATGGGCCGGGTCGTCACACCCGGCGTTTCCATGTCGAACAGCAGGAAGCTGATGCCGGTGTGCTTTTGCGCCGCAGCATCGGTGCGCACCAGGCAGAAGATCCAGTCGGCCTGGTCGGCATAGGACGTCCACACCTTCTGGCCGTTGACCAGGAAATGATCGCCGCGGTCCTCGGCGCGGGTCTGCAGCGCGGCCAGGTCGGAACCGGCGTTGGGCTCGGAGTAGCCCTGGCACCAGCGGATTTCGCCGCGGGCGATGCGGGGCAGGTGCTCGCGCTTCTGGGCTTCGGTGCCGTACCTGAGCAGGGCGGGGCCAAGCATGGAGATGCCGAAACTCTGCAGCGGCACGCGGCAGCCGAGCCGGGCCATTTCCTCGCGCAGCACCTTGGCCTGCTCGCGCGCCAGGCCGGCGCCGCCGTATTCCGTGGGCCATTCGGGCACGGTCCAGCCCTTGTCGGCCATGCGGCCAAGCCACTGTCGCTGGGCCTCGGACTGGAAGCGGAACCTGCGCCCGCCCCAGCAGATGTCGTCTTCGTTGCGCACCGGCTGCCGCATCTCGGCCGGACAGTTCTGCTCCAGCCAGGCGCGCGCTTGCTGCCGGAAGGTCTCCAACTCGTCCACGCGTGTCTCCTTGTGCTCAGGTGCCTTTCGCTGGACGCCTCTTTCTCTGGCGCGCTGCCGGTGAGGTCGCCCGCACCTGGCTGGTCGGCCAGGCGGCGTATCCCGTTATACAAGTCGCATCTGGCAGCGTCAATACTCAATTACCTAAAATGGATGTGGCCGGAGCAGCGGCCGGATCTCCGATGTGCGTGCATTGCAGGCCATGGGTCATGTCTGAGGTTGCGCTGCAGCACGAAAAATCCGGGGAAATAAGCGGTAATTCGACGTAGTCATCCAGTGAAAGGAAGGCCGGGCGTTGAAGATGTTTCCTGTGGTAGCATCCATTCAAAACATACTGCTATCACTAAAAAACGGGATGCGCCGGTTGCGTGCGATGCCGGACAGGCAGCTTGCCAACGCAGACCGGTGCCATAGGGAGACCAAGCCGTGCCCGTCGTCATGCCTTCGCTCGACCAGCGAACCGTTTCGTATCCCGGTGCCCGGGCGCCGGACCGCGTGCGCTGGGTGGATTCAGGCGGCACAGGTCTCGGCGCATGACAGGCGAGCGGACCCCCGAGCGGGTAGCCGGCCCCGACGAGGGGCCTGACCTGAGCGCGCATGAACAGGCTGAGCGGTGCTATCTCCAGCATGTCGACCAGCACCTGCCGCGCAACGCCCGCGCGTACCTGGCGCACGGCATGCTGGGCATGACCGGGTTCCGGCTGGTGACCGCGCCCACCTTCGTGCCGGCCTACCTGTACCTGCTGTCCGGCTCCAAGCTGACTGTCGGCATCGTGCTGTCCGCGCAATATGCGGGCATGGCCGCGTCGTCGATCTGGGGCGCCACGCTGATCGAGCACCGCCCGCGCGTCTTGCCGCTGATCTATCTGGTGGGCTGGCTGGTGCGCGCGCAGATCCTGGGGCTGGCGCTGTCGGCGCTGTGGCTGTCGGGCGAGGCGGCGCTGGTCGCGGCGGGCATCTTCCTGCTGCTGTTCGGGCTGCTCAACGGCGTGCAGAACGTCAGCTTCAACTACCTGACCTCCAAGATCATCCCACTGGCGCGCCGCGGCCGGCTGACCGCGCTGCGCAATTTCTGCGGCGGGCTCACCGCGGCCGCGGTGGCGTGGCTGGGCGGGCGCTACCTGGTGGGCAACCAGGTGCTGGGCAACGGCTATGCCGCCACCTTCCTGGCGGCCTTTGTGCTGACCAGCATCGGCATTTCAGCGCTCACGCAGATGCGCGAGCCGACCCTGCACGACGTGCGCCTGCCGGCGGGCTTCCTGCGCCGCCTGGCCGAGGTGCCGGCGCTGCTGCGTGCGGACCGCGATTTCGTGCGTTTTTTCGTGGCGCGCGCGCTGGTGGCGTCCGGCATGATGGCGATGCCGTTCTATGCGATCTATGCCGGCACCCATATCGACCTGTCCGGTGCGGTGCTGGGCTACATGAGCCTGGCCTACCTGCTGGCGCAGACCACCAGCAGCCTGGCCTGGGGCCGCATCGCCGACCGCCACGGCTACCGGCTGGTGTTCCTGGCCAGCATCGCGCTGTGGGTGGCGGCAACGCTGCTGCTGTTGTGCGGCACCACGCTGCCCGGCGTCCTGCTTGCCTTCTGTGGGCTGGGGGCCGCCTTTGGCGGCTTCTTCATCTCGGCTGACAACCTCGTGATGGAGTTCGGCAGCCGCAAGGACCGGCCCATGCTGCTGGCGGTGTCCGATACCGCCACCTACGCGATGATGGCCATCGGCCCGGTCTGCGGCGGCCTGCTGGCCCAGGGCGTGCGCTTCTGGGTGGTGTTCGCGCTCGCCATCGTGGTCAAGTGCGCCGCCTTCGTGCTGGCCCTGCGCATTGTCGACCCGCGCCGGCGCAGGGCGGCGCTTGAGCATCCGCCGGGCCTGCACCGGCACCCCACACCGATTCAATCCAGGAGAACCGATCCATGACCGCCATCAACGCCGTGACCGACCTCACGGTGGACGCCGACATCGCCGTCCTGAGCCTCGACTCGCCCCCCGTCAATGCACTGTCCGCCGCCGTGCGCAGCGGCATCCGCGACGGCATGGCGCGCGCGCTCGCCGACGATGCCGTCAAGGCCGTGGTGCTGATCTGCGCCGGCAAGACCTTTGTCGCGGGCGCGGACATCACCGAGTTTGGCAAGCCGCCGGCGGGCCCGTCGCTGGCGGAGGTGCAGGCCATGATCGAGGACGCGCCCAAGCCGGTGGTGGCTGCCATCCACGGCACCGCGCTCGGCGGCGGGCTGGAGCTGGCGCTGGTGTGCCACTACCGCATTGCCACGCGCTCGGCAAAGTGCGGGCTGCCGGAAGTCAATCTCGGCCTGCTGCCGGGGGCGGGCGGCACCCAGCGGCTGCCGCGTATCGTGGGCCCGGAACAGGCGCTGGAGATGGTCACCTCGGGCACGCACGTGGCGGCCAGCGCAGCGGCGGAGATGGGTCTGGTCGACCTGCTGACCGATGACGCCTCGTTGCGTGCCGACGCGGTGGCGTTCGCACGCAAGGTGGTGGCCGAGAAGCGGCCCCTGCGCAAGGTGCGCGAATCCGATGACAAGGTGGCGGCCGCGCGCGGCAAGCCGGAACTGTTCGCTGCCTTCCGCAAGGCCAATGCGCGGCGCTTTCGCGGCTTCGATGCGCCCGAGTTCAATATCCGCTGCATCGAGGCGGCGGTGGAGCTGCCATTCGAAGCCGGCCTGAAGCGCGAGCGCGAGCTGTTCACCGAACTGCTCAACGGCACGCAGTCGGCGGCCCAGCGCTACTACTTCTTTGCCTCGCGCCAGGTATGGAACGTGCCGGATGTGGGAGCCGACACGCCCGCCCTTGCGGTCAGGCGCATCGGCATCGTCGGCGCGGGCACCATGGGCGGCGGCATCGCCATGAACTTCCTCAACGCCGGCTATCCGGTGACCATCGTCGAGTCCTCGCAGCAGGCGCTGGACCGCGGCCTGAAGACGATCCGGGCCAACTACGACAACACCGCGCGCAAGGGGCGCCTGAGCGCGGCCGATGTCGAGGCCCGCATGGCGCTGCTCACGCCCACGCTGGACCTGCAGCTGCTGGCCGATGCCGACCTGATCATCGAAGCGGTGTTCGAGAACATGGAGGTCAAGCAGGAGCTGTTCGGCAAGCTGGACCGGATCGCCAAAGCGGGCGCCATCCTTGCCACCAATACCTCGGCGCTGGACGTGAACGTGATCGCGGCCGCGAGCTCGCGCCCGGAGGCGGTCATCGGCCTGCATTTCTTCTCGCCCGCCAACGTGATGAAGCTGCTGGAAGTGGTGCGCGGCGACAAGACCGCAAAGCCGGTGATCCGCACCGCGATGGAACTCGCGCGCAAGATCGGCAAGGTCGCGGCGCTGGTCGGGGTATGCCCGGGTTTTGTCGGCAACCGCATGCTGGCCCAGCGCCAGCGCGAGGCCCAGAAGCTGGTGCTGGACGGGGCGCTGCCGTGGGACGTGGACCGCGTGCTGTACGACTTCGGCTTTCCGATGGGCCCCTTCGCCATGAGCGATCTCGCCGGGCTTGACCTTGGCTGGGTGCGCGAGAAGTCCAGCGGCTCGACGCTGCGCGAGGTGCTGTGCGAGATGGACCGCCGCGGGCAGAAGGCCGGCGCCGGCTACTACGACTACGACGAACAGCGCAACGCGAAGCCGTCGCCGGTGGTCGAGCAGGTCATTCGCGACTTCGCCGCGAAACAGGGCAGGAACAGCCGCGTGGTGTCGGAGCAGGAGATCCTGGATCGCTGCATCTATCCGATGATCAACGAAGGCGCGAAGATCCTGCAGGAAGGCAAGGCGATTCGCGCCTCGGACATCGACGTGATCTGGGTGAACGGCTACGGCTGGCCGGTGTATCGCGGCGGCCCGATGATCTATGCCGACACCATCGGGCTGGACAAGGTGCTGGCGGCAATGCGGCGCTATGAGGCGCTGTATGGCGCGGACTTCGCGCCGGCGCCACTGCTGGAGGAACTGGCGGCGCAGGGGCGCAGGTTCGCCGATCTCTAAGGCAGCAAGGGCTGCCTCGGCCGGCCGGTGCCATGCGCCGGCCAGGCGCTTACTTCTTCTTGACCACGCTGACCTTGCCGTCGGCCTCCAGGTACAGCGCCTTGACCTCGTCGATCGATTCCAGTCCCTCCTGCCGGTACTTGGCTTCGAGCTCTTCGTCGGTGATGGATTCGCGCCGCATGTTCTCGCGCAGCTTGGTGCCATTGCGCACCAGCAGCACCTTCCTGGGTTCGGCAAAGCGCTGGAAAGCGGGGGAGTGGTAGGCCAGCAGGTCGATCAGCCGGTTCCAGGCGATCAGCGTGACCACTAGCAGCACGGCATCGGCGACGCTCTCGCCGTTGCCTGCCATGCCGTTCTGCGCGGCGTCGGCGACGATCACCACCAACAGCAGGTCGGCGATGCCCAGCGAGCCGATGTCGCGCCGGACCACGAAGCGGAACAGCAGGAACAGCACCCAGTACATCAACGTGCCGCGCACGATGATCTCGAGCGGGGACAGGGTCAGGAGGAGGGCTTCGCGCCAGTCGAACGACAGGTCCATGCGCGCTACCCAGCAACTTCCGGGCCACTTTGCAACGATGGCGGCTGTGGCGCGGGAGTCGCCGCGCCGCGGGTAATTCTTACACCTGGCGCGTACGGTTTGCTGCGCTGAAAGCCAGGCGTCCCGCACGCGGCGGGGACGCCCGGCGGTCCGGCCTCAGGCTAGTCCGCCTGGATGCCGAACTCCTTGACCACCTTGGTGTAGCGGGCGGTGTCGGCGGCGATCAGCTTCGACAGCACCGCCGGCTCGCCGCCCGCAGGCGTGACCGCGATGGTGGCCATGCGCGCCACCACGTCGGGCATCTTCAGGATCTCGTTGACGTGCGTGTTGAGCGTGCGCACCAGGTCGGCCGGCATGCCCTTCGGTCCGAGCAGGGCCTGCCAGGCGCCGATTTCCACGTCCTTGTAGCCCAGCTCGGCCAGCGTCGGCACGTTGGGCGCGAACGGCGAGCGCTTCTGGTCCGCAACCGCCAGCGGCACCAGGCTGCCGTTGCCGACATACTGCGAGATTGCGCCATAGGTGATGTAGGTCACCGGCACCTGCCCGCCGATCACGTCGACGATGGCCGGCGCCAAGCCGCGGTAGGGCACCTGGCTGATCTTGATGCCGGCGGACTTGTTGAACATTTCGCCCATGATGTGCATCGGCGAGCCATTGCCGGGCGTGGCATAGGTTTCCACCTTGCCGGCCTTGGCGCGCGCCACCAGCTCGCTGACCTTGGTGATGCCGCTGCCCTTGTTGACGACCACGAACAGCGACTGCGTGCCGATCTGGCTGATGGGAGTGAGGTCGTGCTGCACGTCATAGCTGGCGCCGGTGCCGGCCTTGAGCACCAGCGGCGCGAGGGCGACGGTGTTGGGGGCCAGCAGCAGGGTGTAGCCGTCCGGGTTGGCGCGCGCCACGTAGGCGCTGCCGATGGTGCCGGCGGCGCCGGTGCGGTTTTCCACCACCACCGACTGCTTCAGGCGCGGGGCGAGCTTTTCCGCGAACAGGCGCGCCAGCACGTCGACGTCGCCGCCGGCCGGATAGGCTACAACGATGGTGATGGGCTTGTTCGGGTACGCACCCTGGGCCAGGGCGGTGCCGCCGGTGGCAGCGACCAGGGCGGTCGCGGCGGCCAGCGTGGCGAGTACTTTGCGGCGTACGGACTTCATGATGTTCAGACCTCTGTAAGACGTGGCGCCCGGACGGGCCGGGGCCAATGGCTGTGTTGGCGTCCGGCGCCTTGCATGCGCCGGACGGTACCGCCGGGGGGCGCGGAGGAAATCAGAAAACGTGCTTGATGCCGATCATCGAGCCCCACTGGTTCTCGCCCGGGCGCGGGTTCGAGCCAGGCGAGCCGCCGCTGACCGACATGGCCAGCTGGCCGCCGTTGTTGATGAAGCCGGCGGTGGCGTACACCGAGGTGCGCTTGCTGAAGCTGTACATCGCGCGCAGCGTATACAGCATGGCCTGGTTGTCGCTGCCGTGGTAGTTCAGGAAGTAGACCTGGCCGGCCAGGTTGACCGCGGGGGTGATGTCGTAGGACGCGCCGGCGTAGTACAGGTCGCTGATCGGGGTGGGGCTGCCCTCGTTGTCGCGGCGGATCCAGCCGGCGCCGATCTTGGTGCGCTGGAACAGCATGTAGCCGCCGAGAGACAGGCGGTCGTCGGTCAGGTTGCTGTTGGTCAGGCCGCCGAAGGCGCCCGGGCCGCCGCGCTGCGAGTCATACGCGGCGGTGACGCCCCAGGTCTTGTTGTCGTAGCCGAGCATGGCCGACCACTGGCGGCACGCCTTCTTGTCGGTGGCGTTCTCGCCGGCGCAGTTGGTGCCCGAGGGGCTGGGGCCGGCGTTGACCGCATCGCGCCCGAAGCTGTAGGTGGCGCCCACCACGAAACCGCTGAAGTTGGCCTTGTATGACACCGCGTTGTCGGCGCGCGTATTGGGCAGGTAGCTGTCGAGCGAGCCCGAGCCGTACACGTTGGGCCCCAGGACATCGCTGTCGAGCGTGGCCCAGAACAGCATGGTGTACTGGCGGCCGAACGACAGCTGCCCGTACTGGTTGCTCAGCCCGACCAGCGCCTGGCGCCCGAACAGGCGGCCGCCCTGGTTGGAGGTGCCCGAATCCGGCGAGAAGCCCGACTCCAGCACGAAGATGCTCTTCAGGCCGCCGCCAAGGTCTTCAGTGCCGCGGATGCCCCAGCGCGAGGGCACGGTCGCGGTCAGGTTGGGCATGCGCACCAGGCCGTCGCCGTTGGCGCCGACATTGCTCACATACTCGACGCCCGTGTCGATGACCCCGTACAGGGTGACCGAGGATTGTGCCGAGGCCAGCAGGGGGAAAGCCGCGGCCAGGCCTGCGGCGATTCGTGCAAGTTTCATCTACCAGTTTCCTTCCGTTTTCCGTTTTCCGTTTTGTCGTCTTGTAGTCCGCTGCCACTGCGGATGGCGGCTGCGGATGCTGTTTCGGTCTCTTTTGTGTTTTATATATGAAACATCAAACAACATAAGAAACGTCAAGCAAAATATAGCTGCGAGTTTCCACAAGATGTGAGGAGGGTTATCCCTAGTGAGGCGACGCCGCGACGGCTAACGCCGGCTCTGCGCGGAGGTTTCCGATCTTTCTATCGTTAACCCTCATCCCGGCTGGGCTCCGACACGCCTATGCTTCAAAAGTTTTATTCTCAAACCTAAGTTTTATATATGGAACAAAATCAGCCCCACATCCTGGCCGAGCCAGACCGGCAGTTGCTGGAAGCCCTCGACAGCGGGTTTGCCCAGCGCGTGGTGCAGGTGGGCGCGGACGGCGAGCGCGTGGCTTACCGCAGCGGCGGGAGCACGGGCCCTGCGGTCGTGCTGCTGCACGGCATCAGTTCCGGGGCGGCGTCGTGGCTGCCGTGCGCGAGCCTGCTGGCCGCGCACGCGCGGGTGATCGCCTGGGATGCGCCGGGCTATGGCGATTCGTCGCCGCTGCCGCAGGCGCGGCCGCTGGCGTCGGACTACGCGCAGCGGCTGGACCGGCTGCTGCAGGCACTGGGCGTGCAGCCGGCGTTGATCGTCGGGCATTCGCTGGGCGCGCTGATGGCGGCGGCCTATGTTGCCAACGCGCGCCAGCTGCCCGCGCGCCTGCTGTTGCTCAGCGTGGCGCAAGGCTACGGCGGCGCGGGCAGGGAGGCGCAGGCAAGGGAAGTGGCGCGGCAGCGGCTGGAGGCGCTGGAATCCCTGGGCGTTGATGGCCTGGCGCAACGCGGCCCGGCCCGGCTGCTGAGCGAGGAAGCCGACCCCGGCGCCCAGGCATGGGTGCGCTGGAACATGCAGCGGCTGAACCCGGACGGCTACCGCCAGGCGGTGGCGATGCTGTGCGGCGACGACATCCACGCCTACCTGGCGCGGCGCCCCGATGCCTTGCCCACGCAGATCGCCTGCGGCAGCCGCGATGTCGTCACCACGCCGCCAGCCTGCGGCACGCTGGCCGAACGCTTCGGCCTGCCGTTCTCGCTGATCCCCGATGCCGGCCACGCCTGCTATATCGACCAGGCCGCCGCCACCGCGCGGCTGATCCGCTCGGTGCTGGACGACGCCACCTGAAGCCACCGCGGCGGCGCCTGCCGCCGCATCCCGAGCGGTGTCGCGCAGCTTGCGCCACCCGTTCCAGATTTCGTATGCCGATCGCGGGTTAACCCCAGTCAATTTTTGCGGCCGCGTTGTCTATAGTCGTACCTGTGTTCAATATCTAAACCAGTGTTTCATTAGTAAAACGTAGCCAGGCGATCGCAAGACCGGTCGGCGAGGCACGCGGAACACGGTCCCCCCGCTGCAAGACATGGAGCAAAGCGCAATGGAAAGCCTCTCGTACAACCCGAACCTGGTGCCCTGGGAGCGTCCGGCGCCGAACAACGTGGCAGGCAAGGGCCATATCGAGCAGCCCGGCAAGGTCGCCAACATCGTCTGGCAGACCCGCGCCGCCGCGCCGACCGCCTATGAGAACGCGCTGGGCGATGCCCTCGAAGCCGCGTTCGAAGGCGGCGCGCAGAACCCGCAGGACATCGTGCGCGCCTTCAATGACGCCGGCTTCCTGGGCGTGGACGGCCAGCCCTGGACCGAAGAGCGCTTCCTGTCCGAAATGCGCCGGCTGGGTGCCTGAGCCCGCCCCAGTCCAAGTCCAGCCTCGAAGCGAGAAAACCATGGAATCGAACAAGCAAGCCCGCACCGAAGCCCGCCTGAACACCGGCCTGCGCAACTACTGGTACCCGGTCGCCGCCTCGTGGGCGGTGTCCCATGCCCCGATCGGCATTACCCGCCTGAGCCAGAACATCGTGCTGTGGCGCGACGGCGAAGGCCAGGTCCACGCCCTGGAAGACCGCTGCCCGCACCGCGGCGCGCGCCTGTCGATGGGCTGGAACCTGGGCGACCGCGTTGCCTGCTGGTACCACGGCGTCGAGGTCGGCGGCGATGGCCAGGTCAAGAGCGTGCCGGCGGTGGAAAGCTGCCCGCTGGAAGGCCGCACCTGCGTGCGCAGCTACCCGGTGCAGGAGAAGGCCGGCGCCATCTTCCTGTGGTTCGGGGACCAGGCCCCGCAAGGCGAGGGCAGCCCCGACGAACTGCGCCTGCCGGAAGAACTGGTCAGCGAGGAACACAGCAACTTCCTGTGCGTGGCGCACTGGGACTGCAACTACCGCTACGCCATCGACAACGTGATGGACCCGATGCACGGCGCCTACCTGCATGCGGTGTCGCACTCGATGGCCAGCGGCGAGAAGTCCGCCGTGATGCAGGTGCGCGAGACCGAGCACGGCCTGGTGTTCGAGAAGACCGGCCAGCGCGGCGTCAATTTCGACTGGGTGGAATTTGGCGAGACCGGCACGCTGTGGCTGCGCCTGGCGATTCCGTACCGCGCCAGCGTCGGCCCCGGCGGCCCGTTCGGCATCGTCGGCATGGCCACGCCGGTGGATGAAGACCACTGCATGGTGTTCTTCTGGCGTACCCGCCACGTGCAGGGCTGGGAGCGCGACGTGTGGCGCTTCCTGTACCGCAACCGCCTGGAGCAGCTGCACTGGGACGTGCTGGAGCAGGACCGCGTGGTGCTGGAAATGATGGCCCCGAACGCGCGCGACCACGAGATGCTGTACCAGCACGACGCCGGCATTACCCGCGTGCGCCGCCTGCTCAAGCGCCGCGCCGAGCAGGAAGTGGCCGACGAGCCCGTCGCCATGCTGCAACCCGCCGGAGCCGCCAGCCATGCCTGAGGCAAACACCAACAACACGCTGCTGGCCGGGCGCAAGGTGCTGGTCACCGGCGCCGCGCGCGGACTGGGCCTGGCCTTCGTCAAGGCGCTGGCCGAAGCCGGCGCCACCGTGGCCATGGCCGACATCCTGGCCGAGCGCCTGCAGCAGGAAGCCGACGCCCTGCGCGCCCGCGGCCTGAAGGTGGTGCCGGTCACGCTGGACCTGTCCGATCCGGCCTCGGTGCAGGCTTGCGCCGAGGCCGCGGTCAAGGCGCTGGGCGGGCTCGACGGCCTGGTCAACAACGCCGCCGTGACGGATTCCGGCGGCCGTGACGCCGCCGCCATCGACATCGCCACCTGGGACCGCGTGATGAACGTCAACGTGCGCGGCACCTGGCTGATGACCACCGCCTGCCTGCCGGCGCTGCGCGCCAGCGGCCGCGGCGCCATCGTCAACCTGGCTTCGGACACGCCGCTGTGGGGCGCGCCCAACCTGCTTGCCTACGTGGCGAGCAAGAGCGCCATCATCGGCATGACCCGTTCGCTGGCGCGTGAACTGGGCAAGGACCAGATCACGGTGAACGCCGTGGCCCCGGGCCTGACGCTGGTGGAAGCCACCGAATACGTGCCGCAGCACCGGCACGACCTGTACCGCGAGCAGCGCGCGATCACGCGCGAGCAACTGCCCGACGATGTTTGCGGCGCGGTGCTGTTTGCACTGTCCGACCTCGCCCGTTTCGTGACCGGCCAGACGCTGGCGGTCAACGGCGGCTTTGTCATGCATTGATCCAACCGATCCACTGAAAACAGAAGGAATCCAAATGAGCGATCTTTCTCAACCGCAAAACATCAAGCGTTCCTGGGACCAGCCGGAGAACGCTTCGTTCGACCAATGGATGGAAAGCCGCGTGGCGCGCTTCTCCACGCGCAAGTACGACTGGGACGCGCTGAAGTTCCAGGCCGACTACGACCCCAAGTACCGCCGCGCGCAGATGCGCTACCTGGGCACCGGCGGCACCGGCGTGGCCGCCGACACCAACACCGTGCCGAGCGAGCATTTCACCTTCTCCACCATGATCATCCCGGCCGGCCATGAAGGCCCGTCGCATATCCACACCGACGTGGAAGAGGTGTTCTTCATCCTGCGCGGCAAGGTCAAGCTGATCTTGGAAAAGGACGGCGAGCGCTACGAGACCATCCTGACCGACCGCGACCTGGTCTCGGTGCCGCCGGGCGTCTACCGCGAGGAAATCAACATCGGCGAGGAAGACGCGCTGATGTGCGTGATGCTGGGCGCGAAGAAGCCGATCACGCCGACCTACCCGCCCGAGCATCCGCTGACGAAGATCAAGCGCTGATGCCGGCGAACGTCCGTCAGCACGCATCCACCGAAGCCATGAGCAGCAACCCCATCCCGGCCACGTCCGCCGCCAGCGAAACCCCGGACAAGTACATCGTCCCGGGCCTGGAGCGCGGCCTGCGCCTGCTGAGCGAGTTCAGCAGCAAGGACCGCACCATGTCGGCAGCGGAACTGGCGCGCCGCCTGAAGGTGCCGCGCTCGACCGTGTTCCGCCTGCTGGCCACGCTGGAAATGCTGGGCTTTGTCGAGCGCGCCGATGGCGGCCGGGATTTCCGGCTGGGCATGGCCGTGCTGCGCCTGGGGTTTGAATACCTGGCGTCGCTGGAGCTGACCGAGCTGGGCCGCCCGCTGCTGGAGCGGCTGCGCGACGAGATCGGCTATCCCAGCAACCTGGTGGTGCGCGACGGGCGTTCGATCGTCTACGTGGCCAAGGCGGTGTCGCCGCGGCCGTTTGCCAGCTCGGTCAACGTCGGCACGCGCCTGCCCGCGCATGCCACGGTGCTGGGGCGCGTGCTGCTGGAAGACCTGTCGCTGGCGGAGCTGCGCACGCTGTACCCGGAGACGCAGCTTGCGGTGTTTTCCGAGAGCACGCCGCGCACCGTCGACGAGCTGCACGAGATCGTGCAGCGCGACCGCGAGCGCGGCTACGTGCTGCAGGAAGGCTTTTTCGAAGCCAGCATTTCCACCATCGCCGCGCCCGTGCGCGACCGCACCGGCAAGGTGGTGGCGGCGTTGGGCGCCACCATCCCCGCCGCGCATATCGATCCGGCGCAACTGGATGCGATGGTGGAGAAGGTCAGGGATACCGCGGGCGAGTTGTCGCGCCTGCTCGACTACCGCCCGTCGCTGCGCAGCAGCGGCGCCAAGGTGGTGAATCTGTATCGGGAGTGAGGACAATGTCCATGATTGAACTCGGCGGCAAGGTTGCCGTCGTCACCGGCGGGTCCTCCGGCATCGGGCTGGCGACCGTCGAGCTGCTGCTCGAAGCGGGCGCCGCCGTGGCCATGTGCGGCCGCGACGAGAACCGACTGCGCAGCGCCGAAGCGCAGCTGCGCGAGAAATTCCCCGGGTGCCGGCTCCATGCCGCCACCTGCGACGTGCTCAAGCCTGAACAGGTCGCCGCCTTTGCCGCTGCCGTGCAGGCCACGCTGGGCAACGTCGACATGCTGGTCAACAACGCCGGCCAGGGCCGTGTCTCCACCTTCGCCAACACCGAGGACGCGGCCTGGATGGAAGAACTGCAGCTCAAGTTCTTCTCCGTGATCCACCCGACGCGCGCGTTCCTGCCGCAGCTTGAGAAGTCAGGCCAGGGCGCCATCGTCTGCGTCAACTCGCTGCTGGCGCAGCAGCCGGAGCCGCACATGGTGGCGACTTCCGCCGCGCGTGCCGGCGTGCTCAACCTGGTGCGCTCGATGGCCACCGAGTTTGCGCCCAAGGGCGTCCGCGTCAACGGCATCCTGATCGGCCTGGTCGAATCGGGCCAGTGGCGCCGCCGCTTCGAGGCGCGCCCTGAAGCAGACCGCCACCTGGACTGGGCCGCATGGACCGCGCGCCTGGCCCAGCAGAAACATATTCCCCTTGGCCGCCTGGGCCTGCCGGTCGAGGCAGCCCGCGCCATCCTGTTCCTTGCCTCGCCGTTGTCTTCGTACACCACGGGCAGCCATATCGATATCTCCGGAGGACACTCCCGTCATGCCTAATCAACAACAGTACGAGCAACAGCAGGTCACCGTCGGTTGCGCCATCACGGCGTTTCTCGAGCAGTGCGGCGTCAAGGCCGCCTTCGGCGTGATCTCGATCCACAATATGCCGATCCTCGACGCCATGGGCGAGCGCGGCAAGATCCGCTTCGTGCCGGCGCGCGGCGAAGCGGGCGGCACCAATATGGCCGATGCCTATGCCCGCACCACCGGTGGCCTGGGCGTGTGCCTGACCAGCACCGGCACCGCCGCGGGCAACGCCGCCGGCGCCATGGTCGAAGCGCTGACCGCCGGCACGCCGATGCTGCATATCACCGGCCAGATCGAAACGCCTTACCTGGACCAGAGCCTCGCCTACATCCACGAAGCGCCGGACCAGCTCACCATGCTCAAGGCCGTGTCCAAGGCCGCCTTCCGCATCCGCAGCGCCGACACCGCCATCAGCACCATCAAGCTGGCCGTGCAGACCGCACTGACGGCGCCGACCGGCCCGGTCAGCGTGGAGATCCCCATCGACATCCAGGCCGCGCTGATCGAGATGCCGGCCGACCTGCAGCCGCTGCCGGTGCCGCAGCACGTGCCGTCGGCACATGCGCTGGACGCGCTGGCCGAGCGCCTGGCCAAGGCCAAGCGCCCGCTGCTGTGGCTGGGCGGCGGTGCGCGCCACGCCAGCAAGCAGGTGCAGCGCCTGCTGGACCTGGGCTTCGGCGTGGTCACCAGCACGCAAGGCCGCGGCATCGTGCCGGAAGACGATCCCCGTTCGCTGGGCGCCTACAACCTGCATAAGCCGGTCGAGGCCTTCTACCAGACCTGCGACGCGATGCTGGTGGTGGGCTCGCGCCTGCGCGGCAATGAAACCCTGAAGTACGAACTGAAGCTGCCGCGCCCGCTGCTGCGCATCGACGCCGACCCGGCCGCCGAAGGCCGCTGCTACCTGAGCGACTACTTTGTCAGCGGCGACGCCGCGCTGGCGCTGGACGCCCTGGCGGATCGGCTTGAAAAGCGCATGCAGATCGACCCGGCCTTCGCCGCCGACCTGCGCCGCGCCCATGACACCGCCGTCAACAGCCTGGTCGACGGCCTGGGCCCGTACTCGGCGCTGGTGCAGGCGCTGCAGGGCGCGGTCGGCCGCAGCTTCAACTGGGTGCGCGACGTGACCGTGTCGAACAGCACCTGGGGCAACCGCCATCTGCGCATCTTCGATTCGCGTGCCGGCGTGCATGCGCTGGGCGGCGGCATCGGCCAGGGCCTGGCGATGGGCATCGGCGCCGCGATCGGTGCTGCGGCGACCGCTTCGGGCAAGAAGACCTTCACGCTGGCCGGCGACGGCGGTTTTATCCTGAACCTGGGCGAACTGGCCACCGCGGTGCAGGAACGCGCCGACATGGTGATCGTGCTGATGAACGACAAGGGCTACGGCGTGATCAAGAACATCCAGGACGCCCAGTACGGCGGCCGCCGCCACTACGTGGACCTGCATACCCCGGACTACGCCACGCTGGCCAAGTCGCTGTCGCTGCGCCATGCGCGCGTGAGCAACCTGGCCGAGGTCGGCGCCGCGCTGGAAGCGGCCACGGTCGAGTCGGGCCCGTTCCTGCTGGAGATCGACATGCTGTCGATCGGTTCCTTCAAGACCATCTTCGCCGGCCCCCCGGTGAACAAGGACAACGAAGAGCCGGCGCGCGAACAAACCACTGTCACCGCCTGAGGGAGACCGGAGATGCTGCATGTGTCCATGGTTGGCTGCGGCGCGATCGGCCGCGGCGTGATGGAATTGCTCAAGAGCGATCCCGAGGTGGTGTTCGACGTGGTGATCGTGCCGGAGCACACGATGGACGAGGCCCGCGACGCGGTCACCGCGCTGGCGCCGGGCGCCCGCGTGGCGACGCACCTGGACGACCAGCGTCCCGACCTGCTGGTCGAGTGCGCCGGCCACCATGCGCTGGAAGAGCACATCGTGCCGGCGCTGGAACGCGGCATCCCGTGCATGGTGGTGTCGGTGGGCGCGCTGTCCGAGCCCGGCATGGCCGAGCGGCTGGAAGCGGCCGCGCGCCGCGGCGGCACCCAGGTGCAGCTGTTGTCAGGTGCGATCGGCGCGATCGATGCGCTGGCCGCGGCGCGTGTCGGCGGGCTGGACGAAGTCATCTACACCGGCCGCAAGCCGGCTCGCGCCTGGGCCGGCACGCCGGCCGAGCAGCTCTTCGACCTGGATGCGCTGACCGAGGCGACCGTGATCTTCGAAGGCACGGCCCGCGACGCGGCGCGTCTGTATCCCAAGAACGCCAACGTGGCCGCCACGGTGTCGCTGGCAGGCTTGGGGCTGGACCGCACCTCGGTCAAGCTGCTGGCCGACCCGCATGCGGTGGAGAACGTGCACCACGTGGAAGCGCGCGGCGCCTTCGGCGGCTTCGAGCTGACGATGCGCGGCAAGCCGCTGGCGGCCAATCCCAAGACTTCCGCGCTGACCGTGTTCAGCGTGGTGCGCGCACTGGGAAACCGGGCGCACGCGGTATCGATCTAGTCCCGGCAGCCAACGCCCCACAGACTTAGCAGGCAACGACAATGAAGACGCAAGAAGTACTCCCCATCTGCATCGCGGGCGAATGGCGCCTGGGGACCGGCGACCGCTATGGCACCCGCTATCCGGCTACCGGCGAAGTGGTGGCAGAACTGAACGCCGCCAGCCTGGCGGACGTGGAAGAAGCGGTGCAGGGCGCCCATCAGGCCTTCCTCACCAGCGGCTGGGCCCAACGCAAGCCGCATGAGCGCGCCGCCGTGCTGTACCGCGTGGCCGAGCTGATCCGCGCCCAGGGCGAGCAGCTGGCCCAGCGCCAGCGCCTGGACAACGGCAAGCCGATCAGCGAGACGCGCGCCCTGGTGGCCAGCGCCGCCGGCACCTTCCAGTTCTTTGCCGCCGCCTGCGAGACGCTGGAAGAAACCATCACGCCGCAGCGCGGCGACTGCCTGACCATGAGCGTGTACGAGCCGATGGGCGTGGTTGCGGCGATCACGCCGTGGAACTCGCCGATCGCCAGCGAGGCGCAGAAGATGGCGCCCGCGCTCGCCGCCGGCAACGCCGTGGTGGTCAAGCCCGCCGAGGTCACGCCGCTGATGGCGCTGGAGCTGGCGCGCATCTGCGAAGAGGCCGGCGTGCCCAAGGGCCTGCTCAGCGTGCTGCCCGGCAAGGGTTCGGTCATCGGCGACGCCATCACCAAGCATCCGCTGGTGCGCCGCGTGTCGTTCACCGGCGGCACCACCACCGGCAAGCACATCGCCCATATCGCCGCCGACAAGATGATGCCGGTGTCGCTGGAACTGGGCGGCAAGTCGCCGACCATGGTGTTCGACGATGCCGACCTGGACCACGCGGTCAACGGCGTGCTGTACGGCATCTTCAGCTCGTCGGGCGAGTCGTGCATCGCCGGCTCGCGCCTGTTCGTGGCGCGCTCGCAGTACGAGGCCTTTATCGACCGCCTGGCCGCGGGCGCCGCGCACCTGCGCGTGGGCGACCCCGCCGACGAGCGTACCCAGATGGGCCCGCTGATTACCGACCGCCACCGCGACAGCATCGAGTCGTACGTGGCCGCCGGCGTGGAAGAGGGCGGCCAGCTGCGCACCGGCGGCCTGCGCCCAGACGTGGCCGGCCTGCCCAACGGCTATTTCTACACGCCGACCATCATCGAAGGGCTGGATAACAACGCCCGCATCTGCCAGGAAGAGATCTTCGGGCCGGTGCTGGTCGCAATCCCGTTCGACGACGAGGATGACCTGATCGCGCAGGCCAACGACAGCGTCTATGCGCTTGCCGCGGGCATCTGGACGCGCGACTACAAGCGCGCCTGGCGCGTGGCACGCGCCGTGCAGGCGGGCAATGTGTGGATCAACACCTACAAGCAATTCTCGATCGCGACGCCGTTCGGCGGCTGGCGCGACAGCGGCCTGGGCCGCGAGAAGGGGCGGCTTGGCATCCTGCAGTACATGGAGCAGAAGAGCGTGTACTGGGGTCTGAACGAACAACCGCTGCCGTGGGCCAACCACTGAACCCGGCAGGCTGGAGAGAAGCAATGATCAAGGTATTGGGGATCGACGAGATCGTCTACGGCGCGGATGACTTTGACGCCTGCCGTGGCTTTTTCACCGACTGGGGCCTGGCCATCAAGCGCGACGATGCGCAGGGCCTGGATTTTGAAACGCTGAACGGCTGCCGCGTGCTGGTGCGCCGCATCGACGATGCCACGCTGCCGCCCGCGATCGAGGCCGGCCCGACGCTGCGCGAAGTGGTGTGGGGCGTCGAGTCACAGGCCTCGCTGGACCAGCTCGCCAAGGCAATCGCTGATGCACCGGGCTTCGTGAAGCAAGGCGAGGGCGATACGCTGCGCGTGGGCTGCACCGATCCGAACGGCCTGGCCGTGCGTTTCCAGGTCACCCGCAAGCATGACGTGCAGGTCGAATGCGCGCTGATGAACACGTGGAACGACAAGCCGCGCCTGAACCAGCGCAGCCCGATCTACGACCATGCCACCCCGATCGAAGTGGGCCACGTGGTGTTCTTCGTCAAGGACGTCAAGGCCACTGAGCGCTTCTATGTCGAGAAGTTCGGCTTCGTGCCGTCGGACCGCTACCCGGACCGCGGCGCCTTCCTGCGCTGCACGCCCGAAGGCGGCCACCACGACCTGTTCCTGCTGCAGCTGCCGGAACCGAAGAGCGGCCTGAATCACGTCGCCTTCACCGTGCGCGACATCCACGAAGTCTTCGGCGGCGGCATGCATGTCTCGCGCAAGGGCTGGGATACGCAGCTCGGCCCGGGCCGGCACCCGATCTCGTCGGCCTACTTCTGGTACTTCAAGAACCCGGCCGGCGGCCTGATCGAGTACTACGCCGACGAAGACCAGCTCGACGAACACTGGGAGCCGCGCGCTTTCGAGCCGGGCCCGACCATGTTCGCCGAATGGGCGATCGAAGGCGGCATCGACGGCAACACCCGCCGCCAGAAGAACGCGGGCGGACCGGCAGGCAAGTTCCTGACCGAGAAGCGGTAAGTCAGCAGCAATCGAAGGAAGCAGCAATGAGTGCCCACCAGTCCCTGACCCTGCGCGTCCACGCCATGCGCTATGAAGCGCGCGGCGTGGTCAGCATCGAACTGCAAGATCCCGAAGGGAAGACCCTGCCCGAGTACAGCCCGGGCGCCCATATCGACCTGCACCTGGGCAACGGCCTGGTGCGCAGCTACTCGCTGTGCGGCGCGCCCGAAGCGCGCCGGCGCTATACCGTGGGCGTGCTGCTGGACCGCGGCAGCCGCGGCGGTTCGCGCTACGTGCATGAGCAGCTGCGCGTGGGCGCCACGCTGACCGTGGGGGCGCCGCGCAACAACTTCGAGCTGGACGAAAGCGCCGCGCACACCGTGCTGGTCGCCGGCGGCATCGGCGTCACGCCGATCGTCTGCATGGCGCGCCGCCTGGCCGAGCTGGGCAGGTCGTTCACGCTGATCTACTGCGCCCGTTCGCGTGCCGAGGCCGCATTCGTCGAACAGCTGTCGGCCCATGGCGATGCCGTGCACTTTCACTTCGACGACGAGGCCGGCGTGCCGCCGGACCTGAACGCGATGCTGGCCGGCCAGGAGGTGCAGACGCACTTCTACTGCTGCGGCCCCGGTCCGATGCTGAAGGCGTTCGAGGCTGCCTGCGAAGCGCATGGCTACCCGAACGTGCATATCGAGCGCTTTGCCGCCGACCCCTCGACCGAGGCGGTGCAGGAGGGCGAGTACACCGTGTCGCTGTCGCGCACCGGCACCACCGTCAAGGTGCCGTCCGGCAAGTCGCTGCTGGACGCACTGCTCGATGCCGGCGTGCAGATGGACTACAGCTGCCGCGAAGGCGTGTGCGGCTCGTGCGAGACCGCGGTGCTGGAAGGTTGCCCCGATCATCGCGACAGCGTGCTCAGCAACAGCGAGCGCGCCAGCAACAAGACCATGATGGTGTGCGTGTCGGGGTGCAAGGGCAGCAAGCTGGTGCTGGACTTGTAATTTCGCGATTGTGTTCTCCCCTCTCCCGCGCGCGGGAGAGGGGCGGGAGAGAGGGCCAGCGCACGCCGTAGCCGATGCGCTGTCGAATCCCGACTGCCTCTTCCCAGGCCGCCGGGCAAGCCGCGGCATCTGCCGTTATCAAGTGCCTGCCCTCTCCCCCGGCCCCTCTCCCGCAAGCGGGAGAGGGGAGCAACCCCCGAAGAATCAAACCGAGAAGCCCCGTGTTAACCCAGAGACAAGACGCAGCGTCCCCCGGCGCACCGGTGGCCGCCACCGCAGGTATCGTGACCACGGCCGACAGCGCCGGCCAGAGCGCGGCGGCGGCCCGCAGCGGCCCGCTCACGCGCGGCAATATCGTTGCCCGCATCGAGCGCATGCCGGGCAATGCCATGCATATCCGCGCCCGGCTGCTGATCGGCCTGGCCACCTTCTTCGATGGCTTCGACGTCATCGCCATCGCAGCCACGCTGCCGCTGCTGATCGCGCAGTGGTCGCTGACGCCGGGCCAGATCGGCGTGCTGATCGCTGCGCCTTCGGTCGGCCAGCTGGTCGGCGCGCTGCTGTTCCCGGGGCTGGCCGAGCGCTTCGGCCGGCTGCGCTCGATCGGCTGGAGCGCGGGCATCATCGGCCTGATGAGCATTGCCTGCGGCTTCGCGCCGTCGTTCGAGATCTTCTTGCTGCTGCGCATCGTGCAGGGCCTCGGCCTTGGCGGTGAGCTGCCGGTGGCCGCCACCTATATCAACGAAGTCACGCGCGCGCATGGCCGTGGGCGCTTCGTGCTGCTGTACGAGGTGGTGTTCCCGATCGGCCTGATGGTGTCCAACGGCGTTGGCGCCTGGCTGGTGCCGCACTACGGCTGGGAGGTGATGTACTTCATCGGCGGCGTGCCGCTGGTGCTGTTCTTCATCCTGCGCCGCGTGATCCCGGAATCGCCACGCTGGCTGGCGGAGAAAGGCCGTCTTGAAGAAGCCGATGCCGCACTGCGTGCGTTCGAGGCGCGCGCCAAGGATCCGCTGCCGCCGCCGGTCAATGCCGGCAGCTACGACCGCATGACCCAGCACCCGCGCCGGCGCGTGCGTGACCTGGTCAGCAAGGCCTACCTCGGCCGCACGCTGGCGGTATGGATGCTGTGGGCAACCTGCGGCTTTATCCAGTACGGGCTGTCGACGTGGCTGCCCACGGTCTACAAGACCGTCTACCACGCGCCGCTGCAGCTGGCGCTGAACCTTGCCGCCGGCGCCTCGGTGCTGGGCGTGGTCGGCTCGCTGGTGTGCGCGATGATTGTCGACAAGGTGGGCCGCAAGCCGGTGATCAACGTGTCGTTCCTGCTGTGCGCGCTGTCGCTGGTGCTGGCGGGGGTGTTCCACGCTTCGAACGTGTATGTGGTAGCGACCTTCTGCGCGCTGGCGATGGGCTTCCTGGCCAGCGGCTTTATCACCGCCTATGTTTACACGCCCGAGTTGTACCCGACCAGCGTCCGCGCGATGGGCTGCGGCCTGGGCGGCGCCTGGCTGAAGCTGGCGGCGATCTTCGCGCCTGGCCTGATCGCCAGCACCATTGGCAGCGGCAACCTCAGCGTCGCCTTCTTCGCGCTGTCCGTGGTGCCGGCGCTGGCGGCTGTCACCGTGCATTTCCTTGGCATCGAGACCAAGGGGCGGGTGCTGGAAGAACTGGAGGTCTGAACGGGCGTGCTGGTCCCGTTCCCTTCGGGCCGCCCCGCAATCCGGGTGCGGCACTTTTTCTTTATTCCTGCGTGCGCAACAGCTTGCGCAGCCCCTGGTAAACCGCTTCCCGCTCCTCCGGCGACAACTGCCGGATCACCTGCGCCTGCCCCCGCCGCGCCAGCGGCATCACCTGGTCGTGCAGCGCGGCACCGGCTTCACTGATCGCGCAGATCAGCTTCTTGCGCGGCGTGTTGCCGGCTGAGGTCAGCCGCACCAATCCCCGATCCTCCAGCAGCCGCAGCGTGCGGCTCACCAGCGCCTTGTCCGAGGTCGACTGGGTCACCAGCTCGGCAAACGGCAGTTCGCGCGCGTGCGCCAGCAGCGCCAGGATGCGCCACTCCGGCACGGTCAGGCCGAACTGTTCCGCATAGGGCTTGGTCACCGTGCTGCGCAGCGCGGTGACCAGCTGGCTCAGCATCGTGGTCAGGAAATTGTCGACGGTCAGGCCGCTGCCGGCCTCGTCGAGGTCGGTCCACGGGCTGGTGTTGTCGGTGTCTGGCGCGGGCTGGCCGTTGGCGGGCGCGGCGTCACGGGGCATGCGTTCCTCTTGGTCAGGGTCTGCCGGCCGCGGAGTTCGGGCCGGTTGGCGGGCCCGATTGTCTCACAGGCGCTCGCCAATTCCGCCACCGGGTGTCGCTTTCGTGTCATGCAAGAGAATTAAGCAAACTAAATCATGTCAATAGGTATTTAACGTAAGTTGAGTTGTCAATATTGGCGACATAGGATTATCAATGTTCCTGGTGTGAACGTACGTTTTACTAATAAAACAACCGAAAGTGTTGTAACCCGAGCCAACCCTGTTTTCGCGGTGCGCACAACAGCCCACTCCAACCGCGAATGCGCCCCCACAGGAGCTGTTGATGAGACACGAACGCCCCCGCCGCCTTTTCCTTGCAGCCACTGCCATGGCCGCGCTTGCGCTTGCCGCGGGCAGCGCGCTGGCCACCGCCGCGTATCCGGCCAAGACCGTGACCATGGTCGTGGCCTATCCGCCTGGCGGCGACACCGACGCCATGGCCCGGCTCTATGCCGACAAGCTGTCGGCGCGCCTGAAGCAGCCGGTCATCGTCGAGAACCGCCCCGGTGCCGGCGGCGTGGTCGGCGCCAGCTTCGTCAGCCGCGCGCCGGCGGACGGCTACACGCTGCTGTACACGCCCAACCCTTTCACGCTGGCGCCGATGGTGCTCAAGCTGGCGCCGTCGGCCAGCTATGACCCGCTGCACGGCTTCACCCCCGTGATCCAGACCGCGGTGCAGGCGGTGCTGCTGGTGGCCAACCCGCAGGCCGGCATCAAGACCGTCGGCGAGATGATTGCCGTGGCCAGGGGCGGCAAGACGCTGACCTATGGCAGCCCGGGCGCGGGTTCGCCGATGCACATCGCCGGCGAGATGCTCAACCGCGCCGCGGGCGTGAAGATCCAGCACGTGCCGTACAAGGGCGTGGCGCCGGCGGTCAACGACGTGGTGGCGGGGCACGTGAACTTTGCCTACGTCACGCTGGGTCCGGTGGCGCAGTACATCAACACCGGCCGGCTGATCCCGCTGGCGATCACGGACGCAAAGCGCTCGCCGCTGCTGCCCAACGTGCCGACGCTGGCCGAGCTCGGCTACAAGGACGTGGTGGTCGGCGCCTGGCATGGCGTGATGGCGCCCAAGGGCACGCCGCCCGAGGTGGTCAAGGTGCTGAACCAGCAGCTCAACGACGTGCTGCGCCTGCCGGACGTGACCGAGAAGATGGCCACCTTCGGCGCCAGCCCGGTGGGCGGCGCCCCGGCCGCGCTGGAAAAGGTCAACGCGGCCGACTACGAGCGGCTGGGCAAGGTGATCCGCGACCTCGCGATCACGGCGGAATGACGCAGGGCAGCGCATCGCGTTCATGCAACCAGACAAGCAGGAGGCCGGCATGAGCAAGGCCATCGTGGGAAGCTCCACGCCGCAGGTGACCGCGCGGGAAAAGGTCATGGGGCGCGCGCAGTATGCCGGCGACATCAAGTTGCCCGGCATGCTGCATGCCAAGGTGCTGCGCAGCCCACACCCGCATGCGCGCATCGTGCGCATCGACACCTCCGCGGCGAAGGCGCTGCCCGGCGTCAAGCTGGTGGTGACCGGGCACGATGTGCCCGCCCGCAACTGGGGCCCGCACCGCAAGGAGCAGCGCATCCTGGCCTGCGGCGTGGTGCGCCACGTCGGCGAGGAAGTGGCCGCGGTGGTGGCGGTCAGCGAGGAGATCGCGCGTGATGCGCTGGACCTGGTCCGCATCGAGTACGAGGCGCTGCCCGCGCTGCTGACGCCGGAAGCGGCGCTGGCCGATGGCGCGCCCGAGATCCATGCCGGCACGCGCAATATCGGCCATGAGATGCACATCGTGCGGGGCGACGTGGATGCCGCGTTCGAAGCCTGCGCCGCAGTGTATGAGGCCACCTACGACATGCACTCGCAGTACCCGGGCTACCTTGAGCCGATGGCCTCGGTGGCGGCGCAGGACGGCAACGGGCGGCTCACGCTGTGGGCCTCGACCCAGTCCGTGTTCCTGGCGCGCGCGCGGCTGGCCGAGGCGCTGGACCGGCCGGTCTCGACCATCCGCGTGGTGCAGGCGACCACCGGCGGCGGCTTCGGCGCCAAGATCGTCGAGGAGAACAACAGCCTGATCTGCGCCTTCCTGGCCAGCCGGCTGGAGCGCCCGGTGCGGCTGGTCAACAACCGGCTGGAAGACTTCCAGGGCGCGCGCGCCAGCGTGCCGATGAAAGTGTGGCTGCGCATGGGGCTGTCCGCAGACGGCGTGATCCTGGCCAAGGATGTGCGCATCGCGGCCGAATGCGGCGCCTACTCCGGGCTTGCCGGTGATGTGATGCACGTCACCGCCATGCGCAGCGACAACATGCACCGCGTGCAGAACGTGCGCTCGCATGCGGTCATGGCCTATACCAACAACCCGCCGCGCGGCGCCTTCCGCGGCTTTGGCGGGCAGCAGATGCAGTTTCCGCTGAACTGCCACCTGACCGTGCTGGCCGGCATGCTCGGCATGGACCCGGTGGAGGTGCACAAGCGCAATGCGATCGGCGCGGGCGAGACCAGCGTGCATGGCTGGAAGATCAGCAG
Source organism: Cupriavidus necator (assembly GCF_016127575.1). Taxonomy (NCBI): domain Bacteria; kingdom Pseudomonadati; phylum Pseudomonadota; class Betaproteobacteria; order Burkholderiales; family Burkholderiaceae; genus Cupriavidus; species Cupriavidus necator. The sequence goes on from NZ_CP066019.1 coordinate 764,289, forward strand.
CACCGGCATGGCCGAGTGCCTGGAAATGACCCGCAAGGCCATCGGCTGGGACGAGAAGCGCGCCGCGCCGCGCGGCACCGGCACGCGCCGGCGCGGCGTGGGCATTGCCGCGGCCATGCACGTCAGCGGCAACCGCACGCTGGGCAACTGGGACGGCTCGACCATCCTGCTCAAGATCAACGAGGACGGGCGCGCGATGCTGCAGACCAGCGAGTGCGACATGGGGCAGGGCGCCAACACCATGCTCAGCCAGATCTGCGCGCAGGAGCTCGGCATCCCGCTGTCGCACGTGACCGTGATGGCGCCGGATACCGATACCGCGCCGTTCTGCCTGGGCTCGCTGGCGTCGCGCGTGACCATCATCGCCGGCAATGCGTTGCTGCGTGCCGCGCGCGAGGCGCGCCAGAAACTGCTGGCACTCGCGGCGGAGAAGCTTGGCGTGGACGCGGAACAACTGGCGATTGCCGATGGCCGCATCGCCGCGCCGGGCCAGCCCGACAAGTCCGCCACGCTGGCGGAGATCGCGCGGCTGCATATCTTCCGCCACGGCGGCGAGGGCATCCACGTGCGCGCCACCTATGACGCGCCCACGGTGATGCACGACGCCGACTACTACGGCAACGTCGCGCCCGCGCACTCCTTCGCGGCACAGGCGGTGGAAGTGGAAGTCGACACCAGCACCGGCCAGGTCACCGTGATCGACAGCTTTGTCGCCGACGACTGCGGCAAGGCCATCAACCCGCTCGCCGTGCACGGCCAGACCCACGGCGCGACCGTGCAGGCGATCGGCTGGACCCTGTACGAGAACCTGCAATACGAGGATGGCCGCCTGATGAACGGCAACTTTGCCGACTACACCATGCCGACCGCCGACGCGGTGCCGATGCTGCGCACCGACGTGGTGGAATCGAACGACCCCAACGGCCCCTATGGCGCCAAGGGCGCCAGCGAAACCGCGATCCTGCCGGGCGCGGCGGCGATCGCCAATGCCGTCTTCGACGCCGTGGGCGTGCGCATCCAGTCGCTGCCGATCACGCCGGAGAAGGTGCTGGCGGGCCTGCGCGAACTGAAGCAGAAGGAGGCCGTCCATGCGTGACTTTGCCTTCCTTGAGCCGGCCACCGTGGCCGAGGCCAGCCAGATGCTGGCCGAGCTGGGCGACAGTTGCCGCATCCTTGCCGGCGGCACCGCGCTGATGCTCGGCATGCGCCAGCGCATGCTGACGCCTGGCCACCTGGTCTCGCTGGGCCGGCTCAAGGCGCTGCGCGGCATCACCTTCGATGCGCGCGAGGGCCTGCGCATCGGCGCGCTGACGCTGCATGCCGAGGTAGCGCGCTCGCCGCTGGTGCAGGCGCACTACCCGATGCTGGCCAGCATGGCCTCGCGCGTGGCCAATCCGCAGGTGCGCAACCAGGGCACCATCGGCGGCAACCTCTGCTATGCCGACCCCGCCACCGATCCGCCCGGCTGCCTGATGGCGCTGGGCGCGCGGATCGTGGTCAGCGGCCGAGGCGGCGAGCGCGAGATCGATATCGAGGACTTCCTGGTCGACTACTACGTCACGGCACTGGCGCCGGACGAGATCGTCACGCAGATCCGCGTGCCGGCGCCGGGTGCCGGCGCCGATGGCCGCTATGCGCGTTTCCTGCGCACCGCCGCCGAGCACCGGCCGCTCGCCAGCGTGGCACTGGCGGTGCGGCGCGAGGGCGCGTTCTGCGTCGAGGCGCGGCTGGCGGTGGGCGCGTCCACGCCGATCCCGGCCCGGCTGCGCCGCGCCGAAGCGCTGCTGGCCGGCAAGGCCGTCACCGCGGAACTAGCCGAGGAGACGGCCGCCATTGTCGCCGCGGACATCAACGCGGTCTCGGACATGCGCGGGTCCGAAAGCTACCGGCGCGAGATGGTGCGGGTAGTCGCGCGCCGCACCATTGCCGAGCTGTTCGGCGTGGCATCGGAGTAAGGAATCCCCATGAACCAAGTCAGCATCGAACTCACCGTCAACGGCGAGGAACACCAGGTGGAGGTGCCGGCGCGGCGCCTGCTGTCCGACCTGCTGCGCGACGACCTGAACCTGACCGGCACCAAGCGTGGCTGCGAGACCGGCATCTGCGGCGCCTGCTCCGTGCTGGTCGACGGCGAGGTGGTCAAGTCCTGCCTGATGCTCGCCGTGCAGGCGCGCGGGCGCCATGTGATGACGGTGGAGGGGCTGGCCGCCGACGGCCAGCTGCATCCGCTGCAGCAGTGCTTCATGGACAACGGCGGGCTGCAGTGCGGCTATTGCACGCCGGGCTTCCTGATGGCCTCGTGCGCGCTGCTTGCCAATAACCCCAACCCGACCGAAGACGAAGTCCGGCACGGCCTGAACGGCAACCTGTGCCGCTGCACCGGCTATGTCGGCATCGTTGAATCGGTCCTGTCCGCCGCGGAGAAAATGCGTGGAAATTGAAAAGACCCTGGTCACCGCGGCGCCGCCGGCGCGCGTGTGGGAGCTGCTGCTCGACCCCAACGTGATGGGCGCGTGCGTGCCCGGCATGGAATCGATCGAAGTGCTGAGCGATGTCGAGTACATCGCCCATATGGCGGTCAAGATCGCCTTCATCAACGCGCGCTTCCGGCTGCATACGAAGATCGTCGAGACGCGCGCGCCGCATTACCTGCGCACCGAGGGCACCGGCGAGGACGACTCGGTGGCCAGCTCGCTGCGCCAGTCGAGCGAGCTCTTCCTGACCGCCCTGGACGATGGCGGCACGCAGCTGCGCATCAGGGTGGAGGTGGACGTGCTGGGCCGGCTGGGCACTTTCGGCCTGAGCGTGATGAAGACCAAGGCCGACCGCATGTGGGACGAGTTTGGCGCCAACCTGCTGGCGCGGCTGTCGCCGCAGGGGGCGCAGGCAGCGCCCGAGCCGGCGGCGAAGTCCGCACCTGCGGCACCGGTTGCATCGGCCGCGGCTGCCAACGGCCATGCGGTGCTGCCGACACGGTCCGCGCCCGCACCCGCCGCCGGCGGGCTGTTCTCGCGGCTGTTCGGGCGCGGCGAGGCCGCGCGCGGGCCGCTGTCGGACATCTGCGTTGAGCTTCGCCGCAGCGACGAGACCATCGTGGTGCGGTGGCCCGCCGCCCAGGGCGAGCAATGCGCGGCCTGGCTGCGCGACTACCTGCGCCCAGGGGCATAGGCGGAGCCAGGGCGGGGTCTGCCGGCAATACGGGTACCCTACGGGGTGCAGGCGTGATATATGAGAGCGTTACGCCAAGACCGAATATTGCAGAGACAGACCATGACGACCGATTCGCCGCAGGAAGACACGCAGGAAAGCGGCCAGGAGGGCGCCCCGGAGAGCGCCCAGGAGAAGTACATCGTGCCGGGGCTGGAGCGCGGCCTGCGGCTGCTGGCCGAATTCAGCAGCCGTGAGCGCACCTTGTCGGCGGCCGAGCTGGCGCGCCGGCTCAAGGTGCCGCGTTCGACCGTGTTCCGGCTGCTGGCCACGCTGGAAATGATGGGCTTTGTCGAGCGCACCGACGGCGGGCGCGAATTCCGCCTGGGCATGGCGGTGCTGCGGCTGGGCTTTGACTACCTGGCCTCGCTGGAGCTGACCGAGCTGGGCCGCCCGCTGCTGGACCGGCTGCGCGACGAGATCCACTATCCGTGCAACCTGGTGGTGCGCGACGGGCGCTCCATCGTCTATGTGGCCAAGTCGGTGGCCTCGCGCCCGTTTGCCAGCACCGTCAACGTTGGCACCCGGCTGCCGGCGCATGCGACCGTGCTGGGCCGCGTGCTGCTGGAAGACCTGTCGCTGGCGGAACTGCGCACGCTGTATCCGGAAGAGCGCCTGGAGGTGTATTCCGAAAGCACGCCGCGCACTGTCGAAGAGCTGTACGACATGGTCCAGCGCGACCGCCAGCGCGGCTATGTGCTGCATGAAGGGTTCTTCGAGGCCAGCATCTCCACCATCGCGGCGCCGGTGCGCGACCGCAGCGGCAAGGTTGTGGCGGCGCTGGGCGCGACCATCCCGGCCTCGCGCATCGATCCGGACCAGCTCGACAATGTGGTGGAACAGGTCAGGCGGGCGGCGGCCGAGCTGTCGAGCCTGCTCGACTACCGGCCGGAGGTGCCGAAACCGTTCGCGTGACGGCAGCGCGCGCCGCCAGCCATCCATTGGGAAGCAATATGCAGCAACGCAAGACATACAACAGGCCGCCGCGCCGGCGGCAATGGCTGGCCGGCACGGCGCTGGCCGCTGCGCTGGCGGCGTGCGTGCCGTGGCAGGCGGCGCAAGCCGCCGGCTGCGCCAATGTGCGCATCGTGGTGCCGTTCCCGGCCGGCGGCCCGGCAGACCAGCTCGCGCGCACGCTGGCGCACGGGCTGCAGCAGCGGCGCGGCACGCCGTTCGTGGTAGACAACAAGCCTGGCGCCAACGGCAATATCGGCATCGACACGGTGCGGCGCGCGCCGGGCGACGGCTGCACGCTGCTGGTGGCCCCGGCCGGCAACCTGACCATCAACCCCACGCTGATGCCGGCGCTGAGCTACAACGTCGAGCGTGATTTCCGGCCGGTGTCGCTGCTGGCGGGCTCGCCCAACGTGCTGGCGGTGCATCCGTCAGTAAAGGCGAATTCCGTGCAGGACCTGGTCAGGCTGGCACAGCAGGCAGAGAAGTCCGGCAAGCCGCTGGGCTACGCCAGCCCGGGCGTCGGCAGCGGCCTGCACCTGGCCGGCGAGCTGTTCCGCAACAAGGCCGGCATCACGCTGCTGCACGTGCCCTACAAAGGCACCACGCAGGCGCTCAACGACGTGGTGGGCGGACAGGTGCCGATGCTGTTCGGCACGTGGCCGACGCTGGCGCCGTTTATCCAGTCCGGCGCGCTGCGCGCGCTGGCGGTGACGCAGTCCAGGCGCTCGCCGGCCGCGCCGAACGTGCCGTCGCTGGCCGAGCAGGGCGTGCCCGGCATCGACGTCAGTTCCTGGTATGCGCTGCTGGTGCCCAGGGCCACGCCGCAGCTGGCGGCCGATGCGCTCAGCGCCGACGTGCGCGCGCTGCTGGCCACGCCCCCGGTGCGGGCCGAGCTGCAGCGCCAGGGCATGGAGCCGGTGGGCAGCACGGCGCAGGCGCTCGAGGCCCGCATCCGCGAGGAAACCGCGGCGTGGGCGAAGCTGATCAAGGCGTACGGGATTACCGCGGAGTAGCGGCGCTGCGGTATCCCATCAGGCCCGACAGGTCGCGCGCGGCCTGCCTGACTTCCTTCTCCACGCGCTCGCGCAGCGCGCCATCGGCTTCAAAGCGCTGCTGCGGTCCCGCCACGCTGATCGCGGCGATCACGTCGCCGTCGGCGCCGCGCACCGGTGCCGCGCAGGAATCGATGCCCGGTTCATAGGCGGAAAAGCTCCAGGCGCAGCCGCGTTCGCGATCGGCGGCAAGGATATCAGCCAGCCGCGCGTGCGTGGCCGGGCTCTGGCCGGTGACCGTCGGCAGGGGATCGGATCCCAGCAGCTCGCGCAGCGTCTCCGGCGGCAGCTCGGCAATCAGCATCCGCCCCGGCGTGGTCAGGTGTGCGGCCACGCGGCTGCCGACCTGGATATTGCTGACCAGCGAGGCCGCGGGCATCTGCCGCAGCAGGTAGAGTGCATCGCCGCCATCGCGCACGGCCAGGTAGGCCGACAGCTGCAGCGATGCGCTCAGCCGGGCCAGCACGCGTGCGGCAAAGCTGGTCAGGTCATTGCTGGCCAGCACGCGCGAGGCCAGCTTCAGGAAGTTGAAGCCGACCTGGTGCCCGCCTTGCGGCAGGCGTTCCACCATGCCCTCATGCTCCAGTGTATCCAGCAGCCGCATCACGGTGACGCGGTTCACGTCGATGCGCCGGCCCACTTCGCTCAGGTTGGCGGTGGCGCCGCCCTCGGCGATGAAGCGCAGCAGGCGCAGGCCGCGGATCACCGGCGAGACCAGCTGGGCTTCGCGGGCGTCTTCGGTATCGCCATCGTCGGCAAGGTCAGGCTGTGGGCGGGATTTGGGCATGGTGGTGTCTGCTGTCAACGGAAAACGGCCGCGCAGGCGGCCGTGCTGGCGGAAACGATCGGCGCGGCTTCAGCCGAGGGCGACGTTCCAGGCGTCGTAATCGTACACCCAGTCGGCATTGCCGCCTTCCTTCAGCCAGGCATTGCCGCGCGAGCCGATCTGGATGCGGCTGGTGCGTTCGTGGCGCGCGGCCTGGTAGCGTGCCAGCGCGGCGGGCACGCCTGCGGCACCGCCGGGTGCGGCATCGGCAAGGCAGCGCGCCAGCACCACGCCGTCTTCAATCGCCATGCCGGCGCCTTGTGCCATGAACGGCATCATCGGGTGGCAGGCGTCGCCCATCAGCGTGACCGGGCCGGCGCACCATGCCGGCAGCGGGTCGCGCACGTACAGCGCGGAGATCAGCACCTCGTCGCAGGCATCGAGCAGTGCGCGCGCCTCGGGGTGGAAGCCGGCATAGGCGCTGCGCAGGTCTTGCACGCGGCCCGGCGTGGTCCAGGACTCATGGCGCCAGGCTTCCTGTGCGACGGTGGCGAAGATAAAGATGTCGCGGCCGCGGTTGAGCGGGAAGGTGACGATCTGTGTGGCGGCGTCGGGGCCCCACCATTTGGTGAAGGCGCCCAGGTTGGGCACGCCGGCGAGGCGCTCGGCGGGAACGACCGCGCGGTAGGCCACCACGCCGGTGAAGATCGGGCTTTCCTGGCCGAACAGGGCGGTGCGCACGGTCGAGTGGATGCCGTCGGCGCCGACCAGCACATCGACGCGCTCCTCTGCGCCACTGGCGAAGCGCAGCGTGGCGCTATCGGCATGCGGCTCGATCGCCACGGCCTTGTGGCCAAGGCGCACGCATTCGGCCGGCACGGCGGCTTCCAGTGCGGTCATCAGGTCGGCGCGGTGCATGGTCAGTTGCGGGGCGCCGTAGCGGCGCTCGGCGTCTTTCTGCATCGGCAGGCGGGAAGTTTCTTCGCCGGTGTCCCACGTGCGGCTGATGCGGTGGCTGGGGCGTGCGGCGGTTTCGCGCAGGGCGTCGCCGATGCCTAGCCCGTCGAGGACGCGCACGGCGTTGGGGGTCAGGTTGATGTCGGCGCCTACGCGGGCGAAGCGGGGGGCTTGTTCGTAGACGATTGCGTCCATGCCGAGCTTGCGCAGTGCGATGGCTGCGGCGAGGCCGCCGATGCCGGCGCCGTTGATTCCGATCTTGAGGGGCATTTAGTCTACCTGCTTGGTTGTGTTCAAAAATGAACTATATGTTCATAAAAATATATGAGCGCAGGTGTAGCCAGTCAATTAAGGGTGAACCCTAGGGAGTGGTTTTCAGTCCTTTGGTGGGGATGGAGTTGGGGCAATGCGGTCGGTTTGTGGCTTCTGGCAGCGTGGCTGTTTCGCCGGCGTGGCCGGCGAGTCACTTTTTGTCCGAGCGACAAAAAGTAACCAAAAAACGCGTCGCCTATGCGGCTGGCAATCAATTCCGCGGCGTTGGTGGTTCGAGCGGTGGTGCTTGCCGTTTGGGCGTGGGTGCCCGTTCGACCCTGCTACGCCATGTGAGTGTGGGGCAGTGCCTGCGTTAACCCACTATTGGACGATCCCCATGCAGGGTGTAGGCCGCCTGCTGCCGACCGTATCGCGGGGACGCCTACGGCTGCTGCGCAGGCTCAAAGTGCGCTGTCGGTTTTTTCTGCGTTTGCGCGGGGCGCAGCCGAAGGCGTTGATGCGATATCGCCAAGTCCCAAAAAAGCAGCCGCACACGGCGGCTGCTTTTGAAACCATGGCTGGAACAGAACCGTTCAAAGCCCCAACACAAGCTTGGCAATGATATTGCGCTGGATCTCGTTAGACCCCCCGTAGATCGACGCCTTGCGATAGTTGAAATAACGCGGCGCCAGCACGGCTGCATAATCCGGCCCGACACGCGGCGCGGCCTCGCGCCCTTGCAACGCAGCCCACGTATCCTGCACGAACGGCAACGCCGCCGGCCCCGCGGCTTCCACCGCGAGTTCGCTTGCTGCCTGCAGGGTTTCAGTGCCCGTGAGCTTCAGCATGCTCGACGCGGCCCCGATCGAGGTCCCGGATTCCACGCCTGAGAACACCCGCAACTCAACCGCTTCCAGCGCGGCAGCACGCAGGTGCAGCGCCGCCAGCTTGCGGCGGAAGGCGGGATCGTCCAGCAGGCGGGCACCGTCGTCGGCAGGCTGCTCCGCGGCAATCTCCGCGATCTTCGACAGTTGCTTGCGCAGCATCGGGCTATATGTACCGCCGCGCTCGAACTCCAGCAGGTACTTGGCATAGGTCCAGCCCTTGCCTTCCTCCCCGATGCGGTTTGCCACCGGCACGCGCACGTTCTCGAAGAAGACCTGGTTCACTTCCTGCTGGCCGGTCATGGGACCGTCCAGCGTCGGCAGCGCCGACACCGTGATGCCGGGCGTATGCATGTCGAGCAGCAGGAACGAAATCCCTTCCTGGCGCTTCGATTCGCGGCTGGTGCGCACCAGGCAGAACATCCAGTCGGCCCACTGCGCATGCGTGGTCCAGATCTTGGAGCCATTCAGGATGTAGTGCTCGCCGTCGCTGTCGGTGCCGTGGTCGGCGCGCATCTGCAGCGAGGCCAGGTCGGAGCCGGAGTTGGGTTCGGAATAGCCCTGGCACCACCACACGTCCGAGCTCAGGATCGGCGGCAGGAAGCGCTGCTTCTGCTCGGGCGTGCCGTACTTCATGATCACCGGCGCCACCATCTTCAGGCCCATTGGCGACACTGGCGGGCAGCCGGCGGCGGCCAGTTCCGACTGGAAGATAAAGCGCTCGGTCGGGGTCCAGCCCGGCCCGCCGTATTCCTTGGGCCAGTTCGGCGCGGCCCAGCCGCGCGCGTGCAGCGCCTTCTGCCAGCGCAGCTGCGCGGCCTTGTCGAGGTAGCCGTTCTTGGACTGCGCCATCATCGCGCGCAGGTCGGCGTCATAGGCCTGGGCGATCCAGGCGCGCACGTCTTCACGGAACTGCTGATCTTGCGGGGAGAAATCGAGATTCATCGACGGGCCTCGCTGGGTAATCGTCTGGGTTCGGGGATGCCGGCTTCAGGCCGCGGCCAGGGCGGGGTAGAGCAGGTCGGCGTAGCGGCGCAGGTGGTGCTCGGCCGAGCCCAGCTGCAGGTCGATCGCGGTGACGCGCTTGAAGTAGTGGCCCACGGCCAGCTCTTCGGTGACGCCCATGCCGCCGTGGATCTGCACCGCCGCCTGGCCGACAAAGGCACCGGCCTGGCCGGCCTGGATCTTGGCCGCGCACGCCGCCTGGGCGCGTGCCTGCGGCGCGCTGGCAGCCTGCATCGCCGCCACCTGGGTCAGCGCCACGGATTGCTCCAGCTGCACGTACATGTCGGCCATGCGGTGCTGCAGCACCTGGAAGGTGCCGATCGGCACGCCGAACTGCTTGCGCTGGCGCGCATAGTCGATGGTGTCGGCCAGCATGCGCGCCATCGCGCCATTGGCTTCGGCACAGAGCGCGACCATGGCTTCGTCGCACAGCTGTTCGATCAGGGCAAAGGCTTCGCCTTCCGCGCCGATGCGCTGGCTCGCCGGCACCTGCACGTTGTCGAGCAGCACCTCGGCAGCACGCAGGCCGTCGAAGGTCGGGTACTCGCGCAGCGTCACGCCCGGCGTGTCGCGCGCAATCCAGAACAGGCTGATGCCGTCCCGGTCGCGGCGCGCGCCGGAGGTGCGGGCGCTGACCACCAGGTGGGTGGCGAACGGCGCGCCGACCACGGCGTGCTTGTGCCCGCTCAGCTTGTAGCCGTTGCCCTGGCGCGTGGCGCCGGCCTGCACGTCGTGGCGGCAGTAGCGGCTGGCGGGTTCGGCGTGGGCCCAGGCGGCGGTGGCTTCGCCGCCGATGATGGCCGGCACCCACTGCGCGGCCAGCTCGGGGCTGCCGTGCATCAGCGCGCCCCCGCCCAGCACCACGGTGCCCAGGTAGGGCTCCAGCGCCAGGTGGCGGCCCAGTTGTTCCATCACGATCATGTGCTCGGCCGCGCCGCCGCCCAGGCCACCGAGCGCCTCGGGGTAGGCCGCGCCGAGAATGCCGAGCTCGCGGGCGAATGCGCGCCAGCAGTCCGGGCGCCAGCCCGCGGCGGACTGCACGGCAGCGCGGCGGGCTTCGAAATCATAGTGGTCGGCCAGGTAACGCGCGAGCGTGTCGCGCAGCATCGACTGTTCTTCGCTGAACTGGAAATCCACCTTGGCTCCTTCGGAATGGGGGTGAGGCGTGATTGCAGTAGTCTGGCGGGCATCATCCTGCCAGGCCGCCCGGTGGCGCATCGTCGCATCGGACGAAGCTGTTCCGGCGCGAACGCAGCCCTTTTTTGTGGCACTGCGGCAAAACGGTGGCGGTGCCGCTTCGTCGCTTCCGACGATGGTTGAACCGGCTGGGGTTCCGAGAATGCGGTACCGGCATCCGCCAACACACCGACACCCTCGAGGAGTCCAACGCCATGCATCCGCACATCCACGCGCAGCGCACACCCGAAAAACCAGCCGTCATCATGGGTGGCAGCGGCGCAGTCGTCACCTACCGCGAACTGGACGAACGCTCGAACCAGGTCGCCCACCTGTTCCGCAGCCAGGGACTGCAGCCCGGTGACCGCGTGGCGTTCATGGTCGAGAATCATCCGCGCCTGTTCGAACTGTGCTGGGGCGCGCAGCGCAGCGGCATTGTCTATGTCTGCCTGAGCACGCGGCTGAACGTGGCCGATGCCGCCCACATCATCAATGACAGCGGCGCCAGGCTGCTGGTCACCACGCACGCGCAGGCCGAGGTCGCGGCAGCCCTGGCCGGGCAGACGCCGGCCTTGCGCGGCAGGCTGATGCTGGACGGCACAATGCCGGGCTATGACGCGTACGAGACCGCGCTGGCGCGCTGCCCGGCAACGCGCATCGATGACGAAGTGACCGGCGGCGACATGCTGTATTCGTCCGGCACCACGGGCCGGCCCAAGGGAGTGTATGCGCCGCCATCAAGCCCGAATATCGACGATCCCACGACCCTGACCAGCCTGTGCCAGCGGCTCTATGGCTTCGATGCCGAGACGCGCTACCTGTCGCCCGCGCCGCTGTACCACGCGGCGCCGCTGCGCTACAACATGACCGTGCAGGCGCTGGGCGGGACCGCGGTGGTGATGGAGCATTTCGATGCCGAGCACTATCTGCAGCTGGTGCAGCAGCACCGCATCACGCATACGCAGCTGGTACCGACGATGTTCTCGCGCATGCTCAAGCTGCCCGAGGCGCAGCGCCAGGCCTATGATGTGTCGTCGCTGCGCGTGGCGATCCACGCGGCCGCGCCGTGCCCGGTGCAGGTCAAGGAAGCCATGATCGCGTGGTGGGGGCCGGTGATCTGGGAGTACTACGCCGGGACGGAGGGCAACGGCGTGACCGTGGTCAGCACGCCGGAGTGGCTGGAGCGCAAGGGCACGGTGGGCCGGGCCATGGTCGGCAAGCTGCGCATCTGCGGGCCGGACGGCGCGCTGCTGCCGCCGGGCGAATCGGGCACGATCTACTTTGCCGAAGGCCGCGACTTTTCGTACCACAACGACGAGGCCAAGACCGCGGAGTCGCGCCACCCGCAGCAGCCGGACTGGAGCACCATCGGCGATGTCGGCTACGTGGATGCGGACGGCTACCTGTACCTGACCGACCGCAAGGCCAACATGATCATCTCCGGCGGCGTCAACATCTACCCGCAGGAGGCCGAGAACCTGCTGATGACGCATCCCAAGGTGATGGACGTGGCCGTGATCGGCGTGCCCAACGAGGACTTCGGCGAAGAGGTCAAGGCCGTGGTGCAGCCCGTCGACATGAGCCAGGCCGGTCCCGAGCTGGCCGCGGAACTGATCGCGTTCTGCCGCGCCAACCTGTCGGCCATCAAGTGCCCGCGCTCGGTCGACTTCGCGTCCGAGCTGCCGCGCCTGCCGACCGGTAAGCTGCTCAAGCGGCTGCTGCGCGACCGCTACTGGGGCGGCCACGCCAACAAGCTGGTGTAGGGCCGTCTGCCGCTGCCCGCATTTTCGCGAGTGCGGCGGTTTACGTCATAATCCTCCGTTACATCACAGCCACGGCCCGCCTGCCTGCATCCGCAGCGCGGGCGGGCGCATCGCGCGGCCTGCAACGGCAGCGATGTGCGGGAGACGACAACAGCCAATGGCAAGTATCGAGGAGACCGGACGGCGCGCGCCGCCGCCCGCCGGCGCCGCATCGCTGGCGGCCAAACTGCGTCCGCCGCTGCTGACCCCGTTCCAGGTCGAGCGCGCGGCGATCTGCGAGACCGTGTGCGCGGCCGGTTTCGTCAAGCTTGTGCTGGTGCGTGCACCGGCGGGCTTCGGCAAGACCACGGCCATGCTCCAGTGTCGCGCGCGCCTGGAGGCCGCGGGCGGGCGCACCGCCTGGCTGACGCTGGATCGGTCGGACAATGATGCCTCGCGCTTTCTGGGGTCGGTCGAAGCTGCCATCGCGCAGGGCCTGGGCGGCGGCGGCCCCGGCCGGTCCGCGCACGCGACGCTGGCACAGGATCCCGGCGAGCAGGCGCTCGCGCTGATCGACCGCCTGGCCAGCCATAACGGCGCCTTCACGCTGTTCCTCGATGATTTCGAAGCGATCCAGAACGCCGCCGTGACCGGGCTGGTCTGGCAACTGGTGGAAAGCCTGCCGCCCGGCTGCCGCGTGGTGATCGGCACGCGCTGGGTTCCGGAATCCGGCCTGGGCCGCCTGCGCGCGCGCGGCGAGCTGCTTGAGATCGAACCCGCGCAGCTGCGTTTTTCCGCCAGCGAAACTGCATCCTTCCTGCGCCGTGCGCGCGGGCTGAAGCTGGAGCAGGCGGCCATCAGCGTGCTGCACCGGCGTACCGAGGGCTGGGCCACGGCATTGTGGCTGGCGTCAGTCGCGCTGGAGCGGCGCAGCCAGCCAGAGGGTTTTATCGCCGGCTTCTCCGGCTCCAACGCGGCGATTGCCGACTACCTGGTCGAAGACGTATTCCTGCACCTGCCCGAGGCGGTGCGCGACTTCCTGCTGCGCACCTCGATCCTGGACCAGTTGTGCGGACCGCTGTGCGACGCCGTGTGCAAGCCCGCGACAGCTGGCAGCAGCGACGAGATCCTGGCCTGGCTGGAGCGCGCCAACCTGTTCCTGCTGCCGCTGGAGAGCGAACGCTATGGCGAGCGTGGCTCCGGTGCGGCATCGGAGCAGTGGTACCGCTATCACAGCCTCTTTTCCGGCTTCCTGCGCGGCCAGCTGGCGCAGGCCATGCCTGACGCCGTGCCGCAGCTGCACCTGTCGGCATCGCGCTGGTATGAGTCGCAGGGGCGCCCGGTGCCCGCCATCGAGCATGCCTTCGCGGCCGGTGCGCTGGCGCGCGCGCTGCCGTTGCTGGACGGCGCCGCGGACGACCTGCTGGCGCAGGGCCGCATGCGCCTGCTGACGCGCTGGCTGGAGGCGGTGCCGGCGGAAGAACTGGCGCGCTGGCCCAAGCTGCAGATCGCGCGCGTGTGGGCGGTGTCGTTCACGCGCGGCCCGGCCGAAGCCATCGCCCTGCTGCAGCAGATCCCCACCGAGGGCGCGGCCGGCGACCTGCTGGCGCATATCCGCGCGCTGCGCCACATGCTGCTGAACATGATGGACCGCTTCGACGATGCGCGCGCCTTCGCCCGCAATGAGCTGCCGCCGTTGCCGATGGGCTATGCCTTCCCCGATGCGATCCTGGGCACGTCGATGGCACGCCTGGCTGCGGTCGCCGGCGACTACCCGGAGGCGCGCCGGCTGCTGCAGGTGGCACGGCACGCGGTGCGAGGCTCGGACAGCAATTTCAACAAGATTTTCTCGGAATCGGTCGAAGGGCTGATCGACCTGCGCCAGGGGCGGCTGCAGCAGGCGCTGGCGCGGTTTCGCATCGCCGCCAGCACGATGCTGCCGAACCGCTTCGGGCCCACCAACGGCAATGCCATGGCCGGCATCCTGCTGGCCGAAGGCCTGTACGAGAGCGGTGATTCCGAGCGCGCCAGCCGATTGCTCAACGTCTACCTGCCGCTGTCGCGCGACCTCGGGCTGCCTGACCAGATCATCACCGGGCACACGGTGCTGGCCCGCATTGCCTTCGAGCGCGGCGAAGCCGACCAGGCGCATGAATGGCTGGCGCAACTGGAAGCGCTGGGGCACCACCGCGGGCTGACGCGGCTGGTGATGGCGGCAATGCTGGAGCGCGCACGGCTGGCACTGCGCCAGGGCAATGTTCACGCGGCGCAGGAGGCGATCGAACGCGCCGCCGATCCGGCGCTGTGGCGCACGCGGCCCGGGGTCAGCTCCTTTGCCAGCGATGTCGAGGACATCACCCTTGGCCGGCTGCGGCTGGACCTGTATGCGCGCCCGGGCACGCCGGTGCGCGAGGTCATCGAGCGCGAGCTGGCGGCTGCCGCCGGCAACCAGCTGATGCGCCGCGCGCTCAAGCTGCGCATCCTGCTGGCGCAGGCGTGCCAGCGCACCGGCGACGGCGCGCACGCGCTGGTGGTGATGGGCGAGGCGCTGCGTTTCGGCGCTGCCGAAGGCTTTGTCCGCATCTTTGCCGACGAGGGCGACGATGTGCGCAGGCTGGTGGCCGATGCCTGCTCGCGCCAGTCGGCCAGCCTGCCTGCCCCCTATGTGGAAAGGCTGCTGCAGGCCTGCGGCCAGGCCGGGAGCGAGCAGGCCGCCGGTACCGGCCGGCCGGCGCCGGCGGCGCTGGTGGAGCCGCTGACGCCCAAGGAGCAGAAGGTGCTGCAACTGCTGGCCGAGGGCTATTCCAATGTGGCCATGGCCGAGCGCCTGTTCGTGTCCGAAACCACGGTGCGCACGCACCTGCGCAATATCAGCGCCAAGCTGCACGCCAGCAACCGCACCCAGGCGGTGGCCATTGCACGCCAGCTCGGGCTGCTCTGAGGCCGCGCGCGCAGGTCAGCCCGCGCGCGCTTGCGGCTCAGATGCCCATGAACTCCGTGAATTCCTCCAGCGGTGCGCGCACGGAACGCAGCTGGTTGGCGGGCGCCTCGGGGTCTTCGTAGCCGATCGCCATGCCGGTGAACAGCATCCGTTCGGCCGGCAGCGACAGGAACTTGCCGAGGGTCTGCGGGTACATCGCCCAGCATTCCTGCGCGCAGCTGTCCAGCCCTTCTTCACGCAGCAGCAGCATCACCGTCTGCAGGTACATGCCCAGGTCCGACCATTGCGGCGGGCCCATGCGGCGGTCCACGGTGCAGAACAGCGCCAGCGGCGCGCCGAAGAAGGTGAAGTTGTTGGCAAACTGCGCCAGCCGCCGCGCCTTGTCCTCGCGCGGGATGCCGAGGTAGTGGTAGAGCGCCTCGCCCACCTGGAAGCGGCGGTCGCGGTAGGGCGAGACCAGCTCGCGCGGGTAGATGTCGTACTCGCGCTCTTCACCCGCGGGCGCCTGGGCGATGCGCTTGCGCATGATGGCGCGCAGCCCCTCCAGGGCCTCGCCGCCGATGACATGGATATGCCAGGGCTGCAGGTTGCCCCCCGAGGGGGCGCGCGCGGCGGCGTCGAGCACGCGGCGGATGGTGTCGGGCGCAACGGCCCGGGGCAGGAAGCCGCGGACGGACTTGCGACTGGCGACGGCTTGGCTGACTTTCATGCGAATTCCGGAAAAGTTGATCGACGGGCGCGCTTCAGATGAAGGGCGGCTCGCTGGTCCAGTCGAAGAAGTCCGGCATGTCGTGCGACACGGTTTCCGGGAAGGCGGCGGGACGCTTCTCCAGGAAGGCGCTGACGCCTTCCTTGACGTCGGCGGAGCGCCCGCGCGACTGGATCGCGCGGCTGTCGAGCTTGTGCGCTTCCATCGGGTGGCTGGCGCCGGCCATGCGCCAGATCAGCTGGCGCGAGATCGCTACCGAAACCGGCGCGGCATTGGCGGCGATCTCGCGGGCAATGGCCTGGGCGGCAGGCAGCAGGTCTTCCGGCGCGTGCAGCGAGCGCACCAGGCCGCGCTCATGCGCTTCCTGGGCCGAGAACACGCGGCCGGTATAGCACCATTCCAGCGCGGTCGAGATGCCGACCACGCGCGACAGGAACCACGACGACGCCGCTTCGGGCGTGATGCCCCGGCGCGCAAAGACAAAGCCGAACTTGGCGTCGGTCGACGCCAGCCGGATATCCATCGGCAGCTGCATGGTCACGCCCACGCCGACCGCGGCGCCGTTGACCGCGGCGATCACCGGCTTGAGGCTGCGGAAGATGCGCAGCGACACGCGCCCGCCACCGTCGCGGTGCGCGCTGTCGGGGCTGGCGCCATAACGCTTCTCGAAGTCGAAGGTGGAGCTGCCGCCGGACAGGTCGGCGCCGGCGCAGAAGGCGCGGCCCGAGCCCGTGACGATCACGGCACGCACGTTGTCGTCGGCATCGGTGGCGTCGAACGCGGCGATCAGTTCATGCATCATCTGCGCGGTGAACGCATTGAGCTGGTCCGGGCGGTGCAGGGTGATGGTGGCGACACCGTCTGCAACGGCGTAGCGCAGGGTTTCGAACGAAGGCGTGGCTTGCGTCATGGGGGGCTCCTGCCGGGATTGCTGCGAATATGGGAGGAAGTGTGCCGGGGCGGGGCGCCGGCACGGGGCTCGGTCAACACTAGTGCAGAATGCGCCGCCCGCAATCGTCGCTTCCGACGAGGCTCGGAATCGGCACCTGGCCGTAGACTGACCCCGATCAAGCGGCAGGGCCGGCACTACCGCGCGCCTGCCGGCGCAGACAGCAAAGGGACAACCATGAAGACACGAATCACCGAACTGCTTGGCATCCGCTACCCGATTATCCAGGGTGGCATGCAATGGGTTGGCTACGCCGAGATGGCCTCCGCGGTTTCCAACGCCGGCGGGCTGGGCATCCTCACGGCGCTGACGCAACCCACGCCCGAGGCGCTGGCCGAAGAGATCCGCCGCTGCCGCGAGATGACCGACAAGCCGTTCGGCGTGAACCTGACCCTGCTGCCGTCGATCAACCCGCCGCCGTACGCGCGCTACCTCGACGTCATCATCGAAAGCGGCATCAAGGTGCTGGAAACCGCCGGCAACAACCCCAAGGAACATATCGCGCGCGCCAAGGCCGCCGGCATCAAGGTGATCCACAAGTGCGTGGCGGTGCGCCATGCGCTGTCGGCCGAGCGCCTGGGCGTGGACGCGGTGTCGATCGACGGCTTCGAGTGCGCCGGCCACCCCGGCGAGGACGACGTGCCCGGCATGGTGCTGATCCCGCAGGCGGTGCGCAAGCTGTCGATCCCGGTGATCGCCTCCGGCGGCATCGCCGACGGACGCGGCATGGCGGCGGCACTGGTGCTGGGCGCCGAGGGCGTCAACATGGGCACGCGCTTCTGCGCCACGCGCGAGGCGCCGATCCACGACAACGTCAAGAAGGCGCTGGTGCAGGCCAGCGAGCGCGATACCAACCTGATCTTCCGCACGCTGCACAACACCGCGCGCGTGCTCAAGAACGCCGTGTCGGACGAGGTGGTGAGCATTGAACGCCGCCCGGGCGGCGCGCAGTTCGAGGACGTCAAGCACCTAGTCGCCGGCGTGCGCGGCAAGGCGGCGCTCAAGGCGGGCGAGACCGACAGTGGCATCATCAGCGCCGGCCAGTGCGTGGGCCTGATCGACGACGTGCCCAGCTGCGAAGAACTGATCACGCGCATGGTGGCCGATTGCCGAGAGCACCTCAGCGTGGCTTCGCGCTTCTTTGCCTGACGCCATGGCCGAGGCTGAAATCGAGCGGGCGATGACCCAGGCCATCGCCGCGCCGGGCGAAGCTGCCGGCGGGGACGTGCCGGAGGGCTTCGTCCCGCTGCGCAGCATGAGCGGCTACATGGCAGGTTTCGGCCAGCTCTACCTGCATGCGGAGCGCCGCACGCTGGCGGTGCGCATCGACGAGAGTCACCTGAATAACCTGGGCATCCCGCACGGCGGCATGCTGGCGACGCTGGCCGATACCGCCATCGGCATGATGATGTCGCTGGAAACCGGGCGCTCCAAAAGCGCGGTGACCGTCAACCTGAGCCTGGACTACCTGGATTCCGCGCGCCTGGGCGACTGGGTCGAGGCCCGCGTGGAGTTCGACAAGCTCGGCTCGCGCCTGCGCTATGGCACCTGCCGGCTGGTCAGTGGCGAGCGCTGCCTGCTGCGCGCGACCGCAATCTTTGCAGTGCTGGCGCCGCGCACCTGAGGCCTGCGGCAAACTTCGTCGCTTCCGACGACGCTTGCCACCACCCGCGGCGCAACAATGCAAAGCGACACTGCCGGCGCCAGATGCCGGCACTCCGGACAACACCATGGCTGCCCCGGCAGCCTGCACCGAACCAAGGAGATCACATGGCAGAGGCATATATCGTCGCGGCGGTCCGTACCGCCGGCGGCCGCAAGGGCGGCAAGCTGTCGGGCTGGCATCCGGCCGACCTGGCCGCACAGGTGCTGGACGCACTGGTGGAACGCACCGGCGCCGACCCGGCGCTGGTCGAAGACGTCATCATGGGCTGCGTGAGCCAGGTCGGCGAGCAGGCCGGCAACGTGGCGCGCAATGCCATCCTGGCCTCGCGCCTGCCTGAAAGCGTGCCCGGCACCTCGGTGGACCGCCAGTGCGGTTCGTCGCAGCAGGCACTGCACTTTGCCGCGCAGGCAGTGATGTCGGGCGCGATGGACATCGTCATCGCCGCCGGCGTGGAAAGCATGACGCGCGTGCCGATGGGCCTGTCGTCGCAGCTGCCGGCCAAGAACGGTTTCGGTGTGCCCAAGAGCCCCGGCATCGAGGCGCGCTATCCCGGCGTGCAGTTCAGCCAGTTCACCGGCGCCGAAATGATTGCGCGCAAGTACGACCTGTCGCGCGAGCAGCTGGATGCCTACGCCCTGCAGAGCCACCAGCGCGCCATCGCCGCCACCAAGTCGGGCCGCTTCACCGCCGAAATCCTGCCGGTGGAAGTGCGCACGGCCGACGGTGCCAACGGTGAAATGCACACCACTGACGAAGGCGTCCGCTATGACGCCACGCTGGAAAGCATCGGCAGCGTCAAGCTGATCGCCGAAGGCGGCCGCGTGACTGCCGCTTCCGCCAGCCAGATCTGCGACGGCGCCGCCGGCCTGATGGTGGTCAACGAGGCCGGACTGAAGAAGCTTGGCGTCAAGCCGCTGGCGCGCGTGCACGCCATGACGGTGATCGGCCATGATCCGGTCGTGATGCTGGAAGCGCCGCTGCCGGCCACGGAAGTCGCGCTGAAGAAGGCGGGCCTGCGCATCGGCGATATCGACCTGTTCGAAGTCAACGAAGCCTTCGCCCCGGTGCCGCTGGCCTGGCTGAAGGCCACCGGCGCCGATCCGGCGCGCCTGAACGTGCATGGCGGCGCGATCGCGCTGGGCCATCCGCTGGGCGGCTCGGGCGCCAAGCTGATGACCACGCTGGTACATGCGCTGCATACGCACGGCAAGCGCTACGGCCTGCAGACGATGTGCGAAGGCGGCGGGCTGGCCAACGTGACCATCGTCGAGCGCCTGTAAAGCTGTGAGAGTCGCCGCGTGCCGCACAGGCACGCAGCGCATGGATCGCCGCAGCAAGGAGTAGTAAAGGGAGAAGGACCGGCGGCGCGGGCATGTCAGAGTGCCCGCGCCAGCAGCCGGAAAAGGGGGCCGCGATTTTCGCGGCTTTTCTTGTTTGCGGTGTGTCGCGCGCGTCAGGCGAACGTCACTGCGCTGCGCCGGTCGGCGCGTTCCAGGTGCGGCACGTTGTTGAAGCTCAGCAGCCGCTGCACGCCGCGGCCGACGATGATCTCGCAGAACGCCGTATTGCGGAATTGCAGGTTCATCTCGATGGCGGCCTGTGCAGGTGCGCCAAGCAGGTCGGCCGTGGCGCGGCCGATGGCGCCACCGGAGCTCACCACCAGGATGGCATCCTCGCGCGTCATGCCTTCGCTTGCGTGCGCCAGGGCGCCGGTAATGCGGGCGCCGAAATCGGCCCAGCTCTCGGGCATCTCGGCCAGCCCGTCCTGGGTCCATGCGGCGTAGGCCGCGCGGAAGGTGCGCCAGTAGTCGTTGTAGTCGCCGTTCTGGTGCGCGCGGTGGTCGGCGCCGCCGGTGTGGCAACGGTACAGCGCCTCGCCGTCGTATTCGTTCAGGCCCGCGTGCGAGACGATCGCTGTCTGCGGCTGACCCATGCCGGCCAGGATCTCGCTGGCGGTGTCCTGCTGGCGCACCAGCGTGCCGGACACCACGCGGCTGAAGCTGACGCCGCGCTCCTGGAAATACTCGCCCAGCCAGCGCGCCTGCTGGCGGCCGGTCGGCGACAGGCAATCGTAGTTGGCGGCGCCAAACGAGGCTTGTCCGTGCCGGACGAGGAAAAGCGTGGCCATGAGCGGTCCCGGTAAACGTGAGGCGGATAGGGCTGCGCCCGGCGCGTCGTTTTGCGGCAGGCCGGGGGCGCCGGGCACGGCGCCCGGCGTGGGCACATTCTAGGGAGGTCCGGCGCGCCAGCCAAGCAAGCGCTGCGCAATTCATGGCAGCCATGGCCTGGCTGCATTACCGCGGGTGGCGCGGGCCGGTGGTGTGCTCAGGCCGGCTCTGCGCAGGGGACGCCGAGATAGCCGGCCATCAGGCGGTTGAGTTCCGGGATCATCTGTTCGTCGTCGAGGTGCAGTGGGCCGGAATCATTGAGCACGGCATTGACCAGCACGCTGAACACCGCCTGCATGGCAAAGCGCACGCGCACCTCGGCGGTGTCGGCAGGCATCGCCAGCCGCGGCACCAGCAACTGCACCATGCGCTCCACGATGGCTTCGCCGCTCTGGCGGTGGGGCACCCATTCCTCGGGCCGCGTGGACGCATGCCGCAGCGATGCCCGGATCACGCCGCGGTTGGCCAGCGTGCCGAGCACCATGAAGCGCGTGGCCTTTTCCAGCAGCACCGGTGTCGGCACGTCCTCCCAGCGCTCCTGCGCCAGGTAGCGCTCAGTCGACGCGGCGGTTTCTTCCATGACCAGCGCACGCAAGGCCTCGAAATAGGCCATCTTGTCGCGGAAGCGCCCATAGAAGGCACCCACCGATACCTGGCATGCCGCGGCGATCTGGGCCACGGAAACGGCGGCAAAGTCACGCGAGGCAAGCAGTTCGCGGCCCGCGCCCAGCAAGGCCTGTTCGGTCTCGCGCGCACGGCGCTGGCGCGGCGGCTGCAGGATCGAGGGGGTATCGATACGGGGAAAGGAGGCGTTGGCGGTGAAGCCGGATTGGGTCGCTGACATTGGCACTCCGTATTCGAATTCTGATTCGAATTTGAAAATACCGGTGCGTGCCGCGACGCGTCAAGGATTTTGTCGGGTGGCAGCCCGGCGTGGCGGGTGGGTGGGCTGCGCCGGAGGTGGCGTTGCGGCGCGCATGTGCCGCTTGCCTCGGCGCGGGTCAGAGCGATCCGAACACGGTGCCCAGTCCGTAGGTGAAGGCTGCCGCCATGCCCCCGATCAGCACCTGCCGCAGCGCCGAGAACCATCCCGGGCGGCCATTGAACGACGAGGTGCCCCAGCCAACCAGGCCAAGGCCGGCCAGGCACGCGACGATGCTGCCGAACTGCGCCGATGGCCCTGCGGTCACGAGGAACGGCAGCAACGGCACCAGCGCACCGCTGCTGTACAGCACGAAGGAAATTACCGCCGCCTGCACCGGGTTGCCGCCGCGCTCCTGCGGGTTGATGCCCAGCACTTCGCGCGCAAAGGTGTCCAGGGCCGCGCGCGGGTTGCGCATGATCTCGTCGGCGGCACGCTCGGCATCGGCCGGCAGCACGCCCTTGCCCACAATCACCGTGACCAGCCGCTGTCGGGCCCGGATGGCATCATGCGCGAGCTCGTGCGCCATGTCGCGCAGGCGCTTGTTGTTCATCTCGCGACTGTTGGTCACCGACAGCCATTCGCCCAGCGCCATCGAGCAAGCGCCCGCCGCCAGGCCCGCCAGCCCGGCCAGGATGACGGCCTCGCGCGAGGCCGCCGCGCCCTCCAGGCCCATCACCAGGCAGAAGCTGGACACCAGCCCGTCGTTGACGCCCAGCACGGCTGCGCGCAAGGCGTTGCCGCTCGGTCGATGGAGCAGGCGCCGTACGCGGGTGCCGAAGCCGGTTGGAGTGGGGGCGCTCGACAGGGGCATGGTCCTTTTGCGATGGAGCGTTGTCAGTTGAAGCGCGGGCCCAGGTCATCCCGCATCCATTCGATAAAGGCGCGCGTGCGTGCCGGCAACAGTCGCGCATGGGGATAGATCAGCGATAGCGGCCATGCCGGTTGCTCGAAAGCCTCCAGCACGATGCGCAGTTTGCGTGCTTCGACCAGTTGCGCGACCTGATAGGACAGGAAGTGGCCGAAGCCCGCGCCTTCGGCACAGGCAGCCACGGCGGGCGCGGTCTGGTTGAATTCCAGGTTGCCGCTGACCTGCACGTGGAACTCCCGGCCGTCCTCCTGGAAGGTCCACCAGTGCGCGTGGTTGCCGGTGAAGCGCACGCAGTTGGCGCTGGCCAGTTCCTCGGGATGGCGTGGCACGCCGTGCTTGCGCAGGTAGGCGGGCGTGGCCACCACCACGCGGCGGATGCTGCCGACGGTCTGCGCCACCAGCGTGGAATCAGCCAGCGGGCCGATGCGCACCCCCACGTCCAGGTCTTCTTCAAGCAGGTTCACCACGCGGTCGGTGAATTCCATGCGGCAGCGCACGCGCGGATAGCGCTGCACGAAACGCGTGACCGCCGGCGCCACATACATCTGGCCGAACAGCACCGAGGCGGTCAGCGTGAGCTGGCCGCTGGGTTCGACATGGCTGGCGGTCAGGCCGGCCTCGACCTCGTCGATGGTGGCCAGGATGCGCCGGCAGCTGTCCAGGTAGCTGCGCCCCTCGCCGGTCAGCGACAGCCGCCGCGTGGTGCGGTTGAGCAGCCGGACCTGCAACTCGAATTCCAGCGCCGCCAGCGTGCGCACCACCGCCGGCAACGAGGTATGCAGCGTCGTGGCGGCTGCCGTCAGGCTGCCCTCGTCGACGATCCGCACAAAGGTCTGCATCGCGCGTAGCTTGTCCATGGCGCCACACATTACTCCATTCTTTGGAGTAGTCAAATATCAATTGCCCTATTTATTGCAACGACTTCGGCGCCCAGAATCCGGCTATCCCAACCGTTGAGGAGAGTGCCATGCAAGAAACCAATCGCCCCGCCAAGCCGCTGGTGCTGTACCGCTCGCCGGTGTCCGGCCACGCCCATCGCGCAGAACTGTTCCTGGGGCTGCTGGGCTTGCCCTGCCGGCTGGTGGACGTCGACCTGCGCGGCGGCGAGCAGCGCAGCGAGGCCTTCCTGCGCCTGAACCCGTTCGGCCAGGTGCCGGTGCTGGATGACGACGGCGTGGTCGTCGGCGATTCCAACGCCATCCTGGTCTACCTGGCCACGCGCTATGACGACGGCCGCTGGCTGCCGCGCGATCCGGTGGGCGCGGCGCGCGTGCAGCGCTGGCTGTCGGTGGCCGCCGGCGACATTGCCTTCGGGCCGGCGGCGGCGCGCCTGGGCGTGCTGTTCGGCAGGCCGGTGGCGATGGACGATGCCATCGCCCGCGCGCAGCGGCTGTTCACGCTGATGGAAATCCTGCTCGCCGGGCAGCCGTTCCTGGCGGCCGACCATGCCACCATTGCTGACGTTGCCGCCTACAGCTATATCGCCCGCGCCGAGGAAGGCAACGTGCCGCTGGCGCCGTACCCCGCGCTGAACGACTGGCTGCGCCGCATCGAAGCCTTGCCCGGCTTCGTGCCGATGCTGGTGTCGAAGGTCGGCCTGGCGGCGTAGCGCCTGCCGGACCCGCGTATCGCCAATCGATCCGACAAGGAAAAGGAGCTAGTCATGGATCTGCCCACATGGCCGCACGCCGGCCTGCCATTCCACGCCGGCGAACTGGCCGCCCAGGAGCGCGCCGGCAAGCGCGAACGCATGGCCGCGTCCGGCCCGCGGGTAATCCGTGGCGAGATGCCGGAGCAGCACCGCACGTTCTTTGCGCAGCTGCCGTTCCTGCTGGTTGGCGCCGTCGATGCCGACGGGCAGCCCTGGGCCACGATGCTGGCCGGGACGCCGGGGTTTGCGCATACGCCTGACGCCACCCACCTGCGTATCGACGCCGTGCCGCTGCCCGGCGACCCGGCGGCCCTGGCGCTGGCGCAGGGCGCGCGCATCGGCCTGCTCGGGATCGAGCTGCCTACGCGCCGGCGCAACCGCATGAACGGGGTCATCGTGGCGCGCGACGAGGGCGGGATGACAGTCGAGGTCGAGCAGAGCTTTGGCAACTGCCCGCGCTATATCCAGTTGCGCGACGTGAGCCTGGCCGAGCCGGCGCCCGCGCCGCCCGCCTGGCACGGCGACGCGCTGGATGAGCAGGCGGTGGCCTGGCTGCGCGGCGCCGATACCCTGTTCATCGCCACCAGCAACACCGCATCTCCGCAGGACGAGGGCGAGCACACCGGAGGCGCCGATGTCTCGCACCGCGGCGGCAAGCCTGGCTTTATCCGCGTCGACGAGGCCGGCACGCTGACGTTCCCGGACTTCAACGGCAACAACTTCTTCAATACGGTCGGCAACCTGCTGGCCAATCCGCAAGCCGGGATCGTGGTGCCGGATTTTGCCGATGGCTCGCTGCTGCATGTGGGCGGGCGCGCCGAGGTGATCTGGGAGGGCGATGAACTGGCGTCATACGCCGGCGCCGAACGGCTGGTGCGGCTGCATGTCGAGCGCGTGGTGCGGCGTGCGGCGGTATTGCCGCTGCGCTTCGGTTTTCGCGAATACTCGCCGGTGTTGGCGGACACGGGCGCGTGGCCGGTGCGTTGAGTCCGGTAGTCCGGGAGATTGTCATAAAAATGACATCAGAAAGTCACAAAAGAGTCACAATGGCGGCTGGCGACTGTTCGTAGCACCCGGAACCAGGGCGCTGGCGGGCAGCCCTGTATCAAGGAGAAATCAACCGTGGACAAGACGAAGAACAAGCCGCAAGCCCGCCGGGACATCCTGAGACACGCACTGCTGGCCCTGGCCGCCGCGCCGCTGGCACTGGCGGCGGGGACCGCGCAAGCGGCCTGGCCGGAAAAGCCGATCCGGCTGGTGGTGGCATTCCCGCCCGGCGGCCCGGTCGACACGCACGCGCGCCTGCTGGCCGAAAAGCTGCAGCCGATCCTGGGCCAGACCATCGTGATCGACTACAAGGCCGGCGCCGCCGGCAATATCGGCTCGGACAACGTCGCCAAGTCCGCGCCCGACGGCTACACGCTGCTGCTGGCCAACACTGGGCAGATGGCCATCAACAACTCGCTCTATCCCAAGCTGCCCTACAGCATGCCGAAGGACTTCGCGCCGGTGGCACGCACGGCGCTGATCCCGCTGGTGATGGTGGTCAACAACAACGTGCCGGCGCGCGACCTGAAGGCGTTCATCAGCTATGCCAAGGCCAACCCGGGCAAGCTGAACTTTGCCTCGGGCGGCAATGGCGGCATCTCGCACCTGATGCCGGAAATGTTCAAGCAGGCTTCGGGCACGTTCATCGTCCATATCCCGTACAAGGGCAGCTCGCCGGCGCTGACCGACGTGATGGGCGGCCAGGCGCAGATGATGGCCGACTCGATCCCGCTGTTCACGCAGTACATCAAGGCAGGCAAGGTGCGTGCGCTGGCGGTGACGTCGCCGCAGCGCTCTCCCGCGCTGCCGGATGTGCCGACGATGCAGGAGGCCGGGCTGAAGGGCTTCGAGGTGGTTGGCTTCTATGGCATGCTGGCGCCGGCGGGCACGCCCAGGGAGGTGGTCTCACGCCTGTCCGGTGCCTTGCGCACGGTGCTGGCCGACCCCGACACCAAGGCGAAGCTCGAGCAGCAGGGTGCCGAGCCCGCATGGCAGTCGCCGGAGGCATTTGCCGCCACGATCACGGCGGAGCAGAAGCGCTGGGGGCAGGCAGTGAAGGCGTCGGGCGCAAGTATCGACTGAGCCGGGCGGGCACCCGCGGGTGCCGTGGCTCATGGCTCAGCTGCGGCCCCGATATTTCAGGCTTGCGCAGTGGCCGACGAGCGCGGTGATGCAGCAGGCATCGCCGCGCCATTCGCCGCCGATGACGATGCCGTCCTGGCCGGTCACCAGCTTGCGCTGGCATTGGCCCGGTACCGGCGTGCGCTCCATGCCGGCATCGCGCGGGCCGCTGCCCGGGGGGCGCGCGGGCGCAATCGAATCGTTCCAGACATAGGCCGTGCCGGAGGGCAGGACCTGCACCGATTGCGGCGGACCCCACTGGCGCTTCGCCTCATCGACGGGGACGTTTTTCCAGGAATCGAAGACGTCCTGCATGGCGCTGGCCTCCAGGCCGGCGCAGGCACCGGTGATGGCAGCCGCCCACAAGACGGCCAGGCTTGCACGCACGCTGACGGCGCCGCGGGCCGTTTCGGCCGGAAGGATTGGGTTGGCTGGCATGTAGGCTCCGCATCGGCGCAGCCGGCTGCAAGGGCCGGCCTGTGCAGGCTAGCGGAGCCGCGTGCCTCGCTGCAAGCGTGCTCTGCGCGATGACGCACAGAGCGTGGCCGGCTTCAGTCGGAGACCAGGCCCAGGGGTTGCTGTGCGGCAGCCGGTGGCGCCTTGCGGGCAGTCTGTCCGGCCGGGATGCGTGCCGGGCGTGGCGCCCGGGCGGGGGCCTCGGGGGCGGTCAGCGTGAACGGCCTGTGCACGGACAGCGGCACCGCCTGCGGCATCCATTGCGCCAGCCGCGGCGCGAGGATCTGGTATGTATCGAGGTCGAAATGCGCTGGTGCTGCCGCCAACGCCTGCGCTTCTTCCAGCGTGGCTGCGCAGCCCAGGTAGCACCAGTCGTCGGCGACATGCCACCAGGTGCGTCCGTCGTGCTGCTCGCGCCAGGCAGCCGGGCCATCGAAGGGCCAGGGCATCAGCGCGATCGGCGCCAGCGCGGCGGCCAGCCGGGCGCGGTGCGCGCCCGACGGCTCGGCGCCGACGCAGGCACCGGCGCAGCGATGGACCTGGCGCGCAAAGCAGGGGCTGCCACGGCGGGTGGTTTTCTCCAGCGACAGCGTGGCCAGGCACAGGCCGTGTTCCTGCGCCAGCGCGCGCAAGCGAGCCTCGGCCGCGCCGCGGCTGCCGAACACGCCGAACAGGTCGCGATGCCGGCAGAAATCCGTATCTCGATCCGAGCGCAGGCGTGGCACCGGCAGCTGCTGCGGCAGTTCCCAGGCATAGAGCCGGGCATTGCGGCGCAGCAGCTGGTTGTGCACCGGCTGCATCGCCTTGACCAGCCGGGCTTCGAGCAGCAGCGCGCCGGTCTCGCCGCCGGTCTCGCGCCATTCCACACGGCGTACCAGCCGGGCCAGCCGCATATCCTTGCCGTACCGGTAGTCGCCGGAGAAGTGGGCGCCGATCCGTTGCCGCAGGTGCACGCTCTTGCCGATATAGAGTGGCACGTCCTGGTCGCCATAGAAGATATAGACACCGGGCGCCGCCGGCACGTCTTCCAGCGCGGTTTCGTCCAGGCCGGCCGGCAGGCTGGCCCGCCGCACCAGCGTGCGCACGGCCGATTCCACCAGGTCGACCGAATACGTGGCATGGATCTTCTGCCAGAACTGCCACAGCAGCTCGGCATCGGCCAGGGCGCGGTGGCGGCCCTTGGGCGTCAGGCCGAAGCGCGCGATCAGCGCATCCAGGCCGTGGCGTTCCACGGAGGGGAACAGCGAGCGCGACAGCCTTACCGTGCACAGCACGTCGGCCCGGAAGGTCACGCCGGCACGTCGGAAGGCGTTCTTCAGGAAGCCATAGTCGAAGCGCGCGTTGTGCGCCACGAACAAGCGGCCTTGCAGGCGTTCGGCAAGCGATTCCGCCAGTGACTCGAAGCTCGGCTGGCCGCGCACCATCTCTTCGGTAATGCCAGTCATGCGCTGGATGAACGGCGGGATCGACATGCCGGGGTCGAGCAGGGTGTCCCATTCAATGATGCCGTCCGGGCCGACTTCGACCACGCCGATCTCGGTAATGCGGTCGCGCTGGGCGTCCGCGCCGGTGGTCTCCAGGTCGACAAAGACAATAGGGCGCGACAGCGCCGCGGCGAGAGCTTGGGCGTCGAGCAGGCGCGCCCCGTCCGCTGGCAGGCGCGACGGCAGGTAGGTAGGCATGTCAGGCATTTGCCGATTCTAAGGCGGCGCTGATGGTGGCACGAAGAAGTTTTCAAAAACCCCTTGCCAACCCCGCTGCGGTCACTTAATATTCGCCCCCTCGCAACACACAACGCAGCGCTGCAAAGCAGACGCAGCAAGGGTTGCGGGGTCGACCGGGATGGTTGGCGCAGCGAAGTTTGCAGCGCTGACCGCAGCGAAAAAAGATGCTGAAACGGTTGACGAAACGAAGAAAGCTCTGCATAATCTCGTTTCTCTGCTGCAGACAACGCAGCGGCGCTGAACGGCAAAGCCGGCGGCGAAGTTCTTTAACAATCAAACAACCGATAAGTGTGGGCGCTGGGTAGCGGACGCCACTGTCTTCGGACAGTGTTGCTTCACAAGTTATACAGTGCTCGCACAGCAAAACGTGACTGGATCTTCGGATCTGGTCAGTCAGTTTTCTGAGAGTGAGCGACCGCTCGAAAGAGCGAGGACCCTCGGGTCCACACAGAGATTGAACTGAAGAGTTTGATCCTGGCTCAGATTGAACGCTGGCGGCATGCCTTACACATGCAAGTCGAACGGCAGCACGGGCTTCGGCCTGGTGGCGAGTGGCGAACGGGTGAGTAATACATCGGAACGTGCCCTGTAGTGGGGGATAACTAGTCGAAAGATTAGCTAATACCGCATACGACCTGAGGGTGAAAGCGGGGGACCGCAAGGCCTCGCGCTACAGGAGCGGCCGATGTCTGATTAGCTAGTTGGTGGGGTAAAGGCCTACCAAGGCGACGATCAGTAGCTGGTCTGAGAGGACGATCAGCCACACTGGGACTGAGACACGGCCCAGACTCCTACGGGAGGCAGCAGTGGGGAATTTTGGACAATGGGGGCAACCCTGATCCAGCAATGCCGCGTGTGTGAAGAAGGCCTTCGGGTTGTAAAGCACTTTTGTCCGGAAAGAAATGGCTCTGGTTAATACCCGGGGTCGATGACGGTACCGGAAGAATAAGCACCGGCTAACTACGTGCCAGCAGCCGCGGTAATACGTAGGGTGCGAGCGTTAATCGGAATTACTGGGCGTAAAGCGTGCGCAGGCGGTTTTGTAAGACAGGCGTGAAATCCCCGAGCTCAACTTGGGAATGGCGCTTGTGACTGCAAGGCTAGAGTATGTCAGAGGGGGGTAGAATTCCACGTGTAGCAGTGAAATGCGTAGAGATGTGGAGGAATACCGATGGCGAAGGCAGCCCCCTGGGACGTCACTGACGCTCATGCACGAAAGCGTGGGGAGCAAACAGGATTAGATACCCTGGTAGTCCACGCCCTAAACGATGTCAACTAGTTGTTGGGGATTCATTTCTTCAGTAACGTAGCTAACGCGTGAAGTTGACCGCCTGGGGAGTACGGTCGCAAGATTAAAACTCAAAGGAATTGACGGGGACCCGCACAAGCGGTGGATGATGTGGATTAATTCGATGCAACGCGAAAAACCTTACCTACCCTTGACATGCCACTAACGAAGCAGAGATGCATTAGGTGCCCGAAAGGGAAAGTGGACACAGGTGCTGCATGGCTGTCGTCAGCTCGTGTCGTGAGATGTTGGGTTAAGTCCCGCAACGAGCGCAACCCTTGTCTCTAGTTGCTACGAAAGGGCACTCTAGAGAGACTGCCGGTGACAAACCGGAGGAAGGTGGGGATGACGTCAAGTCCTCATGGCCCTTATGGGTAGGGCTTCACACGTCATACAATGGTGCGTACAGAGGGTTGCCAACCCGCGAGGGGGAGCTAATCCCAGAAAACGCATCGTAGTCCGGATCGTAGTCTGCAACTCGACTACGTGAAGCTGGAATCGCTAGTAATCGCGGATCAGCATGCCGCGGTGAATACGTTCCCGGGTCTTGTACACACCGCCCGTCACACCATGGGAGTGGGTTTTGCCAGAAGTAGTTAGCCTAACCGCAAGGAGGGCGATTACCACGGCAGGGTTCATGACTGGGGTGAAGTCGTAACAAGGTAGCCGTATCGGAAGGTGCGGCTGGATCACCTCCTTTCTAGAGGCTTGTGTCTCAAGCCTAGCGTTCACACTTATCGGTTTGTTTGCTGTTACAGCCAAGGGTCTGTAGCTCAGGTGGTTAGAGCACCGTCTTGATAAGGCGGGGGTCGTAGGTTCAAGTCCTACCAGACCCACCAAGTTATCCGGAAGGGGGATTAGCTCAGCTGGGAGAGCACCTGCTTTGCAAGCAGGGGGTCGTCGGTTCGATCCCGTCATCCTCCACCACTGCCTGGTACCTTGGATTGGTTGTCAAATGAAAGCGCATCGCGACGATGAGTGGCGAGTGTTTCCATTTGGCATTGCCAAGCGATCGCAAGATCGGCTGTTCTTTAAAAATATGGGATGTAGTAAAGGTGTCGCGCGAGCGTTGATGAGACGCTGCAGTACAAGACGCGATACCGGGTTGTGATTGTATCAACCAAAATGTATTTAAGTGATCGAAAGATGACTTGGAATACGGCACAAATGCGAGAACTCATCCTGTAGCGAGGTTTCGAGCAATCGAGACACACTCGTTATAGGGTCAAGCGAACAAGTGCATGTGGTGGATGCCTTGGCGATCACAGGCGATGAAGGACGCGGTAGCCTGCGAAAAGCTTCGGGGAGCTGGCAAACAAGCTTTGATCCGGAGATGTCCGAATGGGGAAACCCGGCCCGAATGGGTCATCCCACACTGAATCCATAGGTGTGGGAAGCGAACGCGGCGAACTGAAACATCTAAGTAGCTGCAGGAACAGAAATCAACCGAGATTCCCAAAGTAGTGGCGAACGAAATGGGAAGAGCCTTGTACTCTTTAGCAGTGGTGTTAGCAGAACGGGATGGAAAGCCCGGCCCTAGCAGGTGATAGCCCTGTATGCGAAAACACGATTGTGGAACTAGGTGTACGACAAGTAGGGCGGGACACGTGAAATCCTGTCTGAAGATGGGGGGACCATCCTCCAAGGCTAAATACTCGTGATCGACCGATAGTGAACCAGTACCGTGAGGGAAAGGCGAAAAGAACCCCGGGAGGGGAGTGAAATAGATCCTGAAACCGCATGCATACAAACAGTCGGAGCCTCGTAAGGGGTGACGGCGTACCTTTTGTATAATGGGTCAGCGACTTACATTCAGTGGCAAGCTTAACCGATTAGGGAAGGCGTAGCGAAAGCGAGTCCGAACAGGGCGTTGAGTCGCTGGGTGTAGACCCGAAACCAGATGATCTATCCATGGCCAGGTTGAAGGTGCGGTAACACGTACTGGAGGACCGAACCCACTAACGTTGAAAAGTTAGGGGATGAGCTGTGGATAGGGGTGAAAGGCTAAACAAATCTGGAAATAGCTGGTTCTCTCCGAAAACTATTTAGGTAGTGCCTCGTGTCTCACCTTCGGGGGTAGAGCACTGTCATGGTTGGGGGGTCTATTGCTGATTACCCCGCCATAGCAAACTCCGAATACCGAAGAGTGCAATCACGGGAGACAGACATCGGGTGCTAACGTCCGGTGTCAAGAGGGAAACAACCCAGACCGCCAGCTAAGGTCCCCAAATATAGCTAAGTGGGAAACGAAGTGGGAAGGCTAAAACAGTCAGGAGGTTGGCTTAGAAGCAGCCACCCTTTAAAGAAAGCGTAATAGCTCACTGATCGAGTCGTCCTGCGCGGAAGATGTAACGGGGCTAAGCTATATACCGAAGCTGCGGACGCGTGCGCTCCTTTAAGTGCACCAAGCTTGTCGATGCGCAGCATCGACAAAGCACCCAAACAATGATCGTTGGGTGTCAATGCTAGTGGATTTAAAGGAGCGTACGCGTGGTAGGAGAGCGTTCTGTAAGCCTGTGAAGGTGTCTTGTAAAGGATGCTGGAGGTATCAGAAGTGCGAATGCTGACATGAGTAGCGATAAAGGGGGTGAAAGGCCCCCTCGCCGTAAGCCCAAGGTTTCCTACGCAACGTTCATCGGCGTAGGGTGAGTCGGCCCCTAAGGCGAGGCAGAGATGCGTAGCTGATGGGAAGCAGGTTAATATTCCTGCACCGTCGTATGATGCGATGGGGGGACGGATCGCGGAAGGTTGTCCGGGTGTTGGAAGTCCCGGTCCCTGCATTGGAGAAGGCGCTCAGGCAAATCCGGGCGCGGGATTCAAGGATGCGGGGCGAGCGGCCTAGTGCTGCGAAGCAATTGGAAGTGGTTCCAAGAAAAGCCTCTAAGCTTCAGTCATACGAGACCGTACCGCAAACCGACACAGGTGGGCGAGATGAGTATTCTAAGGCGCTTGAGAGAACTCGGGAGAAGGAACTCGGCAAATTGGTACCGTAACTTCGGGATAAGGTACGCCCTGGTAGCTTGACTGGCCTGCGCCAGAAGGGTGAAGGGGTTGCAATAAAATGGTGGCTGCGACTGTTTAATAAAAACACAGCACTCTGCAAACACGAAAGTGGACGTATAGGGTGTGACGCCTGCCCGGTGCCGGAAGATTAAATGATGGGGTGCAAGCTCTTGATTGAAGTCCCGGTAAACGGCGGCCGTAACTATAACGGTCCTAAGGTAGCGAAATTCCTTGTCGGGTAAGTTCCGACCTGCACGAATGGCGTAACGATGGCCACACTGTCTCCTCCCGAGACTCAGCGAAGTTGAAGTGTTTGTGATGATGCAATCTCCCCGCGGCTAGACGGAAAGACCCCATGAACCTTTACTGTAGCTTTGCATTGGACTTTGAACCGATCTGTGTAGGATAGGTGGGAGGCTTTGAAGCGTGGACGCTAGTTCACGTGGAGCCGTCCTTGAAATACCACCCTGGTTTGTTTGAGGTTCTAACCTTGACCCGTGAATCCGGGTCGGGGACAGTGCATGGTAGGCAGTTTGACTGGGGCGGTCTCCTCCCAAAGTGTAACGGAGGAGTTCGAAGGTACGCTTGGTACGGTCGGACATCGTACCTAAAGTGCAATGGCAAAAGCGTGCTTAACTGCGAGACCGACAAGTCGAGCAGGTGCGAAAGCAGGACATAGTGATCCGGTGGTTCTGAATGGAAGGGCCATCGCTCAACGGATAAAAGGTACTCTGGGGATAACAGGCTGATACCGCCCAAGAGTTCATATCGACGGCGGTGTTTGGCACCTCGATGTCGGCTCATCTCATCCTGGGGCTGTAGCCGGTCCCAAGGGTATGGCTGTTCGCCATTTAAAGAGGTACGTGAGCTGGGTTTAAAACGTCGTGAGACAGTTTGGTCCCTATCTGCCGTGGGCGTTGGAATCTTGACGGGGGCTGCTCCTAGTACGAGAGGACCGGAGTGGACGTACCGCTGGTGTACCTGTTGTCTCGCCAGAGGCATCGCAGGGTAGCTATGTACGGAAGAGATAACCGCTGAAAGCATCTAAGCGGGAAACTCGCCTGAAGATGAGGATTCCCTGGCGGCTTGACCGCCTTGAAGGGTCGTTCGAGACCAGGACGTTGATAGGCTGGGTGTGGAAGCGCAGTAATGCGTTAAGCTAACCAGTACTAATTGCCCGTAAGGCTTGATCCTATAACCAGTGTGTTTTGCCTGGTGAGTCGATCGCCTTGTGCCAGATACGCACAACCCCAACTACATCCCTATTCGCAGCGTTGACCTCAACCTCAGCGCTGCAACCCCTCATGCCTGGTGACCATAGCGAGCTGGAACCACCCCTTCCCATCCCGAACAGGTCCGTGAAACAGCTCCGCGCCGATGATAGTGCGGATTCCCGTGTGAAAGTAGGTCATCGCCAGGCTCTTATTCCGCAGAACCCCCAGCCCCAAAAGGCTGGGGGTTTTTGCTTTGGCGCGGCGGAAAATCACGCCCGCGCCCCTCATGCCGTCATCCGCCGGTCCGCGACAGCCAGCGCAACGCCGGCCAGGCAGCAGCCTCCAACCAGCAATGCGGCTGGCACGGTGCCGTGCACTGCCAGTGAGCTGGCCGCAACCGGCATCAGCATCAGCACAGCCAGGTTGTTGATGCTTTCCGAGACGGCCAGAATCTGTCCCTTTGCTGCGCCGGCCCGCCGAGCCAGGATGGCGGTGCTAGATGGCGCCGCGATGCCGAGTGCCGCGCCCCACGCCAGCAGGCAGCCAAGCGACCCGGGCAACCCCAAGACGCCTGTTGTGAACAAGGTCAGGGCCACGGCGACAAGCGCGGTGGCCACTATCAAAACACTTTCCTCGCGCGCGAAGCACTGGCTGGCACGCCCTGCCAGCAGATTGCCAACGGCCAGGCCGAGGCCGAACACCGAAAGTGCCGCGCCGACGCCGGGCACGCCGAGCCCGTAACGCAGCCGCAGCACTTCCCCCGCTAGTACATAGGCCGCTACGGCGCTTCCATTCCAGGCGCCTTTCGCGATCAATGGAAGCAGGATGCCTGAAGATGCTGGGATGTTCCTGGATTTTTCCTGGCAGTCGCCGCTACGCGGCAGATTGCGCGGAAGTACGTGGCAGCCGGCAAGAAGGGCCGCCAGGCAACCACCTGCGGTGACAAGGAAGGGAGCGCGCCAGCCGAATCCATCGGCCAGTACCCCGGCCACTGCCGGGCCTGCGGCAATGCCGGCGGTCATGCCTAGCATGACGCCGCCCATGGCGCCAGCCTGCCGCGCCGGGGGAACCAGATCTGCAATCAATGCGAAGACGGTGGGAATCGTGGCCGCGGCGGCGAGCCCGCCGAGGATACGCAATGCCATGGCGGCATGCAGCGTAGGGACGAGCGTGAGGGCGATGCCATCGAGTGCGAACAACAGCAATGCAGCCAGCAGCACGCGGCGCCGTCCGGCACGATCGGAGAACCAGCCCATCAACGGCGCGGCCAAGGCATAGGAAAGGGCATAGGCAGAAATGAGTCCCGATGCGCGCGCCGGGGTGGTGGCAAAAGCGTCTGCAAGCGGCGCCAGCATCGGTGACAACATGAATTCAGCAGCGCCGACCATGCACACGGCGAGGGCAAGCACGGGCAGCAGGCAAGGAGATGGCATAGGGTAGCCTCCTCGGGCTTCAACATTGATGGGACGTGGCGATACCGGCCAAGACGTGCGAAACGCGACGTAACAAGGGCGCATCGCCGCCTAACAGTGGGTAAATCCGGAAAATGAATGCGCCGCTGAGTCGGGCAAGATGGGGATGGTGCGAGCCGGCACCGGGTACTGCGAGAAGGGGCGATTCAGAAAGATCGCCGGGAAGTCAGGGATGATTCTATCGTATTGCCAGCAATCAGGGGCCACCGGTGCCCAGGCACCGGTGGCATGGCGGAAAGTTAGTCGGCCTCGATCTGCATCGACTTCAGCAGCGGCTGCCACTTGTCGCTCTCAGCCTTGAGCAGTGTGCGCAGGCCTTCCGGCGTCTGCTTGTCGACCGGCACGATTTCCGCACCCAGGCCATCGAGTTTCTTGATCACCACGGGATCTTGCAGCCCCTTCTGCAGCGCCTTGGTCAGCCGCGCCACTGCAGCGGGCGGCGTGCCCTTGGGCGCGTAGATGCCGTGCCAGACCTTGACGTCAAAGCCCTTGAGACCGCCTTCCTGCAGCGTTGGCGCACTGGGCAGCGCCTTGATCCGCGCCGGCGTGGTCACGCCGAACAGGCGCACGCGGTCGGCCTGGATATGGGGCAGCGTGGCCGTGGTCTGGTCGCACAGCAGGTCGACCTGGCCGCCCAGCAGTGCGGTCAGCGCGGGGCCGGCGCCCTGGTAAGGAATTGCATTGAGCTTGACGTGGACCGATTGCTCGAACAGCACGCCGCATAGTTGCGATACGGCGCCCAGCCCGGCATTGGCCAGCGACACCTTGTCCTTGTTCTGCGTCACGTAGCGGATCAGTTCCGGCACGGTCTTGGCCGGCAGGTCCTTGCGGCCCATCAGGGTCATCGGCACGTCCGCGACCTGGCCGACATACTCGAAATCCTTCAGCGGCGCGTACGACAGCTTCTTGTACAGTGCCGGCGCGGTCGCCATGCCATTATGGTGGATCAGCAGCGTATAGCCGTCCGCCTGTGCGCGGGCGACAAAGGCGGCAGCCACGGTGCCGCCGGCGCCGGTGCGGTTTTCCACCACCACGCTCTGACCGAGATCCTGCGACATCGCCTGCGCCAGCGTGCGTGCCACGACGTCGGTCGGGCCGCCGGCGGAGTAGGGGACGACCAGCGTGATCGGCTTGCCGGGGTAGGCGTCAGCCGCTGCCGCGGCGCTTGTGCCAGCCAGCGCCGAGGCCATCACCATCACGCCCGCCAGCCATCGTGGCCCGGCGCGCAAATCCTTCGCATCC
This sequence comes from Cupriavidus necator, assembly GCF_016127575.1. Classification (NCBI taxonomy): domain Bacteria; kingdom Pseudomonadati; phylum Pseudomonadota; class Betaproteobacteria; order Burkholderiales; family Burkholderiaceae; genus Cupriavidus; species Cupriavidus necator. The sequence goes on from NZ_CP066019.1 coordinate 800,732, forward strand.
TTCATTGCTGTCTCCAGATTGGTGCCGCGCCGTGAGTCCGGGGCGGCTTGTCGGGGTTGCGCGGCTAGCATGGGGGTATGCCGCCGCGACCGCAATCTGGTTCTCGTGAAGGGTGCCTAATCCGTGATGGAAGATCAGGCCGGCTGGCTGGTAGCCCGGTTGCCTCGGCACTGCACTGGTCAGGCGACCTCGGCCACGCGCACTTCCACCAGCAGCTTCTTCAGTTCCGGCACGCACGAGCCGCAGTTGCCGCCGGCCTTGACGCAGGCGGTGATCTCCGCGGGCGTCTTCAGGTCGTGCTTGCGCACGGCGTCGCAGATGGTGTTGCGGCCCACGCCAAAGCACGAGCACACCGTCGGGCCGGTGTCGGCGCCTTTCTCCATCGGCTGGCCGAGCAGCAGGCCGATGCGGTCGGCGTCTTCCAGCCGCTCGCGGCCGAACAGGCCGGCGAGCCACGCGCGTGAGGGCAACTCGGGCCGCGTCGAAACGTAGACGCACGCTTCCAGCCGGTCGTTGACGACATAGCCCGCATGGTAGACGCCGGCGGTGCGGTCCTCGTACTCGAGCCAGTCGGCGTCCGGATCGGTCACGCCGAGCAGCGCGCGGGCCCAGGCGGTGCGGTCGGCCACGGTGTCGCGGCCGGCGAATTCATAGCGCTGGAACTGGCGGCCCTGCACGCGCGTCCAGTAGGTCAGCGCTTCCGCGGGCAGCGCGCTGCGGCTCAGCACGAAACCATGCCAGTTCACGCCGAATGGCTCCACCCGTACTGGCGTGTGCTTGAATTCGGGCTCGCCGGAAACGGGATCGACCACGGGATTGACCAGCGCGCCGACGCGTGCGTCGGAGCTGAACTGGCCGTTCCAGTGGATCGGCACGAACACGCTGCCGCGCGGGATGCCGCCGCCATGGCGCACGCGTGCCACCATCGCGCCCCAGCGCGTGCTGACGCGCGCGAGCTTGCCTTCGCCCACGCCGGACAGCAGCGCGTCCTGCGGGTGCATGTCGACGAAGGGCTCGGGCAGGTGGTCGGCCAGCTTGGCCGACTTGCCGGTGCGCGTCATGGTGTGCCACTGGTCGCGCACGCGGCCGGTGTTGAGGATCAGCGGGAAATCGTCGTCGGGCGCGTGGGCCGGCGCGCGCGGCGGCGTGGCGACAAAGCGGGCCAGGCCGTCGGCATGGGCGTAGCGGCCGTCGGCAAACAGGCGCTGCGTGCCGGCGCCAGCCGGTGCGCCCGCTGGCAGCGGCCATTGCACGGGCTCCAGCGCGTCATAGTGCTCCTGGTCCAGGCCGGCCAGCCCGCCGATGTCGAACACGCGCGGTGCGGCATCGTTGCGCCAGGCGCTCAGGCGTGCGTGCTCGTCGAAAATCTCATGCACGCCCGCATAGTCGAAGCCGTCAAAGCCCATGCGGCGCGCGACGTCGCACAGGATCCGCCAGTCGGCGCGCGCCTCGCCAGGCGCGGGCAGGAAGGCACGCTGGCGGGAAATGCGTCGTTCCGAGTTGGTAACGGTGCCGTCTTTCTCGCCCCAGCCCAGCGCGGGCAGCAGCACGTGCGCGGCAGCATTGGTGTCGGTGCGCTCGATGATGTCGCTGGTGACCACCAGTTCGCACCTGGCCAGCGCGCGGCGCACCTGGTCGGCGTCGGGCAGGCTTACCACCGGGTTGGTGGCGATCACCCAGACCGCCTTGACGCGGCCGGCTTCGATCGCCTCGAACAGTTCCACCGCCTTCAGGCCCGGGCGGTCAGCCACCACCGGCGATTGCCAGAAGCTCTGCACGATGTCGCGATGCAGCGGGTTGGCCAGTTCCATGTGCGCGGCCAGCATGTTGGCCAGGCCGCCGACCTCGCGCCCGCCCATTGCATTGGGCTGGCCGGTAAGAGAGAACGGGCCCATGCCCGGGGCGCCGATGCGGCCGGTCAGCAGGTGGCAGTTGATGATGCTGTTGACCTTGTCGGTGCCGGCCGACGACTGGTTGACGCCTTGCGAGAAGGCGGTCACGGTCTTTTCCGTATCCGCGAACAGCTGGTAGAACGCCAGCACGTCCTGCACGTCCAGCTTGCAGGCGCGGGCCACGGCAGCGGGATCGGCGCAGGCCGCGTCCGCGGCCTGCAGGGCTTCATCCAGCCCCGCGGTGCTGGCGGCGACGAAGGCGGCGTTGGTGCGGCCTTCGCGCGCCAGGTAGCTCAGCAGCCCGTTGAACAGCCACACGTCGGTGCCCGGGCGGATCGCCAGGTGCAGGTCGGCCAGTTCGCAGGTGGCGGTGCGGCGCGGGTCGATCGCCACGATCTTCATCTCGGGGCGCGCTTCCTTGGCCCGGGACAGGCGCTGGAACAGGATCGGATGGCACCACGCGGTGTTGGAGCCCACCAGCACCACCAGGTCGGCCAGTTCCAGGTCTTCGTAGTTGCCCGGCACCAGGTCTTCGCCGAAGGCGCGCTTGTGGCCGGCCACTGCCGACGACATGCACAGGCGCGAGTTGGTGTCGATATTGGCGCTGCCGATGAAGCCCTTCATCAGCTTGTTGGCGATGTAGTAGTCCTCGGTCAGCAGCTGGCCCGAGACATAGAGCGCGACCGAATCCGGGCCGTGGCGGCGGACGATGTCCGAGAAGCCTTGCGCGACGGTGTCCAGCGCATGGTCCCACGAGACTTGCTGCAGGGAGCCATCGGTGCCGCGCACCTTGGGGTGGAGCAGGCGGCCTTCCAGGTCCACGGTTTCACCGAGCGCCGAGCCTTTCACGCACAGCCGGCCGTGATTGGACGGGTGCTGCGCGTCGCCCGCGATCTCGACCTGGCCGTCGGCGCGCACGGTGGCGCGCACGCCGCAGCCGACGCCGCAGTACGGGCAGGTGGTGGCGGTGGTGGTGGTCAGGGTCGCCGAGACGACCGGGATGTCGGACAGGTTCACGCGTTCTCCGTGCGGGGGCGTTATATGGCTTACGGTGATGCTTATGCGGCGAGCGCTTCGCACTGCGCCTGACCGAACAGCAGGCGCTGGCGCAGCGCGCCCACCGGCGTGCGGCGCTGGATCATGTCGAAGTACCAGGGGCCGTCCTGCACGTCGCCGTACAGCACGGCGCCGACCAGATAGCCGTCCTGCAGCACCAGGCGCTTGTAGACGCCGCGGCGCGGGTCGCGCAGCACCAGGTCTTCACTGCCTTCGGCGCCGATGAAGTCGCCGGCGGAATACAGGTCGACGCCGGTCACTTTCAGTTTAGTCGCGGTGGCCTGCTGCACGTAGTGGCGATGGCCGGCGCCGGCGAGGTGCGCGGCGCACACGCGCGCCTGATCCCAGATCGGCGCCACCAGGCCGAAGGTGGCCTGGCGATGCTGCACGCACTCGCCCACGGCGTAGATGCGCGGATCATAGGTCTGCAGCGTGTCGTCGACGACGATGGCGCGCTCGCAGTGCAGGCCGGCGCCGGCGGCCAGCTCGATATTGGGGCGCACGCCGGCGGTCATCACCACCAGGTCGGCGGGGATCTCGCTGCCGTCCTTGAAGCGCACGCCGGTGACGCGGTCGATGCCGAGAATCTCCGCGGTCTGAGCGCCCAGCAGGAAGCGCAGGCCCTTGCGTTCGAGCGCGCCCTGGAGCAGCGTGGCAGCGGGCTTGTCGAGCTGGCGCTCCATCAGGCTGTCGGGCAGGTGCACCACGGTCACGTCCATGCCCTGGCGCAGCAGCCCGTTGGCGGCCTCCAGGCCGAGCAGGCCGCCGCCGATCACCACCGCATGGCGGTGGTCGCGCGCGGCTTGCTGCATGGTCTCCACGTCCTGGATATCGCGGAAGGCGATCACGCCGTCGAGCTGGTGCCCCGGCACCGGCAGGATGAAGGGCTTGGAGCCGGTGGCCAGCAGCAGGCGGTCGTAGCGCACTTCGCGGCCGGAGGCCGAGCGCACGATGCGGCGCGGGCGGTCGATGGCCACCACCGGATCGCCGGCAAGCAGTTCGATGCCATGCTCGGCGTACCACTCGCGCGTGTTCAGCATGATGTCCGCTACCGTCTTCTCGCCGGCCAGCACCGGGGATAGCAGGATGCGGTTGTAGTTGCCGTGCGGCTCGGCCCCGAACACCGTGATGTCGTACAGGTCCGGGGCGAGCCTGAGCAGCTCTTCCACAGTGCGCATGCCGGCCATGCCGTTGCCGACGACGACCAGGCGCGGGCGGGCTTGGGGGGTGGCGGAAGGCGTCATGCCGGCATCTCCGTTGGCGTGGCTTGAGGACAGGGGGAACATCAAATGGGCGCCGGTGTCAGGCTGCGAGTTCTTCCTCGGCCTCGCTCACGGCCACGCCGGCGGCAATCCAGACCTTGCCGTCATAGACGCGTGCGGCGTAGGCACTGACGGACTGCTCGGGCGCTTCCAGGCATTCGCCGGTGCGCAGGTCGAAGTGATGCTTGTAGATCGGCGAAGCCACCACCAGGCGCTCGCCGAGGTTGCCGACCAGCCCGCGCGACAGCACCGCGGCCTGCGAGTTGGGATCGAAGTTGTCGATGGCGTAGACTTCGTCGCCACGGCCGATGCGGAACACGGCGACCTGCTTGTCGTCGACCAGCGCGCACACACCAGTATTGGGCACGATATCGCGTACGGTGCAGACGGCGGTCCAGGTCTCAGGATGGTGGGGATGGCTCATCACGTTCTCCTTGTTTGCGGCACGGTCAGGCTGCTTTTGCGGGCATGGCAACCACGGGAATCTGGCTCAGGCGAGAACGACGCAATTTCCGTTCCTCCGGCGTGGCCGGGCGGATCTGCCCGCGCTCTTCGACAAAGGCGACGTTGTCGTCGCGGCGGTCGCTGTTGACGAAATGGCGGAAGCGCTTGCGCGTCTCGGGATCGGTCACGGCCTTCTTCCACTCGTCTTCGTAGGTGTCGACCACATGCTGCATCTCGGCTTCCAGTTCGGCGGCGAGGCCCAGCTTGTCGTCCAGCACCACGGCCTTGAGGTAGTCCAGGCCGCCTTCGAGGTTGTCGCGCCAGACGCTGGTGCGCTGCAGGCGGTCGGCGGTGCGCACGTAGAACATCAGGAAGCGGTCGATGTAGCGCACCAGGGTGTCGTGGTCCAGGTCGCTGGCCAGCAGCTCGGCGTGGCGCGGCTTCATGCCGCCGTTGCCGCACACGTACAGGTTCCAGCCCTTGTCGGTGGCGATCACGCCAACGTCCTTGCCCTGCGCCTCGGCGCATTCGCGGGTGCAGCCGGACACGCCGAACTTGATCTTGTGCGGCGCGCGCAGGCCCTTGTAGCGGTTCTCCAGCTCGATCGCCAGGCCCACCGAATCGCCCACGCCATAGCGGCACCAGGTGGAGCCCACGCACGACTTCACCGTGCGCAGCGCCTTGCCGTAGGCATGGCCGGACTCAAAGCCGGCGGCGATCAGTTCTTCCCAGATGAAGGGCAGTTCCTCGGCGCGCGCACCAAACAGGTCCACGCGCTGGCCGCCGGTGATCTTGGTGTAGAGACCATACTTCTTGGCCACCTGGCCGACCGCGATCAGGCCCTCGGGCGTGACTTCGCCGCCCGGCATGCGCGGCACCACCGAATAGGTGCCGTCCTTCTGGATGTTGGCCAGGTAGTAGTCGTTGGAATCCTGCAGGCTGGCGTGCTCTTCCTTGAGCACGAACTCGTTCCAGCACGAGGCCAGGATGCTGCCCACCGCGGGCTTGCAGATGTCGCAGCCCATGCCCTTGCCATGCGCTTCCAGCAGCGCATCGAAGGTCTTGAACTTGCCCACGCGAACCAGGTGATACAGCTCCTGGCGCGAGTACGGGAAGTGCTCGCAGAGGTGGTTGTTGACGGCCATGCCCTGCTTCTTCATCTCGGCCTTCATGATCTGCGTGACCAGCGGCACGCAGCCGCCGCAGGCGGTGCCGGCCTTGGTGCAGGTCTTGAGCGCGCCGATGCTGGTGGCGCCGTCGCACACGGCCGCGCAGATCTCGCTCTTGGAGACGTTGTTGCACGAGCAGATCTGGGCGGTGTCGGGCAGGGCATCGGCGCCCAGCGCGGGCTTGGCCTTGCCGCTGCTGTCGGGCAGTATCAGGAACTCGGGCGACTCGGGCAGCTCGATCTTGTTCAGCATCATCTGCAGCAGCGTGCCGTACTCGCTGGCGTCGCCGATCAGCACGCCGCCCAGCAGGTACTTGCCGCAGTCGGACACCACCAGCTTCTTGTAGACCTCCTTGCGGTCGTCGCAGAACTGGTAGAAGCGCGCGCCCGGCACGGTGCCGTGCGGGTCGCCGATGCTGGCCACGTCCACGCCCATCAGCTTGAGCTTGGTGCTCATGTCGGCGCCGGCAAACTCGGCGGCTTCGCCCTGCAGGTGGCGCGCGGCGACGCGGGCCATGTCATAGCCCGGCGCCACCAGGCCGTAGATCTTGCCTTGCCACAGCGCGCATTCGCCGATGGCGTAGATGTCGGGATCCGAGGTGAGGCACTGGTTGTCCACCACGATGCCGCCGCGCTCGCCCACCGCCAGGCCGCTGGTGCGCGCCAGTTCGTCGCGCGGGCGGATACCGGCCGAGAACACGATCATGTCGGTGTCGAGGTGGGTGCCGTCGGCAAACACCATGCGGTGGGTGCCGTCTTCGCCGTCGATGATCTCCACCGTGTTCTTGCCGGTGTGCGCGGTCACGCCCAGGCCATGGATCTTCTGGCGCAGCATGCGGCCGCCGCCTTCGTCGACCTGCACCGCCATCAGGCGCGGCGCAAACTCGACCACGTGCGTTTGCAGGTCCATGTCGCGCAGCGCCTTGGCGCACTCCAGGCCAAGCAGGCCACCGCCGACCACTACGCCGGTCTTCGAGCGCGCACCGCATTCGCGCATCGCTTCCAGGTCTTCGATGGTGCGATAGACAAAGCAGTCCTTGCGGTCCTTGCCCGGCACCGGCGGCACGAAGGGGTAGGAACCGGTGGCGAGGATCAGCTTGTCATAGGACAGGGTCTCGCCGGTCGACACCTTCACCGTGCGCGCGGCGCGGTCGATCTCCACCGCACGCGCATTCAGGCGCAGCAGCATGTTGTTGTGCTGCTCGAAGAAGCCGGCGGGCACCAGCGACAGGTCCTCGGCTGACTTGCCGGCGAAGAATTCGGACAGGTGCACGCGATCGTAGGCGGGACGTGGTTCTTCGCACAGCACGGTCACTTCCACGTTCTGCGCGCCGGCTTCCGCCAGGCACTCCAGGAACTTGTGACCCACCATGCCGTGGCCGACGATGATCAGTTTCATGATGCTTTCCTTGTCCGGTAGTCAGTCTTTGCTGCTTGTTGTGCTGTGGGGGCGATGCTTCAAAATCAGCTGGCCATTGCGCTGTCGTACAGCGCCTGCTCCTGGGCCTTGTGCTCGGCGGTGAAGCGGATGGCGATGGCGCAAAGTGCGGAGATGGTGGCGAGCACGCCCAGCACTGTCAGCGTGTGCTGCAGGTCGCCCAGGCCCTTGAGCAGGAAGCCCGCGGCGACGGCGCCAACGTTGCCGCCCGCGCCGATGATGCCGGCCACGCCGCCCAGCGCCTTGCGGTCGATAAAGGGCACCAGCGCGTAGGTCGCGCCGCAGGCCATGTGGGTGAACAGGCCGAACAGCAGCATCGCGACCACGGCCAGCGTCACACTGCCGGCCTGCGCGAACCACAGCAGGCCCAGGCCTTCGCCCAGGATCAGCACGAACAGCAGCGTGGCGCGTGCGTCCAGGCCGCGGCGGCGCGCCGCCTTGTCCGACAGCCAGCCACCCAGGGCGCGGGCAAACAGCGCCAGCAGGCCGAAGCTCGCGGCGGCCATGCCGGCAGCCTTCAGGCTCAGGCCGAAGCGGTCCACGTAATACGAGGCGGCGATGTTGTGGATGAAGATCTCAACGCCGAAGCAGGCGCCGTAGGTGATGAACAGCAGCCACACGCGGTAGTTGGCGCTGGCGGCGCGGAAGCTGGCCCAGCCGCCGCCCTTGCCACCGTCCTTGCCGGTGATGGCGATGCCGCGGGCGCGCAGGTCCGAGTAGTTGCCTTCCGGGCAGTCCTGGGTGAAGCGCCAGTAAATGACGGCCATGATCAGCATCAGCACGCCCGGCACCAGCAGGGCGAAGCGCCAGCCGAACGCGTGGTCGGCGCCGAGCATCAGCACGGCAGCCAGCAGCAGCGGCATGATGGCCTGTGCGGCGCCGCCGCCGGCATTGCCCCAGCCGGCCGCGGCCGCGTTGGCGGTGCCGACCACGTTGGGCGCGAACATCACCGAGGTGTGGTACTGCGTGATCACAAAGCTGGCGCCGACTGCGCCGATCAGCAGGCGGAAGGTCAGGAAGGTCTCGTAGTTCTGTGCCAGCGCCACGCCCAGCACCGGCAGCGCGCCCAGCGCCAGCAGGCCGGTGTAGGTCTTGCGCGGGCCGAAGCGGTCGCACATCGGGCCAATCACCAGGCGCACCAGGATGGTCACCGCCACCGCCGCGATATTGATGTTGGCGATCTGGCCCGGGGTCAGGCCGAACTCGCCCTTGAGCACAGGCATCAGCGGAGCGCAGGCAAACCACGCAAAGAAGCAGACGAAGAACGCCATCCAGGTCAGGTGGAAGGCGCGCATCTGCGGGGTCCTAAAGCTCAGCAGCTCGATGCGGGTGGCTTTGGCGGTCATCGTCCTTGGCTCCAAAAAACAAATGGCGTCCCGCAGACCAGGCCGCTCAGGCCAGTTCAGGGGACGCCGTTGTCCTGACAGCCACTACATGGGATAGGGGCTGCGTATGTGGGGTGGGCCGGTCGCCGTTGACGGGCCCGTACCATGTTACGCAAGGGGTGTGCCAGGCCGGCATGTGACGGTGAGTGGGGGTTTGTTGCGCTGGGTGCGGCGGAGTGATGCCGGGATGCGCTGTGGTGGGGCGGCCGCCGGGCTGGCGGCACACTCATGGTGCAGTGCGGTGGGCTGCGCTGGTGCGATGCAATACCGCGGTCGGCGCTACTGGTCCGAAGCCGGGGACTGGGCGTTGACGGGAATGATCCGCATATCGCGCGGCGACACTTCCACGCCGTCCTCGTCGACCAATGCCGCGCGCACCAGCTTGCCGCTGGCGCGCGAGCGGATCTGCACCGGGCCTTCGCCGGACGGGGCCATGTGGCTGTCGCCCCACTGCATCAGGCCGACCAGCACCGGCAGCAACTCGACGGCGGCGCGGGTGGGGCGGTATTCGAAGCGTTCGCGCTCGCCGGGCTCGCGGTAGCCGACCTTGCGCAGCAGGCCGGCGTCGGTCAGCGTCTTGAGGCGCGCGGACAGCACCGCGGGCGAGCATTCCAGCCGGCGCAGGAAGTCGTCGAAGCGCGTCACGCCATGGAAGACATCGCGCAGGATCAGGATCGTCCACTTTTCGCCGATCAGCGACAGCGTCGCGGCAATCGAGCAGTGGCGGAGGTCGGACGCATTGAGGGTCATGATGCCGGCAAGCATAGCATGCTGACTTCATTTGCAAAAGTCAGGTTATCTCCTATACTCTGACTACGAATTTTGAATCCAGAGGGTGCCGGGATGGATGATCAGAGCGAGGCCCGCACGGGCAAGGCGGAAAGCTGGACGGTGGGACGGGGCGTGCAGGTCACGCTGCGCCATACGCGGCCTCAGGATGGCGGGGCGCTGCGCGCGCTGGTGGATGGGCTCTCGCGTGAGAGCCGCTACTTCCGCTTCCTGAGCGGCGGGCGCGTGGTGGACGCGATTGTCGACGGCCTGGCCGCGCCCGGACCTGGCGGGGTGGCGCTGGTGGTGGAGGCGCCCGACGAAGTTGGTGTCTCAGCCATTGTCGCCAGCGCGGAATACGTGGTGTCCGGGCAGGTCGGGGAATTTGCCGTGGTGGTTGCCGACGGCTGGCAAGGGCAGGGACTGGGGCGGCGCCTGATCGCCAGGCTGTGCGAACTGGCGCGCGCGGCCGGCCTGCGCACCCTGCGCGGCGACGTGCTCAGCGAGAACCGCCGCATGCTGGCCATCCTGCGCGGCCTCGGCTTTGCCAGCCGCCGCAATCCGCAGGACAGCCACCTGCATGAAGTCACGCTGGCGCTTGGCCAGCCGGCGCGCAGCCCGCAGCGGCTGCCGGCGGACTGGTTCGGCGCGCGCTGATTAACTGGCGTCGCGCTTGCCGCGCGAGGTCATGGTGCAACCTGCCGAGGCCGTGATGATGCTGGCGATCGCCAGCCATTGCAGCGCGCTCAGCTGTTCATGCAGGAACGCCAGCCCGGCCAGCGCGCCCATCGCCGGCTCCATGCTCAGCAGGATGCCGAAGGTGCGCCGGTGCAGGCGCTTGAGCGCCACCATTTCCAGCGAATAGGGGATCGCGCTCGACAGGATGCCCACCGCCAGCCCGAACAGCAGCAGCGTCGGGCTGAACATCGCGGTGCCCGCATGCGCGAGTCCGAACGGCAGCACCACCAGCGCCGCCATGGTCAGCCCTAGCGCGGTGGCCTGCCCGCCGTGGGCGTTGCCCGCCATCTGCCCGAACACGATATACAGCGCCCAGCCCACGCCCGCGGCCAGCGCATAGCCGATGCCCACCGGATCGAGCGTGCCGGCGGCATCGCCGACCGGCAGCAACAGCAGCAGCCCGGCCACGGCAAAGGCGATCCACAGGAAATCAATTGCGCGCCGCGACGACAGCACCGCGACCGCCAGCGGCCCGGTGAACTCGATCGCGATCGCCAGCCCCAGCGGGATGGTGCGCAGCGACATGTAGAACAGCAGGTTGGTCGCGCCCAGCGCCGCGCCGTACAGCGCGATCGCGCGCGCGTTGGTTCGCGTCAGCGGGATGCGCCACGGGCGCCAGACGCACAGCAGGATCAGCGCGGAGAAGCTCACCCGCAGCGCCGTGGTGCCCTGTGCCCCGAGCGCCGAGAACAGGCTCTTGGCAAAAGAGGTGCCGATGCACAGCGAGGCCATCGAGCCGGTCAGGGCCAGCACGGCGAGCAGGGTCGAGCGACGGTGGGCGGCGGTTTGCGGCAATTTGGGGATCCTGTTTTATGGCGTGGCCTGTGCAATGCTGCCGCATCATGCGGCAAGCCCGGCGCGGGCGCCATATACAGGTGCGGGCCAGTGGCTCAGTACAGTTGGCCGTGCCCCGGGCACGCCGCTGCTCAGTGATCCCGAGCTGCCGCCTTGCGCCGCTTGCCGGGTTTGCTGGCGCAGTCCGGGCAACGCCCCAGTAGCGTCAGCTCGTGGTGCTCCACTTCGAAACCCGGTGGCGTGATCTCTTCCAGATGCCCGGGGCACCCTTCCAGCGGGAAGACGCGGTCGCACGACAGGCACTGGAAATAGTGCCGGTGGGTCGCGGCACCCGGCACTTCCGACAATTCATAGCGGTCCGGCTGGCCCGGCAGTTCGACGGCATGCACCTGCTCGCCTTCCACCAGGGCACGGATGTTGCGGTAGACCGTAGCCAGTCCCAGTGAGGGCACCTGGTGCTGGGCCGCGGCCAGGATCTCGGCCGGGCTCAGGGGCCGGCCGGCTTCGCGCAGCGCGTCGATGACGGCGCCGCGTTGACGGGTCATGCGTTCCATGACTAGAATCTTAATGAGAAATTATTATCATTAGTGAGTCGCTGCGGTTTGCCAGTCGGATGGCCGCCGCCGCGACTCGTTTTTATTGGGGTGTTCCTTATGCTGCTTGCGCAGCTCAGCCGTGCCCGGCGCCGCGCGCCGTTTTCGTTCCAGCCTGTTGTGCCAGACCTGCGCCCGGTCCAGGCGCGTTCATTGCGGCCGGTTGCCGCCCTGATGCTGGCGATGTCCGGCCTGGCCGAGGCGGCGGATACCACCGAGGCCTCCGATATTACGCTGCCGGCGGTGTCGGTGGTCGGCACGGCCTCCGCATCATACAACCCGCCCGACGCCTCCGGCGCGACCCGCACCGACACGCCGCTGCGCGAAATTCCACAGTCGGTGCGCGTGGTGCCGCGCGCCATGCTGGACGATATCGCCGCGACCCGTTTCGCCCAGACCTTCGACTATGTCAGCGGCATCGCGCGCCAGAACAACTTCGGCGGCCTGTGGGACAACTTCGCCATGCGCGGCTTCACCGGCCATGAGAACACCGGCGCGGGCTACCTGGTCAACGGCTTTGCCGCCAACCGCGGCTATACCGCGCCGATGGATGCGGCCACGATCGAACGCGTGGAAGTGCTCAAGGGCCCGACGTCATCGCTGTACGGCACCAGCGAGCCGGGCGGCACCTTCAACGTGGTCACGCGCCAGCCGCAGTTCCGGCCTGCGCAGCGCTATGGCTTCGAGCTTGGCACGCGCGACGGCTATCGTGCCACGGCCGATGTCACCGGCCCGCTTGGCGAGAACGTGGCCGGCCGGCTGATCGCCGTGGCCGACCACCAGGGCAGCACGCGCGACTACATCAACAGCCAGCGCTACCTGGTGGCGCCGTCGTTCACCTGGACCCTGGGCAACGACACCGTGCTGCAGTACGCGGCCGAATTCCAGCGCTACACCACGCCGATGGACCGCGGCGTGGTGGCCGTCAACGGCCAGCTGGGCCGCATCCCGCGCTCGCGCTTCCTGGGCGAGCCCGGCGACGGCGACATGCGGCTGGACAGCCAGTCGCACCAGCTCAGCGTGGAGCACCAGTTCAGTCAGAACTGGAAGGGCAGGCTCGGCCTGTCCTACCGCGGCGGCGCACTGACGGGACATAGCAGCGAGGCGACTTCACTGGCCGCCGACGGCCGCACGCTCTGGCGCCAGCGCCGCTACCGTGACTTCCAGTCGGACGATGTCTCGCTGCAGGCCAGCGTGACCGGCAAGTTCAGCACCGGCCCGGTCGGGCATGAACTGCTGATGGGGGTGGATGCCTACCGCTTCGGCAATACCATGGCGATCCTGCGCAAGAACCCCAGCGCCGCGGCGCCGTACGCGATCGACATCTACGACCCGGCCTATGGCCAGCCGGCGCCGCCGATGCCGTGGAACATGGACACGTACGAGCGCCAGCGCAATCTCGGCGCCTACGCGCAGGACCAGCTGAGCCTGGGCGAGCGCTGGCGCGTGCTGGCCGGCGTGCGCTTCGACGCCTTCGACCAGTCGCTGGACAACCACCTGCGCGGCACGCGCACCACGCAGCACCAGAACGCAGTGTCGCCGCGCGTGGGCGTGAGCTACCTGGCCAGCCAGAACGTGTCGCTGTTTGCCAATGCCAGCCAGTCATTCCGTCCCAATGCCGGCGCCGACGCCGCGGGGCTGCCGTTCGACCCCGAGCGCGGCCGCGCGGTGGAGGCCGGCATCAAGTTCGACAGCGAGGACCGCCGCAGCGGCGCCACGCTGGCCATCTTTGAGATCCGCAAGCGCAATGTGCTGGCCACCGACCCGTCCGATCCCTCCTTCTATATCGCCGCCGGCGAAGCGCGCAGCCGCGGCCTGGAGCTGGATGTGGCCGGGCAGCTTGGCACCCACTGGCGCGTATCGGGCAGTTTTGCGCTGACCGATGCCGAGATCACGCAGGACACGCGCCTGGCCGCCGGCACGCCGCTGTCCAACGTGCCGCGCACCAGCGGCAGCGTGCTGGCGGTGTACGAGGATGCCGCGCCGGTGGGCCAGCGCTATGGCGTTGGTGCCGGCCTGCGTTATGTGGGGCGGCGTCCGGGCGATGTGCAGGACAGCTTCTCGCTGCCGGCCTATGTGCTGGTGGACCTGCATGGCTACTGGCAATACAGCCGCAACGTGCGCGTGTCGCTCAACGTGGGCAACCTGTTCGACAAGACCTATTACGCCAGTTCGTACAGCAGCCTGTGGATTGCGCCGGGCGCGGGCCGCAGTGTGCGGCTGGGCGTGCAACTGAGCTATTGACGATGCTGCCAGCCAAGGCGCGCACTGCCGCGCCCCTGTCTTCTCCGACAGATTTCCCTTCTGCCGCGGTCGCGCGGCCGGCCGGCGGCCGGCTGCTGTCCATCGACGCTCTGCGCGGACTGGTGATCCTGATCATGCTGCTGGACCACGTACGGGACATGTTCTTCCTGCACGTCCAGGTGGCCGATCCCATGGATGTCGCCACGACCTCTCCGGCACTTTTCTTCAGCCGGCTCGCCGCGCATCTGTGCGCACCGGTTTTCATCTGGCTGGCCGGCATATCGGTGTGGCTCTACGGTGCCGCCGGGAACGACCGGCGCGCCGTCAGCGGCTTCCTGCTCAGGCGCGGCGTGTTCCTGGTGCTGCTGGAGGTGACGCTGGTCGGCTTTGCCTGGACCGGGACCTTGCCGCCGCAGGTGATCTACCTGCAGGTGATCTGGGCCATCGGCCTGAGCATGATGGCGCTGGCGGCACTGGTGTGGCTGCCGCGGGCGGTGCTGATTGCCGCGGGCATTGCGCTGGTTGCCGGCCACAACCTGCTGAGCCCGCTGCATTTCCCGGTGGACAGCGCCTGGCACGTGCCCTGGGCCATCCTGCACGACCGCACCTGGATCGAGGTGGCTGATGGTTTCAGGGTGCGTACCTCATACCCGGTGCTGCCGTGGATCGGCGTGATCGCGCTGGGCTATGCGGCGGGGCCGTGGTTTGCCGTCACGGTGCCTGCCGCGGTACGGCAGCGGCGGCTGGCTGGATGCGGGCTGGCGGCGCTGGCAGGCTTTGCGGTGCTGCGCGCGCTGAACGGCTACGGGCAGGAGCAGAAATGGCTGGCGGGCAGCGACGCCTTGCATACCGCGATGAGCTTCCTCAACGTCACCAAATACCCGCCGTCGCTGCTGTTCCTGCTGCTGACACTGGGCGTGGGCTGGTTGCTGCTGGTGTGGCTGGAGCGAGCGCAGGGCAGCTGGATCGCGCGGCGCCTGGCTGTGTTCGGCGCCGTGCCGATGTTCTTCTACCTGCTGCACCTCTACGTGCTGCAGGGGCTGTACCAGGCTTGCGTGCACCGCTGGGGCCTGAACCAGGGCAAGGTGTTCGGCCTCGACCACGTCTGGCAGCTGTGGCTGGGCGCGGCCGTGCTCGCCCTGGCGCTGTGGCCGGCGGTGCGCTGGTTCGCGGCGCTGAAAGCAAGGCGGCGGGACTGGCGCTGGCTGAAGTACTTCTGACCAGCGCCTGGGTCCCGCACGTCCCGGCTCAGCGCGGCGTGGCCGCGACGGGTGCCGGCTGTGCCGCCGCCGGGGATTGCGCCGGAGCCTGAGGTTGCGCTGCGGCCTGGGGCTGGGCTGCTGCCTGAGCCGGTGCCACGGCTTGAGGCTGTGTGGCGGCTTGGGGCCGTGCCACGGCCTGAGGTTGCGCCGCGGCTGGAGGTTGCGCCGCGGCTGGAGGTTGCGCCACGGCCTGCGGCTGCGCCACGGCTTGAGGCCGTGCCACCGCCTGGGGCTGTGCCGCGGCTTGCGGCCGCGCGGCGGGTGCCTGGCGTGCGCCGCCATTGGCCGCCGGGGCGGCCTCGGTCACCTCGCGCCAGCCGCCGCCGAGCGACTTGTACAGCGATACGCGGCTGGTCAGGCCGGCCAGCTTGTACGTGATCAGCGCCTGCTGCGCGGTGTAGAGCTGGCGCTGCGCGTCGAACACGCCGAAGTAGTCGTCCACGCCGTTCTTGAAACGCATTTCCGACAGCCGCCGGGTCTCGCTGCCTTCGCGCACCAGCGCTTCCTGCGCCTGCACCTGGCGCTCGTAGGTGGCGCGTGCCGCCATGCTGTCGGCCACTTCGCGGAACGCGGTCTGGATGGTCTTCTCGTAGTTGGCGATGTTGATGTCCTTGCGCACGTTGGCCGCATCCAGCCCGGCCCGGTTGCGGCCGGCGTCGAAGATCGGCACGGTCAGCTGCGGCGCGAACACCCATGCCATGCCGCCGGAGAACAGCCCCGCCAGGCTGCTGCTGGCCACGCCCAGCGCGCCGGTCAGCGAGATGCGCGGGAAGAACGCCGCGCGTGCCGCGCCGATATTGGCGTTGGCCGCCTTGAGGCGGTGTTCGGCGTTGAGGATGTCGGGGCGGCGCACCAGCACGCTGGACGGCAGCCCTTCGGGGAACTCGCTCACCAGGGTGCGCGCGTCCAGCGGATCTCGCGCGGCGGCGTTGGCGTTGGCCGTTGCCGCGCCGGCATCGGTCACGGATTTCGGCAACGGGCCGCCGATCAGCAAGGACAGCGCGTTCTCATCCTGCGCCACCTGCCGCGTGTATTGCTCAACGCCGACCTGCGAGGTCTGCACCTGGGTTTGCGCGCGATGCTGGTCCAGCTGCGCCATCGCACCAACCTGCCGCCCGCGCCGCACCATCTCCGCCGCGTCCTGCTGCGTCTTCAGCGTGTCCTGCGACAGCTTCAGCAGCGCGCGGTCGGCCAGCAGCGTCAGGTAGGCGTTGGCCACCTCGGACACCAGGCTGATCTGCGCGCTGCGGCGCGCTTCCTCGGTGGCCATGTATTCCTCGAGCGCGGCATGCTTGAGGCTGCGCACCCGGCCGAAGAAATCAAGCTCGAACGCCGTAAAGCCGATGCCCGCGTTGTAGGTGGTGATCTGCGGCGACTGGCCCGCCGCGCGCAGCCGTTGCGGCAACCGCTGCGAGACCATGCCGGCATTGCCTTCCACCGTGGGGAACTGCGCCGCGCGCTCGATCTGGTACAGCGCGCGCGCTTCGTCGATGGCAAGCGTGGCCATGCGCAGGTCGCGGTTGTTGGCCAGCGCCAGTTCGATCAGCTGGCGCAGTTGCGGGTCGACGAAAACATCGCGCCATCCCAGGTCCGCGGCCGAAGGGCCGGCGGGTTGAGCCGGCTGGCCCGGCTGCGCCGCACCGGCCTGCGGGGTGCGGTAGGCAGCGCCCTCCGGCCACGCCGACGGGACCGGCGCGTCGGGGCGCTGGTACTGCGGTTCGAGCGTGCAGGCAGCAAGGGCCAGCACGAGTGCGCCGGGCAGCAGCAGGCGCGGCGGGGGCAGGGTACGGGGGCGTGGCAGGCTTCGCATGGATGGTTCCGGAGAGTGGGGATTGTTATCTGGCATGGTTCAGCCCAGCAGCGCGCGCCGCACAAAGCGCGACAGCGCCAGCTTGGGCTGCCCCTGCCGGGCAATGTTGTGTGCGGGATCGGTGAACAGCAGCCGGATCAGCGCGTGGCGCGCCGCCATGCCGGCGTTCAGGGCGATGCCCAGCAACTGGCCGTCGCGGCGCACCACGCGGCACGGGATCCAGCCGGCCTGCGCCAGCCACAGCGCGCCCTCGGTGCCGGCTGGAATGGCCGGCGCCAGCGGCGTGGTGACGGCAACGCCGTTGCAGGAAAGATCCCTGGTGGTCACGCGGTATTCCTTGCCATCCACGCGCAGCAGCGCTGCCGCGCGGTGCGGGAAGCGCTCTTCCTTGCGCGGGCGCGGCAGTTCCACGCAGACCAGCAGCGAGGCCAGGTACAGCATCAGCGCCACCCCGGTCCAGATGGTGTTGAAGGCGAGCCCTTGCGCATCGGGGTCCACCACCAGGGCGCGGCCCAGTCCCAGCGCGGAGAAGCCCAGCAGCCCCGCGTACAGTGCAGCGAACTTGCCGTGGATCACCAGTTTGGAGCGGTCCAGCCCCTTGTTGGTCACCTTGAAAGGCCGTCCGAACGGCTTGAACATCGCGCTCACCAGCGATGCGGTGACGGCCAGCGCCGCCACGATCTGCGTGACTTCGGTGAAGATCGGCAGCGCGCGCTGGCCGGTGATCCAGATGCTGTACGCCCAGTACGCCACCAGCGCCGGCAGGCCGTAGGCGAGAAACTGCAGCGGCTCGCCATACAGGGTGGAGACGCCGAGGTACCAGTACAGCAGCGGCCCTGCCAGCAGCATCAGCGTGAATGGCCGCGACAGCCAGTGCAACAGGCCGTGCACGTAGTGCAGCCGCTGCATCCCGGTGTAGCCGCGCCCGCGCAGCGGCCCGTCCGCGGTCAGCGCCACCTGGATCGTGCCCAGCCCCCAGCGGCTGCGCTGGCTGATGTACTCGGGCAGGCCTTCGGCTGACAGGCCCACGCTCAGGCGCTCATTGAGCCAGCGCGTGATATAGCCGTGCGGCAGCAGCCGGTAGGTCAGGTGGATGTCCTCGGTCACCGTGCCGGTGGGGAAGCCGCCGATCAGGTCGATCAGGTCGCGCCGCACCACGAACGAGGTGCCGATGCAGAACGCCGCGCCCCAGGCGTCCTTGGCCGGCTGCATCACGTCGAAGAAGGCGCGTTGCTCATCGACCCAGCATTCGGTGGCGCGCAGGTTGTACTGGATCGGATCCGCGTTGTAATAGAACTGAGGTGTCTGCACCACGCCCACGCGCGCATCGCTGAACAGCCCCACGGTGCGCAGCAGGATATTGCGATGCGGCGCGAAGTCGGCGTCCAGCACCAGGATGTAGGGCGCGCCGCCGGCCGCGGCGCTGTGGCGCAGGCCGTTGTTGAGATTGCCGGCCTTGGCGTGGGCGTTGTCCGGGCGCGTCACGTAGTGCGCGCCGACCCGTTCGCAGAACTCGCGCAGCCAGTCGCGGCGGGTGTCGTCCAGCACCCAGACGCGGAAGTCGGGATAGTCGATCGCCAGCGCCGAGACAATGGTCTTCTCCAAAATGTCCAGGCCTTCGTTGTAGGTGGCGATGAAGATGTCCACCGGCGGCACCTGCTTCGCGCGGCGCAAGGCGGCCTCGCCCGCGTCGGCGTCGGGGGTGTGGTTGCTGGTGCGCGCCAGCACCACGATCGACAGCAGCGTATAGGCCAGCGTCATGCATTCGAAGGCAAAGAACACATGGGCCCACACGCTGGCGAAGTTCATCTGCCAGTCGGGCAGCGTTTCGCGGACGCGCCAGGTCAGGTATACCGCCAGCAGCAAGGCGGTGACGCCGCCGAACAGCACGCGGTCCGCCGGCCGGTCTTGCCGGCACAGCATCGAGAGCAGCACCATCGCCAGCAGCACGCCGCCGTTGATGACCAGCAGCGTCTGGTTTTCCAGAAACAGGGCGAACATCGTCACTCCTTGGCGGCGGTGTTGATAGGGGCGGTTGCAGGTGCCGCGGCCGCAATGGCCGGCGGCGGGCAGGACGGTTCCAGGCATCCGCCCGGACGGAAGGGGTTCCAGCGCGCCGCGGCCAGCACGGCCCATGCAGTGGCGCCCAGGTGGGGCAGGTGGAAGTAGTGGAAGTCCTCCGTGGTCGAGGTGGGCCCGATCGACAGCCCGGTGCTGATGCGCGCCTCGGGCGTGGCGTAGAGCATCCCGGACGGCGCCCGCTGCGACAGCAGCAGCTGCCACAGTGGCTGCGCCTGTTGCGCCTGCCCGGCGGCCTGCAGCACCAGCGCGGCCTGCCCGGTGCCTTCGGTCCAGATGCCGTCGGGGCCGCCCTTGAAGCCGTAGCCCGCGCCGGCGCGGTGCTTGGCCTCCACCCACGCCAGGTTGCGGCGCCAGTCCTGCGGCGGGTCCGGGATCGCGATCAGCGGCCACAGCACCGCATCCAGCGCGGACGGGCCGGCGTTTGGCGCGCGCCCATCGTCGCGTGTGCCGATGATGAAGCGGCCCTCGCGCGCCTGCCACATGGCGCCGACAAAGCCGCGCGAGCGCGCCGCGCCGTCGCGCCAGCGCGGATCGTTGCGCTGGCTGGCGAGCCAGCTGAAGGCGGCATAGGTATCGACGTTGTGCTCGGTTGATTTCCAGCCCTGGCGGGTCTGCTTCGGCTCATGGCCGAAGAAGCCGCCGATATAGCCGGCGGGCGCGCTCGTGTCGGGCACGGTGGCATGCACCCAGCCCATCAGCGCGGCGGCGCCATCCAGGTAGCGCGCATCGCGGGTGGCCTCATGCACGGCCAGCAGCAGCAGCGCGGCCCAGGCCACGTTACCGGTGGCAGTGCCGGCCTGGTAGGCATCTTCAAACCAGCGCTTGCTGGGCTCGTCCCACCAGCCTGGCAGGGGCACCGCGCCGGCCGGCAGCGGGCCGGCGCGATAGGCGTTGCGCAGGCGCGCATCGCGGAAGTGGCGGTCCTGGCGGGTTGCCTGCAGCACGGCGTCGGCAATGCGGCGCGCTTCGGCGGGACGCTTGCAGGCCACCAGCGCGATGCCGGCCAGCGCGTTGTCGTAGACGAAGGCGGCATTGCGCAGCGCCGGGGCCAGCGGCCCGCCGCCCGGCGCCGGCTCATAGCTGGCGAGAAACAAGGGGCCGTTGCCGCTTTCACGGCTGACGCGCTCGGCCAGGGTCTTGCAGCCGTCGGCCAGCAGGGTCTGCTGGGCAGGCTCGGCAGCGCGCGCCGCGCCTGGCGCCAGCGCGAGCACGGCGGGAAGCAGCGCGCCGGCAACCAGGCGGGGCAGGCGTGCAGTCGGGATCGGCAGTCGCATCCGGGGCTCCTTTGCCTGCGTCGG
Organism: Cupriavidus necator; assembly: GCF_016127575.1. Lineage (NCBI taxonomy): Bacteria > Pseudomonadati > Pseudomonadota > Betaproteobacteria > Burkholderiales > Burkholderiaceae > Cupriavidus > Cupriavidus necator. The sequence continues at coordinate 820,967 of NZ_CP066019.1, forward strand.
CGGTTATATCAGCGATGCCCGCAGCTGGCCCAGCCAGCTCTGGTTCAGCGTCACGCGCGCCCAGCGGCCCATGCCGCAATGGCCGGACTGGGTTGGCCCTGCCGCTGCCCGTGCTGCTGCCCCTGACGCCCCGCCAGCCTTGCCGGGCACGTTGCCCAGCGGGCGGTCGAGCTTGGCGATCACATAGATCTCGTTCTTCTCGATCGGCGGGAAGGGCACGAAGTAACGCGCCTGGTCGCCGTCCGGCGCGCGCGGCAGTACCTCTGCCACCGATGCCGGCAACGCCGTGGGCACGCCGTCGACATTCACGTTCAGCCGTGCACCGGGCAGCAGGTTGTCGCTGAGGCTGCGCGGGAACACCGCAACCACGCGCGTCTGCGCGCAGTTGCTGGCGCGCGCCAGGGTGGCGCCGGCGGCCACGCGCATGCCGGGCTGCGCGATCAGGTCTTCGATGGTGCCGGGTTCGGCCGAGCGGATCTCCAGGTTCGAAAGCCGGTCGAGGCGTTCCTGTTCCGTGGCGATCATCTCGTCCACCGACTTGCCATAGGCCTCCAGTTGTTCCAGCTCTGCCGTCAGCTGTGCCGATTCCGCGCCCAGTACCTGGCGCCGCTGGGCCAGCGTGGCGCTGGGGCCGTCGGTGGATGAGGCATAGACCTTGTTGCGCGCGGCCTCGCTCACGCTGACTGCGTTATCGAGCTCGGCCTTGGCCGCTGCCTTGGCATTGGAAAGCATCGACAGCTGGTAGCGCGAGGCATTGGTGTAGGCCTCGCTGACGGCCCCGGCCCACTGCATGTTCTGGTTGCGGTTGACCACTTCCTGCTGCTGGTCTTCCTGTGCCCGGGCCGATGCCAGGCGCGCCTCCAGGGCGCGCACGCGCGCACCGTGCTCGCGTTGCGCAGCGCTGTTGTAGCGCTGCAGGTCCTGCTCGGTGGCGGCCATCAGCCGGCGGTTGCTTTCCAGCCGCGCGCGGGCGGAGTCATGGCGCTGCTGGTTGTCGAGCTTCTTGCCGGTCAGGTCGACCAGCAGCGAACGGTCGATGTTCGGGTTCTGCACGATCATCAGCGCCTGGTTGGCCGAGAACGACTGGCCCGCGGCCACCATCTGCTTCGTCACGATGCCTTCCACGGGAGAAGTCACCAGGCTGACCGGACTGTTCACCACGGCCCGCTCCGACGAGCGCGTAAACACATTTGGAAACATGATTGTCAGTACGGCCCAGATGATGAACAGCACCACGCCGTAGCCCGCCATGCGCGGCACGATGTGCCAGAGCGGCACGGTAACGGGCTGCGGGCGTTGCACCAGGCCGTCGCCGTGGGGCTGGCGCAGCGGAGCCGGTGTCAGCGGGTGTTGTCTGGGTGGCGGATTATTGCGCTGGTCGGCCATGGTGTTGTTCTCCGGCAAGCAAAGTCAAAAAGCGTCCCCGCCGGCATGCACAGGGTGCATGCCGGATGAGCGAAAATTCCACGCAAGCGGGTAGCGTCGCGCAAGGGCTGTCGCGCGGTGCCCGGCTTGCATGTCCCCAATTCAGCTTGTTGTCTGCAGCACGCTCGATGTGGCCAGGCCGTATCGGCGCGCCTTGCATTCGGGCCGACAAGCGGCCCCTGGATTTGCCCGGCTTCATCCGGGCAGAGTTGAACAATGGCCAGTCAATGGCCAAGAAGTGGCAGCCCGCTGACGCAAAGATTCATGCACTCAGGCCGCCGTGTGTGAGTTAAAGGCTAGTCAGTTGCCCCGTCCCTTGCTGTAAAAATGTGTAAGGGGAGGCTGTAGCACTGCTTAACACGGCAGTAACATGACATGCAATGAACGACGAATACAGCACACATTGACGGGGTTTTGACGCTGGTACGGAGTTGAGTCCGGCAGCGATGGCAGTTGGCGCGCGCTGCGGTGACGCGGGCTAATCGTCGGCTGCGAGTGGCGGCGCGATGTGCTCCAGCGGCCGCCGTTCGGCGTCGATGCCGAAGCGCAATGCCAGCAGCCCGGCGACGATCACCAGCAGCGCGCCGAAGCCGTAGCCTGCCGCCACGGCTTCGCGGCTGCCGCTTTCAATCAGCGCGCCCAGCAGCACCGGCGCGATAAAGCCGCCGGTGCCGGTGCCCACGGCGTAGAACACCGAGATCGCCAGCGCGCGCATTTCCAGCGGGAAAACTTCGCTGGCGGTCAGGTAGGCGGAGCTGGCCGCGGCCGAGGCCAGGAAGAACACCGCCGACCAGCACAGCGCCTGGCCGCGCGCATCGAGCCAGCCTTCAACGAAGGCCCAGCCGGTCAGTGCCAGCCCGATGCCGGACAGCACGTAGGTGGCGGCAATCATGCGCCGGCGCCCGATGTGGTCGAACAACGGGCCAAGCAGCAGCGGCCCCAGCGCGTTGCCCAACGCAAAGGGAAAGATATACAGCGCCACGCGCGCTTCCGGCACGGCATAGAAGCGTGTCAGCACCAGCGCATAAGTGAAGAAGATTGCGTTGTAGAAGAAGGCCTGCGCCACCATCAGCGCCAGCGTGATCATGCTGCGGCGGCGGAAGCGCCGCAACAGCAGGCGCATGACTTCGCCCACGCCCGGCGCGGCGCGCCGGCGCATCGCCACCGCGACGCAATCCGGTGCCACCGGCGGCAGCGGGCCATGGCGGGCGCGCACCTCGGCCTCGATCGCGGCGATCACGCGCTCGGCCTCTTCCAGCCGGCCATGGGTGGCAAGCCAGCGCGGGCTCTCCGGCACATGCTTGCGCACCAGCACGATGGCCACGGCCAGTACCGCGCCCAGCGCGAAGCAGACGCGCCAGCCCCAGACCGGGCCGAACACGCGCGCATCGAGCAGCACCAGGCTCAACCCGGCGCCGAGTGCCGCGCCCAGCCAGAAGCTGCCGTTGATGGCCAGGTTGACGCGCCCGCGCACGCGCGCCGGGATCAGTTCGTCGATGGCGGAATTGATGGCCGCGTATTCGCCGCCGATGCCAAGGCCGGTAAAAAAGCGGCAGGCCGCAAAGAAGGCAAAGCCGGGAGAGAACGCGGTGGCCAGCGTCGCCACCATGTAGACCGCGAGCGTGGCCAGGAACAGCCGCTTGCGCCCGAGCCGGTCGGCCATGCGCCCGAACACCAGCGCCCCCAGCACCGCGCCGGCGATATAGAGCGAGCCTGACCAGCCGACCTGCGTCGCGGTCAGGCCCAGCGTATCGGGGCGCTCCAGCACGGCGCCGACCGAGCCCACCAGCGTGACTTCGAGGCCATCGAGGACCCAGGCGACGCCCAGCGCAATCGCCACGCGCCAGTGCCAGCGCGACCATGGCAGGCGGTCCAGCCGCCCCGGAATGTCGGTGCGGAATGCGGTGTCGACGGGAAGGCTGGCGAGGGCGGTATCGGTTGGCATTGCCAACCAGTATAGGAAACGGGTGCAAACGGGTGCCGCAGCGTTCAGCGGTACAGCACCGTGGGCAGCCAGAGGCCGATGCCGGGGAAGACGTAGAGCAGCACCAGCGCAATCAGCTGGATGCCCATGAACGGCAGCATGCCCAGGAAGATCTGGTTCAGCGTGACATGCGGCGGCGCCACGCCCTTCAGGTAGAACGCGGCCATTGCCACCGGCGGCGACAGGAAGGCGGTCTGCAGGTTCAGCGCCACCAGCAGCCCGAAGAACAGCGGGTCGATGCCGAAGTTATCCAGCAGCGGGATAAAGATCGGCATGAAGATGATGATGATCTCGGTCCATTCCAGCGGCCAGCCGAGCAGGAAGATGATCAGCTGCGCCAGGATCATGAACTGCACCGGCGACAGGTTCAGCGACAGCACCCACTGCTCGACCAGCGCCTGTCCGCCCAGCAGCGCGAACGCGGCAGAGAAGATCGACGAGCCCACGAACAGCCAGCACACCATGGCGCTGGTCTTGGCCGTCAGCAGCACCGATTCCTTGACCACGCGGAAGTTCAGCTGCCGGTACGCTGCCGCCAGCAGCGCGCCGCCGAGCGAGCCCACCGCCGCGGCTTCGGTCGGCGTGGCCAGCCCGAACACGATCGAGCCCAGCACCGCCAGGATCAGCAGCGCCAGCGGGAAGAACGACGACAGCAGCATCTTGAAGATTTCCAGCCGCGCGAAGCTGAAGCGCCAGTAGAAGTACACCAGCACCGCCGCCACGGCCGCCAGCGTGATCCAGAACCAGCGGGGTGCGGATACTGCAGCCGCCGCCGGCACTGGCGCTGGCTGCGCCCCGGCTTGCGCTGCGGTCGTCGGTGCAGGGGTGGTAGCGGCGGGAGCGGCCGGCGCTGCGGGCGCAGCGGATTCTTCCACTGGCGGCGCCTGCAGGTCGTCGAGTGATGCGCTGCTTTCCTCGGCGCCTCCCATCGACAGCGGTGCCTCCACCGCGACGCTGGCGGCGGGCGCGGTGACCACGCTGTATATCGTTCCCATCACCAATACCACGGCGATCGCCGGCAGCAGCACGATGCCCAGCTGGCGCGCGAACACTGCCGTCGGCAGGTCGGCATTGCGCGGGCCCTTGAGCGCGCGCATCAGGCCGGCACCGAGCGCAGGCAAGGCATGGGTGGCGCCGCGGGCTTCCAGCGTGCGCGCCACCGGCGGCAGCGGCACCACCCGCTCGGCTTCCGGCAGCGGCGGCGCGAGCGCGGGCTTGAGCTTGGCCAGGATCAGGAGGTAGAGGATATAGAGCCCGGTCAGCATCAGGCCCGGGAAGAACGCGCCCGCATAGAGCTGCACCACCGACACGCCCGCGGTGGCGCCGTAGACGATCAGCAGCACCGACGGCGGGATCAGGATGCCCAGGCAACCGCCCGCGGTGACCGCGCCGGCCGACAGCGACGTGCTGTAGCCCGCGCGCAGCATGGCGGGGAAGGCCAGCAGGCCCATCAGCGTGACCACGGCGCCGACGATGCCGGTGGCGGTCGCGAAGATCGCGCAGGTCACCAGCGTGGCCACCGCGAGCGAGCCGGGAATCCACGCCAGCGCAAGGTGCAGGCTGCGGAAGAGCTTTTCGATCAGGTTGGAGCGCTCGACCAGGTAGCCCATGAACACGAACAGCGGGATCGAGATCAGCACGTCGTTGGTCATGACGGCATAGGCCCGCTGCACCATCAGGTCCAGCGTCTGCTGCACCGCGATCGTGGGGTCGGCGTGGCGGTAGGCCAGCCAGGAGAACAGCACGCCCATGCCCATCAGCGTGAACGCGGTGGGGAAGCCCAGCATGATCGCCACCACGATCAGCGCCAGCATCAACAGGCCGAGGTGTCCGTTGGTCCAGTCCGCCGGCGCGGGCATGAACCACGCCACGGCGCCGACGATCAGCACCATCAGGGAAATGCCGAACCACAGTTCTTTCCTCATCGGCCGGCTCCAGGCTGGTCGTCGCGCGGCGGCGGTGACTCGGCCAGCTCAGCGGTAGGGGTGCCTTGCACCATCTCCTTGAGCTGCTCGACATCGACTTCCTCGACATCGCCTTCGCGCGGCGGCCAGCTGCCGTTCGCCAGGCACAGGATGCAGCGGATGGTCTCGGCCGCGCCCTGCAGCAAAAGCAGCGCGCCGGCCACGGGAATCACTGCCTTGAACGGATAGATCGGCGGACCGTCGGCGGCGATGGAAGAGTGTTCGTCCTGTGCCAGCGAGACCTCGAAGAAATCGATGCCCGCCCAGGCCAGCGCGATCACACCGGGGAAGAAGAAGGCCAGGTAGAGCACCAGGTCGATTGACGCCTGCATCCGCGGCGGCAGGAAGCCATAGAGGATGTCGCCGCGCACGTGGCCGCGCTTGGCCAGGGTATACGCGCCGGCCAGCATGAACATCGTGCCGTACAGCATATTGCTGGCATCGAACACCCAGGCGTGCGGCGTGCCCAGCGCATAGCGCGAGAACACCTCGTAGCTGATCATCAGCGTGAGCCCGATGATCAGCCACGCGCCGGCCTGGCCGACGAAGGTGCTGATGCGGTCGATGCCAAGCAGCAGGCGTTGCACGGTATGGCCCCCGGAGTGGCGCGGCTCAGGTGCGTTTGGAGAAGTAGTGGCTCGTTGCCAGCCGGAAATCGACGTTAGTGTCGTTCTGCCAGCGCGTGGCGCGCTCGGCGAAGGCCTTCATCGAATCATTGACCTTCTTGAACATCGGGTTTTCCTTTTCCTTGCGCGCCACGATCTCATCCCATACCTTCAACTGCGCCTGCAGCACCGAGTTGGGGGTCGCGTAGAACTTCACGCCTTGCTTCTGCAGCGCCTGGTAGTCCTTGGAATAGCGGTCGATCGCCTTGATCGACATATCCGCGGACGCCGCTTCCACCGCGTTGGCGATCAGCGCCTTGAGCTTGGCCGGCAGCGCGTCATAGCGCTTGCGGTTGAACAGGATCTCGAACTGCTCCGAGGGCTGGTGGAAGCTGCGCAGCATGCAGACCTTGGACACGTCCTGGAAGCCCAGCGCGCGGTCGGAGCTGGCGTTGTTGAACTCGGCCGCATCGAGCAGCCCGCGGTCCATCGCCGGCACGATCTCCGCGCCCGGCAGCGCGTTCACCGCGGCGCCCAGGCCGGTGAAGATGTCGATCGACAGCCCCACCGTGCGGAACTTCAGCCCCTTGAAGTCTTCCGGCTTGGTGATGGGCTTCTTGAACCAGCCCAGCGGCTGGGTCGGCATCGGGCCATACAGGAACGACACCACGTCCAGGTTGAGGCTGCGGTAGATCTCCTGCTGCAACTCCTTGCCGCCGCCGTACTTGTGCCAGGCCAGCAGCATGTTCGGGTCCATGCCCCAGGCCGGGCCCGAGCCCCACAGCGCCAGCGCCGAGTTCTTGCCATACCAGTACGCGATCACGCCATGGCCGCCGTCCAGCGTGCCCTTGCTGACCGCGTCGATCAGGTCGAAGGCCTTGACCACCGCGCCCGCGGGCAGCAGCTCGATCTTCAGGTCGCCGCCCGACATATTGTTCACCTTGGTGACGAAGTCGCCGGCGAACTCGTGGAAGATGTCCTTGGTGGGCCAGGTGCTCTGCCAGCGCATCGTGACCGGGCCTTGCGCCTTGACGATGGCCGGGAAGCCCATTGCCGCGGCGCCAGCGGCCGCACCGGCGGCCCCCCCAAGGAAGCCGCGCCGGGAAACGCCTGGCTTGGTTTCCGCTTCAGGTTTTGCTGCGCCTGCTTTCCTTGTCCTGGATGCCATGACCGCCTCCATTTGCTATGTGTGGGATTACCCGCGAGCGCCGACCATGGGGGCCGAGACAACTCGCCACTGACGCGAACATCGGAAAAGTCGGGAAATCTGAAGCATGCCGGGCCAGTGGCCGCGCGGCAGAAGCGGGCGTGCAGGTGGCCCGTGATTCCCTTCATGGTAGGAAAGGGACAGGGAACCACAATCTAGGGATTACCCGCGCGGTGTGGGCCCGCGCACTTCGTGGCGGGGCCCGCCGATGCCGCGGATCCGGGGCTGGGCGCTCAGGTGCGGGTGATGCCGACCGTGAACTCGGCCTCCAGCAGCCCCGCTGCATCGGCAGCCTGGCGCACGCGCATCTGGTTCGGGTGGGGTCCCGCGATCGGGTCCTGCGTGGTGGCGCGCGACGGCACGCCGTGCGCGCGGTAGGCCGGGTGGCTGCCCAGCACCTCGCGGTTCAGGGTATCGCTGAAGTACAGCTGGCTGGTCAGGGCTTCCGACCGCCCCAGCAGCACCTTGAAGTGGATATGGATGGCGCGTGGCGCGTACCAGCCGGGATAGATCGACGTGAACGTGGCCACGCCGTCCTGGCTGGTGGGCTGGACGCCACGCAGGAAACGCGCCTGGCGGTTGCCGCGGCCCTCGCCGCTGTAGCTGCCGTCGGCATCGCAGTGCCAGATGCTGACCAGCGCACCCGGCACCGGCGCGCAGCCGCGCCCGGCATCCACCACCCGGATGCACAGCCGCAAGGGTTGGCCAGGGCGGTCGTCGCGGATGTCGGTGCGCACCAGGGCGTCGTCGAGGTAGAAGGGGCCTTCGGTGGCGGCGGGCGTCAGCAGGCAGGCGGCGGGGGTGGCTGCTGCCGCCGCGGGCGCGATGCCGGCAGCGGCAAGCAGGCCGCCCAACTCATGCAGGAAGCGGCGGCGCGCCGCGTCGGTGGCTGCCGCGCTGTCGGCGCCAATTGCCGGGCGCACTGTCATGGTGGGCTCCGAGGTGATCCGGGTGCGCCTTGCGGCGCGTGGTGCTGCCGCGCCGGCGCCGAGACGTCAGCGTCCCATCGCCTTGAGCATCGAGTAGCCGTGGCTGGTAATGCGCGGCTCCTGCCGGCGGCCGTGCAGGATCTCAAGTTGTACGAGTTGCTTTTCGACCAGTGCCTTCAGGTCGATGGGGTCGATCTGGCGGGAATCGCTGGAATCGAGAGAATCGGGGCCGTCGCTCAGCAATAGCAGCGTGGCAAATTCATGCGGGCTCAGCACGTTCGTCTCCTTGGCTAGAGGGGGGCGTTTGCTGGGAGTCTGCGCGGCGCAGCAGCGCCAAACGCGGGAAGATTGTCAGAAGCCCTGGAGACGATGCGGCACATGCCGCCCATGCGTGCTGCGCCGCGGTGAAATGCTGCGGCGCGGCATCCTGTCTCCGGCGACTAATTGGTTTGACGAGGCCGGCAGCACGCGGTTCCGTGCAACCGCTCGCGGTTACATGTGACCGGGCGTCGCACGCCGTGATCGTCATCCGCCGCTCATTATCAGCCTGTCACGATGACAATGTGATGGCCATGCCGGTACTGTGGAATTGGGCGGCAGCCTACCGCCCATTGCACCGCTTGCGCCGCATCGCGGCGTCTATCGGTCCTGCTGCTCGCGCCACGCCTCGTACAGGTCGATGCCCTCGTCGCGCGCCGGTACATAGGCCAGCGTCATCTCCCGTTGCTCCAGCGGCCGGGCCAGCTCGATATAACCGCGCTCCGCGGACAGGTCGTAGGGTTCGCCGTCTTCATTGGAGTAGGCGTAGTAGACCGCCTTCACGCCGGCCAGATACATTGCCGACAGGCACATCGAGCAGGGGTAGCCGCTGGCGTACACCGTGCAGCCGCTCAGGTCCGGCTTGCCCAGTGCCCGGCTGGCGGCGCGCACGGCCTGCATTTCGGCGTGTGCACTCGGGTCGCAGGTGGCGTCTACCTGGTTGACCGCGCGGGCCAGCACCTCGCCGTCCCTGACGACCACGGCGCCAAAGGGCCAGGTATTGCGTTCGCGCACGTTCTCCATGGCGAGGCGGATGGAATCAAGCAGATAGGCTTCTGTCGTGGACACGCGTTGTCTCCCTTGAGGCCTGGCCCGTGCAGGCGGACGATGGTTCGGGCCTCGGGACTATAGGCCAGCGTGCACGGGCATGGTGGCGTGGGTTGTTATAGGGCATATTTGGGCCTTGCGCGTGCAGCACCGGTTATTGGCGATGGCACTGGCGTGCATTCGAATCCATAACTTCGCGCGGCGTGGCTGGCATGACAGAATGCACCGGACCGCATCGACACCCCTTACACCCGAGGCATCCGCACGGAGGAAAGAACATGCTGGTGGCGCGCCTGTCCATCTGCCTTGCCCTGGTCATTGCCATGCTGATATCCACCCCAGCCGCCGCCGCCGGCGGCCCGCCCGAACAACAGTTGCGCGAGGCCGCGGCCAGCGGCAACGCCGCGCAGGTCACCGCACTGCTTGGCCAGGGCGCCAGCATCGATGACCGCGATGCGCAGGGACGCACGGCGCTGCTGCTGGCCACGCACCACAACCGCGTGCAGGCGGCCAGGGTCCTGGTCGATGCCGGCGCCGACGTGAACGCGAAAGATGCCATCCACGACAGCCCCTACCTGTACGCCGGCGCGCGCGGCTACAACGAAATCCTGCGCCTGACGCTGGCCCATGGCGCGGACCTGCGCAGCACCAACCGCTACGGCGGCACCGCGCTGATTCCCGCCGCCGAGCGCGGCCATGTCGAGACCGTGCGCACGCTGATCGCGGCCGGCGTGGCGGTGAACCATGTCAACAAGCTCAAGTGGACGGCCCTGCTGGAGGCCATCATCCTTGGCAACGGCGGGCAGGCCCATACCGAGATCGTGCGCCTGCTGGTCAAGGCGGGCGCCGACGTGAACCTGGCCGACGGCGACGGCGTGTCGCCGCTGCAGCATGCGCGCCAGCGCGGCTATACGCAGATCGAACAGATTCTCAGCGCCGCCGGCGCACGCTGAACCCTGCGCCGCAAGGCGGCTCGCTCTCGCCTGCCTCATATATACTGTCAGTGTGCATACAAAATGGTGAGAGCGATGTCTGCGAGAGCAAAACGCAACGCAACGAGTGGCAGTCATGAGGTGGCGGATGCCATGCCGGAAGCCGATCCGGCAAAGGAATTGCTCTGGGCCCGCCCGGGGTTCCTGGTGCGGCGCTTGCACCAGATCCACGTCGCGATGTTCTTCGAGGAGTGCAAGTCGCCCAATATCACGCCCGTGCAATATGCCATCCTGACGGTGCTGTCGGTGCTGCCGGGATTGGACCAGACTTCGCTCGGGCAGGAGGTCGGCCTGGACCGGACCACGACCGCCGACGTCGTGCGCCGGCTCGAGGAGCGCGGGCTGGTAGAGCGCCGCGACAACCCCGCCGACCGGCGCACCCGCCACGTCCACCTGACGCGGGAAGGCAAGAGCGTGGTCACGGCGCTGCGTGGCGACATGGCGCGTGCGCAGGAGCGCATGCTGGCGCCGCTGAAGCCCGCCCAGCGCGAAGTGTTCATGGACCTGCTGGCGACGCTGGTGGAAGCCAACAACCAGTACAGCCGCACCGTGCTGCGCAGCATGTGAGCCCGGCGGCGGGCGCAAGGCCCGCCGCGCCCCCAACGCGCGCTAGACCGGGTAGACCAGGTCGTTGGCGATGATGGTGGTGTCGTAGACAACCTGCCGCTCGCGCAGCAGCAGGCTGCCACCCTGGCGGCGGAAGCGGTCGTAGTAGGTCCCCGCCAGGTGGATCGTGGTGGGGCCCTCCACCAGTGTCTGCAGCAGCATGTAGTTGGCCTGTGCCACGATATCGCCGTCCGCGGTTTCGTCGCTGACCCGCGTGTTGGTCACCAGGTGCAGGTTGTAGCGCGGCGCGAACATCTGGGTATTGGCAATCGCAGCGGCGCGGTCGCGCATCATGCCCACCCCTTCGGCGTAGACCAGCCCCACCGGCAGGTTGCGCTCGGCATTCTCGCGCGCGGTGATCCGGTAGAGCGCATCCTCGGTGAAGAAGCGGGGCCATTGCTCCACCAGGCCGGCGTCGAGCACCGCGCAGTATTCCGCGTGGAAGGCCTCGATCTCCAGTCGCAGTTCAATGGCGCGCGCGGTGCCGAGGGCGCTCTCGCGATAGAGGGAATAGTTCATCGGTTTCATATTCTGGGAATCCCGTTAGCCGCCGTTCAGAACCCCATCACGCCGCGGTAGTACTGGTACATCGCACGGATGGCGGATTCGGAGATCAGGGAGTTGGAGGTGCCGACCTGGTCCGGGTCCAGCTTGAGCACATTGAGGTCGCTGCTGGAGCGGCGCACGCCTTCCTGCACGAACTTCATCGCCTCGTTGTCTTCCAGCCCCAGGAAGCCAGCGGGGCCCATCAGGTTGCCTTGGCGCAGGCGGTGCTGCGTCATCTCCTCGGTATCATCCTCGTAGCCGAACATGGTCCACAGCATCAGCATGCTGTCCGGCCCGTTGGGCACGATCTGGCGCACGCCGAGGGTGTTCATTTCGCGCTGCACGATCAGGTTCGGCCAGATCGTCTGCATCGTCACCGACCAAGGCGAATCGAACTCTTTCACATATTCCAGGAAGCGTTCGTCCTCCAGACGCATGCCTTCATGGTATGAGCGCATCTCCTTCTTGTTCTCGTCGCTGACGGCCGCGTACTTGTCTTCCTTCTTCGCCGACGCCATGGTGCCGTGCCGCCCGTGCACGGGATCGGCGATCATGGCGCTTTCGTTGCCCGCCACCAGCAGTCCGAACACCACCAGGAAGGAGTGCAGCAACGTGGCGTGGTACGGGTCCTTGAGGTTCTCGTGGTACATCTTCCAGTTGCACGGAAGTTCGTTCTTGTAGTACCCGAGCACCTTGAGCGGCTTGCCGTTGAAGACGATGTCGAAGTCCTTGAGGATCTCCGGCGTCAGGTAGTCTTCCAGGCTTTCCATGTCCGCCGCGTACGAGGCGAAGATCACGCCGTTGCGCGTGGCCACGTTCAGCTTGACCAGGCCGTGGTCCTCGTTGCGGAAGTCCCTGGGCATGCCACCCGCGCGATTGACGCCGCGCTTGAACGGAACGCCCTGCAGGTTGCCCTTGAGGTCGTAGGACCACTGGTGATAGGGGCAGACGAATTCCTTTGCATTGCCCTGGCTGTGGCGGCAGAACTCGGCGCCGCGGTGCGCGCAGCGATTTTCGAAGACGTTGACCGAGCCGTCTTCGGCGCGCGACACCACCACCGGCGTCGCGCCGACATAGGAGCGCTTGTAGTCGCCGGCGTTGGGGATCTCCGCTTCGAGCGCGACGTAGTTCCAGGAGCGTCCGCGAAAGATCTTCTGCAGCTCGAGGTCATGCACCTCCTTGCTGGTGTAGACCCAGTCCGGGATGTAGTGCAGGCTGTCTTCGGGCCAACGGCAGTCGGCCAGGCCGGCGTCTTTCTTGCCCAGCGTGTGCTGGATCACAGCTTGTGTCTGGTACATGTGGGAGTCCTTTCAGAGTGTAGTGGGGCTGGCCGCTGCCGTAGGGAGGTCGCGCACCAGCTGTCGCAGCGGCATGGCGTCATCGCACAGCCGTGGCAGCAGGTCTTCGACGGCATGGCCGAAGAGCGCGCGCAGCGGCCGCAGGTCGCCGCCGGCATTGATGGCGATGGCGTGGCTGAGCCGGCCGTGCCGGGTGCCGAGCAGCATGAACCTGGGGCAGGGCGCGTCGCTGGCGGCGATGCCGCGCCAGGCATAGCGGGTATCGGGAGTGGCCGCGCCGAGCATCTGCACGTTGCAGCCGAACTGGTCGGTCCAGAACCACGGCATCGCCGCGGGTTCGGTCTGCACGCCCAGCATGGCGGCGGCGGCGATGCGCGCCTGCTCGTTGGCGCTTTGCCAGGACTCCAGCCGCATGTGGGCGCCGAGCCGGGGCTGGTACTGGCTGCAGCAGTCGCCCGCGGCATAGATGCCGGCCGCGCTGGTGCGGCCCTGCTGGTCGACCTGGATGCCGCCGTTGGCGGGGTCCAGCGCCAGGCCGGCGGCGGCGCCGAGCGCCACCTCGGGCGTCAGCCCGATCGCGACCACCACCAGCGGCGCCTGCAACGCCGCGCCGTCCGCAAGCCTGACCTGCACGCCATCGGCCTGCGGCACCAGGGCCGCGATGCCGCAGCCGAGCCGCAGCTCGACGCCTTGCGCAAGCACGCGCTGCGCCAGCCAGCTGCCAAGCTCAGGCGGCAGCGCGCGGCCGAGCAGCCGGTCGGCGCTTTCGATCAGCGTGACCCGGAGGCCGAGGCCGGCCGCGGTCGAGGCCGTTTCCAGGCCAAGGAAGCCGCCGCCGATCACGATCACTTCGCGCGCGCGCTGCATGGCATCGCGCAGGCGGGCGGCGTCGTCGAGCGTGCGCAGGTAGTGCACGCGGGGCGTGCCCGGGGGAAGCGTAGGCAGGACGCGCGCATTGCCGCCTGTGGCGAGCAGGCAGGCGGCGTAGCGAATGGCCTCGCCATCGGCGCAGTGCGCCACGCTGTGCGCGGGGTCCAGCGCGGTGACCGTGGTGCCAAGCCGCAGCTCGATCTCCTGCCCGGCATAGAAGCCGGCGGGGTGCACGCCGATCTTGCCGTCCTGCGCGGCATCGGCGAGCACGGACTTGGACAGCGGCGGGCGTTCGTACGGTGCATGGCGTTCGCCGCCGGCCATGACGATGCGGCCGCGATGGCCGAGCCTGCGCAGTTCGGCAGCGGCCATCGCGCCTGCCTGGCCGGCGCCGACAATCAGGATGGGCGTGTCTTGTGGCATGCTCGGCTCCTTCAAAGCTCGACCCACACCCGGCTGTCTTCGAACTTGACCGGGTAGGTGCGGATGTCGCTGGTGGCAGGCGCGCACATCGCCTTGCCGGAGCGGATGTCGAAGCGGGCCTGGTGCAGCGGGCACTCGATGCAGCCGTCTTCCAGGTAGCCGTCGGACAGCAGCGCGTACTGGTGCGTGCAGACGTTGTCGGTGACGAAGTACTGGTCGTCGCTGCGATAGACGGCGAGCTGGCGGTCCCCCAGCGTGAGCGGCATTACCTCGTCGTTCCGCAGGCCGTGGGCGGCGTCGATTTCAATCCATGCCATGGCGATCTCCGTGAATTTGATTTGTCAGTATGCTGAATATATAAGATCAGTGTACTGATGTTTTATGCTCGCAGTATTCTGGTTAACCCTGGCCCGGGTTGGCCGCGCCGGATCCGGCTGGCCCCACCGCGGGCGCGCCGGCCTGCAGCGACGGGCGGGCCTGCCAGCGCGCCAGGATCTCGCCCATGATGCCGCGGCGGAACGTCAGCACGCACACCACGAAGATCAGCCCCGTCACCATGCTGACCGATTCGCCCAGCGTTTCGAACCAGCCGATGCCGGTCATGGCCGCGAGCGCATTGCCGGCGTCGCCCAGCTTGTTTTCCAGCGCCACGATCACCAGCGCGCCGACCAGCGGGCCCGACAACGTGCCCATGCCGCCGACCAGCGTCATCAGGATGACCGTGCCCGACATCATCCAGTGCACGTCGGTGAGCGTGGCAAAGCCCAGCACCAGGGTCTTGAGCGCGCCCGCCAGCCCGGCCAGCGCCGACGACAGCACGAACGCCAGCAGCTTGAAGCGGTCCGCGTCATAGCCCAGCGAGATGGCACGCGGCTCGTTCTCCTTAATCGCACGCAGGATCTGCCCGAACGGCGAGTTGACGATGCGCATGATGCCGAGGAAGGCCGCGGCGGTGATCAGCAGCACGACGTAGTACATGGTGTGGTCCGACGCCAGCGGCAGCACGCCGAACAGGTCGCCCCGCGGCACCGCCTGGAGGCCGTCTTCGCCACCGGTCGCGGGCGCCTGCAGGCAGAAGAAATAGAACATCTGCGCCAGCGCTAGCGTGATCATGGCGAAGTAAATGCCCTGCCTGCGTATTGCCAGTGCACCAAACACCAGGCCGAGCAGGGCACCGAACGCGGTGCCTGCGAGCAGGCCAAGCTCCGGCGTCAGCTGCAGGAACTTCATCGCATAGCCGCAGGCATAGGCGGCGCCGCCGAAGAAGGCCGCATGGCCGAACGACACCAGCCCGGTGTAGCCCAGCAGCAGGTTGAAGGCGCAGGCAAAGAGCGCGAAGCACAGCAGCTTCATCACCAGCACCGGGTAGGCGCCCAGCCAGGGCGCGAGCAGCAGGACCGCCAGCAGCAGTCCGTAGGCGAAGGTCGCACGCTTTCCGCTTGCCATCATTTTTCCTTTCCAAAGAGCCCGGCGGGGCGCACCAGCAGCACGCACACCATGGCGACGAAGACCACCGTCGCGGAGGCTTCGGGGTAGTAGACCTTGGTAATACCCTCGAAGACACCCAGGCCAAGTCCGGTGAAGATCGAGCCCAGGATCGACCCCATGCCGCCGATCACCACCACGGCGAAGACCGTGATGATCAGATTCTGGCCCATCAGCGGCGAGACCTGCATCACCGGCGCGGCCAGCACGCCCGCCAGCGCGGCCAGGCCCACGCCGAACGCGTAGGTCAGCGTCACCAGCAGCGGCACGTTGACGCCGAAGGCCTCGACCATGCGCGGATTCTCGGTGCCGGCGCGCAGGTAGGCGCCCAGCCGCGTCTTCTCGATCATGAACCAGGTGGCAAAGCACACCGCCAGCGACGCCAGCACCACCCATGCGCGGTAGTTGGGAAGCACCATGAAGCCCAGCTGGCTCACGCCAGACAAGCCTTCAGGCGTGGGATAGGGCAGGCCTGAGACGCCATAGATCGAGCGCAGCGCGCCTTCGATCAGCAGGCAGATGCCCAGCGTCAGCAGCAGCCCGTACAGGTGGTCGAAGCGGTAGAGGTGGCGCAGCATGGTGCGCTCCAGCACCACGCCGAGCGCCCCGGCCAGCACCGGTGCCAGCACCAGCATCAGCCAGTAGTTGAGCCCGAGATAGTTCAGGCCCATCCAGGCCAGCACCGCGCCGAGCATGAACAGCGCGCCGTGCGCAAAGTTGATCACGTTGAGCAGACCGAAGATCACGGCCAGGCCCAGGCTCAGGATCGCGTAGAACGAGCCGTTGACCAGCCCCAGCAGTAACTGGCTCAGCAGCGCGGGCAGGGGCACTCCAAACAATTCCATGAAAGTCTCCTTAAACGCCCAGCAAGGCGCTGAGCGTGGGCATCTTTCGTTCGAGCTCATCGGCGCCGAAGGCCTCGACGATGCGGCCGTGCTCCATCACGAAGAAGCGGTCCGCCAGCGGCGCGGCAAAGCGGAAGTTCTGCTCTACCATGACGATGGTGTAGCCGCGGCCGCGCAGCATGGCGATCATCTTCGCCAGCTTTTGCACGATCACGGGCGCCAGGCCTTCCGAGATCTCGTCGAGCAGCAGCACGCTGGCGCCAGTGCGCAGGATGCGGGCCACCGCCAGCATCTGCTGCTCGCCGCCCGACATGCGCGTGCCCTGGCTCTTGCGCCGCTCGTGCAGGTTGGGGAACATCTCGTAGATCTCGCCCAGCGTCATGGGCTCGCGCAGTCCGACCGCCCCCGGGGTGCAGGCGAATTGCGGCGGCAGCAGCAGGTTCTCCTCGCAGGACAGGCTGGCGAAGATGGCGCGCTCTTCCGGGCAGTAGCCCAGGCCCAGCGGTGCGATGCGGTGCGTCTTCATGCCGATGGTTTCCTGGCCGTGCACACGCACCGAACCCTTGCGCATGCCGACCAGGCCCATGATGGCGCGCAGCGTGGTGGTGCGTCCGGCGCCGTTGCGGCCGAGCAGCGTCACCACCTCGCCCGGGTTGACGGTCAGGTCCACGCCGTGAAGGATGTGCGACTCGCCATACCAGGCGTGCAGGCCGCGGAGTTCGAGGGCAGGGGAGGCCGTCCTTGTCATGATGCCTCCGCGTTCAGCGCCGCCGCGGCTGCGTGGCGGTCTTCGGGTTCGTCGGTGGTTCCCATATAGGCTTCCCTTACCTGCGGATTGCGTGAGATCTCGTCATAGGTCCCTTCTGCCAGCACCGCGCCGCGCTGCAGCACCGTGATGCGGTCCACGATGGACGACACCACGCTCATGTTGTGTTCCACCATCAGCACCGTCCGCCCCGCCGAAACGCGCTTGATCAGGGTGGTGACGGTCTCCACGTCTTCATGCCCCATGCCTTGCGTCGGTTCGTCCAGCAGCATCAGCTCCGGGTCGGTCGCGAGCGTGGTGGCGAGTTCCAGCGCGCGCTTGCGCCCGTAGGCCAGCTCCGCCGTGCCCAGGTGCGCGAAGCCGGCCAGGCCGACCGCATCCAGCAGTTCCATGGCGCGGCCGTCCAGCCGCGACAGGGAGCGCCTGCCACGCCAGAAATGCCAGGAGGTCCCGAGCCGGCGCTGCAGCGCGATGCGCACGTTCTCCAGCACCGTCAGTTGCGGAAACACCGCCGAGATCTGGAACGAGCGGATCACCCCCATGCGGGCGATCTGGGCCGGCCGCAGCGCGGTGATGTCGGTGCCGTTGAAGTGGATCGAGCCTGACGAGGGCGCATGGAACTTCGTCAGCAGGTTGAAGCAGGTGGTCTTGCCGGCGCCGTTGGGGCCGATCAGCGCGTGGATCGAGCCCCGCCGCACGGACAGGCTGACATCGCTGACTGCGGTAAAGCCCTTGAACGCCTTGGTCAGTCCCTGCGTCTGCAGGATTACATCAGTGTCAGGCATGGCGCGCTCACTTCTTCACCAGGGGACATTCGCTGGCGGACAGCGGCCGGAAGGCTTCGTCGCCGGGGATCGTGCCGATGTACCTGACCAGGTCCCACGGGCCCTTGGACTCGGCCGGGGTCTTGGCCTGGGCCAGGTACATGTCATGCACCATGCGGCCGTCGACACGCACCTTGCCATTGCGCACGAAGGCATCGTTGACGGGCAGCGCGCGCATCTTCTCCGCCACGGCCGGGCCTTCCACGGTCTTGGCGGCTTCCACCGCCTTCAGGTAATGCAGCACGCCTGAATAGACGCCGATCTGGCCATGCGTGGGATAGGCCTTGTGGCGCTTGTAGTAGCGCTCGACGAAGTCCTTCGACTTGCCATCCAGGTCGAGCTTGAACGGGTCGACATAGGTCAGCCCTTGCGCAGCGTTCAGGCCCAGGCTCTTGATATCGGTGATGAAGGTGGAGGGCGTGATCACCGTCTGGCCCGCCTTGATCAGGCCGAACTCGCCGGCTGCCTTGACCCCGTTGATCATGTCGTTGCCGGCGTTGGCCAGCACCACCACCTTGGCCTTGGAAGCCGAGGCGGCCACCACCGGGCTGCTGAAATCGCTGGCGTTGAGCGGATGCCGGGTGGCGCCCACGTTCTTGCCGCCGCCTGCGTCCACGGCCTTGCGGAAATCTGCCTCCAGCGACTGGCCGAAGGCGTAGTCCACGGTGATGTAGTACCAGCTGTTGCGGCCCTGTTCGATCATGCGCCGCACCAGCGGGTAAGACACCGAATACGTGTCCCAGGCCCAATGGAAGCCGGTGGGCGAGCAGTTCTGGTTGGTCAGCGCCATGGCGCCGCCGGTCGAGACGATGTCGATCTTCTGCTTCTGCCGCGCCACCTCCTGCACCGCCAGCGCGGTCGACGAGTTGGGAAAGTCGATCACCATGTCGACGCCATCGGTATCGAACCAGCGGCGCGCCAGCGACGAGGCGATATCGGCCTTGTTCTGGTGATCGGCGGAAAGCACCGTCACAGGTTTGCCGAGGGCCTTGCCGCCGAACTCTTCCACGGCCATCTGCGCGGCAAGCACGGAGCCCTTGCCGGAGAGGTCGGCATAGGAGCCGGACATGTCGGTGATGACGCCGATCTTCACGCCATTGGCGTCGGCCAGTGCGGGCGTGGCGGCGGCCAGGCCCAGCAGGGCGGAGGACGCAGCGAGGGTGCGGAGGATGCGAGAGGTGGACATCAGGGGCTCCAGGTTGTCTACGCGAAAGATTGGAATGGTTGCTGCGTCGGCAGACCGCGGCGCCATCGCTGCGCCGCGGGTAGCGCGGATAAACTCAGTATACTGAATAGTTTGCCGGAAGAAAGGGCGGAGAGATCCGCCCTTCAGCTTCACCCGTAGTGCCGCTCAGGTGGCCAGATCGCGGCCGCGCGTCTCCGGCACGAACAGCATGCCGATGACAAAGGCCAGACCGGCGATGATCACCGGGTACCACAGGCCGAAGTAGACGTCGCCGCTGGCCACGTTCATGGCCGTGACCACGAAGGACAGCATGCCGCCGACCCAGCCCGCGCCGAGGTGGAAGGGCAGCGACAGCGAGGTGTAGCGCACCCGGGCCGGGAACAGCTCCACCATGAAGGCCGCCATCGGCCCGTACACCATGGCCAGGAACAGGATCGGGACCAGCAGCAGCACGAATACCATCGGCGTGTTGATCTTGGCGGGGTCCGCGCGCTCGGGCCAGCCGGCCGCCACCAGCGCGCTCTTGATGGCGTCGCGGTCAAAGCCCTGCAGCGTGCGATCCGCGATGCGTACTTCAGCCTGCGCCGGATTGCTGGCCGGCACGAAGGTGTAGCCCACGCCCAGGTCGGTCAGGTAGCCGCGGATCTTGTCGCAGGCGGACACCGGCTCGCCGAACAGGCGCGCCTTGCAGTCGCCGGCCGTCACCTGCACGGCGCCCTGCTGCTGGAACTGTTCCAGCGCCGGATTGGCATAGTGCGTCAGGCCCTTGAACACCGGCTGGATGCACACCGCCGCCAGCAGGCAGGCGGCCATCATGATGTACTTGCGGCCGATGCGGTCGGACAGCCAGCCGAACAGCAGGTAGCAGGGGGTGGCCACCACCAGCGCGATCCCGATCAGCATGTGGACCGTTTCGAGCGGCACGTGCAGCGTCTTGTTGAGGAAGAACATCGAATAGAAGTGGCCGGTGCCGAAGATGGCGCCCAGGCCCGCCGCCACCACGAACAGCAGCAGCACCGACCTGAGGTTCTTCCAGTTGGTGAAACTCTCGCGGATCGGCGCCCTCGAGGTGGTGTTGGCAGCCTTCATCCGGGCAAAGACCGGCGATTCATGCAGCTTGCCGCGGATGTAGACCGAGATCACCAGCATCACAAGCGACACGATGAAGGGAATGCGCCAGCCCCAGTCACGGAACTCGGCCTCGGTCAGGAAGGTCTTGAGCAGGTAGACGACCAGCAACGAGGACAGCAGGCCCAGCGTTGCCGTGGTCTGCAGCGAACTGGTGTACAGCCCGCGCTTGTGCACGGGGGAGTGCTCGGCCACGTAGGTGACCGCGCCGCCGACCTCGCCGCCCAGCGCCAGGCCTTGCAGCAGCCGCAGCAACACCAGCAGCACGGTGGCGGTGATGCCGATCTGCTCATACGTGGGCAGCACGCCGACGCCGACGGTGGCAACACCCATCAGCAGGATGGTGACCAGGAAGGTGTACTTGCGCCCGATCAGGTCGCCCAGGCGGCCGAACAGCAGCGCGCCCACCGGCCGTATCAGGAAGCCTGCGCCGAAGGTGGCCAGGCTGGCCAGGAAGGCGGCAGTCTCATTGCCCTTGGGGAAGAACAGTGCGCCGAAATACACCGCCAGTGCGGCGTAGATGTAAAAGTCGTACCACTCCATCAGGGCGCCGAAGGAAGAGGCAAGGATGACCTTGCGCTCCTCGGCTGTCATGCCGGATGCGGGGGCGCGTGTCTCGCTGCGAGTCAGGCTGATCGTCATGGCGGGGGTCCTTTGGTCTAGCTATTGTCTCTATATGTCTGCTCGTCCCGGCGGTGCCGGCGCCGCTGGCCAGGGCCTGTCGGTCCCTCGCGCAGTGCAGCGCCGCATCCTTCCGGTGCATCAGTCAGTATGCTGATGAGAAACGCAGTATGCTGAGCAAAATGCGGGCCAGTCCACAATGTGCCGGAATGCCCGAAATCGCCTATTTAAATGGCCTTTTAATATCGTCAGCATACTGAGCATCTGGGCTCAGTGTACTGAGCACCTATGGTCATCGTTATAGGTGTTAACCCTCCGCGCCGTTTCTAGACTTTTGGAAATTCGCTGACTAGAATCCGAAACTAATCAGTGTACTGATCAATTGCATCGGTGCACGCCGCATGCCATGCAGCACACGCCCGCAGCGAAGCGATTTCACCAATCAGGAGCCCCCACCAGCATGACCAAAGTGAAGAAGATCGCCCTCGAAGAGCATTTCATGACGCCGGGATTTCAGGCCTATTCCAAGGCGTTCACGCAGCATATTGATCCGGCGGTGTTTGCCGAGCTGGGCCGCCGCCTCGCCGATTTCGACGAGGAC
Organism: Cupriavidus necator; assembly: GCF_016127575.1. Classification (NCBI taxonomy): domain Bacteria; kingdom Pseudomonadati; phylum Pseudomonadota; class Betaproteobacteria; order Burkholderiales; family Burkholderiaceae; genus Cupriavidus; species Cupriavidus necator. The sequence continues at coordinate 842,358 of NZ_CP066019.1, forward strand.
CGCCTTGCCGAGATGGACCGCGCCGGCATCGACATCACGGTGCTGTCGCAGACGGGTCCGGGCGTGCAGGGCGAGCGCGATGCCGGCCTCGCCGTGGCGCGGGCGCGCGAGAGCAATGACTTCCTGGCCGCGCAGATCGCGCGCCACCCCACGCGCTTTGCCGGCTTTGCCGCGCTGCCCATGCACGACCCGGAACAGGCCGCGCGCGAGCTGGAACGCGCCGTGCGCGAGCTTGGCTTCAAGGGCTCGCTGGTGAACGGCCATACCCACGGGCGCTACTACGACGACCCGGCATACGATGCTTTCTGGGAGCGCATGCAGGCGCTGGACGTGCCCATGTACCTGCACCCGACCGACGCGCTGGTTCAGCCGCAGGTCCTGGCGGGCCACCCCGAGCTGACCGGCGCGGCGTGGGGCTGGGGCGTCGAGACCGCATCGCATGCGCTGCGGCTGCTGTTCGGCGGCGTGTTCGACCGCTTCCCGCGCCTGAAGCTCATCCTCGGCCATATGGGCGAGGGCCTGCCGTACCAGCGCTGGCGCTTCGACAGCCGCTTTGCGGTCTATTCGCACGGCGTCCGGCTGGAGCGCTCACCTTCGGAATACATCGGCACCAATATCGTCATCACCACTTCGGGGGTGTGTTCGCACGGTGCGCTGGCCGGTGCCATTGCCGAGCTCGGCGCTGAGGCCGTGATGTTCTCGGTCGACTATCCCTACGAATCCACCGAAGTCGCGGCGAAGTTCATCGAGGACGCGCCGCTCGACGACACCATGCGCGCGCTGGTCTGCCACGGCAACGCGCAACGCCTGCTCAAGCTGTAACCGTACAACCCGAGGACCCTCATGCAAAAAGTCTTTCGCATCGGCCAGATCGTTCCCAGCTCGAACACGACCATGGAAACCGAGATTCCCGCGATGCTGCTGGCGCGCCAGCAGATCCGTCCGGAGCGCTTCACCTTCCACTCCAGCCGCATGCGCATGAAGAAGGTGGTCAAGGAAGAGCTGGCCGCCATGGATGCCGAATCCGACCGCTGCGCGGTGGAACTTAGCGACGCCCGCGTCGACGTGCTCGGCTACGCCTGCCTGGTCGCCATCATGGCCATGGGCCACGGCTATCACCGCAAGTCGGAGCAGCGCCTGAAGGTCCACACCATCGAGAATGGCGGCGACGCGCCGGTGATCACCAGCGCCGGTGCGCTGGTGGATGCGCTGCGCGTGATCGGCGCGCGCCGCATCGCCGTGGTCGCGCCATACTTGAAGCCGTTGACCGAGCTTGTGGTGGATTACATCCGCAACGAAGGCTATGAGGTGGTGGACTACCGTGCGCTGGAGATTCCGGACAACCTTGAGGTCGGCCGCCACGATCCGGCGCGGCTGCCGGGCATCGTGTCGCAGATGAACCTGGCGGATGTCGATGCCATCGTGCTGTCGGCCTGCGTGCAGATGCCGTCGCTGCCGGCAGTGGCAAAGGTAGAGGCGATGACGGGTAAGCCGGTCATCACCGCGGCCATTGCCACGACCTACGCCATGCTCAAGGCGCTGGACCTGGAGCCGGTCGTGCCGGGCGCCGGCGCGCTGCTGTCGGGCGCCTACTGAGGGCTTGCCATGACCACCTTCCTTTATGGCGGGCATGTCCATGCCAACGGCATTCGCCAGCACTTCCTGCGCTATGGTGGAAACGACGGTGAACGCGCCGCGCGCGATCCCGTGATCATCGTGCCGGGCATCACCAGCCCGGCAATCACCTGGGGCTTCGTCGGCGAGCGCTTTGGCGCCAGCTTCGATACCTATGTGCTGGATGTGCGCGGGCGTGGCCTGTCGTCGGCCGAGGCCGGGATGGACTACAGCCTCGACGCCCAGGCCCGCGACGTGGTGGCCTTTGCCGAGGCACTTGGCCTGCGCCGCCACAGCGTGGTTGGCCATTCGATGGGCGCGCGCATCGGCGTGCGCGCCGCGGCGGGCCGGCCTGGCGGCCTGGCCAGACTGGTGCTGGTCGACCCGCCGGTGTCGGGGCCCGGGCGCCGCGCGTATCCTGCGCAACTGCCGTGGTATGTGGATTCCATCCGCCTGTCGCGCCAGGGCACCGACGTGGAAGGCATGCGCCGCTTCTGCCCGACCTGGACCGACGAGCAGCTGCGCCTGCGCGCCGAATGGCTGCATACCTGCAACGAAGACGCCGTGGTGCGCAGCTTTGAGGATTTCCATCGCGACGACATCCATGCGGATCTGCCCCGGGTCAAGGTGCCGACGCTGCTGATGACCGCCGGGCGTGGCGACGTGGTGCGCGCTGAAGACGTGGCGGAGATCCGCACGCTGCTGCCGGGGGTGCTGGTCAGCCACGTTGCCGGGGCCGGCCACATGATCCCGTGGGATGACGAAGCGGGCTTTTACGCGGCGTTTGGGGATTTCCTCGGCGCGCCGCTGACGCAATGACAAGCAAGGAGGCGACATGCCGGTAAGTGACCACCAGATGATCGAGGCCTGGCGCAAGGTGCTGAAGCTGTCGCGGCTGGAGCCGGGGCAGACCGTCACCATCCTGACCAGCGCCGCGACCCACCCGCAGACGCTCTCCACCGCGCTGATCGCCACGCAGGCGATGGGTGCCATCGTCAACCGGCTCGACCTGCCGCCCGTCAACGGCGAAAAGGCGCTGAGCCGCGACGCGCTGGCCTACCTGGGCACGACCCCGCTCACGGGCAACCGGGCCGCGATTGCCGCGCTCAGGGAAAGCGACCTGGTGCTGGACCTGATGACGCTGCTGTTCTCCCCCGAACAGCACGACATCCTGAAGGGCGGCACCAAAATCCTGCTGGCCGCCGAGCCGCCCGAGGTGCTGACGCGCCTGGTGCCTTGCGAGGCCGACCGCGAGCGCGTCAAGGCCGCCTCCGAGCGGCTGGCCCGCGCCAAGGAGATGCATGTGGTGTCGCCGGCCGGCACCGACCTGCGCTGCCCGCTGGGCGAGTTCCCGGCCATCAGCGAGTATGGCTTTGTCGACGAGCCCGGGCGCTGGGACCACTGGCCCAGCGGCTTCGCGCTGACCTGGCCCAACGAGGGCGCTGCCAATGGCACCATCGTGCTGGAGCGCGGCGACATCCTGCTGCCGCAGAAGACCTACGTCACCGAGCCGGTCATGCTGACGGTGGAGGGCGGCTTTGCCACGCGCATCGAAGGCGGCCTGCACGCCGAACTGCTGAGCGAGTACATGGCCTCCTTCAACGACCCGCAGGCCTATGCCATCTCGCATATCGGCTGGGGGCTGCAGCCGCGCGCGCACTGGTCCACGCTGGGGCTGTACGATCGCGAGGCCACCATCGGCATGGACGCGCGCGCGTTCGAGGGCAACTTCCTGTTCTCGCTCGGCCCCAATAACGAAGCCGGCGGCAGCCGCACCACGGCCTGCCATATCGATATTCCCGTGCGCAACTGCACCGTGCGCCTGGACGGCGTGGATGTGGTGAGCCGCGGCAAGGTCATGGACGGGTTCCGCTACCCGGAGGAGAAGTAGCCATGCACAAGGAGATCGGCGCGTACCAGCGCCAGGGCTTCGGCAACGACCTGGAACTGGCGGGCCCGTTCGGGCTGCTGCTGGTCGATTTCGTCAACGGCTTTGCCGACCCGGAGGTGTTCGGCGGCGGCAATATCCGCGAGGCCATCGCCAACACCGTGCCGCTGCTGGCCGTGGCACGGCGCGAAGGCTGGGCGATTGCGCACAGCCGCATCGTCTTTGCGGACGATGGTTCGGACCACAACATCTTTTCCATGAAGGTGCCGAACATGCTGTCGCTGAAGGAGCGCGAACGCAACAGCGCCATCGTCGAAGAACTGGCGCCGCGGGTGGGCGAGCTGGTGGTGCGCAAGACCGTGCCGTCGGCGTTCTTCGGTACGTCGCTGGCCGCCTGGCTGACGCAGCGCGGCGTGCGCACGCTGGTGGTGGCCGGCGCGGTGACCAGCGGCTGCGTGCGCGCCAGCGTGGTGGACGCCATGCAGTACGGCTTGCGGCCGCTGGTGCTGTCGGATTGCGTCGGCGACCGCGCGCTTGGACCGCACCAGGCCAACCTGTTCGACATGGAGCAGAAATATGCGACGGTCACCACGCGCGCGGAAGGGCTGGCGGCCATCGGGGTGCGCGAATGAGCGCTTGCATGAATCATCGGGACGGATAAAACAATGACATCGTCGATGGAACCGGATCATTCGGAAGGAGGGTGCGGCCAGGGCGTGGGAGCCCGGGTGGCGCGCAAGGAAGACGCCAGGCACCTGCACGGCAAGGGCCGCTTTGTCGCGGACATCGCCATGCCGGACCTGCAGGAGGTGGCCTTCCTGCGCAGCCCCGTGGCGCATGCCAGGCTGTTGTCCGTGACCAAGCCCGCGCGCCACGCGCAAGCGGTGATCGTGCGCGAGGACATGGCGGCGGCGCGGGACATCGTCGCGGATTCGGCGTTCCCGTCCTACCAGCCGTCGGCTCAGGCGCCGCTGGCCAGCGGCAAGGTGCGCTTTGTCGGCGAGCCCGTTGCCATGGCCTTTGCCCCCACGCGCGCCGAAGCCGAGGACATCGCCGAGCAGGTGGTGGCCGAGTTCGACGAGCTGCCCGCGCTGACCGACGTGGCGCAGGCCCGCCAGCTCGCTGGCGAGGTGCGCGTGCACGAACACTGGCGCGATAACACCTTCCTGACGCTGAATATCGACAAGAACTTCGAGGCGCGCCAGCGCGAGGCCTCCGTCGTCGTTCACCGCAAGGTCAACCTGGCGCGCCAGTGCATGGTGCCGATGGAGGGCAAGGCGGTGCTGGCCTACTGGGACCACCAGTTCGACCAGCTGGTGGTGTACAGCGCCACCCAGGTGCCGCATATGATCCGGACCATCCTGAGCCATTGCCTGGACCTGGACCAGGCGCGCGTGCGCGTGATCTCGCCGGACGTTGGCGGCGCCTTTGGCTACAAATGCGTGCTGCAGCAGGAAGAGCTCTGTATCGCCTGGCTGGCGCTGACCTACAAGCGGCCGTTCCGCTTTATCGAGGATCGGCGCGAGCACCTGACCGCCGGCGCCAACTCGCGCGAGCATCACTACGAGCTTACCGCCTATGCCGACAAGCGCGGCCGCCTGCTGGCGCTGGACGCGAACATTGCCATCGACGGCGGTGCCTATTCGGTCTGGCCATTCACCATCGGGCTGGAGCCGGGGCAGGCGATCGGCAACCTGCCCGGTCCCTATGCCTTCGACGGATACCGCTGCGAGACTACCTGCGTGGCCACCAACAAGCCGGGTTTCGTGCCGTATCGCGGTGTGGCCCGGACCGGCGTCTGTTTCGCCATGGAGCTGATGATCGACGCGATCGCGCGCGAGGTGGGACGCGAGCCGTGGGAAGTGCGCGTTGAAAACCTGGTGCCGCCGCAGTCCATGCCTTACGTCAACGTGACCAACAAGCACTTCGACGGCGGCGACTACCCGGCCAGCGTGCGCCAGGCGATGGAGATGATCGACCTGCCCGCGATCCGCGCGCGGCAGCAGGCGGGTCCGCAGGGCAGCCGCTATGTCGGCGTGGGCTTTGGCACCTACACCGAGCAGTCGGCGCACGGCACTTCCGTGTTCGCGGCCTGGGGCACGCCGGTGATCCCCGGCTTCGACTCGGCGACGGTGCGCATCACGCCGGACGGCGGGCTGGAGGTGCGCGTCGGCGTGCACTCGCACGGGCAGGGCATGGAGACTACCTTCGCGCAGATTGCCCACGAGATCCTGGGCATCGACATCGGACGGATCAAGCTGGTGCACGGCGATACCGGACTCACGCCGTTCTCCACCGGTACCTATGCCTCGCGCTCGCTGGTGATGTCGGGCGGCGCGGTGTCGCGGGCGTGCAAGGCGCTGCTGCCGCGGCTGCAGAAGATTGGCGCGCATATGCTGGGGCAGCGGGTGGAGGCGGTAACGTTTGCAGCCGGCGCGGTTCGTGCGGGCGATGCCGACGCCATCGACATCGGCCGTATTGCCGACGCCTGGTACATCAATCCCCACCTGCTGCCGCCCGATGTGGATGCGCAAGGGCTGGAGGTCACCATGGGCTTCAAGCCCGCGGTCGACACCGGCAGCTTCACCTACGCCACGCATGCGGTCGCGGTGGAAGTCGACACCGATTCCGGCCATGTCGAGATCCTGGACTACGTGGTGGTGGAGGACTGCGGCACCATGATCAATCCGATGGTGGTCGAGGGCCAGACCTATGGCGGCGTGGCACAGGGCATCGGCACCGCGATGTTCGAAGAGATGCGCTATGACGGCAACGGGCAGCCGCTGGCTTCCACGCTGGCGGACTACATGCTGCCCGGGCCGACCGAGATTCCGTCGATCCGCATCCATCATTTCGAGACGCCGTCGCCGCATACGGAATTCGGCGCCAAGGGCATGGGCGAGGGCGGTGCCATCGCACCGCCGGCGGCGATCTTCAATGCGGTGAACGACGCCTTGCGCGGCTTCGGCGTCGAACTTCAGGAGACGCCGCTGACCCCGAGAAAGATCCTTGAAGCGCTGGATGCGGCAGTGGCCGGCGCACAGAGCAAGAAGGCAGCCTGACCGATGAAAGCCGTCGCCTTTTCCTATCATGCGCCCGGCTCGCTGCCGGACGCGCTGGCCCGCCTTGGCGCGGGCACCGACGTGGCCAAGACCATGGGCGGAGGCCAGTCGCTCGGCCCGATGCTGAACCTGCGGCTGACCCGTCCTGACACGGTGGTCGATGTGTCGGGGCTGGCCGAACTGCGGCAAGTCGCGTCCACCCCCGATGGCATCCGCATCGGCGCCTGCGTGACCCATGCGCAGATCGAGGACGGCGTGTTCGCGCCGCTGCAGGGCACCATGCTGCAGGCCGTGGCGGGCGGCATTGCCTACCGCGCGATCCGCAACCGCGGCACCGTTGGCGGCAGCCTGGCCCATGCGGACCCGGCCGCGGACTGGGTCGTGGTGATGACCGCGCTGGGTGCGCGCATCGAGATTGCATCAGGCACCGGCACGCGCGAGGTGCCCATGGAAGCCTTCATGATCGGCGCCTACACCACGGTGCTGGCCGATGGCGAGCTGATCGCCGCCGTGCGCGTGCCGCACGCCACCGCGCACAGCCGCTGGGGCTACCAGAAGCTGTGCCGCAAGACCGGCGAGTTTGCCGAAGCCAGCTGCGCCGCGTACTTCGATGCCGGCTGCCGCTTCGCACGCATCGTGCTCGGCGCGCTGGACGGACCGCCGGTGGTGCTGCCCGGCCTCACGCGCGCGGTCGCCGCGCAAGGCGCCGCGGCGCTCACCGCCGGTGCCGTGGACGAAGCGGTGGCGCAGGCCGCGCCCGGCAAGGACGCCATCGACCGCAAGCTTTACCGTACCGTCGTGATGCGCTGCGTCACGCAAATGCTGAACTGAGGAGCGCCCGTGCAGACCATCGAATTCAGTGTCAACGGCCGCCGGGTTTCCGGCGCGTGCGCGGACCGGACGCACCTGGGCGACTTCCTGCGCGACACGCACCGGCTGACCGGCACCCACCTCGGCTGCGAGCACGGCGTGTGCGGCGCCTGCACCGTGCTGCTCGACGACAAGCCGGTGCGTTCGTGCATCACCTTCGCGGCTGCCTGCCAGGGCGCCGACATCGTCACCGTCGAAGGCTACCAGGACGATGCCGTGATGGCCGGCCTGCGCGCGGCGTTCAACCAGCACCACGCGCTGCAGTGCGGCTTCTGCACGCCGGGCATGCTGGCGACCGCGCGCGACATCGTGCTGCGCCTGCCCGACGCCGACGACGCCACCATCCGTCACGAGCTGTCGGGCAACCTGTGTCGCTGCACCGGCTATATGGGAATCGTCGCCGCCATCCGCTCGGTGCTGGACGCACGCCGCGCAACAGCCGGCGTGATTGCGCGGCACGCCGCGGGCGCGGCGCCGGCCGAAGCGCCGTTCACCGGTTTTGCCGTTGCGGACGAAGCGCTCGGCACGCTGCCTCACCTGGCCGCGGGCACCGGCGCCGAGGCGGAACGGTCAGCCGACCGCAAGGGCTGGTCGCGCATCGAAGGCGGCTTCACCGTCCCCTATACGCTCGACGCGGTATGGGCCTTCATGGCCGACCTGCCGGCCGTGGCAGGCTGCCTGCCGGGTGCGGTGCTCACTGAAATGGAGGGGGAGAAGGTCAAGGGCCATATCGCCATCAAGTTCGGCCCGATGTCCGCCAGGTTCGAAGGCGCCGCGCGCCTGCAGCGCGACGACGCGAACAAGCGCGGCGTGCTGAAGGGGGCGGGGCAGGACTCGCTCAGCAATTCCAAGGCCGCGGGCGACATCGCCTACCAGCTGAAGGCGCTTGCCGCGCACGAGACCGAGGTTGCGGTCGACCTGCAGTATTCGCTGCAGGGGCCGCTGGCGCAGTTCTCGCGGTCGGGGCTGGTGCGCGATTTCGTGCGGCGCATGATTGCGGATTTCGGCAAGTCGGTGGCGCGCCGGATGGACCCGACGCTGAGCGATGCCGAACGCAACCAGGCGGTACGCCTCAATCCCGCGGCGATGTTCTTCGGCGTGCTGTGGGAGCGGGTCAAACGGTGGTTCGGCGCCCGCTGAACCCGCCCTCCGGGCTGTCGCAACCCTTGCCCGCGTCAGCCCGGATGCACTACAACCAGTAGTGCGGTGGCAGTGGTCTTGCCGCCATTGGAGATCGCATGTGCGACATCGGCCGCATAGCGCGCGGTCTCGCCGTGCCTCAGCTTCTTTTCATCGGCACCCGCGCGCACTGTCATCGATCCGCTCAGCACAGACAGGTGTTCCTGGGTGCCGGCCTCGTGTGGCTCGGAGGCCAGCACGCCGCCGGCCTGGATGGTCAGCTCATACCACTCGAAGCGCCCGGCCAGGTCGATCGGGCCCAGGATGCGCAGGTCGCAGCGGGTATCAGGGCTTTTCAGCGACGGGATCGCGTGCGGCTGGACCACGGTGATGCCGCCGGCGGGGCGCTCAGCGGCGCCTCCGGCGAGGAAGTCCGTCAGGTTCACCCCAAGCGCATTGGCCAGGCGCCACAGCACCGCCACGGTGGGGTTGGCCAGGTTGCGTTCGATCTGCGACAGCATCGACTTGGAAACCCCGGCACGGCGTGACAGTTCATCGAGCGACAGCCGTTGCTGCTGGCGCAGCGCCTGCAGCGCCATGCCGACGGCGGGCGGGCCATCGGCCTGCGGGGTCTGGGCGAGGGCTTGCGTCATGGATTAATGTTCGTTATATTGCGCAAAATGTTCGATATACAGAACGTGTTCGATTTATCGATCGAATCCTAGCATATCCCTCGCACACCAACGGGAGCCAAGCCATGTCGAATGCCGAGGCATTCTATGCATCCATCCGTACCGAACTCGAAAGCATCCGCGCGGCGGGGCTGTTCAAGAACGAGCGCGTGATCGCCACGCCGCAGGGTGCGCGGGTGCGCACCACCGACGGCCGCGAGGTCATCAACCTGTGCGCCAACAACTACCTTGGCTTGTCGTCGCACCCGCAGGTGATCGAGGCCGCGCATGAAGCGCTGCGCACGCATGGCTTCGGGCTGAGCTCGGTGCGCTTTATCTGCGGCACGCAAGACCTGCACAAGACGCTGGAGGCGCGGCTGTCGGCCTTCCTCGGCACCGAGGACACCATCCTCTATGGCTCGGCCTTCGATGCCAATGGCGGTTTGTTCGAAACGCTGCTGGGCGCGGAAGACGCGGTCATCAGCGATGCGCTCAACCATGCCTCGATCATCGACGGCGTCCGCCTGTCCAAGGCGCGCCGCTACCGCTACCAGCACAACGACATGGACGACCTGCGCGTGCAACTGGAGCAGGCGCGGGCCGACGGCGCGCGCTACACGCTGGTGTTTTCCGACGGCGTGTTCTCGATGGACGGCACCGTGGCGCGGCTCGACGAGATGCGCGCGATCTGCGACGAGTACGGCGCGCTGCTGGGCATAGATGAATGCCATGCCACCGGTTTCATGGGCCAGCGCGGGCGCGGCACGCATGAGGCGCGCGGCGTGTTCGGCAAGATCGACATCATTACCGGCACGCTGGGCAAGGCGCTGGGTGGCGCCTCCGGCGGCTTCACCAGCGCGCGCAAGGAAGTGGTGGCACTGCTGCGCCAGCGTTCGCGGCCGTATTTGTTCTCCAACACCGTGGCGCCGGCCATCGTGGGCGCGTCGATCGCGGTGCTCGATATCCTGGAAGCCAGCACCGAGCTGCGCGACCGGCTGGAGGGCAATACCAGGTTCTTCCGCGCGGGACTGGACCGGTTGGGCTTCGACGTCAAGGCGGGCGACCACCCGATCATCCCGATCATGGTCTACGACGCCGACAAGGCGCAGCAACTGGCGCAGCGCCTGCTGGAGCTGGGCGTGTACGTGGTCGGCTTCTTCTACCCGGTGGTACCCAAGGGCCAGGCGCGCATCCGCGTGCAGATGAGCGCGCTGCATGACGAGGCCGCGCTGCAGGCGGCGCTGGATGCCTTCGGCCAGGCTGGCCGTGAACTGGGGCTGATCTGATGGAAGCTGGCAAACCGAAGATCCTGATTGTCGGCGCCAACGGCCAGATCGGGTCTGAACTGGCACTGGCGCTGGCCGAGCGCTACGGGCGCACCAACGTGATCACCTCCGACGTGGTGCCCACCGGCCGCCATGTGCATCTGACGCACGAGATGCTCAACGCCACCGACCGCGGCGAGCTGGCCACCGTGGTCGAGCGCCATGGCATCACCCAGGTCTACCTGCTGGCCGCCGCGCTGTCCGCCACCGGCGAAAAGGCGCCACAGTGGGCCTGGAACCTCAATATGACCAGCCTGCTCAATGTGCTGGAGCTGGCGCGGCAGACCGGGCTGGAGCGGGTGTTCTGGCCAAGCTCGATTGCAGCCTTCGGCCCGACCACGCCTGCCGGACAGACACCGCAGAAGACCGTGATGGAGCCCACCACGGTCTACGGCATCTCCAAGCAGGCGGGCGAGGGTTGGTGCCGCTGGTATCACGCCAACCACGGCGTGGATGTGCGCAGCGTGCGCTATCCGGGCCTGATCTCGCACAAGACGCCACCCGGCGGCGGCACCACCGACTATGCGGTCGACATCTTCCATGCGGCGGTGACGGGCGAGCCCTACACCTGCTTCCTGAAGGAAGACGAAGCCCTGCCGATGATGTATATGCCCGATGCGATCCGCGCCACCATCGAACTGATGGAAGCCCCGGCGGACAAGCTGAGCGAGCGCGGCAGCTACAACATCGCCGGCATGAGCTTCACGCCCGCGCAGATCGCCGCGGCCATCCGCGAGCAGGTGCCGGGCTTCCAGATCCGCTATGAACCCGACTATCGCCAGGCGATTGCGCAGGGCTGGCCGGATTCGATCGATGATTCGGTCGCGCGCGCGGACTGGGGGTGGAAGGCCCAGTATGGACTGAAGGAGATGGTCGCGGACATGCTTGCCAACCTGAAGGCCACGCTGGCGGGCTGAAGCGCTATGGCCCCAACGGGAAGCGCGTGCGCGCAGTGGCTCACGGGATCAGGCCGCGCGCGCGCCCCAGAGCCACCGCTTCCGTACGGCTTTGCGCGCCCAGCTTGGCATGGATGCGGCGCAGGTGCGACTTGACGGTCAGCTCGGACAGGAACAGCTTCTGCGCGATCACCCGATTGCGGTAACCCGCGGACAGCATGCGCAGCACTTCCAGTTCGCGCCCGGTCAGCGGGTCGGGCTGGTGCGCCGGTTCCGCCGGCGGTTCTGCGGCCGGCTTGGTCGAGCCTGCGTCGGTAAGCCGCGCGAGCAGGCTCGCGACAAAGGGCTCGGCCACGCCAAGCGCTGCTGCCTGTGCCAGATGGACACCTGCCCAGGCCCGCAGCAGCACGGCAACGCGTTCGCCTTCTTCCAGGAAGGAGCGCAGGAAGCCTTCATGGCTGGCCAGGCGCAGGGCTTCGGTCATTTCCTGCAGGGCGGCATCGCGCTGCTGCATGCCGTCGAGCGCGGTGGCGCGCAGGACGCGCAGCCGGATCAGGCGCCAGTAGCGCTGGCGTGCCAGTGCGGCGTCGATGGCGGCATCCAGCGCGGACAGCGCCGGCGCGATATTGCCGCGCGCTATGTCGAGCCGGCAGCGCGCGATGGAAGGCCGGTCGATGTCGTTGGCATGGCCGGTGGCGTCCAGCGCTTCCCAGCCGCCGTACAGGTCGGCCGCCTGCAACGCCTGCGATGCGGTTTCCAGCTTGCCTTCCAGCGTGGCGACGCGGGCCCGCTCCAGCCAGGCCGAGCACACGATGCGCGCGGTGCCGGACTGCTGTCCCAGTTGCTCCAGTTCAGCCAGGCGCTGCAGCCACTGGCCGCGGTCGCCGCGCGCCAGCGCAAGCCGCGCGCTCAGCACGTGACAGGCGATCAGCGAATCGGGCGGGCCGTTGCCCTTGCTGTAGGGCAGCGCATTGGCCAGCAGGCGCCCGGCCTCTTCCAGCGCATCGTGCTCATACAGCGCCAGTGCCCAGAACACGTCGCTGCCCGGGCTGTCGCCGGACGCGGCGCGCAGGCGCGCCAGCGCGTTGCCCAGGCGCCCCTGCACCAGGTCGATCACGCCCTCCAGCGTGTCGCTGAGGCTGCGTACCGGCTGGGGCTGCTGCGCGCGCAGCGTCGCCCGCGACAGCACGCTGCGCGCTTCGTCGTAGCGGTGCGTGCAGATCAGCGCGTAGGCCAGCGAATTGGCCAGGATGCGGTACTGGAAGGGCTCGTCGGGCGCCAGGCGGCGCAGGTGCGCGCCGGCGGCATCGCGGCAGGCCTCGACCTGGTCGGTCATGGCCAGCAGCACGCAGTGGATGGTCTGTGCTTCCACCCCCAGGCGCGCACGCTGGCTGTCGTCGCCGGGTTGCTCAAGTTCGGGCTGGAATGACGCCAGTGCGGCCATGGCTTCGGCGTGGCGCCGGTTGAGCAGCAGCACCCACGCGCGCGTCAGCGCCAGCGCCGGTTGCCGCGCCAGCGTTGCGGGATGGATCTGCTCGAACCAGCGCAACAGCAGGCGCACCCGGCCCGTGCCCAGCAGCGAGTCGGACTGGCTGGCAATGGCGCTGAGCGCCTCGTCATGACGGCCCGCCTGCAGCAGGTGGTCCACTGCGGGGATCGGGTAGCCGTGCTCCAGGTACCAGTGCGCGGCGGCCAGGTGCAGCGGCGCGACCCGATCCGGCGCCTGCACGGCCAGCCGGTGCTGCAGGAAGCTGGCAAAGAGCCGATGGTAGCGGTACCACGTGCGTTCGGCATCGAGCGGGAACAGCAGCAGGTTGGCGCGTTCGAGGTGATCCAGCATCGCGCGCGCGTCGGCGCGGCCGGTGAGGGCGTCGCATAGCGGCGCGCTCAGCTGCCCCAGCACGCTGGTTTCCAGCAGGAAGGCGCGGCACGCGTCGGACTGCCGCGCCAGGATGTCCTCGGCGAGGAATTCGCCCAGCTCCAGGTGAGTGCCGGAAAACACCGCGACGAAGGCGGCGTGGTCGCTGCACTGCTGCAGCGACAGCGCGGCCAGGTATATCGCGGTGGCCCAGCCTTCGGTGCGGCGATGCAGCGTGGCGATGTCGCTGTCGCGCAGCGGCAGGCCGCAGCGGCTGCGCAGCAGCTGCGCGGCCTCGTCGACGGAAAAATGCAGGGCGGCGGGCGGGATCTCCAGCAACTGCCCGCGCGCGCGCAGCCGGCCCAGGCCGATTTCCGGCGCGGTGCGCGAGCCGATCACCAGTATGCCGCAGGGCGGCATCGCCTCGATCAGCTGCTGCACCAGGTCCAGCGCCGGCAGGCTCTGCAAGGTCTCGAAATCATCCAGCATGATCGCGAACGGCTGCGCCGTGGCGCCCACCAGCCCCAGGATGCGCTGCGCCAGGCGCGGTCCGCTGGCCGGCTCCGGCGCTGCCGCGCCGCGCCGCTTGCCGCCGCGCAGCGCGTCCAGGCCGGCGTCCAGGTGGACCAGCAGCCGTTGCAGGTCATTGTCGCCCGCATCCAGGCGCAGCCACACCGTGGCTTGCTGCTGCGCTGCGCAATGCTCCGCGTATTGCTGCATCAGCGTGGTCTTGCCAAAGCCGGCCGCGGCCCGCACCAGGATCACGCGCGCAGCGCGGTCCTGCGCCATGCGCGCGACCAGGTGCGGCCGGCCGATCGTGGCGGGGTGCGCCACGGGGGGCGCGAGCTTGGAGGCGAGCACCGTCGGCAGCGGGCCGCCGCTCACGGCGTGGTTGGCAAAGGGATGCAATGCACTCTCCTGGGGGCGATGCCCGTCACCGCCACCCTGGCCCGTCTGTGGCAGACAAGATCATAAGTGCTGTATCGGGAATATTTTGGCGGGAGGGCATCAGGTCCGGGCGATTGTTCCACGGCCCTGAGGGTTGCGTCCTAGTTCGTTTGGACGATTCTGCCGGCTTGCCGAATTTCCTCCCTTCGATGGACGACAGCGGTGCCCGAGCCTCCTACATTGACCCGCACGCGCTCCCGGCAGCGGCCCGCAGAGGCTGGCCGGGTATGACACGGCAGGATGCCGGCACGGCACGAGGCCGGCTGCCGGAGACGAGACACAGGAGACAAGGTATGCAGCAAGGCAGGCGCAGGGTTCTGCAGCAAATGGGTCTGGGCGTCGCGGGTGCGGCGCTGGCAGGGGTTGGGCTGGGTGCGCGCGCGCAGGGTGGTGCGGGGGTGGATTTCCCGGCACGCACGGTGCGCATCGTGATGCCATACGCCGCGGGCGGGACCGGCGACGTGGTCGCGCGCATGGTCGCGGACGGCCTGGCCAAGGCATGGGGCAAGGCCGTGGTGGTGGACAACCGGCCGGGTGCCGGCGGCATGATCGGCGCGGACATGGTGGCCAAGGCAGAGCCGGACGGCTATACGCTGTTGTTCGCGCTGACCGGCCTGGTCCAGGCGCCGCTGCTGTACAGCAAGGCAAACTACAACGCAGTGCGTGACTTCGCGCCGATCTCTGAGCTGGCGACCTCCAACCTGGCGCTGGTGGTGCAGCCCGACGTGCCGGCGGCCAACGTGAAGCAACTGATCGACTACATCCGCAAGCTGGGCAAGCCGCTGCCGTATGGCAGCTACGGGCTGGGTTCCAGCGGGCATCTGCAGATGGAGGTCTTCGGCCGCAACGCCAGGGTTGAACTGACCCACGTGCCCTACAAGGGCGAGGGCCCGCTGGTCAACGACCTGCTTGGCGGACAACTGCCCGCCGGCGTCGTGGCCGCGGTCACCGCGCGCACGCATGCGCGCGCCGGCAAGCTCAAGGTGGTCGCCGTGGCCGGGCAGTCGCGCTCGCCGCTGCTGCCGGAGGTGCCGACCTTCCAGGAGGCGGGCGTGCCCGGGCTGGAGCGCCAGGGCTGGCTGGGCCTGTTCGCGCCGGCGGCGACGCCGCGCGCCGTGGTCGACAAGGTGTCTGCCGACGTCAACCGCGTGCTGGCCAACCCCGAGCTGCACACACGGCTGGTCGATCTCGGCATCATCGTCAAGGGAAGCTCGCCCGCGGCCTTTGCCGATGTCGTGAAGGTGGAGCAGACCTACTGGGCTGAAGCGATCCGGGCGTCCAATATCCGCCTGGACTGATGCGGCCCCGGCAGGGCATGGCGGCAGGCAGGGCCGGCTGGTGCGGGCGCCTGCCTGCCGCGCGTTTACTGGTAGGTCACTACCACCACGTACGCGTCCGGCGTGCCGCGTTGCCCGGCACGGGCGGGCTCGACGTCCAGCCTTGCCACGCCGATGCGGGCTTGCCCGGTCATCCGGGCAGGCGACAACGGCAACGGCGCCGAGACGATCTGCCCCGACGGCTGCTGGCAGCTCGCCTGCAACTGTCCGGCGGACGGACGGAAGCCGCAGGACGGGTACGAGATTCCCCCAAGGAACGTAATGGTGCCGGTATGCGCGGCAGCGGTGCCGATACCCGCGGCTGCCAGAACGCCCACTGCGACCAGCCGGCCGGCAACGCCGGCGGCCTTCCTGCTGAGTTCGACCGTTTTCATGACTACCCCTCTCTCTTATTGTCAGCGTGGCGCCGAGACAGGGCGCCTCTGAGAACCGGCACAGTGCAGGCCCACGGATCCGCGCGTGGGCCATATTCATCATAGCGACGGTTTCAGAACATTCTTAAGAGTTATGACACTTCTGTGACAATTGAGCCTGGGGACGGCCGCTGCCCTATCGCAGGATCAGCCGCGAGCGGGCAAAGCCTGCATGGGTGCGCAGCGCCTGCATCAGCTGGTCTGACGGCACGCGGTCGAGGTCGGTGACCACATAGCCGGTGTGGCCGCGCGTCTGCAGGTGCTGGCCGGTGATATTCACGCCTTCCTGCGCCAGCAGCGTGTTCAGTGCCGCCAGGGCGCCCGGCGCGTTGCCGTGCACATTGAGCAGCCGCGCCGGCGCGTGCAGCGGGCCGGGATCGACCTCGGGGAAGTTGACGGCGCCGATGGTGCCGCCGGTGGCCAGGAAGTGCGCCAGCTTGGCCGCCACTTCGGTGCCGATATTCTCCTGCGCCTCTTCGGTGCTGCCGCCCACGTGCGGGGTCAGCAGTACGTTGGGCATGTTCTGCAGTTCGCTGACGAAAGGATCGTTGTTGGTCTTCGGCTCCTCCGGGAACACGTCGATGGCGGCGCCGCCCAGGCGCTTCTCGCGCAGCGCCGCGGCCAGCGCGGCGATGTCCACCACGCTGCCGCGCGAGGCATTGATCAGGATCGCGCCCGGCTTGCAGGCGGCCAGGATGCGCGCATCGATCATATTGCGCGTGCGCGGCGTGGCTGGCACATGCAGGGTCACCACTTCGGCCTGCGACACCGCCTCTTCCAGCGATCCCGCGGCGCGCGCGGAACCGTGCGAGAGCCGCGCCAGCACGTCGTAGTAGACCACGCGCATGCCCATCGATTCGGCCAGCACGCCCACCTGCGAGCCGATATTGCCGTAGCCGACGATGGCGATGGTCTTGCCGCGCGCCTCGAACGCGCCGGCGGCGCCCTTGGCCCACTTGCCGGCGTGTGCCAGGGTGTTCTTCTCCGGAATCCGGCGCAGCAGCATCACCGCTTCCGACACCACCAGCTCGGCCACCGAGCGGGTGTTGGAGAAGGGCGCGTTGAACACCGGGATCCCGGCCGTGGTGGCGGCTTCCAGGTCCACCTGCGAGGTGCCGATGCAGAAGCAGCCAATCGAGAGCAGCTCGGGCGCGCTGCGGATGTCGTCGGCGCGCAGGTGGGTGGCAGAGCGGATGCCGACCACGTCGTGGCTGGCCAGCACCTGGCGCAGTTCGGCACCGGCCAGGGCGCCGGTGCGGCGCTCGACCTGCAGGCCGGCTTCAGCCAGCCGGGCATTGGCGCTCTGGTGGATGTTCTCGAGCAGGATCGCAGTGGTCACGTTTGTTTTCCGCATGGAGGGTTGGCGGCGCTTGCCGCATCGCCACCATTCTGCGCGCAAAAAAGCCCGTGGACCGGGGAGTCCCTGCTGCCGGCAATGGCACCGGCTGCCTCGCTGGCGTCGCTTCAGCGCGAGTGGCGCGCGTCGCCGCCGAGCGGGTCGACGATGATCATGGTCTGGCGCAGCACGCCGGCATCATCGAAGTAGCAGCTGAAATGCGCGGTCTGCAAGCCATCCTTGTACATGCGCCAGGACCAGGCTTCACGCTTCATCAGGGGGTAGTACTGGATGGGCTCGCGCGGCAGGCCAAAGTGCTCCTGCACGTCCTTCTTGGTCCAGGTCCCGACCTGGGCGCGGTAGATCTCCGTCTCGGTCAGCATCTGGCGATAGTTGGTGAGCTTGCCGCCGGCGTCGAAATCGGCGGCATAGACCTGATGGCCAAGGGGCTGGCGCGACCAGATCCAGCGGCTGGTGCCGTCGGCGAGGCGGTAGGTCTCGGTGGGGGATCCGAATGTACTGCGTACGGCACTTTCTGGGCTGCCGATCATTTGCTTGCCGGTCTGTTCCGGCTGCAAGGTCGCACAGGCTCCGAGCGAGCCGAGCACGACAGCGGCGACGCACAGTTCGCCGATACACCGGGATGGCGTGCGTGATTGCATGGCGCTCTCCTGCGGACGAGATGCCCGCATCCGGCCATTCTCCGTCCGCCAGGCCGGCCCGTGCAACACCGGCTGGTGCCGGGGGCAGGCGGGGCCGGCCGGTCAGTGCGGCGCCGGGCGCTGGCTCAGCAGCGGCCTTTCTTGGCTTGTCCCGGCGGGCAGAAGGACTCGTTGCCGTACGGGTCGACGCGGCAGTTGCCCTTCTTTGCCTGCCCCGGCGGGCAGCCCTGGGGGCCGCTGCCGTAGGTGTCATAAGGGGCTACCACGCAGCCACCCAGCAGTGCGCTGCAGGCGACCAGAAGGGCCAGAGCGGATTTCATCGCATTCTCCTTGTTGTGGGGGATTCCGTTTGCGACAGGAGAATAGATGGTGGCAGCGCCTTTGTCTGTAAGGAATAGTGAAAACGAGTCCGCTCAGGGTGAATGCCGGCTACTTGCCCGCGCCGCCGGCGGGGCGCTTCCCGGCTGGCCGGGGCCGGCGCACCGCACGGATTTTGCCGCTGTTGCCGCCGCCGCAGAAGAACTGGTCGCCGCCATCGGACTCCAGCCCCGACACGCTCGCGCCGGCCGGCATGGTGACCGATTCCAGCACCGCGCCCGATTGCGGGTCGATGTGCCGCAGCTCGCTCTGGTCACCTTCCCAGGTGCCGTGCCAGAGCTCGGCATCGACCCAGGTGACGCCGGTGACAAAGCGGTCGGACGTGATGGTGCGCAGGATCGCCCCCGTCTGTGGATCGACCTGGCGGATCTTCCGCTCCCGGTACTGGCCCACCCACAACGTGCCTTCGGCCCAGGCAAGCCCCGAGTCGCCGCCGCCGCCCGGCGCGGGGATCGTGGCCAGCACGCGGCCGCTTTGCGGATCGATCTTCTGGATCCGGTCCTCGGCAATCTGGTACAGGTGCTGGCCGTCGAAAGCAGTACCGGCATGGGCGGCGACATCGAGCGAGCGCAGCGTCCTGCCGGTGACCGGATCCAGGGCATTGAGCTTGTCTCCGCTGGCAAACCAGACCCGCTGGCCGTCATAGCTGACACCGTGGACGTTCTCGACGCCGGGGAAGGGACCATACTCGCGAAGCACTTCGGCTTGTGATCGTTTCATGCTGTCATCCTTTTGGTTTGGGGATGGCTACATGCTAGTCAACCGGCAGCGGCGAGGGGAGTAACAAGGTCGTCGTGAATCCCGGCACCGGCGGCGTCATCCAGCGGCGCGCACGCCCGTGGCCAAGGGACTGGATCTTGCCGGCTGCCGCCAGCGTTTCCAGTGCCCGCTGCACCGAGCGCTGGCTGGCACCCAGCGCCAGCGCGAGAGCGGAGCTGGACCATGACTCGCCATCGGCCAGCAAGGCGAGCACTGCCGCGTGCTTCTCTTCCACCGGCCGCGCCAGCACCACCACCTCGCGCGCGTGGTGCGGCACCAGCGCGAAGCCGCGCCCGCTTGCCGTGACGCCGGCAAATGCGCCAAGCACCGCGCGCAGCCGCCCGATCTCGACACGCAGCCGCGCGCGGTGCGATGCATCGGCGTGCCTGGTGCGGAAGGCGTGCGCGATCAGCGTGTCCCGGGGCACGTCGGCGGGCCAGGCCTCGGCCAGCGCGCGCGCCAGCGTGAACAACACCGGCCGCCTGGCGAGCGGGACCGTGGTGCCAGCGCAGCGCACGGCATAGCGGCACGCGTCCACGACCAGCGCTTTCGATGCCAGCAGCGCTTCGACTTCCTCAAGCAGCAGCGGCCGTTCCTCGCCGCGCGCGATGCGGCGTGCCGCGGGGCTGTGCAGCGCCTGGGCCGCGCTTTCGACCTCGGCGCGCAAGGATGGAATGCCGGCGCGCTGCGCCGCGTGCGCGGCCTGTGCCAGCGCGGTGCGCGCCGGCCGGGTCTGCACGCGCCGCATCGCGATGCCCGCCACGATCAGGGCATGGGTTGTGCGCAATGCGGGCGGGAAGGGAGTGGGGTCAAGCCCGGCAAGCGCCTGCTCGGCGTCGTCGATGCGGCCGATCAGCAGCAGCCGCCGGATCGCGAGATACCGCGCATGGGCGGCGTTGACCCAGTCGCCGTGCGCTTCAAGGGTGGCGCGCGCACGGTCCAGCGTCTTTGCCGGCCAGCCCAGGTCGCGCGAGGCAAAGGCGATTTCCGTTTCGGCCACCAAGCACCTGGCGCGCGCTACGGCTTCGCGCGGACCGAAGGCGCGCGCCGCGCTGCGCAACAGTGCCCGGGCGCGGATAAAGTCGCCCAGTTGCGCCATGGCGATGCCGCGCAACGCCAGCGCCGGCGGATCGTCGCGCAGGGCAACCCGGTTCAGCGCGCCAAGCGGATCACCCGCGGCAAGCGCGAGCGCCGCGGCGGCAATGCGTGAGTCCATCCGAATCCCGCCAGAAATCCCGCCACACTTGTCACTCCCACCGTTGGAAGCCGGCGCCTAATCTAGCACACGAACACCAACCAACGGAGGGATGCACGATGACCACACACAGCACCGGAACCCGTGAAGCATGGCTGGCCGCGCGGCGTGAACTGCTCGAGGCCGAGAAGGATCTCACCCGACGCAGCGATGAACTGGCACGGCAGCGCCAGGCCTTGCCGTGGGTTCGAATCGACAAGCCCTACCGGTTCGAGACCGCGGCGGGCAGCGCCTCGCTGGCAGACTTGTTCCAGGGACGTTCGCAACTGCTGGTCTACCACTTCATGTTCGGCCCGGACTACCAGGCAGGGTGCCCGTCCTGCTCCGCGATTGCGGACGGGTTTGACGGCTTTGTCGTCCACCTGGCGCATCACGACGTCACGCTGGCCGCGGTGTCGCGGGCACCGTTGGCGAAGTTGCAGGCGTACCAGCGGCGCATGGGCTGGACCTTCCCGTGGGCATCGTCGCAGGGCAGCGACTTCAACACGGACTTCAACGTCTGGTTCAGCGAAGCGCAACAACGCCAGGGCGATATCGACTACAACTACCGGCGCGAGGCGGCATTCGCCTGGCGACCTGAACTGGAGGCCGGCGGCGCAGCGGCCGAGGCCCAGTTTGCTGCCATGTGCGGCACCGATGCCGCAACGTACCAGCGCGACCGGCCGGGCATGAGCGCCTTCGCGCTGGAAGATGGCGTTGTGTACCACACCTATTCCACCTATGCGCGCGGGCTGGATGGCCTGTGGGGCATGTACCAGTGGCTGGATCGCGCACCGCGCGGACGCAACGAGGCCGGGGTCTGGTGGCGCCGGCACGATGAATACGAGCAGGGCTGAGGCATTCCATGTCCATCGTACTCACCACGCACAGGCTGGCGCGCTCACGCGGCACCGGCCCGCGCCTTGCCTTCTTTGGCATCGTGGCCGTGCTATTCATCGCCGGCGGGGCGGCGACACTCGCCTGGCATGCATCCATGCCGGCGATGAGCGCGATGCCGATGCCCGGCGGCTGGACCATGTCGATGGCGTGGATGCGGATGTGCGGCCAGACCTGGGCCCGCACGGCAATGGCCTTCCTCGGCATGTGGATCGCCATGATGGTGCCGATGATGCTGCCCTCACTGGCACCGATACTGTGGCGCTACCGCCAGGCCCTGGCGACGGCAGGGCAGGTGCGCCCGGGCATGTCGACGGTATTGGCGGGCGCCGGCTACTTCTTCGTGTGGGGCATGGTGGGCTTCGCCGTTTTCCCGGTTGGCGCTGCGCTGGCGGCGATAGCCGTGCAGGCGCAGGGCCTGGCGCGCGCGGTTCCGCTCGCCACGGCGGTGGTCTTGGTGATGGCAGGCGTGCTGCAGTTCACCCCGTGGAAAGCACGGCAGCTTGCCTGCTGCACCAACGCAGCGGGCCGCACGCGCGCACTGCCGGCGGATGCCGGCTCGGCGTGGCGCCATGGCCTGCGGCTGGGCCTGCACTGCACCCGGTGCTGTGCGGGCCTGACTGCGGCATTGCTCGTCATGGGCGTGATGGACCTGCGCGTGATGGCAGCGGTGATGTTGGCGATGACGCTCGAACGATGGATGCCGGCAGGTGCGCGCGTGGCCAGGCTTGCGGTACGGCTTACCGGGGCCGTCCTGGTCGGCGTGGGCGTGGCTACGCTTGTGCAGGCAGGTTGGGGCGGATGACGGCGGGGTACTAGTGTCCTGTTCCGCAGATAGCTTGCCATGAAATCGCCCAGTTGGCCGCCATGCGTCGCTGCTCGTCGTTGCCATAGCTACGGCTATGGCGCCTCCTCGCGCCTAGCCTGACGACCAACTGGACGATTTCACGTTGGCAAGCTATCTGCGGAACAGGACACTAGCCCAGCGCGACCGCGAACAGCGCCGCAATCAGCGGCCGCTCCTTGCGCACCTCCAGGCAGCACAGCGAGTAATCGATCGACAGCAGCGGCTCGTCGACCGGCACCACCTGCAGGCCCGGCAGCGGGATGCATTCGATCTGCGTGACGAAGCTGATGCCCATGCCATTGGCCACTGCATGCAGGATGGCCTCGCGGCTGTTGATCTCCATCACGCAGTTCAGCGCCACGCCATGCTGTGCGCACGCGCGTTCAACCCGGAGCCGGGTCTTCGAGCCCGGCTCGCGCAGGATCACGGCTTCGCCGGCGACCTCCTGCACCGTGATCGAAGCGCGCGCGGCCAGCGGATGGCCGGCCGGCATCACGGCAACGATGCGCTCTCTCCGATACGGCGCGATATGCAGGCCATCGACCGGATCGGGCTCGGCCAGGATGCCGACGTCGATATCGAAATCCTGCAGGCCGCGCAGCACCGAGGCTTCCGAGCCGATGGTGACCGTCAGTTCCAGCGAAGCATGGGTGGAACGGAAACTACGCGCCAGCCCCAGCGCGATCGGCGGTGACACCGCGCCCACGCGCACCAGCCCGGTCTTGAGCTTGTGCGCGCTCTGCAGGAACTGCATGGCCTCTGCTTCCTGCCCGAACAAGCCCTGGGTGATGGCGTAGAGCCGCTCGCCGGTGTCGGTCAGGCGCACGGTGCGGCCTGCGCGCAGGAACAGCTCCACGCCGAAGCGCGTCTCCAGCGCCTTGACCTGGTCGGTCACGGTCGGCTGCCCGATATGCAGGTATTGCGCCGCGGCAGTAAAGCCGCCCGTCCGGGCGACCGCATGGAAGCAGCGGATCGACTTGTAGTACTGGTGGAACATGGGGTCTCGATGGGAGCTGGCCGCCGTTCTGCGCGGCGTGTGCGGCGAGTCTCCCACAGACGCGTGCCGTTGCGTACAGGGTTTCCCCGAGGCCGGCAGCGTGCCGGCGATCCATCGGTTTTGGCGCACCTCGCCGTCAAAGATGCGATTGGACCGGGGGTTTGGCGTCTCCCAAACTTCAGCCACCAGGAAACGCGGCTCAAGCCGCCGCCCAGGCTACCCAGAAAAGAAGTGAGGAGACCCCATGAACCATGCCTACCACAACCCCGTGTCGATCCATTGCGGGGCTGGCAGCCTTGACCGGCTCCCGGCCCTGCTGCACGGCCGGCGCGTCGTCGTCGTGACCTTTCCCGAAGCGCGTGCGCTGGGACTGGTGGCGCGGCTTGAAGCCCTGCTGGGCGCAGACCTTGCCGGGCTGATCGAAGACGTGCAGCCGAACCCGGATGTCGCCCAGTTGTCCGGCCTGTACAACCGCTTCTGGGAAGACGCCGACGCCTGCGACGCCATCGTTGCGGTCGGTGGCGGCAGCGCGATCGATACCGCCAAGGCGTTGATGGTAGGGACCAGGTCGGGCCGGTTCGATTCGCTGATCAGCCTGCTGGCGACCGGCAAGGCGTTCACGCCGGCGCAGGTCAAGCCGCTGATCGCGGTGCCGACGACTGCCGGCACCGGCAGCGAAGTGACGCCCTGGGCCACCATCTGGGACGCCGCGAACCAGAAGAAGTACTCGCTTCACCTGCAGGCAACCTGGCCCGAAGCGGCCATCGTGGATGCGGAGCTGATGATGTCGGTGCCGCGGGACACCACGATCTCCACCGGGCTCGATGCCCTGTCCCACGCGCTGGAATCGATCTGGAACGTCAACGCCAACCCGGTTTCCGACACCTTCGCGATTTCGGCGGTGGAGGACATCTTCGACACCTTGCCGGAACTGGTGCGCAACCTGGACGACATTGGCCTGCGTGAGCGCATGGCGCTGGCCGCCCTCAAGGCCGGACTGGCGTTCTCCAATACCAAGACGGCACTTGCGCACTCCATCTCCTACGAAATGACGCTGCGCCATGGCCTGCCGCACGGCATCGCGTGCTCGTTCACGCTGCCGATGGTGCTTGAAAAGGCGTGGGCACGCCGGCCCGACCGCGACCGCACGCTGCAGCGGCTGTTCGGGCCGGTGCTGGGCGACGGGCAGCAGCGGCTGCGCGCCTTCCTGCAGGACCTGGGCGTGAAGACCGAGTTTGCCGACTACGGCGTCTCCGACGACGAGGCCGGCGCCATGATCGCGCGTGCGCTGGACGGCGCCCGGGGCAAGAACTTCATCGGCGCTGTGCCGGCCTAGTAGCACGACCCCCGGCCGACGGGTGCAGCCGGCCAACACGAGCCCGCAATACGGGCCGACAATACAAGAGGAGACAAAAATGGAAACTGCCGATCGCATCCAGGCAGGGGCGTTCGTCGCTCCGGCCGAGCATTCGTTCCGGCGCGCCCAGTGGCGCATGCTGCTGGCCGCGATGTTCTGCTACTTCTTCTTCTACACGGGGCGGCAGACCTTTGGCTTCGCCATTCCCGGCATCCAGCAGGAATTCGGGTTTTCCAAGGAAGCGCTGGGCTGGGCCTCCACCTGCCTGCTGTGGTGCTACGCCATCGGGCAGGCCATCAACGGCAACCTGGGTGACAAGTTCGGCGGCCGCCGCGTGATGACCGCCGGCGCGATCCTGTCGTGCGCGGCCAACTGGGTGGTCAGCTTCGCCGTCGGCTTCAAGAGCCTGGCGATTCCCTGGGGCATCAACGGCTACTTCCAGGCCCTTGGCTGGGCGCCCGGCAGCCGGCTGCTGTCGAACTGGTGGGGCGCCGAAGAGCGCGGCAAAGTCTACGGCTTCTACGTGTTCGCGGCCGGCTGCGCCTCGGTGCTGTCGTTCGTCACCTCGATCGTGGTCGTGAATATCCTGCACCTGGACTGGCGCTGGATCTTCCGCCTGCCGGTGCTGCTGATGCTGGTGGGCGGCATCACCTTCTTCCTGATCGTGCGCGAGCGGCCGGAAGACCTTGGCTTCAAGTCGCCCGATACCGGCGTTGCCAAGGCCGAGGGTGCGGAGAAGGCTACCGCAGTCGAGACCGATGCCGGCGAAAGCTCCTGGTCGCGCTACAAGGCCGTGCTGCGCAACCCGCGGCTTCTGATCGCGGGCCTGTCGATCGGTTTCCAGAATGCCGCGCGCTATGGCCTGATCGTCTGGGTGCCGGTCCACTTCCTGGGCAAGAACTGGAAGAGCGCCGAGACCCTGATCGACCCGGCCTGGATCTCGGTGGCGCTGCCGGTGGGCATGGCCTTCGGCGCGCTGTCCAACGGCTGGATTTCCGACCGCCTGTTCGGCTCCAGCCGCAGCAAGGCCATCATGCTCTACATGGTGCTGGGTGCGATTGCCTCGATGATCATGTACCAGCTGCCCACGGGCATGGGCGCGATCGTCGCGCTGTTCCTTGCCGGCTTCTTCGTGTACGGCCCCGCCTCGTCCTTCTGGGCGCTGTGCCCGGACCTGGTCGGCGCCAAGCGGGCCGGCACCGCCACCGGTATCCTGAACTTCTTCTCGTACCTGCTCGCAGGCCTGGGCGAACCCCTGATCGGCCGCATCCTGGACCAGTCCGGCAATACCTCGCTGGTGTTCCCGATCGTGGCAACCAGCTGCATCATCAGCGCCGTGATCGCGGCCTTCATCCGCCGCTGAGCGCGCCGGGCCGGCGCCTTGCCGGCCCGCCCGCGACGGCTGCATCTCCTTCCACACACTGCTCAAGACCCGAGAGGGCAAGCTCATGACCGCATTGCAAGCCATTGCCGAAATCCGCCACGAAGCGCTGCGCATCGCCGGCGAGAAGATCTACCGCGAAGACGTGATCGAGGTGACCTATCCGTACACCGGCGAAGTCATCGCCACCGTGCCGAAGGCCACGCTCGACGAAGTGCGCCGCGCCTACCGCATCGCGCGCGACTACCAGCCCACGCTGACGCGCTATGAACGCTACAAGATCCTGATGCGCGCCGGCGAGATCATCGCCTCGCGCCTGGA
The DNA here is from genome assembly GCF_016127575.1 of Cupriavidus necator. Taxonomy (NCBI): domain Bacteria; kingdom Pseudomonadati; phylum Pseudomonadota; class Betaproteobacteria; order Burkholderiales; family Burkholderiaceae; genus Cupriavidus; species Cupriavidus necator. The sequence continues at coordinate 868,528 of NZ_CP066019.1, forward strand.
CGAGATCTCGCGCACCATCACGCTGGAATCCGGCCTGTGCCGCAAGGATTCGCTGTACGAGGTGGGCCGCGCCTCCGACGTGCTGCTGTTTGCCGCCAACCAGGCGCTGGTCGACGACGGCCAGGTGTTCTCGTGCGACCTGACCCACCACGGCAAGAGCCGCAAGGTCTATACGCTGCGCGAGCCGCTGCTGGGCGTGATCACCGCGATCACGCCGTTCAACCACCCGTTGAACCAGGTGATCCACAAGGTGGCGCCGGCGGTGGCCACCAACAACCGCATGGTGCTCAAGCCCAGCGAGAAGACGCCGCTGGCGGCCTACCTGCTGGCCGATATCCTGTATGAGGCCGGGCTGCCGCCGCAGATGCTGTCGGTCATCACCGGCGACCCGCGCGAGATCGCCGACGAGATGCTGACGCACCCGGACGTGGACCTGGTGACCTTCACCGGCGGCGTGCCGATCGGCAAGTACATCGCCGCCACGGCCACCTACAAGCGCCAGGTGCTGGAGCTGGGCGGCAATGACCCGATCATCGTGATGGAAGACGCCGACCTGGAAGAGGCCGCCACGCTGGCCGCCAGCGGCTCGTACAAGAACTCCGGGCAGCGTTGCACGGCGATCAAGCGCATGCTGGTGCATGAGTCGGTGGCGGACCGCTTTGTCGACCTGCTGGTGGCGAAGACCGAAGCGCTCAACTATGGCGACCCCATGGACCCGAAGGTGGACATGGGCACGGTCATCGACGAAGCCGCGGCGATCCAGTTCGAGGCGGTGGTCAATGAAGCGATTGCCGCCGGGGCCACGCTGCGCTACGGCAATATCCGCCGCGGTGCGCTGTACTCGCCGACGGTGCTCGATCATGTCGATCCCGAAATGACCGTGGCCAGGCATGAGACCTTCGGGCCGGTGTCGCCGGTGATCCGCTTCAGGGACATTGAAGATGCGATCCGCATCTCGAATGGCACTGCGTACGGGCTGTCGTCGTCGGTCTGCACCAACCGGCTCGACTACATCACGCGCTTCGTGCGGGAGCTGAAGGTCGGCAGCGTCAATGTGCGCGAGGTGCCGGGCTATCGCCTGGAGCTGACGCCGTTCGGCGGCATCAAGGATTCCGGACTGGGCTACAAGGAAGGCGTGCTGGAGGCGATGAGGAGCTTTACCAATACCAAGACGTATTCGCTGCCGTGGTAAGCGGCGGTGGCCCGTGCGCCGGGGGCGGCAGCGCAGTTCGTCCCTGCGCTGCCTGCCCCGGCGCGTAGTTTCTGCTGGTGTCTCCGGTAGCCGGGGCCAGGTGGGTTCTCCGGCACCACCACCCCGGATTTGGCCGCCTGAGCAGGCGGCTGCTTTGTTTTCAGGCGGCGCTGTCCTGCGCCGCATTCCTGTTTCCGAGCTTTCATGACAAGCATTCAATCCGTTGTGCACGAAGGGCGGATGTTCCCGCCATCCCGCCACGCCAGCGCTAAGGCCGCGATTCCCAGCATGGAGGCCTACCAGGCACTGTGCGACGAAGCCGAGCGTGACTATGAAGGTTTCTGGGCGCGCCACGCGCGCGAGCTGCTGCACTGGACCAAGCCCTTCACCAAGGTGCTGGACCAAAGCAACGCACCGTTCTACAAGTGGTTCGAAGACGGCGAGCTCAACGCCTCTTACAACTGCCTGGACCGCAATCTGCAGAACGGCAATGCGGACAAGGTCGCGATCGTGTTCGAGGCCGACGACGGCAGCGTGACGCGCGTCACCTACCGCGAGCTGCATGGCAAGGTGTGCCGCTTTGCCAACGGCCTGAAGGCGCTCGGCATCAGGAAGGGCGACCGCGTGGTGATCTACATGCCGATGTCGGTCGAAGGCGTGGTCGCGATGCAGGCCTGCGCACGCCTGGGCGCCACGCACTCGGTGGTGTTCGGCGGCTTCTCGGCCAAGTCGCTGCAGGAGCGGCTGGTGGACGTGGGCGCGGTGGCGCTGATCACCGCCGACGAGCAGATGCGCGGCGGCAAGGCGCTGCCGCTCAAGGCCATCGCCGATGACGCGCTGGCGCTGGGGGGCTGCGAGGCCGTCAGGAACGTGATCGTCTACCGCCGCACCGGCGGCAAGGTTGCCTGGACCGAAGGCCGCGACCGCTGGATGGAAGATGTCAGCGCCGGCCAGCCGGAGACCTGCGAAGCCGAGCCGGTGAGCGCCGAGCACCCGCTGTTCGTGCTCTACACCTCCGGCTCCACCGGCAAGCCCAAGGGCGTGCAGCACAGCACCGGCGGCTACCTGCTGTGGGCGCTGATGACAATGAAGTGGACCTTCGACATCAAGCCCGACGACCTGTTCTGGTGTACCGCGGACATCGGCTGGGTCACCGGCCACACCTATATTGCCTACGGCCCGCTGGCCGCGGGCGCCACCCAGGTGGTGTTCGAAGGCGTGCCGACCTACCCCAACGCCGGCCGCTTCTGGGACATGATCGCGCGCCACAAGGTCAGCATCTTCTACACCGCGCCGACCGCGATCCGCTCGCTGATCAAGGCCGCCGAGGCCGACGAGAAGATCCACCCGAAACAGTACGACCTGTCCAGCCTGCGCCTGCTCGGCACCGTGGGCGAGCCGATCAACCCCGAAGCCTGGATGTGGTACTACAAGAACATCGGCAACGAGCGCTGCCCGATCGTCGACACCTTCTGGCAGACCGAGACCGGCGGCCACATGATCACGCCGCTGCCGGGCGCGACGCCGCTGGTGCCGGGTTCGTGCACGCTGCCGCTGCCGGGCATCATGGCCGCCATCGTCGACGAGACCGGCCATGACGTGCCCAACGGCAACGGCGGCATCCTGGTGGTCAAGCGTCCGTGGCCGGCCATGATCCGCACCATCTGGGGCGATCCGGAGCGCTTCAGGAAGAGCTACTTCCCCGAAGAGCTCGGCGGCAAGCTCTACCTGGCCGGCGACGGCTCGATCCGCGACAAGGACACCGGCTACTTCACCATCATGGGCCGCATCGACGACGTGCTGAACGTGTCGGGCCACCGCATGGGGACGATGGAGATCGAGTCCGCGCTGGTGTCCAACCCGCTGGTGGCCGAAGCCGCCGTGGTGGGCCGCCCCGACGACATGACCGGCGAGGCCATCTGCGCCTTCGTCGTGCTCAAGCGTTCGCGTCCGACTGGCGAAGAGGCCGTCAAGATCGCGACGGAGCTGCGCAACTGGGTCGGCAAGGAGATCGGCCCGATCGCCAAGCCCAAGGACATCCGCTTTGGCGACAACCTGCCCAAGACGCGCTCGGGCAAGATCATGCGGCGCCTGCTGCGGTCGCTGGCCAAGGGGGAGGAGATCACGCAGGACACCTCGACGCTGGAGAATCCGGCCATCCTGGAGCAGCTTGGCCAGGCACGCTGAAGATGCGGCGCGACTATGCCCGATTCAGACAAGGTCGGCAATTGTGCAGTGCCGCCGAGCGCTGGCCCAAGGTGACCGCAGCCCCTTGAGCTTTCCAGACTTGACGCGCGGGATCATTCCGCAATGGTCTCGATCGTCAGGGTGACCTCGCCGCCCATCGCGGCCAGCATGGCCGGACCGCCGCCCTTGTAGGCGACATGGGTCATGTTGAGCTTGGCCTGGGACTTGCGTGCGGCGTGCCGTGGTTGCCGGCAGCCAGGAACGAAGGGTCTTCGCGCAGGGCGCCAGGCATGCCTGCCGGCGCGGCGCACAGCAGCGCGTTCATCTGGGACAGCTCGCGCAGGGTGTCCAGGTGCAATGCGCTGGTTTCCACGCTCGCGGTGCGGCGCTGCGCGACGCGGGCAATGTGGCGGGCGGTGAAGCGCTCGGCGCGCGCCTGGAAGTCGCCGGCGCATTCGAGAAGCAATGCCGAAGCTGCGCGGTCGTTGGCAACAAAGAGCGACATCCTGGTACGCAGGTTGGCCACCAGCATGTCGCATAGTTCCAGCAGTTCGGCGCTGCCCTCGGCCGAGAAGCAGTAGTTGCGGGTGAGCTTGCGCTGGTCCAGGTCGACCAGGATCCGTTCGACGATATCGCCCGCGTACTCCAGGTTGATATTGACCAGCATGATCGCATCCCAGCGTTCCGCATCCTCACCGTCGAGGCTGCCGGCGTCGACGTCGGTCAGGTACATCTTGACGGACGAATAGAGGTCGTCGATGCGGTCGTCCAGCGCGCGGCAGCGGGCGTTAGCGGCGCGGTCGTTGCCCACGATCGAGAGCTTCATGCCATCGAGCATTTCCTCGATCACGTCGCCGATGCGCACGACCTCGCGCGTGGCATTGCCCAGCGCGACGGACGGGTGCCGCAGGTCGCCCTGGCTCAGGTAGCGCGCGCCGCCGGGCGCTGCGTCGTCGTGCGCATCAGGCAGCCATCGGGTGCAGAGGGCCGCCACCGGGTTGACAAACCAGATCAGCGTTGCGGCCAGGGTCAGGTTGAAGGCCATGTGGAAGTCGATGGCCATGGTGCCGGCACTGCTGCCCAGGCGCGCCAGCAGCCAGGGGATGGCGTCCAGCAGCGGCAGGAATGCCAGTATCCCCGCGAACCGGAAGATCAGGTTCGCGAGCGATACCCGTCGCGCGGCAGGCGAACTGCCGGAATTGGCCAGGCAGGCAATCAGGCCACTGCCCAGATTGGCGCCAAGCACCAGCGGCAAGGCGGTGGCAGGTCCGATGACGCCGCCCATGGCCAGCGTTGCGGTGAGCAATACTGCGGCCAGGCTGGAGTAGGCCAGCAAGGTCACGAAGGCGCCGATCACCAGGGCCAGCAGTGCGTCGTTACCAAGCGAGGTGAAGATGGCGCGCACGATCTCGGCGTGCAGCAGCGGCGCGGCGTAGAGGCGGATCAGCTGCAAGGCCAGCGTGATCAACCCCAGTCCCACGATGACTTCGCCGGCCTGTCCGCGCAGGCTGGCCTTGCCGGACAGGCGCAGTGCGATGCCGATCACCAGCAGCAGTGGCGAGAGCCAGGAGATATCGACCGTCAGCAGGCGCGCCATCAGGCTGGTGCCGACGTCGGCACCGAGCACGATCGGCAGTGCCGCCGGCAACGACACCAGGCCCCCTGCAACGAAGGCGCTGGTCATCAGCGCCGTGGCGCTGCTGCTCTGGATCAGTGCGGTCACGCCAAGCCCGGCCAGGAAGCCACGCGCGGGACTGGCCGTGCCCGCGGCCAGCACCAGCCGCAAGCGCGGCCCCAACAGCTCCAGCATGCCGTGGCGCGTCACATGCGCGCCCCAGATCAGTAGTGCGACCCCGGACATCAGGGAAAGCAGGATTTGCATGGCGCCGCCCCCTGGTGGTGGCTGTCTTCGCGGCCACCTTTATCTGCTTGTTGAGGAAGCGTGCCGGCCAGGCCGGCACGCACCGGACTTAGTCCGCGTGGTTCAGCGCCAGCCGCAGGATGTCGAAGTTGCGCAGCCGCTGGCCTGCGGGCGCAGTGACCTTGCGGTTGAACAGCAGCGGCACCTTTTGCTCGGACAGGCCGCCATGCGAGCGCAGCGGGGCATCCAGGCCGCTCAGGTCATGGCGCGCCGGCGTGGTGCCGAGCACGGTCAGGCGTTCGCTGACCACCACCAGGTCGCCGATGCGGTCGGGCGGCAGTTCGAAGCGCTCGCTGGCGGCGCGCTTGTCCAGCACCAGTTCGATCCCGGGCAGTGCGGCGATGGCTTCATGCACGGCCTGTTGATTGGTGCCGGCAGGCAGGTACACGGTCGCGTAGGAGCCCAGTGCGCCATGGTGGGCGACGTAGGGATCGGTGATCGGCAGCAGCACGCGCGTGGCGTCCGCGCCGAAACGCTCGTCCAGCACCTGCTGCAGGAACAGGATGTTGGCCTTGCCCAGCGAATCGGTCTTGGCATTCATGCCGTGGTCGGCGGTGACGCCGATGACCGCACCGAGCGCGTCCAGGCGCTGCAGGTAGCTGTCGATCATGGCGTAGAAGGCATTGGCCTGCGGCGTTCCCGGGGCATGCTTGTGCTGGATGTAGTCCGTGGTGGACAGGTACATCAGGTCGGGGCGGACGGTTTCCAGCAAGGCCACGCCGGCGGCGAACACGAATTCGGACAGGTCGGCGCTGTAGACCGAGGGCAGCGGCATGCCGACCTTGCGCAGCACGTCGTCGATGCCGTTGTCTTCGATGGTGGCCTGGTCGGCCTTCTCCGCCGAGAAGCAGATGCCCTTGAGGCCGTGGCCCAGCAGCGCGCGCAGCTTGTCCTTGGCGGTGACCACCGCCACCGATGCGCCGGCCTGCGCTGCCGCAGCCAGCACGGTGGGCGCGCGCAGGTAGCGGGCGTCGTTCATCAGCACTTCGGCGCCGGCTTCGGTGTCGTAGAAGAAGTTGCCGCAGATGCCGTGCACCGACGGCGGCACGCCGGTCACGATCGACAGGTTGTTGGGGTTGGTGAACGACGGCACCACGCAATCGCCGGTCAGGACGGTGCCGCGTTTGGCCAGGCTGGCGAAGAACGGGGTGGCGCCCGCCTGCACGGCAAGGTTGATGTATTCCTGCTCGCAGCCATCGATGCAGACGATGACGGTGGGCCGGGCGGGAAGCTGGTAGTGGTGGCCGTTGACCTGGATCTGGGTGCTCATGGCGTCTCTTGCGGAAGGATTGTGAAGGGGATTTGCCTGAGACCCATGCTAAGTTAGGCGATAAACTCTCACAATCGAGTTTATTTTCCAGATTCTGTCAGGAAATCTCACAATGCCGCACAAGCTGCCTCCGCTCAACGCCCTGCGCATCTTCGAGGTTGCCGCCCGCGCCGGCAGCTATTCGGCGGCCGCGCGCGAGCTGCACCTGACCCATGGCGCGGTCAGCCGGCAGATCGAGATCCTGGAGCAATGGCTGGGGCAGCCGCTGTTTATCCGCCAGGGCCAGCGCATGGTGCCGACTGTCCACGCGCAGGCGTTCGCGCGCGAGATCAGCACGGCGTTCGACCAGATCAGCGCCGCTTCCGAGCGCTATGGCCGCATCGCCACGCGCAAGGTGGTGCGCGTCAATGCCCCGGCAACCTTTGCCATGCGCTGGCTGATTCCGCGGCTGGATGACTTCCGGCACCGGCAGCCCGAGGTCGACGTGCGTGTGTCGACCGCCTTCAGCAACGAGGCAGGATTCAATGGCACCTTTGACGTGGCGATACGGCGCACCCTCGAACGTGGCGAACAGTTCGAGTCAGTGCCGATCTTTTCGGAGTACCAGACGGTGATCGCCAGTCCGGCGATGCTGGAGCAGGTGCCGTTGCAAGGTGTAGAGGACCTGGTGGAGGGCGTCTTCCTCTATACGGAGACCCGGCCGGGAAGCTGGGAATCGTGGCTGCAGCAGGCGGGACATGCCTCGCTGCTGCCGGTGCGAACGCTGCGCTTCGACCATTTCTTTGTCACGCTGCAGGCGGTGGTGGACAGCCTTGGCTTTGCCATCGGCACCTTTCCGACCCTGGAAACGGACCGCGCGGACGGGCGCATTGCGACGCCGTTTGCCGCCATCCGCGCACCGGGCAATACCTATCATGCGCTGGTGCCGCGCGATGCCGACAAGCCGCTGCATCTGCGCGCGTTCCTGGAGTGGCTGCAGCAGCAGGGGCAGACGGCCGCAGCGACCTGAAGCGGCGCGAGCCGGGGAAGCGGGGCGAGTGTGGCGCGCGGCCCGCGCGATGCGGGCCTGCGCTGAGACGGGAGCTCAGGCCCCGTCGAGGAACGCGCTGCGCTGGCCCAGGCGCGAGCCGAGCGCATCGGGGGCCAGGCTCATGCTGGCGGGGTCCACGGCCGAGGCGGGGCTGCCTGCCATGGTCGGGTCGGCGGCTGCCGGCGCCATGCCCGGCTGGGCCGCCTGTACGGGAGCCTGGGCATAGCTGCCGCCCGCTGCGGGTGCCACCTGGGCCGACGGCGCTGCCGACGGCATGGCTTGCACGGGCTGGGCGGACTGCACCGGCTGACTGGATTGCATCGGCTGCATCGGCTGCGTCATTGGCATCGGCTGGCTCGGCTGCAGGGGCTGAGCCTGCTGCGCAAACAGCGGGTAGGACGCGATCATCGCGCCAGCCACGACCAGGGATTTCGCCAGATGTTGCTTCATTCGTGTACCTCCTAGAACGCCTACAGGCAAGGGAACAGTCACTGTAGCGCCGCAGCACCTGACATTCTGTTTGATTTTGCAACGGTCGTTAACCAGCCTTGCCATTGCGGCCAGGGCAGGTTAATTGCGCGCGCGGCCTGCAAATCTTGCGCGGCCGTCAACGCCGGGCCAATCGCTTGAGCGCCGCGGGGTCCAGCAGTTCGATCTGGCGGTACTCGCGGCGGATCAGGCCCGCGTCTTCCCACGCCTGCAGGTACTTGGCCACGGTCTGGCGCGAGCGGTTGACCATGTCGCCAAGGTCCTCAGCGCTGATGCGCACGACATGGTCGGTGCGGTCGGCCAGTTCCAGCAGGCGCGCCGCCATGCGCGCGTCGATGGGCGCCTGCGCCGCGCTTTGCGCGTGGTCGAACGCTACGCGCAGGCGCGCGCAGATCTGCTGCACGATCAGCTGCATGCCTTCCGGATGCGCGGCCAGGATGCGGTGGAAGTCGCGCTGGCTCAGCACCATCAGTTCCGTATTGCCTACGGCGAAGGCGTCGTGCGTGCGCGGCTTGCCGTCCAGCAGCGAGATCTCGCCGAACCAGCGGCCACGCCCGATCACCGAGTACACCGACTCGCGCCCGCCCGTGCTGACCCGGCTCATGCGCACCCGGCCCGACAGCACCATGCAGAAGTAGGTGGGCGGATCGCCGCGCGCGAAGATCATCTCGCCGTCGCCAAAGCGCAGGCGGCGTGCGGCGTTCGCCACGGCATCGAGCACGCCCGGCGGCGCATTGCGCAGCCAGCCGCTGGCCAGCACGCTGCGCGGCAGCGTGCGCGCCGGCTCCACCGCTCTCGATCCACTCTTCACATCAGCCTTCACATTGCTCCCCTGCTGGAGCCGAGATTGTCCAATACTTAACAGACTTTGGCGCGGTGCGCCCGGACAATGCATCGATTCAATGACTCACATGCCCCCGGGAGGTACGCATATGGCGCAAATCCAGCTCGTCGATTCAATCAGGGACCGCGTCTCCGACGCCGAATGGCAGATGCGCGTGGACCTGGCGGCCGCGTACCGCCTGGTCGCCCACTTCGGCTGGGACGACCTGATCTTCACCCATATCTCGGCACGCGTGCCCGATGCACCGGACCAGTTCCTGATCAACCCGTACGGGATGATGTTCGACGAGATCACGGCATCGAGCCTGGTCAAGGTCGACCACGAAGGGCAGCCCGTGCTGGAAACGCCGTATGACGTCAACCCGGCCGGCTTCATCATCCACAGCGCCGTGCACGAGGCGCGCCCCGAAGTCGGCTGCGTGATGCACACGCATACCTCGCACGGCGTCGCCGTCTCGGCGCAGCAGGCGGGCCTGCTGCCGATTTCGCAGCAGTCGATGTTCGCGCTGACCGGGCTGGCGTACCACGACTATGAAGGCGTGGCGCTGCGCGAGGACGAAAAGGCGCGGCTGGTGGCAGACCTGGGCCGCTGCAAGCAGATGATCCTGCGCAACCATGGCCTGCTGACGTGCGGGCGCACGGTATCCGATGCTTTCCTGACCATGTACACGCTCGAGTCCGCCTGCCGCATCCAGATCCTGGCGCAAAGCGGCGGCACGCCGCTGACCATGGTGCCCGAAGCCGCCAGCGCCAACATGGGCCAGCAGGCGCGCCAGGCCACCAAGGGCAAGGGCTCCAACCTGGCCTGGCCGGGCCTGCTGCGCCGCCTCGACCGCATCAACCCTGACTACCGCAACTGACCATGGCCATCCTCGTTCACCTGCCGTCGTTCATGGCGGTTCCCATCACTGCCGCGCTGCGCGAAGCCGCGCCGGACATCACCGTGTGGAACGGCCGCGAGGCCGCCGTCGCGGAACAGGTCGAAGCCATCATCGCCTGGGGCCTGAAGCCCGGCGTGCTGCCGGCCTACCCGAAGCTGCGGCTGGTCTGCGCTGCCACCGCGGGCGTCGACAAGCTGCTGGCGGCGCCGGACCTGCCGCCTGGCATGCCGGTCACGCGCATCGTCGATCCCGGCCAGCAGGCCGGCATCGCCCACTACGTGCTGGCGATGGCGCTGCGCCATACCCGCGCGCTCGGCCGGTACGCCGAACAGCAGCGCCGCGGCGAATGGAAGCGCCACCCGGGGCGCGATGTGTCGCGCTGCCGCGTGGGTGTGCTGGGGCTGGGCGAGATCGGCAGCGAGGTGGCGCGCATGTTTGCCGCCATCGGCTACCCGGTCAGCGGCTGGAGCCGCAGCGCCAAGCATCTGCCCGGCGTGACCGACTTCACCGGCGACGACGGGCTGGATGCCATGCTCGCGCACAGCGACATCCTGGTCTGCACGCTGCCGCTGACGCCGCGCACCGAGGGCATGCTGAACCGCCAGACGCTGTCGCGGCTGCCCAAGGGGGCGTTCCTGATCAACGTCGGGCGTGGCGAGCATGTGGTCGAGCCAGACCTGGTCGCACTGATCGACGAAGGCCACCTTGCCGGCGCGGCGCTTGATGTGTTCGCCAAGGAGCCGCCCTCGGCGGACGATCCGGTCTGGAACCATCCCCGCATCGAGGCCACGCCGCATATCGCGGCCGACCCCTCGTACGAACTGGTGGCGCGGCAATGCATCGAGAACCTGCGGCGCGCGCGCGACGGGCGTGAACTGTTGAACCAGGTGGACCGGCAAGCGGGCTACTGAGCGCCCGGCGTGCCGGTCCGTCCGGGTGGCTATGTCACGCTTACATCCGCGGTTCCCGCCGCCACCTCCAGCAGCCGCGTGCTCGCCGTGGCAGGTAGCGCCGGCGCCGTGCCGCCCTCGAGCGGCTTGAGCGTATGGAAGGTGCAGCTCAGCTTCTCGGGCGTCAGGGTGACCAGCGTGTAGCCCTCGGCGTTGGAGTCGGCATGGCGCAGCCACGCGTTGAAGGTGCGCAAGGTGGTGTCGAAGGTGTTCACCACCGTGCTGCCCACGTCGCTGTAGACCAGTTCACGCAGTGCGGCGAAGGCCTGGTCGTTGTCGACGATCGAGCGGAATGAACTGAGCAGGGAGTTGCTCGACAGGCCGGCCGTGACCAGGTCCACCATCACCGGCGCTGGCGTCGCCGCATCGTAGTCGTCCATCACCTGGCCGGCAAAGAATGCGTGGATATCGCCGCTCAGCGCCACCACATTGCGCACGCCGTTGTTCTTCAGGAACGCCATCAGGTTCTTGCGCTCGGCGTTGTAGCCATCCCACTGGTCGGCATTGAGGATAAAGCGGTCGAGCAGCGCGATGGCCGGCAACCGGCTTTCGATCAGCGGCTTGATGTTGGCATCGAACGTGGCGCTGTCGATGCCGACCTGCGCCAGTACATTGCGCAGCGCCGTGTAGGCCAGGTTGGCATAGGTGCCGGCGGTCTTGGCCGCGCGCAGGTCGTCGGCCAGCGCATTGGCAATGGCGCTCTCCAGCGAGGACAGGGAATTGTTGGCCAGCACCAGCGCCCTGGCGATCAGCCGTGCCACCGCCTGGATCACATCCACCTGCATGCGCAACAGCGACAACTGGTTGGCCCACAGCTTCCACGCGGTGGCGTCGGCGCCGACGCGGTCCTGCCACCACGCGCGCTGCGCATCGCCCAGCATCGACACCGGTGTCAGCGTGCCGCCGGCGGCGGCAATCTTCTGCGCTTCGGCCGCAGCCAGTGTCTCGGCCGGGACGAAGTACAGGGCGCCGACTGCGCGGCCGGTGGCTTGCTCGGAGATGATGTGGTCGGCGCGGTACAGGCGCTCGTCGGTCATCAGCAGGGTGGCGAGATTGCCGAAGGTGAACGAGCGATAGATCTGGATGTTCTGGAACGACGGGTTGTTGACGTCCAGGCTGACATCGGCCGGCATGAACTCGAACCACGCCTGGTTGGCAGCGCGCCGGCGCGCGGTGCGCGGCGTCAGGTCGTCGTCGGAGTCGTAGGTCTGCCGGTCCTGCCAGCAATTGTCCGAGAATTCATGGTCGTCCCAGATCGCAATCATCGGGAACGCGGCATGCAGGGCCTGCAGGCGCGCGTCGGTGCGATAGCTGCGGTACAGGTAGCGATAGTCGTCCAGCGTGGTGGCGTAGACGCTGCCGTCCGGCAGCGCGGTGCCATTGGGCAGTTGCAGCACGCCGTGGCGATCCTCCACATTGCCGGCGCGCGAGCCGCCCGGGACGGCCTCGTAGATGTAGTCGCCGACATGGACGATGAAGTCCAGGTCCTGCTGCGCCAGTTCTTCCATGCCGGCCCAGTGGTTGGCATTCCAGTCCTGGCAGCTGACAAAGGCGAAACGCAGCTGTGACAAGGGCGTGCCGGCCGCTGCCGCGGTGCGGGTGCGGCCGACGGTGCTGGGGCGGTTGCCCAGCAGGAAGCGGTAGTAGTAGCGGGTGCCGGGGCTCAGGCCCGTGACCTTGTTGCGGATGGTGTAGTCCCAGTCCGGCAGGGCCATCAGCGGTTGATTGACCAGCAGGCTCGGCGGCGGGAAGTCAGGCTGCGCCGACACCTGCAGCCGCACCACCACCGGCCGCTTGCCATTGCTGCCTTCCAGCCGCGTCCATACCACCACGCTGTCGGGCTTGGGGTCGCCCGAGGCGACGCCATGGACGAAATTGAAATTTTCCGGATTGCCGGTGTCGGGTTCCGGGTCGTCGCCGCCGCCGCAGGCGCTCAGCCCGCCGGTGGCAACGGTGACGGTCAGGAAACTTCCCCACTTGAGAAACTGTCGGCGGTCCATGGCGCTCCTCCTGTGCTTGCGGTCTCGGTCCACGCAGCGCGCAGCCGCGGCCACGATGCCGCTTGCGGCACCAGGATTCGTGGGGGCGTGCTGGTTGCTGAATGCATACTAGTGGCTGGCCTGCACGCTCGCCGTCGGTGAGGTTCCGACATCGATATAGGAGGAAGTCGACTGGTTCGTGCCGGCGCTGGCGCACCGCGCACCACCGTTGCTGGCGCGATCGGCAAGTCGGCATGCATTGCCTGCGACGCGGCCTAGACTGGAAGCAAAAGATTCGGACGCGAGGGCATCATGGCGTACGACAGCATCCTGGTCCATCTCGACGGCAACCGGCAGGCCATGCAGCGCTTGCAGGTTGCGGCACGCCTTGCCACCGCCAGCCAGTGTCCGCTGATCGGCCTGCTGGCCGGGCGCGTGCCAGACCCCAGCTGGTTCTACCGCATGAACAATGCCCAGCGCTGCCTGGCCGAAGACCAGGAGCGGCGCCGGCTGCAGCGCGAGAACATGCGTTGTGCCTTCGCGGCCGCCACGCGCGAGCTGGCGGTTGCCTGCGACTGGCGCACCGTCGAGCGCGATCCGGTGCCACTGGCGCTGCGCGAGGCGCGCGAGGCCGGCCTGATCGTCTCCGGCCAGTATGACGCCGACAACGCTGAAGGCCCGGTGGCGCGGCAGCTGTTGGAGGCGCTGCTGCTTGAGAGCGGCCGGCCGGCGCTGGTGGTGCCCTGTTCCGGCGCTTTCGCCACCGTGGGCACACGCGTGCTGGTGGCCTGGAACGGCAGCCGCGAGGCCGCGCGTGCCTTGCACGACGCGCTGCCGCTGATGGCCGGGGCACGCGCGCGGGTGCTGGGCGCCCATGCCGCCAGGGAGCCGCGTGCCGATGCCACTCCGGTCAGCCATGCCGTGCACGTGCTGGAGCGACAGGGTGTGGCAGTTGAGGTGGAGCACGGCCCGGGCGGTGGCGACCTGGCCATCGGTGAGCTGATCCTGTCGCGAGCGTCGGACTTTGGTGCCGACCTGATCGTGATGGGCGCCTACGGCCACGGCCGGCTGCGCGAGCTGGTGCTGGGCGGCGTGACCAGGGTGGTGCTGGAGTCGATGACGGTGCCGGTGCTGTTCTCGCACTGAAGCGCAGCGCCAGGGTTCATGCGGCAAGCCCCTCCAGCGCGGCGCCCCCCGGTGGTCTTCAGTCGACCGTGATGTGGTTGGCCTGGATCACCTTGCCCCACACGCCCACGTCGTCGCGCACGGTCTGCGCGAACTGCTCGGCACTCCTGGCGGGCGCCATGCCCATGTTCAGCTGCAGGAAGCGCTCGCGCATGGGCGCGTCAGCCAGCAGGCGGGTCACTTCCGCATTGAGCCGCTGCACGATGGCGGCACTGGTGCCGGCCGGCGCGAACAGGCCATACCAGCTGTCGGTATCGAACCGGTAGCCCTGTTCAGTCATGGTCGGCACGTCCGGCGTGGCCGGCGCGCGGCGCGTGCCGCTGATGGCCAGCGCGCGCAGCTTGCCGGCGCGGATCAGCGGCAGCGACGACGAGGTATCGACAAAGGCCACCTTGACCACGCCGCCCTGCATGTCGGTCAGGATCTGCGCCACGCCCTTGTACGGCACGTGGCGCAGCTTCATGCCGGTCTGCATCTTGAGGGCTTCCATGGTCAGGTGGCCGCCCGAGCCGATGCCCCATGAGCCGTAGTCGTATGCATCCGGGCGCTTGAGCACGTGGGCGACGAGCTCCTTGAGCGTGCGCGCCGGGAAGTCCGGCGTCACCACCAGGAAATTGCCGCCCGCGCCGACCTGCGCCACCGGCAACAGGTCGCGCAGGCCGTCATAGGGCAGCCTGGGCTGCAGGGTCTGGTTGATCACCACCGTGGCGGCATAGGTGAACAGAAGCGTGTAGCCGTCGGGGCTGGCCTTGGCCACGGTATCGTTGCCGATGATGCCGGTCGCGCCGGGCTTGTTGTCGACCACGATGGTCTGGCCCAGCGCCTTGCCGAGCGATGCGGCCAGCGCGCGCGCGAACAGGTCGGTGCCGCCGCCGGGCGGGGCCGGCACCACCAGCCGGATGGGCTTGGCGGGCCAGGCATTGCTGGCGCATAGCGGGCCGGCCGCAGCACCAAGACCAAGTGCGGCAAGCGCGCGCAGCACGTCGCGCCGGCGCGCGGCGTTGCCAGGCAGTTCCGTCGGAGCCGGGTTCATTGCTCGGGGCATGGCGTCTCCCTAGTGCATGCCGAAGTTGTCCGCCGCGTCGCTTTCCAGCGCGTCGGCGGCCGCGCCGTACAGGCTGCGCGACACATAGCTGCGGATCTGCGTGGCGCGCTGGCGCAGCCAGGCGGCCTTGAGTTGGCGGGCCTCGCGCACGGTGGGCGTTTCATCGGGCGCCAGCGCCAGCACGTCGATCACGTGCAGCGCCAGCTGCGTGTCGCCGCGCGCGGCCAGGGCCTGCGCGTGGCGGATCAGTGCGCCATGGTCGGCCACGGCCGCGGCGATCTCGGCGGCCGCCTGTTGAGGCGCGGCTGGATGCAGCGTGGTGGCATTGCGGTCCCACCAGCCGTTCTCAGAGCGGTAGATGTCGCGCGCGATGTAGCTGGGGTCGCCATAGGTGGGGCGCATCCAGGGCTGGTCGAACAGGTCCGCCGGCGGCTTGAGCGCGGCCAGCACCTGGCGTTCGTTGCAGCCGGCGTTCATCAGCCGCACCACCTCCGCGCGCAGCCAGCGCAGGGCCCTGGCGGTCTGGCACAGCACGCGCTGGCATTCTTCCTCGCCCTGCAGCGTGGCGCCGAACTCTTGCACCACGGTGCGCGGCTGCAGGCCGGCCAAGCGTTCCAGCGTATCGGCCCAGCGCACGGTGTCGCGCATCGTGCGGAAGGGGGTGCCGATGTTCGGGATCGAATCGATCACCGCGGGGCCGCCGTACAGCAGGCGCCGGCCCGGCAGCCAGACCGCCACGGCGTCGTCGGTCTCGGACGGTGCCCACAGGATTTCCGCGCGGCGCTCGCCCCGGCCCAGGGTCAGGCCATCGGCGAAGGTCTCGGTGGGTTCGATGTGGACCAGCTTTCCCGCCAGCGCGCCGGCCGGCTGGCGGAACTGGATCTCTGCCATGCGCTCCTGCATGCGCTGGGTCTCGCGGTAGCGCGCCTGCCGCGCCAGCACGTTGACGTGGGCCAGCACCCGTGGCGCGGGCTCGCCGCGCGCGGCGGCGTGGTCCAGCCATTGCTGCAGGCCGGCGTTGTAGCCCATATGGCCGTGGCTGTAGCAGACTGCCAGCACCGGCAGCCCGGTCTGCGTGCGCAGCGCCTCGATCATGCCGCGCGTGACGCGCCCGCCGGGGCCGCTGTCGACCACCAGCAGGCCGCCGCCCACGTCGGCGACAAAGCTCTGCCCTTGTCCGTGCAGCAGCCACACGCCGTCGCTGACGCTTTCGATGCCGGTGCCAGTGACCAGTGCGGCCGGCCGGTCCTCAATGTCCTGCATGCTTGCCTCCTCTGCGAACCAGGTCGCGTCCAGCGCAACTGTCACGCAAGAAGGGGCATCCCGGGGATTGGGGAAAATCCCGCCGGGATGCGGCGAACCGGCCGCAAACCAAGCGCCGGTGCGGCCCGGCGGAGGTTTTGGAATTTCATGTGTAAACCGCTGGTTAGCACCGCGCGGGTGCAGGGAGTTCCCCGCCGGCACGCGCTGCGGTAGCGGCTGCCTTCAGTCAAGTCGGCGCAGCGGACTGTCAGGCAGGTTGGACAGATAGTGGACTTCACGCCGCAGCAAGGTGGCGAACTGCGCCGCCACCGGCGTCATCGGCGAATCGGCGCGGTAGATCAGGCTGACGGTGTGGCTGGGCAGCTTGTCCTCGATCGGCAACGGCACCAGGCCATTGGCGGCCAGCCGGCCTGCCACCATCTGGCGCGGCAGCATGCACAGCAGGTGGCGGTCCTGCATCAGGTGCTCGATCATGCCGATGGTGTCGCAGCGCACTGCCACGCGCGGCAATGGCAGATCGCGTTCACGGAAGGCATCGAGGATGGCGGCGCCCGGGCCGTGCATGCGCTGGCCGGTCAGGATCCAGTCCGAGCCGATCAGTTCGCGCAGGCTGCGGGCGTTGCGCAGCGGATGCTCGCGGTGCGCCATCACGACCGAGTCGTTGTTGTAGAGCGGCTCGCAGGTGAATTCGCGCTCGATGCCCTCATCCGGGACCGGGCTGACTGCCATGTCCATCACGCCCGAGCGCAGTTCGTCCAGGTGGGTCGGGTAGCCCCAGCTGTCGATGCACACCAGCACGTCGGGGTGCTGGACGCGAAAGCGCTTGACCACCGCGGGCAGCAGCACATGCGCCGGGCCGCGGGTGGTGCCGACGCGCACCACGCCGTTGCGCGCGCCCAGCATCTGCGCCATTTCCTCGCTGGCCTTGCGGGCCTCGGTGGCGATCAGCCGCGCGCGCCGCAGGAAGGCATCGCCGTAGCGCGACAGCACCACGCCGCGGGTGGTGCGGGTCAGCAGCGGCACATGCAGCTCCTCTTCCAGCTGGCGGATGCTCTTGGTCAGTGCCGGTGCCGACACGTCGCGCGCACGGGCCCCGGCGCGGATGCTGCCGTGCTCGGCCACGGCGATGAAGTCCTGGACTTGGCTCAGACGCATGGATTTGGCTCCACTCAAACGACGCACTGGGCGCACAGCATAGCGGCATTCCGGCGGGTTCGGGATAACCCCAGGGTGCTAACCATTGGTTTGCACCGAGGCAGTTTTAGCATCTGCCGTGATGCGCCGTGCCAACGCATGATCGCTCCACATCGTCGCAAACCGCCGGCCGCGCCGGCATCTTCGAGGAGTGGCATCGCATGACGAACCGGCAAGACCTGCCGCTGGCAGGCATACGCGTGGCGGAGTTCGGGCAGTTCATCGCGGCGCCGGGCGCGGCCATGATGCTGGCCGACCTGGGCGCCGACGTGGTCAAGGTGGAGGCCTTGCGCGGCGACAGCGCGCGGCGCTTTGACGGCACCAGCCCGCAGAGCCCGATGTACCTGGCCTACAACCGCGGCAAGCGCGGCATAGCGCTGGACCTGCGCACGCCCGGCGGGCTGGACGCCGCACGGCGGCTGGCGCTGGCCAGCGACGTGGTGCTGCACAACACCCGCGCCGGCGTGATGGAAGCGCTGGGGCTGGACGCCGCCACGCTGCGCGCGGCGCGTCCCGACCTGATCCATGCCTCCATCAGCGGCTTCGGCACGCGTGGGCCGTCGCGCACGCGCCCCGGGCTGGATATTGCCGCGCAGGCCGAGAGCGGCATGATGTCCGTCACCGGCGAGGCCGGCGGGCAGCCGCTGAAGGCCGGTTTTGCGCTGATCGACGCGGCCACCGCGCTGGCGACCGGCAACGCCATCCTGGCGGCGCTGTTCCGGCGCGAGCGCACCGGCGCCGGCGAGACCATCGAGACCTCGCTGCTGTCGGTCGGCGTGCAGATGCAGGCCCAGCTGTGGGCCGAGTACCAGTGCTCCGGCGCGCTGCCGGTGCGCAGCGGCAACAGCCAGCCCAAGGCCGCGCCGGCCGCGGATGTGATCGCGGTGGCGGACGGGCATATCGTGCTGTCGGCCTATCTCGACGAGCACTGGACGCGCCTGTGCGAGGCCATCGGCCAGCCGGCGCTGGCGCACGATCCGCGCTTTGCCTGCAACGCGCTGCGCGTGCAGAACCGCCCGGCGCTGCTGGCCATCCTGCACGACGCCATGCGCCACCTCAGCGGCGACGCCGCGCGCACGCTGCTGGAGCGCCACCAGGTGGTGGTGGGCGTGGTGCGCGACTACCACCAGGTCAACGCGAGCCCCGACGTGCGCGCCAGTGGCGTGCTGCAAGCCGTTGACGACGGCGAGGGCGGCCAGCTGGAGCTGCCGGGACTGCCCTTCACCATGGCCAGCATGCCGGCAGGCGCGATGCCCGCGGTGCCGCGCCTCGGCCAGCATACGACCGAGGTGCTGGCCGAGCTCGGCTTCAGCGCCGCGGAGATTCACACCATGGCCCGCGCCGGCGCGATCGGCGTGGAACAAGCCCGGCAGGAGCCCGCATGAACACCCCCCAATCCCCTGTACTGCTGCAGCGCCATGCCGGCTGGGCCGAGGTGGTGCTGAACCGCCCGGCCCGCCGCAATGCCGTCGACATGTCGCTGGCACGCGCGCTGGGCGACGCCATCGAGACCCTGGCCGCCGACGACAGCGTGCGCGCCGTGCTGCTGCGCGGCGCCGACGGCGCCTTCTGTTCCGGCCTGGACCTGCAGGCACTGCAGGCGGAGCGCGGCGGGCTGGCCGCGTTTGCGCCGCTCTGGGAGCGCGTCCACCTGGGCCTGCTGCAAAGCAGCAAGGCATGGATCGTGGCGCTGGAGCGCCATGCCATCAACGGCGGCGCGGCGCTGGCGCTGGCCGGCGACCTGCTGGTGTGCGGCGCCGGGGCCTTCCTGCAGATCGGCGAGATCCGCCTGGGCATGGCCGCGCCGCGCAATGCCGACTGGCTGGCGCTGCGCCATTCCGAGGCCGTGGCCGCGCGCCTGTGCCTGCTTGGCGACCGCGTGCCCGCGCCGGAGCTGCTGCGCCTGGGCATTGCCACCGAACTGGTCGAAGACGCCGAGGTGCTGGACCGCGCGCGCGGCCTGGCCGCCACCATCGGGGGTTTTCCGGCTGATGGCGTGGCTGCGATCAAGGGCGGCATGCGCGCCGCGACGAGGCGCATGGCATCTGCTGCGCGCGACAAGAATTCCTGAGGACCGATATTTCCATGACAGATTCCATCACCACCGACGACGACGCGTCGCTGCAGGACTTCCGCCGCGAGGTGCGCGAGTTCGTCGCCCGGTCGCTGCCCCATGCCGTGCGCGAGAAAGTCCGCCTCGGACTGGAACTCAGCAAGCCAGAGCTGGTCGACTGGCAGCGCCGGCTGGCCGAACGCGGCTGGCTGGCGCCGCACTGGCCGGCTGAATGGCAGGGCTGCAACTGGAGCGCCGAGCGCCGCGCCGCATTCCAGGAAGAACTGGTGCTGGCGCACGCGCCCGAGAGCGGCGGCATCACCTTCGAGATGATCGGCCCGATCCTGATCCGCTACGGCACGCCGGCGCAGCAGCAGTACTTCCTGCCGCGCATCCTGAACCAGGAGCACTGGTGGTGCCAGGGCTATTCCGAACCGAACTCCGGCTCCGACCTGGCTTCGCTGAAGACGCGTGCGGTGCGCAAGACGCGGCCCGACGGCACCGAGGTCTACGTGGTCAGCGGCAGCAAGATCTGGACCTCCTACGCGCAGTACGCGGACTGGGTCTTCTGCCTGGTGCGCACCGATACCGAGGCGCGCGCGCAGCGGGGCATCAGCTTCCTGCTGATCGACATGCGCAGCCCCGGCGTCAGCGTGCGGCCGCTGGTGGGCATCCATGGCTGGCACCTGTTCAACCAGGTGTTCTTCGACGAGGTGGAAGTGCCGGTGCAGAACCTCGTCGGCGAGGAGAACGCCGGCTGGACCATCGCCAAGTCCCTGCTCGAGCATGAGCGGCTGAACCTGGCGCGCGTGGCGGAGAACCGCCGCCGCCTGGCCAAGGTGCGCGCCATCGGCAACGAGCTGGAGGAGGGCGGCCAGCCGCTGTCGCAGCGCCCGTGGTTTGCACGCCGGATGCGCGCGCTGGAGGTGCGGCTCGAAGCGCTGGCTGCAACCGTGCTGCGCTTTCGCAAGCGGGCGCGCGCCGGCGAAACGCTGGGGCCGGAGACCGGCATGCTCAAGCTGCTGGGCAGCCGGCTGATCCAGGACATCGAGAACCTGGCGGTCGATGCGCTGGGGCCGGACACGCTGGCCTATGACCGCGCCGCGCACTTCGAGCCCGCCGTGCCGCAAGCGGGACAGTCGGCGTACGCCGCGGCGGCATCGGCGCGCCGCTTCGTCACCCGCGGCTACTCCATTGCCGGCGGCTCCAGCGAGATCCAGCACGAACTGCTGGCCAAGCAGGTGCTGGGCCTGTAGTGGCTCCAATCGTGCCCGCAACCCAGGACAAGGAACTGAACACATGAGCGATCCAACGGACGATCGCCGCATGCTGCAGGAAAGCGTGCGGCGCTATGTCGAACGCGGCTACGGCTTCGAGCAGCGCCGCGCGGCGCTGGCCGAGCCCGATGGCTTCTCGCGCAAGCACTGGCAGGCGTTTGCCGAAATGGGCTGGCTGGCCGTGGGGCTGCCCGAAGCCTGCGGCGGCCTGGGCGATGCCGCGGACCAGGCCCTGCTGGCCGAGGAACTGGGCCGCGCCCAGCCTGCCGAGCCCTGGCTGGCCAATGCCGCGCTGTGCGCGCCGCTGCTGGCCGCCTGCGGCGATCCCGCCCACGCCGCGATCGCGGCGGCGATGGCCGAGGGTGGCGCGATGCTGGCGCTGGCCGCATGGGAAACGCAGGGACGCTATGACGCCTTCGATATCAGCACCACCGCGCAACAGCATGAGCCGGGGCAATGGACGCTGGACGGCCGCAAGACCCTGGTGCTGGGCGGCGGCAGCGCCGCGGTGCTGCTGGTGCTGGCGCGTAGCGGCGGCCAGCGCCGCGACCGCGACGGCCTGACACTGTTCGCGGTGCCGGCCGACATGCGCGGCATCAGCGTCGATGCGCTGCCGACCTACGACGGCCGCCAGACCGCCAGCGTGACGCTGCGCCGCGCGACCGTGCCGGACAGCGCGCGCATCGGCCCGGTGGACGGCGCCTGGCCGCTGGTGGAAGCCGCCATCGACCAGGCCACGGTGATGGCCTGCGCCGAAGCCGTGGGCACCATGTCGCGCGCGTTCGACCTGACCCGCGACTACCTGGTGACGCGCGAGCAGTTCGGCCGCGCGCTGACGGCCAACCAGGTGATCCGGCACCGGCTGGTGGACCTCTATGTCAGCGTCGAGCAGGCACGCGCCATCACCGAGCTGGCGGCCAACGCCCTGCATGGCGATGCGGTGGCGCGCATGCGCGCGGTATCCCATGCCAAGGCCTTTGTCTCGGATGCCGGGCGCGCGCTCGGCGAAGACGTGGTGCAGCTGCACGGTGCGGTGGGCATGACCGACGAGATGGAAATCGGCCACTGCTACAAGCGCCTGGCAGCCCACGCCAACCTGTTCGGCGATGCCGACTGGCACTACGAACGGCTGGCGGCACTCGATCACGCGGCGCAGGCGCAAGCCTGAGCCGGTTCAGCCAGGGCGCCCGGGCCGCTGCCCGGTGCGCCCACCCATGACACGCCGGCAACGCACCGGCATGCGCGGCCAATGCGCCGCAACGGAGACAGCAATATGAGCAGCCAGCACACTGGCGCCCGCAGGGCTTGTGCCACGCGCACAGCAGCCCTGGCCGCGGCGCTGGCCCTGGCGGGCGCCGCCAGCGCGCACGCCGAGGCCCCGTACCCCAGCAAGCCCATCCGCATGGTGCTGCCCTCGGGCGCGGGCACCGTCACCGACCAGACGGCACGGCTGGTGGCCGAGCGCCTGACCGCCGCGCTCAGGCAGCCGGTGGTGGTCGACAACCGCCCCGGCGCCAACGGCATCATCGCCAACGAGACCGTGGCGCGCGCCGCGCCCGACGGCTACACGTTGCTGTTCACCTATGCCGCGACCATGACGGTGAACCCGTGGACCACGCCGTCGCTGCCCTATGACCCGATCAAGGACTTCACCCCCATCGCACGCCCCAGCCAGCCCGGCGGCAACCTGCTCGCGGTCAGCGCCAATGTGCCGGTGCACAGCCTGCAGGAGCTGATTGCCTACGCCAGGTCCAGCAAGACGGAACTGGCGTACTGCTCTTGGGGCGTGGGCTCGGGCGGCCACCTGGCCATGGAATACCTGAAGGCCAAGACCGGCATCCACCTGCGCCATATCCCCTACAAGACCGCCACCCAGTGCAGCAACGACCTGGCCGCGGGCCACGTCACCGTCGGCATCACCGACGCCATCTCGTCGGTCCCGCACCTGAAGTCCGGCCGCATACGGGGCATTGCGATCTCCGGACCGGAGCGCCTGCTGACGGCTCCGGACGTGCCGACCATGTCGCAGCAGGGCGTGCCCTTCCAGCAAGCCAGCTGGGTCGCGATCTTCGGCCCCAGGGGCCTGCCCGCGCCGATCGTCAACCGGCTCAACGCCGAGGTGAATCGCATCCTGCAGACACCGGGCGACCGCGAGAAATTCACTGCCATGAACCTGCAGCCGGCCGCGCCGTCGAGCCCGGCCGACCTGGGCAAGCTGGTCAGCGCCGACCTGGCCGCGTGGGGCGAGGTGGTGAAGGTGGCGGGGCTGCAGGCGAAGTAAGGCTGGACCACAACAACAACGGGAGACAGGCAGCGTGAAGGTAAGACAGTGGATGGTGATGGGTGCGGCGCTGGCCGCGGGCAATGCCGTGGCGGGCACGATGCAGTTGTTCGGGGTGGTCGATGCATCGATCGAATACGCCAGGGGCTCGGAAAGCGTGGTGCGCATGCGCGAAGGCCAGCAGGCCGCGTCGCGCTGGGGCATCCGCGGCATCGAGGACCTGGGCGGCGGGCTCAAGGCCAACTTCCTGGTCGAGTCGGGCTTCAATATCGACAACGGCACCGAGTTCTTCGGCAACAACCGGCTGTTCGGGCGGCAGGCCTATCTGGGCCTGTCGGGCAACTGGGGCGAGTTCCGGCTGGGGCGGCAGTACACGCCGTCGTTCTATGCGCTGCTGCGGCTGGATCCGTTCCTGCTCAATGGCGCGGTGTCGCCGTTCAACCTGCTGAGCGCGACCGC
Organism: Cupriavidus necator; assembly: GCF_016127575.1. NCBI lineage: Bacteria > Pseudomonadati > Pseudomonadota > Betaproteobacteria > Burkholderiales > Burkholderiaceae > Cupriavidus > Cupriavidus necator. The sequence continues at coordinate 892,027 of NZ_CP066019.1, forward strand.
ATCACAGGGCACCGGGCACGTGGCCTACGGCGCCCGCTTCGACAACGCGGTGCAGTATTTCTCGCCCAAGTGGGGCGGCTTTTCCTTCGGCGCAGCGGTGGCGCCGGGCGAGGTGCCGGGGTCGGCGCGCTCAGGGCTGAACTTCGGCATGAATGCGACCTACGAGGCCGGCAACGTCTACGCGTTCTACTCCTACCAGGGGATGTATTCGGGCGCCAACGTGCCGGTGGAACCGACGCTGACTTCCAACCATTTCGTCGGCGGCTCCTATCGCTTCAAGCCGGTGGAAATCGGCCTGCTGTACAGCGCCGCCAGCAGCGACCGGCCCGAGACCCGCTCGGCACGCCACTACGGCGTGACCTTCAGCTGGAACGTGACGCAGCGCGACACCTTCAAGGCCGCCGCACTCAAGCGCCAGATCCTGGGCGGCGGCCAGCGGCCGCTGGCGGTGACGCTGGGGTGGGACCATGACCTGAGCAAGCGCACCACCGCCTATGTGCGGGCGGTGCTGGTGCATAACAGCCCTGGCGGCAGCGTGAGCAACAACAGCATCGTGATCGATCCGGGTAGCGGGGATGATGCGAAGTCGGTGAGCGTGGGGTTGCGGCATCGGTTCTGAAACGGACTGCTGCCCGTTCATGCGGCGCTGAGGCCAAGCGGCTGAGGCTACGGAGACCCGGGGCGGGCTGCCACCTGTCCCGTGGCGCTCCCCGCAAACTGGGGGAGGGCGCCAATCTCTAGAACGCATCCCGGGCTGTCGCTCGTGTCGGGTCATTTTCCTTTGTGCTTACTCTTCGCGCTTCACAAGGCGAACGAAATCGCACGGAACGACCCTATAGATCATGGCGATACGAGATTGATATAGGACATCCCTTAATTTCTATTGGAATTCTCATTCAATCGAAAACAATGGCGATATCTGAATAATCCACCTTCCTTCCTCAACGCATAACGGCTACCGTACGCGACGAACGCATCTTCTTGACGGTCATGCAAATGACGCGAGAAGCAAAGCACCGGAACACTGGTGCTTCTGCGGCAAGAGAAAGTTCAACGCTACGGAGTGCTGCACTTGGATAACCGACCGCCGTTCCTTTCCTCCCGCACCGTCACCGTGTCTGGTCCGGCGTTGCCGGAACTCTTCGGACAGTCCCCCTTTACCTTCGTACGCCTGGATGGCAAGGAAGGCGTCTGCGGCCTGTTCGAATACGACATCGAACTGAAGACGCCGGACAAGGCCTACAACTTCCACGGCCCGGAAGGCAACTTCGACTTGCGCGAGATGAACGGGCGCGAGCTGACCGTTCGCATCGAACTGGATGGCATGGGCACCGGGATGGCAGGCGGCGTGGGTGCCGGCACGCGTGAGATCAGCGGCATAGTGGACCGCGCCCGCTACCTGCGCGCCGAAGGGCGGCACTTTGTCTACGGACTGACCCTGCGTCCCTGGCTGTGGATCGCCTCCCAGAACCGGAACAGCCGCGTCTTCGAGAACCGCACCGACATCGAGATCATCGAAGAGGTCCTGTCTGCATACTCCTTTCCGGTTGAGCGCAGGCTCGACGTGGCGAAATACCCCAGGCGGGTCTACCGCACCCAGTGCGACGAGAGCGACTACACCTTCATCGCCCGCCTCATGCAGCACTGGGGCATATCGTGGTTCTTCGAACATTCTGACGGCAAGCACCGCCTGGTTCTGGTCGATCACGTCGGTGGCTATTTCAGCATGCCGAGCGAGGCGTACCAGGTGCTGGAAATCCATCCGCCTGGCGTCAGGGTCGACCAGGAACACCTCGATGCGTTCTCGGTTGTCGATGCCGTGGTCGCAGGCAAGTACACGACCAATGCCTACAGCTTCACCCAGCCGCGCGGCAACCTGAGCGCCAGCAGTTCGGACCCGCGGGACACGGGCCTGAACACTGGCGCGCTGCACCAGGAGGTGTACGACTTCCCCAGCGAGCATGCCCAGCCGGCCACGGACAACCGCCCGTGGGACGAAGGCGACATGATCGCCCGCATCCGCATGGAGGAAATCCGTTCGCGTGGCCTGCGCTGCTTTGGCACCGGCAACCTGCGCGCGGTGGTGCCAGGCTGCACCATGAATGTGAAGGGACACCCCCAGCAGGCGGCCAACCGCGAGTACGTGGTGCTTGGCGCCAACCTCAGGCTGGAAGACGTGGCCGAGGCCTCCGGCGAGGGCCAGCGCTGGCATTGCCGCGTCGAGTTCGAGTGCCACCCCACCCATGAGGTCTTCCGTCCGGCGCTGAGCATCCCGTGGCCGGTGGTCGCTGGGCCGCAAAGCGCGACCGTGGTCGGGCCGGAAGACAGCCATGTCGTGTGGCCGGATCAGTATGGGCGCGTCCGCGTCCAGTTTCCGTGGGACCGCTTCAACAAGATGTCCTGCTGGGTGCGCGTGGCCACGCCGTGGGCGGGCTCACAGTACGGCCAGATCAGCATCCCGCGTATCGGCAGCGAAGTTCTGGTGATGTTCCTGGACGGCGGCGATCCGGACAAGCCCATTGTGATGGGGGCGGTGCCGAACAGCCTCAACATGCCGCCATGGCAGCTGCCGGACCAGCTCGCTCTCACCGGCATTCGCAGCCGCGAGCACGATGGTGGTCGTAGTAACCACCTGGTGCTGGACGACACCAAGGGAAAAATCCAGGCGCAGCTCGCATCGGACCACCTGCAGTCGCAGATCAGCATGGGGTACATCACCGGCATTCCTGACGTGCAGGGACGCCGCGACAAGCGTGGTGAGGGGCTGGAGGCGCGCACCGATGGACATGCCGCGCTACGCGCGGCGTTGGGCATGCTGCTAACCACCTACCCCCGATCCCGCGCACGCGACGCGTGTCTGGTACGCCTATTCGCATGTGGCCTGGACCAAGGCCCAACTGAACGACAACAAGCACAAAGTCGATGTGCGCAGGGCTCATATGCAATGCCTCGACGTGGCCGCCTGGATGGGCAACCAGAACCAGCCACACGCCGGCCGCGCGACGGAAATCAACAAGCGCGTGGCATCGTTCGCCATGACGCCCGAAGCGCAGCAACAAGCATTCCGGCATCTGAGCGCCACACCACCCGGAACCATTAACCTGGGCGAGATTGCTCCGATTGGCCCCATAAGCGGTTCGATGCTTGCGGATCGGATGGAGATCGTGTCCCCCGGCAAGGCGATGATGCTGGCGTTCAATGATCCGCTCGCAATCACTGAAGACCTGGGCATCCTGACCAATCCCAAGCTGCACGCTAAGGCAAACAACGGCGTCATCTGGGACAAGGCAACAGATCTGTTCCTGGATACGCTCGAAAAGAACATCCGGGCCAACGCCGAGGCGCAGCACACGAAAGAGGCGGAGGCCGCGGCGGCCGAGGCTGAGCGCATGAAGACCACGCCGGATGGATTTCCGGCTTACGAACTCATGTCGGTTCTGTTTAATGGAAAAGCGACGGCCGAGCGATGGAAGCGCGAAGATGCGGAGCGTGAAGCCACGCGACTTGCCCGCAAGAAAGCCGCCAGTGACGCCGCCTGGAAACCCTACGAAGACGAACTCACGCCAGGCAAGCGCCACCAGGACCTGAGTCCCAGACTGAAGGCCCTCAACGAGGACGTGCTGGCACCCATTGCGACCTCGCTCGCACAGTGGCTCATGAGTCCTCAGCTTGCTTCCTACATGCAATACCGGCATGACAAGATGGACCTGCCGCACGGCTATGTCTACAACGAATCCCTGACGCGCTGCCTGGAGAACGCGCTCGACACCGTGGAATGCCGTCGGGTCATCCAGCGTTGGTTCAACGAGGCGAATCCGGAGAACCACAGCAATCTGCTTGCGCGCGCCCTGTTGCTGGACCACAAGCCCATCATCGACACGGTGCCGGACCCGACCGACCAGGGCTATGCTGCCATCTTCGGCATCCTGAAGAGCGGTCTCGACAAGATGGACTCCATGGCAAAGGGCCTCACTCTTCCCGAAGCCCTAGCGAAGATGGGCCTGGTACCGCGCCTGACCTGGATACTGGCCGACCAGATCATCCCGACCCTTGCAAACAGCTTCAGTTCGGCATCGGCCAGGCTCGCCTTGTACGGGATGAGCCTGCTAGGCGGCGTGCGCCTGATCGCCCCGACGGCCAGCGTCATGCAAATCCGCGCGGTCGTGCTGAACGATCTCTCCACAGTGAATCCGGAGTTGTACAAGCAACTGGACCGCACCCGACGGCGCGAGGACGCCGTGGCACTCGGACGCGCGGCCAAGCGCATGGCTCAAACCGCCAGATTGGTGTGGTTCAAGACAGAGGACCTGGAGCGCATTCCGGAACTGAGCGCCCTCAAGCTGCGTACCGCCAATGACGTGCCTGGGGTGCGGCAAGTCAAGGCGGTCCTGGGTTCACGCTTCGTGAATGTCGGGGCGGTCGCCTGCATCCTGCAGGGACTGGCACTCTATCACGCCACGCAATCGTTCCGCGCAGCGGGCGAGTTCGACGAACCCGAAAGAGGAATCAAGCTGGTCGGCGGCCTGGTGTCCATGGCCGGGACCCTTGCCGAGCAGACTGGCGTCGTGCTGGAGAAGGCGCCGACGCACGTAATTGTCCGGCGCATCATGCGCTCGCCGCCGAAGGCGGAATGGCTGGAAATGGGCAAGAAGCTGGCTGTCAGAGGGCGTTGGATTGGTTTTGCCGGGGCTGCAGTTGGGGTGGGATGGGATGCGTACCATGCCTACGATGAAGGCATGAGGGGAAACCGGACAGTCTCAATACTATATTTTGGCTCTGCGATGTCCGGAGGCGCAGCAGCCGTCCTCCCGCTGGCGACTGAAGAATTCCTGGCCTTCCTCGTTGGGGTGCCTAGCTGGCCGTTCCTAGTCGTGTTGCTCGCGGTGAACATCGGCATCCTGATACTAGACGACCCGGCGACGCTCAAGTGGGCCAAGCGTTGCCGTTTCAGCAAGGGACCCGCCAGCGAACGCTACACCAGCCTGGAGACCGAGTCGTTCGAGTTCGTGCAACTGGGCCTCAAGGACGTCAAATAGGACTCTTCGATGAAATTCCCGACCAAGGATGAACGCACGCCTTTCTACTTCCGCCAACAGGGCAAACCGCTGGGCAAGTGGGAGCAAGAACACCGGCTCCATGTCGGCCAGCCTGCCAGCGAGCATGTGCTGGAGAGCGGCAATGTCTACCGCATTGATTCGACCTGCCTGGAGATCACCGATGAGTCGCAGGCTCGGATGCAGAACGTTGGTCTGCTTTGGATTATCTGTTCAGCATTTGCGTCGTTTTCTCTCTTTTACGGATTATTGCTTGCAACTAGCCCATTCAGAGACTCTGAGGAAATGATGGCGAAGAACGGGTATTGGTTCGGTACGATCGTCGGCATATTACTTGGCTTTAGTTCTGCAGGCTTCTTCGGTCTGCTTGCCTTCGATCCGATGCGTCGCAACATGTTCACGCTGAAGCGCCGCCCCATCCGCCTGAACCGGAAGACCCGTCGTATCTATGCCATTCGCACCAAGGACCCGGGCGGCATCTGGGAAGTGCCATGGAACCATGACGAATTCTTCTGTGTGGGCCATCGGCGCATGGGCGGATTTTCACGCGCCTATGACATGTACGACATCCGCCATTACCAGCTCGACGCGAGTGGCAACGTCGTCCGCGCATTCGTGCTCGGCCAGTTCGTCTTCACCCTGGAAGAAGCCTACGCGCAGTGGGAATACTACCGCCGCTACATGCAGGACGGGCCGGCTGGGCTGCCCGAGCCATATCGCTTCTGGGCGCCGCGGGAAACGTTCTGGGAAGGCTACAAGATCTGCAGAGGGGGTAAATTCTCCGGAGCGTTCTTCACCTTGACCGACGTCATCTTTGCACCGTTCGCACTGCTGGATGCGATCGCCCGCTGGCTCGTGCTCGTCACGTGCAGTGATCCCGTGTGGCCGCCGGAGATCGAGGCGGCGTGCAAGCCCATGCCCAATGACCCGTACGCGCGCCCGTACGCCGACGACTACATCGGCGTGCCGAGCGGCCCGGATGCCAGGCCCTCCCGCGAGGATCTGGCGCGAATGCTCGACCAGCAGCAGGAGCGACGCAAGCGTGGCGCGCTGACCCGCGCGGAAGCGGAAGCCCTGCTTCGAAGCACTACGGAACAGACCACATGACCGCCACTTCGCCGCTACCAGCGCCTCACGTTATCTTGATAGAGCAACCTTCCAAGGTACCGGGCAAGCGCGGAATGGAAGGATTCTGGGGCATGCGCTACGGGAACAAGACGGTCCTGACTGCCTACCTGTCGCCGATCGACCTGCTGTTGGACTCAATGCGGGGCAGCGCCCCCAATCAAGCCTTCAAGTTTCCATCCCTTGACCGGCTGCCCGCAGCCCGCGTGAAGCAAACCTTCCCGACCGGCGTGGAGTTGGACATTGCCTGCGGCTTTCTCGCCCGCGACGGACAGCTCCTGCTCAGCCCAAGCGGCAAGTGGCGGCGCAACGTCTTGGTGCATGACGTGCGCGCGCCATTGCGGATGGGAATTCTTATGCCTGAATACACCACCGATGGCCGACGCGAGATCAGCCGTCTCTTTGAGGGCGCAGGTCTCTTTGCCTGGCAGGACACACTGCAGTCGCTAGCCAGGATCTGGAAGGGCGACCGCATGAAGCACGCAATAGACAGCGCGCTGGCAACCGCAAGTACGGTAGTGCATTCGGCTGGCCAGGTCGTGAACCAGATCGCCGTATTCGATCCGGAGGCGGAACAATGGCATTTTGTCCCTTGCCAGACGATGGACGATGTGCCGGAGAACAATCACCCACATGGAGGCGGCGACAGCGCCACGGTAGGCTGACGTTGATTCGGAGCGTCTCGGCCAGACGACACGTTGTTCAATTCAGCCTTTCCTTGAGGCCATGTAATTTGAGACCCTCACCTCACCATGCAGACCGGCGAAATATCAAGGAAGTCGCGCCGGCACGGTATCCCGTGCCGGCGCCATTCACTTGCCGCAGCCCTACTTCAACTGCTGCGCAAACTCATCCAGCTGCGTAATGCAGATGCCCCAGCCTTCATAGAACCCCAGCTCCTCATGCTGCTTGCGCGTGGCCTCGTCCGGATGCATCACGCGCGCAATGTAGCGGGTGCCGTCACCCTCGTCGGCCATGGTGATGACCGCGGTCATCGACAGCCACGGCTTGTTGGGCCGGTACCCGGCCACCAGGGCCGAGGTGGAGACGATCTTCTCCATCGGCACGATCTCGAGGAAGCATCCCGGGTTGTCGCTGACGCCGCCGTCCGGGCCTTTCATGAGGGTATGGAAGGCGCCGCCGGGGCGCATGTCGAAGGCCAGGACCTCGGTGGTCCAGGGTTTGGGGCACCACCATTCCTTGAGCAGCTTGGGATCGCTCCATGCACGCCAGACCTTGGCACGCGGGGCCTTGAGCAGGCGCGAGATGACCAGGTCCTGGCTTTCAGGGCTGGCGGCGTTTTCATTCGGCATCTGACTGTTCCTCCTGATGAAGGGCTTCGACAAGAGCGGCCAGGCGGTCGGTACGGGCCTCCCACATGGCGCGCTGGTCGGCCAGCCATTGCTGCGCGTCTGACAGCGGTTGCGGTACCAGTTCGCAAGTGCGCACGCGCCCCGTCTTGCGCGAGCGGATCAGGCCGCTGCGCTCCAGCACCTGCAGGTGCTTCATGAACGAGGGCAGTGCCATCGTGAACGGTGCCGCCAGCGCCGAGACCGTTTCCGGCCCGCGGCCGAGCACGCTGACGATGGCGCGGCGGGTCGGGTCCGCCAGCGCGTAGAACACGTCGGAAAGCGGGGAAATATCGACAGCCTGGGACACGTCAGCAAACTCGGCACAATGGTTAGCCATGGGGCTAAGTATAGGGAAGCAAGCGGAAACTGCAAGCGCGAAATGCAAGACGCCCCGGCATCAGCCGGGGCGTCTTGTGATCGGGGAAGCGGGGCGCAGGCTATTGCTGCCGCACGTACGCCGCCAGCGCCTTGACCTCATCCGCCTTCAAGCCGGCAAACGGCGGCATCGGCACCGATCCCCATTTGCCGCTGCTGCCGCCGCGGATGCTGGCTTCCAGCTTGGCCTGTGCCTGCGCATCGCCCTTGTAGCGGGTGGCGACTTCGTGATAAGCCGGGCCGACCACCTTCTGCGTCACGCTGTGGCAGCTCAGGCAGGCGTTCCTGGCCAGCAGGCCCTGCACGTCCACCGCGGCGGCGGCAGGCGCCGAGGCGGCCGCGGGTGTGGCCGGCGCGGGCTTGCCCGCCTTCTGCGCGATCGCCACGATCTCCGGGTCCTTGATCCTGGCGGAGCCGTAGGCCACCGCGAGGTAGGCGCCGAGCTGCTCGACCTCGCCATCGTCGATCGGCGCACCATAGGCCTGCTGCATTTTCTTCATCTCGGCGGTCCACTGCGTCAGGCTCAGGCCGGGCGGCTGGTAGGAGACGTAGTCGGCCGAATGGCAGATCGCGCATTTCTGCATGGCGATGCCGTAGCCGGGCAGCTTGGCGGGTTTGAGCTTGACGTTCTCCGCCGGCAGCTTGATGTCCTGGGGGGCCGCGGACGCGCTGCCCGCGCCCAGCAGGGCGAGCGCGAGCAGCACTGGGGTGATGGATCGATGCATGGTGCGCTCCTCAGGCGATGGTGACCGGCGTGGATTCAATGACGTTGCGGCGATAGCCGGCCGGGTTCCAGTTGGCCTTGGCGGGCTGCACCTCGCCCTGGACGCTGGTGGCGCGCACCATCAGCACCGCCGGGCCCTTGCGCGCGAACTTCACCGGCAGTTGCCAGGCGCGGAACGAGAAGCGCCCCAGGTCCTGGCCCAGCGTCGCGGCCTGCCAGCTCTGCCCGCCGTCCACCGAGACCTCGACGCCGCGGATGCCGGAGCCGCCATCGAAGGCAATGCCTTTCAGCTCCACCGTGCGCCCGGCGGGCAGCACGCCGCCGGCGCCCACGCTGGTGATGAAGCTGCGTACCGCCAGCGTCGAGATCGGTCGCGTCTTGCTGGCGGGGGTGCCCGGCGCCACGCATTGGCAGTCGTTATCCGGTACGCGATAGCCCTTGGTCATGAAGAACGCATCATGGCCTTCGAACGGGTGGTCCAGCACCTCGATCTCGGACAGGTGTTTGATCCAGTAGGTGCCGAAGTAGCCCGGCACCACCAGCTTGACGGGGTAGCCGTTGAGCAGCGGCAGGTCTTCGCCGTTCATGCCCCAGGCCAGCATCGGCTCGCCGTTCATGGCATGGGCGATATCGAGCGACTTGCGGAAGTCCGGCGTGCTCGGCAACACCGGCGTATCCATCCCGTTGAACGTGACCACCTTGGCGCCGGCCTTGACGCCCGCGTGCTCCAGCACCTTGCGCAGCGGCACGCCGGTCCAGCGCGCATTGCCCATTGCGCCGTTGGCAAGTTGGGCACCGAACACGCGCGGCTCGGAGAAGCCGCGGCTGTTGCCTGAACACTGGTTCACGGCGACGATGTCCACCGGATCGGCCAGCCGCTTCAGTTCATCGAGCGACAGCTTCAGCGGCTTGTTGACGTGGCCGCCGACCGTCAGGCGGAAGGTGGCAAGGTCTACAGACAGCGGAATGTTGGCCAGGTGGTAGCGCACGAAGAAGGCGTCGTTGGCGGTGATCGGCCCCTCGTTGAACGCGGAGAAGGGCGTCTCAAGGTGTGGCGGCCGGGTGCTGACGCGCACCAGCGGGCGCTTGCCCGGATAGCGCACCAGCGGGCGGGGGCCGTCGGCCAGCGTGACGCCGTCGCTGATGCGCGCGGCCAGTGCGCCGAGCGGGGTGGCGCCGAGGGCGAGCAGGCCCGCGCCCTGGACGATGCGGCGCCGGGCCGGCAGCGGCTGGGCGGGGTCGGCAGATTCCGCCGGACTGTTCTTGTCTCGCATGGGGCGTCTCCTTCAGGGGCTTGTTGTGTCTCGCAAGGCGCTATGGCGGGTACTTTGAGGCCGCGGCATCAACTTGTGAAACGTGTTTTGCTGCTAGCACTTATCGATTGAATCGATATAGGGGAAGACCACGGGCGTTCCGCCGAGAAACCGCTTGCATCGCGAATTCCATTTCCCTACACTTACCAAAACGTTTTTGTTTGCGGAAATCGATAATATCTGAGGCGAATTGCGCACAGACGCAGCAAGTGGCTTGCGAGCCACCGGCACAAACGCTCACACACCAAACGAGGAGCAAAGCATGTCCCACCCCGCCCCCGCGCCGGTGGATGAACGGCTGCCATGGCGGCGCCTGTTTGTCTTCGGGCTTCAACACGTACTGGTCATGGCCGCGTCGCCGATCGCGTCCGTCTTCCTGATGAGCAAGGCGCTGAACTTCCCGCCCGCGCTGGCGGTGCAGCTGCTGAGCGCCACCTTTGTGATCTGCGGCCTCGGCACGCTGTTGCAGTCGCTGGGCAAGCGCGGCATCGGTGCCCGGCTGCCGTTCGTGATGCTGCCCGGCGGCGCCCCGATCGTGCTGTTTATCCTGATCGCGCAGCAGACCGACGTGCAGACCGCTGCCGGCGCGGTGATCCTGACCGGCGTGTTCTACTTCTGCGTGCTGCCGGTGTTCCGGCGCTGTCTGCGCTATTTCCCGCCGGTGGTGGTGGGGACGATGCTGCTGCTGGTGGCGATCAACCTGGCGCAGGTATCCGGCAAGCTGGTTGCCGGCCACCCGGCCGCGGGCAGCACGGTGGACCCGCTCAACCTGCTGCTGGCGTTCGCCACCATTGCCTGCACCGTGGCGGCATCGCGCCTGCTGTCGGGCATGCTGGCGCAGCTGGCGATCCTGCTGGGGCTGCTGGGCGGTGCGCTGGTGGCCGGGCTGGCCGGCGCGTTCCAGCCTGGCCATGTGTCGATGTCGCCCGTGTTCGCGTTGCCCACGCCGTTCCCGTTCGGGTGGCCGCATTTCGATGTGGTGGCGGCAATCCCGCTGATGGTGTTCGCCGTGATCTCGATGGTGGAGGCCACCGGCCAGACGCTGGCGATCAGCGATGCCGTGGGCCGGCCGGTTGACCAGCAGCGCGACGTGCCGCGCACCATCCGCGCCGATGCGCTGACTTCGCTGCTGGGCGGGATGTTCGGCACCTCGCTGATCATCACCAGCGGCGAGAACATCGGCATCGTGCGTGCCACCGGCGTGCGCTCGCGCTTCGTCACGGCGATGTCGGGCGCGATCCTGGTGGTGTTCGGGCTGCTGGTGCCGGTGTCGTCGCTGATCAGCGCGATTCCCGAGGCCGTGGTCGGCGGTACCGGGCTGGTGGTGTTCTGCATCGTCGGCACCATGGGCATCGACATGCTGCGCAAGGTGGACCTGCGCGACCACGCCAATATGTACGTGGTGGCCGTGGCGCTGGCCGTGGGCCTGCTGCCGATCCTGGTGCCCGGCATCTATGGCGGCCTGCCGGCCAATGTGCGCATCCTGGTGGGCAATGGCGTGGCCATGGGGGCCATTACCGCGGCGCTGCTCAACTTCCTGTTTTTCCATACGGGCCTGCGAGCCGCGGCAGCGGGCGCGGTTGCCCGCGACGATGCCGCCGCCACGCATTGACCCGGCTTCCTGAATTGCAATGACTGATCGTTCTGACTCGACGCCGGCCTGGCCCGGCGATACCAACCCGGCCCTGGTGCCGGACAGCTTCAGGCAGCCGCGCATCCTGCTGCCGGAATGGACCTTGCTGCGCCAGGGCACGGTACGCGGCCACGCGGTGGTGGTGGAGGGCGGCCGCTTCACGGCAGTGGGCACGGCCGCGGAAGTCGCCGCGCGCTTCCCCGAGCTGGAAACCCTGCCGCTGCCGCGCATGCTGCTGATGCCCGGCATGATCGACACGCACCACCACCTGACGCAGTCGTTCGGCAAGTCGCTGGTGTTCGGCGAACCATCGGAGATCTTCCGGCGCGTGTGGGTGCCGCTGGAAGGCAGCCTGAAGGCGGAGCACCTGTACCTGTCGTCCAAGCTGGCGGCGCTGGAAGCGCTGCGCGGCGGCTTCACCACCGTGGTCGATGCCGGCACGCGCAGCGACGCCGGGCTGGATGCGGTCGCGCGCGCGGTCGCCGATGCCGGCGTGCGCTGCGTGCTGGGCCTGATCTGCAACGACAAGCCCGGCGCCGAAACGCTCGACGCCGCGCCGATCCTGCGCCGCGCCGCCGCCCACTTGGACAAGTACGCCAGCGATCCGCTGGTGGCCCCGTCGCTGGCGATCTCGATTCCCGAGGTGGCCTCCGACGCGATGCTGCACCACGTCTACCAGTTGTGCGCCGAGTCCGGCCGCATCTTCCAGACCCATGCCAACGAGCACCTGGTGGCGGTGGAGCGCTCGCTCAACGCCTGCGGGCGCCGTCCGATCGAACATCTCGCCGCAGTCGGCGCACTGGGTCCGGCGGCACTGCTGGCGCATGCCACGCTGGTGACGCCGCAAGAGATCCGCTTGCTGGCCGACACCGGCAGCGCGGTGGCTTACAACCCCGTGGCCAGCGCCTGGAAGGGCAACGCCGTGGCACCGGCCGAGACCATGGCTACCTTCGGTGTGCGCCTGGGCCTGGGCACCGATGGCACCCGCAGCGACGGCTTCCGCCTGCTGGACTATGCCGAGGCCGCCCAGCGCTTCGCCTTCGGCATCGGCGTGGGCGATTCCTCCTGCGGCGCGGGCTGGCGCTGGGTCGACATGGCCACGCACGACGCGGCCGATGTGGCGGGTCTCGGTGCGCTCACCGGCGAGATCGCCGCGGGCAAGCGCGCCGACTTCCTGCTGGTCGACCTGGACGTGCCTGAGCTGACGCCGTCCTGGGACCTGACCTGGGAACTGGTGCGCCTGGCCAACCGCGACCAGATCCGCGCGGTCTTTGTCGATGGCAGCCTGCGCCTGTGGCAGGGCTGGCCCACGGACTGGGACGCACGCGCGCTGATGCGGGCGATCCACGCCATGGCCGAGGACACCGTCGCCAACGCCCCGATCCGCAAGCTGCATGAAGCCGCGGACGTGCACCGAGTCCGCCATGCCGGCACGGAGGCATCCTGACCATGGACATGACGTTGTTCAGCGTCGGCGTGGCGGTCTTTACCGGCGCGCTGGTCCAGGGTGCGACCGGCATGGGCTTCGCGCTGATCGTGGTGCCGGTGCTGGCGCTGGCCGCGCCGGCAATGCTGCCCGGCGCGCTGCTGCTGGCGATGCTGCCGCTCAACGCCTATGTGGCCTGGCGCGAACGCCATGCCATCGATATGCGCGGGGCCGGCTGGATCAGCGCCGGGCGGCTGGCCGGCACCTTCGGCGGGCTGTGGGTGCTGGTGGCGATGCCGATGGCATGGCTCAACGCGCTGGTCGGCGGCAGCACCATTGCCGCAGCGGTGGTGTCATTGCTGGCGCCGGCCTTTACGCCGGGGCGGCTGACCTTTGCCTCGACCGGCCTGATCACCGGCGTGACCGAGACCGCAACCGGTGTCGGCGGCCCGCCGCTGGCGCTGGCCTACCAGCATGCGCCGGTCGCGACGCTGCGCGCCACCGTGGCGCTGTGCTTCCTGGTCGGTGAAGCGATCTCGCTGGTGGTGCTGGCGCTGAGCGACCGGCTCGGCATGGAGCAGGTGCTCTATGCCATCGGGCTGCTGCCGGTGCTGATGGTCGGCATGGTGGCCAGCCACCTGGTGCACAAGCGCATCAACCAGCGCATGCTGCGCATCGGCGTGCTGGTGTTTGCGCTGGTTTCCGGTGCGGTGGTGCTGCTGCGCGGTTAGTGTCCTAGACGCCTGGCGTGGACGATGCCCGCACCACCAGTTCGGGCGCGGGCCCGGTGATCACGTCGCGGCTGCGGTCGCCGGACAGGTGTGCGAACAGCAGCTCCACGGCCAGCGATGCCACGCGCTCCAGGTGCAGGTTGACCGCGGTGATCGGCGGCTGCGCGCTGCGGGCGCGGATGCCGTCATAGCGCGTCACCACCAGCACATCGTCGGGCACGTGCTTGCCCAGCGCTTGCAGGTGGGCCATGGCGCCCACCGCAAACGCATCCACCGGCGCGCACAGCGCATCGAGCGCCGGCATCTGCGCCAGCAATTGCGCGCAGGCGTCGGCGCCCGCGGCTTCGCCGTGTTCCTCGGCTGCCTTGACGATATGGCAGGGCAGGCCCATTGCCTGCGTGAACTCGCGGTAAGCGCGTTCGGTTTCCACATACGACTGGCGCGGCGCCGCGCCGATCATCAGGCCGATATGCCGGCGCCCGTGCCCGTGCAAGTGCGCCAGCAGCAGCCGGGCGGTGTCGGCCGATTGCAGGTCGACGCAAGGCACCGGCGTGTCGGTCAGCGGCTCGCGTCCGATCGACACGATGCTGACGCCGCGCTCGCGCAGCCGCGCGATATGTGGGTCGCCCGCAATCGGCTCGATCACGATCGCGCCGTCGATATCCAATGTATCGAGCAGGCCCCCCGCGCCTTCCAGCGGTGGCACCAGCACCACGCCCAGGCCGCGCCCCATTGCCGCCTCGGCGGCAATCGCCGCCACTTCCATCATGAAGCCGAGCCGCGATGTGCCGCCCGCCACCGCGAATGGCATCGACGACAACAGCGCGATGCAGTTGGCGCGGCCCGACTGCAGCCGCTGCGCGCGCACGCTGGGACGGTAGCCCAGCTCGGCGGCAACGCGCTTGACGCGCGCACGCGTGGCCGGGTCCAGCACGCCACGGTCGTTCAGCGCGTGCGACACCGTGGTCAGCGACACGCCGGCGGCGCGGGCGACGTCATGGATGGTGATGCGGCGAGGGCGGTCTGGCGTGGATTCGGTCATGCGGGACACGGGCGATGGTTCAGGGCGGAGCATACAACAGCGCGCGGCAAGGGGCAGGCTCAGCGGCGCGCGTTGGCACCGCCAGCTTCGGACGACAGCGCTTTCCAGTGTTCGCGCGTGAACCGATAGAGCACCTCCAGCGCCGGCGACAGCGAGCGCGCCGCCATGCGTGCAATGCCATAGCGGCCGCAGCGGCGCGGATCGGGCGGCATCGGCACTTCGGCCATCAGCCCCGCGGCGCGCTCCTGCCGCGTGATCGAGAGTACGCCGAACAGCAGCGTATCGCTGGCCAGCGTCACGCTGCGCAGCATGTCGAGGTTGTCGCAATGCAGGGTGAAGAGCTTGTCCGGCGCGGCGCCCGGCCCCCATAGCTCCGCCAGTTGCCGGCTGATGACGGTGCTGAGCGTGGTGGTTGCCACCGGGTAGGCGCGGATGGTCTCGATATCGATGCGGCGCTTGCGCAGGATCGGATGCCCGGCGCGGCATACAAGACCTGCGGGCAATTCACCCAGTGGCTCCACGTCGATGTCGTCGGCCGCACGCAGCACATAGGCATCGCCGACGATGGCGTCGATGGTCTCGTTGCGCAGGGCCTCCAGCAGGGCGCTGGTGGCGCCGCTCTCGGTGCGCACCTTGATGCGCGCGTGGGCCTGCGCCATGTGGATCAGGAACGGCGTCAGCAGCAGCGCCGCCGGCGCGGGCGCCACCCCGATCGTCAGCGAGCCTTCCTCGGCGCCGCGCAGCAGGTCCAGGTCGCGCCGCAACTGGCGTTCTTCCAGCCGCATGCGGCGCGCGCGTTCGGCCACCAGTTCGCCGAACACCGTCAGGCGCGCGCGCCGCGCGCCGCGGTCAAAGAGCGGCGCCTTGAGTTCGTCTTCCAGCGCGCGGATGCTGCGGCTCAGCGCCGGCTGGGTCAGGTGCACGGCACGGGCCGCTTCGGAGAACGTGCCGTGCTCGACCACGGCGAGCAGGTGCAGAAGTTTCTGTGTGTCCATGCGGAAAACCATGCGCGTTGGTTATGGGAGCGGTTCAACATTTGCATTTGAATCATACCCCCGCGCTCCCTATGATGACCGGAACACAAGAGCGGGCCGGTGACAGCACACACGGCGTCCGCCATCCACCGTCCATCGGAAATCGGAGAGACATCATGCTCAAGCTGTTTATCGGCCTAGGCCTGCCGTTTATCGGCGTCATCGGAATGCTGCCCTGGGTGGCGGCTGTCGAGCGCTTCGTGCTCGGCGTGCCCTTCATCTACGCCTGGATCTTTGCCTGGTTCGTGCTGACCTCCGGCTGCATGCTGGCGTGCTGGCTGCTGTTCGACCGCCACGCCGCCGACGCGGCGCATGAAGCCTGAAGGGAGACCACCATGACCACAGCGGTATTCGTCGGCTTCATTGTCTTCTCGCTCTACCTCGCCATCCGCTCGAAGAAAGGCCACGGCGCGCAGAGCGTGCATGACTTCTTCGTGGCGTCGCGGCAGTTCGGCGCCTACCTGGTGTTCTTCCTCGCGGCGGGCGAGATCTACAGCATCGGCACGATGGTGGGCTTTCCCGGTGGCATCTACGCCAAGGGACCGACCTACGGGGTCTGGTTCCTCGGCTACATCCTGCTGGCGTATCCGCTCGGCTATTTCCTCGGGCCCAAGATCTGGCAGGCGGGCGCGCGCTATAACGCGATCACGCTGCCAGACCTGTTCAAGGGCCACTATGGCAGCCGTGCGCTGGAGCTGATCGTGGCGGGCTCGGCGATCCTGTTCCTGCTGCCCTGGGGCCAGCTGCAGTTCACCGGGCTGGTGGCGGCGCTCAAGGGGCTGGGCTGGGAGTTCGAGCCGGTGTACCTGGTGATGATCTCGGCGGCACTGGCCTTTACCTACATTGCCATCTCCGGCGTGCGCGCATCGGCCTATATCGCCATCCTCAAGGACATCCTGATGGTGGTGGCGATCGTCGTCACCGGCGTTGCGGTGGGCTGGAAGGCGGGCGTGGGCGAAGTGTTCCATGCCGCCAGCATGCAGGTCAGCAACCAGATGAATGACACCCAGCTGCGCTTCTCGATGAGCACCATGCTGTTCCAGGCGCTGGGCTTCTACGTGATGCCGTTCGCGGTGCAGAACTTCTTCACGGCCAAGAGCGCCAACACCATCCGGCGCACGCAGGTGGCGATGCCGCTGTACATGCTGATGTATCCGTTCCTGGTGCTGGCGTCGTACTACGCGATCAGCCAGAACCTGCAGCTCGCCTCCCCCAACGAGGCCTTCTTCGCGGCCGCGGTGCGGCTGTTGCCGGACTGGCTGCTCGGACTGGTGACCGCCGGCGCGGCGCTGTCGGGACTGCTGGTGCTGGCCGGCATCTGCCTGGCGATCGGCCCCATCGTCACGCGCAACCTGCTGCCGGGCATGCCCGAGGCGCGCCAGAAGCAGGGCGCCAAGGTGGTGATTGTGATCTACCTGGTGCTGTCGATCGCCATGACACTGGCCACGCCGAACCTGATGCTGACGCTGATCAATACCACCTACTACGGCGTGACGCAGTTCTTCCCTGGCGTGCTGGTGATCCTGTTCTCGCTGAAGGTGCGTCCGCTGGCGATTGCGCTCGGCATCGTCACCGGCCAGGCACTGGCGATCGCGCTGTATGTGCAGCAGGTCGACTTCGGCGGCATCAACCTCGGGCTGGTCAGCCTGGGCGTCAACCTGCTGGTGACCGCGCTGGTGAACTACACGCCCCGACTGGCCCGCGTGCAGGCGGCGTGAATGACCGGAATCATGCAATCCATGACACAAGACGACACGGCGCGCACGCAGGTATTCGTGGCGCGCAAGATCCTCACGATGGAAGCCGGCCAGCCCGAGGCGACACATGTCGCGGTGCGCGACGGCAGGATCCTTGCCGTGGGCGGCGCCGCCGAGATGGCCGGCTGGCCGGATGCGGTGCAGGTCGATACCTTCCGTGGCAAGGTGCTGATGCCCGGGCTGGTGGAAGGCCATTGCCACCTGATGGAAGGCGCGATGTGGGATGCGGTTTACGTCGGCTACTTCGACCGCCGCGATCCGGACGGCAAGCTGTGGCGCGGCCTGCGCACGCTGGAGCAGGTGATCGATCGCCTGGCGGGCGCGGCAAGCCAGATGCATGACCCGGACACACCGCTGCTGGCCTGGGGCTTCGACCCGATCTATTTCGGCGCCAGCCGGCTGTCGGTGCGCGAGCTGGATCGCGTCTCGGCCACGCGGCCCATCGTGGTGATGCATGCCAGCGTGCATCTGATGAACGTCAATTCCGCGATGCTGGCGCGGGCCGGCATCGACGAGGACACCGATATCGACGGCGTGCACAAGGACGCGCGGGGCTTGCCCACCGGCGAGCTGCAGGAATTCGCGGCGATGTTCCCGGTGCAGCGCGTGCTTGGCAGCGGCCTGTCGCTGGCGGCGGCCGAGAATGCCGACGCGGTGCGCCGCTTCGGCCGCGTGGCGCAACTGGCGGGCGTGACCACGGCGACGGATCTGGTCAACGACCTGTCGCCCAAGGGGCTGGAGACGCTGCAGGCGGTCACTGCCGACCCCGGCTTCCCGCTGCGCATCGTTCCGGCGTTCTCGCCGCAGCGCAATGCGCAGGGCGGCCCCGCCCGCGTGCAGGCCGCGGCGGCGGCCGGCACCGACAAGCTGCACTTCGGTCCGGTCAAGTTCATCGTCGACGGCTCGATCCAGGGCTTTACCGCGCGCTTGCGCGCGCCGGGGTATGCCGGGGGCCAGGCCAATGGCTTGTGGCTGATCCCGCCGGAGCAACTGCTCGACGCCTTCACGCCATTCCACCTGGCCGGCCTGCCGCTGCATATCCACACCAATGGCGACGAGGCGACGCAAGTGGTGCTGGACGTGCTGGAAGCCATGCTGTCGCGCCATCCGCGCGCGGACCATCGCCATACGCTGCAGCACTGCCAGCTGGCGGACGAGGCACAGCTGGCGCACGCGGCGCGGCTGGGCCTGTGCATCAACTTCTTCTCCAACCACCTGTACTACTGGGGCGATGCGCATGCCGGCCAGACCGTGGGACCGGCGCGGGCCGCGCGCATGAACCCGGCGGGCACGGCGCGGCGGCTGGGGATTCCGTTCGCGATCCATTCCGATGCGCCGATCACACCGCTGAACCCGCTCTTTACGGCGTGGTGCGCGGTGCAGCGCCAGACCGCTTCCGGCCGCGTGCTGGGCGAAGCTGAGCGCCTGCCGGCCGCCGACGCGCTGTATGCCATCACCATGGGTGCGGCCTATACGCTGAAGCTCGATCACCGCATCGGCAGCATCGCGCCCGGCAAGCTGGCAGACTTTGCCGTGCTGGAAGATGACCCGACCGAGGTGGCTCCAGAGCGCCTGAAGGATGTGCGTGTCTGGGGCACGGTGCTGGGCGGGCGCGTGTTCGCGGCGCCGGCACGATGAACGCGCGGGCTCCGGTCCCGCTGGTGGTGGTCGGCGGGTACCTTGGCGCCGGCAAGACCACCTTGCTCAACCGCCTGCTGGCCAACGCGCAGGGGCGCCGCATCGCGGTGCTGGTCAACGATTTCGGCGAGATCAATATCGATGCCGCGCTGATCCGCACGCGCAGCGACGACGTGATCCAGCTGGAGAACGGCTGCATCTGCTGCTCGATTGGCGGCCGGCTGGCCGAGGCGCTGGTGGCCATCGCAGCGCGGGAGCAGCGGCCGGACTTGCTGGTGATCGAGGCCAGCGGCGTCTCGGACCCGCAGCGCATTGCTCAGGTCGGCTTGCTGGATCGGGCCTTTGTGCTCAATGCCGTGGCGGTGGCCGTGGACGTGACCGAGGTCGGCCACAACCTGCACGATCCGCTGGTGGGCGACATGGTGCGGCAACAGATCGCGGGGGCCTCGGTAGTGGTGCTGACCAAGGCAGATCTTGCCGATGCGGATGCGCTGGCAATGGCTGCCGCCACGGTCGACGCCATCGCGCCGCATGCCGCGGTGCTGACCGCATGCGAGGGCGAGGTGCCCTTGTCGGTCTTTGTCGACGCCGCCCCGCCGGAACCACATGCCGATGCCGTGCTGCAGGCGGGCGGGCACTGGCGGCGAGCCGTCGGCACCGTGCCCGCCGGCATCCGCAGCATTTCATACCAGACCGGCCGCGACTTCGACAAGGCGCTGCTGCGGCAGGCGCTGAAGGCGCTGCCGGTGCGGCTGCTGCGCGCGAAGGGCATGGTCAGGCTGGCAGCCGATCCGCGCCTGCACGAACTGCATGTGGTCGCGGGCCGCATGCGGCTGAGTCCGATGGCGCAAGGCGATGCGGCAGGGTCTGCAATGGTCCTGATCGGTGCCTTCGGTGCGGAGGAGGAGAGGCGTATCCGCGCCTGCCTCGATCGGGCGCTCGCCTGAGCGGGCGCGCGAACGGCGTCGCTGCGGCGCCGCTCAGGTGTGGAATTCTTCCGGTTCCGCATGCGCCGGCCTTCCTTCCCAGCCGCCACGCTCGAACTCCGCAATCACCTGCGCCCCAAACAGCAGCAAGGTCGCCGCGATCTCCAGGCTCAGCAGCACCACGATCGCCGTGGTCAGCGAACCATAGACCCGGCTCACTTGCGACAGCGTGGTGAAGTACCACGCCAGCACATGGCGGGAGATTTCCCACAGCACGGCCGCAACCAACGCGCCGCTCAGCGCATGCCGCAGCGACAGCCTGCCAACCGGCATCACCATGTAGATCGAGGTCAGCATCAGCACCTCGCCAATGAAGCCGAGCAGGTAGAGCAGGCCGGTCGAGAGCCGGTCCAGCGACCAGTCGCGGCCCAGCACTTCCACATGCCGTTCGCCGATGGCGAGCAGGCCGCCTGACACCACCGTGACCAGCAGCAGGCCCACGCTAAGTACCGCGATATAGCAGTAGGGCAGCAGCGCCGAGACCAGGAAATGCCGGCGCCGGATCGCCACGCGGTGCTCGAAGATGACCGACATGGCATTCTCCAGCACGGTGAAGGCGAGCGAACTGAAGAACAGCATGGTGACCAGCAGCACCCAGCCGATCGTGCCACGGTTGCGCAGGAAGGCGGCAAGCTCGGTGATCAGCGCCCTGGACTGCCCCGGCACCACCCACTCCAGGTAGCGCGCGAGCGTGGACAACAGCAGGTCTGGTTCGATCACGTGCGACAGGGCAATGATCATCAGGATCAGCAGCGGCACGATCGACA
The DNA here is from genome assembly GCF_016127575.1 of Cupriavidus necator. Taxonomy (NCBI): domain Bacteria; kingdom Pseudomonadati; phylum Pseudomonadota; class Betaproteobacteria; order Burkholderiales; family Burkholderiaceae; genus Cupriavidus; species Cupriavidus necator. Next base: position 912,984 of record NZ_CP066019.1, read on the forward strand.
GCAGCGCGTAGTAGGCCACCGCGCCGGCCAGCAGCAGCCCCTGGTTGGCGCGGAACTGCCTGAGCGTGTGCCAGGCAAAGCGCCCCGGATGGCGGAGCAGGTCACGGACGCGGGCGTCGGGAAGCTGCATGGCAGACATCGGAGAGGAAGGGGTTTCGCCATTATGCGGCTTCGATGCCTGACATTCCACCGGGTTATGGCTCTATTCCGAATGCATCATTGTGGTCGGAATCCGCTTCCTCCAAGATGGCGCCCGCGGCCTGCACCATGCGGGCTTGCACCTCATGCATACAAGGCGGCGCACCGTGCGTGCAACCGCCTGGACAGGAATGGAGACAGCATGCAAGCGCAAACAGTGTCGCGCAGGACGGGATTCGGACGCAGTCGGGTGTGGCTGGCCGTGGCGCTGCTGGTGGCGCCGATGAGCGTTGCGCTGGCGCAGGGCACCGGCCAGCCTTTGGCCGTTGCCGAGGACGAGGTCATGCAGGGCTTTCCGCCGCCGCCCGACAAGCAGGTCAGCCGCGGCAGCGGGCTGCGTCCGCCGTATATGCGCTGGGCGTTCCGGCATGCGCGCGAGATGTCGCCGACGGCGGGCATCCGGCATGCCAGCCAGCCGCTGGCCCTGGCCGGCCAGCCCGGCACGGAACTGGACGGCACCACCTTTGCCGTGGCCGGCAAGACGGTCCGACTGGCCGACTACCTGCGCGACACCCATACCGACGGCTTTATCGTGCTGCACCAGGGCAAGGTCGTCTATGAGCGCTACCTCGCGGGCTTTGGTCCTTACCAGCCGCATATCTGGGCCTCGATGACCAAGTCCGTCACCGGGCTGCTGGCCGCCATGCTGGTCGAGGAGGGCAAGCTCGATCCGCAGGCCCGGCTGGCGCAGTATGTGCCGGAACTGGCCGGCAATCCGTTCGGCGAGGCCACGGTACAGCAGAACCTGGATATGGAGGTGCCGGTGGGCTACCCGGAGGGGCTGCCGCCGGACCTGGCGCTGTTCGGGGCGGTGGGGATCGTGCCGCGCAAGGCGGAGGCGCCGGACACCATCTATGACTTCCTCAAGGTCGTCCACGCCACCGGCGGGCGCGACGATGGCGGCGTCTGGTACTACCAGAACGGCTCGCCGGAAGCGGTAGCATGGGCGCTGCGACGCATCACCGGCAAGAGCTGGGCGCAACTGGTGACCGAGCGGCTGTGGGCCCGCTTTGCCGACGATGATGCCTACACCCAGGTGGACCGCCAGGGCACGGAAATGGCCAGCGGTGGCATGAATTCCACGCTGCGCGACGCCGCCCGCTTTGCCGAGGCCGTGCGCCGGGCGGCCGCGGGCGACGCCTCGGGCGGGATCTCGCCGGCGGCGGTGCGCATTGCGCTGCAGCCGGCCGGCAACCAGGCCCGATTTGCGCGCGGCAACACCATGCCGGGCCGCGACGGCTATGGCTACCGCAACTACTGGTTCCAGCGCAACGACGGCGACGGCAGCATCGAGGCCAGCGGGCGCTTCGGACAGAAGATCTATATCAATCCGGCCAGGGGGCTGACGGTGGTGAAGTTCTCCGCCAGCCCGGACGGCGCCGCGCGTGCGACCAGCGCAGCCGCGGTGCGCAAGCGCGACGATCCGGCCCGGGCGCTGGAATCCGCCGAGGCCATGGTGGCCGCTGCGCTCGCGATCCAGCGCGCGGTCAGCCGCTGAGCCACGCCGGCAGAGGCCGGCAGAGTCTCCCGATCTGGACTAGGCCGGCGTTTCCGCCGGCACCTGCGGTGCCCCCGCCGCCCGCCGCAGGCAATCCAGCATGGCCATGACCGCCGCGCGAGACTGCGCGTCGTCACGCCAGTACATCGACACCGAGCCGAACCCCGCCAGCCGCAGCGGCACGATGCGCAGCGCGCCCAGCTCTTCCAGCCTGCGCGCGGTGCGGTGCGAGGCCAGGCCGATCATGTCGCTGTTGTTGAGTAGCGTGAGATTCAGCACAGTGGAATTGCTCTCCACGCAATCGGCCGGCAGGGCACGCTCGGCGCTGGCCAGCGCGCCTTCCAGCGCGTTGCGGATGGGCGTGCCGCGCGGCCACACCACCCAGCGGTGGCGATACAGGTCGTCCCAGCCGATGCGCCCGCCTTGAAGCAGCGGGTGGCGTGGCCGGGCGACGAAGTGGATCGGCTCCATGTAGAGCGATTCGGTGCGCATGTGCGCGTCCTGCAGCTCGGGCGCCGAGCGGCCCACCACGATATCCAGCTCGCTGTGCGCCAGCTGGCTCATGAGCCGGTCCATGGTCGTTTCCACCAGCCGCACGCTGGCGCGGGGCATCTGCTGCAGCAATTGCAGCGCTGCCAGCGGCACGGTATCCGCCGACGACGCGCCCGACGTACCCACCACCACGATCCCGCTGCCGCCGTCGCGCATGGCCTGCAGGTCGTCGCGCGCGGTATCCAGCTGGGCCTCGATCCGGCGGGCGTGCTCGATCAGCGACTCGCCGTAGGGCGTGGGCCGCAGCCCGCGCGCCTGGCGCTCGAACAGGGGCAGCCCGATATCGTCCTCAAGGTCCTTCAGCCATTTGGAAAGTCCCGGCTGGGTCGTGTTCAGCATGGCCGCCGACTGGCTCATATTGCCGGTCTCGGCCAGGCTCAGCAGCATCTGCAGGTTGCGCAGCCGCAATCTCTGGGTCCAGTCCATGAAGCTACCTATATAAAAAAACGTATCGATAAGATGAAAAGTTCATTTCAAATCTTATAGGGCCGGGCGTATAACGACAACAAGACGGTGCGCATCGACACAGGCACCCGCAAAGAGCGCTCCCCAAAGCACCTGCAAAAGTCACGGAGACAGCATGTCCGAACACACCCCAGACCCGGCCCGCGTGGCCTATTACGAAGAAATCGGCCGCAGCCACATGACCCCGCTGTGGGAGTCGCTGCACGCGCTGGTGCCGCCGCAACCGCGGCCGCAGATCGTTCCCGCCATCTGGAAGTACGCCCAGATCCGCCCGCTGGTGATGCAGGCCGGCGGCGTCATCAGCGCCGAGGAAGCGGTGCGCCGCGTGCTGGTGCTGGAGAACCCGGGCATTCCCGGCAAGTCGAGCATCACCTCCACGCTGTACGCCGGCCTGCAGCTGATCCTGCCGGGCGAAATTGCGCCCAGCCACCGCCATACCCAGTCCGCGCTGCGCTTTATCGTGGAAGGCAAGGGCGCCTGGACCGCGGTCAACGGCGAGCGCACCACCATGCATCCCGGCGACTTCATCATCACGCCGTCGTGGACCTGGCATGACCATGGCAACCCCGCCGTCGAGGACGGCGGCGAGCCGGTGGTGTGGCTGGACGGGCTGGATATTCCGCTGGTGCAGCAGTTCGATGCCGGGTTTGCCGAGAACTACCCGCAAGCCCAGCAGCCCGTGACCCGCGTCGAGGGCGACAGCTTTGCCCGCTTCGGCCATAACATGGTGCCGGTGCGGCACCGCGTGACCGATCCCACTTCGCCGGTCTTCAGCTACCCGTACGAGCGCTCGCGCGAGGCGCTGGACCAGCTCTACCGCAACGGCGAGCTCGATGCCTGGGACGGCGTCAAGCTGCGCTATATCAACCCGGCCACCGGCGGCTGGCCGATGCCGACCATCGCCACCTTCATGCAGTACCTGCCGGCGGGCTTCCAGGGAAAGACCTACCGCAGCACCGACGCCACCGTCTACAGCGTGGTGGAAGGGCGCGGCACGGTGCGCATCGGCGACGACCAGTTCCAGTTCGAGCCGCGCGACACCTTCGTGGCCCCGTCGTGGGCGCCGGTGCAGCTGGGCGCGCTGGAAGACGCGGTGCTGTTCAGCTATTCCGACCGGCCCGTGCTGTCCGCGATGAACCTGCTGCGCGAAGCGCGCACCTGAGCGTCTCGCGACCCTGATCCGACCTGCCCCGGGCGGTGCCTGCGCGCACCGCCTGAGGCTCCCGCTTACCTGACGACTTCCGGAAACCTCGAACCATGTCCTACGTCTTCACGCCCCCCGCCACCGTTTCCATCCCCGTTGCCGGCAGCGACGACCAGTTCGCCGTGCGCCGCGTCTATTGCGTGGGCCGCAACTACGCCGCCCATGCGCGCGAGATGGGCTTCGATCCCGACCGCGAGCCGCCGTTCTTCTTCTGCAAGCCGGCGGACGCGATCGTCCCGGTGCAGGCAGGTACCACGCTGGACCTGCCGTATCCGGCGCAGACGCAGAACTACCACTACGAGGCCGAGCTGGTGGCCGTGATCGGCAAGGCTGGTTCGGATATCCCGGTCGAACAGGCACTCGAACACGTCTGGGGCTATGCCGTCGGCCTCGACATGACCCGCCGCGACCTGCAGATGAAGATGCGCGAAATGGGCCGCCCCTGGGAAATCGGCAAGGCCTTCGATGCCTCGGCGCCGGTCGCCCCGATCCACCGCGCCAGCGAGATCGGGCATCCGCAGCAGGCCGGCATCTGGCTGACCGTCAACGGTGACACGAAGCAGCGCAGCGACGTGTCGCACCTGATCTGGTCGGTAGCAGAGACGGTGGCCTACCTGTCGCAGTTCTTCCGCCTGGAACCGGGCGATGTGATCTTTACCGGCACACCGGAAGGCGTGGGCGCGGTCAAGGCCGGCGAGACCATGGTCACGGGCGTGGACGGCCTCGGCGAACTGGCCGTGCGCGTGGTCTGAACCTCTGAATCGCAGCACAGGCATTACCGATCATGCAGCTCTATAGTTTCTTCAACAGCTCCACGTCCTACCGGGTGCGCATCGCGCTGGCCCTCAAGGGCCTGCCGTACGACTACCTGCCGGTCAATATCCGCACCGGCCAGCACCGCGAGCCGGAATATGTCGGAAGCATCAACCCGTCCGCGACCGTGCCCGCGCTGGTGGATGGCAGTTTTGCGCTCGGACAGTCGTTCGCGATCATCGACTACCTGGACGCGCTCCAGCCGGTGCCGCGCCTGCTGCCGCAAGACCCGGTGCAGCGCGCGCGGGTGCTGGAACTGGCCACGCTGATCGGCTGCGACATCCACCCGGTCAACAACCTGCGCGTGCTGCGCTACCTGCAGGACGTGCTGAAGGTCACGCCCGAGCAGAAGGATGCCTGGTACCGCCACTGGATCGATGAAGGCATGGCCGGCGTGGAGCGCCTGCTGGCGCAGCACGGGCATGGCAGGTGGTGCTTCGGCGATGCGCCGACGCTCGCTGACGTCACGCTGGTGCCGCAAGTTGCCAACGCCCTGCGCATGGGCTGCGACCTGAGCCGGTACCAGCGCGCGATGGCGGTCTACGCACACGCCAGCGTCCATCCCGCCTTTGCCCAGGCCGCGCCAGCGCACCAGCCCGACTACACCGCCTGACGCCACCACGCAGGCCAGGAGACAAGCATGAGCAGTACCAACAACGCGACCGGCAAGGTCCTCATCATCGGCGGCGGCATCGGCGGCCTCGCCGCTGCGCTGGCGCTCGCACGCCAGGGCATCCGCATCGAACTGCTGGAACAGGCCGAGCAGATCGGCGAGATCGGCGCGGGCATCCAGCTGGCCGCCAACGCCTTTGCCGCACTGGATGCGCTGGGCGTAGGCGAAGCTGCGCGCAGCCGGGCTGTCTTTACCGACTACCTCAGCCTGCGCGATGCGATCGATACCAGCGTGATCGCCGAGGTTGACGTTGGGCAGGCGTATCGTGAACGCTTCGGCAACCCCTATGCGGTGATCCATCGCGCTGATATCCACGTGTCGATCCTGGAGGCGGTGCAGGACCATCCGCTGATCACTTTTCGCACGAGCACGCGCGTGGAGCGGTTACTGCAGGACGACAAGGGTGTGACCGTGATCGACCAGCACGGCGAGCATCACCATGGCGACGCGGTGATCGGCTGCGACGGCGTCAAGTCCGCCATCCGCCAGGCATTGATCGGCGATGAGCCCCGCGTCACCGGCCATGTGGTCTACCGCGCCGTGGTCGACGTCGCCGACATGCCGCAGGACCTGCAGGTCAATGCACCGGTGGTGTGGGCCGGCCCGCACTGCCACCTGGTCCACTACCCGCTGCGCGGCGGCCAGCAGTACAACTTGGTGGTGACCTTCCACAGCCGCGAGCAGGAAACCTGGGGCGTGCGCGACGGCAGCAAGGCGGAAGTGCTGTCGTACTTCGAAGGCATCCATCCGCTGCCACACCAGATGCTGGACCGGCCCACTTCCTGGAAGCGCTGGGCCACCGCCGACCGCGACCCGGTCGAGCGCTGGAGCTTCGGCCGCGCCACCATCCTGGGCGATGCCGCACACCCGATGACCCAATACGTGGCCCAGGGCGCCTGCCAGGCGCTGGAAGACGCAGTCACGCTGGGCGCCGCGGTGCAGGCCGCCGGCGGCGACTACGAGGCAGCATTCAAGCTGTACGAGCAGGCCCGCATCCCGCGTACCGCGCGCGTGCTGTACGCCGCGCGCGACATGGGCCGCGTCTACCACGCCAAGGGTGTGGACCGCCTGGTGCGCAACAGCCTGTGGACTGGCCGCACGCAGGCGCAGTTCTACGACGCGCTGCAGTGGCTGCATGGCTGGCGTGCCGACCAGTGCCTGAGCCCCACGCCGTGGCTGTAAGCCGCTGTCGCAGCTTTTCTTCGCAGTCAATCCGTCGATCTGGCGGCCGCGCATAAGGCAGCCGGACGTGACTCGCCCCTAATCCTGGCATCAAGGAGGAGACCACCATGCCTGCCAGCCAACCCCTGAACGTCACCGCGTTCATCGACCGCCAGCCGCTGTCGGCGTTCCAGGTGAGCATCGTCGTGCTGTGCTTCCTGATCGTTGCGGTCGATGGCTTCGATACCGCGGCGATCGGCTTCATCGCACCAGCCATCCGCGCGGAATGGCAGCTGACGCCGGCCCAGCTGGCGCCGCTGTTCGGCGCCGGACTCGGCGGCCTGATGGTCGGCGCCTTCCTCTTCGGCCCGCTGGCCGACCGCTTCGGCCGCAAGGGCGTGCTGGTGCTGTCGGTGCTGTTCTTCGGTGCCGCCAGCCTGGCCTCGGCCTGGTCGCAGGACCTGTGGATGCTGGTGCTGCTGCGCTTCCTGACCGGCCTGGGCCTGGGCGGAGCCATGCCCAACGCCATCACGCTGACCTCGGAGTTCTGTCCGGAAAAGCGGCGCTCGTTCCTGGTCACGACCATGTTTTGCGGCTTCACGCTGGGCTCGGCTTTCGGCGGCCTGGCTTCCGCCGGGCTGATCGATGCCTTTGGCTGGCGCTCGGTGCTGGTGGCCGGCGGGGTCATGCCGCTGGTGCTGGCGGCGCTGCTGCTGTGGCTGCTGCCGGAATCGGTGCGCTACCTCGTGCTGGCCGGCAAGCAGCGCGAACGCATCGTCGCCACGCTGCAGAAGATCGCGCCGCAAGCCGACCTGCGCGACGCCACCTTCGTGGTCGGCGAACAGCGCAGCACCAGCTCGCCCGTGCGGCACCTGTTCCGGCCCGAGCTGCTGCGGGGCACGCTGCTGTTCTGGCTGACGTTCTTCATGAGCCTGCTGGTGATCTACCTGCTGTCCAGCTGGCTGCCGACGCTGCTGCGCACCGCGGGCCATTCGCTGCGCACGGCCGCGCTGGTGACAACCATGTTCCAGGTCGGCGGGACGGTGGGGGCGATTGCGCTGGGTTGGCTGATGGACCGGATCAATCCGCACTATGTGCTGGCGTCCAGCTACTCACTGGCGGCGCTTGGCATCGCGGCGGTGGGCAGCGTTGCTTCCGAGCCGGTGGCTGCGGGCATGGCGGTGTTCCTTGCGGGCTTCTGCGTCTCAGGGTCGCAGGTGGGTGCGAATGCGCTGTCAGCCAGCTTCTATCCGACCGACTGCCGTGCCACAGGCGTGAGCTGGGCCAACGGCGTTGGCCGGATGGGGTCGGTGGTGGGGTCGGTCGGCGGGGCGACGATGCTGTCGATGGGGTTGGGGATGCCGGCGTTGTTTGCACTGATCGGCGTGCCGGCACTGGTCGCAGGGTTGTCGATGTTCTCGTTGGGGATGGTCAGGCGTCAGAGGGCGGTGGAGCGCCTGGCAGTCTGAAGGCGGGCGGCCGCGGGAGCCATTGACTGAGGGGGAGGCGCATGGTCGGTCGTCGGGAACACGCTGACCGAGGTCTTCTGCAACACCGTGTGATGCGCGGCCGGCTGCCTGCGCCATCAGCCGAACACCGCCTCCCAGTCGACATCCCCCTTGTCGCGCGGCCCGAGGTTCAGTTCGCGTTCCACGTGATCCAGGTGCGCAAGCATCCGCGCGCAGGCGGTAGCGGCATCGCCAGCCTCGATCGCATCGACGATGCCGGAGTGCTCGTCATCCGGGCAAGCCGGTGCGTTCGGTGCGTTGTAGAGCGCGATGATCAGGCAGGTGAGCGGGCAAAGCTCCCCCATCAGCTTGATGAAAAAACTGTTGCCGCCCAGCTCTGCCAGCAGCATGTGGAATTCGCCCGTGAGCTTGATCAGGGTGCGATGATCGTTATCCGCGCGGGCGCGGGCCTCCTTGGCCAGGTGTTGGCGCAGGCGGCGTAGCCCGGCCTTGCCAGCGCGCGCGACCACATTGCAGACAATGTCACGTTCGACCACGCGGCGCGCCGCGAACAAGTCTTGTGCTTCCTGTACCGACGGACTGGTGACATAGGCACCGCGGTTCGGATGCAGCTGCACCAGTCCTTCCTTGGCCAGGACCGTCAAGGCCTGCCGTATCTTCGTGCGGCTGACGCGAAAAGCCAGTGCGAGCCGTTCCTCGGCCAGCTTCATGCCAGGCGCAACGCGGTGCTCCATGATGGCCTGGCTGATGCGTTCCGCAATGGAAGGCGCCTCTGCTTTTGCGGCCATGCTTTGCTGGGTCGTCAACGTTATCTGCTCGATAGGTGGAGAAGTGGCGCCTTTTTGCCCGCATCCGGGATGCTGGTGAAGGCAATCCGGATGCCAGGCAACGGCTGGAAATATTGTATACAGGTTAAAACGGGCCGCCCACAAGAGCCAGCACAAGAAAACAAGGGATTTCCCTCTTCGTGTTTCGGCCGTTGGGCGAGATATTCTTAATGGCTTCCATCATGGTTGTACACAATTTTGTGCACTAAAGTCGGGCGAAGGGCGGGGCGGAGCGAGTGCATGTGGCACGGCGGCGGTGCGGGCTGACCGCATGCCCATGTCCGGCGTGGGCCAGGCCCGTGACCGGGCAGTGGCCCGGAACTTGCGTCCGCGTGCGGCAACGCAAGCAAGGGGACTCACATGGCAGGCACCACGACCAGGACAAGGGAGGCCAGGAAGGAAGCCGCAACACGGGCGGTGGCGCCTGCCGCCAGCGCCGACCCTCCGTCACGGGAAGGGCGGGAATGCCGGGACGGCGACAGCACGGTGCAGTCCCTGACGCGCGCGCTCCAGTTGATCGAGCTGTTGTCCGATGACGACGAGGGCTACCGGCTGGTGGATCTGGCGGCACGCAGCGGCCTGTCTACGTCGACCGTCCATCGCCTGCTGACCACTCTGGAGCAGCGCCAGTTTGTCCAGTTCGATCGCGAGCGCAGCCTGTGGTACGTGGGCGTGCGTTGCTTCTCGGTGGGTGCCGCTTTCGCCCGCCGGCGCCGCATCAGCGAACTTGCCCTGCCGGTGATGCAACGGTTGAGCGCGCTGTCCGGGGAGACCGTCAACCTGGGCGTGGCCAGCGACGGGCAGATTGTTTTCGCCTGCCAGGCAGAGGGCCCCCACGGCAGCCGCGCGCTGGCCAGGCCGGGCCAGCGTGCGCCGCTGCATGGCACGGCCATGGGCCAGGCGGTGCTGGCAGCCAAGAGCGAACCCGACGTGCTGCAATACCTGCGCACCTTTGGCTTGCCGCGCCTGACCAACAACACCATTGCGCGCCCCTCGCGCCTGCATGAGACCCTGGCCGAAGTGCGCCGGCGCGGCTATGCGGTGGACGACGAGCAGAATGCGGTCGGCCTGTGCTGCATTGCCGCCGCGATTTGTGACGAGCACGGCCGGCCCTTCGCCGCGGTCTCGCTGGCCGGTTCCAGCCAGCGCATCGTGCGTGCCCGTTTCGATGAGCTTGGCGCCTGGGTGCGTTGGGCTGCCACAGAGATCAGCGCAGCCTACGGCGGGCGCTGCACCCGCGTGCCCTGCCCGATGCCAGTGCCCGCAGCGTCCTTGCCTTTCCACGCGGGCGCGCCGGAAAGCTGTTGATTCTTAAGGGTTTATTCAAGAAGTTCCGGCGTGCGGGAAAGCCGCCGCGCGGGTCTGGCCATGCGCTTCAATGGAAGCAATGTCACGACCGGCCCCCGCACCATGAAGACCCTGCTTGCCGATACCCCCTGGAGCCGACGGCTTGCCGCCGGCATTGACCGTATAGCCATCCTGTGCGGATGGTGGCTGATCGTGCTGTCGGTGGCGACCTGCGTCGAAATGCTCGGGCGCAAGCTGGGTGGCTTCAGCTTGCAGGGTATCGATGAAATCGGCGGCTATACCTACGCCATCCTTGGCGCGTGCGGCTTTGCCTACACCCTGGTCGGGCGCGGCCATACCCGGGTGGACTTCCTGCTGACGCGCTTTCCGGTCAAGGTGCGGGCCGTGCTCAACCTGCTGGCGATGCTGAGCCTGGCTGCGGTGGCCGGACTCTGTCTCTGGCGCGCCGGCCATGTGCTGGTGGACACCATCGACCTGCACAGCACCGCGTCCACGCCGCTTGCCACGCCCCTGTGGATGCCCCAGACCCTGTGGCTGGCCGGCTATGCCCTGTTCGCACTGGTGGCGGCCTGCGCTGCCTGGCACGCCCTGCAGCTGCTGGTGCGGCGCGACTGGGCCCGCCTGAACAGCCAGTTCGGGCCGCAGACCCTGGCCGAGGAGATCGAGGCGGAGGCGGACATCCGCGTCGCCGCCGCGCCCGCTGAGGGCAATGGCGCAGGCCAGGGCAGCGCTGAAGGCAAGAGCGAAGGAGCGGCAGCATGATCGGTCCCATTGAAATCCTGCTCGGGCTGTGCCTGATGCTGGGGCTGATGTTCCTTGGCTTCCATGTGGCCACCAGCATGCTGGTGGTGGGCGTGGCCGGGGCGCTGGCCTATTTCGGCATGCCAGCGATCGACGCATTGGGCGAACAGTTGTGGGCAGCCGGCGAGGACTACCTGCTGCTGTCGATCCCGCTCTATATCCTGCTGGGCGAGATCCTGATGCGCGGCGGCGCGACGGACAAGATGTACCAGTCGCTCGGCGACTGGCTGAACCGCCTGCCGGGCGGCCTGCTCCATACCAATATCGGTGCCTCGGCCTTGTTCTCGGCGGTGTCAGGGTCATCGGTGGCCACCGCGGCGACGATTTCCACGGTCGCGCTGCCTTCCTTCCGCAATCGCGGCTATGACCAGCGCATGGTGCTGGGCTCGATCGCGGCCGGCGCCAGCCTGGGCAACCTGATCCCGCCCGGCGTGGCCTTCATCATCTACGGCTCGATGACCAATACTTCGGCGGCGCGGCTGTATGTGGCGGGCGTGCTCCCCGGGGCCATCATGACCGTGCTGTTCCTGGCCACGATCCTGCTGATCTGCCTGTGGAAGCCCGCGGCGGGCGGCCCGCGCGAGGCCCGTGTGCCGCTGCTCGCCAGGCTGAGCAACTCGCGCCACCTGGCGGGCCCGCTGCTGGTGTTCACGGTGGTGATGGGCAGCATCTACACCGGCTGGGCCACGGTCACCGAGAGCGCCGCGCTCGGCGTGCTGGTGTGCCTGCCGGTGGCGGCCGCCTACGGCAAGCTCAGCGTCGCCATGCTGCACGACTGCTTCCGCTCCACGCTGCGCCTGACCGCGATGACCGCGCTGATCCTGGTGGCCGCGCTCTACCTGAACTTCGTGCTCTCCATGCTGGGGGTGCCGCAGGCGCTGGCCGGCCTGATGAAGCAGGTGGACGTGTCGCCGGCAGTGTTGCTGTGGCTGCTGGCAGCCCTCTACCTGGTGCTGGGCATCGCGCTGGAGACCATGCCGATGCTGGTCGGCACGGTCCCGGTGGTCTTCCCGATCGTGCAGGCGGCCGGCATCGATCCCGTGTTCTTCGGCGTGTTCATGGTGCTGATGTGCGAGATCTCGCTGATCAGCCCGCCGATCGGCATGACGCTCTACGTGATCCAGGGCGTGCGCGGCGAAGGATCGATCAATGAAGTCTTCCAGGGCACGCTGCCGTTCTTTGCCGCCATGGTGGTGATGACCGCCGTGCTGATCCATTTCCCGGCGATTGCCACCTATCTGCCCAACCTGATGTTCGGGCATTGACCTCCAAGGAAGCTCCCATGAACGCCAAACGAATCGCCGGCGCGCTGATCGCGGCCGCCCATGTCGCCTGCGTTGCCGCCGTGCTGCTGCCGGGCACTGCCCAGGCACAGCCTGCTCAACCAGCCCAGCAAACGAAGCTGCGTGTAGCCGGCAACCTCGTCGCGACCGGCCTGATCCAGCAGAACAAGGAGCAGCCCTTTTTCGAGAACTTCGCCAGGAACACCGGCCTGCCGATCGATGCCGACTACAAGCCGATGGATGTGCTCGGCATCAAGGATTCAGACGGCCTGCGCGTGCTTCGCTCCGGGCTGTTCGACATCGTCAGCCTGCGCCTGGCCCAGGTCTCGCGCGACGAGCCATTCTTCCTCGGGCCGGACATCGTTGGCCTGAGCACCGACTACGGCTCGGCCAGCAAGGCCGTGGATGCCTACCGCAATGCCTTCGACAAGCGCCTGCAGGAACGCTACGGCGCCAAGCTGCTCGGGATCTGGCCGTTCGGGCCGCAGGTGGTGTTCTGCAAGTCGCCGATTGGCGGACTGGCCGACCTGAAGGGCAAGAAGGTGCGCGTCTATGACCAGTCCCTGGCCAAATTCATCGAGAAGCTCGGCGGCATTCCGGTGACGATCCCCTTCGGCGAGACCCAGCAGGCGCTCGAGCGCGGCGTCACCGATTGCGCGATCACCGGCCCGAGCTCGGCGAACACGGCGGGATGGCCCGAGGTCACCTCATACTTCATGCCAGTTGGCTTCCAGATCGCGCTGAATGCGTACGCCATCAAGCTCAGCCGCTGGAACGCGCTGCCGCCCGACCAGCAAACGCGCCTGGCCGAGGCCTTCCAGCGTTTCGAGCGCGATACCTGGTCCTACTCGCGCGAGTTGTTCGAGGATGCCTCGCGCTGCAACGTCGGCAAAGAGCCGTGCAAGACCGGCAAGAAGTTCGCCATGAAGGAGGTGCCCGTGCGTCCGGCCGACCTGCAGCTGGTGCGCGACGCGCTGACCACGGTCTCGCTGCCGACCTGGACCGAGGTCTGCGACAAGTCTTACCCGCAATGCTCGGCCATCTGGAAGCAGACCATCGGGCCGCTGGTCGGGGTCAAGTGAACACTGAGGACGGCGGAGACGACGATGGATGAGCTTTGGAAACTGCCGGCACATGCGCTCACCGACGGCTACGCCACCGGCCGCTTCACGCCGCAACAGGCGCTGGCGTCCTGCCTGGCGCGCACGGCGCACTGCAATCCGGCGCTGAACGCCGTGATCGCATTCGATACTGAAGGCGCCATGGCGGCGGCACAGGAGAGCACCGCGCGCTGGCGCCGTGGCGAGCCGCTGGGTGCGCTCGATGGCGTGCCGGTCACCGTCAAGGACAACCTGCACGTGCGCGGCCTGCCCACGCATTGGGGCAGCCGCGCGCTGGCGGGCTTTGTCCCGGACCGCGACGAACTACCGGTGGCGCGCCTGCGCGCGGCCGGGGCGCTGATCTTCGGCAAGACCAATGTGCCGGAGTTCGCCATGCAGGGCTATACCGACAACCTCGTCTTCGGCACAACCGGCAATCCCTGGCAGCCGGCCCTGACGCCGGGCGGGTCTTCCGGCGGCGCGGTGGCGGCGGTGGCATCGGGCTGCTGCCCGCTGGCGCTGGGCACCGACGGCGGCGGCTCGATCCGGCGCCCGGCCTCGCATACCGGGCTGGTGGGCTTCAAGCCGTCGCCCGGCCGGCTGCCGCGCGGCGATGGGCTGCCAGAGATCTTCATGCGCTATGAAGTGGTCGGCCCGCTGGCCCGCTGCGTGGCCGATGCGATGGCCATGGCCGAGGCGCTGGGCCAGCCCGACCCGCGCGATCCCGATTCCCGGCGCTTTGCCGGCGTGCCGCTGCAGATGCCGCCGCGGCCATGCCGGGTCTTGCACGTGCCCCGGTTCGGCGATCATCCGGTGGATGCGCGCATCGCTGCCTTGACCGGGCAGGCAGCGCAAGCGCTGCGTGAACTTGGCCACACGGTGGATACCGCGCAGGCGTTCGATCTGGCTGAAGCGACCAATGCCAAATGGTCGCTGTTGTCGCAGGCCGGCCTGGCCTGGCTGGTGGAGCAGGGCGGCGCGCAACTGCCGTTCTGCCCGCCGCTCGATGCGGGCACGTTCGGTGCTGCCACGCAGGCCAATGCATCGGCTGGCGCAGGCCTGCGTGCCGTGCAGCTGTTTGATCTGCTGATGGCCGTGGAGCGTCTGCGCAGCGAGCTTTCCTTGCTGTTCGCACGCTACGACCTGCTGCTGACGCCCGCCGCAGCGGCATTGCCATGGCCGGCCGCACAGTCGCACCCGCCTGTGATCGAAGGCCGCGAGGCCGGGCCGCGTGGCCATGCGGTGTTCACCGCATTCGCCAATGCTGCCGGCCTGCCCGCGATCTCGTTGCCATGCGGCGAGGCAGAGGGCTTGCCGGTTGGCCTCCAGCTGGTGGCGGCGCCGGCCGAGGATGCGTTGCTGCTGGCAATCGCGCGCCAGTTCGAGCAGGCCTTCCCGAGGGCGCCGGGATTCCCGCTCGACGGGCAGGGCCGATGAAGACCCTGGTTGCGCCAGGTACGCCGGCGGCGCTCGCGCAGATGCTCTGCGTCGCGCGTACGCGCGGCGAGCGCGTCGATCCGGCACTGTTGCACCCGCTTGCGCATGGCGGCAGCTACGCCGTGCAGGATGCCACGCTTGCCATGATCGGCCCGATTGGCGGCTGGAAGGTTGGTGCGAGGGGGCCGGGCCAGGAACCCGCCTGTGCGCCGCTGCCGGCGGCCGGCCTGCTGCCGGATGGCGTGGGCCTGCGGGGGCCGGCCTGGCGCCTGCGCGGCATCGAGGTGGAGGTTGCCTTTGTGCTCGGCGCCAGCCTGCCGCCGCGCGGCCGGCCTTATGAGCGCCGGGATATCGAGGCCGCGCTTGCGCTGGTGGTGCCTGCCATTGAAGTCGTGGAAAGCCGCCTGGAGGACTGGCTCGGGGCCGGCAGCGATGCGCAGCTGGCCGACCTGCTCAGCCATGGCGCACTGGTGACGGGGCGCCCCACGCCGTTCGCGCGCGAGTGGCTGCACCTGGGCGCGCTGGAGGCCACGCTGCGCTTCGGCCGGCGCACCGTGGCGCATACCGTCGGCGGGCACCAGAGCCCTGATGTCGGCGCGCTGCTGGTCTGGCTGGCCAACCACTGCGCCGCGCGCGGGGCGGGGCTGAAAGCCGGGCAAGTGGTGACCACCGGCACCTGCACCGGGCTGCTCTTTGCCTCTGCCGGAACCCGCGTCAGCGCCGGGATCGAAGGGCTGGGGACGCTTGCGGCGTGGTTCTGAGGGCGGGGGCTTACGGAACCCAGCCAGGCAGCTCCGATGCCTGCCGGACCCAGCTTGCCACCAGCGCCTCGTCAAGCTCGGCGTCTTCGTGGATGTGGAAGTAGCGTGTGTTCTTGTCCTTGGATTCGACAGGGGGAACAGGGCGCAGCGACATGCCACGGAAGAAGGCCACCTTGATGTACTTCGTCATGCAATGGAAGCTGAGGAACCAGCCCTGGCCCTCGATGCCATAGAACGGCGAGTTCCACTTCACTGCCTTGCGGACGTTGGGAACGTTGCGCTCGATGAGCGCGTCGAGACGGCGCCCGGCGTCTTGTTTCCAGCCCGGCATGGCGGCGATATAGGCCTGCACGGGGGCATCTCCGTCGGCCTTCGCGATCTGGGGGTTGCCGCCTGCGAGCAGGGGCGGGCTGGCAGCGGCCCGCCTGGCCGGAGTCTTCGTTGCGGCGTGCGCCGGCTTCCTGGATGGTTGGTTCGCCATTGCCTTCACTCCATCGAATACACGCTGACCACCTGACAGACAGGCCAAGTCGCCCAGGGCAGACATAGCCGCTGACGACAGTGCTTGAAGCACGACAATCGGGCTATGCTAACCTGCTGAAGCGGATCGGGCAACGAACGAGGGATCGACCGGAACGCTCTCTGTCATGGCCGGACGCGAGCTGCCTCATGCGCGGGAAAAATTCGAGGAATAGGCATCCATGAATCCATCGGAACGTATCGACGAGCTGATCGCAGGACTCACTGACTGGCGTGGCAAGACGCTGGCGAAGCTCCGCAAGACCATCCTCGAGGCCGACGGCGAGATCATCGAGGAATGGAAATGGATGGGGAGCCCGGTGTGGTCACGCGACGGCATGATCGCGGTCGCCAACGCGCACAAGGAGAAGGTGAAGATCACCTTCACCAACGGGGCGAGCCTGCCGGATCCCGACAAGCTCTTCAACGCCGGCCTCGGCGGCAACAAGTGGCGTGCGATCGATCTCTTCGAGGGCGACAAGATTGATGCGCGTGCCATGAAGAATCTCATCCGTGCCGCGATTGCGTTCAATCAGGGCAAGTCGAAGAGGAAGGCACCGTCCGCGGCTACCCGGGCGAAAGCACAAGAGAGCAAAGAGTAAAGGGACACGAAGCATCCTGGCGTGCGGGCGCGCGCCTGAGCATCGCAAAGAACGTCCCGTCCGGCATGCTCCACGCATATGGAATGCCGGTTTTCTTCGTTGGTTTTCGCGTGCTGCGCGCGTAGGTTCGTGGGTTTCAATCTCCCCGCGAATGCCATGACCGCTTCCCGACGACAGTTCCTGCGCCAGGGCGCCGCCGCCACGGCCGCGCTCGCCTCCGGCCCCATCCTTTCCTTCACCACGTTCGCCACCGGCAATGCACAAGCGCAGGGGCGCCCGGTCCTGAAAGCCGGCGACCAGAAGGGCGGCCTGCGCGCGCTGCTCGAATCCGCCAACGCGCTCGACGGCCTGAACTACGACATTCAATGGACCGAGTTCCCTGCCGCGGCACCGCTTGCCGAGGCGCTGAACGCGGGCGCGGTCGACAGCGGCCCGATCGGCGATGCCCCGGCGATCTTCGCGCTGGCTGCCGGCACGCGGATCAAGCTGATCGGCGCCAACCGCTCTGATCCCTACGGCACGGCAATCCTGGTGCGGCCCGACTCGCCGCTGCGGCAGGCGGCCGACCTGAAAGGCAAGAGCATTGGCACCAACCGTGGCTCGATCGGCCACCTGGTGACGCTCAAGGCGCTGGAATCCGCGGGGCTGAAGCCGGAGGACGCCAACCTCCGCTTCCTGCCGCCGGCGGATGCCAAGCTCGCATTGAGCAGCGGCTCGGTGGACGCGTGGGCGACGTGGGAACCCTATACCGCGATGGCGGAAACCAGCGGCCACGCGCGCGTGCTGGTCAGCGGACGCGGGCTGTGGTCCGGCCTCAGCTACCTGGCAGCCACCGATGCCGCGCTGGCGGCCAAGCGCGCGGTGCTGCAAGACTTCCTGCGCCGGGTGGTGCGTGCGCAGCAATGGTCCTACCAGCACGTGCCGGAGTTCTCGGCGGCCCTCGCCCGCATCATCGGGATCCCGCCGCAGGCGGCACGGCTGCAGTTCGAGCGGCGGCACACGCAATGGCGGCAGATCGATGCCGAACTGATCGCCGAGCAGCAGCGCACGGCGGATTTCTACCAGAAAGCTGGGTTGCTCAAGCAGCGGCTCGATGTGCGGCAGACCTTCGACTCCGGGTTCTCCCTTACCGCCTGACTGCCGCGGGCGGCGCCAGGCCGTGCACTGAGTCCATCGACGGCCTCGGCAAGCGCCTCCGGCACGACCATGGCCTCGCCGGAGGCCGCTAAGGATTTCCATGATTGACGCCGACCCGCGCCAGCCCATTTCACGGCCTGGCGCGGCCTGCGCCGGCGCGGACCGTTCTGGTCCCAGCGAATCCGGGCAACTGGTCCTATAGGCCCGGAATGGCCCTCACCTATAAAGCCGTGACCCCCAAACATATTTCCCGTTCCGAGGAGCAAAACCATGCGGTGGATCAAGCAGATAGCGACGTATTTCGCCCTGGTGGCCGCGCTGGCGCCAGCCGCACACGCCCAGAGCAAGAATGTAGTAATTGCTTACCAGGACATGGTGGTGCCCTGGCGCTACGCGCAGGACATGAAGGAGCTGGAAAAGCAGACCGGCTACACGGTCTCGTTCCGGCAGTTCGGCGGCGGCGGGGACGTGATCCGCGCCATGGCTTCGGGCCAGATCGCCATTGGCGAGGCCGGCACCTCGCCGATTGCGTCGGCGCTGTCGCAAGGGCTGGATGTCGAACTGTTCTGGATCCTGGACGATATCAACGCGGCCGAGGCGATGGTCGCGCGCAATGGCAGCAAGATCGCCAGCGTCGCCGACCTGAAGGGCAAGCGCGTCGGCGTGCCCTTCGTGTCGACCACGCACTACCACACGCTGGTCGCGCTGGAGCGCGCCAGGATCAATCCGAAGGACGTCCGCATCGTCAACATGCGCCCGCCCGAAGTAGCCGCCGCCTGGGAGCGTGGTGACATCGACGCCACCTTTATCTGGGACCCGGTGCTGGCCAAGCTCAAGCAGTCCGGCACCGTGCTGATGACCTCCGGCCAGATCGCCGCCGACACCGGCAAGGCCACCTTCGACGGCATGATCGCCAACAAGAAGTTTGCCCGTGAGAACCCGGAGTTCATGGTCAAGCTGGTGCGCGTGCTGGCCGCCGCCGATGAAAACTACCGCAAGAACAAGGCGTCCTGGACCCCCGATTCGCCCATGGTGAAGGCGGTGGCCAAGGTGTCTGGCGCCAAGCCCGAGACGGTACCCGCGAGCATGGCGCTGTACGCCTTCCCCACGCTGCAGGAGCAGGTGTCGGAGCGCTGGCTGGGCGGCGGCGCGGCGCGCGCGCTGCAGTCCGCGGCGCAGTTCCTCAAGGAGCAGGGCACCATCCAGACCGTCCTGCCGGACTATGGCCCGGGCGTCAATGCGGAATGGGCAAAGCGGGCGTTGCGCTGACGCCGCGCCCATCGCGCTGAAGATGGCCGCCGCGCTCAAGCCAGTCCCGCGCGGCCCCGAAAGTCCTGTTGCGGAAGCCCATCATGTACAAGCTTGAAATCGATAATCTCAGTGTCAACTACGGCGTCGCGGGCGGCGCCAAAACGCTGGCCCTGTCGCAAGTCAACCTCACCATGGAGCGCGGCGATTTCGTCGTGGCGCTCGGTGCCTCGGGCTGCGGCAAGACCACCTTGCTGTCGTGCATCGCAGGCTTCATGGAACCCTCGGAAGGCGAGATCCGGCTGTCCGGCAAGGTGGTGCGCGGGCCGGGTGCCGAACGCGGCGTGGTGTTCCAGAAGCACGCCCTGATGCCGTGGCTCAGCGTGGCGGACAACGTCGCGCTGGGGTTGCGCCTGCGTGGGGTGTCGCGTGCCGAACGGATGCGGGTCGCGCATGAGAAGCTGGCCGCGGTCGGGCTGGAAGATGTCGCCGGCAAGCCGGTCTATCAGCTCTCGGGCGGCATGCAGCAGCGCGTCGGGATTGCCCGCGCGCTCGCCTGTGATCCGGCGGTGATGCTGATGGACGAGCCGCTGGGCGCGCTCGACGCGCTGACGCGCGAATCGATCCAGGCGCTGATTCTCAAGCTCTGGGCCAAGGAACAGAAGATCGTCTTCTTTATCACGCACAGCGTGGAAGAGGCGCTGTTCCTGGCCACGCGGCTGATTGTCATGACGCCGTCGCCTGGCCGCATCGCGCACACCTATGAACTGCCGTTCGCGCGGCGCTTCATCGAATGCGGGGACGCCCGTGCAGTCAAGGCCGACCCGGAGTTCATCCGCTATCGCGAAGAGATCATTGATCTGATCCATGCCACCGCTTGAGGAACACGAGATGCCCGCTTCCGTCCAACGCATCGAACCCACGCCGCGCGTCACCAAAGCCGCCGCGGCCGGGGCCAGCCAGCAAATGAAGACCGTCTCGGGCTACCGCCTGCCCGGCGAGGGGTCAAGCTCACGCATCTCCACCATCACCGTGGTGCTGCTGCTCGCACTGTGGTGGCTCGCCAGCCACCTGCGCTGGCTGCCGCCGCTGTTCCTGCCCACGCCTGAGTCCATCGTCACCGCCTTTATCGATGCCTGGCAGGGCAACCTGCAAGGCGGCCAGCCGCTGACCGAGCATTTCGCGGCCAGCATGATGCGCGTGTTCGGCGCCTTCGGGCTGGCGGTGGTCACGGCGGTGCCGGTCGGCGTGATGATGGGGGTGTCGCGCATCGCACGCGGCGTGTTCGATCCGCCGATCGAGTTCTACCGCCCCTTGCCGCCGCTGGCCTACCTGCCGCTGATCGTGATCTGGTTCGGCATCGACGAGACCTCGAAGGTGCTGCTGATCTTCCTGGCCTGCTTCGCGCCGCTGGCCATGTCGGCCCAGGCCGGCGTGCGCTCGGTCACCATCGAGCAGATCAACGCGGCGTACTCGATGGGCGCCACGCCGTGGCAGGTGGTCCGCCATGTGGTGATCCCCGCCGCGCTGCCCGATATCCTGACCGGGATGCGCATCGCCATCGGCTTCGGCTGGACCACCCTGGTTGCCGCTGAAATGGTGGCCGCCACCGCCGGCCTTGGCCAGATGGTGCTCAATGCCTCCAACTTCCTGCGTACCGACGTGGTGATCATGGGCATCGTGCTGATCGGGCTGATCGCCTACGTGTTCGACCTGCTGATGCGCAAGCTGGCGAAGGTCCTGGTGCCCTGGAAGGGACGGATGTGAGGTGAGGGCGTAGTCAGCCCGCGACCGGCGTGTCGGGCAAGGACGGGCTGATGGCCAGTCCTTGCCGTTTTCAGGCGTTACGCCCGTCGGGCGCCTTTTCGCTCCGTGAAGATGAGCTCCGGCTGCTCGGCCTAGTCAGTGAATCCAGTCCCAGTCGATGCTCAGCTCACAGTGGCAAGCGGGACAAGCCAGCGGCTCAGGCAGCTTTCCCGAGACCATATCCTGCAGGATTTCGGAGTGGATGTTCCCGCACGCCGTGCAGGTGACGAAGAGTGGGACAGGAGGTTTCATCGTCGCCATCGCAAGGATGGCCAGCCTTCAGGCCGCCAGATGCTCATCCCGTGCAACAGTATGCGGAGGAAGCAGCGCCATGGCCTCTTCCAGCCTCTGGACCAGCGCGGGACTTGCCGGCTGCAACGGCAGGCGGGTTTCCGGGGAGATCACGCCGGAGAGCGCCAGGGCAGCTTTCACCGGTGCCGGATTCGGCTCCGCGAACATGAGCGAGATCAACGGCGCGAGCTTCGCGAACAAGGCGCGGGCCGCGCGGAAGCGTCCTGTCTGTGCCAGATGCAGCAGGCGCACGAACAAGTCCGGACGAATATGCGAGGACGCGGCGATCACGCCGGCGCCTCCCGCAAGCAGGTGATCCAGCAGGGCCGCATCCTCGCCGCACAGCACGGTGACATGCGGATCGTTGACAAGGACCCCGAGATTGCCGGCGCCGCACTCCTTGACCGCCGAGATCTGCGGCTGCGCGAGCAGAGATCGGATCAGCGCAGGCGACATCGCACAGCCAGTTCGCTTCGGCACGTTGTACAGCATCAGGGGGCGTTCGGTTGCGCGCGCCACTTCATTGAAATGCCACACGATACCCGCATCGGAGGGCCGCAGGTAGCAGGGCGGCGGCACCAGGTAGCCGGCAAGATCAAAGCCGTCCAGTTCGGCAACTTGCGCGCACACCGCGCGGGTATCGATCGCGCCGACGCCAGCCATCACCGGCAGCTCGCCGTGGACGGCCTCGAGCACTGCCGCCGTGAAGACTTGCCGCTCGTGGGTGGAAAGCAGGCTTCCCTCTCCGGTCGTGCCCAAGATGATCAGGCCGTTCACGCCTGCCTCGAGGTAACTCTCAGCCAGCCTGGCGGCGCCCGGCAGGTCCAGCGAGCCGGCACGCATCGGCGTGACCATGGGCACCCAGATGCCCCATGGCGTCTGGCGGGAAGCCGCTGCGATACCGGTGCAGGCATGCACGGCGGCGCCGGAAAAGCTCTCTTCCTCAGTGCGCCACATGGTTGTCTCCCAGGGCTGTCGTGACGCCGAACTCCGCCGCCGGAAAGGCCGTCATGATGGCGTGCATGGCCGCGTCGCGGTCCGCGCGTGCGATCTCCACGTGCAGCGTGGTTTCGCCGTGCCGGTAGTCCACGTTCACCACATAGACGCGGGCCAGTTCACCGAGCACCCGGTGCATGGTCTGCCGCAGGCCGAACACCTCGGTGGATGCCACCGCAAGATGCATGCGGATCCAGGCCGGTGCGGGCTGGGAGACCGCGCGCAGCACGGGCATGGTGGCCTTGCTGCTGCGCAGGGCGGTACGTCGGGGAACGGTATCAACGGCCAGGCTTGACTGTCGCATGATTGGATGGACCGGCGCGGTAGCGGGTCGCGTGTTGGACATGGCTTTATGCTAGCCAGCGCCGTCTAAATTTGATGCAAGGATGTTGGGCCTTGGCGTTAAATCCGCATCAAAATCAGCGACGCTGGCAAGGCGCTCGCGCTCAGAACGTCTTCGTCAGCGACGCCCAGGCCGCAGCCTTGCCGAGGTAGCGGCCCCGGTTGGCACTGGTGTAGGCCACTTCCTTGGCGTTGGTATCGACATAGGCAATCGCCAGCGCGAAGCCCTTGCCCAGGTCCTTGGTCAGGCCGATCTTCCAGTCGGTGTACGAGGCGTCGCTGTTGTGCTTGACGCCCTGGTAGCCGACGTGCGCGTTCAGTGTCAGGTCCCAGAAATTCAGCGGGACATTGGCGCTCAGGTCGACGTAGTAGCTGTTCTTGCTGTCGGCCCAGCCAAACAGGTTGGTGACCGAGTGCGAGTACTTGAGCATGACCGGGCCCCAGCCGATGCCGGCGTACAGCTCGGTGGTGTACGGGCGCGGGTTGTTGTAGCCGCCCGGGTAGTAGTACTCGAGCACGCCCAGGTCATAGTTGAACTCGGTGCCGGCGACCTTGAAGGTGTTCTTGAAGCCGCCGTAGAAATCCATCTCGACCGCGGCCGAGACCGCCGGGTTGGCATCCTCGAGCCAGCTGATGCCGGAGTTCCAGTTGCCCAGATAGAAGCCGCTTTCGTGGGCGTAGTCAAAGCCACCCTGGATGGCCGGGCGCAGGTTGGTCTGGCTGATGCCGCGATAGCGGTAGTCCGAGACCAGCGACACGTTGGCCGTGAACGTATGCGGGGACGGCGCGGCGTCTGGCTGGGATTGCGCCATGGCCGGCATGGCAGCGAGGAAGATGGAAGATGCGGAACATGCGAGCAGCGTGGCCGCGGTTTGGCGCAGGTCAGTCATTGTTGTTGTGGCGAGAGTTGAAAAAATCCCCGTTGCAGGGAGCCTCGCCACGATATGGCCTGACGCGTAAAAACGGTATCAAAAGCCGCGGTGCCCGCGTACAAATCCAATCAATGCGCCTGGATTTCGGCGCTACCCGGCAAACCGGTAGCCCAGCCCGATTTCCGTCAGCAAGTGGGCGGGCCGCGCCGGGTCCGCTTCGAGCTTGTGCCGCAGATGTCCCATATAGACGCGCAGGTACTGGCTGCTTTCGGCCTGGGAGGGTCCCCACACCTCCCGCAGCATCTCCCGGTGCGTCATCACCTTGCCGCGGTGGGCGATCAGAACCGCAAGCAGCCGATACTCGATCGGCGTCAGGTGCACGGCCTGTCCCGAACGGGTGACGACGCGGCTGGCCAGGTCAACCTGCACGTCGCCGAACAGGATCTGGTGGGAACCGCGAGCGTTGGCCCTGGCATGCCGGCGCAGCAGCACGCGCAGGCGCGCGACCAGTTCACCGACGCCAAAGGGCTTGGTCAGGTAGTCATCCGCGCCGGCATCCAGCGCACCGATCTTGTCGGCTTCTCCGCTACGTGCCGACAGGACCAGCACCGGTACGTCAGTCCACGTACGGATCTCGCTGATCAATCGCACCCCGTCTCCGTCCGGCAAACCCAGGTCGAGAATGACGAGGTCAGGTTGCCGGGTGCCTGCCTCGATCAGTCCGCGCTTGAGCGATTCCGCCTCGTGCACCGTGCAACCTTCGGACTCCAGGGTCGAGCGGACAAAGCGCCGGATATGCGGCTCATCCTCAACCAGCAGGACTGTCGGGGAAAAATCAAATGGCATCAACTTCCTCTCTTCTTGCGTGAGACCCTAGGCATCAGTCTGCTCCGGCTCCACCGCCGGCGGATTTCCACGCGGCAACGCTACCAAGAAGCGCGCGCCCGCCTGGCCGCCGGGCCGGTCCGGGCGTTGCGCGGGTTCCACCCAGATGCGCCCGCCATGGGCTTGCACGATTGCCTCGCATACGGCGAGACCCAGGCCGACACCCGCGGTCGCGGATTCGCGCTCACCGCGCGTGAATTTCTCGAAGATCTGCCGTTCCTTGCCCTTGGGCACGCCGGGGCCATCATCCTCTACCGCAATCCTGATCTCGTCGTCGACCGGCGCGGCCGAGAGCCGGATCTCTGTGCCGGCAGGCGTGTATTTGGCGGCATTCTCCAGCAGGTTGCACAGCACGCGCTCGATCAGCACGGCGTCGCATTCGACCAGGGGTACCCGGGACAAGTCGACGACAACCACGCGGTGGTGCTCGAGCGCCTCGCGCATGGCAGCCAGGCTGGCGCCAACGAGCTCCTCCACCGATTGCCACTCCTTGCTCATCCGGACTTCCCGGCCCTGCAGCTTCGCCATGTCCAGCAGATTCACCACCATGGTCCGCATGCGCCTGGCCTGTTCCAGCATGGCGGCCACGGTCTCGGCCAGTGACGGCGCCAGCCCGGGATCGCTGCGCTGCATGGTTTCCGCCATGCCGATCAGGCTGGTCAGCGGGGTGCGCAGGTCATGGGAGACAGCGGCCAGCAATGAGCTGCGCAGGCGCTCAGACTCCATCGACAGCAAGGCCAGCTGCGCCACTTCGACGTAATGCAAGCGCTCGATGGCGATCGCGATCAGCGTGCAGAACACATCGACCTGGCGCCGTAGCGCAGGTTGCGCAAAGGCGCGTGATACCGCAGGCTCGACCGCCAGCACGCCACGGGTCTGCATCGGCGCCTTCAATGGCAGATACAGCACGGTGCTGCCGGGCAAGGTATGCGTGCCGGTGCCTGCGGGCTGGCCGTGATCGAATACCCACTCTGCCAGTACACGGTCGATCGAGTCGGTTCGCGCCCCGGTGTCATGCTGCTCGACATCGGACACGGGCGGCAGCAAGCGGCCTTCCGCGGAAACCAGGAAGAAGGCTGAATTGGCATCGAAGGCAGCACGCAGGAAACGGCTGGCGATCGAGACAATCTGGTTCGGCACCAGCGCCGCGGAGAGTTCACGGGCCAGTTCGTACAGCGTGCGGGCATCGTTCTCGCGCTGCACCGCCACCTGCGCTTGTTCGCGCAAACCGGCCGTCAGTTGCCCGATGACCAGCCCCACGGATAGCAGCACGAGGAACGTCAGCAGATACTGTACGTCGCTGACGGCGAACGACAGCCGCGGCGGTACGAAGAAGAAGTCGAAGGCGGCCACGGCCAATACCGAAGCCAGCGCCGCCGGTCCGCGGCCATGACGAAGCGCGACGCCGACCACTGCCGCCAGAAACAGCATGGCAATGTTGACGACGTCGAACCATGGAAATGCGAGGGCCGACAGTGCCGTGGCACCGGCGCACCATGCCGCCGCCCACAAATAATCTTTGCGCGTGGCCCCGTCGCCTGGCGCTGGGGCGTCTGGCGCTTCAGTGCCATGGCGCGGGCGAAGATCCACCCGCGTCGTGTCTGCCGCCACGCGGATGATATCGATCTCCGGACACCCGAGCGCCAGCGCATCGGCAAAACTGCGGCGGCCGAACAGCCAGGCCGGCGCGTTCACAAATGGCGTCAAGGCCAGGCCGAGAAGGGAGCGGGCCCGCTCCGCAACGGAGGCGCCGCCCCGGCGCCAGTCTGCCGGCGCCCGGCCGATGACCACCTTGGTCAGGTTGTGGCGGCGCACGTACCCCACGATTGCCTGGACCATGTCGTTGCCCGCCAGGGTCTCGGTGCGTGCGCCCAACTCCTCTGCGAGACGCATGGCCGTCTGCAGGCGAGTCTTTGCGAAATCGGACGGGGGTGCCAGCCTGGGGGTGGCGATGGTCACCACATGCCAGTCGCAATCGAGCTGGCCGGCAAGCCGGCGCGCACTCCGGACGACCTGCTCGGCATCGTCACCACTACCGATGCAAGCCAGCACCGCCTCCCGGGTCCGCCACACGCCTTGAACGGCTTCGGACTGACGCCATGCTCGGACATCGGAGTCCACCCGGTCGGCGGTCCGGCGCAGCGCCAGCTCGCGCAGGGCGATCAGATTGCCTTTCCGGAAAAAGTTGCGCGCCGCGTGTCGCGCCTGCTCCGGCAGATAGACCTTGCCTTCCTTCAGCCGGCGCAGCAGCTCGTCGGCCGGCAGGTCCACCAGCACGACTTCGTCGGCGCTGTCGAACACAACGTCCGGCACGGTCTCCCAGACGCGGATGCCGGTGATGCCGCCCACCGCCTCGTTCAGGCTGTCCAGATGCTGCACATTGACCGTGGTCCAGACGTCGATCCCGGCAGCCTGCAATTCCTGGATATCCTGCCACCGCTTCGGATGGCGACTGCCCGGTGCGTTGGAATGGGCCAGTTCGTCAACCAGGACCAGGGCCGGTCGCCGGACCAGCGCCGCGTCCAGGTCGAACTCCTGCAGAACCCGCTCGCGGTACGGCACGTCCTTCATTGGCAAGCGCTCGATACCGGCGATCAGCGCTTCGGTCTCGGCGCGGCCGTGGGTCTCCACGATGCCAATGACAGCATCGGTGCCCCGTGCAGACGCCGTCCGCGCCGCGGTGAGCATGGCGAAGGTCTTGCCGACCCCGGCGGAAGCGCCAAAGTAGACCCTGAGCTTGCCGCGCGAAGCGCGAGCGCCTTCTTCCTGCACCATCTGGAGCAGGGCATCGGGGTCGGGGCGCGAGCCGGCTTCGCGCAATTCGGCATCAGGCATCGGTCGGCTCACCCTCTATGCTGGCATTGGCAAACCGGTTCTGCTTCGCATCCGCGTCCCGGCACTGGGCTATTTCCGTGCAATGGCATCCAAGCCAAGGTTCAGCTTCAGGACATTGACTCCCGGACCGCCCAGGACCGACAGTAGCGGCGTTTCGGTATTTGCCGCAATCAATTGCTTCACCTGTTCGATCGGAATCCCCCTGGCGCGGGCGATGCGCGCCGCCTGGTACTCAGCGGCCGCAGGGCTGATGTGCGGGTCGAGCCCGCTGCCGGAGGCAGTGACCAGGTCCACCGGAACGGGGGCCTGGTTGTCCGGATCCGCGGCGTGCAGGGCGACGACGCGCGCGCGCGCGGCATCGGTCAGCGCCGGATTGGTGGGGCCCAGGTTGGATCCCGCCGAAGCCGCGGCGTTATACGGCATCGGCGCCGTGGCCGACAGCCGGCCCCAGAAGTACTTCGGGTCGGAGAACGGCTGGCCGATCAGTTCCGAGCCAACTGTCCTGCCATCCTTCTCGATCAGCGAGCCGGCTGCCTGATGCGGGAACACGGCCTTGGAGATTGCCGTGATCGCGCCGGGATAGAGCAGGCCGGTCACCAGCGAAAGACCAACGAACACCACCAACATTGGCCGCAGCAAGCCACCTTGCACGGGTGCCGGCGACGGCTGCGGGGACTGCACTTGCGTATTCATGAGCGCTCCGAATCGTGGCAGAAAATCAGACCCAGCCAAACAGGGCCAGGATCATGTCGATCAGCTTGATGCCGGCAAACGGCACCAGGATGCCGCCCAGGCCGTAGACCAGCAGGTTGCGGCGCAGCAGCACCGCGGCGCCCAGCGGCCGGTAGACCACGCCCTTGAGCGCAAGCGGGATCAGCACGACGATGATGAGCGCGTTGAAGATCACCGCCGACATGATGGCCGACGCCGGCGTGGCGAGCCCCATCACATTGAGCAGGTTGAGCTGCGGATAGGTGGTGGCAAACGCCGCCGGGATGATCGCGAAGTACTTGGCGATGTCGTTGGCCACGCTGAAGGTCGTCAGCGAGCCGCGCGTCATCAGCATCTGCTTGCCGATCTCGACGATCTCGATCAGCTTGGTCGGGTTGCTGTCGAGGTCCACCATGTTGCCGGCTTCCTTGGCCGCCTGCGTGCCGCTGTTCATCGCTACGGCTACGTCGGCCTGGGCCAGTGCCGGCGCGTCGTTGGTGCCGTCGCCGGTCATCGCGACCAGCCGCCCGTCGGCCTGGTACTGGCGGATCAGCTTGAGCTTGGCTTCCGGCGTGGCTTCGGCCAGGAAGTCGTCAACGCCGGCTTCCGCCGCAATCGAAGCCGCCGTCAGCCGGTTGTCGCCGGTGATCATCACGGTCTTGATGCCCATCTTGCGCAGTTCGCCGAAGCGCTCGCGAATGCCGGTCTTGACGATGTCTTTCAGCTCGATCACGCCAAGCACGCGTACCGAACCGCCGTTGGCGTCGGCTACCACCAGCGGCGTGCTGCCGGCGCGGGCAACCTCATCGACGGCTTGCAGGACAGCATCGGGGAACTTGCCGGCACGTTCCGTGACGTAGCGGCGCACGGCATCGGCCGCACCCTTGCGCACGTGACGCTCGCCGCCGCCATCGCTCAGGTCAACCCCGCTCATGCGGGTCTGGGCGCTGAACGGCACGAACTCCGGCTTCAGGCTCGCCATCACCGGCGCCGCCAGCCCCGGCAGCTGGCGTGCCAGCGTGATGATGCTGCGGCCTTCCGGGGTCTCGTCGGCCAGCGACGACAGCCACGCCGCTTCCGCGAGCTGCAGCGGCGACACGCCCGGGGCCGGGATGAAGCGCGATGCCTGGCGGTTGCCATGGGTAATGGTGCCGGTCTTGTCGAGCAGCAGCACGTCCACGTCACCAGCGGCTTCGACCGCACGGCCCGAGGTGGCAATCACGTTGGCTTCCATCATCCGGCTCATGCCCGCCACGCCAATGGCTGACAGCAGCCCGCCGATGGTGGTGGGAATCAGGCAGACCAGCAGGGCCACCAGCACCGTGATCGTCACCGGAACGCCTGCCTTTGCCACCAGCACGCTGTAGAGCGAGAACGGCTGCAGCGTGGCCGTGGCCAGCAGCAGCACAATGGTCAGCCCGACCAGCAGGATCGTCAGGGCCAGTTCGTTCGGCGTCTTCTGCCGCTTGGCGCCTTCAACCATCGTGATCATGCGGTCGATGAAGCTCTCGCCCGGGTTGGTCGTGATGCGCGCCACGATCCAGTCGGACAGCACGCGTGTACCGCCGGTCACCGACGAGAAGTCGCCGCCCGACTCGCGGATCACCGGCGCCGATTCGCCGGTGATGGCGCTTTCGTCGACCGAGGCCACGCCGTCGATCACTTCGCCGTCGCCGGGGATCATCTCGCCGGCCTGTACCAGCACCACGTCGCCACGGCGCAGCGCCGTGGCGGGGCGCGCTTCGGTGGCACTGCCACGCTTGCCGTCCTTCAGCACACGTGCGGTGACGGTGGTCTTCAGGCCGCGCAGCGCTTCCGCCTGCTGCTTGCTTCGGCCTTCGGCAAGTGCCTCGGCAAAGTTAGCGAACAGCACCGTGAACCACAGCCACACCGACACCGCCAGGATGAAGCCCGCGGATTCCCCACCGGGGGCTGCCGCCGGCGCGGCCATGGCCTTCAGGAAAAGGATCGTCGTCAGGATGCTGCCCACGTAGGCCACGAACATCACCGGGTTGCGCAGCTGGTCGCGCGGCGACAACTTCCCGAAGGCCGCGACCAGCGCGGGCTTCACCAGCTCCGGCGCGAACATGCTGCGCGCCGGCGGGCGATGATGGTGGGAGCCGTGTTGGCGGTCGGACACCGGCGCGCTCTTTGCCTGAATCGTGTTGGAGGAAGACGCTTCAGCCGTGTTGGCGCCGCGCTTGGCCACCGGGGCCATCGAATCTTGTTGCATGGTTTCTCCGCAATCCGCTAGAGCCATCCGGCACCTGCATCGGTGAGGCAGGGCAGGGTCCGGACGTGTAGGAATGCTCGATATTTCGTCGTCAGTCGTCGCTTTACTTCGCCGCGGTTGCCGTCACCGCGCCCTGGAGTTGCTCGGCGACTGGCCCCAGCGCCAGCGCCGGGACATAGGTCAGCGCACCGACCAGCAGCACGGTGCCCACCAGCAGGACGACGAACAGCGGGCCGTGCGTCGGCATCGTGCCGCCGCTCACGGGCACGCGCTTCTTGGCTGCCAGCGAGCCCGCCAGCGCAAGCACCGGGATGATGATCCAGAACCGGCCGAACCACATGGCCGCCGCCAGCAGCGTGTTGTAGAACGGGGTGTTGGCGGACAAGCCCGCAAAGGCGCTGCCATTGTTGTTGGCCGCCGACGAGAGCGCGTACAGGATCTCGGAGAAGCCGTGCGTGCCGGGATTGAACACACCGGCGCGTCCGGCCTCGGTCATCACCGCCACCGACGTGCCGAGCAGCACCAGCAGGGGCGTGACCAGGATCGCCACGGCCGTCATCTTCATCTCGTAGACTTCGATCTTCTTGCCGAGGTACTCCGGCGTGCGCCCGATCATCAGTCCGGCGATGAACACCGCGAGCACGGCGTAGACCAGCATGCCGTACAGCCCCGAGCCGACGCCGCCGAACACGACCTCGCCCAGCTGCATCAGCAGCATCGGCACCAGGCCACCGATGGCGGTGAAGGAGTCATGCATGGCATTGACCGCGCCGCACGACGCCGCGGTCGTGATGGTGGCGAACAGTGCCGAAGCGGCGATGCCGAAGCGCGTTTCCTTGCCTTCCATATTGCCGCCGGCCTGCAGCAGCGACGCGGCGTGATCCACCGGCAATCCGGCCAGCGCCGGGGTCGCCATCTGCTCGGACATCGCCGCCACGCAGGCCATCGCGACAAAGATGACCGTCATGGAAGCCAGCACCGCCACACCCTGTCGCCTGTCTCCCACCATTTCGCCAAAGGTGAAGCACAGCGCCGCCGGGATCAGGAAGATCGCCAGCATCTCGAGAAGGTTGGCCAGGCCATTCGGGTTCTCGAACGGATGCGCCGAGTTGGCATTGAAGAAGCCGCCACCGTTGGTGCCCAGCATCTTGATGGCCTCTTGCGAGGCAACCGGGCCCATCGCCAGCGTCTGCCTGTCGGTCTTCAGGTCTTCCGTCACCGGCTTGCCTTGTGCATCGAGCACCGGTTGCCCGGCCGCATCGAGCTTAGGCTGGCTGTACTCCACCGGCGTGACCAGGCTGGCTTCCTTGTAGGCATCGAAGTTCTGGGTCACTCCCTGGCTGACCAGGGCAAGTGCAATCACGGTCGCGATCGGCGCCAGCACGTACAACGTGACCCGCGTCATGTCGACCCAGAAATTGCCGATGGTGGCGGCGCTCTGGCGCGCGAATCCGCGCATCAGCGCGAACACCACGGCGATGCCGGTCGCCGCGGACAGGAAGTTCTGCACGGTGAGCGCGAGCATCTGCGTCAGATAGCCCATGGTCGACTCGCCGCCATAGCCTTGCCAGTTGGTGTTGGCGACAAAGCTGATCGCCGTGTTGAAGGCCGAGTCCGGCGAAACCGCGCCAAAGCCCTGCGGATTGAGCGGCAGCATGCCTTGCAGGCGCTGCAGCGCATAGACTGCCACCACGCCAAGCAGGTTGAATGCCAGCACCGCGACGGCGTACTGCGTCCACCCCATCCCGGCATCGGCACGCACGCCGCCCAGGCGATACAGCAGCCGTTCCAGCGGCCGGCCCCAGGCGGTCAGCGAATAGTTGCCATCCTCCACCGCACGCCGGATATAGCGTCCGAGAAAAGGGGCGCACGCCAGCAGGATGGCGAGATAGAGGACCAGCAGGCCCACGAATTGGGAGGACATCAGAATTTCTCCGGCCGGAACAACGCAATGAGGAGGTAAACAAAAATGGCAATGGCCAGCACGCCGCTCAACAGATCGGTCCAGCTCATCACAGCCTCCTGTCCGACGCGCTGTTCTTTGCCGCCATCTGGTCATGCGCGCCGCCGTGGCCGCTGCCTGCCGGAGATTTCGGCGCAAGCACGGCGCAAAGCCCCAGCAGGGCTGCGCTCAGCACGGCGAAGCCAATCAATACGATCAAATAGATCCCGTCCATAACAAAGCACCCTTGAATGGTTTCGGCTTGCAGATTAGCGACGGGGTCGTAAAAACAGGGTAGAAAGATGGCCGGTGCGTATAAAGAACGTATAAAGATTCGGGCGATCAGCATGCGCGCGGGAGCCAAGGTGCACCTTCTTGGCCGCTGGCGATCGTGATGCGTGGTGGTAAGGCTGCCGCTGTTGGCGGAGATGCTGCGCCGGCGCGACGCTTCTCTTTCGGATCTTTACGCGACGGCCCGGCGCGTTAATCGAGGGGCTTGACCCGCCGGAATGCACCAAGGAGTGCGAGGTCGTAGGCGATCTTGAGCACGCCGCAGGCAACCAGCGGCGTCCCGACCCAGCCCATCGCCAGCAGCGCGCCCGCCAGGGTCGGGCCGAATGCGGCAGCCAGGCTCCTGGGCACGGCAGTCAGGCTTGCCGCCGCCGGCCGCTCGGGCGGCGTCACCACGGCCATGACATAGGCGGTCCGGGTCGGCACATCCATCTGCGACAGCGCGCTGCGTACGAGCAGCAGCGCCAGCGTCGCCGGCAGGGAGGGGGAGAACGCGGCCGCGATCAGGCAGAGGCTGGATGGGATATGGGTGAACACCATCGTGTTCAGCAAACCGAACCTGCGAGCCAGCGGTGCGGCCACGAGCTGGGAGCCGGCGCTAAGCAGCCCGGCCCAGAAGAAGAACTGCCCGGCGGCACCAATGGAAAGGCCGAAGCGCTGCATCAACCATAGCGCCAGCAGGGAATTCACCACCAGGCCGCCGGCAAATGCGTCGACGCTGAAGAGCAGGGCAAGGCGGGTAACGATCCGGCGAGACGGTCCCAGCGGGACTCTCGCCGTTGCCAGGTGCGGTGGCGGCTCCGGCATGCGGGCATAGAGGAACCAGAGTGCGGCACCGGTCAGGGCATAGACCATGAACATGGCGCGCAGCGCGCTGAGGACAGGAACCCCAAGTTGCGCCGCGAGCCAGTCCGGCAGCGCCGCCGCCAGCGCACCAATGGCCGCGCAGAGGGCCCCGGTCAGGCTGTAGCGGGCGAACAGGGCAGTGCGGGCATCGGCGCAGGCTGAATCGGCAAGACCGGCATGCTCAAGCGGCAGGAAGACGCTGACGTCGCCGGAACTGGGGTTGAGCGTGCCGACGAATGCGACCAGCAATAGCGGCCAGAGGGAGGACAGTCCGGCGAAGCCTATGCCGGTGGCGGCCATCAACGCGGCCGCCGACATCAGCAGCCTGCGCTGCGGATAGCGGTGGCCGATGATGCCCACCAGGACCGTCGCCAGCGCCGAGCCGATCAGGGTTGCGCTGCTGACCAGCCCCACTGCCAGCTGCGCGAAGCCCAGAGCCAGCAGGTACGCCGGCAACAGCACGGCGATAAAGCCGTCACAGAAGCCGCGCAGCGCGCGGCCAACGAGAAGCGGCAAGGCGCCGGGATGAATGCCTGCGGGCAGGACCAGGCGCGCTAGCCAGCCTCTGCTGACAATCATGGCCGGGTCTTCAGGTGTGCGCATCGCAATGGCATCCGTGTTCCGGTGGTCTCATGCCGTCAGTGAAAGCCCGTGGCGATCCCGCCGTACAAGAACACAGTATGCGCCGGACTCGAAGGCACCGGCTTGGGCGACACGGCAAAGGCTGGCATGGCGCCATGTTAGATGGCCCCGCAGATGGTGGCATCGGCCGCATCTGCGCCGCGCGCCGCCTTGGTATGGCGTTCCAATCAGTCCTTGAGCGCGAGCGCAGCTTCCGGCGCGCGGAGGAAGCTGATCGCCAGGCGATTGAACGCATTCATCAGGCTGATGGCGGGGGCAGGGGGGATCACTCCGAGCGGATTCATCGATGCACTTGACAAAAATACCAATTGGTATATTCTGGCTTCCATGAATAAAGCTCAGCGAACCCGCCAGTTCATCGTCGAGAAGACAGCCCCGATCTTCAACGTCAAAGGCTATGCCGGTACGTCCCTGGCCGATATGACGGAGGCCACCGGGCTGACGAAGGGCAGCGTCTACGGCAACTTTGCCAACAAGGAGGAAGTGGCCCTGGCTGCTTTCGATCACAACTGGAAGCAGGCGCAGGCGGCAGTCCGGGCCGTAATGGCCACGAGAGAAACCAGCAAGGAGCAGCTGCTCGCATTGACAGGCGTGTATGAAAGCCTGCCTGAGGAATTCCCCGTGGGGGGATGCCCGCTGCTCAACACAGCGATTGAAGCCGACGACACGCACCCGGCCCTGCGCGAGAAAGCCATGGAGGCTTTCCGGGGCTGGAAGACGCATCTTGTCAAAGTCATCAAGGCAGGGATTGCTTCGCAGGAGTTCCGCAAAGACGTCGATGCCGAGCAGACTGCCGTCACGCTGATTGCATTGATCGAGGGCGCCATCATGATCTCTCGCCTCACAGGCAACGCTGGCTACAGCAAGGCCGTGATGTCGGCGGTAGAAAAAACCATCGTCGATCTGAAGTGATTTTTTCGACCAAAAATATACCAATTGGTATTCTATCTGCCAAAGGAAGCAACCATGAGCGTGCAGCTGAAACGGAAAGTCGCATTCGCCCTGTCGATGGGAGTCGTGACGACAGGGATCATTTCCTTTGTCCTCCTTACTCTCAATCTCGGATTCTCGGAAGGATTTGCCCTGACGTGGCTGCGTTCCTGGGGCATCGGATATGTGATCGTCATTCCCGCCATCCTCCTGGTCGGTCCGCGTTTGCAAACGCAGGTCGATCGCCTGATTCACTGAGCCGGCAGGCCCGCATCGAGGACCACTGACATGTCCAGGTCATTCCTGCCGCGGCTGCTTGCCTCCGTTCTCGTCCTCGGCGCTTTGATTGCGTCGGGATGCGCCCACCACGCCAACAAGCCGGTACAGAAAGCCGAGATCGGATTCATCAAACTCGACTCGGACATCTCGCTCAGGACGATGGTGGTGCACAACCCCAGTCCGAGAGGGACCGTTCTCTTCCTGCATGGATTCCCGGAGACCCTGTACGCCTGGAAGGACATTGCCCTGACTCTCGGCGATGACTACGAAGTACACGCCATCGATTGGCCTGGCTACGGCCTCTCATCACGACCAACGGCCGACAAGTTCTCCTATGCGCCCAGAGACTATGCCCGGGTTCTGAAGGAGTACATCCGCAAGGCGGGCATCGGCACGTCAAAGCTCACGATCTACGCAACGGATATCGGAGCCTTGCCTGCCCTTCTCCTGGCTCTCGAGGAGCCGGACATTGCCAGGACGATCATCGTGGGCGACTTCGCCCCGTTCAACAGACCTCGTTACATGTACGAAAGCCTGCAGAGCCTGAAGTCGCAACCTTCGGCCGAGCTGGCTCGTGTTCAGTTGAACAAGAATCGCGAGGATGTTCTCCAGAATGCCTACAGGCGCGGCTTGGCCAGGGAAGCGCAGTTCGACATATCCGGCGAACTCAAGGACGACATGTCACGCGGATGGAGCCATGGGGAGATGACGTCAGCGGACGCCTTCTATCACTACTACTTGCACTTCACGCGGGACCAGGAGTATTTCGAGGCGAACCTGGGCCGGCTCAAGACGCCCGTGAAGGTAGTCTGGGGTGAGAAAGACATCTACATCAATAAGGACATGGGCATCGAGTTCGCCGAGAAGGCCCATGCAGCGTTCACCCTGCTTCACGGGGTTGGGCACTACCCGCACCTGCAGGACCCCCAGCAAACCGTGGCAGAGATTCGCGCTTCATTCCGGTAAGCCCGCATTGCGAGCGGGGCCCGGGCAGCCGACCTCGTCTGAGGACGACGGGATCCCGCACGACACATGAGCGCCCCTCTGCCACGGACCTTTGGCCCGCTGGCGGACCCCACCGCGCACGGCGGCACTGCGAACGACGCGTTTCATCTGGTGATTCCGTCGATTCCCGGCTTCGGCTTTTCACAGAAGCCCGCAGACACTGGCTGGAATCCGGATCGCATCGCACGCACCTGGGACGTGCTGATGAAGCGGCTCGGATATGCGCGCTACGTTTCGCAGGGAGGCGACTGGGGCGCCATCATCTCCGACGCACTTGGCCGTCTGGCGCCTGAAGGACTGCTTGGCATCCACGTCAGCCGCATCGAGCGCGCCACGACGTTGCCACCAGCAATAGCCATGGCGCTGAAAAGCGGGGAGCCTGCGCCGGCAAACCTGACCACCGAAGAAAAGCAGGTGTTCGATGAGGCGAGGGATTTCCTCAACAAGGGATTCGGTTACGCGGCCATCATGCAAACGCGGCCGCAGACCATCGGCTTTGGCCTGGCCGATTCGCCAGTGGGGCTGGCAGCGTGGATCTATGACAAGCAGGCCGACTGGGTATTCACGCGTGGCGATCCTGAGCGGTCACTGGACCGTGACGCGATCCTTGACAACATCTCGCTCTACTGGCTCACAAATACAGGCGGGTCGAGCGGACGGATCTACTGGGAAACCAGTGCCGCCCCGGCAAGGAATTCCCCCATCACCGTTCCAGTGGCAGTGACCGTCTTCCCTGGCGAGGTCTACCGGCCACCGAGGCAGTGGTTGGCACGAGCCTATCCAAACCTGATCTACTACAACCGCGTTGCCAAAGGCGGTCACTTCGCGGCTTGGGAAGAACCGGAGCTGTTCAGCGCGGAGCTACGATCTGCGTTCCGATCGTTGCGCTGAGCGGAAGACGCTGTGCAGGAACGGTGTCGGCCCACGGTGGACGTTGCGCAACTCGCGTCACGCTGCTTGCCGTTTGGCCGGCACAACCGTTCCTATGTACACCGCCGGCACATCGAGCGGTGTACCGGACGGACTCAGCGGGTACCTCGTTCACCGATGCCGAAATGGAGCGTCACGAGCGTTCTCTGCTCTCATGTTGGCAGACAAGGTGTCAATCAAGGGACAAGAAGCCTCATTGCCATTGGCGTGGCATTGCCCAATGAGATTCTTCAGTTCCGCTCGCATTCGTCGCAGATCCTTCATTCTTTCCTCAACAAGACTGAGCTTTTGCTCGGCCAGCGCGCGGGCTGTACTGCACGTGCTGCCATCGTTCTGTCGCAGCAGTACCCGGATTTCATCCAGGGTGAACCCGAGCGACTGGGCCTGGCGAATGAAATGAAGCCGCTGCAAGCTCTGCTGCGAATACTGTCGAATGGCGCCATAGGCACGCTCCGGCACCGGCAGCAGGCCGCACCGATGGTAGTAGCGTACCGTCTCCACGCCAACACCAGCCGCCTTGGCCAGCTTCCCGATTGTTAGTGTGTGCTCCATCGCTTGACTCCGTACCTTGGTACGGACCTACGCTACGCCTAAACCGCACATACGGGAAGGGCGGATTGCGTTTCGATGGGTAACGACAGGGATCGGAGCGCCAGGCACGGTGACCGTCTGCTGCCCATCGGCCGTGAGGCAAAGAGAAATGATGAGCGCCGTCAAGCTGCAGTCAATCATCACCTGCCCCAAGTGCGCGCATGCAAAAGAAGAAACCATGCCCATCGATGCCTGCCAGTGGTGCTATGAGTGCGAGTGCTGCCACGCGATGCTAAGGCCCAAGGCCGGTGATTGCTGCGTCTTCTGCTCATACGGCAGCGAAAGGTGCCCGCCCATGCAGCAGCATTCCTGCTCGTGTGTTCGCCGACGCAGGTACAGCGATGCACGACGTACCCTCGATTCGGTTCCCCCCGGATGATCCCGCCTCTTACCCAGCTCCGCTTGCCAGCGGAACATGTTTTTGCTCGACATTACGCGACGCCCGTTATACGTCGCGGGGAATTCAGAGAGGGGTCATTATGCAATCGCGGATCATTCGCGTTCTGCCCGCAGAAGATGGCTGGGCATTGGAGTTCGGCGGCCTCAATATAAAGGCCCAGAAATTTCCGACCATGGAGGCGGCAATCGCTGCGGGTTGGGGGGTGGCCAGACGAGAGAACGCCGAATTGCACATACATCGTCACGACGGGGACGTGCAATTGCGCAACGCGTGCGGCGACGAGCAACAGGAGGCGCGGCGGTGACGCCGTACTAGCTGTGAAGCGGCGAAAAAGGGCAAGGAGAACGCCTGGGAAAGGGTGGTGAGCTCAAGTGATGTTTTGGGCGCACATTTGCCAGGCAGTGCCTGCCAAATTCCTTGAGGGGAGATACTGTGCGGCAGATCCGCTCGAACGGCCACGCTTGATGCGGCTTCCACGAGGACTGTCTGGCGGTGCCGAAGCACCGCCAGACCAGAGGCATTGCTATCCCGCAAGCGGCCCGGCCGCCATCAAGGCATCCAGCTTTGCCTTCACCATTTCAAGCAGGCAGAGCGCGCTGAAGCACGCTTCCGAGCGCACGCTTTGCTGCTCCAGCAGTACGAGTACGCCATCAATGCCGGCACGCACTTCATGCAGGCACGCGTTGGTTTCGATTGCATCGACCATTACTGACTCCTTAGCAGGTTAAGGCGCGCCACTCATTTGAAGGTGAAGGTGGCGGGCCAGACTGCGAGGGTGGAAACCAGTCTCCGGGAAAACCAGCCAGCCTTGCGGCTGCCTCGCCTGGCCCGCCATGGAACGATGCGTTCATGCGAGCACGCAGGAGTGCCGTATGGGATGCGACTCTCCTGCCCGGAGACACCTCGGGTTTCCACGCCCGGTCACCGGCGATCCGATGACGCAACCAGTATTTCCTGCCAGAGTCATGCAG
Source organism: Cupriavidus necator (assembly GCF_016127575.1). Classification (NCBI taxonomy): domain Bacteria; kingdom Pseudomonadati; phylum Pseudomonadota; class Betaproteobacteria; order Burkholderiales; family Burkholderiaceae; genus Cupriavidus; species Cupriavidus necator. Next base: position 951,838 of record NZ_CP066019.1, read on the forward strand.
GCGATAAGAGATGTCGCATTCGGAAGAGGCGCGCGAAGCTTGCGGCAACTCAGGCGAGTCGGAAATCGTTGAGTCTTGGAATGCGAGGTGGTCGCGGCATGGAACTAAGCCAAATTATGCGTTCCCGATCCCGCCAGCGAAGATCTTTGGCAGGGATCCGTCCACACTATGCTCCCCCACCTGAGCCACAAAATCCTCCCCCTCCGGCAACCCCAACGAAAACTTCACCGGAAAATTCACAGCAATCCCGCCTTCCGCGGGTACGGACCGCACCACCTCCCGCGCCTGCACATGCGGATCCTCAAACAGCGCCGTCGCCCCCAGCAACGGCGAGAACGGAATATCCAGCGGCCCGAAGAACGCCTCCCACTCGGCCAGGTCGCGCGTGCGGAACACCGCCGCCATCAGGTCATTGACCTCCACCTTGTGCCCGTACCGTCCGGCACGCGTGGCAAAACGCGGATCGCGCAGGGCCGGGAACTCATCACCCAGCGCCTCGCACAGGTTGACCCAGAACTTGTTCTCGAGGATGCCCATCGCCAGATGCAGGCCATCGCGCGTCTCGAAGAGATCGTTCTCCGGCATCACGGTAGGGGATGCCTGCGGCGATGCCTCATGCCCGCGGGCGGCCCAGACGCCATGGGCGGTCCACGACAGGATCGCGTCATGGATCGAGACATCCAGATGTTGCCCCTGCCCGTTCTGGTGCGCACTCATGATCGCCACTGCAAGCGACAGCGCCGCGTAGCCGGATGCGGCGTAATCCGACACCCGCACGCGCGGGCGCGAGACCTTGTCGTGCACCTGCACCGGCGTCGCCCAATAGCCGGCCAGCGCCAGGTAGTTCAGGTCATGCCCGGCGTGGCTGGCATAGGGGCCAGTCTGGCCGAAGCCCGAGACCGAACACAGCACGATGGCCGGATTGACCGCCGCCAGTGCTTCATAGCCCAGCCCGAGTCGCGCCATCACGCCGGGGCGGAAGCCTTCCACCACGGCATCGGCATTGCGGACCAGGTCAAGGAAGGCTTCGCGGCCAGCATCGGTCTTCAAGTCCAGCGCTACCGAGCGTTTGCCGCGATTGAACTGTGCAAACACCGTCGGACCAAGCTGCCGCGCAGTGTCGCCGGTGCCGGGCTGCTCTACCTTGATGACATCGGCACCCAGTTGCCGCAGCAGGCTGCATGCGTGCGGACCGGGCAGCAACTGGCTGACGTCGATGATGGTGACGTCCTTGAGGCAGGACCATTCTGGCTTCATACAGCGCCCTGGGGGGAGAACGAAAGAAGGGGTGCCGCACGTGCGGAAGGTGGCGTGCGGCGCGGGGCGGACCGGACGCTCACCCCAGGTCGCCGAGCATGCCGATCGACTTCATCAGGTCGCCGTAACGCGCGTTGTCGCTGGCGACAATGGTGCCGAACTGCGCGGGCGAGGCGCTGCGGCGCAGTTCGCCGGCATTGGCCTTGAGCTGGGCATCAAACACGCCGGCCGTCTGCAGGGCGCCGACGGCGGCATGCAGCTTCTGGGTCAGTTCGGCCGGGAAGTTGGCCGGTGCGAACAGGCCGCTCCAGTTGTCGATGACAAAGCCCGGGGGCAGGGCTTCGGCCATGGTTGGCACGTCCGGGAAGAACGGCGAACGGGTGGCCGCAGTGACGGCAAGCACCCTGACCTGGTTATTGCGCACGTATTGCGTTGCGGTGCCGAGCACCGGCATGCCGAACTGGGTTTGTCCGGTCAGCATGGCGGTGATGATTTCCGGCGCACCCTTGTAAGGGATATGCACGGCGTCACAGCCGGTCTGGTGCAGCATGGTTTCCACCGCAAGATGGGCGATGCTGCCCTTGCCGCCGGAGCCGTAGTTGAACTTGCCCGGCGCTTTCTTCATGGCGGCGATCAGTTCGGCAGCGGTCTTGTAGGGCGACGAGACCGGCACCACCAGCGCGGACGGTCCGCCGGACAGGGCCGTGATCGGCGTGAAGTCGTGGATCGGATCGTATGGCATCTTGCGGTACATGTGCACGTTGATCACGTGCGCATTGGCCAGTATGCCCAGCGTATAGCCATCGGGCGCGGCCCGGCGCAGCGCGCTGGCGCCGATGATGCCGCCGGCGCCGGGCATGTTCTCGACCACCAGCGGCTGGCCGAGCTTCTTGCCCAGCTCCGCCGACAGCGTGCGGGCCACGTTGTCGGGCGTGCTGCCGGCGATAAACGGAACGATCAGCCGGATCGGGCGGCTGGGGTAGCTGGATGAAGCGCTGGCGGCGCGGGCCGGCAGCAGCAGGCTGCCCAGCGCGGCGGCGCCGGCGGTGGCAAGCCAGTTTCGGCGGTTCATGCTTGGTCTCCGTGGTCTTGTCTTATGGTGTTCATGCCGGCGGCGACCGTGCCGCCGGCACGGTCAGGCCTTCTGCTGCTGCAGCGGTTCAAGGATAGCGCGCGCAATGGTGTTGCGCTGGATCTCGCTGGTGCCGGTGAAGATGCGGAACATGCGCAGCTTGCGGAAGGTCTGCTCCACCGGATGGCCGCGCGTGACGCCGACGTTGCCGTGGATCTGCACGGCCTTGTCCGCCACCTCGAAGCAGCGCTCCGAGACAAAGAGCTTGCACGCCGCAGCCTTCATGCGCAGGTCGGCGCCGGCATCGGCCAGCGCGGCGGTGTGCGTGATCATGCTCTCGCAGGCCCACAGCGCGGCGGCCATGTCGGCCAGCATGTGCTGGATCGCCTGGAAGCGCGCGATCGGCCCGCCGAACTGGCGGCGCTGGCCGGCATATGCCACCGACGACTCATATGCCCTGGTGGCCAGCCCCAGCATGCTGGGGCAGTGCAGCAGGCGGTTCACGTTGATGCGCGACATGCCCAGCTTGAAGCCGTTGCCTTCGCCGCCAAAGATATTGGCGCGCGGCACGCGCACGTTCTCGAAGCGGATGTCGCCGTCGATATGCTGGCCCGACATCGGCACGTACTCGTTGCTTACCGTCACGCCGGGCAGGTCCAGGTCGACCAGCACCGCGGTGATGGCCGGCGGCGTGGTGGTGGCGTCGGTCACGCACATGACGATGGCAAAGTCGGCGAACGGCGCGCCGCTGATGTAGTGCTTGCCGCCGTTGATGACCAGCTCGTCGCCATCGGCCACGGCCGAGGTCCTGATGCTTTGCGCGTCGGAGCCGGAATGCGTTTCCGTCAGTGCGAAGCAGGTCGACTTCTCGCCGCGGATCACGGGCTCGAAGTAGCGCTTGAGCTGGTCCGGCGTGGCGTACTTGAGCATGTTGCCCACGCGCGGCGGGCCGCCCAGGTCGCCCAGCACGTGCGCGGCCAGGGTGGAGCCGCTGGCGGCCAGGTCGGCCTTGAGCGCGCATTGCTCCTGGATGTTCAGGCCCTTGCCGCCGAGCGATGTCGGCAGGCACGCGGCGTAGAAGCCCAGCTCGCTGGAGCGGCGCCAGACCTTGCGCAGGGTCTCGCGCGGCCACGGGTCTTCAGAGCCCAGGCCGAGTTCCTGTTCCAGCGGGCGCAGTTCTTCGTCGATAAAGCGGCGGATGCCGGCGCGGGTTTCCAGCAGTACGGGATTGGTCAGGTGATCGAACATGGCGGGCTCCTTCAATTCACACGGCGCCCGACGCCTTGCCAGTAGCGTTCGCGCACGATCTTGCGGGCCAGCTTGCCGCTGGCGTTCTTGGGCAGCTCGGCGACGAAGTCCACCGAGCGCGGCGACTTGTAGTCGGCAATGCGCTCGCGGCAATGCGCGATCAGCTGCTGCGCGGTGGCCTCGCGCCCGGGGCGCAGCGTGACCACGGCCTTGACGCTTTCGCCCCAGGTGTCGTCCGGCACGCTGATGACGCAGGCTTCCAGTACGTCGGGGTGCTGGTACAGCGTGGCTTCCACTTCGGTCGGATAGACGTTGAAGCCGCCGGAGATGATCATGTCCTTCTTGCGGTCGACCAGGTACAGGTAGCCGGCCTCGTCCACGCGCGCCATGTCGCCGGTGTGCAGCCAGCCATCGATGATGGTCTCGCGCGTCAGCGCGGGCTCGTTGAAGTAGCCGTGGAACACGTCTTCGCCGCGGATCACCAGCTCGCCGATCTCGCCCACGGCGACCTCCTTGCCTTGCTCGTCGACCACGCGCACTTCGGTCTCGCCCAGGGCGCGGCCGCAGGAGGCCAGGCGCTCAGGGTGGTTGGCAATGGCGTCGGCATGGTCGGTGGTGGACAGACGTGTGACGCCCGAGGTCGATTCGCTGGCGCCATAGCCCTGCGACAGGATCGGGCCGATGCGCTCCCAGGCCTCGCGGATGCGTGCCGGCGCCATTGGCGCGGCACCGTAGGCCAGAGTCTTCAGGCTGGACAGATCGGCCTGGGCCAGCGTGGGCTCGGCCAGCAGCATGTTGATCATGGCCGGGACCATGAACACGTGGGTGATGCGTAGCCGCGCCACCTCGGCCAGGAAGTGCGCGGGCTCGAATTTCTCGAACAGCACCAGCGTGGCGCCCTGGTACAGGTAGGGCTGCATCAGCATGCCGGAGGCGTGCGTGACCGGCCCGATCAGCGCCAGCCGGTCGCCGGGGCGGGCCGGGCGGTCCATGCCGGACACCATCTTGCGCAGCGCCGCCATGCGGTTGCCGTAGCTCTGCATGGCAGCCTTGATCTTGCCGGTGGAGCCGGACGAGAAGTGCAGCACGGCCAGGTCGTCGGGGGCGGGGGTGATGTCAGGCGGCGTGGTGCCGGCATTGGCCAGCAGCGCTTCATACTCGACATAGCCCGCCGGCGCATCGCCGATGGCAATAAAGGTCTCGATGCTGCCGAAGCCGGCCGTGGTGCGCGCATGGCCGGTGTAGCCGGGGCCGGTGATCAGCACGCGCGGGGTGCAGTTCCCGACCACGTCGCTGGCCTCGGCCGCGGTGAAGCGCGGGTTGAGCGCCGCCTTGACCAGGCCGGCCTTGTACAGCGCGCATTCCAGTTCGACCAGCTCGGGCCGGTTGCGCGACTGCACCGCGACGCGGTCGCCGGGCTGCAGGCCCAGTGCCAGCAGCGCATTGGCCAGGCGCGTTGAGCGTTGGTCCAGCTGGCGATAGGTCACCACCCGGTCCTGGTAGAGGATGGCGGGCTGGTCGCCCCAGTAGCGCGCGGCGCGGCGCAGGAAATACGCGAAACCCATGCTGTCTCCGTTGATGCCTGTTGATTCCGGTGAGCGCTTTTACGTGTGCTCGTGCGCCGTAGTCTGTAAGATGGCTGGCATCACCACAATGAAGTATTGGCTATAAAGCCATAACCATCAGGAATGTGAGGCAATGGAGACGCGGGATATCGAATACATCCTCGCCGTGGCGGCGCACGGCGGCATCGGCCGTGCCGCCGACGCGCTGGGAATCAGCCAGCCGGCGCTGACCAAGGCGGTGCAGCGGGTGGAGACCCAGGCCGGGCTGCCGCTGTTCGAGCGCACCGCCAACGGCATGACCGCCACCTACGCCGGCACGCGCTTCCTGGAGCGGGCGCGGCGCATCCAGCTGGAATACGAGGACGGCATCAAGGAGATGCTGGGCATCCGCACCGGCGAGCAGGGCATCCTGCGCGTGGGCTATTCGCCGTCGATCCCGGGCAACGTGATCCTGGGCGCTTGCCGGCAACTGGTGCGCGAGCGTCCCGTGGCACGGCTGCGGCTGCGCCGCAGGCTGGCGCGCGACCTGCTGGACCTGCTGGCGGCGGGGGAACTGGATGTGGCGGTGGCACCGGCGCCGTTGGCAGCCTCATCGACCGGCCTGGCGGTGCAGCCGCTCTTTGACGACCGGCTGGTGGTGGTGGCGGACGAGGGCCATGCCTTGCTGCAGCGGCGCAAGCTGCGGCTGGCGGACCTGGCGGACCAGGAATGGCTGCTGCCCGAAGGGCATATCACGCTGCGCCAGCAGGTGGACGCGGCGTTCCGCCAGCGCGGCCTGCCGGAGCCGCAGCCGCGCATCGAGATCGACTTTGGCAGCAGTTCGCTGTTTGCGCTGATGCAGGGCACGCAGATGCTGAGCATCGCCAATGAAGGCGGCGATGCCATGCAGCACGGCCTGCGCGTGCTGCCGCTGGGCGTGGAGGAGCTGGACCTGCGCCGGAACATCGGCGTGATCTCGCGCGAGGGCGCCTACCTGTCGCCGCTGGCGCAGCGCCTGACGGTGCTGCTGAGCGAGCACAGCCGCTGAGGCAGCGGCAGGGCCACGCGGTTATTGCAGCGGGATCTTGGCCACCTCCGCCAGCCGCTTCCAGCGCTGGATCTCGTCCTTCTGGTACTGCAGCATTTCGGCAGGCGATGACAGGATCAGCTTGGTCGACTGGCGCGTGTAGTACTCGCGCACATCCGGGGCCCTGCCGGCCTGCGCAAACAGGTCCTGCAGCCGTTTCACCACTGCCGGCGGCGTCTTTGCCGAGACCGCCGCGGCTACCCAGTTGTAGGCCAGGAAGTCCGGCAGGCCGGCTTCGGCGATGGAGGGCACGTCCGGCAGCAGCGGCGAGCGCTGCGGTGCGGTGTAGGCCAGCGCGCGGACCTTGCCGCCGCGGACCAGTTCGATGGCGCCGGTGGCATCCACCACGGCGAAGTCGACATTGGCCGCCATCACGCCGTTGATGGCATCGCCAGCGCCCTTGTACGGCACGGCGGTGGTCTTGATGCGGGCCAGGTCGTTGAGCCACTCGGAGTAGAGCGTGTAGGAGATCGAGCCCGAGCCGTAATTGAGCGCGCCGGGGCGCTTGCGGGCATCTTCCAGCAGTTCCGTCAGCGTGCGGTAGGGCGAGCTTGCCGGCACGATGATCACGCATGGCCCGCGCGACAGCAGCGTGATCGGCGCAAAGTCGGTCAGCGGGTCATACGGCAGCTTGCGGAAGGTGGCGGCGTTGGTCGACAGCGTGGAATTGCTGCCGATAAAGACGGTGTAGCCGTCTGGCGGCGCGTTCAGCGCGGTCTGCACGCCAATGAAGCCGTTGCCGCCGGGCTTGTTCTCCACCACCACGCCCTGGCCGGTCAGCTCGCCGATCTTCTTGGCGAACATGCGCGCGGTGGTGTCGGTGCCGCTGCCGGAAGGGAAGGGCACGACAAAGCGGATCGGGCGGGACGGGAAGGCGTCGGCGGACTCGGCGGCGGGCGCCGCCAGCGGCGTGGCGGTGCCGATGGCCGCCAGTGCGGCGGCAGCCAGTCCAAGGAAGCGGCGGCGGGAACGGAAAACCTGTTGCATGGTGTCTCCTGAGCGTGGAATGCCCGGCGTGTTCCCGCCGGTGCAAGGGGATAAGCGGGGGCCTAACGGCGCAAGCCGAGCAGGTCGCGTGCGATGACCCAGCGGTGCACCTCGCTGGGCCCTTCGTAGATGCGCATCAGGCGGGTCTCGTTGGCCATCTGCTGCAGCGGCAGCTCCTTGGTCATGCCCATCGCGCCGAAGGTCTGCATGGCGTGGTCGATCACGTCCCACGCCATCTCGGTGGCGAATACCTTGATCATCGATACCTGCGTGCGGGCCTCGTCGCCGGCGTCGATGCGGCTGGCGGCTTCGTAGGTCATCAGGCGGCACGCGTGGATGCGCGTGGCGGCGTCGGCCACCCACCACTGGATCGCCTGGCGCTGCGCCAGCGGCGCGCCGAAGGTCTGGCGCTGCGGCGCGTACTCGCAGATCATGTCCAGCGCCCGCTGCGCCCGGCCGATGCACCACGCGGCCATCTGCACGCGGCGCGTGGACAGCCGCGCCTGCATCGGCGCAAAGCCCTGGCCCTCGGTGCCCAGCAGCTGCGAGGCGGGGATGCGGCAGTCTTCCAGCACCACCTCGTAAGTCGATGCGCCGCCGATCATCGGGATGCGGCGCTCCACCCGGAAGCCCGGCGTGCCGCGCTCGACGATAAAGGCCGAGATGCCGCCGCGCGCGCCCTTGGCCTTGTCGGTCACGGCCATGACGATGGTCCAGTCGGCGCGTGCCGCGCGGCTGATCCAGATCTTGCGCCCATTGAGCACCCAGTGCTCGCCGTCGCGTTCGGCGCGCGTGGTCATCATGGCGGGGTCGCCGCCGGCGCCGGGTTCGGAAATGGCGATGGCCGACACGGTCTCGCCGCGCGCGTAAGGGGCCAGGTAGCGCTCACGCTGGGCCTCGCTGGCGCTCAGCATCAGCATGCGCAGGTTGGGCGAGTCCGGCGGCAATTCGTAGGGCGTGATGGTCTTGCCCAGTTCTTCGTTGACACCCACCATGGCCACCGTGGGCAGGTCGGCGCCGCCCATCTCCGTGGGCGCATCCAGGCCCCACAGGCCCAGTTCGCGCGACATCGCGTCGAGCCGCGCATGCTCTTCCGGCAGCAGCGTCATCTGCCCGCCGGCGGCTTCGCGCGCCAGCACCGCGGGTTCCAGCGGGATCAGCTGCTCGCGCACAAAGCGCGCGACCAGGTCCTTGAGCATCCGGTGTTCGTCGTCCAGTTCAAAGTTCATGCCCTGTCTCCTGCTGATTCGTTATGGTTGGCTGACGCCTTGGGCGAGGCCCAGCTCCTGCAGGACTTCGGCGGTGTGTTCGCCCAGTCCCGGCGCATGGCGGCGCAGCGACAGCGGCGTGGCCGAGAAGCGCGCGGCGGGGCGCACTTCGCGCAGCGGGCCTTCGGTGGGGTGCTGCGTTTCCTGGAACAGGCCGACGGCGCGCAGGTGCGGGTGGTCGACCAGCGCGTCCAGGCCGTAGATCGGCGTGGCGGGGATGTCGAGCGACTCGAACAGCGCCATCCATTCATCGGTGGTGCGCGCCGGCGTCAACTCGGCCAGGTGACCGTACAGCGCGCGGATATTGGCGTTGCGCTGCGCGCGGTCGGCCACCTCGTAGCGCTCGGCCAGGTCGTCGCGGCCCACGGCGCGGAAGAAGGCTTGCCAGTGGCGCTCGGTGTAGGGCAGGGCGCAGATCCAGCCGTCGCGGGTCGGCGCGGGTCGGCGCCCGCCCTGCAGCAGGCGGGCGTAGCCGGCGCCTGTGGGTGCGGGCTCGAAGGTCAGGCCGCCCAGGTGCTCGGCCATCACGAACGCGGTCATGGTCTCCAGCATCGGCACCTCCACCGACTGGCCGACGCCGTGGCGCTCGCGGCACAGCAGGGCTGCCAGCACGGCGTTGGCCAGGGCCAGCCCGGTAGTCTTGTCGGCGATCAGGCTGGGCACGTACTCCGGGCGATCGCCGGTGGTGGAACCCAGCGCGACCAGCCCGCAGCCGGCCTGGATGATGTCGTCGAAGGCCGGCTTGTCGCGGTGCGGACCGTCCTGGCCGAAGCCGGTGGCCACGCAGTAGACGATGCGCGGATTGATGCGCGCCACTTCGGCATAGCCGAAGCCCAGCCGCTCGATCGCGGCTACGCGCATGTTGTGCACCAGCACGTCGGCGCTGGCGATCAGCCCGCGCAGCGCCTCGGCGCCCTCGGGGGTCTTCAGGTCGAGCACGACCGAGCGCTTGTTGCGGTTCAGCGCCAGGTAGATCGAGCTCATGCCGGCGTGCTGCGAGACGCCGTTGGCGCGCATCAGGTCGCCCTCGGGCCCTTCGATCTTGATCACGTCGGCGCCAAAGTCGGCCAGCACCTGCGTGGCCAGCGGCCCGAGCACGACCGCGGTGAGGTCGAGCACGCGGATGCCGTCCAGCGGGCCGGCCGGCGTGGCGCGGGTGTCTTGTTCGCTCATCGGGGCCACTCCTTCAACGGCGCTTGAAAACAGGGGCGCGGCGCGCGGCCATGGCGGCGACGCCCTCGCGGAAGTCTTCGCTGCGGAACTGTCCGTGCTGGATTGCCAGTTCGCGCTGGTTGATCTCGGCGATGCGGTCGGCCAGCCCTTCGCGCAGCGTGGCGCGCGTGGATTCCACGGCCAGCGGGGCAGAGGCGGCGATCTCTTGCGCCAGGGCCATGGCGCGGGCATTGACCTGCGCCTTTTCCACCAGTTCATCGGCCAGGCCGATCTCGACCGCGTCGGTGCCGGTGATGCGCCGGCCGGTATAGAACAGCAGCGCGGCCTGCTGCTCGCCCACCAGCCGCGGCAGCGTCAGGCTCATGCCGAAACCGGGGTGAAAGCCCAGCCGGTTGAAGTTGGCGCTGAAGCGTGCCTCGGCGCAGGTCACGCGGAAGTCCGCCACCAGCGCCAGCCCCATGCCGGCGCCGATGGCGGCGCCTTCCACCGCGGCCACGATCGGCTTGCGGTTGCGGTAAAGCCTCATCGCATGCGCGTAGAAGCCGCCCGGGTCGTTGGCTATCGCGCCCTGGTCGGCGCCGCTGAAGTCGGCCCCGGCGCAGAAGGCGCTGACGCCGGACGCCAGCACGATGGCGCGGCAGTTCTCGTTGTCGTCCAGCGCCTGCAGGGTGTCGGCCAGGCGCCGCATGATGTCGGCATCGACAAAATTGTGCGGTGGGCGGGACAGGACGATGCGGGCGACGTGGCCTTCATGGGTGACCTGGATATTGGCGTCGGCTGACATGCGGGGCGTTCCTCTGTGGTGGATCGGCTCGGGGGCCGGGATGGACACAGTATTCGCGCCGCACGGCCGTACCGCTATACTCTAATTTCACTAACTGAAATTATTGGCGATGCCGGACGCCGTGCTGCCAGAGCCCTCCACCCGCCGCGTCACGCACCAGACCGGCCGCTTTACCCGCGACACCGCGGGCAGCCAGTCGCTGGAGCGCGGGCTGGTGCTGCTGCGGGCCTTCCGTGTTGGCACCACCAGCCTGACCAATGCCGAGCTGGCGGTGCGCACCAGCCTGCCGCGCCCCACCGTCAGCCGGCTGACGCGCTCGCTGGTGGATGCCGGCTTCCTGCGCTATGACGTGAACGAACGCGCCTACCGGCTGGCGCCGGTGGTGCTGAGCCTGGCCGATGCCTTCCACCAGTCCAGCCGCGCGCCGGACATTGCCTTGCCGCTGATGCGCAAGGTGGCCGAGGCCGGCAAGGTCAACGTGGGGCTGGCCGTGGGCGACCAGCTGGAGATGGTGTACCTGGCGTCGATCCGGCACAGCCGCGACAGCGTGTCGCGCACGCGGCGCGTGGTGCCGGGAACCCGCGTGCCGATGGAGATGACGGCGATCGGGCTGTCATGGCTGGCGGCGCAGCCTGAGGGGGTGAGGGAGGACCTGCTGGCCGGCATCGCCGCGCGCCAGGGCGAGGACTGGATCAACATGCGGGCCAAGGTGCTGCGCGGCATCGCGCAGGCGCAGCGGCACGGCTATTGCACCGCGGCCTACCAGCCCGGGCACCTGCTGGCCGTGGGGGCCGCATTTTCCGGGCCGGACCAGCAGCTTTACGGGCTCAATATCAGCTTCCCGTTCAACGAGAGCGAGCGCAGCCGCGACAATGCCCGCTATGCGGCCCAGCTGGAGCGGCTGGTGGCGGACATCCAGGAGGCCTGGCGCCGCGCCGCCGGATAATCCGGGCTCAGTACACCGACGGCATGCCTGCGGGCCGGTTCTTGAAGCGCCGGTGGATCCAGTAATACTGCTCCGGCATGGTGGCGATCTGGGCTTCGAGGAAGGCGTTCATGCGGCGCGAATCTTCCTCGACGCTGCCCGAGGGGAAGCCTTCCAGCGGGTCGAATATGCGCAGCCGGTAGCCGCGGTAGTCGGGCAGCACTTCGGTGGTGAAGGGCACCACGCGCGCGCCGGTCATGCTGGCCAGGCGCGAGGCCGAGGTCAGCGTGCAGGCCGGCACGCCAAAGAACGGCACGAACACCGAATCGTTGATGCCGAAATCCATGTCCGACGCCAGCATTACCGGGCAGCCGGCGCGCAGCGTGCGCACCACCTGCTTGCCGCTGCCGCTGCGCGGGATCATCTCGGCGCCAAAGCGCCCGCGCTGCGTGCGCGAGATGTCTTCCAGCATCTGGCTGGACATCCTGGTGTACAGCGAGGCCACCGGGTGGCGCATCGAATAGAACATGCAGCCGGCCTCGATGCCGACGAAATGGAAGCCCATGAAGATGGTCGGATGCTCCGCGCACGAGGCCAGGTCGATGCGCGAGTCCAGTTCCACCAGCTTGCCCAGGCGCTCGGCGCTGCCGAACCACTGCACGCCGCGCTCCAGGTAGCTGCGCAGGACGTGGCCGAAGTGGTTCCGTGCCAGCTTGTCGCGCGTGTCTGCATCCATGTCCGGGAAGCACAGGGACAGGTTGGTATGGACAATGCGCCGGCGGCGGCTGGGGATGCGATACAGCAGCTTGCCGATCGCATCGCCCAGGCGTGCGGTGACACCGTACGGCAGGGCGGCGACGAGCTTGAAGACTGCGATGGTGAGCGCAGCCTGGAGCCGGTGTTTCATGTAGATCCTAGGAGCGGCAGCGGCGGCTCGGGCAAAGGCCCCGGGCAGGCGGCTGCGCGGCAATAATTCGGCGCCACTGGCTGGTGGCGAACGGGGTGCACCCGAACGACGGGAAGAGCGAGGGCCGGCCCCCGGCATATGCCCGGCGCCTGGCGCGGCACGGTGTGCGCGTCGGAGGCTGACAAAGCAAGGCGGGACGCCAGGGCGGCGCCCCCGGCACGGCGCGCGGGCCGAAGGGCGGCGTGGGTGCGCTATGCGTCGCTGCGCAAGCTTTCTCTGAAGGGCGCACTGTAGCACGATGGCAGCTGCCCGGCGATGACGGTTACTACCAGTAGCAAACAGGGGGAGATTATTGCAGCGCCTGGGTGATTCAGCGGAAATGCTCGGGCCGGGGCAGGGCATTTCCGACTGTGCCGGGGTGCGATCCGGGGAAGGGAAAATGGCGCTGAATAATACGCGCAGGCGGCGTCGTCACGCCTGCAATAATGACCGGCGGGATTATCGGGCAGGAATTGCTCAGGGTTTTTTCAATTCGCCCAGGTAGTAATTGACCTCGGCCAGCAGGGCGCGGTGGAATTCCGCCGGCAGGACATGGTCGTCGGTCAGCGACATCAACTGGTTGATGCGCTGGCGGAAGCGCTGCTCGGCGCTGGCGCGCGCCGCCGGCGGCAGGCCTGTGGTCAGCGAGCACAGCAGCTCGCGCATCACCAGCAGGCGCGCGCCATACTGGATCATGGCATCGCCTTGTGTCTTGAGGTTTTGCGCCAGCTGTTCCGGCATCGTCTTGCCCGGCTCGCCAGGTGCACCCGGAGCGGGAGATTCGGCGGTGTTGTGGTCATTGTTGTCGGGCGCGGCCGCGCCGGTCTTTTTTCCAAGCATGGTGATCCTGAACATGGGCGAGGCTCCCTGGTACAAGCGGGGCCGGCCTGAAACGCCGGCGGCCTGGATGGCAGTAGCACTCATCATGGAAGCCTGCCGTGCACCGGACTGTGCGGCGGCAGACACTGGGACGCCTTGCGCGGCGTCAGCCGGCCAACGCCGCCGGCGCGGGTTTGCGGCCCTTGCCTGCGCGCGCAGGCGGCAAGCACAGTCCGCAGACGTAGCGGTGGCGCGCATCGTCGGCCTGCACGACATACTCGCCCCGGCAGTCCCTGCAGCGCGCCAGCCGCAGCATGCCGCGCTCATAGAAGCGCACCAGCGTCCAGGCGCGGGTAAAGCTGAGCTGCGAGGCCTCGCCGGTGGCGCACAGCTGTTCGCGGTACATGCGGTAGCTGGACAAGACCGCGCGGATCCCGTCCAGGCTGCCGCGGCTGGTCATGAAGCGGTAGGCGCCAAGCAGCATCGAGGCATGGGCATTCGGGCGCCAGGAGACAAACCAGTCCGTGGAGAACGGCAGCATGCCCTTGGGCGGCGACACCCCGCACAGCTCCTTGTACAGCCGGATCAGGCGCACGCGTGGCAGAGACACTTCGGACTCCAGCACCTGCAGGCGGGCGCCCAGGCCGATCATCTCGATTGCCAGGCGGATCTGCTCAACATCCTGCAGCATGCTCTTGCCGGGACGCGGGGGCCTGGCGCGCGGAACCGGGGCCGGTGAGCCGGCCACAGCCGTGCCGGCGATATCGTGTACATCCATTGTTCTCCTCCGATATATCGGGAATGGGCGCGGGCAAGCCGGTTGCTGATCCGGCTTGCCCGGGCCTGTCACCGATAATCATGACCCGGCGTGTCACCGTGCGCGGCACGGCTCCTCGCGGGTCCGGGGCTCAGGTTTCTCGTAGTCGAGGAGGATTTTTGGATCGATCGGGGCGTTATAACCATGACATGCATCAACAATCATATTTCCGCGATTATTGTGTGTCAGGTACGGCGCCTGGATTTAACCGTCCCCACCCCGGTGTAGGAGAAGTGCCCGCACGCTATCGGACTGACGCCGATTTCATTGGCAGGCCAATGGACTACGCTGCAAGAACACCAACGACGGAGCGACCCATGGCTGCGAACTTCCTGATCAGGCAGACGGCGCAAGGCTGGGAACTGGCGGTCGAAAGTGCCCGCAAGGGCCTGGTGCACTGCGAGGATCGCGAAATCGCCGTCAGTATCGGCATGGCTGCGGCCAGGCGGCGTGGCGTCGCGCTGATCGTGCAGGAGGAAGGGGGCGGCAATGACACCCCGAGCGGCATCACACCACTGGCTGCCTGAGAACAGGCCCGCCCCGCCCGATAGCGCGGTACGGCACCTGGCGTGCCATCAGAACACCCCAAGCCCCAATCCCGCTGCCAACCCCTCACCCAACTCCGCGCAACGCGCCAAGTCCCCGGCTTCGATCTGCTTGGGCGCAAGGATGCGCTCCGGTGTCTGCGCATGCGTACAGACGATCAGCCCCGGCGCCACGGCGTTGAGCCGCCAGCCGGTGGCGATGCGCTCGATCTGGCGCAGCGCATTCTGGCCATCGCTGCCGGCGCAGATCATGGTGGCGTAGGGGCGGCCGTTGATGCGGTCCAGCGCGGCGTAATAGCAGCGATCGAAGAAGTCCTTCATCATCCCTGCCATGGCGGCCAGGTTCTCCGGCGTGGCGAAGAGATAGCCGTCGGCGCCAAGGACATCGTCCGGGCCTGCCTCGGCAGCGGTCTTGAGTACGACCGTGATGCCGGGCTGCTGGCGGGCCGCGCCAGCGGCGGCCTCGGCCATCTGCCGGGTGCCTCCGGTCATGGTGTGATAGACGATCAGCAGCGTTTTCATGCTTGCGTGGGGGCGGTGTGCCGTACGCTGAAGACTGTATCACGCAGGCCGGCGACGACAGTTATCGTAGAATCCGGGGCAGCCATCCTGCGCGCCCGGCGCACGTGCCACCCCGTCATGCCGAAAGCCAAAGCCCCCGCTCTTGACCGCTCCGCCAGCGAGCAGGCCATCCAGTTGCTGGATGCCGCCACCGATCATGTTCTCGCCAATGGCCTGGGCGATCTGTCCTTGCGCAGCGTGGCGGATGCGCTCGGCACGAGCCACCGCATGCTGATCTACTACTTCGGCTCCGGGGATGGCTTCTGGCAGGCACTGTTGCATCGCATCCGCCATGCGGAGCAGGCCGCCCGCGAGCGCGTGATGGTGGAAGGCATGGCTCCCGAAGCCGCGATGGAAGCGGCGTGGGAGCGCTATTCCGCCCCAGGCTACCTGCCGATCATGCAGCTGATGTTCGAGATCTACGGCAAGGCCATCCGCGACCGCGAGCGCTTCAGCGGCTTTCTGGAAGACGTGGTCGGCAGCTGGACAACCACGTTGGCGACGCGCCTGCAGCGCGACCTCGGCCTCGGCGCTGCCGAGGCCGGGCTGCGCGCGCGCGTGGAACTTGCCACCATGCGCGGACTGCTGCTGGACCTGGTCACCACGGGTGACCGCAAGGGCACGACGGCCGCGCTGAAGTACTTCGCCGCCAGGATGGCGGCGCTTCCCCAAACCGGCAAGTAACGGTTTTTTCCCCGGAAATCCGCGTAAACCCCGATTTTTCCCATTCGTGTACCACGTGGTACATTGCATCCCACGCCTTGCGAACGAGGCGAATCGTGGCAAACCAACAGGGTGCAATATGGATCGGCGACAACTACTGGCCTGGGTGGCCGGGACTGCGGTGGCGATGGCGCTGCCAGGGATCGGGCAGGCGCAAACCTTCCCTTCGAAGCCCGTACGGCTGGTGGTGCCGCAGGCCGGCGGCACCGGCAATGATGTGCTGGCGCGCGCGCTCGCGGAAAAGCTCAGCCGTGCCTGGAACCAGCCGGTGGTGGTGGAGAACAAGCCCGGGGCCAACGGGACGCTGGCGATCAGCTATGTGATCGGGCAGCCCGCCGATGGCTACACGCTGTTCTTCGCCGGCGTTTCCAACCTGAGCTTCAATCCCTTCCTGTATCCGAAGCTGCCCTATAACCCGGGTCGGGACCTGACTGGCGTGGCGATGCTCGCCAACTCGCCCTTTGTCTTTGTCGCGGCGCCGTCGCTCAAGGCTATACGTTCCAGGATTTCGTGCGGATGGCCAAGGCTCGCCCCGGCGAGATCAGCTTCGCGTCGGGCGGCATCGGCAACTCCACCCACCTGGCGATGGAACTGGTCGCGCAACGCACCGGAGTCCGGCTGCAGCACGTGCCGTTCAATGGCAGCGGCGGCTCGACCAGCCTGATGAACGGGCAGACCCCGGTGATGATGAACGTGCTCGCGGGCGTGCAGCCTTACATCGCCGGCAAGAAGCTGATACCGCTGGCGGTCACCGGCGACAAGCGGCAGCCGGCTTTGCCCGCGGTGCCCACCTTCAAGGAGCTTGGCTATGACGTGCAGGTACCCGGGTGGTACGCGATCGTGGCCCGCTCAGGCACGCCTGCAGGCGTTATCCGCAAGGTCAATGCCGACATCAACCAGATCCTGGACGACCCGCAGTTCCAGGGGAAGCTTGCCTTCCAGTTCCTGGATGCAATCAAGGGGCCGCCGTCCGAGGTGGAGCGCTATATGAAGCGCGACGCCGATACCTGGGGCCCGATCATCCGCAACCTTGCCATTTCTCTCTGAGGACCGCTGCCATGGCACATCTCACCAAGGCCGTACAAGGCTATCGCCTGGCGGCGATGCACAGGCTGATGGACAAGCTGCGCGTCGATGCGCTGGTGTTCGGCACGCCTGACTTTTTCCAGTACGCGACCAATTTCCAGCTCGATGTCTGGCCGTGGGAGCGCCCGGTGTTCGTGGTGGTGCCGCGCAATGGCGACACCTTCGCGGTCATGAACGAGCTGTCGACCAACCATATGCGCTTTGCGACCGGGAAGGGCTCGGTCTGGCTTGCCGATGTCACCTACTACGCCGAGCATCCCCGTGTCTCGAATCGCCTGCCGCTGCCTGCGCAGCTGCCGGAAGTGGTTGCCGCGCTGCTGGGGGCCAGGGGGCTCGGCATGTCGCGGATTGCGGTCGACGTCCAGCATCCGATCCTGGCCGGTGCGCAGCGCTGCCTGCCTGAACTCACGCTGCGGCCCGCCATGGCGGAGATGCGCAGCCTGCGCTGGGTCAAGCATGCGGAGGAGCTGCAGGTCATGCGCGAGCTAGGTGCGCTGACAGACTGGGTGCAGGATCGCTACCGCGAGAACTTCCGGCCAGGCCGGCTGGTGCAGGAGCTTGACCACGCCATGGCGGCGCTGATGTCGGAGGAGGCGGCGCGGCGCTTTCCGGGCGAGGACTTCGACATCCTCAAATGCTGGACGCTGACCGGGCCAGCTTCGGCATCGCCGCATGGCGATGGCGCCGGATGCGGCGCACGGATTTCCGCCGGCGACACCATCGTCAACCTGGTGCTGCCGCGCCTGAACGGGCTGTATGTCGAGAATGAGCGCACCTGGTTTTGCGGCCGGCCCGGCGACGAGCAGGCGCGGTTCTACCAGGTTGCGGCAAAGGCCACCGACGCTGCCGTTGCCGCGGCGGTGGTCGGCAAGCGCGTCTGCGACATGGATGCGGCCGCGCAGGCTGTGATCGAGCAGGCCGGCTGCGGGGACTATGTCTTTCATCGCACCGGCCACGCGGTCGGTCTGATGCTGCATGAATACCCGGAGGACATGGCCTTCAATACCCGCCCGCTGCTTGCGGGAGAGGTGTATTCGGCGGAGCCGGGCCTCTATGTCTACGGCCTTGGCGGCTTCCGGCTGGACGATACCGTGGTGGTTGGCGACCAGCCGGAGGTCATCATCAAGACGCCGAAGACGCTGGAATACGCAACCGTGGACTAGGCGCCCGCAGCGTAGCTCAGTCGAGTGTCACCCCCGTATCCGCCGTCAGCTTGAGCACCACCGGCAGGTACGCCTTGTACGCCGCCTCTGCCTGTGCCGGGGTATTGCCGAGCGGTTCCGCGCCCATGTCCACGATGCGCCGCTGCATGTCGGCGCTGGCGACCAGGCTGGCGGTCTCGCGGCCCAGGCGGTCGATGATGTCCTGCGGCGTCTTCGCGGGCGCCATCAGCGTGATCGGGCCGGTCAGCCGGAACGGTTCGTCGGCGTAGCCGGCCTCGGCGAAGGTCGGCACGTCTGGCAGGCCCTGTGCGCGGCGCGTGCCGGTGACAGCGAGGGGCCGCAGCTTGCCGGTGGCGAAGTGTTGCTTGAGCGCGGTCACGGAGCCCACCGTCACGTTGACCTGGCCGGCGAGCAGGTCGGTCACCATGGGCCCTTCGCCGCGGTAGGGCACATGCAGCATGTCAGCCTGGTACTGCCTGGCGATGTAGGTCTGGATCGTATGCGGCTGCGTGCCCGCGCCCCACGACCCCATGCGCAGCTTGCCCGGCGATGCCTTGGCATAGGCCAGCAGTTCGGCAACGGTCTTGGCCGGCACGCTGCTGTTGACCGCCAGCACGGTGCGCGCGGTGGCGATGTCGGAGATCGGGCGCAGCTCAGTGCGCGGATCGTAGGGCAGCTTCTTGTACAGCGCCAGGTTGGACGTGATCGGGCCGGGAATGGTCATCAGCAGCGTATAGCCGTCAGGCGCCGACTTGGCGACGTAGTCGGTGCCGATGATGCCGCCGGCACCGCCCTTGTTCTCCACCACCACCGTCTTGCCGAGCTGGCGCGACAGGCCATCGCCGATGGTGCGCGCCAGCGTGTCGGTCAGCCCGCCCGGCGGGTAGGCGACGATCAGGTGGATGGGCTTGGCCGGGTAGGCGCCCTGTGCGCCGGCCGGGGCGGGCGCGGCGGCCAGGGCCAGCACGGTGAGCAGGGGCAGGGCGGCTTGCAGCAGCGGGCCGCGCAGCAGGTGGGCAGCGGTCGTCATGATGGCGTTGTCTCCTTGGGATGGATGGTCCGTGTTGCCCTACGTCGAAGGGGAAGTCTCACTCCAGCTTGATGCCGCGCGCCTTGATCAGCTTGCCCCATTTGCCGATCTCCTGGTCGATGAAGGCGGAAAACGCGCTGCCCGGCTCTGGCTGCGGCTCGAGCCCCAGCCCCAGCAGCTTCTTGCGGATCTCGGCATCGGCCAGCACGGCCGATGCCTCGCGGTTCAGGCGCTCGGAGACGGCGGGCGGCGTGCCGGCCGGCGCGACCAGGCCGAACCAGCCGTAGCCGACCATGCCCGGGTAACCCTGCTCGGCAAAGGTGGGCGCATCCGGATAGACCGGCGAACGCTGTTCCGAGGCCACTGCCAGCACGCGCAGCTTGCCGGCCTTGATAAAGGGCAGCGCCGAGGTGATGGCGGTCAGGGTGGCGTCCGCGCGGCCGGCCAGCAGTTCGGTATAGGCGGTGGCGTCGCCGCGGTAATGGACATTCAGCAGCTGGAACTTGCCGACCTGCCCGAATAGCTCGGCGGTCAGGTGCGGGCCGGAGCCTGCGCCCGGGGAGGCCAGCGTCACGCCATCCGGCTTGTCCCGGGCCATGCGCACGAAGTCGGACACGGTGCGGGCCGGCGAGCTGGCATTGACGATCAGGAAGACCGGGCCCAGCACGCGCGGTCCCACCGGCACGAAGTCCTTGTGGACGTCGTAGCGCTGGGCGATGCCTGCCGCGGTATTGATGGCGAAGGGCGCGGCAGCCCACAGCAGCGTGTAGCCGTCCGGCGCGGCACGGGCCACCTGCTCGGTGGCCAGGCGCGTGCCGGCGCCAGGCTTGTTCTCCACCACCACCTGTTGGCCCAGCTTGTGGCCAAGTGCCTCGGCAAGGATGCGGGCAGAGATGTCATTGGAGCCGCCGGCGCCATATGGCGACACCAGCTTGACCGGCCGCGACGGATACGTTTGCGCCTGCGCCGGGCTGGCCAGGCACAGCATCGCCAGGCCGGCCGTCAGCACGGCCCGGGCGAAGATTGTGGTCCGATTCATGATGCTTCCTTCATGCGGCGGATGGGTGGATAGCGGAAGGTGCGTTCCAGGTGCGTGGTGCCGGGCACGTAGAGGCGCAACGCTACATAGAACGGCTCCGCGGGTGCCGGCAGCCAGTTGCCGGCCAGGGCGTTCTCCGAAGGGGGTTGCGCGCCCAGCACGATGCGCAGGCTGCCATCGGGCGCCGGGCGCAGGGCCGGCGAGCGGTCGCCCAGCGAGTAGCGCTGCAGCGGGTTCTCGACCAGCATGCAGTCCGATTTACGGTACATGGTCAGCGACCAGAATGCGCCCACTTGGGGTAGTCCTTGCCGGGGAAACACCAGTTCATACTGGCGCCTGCCGTCCAGCGGCAAGCCGTCGCCATCGCAATCGGCCATCAGGTACATGGCTTCCTCAACGCCCAGCGCACCGATGTAGTTGCGCGCCACTTCGGCGCGCAGAGCGTAGTGGGTGCCGAACGAGGTGCGGATTTCCACCGGCAGGAACCAGCCGCCGCCCAGCGCGGAGACCCTGGGCGCGGCCAGTTCCGCGTCAACCTGCGTCAGCGCGGTGGCCAGCGCCGCGCGCTGTGCCCCGGTCAGCGGCGCGTTGCTGCCGATGCCGGCCGGGGCAAAGCTGCGGACCAGTTCCGCTTCGGCCGCGGGTGGCGGGTTCTCGCGCAGCATGCGGGTGACGACGGCGGCGTAGCGGTCGGGATCGGCCGGCCGCTCGCCGGCTTGCATGCCAGCATCGAATACGGTTGCTGCGCTGGTGCCGTCCGGCCGGCGCAGGCGGATGCCGTCCTGCAGGGCATGTGCACCCGGCAAATCGGCTTCGCCATCGGCCAGGATGCGGCCGATGATCCAGACCGCGTTGGTGGGGCAGGGCAGCGGCGTTGCGCCGGCCGGCACCTCGCCCCGCCAGGCTGGCCCATGCAGCAGCCAGGTGCCGCCTTGCGTGCCGGTGGTGCGGGTGCCGATATAGCCGAACGGGTTGGTATAGGCGTCGAGCAGGCCTAGCACGTAGTAGCGGCCGCGGCAGTCGGGCACGTCGAGCAGCAGCGGGCCGCCGGACAGGTCGAGCCACGCATTGGTGTAGAGCGTGTCGTTGTTCGGCGTGACGACCTGCCGGTGCTGCGGGCCGAGCAGCGTGCGCACGTGCGTGACCGTGTTGATCCAGCGCAGCGTTGTGTCGGGCCCGTCGCCGGCAAAGACCCCGGCGCCATCGCGCCGCGGGCAGGTGGCGGCACGCATGCGCGCCATCTCGTACAGCGGCAGCGTGTAGCGCACCGCGTCGCACGCCAGCGTGCCGAGCAGGTTGTCGTGGTGTTCCATGGCGCGCTCCATCAGGCAATGCGCCGCAAGGGCGGGATCACGTAGCCGCCGGCCATGAAGCCATCGGTCGGGTGGTAGAGCCGCAGGATCAGGTAGAACGGGCCGTCCGGTGCCGGCAGCCAGTTGTCCTGCGCCTGCGTGGGGCGCTGGTGCGAGATGGTCAGCGTGAGGCCACCGTCGACATCGTATTGCAGACCAGGACTGCGGTCGCCCAGCGCATAGCGCCCGATGGCGTTGTCGGTGAAGAAGCGGTCGGCGCCGTAGAGCGAGACCGACCAGAACGCCTGCGCCGGCGGCAGGTGTCCCGCGGGGAAGTGCAGGGCGTAGGCGTGGCGGCCGTGCAGCAGTTCGCCGTCGGCGTCGTAGTCGGCAGCGGCATAGACGGCCTCGTCGGCGCGCAGTGCGCCCAAGCCCTTCATCGCGGTGACCGCGCGCTGCATCCAGTCGTCGCCATAGCGGCCCAGCAGCAGGCTGTAGGTCCAGCTCTTGCGCGCATGGCTGCGGGTGTTGGCTTCGATCAGGGCCATGCCTTCGTGCCAGGCGCGGACCAGGCCCTGTTGCACCGCAGGCCGCAGCGCGCCCACATCGACGGCGTCGCCGGCGCGGATGCCGCATTTGCGCAGCAGCGACAGCAGGCCGGCGGCGGAAGGCTCGGCGGGATACTCGCGCAGGGCGTTGAAGATGTTGGCGAAGAAGTCCAGCGCGGGCTCGCCGCCCTCCTGCCAGTCGCGCACGCAGGCGGGCTGCATCCTGGCGCCGCCGGACAGGTAGAAGCCGTTCTCGAAGGCGCTCGCCGCCGGCAGATCGTCGGCACCCGTCACCAGCACGCGGCCCAGCAGCCAGACCAGTGCGGTGGGGCAGCGCACCACGTGGTCGCCTTCGGCCTGCTGCCCGGGGCCGGCCAGCACGATGTCGGCGCCGGCCGCGGGAACGTTGCGCGGGCCCAGGTTCTCGAAGTTGTTGGTCCAGGCGTCCAGCAGCTCCACCACGTAATAGCGGCTGGCGTCCGGCAGCGCCGGCACGTGCAGCGTGACCGGGCCGTCGGCCAGGTTGACCCAGGCGCAGAAGTAGAGCAGGTCATTGGCCGGGGTGACGATGTCGCGGTCCTTGTGTGTCCACTGGTGGGTGCTGGCCGACAGCACGTTGACGGGGGCACGGCCGTAGCCGGTGGCCTGGGCTACGGAGGTCTGCAGCCGGCAGGTGCGCAGGCTTTCAAACAGCGGATAGGTGGCAAGCACCAGCGGCAGCGCCGCCGCGGCGGTGAGGGCTTCCTGGGGCGTGTCGATGGGCGCGCCGGCAAGGAAGGGCGCAGCGGGTTGGTTCATGGCGTTGTCTCCGTCGGGTTTTGCTTTACTCGTTGATGCCGTCCCCGGCATGCAGCGTGACCACGGCATCGGCCGCGACCACGCCCTGGGCGGTGACGATCAGCGGATTGATCTCCAGCGTGTCCAGCCGCGGCCCGAGTGCGGCGGCGGCCTGCGACACGCGCGCCAGCACTTCGGCCACGGCATCGGCATCGACCGCGGGATGGCCGCGATGGCCGCACAGCAGCGCTTCGGCACGGCTTGCACGCAGCATGGTGCAGGCGCGGGCATGGGTCAGCGGGGCCAGGCCGAACGCGGTCTGCCGGAAGATCTCAACTGCCGTGCCGCCGATGCCGGCCAGCGCTACCAGCCCGAAGACCGGGTCACGCCGCACGCCCACCATCAGCTCGCCCCAGCCGCGCACCATGCCGGCGACCAGCGCGCCCTCGAAGCGCGCCGGGCTGCCGTGGTTGGTAGCGGCGGCCTGCACCTGCGCAAACGCCGCACGCACCGCCTGCGCATCGGCCACGTTCAGCACCACGCCGCCTACGTCGCTCTTGTGCAGGATGTCGGGCGAACACAGCTTGACGGCAACCGGGTAGCCGATGCCTTCGGCGATGCGCACGGCCTCGTCGGCATCGCGCGCCAGTCCGTGGGGTGCGGTGGGGATGCCGCAGGCGTTGAGCCACTGCATGGCTTCGAACTCGGACAGCGACGTAGTGTCGCGCGGAAGGTCCGGCGCAGCCAGGGCCGCGGCAGCTACGGCGGGCTTCGCATGTGCTGCCGCTGCCTGCGCGGCGGCGCGGGCCAGCACGGCCACGGCCTGCACCGCTTGGGCGGGTTCGCGGAAGACCAGCGCGCCGCGCGCTTCGAGCCAGCGGCGCTTTTCGTCATCGACCAGCCCGCTGAACAGCAGCGGCGCCGCGGTGCCGCTGCGGTGCAGGGTCTCGACAGCATCCTGCAGGCCAGGCCAGATGCGCGGCGCACCAACGCCGCCCGCCAGGAAGGCGACGACACTGCCGTAGTCGGGGCTTTGCGCCGCGGCGGCAATCGCGTCCAGCAGCACTTCCGGCTGCGCCACGATCTGCCCGGTGACATCGATGGGATTGGCCGTGCTGGCAAAGGGGATGGCGCTGCGCAGCGCAGTGGCCGCGGCTTCCGGCATGGGCGGCAGGGGCAGGTCCAGCGCCTCGGCCTGGTCGGCCATCATGATGCCGACGCCGCCCGAAACCGTGACCAATGCGACCGGCGTGACGGCGCTTTCCGGCTCTTTCGCCGAGGGCTGCCAGCGCGTCGGCCGACGCCCGCGCGAGAGCACGTAGCCCAGCCGGAAGAAGTCATCCAGCGTATGGGCGCGGAATACGCCGTACTCGTCGAAGACCGCCTGGTAGACGGCGTCCTCGCCGGCCAGGCTGGCCGTGTGCGATTGCGCGGAGCGGGCCCCGGCCTCGGTGGTGCCGACCTTGGTCACCACCACTGGCTTGCCCGCGGCACGCGCCGCCGCCAGCGCGCGGCGCAGGCGGGTGCCGTCGCGGCAGCCTTCCAGGTAGGCCAGGATCACGCGGGTGGCGTCGTCGTGCGCCAGCCATTCGATCACGTCGGCCACGTGCAGGCCGGCTTCGTTGCCGGTGGTGACCCAGTGACTCAGCCCCAGCGATGCCTCGCGCGCCAGCCCAAAGGCATAGGCGCCGAAGGCGCCGCTCTGGCTGACCAGCCCGACTTCGCCCAGCGGCGGCAGCCCGCTCAGCGGCATCGGCGAGAAAGTGGCAAAGACGCGCTCGCGCAGGTTCATCGCACCCAGGCAGTTGGGCCCCAGCAGCGTGATGCCGTGCGCTTGCGCGAGTGCCGCCAGTTCCGCCTGCATGGCGATGCCGTCGCCGCCGGTTTCAGCAAAGCCCGAAGTGAAGAACACCGCGGCGCGCGTGCCGTTGCGCGCCAGCTGGCGCATGGTGTCCAGGCTGGCACTGACCGGCAGCGCCACGATGGCGAGGTCGGCCGGTGTGTCCAGCGCATCCAGCGAGGGCACCGCAGCCAGCCCCTGTACTTCGCGCGCCGTGGCATGCACGGGAATGATGCGGCCGGCGTAGCCCAGTTCGCTCAGCAGCCGCACCGGCATGCCGCCCACCTTGTCGGGCTGGGTGGAGGCGCCGATCACGGCGATGGTGCGCGGCTGCAACAGGGCGCAGAGGTCTGGCATCGCTTGTCTCCGTATGCGTGCGCCATGACTTCCAAGACGGCGCCGCGAATCTTGTCATTGGTGTGTCCGAGCATGTTGTCATGACATGTTATGATGAGTCAATGTTGTTATGATAAGTAGAAGCCCGCATCGGACATGCCGTGAACACCGCCAATCTCGTGACAACAAGCTCCCTGCCTCGCTTCAAGCAGATCGAAGGCGCGCTGCGCCAGCGCATCGTCAACAACGAATGGACTCCGGGCATCAAGCTGCCGTCTGAGTCTGAGCTGATGGCTGAATTCGGCGTCAGCCGCATCACCGTGCGCCAGTCGCTGGCATCGCTGCTTGCCGAAGGGCTGATCGAGACGGTGCACGGCAAGGGCAGCTTTGTCAGCCGTCCGGCGGGGCAGGCGGACCTGGGGCCGTTGACTGGCTTTTTCGACTACATGCGCGCGCGCGGGCACGAAGCGCACGGCAAGCTGCTGTCGACGCGGCTGATCGCGGCGCCGGCCATCGCCACCGATGCGCTGCGCCTGCCGCCGGGAACCAGGCTGCTGTGCGTGACCATGCTCAAGTCAGTGGCCGGCGTGCCGGTGGCGGTCGGCATGACGATGGCGCCCGAACCGCTGATGCGCGCGATTCTGGAGCACGACCTGGAAAACCACGATGCCCTGATGATCGTGGAGGCCCGCCTGGGTTATCGCCTCAAGTACCTGCACACGGAGAGCGCAGCAATCCCTGCCAATGCCGAAACCGCGCGCCGGCTCAAGGTGGCGCCGGGCGAGCCGCTGCTGCGCATCCGGTTCACGCCGCACGACATCGACGAGAAGCCGCTGGCCTTCTCCGAATTCATGTTTCGTGGCGACAAGTTCACCTACAAAGCCTGCGTGCGGCGCTAGCGTCGCCTGGCAGTGGCGCCGGGGGAACTTTTGTGCCGGTGCCGTGGCCTGAACGGCATCGGCGCTGGCGTTAGAATGTGGCGCCCAGTTCTGCCCCAGCCCAGGAGTCCAAGATGCTCTCGCCGCTTTTCCCGCGTTCCCTGCCCACCGCGCTGGTGATGGCGTTGTCGGTCACGTGCGCGTCGGCGGCGCTGGCCGCGGGGCAGGATGAAGCGCCAAAGCCGCGCGGCAAGGACGAGGCCCCGGAGGCCCCGGTCGCCTGCATGAAGGCGGTCAAGGCAGCGCTGCCCAATCCCGCCAGCTTCAAGTGGGTCAGCGGCAAGGCCCGCAAGGTGGCCGAAGACGCCTACAGCGTGGTGGCCGACGTCGAATACCTGGCGCAGGACGGCGCCGTGCGCAAGGCCAAGGTCCAGTGCGACGTGCTGCGCGCCCCGGGCAACCAGTTCGTGGTGCCCAAGGTCAGGCTGCCGCAGCACTAGGTCCCGGCAGGCCAGCGCGGCACAGCAAATCCCAGGTAAAAGTGGACGCTGTCCATTTCATTTGCTAGGCTATGTGTACGGCATCCACAAACATCTGTGGGTGCAATCCAAGGAGACCGCGAATGAAGACCGAAGCGCAGAAGGAGCACCGCTGGCTGCAACGGCTGGTGGGCAACTGGATCGCCGAAGGCGAGGCATCGATGGGGCCGGACCAGCCGGTGCAGAAGTGGGAGATTCCCGAGCGCGTGAGCAGCGTCGGCGACGTCTGGGTCCAGTGCGTGACGCAGGGCGACATGCCCGGCTGCGGCCCGTCCACCACGGTCATGACGCTGGGCTACGATCCCGCCCGCAAGCATTTCGTCGGGACCTTCATCGGCTCGATGATGACGCACCTGTGGATCTATGAAGGCGACCTCGATGCCGGCGGCCAGCAACTGACGCTGCGTGCCGAGGGGCCGGATTGCTCCGGCAATGGCCGCATGGCGCAGTACCGCGACGTGATCACCTTCACCGACGACGACCACCGCACGCTGACGTCCTACATGCTGGGCGAGAACGGCGAGTGGACCCAGTTCATGAACGCCAGCTATCGCCGCCAGCGTTAAGCCTGGCGGCGCTGGGCCGCGAGCCGTGCCAGCCGGCCGCGCGGGCCGGGCGGATCGTCGTGCGGGTGCGCGGCGCTGCCCCCGGCATGGCGCCGGCGCCGGCGGCGGAGCACCAGCAGCAGCGACGCCGGCACCAGCAGCACCAGCGCCAGCAAGGCGAACGTGAACAGGCCCGGATCGCGCGCCGCGGCGGCGACCCGGTTCACCAGGCAGGCAGCGACCACGATGCCGGGCAGCATGCCCAGCGCGGTGCCGACCAGGCAGTCGCGCAGGCCGATGCGCGATGCGCCGATCACCAGGTTGACCAGCGCGAACGGTGCAATCGGCACCAGCCGCAGCACCACCATCGCCACCAGTCCGTGCTTGCCCAACTGCTGGCTGACCCGGTTCAGCCGTCTGCCGCCAAAGCGGCGCACAGTATTGCGCCCCAGCAAGCGGCCGGCCAGGTAGCCTGCGCCGGTGCTCAGCACGGTGCCGCACAGCGCCAGCGCGGCGCCGTAGAGCGGGCCGAAAATGACCACGGTCAGCAGGATCAGCAGCGTCACCGGCAGCATTGTCACCGCGCCGGCCAGGTAGACGCCCATCATCGCCAGCGGTGCCAGCGGCATCTCGTCCAGCTGCTCGACCAAGCCGAGCAGCGCGCGGAAGTCCGCCCATTCGCGCAGCGGCGTATGGCGCCATGCAAATGCCAGCCCCGCCAGCATCAGCGCCAGCACCACCATCATCCCGACGCGCCCGAGCACGCGCGGGCGTGCCTCATGGCTGACGAACTCGGCCAGCACCTGGTCGCTGTCGATCGGCTCGATCGGGTCCAGCAGGTTGGCCGCCGGCGAAGCGGCATCGACATCGTCCGGCAACGGCGGCTCGTAGGCTTCCAGCGAGCGCCCGTCCGCGCGCTGCAGGTTGCGGATGGCCGCAAGCACGCTGCGGGTGGCGGCGACCTCGGCCTGGAAGGTTTCAGGTGCCACATCCAGGTGCTCGCCCAGCAGCCGTGCGCGCATGGCGGCAATGGCCGCCTGCACGCGCGGGTCGCCGCCCGACATCACCACCACATTGCACTCGGTATCCAGCCCCAGCGAGCGGTTGCTGAGGTTGGACGAGCCGATGGTGATGAGGTCGTCGTCGATCACCGTGACCTTGCTATGCACATTGACACATTCGGGCATCAGGCCGGGAATCGACGGGCAGTACAAACAGAAGCGTTCGTGCGTGTCGGCCGCGCGCAGGCGGCGGTACAGGCGAGCGCGCAGCACGCCCATGCTGTGCGCTTCCAGCCAGCCGCTCTCGTTGCGTCTCGACACCAGCACGATATCGGGGCCGTCCTCGTGCCCCAGCCGTGCCTCCAGCGCGTTGGCGATCTCGCGCGAGCTGAAGTACTGGTTCTCCATGTAGATGCTGTGCCGGGCCGAGGCGATGGCATCGTGCAGCAGCATGCGGATCTCGCTGACACTGGGCTCGTCCTCGCACATGGGCATGGTGCGGGCGATGGCGACGCGCACATCGGTCAGCTCCGGCGCCAGGCCTGGCGGCCACGGGTCTGACGAGGTGGCCGCAACCGGGCGCGGCTCGCTGCCGCTGGCGCGCAGCCAGCGCGCCGCGCATAGGGTGCCCAGCGCCGCGGCGGCGGGGCCGTCGAGCGCGCACTGCACGTCATGGAAGGGCGGGTAGGGCTTGCCTTCGGCCATGCGCAACGGCGCGCCGGGGGCATGGCGGTTGTCGTCCCAGCGGCGCAGCGTCAGGTCCAGCCCGCCGACAAAGGCGAGCTTGTTGTCGATCACTACTACCTTCTGGTGGTGCGAGGCGCCCGGGGGATGGTTGCCGTCAAGCCGGAACGCCAGGTGCCGGTGCGCCTGCCAGTGCGCGCTGGCCGACGGCAGCCACTCGCGCTCCATCGCCATCACCATGGCGTAGTCCCAGCTCAGGATATAGATGCGCAGCTCAGGGCGCTGGTCCGCCAGCGCGCACAGGAAGTCGCGCAGGCCCGCCGGCAGGCCGTCCTGTGCGCCCTGCGGCACCAGTTCCATGCGGCTGTCGATATCCCAGCCCAGGATGAAGATGGTGTGCTCGGCGCGCGGCAGCGCTTCGCGCAACGCGCGGAAGTAGGCGTCGGCGTCGACCAGCATGGCAAAGCGCTGGCAGGGCTCGACGCGCCAGCAGTTGCGCCCCGGCTCCGGCGTAAAGGCGGCCGGGGCCTGGTGATCATGCGGAGGGCCAGTGGCGGGAGACGCGGTGGTGCCGGGCGGGTTGTGTTGCCTCATGTCGCACGCTTCGGGGAGGTTCAGCCAGAAACGTCGCGCAAGTTCCGTACCGGTGCGCCAAGCGGGCTGGTCCAGGCGTGCAGGCAATGCCCCGGGGGATAAGGGCCAGCCGTGGGCGGCTCAGGCGCGTGTGCGCTTTACCTGCCCTTTGTAAGAACGGCATGCCGGCGCGGGCGGGTCGGAAGACCCGGCATGCGGCGAAGACGCTACGACGGATGGCCGCGCCGCAGCGCCGTGGGGCGCGCAATGCCCCAGACATCCAGTAGCGGCTCGAAATGCGGTTTGCTTTCGCGCGGTGCCGGCGCCACGCGGCGCGGCGGCGGCAAAGGCCGGCCGGTCAGCACTAGCGGGGTATCGGCCTCTGCCGGCGATTCAGGCTCGCCGGCGTAGGCCACTACGCCCATCTGGCGGGCGGACTTCAGCGCGCGCGTCAGTTCCGCGGCGTTCAGGCGGCTGGCGGCGGCAAGCTGGTGCCGGGGCATGGGCCCCTTGGCACGCAGGCTGGAAATCAACGCCATCACGCATTCCCGGGTGGTTCGATTCATTTCGCTGCGTCAGGAAAAAGGGTACAGCGGTGGGCTCGCCAATCGAGCCTGCCGCGTACGGTACCCATTCTTTCGCAGGGGTCATATCCTTGCCAACCGGATATGACACTTGTTCACATTTCCTAGCGCAGAGAGAGGAATCGTCCCTAGGCTAATGCCGCGTTTCCGGGTCGCCGGTCGGAAATCTGCGATCCGCGCGGTCGCGCGGGGTCAGCATCGTGCCATGCCGGCGCCACTTGCGCGCGTGCCTGGCATGGATGTCTTCGGCAAGTTCGTGCAGTTCGGCAACCCTGGCGTCGATCGGGTCGGGATAGATGTCCAGCGGGCGATACCTGAGGAACAGGCGCATGGGGGTCTCGGTTGGTCCTGGATAATGGCGTGCTGCCTTGATTCCAGTATCGGTGACAGACCCGTAGCTTTCACGAGCGCAGACGTAACACATTGATTTCACTCAATGTGTTTCCCGCAATGGATTGTTGTGGCCCGCGTTCGCCGCGGGCCCGGGGGATGCAGGGGGAACCGGCGGTTGACGGTGGCCGGGGTGGTCAGTAGCCGACGCGGGCGGTGCCGCGTGCGTCCCGGCAATAGATCTTGCGTTCGCGCACCAGGCCATCGCGGCCGTGGATGCACAACGGCAGGCCATCCGCGCGCGCGCGCATCCAGCCGGCCGCGATCGCGGCTTCCTGGGTCGGGAAATGCAGCGCGGTGTCGTCGCCACCGTTCCCCAGGCCTTCGATGGTGAGTGCCCATCCGCCGTCGCCGGCGTATTCGGCGTTGTCGGTTGCGGCGGGAAGCACGTGGATGCTGCGTGACGTCATGGTGTTCTCCGGAGGGCGTGGGCTGACATTTGATTTTTAAGCGACGGCGCCGCCGCGGGTATCCGTCGATGTCCTACAAGCGCGCACGCGGTGACGGCCGGTCGCGCCGTCGGCTGACATCCCGGTAGGACGAAAGCCGACTTTTTGCGCTGCGGTGCGTTGCTACGATCCAATTGCCGGTCGGGCAAGCGGCTGCCCGGTCCCAAGCCATTCCGATCCACTCCATCCTGGCGGCGCATGTCGCATCCACACGAAGCAAGGAGATCGTCATGAGAAAGCTATTTGCACTGTTTGCCCTCGCTGGCGTGATGCTGGTCACGGGTTGCAATACCATGGCCGGCGCAGGCAAGGATATCGAGCGCGGCGGCGAGAAGGTACAAGGCGCGGCGGAAAGCACCAAGCAGAAGATGTAAGTCCCGCTGCCTGCCGCCCTGGCATTGCTACGGCCCGCGTCTGGTGACGCGGGCCGTTGTCTTTGTCACGGCGAATTCAATGTGCGGCCGCCGCCGGCGCCTGCGCCGCATCGATGTGGTTGCGGCGCCAGCTGGCGGGCGGCAGGCCGAACTCGCGCTTGAACGCGCGGCTGAACGCGGCCTCGGAATCGTAGCCGACCGCGCCCGCGACCTCGCTGATGGAACGGTTGCCGCTGCGCAGTTCGGCGGCCGCGGAGCGCAGCCGCCAGTGCGCCAGGTACTGCATCGGTGGCTGCCCCAGCAGGTCGGTAAAGCGCTGCGCCAGCGCCGAGCGCGACAGGCCCACGTTGCCCGCCAGCTCATCGACCGTCCACGGGTAGGCGGGCCGCGCGTGCATGCGCGACAGCGCCCGCCCCACATAGCGGTCGCGCAGGGCGGCAAGCCAGCCGCTTTCATTGTCAGGCAGGGTGTCGATGCAGCGCCGCACTGCCTGCACGAACAGCAGCTCAGACAGCTTGGCCAGCACCGTGGCGGTGCCCGCACGCGGTTCCGCCGCTTCAGACGTGGCAAAGGCCAGCGCCGACGCCAGCCATGCCGATTCCAGCCCGCTGCCCAGCCCCACCTTGAACAGCCGCGGCAGCGACGTCAGCAAGGGGTTGCCCATGGTGTCGTCGAACCCCAGGAAGCCGCACACCATGCGCGTGGTCTCGCCGCCGCCGCCGTAGGAAACGCGCATGACCTCGCCCGGACTGTTGCGCAGCATGTCGTACACCAGCGGAGCGGACGGCAGCGGCTGCAGACGCAGGTCGCTGCCCAGCACGTGCGGCTCGCCCTGCGGCACCACCAGCAGTTCGCCGGTGTCGACCCGCAGGCCCGGGCCGGTGCCGTCGACCAGGCGCGCCCAGCAGACGCCTTCGGTAATCAGGTGGTAGGAGACGACGCGGTCGGCGCGGGGCAGGAAGGCGGCGCGCAATTCAGCATCCGCTTCACTGATCAGGCACCACGGCGACTTGAACTCGCCGTTCAGGAACACGGCACCGCTGAGCTGCACGGCGCGCAAGAGGTCGGACAAGGCATCCATGGTCACATTCCTCCAGATCCGGTGTTTCGCGCAAGAAAGCCGGACGCCCGATCATACGGGCAAGGGGACCGGGCTCCGATACTAGCACCGTGCCTGGCGCCATACAACGCCGCAGCGCACGTATCAGACTAGCCGGAGACAACACCATGGAAACCCTTTCCGCAGCGGATGCCAGCGCAGGCGCACAGGCCGACTGGCTCGGCCTGGCCGCGACCCTGGGCCGCACCTTCGACGCACGCGCGCCAGAGATCGATGCCAGCGGGCAGTTCGTCAGCGCCAACTACGACGACCTGCGCGCGCACCGCTTCTTTGCCGCGGCCGTGCCGCGGGAACTTGGCGGCGCCGGGCTGTCGCACCAGGAGCTGGGCGCGGTGCTGCGCGAGCTGGGCAAGTACTGCGGATCGACCGCGCTGGCCTTTGCCATGCACACCCACCCGGTGGCCACGGCCGCGTGGCGCTGGCGCAATCAGCAAGCGTCGGTGGAGGGGCTGCTCAAGCGCGTGGCGGGCGAGCAGATGGTGCTGCTGGGCAGCGGCGGTTCGGACTGGCTGCAGGGCAGCGGCAAGGCTACGCGCGTGGATGGCGGCTTTCGCGTGGATGCGCGCAAGATCTTCGCCAGCGGCGCGCCGGCGGCGGACCTGTTCATGACCTGCGCCGTCCATGACGATCCGGAGACCGGGCCCACGGTGCTGCATTTCGCGCTGCCGATGAAGTCGCCGGGCGTACGCGTGCTGTCGAACTGGCACACGCTGGGCATGCGCGGCACCGGCTCGCATGATGTGCTGCTTGAAGGCGTGCTGGTTCCGGATACCGCCATTGCCGCCCGCCGCCCGCAAGGCGTGTGGCATCCGATGATGCATACGGTGGCGATGATCGCGCTGCCGCTGATCTATGCGGTCTACGTCGGCGTGGCCGAGGCCGCGCGCGATATCGCGCTGCAGCTGGCGCGCCAGCGGCGCCTGAGCGCACATGCGGTGGAAGCCGCCGGGCGCCTGTGCAACGAGGCCGATGCCGCGCAGCTGGCGCTGGATGCGATGTTCGCGGCGGCATCGGGGCAGGCGCCGGGCGCGGTCACCACCAACCGCATCATGTGCGCCCGCACGCTGGCCGCGCGCGCGGTGCTGGCGACGGTCGAGGCGGCGATGGACCTGGCCGGCGGCGCGGGCTTCTATCGCGATGCCGGGCTGGAGCGGCGCTTTCGCGATGCGCAGGGCGCGCGCTTCCATCCGCTGCAGGCCGGTGCCCAGCAGGAGTACGCAGGGCGCATGGCACTGGGGCTGGATCTCGATGCGCCGCCCGGCGAGGTGCGGCCTGCCGCGCAATGATCCCCGCCCTGGCGCCGCTGCCGTATGACACGCAAGCCTGCAACGACAGCGGCCAGGACGACCCGGCCCGCGCCATCAGCCACGATGGCGCGGCGCGGCGGGCCTTGCGCGATGCGCTGGGGCAGTTTGCCACGGGCGTTACCATCGTCACGGCCGCGGACGCCGACGGCCAGCCGGTCGGCGTCACGATCAATGCCTTTACCTCGGTGTCGCTCGCACCGCCGTTGCTGTTGTGGTGCCTGGCACGCAGCTCCGGCAGCCTGGCGGCGCTGCGTGCGGCGCCGTGCCACGCGATCAATGTGCTGGGGAGCGGGCAGCAGGCCTTGTGCCGGCGCTTCGCCGCGCGCGGTGCTGACCGCTTCGCGGGCGTCGATTGCCGCCCCGGGCCGTTTGGCACGGTGCTGAGCGGCGGCACGCTGGCGTACTTTATCTGCCGGCACCACTCGGTGCGCGTGGTGGGCGACCACGTGATCTTTGTCGTGGAGGTGGTGGCCTATGGATCGACGCCGGGCGCGCCGCTGGTGTTCCACGCAGGCGGGTTTGAGGTACCAGCGCCTTAGCCGCGCTTGCCCGCGATCACCAGCGCAATGCCGCCCAGCACCGCGGCCGCGCTCAATGCCAGCCGCAGGCTCAGGGCTTCACCGAGCAGCGCGATGCCGCCTGCCGCCGTAATGACCGGCACGCTCAGTTGCACGGTGGCGGCGATGGCGGCCTTCAGCTGCGGCACCACGGCATACCAGATGACATAGCCCAGCCCGGAGGTGATGGCGCCGGACAACAGCGCATAGGCCAGCCCCGCGCCGTCCAGTGATCGCTGCGCCTGCATCACCGCACCCAGCGCCAGCGCCATCGGCACCGCGCGCAGGAAGTTGCCCGCGGTGGTGGAAGCGGGATCCGCGGCGCGCCTGCCGCGCAGCGAATAAACGCCCCATGCGATGCCGGCCGCGATCATCAGCAGCGAGGACGGCAGCGGCGGCGTGGCCAGCCCTGGCAGCAACAGCCATACCAGCCCGGCCAGCGCCAGGGCCAGGCCAATCCATTGCTGCAGGCGCATGGGCTCGCCGGCATAGAGGCCATAGCCGGTCATGGTGGCCTGCACCGCCGCGAACAGCAGCAGCGCGCCGGTCCCCGCGGTGAGGCGCACATAGGCAAAGGAAAAGGCCGCGGCATAGCAGAACAGTGCAAGCGCGGAAATCCAGTTGCCTTCCACCGGCGGCAGCCGTTGCGCCACGACCGTGCGCACCAACTGGTGCCGCGCCACGACGATGACCCACAGCACCAGCGCCGCCGCGGCGACGCGGGCCAGCGTAAAGCTGGCCGCGTCGATGGTGGTGCCCTTCAGCGCGAGCCGGCACAGCAGTGAATTGCCGGCAAAGGCGAGCATCGCCAGTGCGGTCAGCACCACGGTGTTCGCGCGCGGCATGCGGCGGGGTGGGCGGTGGGCGCTGCGTGGTTCAGGCTGCGGGCGGTTCGTCGCCGATGGCGAACGAGGACAGGTGCTCGATCGCCCTGACCAGTCCGGAATGATCCCAGCCCGCGCCGCCCAGCCCGCTGCAGACATTGAACAGCTGCTGGCACGACGCCGTGTTGGGCAGGCCCACGCCGAGCTGGCGCGCGGTGGACAGCGCCAGTTCCAGGTCCTTCTGGTGCAGCGCGATGCGGAAGCCCGGGTCGAAGGTGCGCTTGATCATGCGTTCGCCATGCACTTCCAGGATGCGCGAGCTGGCAAAGCCGCCCATCAGCGCCTCGCGCACGCGCGCGGGATCGGCGCCGGCGCGGGCGGCCAGCACCAGCGCTTCGCTGACCGCCTCGATGGTCAGCGCCACGATCACCTGGTTGGCCACCTTGGCCACCTGGCCGTCGCCGGCCTCGCCCACGCGCGTGATGTTCTTGCCCATCAGCTGCAGGATCGGCAGCACGCGGTCGAATACTTCCTGCTTGCCGCCGGCCATGATCGACAGCGTGCCCGCCTTGGCCCCGACCTCGCCGCCGGAGACCGGCGCATCGATATAGTCGACGCCGAGCGCTTCGATGCAGCGCGCGAACTCGCGCGTGGCGATCGGCGAGATCGAGCTCATGTCGATCACGGTAATGCCGCCTGCCGTGTCGGCAAGGCCGTCAGCGACCCCCTTCTCGCCAAACAGCACCCGCTCCACGTCGGGCGTGTCAGGCAGCATCAGGATGATGGTTTCCGACTGCTTCGCCACCTCCTCGGCGCTGGCGCAGGCTTTCACGCCGGCATCCTGGAGGTCCTGCGGCACGCCGCTGCGCGTATGGGCGAACACGGTATGCCCGCCGTCGACAAGGTGCTGCACCATGGGCTTGCCCATCACGCCAAGTCCGATAAAGCCGATCTTGCTCATGTCAGTGTCCGGTAGTGGTCAGGCGCCAGGCCGGCCGTGCGTCGCGCACGACGCCGGGTTCATCTCTGATGATAGTCAGTCGCACGCCAGCGCAGACAGCGGCCCCGGCGCAGGCTGCGCGCCGGCGCGCGCGGCCGCCACCCGCGCCGCGGCGTCGTCCAACTGCGCCAGCGTGCCGGCGTCGACCGGCATATGAGTGGCGCGGGCGGCGCGCCAGGCCCGTTCGGGCTCGCCCGGCAGGCGGATGCCATCCTGCCCCGGCTGCAGCCGCGAGGCCTTCATCCAGTCGGCGAACGCCGCCACCTCATGCCCGAATGACGTGCTGTTGCCCAGGCGCGCGGGATCGAACACGATCGCCAGCATGTTGTTCCAGACCGCGTGCTCATGCCGCAGCGTTTCGGGGCGGATGGTGTGGCCGCCGGTGACCGCGGCACCCAGCAACTCGCACATCACGGCCAGCACATGGCCCTTGTGTTCGCCAAAGGGCCGCAGCGCGCCTTGCGGCGCGCCGTCGGCGGGGTACATCACGGCAGGATCGGCGCTGGGCTCGCCATGCGCGTCCAGCAGGCAGCCGGGCGCCACCGGCACGCCCTTGTTGTGGGCCACACGCACCTTGCCCAGCGCAATCGCGCTGGTGGCGAAGTCCAGCACCAGCGGCGGCTCGCCCGCCACCGGCACGCCGATGGTGAACGGGTTGGTGCCGTAGCGCGCATCGTAGCCGCCGTGCGGTGCCACGATGGGCTTGGACAGCACGTTGACGAAATGGATCGAGATCATGCCGGCGGCGGTGGCCTGCTCGGCCCAGTGGCCCACGCGCCCCAGGTGGTGCGACTGCCGCAGGCCCATCACGCAGACGCCATGCTCGCGCGCGCGGCCGATGGCCATGTTCATGGCCTGCGCCGTCACCGCCTGGCCCATGCCGCGGTTGCCGTCCAGGCTCAGCATGCTGCCGGCATCGTGCAGCACGCTGACCTGCTGGTTCAGCTGCAGCTCGTCGGCCTGCCAGGCCAGCACATAGCGCGGGATCATGCCGACGCCGTGCGAGTCATGCCCGCTCAGGTTGGCGCCGACCAGGTGGTCGGCCGTCAGGCGCGCCTCTTGCGCGCTGCTGCCCGCGGCAAGCCAGAGATCGGCCACCCACTGGTGCAGGGCGGCGGTAGGGATGCGGTGTTCGCTCATATCGGCCTTGGCTAGGGATGAAAAAAGCCCCGTGCCGTGTGACGGCAACGGGGCTTCATGATACGGCCGGCGCGAGCTTGGTGGCGCCGGCATGGCCGGTGATCGGCTACTGCTTACTGGCGCAGCGCAGCTTCGGCAGGTGACTGGCCAAGGATTTCGCGGATACGGGCCAGGTAGGTATCGCCCACCGCGCGGTGCATGCGCGCCGCCTCGGCCGCGAACTGGCGCCGGCTGGGCGGGCGGATGCCCAGGCTGCGGCAGATCGTTGACAGATAAGGCTTGCGCTGGCCGCCCAGGCGCAGCGCCGCGGTCTGCAGCGCGGCATCGCCGATGCGACCGCGCAGCCAGGCAAGCACCTGGCGGTCATAGTCGTTTTGCACACGGATCAGGTGTTCCATGGACGGGACTCCTACTGTTCATCCATACAGGTACTGTAAATATATACAGTATCCAGAGGGATGCAAGGAGTTTGTCCAGGAATACTTCGGGCGAAAGGCCAAGTTGGCTACAAGCCACCCAGGGCGTTCACGGTGAACGCCAGAATCCCCATGTTGAAAAGGAACGCGGCCACGCAGTGGCCCAGGACCACCCTGCGCATGTGTGCGCCGGCGATGGTCACGTCAGAAGTCTGGAAAGTCATGCCCAGCGTGAAGCTGAAATAGAGGAAGTCCCAATAGCTGGGGTGCTGCACGCCCGGCACCTGCAGCCCGCCCTGGTCGCCGGTGGCGGTCTGGAGGTAGTAGAGATGCGCATAGTGCAGCGTGAAAACGGTGTTGGCAAAAAGCCAGGAAAGGATAAGCGTGGCGACGATCAGCGCGATGTCGGCCCAGTGCGGTGTCTCGGGGCGCGCGATCAGCGTGCCGATTGCGACCAGGATCACCATCGAGAGCAGCACGGTGATCGTGAGCAGCGCTGTGCGGTTGGCATCGTTGTGTTCCGCCGTGCGCCGCATGGCCGCAGCATCGGCGCGCAACAGCGGCAGCGCGGCGCCAAGGAAGACAAGGGCCGCGAGATCGAAGCCGATCAGCAGGGCGATGCGTGGCTCTGCGCCGAGCGCACCCGCGGCAAAGGTCGCAACGATCAATATGGCGCCGCACAGCAGAAAGCGTGCGGGTGCGATGCGCTTGCCGATAGCGAAGCGGGCGGGTCTGTTCATGGGGTATTCATCCGGATGACCCTTCGTCAGGAAAGGAGGCTGGCCATGCGTGAATAATATCCGTGCCGTCGCGCAGTTTGTTACGCTGCATGCGCCTTTCATTTGGCGGCCTCGAGGTCGATAATGGCCCTGTGCCATGACCGGCAAGGAGAGACGCAATGACCAAAAGCTCTTCCTCCACGGATAAGCCCGATCTCACCCAGGGCGTGCCGCTGGCTGACCTTGCTGACGGCGGCATGGTCACAGGCCAGGTTGGCGGCAAACCGGTCTTGCTTGTGCGTCGGGCTGATGAACTGTTTGCCATCGGTGCGACCTGTACCCACTATGGCGGGCCACTGGCGGACGGCCTGCTGGTCGGCGATACGATCCGATGTCCGTGGCATCACGCCTGCTTCAGTCTTCGCACCGGCGAGGTCCTCGGGCCGCCCGCCCAGGACGATCTGAAATGCTGGCGCGTGGAACAGCAAGACGGGAAGGCCTTCGTCCGCGACGCGCTGCCGGCGGTGCGGCCACCGAGGCTTGCCTCGGCCCGGCTCCCTGAATCCGTGGTGATCATCGGCGGCGGCGCCGCCGGGACTGCCGCGGTCGAAACCCTGCGGCGCGAAGGCTATAGCGGCCCCGTCACGCTGCTGAGTGCCGATCGCTCATTGCCGTACGATCGGCCGAATCTGTCGAAAGACTACCTCGCCGGGACAGCAAACGCGGACTGGCTGCCAATGCGGCCACCGACGTTCTACGCGGATCACGACATCGACGTGCGCTCCGACAACCGTGTCGTCAAGCTCAGCCCCGAGCAAAAATCCGTCACGCTCTCGGACGGCAGCAACGTGAGCTACGGCGCGCTTCTGCTTGCCGTCGGTGCCGTGCCGATACGGCTGGACGTTCCTGGCGCAACCTTGCCGCACGTGAGCGTGCTCCGCACGCTGGCCGACTGCGACGCCCTGATCGCGCGTCTCGGCACGGCACGCCGATGCGTCGTGGTGGGCGCAAGCTTTATCGGGATGGAAGTCGCGGCAGCGCTGCGAACGCGAGGACTGGAAGTGCATGTTGTCGCGCCCGAAGCGCATCCGATGGAGCGGGTCCTGGGCGCGACGCTCGGCGACATGATCAAGGCGCTTCACGAATCGCACGGGGTAACGTTCCATCTCGGGGCCACGGTGGCAGAGATTCAGCCGGATCGGGTGAGATTGTCGACCGGCGCGGAGCTGGCCGCCGACCTGGTCGTGACCGGGATCGGCGTTCGCCCCGACGTGGCCTTGGCGCAGGACGCCGGCCTCGCACTGGACAAGGGCGTGGCGGTCGATGAATTCCTCCAGACCAGCGAACCTGACATCTATGCCGCGGGCGATATTGCGCGCTGGCCCGACCCGGGAACGGGCCAGCGTATCCGCGTCGAACACTGGGTGGTCGCCGAGCGCCAGGGCGTGGTGGCAGCGCGAAATATCCTGGGACAGCGGCAACGCTTTGCGGCCGTGCCATTCTTCTGGACCCAGCACTATGATGTGGCCATCAACTACGTAGGCCACGCGGAGCAATGGGATCGTTTCGATGTCGACGGCGATCCCGCCGCGCATGACTGTACGGTGACCTATTGGGGCAAGGATAAAAGGCTTGCGGTCGCCACGGTCGGGCGCGACCTGGCGAGCCTTCGCGCGGAGGTGGCGTTCGAGCAGGAGACGACAGGACACTAGGCAGGGGCGAGTGCGCGGTCCGCAAGCCCTTCAAGCAGGTCGGCCGACGGGACAAAGAACAGGCTGCCGGTGACCGCCTTGCTGAAGTCAAGCAGCCGGTCGTAATTGCCGGGCGGCAATCCGACGAACATGTTCTCGAGCATCTTCTCGATCGGCGCGGGCGAACGGGCGTAGCCGATGAAGTAGGTGCCGAACTCGCCCGCGCCAGGGCGGCCGAACGGCATGTTGTCACGCAGGATCTTCACTTCCTGCCCGTTCTCGACCAGCGTAGTCAGCGAACTGTGCGATGACGATGGCTTGACCTCTTCGTCCAGTTCGATGTCGGACAGTTTCTTGCGCCCGATGATCAGTTCCTGTGTCTCCACGGGAAGGGCGTTCCACGCGGTCATATTGTGCAGATACTTCTGCACGATGACGTAGCTGCCACCGGCAAACTCGGCATCCTCGTCGCCGATCACCGTGAAATCGACCGCCTCGCGTCCGGCCGGATTCTCCGTGCCATCGACAAAGCCGATCATCGCCCGCATGTCGAAGTTGCGGAAGCCGTGCACCTCGTCGACAACCTGGATCGCATCGCCGAGCTTGCCGAGCAGTTGCGTGGCAAGCTCAAAGCAGAGGTCCATCGATTCGGCACGGATGTGCAACAGCAGGTCACCCGGCGTGGCGATGGCGACGCGATCGCCGGTGCCGAACTCCCGGAACGGGTGCAGCGCCGCGGGACGGGGCTTGCCGAACAGCCTGTCCCACGCGTCGGCGCCGAAGCCGCAGACACAGGACAGGTTGCCTGACGGCACACGATGGCCGACCGCGCGCACGACGGCGGCAACGTCGGCACACCAAGCGCGGACGGTGCCGGCGTGGTCGTCGCCGTCGGTGAGCGTCGCAACGATGAATATGGCGCTGCGGGTGACTGTGCCGGAAACGGCCTGTGGTTCGGGGATCTTTGTAGGCATCGGACTCTTCATGTTGGTTATACCGATTCGGTTTGCGGGCTGACGGAAGAGAATTCAACGCATAAGCCTACACGAATTGAGTGGCGCCTCTGACCTTTCATTTTCTCCTGACCAGGCAGTGTCAGTTGCAGTTGTCAATCCAGGCAGCTGGAGCAAGGCCTGTGCCTGTGACGGCATCCTTGGGTAGTCAGGCGGTTCGGGCGCGCGGCAAGCGCTGCGCGGCATCCGCGACGGACA
Organism: Cupriavidus necator; assembly: GCF_016127575.1. Classification (NCBI taxonomy): domain Bacteria; kingdom Pseudomonadati; phylum Pseudomonadota; class Betaproteobacteria; order Burkholderiales; family Burkholderiaceae; genus Cupriavidus; species Cupriavidus necator. The sequence goes on from NZ_CP066019.1 coordinate 992,707, forward strand.
AAATGTCCATGCTGAGCCAGGTCTCGCGGGTCATTTTGTCCATTCCGTTGTCACATAAGGCATCGCTTATAGGCACGCAAAGAATCGCTGAATTTACCTTAAGTGGCCAGGCAATTATCTTGTCTCCAACGATGCAGGAACACTAAGCAAAGCGGCATCGAAGCACGCTTCAGCAAGCCTCATCGGCCATTCAAACAAGGATAGGGGAGACCATGCATGATCACGACGAGGATACCCCGGAGACCATCCCTGATGGTCTCCGTCACGTCAGTCTGCCGGGCTACCTGACGCAGCCATGATCGTCGGCACGGCAGGACATATCGATCATGGCAAGACCTGCCTGGTCAGGGCGCTGTCGGGCATGGATACCGACCGCCTGGAGGAAAGGAAGGCGCGCGGCTTCTCGATCGAGCTTGGCTATGCGTACGTGCCGCTCGAGAACGGCGACGTGCTCGGCCTGGTCGATGTCCCGGGCCATCAAAAGCTGATTCACACCATGGCCGCGGGCGCATGCGGCATCGACTTCGCGCTGCTCGTGGTCGCCGCCGATGACGGCGTGATGCCGCAAACGCGCGAGCACCTGGCCATTGTGCAACTGCTCGGCATCCGGCGCGGCGCGATCGCGTTGACCAAGGTAGATCGCGTGAATGACGTGCGGCTACGGCAGGTGCGTGAGGAGATCGCGTCTTTCCGGCGCGGCAGCATGCTGGAAGACGCCCCGGTTTTTGAAACCTGTGCAATGCGCGCCGACGACCCGGGTGTGAACGCGTTGAAGCGGCACCTGCATGCGGCGGCGGCCGCGTCGCGAACGAAGCGCGACGACGGGCTGTTCCGCCTTGCGGTTGACCGGGTCTTCACGCTTGCCGGGCAGGGGACGATCGTGACGGGAACCGTGGTGTCCGGGCGCATCCATGTCGGCGACAGGGTGTTGCTCGCGCCGAAGAACGAGTCTGTGCGCGTGAGCGGCATCCATGCGCAGAATCGTCCTGCTGCTGCCGGGCGGGCGGGGCAGCGCTGCGCGCTGAACCTGGCCGGCATCGACAAGGGCGCGATCGAGCGCGGTGACTGGGTGGTCGATGTGCGCCTGGCGCAGGCGTCGGAGCGCATCGATGTGATGCTGACCCTGTTGCCGGACGCCCCTGCGCTGGAGCACTGGGCGCCCATGCATGTTCACCTGGGCACGCAGCACCAGGTGGCGCATGTCGCGCTGCTCGATGGCCCGACGCTTGCGCCCGGCCAGCGCGCGCGCGTGCAGCTTGTGTTCGAGCGGCCGGTATGCGCGCTGCCTGGCGATCCCTTTGTCGTGAGGAACGCGCAGGCCAGCCGCACCATCGGCGGCGGCGATGTACTGGATCCGTTCGCGCCCGCGCGCAAGCGCCGTTCCCCGGCGCGGCTGGCTTGGCTCGACGCGATGCAGGCCATGCTTGACACCGGATCGGTCGGGGCATTGCTCGAGCAGGCGCCACACGGGCTGTCGCGCGCATTGCTGGAACGCCTGAGCGGCATGCCGGCGGCGGCCATCGAGCTGCCGTGTGACACGCGCGTGATCGAACTTCCGGGCAACGATGCCTTGCTGGTGTCCGGCGCGGCGTGGCGGGCGCTGACGGGGCGATTGACCACTGCGCTCCGGCAATTCCACCAACGCTCGCCGGATGTGCTTGGCCCGGAGGTGGCGCGCTTGCGCAGGATCGCTGCACCGCTGGCGCAAGACGCGTTGTGGTGCGCGCTCGTCGATGACGCCTGCGCGCGCGGCGAGATCGTCCGGACCGGCCCCTGGCTGCACCTGCCTGAGCACACCGTGACGCTCGACGACGCGGATCGCACGCTCGCCGCGACGCTGCAGCAGGACATGAAAGCGGGGCGCTTCGATCCGCCATGGGTGCGCGAGCTGGCGAGCGCGCATGGCGTGCCGGAGGACAAGGTGCGGCAACTGATGCGCAAGCTCGCGCGTCATGGCGAGACGTTTCAGGTCGTGCATGACCTGTTCTATGATCCGGAGGCTATTCGCGAGCTGGCCTTGCTCGCCGCTGTCGACGCCAGCAAGAACGCCGGTACGGTCGTCGCCGGGGCATTTCGCAATGCCACCGGACTCGGACGAAAGCGTGCGGTTCAGGTCCTGGAGTTTTTTGACCGTGTTGGCTATACGCGCTTCGACCGTGGCCGCCATCTGGTGCGCACGGACAGTCGTTGGCTGGAGTTGCTCTGACAGGGAAAACCGCCTGCCGCCATTGAGATTCCTGGGAATTCTCAAGCGTTGCGGGGCTCTCCACTCCTCCCTCCTCCCCACACTACATCCTTATCCACAAATTCGAGGCCGTATTGCGGTGACAGCAATACGACGATTCGCACTTTCGTAACGAACCTCCACCACGCGATCCCGGAATCGGCATCCTGTGCGCCAGCGGACGCGATGCGCGTGCGTCCGCGGCTTCGATGGAATAGGAGATAAATATCATAATTAAATTGGATATAAAGATCATGCTCATTTGAAATTTGAAATACATCGATTAGTCATCATTTTCCCATTTTTAATGCACTGCACGAAAACTGTGCGTGAATTTAAAAAGAATTCAGCGAATATCGTCCGAATACGGCATTTGGTGCTGGCATGCTACTTGCGCTAGGTATGTCCAGGCGCCAACGGCGGCGCAACATTAACTAGTAGTTACGACCAACGGTGGTCGTGATTCCGGGACAAAGGCGTCCGAGTCAGGCGAGCGGTGCTCGCTGGGCCGGATGCATTTTTTTTGTCTGTAAGTGGTGCACAGGGGGAGTCAGGGGTGTCAGTGATGCTGCAATCGATACCAAACACAAAGGCTGTCCAAGCGCCGGTCGTCGTGATCGGCACCGGGCCGGTGGGCGTGCGGCTTGCGCAGGACTTGCATCGTCGCGATCCTTCCATTCCGCTGGTGATCTACGGCAACGAACCATGGGAGCCATACAACCGCGTGCGCCTGTCTTCCTTTCTTGCCGGCGATGCGAGCTGGGCCACGCTCACGCAGGGGCTTGCACTGCCGCAGGGACCCGCGATCGCAGCGCGGCTCAATTGCGCAGTGGTGCATGTCGATCGCGGCGCGCAGGAGATTGAAGACTCGGCCGGGCGCACGCAACGCTATTCCCACTTAGTGCTGGCCACCGGATCACGTCCGCGGATCCCGGACGTGCCGGGCATCGGCCAGGCCAATGTCTACGTTTTCCGTGACATGAACGATACCCAGCGGCTGCTCGCACGCCGTATCCGCAGCCGCCGTACGGTGGTGTTGGGCGGGGGGCTGCTGGGCCTGGAAGCGGCGCGCGCAATGCAGCGCTTCAACACCGAGGTGCTGGTCATCGAGAACAACGACCGGCTGATGATGCAGCAATTGGACCAGGCCGCCGCGGATCTGCTGCGCGCCCATGTCGAGGCGGCCGGAATCCAGGTATTGACGGGCGCCGCAGTGAAACGCGTGCATGGTGAAGGAGCGGTTACCGGCATCACCCTGCGCACCGGCGATGTCATCGAATGCGATACCGTCGTGATTGCCGCCGGCATCAAGCCGAACACCGACCTGGCCCTGCAGGCCGGCCTGAATGTGGGGCGCGGCATTCGCGTCAGCGACCGCATGCAGACGTCCGATCCACATATCTACGCCGTTGGCGAATGCGCGGAACATCGCGAACAAGTGTACGGGATCGTCGCCCCTGGCCTGGAACAGGCGGCAGTCGCCGTGCATGCAATATGCGGCGGCGACGCCAGCTATGCCGGTTCGCTACAGGCAACGCGCCTGAAAGTGCTCGATATGCCGGTGTTCAGCGTGGGCCGCGTCGGCGAGCATGACGGTATCGGCTCGGCGAGCACGGCGGCTTATGAAGACAAAAAAACTGGCATCTACCGGAAGGTGCTGGTCGAGCGCGGTCATCTGATTGGCGCGATGGCGGTCGGCGAAGGCGCAGACCTGCGTCGGCTGCAGGACGCGGTCAGCGGCAATCACCGGATACTGCCATGGCAGCTTTGGCGGTTTCGCAGGACCGGCTCGCTGTGGCAGGAGGGCGAAGCCAGCGTCGTCAACTGGCCGGCAAGCGCGGTCGTCTGCAACTGCACCGGCGTTACCCGCGGTCAGCTTGGCGAAGCGGCGGCTGCCGGGTGCCGTTCGATCGAGCAACTCGCAGCGTGCACGCGTGCCTCTACGGTATGCGGTTCGTGCAAGCCGTTGCTGGCCGAGTTGGCCGGTGGCGCGGTGATGCGAGAACCGGTGCGCGCGCATCGTCCGCTCCAGGGCGCGGCCGCGGCGGCACTGGCGCTCGCCTTGCTGGCACTCGTTGCGCCTGCCATCCCCTTTGCGAAGACGGTGCAGCTGCAGTGGCGCTGGGACGAGCTATGGCTGGTGAGTTTGTATAAGCAGGTCAGCGGATTTTCCATTCTCGGGTTGAGCGTACTTGCCCTGCTTCTCTCATTCCGGAAGCGCTGGTCGCGCCTTGGCTATGGCGATTTTGCCATCTGGCGCGTGCTGCATGTGGTGCTCGGATTGGGTGTGCTGGCGGGACTCTATGCGCATACGGGAGGCAGGCTTGGCAGCCAGCTGAATTTCCTGTTGATGGCGAGTTTCACCGGCCTGATTCTGGCGGGCAGCATGTCGGGGCTGATGATCGCGCAAGGGCATCGCCTGCCAGTGGCACTGGTTCGGCGCTGGCGCGACAACAGCACCTGGGTGCACATCTTGCTGTTCTGGCCGGTACCCGTGCTGCTCGGGTTCCACATTCTCAAAACTTACTATTTCTAGAGCCTACCAGCGATGGCAAGCAAAAGCCGCAGAGTTCTGTGGGTCTACTGGGGTGTGTTGAGCGTGGCGATGCTGGCATATTTCTCGATTGGGCTGTTCTACAAGGAGGCGGCGAGGCATCCGCTCCTGGTATCCGCGCGCATGGCATTCCTGCCGGGTCAGACCAGCCACGGCCACTACCAGATCGAACTGGCGTGCGAGAGCTGCCACAGCAAGCCGTTCGCCGGCCCGGAGGCCATCCAGGAGGCATGCGCCAAATGCCATGAGAATGAGCTGAAGGAAGCCAGAGATTCGCATCCGGCCAGCAAGTTCGACGATCCGCGCAATGCCGAGCGGCTGGGAAAGATCGATGCGCAGGCATGCGTCACCTGCCATGCCGAGCACAAGCCGCGCACGACGCTTGCCATGGGCGTAACGCAGCCGCAGGACGTCTGCTACCACTGTCATGCCGGTCCGGACGAGATGCCGTCGGACCACAAGGACTTCAAGTTCGACAGCTGCACCGCGGCCGGCTGCCATAACTATCACGACAATCGCGCGCTGTACGAAGATTTCCTGCTAAAGCATGCGCAGGGCGGCAAGCTGAACGAAAAGCCGCTGCTGCCGCAGCGCGATTTTGCCGTAGCGGTGCGTGAGATGAGCGGCTACCCGGCGGCGAAGTATCCGTTCCGGACACTCTCGGCAGCCGAGCAGGATGCGCCGCACGGCAAGCGCGGCAGTACGGCGTTGCAGGCCGACTGGCTCGGCACCGCGCATGCCAGGGCTGGCGTCAATTGCACCGGTTGCCATGCATCGAAGGGCAAGGACGGTTCCACGAAATGGAGTGACCACCCAGGCAGCCCAGCAGCGTGCGAAGGATGCCATGCGGCCGAGGCCAAGGGGTTCCTGGCGGGAAAGCACGGCATGCGACTGGCGCAAGGCCTGACGCCGATGACGCCCGGCGACGCCCGTCTGCCAATGAAGGAAGCGGCTGCCCACACGGAACTTGGTTGTACTTCCTGCCATTCTGCCCATCGCTTCGATGCCAGGACAGCGGCGGTGGAGTCATGCATGAGTTGCCATGACGACAAACACACCCTGGCCTACAAGCGTTCGCCGCACTACGCGCTGTGGCAAAAGGAGACCGCCGGACAGGCGCCGCCGGGTTCTGGCGTGACATGCGCCAGCTGCCACATGCCGCGGGTGCGGATGTCCACCGACGAAGGCTCGCGCATCGTGGTTCAGCACAACCAGAACGATACCCTGCGGCCGAACGAAAAGATGATACGGACCACGTGCATAAGCTGCCACGGGCTCGGCTTCTCGATCGACGCGCTGGCCGACAAGACGTTGATCGACAACAACTTCAAAGGCATGCCGGCCCGGCACGTGAAGAGTATCGACATGGCTGTGGCCAAGGATGCGGAAACGCGCAGCAAGCGAAGCACGCCTTAGCTGCGCGTCGTTCTGGCGCTTGCGGGCTTCTTTTCAACAGTGAAGGAGAGAGAAATGAAACGATATGCGAACTTGCAGGCAAGCAGTCTGGCAATGGGCGCGGCGCTGGCCGTTAGCGCCTTTCCCGCGCACGCATCCGGCATCAGTCCAAAGGAAATGGCGGATGCCCTGCACGCCGTGATGGCGGCCGACCGGACCGTGTATACCCGCCTGATCGTCAACCGCCTGCAGAACGAAGAGAAGGTGATCAAGGCGACTGAGCACTGGAAGGATGAGAAGACATTGGTGCTGCCGGCGCAGATGTTTCGCTTCGGCGCGGAGGAGGTAGCCAAGAGCAAGCCGAATTTCAGTTATTCGCTGTTGTCCCTGTGGCCGCTGAATAAGCAGAACGCTGCGAAAACCCCAGTGGAGAAGGAAGGGCTGGACTTCGTCGCCAAGAACCCCGGAAAGAACTTCTACAAGGAAGAGACTCTCGGCAAGAAGACCTATTTCACCGCCGTGTACGCCGACACGGCGATCGCGCCGGCCTGCGTCACTTGCCACAACGGCCATAAGGACAGCCCGCGCACCAATTTCAAGATTGGCGACGTGATGGGTGGCGTGGTGCTGCGCATCCCTGTCAGCAATTGAGCCAGCGAAAAGCTGAGCGATGACGACGTGAAGGCAGTAGCGGATTACATGATCGCAATTGTCAAGTAAAGGAATATTCCATGACACCGCAAGAGATCACCCTGGTACAAAGCTCCTGGCAGAAGGTGGTGCCGATCAAGGAAAAGGCCGCCGAGCTGTTCTACGGCAAGCTGTTCGAAATGGATCCCTCGCTGAGGCCACTGTTCAAGGGCGACACCGTCGAACAGGGGCGCAAGCTGATGGCGATGATCAATGCCGTCGTCACGAAACTGGACCAGCTCGACGACATCGTTCCCGCTGTACAGGAACTCGGCCGGCGCCACGTCGCCTATGGCGTCAAGGACGAGGACTACGACACCGTGGCCGGCGCCCTGCTGTGGACACTGGGTGCCGGCCTCGGGGACGCCTTTACCGATGAGGTGAAGGGCGCCTGGACCAGCGCCTACGTGATCCTGGCCGGGGCCATGAAAGACGCCGCCGCGACCGCCTGGGACTGACTCAGGAGGAATGAGGCCATGCTGGAAGCAGTGTCACTGACCGCCGCGCGCGGCGACCGGCCGATTTTCATCAGGCTGGGGCTGCGCGTGGAGCCCGGGCAAGCGGTGCATGTCACAGGCGCCAACGGCAGCGGCAAGACTACCCTGCTGCGAATCCTGGCTGGCCTGCTGCGCCCGGAATCGGGCGAGATCCGATGGAACGGGTGTGCGGTGGCGGCGAGCCGGCCGCTGCCCGATTCCGCATACCTCGGTCACCGCAACGGCCTGAAAGCGGAGCTGAGCGCGCTGGAGAACCTGCGCAGTGCCTGCGCGCTGTACGGTTGCCGCACGGATCGTGCGCACCTGCAGCGGGTGCTGGCACAAGTCGGGCTGGCCGCTGGTGCCGACACCGCTCTCGGGCTGTTGTCGCAGGGGCAGCAGCGCCGGGTTGCGCTGGCGCGTGTGCTGTCCAGTGGCGCGAAGCTATGGCTGCTCGACGAGCCGACCACCGCACTCGACCAGTCCAGCATCCGGGCCTTTGAGGGATTGTGCGAACACCATCTGCAGTCGGGCGGCATGCTGGTGTTTGCGAACCACTACCCGCTGCGGCTGGTGGCCGCGCGGATGCGCGAGCTTGCCATCCCGGCGATCGCCGATCGATCGCAGCAGGAGGCGGCATGCTGGATCCGGTCCTGAAACTGATCGCGCGTGAGCTGCTGCTGGCGTGGCGTCGCCCGTCGGCGGTGCTGACACCGCTCGCCTTTTTTGTCGCGGTGGTCAGCCTGTTTCCGCTGGCGGTTGGCCCGGAGCGGATGTTTCTCGCCAGGCTGGCGCCCGGTGTGATCTGGGTCGCCGCCTTGCTGGCGACGCTGCTGGGCATGGAGCGTTTGTTCGAATCCGATTTCCGCGACGGCAGCCTGGAAGTTATCGCGCTCGCGCCGCAGTCCCTGACCTTGATGGTGCTCGGCAAGGTGACCGGCTTCTGGCTCGGGGCGGGCCTGCCGCTGGTGTTGCTGACGCCACTGCTTGGCGTTCAGCTCGGCGTGCCTGACGGCGAGCTGGCACAACTGGCACTGTCGCTGCTGCTCGGTACGCCGACGCTGTGCCTGATCGCGGCAATCGCTGCCGCGCTGACGCTGTCGCTGCAGCGCGGCGGCCCGCTGCTGGCATTGCTGGTGCTGCCACTGGCAGCGCCGGTACTGGTGTTCGGCTGCGGCGTCGCCGCCGCCAGCACTGCGGCGGAATTGCAGGCGAATCTTTCGCTGCTGGGGGCATGCCTGCTGACTGCCGTTGCGTCGGCGCCATGGGCCACCGCCGCGGCGCTCAGGATTGGATTGGAGTCTGTCTGATGGCCACCTTGAATATCTGGAAGTACGCCGCGCCCCAAGCCTTCTATCCGCTCGCCGGGCATCTGGTGCCATGGTTTGGCGCTGCTGCCGCAGTGTCTGGCGCGATGGCGCTATACCTTGGCCTGGTGGTGGCGCCGCCCGATTTCCGCCAGGGCGAGGTGTACCGCATCCTGTTCATCCATGTCGCGGCCGCCTGGATGTCGATGTTCATCTACGTGGTGATGGCCGTCTACGCCGGGCTTGGCCTGGTGTTCGGCACCCGTCTGTCGTCGCTGATGGCAACCGCGCTGGCGCCCAGCGGTGCGTTGTTCACCTTCCTCACGCTGTGGACCGGCGCACTTTGGGGCAAGCCGACCTGGGGCACCTACTGGGTATGGGACGCGCGCATGACCTCCGAGCTGCTGCTGCTGTTCCTCTATCTCGGCTTCATCGCGCTGCAGGCCGCGATCGACGATCCACGGCGCGCAGCCAGGGCCGGCGGGGTGCTGGCGCTGGTCGGATTGATCAACCTGCCGGTCATCTATTTCTCCGTGACCTGGTGGAACACGCTGCATCAGGGGGCATCGGTCAGTCTGACCAAGGCGCCGCAGATGGCCGGCATCATGATCGTTGCCATGCTGGGCATGACCTTCGCCTTCTGGATGTATGCGATCGCCGTCGCGCTGGCGCGGGTGCGCTGCCTGATCGCGCGCAGCGAGGCCGGCCGCAGGTGGTGGCGGCAAGGCGAGGACATCTGAAACCGACGCGCACTCGGATCAACGCGCTCAACAGCAGGGAGGGAATGATGGATCTGAATGGATTTTTTTCGATGGGTGGCCAAGGCGCTTTCGTCTGGGGCGCATACGGCGTGACGGCGCTGCTGTTCGCTGTCGAAGTCCTGCTGGTACTGCGCTGCGGCGTGTCGACTCGGCGCACGCTGGCAGATGCGCACCCCGCCGCGCCCGGCATGCGGCTGCAAGAGCAACGGGGTACGCAATGAGGATGCTCAACAAGGCGCGCGGGCGACGCCTGCTCATGATCGCCGTGGGATTGCTGTTGCTTTGGACGGCTGCCGCATTGATCCTGAATGCCTTCCGCAGCAATATGGTGTTCTTCTTCTCGCCAAGCCAGCTCGCGGCAGGGGAGGGCCCGCGCGACAAGGCCTTCCGCCTTGGCGGCATGGTCGAGCGCGGCAGCCTGCGGCGCGCCCCGGATGGGCTGGGGGCGTCCTTCATACTGACCGATACGGTCAACCGGGTGCAGGTGGTCTACCGCGGCATGCTGCCCGATTTGTTTGGCGAAGGGCAGGGTGCCATTGCGTTCGGCCGCATGGGTGGCAACGGCATCTTCGCGGCCGAGGAGGTGCTGGCCAAGCATGATGAAGTGTACATGCCGCCGGAGGTCGCCGCTTCGCTCAAGCTCGCCGAAGCGGCGCAGAAAGGTGGGGCCAGATGATTCCCGAACTCGGTCAATGGTGCCTGGCGCTTGCGCTCGCGCTGGCGCTGTCGCAAGCGGCGCTGCCGCTCCTGGGGGCGGTGCGCGGCGTCGATGGCTGGATGCGCACCGCACATGCCGCAGCACGCATGCAGTTCCTGTTTCTCTCGCTGGCCTTTGTTTTCCTGTCGGCGGCGCTGCTGGGGAACGATTTTTCGGTGCGCTATGTCGCAAACCACTCAAACAGCAGCCTGCCGGCGATCTATCGCTTTGCCGCCGCCTGGGGCGGCCATGAGGGATCGTTGCTGCTTTGGTCACTACTGCTGGCAGCCTGGTCGGCCCTGGTGAGCTGGCGCAGCGACAGCCTGCCGCTGATGTTCTCGTCACGCGTGCTGGCCGTCCTGGGCATCGTGTCGAGCGGCTTCCTTTGCTTCATGCTGTTCACCTCGAATCCTTTCGAGCGCCTGTGGCCGGCGCCCCCGGACGGCGGTGACCTCAACCCACTGTTGCAGGACATCGGGCTGGTGATCCACCCGCCGATGCTGTATATCGGCTATGTCGGACTGGCGGTGCCCTTCGCGTTCTCGGTGGCCTCCCTTCTGACCGGGCGCATCGATTCACTCTGGGCACGCTGGTGCCGGCCATGGACCATCGGCGCCTGGCTGTTCCTGACACTCGGCATCGCCCTTGGCAGTGCCTGGGCCTACTACGAACTGGGTTGGGGCGGCTGGTGGTTCTGGGATCCGGTCGAGAATGCTTCCTTCATGCCATGGCTGCTTGCCACCGCGCTCATGCATTCGCTGGCGGTCACGGAAAAGCGGGGCATATTCGCCGGCTGGACCCTGTTGCTGGCGATCGCCGCCTTTGGCCTGAGTTTGCTGGGCGCCTTTCTGGTGCGCTCCGGCGTGCTGACCTCCGTGCATGCCTTTGCCGCGGATCCGGGGCGCGGCGTGTTCCTGCTGTCATTGTTCGCATTCATCGTCGGCGGCGCACTCTGTTTGTACGCGTGGCGCATGGGGCGCGTGCGGAGCAGTTCGGCGTTCGCGCCGTTCTCGCGCGAGGGGGTGCTGATGCTGAACAATCTGTTCCTGGCCGTAGCAACCGCGTCTGTTTTGCTGGGCACAGTCTATCCGCTGGCGCTCGATAGCCTGGGCCTGGCGAAGATATCAGTCGGTGCGCCGTATTTCGAGGCGGTGTTTGTGCCGCTGGTCGTGCCAATGCTGTTTCTGATGGGCGTGGGCCCGCTGATGCGCTGGAAGCATGCTTCGCTGCCGGATCTGAAGCGTCGGCTGAAATGGGCGCTGGCCGCGGCGCTTGCCTTTGGCCTGGTCACGCCCTGGCTGCTAGGCACATCGAGCATCGGCATCAGCCTCGGCCTGGCCCTGGCCGGCTGGATCACCTGTGCTCTGGTCGCGACCGCGGCCGAGAGCGTGCGCGACCGGCGCGGGGCAGGAGCGTTGCGCAGTCTGGCCGCCCGTCCGCTGTCGTTCCACGGCATGTTGATCGCGCACCTTGGCATTGCAGTGTGCATTGTCGGGGTCACCATGGTCGGCGGCTATGCAGGCGAACGCACGGTGAGCATGTCGGTCGGCGACTCGCTCGAGTTCCGCGACTACCGCTTCCGCTTCGACTCGGTGGAAACACTGGCGCGCGACAACTACCAGGCCCGGCGCGCGAGCATTACGGTGACGCGAGACGGCCAGCTGGTGACATTGCTGCGGCCAGAGAAGCGCTTCTATCCGGTTCAGCGCAAGGTGATGACCGAGGCGGCGATCGATCCCGGCCTGACGCGTGACCTCTATGTATCGCTTGGCGAAGCGTTGCCCGACGGTAGCTGGACTTTGCGGCTTTACCACAAGCCGTTCATAAGCTGGATCTGGTCCGGCTGCCTGCTGATGGCATTTGGCGGCTTGCTTGCGCTCGGCGACCGCCGCTATCGGGCGCGCATCGCGCCGGCCGCCACGCCGCTGAACCTGGGGGTGGAGTGATGCGACGGTTTGTTCCTGCTGCGATCTTCATCATGCTCTTGCTGCTGCTCGGCCTCGGGCTTGCGCCGAGACCAAGCAGTCCGCCATCCCCCCTGATCGGCAAGAGCGCGCCGGCTTTCAGGCTGCCCTTGCTGGACGCGCCTCAGCAAACTGTGGCGCCTGCCGATCTGTGCGGACAGGTCTGGGTGCTGAACGTCTGGGCATCGTGGTGCGGCGCCTGCCGCGAGGAGCATCCGAAGCTGATGGAGCTGGCGCGCCTTACCCGGGTGCCCATCTATGGGCTGGATTACAAGGATGGGCGCGACGAGGCCGGTGCCTGGCTTGCGCGGCACGGCAACCCTTATCGCGCCAGTCTGTTCGATGCCGATGGCCGGGTCGGCATCGACTACGGCGTGTACGGTGTTCCGGAAACCTTCGTGATTGACCGTCGCGGCGTGATACGCCACAAGCATGTCGGTCCGCTGACCGAGGAGGTGGTGCGCAAAGAACTGTTGCCGATGTTGGCGGCGCTCGAGAACGAGCCGGACGTAGCACTGGCAAGCAGGGGAAAAGGGGGCTGACATGAAATCAAGCGTTCGCCGGTGGTGCGTACTTGGGTGTTTGCTGGGCGGTCTGCTGGCCAATGCAATCGGCGCCGAGCCGGCACAGGCCGATGCCGAGCAGGCTCTGCAGGCCCGGGTCACGAGGCTGGCCGTCGACCTGCGTTGCGTGGTATGCCAGAACCAGTCGCTTGCCGATTCCAATGCCAGCCTGGCGATTGACTTGCGCAGCGAGATTGCCGGCATGCTGCGCGATGGGAAAAGCGAGCGCGATGTGACCGAGTTCATGGTGCAGCGCTACGGCGATTTCGTGCTGTACAGCCCGCCGCTGCAGCCCACCACCTGGCTCCTGTGGCTTGGCCCGTTCCTGCTCATGTTGGTGGGAATGGTGGTGCTCTACCGGCATGCTGCCGGATCGCGGGCACGCGAGCGGGCGGGTAAGGCTGGCGGCAGCGAGGAGGGAAGCATATGACATCGGCGCAGGTATTCTGGGGATTCGCCACCGCCCTGACCATTGGTGCGCTGCTGACCGTATTGCAGCCAATGGTGGCAGGTATCGCCGTTGCGAAAGGCCGGGCGCGCCGGGTTCAGTTCCTGGCCGGGCTAGCTATCACGCTGGTGGCCCTGGCAGGGTATCTTGCTGTCGGCCGGCCGGACCTGATCGGGCCGGAATCTGGCAGCGGGTCAGGAGCAACGCCGCGGGAAACGTCGATTCCGCATCTGATCAAGCGTCTTGAGGCGCATCTGCAGCAATGGCCTGACGATGCCGATGCCGCACTGTTGCTCGCGCGCTCATACTATGCCGCAGCCCGTTTCGCCGAGGCGGTGCCGGCGTTCGAGCGCGCATTCGTGCTGAAGGCACCCGCGGCACCGCAGCTTGCCGATTATGCCGATGCGCGTACTGCGCAAAATGGGGGCACTTTTGATGCGCAGGCACAGAAGGCTGTTGAACGCGCGCTGGCACTTGATGCGCAGCATGTGAAGTCGCTGTGGCTGGCGGGCAGCTTTGCCTTCAATGACCGGCGCCCTGCCGACGCGATTGTTTACTGGACGCGCCTGGCGCCATTGCTGCCAGCCGATTCCGAAGAGCTACGCCGTCTGCAGGCCAACATTGCCGGAGCGCGTGCGCAGGTGGGGACCGGTTCGGCTGTTGCGGGCAACAAGAAGCAGCTTTCCGGCACCGTAGCAATTGCCCCCGAATTGCAGGCGTCTGTTGGCAGTACCGACACGCTCTACGTATTCGCACGCGGGCTGCAAGGGCCGCCGATGCCGCTGGCTGTCTTCAAGGCAGTGCCTGGACGCTGGCCGGTGGCGTTTTCGCTGGACGAGAGCATGGCGGTGATGGGCGGTGCGCGCCTGAGTGAGCGGGAAAGCGCGATGGTTGTCGCACGAATCTCACGTTCCGGCCAGGCGATCGGCCAGCCAGGCGACCTGGAAAGCGGGGCGGTACAGGTGAAGGTGGGCGCTGCTGGCATCCAGCTGTTGATTGATACGGTAAGGAAATGAGGGTTGATCCGCGACGATCATAGGGTAGACGACCAGCTGCCGCTGCCCACAACGCCGCCCAGCGTCTCAGTAGCGGATTCTGTGGTCCCGCGATGTGCTGCTTGATCGCAACTTAATGGATTGCTTATGCGTCGGCTAAGAATATATGAATTTACCTTAACTGGGTGAGCAGATATCTTTCCAGCATTGCCGCCACGCCGCCAAAGCACGCCTGGTGCATGCATCCCTACATTCACCAGCAGCGGAGTATGTCTTGAGCGTCAGCACTGAGCAGGTCACCGAAGCCCTGCGCACCGTCATCGACCCCAATACGGGCAAGGACCTGGTGTCCACCCGCTCGGCCAGGAACATCCGCGTCGACGGCGGCGATGTCTCGCTGGAAGTCGAACTCGGCTACCCCGCGAAGAGCCAGTTCGATCCGATCCGCGAGCTGGTGGTTGCTGCGGTGCGGCAAGTGCCGGGCGTGAGCAACGTCAGCGTGGCCGTGACCATGAAGATCGTCGCGCACGCGGTGCAGCGCGGGGTCAAGCTGCTGCCGGGCGTGAAGAACGTGATTGCGGTGGCGTCGGGCAAGGGCGGGGTGGGCAAGTCCACCACGGCTGTGAACCTGGCGCTGGCGCTGGCGGCGGAAGGCGCGCGCGTCGGCATGCTCGACGCAGACATTTATGGGCCGAGCCTGCCGATGATGCTGGGCATCGACGGCCGCCCGGAATCCGCCGACGGCCAGACCATGGAGCCGCTGGAAGGGCACGGTCTGCAGGCCAACTCGATCGGCTTCCTGATCGAGCAGGACAACCCGATGGTATGGCGCGGCCCGATGGTCACCTCGGCGCTGGAGCAGCTGCTGCGCCAGACCAACTGGCACGACCTGGACTACCTGATCGTCGACATGCCGCCGGGCACCGGCGACGTCCAGCTGACGCTGTCGCAGAAGGTGCCGGTCACCGGCGCGGTGATCGTCACCACGCCTCAGGATATCGCGCTGCTGGATGCCAGGAAGGGCCTGAAGATGTTCGAGAAGGTGGGCATTCCCATCCTGGGCATCGTCGAGAACATGGCGGTCTACTGCTGCCCGAACTGCGGCCATGTCGAGCATATCTTCGGCCACGGCGGCGGCGAGAAGATGTGCGCCGACTACGGCGTCGACCTGCTGGGCAGCCTGCCGCTGAACCTGCAGATCCGCGAGCAGGCCGACTCCGGCCGCCCGACCGTGGTGGCCGAGCCCGACAGCCCGGTGGCCGGGATGTACCGCGCCATCGCGCGCAAGGTGGCGATCAAGGTCGCCGACAAGGCGCGCGACATGACCAGCAAGTTCCCGAGCATCGTCGTGCAGAACACCTGACCAGGGTGAGCGATTTACGCGCGGCGCCCGTCGCGCGCTGACATGGAGCAATGGCATGAGACGCCTTCGCAACGCCAAGATCGTGGCCACGCTGGGCCCCGCGAGTAGCACCCCCGAGCTCATCGACGCGCTGTTCGAGGCCGGTGCCGATGTCTTCCGGCTCAACTTCAGCCACGGCACCCACGAAGACCACCGGCAACGGTTCGAAGCGATCCGCGCCGTGGAGCGCAAGCGAGGCCGCCCCATCGGTGTGCTGCTCGACCTGCAGGGTCCGAAGCTGCGCATCGGCACCTTCGCCGACGGGCCAGTGCAACTGGCCGCGGGAGCCGGCTTCCGGCTGGACCTGGACAGCGCGGCGCCCGGCTCGGCCAGCAGGGTCTGCCTGCCGCACCCGGAGATCTTCGCCGCGCTGAGCGAAGGCGTCGAGCTGCTGCTGGACGACGGCAAGATCCGGTTGCGCGTCGAGCAGTGCGGCGCCGGCTTCGCCGAGACCACGGTCGTCAACGGCGGTACGCTCTCGGACCGAAAAGGGGTGAACGTGCCTGATGCGGTGCTGCCGCTGTCGGCCATGACCGAAAAAGACCGGCGCGACCTCGACTTCGGTCTGGCCCTGGGGGCGGACTGGATCGCGCTGTCCTTCGTGCAGCGGCCCGAAGACATCCGGGAGATCAAGGCAATTGTCAACGGCCGCGCCGGCATCGTGGCCAAGCTGGAGAAGCCCGCCGCCATCCAGAGCCTGGATCTGATCGTCGCCGAGGCCGATGCCATCATGGTGGCGCGCGGCGACCTGGGCGTGGAGATGCCGGCCGAGCAGGTGCCCTCGCTGCAGAAGCAGATCGTCCGCGCATGCCGCAAGGCCGGCAAGCCGGTCATCGTTGCCACGCAAATGCTCGAATCGATGATTGCCGCCCCGGTGCCCACCCGCGCGGAAGCGTCAGACGTGGCGACGGCGATCTACGACGGTGCCGACGCGGTCATGCTGTCGGCCGAGTCGGCTTCGGGCCGGTATCCGGTGGAGGCGGTGCGAATGATGAACAGCATTATCTCCCGCACGGAATCCGACCCGCTGTACCGCGACGCCATCGAGGCATCCCACACGCCGCCGCGCGCGGACGCGGCTGATGCCATCGGTTATGCGGTGCGGCATATCGTGGGCTTGCTCAGGGTGCCGGCGACGGTCGCCTATACCAGCTCGGGCTATTCGGCGCTGCGTATGGCGCGCGAGCGGCCGCAGGTGCCCATTCTCGGCATGACACCGCGCATGGCGACGGCGAGGCGGCTGACGCTCACCTGGGGCGTGCATGCGGTGCTCTGCCACGAGGTGCTGGATGTGCCGGAGATGACCGATCTGGCCAGCCGCACTGTGCTGGCGGAGGGCTTCGGGGAAGCCGGACAGTCCGTCGTCATCTCCGCGGGGCTGCCGTTCCTGGTGGCGGGAACCACCAACCTGCTGCGGATTGCGCAGATCCAATGAGGGGGTAGGGACACCGCCGAACAGGTACGACCCGGGGCATTGCCGCAGCGTTGCACGGTCCCCGCTGACAGAGGCCACTGCCACCTCCGTCAGCGGGCCGGGCCGCTCCCCTCCTGACCTCGACTCCCCCCTCGAAAGAGGTAGGCAATGCTGAGGCTTGGCTCATTTGCCCCGACTCTCGTTGACTACGGCTTTGGAAGCCCCCGGCGGGGCCATTGTTATTTAGCCGAAGACCGGGCAAATGATGGCCATGATGGTATCGAAACCGTGCAAAAGTCATACCCTGCCAATCAGCAGGGTGCCTTTGACGGCGCGCAGGCATGAGTGGCGCGGTTAAAGGCCTTCCGGCTGGCCAGCCATGCACGGTTTTATCGATGCCAACACTGTACATGCGCTGGCGCGTGGTCTAGTCTTCACGTTGACCCGCGTTCGGCTGAAATCCGGGCGAAGGGGCCAATCAAGGCGCCAGTAAAAGCGCCAGTATCGGGGGTCTGGACTGCCATGAGTATCGAGATCGGAAAAGACATCACTGCGTTTGCCGACCAACTGCTGGACGCCGTATTCCTGGTCGACACAGGCGGCCGCATCCAGTATGTCAGCGCCGCGTGCGAGGGCATTTTTGGCTATACGCCGAAGGATATGGCGGGCGAGTTCATCATCGATCTGGTCATGCCCGCCGACCGGGACCGGACCATTATCGAGGCCAAGCAGGTGATGTCGGGAAAGAAGCGGATCGGTTTTGAAAACCGCTATCGCCACAAGGACGGCAGTGCCGTCCATATCATGTGGTCCGCCGGATGGCTCCAGTCGGAACGGTTGCGCGTCGGGGTTGCCCGCGATGTCACTGCGCTGAAGAAGGAGAGCATTCTTGACCTTGGGCTGGCGCTTTCTTCCGTTCCGTTGGCGCCCCACGAGCAGAAGGTCTTGCGGCTGCTGTTGACCGACGCATCGGAAAAGCAGATTGCCCAGCGCCTCGGCCTGGCCGTTTCAACGACCCATTCCTATGTGACCGGCATTTTCCGGAAATTCGGCGTCAGGGGCCGGGCGGGGTTGATGAGCCTGTGGCTGGAAAATCTGACCAGGGACTAAATACGCAATATAGATTGTATTTCTCGAATACAAACCATGATCTGTATTGGTCAGAAACTTCGTCCCCGCGCCTCATAAATCGCTTATCTCTACCGGCGCCGCCATCAGCGCCTGACCAGCGAACACTGCGATTTCGACACCGGCATGAACGCCTGCTCGCCCGGCACCGTGGCCAGCACCTTGTAGTAGTCCCATGGGTACCTGGACTCGGCCGGCGTCTTGACCTCGAACAGATACATGTCGTGGACCATGCGGCCGTCTTCGCGGATGCGGCCGTTCTTTGCAAAGAAGTCGTTGATCGGCATCGACTTCATCTTCTTCATCACCGCCGCGGTCTCGTCTGTGCCGGCTGCCTGCACGGCCTTCAGGTAGTGCGTCACCGATGAATACGCACCCGCCTGGCTCATGTTGGGCATTTTCCTGAGCTTGTCGAAATAGCGGCGCGACCAGGCTCGCGTGGCATCGTTCATATCCCAGTAGAAAGCTTCGGTCAGCACCAGCCCGGAGGCCGTCTTCAGGCCGATGGCGTGGATGTCGTTGATATAGAGCAGCAGGCCCGCCATGCGCTGCGTGTTGTTGCGGGTCAGGCCGAATTCGGAGGCGGCCTTGATCGCGTTGACGGTATCGCCGCCGGCATTGGCCAGGCCCACCACCTGTGCCTTGCTGGCCTGCGCCTGCAGCAGGTAAGAGGCAAAGTCGCTGGTGGCCAGCGGGTGGCGCGCGGCGCCCAGCACCTTGCCGCCGGTCTCGTTGACGACCGCGGTGGCCGAGTCCTGCAGCGTGTGGCCGAAGGCGTAGTCCGCCGTCAGGAAGAACCAGGACTTGCCGCCGCGCTGCACCATCGCGCGCGCGGTGGTGTTGGCCAGCGCGTAGGTGTCGTAGGCGTAGTGCACTGACACCGGCGTGCACAGGTCGTTGGTGATGCGCTCGGTGCCCGGGCCGGAGAACACCACGATGCGGTTCTTCTGTCGTGCAACCTCAAGCACCGCCAGCGCCGGCGCAGACGCGGCCACGTCGAGGATGGCGTCGACATTGGCAGTGTCGAACCATTCGCGCGCCTTGTTGGCGGCGATGTCGGCCTTGTTCTGGTGATCGACCACCACCAGCTCGATCTTCTTGCCCAGCACCTTGCCGCCGAAATCGTCGATGGCCATCTGCGCGGCGGTGGCGCTGCCGCGGCCGGTGACGTCGGCATACAGGCCGCTCATGTCGAGCAGCATGCCGAGCTTGACGACATCGTCAGAGACGGCGGCCCTGGGCTGGGCCTGGGCGGTGCCGCAGGCAAGCGCCGCGGCGAAGGCGAGGGCGCTGGCGGCAATGCGGCGGAGCGCGTGGCGATGGTTCATGGTGTCTCCCTGGTTTATTGTTGTTGGCTTATACCGTGGCGATCGGCGTCACCGGCGACCCCACCGCGCCGGGCAGGCGCAACGGCGGGGCGGTGAGCTGGAAGCGGGTGCGGCCGTTGGCGCGCAACCAGTCCGCCAGCTCGCGCAGGTACCACAGCTCGCCCAGCGGTAGGCCCAGCTTGAACAGGCAATGGTGGTGCAGCGGCAGCAGCGGGTGGCTCTTGTCGCCGTCGGGCGCGGGGCGGGCGGGGTAGCGTTCCACCGCGTAGTTGTCGGCGATCAGCGCGGCGATGCCGGCATCGGTGATCCAGTTCAGCAGGCGCTCGTCGCGGCCGTCCAGCGCGCAGCAGCTGTGGTGCAGCACGGCTTCATCGGGTTTGCGCTGCATCGACAGCACCACCTCGGCAAAGCCGGTGCGCAGCAGCAGCATGTCGCCGCGTTCGACTTCCACATTGCCGGCATCCAGCGCGTGCATCAGGTCGTCGTAGCCGACATTGCGGAAGTCCATGCCGAAGGTATGCGCCAGGTCCACCAGCACGCCGCGGCCCTGCATCCCCTTGACCGCGAAGTTCTCGATGCCCAGCGCCTGCGCGGCACTGTGGTCGTGGCCGCAAGGGTGCGCGGCGAAGTTGTCATCCTCGGCATAGTCCACCGGGCCGACGATATGCTCGTTGGCGCGGTAGCCGTTGTAGTACACGCGCTCCGGGCGGCCATCGCCGTCGGCATCGAACAGCGCCCCCACGTGCGCCAGCGCATCCCATTGCGTGCTGTATTGCAGGCACAGCAGCACCTGGTCGTCGCTGATGACGTCGGTGGCGGTGGGATCGACCTTGGCCAGCGGGAAGTTCAAATAGGGGATGTCGTCGCGCAGGGTAGGCCGCAGCACCGGCGGATGCCGGCGCGGGTTGAGCTTGTTGCCGCCGGGGTAGTCCAGCGGCAGCGACAGGCAGAAGCTGATGCCGGCCTGCACCTCGCGCGCGCCCTTGACGACTTGTTCCGGGCCGATCAGGTTGATGCGGCCGAGCTGGTCGTCGGGGCCGAAGTCACCCCAGTTGGAACCTTGCGGACGTTGCTTCCAGCGCATGAGTCATGCCTCCTGTCGTGTGCGTGGCCGAGGGAGCGGCCGGTGTATGGGGTATCGGTGCGGCGTGGTTGCGCGATGCGCGTGGCCACGCGGGAAGGTCTCCTGTCCGGTTCTCGTGGCATGAAACCGGTTGCATCCCTTATAGGCCATATTGCGGGGAATGGTCATTTTGCGGTGCAGCAGGATTACGGCGAGGCGGCATCCTTATAGAGGCGGGCAATGCCGGTTCATGATGTGTTATCGTACAACTAGGTTGGGGAAGCTGCTTATTTCCGCCTAAAAATAGTAGAGAATAGGGAATTCCCGGGGCCGTAGACCACCATAAACGGATGGCAAGTTGTCAGACAACGTAACACTAAAAGTGCGCAACGCGCACCCGGCTGGAGATGACATGACAGTGACCCCGACAGCAGGTGGACAGGCGGCTCGCCCGCTGTACATCACGATGCACGCGAACGACAACGTCGCGATCGTGGCCAACGACGGCGGCCTGCCGGCGGGAATGGAATTCCCCTGCGGCCTGGTGCTGGCCGAGGGCGTACCCCAGGGCCACAAGGTGGCGCTGACTGACCTGCGCGAGGGCGACGCGGTGATCCGCTACAACGTGGTGATCGGCTATGCTCTGAAAGACCTGCCGCGCGGCAGCTGGGTCAATGAGCGCGTGATCCGCATGCCGGCCGCGCCGGAACTGCACGACCTGCCGGTCGGCACGCGCGTGGCGCCGCTGCTACCGCTGGAAGGCTATACCTTCGAGGGCTACCGCAATGCGGACGGCTCGGTTGGCACACGCAATATCCTGGGCATCACCACTACGGTGCAGTGCGTGGAGGGCGTGGTGGAGTTTGCCGTGCGGCGCATCAAGGAAGAACTTCTGCCGAAGTATCCCAATGTCGACGACGTGGTGGGCCTTGAGCACACCTACGGCTGCGGCGTGGCAATCGACGCGCCCGATGCCGGCATCCCGATCCGCACCATCCGCAATATCGCGCTGAACCCCAATTTCGGCGGCGAGGTGATGATCGTCAGCCTGGGTTGCGAGAAGCTGCAGCCGGCGCGCCTGATCGGCGCCGGCACCATCCCGATCCAGCAGGAGGGCGAGCCCGACGTGGTCTGCCTGCAGGACGAGCAGCACGTGGGCTTTGCCTCGATGATCGATTCGATCATGGCCACGGCAGAGAAGCATCTGGCCCGCCTGAACGCGCGCCGGCGCGAGACCTGTCCGGCGTCAGACCTGGTGGTCGGCGTGCAGTGCGGCGGCAGCGATGCCTTCTCCGGCGTCACCGCCAACCCCGCGGTGGGCTTTGCCACCGACCTGCTGGTGCGCGCCGGGGCCACGGTGATGTTCTCCGAAGTGACCGAGGTGCGCGACGGCATCGACCAACTGACCGCGCGCGCGGCCACCCCCGAGGTGGCCGAGGCGCTGGTGCGGCAGATGGCCTGGTACGACCGCTACCTGGAGCAGGGCAAGGTCGACCGCAGCGCCAACACCACGCCGGGCAACAAGAAGGGCGGCCTGTCGAACATCGTGGAAAAGGCGATGGGCTCGATTGTCAAGTCGGGCACCGGCCCGATCCACGGCGTCACCGGCCCCGGCGAGAAGGTCACGCAGAAGGGGCTGATCTACGCCGCCACGCCCGCGGGCGATTTTGTCTGCGGCACGCTGCAGCTGGCCGCCGGCATGAACCTGCACGTGTTCACCACCGGGCGCGGCACGCCGTACGGGCTGGCCGAGGTGCCGGTGATCAAGGTGTCCACCCGCAATGACCTGGCACGGCGCTGGCATGACCTGATGGATGTCAACGCCGGCCGCATCGCGACCGGCGAGGCCACCATCGAGGAAGTGGGCTGGGAGCTGTTCCACACGCTCCTGGCCGTGGCCAGTGGCAAGAAGTCATGGGCCGAGCACTGGAAGATCCGCAATGCGCTGGTGCTGTTCAACCCGGCACCGGTGACCTGAGCCTCGGCTCTGACGGCGCTAGGTGCGCCCGCGCAACGGCCTGAGCAGATGCGACAGGCCGTTGTGGTCCAGCTCATGCATCAGCGCCAGCAGCGCGCCGATCTGCCCCGGCGGGAAGCCCTCGCGCGCGAACCAGTTCAGGTAGTTGCCTGGCAGGTCGGCGATCACCGTGCCTTTGTGCTTGCCAAAGGGCATGGTGACTGTGACCAGCCGCTTGAGGGCGTCGGCGTCGAAATCGTTCATGGGTGGCGGAAAGTCGGAAGGCTCCACGCTATCACAGTCAGCAAGCCGCACTACCTGGCGGTCATCTCCCACTTTCTCGCGAGTCCAAGCCGCTCGAATCGTTCGAACAGGAAGTCGATGAAGACGCGAATCCTGGCCGGCTGGTGGCGGCGGCACTGATACGCGACGTTGATCGTCAGCTTGGGCAGTTGCCAATCCGGCAGGACCGGCACCAGCCGGCCGGCAACGATGTCTTCGTAGATGATGTAGAGCGGCTGTACCAGGATGCCATGGCCCGCCAGGGCCGCTGCGCGGATCACCTGGCCTTCATTGGAGTCGAGCACGCTGGTCACAGGTACGGTTGCCGTTTCGTCGCCTCGCCGGAAGTGAAGCAGGTAGGGATCATTGGCAAGGTTGTAAATGAGCATCTGATGCTGCCGCAAGGCATCTGGCGCATCTGGCATGCCGCGCTCGGCAAGGTAGCCAGGCGACGCCGCCAGTACGCGGCGCGTCTCGGCCAGTTTTCGCACCGTGATCCCTGAATCCCCCTCATGTTCGCGTGTCCGGATGGCGACATCGATCCCGGCCTCGATAAAGTCAGGATAGCGATTGGCCGCAATGATCTGGACCGCCAGGTTCGGATAGCACGCCCGAAATGCCGGCAATGCCGGCGCGAGATGGATCATCGCGAAGGATGCCGATGCGGTCACGCGAAGAACGCCGGTTGGATTGAGCGTGGCCTCGTTGATGGCGGCCTCGGCTTCGGCCATTTCAGCCAGCATCGCGGCACAGCGCCGGTGATACTCACGGCCGGCATCCGTGAGCCAGAGCCGGCGCGTGGTGCGCTCGACCAGGCGCGCTCCCAGGCGCTCTTCCAGCGCATTGAGGCAGCGGGTGGCTGCCGCACTCGACATGCCGAGTTGCTCCGCCGCCTTTGTGAGGCTGCCGAGTTCCGCAACCTGCACAAAAAACTCAATCTGCGTCCACTTGTCCATCAATTCTTCCGGCTAGAGGAGAACACTACTTCGCTGCCACCTCTTTTTACCTGTGGAGGAAGGAATTAATGTTAGCAGCAAGCGAGAAGCAGAAAACATGCGGAGACACCCGGAATGCGAAACCTCAATGAAGACACGATCACGCAGGCGGTGCTTGCGTCGATGGCGAACTGCCGCGATGCGCGCCTGCGCACCGTGATGACCAGTCTCGTCCAGCATTTGCATGCCTTCGCGCGTGATGTGAAGCTGAGCGAGGAAGAATGGTTCGCGGCCATTCGTTTTCTGACTGCGGTGGGCCATATCACCGATGACAAGCGCCAGGAATTCATCCTGCTGTCCGATGTGCTTGGCCTGTCGATGCTGGTGACGGCACAAAACAACGTGAAGCCGGCAGGCTGCACCGAGTCCACTGTATTTGGCCCGTTTTACGTGGAAGACAGTCCCGCGTACGACAGCGGCGCGGATATCTCGAATGGCGCGCAAGGCGAGCCCTGCTTTGTGCGCGGGCAGGTGCGGGACTGGGAGGGGACGGCCATTCCGGATGCCACCATCGAAGTCTGGCAGGCGGACCAGCACGGCCACTATGACGTGCAGATTCCGGGCCCTGACGGCGCGCATACCCACCGTGCGCGCGGGCGTTTGCGAACCGGCGAAGACGGCAGGTTTTCGTTTCGCTCGATCCTGGCCGAACCCTATCCGATTCCGCATGACGGCCCGGTCGGCGCGCTGCTGGAGGCGCTTGGCCGCCATCCCTGGCGGCCTGCCCACCTGCACTTCATGATCAGTGCACCGGGTTGCGAGACGCTGATTACCCATGTCTTTCGCGACGGTGACCGCTACCTCGACTCCGACGCCGTGTTCGGCGTGCGCTCGACGCTGGTGGCTGACTGGGTGCAGCACCCGCCGGGCATTGCGCCTGATGGCAGCTTGCTCGAGGACCCTTACTACACCCTCGATTTTGATTTTGTCCTGAGCCGCGCGCACGAACGGAAATGATCAGGCACATCGTCATGTGGAAGGTGAAGGGTGAGACGGCGCATGAACGGGCTGATGCCCAGCAACGCATCAAGGCGGCCTTCGAGGCCTTGCCCGGCCGCATTCCAGGCCTGCGCCACGTGGAGGTCGGTATCGACGTGAGCCGCGTTGACTACGCGTGCGACACGGTGCTGCTTGCCGAGTTCGAATCGCTCGCGGCGCTCAAGGCCTACGCCGATCACCCGGAGCACCTTCACGTCCGCGAGCAGCTGGCAGGGCTGCGCATCGCCCGCCACCAGGTCGACTACACCATTGATTGAGGGATGCAATATGGAAACAGCACTGGAATTCGTCTACCAGGCAGCGCCTGCCAGAGTCGTATTTGGCGCGGGTAGCCTGCAGCACCTGGAGCGCGAGATCGGCTTGCTCGGCGCGCAGCGCGCGCTGGTCTTGTGCACGCCCGAGCAGCGCGATGGGGCGCAGGCAATCATGGCATCCCTTGGCCAGCGCGCGGCAGGCCTGTTCGACCGTGCAGTCATGCATGTGCCGATCGACACGGCCCGGGAAGCACGCGAGCTTGCCCTGGCCTGCAATGCCGACTGTGCCATCGCGTTTGGCGGCGGTTCGACGATCGGGCTCGGGAAGGCGATTGCCCTGGAAAGCAGCATTCCCATCCTGGCGATCCCCACCACCTATGCCGGCAGCGAGATGACCCCGATCTACGGCGTTACCGAGGGCGGGGTCAAGCGTACCGGCAGCGATATGCGGGTGCTGCCACGGGCGGTGATCTACGACCCGGAACTGACCCTGACCCTGCCGGTCGACCTGTCCGTGACCAGCGGCATCAACGCCATCGCGCACGCCGCCGAGGGACTCTACGCCAGCAATGCCAATCCGATCACCAGCCTGATCGCTGAAGAAGGTATCCGTGCCCTGGGCCAGGGCTTGCCTGGCATCCATCGCGACGCCGCCGATATTGTGGCCCGCGGCCAGGCGCTCTACGGTGCGTGGCTGTGCGGAATGGTCCTGAGCAACGTCGGCATGGCACTGCACCACAAGCTTTGCCACACACTCGGTGGCAGCTTCAACCTGCCGCACGCCCAGACCCACACGGTGGTGCTGCCACACGCACTGGCGTTCAACGCGGACTTTGCGCCGCAGGCAATGCAGCGGATCGCCCGCGCCCTGGGCACTGACAATGCCGCGCGCGGCGTCCATGACCTGGCGAGCAAGCTCGGGGCGCCGACGTCGCTGCGTGAACTCGGCATGGCGCACGCAGACCTGGACCGCGCCGCGGAGATCGCCAGCGCCAATCCCTACTGGAATCCGCGCCCGATTTCCCGGGAGGACTTGCGTGCGCTGCTGCAGGACGCCTTCGACGGAACGCGTCCGTAATGCGCAACTCGCCGAGCTGCCACGGGACAGCGTCCCCCAAAACCAATATAGATGGAGACAAAGCATGAGCATCAATCCGAAGCAAACACCCGAGCCGGCCGCAGAAATCTTCGACGTAGCCGTGATCGGATATGGCCCGACCGGACTCGTCGCGGCCTCGCTGCTGGGCGAGGCTGGCTACAAGGTGGTTGTCATTGAACGCTGGCCCACGCCTTATGGCCTGCCGCGCCTGACCCATATCGATGGCGAGACGGCACGGATCGTCCAGGCGTGCGGAGACGTTGACCAGGCCCTGCGCGATGCCTGTGGGCTGGGTCCGTATCAGTATCGCAACGCCGACGATGAGCTCCTCATTGAACTGGACTGGACCGGGCACGCGTGCGGCTTCCCGGCCCATATCTCGATTTACCAGCCCGATATCGAAGACGCCATTCATCAGCGCGCGGCAAGCTTTCCCGGGGTCGAGATCCTTCGCGGCTGGGAGGCAGAGACGCTCAGGCAGGACGAGGATGGCGTCAGGATCTCCGCGCACCTCTGGCGCGGCGCGCAGGACTCGCAATGGACGACACCGTCGCGCGAGTTCATCGCAAAGTACGTCATTGGCGCCGACGGGGCGAACAGCTTTGTCCGCCGCAGTCTGTGCATCGAACGCGACGACTTCGGGCAGAACGAGCGCTGGTTGAACCTTGACTCGGAGAACAAGCGGGACCTTGGCGAGAAGTTCTCGCTCACGACCATCTATTGCGACCCGGCGCGGGCCCATATGTACATGCCGATCGGCACCCGGCGGACTCGCTTCGAACTGCGGGTGCTGCCTGGCGAGGATACTGCCTACTGGGAGGACGAGGCCGTCGGCTGGCGCTGGCTGAAGGAGCAGCATGGCCTGGGCCCGGAAGACATGCGCCTGTTGCGCCATGTCGTCTACACATTCGAAACCCGCATGGCGCACCGGTGGCGCGACGGGCGGATCTTCCTGGCCGGCGATGCCGCGCATACGATGATGCCCTATATGGGGCAAGGCGCGTGTTCGGGCATGCGAGACGGCATCAACCTGGCCTGGAAGCTGGACCTGGTGCTCAGTGGCCGAAGCGCGCCGGGTCTGCTGGATACGTATGAAGAAGAGCGCAGGCCCCACGTCAGCAAGATCATGGAGATGGCGAGATTCCTTGGCAAGGTTGCCAACGAAGACGATCCGCAAAAGGTTGCCGAGCGCGACGCCGCATTCCGGGCCCGGTCGATCCCCCCGATGCCGCCGTTTCCGAGGCTCGAAGCCGGCATCGTGCATGCCGAGGTGGATGGCAGCCTGTTGCCCGCGATCGGCACGCCCGCTCCGCAGGGACGCGTGCGCAAGGGGGAAGTCGAAGGGCGCCTCGATGACGTGGTCGGTCATGGCTTCCTGCTGATCGCTCTTGACGATCCGTTGCGCTACCTCGATGAAGGCCAGCTCGGTTTCCTTGAGCAACTCGGCTGCCATATCGTCGTGCTGTCCGACGCGGCGTCGATACCCGGGGCAGTGGTGGAACTCAATGGCGCGCAGGCAGCGTTCATGCGCGCGCATGGCATGCAGGCTTACATCAGCCGGCCGGACTTTGCTGTCTTCGGCGGCGTTTCCGACCTGGCGCATCTGCCCGGCCTGGTCGATTCCCTGCGCCAGAAGCTGCACTGGCGCGGTGCGGCGCAATCCAGCATGCTGGCCGGGACCAGCGCAGCGGCTGTTTCGTGAGCGCGGGAGCCATGATGACGACAACGGTTTCTTCGGCAGCGCTTGCGTTCCAGCGGGCGATGCCGGTCACACGCTTGCTGGATTGCGGCATGGACTATGCCGACGCCGTCCGGCTGTTCGACGCCACCAGCCGGGGAGAGGATTGGGATCGCGTGGCCGAGTCGCTCGCCGATGCTCAGCTGGAGCGCGCCGAGCATGCTGCCAGGGCCGGCCACCTGGTGACAGCCGCCCAGGCCCAGTCCATGGCGATTGCCGACCTGGTCTTTGCGCAGATGGCCTTCAATCACGACGCGCCACGCAAACTCGGCTTGTACAGTCGCCTGGTGGCTGCGACGCACCAGCTTTGCCACTGGTCCGCACAAGGCCTCGAGCGCGTTGAGCTTTCATTCGCAAATGGTCGCCTGACAGGGTGGCTGATGCGCCCGCCAGCCGGCCACGCGCGCGGCACCGTGCTGCTCTTTGGCGGGCAGAGCGGCTGGGGGGTGGCATACCTGCCGCTGGCGCGGGCCCTGGCGGAACGCGGTCTCGCCACGCTGATGGCGGAAGGCCCGGGGCAGGGCGAAACCCGGCTGGTCCACGGCATTCATGTCGACGTGGATATTCCCGCGGCCTACCGGTGCTTTGTGTCACGGATAGCCGAGGATGCATCGCTTGGCGTCCCCGGCATCTGGGGGAACAGCGTGGGCGGGCTCTGGGCGGCAGCCACGGCAGCGACGGACGACAGGATCCGGGCGTGCTGCATCAACGGTGCCCTCGCAGCTCCCACACTGCTGCCGTTCCGGACGTTCGAGGAGCAGGCAGCCGCCATGCTGGGCAGCACGAACCAGGCAGCCATCCAGGCCAATTTCGAACGCATGCGCTTTCACTCGCACCGCGACAGGATCGCTTGCCCGCTGCTCGTGCTGCATGGCGGCGAGGATCCGTTGGTGAAGCTGGAAGACCAGCAGCCGTTCCTGGACGCGGCGCTCACGGACGACGTGACGCTACGAATCTGGCCGGATGGCGAGCATACGATCTACAACCACGCGGCCGAGCGGACTGCACTGGTGGCGGATTGGTTCGCGGACCGGCTCTGCTGAATGGACGCCGCGCGCCGTCAAGCGCGCCGGATCTTCGCTTCTTCCACAGCCGCGCGCACGCACTCGGCCAGCAACTCTGACGCGCGGGTGCGCGTCGCGCGGGCCGTGCGCGCGATCACCAGCGGCTGGCGCACGGTATCTTCCCGTATCGGCTTTTCCACGACGGCGGTGATCTGGGACGACGCCGGCGCCTGCGTGATCAGCAGCGCCGCGCCCAGTCCGTTCGCCACCATGCCGCGCGCCAGTTCCAGCGAAGTCGCGCGGTAGCGCACCTCGGGCTGCAGCCCGAATTGCCAGAACGGCGCCATCAGGAATTCACGGCTGTGCGGCAGGTCGATCAGGATCAGCGGTTCCTGCGCCAGTTCGTGCAGCGACAGGCTGCCTTTGCGCCTGGCCAGCCGCGAGCCCGCGGGCAGCAGGCCGTAGGGCCGCAGCTCTGCCAGCAGTTCGCGCTCGATGTCTTCGGGCATGCCTACGTCGTAAGTCAGCGCCAGCTCGATCTGCCCGCCGTGCAGCCAGTCTTCCAGTTGTGCGAGATCCCCTTCGACAAAGCGTACCGACAGTTTGGGATAGCGCTCGCGTGCCAGGCGCAGCACCACCGGCAGATAGACCGGCGCCAGCGTGCGGAAGACGCCGATCTGCACCTCGCCCGCGGCGGCATCGCCGCTCTTGTCCACTTCAAATGCTGTTGCTGCTCCGAGGATGTGGCGCGCTTCCGCCAGCTTGCGTACGCCGAAGCGGGTCAGGGTCATCCTTGCGCCGACATCACGGGAGAACAAGGCTTCCTCGAACAGCGTCTCCAGTTCGCGGATGGCAACGGAGATGGAGGGCTGCGAGACGTTCAGCAGCCGCGCAGCCGCCGTGGTGCTGCCGGTTTCGGCCGCCGCGGCGAAGTAGCGCAACAGCCGCAAGGAGACGCGCATCAGAAAATCCTATAGGTGCTAGTCGAATTCAATATTTTACTTGATAGCCTGCGCTGCGCAGAATCGGTGTCACTGAAACGCAAGCCCGCGGGTTTGCAAGCCTGGAGGCCAAGACGTGACTCATTCCGACCTGCCGCTTGCCGGCATCCGCGTGATCGATTTCTCGCGCGTGCTGGCGGGCCCTTACTGCACGGCGCTGCTCGGCGACCTTGGCGCAGAGGTGATCAAGATCGAACCGCCTGGCGGCGATGACTACCGCGCGGTCGGTCCCTTCGTCGATGGCAAGAGCGGTCTGTTCTCTGCCATGAACCGCAACAAGCAGAGCATCGTGATCGACCTGAAGACGGCAGCGGGCCTGGAGCTGGCGCGCTCGCTCTGCGCCCGGGCCGACGTGGTGGTCGAGAACTTCCGCCCGGGTGTCGCGGACAAGCTGGGCATCGGCTATGAGGCGCTGCGTGCGCTGAATCCGCCGGTGGTCTACGCCAGCGTGTCGGGCTTCGGCCAGACCGGGCCGGAATCGCACCGTCCGGCCTACGACATCATCCTGCAGGCAATGTGCGGGCTGATGGATGCCACCGGCGCCCCGGACGGCACCCCGACCATGCTGGGCGAGGCCGTCTCCGATGCGGTCAGCGGCCTGTTCGCCTCATGGGGCGTGCTGGCCGCGCTGCTGGCGCGCGAGAAGACCGGGCGGGGCACGCATGTCGATGTCTCGATGTTCGACGCCACCCTGAGCCTGAGCGCCACCCTGGTCGCGCGCTATGCCGCGACCGGCCTGGCGCCGCTGCGCGTCGGCAACCGCCATCCCTCGTCCGCGCCGTTCGGCGTGTACCGCGCCGCGGACGGCTTCTATGTGGTGGCGGTGCTGAACAACAAGCTGTTCCAGGCGCTGGCCAATGCCATCGGCCGGCCGGAGATGGCGCAGGACCCGCGCTTTGCCGACGACGAGACGCGCTGCCGCTTCGAGGGCGATCTGCGCGCCGGTCTCGAAGCCTGGTCGGCCAGCCGTTCCGTGGCCGAGGTGAACCGCCTGCTGAGCGAGGCGGGCATCCCTGTCGCGCCTATCCGCAACGTCAAGGAAGCCCTGGAGAGCGACCATGCCGCCCACCGCGGCCTGCTTGCCGAAGTGCCCGGGCCGGAGGGCGGCACCGTGCGGTTGCCGTCGCAGCCGGTGAAGTTCTCCGGCTACGGCGCCAACCGCGTGACGCCCGCGCCGGCGCTGGGGCAGCACACCGAAGCCATCCTGGCCGAGCTGGCCAACGCTGCCACGGCGCATCCGCAAGTGTTCAGCAAGGAGAAACAACATGCATAAACGACTGGGCGTAGAGCCGGGCGATCTTGAGATTGCCGATGCCATCGGACGCTTCGCGCAAAGCGAACTGGCGCCGAAGGCGGCCGAGGTGGACCGGGCCGAAGCCTCCACCACGTGCTATGTGCCGCAACTTGCCGAGCTCGGCCTGATGGGGATGAACCTGCCGGAGCGCTGGGGCGGGACCGAGACTTCGCCGGTGGCACTGATCCTGTCGTTGGCGGAGGTTGCCAAGGCCTGCGCCTCGACCTCGTCGATGATCGGCGCGCACTACCTGGCTACCGATTCCATCCTGATCGGCGGCGACGACAGCCTGCGCGAGCGCCACCTGCCGGATGCGGCCGCCGGCGGCAAGCTGGGCGCCTTTGCGCTGACCGAGCCGCGCGCCGGCTCCAACCCGGCGGACATGGCCACGCGCGCCACCCCGGAGGGCGACGGCTACCGCCTGCGCGGGGTCAAGCACTTCATCTCCAATGCGGACGCTGCGGACTTTATCGTCGTCTACGCCAAGACCGATCCCGCCGCCGGCACGCGCGGTATCAGCGCCTTCGTGGTGGACCGGCACAGCGAGGGCGTGCAGATCGCGCCCGCCGAGAAACTGATGGGAATTCGCGGGGCGCCGGCCCATGAGGTGGCGCTGGACTGCTTCGTTCCCGCCGCCAACCGGCTGGGGCCGGAAGGCACGGGCTTCCGTACCGCGATGAAGGTGCTGGACAACAGCCGCCTGGACGTGGCTGCCACCAGCCTGGGCATTGCCGAGGCAGCGCTGGCGTGCGCGGCGGACTGGGCCAGGCAGCGCCAGGTCGGCGGCGAGCCGCTGGCGCGCAAGCAAGGCCTGCAATGGATGTTTGCCGACATGCGCACGCGGCTGGAGGCGGCCTGGCTGCTGACCCTGCAGGCGGCGGTGCGGCGCCGGGACGGAGAGCCCTTCACCGAGCAGGCATCGATGGCCAAGCTCTATGCCTCGGAGATGGTCGGCTTTGTCACCGACGCCGCGCTACAGATCCACGGCGGCTACGGCTTCACGCGCGAAATGCCGCTGGAGCGCCTGGTGCGCGATGCGCGGATCCTGCGCATCTATGAAGGCTCGTCGGAAATCCAGCGGACGGTGATCGCGCGCGCGGTGCTGGCGTAAGCGCCGCTGCAGATCCGACGGTGGGGATCAGGGCGTGGCAGGCGTGTCGGGGCTGTCAGGCGTGGCGTCGGGCGCGGCAGGGGTGTCAGGCGTGGCAGCGGGCGTGGCGGGCTTGGCTTTCCGCGGCCGGGTGCCCGCACCGCGGCGGGCCTTCAGCTGCTGGGCCCGCTTGGCATCCGCCAGGCTGACGACGCCGGCCTCATTGCCCTCCAGGTCCAGCCGCTTGGCGCCTTCCACCATGCACGACCAATAGCGTGCGCCGCTGCACCAGGTGCGGATCGCTTCACGCAGCTCCGCCTCGGTCAGGGCCAGCTTGCCCGCATGCTGGGCCAGATCCTCGAACGTGCCGACCTTCAGCGGCACCTTGGGCGCCGGGTTCTTCGGAAACGCCTTGGGGAAGTGCTTCTGCAGCCGGGCAATGGAATGCACCACAGGATCGACGGGCGGCTTCGCGGGTGCCGCAGCCTGCGCGGCAGCCGGCGCAGGGCGCCGGCGCTTGCCTTCCGCCCGTGATTCGGCCTTTGCCTTGGATTCGGCCTTTGCCTTGTTTGCCAGTTGATCCCTTAGTGCTGCGAGTTGTTCAAAGCCCATGATATTTGCCGTTCTGTGAACCAGAATTGTAGCAAGGCTGGCCCAACGACAGGTTTGGCGGCATTTTGCATGCGGCGGGCATGGGCCGAATACGTCTCTCGCTGCCGCAAGGCGGGGCCGGACAGAAGGGCTCTCGGCGGGGGCGCCCTCACGTGATTGCCCTGAGCAGGCGGACCATCCGTTCGAAAATCGAGGAGCAGCGGTGGATTCCCATGCCATGAACGGTGAAACGCCAGACGCGTCGCATCCGCAGCAATCCCGTGCAGAGCTCACGCTTGCTGCGTTGGGCGTGGTCTACGGCGATATCGGCACGAGCCCCCTTTATGCGGTCAAGGAGACCTTCAATCCAGCCCACGGGATCCCGCTCGTAACCGAGAACATACTTGGCGGTATCTCCGCGATCCTCTGGGCGCTGATGGTGGTGGTTTCGCTCAAGTATGTGATCCTCATCATGCGGGCAAACAACAGGGGCGAAGGTGGCATCATGGCACTGCTCGCGCTCGCCCTGTCGTCCGTGAAAAAGGTCGGTCGCTCGCCGACGCCGATCCTGCTGGTGGGCCTGTTCGGCGCGGCGCTCTTCTATGGCGATGCCGTGCTGACACCTGCCATGTCGGTGCTCTCGGCGCTCGAAGGCATCGAGGTGGGCACTACCGCGCTGCAGCCTTATGTCTTGCCGGCATCCGTGGGTGTGTTGATCGCGCTGTTCCTGTTCCAGCGGCATGGCACCGCCGCCATCGGCGCGCTGTTCGGGCCTGTCACGATCGTGTGGTTTCTCGCCCTGGCCGCCGCGGGCATCCACGGCATCGCCCGGTATCCCGCAATCCTGGGCGCGCTCAGCCCGCTGCACGCGCTCGGCTTCGTCACGCAGCACGGGTTCGCCTCGTTCGCGGTGCTTGGGGCGGTGCTGCTCGCGTTCACCGGTGCCGAAGCGCTCTACGCCGATATGGGGCATTTCGGCAGTGCCCCGATTCGCCTGGCCTGGTTCGGGCTGGTATTCCCGGCGCTTGCGCTCAACTACCTGGGGCAGGGCGCGCTGATCATTGTGAATGCAAAAGCAATCGAGAACCCCTTCTACCTGCTGTATCCGTCGTGGGCCCTTTATCCGATGGTTGCACTCGCGACAGCGGCAACAGTGATCGCGTCGCAGGCGACGATTTCGGGTGCCTACTCGCTGACGAAACAGGGAATCCAGCTGGGCTATCTGCCACGCATGAACGTGGTGCACACATCGGAGCGAGCGATCGGTCAGATCTACATACCGACTCTCAACGGGATGTTGCTTGTTGCGGTTCTGGTTGCCGTGCTCGGCTTCGGATCTTCGTCCAATCTCGCTTCGGCGTACGGGGTCGCGGTCACCGGCACGATGTTGGTGACGACGCTTCTCACCTTCTTTGTGATCCACTACGGTTGGCGCTACAACCTGCTGCTAAGCCTTGTCGCAACCGGCTTCTTTATTGCGGTGGATATGGCTTTCGTTTCCTCCAGCCTGTTGAAAGTTGCCGAAGGGGGCTGGTTCCCGCTCGTTGTCGGGGCTGGGATATTCGTCGTGATGCTGACATGGGTTCGCGGCCGGCAAGCGCTGTTGGAGCGGCTCCAAAGTACCGACGTGCCCCTCAAGTCGTTCCTGGATTCGCTGTTTCTCGCACCACCACCGCGCGTGCCCGGCACGGCGGTGTTCCTCACCCCGACACCGGATGTGGTGCCACACGCGTTGATGCATAACCTCAACCATAACAGGGTGCTACACGAGCGCGTCGTGTTTCTTACCGTGAAAATGAAGGATGTGCCATCGGTGCCGGCGACCGAGTGCGCAGCCGTTGAGCCGCTCGGACACGCCTGCTACAGGAT
Organism: Cupriavidus necator; assembly: GCF_016127575.1. Classification (NCBI taxonomy): domain Bacteria; kingdom Pseudomonadati; phylum Pseudomonadota; class Betaproteobacteria; order Burkholderiales; family Burkholderiaceae; genus Cupriavidus; species Cupriavidus necator. The sequence goes on from NZ_CP066019.1 coordinate 1,027,289, forward strand.
AACGCTGCGCTTCGGCTTCATGAACCGGCCCGATGTCGCGCAGGCGCTCGGCGCTCTGCCTCCGGCGGCTGGCCTGGAGTTTGACATCATGGACACCTCGTTTTTCCTGAGTCGCGAGGCCATCGTCGCTGCAGCCGGCGGTCCCAGTGGCATGGCGTCATGGCGTGAACGTCTGTTTGCCACGATGAGCAGGAACGCCGGCAATGCTGCTGATTACTTCAACATACCGGCAAATCGCGTGATCGAGATTGGCACGCAGATCAAGATCTAGACCGCCGGCGGCACCTGTTCTGCAAAGGACTCCGTGCCCCAGGCGTCCCGTACCTCGGCAGCCAGTTCATCGGCGCGCCCTTGATAGCGTGGCGAAAAATGGAACGGCGTCACCGCGCGTGCGCCTATGCTGCGCGCAATCCGCCCGGCCTGGGCGGCGGTCAGGTGGTTCTTGCGCAGGCCGTGTGCCCGGTCGACATCCAGGAACACGCTCTCGATGAAGAGCTGGTCGACGCCTTGCATCAGTTGCGACAATGCTTGCACGTTCGCGCTCGTATAGCGCAGGTCGGTCACGTAGCCGATGCGCAGGCCGGGCTCGGTATCCAGGATCAGCCGGCTCAGCTCGCCGACCGTTCGCGCCGATGCATGGTCGCCGCTCCTGTCCCGCCATTGCACAAGGATCGGGGCATCGGCGGCCGCGCCGGTCAGGACCGCATGCTTGAGTTCGCGCAGCCAGGCGCCGGTGGTCAGGCCCGATGCAGCCAGGCGCTCCTTGTTGACGCCGAGCCGGGCCTTTTCCTCCACCAGGTAGGCCAGGCATGGAATCCCGTGATCGACAAAGCAGGCGCGCACCCGGAACGTCGCTTCGTCATGCACGATATCGCCGGCCCTCTCGACACACGCTTCGGCCTCCCTGGCAAAGCCGTGCCGGCTGGAAAAGCAGGCGTGCCGCATCTGCCCGTCGAGTCCAAGTTCGGCCACTTCGATGACCAGCTCGGTGGCGTAGCGATGCACCACGTTCCAGGTATAGGCAAGCAGCTTGTGCTCGACCTGTGCCAGGAATCCTGGCCCGCCGACCAGCACGAGGCGCGGCTTGCGCCCGAGCAGCACACGCAGCAGCTTGTCGAAGCCAGAGAAATGATCCATGTGCGCATGCGTGACAAATACATGCGACAGGCGCATCAGCTCGCGCGGCATCAGCCGGGCGATGTCGCCCAGGTCGAACAGCAGCGCGCGCCGTTCGTCCAGGAAGTCTACGAACAGCCCCGGATCGCCAAAGGCATCGTTGACGAGGCGGGCTTCCAGCAGGGGGCGCATGTTCACTCGCGGTGCGACCGACGCTAAGGCTCAGGCAAGGGCGCACTGGTCCGGCTGCCGGTCACCGCCCGGTCAGCTGGCGCAGCAGCTTCTGCACGATCCGCTCATGCTGTTCCAGCGCCGCGTCAAGTGTCTGCGCGCCAAAACTTTCATTGTCCTGCTCGGCCTGCCCGGTCACGCGCGTGATGAACAAGGGGGTGTCCGTCGGCGCGGCCTCCGACACGCCCCGGAAGCGGGTCGTCACCGTGCCGCCGGACTGCTCCAGCAGGGTGCGGCGGAATACCAGGTCGTTGTCCGCCATCCAGCGCGACCATTCGTCGTGGTCGGCTACCTGCACTGGCCGGTTCTTCTCATCAAGGATATAGAAGCGGCGCCATTGCTGTGGATCGTGACGAGGCTTCATCGACTACCACCTCCGTGGGGTTGTGGCCCGCTTGTCACCCGGGCCCGACGGCCAATGTGCTTTGCAAGCGACTACCGCGCAACGCAAGTGCACGATCTCAACGCCGCCCTGCAGCTAGTCTATTTGACGGATGCGTTCATGCCAGCGCGCCGTTGCCGTCCTCGACCTGGCATCCGGCCGGCGCCTCAAGCCCGGCGCCGATGCGCGCGAACTGGCCGTCTGCGATCAGGATATCGACCTGGTTCCCGGCTGCGAGCCGGACATTGCGGACCAACAGTTGATTCATTGCATCTTCCGTTATTTCAGGATGAAGCCGCCTTCAGGACGGCGGGGCTTGTCTCTCGGCACGGTTCAACGCTGCGGGGCGCGCATGCCGCCGCGCGGCAGGCAGCCGAGCAGCCTGTCGAAGGCCGGCGCGATGTCCTCCTCCGGCACGCAGGCATACCCCAGCAGCAGGCCTCGCTGCACGGCATCGCCGATGAAATAGCGCGACAGCGGCCGCACCATGATGCCGCGCGCGCGGGCGGCGGCGGTGATGGCCACGTCGTCGGCATCGTCGGGCAGGCGCAGCACCAGGTGAAGGCCGGCATTGCTGCCGTGCTCATGCAGCGCGCCGGGGCCGAGATAGCGCTCGATCAACGCGGCCAGGATGGCGCGCCGTCGGGCATACAGCGGCCGCATGCGGCGGATGTGGGCGGCATAGTCGCCGGCCTGCATGAATTCGGCGACGGTTGCCTGCGTCATCAGGTGGCCGGCCCGGTATAGCTCGGCGTGCGCGGTCTGGAAGGCGCCGGCCAGGCTGCGCGGCAACACCAGGTAGCCCATGCGCAAGCCCGGATAGAGGGTCTTGCTGAAGGTGCCGATATAGATCACCGGCGCATCCGGCTCCATGCCCTGCAACGACGGGATCGGCTGCCCGGAAAAACGGAACTCGCTGTCGTAGTCGTCCTCCACGATCCAGCTGCCGCGCTGGCGGGCGTACTCCAGCAGCGCGCGCCGGCGCTTCAGGCTCATCACGGCGCCAAGCGGGTACTGGTGCGAGGGCGTGACGAAGATAAAGCGCGGCGCGGGCATCTCCCCGCCGGCCTCCGTGTCGGGCAGCGTCAGGCCCTCGTCGTCGACCAGCTTCGGCACCATGCCGATATCGCTGACCTGCAGCACGCCGCGGATTCCCCAATAGCTGGGTTCCTCCACCCACGCCTGGTCGCCGGGCGAGCCCAGCATCCTCACCACCAGGTCGATGGCCTGGTGTATGCCCTCGGTGATCAGCACCTGGTCCGGATCGCAGCGCACCGAGCGCGCTACCCGCAGATGCGCCGCCAGGGCTTCGCGCAGCGCCGGCAGCCCGCCGCCATGGCTGTAGCTCAGCCACTCCGGGTGCGGGTTGCGCCACACGCGGGCCGAGATCTGTGCATAGCGGCGATGCGGGAAGCGCGTGACGTCGGGAACGCCCGGCATGAATGCGCCCCATTGCGTGGGCGAGGCCGAGGCATTGGCCAGCAGCCGCTGTCCGCGCGGTGACAGCCCGGGCATGGCCTGCGGCCCGACCTCGGTCGCCGGCACCGCGGCGGCGTTCAGGTAGCGCTCCGGCGCGGTGGCGGCAACGAAGGTGCCGCTGCCGGTGCGTGCATACAGGTAGCCCTCGGCCAGCAGCTGGTCGTAGGCAAACATCACCGTATTGCGAGACAGCCCCAGTTCGGCGGCCAGGTCGCGTTGCGGCGGCAAGCGGGTGGCCGGCGCAAGGCTGCCGTCCTGTATCGCGCCGCGGATGCATTCGTAGAGGCCGCGGTTGAGCGGTTTGCCCAGTGCCGCCGTGCCTTCGGGGCCCAGGCGCTGGAGCAGCTGGTCGCCGCAGATCGATTTCAAATTGGCACCATCGGAATTGCGAAAGCGGTACTGGATTATAGGGCCAAGGCCGGTTGAAATGGCTGGCATCGCTGGGCCCCTGCCAGCGGTGCCCGTTTCGCGAGTCGGCCGGTGCCGACAGTCCTTACCGCACAATGACCATGAAAAACCTCGAACTGAACCAACGCCGTACCCTCGCGACGCCGCGCGGCGTGGGCGTGATGTGCGATTTCTACGCCGACCGCGCCGAGAACGCCACGCTGTGGGACGTGGAAGGCCGTGCCTACACGGACTTCGCCGCCGGCATCGCCGTGCTCAACACGGGCCATCGCCACCCGCGCGTGATGCAGGCCATCGCCGCGCAGCTGGAGCGTTTCACGCATACCGCCTACCAGATCGTGCCCTACCAGGGCTATGTCACGCTGGCCGAGCGCATCAACGCGCTGGTGCCGATCCAGGGCCTGAACAAGACGGCCCTGTTCACCACCGGCGCAGAGGCCGTGGAGAATGCCATCAAGATCGCCCGTGCGCATACCGGCCGCCCCGGCGTGATCGCCTTCTCGGGCGCCTTCCATGGACGCACGCTGCTGGGCATGGCGCTGACCGGCAAGGTGGCGCCGTACAAGATCGGGTTTGGCCCGTTCCCCTCCGACATCTACCACGCTCCGTTCCCCAGCGCGCTGCATGGCGTCAGCACTGAGCGGGCGCTGCAGGCGCTTGAAGGCCTGTTCAAGACCGATATCGATCCGGCCCGCGTGGCCGCGATCATCGTTGAGCCGGTGCAGGGCGAAGGCGGCTTCCAGGCGGCGCCGGCCGATTTCATGCGGGGGCTGCGGGCCGTATGCGATCAGCACGGCATCGTGCTGATCGCCGATGAAGTGCAGACCGGCTTTGGCCGTACCGGCAAGATGTTCGCGATGTCGCACCATGACGTGGAGCCGGACCTGATCACCATGGCCAAGAGCCTGGCCGGCGGCATGCCGCTGTCGGCGGTCAGCGGCCGGGCCGCGATCATGGATGCACCGCTGCCCGGCGGCCTCGGCGGCACCTATGCCGGTAATCCGCTGGCGGTGGCGGCGGCGCACGCGGTCATCGACGTCATCGAGGAAGAAAAGCTGTGCGAGCGCTCTGCCAGCCTGGGCCAGCAGTTGCGCGAGCACCTGCTGGCGCAGCGCAAGCACTGCCCCGCAATGGCCGAGGTGCGCGGGCTGGGTTCGATGGTTGCCGCCGAATTCTGCGATCCCGCCACAGGCCAGCCCAGCGCCGAGCATGCCAAGCGCGTGCAGACGCGTGCGCTGGAAGCCGGACTGGTGCTGCTGACCTGCGGCACCTACGGCAATGTCATCCGCTTCCTTTATCCGCTCACCATCCCGCAGGCGCAGTTCGACGCGGCGCTGGCGGTGCTGACCCAGGCGCTGGCCGAATAAGGGGAACACATGGAACTCCAACATACCGCGCTGTTGCGCAGCCATTGCCTGATCGACGGGGAATGGACCGGGGCGCAAAGCGGCGCAGAGCTCGCCGTCTGCAACCCGGCAACCGGTGAACGGATCGGCTCGGTGCCCCTGGCCGGCGCGGCTGAAGCCGAACAGGCGGTGCGCGCCGCCGAGCGCGCGCTGCCGGCGTGGCGCGCACAGACGGGCAAGGCGCGTGCCGCCGTGCTGCGCCGCTGGGCCGATCTGATGCTGGCGCACCAGGAAGACCTGGCCCGGCTGATGACCGCAGAGCAAGGCAAGCCCCTGCCCGAGGCGCGTGGCGAGGTGGCCTATGCCGCGAGCTTTCTCGAGTGGTTTGGCGAGGAAGCCAAGCGGGTCGATGGCGAGGTGCTGGCCAGCCCGCGCAGCAGCCAGAAGATGCTGGTGCTGCGCGAACCGGTGGGCGTGTGCGCGGCCATTACGCCGTGGAACTTCCCCGCGGCGATGATCACGCGCAAGGTCGGCCCGGCGCTCGCCGCCGGCTGCACCATCATCGTCAAGCCGGCCGAACAGACGCCGCTCACGGCGCTGGCGCTGGCAGTGCTGGGCGAACAGGCCGGCGTGCCGCGTGGCGTGCTGCAGGTGGTGACCGGCGACGCCGTGCAGATCGGCGGCGTGCTGTGCGCCAGCCCGGTGGTGCGCAAGCTCAGCTTTACCGGCTCGACCGCGATCGGCAAGCTGCTGATGGCGCAGTGCGCAGGCACCGTGAAGAAGCTCTCGCTGGAACTGGGTGGCAATGCGCCGCTGATCATCTTCGATGACGCGGACCTGGATCGCGCGGTCGAGGGCATCCTTGCCTCCAAGTTCCGCAACAGCGGCCAGACCTGTGTCTGCGCCAACCGCATCTATGTGCACGACCGCGTCTACGACGAGGTCGCGCGCCGGCTGGTCAGCGCGGTCGAGCAGTTGCGGCCGGGCCATGGCGTCGACAGCGGGGTCACGCAAGGCCCGCTCATCGACGCCGACGCGGTGGCCAAGGTCGAAGCGCATATCGCCGACGCGCTCGCGCAAGGCGCCACGGTGCTGACGGGCGGCCAGCGCCATGCGCTGGGCGGCACCTTCTTCGCGCCCACGGTGCTGGCCAATGCGACTGCGTCGATGCGGGTCGCGCGCGAGGAGACCTTCGGCCCGCTGGCACCGCTGTTCCGCTTCACCAGCGAAGCAGAAGTGGTGGCGATGGCCAACGATACCGAATCCGGGTTGGCCGCTTACTTCTTCTCGCGCGACATGGCGAAGATCTGGCGCGTGGCGCAGGGGCTCGAGTACGGCATGGTCGGCATCAATACCGGGCTGATCTCCAATGAGGTGGCGCCGTTCGGCGGCGTCAAGCAATCGGGGCTGGGCCGGGAAGGCTCACGCCATGGCATCGACGAGTATCTGGAGACGAAGTACCTCTGCATGGAAGTCGAATAACAACAATGGGGTGAGGAACACCCCACCACCAGGGCGGGGCACGGCGCACCCACGCAGTGCGCTGGCCCCACGGAGACAAGACAGTCCGGCGAATGCCGGTGCCAGGTGGGCGACTCCGGTGCAAGACCTGCGCAAACTTCCAGGAAACGGAAGGGGGCGGACAGGACGCGCGCCGCGATCGGCCCAACGCCAATGGCACGCATATTGCGGACTGGGAAGTGCCATCCGTTGCTGTCAGCGGATGCCATTTCTTCTATCGATGAGGGTACAAAGATGCGTTCCACTGCTATCCGCAGCCTGCTTGCAGTCGCCATGCTGGCGGCCTCTTCACTGGCACTTGCGCAAGGCGCCCGCGACTGGCCCAGCCAGCCGGTGCGTATTGTCGTGCCGTTCCAGGCCGGCTCGGCCACAGACCTGATCTCGCGGCAGATCGGCCTTGGCCTCGGCAAGGAATACGGCCAGACCTTCGTGGTTGAAAACCGCCCGGGCGCCGCCGCGATGATCGGCAGCGAGGCGGCCGCGCGCGCGCCGGCCGATGGCTATACGCTGCTGATGTCCGGGCCGGCGTCGATGGTGACCAACCGGTTCCTGTACAAGAAGCTCAGCTATGACCCGGATGCGTTCGAGAAGGTGGCAGTGGTCGCGGTCACGCCGAATATCCTGTTGTCCAACCCCTCGCTGCCGTTCAAGACGCTGCCCGAGATGGTCGCGTATGCCAAGGCCAATCCGGGCAAGCTGACCTATGCCTCGTTCGGTGCCGGCACCACCTCGCATATCGCCGGCGAGATGCTGAAGGCCGCGGCCGGCATCGATATCGTCCATGTGCCGTACAAGGGCGCCGGCGAAGCGATCCCGGCGCTGCTGTCGGGCCAGGTGTCGATGTATTTCGACACCATCATGACCGGCCTGCCGTATGTGAAGGCCGGCAAGCTGCGCGCGCTCGGCATGTCCACCGCAAAGCGCTCGCCCAACGCGCCGGAGATTCCGACGATTGCCGAGCAGGGTTATGCCGGCTTCGATATCGCGCCGTGGTACGGCATTGTCGCGCCCAAGGGCACGCCGGCCGACGTGGTCAGCAAGCTCAATGTCTCGATCAACAAGCTGCTCAAGGCGCCGGAGTTCCGTGAACGCCTGGCTGCCACCGGCGCCGAGCCGCGCGGCGGCAGCGTCGGCGATTTCAGCGCGATGGTCAGCGCGGAGATCCCGCGCACCGAAAAGCTGGTCAAGCAGTCCGGCGTGACCCTGCAATAAGCCGCGTGCAGCAACCCTGGGGCGCCGCCCGCGCGCCCCTTTACCTGTTCTGAATGGAGTTCCCGATGTTGCCTTTCGACTGGACCTTTCCCTACCCGTCGCAAAAGATGCCGCTGCTGGCCGCCAACGCGGTCAGCACCAGCCAGCCCCTCGCCGCGCAGGCGGGGCTGCGCATGCTGTACGAAGGCGGCAATGCCATCGACAGCGCCATTGCCAGTGCGATTGCGCTGACCGTGGTGGAGCCGGTGATGAACGGCATTGGCGGGGACATGTTCGCGCTGGTCTGGCACGAGGGGCAGCTGTACGGGCTCAACTCCAGCGGCCGGGCGCCGGCGCGTTGGACCCTGGATCATTTCGCCGGGCACGACAGCATGCCCCAGGTGGGCTGGGATACGGTCACCGTGCCGGGCCAGGTCGCGGGCTGGAAGGCGCTGTCGGTCCGCTTCGGCAAGCTGCCGTTCGCGCGGCTGTTCGCGCCGGCCATCGAGTACGCTGAACAGGGCTTCCTGGTGTCGCCGCAGATCGCACGGCAATGGGCCGCACAGGTGCCGGTGCTGGCCGGCCAGCCTGGCTTTGCCAAGGCGTTCCTGCGCGACGGCAGGGCACCGCAGGCGGGCGAGCGCTGGCGCTTCCCGGAGCAGGCCGCCACGCTGCAGCGCATTGCCGAGAGCGATGGCGAGAGCTTCTACACGGGTGAACTCGCCGCGCGCATCGTCGCGTTCGCCGAGGAAACCGGAGGCGCCATCCGTGCCGACGACCTGGCCGCACATCGCGCCGCCTGGGTCCAGCCAATGGCGCAGCAGTTCCGCGGCTACACGCTCCATGAAATTCCCCCGAACGGCCAGGGCATCGCCGCGCTGATCGGCCTTGGCATCCTGGACCGCTTCGACGTGGAAGGCATGGGCTGCGACAGCGCCGGCTTCTATCACGTCAGCATCGAGGCGATGAAGCTGGCCTTCGCCGACCTGCACCGCCACGTGTCGGACCCGTCCACCATGCAGCACGCGCCCGCCGCCTTCCTGGATCCGGCCTATCTTGCCGAGCGCGCGGCGCTGATCGACATGAAACGCGCCGGCACACCTACCGCTGGCATCCCGAAGAGCGGCGGCACCGTCTACCTGTCCAGCGCGGATGCGGCGGGTTCGATGGTGTCGTATATCCAGTCCAACTACCGCGGCTTCGGCTCCGGCGTGGTGGTGCCTGGCACCGGCATCGCGCTGCATAACCGCGGCGCGGGCTTCAACCTCAAGCCCGGCCACGCCAACTGCGTGGCGCCGGGCAAGCAGCCGATGCACACCATCATCCCGGGCTTCGTCACCCGCAATGGCGAGCCGGTGATGTCATTCGGCGTGATGGGTGGCTCGATGCAGGCACAGGGCCACGTCCAGATGATGGCGCGGCTTGCCGCCTTCGGCCAGAATCCGCAGGCCATGAGCGATGCCCCGCGCTTCCGCGTTGAGCACGGGCCGGTGGTCAATGTCGAGGCGCATCTGCCGCCGGATGTGGTCGCCACGCTGCGCGGCATGGGCCATCGCGTTGAAGTGGCGCCGCGCGACAGCCTGGAGTTCGGCTCGGCGCAGCTCATCTACAAGGCGCCGGACGGCTACATCGCGGCCTCGGACTCGCGGCGCGACGGGCAGGCAGTGGGGTTTTAGGGGCGAGCCGCCCGCGGTCACAGCGGCGCCGGCTGAGGCTGGCTGGCAGGCGTGGCCGCGGCGGGCTTCTTGTTGTCAGTGCCGCTATATGAGAAGTACTTCGCCTTCGCGCCCCTGGCCCAGTACGCCACCGTGAAGTGCTTGCTGTCGCGCCCATAGAGCAACTCCAGGCTGCCATTGGCGGCGGACCACTCGGCATAGCCATTCTCCGCCGCGCCTTCGGTCTTGCGCAGGGACGCATAGCGCTCGTCGAGCTTCTTGCGCACCTCATCCAGCGCCGGGCGCTCGAACGTCATCGTGATCAGCGCCACGGTGTCCTGCGCATCGCAGTTCAGGATCACGCGCGTCAGGCCCTGCAGGTGGAAGCGCTCCAGGTGCCTGAGCTCGACGGCGTCGCCACCGGCCCACTCGGACTTGCCGGTCCTGGCGTGATTCTGCGGCGGCGCCAGGCGAGAGCACCTGGCCTTGCCCAGCTCCAGTCCCAGCGGCGCAGCGGTGTTGCCGGCTGCGTCAGGCTGGGCAGGGGGCGCGGCATGGATCGAAACGGATGTCAGCAGGGTGGCGCAGAGCAGGGCGGCCTGCTGCAGGTTCAGGCGGGAAAGTGCTTTCACGGTCTTGAGGGAAGTTGTCAGCCGGGATTCTACGGCTTTCTTGTTTCCTGCCATGCATCTTCACGTCTGCCCGTGGTCCTTGCGTACCCGGTCTGCTTGTCATATAGTCCTATTAATAGAACTATAGAAACAAGGCAGGAGCAAAGATGGAGACACCGACTGGAGCACTCGCTGGCGTCAAGGTCGTGGACATCACGGCGGTGTTCATGGGCCCCTCGGCCACTCAGATGCTCGGCGACCTCGGCGCGGATGTGATCAAGGTGGAGCCGCCCGCGGGCGATAGCACCCGTGGCATCGGGCCCTGCGGCAATGAGAAGATGGGGCCGCTTTTCCTCGGGCTGAACCGCAACAAGCGCAGCATCGTGCTGGACCTGAAGTCGCCGCAGGGGCGCGAGGCGCTGCTGCGCCTGGTGGCGGATGCGGACGTGCTGGCGTACAACGTCCGGCCCCAGGCGATGCAACGGCTCGGGCTGGACTACGAGACGCTGGCGCAGATCAATCCGCGCCTGGTCTATGTCGGCATGTTCGGCTTCTCGCAGCGCGGACGCTATGCCCCGCAAGCGGCGTTCGACGACCTGATCCAGGCCGCCACCGGGCTGCCCCAGGCGGTTGCCATGGGCACCGGCGACATTCCGCGCTATCTTCCGCTGACCATTGCCGACCGTTCCGTCGGACTCTATGCCTTCGGCGTGATCTGCGCCGCGCTCTACGCGCGGGCGACCTCCGGCCGCGGCCAGCGCGTCGATGTGCCGATGTTCGAAACCATGGTGCCTTACGTGATGGGCGACCATCTCTATGGCGAGACCTTCGTGCCAGCCAAGGGCGGATTCGGTTATCCACGCCTGCTGTCTCCCGAGCGCCGGCCTTACCGGACCCGCGACGGCCATGTCTGCTGCCTGATCTATCACGACCATCACTGGCGTGCCTTCCTGAAGGTGATCGGCAAGCCCGGCCTGTACGACACCGACCCGCGCTTCGCCGACATCACTACCCGGACGGCGCACATCACCGAGCTCTACGGCATGGTCAGCGACGAACTGGCCAGGCGGACCACGGAGGAATGGCAAGTGCTGCTGAAGGAGGCGGATATCCCGGTGTTCCCGATGCACACCTTTGAATCGCTGCTCGATGATCCGCACCTGAATGACATCGGCTTCTTCAGCGAATCCGACCACCCGGCGGTGGGCCGCATCCGCGAAATGTCGGTGCCCAGCGAATGGCACGGGACGCCGCCATCGCAGCGCCGCCATGCCCCGGCCCTGGGCGAGCATAGCCGCGAAGTGCTGCGCGAGGCCGGCTACAACGAGGCCGACATCGACAGCCTGATGGCATCCGGCGCATCGCGCGAACCGCGCCAGGCATCGGTGCATACGGCTGGCACGGCAAGCGAGGCCTGAACATGAATGAAGAACTCCTGTGCGAAGTCCGCGGCGCGGTCCTCTGGCTGACCATCAATCGGCCCGAGCGCCGCAACGCGATCAATCCGGCGGTACTGGACGGGTTGCACGCGGGGATCGACCGTGCCAACCACGATGAGGCCATCCGAGCCGTGGTCATCACCGGTGCCGGAGACCAGGCCTTTTGCGCGGGCGCCGACCTGCAGAGCGGCAAGTCCTTTGCGTTCGACTATTCGGAGCCGAGCCAGCGGCTTGCCGACCTGCTGCGCTGCGCGCGGCGCTCCAACGTGCCGCTGATCGCGCGCGTCAATGGCGCCTGCATGGCTGGCGGCATGGGGCTGATGGCCATGTGCGACATGGCGGTGGCCAGCGAGCGGGCTGTGTTCGGCCTGCCCGAGGTCAAGGTGGGGGTGTTCCCGGCGCAGGTGCTGAGCGTGCTGCAGCATCTGGTGCCGCGGCGCGTGCTCAATGAGCTGTGCCTCTGCGGCGAGCCGCTGACCGCGCAGGAAGCGCTGGCGGCAGGGCTGGTCAACCACGTCAGTACGGACCTGGACGGCAAGCTTGACTGGCTGCTGGGCCGGCTGCTCGACAAGGCGCCCGCTGCGATCCGGCGCGGGCTCTATACCCTCAAGCATATCGATGCGATGTCCTTCGAGCAGTCGATGGCGTTCACGGAAAGCCAGATCGGCCTGTTCGCCATGACCGAGGATGCGCGCGAGGGCCAGCTCGCCTTCCGCGAAAAGCGCAAGCCGAACTGGACCGGCAAGTAAGAGAAAGGCAAGGAGACAGGACCATGCATGACAAGACAGTGCGCATCGGCGGCGCTTGCGGATTCTGGGGCGACAGCAGCGTGGGCGCGCCGCAACTGGTGCGCCATGGCGGGATCGACTACCTGGTGTTCGACTACCTTGCGGAGCTGACCATGTCCGTGCTGGCCGCGGCTCGCCTGCGCAAGCCGGAGCTTGGCTACGCCACCGACTTCGTCACGGTGACGATGAAGACCTTGTTGCGGGAGATCGTTGAGTGCAACATCCGCGTGGTCAGCAATGCCGGCGGCATCAATCCGCAGGGCTGCGCGCAGGCGCTGGCGGCGATCGCCGCCGAGCAGGGCATTGCGGTGCGCATCGCCGTGGTCGAGGGCGATGATGTCATGCCGCTGGTGGCATCGCTGCGCGAGGCAGGCATCACCGACATGCAGAAGGGCTTGCCGCTGCCGGACAAGCTGGTCAGCGCCAATGCCTATCTCGGCGCGCTGCCGGTCTGCAAGGCGCTGGACCAGGGCGCGCAGATCGTCATTACCGGCCGCTGCGTGGACAGCGCGGTGACCCTGGGCGTGCTGATGCACGAATTCGGCTGGCAGGCGCACGATTATGACCGGCTGGCGCAGGGCAGCCTGGCCGGCCACATCATCGAGTGCGGCTGCCAGGCGACAGGCGGGCTGCATACCGACTGGGAGCAGGTGCCGGATTGGCCGAACATCGGCTATCCGGTGGTGGAGTGCCGGGCGGACGGCAGCTTCCTGGTGGGCAAGCCACCCGCTACCGGCGGACTGGTCACAACTGCCACGGTGGGCGAGCAGGTGCTGTACGAGATCGGCGACCCTTCGGCCTATCTGTTGCCGGACGTGACCTGCGATTTCACGCAGGTGGCGCTGCGCCAGGCCGGGCCGGACCTGGTCGAGGTGCGCGGCGCCCGTGGGCGTGCGCCGGGCAACTGCTACAAGGTCAGTGCCACCTATATGGAAGGCTTCCGCTGCAATGCCCAGCTGACCATCGTCGGCATTGACGCGGCGGCCAAGGCCGAGCGCACGGCCGAGGCCATCCTGGCCCGCACGCGCAGGCTCTTCGCGGAAAACGGCTGGGGCGACTACACCCGCACCCGGGTCGAAGTGCTGGGAGCCGAATCCTGCTTCGGGCCGCACGCTGCGGCGCGCCATACCCGCGAGGCCATCATGCGGCTTGCGGTCACGCATCCCGAGAAGGCGGCGCTTGAACTATTCGCCCGCGAAATCGCGGCGGCCGGCACGAGCTGGTCGCCCGGCACCACGGGATCGGGCGGCGGACGCGCCAGCCCGTCGCCATCGATCCGGCAATACGCCTTCCTGCTGGACAAGGGTGCGCTGTCGCCGACGGTGGTCATGGATGGCGTGTGGACTGCCGTCTCCATCCCGGCCGGGCACGCAGCGACGGACGCCGCCGCCCCCGCCGCGGCGCAGGCTGCCGCCATCCCTGCCGGTGGCGACAGCATTGAAGTCCCCCTGGTCCGGCTTGCCTACGGGCGCAGCGGCGACAAGGGCGATATCTCCAATATCGGCCTGATTGCGCGCCGGCCGGAATACCTCCCGCTGCTGCGCGCCGAGGTCACGGCGGCGCGCGTGGCCGACTGGCTGGGCCACCTGGTGCTGGGGCCGGTCTCGCGCTATGACCTGCCGGGCTTCGACGCGATGAACTTTGTCTGCGAGTCGGCGCTCGATGGCGGCGGCATGGCATCGCTGCGCAATGACCCGCTAGGCAAGGGGATGGCGCAGATCCTGCTGACGATGCCGGTGCGCGTGCCGCGGAGCCTGCTGTCATGACACGCGCCAGCGCCAAGGTCGCAGCCAATGGCGGCATCGCGCTGGCCGACGATAACGCCGGCGGCGTGACCCGCTACCGGCAACTGGCAAGCGTGCTGCGCCACAAGATCGTCGCCGGCGAGTATCCGGTCGGGTTCCAGCTGCCCACGGTCGAGCACCTGGCGCAGGCGTACGGCCTTGCCAAGGTCACCGTGCGGCAGGCCTTTGCCTTGCTGACCGAGGAAGGGCTGATCAGCAGCCAGCGCGGGCGCGGCACGCACGTCATCATGGTGCCGTCCGGCCCGGGCGAAGGCATGCGCTCGGCCATCAACGATGTCTCGGTTGGCGCCAGCGGCCTCGAGATCCGCATCCTGGAAAAGCGCAAGAACATGGCCCTGCCGCCCGGCCTTGCCACCTGCGGCGCGCCGATGGACCGCTACGTGATGCTGCGCAAGCTGCACGTGCATGACGGGATGCCGTTCTGCCTGATCGAGCTGTATGTGGCCGACGCGGTGTTCGCCAGGTTCCCGCGCGGCGCTGAGAAGCATCACAAGATTGCCCACTTGCTGCGGGAGCAGCTGGGCGACCGGCTTGGCACGATGCGCCAGACCATGACCGTTGAGCCGGCCGACGCCATGCTGGCGCGCGACCTGGACTATGCCTTCGCGGCACCGGTCGCGCGCATTGTCCGTACCACGCTGGATATCGACGGCAACGTGCTCACGGCGGGCCGCTTCTGGTACCGCGGCGACCGCTTCATCCTCGACGTGGAGATGCCCGCGCAGCTTACCGAGCGCTACCCCGAACTGGCCGTGCCGAAAGCTGCTGCCCGGCAAGACGACTAACCAGGAGACAACGCATGACATCGCAATTCGTACGACGCGCCGCCGATGTGCCCGCCTATTCCCCGGCCAACCATACCGGAACCGCCAACCAGCGCGTGATCGGCAGGGAGACGGTCGGCGCGCGGCGCATCGAAGTGCTGTTGGGCACGATTTCTCGCGGCCATGGCGCCTTGCCCCATGCGCATCCGAACCTGGAGCAGGCGTCCTACCTGCTGGCGGGCGAGGGCATCGGCGAGGTCGCCGGCAGGGCGCGCACCCTGCGTGCGGGCGACTGGGGTTTCAATCCGATGGGCGTATTCCACCGCTTCGAGGTCGTCAGCGACGAGCCGGTGCAGGTCATGGTGGTGTACGCCCCACCGTACAGCGAAAACCCGAACGCGGCCGTGGTGGCCAGCGCAGCGGATGATCCCCGCAGCAGCGCGCAGGCGGACAGCCTGCGCGAGGTGCCGATGCATGAGGCGGCCCAAAGCCTGCCTCACTACCATCGCGTCCGTGCCAGACCCGTGATTACGCGCGACACGGTCGGCGCTCGGCATCTGGATATTCGCGCACTGGAGCTCGAAGCCACGGGCGGTGCCGAAGCGCACTCGGTGGCGGCGACTGAGCAGGTGCTGTTCCTGCAGTCGGGTTCGGTCAGCGGCGAGATCAACGACCAGCAGTTCACCGCGACGTCGGGGGACTGGGTCTTTGTGCCGGAGGGCGGCACTTTCAGCTTTGCGGCGCAAGGTGGCCCGTGCGAGGCCATCCTGGTGCGGGCGCACGACGCGGTGCCCTGAATCCGGCCCGCGCAGGGCCCAGACAATGAACAGATGCCAAAGGCACGAGGAGACAGACCATGATTCATCCATGCATGCGTAAAGTGGCCATCGGGCTGCTGTTGCCGCTGGCCGCGGCCACAGCCGCGATGGCGCAGGCCGCGGACGCCAGCCAATATCCGGACAAGCCAGTCCGCGTCATCGTGCCGTTTCCCGCGGGCAGCGGCACCGACAGCAGTGCGCGCTTTGTCGCCGAGCGGATCACCGCGCAGACGGGCAAGCCCGTGGTGGTGGACAACCGTCCGGGCGCCAACGGCTTCATTGCCGCCAAGGCCGTGGCCGGCGCAACCGGCGACGGCTACACCATGCTGGTGACGACCAACACCACGCATGCTGCCAATGCGTCCTTGTTCAAGAAGCTTCCTTATGACCCGATCAAGGATTTCGCCCCGGCATCGCTGATCGCCAAGAGCGGGCTGGTATTGGTGGTGCCGCCCGACAGTCCGGTACGCACGCTGGCAGACCTGACGGCGCTGGCCAAGGCAAGAAATGGGACGCTGACGTTTGCCAGCGGCAGTTCGTCGACCCGCATCGCCAGCGAACTCTACAAGATGCTGGCCGGCGTGCAGGCGCTGCATGTGCCCTACAAAGGGGTGCCGCTGGCCCTGACCGACCTGATGGGGCACCAGATCGATTTCATGATCTCCGATATTTCTCCGGCCATGACGCTGATCCAGGGCGGCAAGCTGCGCGCGGTCGCGGTGACCACTGCGCAGCGCAATCCGGTACTCAAGGATGTCCCCACGATGGCTGAGAGCGGCCTGCCCGGCTATGAGATGGTGGCATGGTCGGCGGCCTTCTTCCCGGCCGGGACGCCGAAGCCCGTGGTGGACCGCATGAGCGAACTGATGCGGAACGGCCTGACCGGGCCGGCTGCCACCGACTACTTTGCCCGCACCGGAGGTCAGCCTGCGCCATCGACGTCCGAGGAACTGGCCGCCTTTGTCCGCAGCGAGACCCTGAAATGGGCCAAGGTGATCAAGGCAGCGGGAATCGAGCCCGAGTGACGTAGGGGGGGGCGTTGATGCGCAGAACGCCTCCTGCAGGCCTGCCCCTACACCTCAGGTGCTTGCGCCGGCATGAAGCGCCGGGTAGCGGCCCAGAACACCAGTGCCAGCAAGCTGACCACGGCGCCCAGCGCGCACACGCCCCGCCAGCCGGCAGCATCATAGACCGCCGTGGTGGCAATCGCGCCCAGCCCGCTGCCCGCCGCGTAGAACAGCATGTACGCGCCGACCAGCCGGCTGTGCGCCGCGGCATCGGTGCGGAAGATCATGCTCTGGTTGGTGACGTGGATGGCCTGGCCGCCCAGGTCGAGCAGCACGATGCCGATGGCCAGCGGCCACAGCGAGGTCTCCAGCCATGACAGCGGCAGCCAGGCCGCCACCAGCAGCACCAGTGCCGCGAGCGTGGTGCGCTGCCCGAAGCCCTGGTCCGCCCAGCGCCCCGCACGCGCAGCCGCCAGGGCGCCCACCGCGCCAACCAGCCCGAAGGCGCCGATGGCCGTATGCGAGAGCCCATAGGGCGGAGCGCTCAGCGGCAATATCAGCGCGCTCCACAAGATGTTGAACGCCGCGAACATCAGCAGCGCGATCGTGCCCCGGATCTGCAAGACCCGGTTGCGGCGCAGCAGCAGGAACATCGATGCGACCAGGCTGGCGTATCGCATGCGCTGGCCGGCGCTGGCCACCACTGGCAGCGTGCGCCATAGCAGCCATGCAAGCACCAGCATCGCCGCTGCGGCGCAGACATAGACGTTGCGCCACCCGGCCACGTCGCTGACGCCGCCGGCCACGACACGCGCCAGCAGCAGTCCGATAAAGACACCGCTCTGCGCGGTGCCGACCACGTGCCCGCGCTCATGCGGTCCTGCAGCCGCGGCCGCATAGGCGACCAATCCCTGGGTCATGGCGGTGCCGAGCAAGCCGGTCAGGAGCATCCCCGCCAGCAGCACCGTAACGGACGGCGCCAGCGCCACGGCAGCCAGCGCGCCGGCCAGGGCAAGCACCTGTGCCAGCATCAGGCGGCGGCGTTGCACCAGGTCGCCCAGCGGCACCAGCAACAGCAGCGCCAGGGCACAGCCAAGCTGGGTGGCGGTGACCACGCCGCCGATGGCCCCGGCGCTGATGGAGAAATCCGCCATCAGCGCATCCAGCAGCGGCTGGGCGTAATAGACATTGGCGACGCTCAGGCCGCTGGCGCAGGCGAACAGCAGCACCGCGCCGCGCGGCAGGTTCGCACACGGTGTCGCAGGGCAAGTCGGAGGCGGTGCCGTCACCGGCGTAGCGGGGGAGGTTTTCATACCAGTCCAAGTGGTTGCAAAACAAAACCAGTTGAAGCGTAAGCGTACTGGTTTTAAAATGCAACTACATTGACGGGCTGCACAGCCCCAAGGCAACCAAGACATGGCCACCCGCAAAGACCCGAGCGATGAAACCTGCCCCGTTGCTCGTACCCTGGAACTGGTCGGCGAGCGCTGGTCGCTGATGATCGTGCGTGATGCCTTCGACGGCATGCGCCGCTTCAGCGACTTCCAGCGCAGCCTGGCGGTCGCGCGCAACATCCTGTCCGACCGCCTGCGCCGGCTGGTGGAAGCCGGCATCCTGACGACGCAGCCGGCTTCCGATGGCAGCGCGTATCACGAGTATGTGCTGACGAAGAAGGGAGAGAGCCTGTTCCCCATCGTATTGGCCTTGCGCCAATGGGGCGAACAACATCTGTTTGCGCGCGGCGAGCGGCGCTCGCTGATGGTGGAGAAGCGGACCGGGAAGCCGGTGCCGCTGATGATACCCCGGACCAGCGACGGTGATGTGCTGTTGCCCGGGGAAACGGAAGTGCGCAAGCCGCGCTAGGAGGGGGCGGCGGCGAGGTCGTCAACAGTCGCCGCGCTTTGCAGCGCGGGCGACCTGCTGCTGCCTTCAGCTGCCCCGATACGTCCCGAAGCTCCACGGCGAGCACAGCAACGGCACATGGTAGTGCTGCGCGGCGTCCGCGATGGTAAAGCGCACCGGCACGATGTCGGCGAACACGTCGGGGGTGCGGAAGTAGTCCGCTACCCAGAAGCGCAATTCGAACTCGCCGGTGCGCGCCTGCGCCGGCGGCAGCATCGGCGTGTCGGTGCGGCCGTCGTGGTTGGTGCGGGTGCGCGCGATCAGCCGCGGGGGCTGGGTGGCAACGTCGAACAGTTCCACCTGCATGCCGGCCACGGGGCGGCCCAGGGATACGTCGAGCACATGTGTGCTGATGCCTGCCATGATGCGTTGGTCTCCGGGTTGGGCCGCGGCGTCAGCTGCCGCGGTAGTAGTTGTAGCTCCACGGCCCGAACAGCACGGGCAGGTGGATGCGCTGGCTGGCGTCGGTGACGCGCAGGCGCAGCGGGATCTTCGACAGGAACGACGGTTGCGGCAGGCTGGCCTTGCGCGCGGCAAAGTACTCGTCCGCGTGCAGGACCAGCTCATAGGTGCCGGTGCGGTAGCTGTCGCCGATCAGCAGCGGCGGTTCGCTGCGGCCGTTGGCGGCCAGCGTGACGGTCTGCAGCGGCGTGCGCTGGCCATTGTCGATGCGGAACATCTCCACGCGCATGCCGGCCGCGGGCGTGCCGTTATAGGTGTCCAGCGCGTGCAGCGTCAGGCGCGGGCTCAGGCCGCCTTGCTGCACCGGTGCAGCGGTCTGGTTGGGGGCCGCCGCATCGGGCGTTGCGCCCCAGCTGGCGCCAGCCAGCAGCGCGCCGCCGCCCAGCGTCATCGATTGCAGCGCGAAGCGCCGGCGGGTGGGATCGAAGCTATGGTTGTCCATGTCAGGCCCCTTGCTTGCCGTGCTTGCCCAGCTTGCGGATGCCGACCAGCACCAGCACCGCGGCCAGCACCTCGATCACCGCCACCAGGTACAGGCCGGAGGTGAGCTTGCCGGTGGTGTTCTTGATCAGCCCCATCACATAAGGCGCGCCAAAGCCGGCCAGGTTGGCCACCGAGTTGATCAGGGCCACGCCCACCGCGGCGGCGCTGCCCGCCAGGTAGCGGTTGGGCAGCTGCCAGAACACGGGGATGGCGCTCATGGTGCCGACCAGCGCGGCAGTCATGGCGAGCAGTGCGATCACCGGCGACAGCACCTGCGCGCCCAGCAGCACGGCCAGCACCGCCATGGCACCGCCACCGACCAGCGCCGAGCCGCTGAAGTGCCAGCGCACTTCATTGCGGCGGTCGGAATGCGCGCCGTTGAGGATCATGCCGGCGGCGCCGCACAGGTAGGCCACGGCCGCGATCCAGCCCACCGCCATTGGCGTGGTGAAGCCCACGTCCTTGATGACGGTCGGGATCCAGAAGGTCAGCGTCGAGTTGGCGCACAGCAGGCAGAAGTAGATCGCGATCAGCAGCCACACCTTGGGGTTGGTGAAGAGCGTGCGCCAGTCGTGGCCGCGCTCGCCCAGGGCGGCGTTGTCGCGCTTGAGGGCGTCCTGCAGCACGCGCTTGTCGTCGTCGGAGAGCCAGCGCGCCTGCTCCGGCTTGTCGGTCATGTAGAACCAGGCAAAGATGCCGGCCAGCACTGACGGGATGCCTTCCAGGATGAACAGCCACTGCCAGCCGTGCATGCCGCTCACGCCAGCCATGCCGGTCATGATCCAGCCGGCCAGCGGCCCGCCCAGCACGCCGGCGATGGCCGACGCGGACATGAAGGTGCCGAAGGCGCGCGCGCGGCGCTGCGACGGATACCAGTAGGTCAGGTACAGGATCACGCCCGGGTAGAAGCCGGCTTCGAACGCGCCCAGCAGGAAGCGCAGGATATAGAACTGCGTGGGCGTGGTGACAAAGCTCTGCAGCATGCAGATCACGCCCCAGCAGATGGTGATGCGCATGATCGTCTTCTTGGCGCCGATCTTCTGCAGCAGCATGTTCGACGGCACCTCGAAGAAGAAGTAGCCAAGGAAGAAGATGCCCGCGCCCAGCCCGTACACGGCCTCGCTGAACTGCAGCGCGTCCAGCATCTGCAGCTTGGCGAAGCCGATGTTGACCCGGTCCAGCCAGGCCAGTACCCACAGCACCCCAAGGAAGGGCAGCAGGCGCCAGGTTACCTTGCGGTAGACGCTGTCCTCGGCGTCGTCGGCGGTGCCGGCGAATACCGGGATGCCTTGTTTCGTGATCGACATGATGTCTCCTGTCTTGTCGTGTTCTGCCAGGTCTTGCTTGGCGGCGGTGCATGCCGTCCGCCGGGTTGGGAGCAAGTATATGAATGGCCCGCCAATGCGAAACGAGGGGGCTGGTATAGGCCCCATAGCAGCACCGATATGGGCTGCAATCCCTTGTGTGGCGCGGGTTTGCGGGTGCTCCGGCCGGGGCCGGGCGGACCTATGGATTACCCTAGGCGGGCCGTTTTCCGGGGTGCGCGCACGCGCATCGGGCAGGCTCGTGCGGGTTGTACCGGTTGCCGTGCGGTGCGCGACACGCTACAAAGTCGCCATTGCCTGGCATGGCGTTGCCGCCCGGAGCGGCGGCGGCCGCACCCGCCAGGCCTCCACTTTTGCTGCCACGGACCCAACATGATTCGCGCCGACGACCCGTTCGATACCTACCTGCTGCGCGTGCTGTGCATCCTGATCGCCGAGCAGAGCGTGTCGCGCACCGCGATCCGCCTGAACCAGTCGCAGCCGGCCATCAGCGCCGCGCTCAAGCGCCTGCGCGCGATCTTCAACGACCCGCTGCTCACGCGCGAGAAGAACGTGATGGTGCCGACCGAGCGCGCGCTGCAGCTGGCGCGCAATGCCCAGGCCGCGCTCAGCGCGCTGGACAACCTGCTGGTCTCGGACGAGCGCTTCGATCCCGCCACCACCGAGCAGAGCTTCGTGGTGGCCATGCCTGATTACCTGGCGCCGCCGTTCTTCGCGCACGTGGTGCGCGCGGTGCGGCGTGCGGCGCCGCACGCGCGGCTGTCGGCGCTGCCGCTGGGGGCCACCTTCGATTACGAGCAGGCGCTGTCGGCGGGTACGGTCGACATCGTGATCGGCAACTGGCCCAACCCGCCTGAGCACCTGCATCTGTCGGTGCTGCTGGAAGACGAGGTGGTGTGCGTGGTGGCGCAGGACAGCGTGCATGCGCAGCCCGGCAAGTTTACGGCCCAGGCCTACCTGGGCGCCTCGCATATCGTGCCCACGCCATATTCGCGCGACCAGCGCGGCCTGGTCGATGCCGGCCTGAGCACCATGCGCGTGCACCGGGACAACCGCGTCAGCTGTCCCTACTTCAACCTGGCGCCCAGCCTGATCCCGGGCACCGACCTGATCCTGACCACCGCGCGCCATTTCGCCAACTACCATGCGCAGCATGTGCCGCTTGCGGTGCTGGAGCCGCCGATCGAGTTCCCGTTCATGCGCTTCTACCAGCTGTGGCACCCGTCGCGCCACCGCTCGGCCGCGCACGTCTGGCTGCGCGGCATGCTGACCGCCGCCTCGCAGGAGCTGCGCGACCTGCGCGATATGCGCCGCTAGCGGTATCGGTTTCTGTTATGGGATCTATAGGGCGCGGGCTCTCGCCGCTGCGGCGGGCCGTTCCTATACTCGGCCCCGTATCCAATGATTCCCCATGCGCGGGATCCCTACGGGAGAAGCATCCATGTCTCAACCACTCGACCTGGCGTCGGTCAACGCCCTGGACGAAGCGGCCTTTGCCGATGCCTTCGGCAGCGTGTTCGAACACTTTCCGCAGGCTGCCGAGGGCGCCTGGGCGCAGCGGCCGTTCGCATCGGCAACGGCGCTGCATGGCGCCATGATGGACGTGGTGCGCAAGCTTGACGAACCGCGCCAGCGCGATTTCCTGAACCTGCACCCGCAGCTGTCGGCACGCAATATCCGCGCGGGCACGATGACCGCCGATTCCAACGCCGAGCAGAAGAGCGCCGGCCTGGACGCGATGTCGGCGCAGCAAGAGGCCGCGCTGGACCAGCTTAACGCGGACTACCAGGCGCGCCATGGCTTCCCGTTCATCATCTGCGTGCGCCACTACACCCGCGAAGGCATCTTCGCCGCGTTCGAACGCCGGCTTGGCCGCAGCACGCAGCAGGAGCTTGATGAAGCGCTGGCACAGATCGCCGCGATCACGCGAGGGCGGCTGGCGGCGCGGCTGGCCGGTTGAGTCCAGCGCCTATCCAAAGGCCTCAAGCGCCAGCGCCAGCATCCCCACCAGGATGAGGCTGGCGGCCCAGACCGCCTCCAGGTTGAACCAGCTCCGCGATACGAACTTCAGTCCCAGGTAGCGGTAGACCAGCCACGCCATGGCGCCGCCCACGGCGAACATGGCCAGGGTGTGGATGACGGAAACCAGCAGCGCCATGCCCAGGTTGGCGCTGGCGAGCGTGGCGGCGGCCTGGTGCCCCAGGTCCGTCTCGGCACGGCAGAGGCCAAGATAGATCGGCACCAGCATCAGGCCGGCGCCATGCGCGATCGCCACCGCGAACGACCATAGCGCCAGCCGCGATGGCGCGATGCGCACCAGTGCGCGCGGGTGGCCTCGCCTGAGCAGCAGCACGATGCCGCAGCCGATCAGCAGCACGCTGGCGCCGATGCGGATCTGCGCTTGCCAGGCGACCAGGGCCGCCAGCATGCCGAAAGGCAGCGTCACCGCCAATACCGCAAGCGCATGCCCGAAAGCCAGGTACCCGAGCGCGGCAAGGAGGGCGCGGCTGCTATGCGCCAGCAAGCCGTTCGATACCGCCAGCGGCCAGCCCATGGCCGGGTTGATGCCGTGATAGAGGCCGCTGGCCAGCACTGCCGACCAGAGACCGATCTGTTCCCAGGCGTGACCGGTCAAGCCTTGACCGAGGGATAGCAAAACGAGTCGGTCGAGCAGTCGCCGCCTTCCAGCCGGATCTGGTGCGCGCGGTAGCCTTCCGGAAACTCGACCCAGTAGTCATCGGCCAGCGTCAGCCCGCCGTCCGGGCCGGCATGCGCCATGACTTGCGTGCCGGGGATGCCGTCTGGGTAGAACTGGTTGTCCCAGGTGGAGTAGAGCGAGTTGGTCCAGTAGACGCGCTTGCCGTCGCGGCTGATCTCGACCATCTGCGGGCCGCCGGCGAATGGCTTGCCGTTGGGATGCGGCGTGCGCCGGACGATGCCGCCGATATGGACCGACCCAGAAAGCCTGGGCTTGCGCGGATCGGTCACGTCGTACTGCCGCATTTCGCCGGTGCCCCAGCAGGACACGTAGAGGAACTTGTCGTCGAGGGACAGATCGATATCGGTCACCAGCGGCGGCACGGCACCGAAGCCCTGCAGCAGCGGCGGCAGCAGGCTTGCATCGGCGGCTTCGGGGGGGATGGTTGCGGTCTTCTCGGCGTGGAACTTGCCGTCTTCGCGCCACCAGGTCCAGATCGAGCCCTCCAGGTTGGTGGTATCGACCACCACGCCAACAAAGCCGTATTCCCGGATCGGATCATGCGCAGGCCTGACTTCCAGCGCCATCTGGTGGTTGGCGCCCAGGTCGATGGTCTGCACGTTGCGGCGCGCCCGCAGGTCCCAGAAATGCAGCTTGTGCCCGTAGCGGTTGCCCAGCAGGTCCTCGGGCACCAGACCGTTCTCGAACTGCGGCGGCAGGGCCCATTCGCTCGACACCATGTAGTCGCGCGGCAGGTTCCACCAGAAGTCGTAGTGCTTCTCCTGTTCGCCGCGGTCGATTTCCCAGCGGCCGAGCACGTCGAAGGTCTCGCAGTCCATGATGAAGATGCCGGGCGCGCCGTCCGTGCCATCCGGGCCACCGCCCCCGAGCGTGCTGACGTAGATGCCCTCCGGCCCGCAGTGCACGGTATGGGGCCTGGAGTAGCCGGTCTTGCGGAAGATCTCGTCCGGCTCAACGATCTTGTGGATCCGTGCCTGGGTCGGGTGCGGCTTGGTGTCGATGATATACAGGCGCGAAGAGCGCATGCCCGGAATGATCAGGTAGCGCCGTTCGAGAAACGCGTGGCCGGTCAGCGGCGACAACGACGACGAGCACGCATTCCAGCCGAAATGGTGCAACTCGTCGCCCTTGTTGGTCATCGGCACGGTATGCACCACCTGGCTGTAGGTGGGCGAGCCGGGTTTGGCGTCGATCACCGCGAGCGCGTCTGGCTGCGAGGCGTCGGGGCTTAGCAGCACCGTATAAGCAAATGATTCCGCTGGTGCGCTGATCGCGAGTTCCGGCGAGGCGTGAAATGTCGGATCTGGCCGCATGTTCATGGGGAGCCCTCCTGGTTTTGCAGGACGTCGCAACGTCGCCGGTACATCACTTGCCCTTGGCGCGTGGCCAAGGTGCAGGGTAAGCCTACTTAGCCTAGGTCGTTCTCAATACCGAGTCAAAGGCGGCGCAGGCGCGGCAAGTGAATAACCCCCAGGGGGGGGCTTATTCATGCTGGCAAAAGATTCGCTTCGTGAAATAGAGATTTACGAAAAGCCATAAATCAAGCAGAAACGGGGTTCCGGGCCAGCGCGCGCAACGCGCGCCACACCGGTATCAGCGAAACGATCAGCGAAATGGAAACCCAAGCAATGGATGCGGTGAAACCTCAAGGTGAGGGCGATGATGAGTTCTGCCTGGACAATCCGGCACTGGAGAGCATCGGTGTCAGGATCACCCGGTGGCGCGACGACTATGTGGAACTTGAGCTCCCGCTCGCGCCCAATATGCTCAACCGCAGCCGGGTGGTGCATGGCGGCACCATCTGCACCTTGCTCGACGCCGCCACTGGCTATTCGGGCCTTTACTCGGCGCCGGGCGAGGCCGCGCGCCATGCGGTCACGCTGTCGCTGACCTCGAACTTCCTGAGCAACGGCACGGGCAAGCTGCTGACCGCAAAGGGCATGGTCGACCGGCGCGGG
The DNA here is from genome assembly GCF_016127575.1 of Cupriavidus necator. NCBI lineage: Bacteria > Pseudomonadati > Pseudomonadota > Betaproteobacteria > Burkholderiales > Burkholderiaceae > Cupriavidus > Cupriavidus necator. The sequence goes on from NZ_CP066019.1 coordinate 1,052,699, forward strand.
CGCTCGATCTTCTTCTCGCGCGCAGAGGTGTGGCTGGATGGGGAGCTGCTGGTGGCAACCGGCGTCGCCACGATGAAGTACCTGAAGTAGGCAGCCCGTCTCAGGCGCCGTCCTGGCGCCAGCGTGTCGGCGACTTGCCGAACTGTGCCGCGAACCAGCGCGAGAATGCGCTGGGTTCCGAGAACCCCAGCAGCGTGGCGACCCGGGCCAGCGGCCGCTGCGGATCCTGCAGGTAGCGTTGCGCAAGCTCGCGGCGCACCTCATTGACCAGTGCGGAGAAGGTGTCTCCATCCTGCTCCAGCTGGCGCTGCAGCGTGCGCGGACTGATGCCAAGGCTTTGCGCGACCTGTTCCACCGCGCCGCGCCCGCGCGGCAACAGCTGGTGCAGGGTGCGCCGGACCTCGGCAGCGATCGAAGGCTTGCCGGCCCCCGCCTGCAGGTCGAGGAAGCCCCTGGCATACCCGGCCAGGCTGGCATCGGCCAGCGGGTTGATGCGATCCAGGTCGCCGCTGGCGAGCACCAGCCCGTCGAACTCCGAACCGAACTCAATGTGTTGCCCGAACAGGCGCCTGTGGATTTGCAGGTCGGCAGGCGCCGCATGGGCGAAGTGCACGCTGTGCGGCTTCCAGGACGCGCCCAGGATGGCGCGGATCAGGCTGTACAAGGCGGCAACGGTCAGTTCCATGGCCTGCCTGCCGGGCTGGTGCCGGCCGGTCTGCAACGTCACATGCAGCACCGTGATCTCGGGGTACTCCGTGACCAGGATGGAGATGGAGTCGCTGAGCCAGTGGCGGTAGCGCTCGATCTCCGCCAGCGCGTGGCGCAGCGTGGGCTGGTGCTGCAGCAGCAGGCTGACCGGGCCGAAGTCTGACAGGCGCCACGATTCCCCCACCATCAGGCCAAGCGAATGGCAGGCGGTGACCCGGGCCGAGGCCTCCAGCACTTCGGCCAGGCGCGCTTCCGGGATGCGCAGGTCCGGGGTGTACAGGCAGGCCTGGTCCAGGCCGGCCTGGGCCACCATGCGCACCGGATCCAGGCCCGCGCCCCGGGCAATCTCCAGGTATTTGGTCAGGGAAGCGCTGCGAACAAGGACGGTCATAAGGCTGCCGCGAGAGTGGGTGGGGGCGTCGGTCGTGTCCGTCATCAAATGTCAAATCCTGGCGCGATCGGTCAAGGGTGCCGCGCCATGGCTGTCTGACAATCGTTACCGTCGCGCCAATGATAGCGGCGCGGGCAGGACACGACAATCAGGAGACAGCCTTGGCAAAAGCCATTCGCATGTACGAGACCGGAGGGCCCGAAGTCCTCCGCTATGAGGACGCCGAGGTAGGCGACCCGGGCCCGGGCGAGGTACGGATCCGCCACGCCGCCGTCGGGCTGAACTATGCCGACACCTACTTCCGCAACGGCACCTACCCGGTGCCGCTGCCCGGCGGCATGGGCGTGGAGGCAGCCGGCGTGGTGCAGGCGGTGGGGCCGGGCGTGACCCATGTCGCGGAGGGCGATCGCGTCACATACACCGGCTTCATCAACACCCTGGGTGCGTACAGCACCGAGCGCCTGGTGCCCGCCGCACCGCTGATCCGCCTGCCGGAAGCGATCAGCTTCGAGACCGCGGCGGCGATGACCATGCGCGGCCTGACCTCCGCCTACCTGATGCGCCGCATCTACCCGTTCCAGGGTGGCGAAGCCATCCTGCTGCACGCGGCTGCCGGCGGCGTGGGACTGATCGTCTCGCAATGGGCCAGGCTGCTCGGCCTGACCGTGATCGGCACCGTCTCGACCGAGGCCAAGGCAGAGGTGGCGCGCGCCCATGGCTGCGACCACATCATCAACTACAGCCATGAGGACGTGGCAAAGCGGGTGCGGGAGCTGACCGATGGCGCGGGCGTGTCCGTGGTCTTCGACAGCGTGGGCAAGAGCACCTTCATGGCCTCGCTGGACTCGCTGAAGCGGCGCGGGTTGATGGTCTGCGTCGGCACGGCCTCCGGCACCATCCCGCCGTTTGATCCGCAGCTGCTGGCGAGGAAGGGTTCGGTCTACCTGACTCGTCCGGCGCTGGCCGACTACATTGCGGACCCCGCCGAAAAGGCCGAACTGGCTGCCGAGGTGTTCGGCCACGTTGCCGCTGGCCGTATCCGCATCGAAATCAACCAGCGCTATGCGCTGCAGGATGCCGTGCAGGCCCACCGCGACCTGGAATCACGCAAGACCACCGGGTCTTCGATCTTTGTGCTGTAAAGGAGCGTCCCCATGCGAGCCCAACCGCTTACCTGCAATATCGGCGCCGAAGTCAGCGGCGTCAGCCTGGCCGATGCCGCGCGCGACGACGCGCTGTTTGCCGAGATCAAGTCCCTGCTGCTCACGCACAAGGTGCTGTTCCTGCGCGACCAGGAAATCTCCCGCGCGGACCACGTGGCGTTCGCGCGCCGCTTCGGCGAACTGGAAGACCATCCCGTCGCCGGCAGCGATCCCGATCATCCAGGGCTGGTCCAGATCTATCGCAGCGACAAGCGCGAGAACTACGAGAACAGCTACCACACCGATGGCAGCTGGCGCGAAACCCCGCCCATGGGCTGCGTGCTGCGCTGCATCGAATGCCCGCCGGTCGGCGGCGACACCATCTGGGTCAACATGGCGGCGGCCTACGAGCACCTGCCCGAGGAAATCAAGCAGCGCATCGCCGGCCTGCGCGCCAAGCACAGCATCGAGCATTCGTTCGGCGCGGCGATGAGCCCGGAAAAGCGCGCCAGCCTTGCCGCGCAGTACCCCATGGTCGAGCACCCGGTGGTGCGCACGCATCCGGAAACCGGCGAGAAGGCGCTCTACGTCTGCGGCTTCTCCACGCATTTCGCCAACTTCCATACGCCCGAGAACGTGCGCTACGGACAGGACAAGACCCCGGGCGCCAGCCATCTGCTGAACTACCTGATCAGCCAGGCGGCGATTCCCGAATACCAGGTGCGTTTCCGCTGGCAGCCCAACAGTGTGGCCATCTGGGACAACCGCTGCACCCAGCACTACGCGGTGCAGGACTACTGGCCGGCGCCGCGCAAGATGGAGCGCGCCGCCATCATCGGCGACAAGCCGTTCTGAGGCGCACCAGCCGCCGCCAGGCCACGTGCCTTTATCAATGGAGACATGCCGTGCACTACCTCGATGGATCCCTGTTCCCTGAAAACCAGCAGCCGCTGATCATCACCGCGGCACCGTATGCACCGGGCTGGCTGCCCTCCGATTTCCCGGAAGACATCCCCGTGACGATGGAAGACCAGATCCAGAAGGCCGTGGATTGCTACAACGCCGGCGCGACTGTGCTGCACCTGCATGTGCGCGAACTCGACGGCAAGGGCTCGAAGCGTCTGTCCAAGTTCAACGAGCTGATCGCCGGGGTGCGCAAGGCGGTGCCGGAGATGGTCATCCAGGTGGGCGGTTCGATCAGCTTCGCGCCGGAAAACGAGGGGGATGCCGCCAAGTGGCTTTCCGACGACACGCGCCACATGCTTGCCGAACTCGACCCCGTTCCGGACCAGGTGACCGTCACGGTGAACACGTCGCAGATGAACGTGACGGAGCACGCGGAGCTCGCGGATTTCAAGGGCACCTCGCGCGAGAACCCCGCGATCTTCAACGCGTACAAGGAGATGACGGTTCCCGCCCAGCCTGGCTGGGTCGAAGAGCACATCCGCCGCCTGTCCGCTGCCGGCATCCAGAGCGCATTCCAGTGCTACAACATCAATAGCTTCGAATCCGTTGAGCGGCTGATCCGGCGCGGCGTGTACAAGGGCCCGCTGGTCATGAACTGGGTGGCGATCAGCGGCGGCATGGATGCGCCGAGCGTCTTCAACCTCGCCAACATCGTCCGCGCCGTGCCGGATGGCGCGGTGCTGACCGTCGAAAGCTCCGTGCGCAACGTGCTGCCTGTGAACATGATGGGGATTGCCCTGGGCCTGCATGTGCGGTGCGGAACCGAGGACTGCCTGTGGAACCAGTCGCGCACGGCCAAGATGAGCACGGTGAAGCAGATCGAGCAGCTGGTGCGCATCGCGGGCGAATTCGGCCGCAAGGTGGCAACGGCCCAGGAAGCGCGCGACATCCAGAAGATCGGCGTGTTCTACGACACGGTCGAAGAGACGCTGGAGGCCAACGGCTTCGCGCCGAACCGCAATGGCGGCAATCAGGGCTTCCTGCGCAAGGCCGCCTGACCCGGGTCGGTCGGCACTGGCGATGCGCCAGCAGAAGGGCAGGGGTGGCAGATCACCGGCTCACGATGAAGCCGGCTGCTGCCCTGAACAACCCTCGAACATTCGGAGACAACCATGAATCAAGCACAACCGTCGGCGCGCCGCAGGGCGTCGCTGTCATGCATGCTCGGCCTGGCGCTGTCGGTGGCGCTGCCGGCTGCGCTCCCATCGACCGCCCAGGCTCAGGCGTGGCCGACCAAGGTGGTCAGGATCGTGGTCGGCGGCCCCGCCGGCGGCACCGCCGATATCCTCGGGCGCCTGCTGGCCGAGGGGCTGACGCAGTCGCTGGGCAAGCCGGTGATCGTCGAGCAGAAGCCGGGCGGCGCCGGCGCGATCGCGGTCAACACACTGCTTTCCGCACCGCATGACGGACATACGCTGCTGCTGATCCAGGGCGGCATCGTTTCCGAAACGCCGCTGGCGCTGAAGGTCTCGTTCGATCCTTTCAAGGACCTGAAACCTGTTGCCCAGGTGGCCCGTACGGGGCTGGTGCTGGTGGGCAACCCCAAGCTGCCGGCGAAGAACTTCAGCGAACTGCTTGCCTACATCAAGAGCAAGCCCGGGCAGATCGACTATGCCTCTTATGCCGCCGGCATGCGCGGCCAGACCATCGGCGTCCAGTTCAACCGCCTGGCCGGCGTGGATATGAAGCATGTCGGCTACAAGGGATCGCCGCCCGCGCTGCAGGACGTGATGGGCGGCCATGTGCCGCTGATGTTCGACGGCCTGGCCACGTCGCTGCCGCTGATCAAGTCCGGCAAGCTCAAGGCCTATGCCGTGGCGTATCCCAAGCGCATCCCCGCGCTGCCGGATGTGCCGACCTTCGCCGAAGTCGGCTTCCCGGCGATGACGGAGCCCGGCTGGATGGGGGTGTGGCTGCCGCCGGACGTGCCGGCGGCGGTGCAGGAAAAGATCCGCAACGCCACGCTGGCCATCGTGCAGCAGCCCGGCTACCGCGAGCGCGTGGAGGCCATGGGCATGGACGCCGGGCAGCCGCTCAGCAGCGAGGCCCTGTCCAGGGATGCGCGCGCCGCCCATGAGCGGCAGGCGGAGTTGCTGCGGTCGATACATTTCGTGCCGGAGTAGGGGGCGGCCCGCCTTGCGCGGGCCTCGGCGAATCGTTCAGCAAAGTTGTATGCTTTCTGCATGGCGCGCCGGGCGCCTTCAGCGCGTCCCGGCCACGGCGCAAAAAGTATGGCGGTGACAATATGAAGCCTGCTCACGCATTGATTGTGACTTGCGTCATGCTGGCCGCCTGCGTATCGACGGGCGTCGAGGTGAAACAGGAGCAGATGGCGAACTTCCTGCTCGGTTTCTCCACCCTCGACGACGTTACCGCCCAGCTTGGGAAGCCCTCGTCGCAGACCACCCTGGTCAACGGGTCGACCATCCTGATCTATTCGTTTGCGGCCTCCAGGCCGCACCCTGAGAGCTTTATCCCGTTCATTGGCCCGCTGTTCGCCGGCGGCGCGATCCGGTCGTCGACGGTTTTCTTCGAGTTCGACGAGAACGGCGTCCTCAGGAGCCAGCGCCTGACGACGTCCGGCAGCGTTTCGGGATGGAGCGTGCTGCCGCCCGATGCGTTGCCATAGGCGGGGGCGGTATACTTCCGGTCCTTTATGGCCCTGGCCAGACACCTGAGAGTCCCCATGAGCGCTTTGCCTCCCTGCCCAAAATGTCATTCCGAATTCACCTATGAAGACGGAGGCCTCTACATCTGCCCGGAATGCGCGCATGAATGGTCGGCGCAGGCAGCGGCGCCGGCCGAACCGGAGGCCAGGGTTTATCGCGATGCGGCAGGCAATGTCCTGCAGGACGGGGACACCGTCACCGTCATCAAGGACCTGAAGCTGAAGGGGTCGGCCGGCGTGGTCAAGATGGGTACCAAGGTGAAGAACATCCGCCTGGTCGACGGTGACCACGATATCGACTGCAAGATCGACGGCTTTGGTGCCATGAGCCTGAAATCCGAGTTCGTCAGGAAGGTGTAAGCGGGCGCCGGCGAGCCGGTGCCTGCCTTCAGTTGAACACGTCCTGCCGATAGCGTCCCGCGCTGACTAGGTCCGCCAGCCAGTCCGAAGCCGCCTCTGGCGTCATCCCCCCTTGCTCTGCGCCGATCTGAATCAGCACCTGCCTGACCGCGGGCGCCATGTGGCGGCCGTCGCCGCACACGTAGATGATCGCGCCCTGGTTCAGCCGGGCCCAGACATCGGCACGGCGCTGCCACAGCAGGTCCTGCACGTAGCGCGGCTCGCCATCCACGACTGAACAGGCCAGGTGGACCTGCACCACGCCCTGTGCCTGCCAGCGCTCCACGTTGTTGCGGTAGAGCCAGTCGTGCGCGGGGTGGCGGCAGCCGTAGTACAGCTGCACCGGGGCCACCGGCTGCCCGGCTGCCTGTTGCGCGGCCCGCTCCTCAAGAAAGCCGCGGAACGGCGCAATGCCCGTGCCGGGGCCGATCAGGATCATGGGCGTGGCCGGGTCCGCCGCGGGCGCGAAGGTGGGATTGGGGGTGCGGATGGCACCCGCCACCATGGCGCCTGGCGCCAGGCCCTGCAGCCAGGTGGAAGCCACGCCGCGGAAGAGTCCGCGGCCCGATAGCGCCGGTGACCAGACCGTGCCGACGGTGATGGTCGCCACGCCGGGCGAGACCAGCGGCGATGAGGCGATCGAATAGAACCTCGGCCGCATTGGCACGGTGCAAGCCAGCAGGCCGGCCAGATCCACCTCGATGGCGGGAAAGCGGTCCAGCACGTCGGCCAGCCCGAGCCGGCGCGGCGCCACCTGGGCGGCGTACCCGCTCCCGGCGTCGTCCGAGGCCAGCTGCCGCAGGGCCTGGCGCGTGACCGGGCAGCGCGAAGACTGCGACAGCAGGCGCAGGGTATGGCGCGACACCACGTCCTGCAGCTCCACAAAATGGGTCAGCAACTGGCGCACGGACAGGGCCTCGCCCAGCGGCAGGCCGCGCGCGGCCCCGCCGGAGGCGGACAACGTGACGATTGCGTCCGGGTCGATGCCGATCCGCTCGCACAGGGCCGCGACCATCCCGGGCTGGTTCTGCGGATAGACGGCGAGGTGATCGCCTGTGGCGTAGCGCACGCCGTCGGGCAGCCTGAGGCGGATATCGCGCGTGGAAGTCCGCGGCGCCTCGTGCGAGAAATCCCACAGGCCGGACGGATCGTTCACCAGCTCGGTGTTGGCCAGGACCGTGAAGGCCTCGGTGTTTGCCGGCAGCGTGGACGCGCGGATCTCGGCGACGTCTTTCACCTGCACCCGGACCGGCGGCGTCCCGTGGGCCGGCCCGCCCACGCCGTCACCGGCCTGCAAGGCTTGCCACAGCAAGGCCAGCCACCGTTCCACGGCCTGGTCGAAGTCGCCGTTGCCGTCGGCTTCGCCACGCGGCAGCAGCGGACTGGCGCCGGCATTGGTGAAGAATTCATAGACGCGGCGCGGGAAGGCCTGGTACGTCGGCCATTGCGAGTTGCCGCAGCCCAGCACGGCCACGCTCAGCGCTTCTGCCCGGTAGCCGCTGGCGGCGCCGCTGTCGAGCAGCGCTTCGAGCCGCCTTGCCGAGTCCGGCGCGCGGCCGTTATAGGTGGCGGCGATGATGACGGCCAGGCCGGTGGTCGGGAGCGCGTCGGCCACGTCGTCCAGGTCGCGCAGCGTCGCATCAAAGCCCGCCGCCAGCGCGCCGGCATGCACCTGCTCAGCCAGTTCGCGCGCGGTGCCAAGGCTGGATCCGCACAGCACGGCAAGTGTCCTGCCGCGGCCCTGCACATCGGGGCCCGCCCGCGGCGCTTGCGCGGTCCCGGCGAGCGGCGCCGCAGCGATGCGCTCATGCGGCCGGCGCCGGCGCGCACGCACCGTGAATCCGTCGGGCTTGATCGTCAGTGTTTCCTTGATGCGGAACTGGTAGTCGTGCGCGTCGGTGAACTGGAAATTGCGCAACATCAGCGCCAGTGCCAGCTTGGCCTCGGTCAGCGCAAACTGGCGGCCGATGCAGGCACGTTCCCCGTTGCCGAAAGGCATGTAGGCGTGGCGCGGCAGCTTTGCCTCCTGCTCAGGCAGGAAGCGATCGATGTCAAAGCGTTCCGGGTCGGCCCACACCTTGGGGTCGCGGTGCAGCGCGGTCAGCACCACCGACAGGCGCCTGTCCTTGCGGATCAGGTAGCGGCCGCCCAGCAGCGTGTCTTCAAACGGCGCCACGGCGAAGGCAGGCGCGGTGGGCCACAGGCGCAACGTTTCCTTCAGCACGCGGTCCAGTACCGGCAGCCGCGCCAGGTCGGCGTAGACCGGCGCCGCGTCGCCGGGCAGCACGGCGTCCACCTCCGCGTAGGCCTGTGCCATCACGCCCGGGTTGCGCAGCAGTTCATACAGCGCGAAGGTGAGCAGGCCGCTGGTGGTCTCGTGGCCCGCAATCAGGAACGTGATCACCTGGTTGCGGATGTTCTCGTCGTCCAGCCGCTGGTCGGTGTCCGGATCCCGCGCTTCCAGCATCAGGCCGAGCAGGTCGTTGGCCGTGCCGCCCGGGCGTTCCGCCGCGTCGCCCGCGCGCCGCCGCCGGATCACGTCGTCCACAAGGTCGCGCATGAAGCGGGTGTCCTGGTCGAACTTCTGGTGCGCCGCATGCATGAAGCGGTCTTGCAGGGCAAAGCGCGTCAGCTTGGACATCGCCTCTTCCAGCGCGCCCACCATGGCCTCGATGAAGGGGTGCAGTTCCGTGCTGGCGAACGATTCAAAGTCATAGCCGAAGCCGGACAGCGCGATGGTATCGAGCGTCAGCCGCGTCATGTCGTCAGCGACCGCGATATCGGCATCCGGGCCTTGCTGGTCCCATTTGTCCACCAGCCGGTTGGCCACGCGCAGCATGACGTCGAAGTAGCCCTTCATCGCGCGCTGGCTGAACGCCGGCATCAGGATGCGGTGCGCCTTGCCCCAGTTGGCCTCGTCGGAGCGTGCGGTGAACAGCCCGTCGCCGGCCATGCCGCGCAGGTAGGACACCGGCGGGCCGATGTACTTGCGGAACTGCGCGGCATCGCACAACTCGGAGGCCAGTGCCACCGACGTCACGAACGGCACGCGCCGGCCGGCGAAATTCAGTTCGAAGATGCCATCATGGTGGCGGCTGCGCGCCAGCAGGTGCTGGCCCAGCGCACCGGGTGTGATCTGCAGCAGGTTGCCGACCAGCGGCCAACCCGGGTCGCGCGGGATGGGCTCGGGGATGGGGGCATGCATGGAGCGGGCAGGGGCTTGATGCGGCGCGTCGGAGGCCTGGTCGGGGCTGGATAGCTCAATGGGCGGCGGCATGGCGGGGCGGTGTCTCCTGAACGGGAGCTGACACGCGATTTGCCACGTGCGGCCGTTTCATTTAACGTAGACATCTGTCTACCGGCGCAAGCGTAGACAACCGTAGACATGCTGTCAACGAAGCATGTCGGGCAAAAACCGAGTCCTGCTACTAAACCGCATTCATGGAAGCCATTGCCGACGGCAAACGCCGCCTGATCGACGCCGCGTTGCGGCTGGCCGCAGCCAAGCGCAGCTTTGCGGCACTCAAGCTGCGCGAGATCGCGCGCGAGGCCGGCCTGAACCCCAACACGTTCTACCGGCATTTCAGCGACATGGAAGACCTGGCCATCACCGCCATGGCCGAGGTAAGCGCCGAACTGCGGCCGATGCTGCGCGCGGTCCGATGGGCCGCTGCCCGCGACAACCCGGGTGAAGTGGCCACGCGTGCGTGCGAAGCGCTGTTCCTGTACGCGCAGCATCACCCGGATGCATTCATCGTTGGTGTGTGCGGGATCACGGGCCCGCAGCCCGCGCTTCGCGTTGCCATTCGCACGGTGCTGGATGACATCGCCGCCGAGATGGCGGAAGACATCGAGCGGCTGGGGCTGTGTCCCAAGCTCTCACGCCCGGTCATTGACGACGTCTGCGCGTACGTCGTTTCCTACCTTTTCCATCAATGCGTCGACTACATCGAAGCCGATGCCGCCGGACGGCGCAGGCTGATGGCGCGCTCGGTGCAGTTGAGTTGCTGGCTGCTGCAGGGCGCGGCAGGGCCGAATGCCCAGCCGGGAGCGAAATCAGGCAGGGAGCGCAAGGCCGTGGCGGCGTAGCCTGTTGCGACGAAACACGCAGAAGGAAGAAACTCAGCCGAAGCAGTGGCCGAAGCGAAGGCGTGTGTCCGGGCCAGCACTCACCCTGAAATCGTGATGCCGCACTCTTGCGCCACCGCCAGGAGCTTTTCCATGTCCGGCGCGCCTGGCGGAATTTCCTCATCGAGCCGCGTGAACAGGTGCGATGCGTTTCCGCCGTGGCTGGTGACTGAAATCATTTCGCCGCCGCCGAAGCCGAAACGGAAGTAATGCACCGTGCCCGCTGGCACATGGACAAAGGTGCCAGCGGCAGCAGTGATCGCTTGATCGCCATAGCCGATCTCGACCGTCCCCTTGGTAATGAAGAACGATTCGTCCCAGTCATGGCTATGCGGCGGTGGGCCACTGCCTTCTTCGCCCTGCTGCAGAAACACCTCATAGCCTTGCGTGGCGGTCTTGGATGCCAGCACCGTGATCCTTTCTCCCACCACGTTGAGCGCGCGTCCATACGCTTCCGGAGTCACCGCAAATGGTTCTGGTTTCATGATTTTCTGCTCCGTCAGTGAGAGCGCCGACGTGGCGATGCTATCCGGGTGTGAGGCATGCGGCAGCTCCAAAGCGAGCCGGCCACGATGCCGGACGGGCGGGGCATGGGCTGCCCGCTTATTTGATGTGTGGGAATTTTAGGCGGCCCACGATCGGAAGTCATCGCCAGGAATGAGGATTGCCACGGCCAATGTGCGTGAGCAAACGTTCCTCCCATGCGCAATGTCACTTGCCCCTGGCTCGCTTTCCCATTTCAATGGAGTTGACAGGGAGAAGGGATGAGATCATGGCAGTCACTCGCTTGCAGAGCATTCCCGGCATCGGGGTTGACAGGATGACCGACAAGGCTGGCTCGATGCGTAACGCCAACAGCCATCTGCCTTTCATGGGCCAGCCCGCACTGCGGGAAACCGCAGTCGAACGCGTCCGACGCCTCTCCGGCGTCACATACGGCCCTGATACCGAATGCATCGCCGAGCGAATTCGCCTGGCCCCGATACGTGCAACGCTGAGCGACGAAAATGCCGGCCGCTTCTGGTCATGATGGTTCCGAGGGCAGCGACCGGACCCTGCTGTATTTCGGTTGGCTGACCCTGTTCATCGCTCTGGCAACGCCGGCCGGTTACCTGGTCGATATACAGACGTCGTACCTGCTCAAGAACCAGCTGCATGCGACGGCGACGGAGATCTCGACATTCCGGCTGGTGACGGGCATACCAGTCTACCTTGCGTTCGTTTTTGGCCTCGCGCGCGACCAATGGAATCCGCTGGGATTGCGCGATCGTGGCTTCTTCCTGATTTTCGCCCCGGCGACCGCGGTGGCATTCATCTGGATGGCGTATTCAGGTTTCTCATACGCGGGGCTGGTCATCGGGATGCTGCTGGCAATGCTGTCGTCCCGGTTCATCGCCGCAGCCTATCAGGGGTTGATCGCCCTGGTGGGCCAGGAGAAGCTCATGTCCGGGCGCCTGAGCGCCCTGTTGAACGTGGTCGGCTCCGTCCCGGTCGTTGCGGGAGCGTTCGCCTCCGGGTACATCTCCGATCATCTCGCCGCAAAAGAAGCCTTCCTGCTGATGGCGATGTTCGCCTTTTTGATTGCGGTGCTGGCGCTCTGGAAGCCCGTTTCGGTCTTCGGCCATATCTACGAGAAGCCGCAAGCCAGGGGCACGGATCTCGTTGGCAATGTCAGGCGGCTGGTGAGACATAAGGCTGTTTATCCAGCGGTTCTCATCTGCTTTCTGTGGAACTTTGCGCCAGGAGCGGCCACGCCGCTGCAGTTCTACCTGAGCAATGAGCTGCATGCATCGGATTCCGTTTACTCGTACTACAACGGGATCTTTGCCGCCGCGTTCGTCCCGACATTTCTGCTGTATGGCTTTCTGTGCAAGAAGGTATCGCTGAACAAGCTGCTGTGGTGGGGAACGATCGTCGCAGTGCCGCAGATGGTTCCGCTGGCATTCATCCACTCAGCCAATCTTGCCCTGGTATTGGCGGCACCGATAGGGCTGATGGGCGGTGTCGCCACGGCAGCATACTTCGATCTCGCGATGCGGTCCTGTCCGCCGGGCCTGCAAGGAACCTTGATGATGCTGGTGGATGGCGTTCTCGCGCTCTCGGCGCGTGCCGGCGATCTCCTGGGCTCATGGATCTATAACAGCAGCCCAACGCACGGTTTCACATATTGCGTGATCGCGACTACCGTGGTGTACGCACTGATCCTGCTTTTGATCCCGCTGACGCCAAAGGCATTGATTGCTACCAGGGATGGCGAACCAAGTCCGGAGGTCCAAGCCTAGGCGTCGGCCCGCTGCTGCTCCAGCGTGCGCAATCGCTGGCGGGCGAGGAGGGGGCAGGCCCTAGTAATGTATGGTGGCCGGGCTCTGGATGCCGGCGTTCTCGTCAACGACATACGCTTCGATTCCTGCGCTGCCGCCATTCCACCAGTTTGTCATATCAAAGACAGTCTCGTCGTCCAGCCGCTGGACATGGACACCGTAGATGGTCAGCGGCTTGCCGGGCGCGCAGACCGCGGGCGAAGTCAGTGGCCTCAGGAAGTGAACAGCGCTGGGCGATGTCGTGGATATGTTGGTGACGCGCTGTGCAACGAAGCGGCCTGAGATATTCTGAATCTGCAACGCTGTCTCGACGTCAAGGCCAATCCCTCGGGCGGCCGACGGGTTCGTCAGGACTCCGCCCTCGCAGCCCGAACCGGACCATGGCGCAATGCTTCTTGACAGGAACGTGACCAGCCTGCCCATGCGATCGCGCGTGTCGAAGTGAGGATCGACGAACGTATTGTCCAATGCCGTAGTGTTCAGGAATTCAGGGCCGGAAAACCCTTTCGGGTCAAATGTCATGTACTTGTTGTATGGATCGCTCAGCGCCTGCGTCGATGTGACCGTCCCTTCGATGGCGGAGAAAACGAACTGCCCCAGGACGTTGGCCCCGGCGCTGGTGCCGCCAACAGGAACGTTCTGCTGCATGAGCGCGGCGATGGTCGCGTTGAGCTTCGTACCTTTCCAGAACTTGATGTAGTTGGCCTGATCGCCGCCCGCAATCCACAATGCGTTCGCGCTGCCGACAACGGCGTTTACAAACGGATCATTCGCCGCAGCTGTGTCGGTAATGACCAGCGTTTCCGCCGCAGTCAGGCCGAGGTACGCGCCACCGACATAGCCGTCCACTGCGGGGATATCGGTCGCGTTCTTCTTGTTGCTGTAGTAGAAGTAAGGGTCGTAAGCGTCGGTGCCGGTCGCGCGAATCACGACCATGCGACCGCCCGTTGCTTTGGTAATGCCCGCCTGCCGAATCATCCAGCGAAACGCGCCATCGACATCGGGCCCGCCACCCATGATGACCACCGGCTGTACCGCCCGTGGCTGAGGTGTGGGGAGGGCCTGCACCGGCACTGGATTGCCAGTCATGAAGTACCGTGTACCAGTTACGAAGTAGCTGTAGGTAGTCTTGTCACCTGCAAACGCGGGGGGCATCAGCACCCCAAGTACCACGCTGATACAGGCGACCGCGTAGTACGCCACCACCCTGCAATGCTGTGTGAGCTTGGAAATGAATTCCATGACGTGACACCCCCCTGCCGCTATCTTCTTTGTACAACTCGGTGATGACAGAAAAGCAACGCGCCAAATCCCTGGAAGAGCTGGCAGATGTCACGTCGCCAGGCAAAAGCTCCCGGCTGTTATTCCGAGCACAAGTGCGGGACGTGCAGGCGTTCCGTTATAGACGCTGGCGCACAAAAACTCCAGCCGACCCTGGTCCCGACAGGAGATGCGGTGAGGCAGACACGACCACCAGCAACAAGGCCGCCATCGCGGCCTGCTTCCGAAGGTCACTACAGGCGGCGCTCTCGCATGCCGGATCGCCATGAGAGCAAAGGTGCCACGGCCATCGGCAAGGTCTGTTCGCTGGCGTACGTTGGCGTTGTACTGTTTGCCAGTCCCCGCCTGGAAGCTTGCGCAACTGGCCTCGCCAAGGCGACGGAGCGCTCAGTCGGCGCACCGTTGAATGAACTGCGTCATGGCGGGCAGGATGGATTCCCGGAAACGCTGGCCGGCGAAGGTGCCGTAGTGACCCACGCCGTCGACGACCAAGTGTTCTTTCCGGTCGGCGGCAAGACCTGCGCAGAGCGCGTGAGCCGCTTCGGTCTGGCCGCGGCCGGTGATGTCATCCTCGCTGCCTTCGATGGTCAGCAATGAAACGTTGGCAATGGCCTCGGGGTAGACACGGCGCTGGCCGACTTCCATGCGGCCGCGGCACAGGTGATGCTCCAGGAAAACCTTCTGGATGGTTTCCAGGTAGTACTCGGCCGGCACGTCGAGCACGGCGTTGTACTCGTCATAGAACTTGCGGTGCCTGGCTGCCTCGCTCTGCCTGCCATCGACCAGGTGGCGGTAAAAGTCGAGGTGCGCACCGGCATGGTGTGCGACGTTCATCGATACAAAGCCTGCCAGCTGCAGGAAGCCCGGATAAACCCGGCGCCCGTTTCCCGGGTAACCGGCGGGCACCCGTTCGATGACGTTCGCCTCGAACCACGCCAGCGAATATTGCTGCGCGAACTGGTCGACCGCCGTCGGGCTGACGCGGGTGTCGATCGGCGCGGCGATCAGGGTCATGGAGCGGGGCTGCACCTGCTCGTTGTCTTCGGCCATCTGGGCGACCGCGCAAAGCACCGGGACCCCGGGCTGGCAAACCGCCACGATATGCGTGCCGGCGCCGAGGTATCGCAAGAACTTTTTCAGGTAATCGACATAGCAGCCAAGATCGAAGTGCCCGGCGTCAAGCGGGACCAGGCGCGCATCGGCCCAGTCGGTGATGTAGACATCATGCCCGGGCAGCAATGCCTCGACCGTCGGGCGCAGCAGGGTGGCGTAGTGGCCGGAGAGCGGCGCCACCAGCAACACCCGGGGGCCAGGATTGGACATGTCCTTCCTGAAATGCAGCAGCCGGCAGAAGGGCTCCTCGATGAGCGCGGTCTCGGTGACGGCCACCCGCTGGCCGCGCACGAAGACCTCGTCGATCTCAAAGCTTGGTTTGCCATAGGCCTTGGTCAGCCGGGTGAACAACTCAAGCGCGGCGTCGGCCTCGCGCAGCCCCGGAAGCCAGGCGACCGACTCGCCCCAGAAATTGACTGCACGATAACCTGCCTCGATCATCGCCCCGAGCGGGCCAAGGGACTGCAGCGTGAGTTCCCGCAGAGCATAGAGCGCCATTGCGATTCCCGCCTTTTTGAATTGGTTGGTGTGTTGTTCTGGCGCAGGGGCCGGCAAACCGGGTGCTGCGCAATGCGGGCTTCAGCGCAGTTGGCGTGCCCGACAGCCGCATGGCCGGCTTCGTGCAAGGTGGGCGGGCGGGCGACAGGCTTCTGCCGCGGGTGCGTAGGTGGGAAGGTGGCGCTGGTGCACTGAGAAGTGCTGCGCGCGGCTCAGGTGCCGTCGATGTCGAATGGACTGGCTGCGGGAGGCTCCGGTCTTGCCGTGGCGGCCGTTGCGGCCGGACTGATGCGCGCGGCCCAGGTCGCACGCGAATCGGCTGGAATGCTGCATGATGCCCCCCTACTACTCAAGCCACCAGCATTGCGTCGCAATGCCAGCGGAACAGCTTGCAATCAAGTTACGCCATTTACATTCAGTAACATATTCGATCTAACCCTATTGCAACCCTTTGCATACGTCCTTGGCAACGAAGGAACCTTTGCGGGATCATTCGATGCGAATGTGGCCTTATGTGCAGGCGATATGTGATCCTCTATTGCCAGCAGGGCGGACGCAGCCGGGCCATCTGCTCGGCTATTTGTAAATTTTTGCAAGTTGCGTTCGGGTAAAACGCCAGGCAGGCGGATGTGGTTGACCCGCCCGGTCCCGCTTCCTCGCTGTCACGCTGCCCGGCCAATGACCGGAATCACGCCGAAGGCAACGGTAGCCAGCATCATGACCACTGCCGCCGACAGCGCCCAGAGCAGCGTATAGCGCTGGTGATCGCCAAATTCGACCTCGGCCAGGCCGACCAGCAGGTAGGTCGACGCGACCAGGGGGCTCAGCAGGTGAACCTGCTGCCCGATCAGCGAGGCGCGTCCGATCTCCGCCGCGCCGATGCCATAGACGGCGGCAGCCTTGGCCAGGATCGGCAGGATGCCGAAGTAGAACGCGTCGTTCGAGATAAAGAACGTGAACGGAATGCTCAGCACCCCGGTCACCAGGGCCATGTAGGGACCCATCCAGTCCGGCACGGCGCTGATGACGCTGTTGGCGATGGCGTCGACCATCTTGGTGCCCGACAGGATTCCGACGAAGATGCCGGCGGCGAAAATCAGCGACACCACCGGCACGACGTTGGCGGCATGCGCGCTCATGCGCTCCTTCTGTTCGTGCAGGCTCGGGTAGTTGACCATCAGCGCGATGGCGGACGCGATGATGAACAGCGCAGGCAGCGGCAAGGTGCCGAGAATCAGCAGCACCATCAGGCCGCTGGTCAGCAGGAAGTTGAACCACAGCAGCTTGGGCCTGGCGATCCGGGGATCGCTGGTTGCAGCCTTCGGCATGGCATGGCCGTCATCGCCGGCCCCGGTGCGCATCACGGCGATGCTGCCAAGCCGGTTGCGTTCGCGGCGGCCCAGCAGGAATGCCACGAACAGGCCCCACATGCCGGTGACGATCATCGGCAGGATCATCGGCACGAACAGCGAGCCCACGTCCACGCCCAGCGCGCTGGCGGCACGCGCGGTCGGGCCGCCCCAGGGCAGGATGTTCATCAGCCCGCCGGCCATCATGATCACGCAGGCCAGCACCAGCCGGCTGATGCCCAGGCGCTTGTAGAGCGGGAGCATGGCGGCGCAGGTGATCATGTAAGTGGTCGAGCCGTCGCCGTCGAGCGACACCAGCGCGGCCAGCACGAAGGTGCCCATGATGATCTTGACCGGATCGCCGCCCACTATCTTCAGGATCGCGCGCACCACCGGATCGAACAGCCCGGCATCGATCATCAGGCCGAAATACAGGATGGCGAACATCAGCATCACGCCGGTCGGCGCCAGCTTCTTGACGCCGTCCAGCATCATCGGGCCGAGTTCCGGGCCGAAACCGCCGATCGCGGCGAACGCAATCGGAACCAGGATCAGCGCCACCATGGCGGAGAGCCGTTTTGTCATGATCAATGCCATGAACACGATCACCATCGAATAGGCGAGCAGGGTCAACATCTTTTTCTGTATCTCTTTGCCGCCCTGCAGCGTGGGGCGCATGCGGGCGGGAGTGTGTGTGCGTCCGTGCGGCGCACGAGGTTAAAAGCAAGGCCGATCCCGCCGGCACGCCAGGGCGTGCCGGGTATGGAATGACTGCGGAGGGTGGCAGTCTTGCGCGCTGGCCCGGGCGGGCCGCGCGGGCGCGGCTCAGCTGGCGGAAGCGATGCGTTTCACTACCGCGTCCGCGAACTGCAGCGTGGTGGCCGTGCCGTGGAGGTCGCCGGTCTTCACCTGGTCCTGGACCAGCGTCAGCTCGATGGCCGTGCGCAGGCGCGTGGCCAGGTCCTGGCGGCCCACGTGGTCGAGCATCAGGCCGGCGGCCAGCATCAGCGAGATCGGGTTGGCAATGCCTTTGCCAGCGATGTCTGGCGCCGAGCCGTGCACCGCCTCGAAGATCGCGGCCTGGTCGCCGATGTTGGCGCCCGGCGCCATGCCAAGCCCGCCAACCAGGCCGGCGATCTGGTCCGACAGGATGTCGCCGAACAGGTTGGTACAGAGCAGCATGTCGAAGCGCCACGGGTTGAGCACCAGCTGCATGGCGCAGGCGTCGACAATGATGTCGTCCATGTCCACGCGGCCCGCGTAGTCCCTGGCGACTTCGCGCGCCGCTTCCAGGAAGATGCCGGTGAGCGCTTTCAGGATATTGGCCTTGTGCACCACCGTGATCTTCTTGCGGCCGTTCCTGACGGCGTACTCGAAGGCGAAGCGGGCAATGCGCCGGCACGCGTCGCGCGTGTTGGTGCCGGTGGACACCGCCACCGCATGCGGGTCGTCGCCAACCGGGATGTAGTAGTCATGGGCCACATAGAAGCCGCCGACGTTCTCGCGCACCAGCACCAGGTCGATATTCTCGAAGCGGCCCGGCACCAGCGTGCGGGCAGGGCGCACGTTGGCATAGAGGTTGAACGCCTCGCGCAGGCGCACATTGACCGAGCGGAAGCCACCGCCCACCGGCGTGGTCAGCGGCCCCTTCAGGGCCAGGCCGGTGCGGCCGATGCTGTCCAGCGTGTCTTGCGGCAGGGGATCGCCGCTGTATTCGACGCCGGCCATTCCCGCGCGCCGGATATCCCAGGCAAACGGGGCGCCCAGCGCTTCCAGCACCCTGACGGTGGCGTCCACTACTTCGGGACCGATCCCGTCGCCTGGGATCAGCGTGGCCGGGATCTGTTCGCGTGCACCGTTTTCCATTTGCGTTCCTGTCGTGAATTGAGCGTTTCGCTGGCCGGCCAGGGCGCCGGGCCAGGGAGGCTGTGTTTCTCGTCGCCGGGGGGCGCCGGTTGCGGATTCCGGCGTTTGCCGCCGGTCCGGATGACCAGGGGCCCGATTCTAGGCGGGGAAGGCTGTCAGGAAACTGTCAATGTGCCGGCTATGTCATTGGGGTTTACGCGGAGGGCGACGAACCCTGCTGACGGAGAACGACCGACGAATCGGGGCCGGCGACAGTGAAAGCATCGCCGGTGCAGTGCGCCAGGACTGGCCGCGACGATGAACGCGCACTGACGCCCGGAGCCGCGCTAAGCGGGCAGGCGTGCCGCCTTGAATTGTTTCCAGAGGCAGCGCAGCGGCTGCCGGTCAACGCTGACAGCCCTTGCGATATAGCCGCGCGCATAGCCACAGCCAATGGCAAGCTGCTGCCGCTCTGTCGCCAGGCGCAGCAACAATCCCTCTGCAACCGCCATATCATTGCGCCATCCCAGGTCATCCTGCAGGCGCGACAGTTGCCGGCGATAGCGGCGCACCTTATTCGCGGCAAACAAGGATTCAAAGAACTCGGTCGCGTAGCGCAGCTTCTTTGCGGCGATACGCGCACGATGGCGCCGCTGCTCATCGAGCTTTGCCATGCCCCGCCCCCGCTTGAGCAGCCTGCGTTGCCGTTTGCGCAGCGTGGCCAGCGCGAAGTCCCTGGCGGGTCCCGTGAGTGCCGCGCGCTGCGCCTCGTCAAGGCCATGGCGCCAGTCCGCGCTGCCCAGCCAATGGCTCAGCGTCAGGATCAGCCGGGTGTAACGATCGGAATTCACGGCCTGGGCCGCGCGTTGCCGCGCATCGGCTGCGACTGCCTTCGCCGCGGCAAGCACCGCGCCCGCGCCCACGTCCTCCGGCGCCCCATCGAATGCGTCACGCAAGGTGGTGTTGGCAAGCACTTCCCAGTCACGTGCGGGGCCCAGTTCATCGGCAATCCATTTGAGGTCCGATTGCAGTGCCGGCGGGCAGGCAAGCAGCGGCTCGAAGATATCAAGCGCGGAGCGCAGGCGACGCAGGCCGACACGCATCTGGTGCACGCTCTCCGGATTGGAGCCATTGACCACGCCGCGTTCGTTCCCCGAGATTTGCGCCAGGCAGCTCTCGGCAATGCACTGAAACACTGCTTCAGCCGACCCTGCTTCGGCCAGTCTGAGGGGCTCCGCCCGTAGCGCTTCATTGGCCTCGTCAGCGACCAGCGCATAGCCACGGTCGCCTTTGCTGGCGCGGCTCAGGCGCATTGGCACTGCGTCGAGCAGCCGCAGGGCAAACGCTGACAGATGGGCGGGCTCACCGGTCTGGATCTCCATCTCAAGCTCGCGGATCGGCTCCGTGGCGTCGTTCGCGCGGACAACGCCGCGATCGACCGCCAGTTCGACCTCGTCCCCCTGTGGCAAGCGCAACAGCAGCACCGTGCGCCGGACATCCGTGATGAAGATCGGCTTCAGCCGTTCCGCCAGGTCGCCTTCACGCAGCAGCGTTCCCAGCGCAGTGCCCTCGGGCAATTTGTCTCGCAGTGCACCAAGATCTGGCGCATTTCCGGGAACTGCCGACTCAAACTCTTCCCGCTCGTAAAGCGCCCCATGCTGCGTGCCCCAGGTCTTCAACGTCTGTACATAATGTTCACCTGCTTGCCGCACACGCAGCGAGGCGTGCATACGCCGAAAGGCAAGATCCGACGTATCGAAATACGTGCTCACGAGCCTGTCTTCGTGCGGCGGCTCCACACAGCAGGACGACACCAGGGGCAAGCCGATCAGCCCTTCGGCCTGGTCCTGCAGCAACTCGAGCTTGAGTTCGCGCTCCATTTATCCGAGCTTTGCCGTGCCCTCGAATTTTTCGAATACCCTGGCCTGGACTGCGTTCATCACTGCAAGGGTCTCGTCACTGGCAGGGCCGCTGGTCGTCACCCCGGTGGCGTTCTTCGGCTTCGAGCCGCACGGGTCGAAGACAAAGACCGTATCGAACTTTCCGGACGATTCTTTCTTCAGGCGCCGGTTGAGTGCTTTCAGGTATCGCTTCTTGTCAGTCTTTGACATAGGTTCCAAGGTTATCTGCGGTGGCAATAACGACCCAGGTCATTGAACCATCTGCTTAATGAACTCACTTCACCAGGCAGCCTGCTAGTGCGACTGGCTTGCATTCGACTCCCCGCCGGGGAAGGGGCTTTCGTGCTCCCGCAACTTCTGCAGCGATCGGGTCAGCCTGGCGCCGTGCTTGCGGTCCGCGGCCAGCAGCAGGGCCTCTATGCCGTCGTCCAGGCCCGCCAGCTCGCGGTCACCCGGTAGCCTGGTCGCTTTCATCTGCTGCAATTCGTTGGCAATGCGCTTGCCCAGCTTGCGCACAAACTCCGGGTCAAGGTGACCTTGCGCTGCAGCACCTCCAATATGCTCGATCAAGCGCATCAGACCTTCGGGGGTGGTCTCGGTCGCAGATGGTATTTCGTGTGTCATTGGCGGCTCCAGTGGGCGCGTCAGATCATTTTACGCAGCGAATGCTCGTAAGATGGTACGTATTTCGCGGGACCAGTGCGATCAGATTCGCCTCGATATGCGCAATACGCCAGCTAGAATCGGGAAGGATTCCCCCGCACCGACATTCCAATCATGAAACCCGAATCCGATCCCATGCAGAATGCGCCGCCAATTGACGCGGAGGAGGGGCGCCTCGGCACCCCGGTCGACCCGGATGGCCTGCTGAATGGCAATGAGCTCTATATCAACCGCGAACTCAGCCAGCTGGAGTTCTTCGGCCGCGTGCTGGAGCAGGCCGCCGATCCCGCGGTGCCGCTGCTTGAGCGCCTGCGTGCCCTGTGTACCTTCAGCAGCAATCTGGATGAGTTCTACGAGATCCGCGTGGCCGGCCTGAAGGAGCAGTGCTTGCTTCAGTCTCCGGTGGTCGGCCCGGACGGGCTGACGCCGCAGGCGGTCTATGCCAGGGTCAACCAACGGGTCCGGGAACTGGTCGATCAGCAGTACCGCCTGTTCAATGACATGCTGATTCCGGCCATGGCCGAGCAGCAGATCCGCTTCTTGCGGCGGCCCTCGTGGAACCTCGCGCAGGCGGAATGGATCCGGGAGTTCTTCTTCGCCGAACTGATGCCAGTCCTGACGCCGATCGGCCTGGACCCGGCGCATCCGTTTCCACGGGTGCTCAACAAAAGCCTGAATTTCGCCGTTGAACTCGAGGGCAAGGATGCGTTCGGGCGCAACTCCGGCTATGCGATCGTGCAGGCGCCACGAGCGTTGCCGCGGGTGATCGCCCTGCCACCGGAGATCGCCGGATGCGAACATGGCTTTGTGTTCCTTTCTTCCATCCTGCATGCCCACGTCGGCGAGCTGTTCAGTGGCATGACCGTGCGCGGCTGCTATCAGTTCCGCGTGACCCGCAACAGCGAACTGTTCGTGGACGAGGAAGAGGTCAAGAACCTGCGCGAGGCGCTGCAAGGCGAACTGCCGCACCGTCATTATGGTGATGCGGTCCGGCTGGAAGTGGCTGACAACTGCACGCCGGCAATGACTGGGTTCCTGCAGCAGCAGTTCGGCCTGGCGGCAAGCGAGGTGTTCTCCGTCAACGGACCGGTCAACCTGGTTCGCCTGATGCAGGTGCCAGATCAGGTGGACCGGCCGGAACTGAAGTACCTGCCTTTCCGGGCCGGCCTGCCGAAGGTGCTGCACGAGCATTCCGATATCTTCCGCGCCATTCGCGAGGGCGACATCCTGCTGCATCACCCGTTCCAGTCGTTCACACCGGTGGTGGACTTTGTCAGGCAGGCGGCACAGGACCCCGATGTGGTGGCAATCAGCCAGACGGTGTATCGGGCCGGGCACGACTCGGTCCTGCTCTCGGCACTGATCGAGGCCGCGCGCAACGGCAAGGAAGTCACCGTCGTGGTGGAACTGCTGGCCCGCTTCGATGAAGAGGCCAATATCGGTTGGGCAACGCAACTGGAGGAAGTCGGCGCGCATGTCATCTATGGGGTCGTCGGCTTCAAGGCGCACGCCAAGATGGTGATGGTATTGCGACGCGAGGGTGGGAAGCTCCGGCGCTATGTGCATCTCGGAACCGGGAACTATCACCACCAGACCACGCGCACCTATACGGATTTTGGATTGCTCACCTGCAATGAGTCGCTGACGCAGGATGTGGCGCAAGTGTTCAGCCAGCTGACTGGTCGTGGCCAGACCCATTGCATGACCCATATCTGGCAATCGCCCTTCACCTTGAAGACGGGGTTGCTTGAAGCGATCCGGCGCGAAGCCGGGCACGCCAGGGCCGGCCGCAAGGGATGGATCGTGGTCAAGATGAATGCGCTGCTGGAACCCGACCTGATTCAGGCGCTGTACGACGCCTCACGCGACGGAGTCCGTATCGACCTGATCATCCGGGGCGCCTGTGCGCTGCGCCCCGGCGTTGCCGGCCTGTCGGAGAACATTACGGTGAAATCCGTCATGGGCCGGTTTCTCGAGCACTCGCGCATCTTTTATTTTCACGACGGCGGGGCGGAAAAGGTCATGCTATCCAGCGGTGAATGGATGGAGCGAAGCCTGTCCCGGCGGATCGAGATCTGCTTTCCCATCCTTGATGCCGGGTTGAAGGAGCGCGTTATCGCGGAAGGGCTGAAACCGTACCTGGCAGACCGGCGTGACACCTGGCAGATGGCGCCGGACGGAACATACGAGCGTCAGGGCTCGCGTGATGGCGAGGGCGCGCAGAATATCCTGCTGTCGGCGTTGACGTGAGCCCTGCATAAGGGCCACGCAGGCGCGGCACCGCGCCTGCGTGGCCGTGCCGCTGCTCAACCGAGATCGTCCTGGATCGGCCGGTGTCTGAACACCGCGCGGATGATGCCATGGTCGTTGGTGCCCAGGCCCTTGTGATCGCTAAAGTTCAGGTGATCGTTGTTGATAATGAGCCCGTCGAACAGCCAGCGGCGCCGCTTGCTGTTGTCATATAGCTGCTCGCTGACCAGGATGTGATCAAGCGATTCGCGAAAATCCTGGAAGACATGGGTGTAGTAGACATCGCGCGTGTCCCGGTATTCCTGCAATGTCTGCGCGGTATAGAGCGCAATATCGCCACCACCGACCGAGTCACCCACCAGATAGGCAGGCTGCTCGGTCAGGATATTGGCGGTATTGCTCAGTTGGCCGTCGTTGATATCGCCCATCACCACCACTGCGGTGTTGTTGCCTTTCATGCTGTCGGTCAGCATGAAGCGCAGCGCGGCCGCTTCGGCGGTACGCCGGATCGTCGACAACGCAGCGCCGACGGCTTTGGCATGTTTCGCGTAGATTTCCTTTTCATACCAGGCCTCGCCATCGATCCGGGTCGGCTGCTTCGACTTGAAATGGCATACGTACATGTGCATGGCAGGCTCATCCTCGCGCGGCCGGATGGTGAAATGCAGGACCGGCCGGGAAAAGCCGCGAATACTGACGCTGATCTGCGGTGTCTGCGGATCGTCTCCCTTCGATTTCAGCACGAATTTCTCGGGAAAATCGGCGATCCACTCGGCCTCGCCTGCGAGCAATCCGCGGCGGACGATGGCTGCGCACACAATGCCCTTGCCATTGGCGTTGTCCGGCACCAGCACGTCATAGGCATCGGCCAGGCCGGCGGCCTCGACTGCCGCGAGCAGCCCGTCGCCATGCCACAGCTCCTGGAATCCGACCACGTCGGCGTCGATCAGCTTCAGCTGGCTCGCCGTCCAGGCGATCTTGCGCTCGTATTCCTTCTCGCTCCAGCCGTTGCGGTCGGTATAGAGAGGCAGGCCCGGCACATTCAGGTTGTACAGGTTGAACGTCGCGATACTTAGTGTCTTCAGGTTCATGGCGGACTCTCCGTTGGCGCATGCGCGAATCGCCCCCGGAGTTCAGCAAGCCTGGCGCCCGGTGTCTATCTCGTTTCGATGACAATCGCCGGGCCACGCGAGGATACCCGCGGGTCGACATCTCACAGCCCGATCGTGCCGAGTGGGTATTCGGACAGTGGCCTGCCTTCACCATTAATTTTCTGTCGCCCATGACGTTTCATTTGCTATACATACTTTTTCCGACTGCTCTGGCGGCCTGTCTAATACTTCCTCGCTAAGCCGTTCAGCTCGCGCCGGCATTCCACTCCAGTGGCGATTGACGGCATTTTCGGGGCGCTGGAAAACAGTGTCCGCGGTGGCTGCCGGAGCCTCCGGAAGCCACTTTCCATGGCCGGAAATGCCTTGTCCTGAAAGGCTTCACGGGAATTACGCAGCCCCGCGGCGACTGTACCCCGTGAATAGTGCCGAGCGCTCCGGCATTATCCCGCGCGGGCATTTTCATCCGCGCTGCGGGACGCCATTTCGCATAACCGAAGCTCGTCCATAGAGCCGATTTTCCATTCCGATTCCGCCAGCTAGATTGACCTCATCGTTGGCGCTTGCCAAGGCTGACGAATTCTATGTGCTCAAAAGCCAGGGAAAGGGGTCCATCCATGAAACGCATCCATTTGAAACTTGTGGCTTTGCCGCTCGCCTGTCTGGTCATCACGGCCGCCGGTTGCGGGGGAGGCGGGGGGGGCGAATCGACGCCTGCCAGCGCCGCCGCCACAGCCCCAGGCACGGGAACGTCAGCGCCAGCGTCACCCACGACGCCAACAACGCCCGCAACGCAGACCGCCGCCAGCAGCAGCGCCATGCTGTCGGGTACCACTGATCCCGGGCCCGAGATCGGCAAAGACGGGGACTTCTACCTGAATACCGTGACCTGGATGCTGTTCGGGCCCAAGGCAAACGGCACGTGGCCGGCAGGGGTTTCGGTGGCGGGTACCGGCAATACCGGAGCGGCCGGGAACACCATCCTGTCCGGCTCGGTCGATCCGACCGACAGCGTCGGCAACAATGGCGACTACTACATCAATACCTCCACCTCGACCCTGTTCGGGCCCAAGGCAAACGGCACGTGGCCGCCGGGCGTCCAGATGGGTGGCGGCACCGGGTCGGGCACCGGTGGCGGCGTCGTCCTGACGGGCGCGGGGGCACCAGCCAACAGCGTTGGCAACAATGGCGACTACTACCTCGACACCGATACCTGGACGCTGTACGGGCCCAAGGCCAATGACGTGTGGCCGGCAGGGGTCTCGCTGGTCACCCAGCCGGGCGGCAGCGGCGGCACCGGCGGCACCGGTGGCGGCACTGCAGGCAATGGCGGTCACATCCTGTACGGCAGCGGTGCGCCGACCGACGACATCGGCGTCGATGGCGACTTCTATTTCGACACCACGACCTCGACGCTGTACGGTCCCAAGGCGGGCGGCAAGTGGCCAACTTCGGGCGTGAGCATGGGGACAGGCACCGTCTACAACGGCAACTTCAACGTGCCAGCCACGCTCAGCCGCGGCAACTATGCCATGACCGGCGCCGGCGGGGCGGTTCCCTTGCCTTCGGACTTCGGCGTCGTGATCCCCTACGATTGCAGCCGTGTCACGCTCACTGCCACCACACTCGGCAAGGTGCAGGGAACGCTGGACATTTCGGTCCACACGGTGACAGGGGCCGGCGCTTCAGCGACCATCACGCCGGTCAGGGACCTGAGCTGCAAGATCAGCAATGGCCAGCAGAGCTGCAGCCAGGAGGTGCCGTCCGGAACCGTCAACCGCAACGACAAGCTGCAGGTACAGGTCGACACCAACCAGGCCACCGATTGGGGAGGCCTCACCGTCAAGCTTGCCTGCGTCATCTAAGCCGGTTGGACGGGGGCGCGCGTCTGTGCCGGGGAGGGCAGACCGGCGCCTGAGCGGAGGCAGGGCAAATTGCCCTGCCTCCTTTTCATTTCCCCAAGGCGCCTGGCATGGTGAACGACTGCGTGCAGCGC
The DNA here is from genome assembly GCF_016127575.1 of Cupriavidus necator. Classification (NCBI taxonomy): domain Bacteria; kingdom Pseudomonadati; phylum Pseudomonadota; class Betaproteobacteria; order Burkholderiales; family Burkholderiaceae; genus Cupriavidus; species Cupriavidus necator. The sequence continues at coordinate 1,079,427 of NZ_CP066019.1, forward strand.
GTTCGGCTTGACCTATTGCATACCGGGACAGTGCGGAGCGCCGATGACCCCGGCCGGGTTGACCGAGGATGTCGGCCACCGCTACGAGATGCGGTTTCCGCTCAACGTGACCTGTCGGTGGGGACCTGGCAGAGCAGTTCGGGCAACACGTCGGCATCGCCGACGCCCTGATGCGTCATCGGAGCCGCGCCTGTCTGGCCGGACAATGACTAGCCACCAGCGCGGACCACATCCGCAGCCGGCAGCCTGCCCCGCAGGCATAGTGCCCTGAGCGTCGAGGCAAGCAGCCGCTCCCAACGGCGCCGCCATGATGGCCGCATCGCGTCGCCGGGCCACGGGCACGGCTGTGCCGGCTCCGTATCGGCTGACACGGCCGCTTGCAGCGTTGGCTGCGCGAAGACGGCGTGCCCGCTGTACTGGGTCAGCAGTTCCTCGCGGCTGACTTCCTGCACCCCACCGCCCCAGCCTGGCAGGGCGACGAGAAACCGTCCGTGCTCGCAGCGCTGCAGCAGTACGCACGGCCTGTTCTTGTCCAGCAACAGCATGGCCGGTATCGAGGTATCCGGGATATCGTCGAGGTCGTGCTCCGCCAGCCGGGTCGACAAGCCGGCGCGCGCCGCCGCAGTGCAGAGCAGCGGCAACGTCAGGGCCTGCCCGTCCAGCGGCAGCCCTTCCAGCAGGACCGCTGAAGGCACCGTCCGTTGCAGGGCCCGGTTCAGCAACAGCAGGCAGCCCAGCAACGGATCGTCCGCAGCCGTGAGCCGGCTCATTGCGGCAGGAGGCTCCCGGCGGCCAGCAATGAAATGCAGGTCGGAAGTGCCGGGATGCACCGTGGGCCTTATCCTGGGTTGCTGTGTGCGCCGCGATGGCGCTGATTCAGCTTCGATGTCTTTTGCTGGCGCCTCGCATCGTGCAAGGTCAGCCGACGCGTGTTGCCCGCGCGGATTCCGTTCACCCATGATTCCCCCCCCGGTTTCAGTGGTGTGAGCTCTACTGCGAGGGTAGTGCACCAGGTTGCGCGAGCCCATCGTGCAAACAGGTTAGTGCAGCCGCAGCGAGACTGATTCAGGATTGAAACGCCCGGGGCATGCCTGGTCCCTGGTGTGGACCGGCCGGCCCCCTCAACGCCGCTGCGCCAGCCAGATTCCCGCCGCGATCGCGGCCAGCCCCACCGCGTGGTACCAGCGGGGCCAGTCGCCCAGCAGCAGCGTGGACAGCAGCGCCGCGAATACCGGCGTCAGGGTGATAAAGAACACCGGCAACTGAGCGCCCGCGCGGGCGATGGCGCGGTCCCAGGCAAAGTAGGCGAGCAGCGAGGGAATGGTTGCTACATAGAGCAGGATGGCCGCGACCTTGCCGCTCCATTGCAGCGGCTGGTCCAGCGTCATCAGCTCCCATGCCGTCACGGGAGCGCTTGCCAGTACGCCGGTGACGATCTGCGCGAACAGCAGCACGGGCAGGGGCACGGCGGGCCGCTGTTTGCGCAGCAGCCAGGTATAGCCGCTCCAGGCGATGGTGGCGGCCAGCATGAACAGGTCGCCGGCAACCAGGTCCAGCTGGGCGAGCCGGCCCAGTTCGCCGCGTACCAGGACGAAGGTCACGCCGACCATGCACAGCAGTGCCCCGGTGACATGCCATGGCTTCACCCGTTCGCGAAAACAGATCGCGCCGATCACGATCAGAAACAGCGGCGTGGATGCGCCGATCAGCGTCACGTTGATCGGGGTCGAGGTGGTCAGCGCCAGGTACTGCAGGGCGTTATAGCTGGCGATCGAAAGCACGCCCAGGGCGGTGATCACGCCGGCGTGCCGGCGCAGTGCCGCGCGGTGCTCGATCACGCCGCGCCAGGCAAAGGGTGCCAGCAGCAGCCCTGCCAGCACCCAGCGCACAGAGTTCAAGGTGATGGGTGGCACCGTGCCGGCGGCCAGGCGGCCGACGATGGCATTGCCGGCCCAGCTCAGTGGCGGGAAGGTAAGCAGGAACAGCGTTGTCCAGTCGATGCGTCCAGTGGTGTTGCTGCTTGCGGGCATGGGGAGGGAAGTGCTTGCAAATAGCGCATTATCCGCCATATGCGGCGCCGGGGCGCCAGGCGCCAAGGGTCAGGCAGCCGGGCAGGGGCCAGCAAGCAAGGAAGCGCAAGAGGAAATCGGGCGGCGAATCAGCCCGCCCGTCGCAGGGGAATCGTCATGGCCTTGCGCAGGCCATGACCGCAGTCACATGTCAGGCGTCCCGAGCGCCCGGCTGATGCGCAAGGCGGCCAGCGTGCCGATCACGCCAGACAGCAGGTAGAGGCTGACCGCCGCGAGGCCGAACAGCGAAGACAGGCCCAGCGCCACCAGCGGCGCAAAGGCGGCGCCGAACAGCCAGCCGAAGTCCGTGGTCAGCGCGGCTCCGGTGTAGCGGAAGCGGCGTTCGAAGTTCGACGTCACCACGCCCGCAGCCTGTCCGTACGACAGGCCCAGCAAGCCGAAGCCGACCAGGATGAAGATGTCCTGGCCGGTCGCGCCGCCACCGAGCAGCCACGGCGTTGCCAGGCTGAAGATGCCGATCAGCACGGCCATTGCCGACAGCGTGGTGCGCCGGCCGACGCGGTCCGCGATCCAGCCGGAAAGCAGCGTGCCGATGAACGCGATGAAGCCGCCCACGATCTGCACGGCCAGCACGTCGGAGATGCTCTGCGAGCGGTGCAGGATCACCCAGGACAGCGGGAACACCGTGACAAGGTGGAACAGCGCATAGCTGGCCAGCGCAGCAAAGGCCCCCAGGAAGATGTTGAAGCCTTGCGCGTTCACCATCTGCAAGGTGCTGATCGGCTCCAGCTCGTCTTCTTCGAGCAGTTGCGTGTACTCATGGGTCACCACCAGGCGCAGCCGTGCAAACAGTGCCACGACGTTGATGGCGAAGGCCACGTAGAACGGATAGCGCCAGCCCCACTCGATGAATTCAGGCGGGGTCAGGCTGGCATGCAGGAACAGGTACAGCGAACTGGCGACGATAAACCCGGTGGGTGCGCCGAGCTGGCCCACCATCGCATACCAGCCGCGCTTGTCCTCCGGCGTGTTGAGCGCCAGCAGCGACGGCAGCCCGTCCCACGACCCGCCGAACGCAATGCCCTGAAGGAAGCGGAACAGCGCCAGCAGGTAGATCGACGCGGCCCCGATCGAGGCGTACGACGGCAGGAACGCAATCCCCACCGTGGCCGTGCCGAGCAGGAACAGCGACGCCGTCAGCTTGATGCCGCGGCCCCAGCGCCGCTGGATGCGCATGAACAGCGCGGTGCCGAACGGGCGTCCGATAAACGCAAACGAGAAGATCGTGAAACTGAAGAGCAACCCCGCCAGCTCGCTCGCAAACGGGAAGTAGACCGCCGGGAAGACAAGCACGGAGGCGATGCCGTACACGAAGAAGTCAAAGTACTCCGAGGCCCGTCCGATCACCACCCCGGTGGCGATCTCGGCGGGTGCCACCTGGTGGTGGCCGGGCGCCGGAGGTGCAGTCGGCGATGCGCGATGCTGGTGGGTGAGGCTGGCCATCGTCAAGTCTCCTTCTGGCAGGAGTGCGTCGATACTGCACATGGAGCCGACCCCATTCCGATGAAATTGGCTCTTAAGTCTCGCACTGACAAGAATAGCGCCTAAACTGCCATAGAAAAACGAAAGGTGAGTTCGCCGGCAGTTTGCCGATATTCCTCAGACGCCACTTCCGAGACTATGGGCCGCTTCGACTCTGTAGTGCCGCCAAGACGTGTGCAGGGAAGACTACTGCTGCGATGTGCCGCCGCAGTCATGCTGGCGTGCCTGGCCGGTTGTAACGCAGTGCTGCTTGCGCCATCCGGCGACATGGCCCTGCGCCAGCGCGACCTGATCATCATTGCCACCTGCCTGATGTTGCTGATCATCGTTCCGGTGATCATCCTCACGCTGCTGTTTGCGTGGCGCTATCGGGAAAGTGCGACCGATGCGCCCTACAACCCCGACTGGGACCATTCCACTGTGCTCGAGCTGGCGATCTGGGCCGCGCCGCTGCTGATCATCATCGCGCTGGGCGCCGTGACCTGGGTCAGCACCCACCAGCTCGATCCGTACCGGCCGCTGACGCGGATCGACGCAGGCCGGCCGGTCCCGGCAGACGTGAAGCCGCTGACGGTGGAGGTGGTGGCGATGGACTGGAAGTGGCTGTTCCTGTATCCCGAGCAGGGCATCGCCACCGTCAACGAGCTGGCGGCGCCGGTCGACCGGCCCATCGCTTTCCGCATCACCGCCACCTCGGTGATGAACGCATTCTTCGTCCCGTCGCTGGCGGGCATGGTCTACGCCATGCCCGGCATGGAAACCAAGCTGCATGCCGTGATCAACAAGTCCGGCGTGTATGAAGGCTTCTCGGCCAACTACAGCGGCGCGGGCTTCTCCCACATGCGTTTCAAGTTCCATGGGCTGTCCAACCAGGACTTCGAGAGCTGGATCCAGCAGGTCAAGTCGTCGGGCCAGGGCCTGTCCACGGATACGTACCTCAAGCTCGCGCAGCCCAGCGAGCGCGACGCGGTGCAACGCTATGCCAGCGTGGCGCCAGGCCTCTACGACCTGATCCTGAACCGTTGCGTGGGCGGCGGGCGGTGCATGGCAGACACCATGGCGCTTGACCGCAGCCGCGGCAAATTCGACCCGTTCGCCGGCATCTGCACGGCGCGCAACACCGCGGCCACAGCGCCCGTGTTCGCGTCGGAGTCCGCGCGCAATGACGGCCGGGTGCTGCTGCAGTAAGGTGCGGATCCGGATCTTCCCTTGCGGTACTGGCCAGCCCCATCGGCCATGGTTGGTTAATTCAGGCCCCAGGTGACAAACATGCCCGAGCGCTCGGAACTCGCCAATTTGATCTTCGGCCGGCTTTCGTGGGAGGCCCTCCCGCTGCACGATCCCATCCTGCTCGGCACCTTCATCGTGGTGGTGATCGGTGGGGGCGCAATCGTCGCGGCGCTCACCTACTATCGCCTCTGGGGCTACCTGTGGCGGGAATGGTTCACCAGCATCGACCACAAGAAGATCGGCATCATGTATGTGATCCTGGGCATCGTGATGCTGCTGCGGGGTTTTGCCGACGCGATCATGATGCGCATCCAGCAGGCCATCGCGTTCGGCGACAACCTTGGCTACCTGCCGCCGCACCACTACGACCAGATCTTTACCGCGCACGGCGTGATCATGATCTTCTTCGTCGCCATGCCGCTGGTCACGGGGTTGATGAACTTCGTCATGCCGCTGCAGATCGGCGCGCGCGACGTGGCCTTCCCGTTCCTGAACAACTTCAGCTTCTGGATGACCACGGGCGGTGCCATCCTGGTCATGATGTCGCTGTTCGTGGGCGAGTTCGCGCGCACCGGCTGGCTGGCCTATCCGCCCTTGTCCGGCATCATCCACAGCCCTGACGTCGGCGTCGACTATTACATATGGGCGCTGCAGGTGGCCGGGGTAGGGACCTTGCTATCCGGCATCAACCTGCTGGTGACCATCGTCAAGATGCGGGCGCCCGGCATGACGCTGATGCGCATGCCGATCTTCACCTGGACCGCGCTGTGCACCAACGTGCTGATCATTGCCGCGTTCCCGGTGCTGACCGCGGCGCTGGCGCTGCTTGCGCTCGACCGCTACGTCGGCACCAACTTCTTCACCACCGAGCTGGGCGGCAGCGCCATGATGTACGTGAACCTGATCTGGATATGGGGCCATCCGGAGGTGTACATCCTTGTGCTTCCGGTGTTCGGGGTGTTCTCGGAAGTGGTCGCCACGTTCTGCCGCAAGCGCCTGTTCGGGTACGCGTCGATGGTCTACGCCACGGTAGTGATCACCGTGCTGTCGTACCTGGTCTGGTTGCACCATTTCTTCACGATGGGATCGGGCGCCAGCGTCAATTCGTTCTTCGGCATCACCACCATGATCATATCGATCCCGACCGGTGCCAAGATCTTCAACTGGCTGTTCACGATGTACCACGGCAAGATCCGCTTCGAGCCCCCCATGCTCTGGACCATCGGCTTCATGGTCACGTTCGTGATCGGCGGCATGACCGGCGTGCTGCTGGCGGTGCCGCCGGCTGACTTCTCCTTGCACAACAGCCTGTTCCTGATCGCGCATTTCCACAACGTGATCATCGGCGGCGTGCTGTTCGGCCTGATGGCAGGCATTACTTACTGGTTCCCGAAGGCATTCGGCTATCGCCTGGTCTCGTCCTGGGGCAAGGCATCGTTCTGGTTCTGGCTGGTCGGCTTCTACTTTGCGTTCATGCCGCTGTACTGGCTGGGGCTGCATGGCGTGACCCGGCGCATGAGCCATTTCGAGGACGCGACGCACCAGGTCTGGTTCCAGCTGGCTGCGTTCGGCGCCTTGCTGATCGCCATCGGCATTGCCTGCTTCCTGGTCCAGCTGGTGGTCAGCTTCATCCACCGCGAGGAGCTTCGGGACCTGACTGGCGATCCGTGGAACGGCCGCACGCTCGAATGGTCGACTTCATCCCCGCCGCCGCAGTACAACTTTGCCTTTACGCCGGTAGTGCACGACACCGACGCCTGGTGGCACATGAAGCAGAATGGCTACGCGCGGCCGCAGCAGGGCTTTATTCCGATCCATATGCCGAAGAACACCGCGGCCGGCATCGTGCTCGCGGGGTTCTCCACGCTCTGCGGTTTCGCGTTGATCTGGCACATCTGGTGGCTGGCTGCAGCATCGTTCGCGGCGACGATCATCGGCGCGATCATCCATACGTTCAACTACCAGCGCGACTATTACCTCCCGGCCGACCTGGTGGTCCAGACCGAAGCGGCGCGCACACAACGGATGGCTGGCCATGGCTGACACGACCTTTCCCAACCATGTGAGCGGCACCGGCACCGCGGACGCGGCCCCGCCGGGAGGCTACCAGTTCTACCTGCCCGAAGACCATCACCCGCAGAACGGGACGCTGCTGGGGTTCTGGCTTTACCTGATGAGCGACTGCCTGATATTCGCTTGCCTGTTCGCCGCGTATGGCGTGCTGGGCCGGGAGTATGCGGGGGGACCGAGCGGGGCAGAGCTGTTCGAGCTGCCGCTGGTGGCACTGAACACCTCGTTCCTGCTGTTGTCTTCGATTACCTACGGCTTTGCCATGCTGCAGATGCAGCAGAACCGCATCGCCGGAACCCAGATCTGGCTGGCCATCACGGGGGTCTTCGGCGCGGGGTTCCTGGCGGTCGAGCTTTATGAGTTCGCGCACCTGATCAATGAGGGCGCAGGGCCGCAGCGCAGCGCGTTCCTGACCTCGTTCTTCGCACTGGTCGGAACCCACGGGCTGCATGTCACGTGCGGCATCATCTGGCTGGTCGTGCTGATGACCCAGGTGGCGCAGCACGGGCTGATCACGGCCAACAAGCGCAGGCTGATGTGCCTGTCGATGTTCTGGCACTTTCTTGACGTCGTCTGGATCGGCGTCTTTACCTTCGTCTACCTGATGGGAGCGTTGCCATGAGCGCGCACGACGAAACGCTGGACAGCCACGGACACAGCCACGGGCATGACGAGGACGTGGGGCCGCATGCCACGCTGGGCGGCTACCTGACGGGCTTCGTGCTGTCTGTCTTCCTGACCGCGATCCCGTTCTGGCTGGTGATGGGAAAGGTGTTCGACAAGTCGTCCACCACCGCCATCGTTATCCTGCTGATCGGGGCCGTGCAGATCGTGGTGCACATGATCTACTTCCTGCACATGAACGCGCGGTCGGAGGGCGGCTGGAACATGCTGTCGCTGATGTTCACGCTGGTGCTGGTGGTGATCACGCTGACGGGTTCGCTCTGGGTGATGTTCCACCTGAACAGCAACATGATGCCGACCATGCAGCATGAGCGCACCACCGACGCCGGCACTGCGATCGTGCCGCCCAGGACCAAGTAGGAACAGGTCCACGCAGGCGGGAATCGGATCCCGCCTCATTCCCGTTCACGGAGCCTGGCATGCGCGCAACGCGCCTTGTCGCGACCCTGTGCCTGGCGCTGCTTTCCGTGCCGGCTTGCGCGCAGCGGCTGGCCGTGGAGGTCGAGAACTTCAGCACGCCAGGCCCATGCGCGGAAGAAGACAATGTCTCGTTCGCGCTGTCCGCCGCCGCGGTTGGCAGGTTCCGCATCCAGGCATTGCATCCGCCCTACGTCAACGCCATCCGCATTGACAGCTCCGCGCCGGATTTCTCCGGGTGCAACTTCGGCAAGACGCCTCACCCGACTGATCCCCGCCATGTCTTTGTGCCGCGCACGGTCACCCTTTACGACGGCAGGGACATTGCCATTGTCGGGATCACGTTCGCAAGCTTCTGGCGGCCACATCGGGTGCCGGTCACGGTAGCGGGCAGGGCCGATGCCGGTTTTCACCTGATCCAGGTGTTCCGGAAATCCGGGCGGACCCGTACCGAGGTCCTGGTGCTCTATCCCGCCGATGGCTACTGGCGGGCGAAACCGTTGCCGGCCCGCCACCTGGGTGTCAATGCCTATGGCTCTTCGTTCCTGCTGGGGCCGATAGAGCAGGAGGGGCGCCCGGTGGTCAACATCGCTCGGATAGAAATCGAGCCGCAGCCCTTGGCTTTCACGCTGCATTTCACTGGCGGAGGCCAGGCAACGGTCGCGATCACTGAAATCAGCGACATGCGTACTGCGCTCGATGTCCGGTTCCTGCCGGCCTATGACGCCAAGCGCGCGTTCGCGATGCTGCGCTCCATGTATGTTGCCGACGACAACGCAGACGCGAGCGAGGTCACCTGGACGACCGGGCCGGCTGGTGAGGCCATCAGGAAGCCGGTGATGGCAGTTACTTCAATGCAGGCAACCGCGGTGCGATTCGGCCGTACCGTCCGGTCGCGCCACAACACCAGCGCCCCCGATTTTTTGTTCGATGCCTTCGAGGCGCCCGCGACGGAGGGCACGGCGCCAACGGGCAAGAAGCCGGGCTGAATCGATCCCCGGCAACCTCGCGACCCAGCCAAATATATTCATGTCGACAATAAAAATTGCGACTGCTATGATTTGCGCACGATAGCCTGAGCCGGTAGCAATCGCTGGCCGCCCAATGGTGGGGCTGGCAGCACTTTTCAGGCTGGGGAATAGTCGAGAGAACTGGGGACGACAATGTCATCACTGAAGAAGCTGCTCGCCATCACATTGTGCGCAGAGGCAATCATTGCCCTGTGCGCGCCAGGGCCGCTGCAGGCACAGGAAGCCTGGCCCGCACGCCCGATTCAAATGATCGTTCCGTCGTCTCCCGGCTCGGGAACCGACGCGCTGGCGCGGGCCATGGCGCAGCGCCTTTCCGAATCGCTGAAGCAGGCCGTGGTCGTGGAGAACCGGCCGGGCGGCAGCGGGGTGATCGGAACCAATGCCGTTCTCAAGGCGGCGCCGGACGGCTACACGATTCTCTACACAACGGCATCCAACATGGTGGTTGCGCCTGCCGTCATGAAGTCCATATCCCAGGAGGCAAGAAAGGGCCTCATGCCGATCGCGCAGACAGCCGCGGGTGGGGTGTTGCTGCTGGTGAGCCCGGACCTGCCGGTGCACGACTTGCCAGGACTCATCGAGCTGGTGAAGGCGAATCCGGACAAGTACAGCTATGGCAGCTGGGCCACCGGCTCGTCCGCGCACTTGACCATGGAATGGCTGAAGAAGCAGACCGGCATGAAGACCGAGCACGTCGCATATCGGACAACAAGTCAACTGCTCACCGAGCTTTCCTCAGGGGTGCTGAAGATCGGCTGGACCGATCCCAGCGTCGCGGTTCCGTTCCTGCGTTCCGGGAAGGTGCGTGGCATTGCCATCGTCGGCAACGTGCGCTCGCCACAGCTTGCCGACGTCAAGACCATGAGTGAACAGGGCTACAAGTTCAACACGGTGGGATGGTTCGGCATGTTCGCCCCGGCCGGAACCAGTCCGGCGATCGTGAAGCGGCTGTCCGATGAGGCCAACAAGGTGCAGGCATTGCCGGAGATCGCGGCGCTGATGAAGAAACTGAACTTCGAGCCGCCGCCGGTAAAGACCTCCGCGCAGCTGGGCGAGATCGTCCGCAGCGATCTGCAAGTCTGGTCGAAGATCGCTAGCGACGCAGGGATCAGGGTCGACGAATAGGGGCTGGCGCCCCGTCATTGCGGCCTGCCCAGCGGCCCACTGCCCGCCATGATGGCAGCCGGCCGTCAACGATCCAGTGCGCCTGCACCAGCGAATCCTTGTCATAAGAAGGAAAGTTCAAGGCGTGCCAGGTAAAGCGGAACGTTGCCCCCTGCCAGATGATTCGATCGTCGCGAAACACACCCAGACATCAACCCATCCACTGCATCCCCAAACCGGTTTGTCCTTCGGCGAGCTCAACCGCCGATCCGCAGGTGAACGGTCATATTCGATAGAGAACAGGAGACGGCATGGCGAAAATCGTTAAGTTCTATGAAACCGGCGGACCCGACGTCCTTTGTCTTGAGGACGGCAGCGTTGGTGAGCCCGGAGCGGGGGAGGTCCGCGTCCGCCACGTGGCGGCAGGCCTGAACTTCGCCGATACCTACTTCCGCAGCGGCACGTACAAGGTGCCGCTGCCCAGCGGCATCGGCAACGAGGCCGCTGGCGTGATTGAGGCTGTCGGTGCCGGCGTCACCCATCTGGCGGTCGGCGACCGTGTGACCTACACCGGATTTACCAACACGCTGGGCGCCTACAGCACGGAGCGGCTGATCTCTGCCGGTCCGCTGATCAGGCTGCCGCAGGCAATCAGTTGCGAAGTCGCGGCGGCCATGACCATGCGCGGTTTGTCGGCGGCCTACCTGATGCGCCGGATCTACCCCTTCAAGGCGGGCGACTCCATCCTGCTGCATGCCGCGGCAGGTGGTGTTGGCCTGATCGTTGCGCAGTGGGCCAAATTGTTGGGGCTGACGGTGATCGGCACGGTTTCGACCGATGCCAAGGCCGAAGTGGCGCGCGCCCACGGCTGTGACCACACCATCAACTACAGCCATGAGGACGTGGCCAGGCGCGTGCGGGAACTGACCGACGGCGTGGGCGTGAACGTGGTCTTCGACAGCGTGGGCAAGGACACCTTCATGTCCTCGCTGGACTCCCTCAGGCGCCGCGGCCTGCTGGTGTGCGTGGGTTTCGCCTCCGGCCCGGTAACCGGGTTCGATCCGGCAATTCTGGCCCGCAAGGGCTCGGCGTTCCTGACACGCCCGGGCCTGGCCGACTATATCGCCGATCCTGCCGAGAAGGCGGAACTGGTCGGCGAGCTGTTCGGCCACGTGGCGGCTGGCCGCATCCGCATCGGGATCAATCAGCGCTATGCCCTGGAGGATGCCGTGCAGGCACACCGGGACCTGGAGTCGCGGAAGACCACCGGCTCGTCCATTTTCGTGATTTGACGGCACGAAGCAGCTGTCTCATCCATCGACCTTCTCAAGATTCACATCTCAACCCGGAGATCCACCAACATGAACTTCCTTGACGGCCACCTGTATCCCGAGAACCAGCAGCCTCTGATCATCACCGCCGCTCCCTATGCGCCGGGCTGGATCCCGTCAGACTTCCCGGAAGATATCCCGGTCACCATAGCGGACCAGATCCAGAAGGCGGTGGATTGCTATGAAGCCGGTGCGAGAGTGCTGCATCTGCACGTGCGCGAAGAGGACGGCAAGGGCAGCAAGCGCCTGTCCAAGTTCAATGAGCTGATCGCCGGCGTGCGCAAGGCCTGTCCTGAAATGGTCATCCAGGTGGGCGGCTCCATCAGCTTCGCGCCTGAAGAGGGCCAAGGCGCCAAATGGCTTAGCGATGACACGCGGCATATGCTGGCCGAACTCGATCCTAAGCCCGACCAGGTGACGGTGACCGTCAACACCTCGCAGATGAATGTGACGGAGCATGCCGGTGTGGATGATTTCAAAGGACTGTCGCGAGGGTTCGCGCACCTCTACGATACCTACAAGGACATGGTCGTGCCCTCGAATCCCAGCTGGTTCGAGGAGCACGTTCGGCGTCTGACAGCCGCCGGGATTCAGAGTGAGTTTCAGTGCTACAACATCAACAGCTTTGAAACGATTGAGCGGATGATTCGCCGCGGCGTCTACAAGGGCCCGCTGGTGATGAACTGGGTGGCTATCAGCGGCGGCATGGATCAGGCGAACATCTACAACCTGGCAAACATCCTGCGCGCTGTGCCGGACGGAGCCGTGGTAACGGTGGAGAGTTCGGTGTTGAATGTGCTTCCCATCAACATGATCGGCATGGCCTTGGGCCTGCATGTGCGGTGTGGCATCGAGGACGTGCTCTGGAACCAGACCCGCACGGGAAAGATGAGCACCGTCGAGCAGATCAAGCAACTGGTGCGTATCGCCGGCGAATTTGGTCGCCCCATCGCGACGGCGCAGCAGACCCGCGAGATCTTGCAGCTTGGGGTCTTCTACGACACGGTGGAAGAGACGCTTCAGAAGAATGGCTTCGCACCCAATCGTAACGGTGGCCACCAGGGCTTCCTGCGCAAGGCCGAATGCATGTAAAGAGCCCTTGGAGGAACTGACGGCCCGGCATCCCGGACCCAACATGTGATGGCGAAGGCGGGACCCGCGACGGTGTGGGTCCCGCTCTTTCGCCTTGCTGCCGTGGACCCCCCAGACCTCAATTGCCGTGTGGCCGATACCGCGAGCAGGGTTTTCCCTCTGTTTGCGCGAATCGACAACAACTTGGCGTGATCGGTCAAGCCGGTTGACGCGTGGCGATCCGAGAATTGAGAAAAGACGGCAATCAAGAGGTACAGACATGAGGAAGCGAACCAATAACCTATGGTGGCGCGGATACGCCCTGGCGATCGGAGTCGGTGTCGTCGGTGGGGTGCCCGTGGCTCACGCCCAGGAGGATTGGCCAAGCAAGCCGATCCGCCTGGTGGTGGCGGGGCCTGCCGGCGGCAGCGCCGACGCCCTGGCGCGGCTGCTGGCGGAAGGCCTGCAGAAGGCGTGGAGCAAGCCGGTGATCGTGGAAAACAAGCCTGGTGCCGCCGGCGCGCTGGCGATCAGCGATTTGCAGGCCACCGGCAAGGATGGCCATACCCTTCTGGTCATCCAGGGCGGTGTCGTCAGCGAAGCGCCGTTGGCCTACAAGGTCTATTACAAGCCCTTTGCCGACCTGAAGCCCCTGGCCCAGGTCAGCCGCACGGGGTTGGTGCTGGTTGCCAACAAGGATGTGCCGGTCTCTAACCTCAAGCAGTTGGTGGACTACGGCAAATCGCAGAAGGACGGCCTGGTTTTCGCTTCCTACGCTGCGGGATTGAGGGGCCACACCTCGGGCATACTGCTCGGGCAACTCACCCACGTGCCAATGCGGCATGTTGGCTACAAGGGCTCTCCTCCGGCATTGAACGACCTGATGGGCGGCCATGTGCCGCTGATGTTCGATGGGGTGACTACCTCAATGCCGCTGATCAAGGCGGGGAAGATCAGAGCGATTGCCGTGGCCTATCCGACCCGGATTGCCGGATTGGCGGATGTGCCGACGTTCAAGGAGCTCGGTTACCCGCAGCTGGCGCAAGCGGGCTGGTTCGCCGTGTGGTCGCGCCCGGATGTCGCTCCGGCGGTCCAGCAAAAAATCCGCGAGGCGACGCTGGCGTATTTCAAGCAGCCCGCAGTGCAGAACCGCGTCAAGGATATGGGCATGGAGCAGGGGAATGCCGCCACCTCGGAAGAGATGATGGCGGACCTGAAGCAGGCATACCAGCAACAGGCCGCGCTGCTGAAGTCCATCAACTACCAGCCGGAATAATACGGCAGTCACCCGGCCGCGCAACTGGGCTGGGTGGTGACTACCGTTGCGGCATGCCCGACCGGTCGTGTCGATCTTTCAGTAAGGCGCGTCACCGATAATTGCGGTGCGCTCCATCTTCCGGTGGCACGGGGGGTAATCCATCACTGCGTAGTGCTGGGTCGAACGGTTGTCCCAGAACGCAACACTGTTTTTCTTCCAGCGAAAACGCACCTGGTACTCGGGGATGGTGGCCTGGCTGACCAGGTAGCTAAGCAGATTTGCGGCACCCGGCGCCTTGTCGATGCCGAAGCGCACATTGGCCGGCACGTTGTAGTTGGTGAAGTGCGTGGTAAAGCTTCCATTGACGAACAGCACTTTCTCTCCGGTTTCGGGATGGGTGCGCACCACCGGGTGCTCGGCGTCCGGGTACTGGGCCTTCAGCGCAAGACGCTTTTCGATCGGCATGGCGGCACCGAAGCTCGCCTCGATGCCGTGGCGCGCGCGCAATGTGGCGATCTTCGTCTTGATATCCTCGGGCAACTGGTTGTAGGCCTCGACCATGTTGACCCACATGGTGTCGCCGCCCACGGGTGGGCACTCGATACAGCGCAGCACGCAGCCTAGCGGTGGCTTCTCGCGCCAGGTGGCATCGGTATGCCAGGAATTCTCGTTGCGGTCGGGAGGACTGTCCGGGGTTTTGTAGATCTGGACCAGCCCCGGGTAATCGGGATGGCTGCCCACCACCGGATGGTCCTCCAGCTCGCCGAAGCGGCGCGCAAAAGCTACGTGCTGCGCGCGCGTGATGTCCTGGTCGCGGAAGAACAGCACGCGATGTCTGAGGAGCAGGGCGCGGATTTCAGCCATCAGCTGCTCGTCTTCGGCAGCCGCGCCGAGGTTGACGTTGCTGAGCTCAGCACCGATCGTGCAGGTGACTGGCTCGACCTGGATCGAATTGCCCAGAGAGGTTGCGCGGACCACTGCGGGTGCCGCTTTGAGGCGTTGGATCATGAAGGTTGTCTCCGATTTTTCGAACAGGCCGATCGATTCCTGCGAGTCTGGATCCAGCGGGTTTCTCCCGCTTGACACTACATGACCGGGATTTATCATTCCATGTCAATGTTCCACTCTGCTCGCTAATGTCGTCACTTGTCCGCGCTGCGGCCCTCACCAACTACAGCGAGGTCGCCCGAGCCGCCGGACTGGACCCGGTGCGGATGCTCCTTGACGCGGGTTTGAGTCCGGGCGTGCTGCGCGAGCCGGACCTCATGATTCCGGTTGAGCGTGTCGGACGACTGCTGCAGGCGTCGGCAACCATGTCAGGCAACGAGAGTTTCGGACTGTGCATGGCCGAGTCGCGCCTGTTGTCCAATCTTGGGGCCGTAGGATTGCTGATCCGCGACCAGGCGACGCTGCGCGACTCGCTTCGCATGCTGATGCGCTATCAGGCGTTGCTCAACGGTGCGCTGTCGCTGGCGGTAGAGGAGTGCGGCGAACTGGTCATTATTCGCGAGGCGGTCATCGCTGGCAGCGCACATCAGCCCACGCGCCAAAGGGTTGAACTGGCGCTGGGGGTAATGGTGCGGCTGATACGCCAGCTTCTCAAGCCCGACTGGGAGCCGCGGCGCGTATGCTTCGAGCACCCGGCGCCGCGCGACCTTGGTACGCACCAACGGTTTTTTGGCCCTTGCGTCGAGTTCGACTATGACTTCAACTGCATCATCTGCGCGAAGGCCGATCTCGATGCACGCAACCCGTCTGCCGATCCGGCCATGGCGCGCTACGCGCAGCAGCTGATCGACGCGTCTGTCATGTCGCAGCACGCGACCATGCTAGAAGACGTGCGGCGCATTGTCCTGCTGCTGTTGCCCAGCGGACGTTGCAGCATCGAGCAAGTGGCGGACCATCTGGGCGTGGTGTGCCGTACGGTCCAGCGCCGGCTGGCGGAAGAGGGACAAAGCTTCTCGTCGATCGTCAACGACATCCGCACGGAGCTTGCCGCGCGTCATGTCATCGAGAGCGATCGTTCGTTGACCGAGGTGGCGACCCTGCTCGGGTTTTCCGCGCCGAGCGGATTCTCGCGCTGGTATCACGCGCAATTTGGTTGCAGCCCCAAGGAGAGCCGGTCCACGCGCGGCACAGTGCGCCGAAAGACCACTGCTTAGCCTGCACCGACCGTGATGCCACCCTCGGCCATCCGCCCGATACGCCACGTAAGGTAAGATCTTGGGCGCTGCGAGCGGTGCAGCGCCGATCGAGGGCAACACCCGACCGGTTCCCCAATAATCGGAAGGACTTACCCCTCATGGGCAGACTCAAGACTACCAACACGCCAGAACTGCAGTCGCTGCTTGCGCCGCAAACACCGCAGAATCCGGTCACGCTGGCGGTCGAGCAGGCGCTTATGCATGGACGCGACTGGTCGGCATCCGTCGCCGACCAGATTGCGGTGCGGCTGGCGGGACTGATTACGATCGACGTGATCCACGCAGGCCAACGCCTGCTTGAGAAAGACATCAGCGAGGTCCTGGAGGTCAGCCGCGCTCCTGTGCGCGAGGCCTTGCGCATCCTGGAGCGGGAGCGGCTGGTCGAGTTCCGCGCGCGGCGCGGCGCCATTGTCACCGAGCCCAATGCCCAGGACCTGCGGGATATCTACGTGGTGCGGGACGCACTGTTTGCGATTCTGCTCAGGCAGTTGATGGAAGAACGCGCGGACGCGCTTGATGCGTTATTCGAGCAATTCATGCCGCGGCTCGGCAAGGCTGTCGAGGAATCGGTGGACGCCTATATCAGCGTGACCTTCCTGGCGAACATGGCCATGGCAGACCTGTCGAGCAACCGGCTGGTCGGGGAGCTGCTGAATTCCATCTCGCTGCGGGTCCTGCGCTATGTGCGGCTGGGGCTCGCATCCCGTCCCGGGTCGCTGGAGAATTCCTTCAAGACCTGGCGTGCCCTGCAGCGCGCCGTGACCAGGCGGGACATCGATGCGGTCCTGGAGACCGCGCACAAGCGCATCGGAAACTCCCGCGAAGCCGCCATCCGTGCCCTGGCATCCGGCGTCCGGAAAGGCAAGGCCGGCCCTGCCGGCAACGACGCTGTGCCAGCCGGCGCTTTCTGAGTCCGCGCGGGCGGGACTGCCCGCTTAGGCTCTCCGGTCAGGGGACCCGCGCCCGGCTGGCGAATGCATTCCACTCCCGGAAGACCGTGTCCAGGCACGATGCCGAATCGCAGCGGTCCCGCTTCTTGCGGAATGCTGCAATGTCGGCGTCGGTGATTGCCCGCGCCTTGAGCAGGCGCTGCTGGTCGGCATAGATGCGCTGGTAGCCCATGGAAAACAGCGCGGATTCGCAGATCAGGCGCTGCGCCTGCGTAGCGTTGGCGGCGGTGGCGGACGGATCGCAGTCGATGTCGGTGGCATGCGCGGTGCTCAGGAACATGAGGCTTGCGGATGCCAGGGTGTGGAGGGCGATGCGGACAATGCGGGTCATGACGGGTTGGGGGCAGGGCTGACGCTCGACGCAAAGGCGCCGTGTCAGGCGAATAGTAGCGCGCCCCGATAGCGGGCCGACAGGTTCACTGCATGCCGGCCCGCTTCGCCGCGCTTAGCGGAACACGCTGACCGCCTCCACCAGCCGTGTTGCCTGCTGCTTCAGGCTTTCGGCCGCAGCTGCGCTTTGCTCGACCAGCGCGGCGTTCTGCTGGGTGATGTTGTCAAGGTCGCTGACCGCGCCCCCTACCTGGGATATTCCGCTGCTTTGCTCGGTGGTGGCGGCGCTGATCTCGGCGATCAGGTCGGATACGCGTTTGACCTGCGAGACGATGTCGTCCATGGCCTTGCCGGCTTCGTCGACCAGCTTGGCGCCGGACGCGACGTTGTGGACGCTGACATCGATCAGTCCCTTGATTTCCTTGGCGGCATTGGCGCTGCGCTGCGCCAGGCTGCGCACCTCGCCGGCCACCACGGCAAAGCCGCGGCCCTGTTCGCCGGCGCGGGCGGCTTCCACCGCCGCATTGAGCGCCAGGATATTGGTCTGGAAGGCAATGCCATCGATCACGCCGATGATATCGGCGATGCGCCTGGAGCTCTCGGTGATCTCGTTCATGGTGTTGACGACCTCCGACACCGCCTGCCCGCCGCGCTCCGCGGCGACGCTGGCGGAGCCGGACAGCTTGTTGGCTTGCGCCGCGGTCTCCGCGTTGCTCTGCACCGTGGAGGTCATCTGCGCCATCGACGCGGAGGTTTCCTGCACGCTGGACGCCGCCTGTTCGGTGCGCGCGCTCAGGTCGATATTGCCGCGCGCGATTTCATTGCTGGCGGTCTGGACATTGACGACCTGGCCGCTGACGTCGTCGATCAGCCAGCGGAACATCAGGCCGAGCTGGCTGATCGTGCGCAGCGTCATGCCGATCTCGTCGACCCGGTTCATGTGCACGGCCTTCTGGCTTTCGCCGGACGCCACGCGCAGCGCCTGCTGCAGGACCTGTTCCAGCGGGGTGGTGATCTGCCGTTGCAGCCACCAGGATGCCAGCAACGTGGCAAGCGCCATGACCCCTGCAAAGCCTGGTAGTGCCATGCCGGAAAGGCCCATGCCCCAGGCGCCGATGATACTGACGGGGAGCAGGGCGGCCAGCGCCAGCCGCACGCGCCAGCGTACCGGCATGGTCTGGAACAGCGAGGTAAAGGCCATCAGGCCCGTGCGCACGATCAGTCCCTTGTGGAATTTCCGGCTGCCGGCCTGGCCCTCGCGGAAATCGCGATACAGCTTTTCCGCTGCCGCTATCTCCTCGCGTGTTGCCTTGGTGCGCACCGACATGTAGCCGGCGGGCCGGCCGTTGCGCACCACGGGCGTGGCATTGGCGCGGACCCAGTAATGGTCGCCGTTCTTGCGGCGGTTCTTGACCAGCGCGGTCCATGGCTCTCCGCCCTTGAGGGTGGCCCACATGTCGGCAAAGGCTTCGGCGGGCATGTCGGGATGGCGCACCAGGTTGTGCGGCTGCCCCTGGATTTCTTCCCGCGTGAATCCGCTGACCTCGACAAACGCGGCGTTGGCGTAGGTGATGTAGCTCTGCGTGTCGGTGGTCGACATCAGCGTGGCGTTGTCCGGGAAATCAAACTCGCGCTGGGTGACGGGCTGGTTGTCGCGCACGGCATTCCTCCTCATTCTCGATGGGCAGGGGGCGCATGCCTTGTTTGCTTTGCATGGATTCCGGCGCGCCACGGCTGCCGGACCGCGCCCCCTTCTCCCCGCCATGTCGGCCGCAGTTCCCTGGCGCTGATCCCCTCTTCCGTAGGGGAGGGGTTGAATACACTCAAACGAGTGAGGGCGACACCGTGGCGCAGGGCGTGGGTGTGGATCTGGCGTGCCTGGCTTGCTACATCCGGAACACCGCCCCCAGCCAGAAGCTGCGCGGCGCGCCCGGTGCCACGAACAGCGCGCTGGCGGCATCCCCCGGTGCCACGTGCGGGCGCACCAGGCTACCGCCGGGGAACACATCGTTCGCGATCTGTCCGTAGGTCTCGTAGCGCCGGTCAAAGACATTGGCCAAGCGTGCATAGATCTCAAACCGCTTGTTCACCTTGTACGCCGCGCGCAGGTTCAGGGTGGCGTAGCCGGGCACATGCCAGTCGGCGGTCTTCGGCGGCGCGCCCGGCTGCGGGTCGCTGCGCAGGCCGTCTTCGTTGCCGCTGGAGACGGTGCCTGACACCGCCACCAGGTCGGCGCCAAGCGTCAGGCCGGCCAGTGCCTGCCAGTCGAGGCCCAGCTTGAGCGTATGGCGGGGCAGGCCCGCCATGCGCATGCCGGGCCGGATGTCGATGGTGCGTTCGCCGGCGGCAAGCTGGCCGGCGGCCTGGTAGGTGGCCTGCAGATAGCTGTACGCAAGCCGCAGCGTGACATCGCCCACGCGCTGGCGGGCGGTGAGGTCCAGACCCTGGTTGCGGGTGCGGTCGAAGTTGGCGAAGTAGCCGAGCTGGGTGTTCGGCGCGCGCAGGAAGAGGATGTCGTCGTGATTGTCGACGCGGTAGAGCGACGCGGTGACTTCGGTGTCCTTGCCGCGGTGCCAGCGCACGCCTGCTTCATAGGAGTGTGAGACCACCTGCTTCAGGTAGGGATCGGCCTGCAGGCCGGCCGGCAGGCGGCAGGGCCGCGTCGGGTCGGCGCAGCCGAGTTCGAGCACGGTCGGTACGCGGTTGTTCTGCGCGTAGCCCCCGAACACGGTGACGCCGCCGCCCAGCTTCTGCGAGAGTCCCAGCGCGGGGTTGAGGCGGCGGTAGGTAAAGCTTTCGCGCGGCTGTCCGCTGCCGTCGCTGTTGCGCAGGGTATTGCTTACCTCGACGTGGTTCCACCTGGCCGAGGCGGTCAGGAAGGTGCTGGGGGTCAGCGACCAGGTGTCGGACAGGTACAGGCCGAGCATGCGCGAGCTGCCGCCGACGCCGGAGAACAGGGCATTGGGGGCGTCCGGGTCGGCCACGGCGCCGCGGTCGTCGGTGAAGGTGCCAGGCTGCGCGTACTGCGAATAGGTCAGGCGGCTGCGGTCCAGGGTCAGGCCGGCGTTGAGCAGGTGGCGGTCGGTCTCCCTGGCCATGCTCAGCGCCATGCCGACGGTCTGCTGCCACATATGGGTGGTGTTGATCACGGCGGGATGCAGCGCGGCGCCTTCGGCCCGGGTCATGCCGCAGTCGGCGCCGAGCGGGCTGCCGTCGGGCGCAAAGCCGTCCTCGCAGTCTTCGGCATAGGCCTCGTAGGCGGGGTTGACATCGCCGTTGGTGGTGTCGCGGCGGCTGGTGCGCACGTAGGCCAGCGCGGCGGCGCTGGTCTTGTCGTCGAACCAGTGGCGGCCGTTGACGACGACCTGGGTCACCTGGTTGCGGGTCTGGTCGGGGTAGGTGTACACGGCGTGGCGGTTGGCCTGGTAGAGGTCTGGCAGCGTGCCATTGGCGCTGGCGTGGAAGCTGGGCACCAGCCCGTTGCCGGTCAGCGTGCTGCGGCCGTGCAGCACGGAGACGTCCAAGCTGTCAGTGTCGCCCGCATAGCCAGCCTTGGCGAAGACGTTGCCAAGCCGGCCGCCCGACTGGTCACGCCAGCCATGCTCCTGAAACAGGGTGCCGGCCGCGAATGCGTGCCAGCCGCTGTCGCTGCGCACGCCGCCGGACAGGTCGGCGCGCTTGCGGGCGCCGCTGCCGTAGGACAGGTCGGCCTCGAAGCCGGGCGAGTCCAGCCCGGAACGAGTGGTCATGGCCAGCGCCCCGCCCAGGGTATTGAGGCCGTAGGCCGGGTTGGCGCTGGACACCAGCGACACGCTCGCCAGCGCGGCTTCCGGGATCATGTCCCAGCTGACCACGTCGCCGAAGGGCTCGTTGACGCGGATGCCGTCCAGGTAGACCGACAGTCCCTGCGGCACGCCCGGAATGGATGAGGCACGGAAGCCGCGGTAGGTGATGTCGGTCTGGAACGGGCTGCCCTGGATGTCGTTGACGTTGACGCCGGCCAGGTTGCGGGACAGGTACTCGGCCAGGTTGCCGGCGCGCGACCGATCCAGGTCGTCGCCGCGCACGGTCTGCACGGTGTAGGGCACCAGGTCGCTGTCGACGCCGATGCCTGGCAGCGGCGCGGCGGCCACCACCAGGACTTCCGGCAGCATGGCGCTGTCCTGGTTTGGGACAGCGGTGTCGTGCTGCGCAACAGCGGGCCGCTGGGTCATCAGGGCGACCGCCATGGCAATCGCGGTGGCGGCGCCGCGGCTGGTCCTGCGGCGGCAAGCCACGGTGTCGCGCGGCGCCTGCCCTGGCGGTGCGGGGCGCGGGTTGGCTGGCATGGTTCCGTCTCCTCCGGATAAGCGGCGCGATACCTGCATTGGGTAGCGCCTGCCCGGAGCTGAGCAGGTTTCGTACCGTGCATCGGGAGTCCGGCACTTGCGCGGTGAGCGGCCCGGGAACGCGCTGGCCGAACCCGCCTTGCGCCGATGCCTGTCACAAAACAGGACAGCTGCGGACACAAGCAGCGGGCCGGTGCTCAACCATGGGACAGTCGTTCGCAGCGCACCGCACAAGGCACGGCCTGGCTGCAGCGTCCGGCAGTGCGTCCGGCGCGGCCAGGCAACGGCTGGCATGGAGCGCGGCCTGATGCTGCGCTGCACATGGTATCGGCCTTGCTCTGTTCACCTGCATCAACACTCTGCCTGGTGCTTAGCCATGTTCCGCCGCCTTGGTCGCTGCCTTGCCTGCCTGCTGTTGCCGTGCCTCGGCCTGGTCCATGCGGGCGCAGCGCTGGCCGAGGGCGCGCACGGGTATCCGTCGCGGCCGATCACGCTGGTGGTGCCATGGCCAGCGGGCGGCGCCACCGATATCTCCATGCGCATCCTGGCGGAGCTGGCCGGGCGCGAGCTGGGGCAGCCGGTCGTGGTGGAGAACCGGCCGGGCGCCGGCGGCACGCTGGTGGGAGGCTTGCTTGCCGCGGCGCGGCCGGACGGCTACACCATCGGCCAGCTGCCGCTGACGGTATATCGCTTCCCGCATCAGCAGAAGACCGCCTGGCAGCCGCTGCGCGACATCCAGCCGGTGCTGATGATCTCGGGCTATACCTTCGGCATCGTGGTGCCCGCAGACAGCCCGTTACGCTCGCTGCGCGACCTGGTCGCCTGGGGCCGCGCGCATCCGGGCGAGCTGACCGTGGGCTCCACCGGCATCGGCACCACCGCCCATCTGGCGATGGAGGACGTGCTCGGGCGCAGCGGCGTGCGCTATATCCACGTGCCGTATCACGGCACCGCTGACCAGATGCTGGCGGTGGCCAACGGTTCGCTGATGGCGGGGGTCAATTCCACCGGCTTCGCGCCTTTCGTCGAGACCGGCAAGCTGCGCTTGCTGGCCGTGTTCAGCGCGCAGCGCTCACCGCGCTGGCCCGAGGTGCCGACGGTAAGCGAGCTGGGCTTTGCCGATGCGGTTCATAACTCGCCCTACGGCATCGGCGTGCCGCGCGGCACCGATCCGGCAATCGTCCGCCGCCTGCATGACGCATTCCGTGCCGCGATGCAGCAGCCGCGCCACCTTGCGGAACTGGCCAGGTACGACCAGGAGCTGACCTACCTGAATACCGCGCAATACGATGACTTCCTGCGCCATGCGTGGGAGACCGAGCGGAGCTTTGCCGAGCGCGTGGGCACCGCGCGGCCCAGGGGGCAGCTGTGATGGCCATGCAAGCGCCGCCGGCGCTGTGCTGCGATGCCGTGCGCAAGGCCTTTGGCAGCCGCGTGGCCCTGGATGGGGTCTCGCTCAGCGTGCGGCGCGGCGAGTTCGTGGCACTGCTCGGCCCCAACGGGGCGGGCAAGACGACGCTGTTCCAGATCCTCAGCGGCCTGTTCGTGGCCGATACCGGGCAGGTCACGGTCATGGGCAGCGACATGCGGCGCGATCCGGTGCGCGCGCTGGCGCGGCTGGGCATCGTGTTCCAGCAGCCGGCCATCGACCTGGACCTGCCGGTGCTGGCCAACCTGCGCTTTCACGCGGACCTGCACGGGCTGCCGCGCGGCGTGGCGGCGCTGCGCATCGCCCGGCTGCTCGATGACTTCGGGCTGGCGGCGCGTGCGCGCGCACCGGTGCGCGAGCTTTCGGGCGGCAACCGGCGCAAGGTGGAACTGGCGCGCGCGCTGCTGCATGAACCGGCCATGCTGCTGCTGGACGAGCCGACGGTGGGGCTGGACCCGGCCTCGCGCGCGCAACTGGTGGCCGATGCGCGGCGCCTGACGGCGCGGGCGCAGGCCGGCGTGCTGTGGGCCACCCACCTGGTGCAGGAGGTGGAGCACGCCGACCGCGTGATCGTGCTGGACCGCGGCATGGTGCGTTTCGACGGCACCCCGGCCGCACTGCGCGGCGCCGCTGCGTGCGACACCCTGGAGGGCGCTTTCCTGGCCATGACGCCGCGGGCCCCTGTCACTGACCCGGCCGCGAGGCGCGTACCCGCATGAACAAGATGCCATCTCCCCGCTGGTTTGCCGGCGCCTTGCTGCTGGTCACGACGCTGCTGGTTGCCGCCGGCCTGGCCGAAGGCGCGCAGGGCGGGGCCGCGCGACCCGCCGGCCAGGCTGGCAACCAGGTCTTTGTCTCGAGCGAGAAGGACGATGCCCTCGCCGTCTTCGATGCCCGCAGCCGGCAGCTGGTCGCGGTATGGCGGCAGTGCAAGCGCCCGCGCCACCTGCAACTGTCGCCCGACCGGACGCGCCTGTACGTGGCCTGCAGCGACGACAACCGGGTGGATGTGGTCGACGTGGCCAGCCGCAAGACCGTGGCATCGCTGCCGGTGGGGGATGATCCGGAGTTGTTCGATCTCAGCCAGGACGGCCGCACGCTCTATGTCTCGAATGAAGAGGACGGGCTGCTGTCGGCCTACGACACGGCGTCGGGCAAGCGCGTGTTCGCGGTCAGGGTGGGCGAGGAGCCGGAGGGCGTCAAGGTCAGCGCCGACGGCAGGCATGTGTACGTGACCTCGGAGGTGGCCAACCTGGTCCATGTCATCGACGTGGCCTCGCGCAAGGTGATCCGCAATATCCAGGTCGGCAACCGGCCGCGGCGGCTGCTGCTGGTGCGCGACGGCAAGGAGCTGTGGGTATCCAACGAGCTCTCGGCCAGCGTCAGCGTGATCCGTACCGATACCTTCGAGGTGGCCCAGACCATCGCCTTCGCGCCGCGGGGCTTTCGCGCCGAGGACGTGACCCCGGTGGGCATGGCGGCCAGCGGCGACGGCACGCGCGCCTATATCGGGCTCGGCCGCGCCAACCATGTCGCGGTGGTCGAGGTGGCGTCGCGCCGGGTGCAGGACTATGTGCTGGTCGGCCGCCGCGCATGGGGGCTGGCGCTGAGCCGCGACAACGCGCGGCTGTATGTCGCCAACGGCCTGTCCGACGATGTCAGCGTGGTGGCCACCGCCAGCCGCAAGGCGGTGGCCACGCTCAAGGCGGGCCGGGTGCCGCATTCGGTGGCGATCGATGACTGAGCGCTCGCGTGCGTGGTGGCAGTGGTGGCGTGCCGGGCTGGGCGCCGTGGCGCTGGGGTGGCTGCCTGCCGCGGTGCACGCTGCCGAGGTGCGCGTGGCGGTCGTGTCGCAGGCCGACGACGCGCGCTATGCGCCCCGGCGCCTGGCGCAGCGCTATCCCGGCCAGCCGCAGGGCCGTGCGCTCGACGGCGCCCAGGTGGCGGCCGCCGAAGCGCGCGTGGCGCTCGGGGCCGCGGGCCAGTCGCTCAGGCTGGAAGCACAGGAAGCCCGCACTGAAGCCGAGGTGGCCCCGCTGGTCGCGGCGCTGGCGCGGCAGGGCACGCGCTATATCCTGCTGGACCTGCCGCCGGCATCGGTCAGGGCGGCCACGGGCGCGGTCAAGCCGGGCGAGGCCTTGTTGTTCAACGTGTCGGCCGACGACGACGCGTTGCGCGGCGCCGGCTGCGCGCCGGTGCTGCTGCACACGCTGCCCAGCCTGCGCATGCGCGCGGATGCGCTGATGCAGTACCTGGCACTGCGCAAATGGCGCCGCGCCCTGCTGCTGAGCGGCCCGTCCGCGGCCGATGCGGCGCAGCGCGACGCGCTGGTGGCGTCGGCGCGGCGCTTTGGCATTGCCTGGTCGGCGCAGCGCGCCTTCCGGCTGTCCAACGACCCGCGTGAGCGCGACCAGGCCAACCTCGGCCTGCTGACCGGCGGCGTGGACTATGACGTGGTGGTGGTGGCCGATGCCGACGGCGAGTTCGCCCGCGGCGTGCCCTACGCCACGCTGCTGCCGCGCCCGGTGGTGGGCGCCGGCGGGCTGGGCGCGCAGGCGTGGCACTGGGCCTGGGAGCGCAATGGCGGGCCGCAGCTCAACCGGCGCTTCATGCGCGCGGCGGGCCGTCCGATGACCGGCTACGACTGGGCTGCCTGGGTGGCGGTCAAGGCCATTGCCGAGAGCGTGGCGCGCCTGCCCGGGGCCGGGTTTGCCGGACAGGCGCAGGCGCTTGCCGCCGGGCAGGTGGTGGTGGACGGCTTCAAGGGGCCGCCGCTGTCGTTCCGCCGCTGGGACCGCCAGCTGCGCCAGCCGGTGTTGCTGGCCCACCCCGACGGCGTGGCCGGCATGGCCCCGGTGGAAGGCGTGTTGCATCCGAAGAACAACCTCGACACCCTGGGCGCCGATGAAGCCGACACGGCGTGCCGGGCCCCATCCGCGTAGCGCACCCATGGCCTCCATCCTGATCCATCGCTGGCGCGCGCTGCGCGCGGTTTGCGGGCGCGAGCTGCGCAAGTACCTGCGCCAGCCCGGGCGCCTGCTGTCGTCGCTGGTGCGCCCGCTGCTGTGGCTGCTGGTGTTTGCCGCGGGCTTCCAGAACGCGCTGGGCGTCGCCATTGCGCCGCCCTACGACACCTACATCGAATACAAGGTCTACGTGGCGCCCGGACTGCTGGGCATGATCGCGCTGTTCAACGGCATGCAGTCGTCGCTGGCCATGGTGTACGACCGCGAGATGGGCGTGATGCGGCTGCTGCTGACCGCGCCGCTGCCGCGGGGCTGGCTGCTGGCTTGCAAGCTGGCGGCGGGTACGGTGCTGTCGCTGCTGCAGATGGCCGCGTTCCTGCTGGTGGCGATGGCCTTCGGCATCCGCTTCGAGTCCCTGCACCTGCTGGCGGCGACGGGCGCCATGGCGCTGGCCGCGCTGATGCTGGGTGCGCTGGGCCTGCTGCTGTCGGTTCATGTGCGCCAGCTCGAGAACTTTGCCGGCACCATGAACTTCGTGATCTTCCCGATGTTCTTCATCAGCTCGGCGCTGTATCCACTGTGGAAGCTGCAGGAGTCGGGCGCGGAGCTGGTGTACCAGCTGGCCCGCTTCAATCCGTTCACCCACGCGGTCGAGGCGATCCGCTTTGCGCTGTACGGGCAGGTGGCGCCGCTGAGCCTGGCGGTGGTGGCGGGCAGCGCGGTGGTGTTCTTCGCGCTGGCGCTGCAGGGCTACGACCCGCAGCGCGGCATGGCGCGCCGGGGGCAGCAGGCATGAGGCGGCGGACGTGGGGCATGCTCCTGCTGATGGCGGCCGCACTGGGCCTGGCCAGTGCGGCGGTAGCGGCTGCCGGGGCAGCGGGCGCCGTCATCGCGCACAGCGATCCGCTGCAGTCGCCGCAATGGGCCTGGATCCACAAGGAGCTGCTGCAGTCTGGCCCGGTGGTGTTCGACAGCCGCGTCAGGGTGACCGGGCCGGCGTTTGCGGAAGACCCCATGCGCGTGCCGATCGCCTTCGATGCCTCGGCGCTGGGCGAAGTGGATCGCATCGTGGTGGCGGTCGACCGCAACCCGATCCGCGAGGTGCTGGCGTTCGAACCGCTGCGGGTGCGCCCGTCGCTGTCGTTCCGCTTCAAGCTGGAACAGGCTTCGCCGGTGCGGGTGGCGGCGCGCACGCGCGATGGCACCTGGCATGTCGGCAGCGTGCTGGTCAATGCCGGCGGCGGGGGCTGTACGGTGCCCGGCGCCACCCGCCGCGACGGCAGCTGGAGCCGCACGCTCAATCGCGTGGACGCGCGCGTGTTCCCGGGCTTCGGCGGGGCCGCGGCACGCGTGCGGCTGCGCGTGATGCATCCGATGGATACCGGACTGGCAGCGGGCATCCCGGCGTTCCACATCGAGACCCTGGTTCTTGCCGACGCGGCCCGGCAGCCGCTGCTGCGCCTGACGCTGCATGAGCCGGTTGCCGAGAATCCGATCTTCTCCTTCGACCTGCGCGATGCCGTGCCGCCGGGCATGACGGTGGCCGGCCACGACAACAACGGCAACCGCATCGCGGCGCGGGTGTCACCATGAAGCGGCGATTGCTACTGTGGTTGCTGCTATGCCTGGCGGGCCAGCCCGTGCCGCCGGCATTCGCCCAGCAGGCTGCGCTGCAGCCTCCTGACTATCGCCTGGCCCCGCGCGAGATCGCCGCGGGCGTGTGGCTGCTGGAAGGCGCCAATGCCGACTTCGCGCCCGGCAACGGCTGCAACATCATCAATACGGCGTTCATCGACACCGGCGACGGCATAGTGGTTATCAACACCGGCCCGTCGCGGCTGTATGGCGAGCAGCAGCGCAAGGCGATTGCATCGGTCACGGCCGCCCCGGTGCGGCTGGTGCTGAACCTGAACCTGCATCCCGACTATTTCTTCGGCAACCAGGCCTATGCCGATGTGGGCGGCAGCGCCCTGGCCGGCACCATCGACGGGGCGCGGCGCGAGGGCGCCGCTTATGCCGACAACCTCTACCGCCTGTGCGGCGACTGGATGCGCGGCACCGAGCCCGTGCCGGCTGCGCACGCGCTGGCGCCGGGCCGGCTCACGATCGGGCGCCATACGCTGGAGATGGTGCGCCTGGACGGCCATACCGGCGACGACCTGGTGGTGCTGGACCACAGCGCGGGCGTGGTCTTTGCCGGCGGGCTGGTGTTCCGGCAACGCATTCCGACCACGCCGCACGCGGATATCGGCCGCTGGCTGGCCAGCCTGGGCCGGCTGCAGGCGCTGCTGGCCGACAGCGGGGCGCGCGTGCTGGTCCCCAGCCACGGGCCAGTGCCTGCGGCCGGCGGCGGCGCTGAGGCCATCGCGCAGACGCGCGGCTACCTGCAATGGCTGGACACGCGCCTGCGCGAGGCCGCGGCGCAGGGGCGGGACCTGGCCGAGGTCATGGCGATGCCGGTGCCGCAGCCCTACGCGCACTGGGCCGCGATGCCCGCGGAGTACCTGCGCAACGTCGGCCATCTCTACCCTGCGCGTGAGGAAGCCGCGCTTGGCCACTGACGCTGGCCAGCCGAGGCGGGCTGTTCAGTTCTGGAGCAACTGCAACGCAGTGTTGCGCGCTGGCACGGCCGTCATCACGCAACCGGGCCGCAACCGGCGTGCTGGTGCGGGGATGCGACTGGCATGGGAATTGCCAAAGGCGTGTCTGGTGGGTGGCGCAGTGGCGCACCTGGGAAACCCAAAACAAGAGAGGAGATGGCAATGAGGACGTTACGAGTAGTGATGGCGGTTGCGGCTGCCGCGGCCAGTCTGGCCGCGCAGGCGGCTGTGACCGATGCCATGATCGAGAACGACGCAAAGAGCCCCGGCGATGTGTTGTCGTGGGGCATGGGCCCGCAAGGCCAGCGCTATTCCACGCTGTCGCGCATCAATACGAAGAACGTCGGGCAGCTGGTGCCGGCGTGGTCGTTCTCGTTTGGCGGCGAGAAGCAGCGCGGGCAGGAATCGCAGCCGCTGATCCATGACGGCAAGATGTTCGTGACGGCCTCGTATTCGCGCATCTATGCGCTGGACCTGAAGACCGGGCGCAAGCTCTGGAAGTATGAGCACCGGCTGCCCGAAGGCATCATGCCGTGCTGCGACGTGGTGAACCGCGGTGCGGCACTCTACGACAACCTGGTGATCTTCGGCACGCTCGATGCGCAGCTGGTGGCGCTGGACCAGAAGACCGGCAAGGTGGTGTGGAAGGAGAAGCTGGAGGACTACGCCGCCGGCTATTCGTACACGGCGGCGCCCATGATCGTCAAGGGCATGGTGCTGACCGGCATCTCGGGCGGCGAGTTCGGCGTGGTGGGCCGGGTCGACGCACGCGATGCCAAGACCGGGCAGCTGGTGTGGTCGCGGCCGGTGGTCGAAGGCCATATGGGCTACAAGTACGACAAGGACGGCAACAAGACCGAGAACGGCGTGACCGGCACCGCCAACGCAAGCTGGCCGGGCGAGACCTGGAAGACCGGCGGCGCCGCCACCTGGCTGGGCGGCACCTACGATCCGGCCACCGGGCTGGTGTACTTCGGCACCGGCAATCCGGGGCCGTGGAACAGCCATATCCGCAAGGGCGACAACCTCTACTCGGCCTCGACGGTGGCGCTGGATCCCGCCACCGGCAAGATCGCCTGGCACTACCAGAACACCCCGAACGACGGCTGGGATTTCGATGGCGTCAATGAGTTCGTGACCTTCGACCTGGACGGCAAGCGCATGGGCGGCAAGGCCGACCGCAATGGCTTCTTCTACGTCAACGACGCGGCCAGCGGCAAGCTGGTCAACGCCTTCCCCTTCGTCAGGAAGATCACCTGGGCCACCGGCATCGACCTGAAGAGCGGCCGCCCCAACTACATCGCCGAAGGCCGCCCCGGCGACCCCGCCGCCGGCAGCGACGAGAAGAAGGGCAAGTCCGTGTTTGCCGCGCCGGGCTTCCTTGGCGGCAAGAACCAGCAGCCGATGGCCTACAGCCCGCAGACCGGCCTGTTCTACGTGCCCGCCAACGAGTGGGGCATGGATATCTGGAACGAGCCCATCAGCTACAAGAAGGGCGCTGCCTTCCTGGGCGCGGGTTTCACCATCCGTCCGCTGAACGAGGACTATATCGGCACGCTGCGGGCCATCAACCCCAAGAGCGGCAAGATCATGTGGGAGGTCAAGAACAGCGCGCCGCTGTGGGGCGGGGTGATGACCACCGCCGGCGGGCTGGTGTTCTGGGGCACGCCGGAAGGCTACCTGAAGGCGGCCGACGCCAGGACCGGCAAGGAGCTGTGGCAGTTCCAGACCGGCAGCGGCGTGGTGGCGCCCCCGGTCACCTGGGAAGAGAACGGCGAGCAGTACGTGGCGGTGGTGTCCGGCTGGGGCGGCGCGGTGCCGCTGTGGGGCGGCGAGGTGGCCAAGCGCGTGAACTTCCTGGAGCAGGGCGGCTCGGTGTGGGTGTTCAAGCTGCACAAGAGCTGAGCTGGCGGGAGATGACACTGCCAGGCGCCCGCATCGCATCATGGGTGCGATGCGGGCGCCGGGCGCGGGTGCAACAGGATGAAACGGGACTCAGGTATGAAGAAGGAATGGATGGCGCTGGCGGTGGCTTCGGCGCTGCTGCCGGGCGCGGCGCTGGCCGGCACGGCCGCCGACATGCAGGCCCTGGCCGACAAGAGCGGCTGCTTTTCCTGCCATGGCATGCAGTCAAAGCTGGTGGGCCCGGGGTTTGCCGAGGTGGCTGCCAAGTACAAGGGCGACAGCCAGGCGGCGGAGCGGCTGGCAAAGAAGATCCGCGAAGGCGGCAAGGGCGCGTGGGGGCGGATTCCGATGCCGCCGCATGGCAGCCTTGCTGAGGACGATGCGAAGAAACTGGCGGAGTGGGTGTTGAGTGCCAGCTGAGGCCGGCGACTGTCTTGACGATGCCGGCATGCCGGCAAGGAACCCCGGCTGGCGCCTGCCATGCCGGGGTTTTTCCTTTCTTAGCGCTGGCCGCTGCTCAGCCGCAGCGAGTTGCCATCGCTGCGAAATACCATCGCTTGCTCGCGTGCCTGCGCCACGGCCAGCCGGCCCTGCAGCACGATCTCGCTGACCTTGTCGTGCGCGCCGGAGCGCTCGCACACCGGGTCCGTGGCGGTGGCGTCGCCGGTGACCAGGAACGCCTGGCAGCGGCAGCCGCCGTAGTCCTGCTCGCGCTGGTCGCAGGAACGGCAGGGTTCCTGCATCCACTGCGTGCCGCGGAAACGGCGGAAGGCATCGCTTTCGGTCCAGATCTCGCGCAGCCCCTGCGTGGCGACATTGGGCAGCGCCAGGCCCGGCAGCATGCGCGCCGCGTGGCAGGGCAGCGCGGTGCCGTCCGGCGCCACGCCAAGGAAGGTGGTGCCCCAGCCGTTCATGCACTTCTTGGGCCGCGCCTCGAAGTAATCAGGCACGACGAACAGGATCTGGCATTGCCTGCCGATGCGCGCGCGGTACTGCCGGACCACGGCCTCGGCCTCGCGCAGCTGCTCATGGGTGGGCAGCAGCGCCAGCCGGTTCTCCCAGGCCCAGCCGTAGTACTGCGTGTTGGCCAGTTCCAGGTATTCGGCGCCCATCTGCAGGGCCATCTCGATGATGGTGCCGACATGCGGCAGGTTATGCCGGTGCAGCACGCAGTTCATCACCATCGGATAGCCGTGCGCCTTGATCATGCGCGCCACGCGCTGCTTCAGGTCGAAGGTGCGGGTGCTGGACAGGAAGTCGTTGAGCTCGCGGGTGGAGTCCTGGAACGACAGCTGGATATGGTCCAGGCCGGCGTCGCGCAGGGCGGCAAGGCGGGCGTCGGTCAGGCCCACGCCCGAGGTGATGAGGTTGGTGTAGAAGCCCAGGCCATGCGCATGCCTGACCAGTACTTCAAGGTCCTTGCGCAGCAGTGGTTCGCCGCCGGACAGCCCGAGCTGCACCGCGCCCAGCGCCCGCGCCTGGCTGAACACGTCGCACCATTGCACGGTGCTCAGCTCGGCCGTATGCCGGGCATAGTCCACCGGGTTGGAGCAGAAGGCGCAATGCAGCGGGCAGCGGTAGGTCAGCTCGGCCAGCAGCCACAGCGGCGGGCCGGGCGCGGCCTCAGACCAGCCAGCCGCGTTCGATCGCATGTTTGACAAAGGCATGTACCTCCGGGGCGATTCCCTGCACGCCAAACGCGGCCTGCAGGTCGTCGATCAGCATGTCCAGCGTGTGGCTGCCGTCGCAGCGCTGCAGGATCGCGGCGGCGCTGTCGTTGAGGGTGACCATGCCTTCCGGGTACAGCAGCACCCAGCTTTGCTGGGAGGCTTCCCATTGCAGGCGAAAGGTCCGGTGCAGGGTCGGTCTGGCGAGGTCTTGCGTGCTGGCTGTCATGGGTTGGCTTGCTGGATGGCGTCGAGCATCGACCAGAGCACGTCGAGCTTGAACTGCAGGATGTCGAGGGCGCGCTGCTGTTGCGCCGCGCTGCGGAAATGGCCCAGCGTCACGCGCAGGCCATGGTCCACGTCGCGCTGCGCGAGCGGAATGCGAGAGCGGAAGTAGTCCAGCCCGGCGGCCTCGATCCACGGGTAATGCGTGGGCCAGCCGGCCAGGCGTTCCTTGTGGATTGCGGGCGCGAACATCTCCGTCAGCGACGAGCACACGGCTTCCTGCCACGGTGCGCGGCGCGCAAAGTTGACGTAGGCATCGACGGCAAAGCGCACCCCGGGCAGCACGTGCCGGTGGCTCAGCAGTGCTTCGCGCTCCAGGCCCACCGCCTGGCCCAGGCGCAGCCAGGCCTCGATGCCGCCGGGCTGGGTGTCGGTGCCGTCGTGGTCAAGGATGCGCACCACCCACTCGCGGCGGGTGTCGCGCTCGGGGCAATTGGACAGGATGGCGGCGTCCTTCAGCGGGATGTTGTCCTGATAGTAGAAGCGGTTGGCCACCCATGCGCGGATCTGCGCGGGCGAACACTGGCCTGCCGCCATGCGCTGGTTGAAGGGATGGTGGATGTGGTAGCCGCTTTCCATGGCGCGCAGGCGGGCCTCGAACTCGGCCTCGGTCCAGGCGATGGGGGGGATGGGGAGGATGGCAGTTGTCATAGGGCGATTTCCATGCCGTCGTACGCCACCTCGATGCCATGCCGCGCCAGCTCTGCGCGCTCGGGCGAGTCTTCCACCAGCACCGGGTTGGTATTGTTGATATGGATAAGAATCTTGCGGCTGGCGGGCAGCCGCTCCAGGACCTCGATCATGCCGCCGGGTCCCGACAGGGCCAGGTGGCCCATGTCGGCGGCGCTCTTGCCCGAGAAGCCAGGCGCCTGCATCTCGTCGTCGCGCCAGAAGGTGCCGTCGACCAGCACGATGTCGGCGCTGTGCAGCTCGGCAAAGACGTGGTCGTCGATGCGGCCCAGGCCGGGCGCATAGAAGGCGCTGCGGCCGCTGCGGCGGTCTTCGATGCGCAGGCCGATGTTGTCGCCCGCGCGCGGCGCGTGGCGGTTGGGCGAGTAGGGCGGGGCCTTGCTCTCCAGCGGTATCGCCGTCAGTGTCAGGCCGTCCAGCGGCGGGACTGAAAACGCGGTGCCGTCGCAGGGCAGGGCATGCGTCCGCAGTCCGCAGTAGTGCGACAGGATGCGCGTCAGCGGGAAGGCGGCGCCCAGGTCGTCCAGCACGGCGGCGGTGGCATAGAGCGGCAGCGCCTCGCGGTGTTCGCGCAGCATCAGCAGGCCGGTGACGTGGTCGATCTGCGCATCCATCAGCACGACCGCGGCGATGGCGGTGTCGCGCGGCGCGCGCGCGGGCTGCAGCGCGGGTGCCTGGCGCAGCTGCTGCAGGATATCGGGCGAGGCATTGACCAGGATGGCATCAGGCCCGTCGCCCGTCAGCGCGATCGAGGATTGCGTGCGCGGCGTGGCGCGCACCGTGCCGCGGCGCACGCCGTCGCAGTTGTGGCAGTTGCAGTTCCACTGCGGAAAGCCGCCGCCGGCGGCCGACCCCAGTACCCGGATGCTTGTCATGGCGTGAGCGCTTGGTGTTGGGTCATGCTTCACGGGGCAGGCGCCAGGCCTGGCGTCTGCCTGCGTTGGTTGTGCTTGCGGTCCGCGGCTTGCCTGTCGGCGCAGCGCCGGTCGCAGGCGCCGCGGCACCGCGGCACCCTCAGCGGTTGGCGATGTACATCGTGATTTCAAAGCCAAGCCGCAGCTCGGTGTAGGCGGGGGTGGTCCAGCGCATGTCTCTCTCCTTGGGTGGCATGGTTAGTGAATATCGTTGTGCAGCGGCGCCTGGCTGCCGCCCGACTGCCGCATCCCTTCAAGGCAACATCCATGCCCGACGCATCAACGATTTCTGCCGGCTTTTCCGACGCGGCCACCACCTTCCACCTGCGTACGCCCGATGCCCAGCGCGTGCATGTGCGGCTGGCCGGCGCCGCGGACGGCGAGCCGTGGCTGGTGCTGCATGGCGGGCCGGGCAGCGGCTGCTCTGCCGCCATGGCGCAGTGGTTCGACCCGCGGCGGCACCGCGTGGTGATGCCGGACCAGCGCGGCGCCGGCCGCTCCAGGCCGGCCGGCTGCCTGCGCCGCAATACCGTGGGCGCGCTGCTGGCCGACCTGGAGCAGCTGCGCCGCGCGCTGGGCATCGAGCGCTGGGGCGTGGTGGGCGGATCATGGGGTGCAGCACTTGCCCTGGCGTACGCGGCGCAATGCCCGCACGCCGTGGCGGCGCTGGTCCTGCGCGGCTCCTTCCTGACCGGCCGCGACGATGTGCTCGCGCTGTTTTCACCGCGCCATGGGGGCCGCCGCATGCTGCATTGCGTCAAGGCATGGGGCGAGCGCTTGCCCGATGCGCGCGCGCGGCTGCTCACTGTGTCACGGCTGTTGCAAAGTGGTACGCCTGTTCAAAAACGGGACACTGCCGCGGCGTGGCAGGCGAGCGAACAGGCGTGGTTGGGTCTTTCCCCTGCGTCGCATTCGCGCCGGCAGCGGCGGCCTGAGCGCATGGCCGCGGTGAACAAATACCGGATCCAGGCGCACTACCTGCGCAACCGGGCCGGACTGGGCAAGCCGGCCCTGCTCAGCGCGGCGCGGGTCATCGGCGCGCATGGCCTGCCGGTGACGCTGCTGCATGGCCGCGCCGACAAGGTCTGCCGTCCCGCCAACGCGCTGCGCCTGCAGGCCGCCATGCCGGGCGCAAGGCTGGCCTGGGTGGACGGCGGACACCTGGCGGCAGGGGCCATGCGCGACGCCCTGGTGGCCGCGATCCGCGCCGCGGGCTGGCAGCGGTGATGCCCACGACGCGGCGCGGCTTTCTTGGCGCCACGCTTGCGCTGGCCATGAACGGCTGGCGCCCGGCGGCCGCTGCCGGCACGCGGGTCACGCTGGAGCGGCTGCAGCCAGGCGTGTACGTGGCCCGCGCCGGCAATGCCGAAGTGGCGCGCGCCAACGCCGCCGAAGTGGTGCCGACCCTGGTCCACCTGAGCGGTGCGGGCGTGCTGGTGGTGGACCCCGGGCCGCAGGCGGCGTGGGGCGGTGCGCTGCTCGGCGCCATCCGGGCGCTGACGCCGCAGCCCGTGCGTTGGGTGGTCAACACGCATGCCCACCCGGAGAACGTGCTGGCCAATGCCGCGTTCGCACGGCTGCGGCCCCGGCCCGTGTTCCTGGCCTCCGCCGCCACGGCTGCGCTGATGCGGCAACGCTGCGCGGCCTGCCTGGCCCGCATGGCGACGCTGCTCGGCAGCGGTACCATGCGCGGCGCCGCGATAGTCTTGCCGGAGCCCGCGCTGCAGCCCGATGGCTGGCTGCACACCGGCGCTACCGCCTGGCAGGTGCAGGTTTATGCGAATGCGCACAGTGCCTCGGATACGGTGCTGTACGCGCCGCGGCTGCAGCTGCTGTGTGCGGGTGGCCTGGCTTACCGCGAGCGCGTGCCGGAGATGCACGAGGCCTCGCTGCAGGGGTGGCGCCGTGCGCTGCGGCGGCTGCAGGAGCTGCCGGCGCGCACGGTGGTGGGCACCGCGGCGGGCACGCCCGCCCAGACGCTGGCGCCGACGCTGGCTTACCTGGATGCGCTGGCGCACGGAATCGGCGCCGCGCTGGCCGCGGGCAGCGATGCCTCGCGCGCCAATGACGCCGTGGCGGCGGTGCCGTTCCGGCACTGGCGCCATTTCCAGTCGCGCCACCCGCTGAACGTGCAGCGCGCCTGGCGCGAGCTGGAAGACCTGTGGATGCAGGGCGAGCCGCTGGCCTGAGCGCGGGGCTGCCCTGGTGCGTGGCCCGAATCAGCCGGCCTGGTGGGGCAGCCCGCGGGCCTCTTCCATTTTCCGGTAGACCGTATTGCGCGAGATCCCCAGCGCCTTGGCCGCCGCAGAGATGTTCCCGTTGTGCGCCTTGACCGTGGCGACAATGGCCATGGCCTCGACATCGGCCAGCCGCGTGGGCTGCGCGCCCGGCAACATATGGGCCGCGGGCACCGCCGCATGCCCCTGGCGCTCGCGCAGGTCATCGAGGAAGTCGTCGGGCAGGTGGTCCTCGGTGATCTCAGCTTCGCCTTCGGCCATCAGCCGCGCGGTGCGCAGCAGGTTGCACAGCTGGCGGATATTGCCCGGCCAGTGGTAGCGGCGGAACATCTCCATCACCGACTCGCGGATGCGGGGCGGCTCGCCGGGTTGCACGCCCGCCTGGTCCTGGCGCAGCAGCCTGGCGGCCACCGCGTCGAGGTCGCCGCGCTCGCGCAGGGCCGGCAGCCGCACCACCAGCCCGTTGAGGCGGTAGTAGAGGTCTTCGCGGAACTGGCCGTTGGCGACCAGGTCACGCAGGTTGCGGTTGGTGGCGCATACCACCGAGACGTCGACATGGATGACCTTGCTGCTGCCCAGCGGCGACACCGCGCGTTCCTGCAGCGCGCGCAGCAGCCGTCCTTGCAGATGCAGCGGCATGTCCCCGATCTCGTCCAGGAACAGCGTGCCGCCGTTGGCCAGCAGCATCTTGCCGATGCCGCCCTTCTTGCGGGCGCCGGTGAAGGCGCCTTCTTCATAGCCGAACAGCTCGGACTCGATCAGGGTTTCCGGGATGGAGGCGCAGTTCACGGCAATGAAGGGCCCGGCATGGCGCGGGCTGTCGGCGTGGATGGCGCGCGCCATCAGTTCCTTGCCGGTACCGGTCTCGCCCAGCACCATCACCGGAATATCCTTGCCGATGACCTTGCGCAGCTTGCCGATGACCGCGCGGATCTGCGCGTCGCCCGTGTCCAGGTCGTCCAGCCCGGGTGAGCGGGCGGGGCCTGCGGCCAGGCTGCGCGGTGCGGCGGCCGTGCCAGGCTGGACTGCTTGGCCGGCATCGGTGTTGCCCGGCAGCGATGCGGCGGGTGACTTCCATTCGACCCGGGCGCTGACCTTGACGCCGCTCGGCAGGTGCAGCTGGACGATGCCCGCATGAGCCGCGCGCACCGCGTCGAACAGCTGCGACATCGACAGCCCGAACAGCGAGGAGAAGGTGTGCGCATGCAGGGCGCCATTGGACAGGCCAAGCTGGAACTGCCCGCTGCGGTTGGCTGACAGGAAGCGCCCGCCGGGCGTGAAGGAGACGATGCCCTCGACCAGCGTGCCCAGGAACTCCGCGCGCGAATGGAAGCGGATGCACACCATGTCACGGAAGGCGTTGCCGAACAGCTGGTTCTCGATCATCTGCGCCGACATCCGCACCAGCGCCATGGTGTGCTTGTGGAAACCGCGCTGGTCGCCGGTCACATCCAGCGCCCCCACGGTCTTGCCGTAAGGGTCGAGGATGGTCATGCACGAGCAGGTCAGGAACTGGTTGGCCTCCAGGAAGTGGTCGGCGCCGTGTACCAGCGTGGCCCGGTTCTCGGCCAGGGCCGTGCCGATGGCGTTGGTGCCGCGGCGCGCTTCCGACCACTCCGCGCCCGGGCGCAGCGCGACCTGGTTGGCCCGGGCCAGAAAGTCGTCATCGCCCATCGAGTGCAGGATCAGGCCATCGGCGTCGGTCAGGATGACCATGCTCTGCGTATTCACGATCTGGTCGTAGAGCGTTTCCATCACCGGCAGCGCATAGGCGAACAGCGACTGGCTACGCTCGATCCGCGTTTTCAGCTCGCTCTGCAGCACCGGGCAGAAGTCGGGCGATTCATAGGGACGCAGGCCATAGGACTCGGAACGCTGGTGGGCCTGGGCAATCAGTTGGTCGCGCTCGGGCTGCCCTGTGTCACCCGGGGCGCCCGCCGCGGGGCGGGCCGGTTCCGGCTGGAAGGTCATTTCTCTGTCTCCTGTGGAAAGTCCGCCCGCGGTCTTTGCGCGGGTCGCTGTCGGCGCCTTCGCCGGGCGCATGGTCGACAGTGTTGCGTCATGAAGCAAAACACTTGCCAGGGTGTGGCAATCCGGGACACCCGTGCCGCGATGCTGCGTTTCAGACAACGATGGCGGCGCGGCGAAGCCTGCTTTCAGGCGCCTCCGGGCCTGGTCCGGCTGGCTGGTATGGCTCTTGCGGAAACAGGGCAAACAACCAAGACCCGTCCACTGTAGGAGACATCCATGAAAACGCAGCGCCGCCTGCTTGCCTTGCTCGCGCTTTGCGCGTCCCTGACCGCCCTCCCGGCCGGCTCCGTGCTGGCCCATGGCGACGTCACGCCCCAGGCCGTCGATACCAAAGCGTTACCACAACTGGGCGACGAATGGCGCCCGGACAATCCCTACCGTAGCGGTGATGCGCACAAGGAGGCTCTGCGGATCGGCAGCTCGGCCTATAACCAGAACTGCGCGCGCTGCCATGGCCTGGAAGCGGTGTCAGGGGGCATCGCGCCGGACCTGCGCAAGCTGGACGGCGACTGCGTCTCGCTGGCGGATGCAAAGAAGAAGCAGGCATGCATGAGCGAGATCTCGCAGTTCTACACCACCACCGTGCGCAAGGGCCGCACGCGCGACGGCCGCGTCTACATGCCGCCGTTCGACGGCGTGCTGAGCCAGGAGGCGGTGTGGGCCATCAAGACCTACCTGGAGTCGCGCCACGAGTAAGAGGCGGTTGCGCCGGCAGTCCTTCACGTTGTCCAGCCCCGGCCCGCAGTGCCGGGTCAACGCATCTTCCAGGAGCCATCCCATGCCCGCCAGCCCTGTCCGCGGCCCCAGGCATTCCGTGTCCCCCATGCCGGCGGCGCCGGCCGGCGCCGTGCGCTGGCTGTGCGGCGCCATGCTGGCTGCCGCCGCGCTCTTCTGCGCGCAACCGGCCCAGGCCGACCTGGCCAGGATCCGCCAGACCGGCACCCTCAAGGTGGCGGTCTACAAAGGCTTGCCGCCGTTCTCCGCGATCGCGGGCAGTCAGGCCGCGGGCATCGACGTGGCCCTGGCCAGGGCACTGGGCAAGGAGCTGGGCCTGTCGGTGGCGCTGATGCCGTTCGATGCCGATGAAAGCATGGCTGACGACTTGCGTGCCATGGTCTGGCGCGGCCATTACCTTGGTTACGGACCGGCCGACGTAATGCTGCACGTGCCGGTCGACCGCGCCTTCATGCGCGAGAACGACAAGGCGCTGATCTTCGCGCCGTACTACCGCGAGACCTTCGTGCTGGTGCAGGACCGCGAGCGCGTGCCGGCGGTGCGCGGCCTGGAAGACCTGGCCGGGCAGCCGACCGGCGCCGCAGCCGGTTCGGCCGGGGCCAATGCGCTGCTGTCCGGCGCGGGCGGCGCCTTGCGCGACAAGGTCAGGATCTACCCCGAAGCCGACGCGGCATTGCGCGCGCTGTTCTCCGGCGAGATCGCGGCGGCGATGGTGACGCGCGCCCAATACGAGAGCGCGCTCAAGGCCGCGGGGCAATCCGGGGCGCGCTTTGCCGCGACGGAACCCAGCGCGCCGCTGCTGCCGCAGCGCGGGTGGGCCGTCGGCATGGCGGTCAAGGCAGGCGAGCGGGAACTGGCCGAAGCGCTGGAAAAGGCGTTGAGCGCGCTGCGCAGCAATGGCGAACTGGCGCGCATCTTTGCCGGCTACGGGGTGTCGATGCAGGCGCCGTGAGGGTGGCTGGCGGGCGCCTCACCTGGCCGGCCTGGCGGCCCGTGCAAGCGGCAGCGTCTGCAGGCGCTCGGCAACGATATTGCGGATCGCCTGCGGCGCGTCCAGGTCGTCCAGCATGCGCGGCCAGTTGGCATGCGCCAGCGCGACGGCTTCCTTGACGGCGGCGGTCGCAATGCGCCGCGGGACGCCGGCCTTCTCCGCGATGGTCTCGTACGTTGCCAGGGTTTCTTCACGCTGCCGCCTGTCGATGGCAACGTTCTGGCCATAGGTCGCAAAGCCGGGAAGCGCGGCCACGCAGACGATGTCGTACGCCGGTGACAGTTCTGGCAGGACCCCGTTGTGATAGGTCACCGAGAAGTTCTTCAGGTGCGCATCGCTGTTGCCGATCAGCGTGTTGACCGCCTGGCGCAGGAAGAACTGCCGCGCATGCTCGACCCCGCTCGGGCTCAGGCGATACAGGGCGGCAACGAGCTGAATGTAGCTCTCGATGCCGGCGTACTTCTTCGCTGGCATCCTGCCCAGCATCTGGCAGCCGTCTTCGGCGTGCACACGCCCGGCCGGGGTGCGGTCAAACCTGTCCACCGCAAGGTAGTGCAGGTTTTCGCCCAGCGATTCAACCAGTCCCTCGACCTCGATGGTCGAGACGGGCAGTACTCTTGTCGGCGCGACATGGACGCCGGCGGCAGCCGCGAGCTGCATCGAGATCGATTCGTTGAACACCTGCGAATCATCGTTCCTGGCAGGAAGCTTGGCGATGATGTCGGAC
The DNA here is from genome assembly GCF_016127575.1 of Cupriavidus necator. Lineage (NCBI taxonomy): Bacteria > Pseudomonadati > Pseudomonadota > Betaproteobacteria > Burkholderiales > Burkholderiaceae > Cupriavidus > Cupriavidus necator. The sequence continues at coordinate 1,120,184 of NZ_CP066019.1, forward strand.
AGCCTGCCCTTGGCTGGCAGAGTGTAGCGCTTGTCCTGCAGCACCGTCGACAGGGCCAGCTTGTTCTGCACGCCGGACACCGAGGCCGCGCCCTGGGTGGCGCCCTCCACCACGGCAATTTCCAGGTTGTCCGCGCCGCCGGTCACGCCATACGTCCGCGCATACTCCGGCAACGCGCCGATGTCCGCCGGCACGATGACGACGGCCCCCGGGAGATCATTGCCGGCCGATGCCAGGATGCCGAAATCATCCTTGTCATCGGGATTGCTCCGCGTTGCCTCGAGCCGCTTGCGCAGTTCGCCCTCGGGCAGCAGGCCGGCAAAGTAGGGCGGCAGTTCATGGCCCGTGCTGTAGACGGCAGGATGGAAGGGGTTGTCCAGCACCTCGGCGGTGGCCTTGCGGCCGGCCTCGGTCGGGACGCTGATCGACAGGCTCAGCGTGGGGCGGCGCGTGTCGCCCCGGAAGGCTTCGGATGGCACGAACCGGACATTGCCGCTGGCCTCGCACAGGTAGCCGCATAACTGGTCGTACAGCCGGACCTCAAGAAAGCGCGGATGCAGTTCGTAGCTCATTCCTGGTCCAGGAAGATGTCGACTGCGCTGCGGGCGCTGCGGTCGGGCCCGCTGCCTTTGCCTTCCAGGACTTGCCTGACTTCCTGTGCCCGCTCGTTGGGCACCAGGACCCATTCTGCGTCCAGGGCGGCCGCCAGGGCTTCGAGGGTGGATGCGCGGCTGTCCTTCTTCCCCAGCAGGATCGCCGACAGGTTCTGGCTTGCCATGCCCAGCACCCGCCCGATCTCGGTCAGGGTCTTGCCTCTGGCTTCACGCATGTCGCGGCACTGAGAAACTAATGACATAGCATTATTTCATTGATATATGCATGCCTTAGTATGATACATCGGCGCGCCGATAGCCAGGCGCGTATCATTCGATAGTAGCCTCTATTCAATAAAGTAATGCTATCGAATTATTTTCTATTGCGGACCGCCGTCCGGAATGAAACCGGGTGGAGCAAATGAAGACGGGCCGCCGCCCGCCCGTCTCACTTCCCCGGTGTCCCCCAGGCCACCCCTTGCCGCTACCCCTTGCGCTGGCACCCGATACTGTATAAATATACAGTTATCGTAAATCTACTAGTTCCTCGCCATCCCCGGCGAGCGACGCCAACTCCACATGACTGCGCAATCGCACGCAGCCCCGCCCATGGCGGCGGAGGGCCTTCTTTTCCCTGCGCCGGCGCCCCCGGTCTCGCGCCAGCAGGCGCTGTCGGCGCTCGAGCAGCGTTATCCCGGGCTGTGGCGGGCCGGCCAGCTGGGCCGTGCCGGCGGTGCGGCGGTATGCCCGACCGGATATGACGCGCTGTCGGCCGAGCTGCCCGGCGGCGGCTGGCCGGCGGGCGGGCTGACGGAGCTGCTGACGGCGCAGGGTGGAGCGGGCGAGCTGCGCCTGCTGCTGCCGGCGCTGGGCGCGCTGGCCGGGGCCGGGCGCCGTATTGCGCTGGTGGCGCCGCCTTACCTGCCCAATGCGATGGGGCTGGCCGCGGCCGGCCTGCCGGCGCGCCAGCTCTACTGGATGCGTCCCCCGGCCGGCGCCGGCAAGGCCGCGCAGCAGGCCGACATGCTGTGGGCGGCCGAGCAGGTGCTGCGCAGCCAGGCCTTTGGCGGCGTGCTGGTCTGGCTGCCCGCGGCCCGCCCCGAGGCGCTGCGCCGCCTGCAGGTGCTGGCGCAGGCCGGCGACGCGGTGGCATGGGCGCTGCGCCCGGCCACGGCGCTGCGCGAGTCGTCGCCGGCGGTGCTGCGGCTGCTGCTGGCGCCGCTGCCCGGCAATGTGCTGTCGATCACCTTCCACAAGCGGCGCGGGCCGGTGCGGGACACGCCGCTGCTGCTGCGCCTGGACGGGATGGCAGCGGCCACGCGCGCAGCCGCCTGGCCTGTCCCGGCAGGAGCACCTGCCTTGTCTGAATCGTCTTCTCCATCTTCTTCCGATGCCGTACTGGATCGCGGTGCACCTGCCGCGCCTGCCCCTGGACGCCCTGCAGCCCAGCTGGCCTGAGCTGGCGCCCGCCGTGAGCCCGCCTGCCGCCACCGCCACGCTGCACCATGCGCTGCCGGTGGCGGTGATGGCGCGCGAGCAGGTGGTGCTGGCCAACGGCCCGGCGATGCAGCTCGGCGTGCGCTACGGCATGCGCCGCGGCGGCGTGCAGGCGCTGTCGGCCGACATCGTGCAGCTGGAGCGCGACCTGGCCGCGGAAGCTTCGTTGATGGAGGCGGTGGCGCTGGCGCTGCTGCATTTCACGCCGGGCGTGACCGTCGACGAGGAACCGGAGTCGGCCACGGTGATGCTGGACGTCACCGCCAGCCTGCGCCTGTTTGGCGGCCACCGCGCGCTGTGCCGCGCGGTGCGTGCCTGCGTGCGCCAGCTTGGCACCTTTGCCCAGGTGGGCTCAGGCCCGACCGCGCACGGCGCCGCGTGGCTGGCGCGCCAGCCGCTGCGGCGCACGCGGCGCGGCGTGGTGCGGCCCGGGCGCCGCGCGGTGGGCATGGCACGCCTGCACCGGCTGCTGGACCGCCTGCCGGTGGAGGCGCTGCATGCGCTGGCCGATCCGGCCTGGCTGGACGGCATCGGCTGCCGCACGCTGGGCGAGGTGCGGCGCCTGCCGCGCGCGGGCCTGACGCGCCGGCTGGGCCCGGCGCTGCTGGCGCGGCTGGACCAGGCTTATGGCGACACGCCGGCGCGCTTTGCCTGGTTTGTGGCGCCGCCCGCGTTTGCGCAGCGCATGGACCTGCCGGGCCGCATCGAATCCGCCGAGGGCGTGCTGGCCGGCGCGCAGCGCCTGCTGCTGGCGCTGGCGGGCTGGCTGGCGGTGCAGCAGGCCGGCGTCACGCGCTGCGTGCTGGTGCTGGAGCATGAGCGCTACCGGCGCGGCGTTGACACCGACGGCACCGAGGTGCCGGTGGGCCTGGCCCAGCCCAGCCGCGACCCCGCGCACCTGTCGCGGCTGCTGCGCGAGAAGCTCGACAAGCTCAATTTCCACGCCCCGGTGACCGGCCTGGCGCTGCGCGTTGAGGCGATGGCCGCATGCGTGCCGCACAGCGATGCGCTGTTCCCCGAGCCCGGCGGCACGCCGGAAGACCTGGGCCGCCTGCTCGATACGCTGATGGCGCGGCTGGGCCGTGACAACGTGCTGCAGCCGCGGCCGCTGGCCGACCACCGGCCCGAGCGCGCCAACCGCTGGTGCCCGGTCGACGAGCCCGGCGGCAACAAGGCCGCCAGCCTGCCGGATCCGCAGCCGGAGCGCCCGCTGTGGCTGCTGCCGCAACCGCTGCCGCTGCCGGTGCAGCGCCACCGGCCCTGCCACGGCGGCCCGCTGGCGCTGCTGAGCCGCCCTGAGCGCATCGAGGCCGGCTGGTGGGACGGCGCGCTGGCCACGCGCGACTACTTTATCGCCGAGCGCGCCGACGGCCTGCGCTGCTGGATCTTCCGCGAACGTCCGGGCCATGCGGCGCAGGACGATGGCGGCGAGTACCGCTGGTTCCTGCACGGGTTGTTCGCATGAGCGCGCTGTTCTTGCCTGCCTCGCTGCCGGGTTTGCTGCCGGCGCTGCCGGATTACGTGGAGCTGCACTGCATCTCCAACTTCACCTTCCTGACCGGCGCCTCGCACCCGGGCGAGCTGATCGAGCGCGCCTTCGGCCTGGGCTACAGCGGGCTGGCGCTGACCGATGAATGCTCGGTGGCCGGCACCGCGCGCGCGCACGATGCCATCGAGACGCTGCGCAAGCGCCTGCACGATGCAGTGGCGCGCAGCGCGGCACGCGGCGAAGAGGGCGTGGATGAGCCGCTGCTGGACCATGACGAAGAGCCTGACGCCGGCGCTGACGATCCCCATGCCCACGCCAGCCGCCACCAGCGGCTGCAGGCGCTGGCCCGCGCCGCCGATGCCTTCTCGCTGCTGATCGGCAGCCGCTTCAGCCTGACCCCGGCCGATGGCTCGGCGCGCCCGCCGCTGCGGCTGGTGCTGATCGCGCAGCACCGCGAGGGCTTCGGCAACCTGAGCGAGCTGATCACGCTGGGCCGGCGGCGCGCGCAGAAGGGCAGCTACCGGCTGCATCCCGAAGACCTGGCCGCGCCCGCTGCTGATGAAGCGCACCTGCGCGGCGTGCCCGGCTGCGTGGCGCTGCTGCTGCCCGACTATTGCGCCGATCCTGAACTGCTGCGAGAGCAGGCCGAGTGGTGCCGCGCGGTCTTCGGCGAGCGCGCCTGGATCGCGCTGGAGCAGTTGCAGGGCCATGCCGATGCACTGCATCGCGCGCGCCTGGAAGCGGTATCGGCACAGACCGGCGTGCCGCTGGCGGCGGCCGGCGCGGTCACCATGCACGTGCGCTCGCGCAAGCCGCTGTCCGATGTGCTGGCCGCGATCCGGCTGGGCCAGCCGCTGGCCGAATGCGGCATGGCGCTGGCGCCCAATGCCGAGCAGCACCTGCGCATGCGCCAGGTGCTGTCGCGCCTGTACCCGCGCGAGGCGCTGGCGCAGACGCTGAAGATCGCAGAGTCGTGCGATTTCTCGCTGGGGATGCTGCGCTATGAATATCCCGAGGAACTGGTGCCGGCCGGCGAGACGCCGATCTCCTACCTGCGCAAGGAGGTCACGCGCGGCAAGCGTGAACGCTTCCCCAACGGCCTGAAGCCGGAGTGGGAGAAACAGCTCGAAGAAGAACTGCAGTTGATCGAAGAAAAGCACTACGAACCCTTCTTCCTGACCGTGCACGACATCGTGCGCTTTGCGCGCGGGGAGGGCATCCTGTGCCAGGGCCGCGGCTCGGCCGCCAATTCACTGGTGTGCTTCTGCCTGTATGTGACCGAGGTCAGTCCCGAGCAGGCCAACCTGCTGTTCGGCCGCTTCCTGTCGCGCGAGCGCGATGAGCCGCCCGATATCGACGTGGACTTCGAGCACCAGCGGCGCGAAGAGGTGATCCAGTACATCTACAGGAAATACGGCCGCCACCGCGCAGCGCTGGCGGCGTCGCTGATCACCTACCGCTCGCGCAGCGCATTGCGCGACGTGGGCCGCGCGCTGGGCATCGACGCCAGCGTGGTGGAGCAGGTGGTCAAGGGCCAGGCCTGGTGGGACGGCGGCCGCGGCTTTGTCGAGAAGATCGCCCGCTACGGGCTCGATCCCGAATCGCCGGCGGTGCAGCAGTGGGCCAGCCTGACCGCGCAGCTGCGCGGCTTTCCGCGCCACCTGTCGCAGCATGTGGGCGGTTTCGTGATCGCGCAGCACAAGCTGTCGCGGCTGGTGCCGATCGAGAACGCGGCCATGGCCGACCGCAGCGTGATCCAGTGGGACAAGGACGACCTGGAGTCGCTGGGCCTGCTCAAGGTCGATGTGCTGGCGCTGGGCATGCTGTCGGCGATCCGGCGCGCGCTGGAGATGATCCCCAACCCGGACCCGGCGCGCGCCGCATTGCCGACGCGGATGGAAGACATCCCCAAGGAAGACCCGGACACCTACAACATGATCTGCAAGGCCGAGACCATCGGCGTATTCCAGATCGAATCGCGCGCGCAGCAATCGATGCTGCCGCGGCTGCAGCCGCGCCAGTACTACGACCTGGTGGTGGAGGTCGCCATCGTGCGGCCCGGCCCGATCCAGGGCGGCATGGTGCATCCCTACCTGAAGCGGCGCGAGGCCTTCCGCCGCACCGGCAAGCCGCCCACTTACTTCAACCCGGTCATCGAAAAGGTATTGGGCCGCACGCTGGGTGTGCCCATCTTCCAGGAGCAGGTGATGCAGTTGGCCATCGACGCGGCCGGCTTTTCACCGGGACAGGCCGACCAGCTGCGCCGGTCGATGGCGGCGTGGCGGCGGCGCGGCGACCTGCGCCAGCACCAGGATGCGCTGGTGCGCGCGCTGACCGGCAACGGCTACCCGGAATCCTTCGCGCTGGCGATCTGCAAGCAGATCGAGGGGTTTGGCGAGTATGGCTTCCCCGAGAGCCACGCGGCCAGCTTTGCCAAGCTGGTCTATATCAGCGCCTGGCTCAAGTGCCATCATCCGGCCGCCTTCCTGTGCGCGCTGCTGAACAGCCAGCCGATGGGGTTCTATTCACCGTCGCAACTGGTGCAGGACGCCAGCCGCAATGGCGTGCAGGTGCTGCCGGTGGATGTGACCATCAGCCGCTGGGACAGCACGCTGGAGCCGGTGGAGGCCGATGTCGCCGACGCGCAGGCCCGCACCAGGCCGCAGCATCCGCGCGTGCGCCTGGGCCTGGGCCGCGTCAAGGGCATGCGCGAAGCGGCCGCGCTGCGCATCGAGGCCGCGCGCGCCCAGCGTCCGTTCGACAGCGTCGAAGACCTGGCACTGCGCGCCAGCCTGGACCGGCACGACATCGACGTGCTGGCCGCCGCCGACGCACTGGCGCCGCTGGCCGGCAACCGCCGCCAGGCCCGCTGGCAGGCGCGCGCCGCCGCCGCGCATGCCGCGCACCGCGACCTGCTGTACGAAGCGCCGCCCGCCGAAGCCGCGCTGGCGCTGCCCGAGCCCCGGCTCGGCGAAGACGTGACGGCGGACTATGCCAGCCTGGGCCTGTCGCTCAAGTCGCACCCGCTGGCGTTGCTGCGGCGCAAGCTGACGGCGATGCGCTTTGCCACCGCCAGCCAGCTCGCGCGCTGCGCCAACGGCCGCCGCGTGCGCGCCTGCGGCATCGTCACCGTGCGCCAGCGCCCATCCACCGCCAGCGGCACCATCTTCGCCACCATCGAGGACGAGACCGGCTCCGTCAACCTGATCCTGTGGCCCGACCTGGTCGAGCGCCAGCGCAAGGAGGTGCTGAGCGCCACGCTGCTGGGCGTGGTCGGCACCTGGCAGCGCCAGGGCGACGTGCGCCACCTGGTGGCCAAGGAGCTGGTGGATTTAAGCCCGATGCTGGGGCGGTTGATGGTGGGGAGCCGGGATTTTCATTGAGACGCACGGCCAGAAGCCAGGTCATGCCTGTGCCTGGAGCGGTTTACTTGCACGCCTGATTCATCGCCAGGCACCGCTTTGTTGTTCACGCAACTGTAACGAAGCGCGGGTAACGTAGCGTCCGTCCACTACCGGACACCACAGGGCGCTGCGCCCGGCCCGCGCCCCCACACCTGGCGCTGCCGGCGCGTGCGCCAGCCAGCCTGATCGGGCTGCCCGGAATTGCCTTGTCTGCACCGTGGGCGCGCTTTGCCCGCACTCCTGAACCGCCTCGACACCACCGCCATGAAAACCCGACTGATCGCCGCGGCCTTGCTGGCCGCCACGGCGAGCCCTGCCTTCGCCCTGAACATCCTGCTGACCAACGACGATGGCCTGACCAGCAACCTGAAGGCGCTGTACGACGCCCTCAAGGGCGCAGGCCACAACGTCATCGTCAGCGTGCCCTGCACCGGCCAGAGTGGCCGCGGCGCCGGCATCGTGATGTACAGCACCACGGTCATCGTGCCCGACAACGACAAGACCCAGATCGAGGCCGAAGGCGGCTGCCACAACGGTGCGGCGGCCACCGGCGAGCCGGCGGTGGGCCCCTTCACGAAGCCGGGCTACACCAACGGCGATTACAACTACGCCCATGGCACGCCGGTGATGGCGACCATGTACGGGCTGGACGTGCTGGCTCCGGCGCGCTGGGGCAAGGCCCCCGACCTGGTGCTGTCCGGGCCCAACGAAGGGCAGAACGTCGGCCGTATCGTCAACAGCTCGGGCACCGTCAGCAATGCGCAGTTCGCCGCATCGCGCGGTATCCCGTCCATCGCCCTGAGCGCGGGTACGGACTCGGTCGACAATGCGGGCCTGGCAAGCCCGGTGTCCGGCGTGGTGGCGCAGTTGTCCATCAAGCTGGTCAACACGCTGCGTGCCAAGGCCAACGGCGGTCCGCTGCTGCCCGCAGGGCTGGCGCTGAACGTCAACTTCCCGAACGCGCCGTCGGCCGCCACGCCCTTCGCGTTCTCGCGGCACGGCACCTTCGATGCGTATGCGCTGAAGTTCAACGGCACGGCGCCGTATGGGCTGGGCATCGGCGCCGGCAGCGGCACGCCGACCGCCGCACAAGGCGAGGATGAGTCCGTCGTCTACAAGACCAAGGTGGCTGTCACCGCCATGCAGATCGGCTTCGACCAGCGTCCCGCGGGCCAGCAATGGCTGCGCCTGCGCCTGGGTGAACTGTTCGGCCAGTGAGGCATGTCCCGATGAAACGCCTCATTCCCCTGTTCCCCCTGATGGCCGCGCTGGCGCTGGCCGGTTGCGGCGGCAACGACGCGCCTGACAACACCACGCCGCCCGCCACCGCGAGCTTGTCGGTCACGGATCTGGAGCCCGGCGCGTACGTCGTCAGCGTTGGCGACGCCGACAGCCCCACGGTCGGCAAGTACTACGCTGGCGCGGACGGCAGCCGCTACCTGGCGCTAGCCGGTGCCGAAGACAAGGCCACCATCATCTACCGCCGCGACAAGGGTGGCAGCTGGGTAGCCGCCCCGGGCGCGGACGCTGCTGCCAGCGTCAGGCTGCTGCGCCAGGATCCCGTGCCGGCGGCGAGCGTGGAACCCGGCAGCGTGGCAGGCTCGTACACGGTCGTGCTGCCCTCGGGCGCCAGCGCAAGCTTCACGGTCACGGCGGACGGCAAGATCGCGCCCGGCGCTTCGGGGTGCCAGCTCTCCGGGACGGTCGCCGCGCACGCCATGCCGAATACGCTGAGCCTGAAGCTTGCCGCGTCGGCCTGCGGCATGGTGCCCGCCAGCGCCACCGGCGTCCTGGCCATCGACACCGACTACCAGCCTGCCGCCTTCCGCCTCATTGCGGACGATGGCGGCCGCGTGGTCGACTTGTGGGCGTATCGAGACTGACCGTCGCTGCCTGGCGCGCTAGTTCATCGCCAGGCTGCCCGCCACCAGTTTCTGCTCGGCGGAGAGCTTGCGGATAGCCTGGTTCAGGGTCGCGGTGGTGCTGTTGATGGCTGCGCCCAGGCCAGCGATTTCCTGTTGCAGGGCCGCGATGCGGATGCGCTTCTGGTCCGGGGTCCCGGTGGCCGCATTCTTCACTGCCTCCAGCTCTTGCAGCTTGCGCTCCAGTTGCGCGCGCAGTTCGCGCAGGCGCTTGATCGCATCCTTGGCCTGGTCGGGCAGGCCGCTGTTGTCGACGTCGCTGTTGTCGCGCACCGCGGGCGCCTGTCCGCCACCGGCCAGGGCCTGCCCCGGTGCCGAGATATGGATCTCGGTGCTGGATGCGGGCCGCGCCCGGATACCGGCGGTGTCGCCGGCGGTCTCGCTGGCGGCTACGGCCGGCGTGACTGCCGGGTTGTCAATGGAAACGGCTGCCGCTGCGTTCGCGGCAGTCGGCTCGATCATCGTCACGGTCGTACTTCTCCTGGTCTGCCGGCCCTTGGCAACGTGCACTACGGAATGCGCCGGTTCCTTGCGGATATCGGCAGTTTGTGGCCGGGACTTGAGCGGCCGCAGGGCGAGCAGGGCAACGGAAAAACGGACCGTCAACGCAAGCGGTTATCATCGTGCCGTGCCTTGCCGGTTTCATCCGGAACACTGAATTCACTATCCACTTTGCAGGTCGATTGATGCCGATTCCGTCTTGCCACCCTGGCTTCGCGCCGTACCGTCAGTCCGTGGGCGGGCGGGGCCCATGGTAAAGGGTCGCCGCGGCGCGGGCGCGGCGCCGGCCCGGAAATCGTCGTCGCAGGCGTCATCGGCCAGAACGGAGCCCGCGCAGACCGCCGAGCCAGCGCCGCCGTCGCCCACCACGTCGGCGATGCTCGCGCGCATCCACAGCATGCGGGACTCGCTGGGGCCGGCCGGGCAGCGCATTGCCGATTTCGTGACCCGGTATCCGCAGACCGTGATCCATATGTCGGTCAGCGAAGTGGCCGAGCGCACCAATGCGAGCGAGGGCAGCGTGGTCGGCTTCTGCAAGAGCCTGGGCGCGACGGGCTTCCAGCAACTGAAGATCCTGCTGGCGCAGGAACTGGTGCAGGGGGTCCAGATCATCCACGAAGACCTCGAGCCCGGCGACACCTGCCCGGCGGTCATGCGCAAGATCTTCCAGAGCAACGTCCAGACGCTGCATGACACCAGCGCCGTGCTCGACGTGGCCGCGATCGAGCGCGCGGTCGCATTGCTCAGGGCGGCCGAACGCATCGAGATCTATGGCATTGGCAGCGCGGCGCCGATCGCCGAGGATGCGCAGTACCGCATGCTGCGCATCGGGCTCAACGTGAAGGCGGTGGTGGATTCGCATATCCAGGCCATCAGCGCATCGCTCGCGGGCCCCAGGGTTGCCACGCTGACCATCTCGCATTCGGGCAGCACGCATGAAACCGTGACGGCCACGCGGCTGGCCCGGGAGAGCGGTGCCAGCACCATCTGCATCACCAATTTCGGCAAGTCGCCGATCCAGGCCTTCGCCGACGTCGTGCTGTTCACGATGGCGCGCGAGACCCGCTTCCGGACCGAGGCGATGACCAGCCGCCTGGCGCAACTGGCGATCATCGATGTGCTGATCGCCTGCCTCGCGCTGACGGACTACGACACCTCCGTTGAAACGCTGCGGCGTACGTTCGACGTCCTGTCGCTCAAGCGATATTGAGCCTCGGCCGGCCCGCGCCGGCATCCTGACATATTCCTGCTGCAGTTGTCGTCCAGCCTTGCTCCCGTCAGTGACGGGGGCGGGTGCCGTGCCACGGCCAGAAAATGAGGATAATTCAAATATAAAAACAATTGTATTGAGCAATATTCATTTGGATGTCACATCGGGCCCCTACGCTTCGAGTCGCGTCAGTCCCTTCCCCCTGGCCCTCGAACATAAGGAGTCCTCATGAACAACCCGTTGTGGTCTGGCCGCGCCGCGCTGCTCGCGGCGCTTTTGTCCCTGGCGCTCACCGCATGCGGTGGTGGCGAAGATGGCAGCACCCTCGCTCCCCAGGCCGTCAAGGCAACCATGCAGGCGGCACCAGCCGGCGACGCGGCAGCGTCGAAGCAGGGCATGCACTGCGCACCCTGACACACCCGCGACCCTTCCTCTATCGTCCGCTCCTACCATTCCCCCGATCATGACCAAAATCGATCGACGCACCTTCCTCTCCGGCGCCGTCAGAAGCGCTGCCGCTGCTTCGGTTCTGTCGATGCTGCCGCCCAGCATCGCGCGCGCACTCGCCGTTCCCGCTGCGGTCAATACCGGCACGATCCAGGACGTGCAGCACGTGGTGATCCTGATGCAGGAAAACCGCGCCCTGGACCATTACTTCGGCGCCATGCGCGGCGTGCGTGGCTTCGGCGACCGCTTCCCGGTGCCGGTGCCGTCAGGCAAGCCGGTGTGGTTCGAATCGAACGGCGCGCGCGAGATCACGCCGTTCCACCTCGACAGCGCGACCGTCAACGCGCTGCGCGTCTCCGGCACGCCGCACAGCTTCATGGATGCGCAGAATGCGTGGAACCAGGGCCGTTTCGGCTTCTGGGCCAAGTACAAGAACGACCATTCGATGGGCTACTACCGTCGTGAAGACATTCCGTTCCAGTACGCGCTGGCCGAGGCCTTCACGCTTTGCGACGCCTACCACTGCAGCCACGCCGGCGGCACCGACCCGAACCGCATCACTTTCATGTCGGGCTCCAACTACAACCCCGCGCTGCGCGAGGCGGGGCGCAACTGCACGCTTGACGATGCGGAGGTCAATAACCTGCGCTGCAGCGTGAGCGGCAAGCTGCCCACGCCGGGCTACACCTACAAGGGTTCCGCCTTCCAGTGGGCCACGCTGCCGGAACTGCTGCAGGCAAAGGGCGTGAGCTGGCGCATCTACCAGAACCCCAACGCCAACTGGGGCGGCCTGCTGCATGGCGGGCTCGCCTTCAAGAGCTTCCGTGAAGCGCAGCCGGGCAATCCGCTCTATGACAACGGCATGAGCAGCTGGACCATCGAGCAGCTGGCCGCGCATGTGCGGGACGACACGCTGCCGGCCGTGAGCTGGATCCTGCCGACGCCGGCGCAGTCCGAACATCCGGGCGGCCCGTCGAGCGCAACCGAAGGCGCGGACTTCATCAACACGGTGCTGACGGCGCTGACCGCCAACCCGGAGGTCTGGAGCAAGACCGTGTTCTTCATCACCTTCGATGAGAATGACGGCTTCTTCGACCATATGCCGCCGGCCGCGGTGCCGTCCTACGACGCCAATGGCGTCCTGCACGGCAAGTCGACCGTCGACGTCACCGGCGAATACTTCGACACCGCCGGCAATACGGCGCTCGACGGCACCACCACCAGCGGCGAGACCATCCGCCTGCGCCCGTACGGGCTCGGCCCGCGCGTGCCGATGTATGTGATCTCGCCGTGGACGCGCGGCGGCTGGATCAACTCGCAGGTGTTCGACCACACCTCGATGGGGCGCTTCCTGGAACAGCGCTTCGGCATCACGGTGCCCGCGATCAGCCCGTGGCACCGCGCGGTGGCCGGCGACCTGACTTCGGTCTTCGATTTCAGGACGCCGAATGACCAGGTGTTTCCGACGCTGCCGGATACCAGCAACTACAAGCAGGTGATCGCGGAACAGCTGGCGAAACCCAAGGCGGCGGCACCGGCCGTGTCGGCGTCGCTGTTCCAGGAGACTGGCACCAAGTATTCGCGCGCGCTGCCCTATGTCCTCCATGCGAGTGCGCTGGCCGAGCCCACCATCGGCAAGCTGAAGCTGATCTTCAGCAATACGGGGGAGCAGGGCGCGGTCTTCCATGTCTACGACCGGCTCCATCTGGACCAGATTCCGCGCCGCTACACGGTCGAGCCCGGCAAGATGCTGGACGATGAATGGGATGCGCGCGCCACGGACAACGGACGCTATGACCTGGCGGTCTACGGGCCTAACGGCTTCGTGCGCATGTTCAAGGGCCAGTTGCCCGCGGACGCCATGGCCGATGCCCCTGAGGTCCGCGTCTGCTACGACCTGGGCAAGGGCAGCGTCTACCTGTCGGCGCGCAACGACGGCAAGGGCGCAGTCAACGGTGGCGGCAAGCCGCTGACGCTGGTGGTGACGCCCAATGCTTATCGTAACGACGGTCCGTGGCAACTCCATATCACGGCCGGCGCCGAGGTGGAGCACCACTGGCCGCTGCAGGAGAGCGGCAACTGGTACGACTTCACGGTCACGGAAGCCGAAAGCGGATTCGAACGCCGCTTCGCCGGTCGCCTGGAGACCGGCCAGCATGGCGTGACGGACCCGGCGATGGCAACCGGGCTGGGCTGAGTGTCTGGTCGCCGCGGTCCGGCCGGAATGCGTGCCGGACCGCAGCTTTGTGCGGTGATGGCACATCGCCTCGAAGCTCCCGATCTCGATGCGGATCTGCGGCTTGCACCGCTCGACCATCGGGAAGATGCAAACGGCGCGAGACCAACTGGCTCGCGCCGTTTGCTTTTCAGCGCTGCTCATCCGTGCGCGGGACAGCAGCGCTCCCTCGTCAGACCAGCGCCTGCAGGCGGTTGGCGCTCTCGTCCAGTTGCTGCTTGAGCGGCAAGAGCAGGGCGTGGAGGCCGATGCCCTGGGGGATGGTGTCGCTCTGCAGGTCCAGCAAGGTCAGGAAGGACTGAAGACCGACGCTGACACGCAGGATGTCGTCGGTGACTTCAAGGATGTGGTCCTCCAGGGGGACGGCCTTGCTGGGCGGGGGGGGCGGCTTTGCGTGGTGACGAGCCTGGGCGCGGTCGATTTTGGCCAGGTTCTCGGCTAGTTGGGCTTGCTTTTGGGCGAGGGTGGGCTCTTGGGGAGCCGGGGTGTTGCTTTGCATGATTACCTCCAAGTGAGTGATGGAGGCTCGCAGTCTGCTGCTAACCGGGGGGCGAGCACAGGGCCGGGTTAGTCAGTATGACTCCCCTGGAGCAAGGAGGGCTGGCCCGCCGCGAGGAATCAAACGCTCGCACATGACCGGTCAACGAAGCTGGCCGATTGGAAACGAATTTTGACATACTGGCCAGGTATGCAGGTCAGAGGGCGACTGCAAGTTTGTCCGGAACGTTACCGAACCCGTGTTCTGGCGGAGGTCGCTTGTCGGCCATAAGCCGTCCTTCCCATCGCGGTGGCGCTGCCGCTCGAGCGACTGTTCTGCTCAAACAAGGGACGTTGATGCGAGATGTTTCCCGGGCTAGGCGACCAGCCTCATCACCCACACCGAGGCCGCATTGAACTTCCCGGGTCATCAAGGACGAGTTCGACGCCTTCCTCGAGCCTGGCGCACGGGCTCCTGATGCATGCGCTGCGGCGAATGCGGGCAAGAAAAGCTGCTGGCCTCCAACTGCAAGCGCCGACGGTTTTGCACCTCAGGCGGTGCTCGTCGGATGTCATAGACCGCAGCATACCTTGTCGATCACGTCATCCCACACGTGCCGGGGCGGCAGTGGGTGTTGTCGCTGCCCATCCCGCTGCGCTTGCTGCTGGCCGCGAAGCCCGAGCTGGTCACGCCGGTGCTGCAGGTGGCGCAACGTGTACTGATGCGCCATCTATTGAGCGGACAACGTGACGGCCAACACCCACTTGCTCGCAGCCTTCGCCCGCAGAGGGCCCAATCTTCCGCCCGGGGATCACTACGCACGTTTGAAGATGACGTTCTCCGAGAACCACTTTGTACTGCTCTCCGGATGCGCTAGGTCGCCAGTAAAACCCTCAAGTACCCCTTGACCGGCTGGGAAGCCTTTGCCCTTAAATGACCCGATGTACCTTCCATCTGAGCCATTTTTCCAGAGGATGGATAGGTGAAACTCGTTATCTGTTACGAAACCTTCGAGGCGAGAGCTTACGTGACTGCCGTCGGAAGTTTCCGCCGAGCCTGCAATCCTATCCTCGTTCTGCGTCAGGAAGACGTGGACACGAAAGCCATTGCCCTGAACAATATCCCAATTGCTTCCAACTTGCCAATTCGCCATGGTAAGACTCCCTGTGGAAAATGACCTCCGTCGACGAGGACAGTGACTTTAGTCTGAATGGCACTTGCTAAAGCCCATTTCGCCTGAAAAAGCGACATCAAACGCTGCCCAGAATCGCGGACCGAGCAGGTCATTTCGAGCAAAACGTATAAGAACACAAAACTCGACCCTTGACTGGACTTTCTGCCCGTTGTGGAGGGGCTTGAGCGGCAAAGTCAATGCCATTTCGCTTAAGTCCACATTTACTCTAGCCCAGCAAATTGGAAGGGTCAATGCACCAACCAGGGCGTCGGTGAGCTCGGTCCTTGAGGAAGAAGTAGCGGCCTTCGTGGTGGCTACTTGCTGTCGACTGACCCGTTTGATTGCTCTCCACAATCGTCTTCATCAGCGACTGCGGCCGTTCGGTCAGGCAGCCCCTCAAGCCGCTTCGGCAGTTTCATTAGTGATACGTTATGGATATCGTTTCAATCTGAAATGAGCAAGATTCACATGACCCTAATTGGGAGCTGTCTATGATGATTTTAATTGAGTAGCTTCCTTCTGAATGCCTCAGCACTTTTCACGCCGAACCCATTACCCATTCAACGGTTAGCCATGAAGCTCATGGACTCTTCGCGTAGTGTGGTGCAGGTGAGCACAGAGGTTGTCGTAACAAGAAAGTGGATGTGGCAGGTCGACATTGCCACTACACGGGCAATGGGTGAGAACGTTTCTGACTTGAAACCGACTGTGCGTGGCTACTGCCTTATTCGTACTGCACGCCTACGACAAAGCTGCTACGGTGCAAGGGTGCTGATATGGCTGCCGACAACCGGGGCGGGAGAGGGCAATCAACCTTGGCAGCCGCCCATCAAATGGCCGTAGAACACTGAAGCTGGCGGCGTGGCCGCATCAGGGCTTTGGCTAGGTGTAGGTGCTGCATTTCCAAATCTAATATTAAGAAACCGCAGCGCCCGACGACGTGCTCGCCTTCTCATTCGCCTCACGCAGAAACGGAGAAGCAAAGTGCCAAACATAACGTCCGACGGTGTTTCAATCCATTACGAGGTCAAGGGCCAAGGTTCGCCTGTGCTTCTTCTGGCAGGACTTGCGGGGATCGGCGCATCGTGGGGCCTCCTAATCGAATTGTTTGCCGAGCATCACCAAGTGATCGTCCCTGACCACCGCGGCACCGGCGCGTCTGAGCACACCGCGCGCGACATGACGATTTCACAACACGCCCGGGACATGGCGCGGGTCATCGAGGCGGTCGGATGCGGGCCGGTCCACGTGGTCGGTTCCTCGACCGGTGGCGCCATCGCGCAACTGCTGGCGATCCATCACCGCGAGCTATTACGCAGCGCAAGCATTGTGTCTTCGATTGCACGGGCGGACGCGTTCTACCGTCGTCAGTTCGACATGCGGCGACGCATGTTGACCGATTCCGGCCTGCGCGCGTCCACCGAGGCCAACGCACTATTCCTCTTTGATCCGAGATTCATGCGCGAGCACCCGGAGCAGGTGCAGGCGTGGGTGAACGCTACGGCGGCTGGCACATTTGAGCGGGAAATCGCCTTTGCCCGGATCGACATGATCGTGGGGCACGACGCATTCGATGAGCTTCCTTCGATCGCGACGCCGACGCTGGTGTTGGTGGGCGAACGCGACTTCTGCGCCCCGCCGTACTTCTCCGCGGAACTTGCAAAGCTGATTCCGGAAGCCGAGTTTGCCATCCTGGACAGTGGTCACTTCATCTTCCTAGAAAAGCCCGAACTACTGCACGACACTGTTGAGGCCTTCATCGCCAAGCACGAAAAATGATGAGCTTAGCTCTCTGCCGGTAGGCGGAAGCCTCCCATTAGAGTGACGCTGCGAGCGGGCCGTTATCTAGCCGCGGCCTGCGACCGGCCGGTTCGGCCGAACTTCGGTCGTCCGCAGATGGGTGCGCGAATGACCGAGACGGATCGGAAGTCGTCTCCGGTGCAAGCCCTGCCACAGGTAGGCCGAGGGCCGAGGTCGGCCATGAGCCGACGTTCGAGCGTCTTGGCTAATGCTATAAAGCGGACACTCGGGTTATCGCACGAGGCCATCACGAACCCAAGCCTGCAAATACTCGTAGGGGGTACTGAAACGCCTTGGCCTCAGATCGCTTCCAACGCCGGAAAGCGTCGTTCCGCGCATGGGGCTAGTCACCGAATCAGCAGAGTGGCCGCGTAGGTCTTCACGAAGAATGCTAGCGTGATGCAGAAGGTAACAAGTAGCGTGATGGCCCGGATAGTCCCCGGCGTCGCCCGGCGCCCGATCCGCGCGCCACTGTATCCACCAATGATCGCCCCCATCAGCATGATTAACGTCTCTGGCCAGCGCACCGCATTGGCCACGATGAAAGCGACCACCGCTACGGCGTTGGCAGCACTGACCAGCAGCGTACGGTCCGCATTGAGGTACTTTAGGTCGCAGTTGTCGAGCAGTCTCCACACCGCGATCATCATGATTCCAACCGCGCAGCCGAAGTAGCCGCCATAGATGCCAAGCACGAACTGGACGGCCAGTACCGCAGACGCGTGAATGTGCCAGCGTGTGCGCATTGCCTCCCCAAAGCGTCGCCCGAACGCCAGGGCAACGGACGCAACCAGAAGCAGCCAGGGCAGAACGAACGTGAACGCCGCGGATGAAGTTCGCAGCAACAGGTAGGCCCCCACCAAGCCGCCACATAGCGTCGCCAGCAGGAGAGCGCGCAGCGCCACGGAGCCGACCGGGCGCAGTCCATCTCGATAGGCCCAAGCACTGGCAAGCCCGCCAGGAAATAGCGCGACCGTGCTGGAAGTATTCGCTTGAACCGGAGGTACGCCCACTGCAATCAGCGCCGGCAAACTGACGAACGAGCCGCCCCCGGCCAGCGCATTCATCGCGCCAGCGAATACTCCCGCAGAGAAGACCAGAATCATTGCATCCATGGACCAATGTTTCCCGTGCCAGCATCCGTCTCCCCAGCTTACGGAAAACTTCGCTTCGCCTGCACAAGCGAAGGCCTCCCTGCATCTCGAATGCAATACTTCTTGTAGAAGTGACCGCAAACCACTACGGCTAACGCTCCAGCCGTGGCGCGCCCAATGCCCACCAATTCAACGATCTCCGCGGCTGAGGGTGCCAGGCCCGTCACGGGGCCGGCGATGCCAGCGGCTTCCCCTTCTCGACCACGTACACGCCAAGAACCCGCGCCGCCGCGCTACTGTTGTTGTGGGCATCATGCACAACGCCGGCAGGCACTACGAATGATTCACCGGCCTTGACCGTGCGCGGCGACTGACCATCGATCAGGAGTTGCACCTCACCTTCCATGACGTAGCTGATCTCGTCGCCGGGATGCGTATGACGCCCGGCATAGGTGCCTGGCGCTACCTCCACGCGCGCGACAACAGCTTCGCGACCTGGTACAGATACATCGGCCCTTCCTACCAAAGTACGGGTAAGGCCCGAACTCTGCGCTAGCGCGCTACCTGCCACCAGTGCCACCGCGCCCAACATGATCAAACTCTTGTAGTGCATGATGTCTCCTTAGACTTTTGTTGGAGTTTCGAAGGTGCTAGCAGGCGACCTGCAGAGTGACGCGATATAGGCGGCAACCCCGCGCACCGTAGACCGGCAGCCATAACTGCGATCGCAAAGACATATACAGTGATTCGCAAACGCGAAGCATGTGTTGGTCCCTCGGGGCGCCTCGAGCCGGCTGAGCCGCCGACTAAAGCGAGTCTTTTGCCAGCGCCTCTCGTTGTATGTACGAGAACGAACGGAGTAGGCAAGCGTGACAATCCAAATGGCGCCGCTAAGACGTCCCACGACCCGACGACGACTCGCCGAGAAAGAGGCGAGACCAAGGCATTGAACTCGTGCCGCACGGTCTCCAGGCGCTACTCATTTAGCGACATAGCGACATAGCGACTGCGCACCGCCTGCCCGCTCTGCTGCCTCCATTCGGCCTTTTTCCAGCCGATACCGATTTTTCGGCCTAATATGCCACGAAGCGCCTGAAGGGCCGATGCCTGTGCCCCGTCAATGGCAAGTGCTATGCGCACAGTGGGAGCCATCATGCGAGCCGCCTGGTACACCAAAAACGGCGAAGCCCGTGGAGTTCTGGTAACTGGAGAGCTGCCAACTCCGACCCCAGGCCCCGGGGAGGTCCGTGTCAGAGTCGCCACATCAGGGGTGAACCCGTCCGACGTGAAGTCCCGGCGCAGTCGTCCCCTGACCAGCGACCGAATCATCCCGCACAGTGACGGCGCCGGTGTCATCGAGGCATTGGGTGCGGAAGTGTCTGCTGCCCGGCTCGGTGAGCGGGTCTGGATTTGGAACGGGCAGTGGCAACGTCCGCTTGGAACGGCCGCCGAGTATATCGTCTTGCCCGCGACGCAGGCCGTCAAATTGCCAGACAACACAGACCTTCCCTGAAGGACGTGTAGAAGGCTACTTCGTGTCATGCTGGACCGGGAAAAGCAACGTGCCTTCGCTTCTGGCGCTGCTGATCGGATTCACGTTCTCAATGGCCGTAAGTCGATAAGACCCGCACAAGAACGGAGTCCGCAAGACGGAAGAGGTTGGCAGCCATAGCGCTGCTGCGCCCTAGTGAAAACGAACGAACGCTACCGGACTGTCTACCGCCATTTGGGTTGGCTACCTTGACCGTCGCAGACGGGTCGACAAGAGACCTTCGTTCACCTTAGATAACGGGATGCCTCACGCTGGGTCAGTTCCTTGTCACCGGAATCGAGGTGGTCGCGGTCTGGGCGCTGTTCGACCGCTTCGGCGACGTGCAGGGCTGGCGCATCGGCGAAGTGGCGCTGTTCTACGGGCTGGTGAACTGCATGTTCGCCATCGCCGATGCCATCGGGCGCGGTTTCGACGTGCTGGGCAGACCTTTTTGCGTACCGGCGAATTCGACGGGTTTCGTTTTTCTCCTGGCGGCCATCGGCGCATGGCGTACCGGGCTGCGCCACTACACGTCGACTGGCAGCTAGCTGGTCACGGTCTGGGCCGATATTGAGCGTCAGCCTTCGCGGTGGCGCAGATTGACGACCGCGAGAGGGACTCCGCTGACATCTGACGGCCGGCGAACACCATGTCTGTGTGGCCGCCTTCGACCATGCACGTATTTGTCTGGAAGCGAACAGAGCATGTCTCACGAGGGCTAGTACCGTTGGGATCGGCGGGTGGGCTGCATGGCAAGCCCTGTCGCCGATGACGCGACGAGGCAAGGCTCAGGGCAGTTGCCTGCGTCATAAGGCGGGGCGGCGTGTGCCGTGGGCGCTACCGCTTCTGCGCAGCCATGGCGCGCTGGGGATGCCGTGTCAAATTTCTATGATCTTTCGGGGAAGGCAGCGCTGGTGACCGGCGGTGCAAAGGGGCTCGGCCGGGCGATCGTTGCGCAACTGATCGACAGTGGTGCGCGTGTGCATGCTTGGGATATCGTGCCGTTCCAGATGGAAGGTGCCAGCACTGAGGTCGTCGATGTCTCCGATGCCGGGCAGGTGGGGCTGGCGCTGGCGCGACTGGTCGATGCGGGATATCGCTTCGACATCCTGGTCAACGCTGCCGGCTACCTTGGCCCGATGCAGCCATTCGAGAATCACGAGGCTTCACAATGGCATCGCATCATCGCCGTGAATCTCCTGGGGACCATGTACGTCGTGCAGGCGATGTTGCCGCACATGTTGCGCTGGGGAGGCGGCCGTATCATCAATATGGGCTCGCTGGCCGGCAAGGAGGGGCTGGCCGGGCTGGCTGCATACTCCGCGGCCAGCGGCGGCGTGGTCGTTCTAACCAAAGCAATCGGCCGCGAACTGGTGAAGCGCAACATCTACGTTAATTGCGTGGCGCCCGGGCCCATGGATACCGACATGATTCACGGGCTCGGCAGCCACGAGGTGGCGGCCATGGTTGCTGATAGCCCGGCCGGGCGCCTGGGCGATCCGGCCGAGGCTGCGCACCTGGTAGCGTGGCTATGTTCGGACGCCAGCCGCTTTAATGCAGGCGCTGTCTTTGACATGTCCGGTGGGCGGGCGCGATTTTAAGGAAGTGCGGATCTTCGGTTGGCATGCCGTGAGATCGATTCGATAATCCGCTCCGACCCGGGCGTCTACGGCTTGATCTTCCGCGAATCGCAGCACGCGACACAGACGGCATTCGAGCCAAGCTTCGTGGCGCGAACGGCTGCCGTCTTACCCGGCTATGGGCATTCGGCGGGCGGCCTGACATAGTAGTTCCCCCGCAAAAACCGGGACCGCTGATTGGCGGTTCGCCAATCTCCATGGTTGGCATTGCGCTGCGCCGGGCTGATAATCACGACAGTGGTCTTGGGAGGATGCATAACGACGAGGGCTGAGGAGGGGGACAGCCAGGTCCTGGCTGGATGCGGCGTTTGCTGGCGCGTACCAGCGCGCCTGGGCCGCCCTTCAGGATCCCTCGCCATTGCTACCTGCCGCATCGCAACGACATATTGCCCGGACTCCGCTGCTGCGCCTGACTGGCACCCGCCGGCGGTCTTCCTGTCCCAGTTTTCCAGGAGCTAGCCATGAATGATCCACAGAAATCCCCGTTGACCATTGCCGAGGGTTGGCAGGCGCCACCGGACCGCACCGGCGTGACTGACGACGCCCGCGTCGAAGACATCATTCCGCTGCCTCCGCCTGAACACCTGATCCGTTTCTTCCCGATCCGGGGCACGCCGGTCGAATCCCTGGTCACCCAGACGCGCCAGCGAATCTCGCGCATTCTGCACGGCAAGGATGACCGGCTGCTTGTGATCATGGGACCTTGCTCGATCCACGACCCGCAGGCGGCACTCGAGTACGCACGGCGGTTGATGGAGCAGCGGCAGCGCTACGCCGGGTCGCTGGAGATCGTGATGCGTGTGTACTTCGAGAAGCCGCGTACCACGGTGGGCTGGAAAGGACTGATCAACGACCCCTACCTGGACGAAAGCTATCGCATCGATGAGGGCCTGCGCATCGCGCGCAGCCTGCTGGTTGATATCAATCGCCTCGGTTTGCCGGCGGCCGGTGAGTTCCTGGACGTGATCTCGCCCCAGTACATAGGTGACCTGATCTGCTGGGGCGCGATTGGTGCCCGCACCACCGAGAGCCAGGTGCACCGCGAGCTGGCTTCGGGCATTTCAGCACCGATTGGCTTCAAGAATGGCACTGACGGCAACATCAAGATTGCCATCGACGCTATCCAGGCCGCATCGCGTCCACATCACTTCCTGGGAGTGCACAAGAACGGGCAGGTGGCGACGGTGCATACCAAGGGCAACCCGGACTGCCACGTCATTCTCCGCGGCGGCAAGGCCCCGAACTACGATGCGGATTCCGTGGCGGCCGCCTGCAGGGAACTGGAAGCGGCCGGGCTCGGTAACTCGCTGATGGTGGATTGCAGCCATGCCAACAGCAGTAAGCAACACCTGCGGCAGGTCGATGTCGCGCGGGACGTGGCGCAACAGATCAGCGGCGGCAGTGACTCCATTTTCGGGGTGATGGTCGAGAGCCATCTGGTCCCCGGCGCGCAGAAGTTCACCCCGGGCGTGCACAGTCCGTCGGCGTTGTCATACGGACAGAGCATTACGGACGCCTGCATCGGATGGGACGACTCGGTGGCAGTGCTGGACATGCTTAGTGAGGCGGTCAACCTGCGCCGCAGGTTGGCTTTGTAGCCATAGGAAAAGACGTCAGGTCACTTCATGCCTCCAGTATTCGCATCAGAACCGGTGGCGAACGCCCATCACGGCACCCGCCTGGTTCTTGCCCGGCTGTACGTTGAAGACGGCCGACGTGCCGCTGCCGCTGTTGAAGCCGTTGACGCCCAGTGCCGAATTATCCTTGTTTAGCGCGTAGGAGACTGACGCGTAGAGGTCGGTGCGCTTGCTGAGCAAATAGTCGCCGGTCAGCACGAACTGCCACGGGTCAGACCCAGTCTGCCGGAAGTCCTGGTAGTAGGCCGTGCCAGTCAGGGAAAACGCCTGCGTCAGCTTGTAAGCCAGGCCCAGCCAGTAAAGGTTCGAGCCGGCATTGGCCTCCTGGGCGCCCGGCAGCATGGCCCCATCATAGGCCTTCGCCAGGCGGTAGCCCACATATACCTTGGCATCACTCACCGCATACGTGCCGGCCACGGAAACGCGTCGCAGGACCGGCGCCTGGTTTGAGGGCGTGCCGACGTGCGCATCGTCATAGGCCACGCCGAGCGCGAAGGGGCCGGAGGCATAGTTGACGAACGCGCCGAAATTGCGCCCGAATACGTTGCTGCCCGCCACTTCGCTGCCATTAGCCTGGAAGGAGTAGAAAGCCTGTGCGGTGAGTCTCCCGAACTTTCCGACATATTTGACGGCATTGTCTGCGCGCGCTCCAAATTCTGGAGCAATCGAGAGGATGCCGTAGCGGTCAGCAATCGCATTAGGATCGTAGATATTGCCGAATTCGCGCATGGCGGTCTGCTGCCGCCCGAACAGCAGTGAGCCATAGTGGCTATCCAGCCCCACATAGGCGCCGCGGCCGAACAGACGCCCGCCCTGGGCCGAATTGCCGGTATCGATGTCGAAGCCGCTTTCCAGATAAAAGACCGCCTTCAGCCCGCTGCCCAGATCCTCCACGCCACGCAGACCCCAACGCGAGCCAGACTGGTTCCCGGAAACCAGTCGCACGACACTGTCACCGTTGCGCCCAGCATTGTTGTTGAACTCGATACCAGCGTCGGCGATACCGAACAGCGTCACGCCGGACTGGGCAGACACGGCATTGGCTGCGACGGATGCGGCAACGACCGCAAGAATCTTTTTCATCTGACCTCTCATTTTGCTCATGGCAGACGTGCATGGCACTGCCATGCAGTGCCCGCAGATTAACCAACTACCGGCGGCCAATGCTTGCATACCCCGTCCATGCCGCGCGTAGCCACGGAACAAGCGTACATATCGACACAGGTCATTCCGCGGCACACGCACTTTGAAGCTGAATTGTATTGCTGTGTATCTGGATACGATGGACTATTGAGCGATGCTTTGTGCGAATGCCCACCGAATACGCTGTGATGGAAGGGAACGTGATCTGCGGCCTCACAAGAAGCTGTTGCGAAATCAGTTCATGCAGTGCTTTAGCCTGCTCCGGCAAATCAGTGAACAGGCAAGGGACAGGGAGGGTTCGAGGACATCGACATATCGTTCGTATCGAAGCTCTAGGCGTCTGAACGAGTGGAGCCAGTCGAGCGCTCCACGCTGATCCGCTATTCAGGAATTTGTAGCAAAAAGGCACCCCGTAGCCGGGGGACTAGCGGGGCGCTCAAGGCATTGCAGGCTGGATTGGAGCCTGCCTCCCGGAGTGTGCAGATGGGCACCCACACGCGATGTTCGCTTGCGCACGCATTGCGGACGAGTGATTGTATTTTCGTGATGTCGGAACAATCGTAAGCGCCGGCGGGCCGCTCGACCGCTCGAAGCTTATCGATGTCATGTCTAGGTACGGGCTGGTGCCGGCGCCACCACCACAATGAAAACTGGGCGTCGATTTTTCGGGAGACTCATCTGACTGCTCAGGGTCGACAAGAGGCCTTCGTTCACCCCGCAAGTCGCCATCCCAAAAAAAACGTGGCGAGCCTGGTAGCTCGCCACGTTTATACCCGGGCTTGTATCGCGGTCTGCAACCTCAATCCAGCGTAATTTTCCCCGCCTTAACAATCTCCCCGTAGCGCGTGGTATCGCGCTCGATCAGCTTGCGGAATTCTTCAGAAGTACCGCCCACCGGCACAAAACCGAGATCGGTCAGCTTCTTCGCGACCTCCGGGCTGCGCGTGGCCGCGGCGATTTCCCTGGCCATGCGGGCCACGATCGGTTGGGGCGTGCCGGCAGGCGCCATCAGCCCGGTCCAGGAACTCATCACGAAGCCGGGAAAACCTGCTTCTTCCATGGTCGGGATGTTGGGCTCGCCTGGCCAGCGCTTGGCGGAGGCCACGGCCAGCACATTGATCTTGCCCGATTTCACATGCGGCATCGGCACCAGCAGCGGGTCGAAGGCGACCGAGACTTCGCCGGACACCAGCGCGGGCAGGATCGGCGCGCTGCCGTTGTACGGCACGTGGGTCAGCTTGAGCTTCGATTCCATCGCCAGTCGCTCGCCCGTCAGGTGCGCGGAGCTGCCGACGCCGCTGGAACCAAAGGTCAGCGTGTCGGGGTGCTTCTTGCCGTAGTCGACCAGTTCGGCGACGGTCTTGACCGGCAGCTTCTTGCTGGAGAACAGGAACAGCGGCAGCTCGGCCATTTCCGCCACCGGCACCAGGTCCGTGGGCTTGTAGCTGAGCTTGGAATACAGCGACATGTTCGCGCTGTAGGCGGCAAGTACCGACACGAAGGTGTAGCCATCCGGCGCCGAGCGCGCGGCCACGCCGACGCCCAGGGTGCTGTTGGCGCCGGGCTTGTTTTCGATGATGATCGGCTGGCCCAGCCGCTGCGAGACTCTTTCGAACACGACGCGCGAGACGGTGTCGGTGGACCCGCCCGGTGTGTAAGGCACGATCACCTTGATCGGCTTGGCCGGCCACGCTTCGGCGGCGAGGGCAGTGGGGGCGGTGTGGGCGGCGGCCAGGCCGGCAATGGCCATGGCGGCGAAACGCGCGCTGCGCGCCACGCGGTGCTTGATGCTGGACTTCAACTACATCTCCTTCTTTGGCTTCTTCGACTATCCCCTGGCGGGGATGCTGCGGCCGGATATTCCGGCCGGCCAATTATGCGGGACGCAGTTTCGAAGAACCGTGGCGGTACCGCCCAAATCGCGGGCGCGGGCCATCCACTGTGCGATAGCCGCACTGGGCGGACGGCTATCGGCGTCAGAATTCGTAGTTGATCGACAGGTCGAAGACCCCGTTGGTCGACTTGCGCGTGATCGGGCTGTCCGCCGCATCGCCGGCCAGTTGCGAGATCGCGATATCGCTGGTGGCAAACCAGTGCTTGTTGAAATACCACACCGCACTGACGCCGAAGCCGTAGGACTTGATGCCGCCGCGCGCATGGTAGGCGGGCCGTCCGGCGCGGGCCTGCGAGTCGCTGACGCCGTACCAGGCGTTCATATAGCGCGAGTCGGCCAGCGTCACGGTGGGGCCGGCAAACCAGAAGAATTTCTCGGAGCTGCCCGGCAGCGGCATATAGGCGCCGATATCGCCGACCCAGCCGTCGCTGCCGCCCAGGCTGCGGCGCGCGTCGATGCGCAGCACCAGCGGGAATTCCTTCGAGACCGCGTATTCAGCGAACAGCTTGCCTTCGGGCGCCGGGTTGATATTGCCCATGCCGTCCAGGTGCGGCGAGTCCTCCTTTGCGCGCCGCCCAAGGTTGTAGGACAGCGCGATCCCCGCGCGCCAGTTCTTGCCCCGCAGCAGGTTCACGCCCAGCCCTTCGCCGATCGAGGCAAAGGCCAGGTCGCGGTAGCGGATATCGATGCTGGGCCCGCCGATGAGGATGTATTCCGACGAGCCGTCGTAGCGCGGCCGCACCATGGCCGCGGCGCCGAGCCGGACTTGCCAGTCGGGGATGGTGTCTTCAAACAGCTTCTGTAACGGGATGCCGGCGGAGAACTGCCATTCCGCCAGCGGTGCCGGGGTCTGGGCGCTGGCCAGGCCCGGGGCCAGGACGGCGCCGGCGGCCAGCAGCAGGGCAATGCACGAGAACGGACGCTTGGGGTAGAGCTCGGTCACGGCAGCCTCCACGCCCGCCAGGCGGGCAGTCAGGTTGCGGGCACGAGGCCCGTGGGCGACATCTTTCCATTGGATGGCGGCCAGCGCAACCACCCGGGGCCTGAGCGGGCCTCAGTCCAGCAGCTTGTCCAGCGTAATCGGCAGGTCCCGTACGCGCCGGCGTCGATGGTGCCGACGTCGGCATTGACCGGCACGTGGTACTCGGCCAGGTTGGCATTGGCAACGCGCCCGGTGACGGGATCCAGCTCGGTCTTCTCATGCAGCGCCATGCCGATGCCCCAGATAATGCCGCCCTTGAGCTGGCTGTGCGCGGTCTTGCGGTTCAGCAGCCGGCCCACGCCGTAGCTGGCGACGATGCGGTGGACGCGGATCTCGCCCAGGTCGGGATCGACGTGGACCTCTGCAAAGACCGCGCCAAACGCGTGCATTGCGTATTGCTTCCGCTCCTTGCCGGGCCTGGCGCTGGCCCGCGCTTCAATCGCGTGGCCGCCTGCGCGGGTGATCGGCGCGGACACGGATTCGCGCTGCGTCGGATCGGATCGGCGTTGCAGCCAGCCGTCGCTGATCTCCACTTCTTTCGCCGGCACGCCCGACAGCGGCGAGGCAGCGGCTGAACCGAACTTGCCTCACCAGCCTGGGCCTCGGCCAGCATGCCCACCGCAGAGCAGATCTGGCCCGGCGTGCAGAAGCCGCACTGCAGCGCGTCGTGCGCGAGGAAGGCGGCCTGCATCGGATGCAGCGCGCCGCACTGGCCGCGGTCGCAGCCCTTCTTGGCGCCGGTCAGGTGGATCACTTCGCGCAGCGCGTCAAGCAGCGTGCAGCGGGGCTCCAGCTGCAGCGTGCAGGGCTTGCCGTTGATGTGCAGCGTGACAGGGCGGGCGGCGGTGCCGGGGGCAGGGCGGTGCTGCACTGGGCGGGGGCCTTGTCTTCGGACATTTGCGGGCCTTCTGTGGGAACTCCGGCACGGTTGGGGACGGTGCCTGGGATGCAGGAAGGCTGCAAGTTCAGTGCCGGGGATGGCCGTGGCGATGGGCCTGAGGAAAGCCAGGGGAAGCCATGGCTGGAAAGTCAAAACTCCACGGCGTTTGTAGAGATTACGCTGGCGCGTCCCATGCGCCGCCAAATAAAAAACGGCGCCCGAAGGCGCCGCCTGGTGATGCCGTCTGCCGTCAGGCTCAGCCCTTCAGCACACTCCCGATGGCCTTGGCCACGATCCCTACATTGCGCTCGTTCAGCCCGGCCACGCACATGCGGCCCGAGCGCAGCAGGTACACGCCATGCTGCTCGCGCAGGCGCTCGGCCTGGTCGGCGGTGAGGCCGGTGTAGGTGAACATGCCGCGCTGGGTCAGGTAGCGCGACAGGGCCTCGCCGCTGACATGGTCGCGCAGGTTGTGATGGATCGCCTCGCGCATGCGCGCGATGCGGCCGCACATCTGGGCCAGTTCTTCTTCCCACAGCTGGCGCAGCTCGGGCGTGGTCAGCACCTTGGACACCACGCGCGCGCCGTGCGTGGGCGGGTTGCTGTAGTTGGCGCGCACCGCGCCGGTCAGCTGGCCCAGCACGTTGGTGGCTTCGCCGGCGGTGTTGCAGAACACGCTCAGGCCGCCGCAGCGCTCGCCGTACAGCGAGAAGTTCTTCGAGAACGAGTTGGCCACCAGGCAGGGCACGTCCTGCGCCACCAGCTCGCGGATGGCGAAGGCGTCGTCTTCCAGGCCGGCGCCGAAGCCCTGGTAGGCCATGTCGACGAACGGCAGCAGCTGGTTGGCCTTGAGCAGCGCGATCAGCTGGCGCCACTGGTCCTGGTTCAGGTCCACGCCGGTCGGGTTGTGGCAGCAGGCGTGCAGCAGCACGATGCTGCCCGCGGGGATGGTACGCAGCGCGTCCATCATCGCGTCGAACTTCAGGCCGCCGGTGGCGTCGTCATAGTACGGGTAGGTATTGACGGTGAAGCCGGCGCGCTCGAACACCACGCGGTGGTTTTCCCAGCTGGGATCGCTGATCCACACCTGCGCCTGCGGGTAGTAGCGCTTGAGGAAATCGGCGCCCACGCGCAGCGCGCCCGAGCCGCCCAGCGTCTGCAGCGTGGCGATGCGGCCGGCGGCGCGCGCCGGCGAGTTTTCGCCGAACACCAGCGCCTGCACCGCGTTGCGGTAGGCCACCAGGCCCGACATCGGCAGGTAGGGGCGCGGGCCCATGTCGGCCAGCAGCGCGGCTTCGGCCTTGGCCACGGCCTGCATCACCGGCAGGCGGCCCTCGTCGTCAAAGTAGATGCCGATGCTCAGGTTGACCTTGTCGGTACGCGGGTCGCGCTGGAAGTCCTCGTTGAGCGAGAGGATCGGATCGCCGGGAAATGCCTCGATGTGTGCAAACATGGGATGCGATGGAATTGGGTCGGGGGGCAGCTGCCGCGGCGCAGGGGGCGTCGCGCAGCCTGAATTCTAACCGGCGGCGCCCGCAGTCTGCAGGCGCCGCCTTGCCGCTTCAGCGCAGTTGCTGGGCGGCGATGCCGCTTTGCAGCGCGGCGGCCGCGTTCTTCTGGCGCACCAGGTAGCTCACGCCGAGCACCACCAGCCACACCGGGATCAGGTAGACCGAGAGGCGCAGGCCAGGCGTCAGGTACATCACCACCAGGATGCCGGCCAGGAACACCAGGCACAGGTAGTTGGTGAGCGGATAGCCCCAGCTCTGGAACTTCGTGGCCTGGCCGGCGCGGCGCTTGTCGGCGCGGAACTTCAGGTGGATCAGGCTGATCATCGCCCAGTTGATGATGAGCGCCGACACCACCAGGCCCATCAGCATCTCAAAGGCCTTGCCGGGCATGAAGTAGTTGATCACCACGCAGGCCGCGGTGGCCACGGCCGAGAACGCCAGCGCGGTCAGCGGAATGCCGCGCTGGTTGACCTTGAGCAGCGCCTTGGGGGCGTTGCCCTGCTGCGCCAGACCGTACAGCATGCGGCTGTTGCAGTACACGCCGCTGTTGTAGACCGACAGCGCCGCGGTCAGCACCACCACGTTCAGCACATTGGCCACCCAGTTGCTGTTCAGCGCGTGGAAGATCAGCACGAACGGGCTGCCGCCGGTGACCACGTTCTCCCACGGGTACAGCGACAGCAGCACCGCCAGCGCGCCCACGTAGAAGATCAGGATGCG
Source organism: Cupriavidus necator (assembly GCF_016127575.1). NCBI lineage: Bacteria > Pseudomonadati > Pseudomonadota > Betaproteobacteria > Burkholderiales > Burkholderiaceae > Cupriavidus > Cupriavidus necator. The sequence goes on from NZ_CP066019.1 coordinate 1,149,967, forward strand.
GTAGATCACCTGGTTGGTGGCCTTGGGGATGGTCTTCTCGGGAGAATCCGCCTCGGCCGCGGTGATGCCCACCAGCTCCAGCCCGCCGAACGAGAACATGATCACGGCCATGGCCATTACCAGGCCGCCCATGCCGTTGGGGAAGAAGCCGCCGTGCTGCCACAGGTTGGCCACGCTCGCTTGCGGGCCGGCATTGCCGGACAGCAGCAGGTAGCCGCCGAAGCCGATCATGCCGATGATGGCCGCGACCTTGATGATCGAGAACCAGAACTCCATCTCGCCGAAGGACTTCACGCTCGACAGGTTGATCAGGTTGATGATCACGAAGAAGGCCAGCGCCGAGACCCAGGTCGGGATCTCGGGCCACCAGTACTGCACGTAGATGCCAACGGCCGAAAGCTCGGCCATGCTCACCAGGATGTACAGCACCCAGTAGTTCCAGCCCGACAGGAAGCCGGCGAAGTGGCCGCAGTATTTGTCGGCGAAGTAGCTGAACGAGCCGGCGACGGGCTCGTCCACCACCATCTCGCCCAGCTGGCGCATGATGAAGAACGCCACGATGCCGGCGATCGCGTAGCCCAGCAGGACCGAGGGCCCCGCCATCTTGATGGTCTGGGCGATGCCCAGGAAAAGGCCGGTGCCGATGGCGCCACCCAGCGCGATCAGCTGGATATGCCGGTTCTTCAGGCCGCGCTTGAGCGTGCCGTCATTGCTGCTTGCATGCATTCAGTTGTTTCCTCTACCCATTCTCATGGAATGCGGGCCCGCGCCTCTGGCTATTGTCGAGTCGGACGCTTGGGCCTGGGGGACGTCACCGCCCGCGCGGCAGGGTCACTGCCGCGAAGGAGGTGTGCGCGTTTCCGGAACCGGCCGGAGCCGGTCAGGGAAGATCGATGCCGGTCAGGCCTCGACCTTGAGCGTGCCGCGTTCGATCTGGTCGCGTTCCAGCGACTCGAACAGGGCCTTGAAGTTGCCTTCGCCGAAGCCTTCGTCGCCGCGGCGCTGGATGAACTCGAAGAACACCGGGCCGAGCGCGGTCTTGGAGAAGATCTGCAGCAGCAGGCGGGGCTTGCCGCCTTCGGTGGTGCCGTCCAGCAGGATGCCGCGCGACTTCAGTTGCTCCACAGGCTGGCCGTGGCCGGGCAGGCGCGTGTCCAGTGCTTCATAGTAGTAGTCGTTCGGCGCAGTCATCAGCGGCACGCCTGCCAGTTGCAGGCGGTCGATGACCTCGATCAGGTTGTCGGTCAGGAAGGCGATGTGCTGGATGCCCTCGCCGTTGAAGGCCATCAGGAACTCTTCGATCTGGCCGGCGCCCTTGGACGATTCCTCGTTCAGCGGGATGCGGATTTTACCATCCGGCGCAGTCATGGCCTTGGAGGTCAGGCCGGTGTACTCACCCTGGATGTCGAAGTAACGGATTTCGCGGAAGTTGAACAGTTTTTCGTAGAAATTGGCCCAGTAAGCCATACGGCCACGGTAGACGTTGTGAGTCAGGTGGTCGATCAGCTTGAGGCCGTGGCCGACCGGGTGGCGGTCGACGCCTTCGATGAATTCGAAGTCGATGTCATAGATCGACTTGCCTTCCTCGAAACGGTCGATCAGGTACAGCGGCGCGCCGCCGATGCCCTTGATCGCGGGCAGGCGCAGCTCCATCGGGCCGGTCGGGATCTCGACCGGCTGGGCGCCCAGTTCCAGTGCACGGGCGTAGGCCTTGTGCGAATCCTTGACGCGGAAAGCCATGCCGCAGGCGCTCGGGCCGTGCTCGGCGGCAAAGTAGGCGGCGTGGCTGTGCGGCTCGCGGTTGACAATGAAGTTCACTTCGCCCTGGCGGTACAGCACCACGTCCTTGGAGCGGTGCTTTGCCACCAGCGTGAAGCCCATCTGCTCGAACAGGGGCTCAAGCACGTTTGGGGTGGGCGAGGCGAATTCCACGAATTCGAAGCCCATCAGCTGCATCGGGTTGTCAAACAGGTCGGCCATGGCTTTCTCACTAAAGGGGCGGGAAATAATATTGTGGCTGCGGCACTTGGCAACGAGGTCGCGCCGGAGTCAGTCGGCTCGGCGGAAACCTGTTGCAGGACAGGCCTGTAGTGCGCTTGCTTGGGATGCAGTGTATATTCCTGACGGCAAAATTGGATTTCGTAAAACAGGCAGGGAAACCCTAGATTATGAAATTCGATTGCGTGAATCTCTGATGTGAGGAAATCAAAGTGCAATCGATCGAGCTGGACCGTACCGATCGCCGCTTGCTGGGGGTTTTGCAGGAGCAGGGGCGGGCCTCCAACCTGGAGCTGGCAGAGGCCATCGCGCTGTCGCCGGCGCAGACTTTGCGGCGCCACCGCCGCCTGGAAGAGGCCGGGCTGGTCAAACGCTATGAGGCGCGGCTGGACGCGGCGGCGCTGGGCTTTGGCGTGGTGGCCTTTATCCATGTGACGATGGAGCGCGGGCATATCCGCGACCTGTCCAACTTCAAGCGCCTGGTGGCGGAACTGGCGCAGATCCAGGAATGCTTCTCGGTGACCGGGGATATCGACTACGTGCTCAAGGTGGTCGCAAAGGACCTGAAGTCGCTGTCTGACTTCCTGCTCGATACGCTGATGCGTATCCCGGGTGTCAGCGGCGTGAAGTCCAGCGTGTGCCTGGACGAGATCAAGTGCACCAGCGCGGTGCCGCTGGAGGCCTGAACCCGAAGGGAAGGCTGCTGCCGGGCCGCAGGGCTAGGCGTGGTCGACGCCGCGTGGTTATTTCCACGCAAGGAGGCCGCAACAACGCCCTGCGGCCCGGCAGCAGCCTTCGCGCCCCTTTTTCATTCTGAAACGGGTTCTTAATCTTCCGGCTGGTCGAGGCGGTCGCACTGTACGTTCATTGCCCGGCACACCGCGCACCATGATGGCCGCGAGCCGGGCTTGACGCCGCAGTGGGCGGCCTCGTCACGCGTGCCGGCCTGGCTGTCGGGCGCGCTGACCCGCACTGGCACGGCTATCTCGCGCACCCGGTGGCCACTGGCGCAGGCTTGTGCCACCGCCGCATCCAGCGCCTGCAGGCCAACCGGCTTGACGATCACGGCATTCATGCCCGCCGCCAGCGCCGCGGCATGGTCCACCGCGACGGCGCTTGCGGTGCAACCGATCACCGGCACGCTGCCGCGCGCATCCTTGCGTGCGCGCACCGCCCGTGCGAATGCCATGCCGTCCATGACCGGCATGGCGCAGTCGCACAAGATCACGTCGAAGCTGGACCGGTCCAGCATGGCCAGCCCTTCGCGGCCATCACAGGCGGTGCTCACGCGGTGGCCCAGGTGCTCCAGCTGGCGCTGCAGCAGCAGCCGGTTGGGCGCATGGTCGTCGATCACCAGGACGTTGACCCGGCGCCGTGCGCAGCCCGCCATGGGCGGCGGCACCGGCTCGGGCAGTTCCGTGGCGACGGCAAGCGCCAACGGCAGCGTCACCATGACGCGCGTGCCCTGGCCCGGCTGGCTGGACAGCGAGATCTGGCCTCCCATCGCGCTGGCCAGGCGCTGGCAGATTGCCAGCCCCAGCCCGGTGCCGCCGGCATGGGGCCGGGTGCGGTCATGCACCTGTTCGAAGGGTTCGAACATGCGCGCCTGCTCGCCGGCGGGTATCCCGATGCCGGTGTCGGAGACGGTCAGCATGACCTGCTGCACGCCGTCGCGAGGCGCCAGGGCGTCAAGCCTGACGTGGATCGTGCCGCTGTCGGTGAAGCGCACCGCGTTGGACACCAGGTTGGCCAGGATCTGACGGAAACGCAGCGCATCGACCTGATGCAGCGGCGCAACGGCGACGCCGATGCCGCTGGTCAGCGGCAGGCCCTTCTGTGCCGCCACCGGCCCGAAGATCAGCAGCGTGTCCTTGACCAGCCCGGGCAGCGAAGCGGGTGCCGGGTGGATGCTGAACTTGCCGGCCTCCATCTTGGACAGGTCCAGGATGTCGTCGATCAGCGCCAGCAGGCCCACTGCCGACTTATGCGCCGTGACCAGCTGCAGGCGTTCCTGCTCGGCCAGCTGGCAGCGCGCCAGGGTCAGCTCCAGCATGCCGGTGATGGCGTTCATCGGGGTGCGGATCTCATGGCTGACCGAGGCCAGGAAGGTGGACTTGGCGCGGTTGGCGGCCTCGGCTTCTGTCTTGGCCTGCGCCAGCTCGGCCAGCATGTCGTGGCGTTCGGTCAGGTCGACGCAGCCGCCGGCCAGGCCCTTGACGGTGCCATCGGCGCCGCGCAGCGGTGTCAGCCAGTTCAGCACGTGGTGGGTGCGCCCGCCCAGGCGCAGGCAGCGGTCCTTGTGCAGCGGGATGCCGTCCTTGATCACCTTGCGGTAGTCGCGCTCCACCTCGGCCATGTCGATGGCGATGGGATGCACCTGGACCGATGTGTCCAGCGGCTGCCCGCGCAAGGTGTCGCGCGTGGCGCCGACCAGTTCTTCATAGCTGCGGTTGCAGGTGATGAGCCGCAGCGAGGCATCGCGCAGGTAGACAGGCTGGGGAATGCCGTCGAGCAGCGCCGACTGGATCGCGATATTGTCCTTCAGCGCAATCTCCGCGGCGCGGCGCCGGCGCACCTCGCGATACAGCACGAAGATCCATGCCAGCAGGCATGGCGTCAGCAGGCAGAGCAGCCCGGTCGTCCACCCCAGCACCTGCCAGTGCGCCTGTGGCGCTGCTTGTGGTGGCGGGGCTGGTTGCAGGGCCGGTGCCTCGGGCAAGGCGACTGGCGTGCCGGCCGGGGATGGCGCTGGCGCGGGATCTGCCGTCCGCTGGGCAACGGCGCAGGCCAATACGCTGACGAACAACGCGGCACTTGCCAGCCGCCAGGCGCGCGTGAAGCGGTGCGGGCAAGCGGTGGCCGATGGAGATTCGTTATGGATGGGCTGATGAATGGACAAGCGGGGCGGCAAAATTCAGTGAAACATGGCAGCGGCCGCCGCGCGGTTGGCGTAGCGGTGGCTGGATAGTTTTCACTCTATGGGCTCAGCCTCGATATCTCATTAGGACGAATCTGAGATTGGGGGTGAAATTTCCGGATCACGCGCCGTTGATGCCTTTCACGTCACATATCGAAGATAAATGCCGGGCAGCATCTCACGGGGCCAACGCCGGCATCAGCCAGGCACGCACGCGCCAGCGTCGAGAAACCCGATGGCGGCAGGCAGGTCCAAAACAAAACCTTCCGGTACCCCCTGCCATGGTCCGGCGACGTGGTTTTTCAGCTGTGGCGGCAGCGTTATGATTGGATTGCGCAACTGCCATGGTCCGCATTGCGCCAGGCCTGCAAAACCAGCCGGGTTTTCGGAAGAAGCAAGCCCGCGCTCGGAAATTTCCGGTGCCCTCCGGCACAAATGCTGAGCAAAATGATGTGCATGGGCGCCCGGACATCAGGGCGCCTGTTATGGAGTTCAAGTTTTGACCACAATCCTGATCGTCGACGACCACCCGCCCGTGCGGGTGGTGCTAAAGACGCACTTTTCCCAGGTGCTGGGCATCACCCATGTGCTTGAGGCCGACAATGGCCAGGCCGCCATCGAGATCGTGCGGCAGTACACCCCCGACGTGGTGATCCTGGACCTGGACATCCCGAAGATCAACGGGCTGGACGTGATCCCCCGCCTCAAGGCCTGCCACCCCGCCGTGCGCATCCTGGTCATTTCCGGCCAGGACCAGAACACGTTTGCCCCGCGCGCGCGCCAGGCCGGCGCGCATGGTTTTGTCAGCAAGACCCAGGAACTGGCCGAGATCGTGCGCTGCACCGAGTCCGTGCTGGCCGGCTATACGGTGATGCCGGAAACCGACCGCGGCAACAACGCCGGCCACGCCGACGAAGCCGCGCGCCTGGCCAGTCTTTCCGACAAGGAACTGGTGGTCATGCAGATGCTTGCCAAGGGCATGTCGAACAAGGAAATCGGCGAAACCCTGTTTATTTCCAACAAGACGGTCAGCACCCACAAGACCCGGGCCATGGAAAAACTCGGGGCAAAATCGATTGTCGATGTCATCGACTTTGCGCGGCGCCACCATATCGCGATCGGCTAGCATGCTGCCCGTGATTCGACTCGCATTGAGAAGCGGCGCATGACCGGCGCGTTGCTGCTTGCCACGCCCGGCGACACGCGCTGGGTCGCCGGGGTTGCCCCGATCCTGCGCGATCTCGGCTTTGATGTGCACACCGACACGCCCGCGCCGGACGCCGCCGCAGACATCGGCCTGGTGATAGCCGGCGCCGCCACCGAGATCCCTGACAGCCTGTTGCGCGCCTGGCGTGCCACCGGCCCGGTCTGCGCCGTGGTGCTGCCGGCCGACGCGGTGCCGGTGCCCGGCGCGGACGAAGGTGTGATCGCCTGCCTGCGCGAGCCGGTGACCGAAGCGGCCATCGTCGCCATGCTGGCCCGCCAGCGCTACCTGGCGCTGTCCCCCCGCGAGGCTGCGGGAATCGGGCCAGCCATCGCGTCGCAGACCTTCGGCAACCGCGCCTTTGCCGCTGAGCTGGTGCACGCCCTGGTCACCTCGGCGCAGGCCGACCTGGCGCAGTTGCGCGCCGCGGACGGTGCGCTGGACACCGTGCGCAGCGTCGCCCACCGGCTCAAGGCATCTGCCCACTACGTCGGCTGCCATGCCTTGCGTGCTCTTGCCCAGCGCCTGGAGCATGCCGCCAGCGACGGCGATGCCGCCAACGCCGCTGCGCTGGCCGCGATCGTGGCGCCGACGGTGGCGCGGCTGCTCGCCCTGCTGGCGGCGCTGCCATCGGAAAAATAAGATGGCGGCGGTCGCCGGCAGCTCCGGTGCGGGAATACACCGGATTGGCCCGGTGCGGTCGGTTGATTATGCTCGGATATATCAGGGCGCCGATTTTCAATATTCTGGAATTAATGACGCCGATTAATGCGGTGCGTTTTTATATGACGGCGCGGACGCCGGATTCTGATATTCGGCAGGACGGTTAGTTTGACGATATTTTCCGGGAGCGGGCATGGGTCAGATCATGGCGTCAATGCCGGAGTCGGCGTTTTATTTCCATCTGGCGGCGGTAACCATGCTGCTGCTGGGGCTGGCGCTGTATCGCGCGGTGTCGCACGTGATGGCGACCCCGGACGGGCGCAAGGCCCGCGCGCAGCGCCTGGCACTGGTGACCGCGGGGCGGCTGCTGGCGCTCGGCGGTATCTGGACCGCCATCGCCTATGGCCACGGCGCCTGGGAGCGCGCCGGCGCGCATAACTGCCGGCACCTGCCGTCGTTGGATGCCGCCGCGCGCTACGCAGCGGAATACTGCTATCTGGGTCGGGAGCGGGTGTTGCTGCGCATCTACGGCGTGGAGCGCGACCGCGTGCTGGCCCAGCGCACCTTCAACAGCAGCGGGCCGGTGCGGCTCAGCTGGGACGGCCAGGCCGTGGTCTTCGATGCCGCGGCGCCTGGCAAGGCAGGGCGCCTGGCGCTGCCGCCCACGCTGGGCGACCGGTTGCTGGCGCGGCTGCCCTGATCCGGCGCTCTACAACTAGTCTGCGTGCAAGCGCGCCAGCAAGGCGTCCAGCCCCGCCGGGGCCGGCAGGCGCGCGATCAGCCAGCGCACCGCTTCGGACAAGCCCTGGCCGTCGTAGTCCGGCGCGAAGCTGTGCAGCGTGGCGCCGTGCAGGAAACAGCGCAGCGCCAGCCATTCCGGCTCCGGCGGCGCGTCCGGCGGCTGGCCGAACAGCATCTGCGGCACAGCCTCCAGCGGCGCGCGCACGGCGGTGGCCAGGCGCGCGTCGCCACGCGTTGCCATCCACACCTCCAGTATGGCGAGCGAGGTATGCCGCTGTGGGCGGGTCGCCAGGATATGCAGCATCAGGTGCAGGCACAGCGAGGGGCTGAGCGGGCCCAGCGCGGCCAGGCGCGCCGCCTCGCGCTCCAGCAGCCAGGTGAGCATGGCTGGCAGCAGGTCATAGCGGCCTTCGGGGAAATGGTGCCGCAGCGAGCCGCGGCTGCTGCCGGCCAGTTCGCACACGCGCGCTTCTGAAAAGGCCGCATAGCCTTGCTCGACGAGCAAGGTCACGGCGGCGTCGATCAGGGACTGGCGGGTGCTGGCGCTGCGTTCGGCTTGGGTGGACATCTGTCGGATTGTAGCAATGGCTGCCAGAGCGCAGCCTGGCGCGCGGGCAGGGTGAGCTTGCCTTGATCCGCGTCGATGAGGGCGGTACCAGGGCGGCCAGCATGCGGCGCGGCACAATCCGTTCGGGTACTTCCACCCGGCGCTGAGCGGCGTCAGTGGGGCGCCGCCGCCGGGATGTCGGCGCTGCAGCTGGGCGTCGCTTCGTCGTGCGAATGCGGCGCCAGCGCGCCCGGTATGCGCTGGCTGTCAAGCCCCTTGCCTTGCAGCCATTGCGCGGTGGTGGCCGCGGCGCGGTCGATCAGCTCGCCGCATTTGGAGTAGTCGTAGGGCGAGATGTCGAGCGGGCACAGCGGCGGCACCACGCTGATCTGCGCGCGGTCGGCGAAGTGCTGCAGGTCGTGCACGAGCTGGCGCGCCACCAGCAGCGAGAGCGCATTGAACGCATGCTCCAGCGCGCCGCGCGGCGGGCGGCGCTCCGCACAGGTAAAGCCCGCGGGCAGCACGATCACGTGCGTGGCACCAAGTGCGATCGCGGTGGATACCGGGGTGTTGTTGGCCACGCCGCCATCGATCAGCGTGCGGCCCTCGAACTGCACCGGCGGGAACACGCCGGGGATGGCCGCGCTGGCCAGCACCGCGTCGACTATGCTGCCGCTGGACAGCAAGACTTCGTCGCCGCTGTGCATGTCGGTGGCCACCACGTGCAGCTGCAGTTCCGCTGCTTCCAGCCGCAGCGTGCCGAAGTGCTGCGCCAGCAGTCGGCGCAACCCGGCCGCCTCCACCAGGTGGCCGCGGTTGCCGCCGAACATGCTCCAGACGCTGCGCCAGCTCCACGGCAGGATGTCCGAGCGCCGGATGCCGCGCCACAGCGCGTCAAGCCGGCCGGCGCCGGCCACGCCCGGATTGCAGGCAAAGTAGGCGCCGTTGATGGCGCCGGCCGAGGCGCCGATCACGATATCGGGCATCACGCCCCATGCCGCCAGTTCGCGCAGCATGCCGACCTGGATCGCACCCAGGCTGCCGCCGCCCGCAAATACGAAGGCTGTCTTGTCCATGGCTGCGCCGGTCTCCCTGTCCAGTTTGCGGTCCTGAGCAAAGGATAGGTGACATCCGGGCCATCGGGCAGGTCGGACGGCAAGCCGTCTGCCGCGCTGGGGTCTGAGCCTGTGGCTCGCCTTCGCGAGGTAATAACGCAATTAACCGCCAGCAATATCCTCCAACCACCAATGCTGGCTAACAGCAGGGTGGTCGGTACCGTCAGCCATGACGCAGGCGCGGTGTCAGTCGAGAAACTCGTCGACAGGGATGCCGAGTTGGCCGGCCATGTGTTCGACCAGGCTTTGCAGCTTCGCCACCTTCTCGGTCAGGGCCTGCTGTTCGGCGCGCAGCTGTTCGAGTTCGCCCGGCGCGGCGGTGGCGCCGCCGGTGGTGCGGTCGGCATCGTCGGCGTCCGCCGCGGCGCTCACTTCGCCGCTCAGCAGGTGCATCCAGCGATTTTCGCGTGCGCCCGGCGCGCGCGGCAGCCGGACGACAAAGGGCGGAGCATGGCTGGCCAGTTCGTCAAGGAAGGCCTCGACCGACGAGATATCGGCAAAGCCGTGCAGGCGCGCGGTGTTCAGGCGCAGCTCCGCCGCGGTCTGCGGGCCGCGCAGCAGCAGCATGGCCAGCAGTGCGACGGACTGGCTGGGCACGGCCAGCACGCGCTGCATATTGTGCTCGAAGCGCGGCACGCGGCTGCTGCTGCCTTCAAAGACCAGGCTCAGGCCCTTGAGGCCATCGATGGCTTCAAGGATATCGGCCTCGCTGACGTTCATCACCGGGGCGCGGGCGGTCTTCTGGTTGCAGCCCGAGGCCAGCGCATTGAGCGACAGCGGGTAGGTATCGGGCACGGTGTGCTGTTTTTCGACCAGCACGCCGAGCACGCGGCCTTCGACGGGCGTCAGGGGGCGCAATGCCGGACGGGCGGGGCGGTCGCCAGCCTGGCTGGCGTCGGAATCATGGTTGGATTGCATCAAGACTGGTTTCTTGCTGAAGGTGACGGCGAATGCCGACACGCCGAGGCGCTCATTCAATCCCAAGCCAGCGCAATCCGCAACTGCGCCGTGCGATTCTCGCATTCTGCGCGCAGCCGTCTACTATCGATAGGCCGCGCGCAACCGGGAAGATGTGCCCAGGGCAGGCGCGGGTCCAGACGGGGAGGGAGCATGGCGATTTCGCAGTCGGAGGCAATGGCCCCGGATGAGGACACCGGCCCGGAGGCCGGCGGCGGCCTGGAGGCGCCGTATTCCACGCTGGAGTCACGCTGGCACCAGATGTTCCCGCAGCTCGGCGCCGACGACATGGCGCGCGTGCGCCGCTTTGGCACGCCGCAGAGCTGGCGCGCGGGCGAGAAGCTCTTTGCCATCGGCGATACGGGCCGGGGCATGTACCTGATCGGCAGCGGCCGCGTGCGCCTGATGCGGCGCGACGGCCTGGGCCGCGAGCACCAGATCACCGAGCAGGGCGCCGGCCACTTCCTGGCCGAGGTCGGCACGCTCAGCGGCCGCCCGGCGCTGGTCGACGGCGTGGCCGTGACCGATACCCAGGGCTATGTGATCACGCCAGAGCGGCTGCGCGCCCTGCTGGTGGCCGAGGCCGAACTGGGCGAGCGCATCATGCGCGCGCTGATCCTGCGCCGCGTGGGGCTGATCGAATTCGGCAGCGGGCCGGTGCTGGTCGGCCACGGCACCGAGCCGCAGCTGGTGGCACTGCAAGCCTTCCTGCGGCGCAACGGCTACCCGCATACGGTTATCGATATCGACGCCGAACGCGACTGCTCATTGCTGCTCGACTATGCCAACGCGCCCGCCAGCGACTTCCCGCTGGTGATCTGCGCCGACGGCCGCGTGCTGCGCGCGCCGGACGAAGGGCAGCTGGCTTCGTGCCTGGGGCTGTTGCCGGAGTTCGATCCGGTCCATGTCTATGACGTGGTGGTGGTCGGCGCCGGGCCTGCGGGGCTGGCCACGGCCGTGTATGCCGCATCCGAAGGCTTGTCGGTGGCGGTGATCGATTGCCGCTCGCCGGGCGGGCAGGCGGGTGCGAGTGCGCGGATCGAGAACTATCTTGGCTTTCCCACCGGCATCTCCGGACAGGCGCTGGCCGGGCGCGCGTTCGTGCAGGCACTGAAGTTCGGCGCGCATATCGCCATCCCGCTGGAGGTCAAGGCACTGCATTGCGGCGCGGACCCGATCCGGCTGGAGCTGGCCGATGGCCGCATGATCCCGACCCACACCGTGGTGATTGCCACCGGCGCGCAGTACCGTCGCCCGGACATCGCCGCGCTGGAGCACTTTGAAGGGCGTGGTGTCTACTACTGGGCTTCGCCGGTGGAGGCCAAGCTGTGCAAGAACGAGCCGGCGATGCTGGTGGGCGGCGGCAATTCGGCCGGGCAGGCAGCGGTCTACCTGGCCTCGCACGCGGCGCACGTGCATATGCTGGTGCGCGGGCCGGGGCTGGCCGCCACCATGTCGCGCTACCTGATCGACCGCATCGGTTCGCTGCCCAATATCACGCTGCACACGCACGCGCAGATCAGCGCGCTGGCGGGGGAAGGGTGGCTCAGTTCCGTGCGCTACGAATGCCGGGCGGAAAGCCCGGCCCCGGTCACGATGGACGTGCGGCACCTGTTCCTGTTCATCGGCGCCGATCCCAATGCGTCGTGGCTGCGCACCTGCAACGTCGAGGTCGATGACAAGGGCTTCGTGCGCACCGGCGGCGGCGAGCTGGGCTGCGCGTCGGCGGTGCCGTATCCGCTGCAGACCAACGTGCCGGGCGTGTTTGCCATCGGCGACGTGCGGGCGGGATCGACCAAGCGGGTCGCCGCGGCGGTAGGCGAGGGCGCGGCGGTGGTGGCGCAGATCCACGACTACCTGGCTCGGGTGCAGGCAGCCGTGGCGCGCTGAGCGCGGGCCACTCAGGCTTGCGCCTCGCGCTCCAGCAACTCGCGCTTGCGCGCCACGCCCCAGCGGTAGCCCGACAGGTTGCCGTCGCTGCGCACCACGCGATGGCAGGGAATGGCCACCGCCAGGTGGTTGGTGGCGCAGGCCTGCGCCACCGCGCGCACCGCACGCGGCGCGCCGATGCGGGCCGCGATCTCGGCATAGCTGGCGGTGCTGCCCGCGGGGATCTCTTGCAGGGCCTGCCATACACGCTGCTGGAACGCGGTGCCGCGCACATCCAGCGGCAGCGCCAGGCCGATTGAAGGTGCCTCGATAAAGCCCACCACTTGCGCCACCAGTTGCTCGAACTGCGCATCGCCGCCGATCAGGTTGGCGCGCGGGAACTGGTCCTGCAGGTCCTGCAACAGCGTTTGGGGATCGTCGCCCAGCAGGATCGCGCAGACACCGCGCTCGCTCTGGGCCACCAGGATCGCGCCCAGCGAGCACTGGCCGATGGCAAAGCGGATATCGGTGTCGGCCCCGCCCGCGCGGTAGCGCGACGGGGTCATGCCCAGCACTGCGTCCGAGGTTTCGTAGAAGCGGCTGTTGGAGCCGAAGCCGGCGTCGTAGATTGCCTCGGTCACGGAGTCGCTGGTGCCCAGTTGCTCGCGGAGTTTCCTGGCGCGATGCGCGGCGGCATAGGCACGCGGCGTCAGGCCGGTGGCGGCCTTGAAAAGGCGGTGAAAGTGATAGGGGCTGACGCCCGCTGCGTTGGCCAGTTCGGGCAGCGTGGGCAGGGTGTCGGCGGCCTCGATGCGGCGGCAGGCGTCGGCCACGATGGCTGCGTGCTGTGCCGCCAGCGCAGGCGCGGCGGCACGTCGGCTGGGCCGGTAGCCGGCGGCTTCGGCCGCGGCGGCATTGTCGAAGAACTCGACATTGGCCGGATGCGGCAGGCGCGACGGGCTGCTCGGCAGGCAGTACACGCCGGTGGTCTTGACCGCATAGACAAAGGCACCGTCGGCGCCCGGATCGCGCGCCAGCACGCGAGCCCAGCGCGGGTCGCGTTCGATGGTGCTGACTTCCGGTTGTTGTGTGGGACGGGTCATGGGATACCTCACGTGGCGTCGTGGAAGATGATGCCCAGCGTGTAGCGCTGGCCCGCGTGCAGCCGGCTGACGCCATGCCGCAGGTTCACGCGGTAGCTGCCGCGGCTGCCCTGCACCGGGCGCTGGCTGACGGCAAAGACCACGGCATCGCCCTGGTGCAGCGTCACCACCTCGGCCCGCGACTGCATGCGCGGCCGCTGCTCGGTCATCACAAATTCTCCGCCGGTAAAGTCGCGGCCCGGCTCGGACAGCAGGATGGCGACCTGCAGCGGGAATACGTGCTCGCCGTACAGGTCCTGGTGCAGGCAGTTGTAGTCGTCGGGGCCGTAGCGCAGCAGCAGGGGCGTCGGGCGCAACTGGCCGGCGTCGTGGCAGCGGGCAAGATAATCGGCGTGCGCGGCGGGATAACGCACATCGATGCCCATGGCGGCGTTCCAGCGGTTGGCCACCGGCACCAGGTGCGGATACAGCGCCGTGCGCATTGCGGCCACGGTGTCGGGCAGCGGGTAGCGGAAGTACTTGTACTCGCCCTGGCCAAAGCCGTGCCGGCGCATCTCGATGCGAGAGCGGAACCACGCGTCCTGCGCATAGCCGGCGGCAAGCGCGTCGCATTCGGCTGCCGACAGCAGGCCGCGGATCGCGGCGCAGCCGTAGTCGTCGAGCTCGCGTGCAATGGCGGCCCAGTCGGTGCCATCGACGCGGGTGGCGATATCGGCTTCGTGCCTATGCCCCCGCGCCGTGCCGCGCGCTGGCAGTATTGGCCGGCGCGGCCCTGCCACGGCCATTTCGGGACGCTGTATCTGGCTGATGCTCACCGCGGGTCTCCTTTCTCTCGCTTGCATGGTGCCAACTTTAGGCCGCCCGCGTGCACCTGGCACTCCGGGTCTTGCTTTTGAATTCTGCCCGGTATCCTGCCTTGACAAGACAGATCTGTCTATCAATAATGAGACAGGTCTGTATCATATTGAGCAGCCTGTTCTTCCATCTGATTCACCCTGTTTCAGCAAAGGAGCCTCCGCATGTCCGCACAAGCCGAAATCCGTCCGCCGTTGCCCCCATTCACGCGTGAATCCGCCATCGCCAAGGTCCGTGCCGCGGAGGATGGCTGGAACAGCCGCGATCCAGAGCGCGTGGCGCTGGCCTATACCGTCGACAGCGCCTGGCGCAACCGTGCGGAATTCGTCAATGGCCGTGCCGACATCGTCGCCTTCCTGCAGCGCAAGTGGCAGAAGGAGTTGGATTACCGGCTGATCAAGGAGCTATGGGCGCACGACGGCAACCGCATCGCCGTGCGCTTTGCCTATGAATGGCACGACGATTCCGGCAACTGGTACCGGTCATACGGCAATGAGAACTGGGAGTTCGATGAGGCGGGGCTGATGCGCAGGCGTTTTGCCTGCATCAACGATGCGCCGATCAAGGCGGCGGACCGCAAGTTCCACTGGCCACTGGGCCGGCGGCCGGATGAACATGCGGGGTTGAGTGAACTGGAGTTGTGAAGCTGTTGGGTCCTAAAACCGAAGGTCCCGCTTGATGTGGTTCCTAGCTGGACCACCCCTCACCCCGGGCCTCTCCCCATGAGGGGAGAGGGAGCACACAAGCGCAGAGGGACACGCCTGAAACCCTCGTTACTGCATCTTGTCCAGGTTCCCGATCCGCACCAGCATCTCGGTGAACATCTGCATATCCAGGTTCAGGTCGGCCACTTCCTTGTACTCGCGCGCGTTGTGCGCAGTGTATTTCTTGCCCGGCATGGCCGGCCCGAAGTTGATGGCATTGGGCATCAGCTTGGCGGTGGTGCTGCCGGCGGTGGAAACCGGCTTGGCTTCCAGCCCGGTGGTATCGCCAAAGATATTCAGCAGCGTGGACAGCCACGCGCCCTTGGGATCGCGCGCCATCCAGTTGCCCTGGTCGTACTTGATTTCGACTGGCCCATGGGTGGCGGCCCAGCCGAAGATGCGCTTGGTGATCTTGCCGCCCAGCTCGTCCGGCGTGCGGCCACGCGGCATGCGCACGTTGGTGACCACGTCGACGTATTCGCCGCGCTCGCGCACCAGCGTGGGCGACATGGTCAGCGGGCCCATGAACGGGTCCCGGTAGGCCACCTCCATCCTGGTGCCAAGGTAATCCAGCCCGTACAGGTCGTTCAGGTAGCGGACCGCGTTCAGGTAGTGGTTCTCGGCAAACTGCACGCGGCTGGCCTGCAGGAACAGCGCCAGCCGCGGCAGCGGGTTGACCCCTTCCTCAGGGCGCGATCCGTGCGCCGAGGCGCCAGTGACCTTCACTTCCACGTCGTTGCCGGCGCGCTTCACGTCGATGGAGAACTTGCCGCGCGGGGTGTGGCGGCGCAGGAATTCAGCGCGTGCCTGTTCCAGCGCGGCAGCGACGGCGGCAGCATCGCCGCCGGCAATGCGAGCGGTGGCGGTCTCGGGGATGGCGTTGGCCGAGGCCGCGCCGCGCATGGCAACGATGGCAGGTCCCTTCCGGTCGGACTTGCCTTGCGCGCTCTTGTCGTCCGCCGCCTTGATGCCGAAGGAAACGGTCAGCGTGCCCGCGCCTTTCTCCGCCACCACCGCGGGGTATTTGCTGTCGAGCACGACGTTGTACTCGGGCAGGGTGGTGTGCTGGCGGTAGTATTTCATGCCGTCGCCGCCGGTTTCCTCGGTGGTCTCGATCATCAGGCGGATGGTGCGCTCCAGCGGCACGCCGCTTTCCTTGACGGTCTTCATGGCATACATGACCGCGGCGATCGAGCCCTTGTCGTCGATGGTGCCGCGCCCGTACAGCATGTCGCCCACGCGCGTCATGCGGAACGGATCCAGCCTGGTGCCGTCCTCCAGTACCCATTCCTCGGCCACCGCGGGCACCACGTCGGCGTGGGTCAGGATGCCGAAGGTATCCTTGCCGCCGCCGGGCAGCGTGACCTCGAAGACCCGGTTGTCGACATTGCGGTAGGCCAGCCCGAAGTCGCGCGCCATGGCCTCGATCATCTTGCCGAACTCGATGATGGCGGGGTTCTCGTGCTGCGGGATTTTCTCGTCGCGCACGGTGCGCAGCGCCACCATCCTGCCGATGGCGTCGATCACCGCGGCCTCATTGCGGACGCGGTTGTAGACGCCCAGCAGGCGGCCGATATTGACCAGGTTGTCGCCGGCCAGTGGCGACCGGGCCTGCCACGCCGCCACGGCCGGCGCCACGGAAGGCTCGGCCCTGGCCGCGGCGGCCATGAATGCCTGCAGGTCGGCCTGGGCCGCCGTTCGGGTGCCGGAGACCAGCGCATCCAGCGCCGGTTTCTTCAGGGTTTGCGCCTGCGCGGGGTGCGCCAGCACCAGCGACAGCGCGAGCATCGGGGCCCATCGGTAGAGAGACGGCAGGCGGCAAGGTCGGGTCATTGCGGACAAAACGGGAGTCTGAGTGGATGCCGCATGATAGGGCACTCGCCGGTATTTGCCGAAAAAATATGCTTTTGCGTGCCCGCGGATGAAGTGCAAGGGCCGGCGCAATAGGGGATGGCCATGCCGAGTCAATAGCGTAAGGCAATCGTCGTGGTTAAAACGATGAATTGTACAAATCACATCCCGGTCTACAGAATGGGGCCTTCGCTGCAACCCGCAGCCGAAACCAACCCGATCCAGACCAAGGAGTGAACTGATGCTGCAATCCCGTGAAGGCCAACGCGTTCCCAATGTCGCTTTCCGCATGCGTGAAGACAACGAGTGGAAGACCGTCACCACCGGCGAGCTGTTCAACGGCAAGACCGTGGTCGTGTTCTCGCTGCCGGGCGCCTTCACGCCGACCTGCTCGTCGACCCACCTGCCGCGCTACAACGAGCTGGCCCCGGTGTTCGCGAAGCACGGCGTGGACGACATCCTGTGCGTGTCCGTCAACGACACCTTCGTGATGAACGAATGGGCCAAGGACCAGGAGTCCGAGAACATCACCATGATCCCCGACGGCAACGGTGAATTCACCGAAGGCATGGGCATGCTGGTGGACAAGGCCGACCTGGGCTTCGGCAAGCGCAGCTGGCGCTATTCGATGCTGGTCAAGGACGGCGTGGTGCAGAAGATGTTCATCGAACCGCAAGAGCCGGGCGACCCGTTCAAGGTGTCCGACGCCGACACCATGCTGGCCCATATCGCCCCGGACGCGCGCAAGCCGGACCAGGTGGTGGTGTTCTCCAAGGTCGGCTGCTCGTTCTGCGCCAAGGCCAAGCAACTGCTTGACGACAACGGCTTCGACTATATCGACGTGCCGCTGGACAACAAGGTGCGCGGCAAGGTGCTGGGCGCCGTGTCGGGCGAGATGACCGCACCGCAGGTCTTTATCAACGGCAAGCTCATCGGCGGCGCCGAGGCGCTGCAGCAGTACCTGGGCAAGTAAGCCGATTCTCCCTTCATCCCGCACCCGGGGACCGGCAGTCGCCGGACCCGATGGGGTCGCCTTGCCCGGCATGGCGGCCCCATCCAGCCCGCTGATTGACACCAGCTTGACGCCATCAAGACAAAGGAATTGACCGCCATGACCACCATCCAGACCGACGTCGCCGTGATCGGCGCAGGCACCGCCGGCCTTGCCGCCTACCGTGCCGCGATTGCCGCGGGCAAGCGCGCCGTGATCATCGAAGGCGGCCCGTACGGCACCACCTGCGCCCGGGTGGGCTGCATGCCCTCCAAGCTGCTGATCGCTGCCGCCGAGGCCGCGCACGAACTGCGCCACACTGCGCCGTTCGGCGTGCACGTGGATGGCGAGGTCCGCATCGATGGCCGCGAGGTGATGGCCCGCGTGCGCAGCGAGCGCGACCGCTTTGTCGGCTTCGTGGTGCGCGGCGTGGAGAACATCCCCGAAGCCGACCGCGTCCGCGGCTATGCCCGCTTTATCGACAACACCACGCTGGAAGTGGATGGGCACACCACCGTGCGTGCCAGCCGCGTGGTCATTGCCACCGGCTCCACGCCGATGCTGCCGGCGCCGTTCCAGGTGTTCGGCGACCGCCTGATCGTCAATGACGATGTGTTCGCTTGGGAAGACCTGCCCGCCAGCGTGGTGGCGTTCGGCCCCGGCGTGATCGGGCTGGAGCTTGGCCAGGCCTTGTCGCGCCTTGGCGTGCGGGTGCGCGTGTTCGGCGTCAGCGGCTCGCTCGGGCCGCTGACTGATCCCGTGATCCGCGCCTACGCGGCGAAGACCTTCAACGGCGAGTTCTATCTCGATCCGGACGCCAGGGTGACCGACATGGCCCGCGACGGCGACCAGGTGGTGGTGACTTACCTGGACCGCGAAGGCCGCAGCGTGACCGAGCGCTTCGACTATGCGCTGGTCGCCACCGGCCGCGTGCCCAATGTGCGCGGCCTGGGCCTGGAAAATGCCGGCCTGGCGCTGGATGCGCGCGGCGTGCCGCTGTTCGATGCGCGCACGCTCCAGTGCGGCAATGCACCGGTATTCATTGCCGGCGACGCCAACAACATCCTGCCGCTGCTGCATGAGGCCGCGGACGAGGGCAAGGCCGCGGGCGAGAACGCCGCCAGCTATCCGCAAGTGAAGCCGCTGGCACGGCGCGCGCCGATCGCGGTGGTGTTCACGGACCCGCAGATCGCGATGGTCGGCCAGCGTTACGCCGACCTGGCCGAAGGCACGTTCGTGACCGGCGAGGTCAGCTTCGAGGACCAGGGCCGCAGCCGCGTGATGCTGAAGAACCGCGGCCTGATGCATGTCTATGCCGACAAGGCCACGGGCCGCTTCCTGGGCGCGGAATGGACCGGCCCGCGTGCCGAGAACATCGCCCACCTGCTGGCGTGGTCGTACCAGCAGGGCCTGACCATCGGGCAGATGCTGGGCATGCCTTTCTACCACCCGGTGGTGGAAGAGGGCCTGCGTACGGCGCTGCGTGATGCGGAGGCGAAGCTGGAGGCCTGAGCGGGCCAGGTTTGCTAGACAGGTCTGTCTGTCATAGTATCGACCTATAGAGAGGCAGGGCGGCGCAGGGCGCTGTCCGGCCGCGCACCTTTACCGACTACGCCGCCACCATGGCCACGCCTTCCGCCCGCGACCGCATCCTCGACACCGCTGCCCGCCTGTTCTACCAGGGGGGCTACCGCGCCACCGGCATCGACAAGATCATTGCCGAATCCGGCGTCGCCAAGATGTCGCTCTACCGCCATTTCGCCTCCAAGAACGAGTTGATTTCGGCGTTCCTGGACCGCCGCCATGACGAGTGGATGACGTGGTTCCGGCAGGACGTGGAAGCCCGGCTGGCCGCGCGCCCGCACCTGGACGTGATTGCCGACGCGCTGGCGGACTGGTTCGGCCGAGACTTCCGTGGCTGCGCCTTTATCAACGTGGTGGCCGAGGCGGGCGGCGACGCGCGCGCGGCCGAACAGGCCGCGGCGCACAAGGCCGAGTTGGCCGCATTCGTCGCCGACATCGCCACGCGCCTGGGCCTGGACCAGCCGCAAGCGGTGGCCGAGGAAGCGATGCTGTGCATCGAAGGCATGATCGTGCGCTACCAGATGCAGCCGGATGCGGCGGTGATCGAGGCGGGGCGGCGGTTGCTGGGCCGGCTGCAGGCCGGCTGATTGGCTTGGGGGGCTGGCCACTGAGGCCGGGGACTGCCCAACACTTCCTTCGTCTGGCTTAGCGCCGAGGCAGCATCCGGTGCGAATAGAAAATGTCTCGCTTCTGACACATTCAGGCTACAATTCTGTTGTAATTACGAATTATTCGCATTCGTAATCAGAATTTTCCACTTGCCACGCCGCGCCTGCGGGGTAGCTACCTTCCGATCCCTGAGTGATGTATTTCCACCCGACCAAGCAGGCAAAGCCGCGCTTTGCCCGCCCCGCGCTTGTCACCCCGCGCGGCCTTTCGCTGACCACCCTTGTATTGAGCCTGCAGGCCGGTGGCGTGTTTGCCCAATCCGGCGAAGTGCCTGCGCCGGCAACGGCCAGTGCCGCGGCAGAACTGCCGGCCGTCACGATCCGCGCCGGCAGCGACGACGAAACCGCCACCGGCCCGGTTCATGGCTTCGTGGCAAAACGCAGCGCCACCGCCACCAAGACCGACACCCCGGTGATGGAGACGCCCCAGTCGATCACCGTCATCACGCGCGACCGGATGGAGGCGCAAGGCGCGCAGAGCGTGCAGCAGGCCATCGGCTACAGCGCCGGCGTCTATGCCGGGCCGTTCGGCAACGACGCCCGCGGCGACTGGGGCCGGTTCCGGGGCACCGAGTTCACGCAGTACCGCGACGGCCTGCTGAACCAGGTCGGCTTCTACAACAACGTGCGGCCCGATGTTTACGCGCTGGAACGCATCGACGTGCTGCGCGGGCCGTCGTCGATGCTGTTCGGGCAGGGCGCGGTCGGCGGCATCCTGAACCTGGTCAGCAAACGCCCGCAGGCTGAGGCGGCGCGCGAGATCGGGGTGCAGTTCGGCAACTACAACCGCAAGCAGGTGCAGGCCGACCTGACCGGCCCGCTCGATGCGGACGGCAAGTGGCTGTACCGGCTGGTGGCGCTGGCGCGCGACAGCGACACGCAGGTGGACTACGTCAAGGACAACCGCTACCTGATCGCGCCTTCGCTGACGTGGCGCCCGAGCCAGGACACCTCGCTCACGCTGCTGGCCAACTTCCAGCGCGATGAAAGCGGGACCTCGGTCGGCTTCTTCCCCTGGCGGGGCACGCTGCAGGCCAACCCGGCCGGCCAGATCCCCGATCACCTGTTTATCAGCGAGCCCGGCTTCGACCGCTACAACGCCGAGCAGGCGTCGGTGGGCTATGAGTTCCAGCACAAGTTCAACGACACCGTGACGGTGCGGCAGAACCTGCGCTATTCGCACAGCACGGTGGACTACCGCAGCATCTACGCGGCCGGTTTTAACGGCGCCGGCCACGGTTGGGTGCCGGGCAGCGATACGCTGATGCGCCGCACGGTCTACCTGAACCAGCCCACGCTGAACTCGTTCGCGGTCGATACCCAGGCGCAGACCAACTTCCGCACCGGCCCGGTCCAGCACACGCTGCTGACCGGCGTCGACTACCAGCACTCAGAGATCACGGGGCGCGCCGGGGTGGGGGGCACGGCCGCGCCGCTCAATGTGTTCAACCCGGTCTACGGCAATTTCACCCTGCCGGGCACGCGCGACCTGAACCCCGCCACGCAGGCGCAGACCGGCCTGTACGTGCAGGATCAGCTGTCGTGGAACAAGTGGCTGCTGATGCTGGGGCTGCGCTATGACTGGTCGCGCGCCGCGCAGGACAACACGCCCTCGGCCAGCCGCGACGACAGCGAGCTTACCAAGCGTGCTGGCCTGATGTACCGCTCGGACATCGGCCTCAACCCGTACGTCAGCTATTCCGAGTCGTTCCAGGGGCTGGCCGGCTTCAACAAGGCCAACCAGGCTTTCAAGCCGCTGCGCGGTTCGCAGTGGGAGGCGGGGATCAAGTACCAGCCGCCGGGCAAGAACGCCACGCTGACCATTGCCGCATTCGATATGCGCGAGAAGAACCGCAAGACCGCCGGCGTGGTCAACGGCATTCCCGATTCAGTCCAGGTGGGCGAGGCACGTACGCGCGGCATCGAGGTTGAGGCACTGGCCTCGCTGTCCAGCCGGCTGGACCTGATCGCAACCTATACCTACCTGGATGCGCGCGTGATCGACGGCACGCCGGCCGAGGTGGGCAAGAAGCTGGCGAGCACGCCGTCGAACATGGCGTCGCTGTGGGCCAACTATCGCTTCAAGCTGTTTGGCGTGCCGGGCTTTGTCGCCGGCGGCGGGGTGCGCTATGTCGGTCCCAGCTATGACGGTGCCGACCAGAACCGGGTGGGCGGCGTCACGCTCTACGACGCGATGATTGCCTATGACCACGGCCCGCTGCGCGTCTCGCTGAATGCCAGCAACCTGTTCGACAAGCAATTCCTGACCACCTGCCTGGCGCGCGGTGACTGCTACTTCGGCGCGCGCCGCACGGTGGTGGGCAGCGTTACCTATCGCTTCTGAGCCGCCTTGCAGGGAAGCGCGCCTGCGGCCGGGGCGGCGATAGCGGCGCGCTTACTCCGAGTCGGGGATTGGCGCTCCCTGCACTTTGGGCGCCGGTTCGGCCCGCATGGCGTCTGCGGGCCAGAGCGTCAGGAAGGTGCGCGCGACCTCGGGATCGCGGCAGGCGAGCCAGTCGTCCCACTGTTCACGCGGCACGATCACCACTGACCGCTTTTCCTCGCCCGGCTTGTGAAAGCGCTGCATCACCGGGTGCTGGGCCGAGTTGATGGTCAGCATGGTGAAGGACAGCGACTGGTCCGGCCAGCTGCGCCACAGGCCCGCAATGCCGAAGGCCGGCTCGCCGGGCAGCCAGACGCGCCAGCGCACCGGCTTGCCGGGCGGGCCGCCGGGCGCTGCATCTTCGGGATACGCAAACTCATAGAACGCCGTGGCCGGCACCAGGCACAGCTGGCCCTGGCGCCAGTAGCGCGCAAAGGCGGGGCGTTCGCCCACGGTCTCGCTGCGGGCATTGGTGGTGTCAAAGCGCCGTGCGCCGGGCGGGATGCGCGGGCGCGGCACCATGCCGAACGAGGCCAGAGCGCCACTGCGCGTGCCATCGTCCGCGGCGCGCACGATCGGCGCCGCGTAGTCCGGATAGGTTTCAGCCTTGTACAGCCCCGGCGGCGGTTCCACGCCGAAGATCTCGCGCAGGATCCGGCTCTGGACCGGGGCGTAGTTGGTGCACATGCGCTGTCTCCTGGCGGCGATGCCCGTATCGTCGGCGCCGGGCGGTGCCGCGTCAAGGGTGCCCGGAGGTGCGTCAGGGTTCACGGCAGGGATGGCAAAAACCGTCAGCCGCGCTGGCGGAATCGGTTATTGCCTGCTCCCGTGGCGCTCGCGCACACTCTTGCGGCAGCCGTTGCGCGCCGGCACCCCGCGCGCAGCGGCCACCTACCAAAAGGCACCAGCCGGAATACAGGAGACATCATGCGCGACTACGCCCAAGCCTTCGACGGATTTTCCTATGACGACGCCGTGGCACGGCAACTGCACGGCAGCCAGGAGGCAATGAACGCCTGCGTCGAATGCTGCGACCGCCACGCGCTGCCGGGCCGTATCGCGCTGTTCTGGGAAGGGCGAGACGGCAATTCGCGCAGCTGGACCTTTACCGAGCTGCAGGCACTGTCCGCGCAGTTTGCCGGCTTCCTGAAGGCGCAGGGCGTGCAGCCGGGCGACCGCGTGGCGGGCCTGCTGCCGCGCAATGCGGAACTGCTGGTGACGATTCTCGGCACCTGGCGCGCCGGCGCGGTGTACCAGCCGCTGTTCACGGCCTTCGGCCCCAAGGCCATCGAGCACCGGCTCAATGCGTCCGGCGCGAAGGTTGTGGTCACCGATGGCGCCAACCGCCCCAAGCTGGATGACGTGGATGGCTGTCCCGCCATTGTCACCGTGGCCGGCGACAAGGGCCGCGGCCTGGTGCGCGGCGACTTCAGCTTCTGGGCCGAACTGGAACGCCAGCCGGCGTCGTTCGAGCCGGTGCCGCGCCGGGGCGACGACCCCTTCCTGATGATGTTCACCTCCGGCACCACCGGCCCGGCCAAGCCGCTGCTGGTGCCGCTCAAGGCCATTGCCGCGTTTGCCGGCTATATGAGCGACGCGGTCGACCTGCGCGCGGAAGACGCTTTCTGGAACCTGGCCGATCCGGGCTGGGCCTATGGCCTGTATTACGCGGTCACGGGCCCGCTGGCGCTGGGCCATCCCACCACCTTCTACGATGGCCCGTTCACCGTGGAGAGCACATGCCGTGTGATCCGCAAGTACGGCATCACCAACCTGGCCGGCTCGCCCACGGCATACCGGCTGCTGATCGCCGCGGGCGAGGCCGTGTCAGGCCCGCTGCGCGGGCGGCTGCGCGCGGTCAGCAGCGCGGGCGAGCCGCTCAACCCGGAAGTGATCCGCTGGTTCGCCAGCGAGCTGGGCGTGACCATCCACGACCACTACGGCCAGACCGAGCTGGGCATGGTGCTGTGCAACCACCATGCGCTGGCGCATCCGGTGCGCATGGGCGCGGCCGGCTTTGCCAGCCCCGGGCACCGCGTGGTGGTGGTGGACGATGAACAGCGCGAACTGCCGCCGGGCCGGCCGGGCACGCTGGCGCTGGACCTGAAGCGCTCGCCGATGTGCTGGTTCGGCGGCTATCACGGCACGCCCACCAGCGGGTTTGCCGGCGGCTACTACCTGACCGGCGATTCCGCCGAGCTGAATGACGACGGCAGCATCAGCTTCATAGGCCGGGCCGACGACGTCATCACCACCTCTGGCTACCGCGTGGGCCCGTTCGACGTGGAAAGCGCGCTGATCGAGCACCCGGCCGTGGTCGAGGCCGCGGTGATCGGCAAGCCCGATCCGGAGCGCACCGAGCTGATCAAGGCCTTTGTCGTGCTGGACCCGCAATATCGCGCCGCGCCGGAACTGGCCGAGGCGCTGCGCCAGCACGTGCGTAAGCGCCTGGCCGCCCATGCCTACCCGCGCGAGATCGAGTTCGTCGTCGAGCTGCCCAAGACCCCCAGCGGCAAGGTCCAGCGCTTTATCCTGCGCAACCAGGAAGTGGCCCGCGCGCGCGAGGCGGCCGCTGCCTGAGGCCTGAGCCGTTCCCGGACCGCTTCCTATAATGAGGAAGCGGTTGCCAGGCCCCGGGGGTGAAGGAGCCTGCGGCGCCGCGCAAGGCGCGCCTGCAGGCAGGGGCGCGCGTCTTCCATCTCCAGACCAATCGGGCGAGGCGAACAAAATGCAGAGTAGCGAAGCGGTGCTGACGCAGGCGCGCGCAGCCTTGGCGCATGTGCCTTATCAGGGTCATGTCCTCCATCCCACCATCCAGTTGCGGCTTTCCGACGGCGCGCTGATCCTGGAAGGCGAGGTGGCCGATATCGTCGACAAGACCCGGGCCGCGGCGACGGTGCGGCGCGTGGACGGTGTAACCAGCGTGATTGATCACCTGCGCGTGGCCAATGGCGGCATGCAGGTAGGCGACGGCGAACTGCGCGACGCGGTGTGCGAGCGCCTGCTCAATGCCATCGATTTCCGCAATTGCAGGATCTGCGCGCGCGTCAAGGGCAAGCCCGAGGCCATGCGCGAAGCCGTGGGCGAACGCAGCGGCTGGATTGAAGTGGAAGTGCACGACGGCGTGGTCACGCTGTGGGGGCAGGTAATCAGCCTGTCGCACATGCGCCTGGCAGGGGTGCTGGCCTGGTGGTCGCGCGGTTGCCGCTGCGTGGTCAATGAACTGGTGGTAGCGCCCGCCGAAGCCGACCGCGACGACGAAATCACCGAGGCACTGATGCTGGTGCTGGAGACTGATCCCTTCATTGATGCCGGCCAGGTCAGCGCGCGCACCGAGAACCGCGTGGTGACGCTGGAAGGCTGCGTCGCCAGCGAGGACACGCGGCGCCAGGCCGAGCGCGACGCATGGTACGTGCAGGGCGTTGAGAACGTGGTCAACCACATCGCCTTGCGCACCTGAGCGCTGCCCTGGGCGCGGTCACTCCCCGGTGCCGCGCCGTACCGCGGCATCTTCCATGCGCCAGTAGCGCCGCCGCGCCCGCAGCGCAAAGCGGGCGCGATAGTCTGACATCGACATGCCCGTGGTGCGCTGGAACAGCCGCCGGAACGCGGCGGCGTCGCTGTAGCCGCAGGCTTCGGCAATGCCCTGCGTGCCGTGCAGCGTGACTTCCAGCAGCATGCGTGCGCGCTCCACGCGCAGGGTGTGCAGGTAGTCCAGCGGGCTCAGCCCGGTGACCTGGCGGAAATGCCGCAGCAGCGTGCGTTCGCTGACCGCGGCCGCCTGGGCCACCGCGGCCAGCTTGTAGGGCTCGGACACATGGTCCTGCAGCCATTGGATGGCGCGATACACCGGGCTGTCGGCGGTGCGGCTGAGCCAGCGTTGCGACACCAGTGCCGGCACGTTGCGCTGGCGCTCGGGCTGGAACAGCATCAGCCGCGACGCCGCCTGTGCCAGGTCCGGGTCGTGCAGGTGGCCCAGCACGCGCAGCATGAATTCCACCTGCAGCGCCGGCGCCACGCACGAGAACACACGCTGGTGCACGCTCATGGCCTGGTCGCTGCCCAGGTCGCAATGCGGATACTGGCGCATCATCCAGCTCTGGTACATCCACGGCGCGCCGGTCCTGGCGCCGTCGAGCAGCCCCAGCTGCAGCGGAAAGACCATCCCCGACGAACACGCCGCGATCCAGCCGCCGGCCTGCGCATGGCGTTCCACCAGGCGCAGCGCCGCGGCATCGCGCTTCACGATCTCGCCCAGCTGCAGCGCATTGCTGGCCAGCAGGGCCGGGATCACCAGCAGCGTGCGGCGGTCCGCGGCCCGTGCGCGCCGGGTGGAGGACACCAGCCCCGGCAGGTCCGCCGCCAGCGTGCGCCCGTTGCTGCCGCACAGCTGCCAGCTCAGCGTGGGCGCGGCGTCGGGCCGCTGCAGGCTGGCGACGCCGGCCACGGTGCGGAGCACGTCGAGCGTGGTGAACAGGCTGCCCGGCATGGCTTGCGGCAGCCATAGCAGGCGGACATGCAGCGGGATGTTCTGTGACGGCGGCGCGATGGCGGCGGGCATGCCTGGGGGCGTGGTCGGGTGCATGGCGCGAAGAGTTGGCAGGATGTCGTGGCGGGATCGGCATCCGGATTGGCGATATTGATCCTCCCCTAAGGTTCTGGCAAGGGCTAGCATCGTGCCGTTGTGCCGCGGCGCCGCCCGTGCGCCGGGGCATGGCACCAACAAGACCAATCCGAGGAGATTCCATGCCGTTTTCCGTTCGCCACGTTGCCGTTGCCGCCGCCCTGACGCTTGCCGGGGCCGGTACCCTGGCCAGTGCCGCCCAGCCCGATGCCGCGCTGCTGTCCGCCGCGCAGTCGGCCCAGCCCGCGCTGGTGCAGTCGCTCAAGGAGATGGTGTCGATCGAATCCGGCAGCGCCAACGCGAAGGGGCTGGCGCAGATGGCCGGCTATACCGAGAAGCGCCTGCAGGCGCTGGGCGCGAAGGTTGAACGCATGCCCGTCACCAAGGGTCCGGGCACCATGGTCAAGGCCACCTTCACCGGTACCGGCAAGCGCCGCATCATGCTGATTGCCCACATGGACACGGTGTATCCGGACAACACCCTCGCCACGCAGCCCATCCGCGAGGAAGGCAACCGGCTGTACGGGCCGGGCATTGCCGACGACAAGGGCGGCATCGCCGTGATCCTGCACTCGCTGGAGATCCTGAAGAACCAGGGCTGGCGCGACTATGCGCAGATCACGGTGCTGTTCAACCCGGACGAGGAGGTCGGCTCGGTCGGCTCCGGCGAAGCCATCGCCGCGCTGGCCGCGCAGCACGACGTGGTGCTGTCGTGCGAGCCGACCGCGGCCAAGGACGTGGTCAAGGCCGAGTCGCTGCTGCTGGGCGCTTCCGGCACCGCCACCGCCACGATGCAGGTCAAGGGCCGAGCATCCCACGCCGGCGCCGCGCCGGAGCGCGGCCGCAATGCGCTGCTCGAACTCGCCCACCAGCTGCAGCAGACGCGCGACACCGCCAGCCTGGTGCCGGGCTCGCAGCTGAACTGGACCCAGGCGCAGGCCGGCACGGTGCGCAACCAGATCCCGGAAAGCGCTGTCGCCTACGGCGATGTGCGCACCACCGCGGCCGGCGCCGCCGAGAAGCTGAAGGTGGCGCTGCAGGACAAGGTCAAGTCCGGCCAGCTGGTGCCGGAGACGCAGACCACGGTGACGATGGAAGAGGGCCGCCCGCCGTTCGTGGCCGACGCGCGCGGCCGCGCGCTGGCCAAGCGCGCGCAGGAGATCTACGCCGAGCTGGACGGCCGCACGCTGGCCCTGGCCGAAGGCACCGGCGGCGCCACTGACGCCAGCTATGCCGCGCGCTCGGGCAAGCCCGCGGTGGTGGAAAGCTTCGGGCTGGCCGGCTTCGGCTATCACGCCCGTGACGAGTACATCGAACTGGACTCGATCGTGCCGCGCCTGTACCTGATGACCCGCATCCTGCAGGATATCGGGCGCAACTGAGCCGGCGCCGCCAGGCCTGCATTGCCGGCGCCCGGTTGCCCCTCCCGGCAAGCCTGCTACAGTGTCATGGCTGCCCGCATGCGGCGGCCATGACAAAAGAGACCTTGCAGGGGGAGACAGAGATGAACCGCAAAGGCTTGCTGGACGCGGCCACGGCACTGGAAGACCTGGCCGCCGGCCGCACCCCCGCACCCGCGCAGGTGGCCGCCGGTGCCGCCGCGCTGGAAAAAATCCACGCCGATTACCCGGCCTGGCGCGACGTGGGCGATGCCTTGTTTGGCCTGAAGGCGCTGGCCGGCGGCAGCGGCATGGCGCTGGACACCAAGGGGCGCCAGCGCGCCGGCCGGCTGGCCGATGTGGTGCGCAGCCTGCTCGACCAGATCTGAGGGGCGGTGCCCCCGGGAACCCGTTCTACAGCATCGACTCGATCGGCAGGATCGACAGGAACCAGATGCCAAGCCGGCGCCACCAGCTGGTGTTCGGCTCGGTGTCGTGGCGGATGACTTCGTCGTCGCGCCGTTCCAGCCAGTACAGCTTGCCGGTTTCATCGAGCTTGACCTGGTAGGCCGCGCGCGGCACCACGCTGGCGAAGGTGGATTCGATCCGGCCGGCCAGATCCGGGCTGTCGATGACGAAGCCCAGTTCGGTGTTGATCGTGGCCGAGCGCGGGTCGAAATTGAACGAGCCCACGAAGACCCGGGTGCCGTCGACGGCAAAGGTCTTGGCGTGCAGGCTGGAGCCCGAGCTGCCAAAGGGGCCGGCGCGCTCTTCCTTCTTGCCGGGCGCGGCCGAGCGGCGCAGTTCATACAGGTCCACGCCAGCTTCCAGCAGTGCCTTGCGCCGCTTGGCATAGCCCGAATGCACGGCGGCCACGTCGGTGGCTTCCAGCGCATTGGTCAGCACGCGCACCGCCACGCCGCGCCTGGCCATGTCGGCAAAATAGGACGTGCCGCCCGTCGATGGCACGAAGTAGGGCGAGACCAGGTCAAGCTCGCGCTGCGGGTCGCCCAGGATTTCACGCAGCTGGTGCGCCACCAGGGTGTCGCGCGATGCCTCGCCGAGAGCCTTGGCCGGGTTGTCGCTGACCATGCGCGTTCTTGCCCACTGGAACCGCAGCGTGCCGTCCAGCATCCGCTGCACGTCAGGCAGGTCGCGCACCGCGGCCAGGTAGGCGGCGGCAGCGGGGTTCTGCTCGACTGCGCGGGCATTGCTGACCAGCGCCTGCAGCCGTTCGACGCTGACCGGCGGCACCAGCCGGTCCACCGGGTAGGCCGACGCACTGGACCAGTAGCGGTCGAAATCGTGCGCCACGTCGCCGGCCGCGGGCCCGATGGCGATCACGTCGAGGTCGGCAAACAGCACGCCATCGGTGGCGCCGAAGTATTCGTCGCCGACATTGCGCCCGCCGATGATGGTGGCGACGCCGTCGGCGGTGAAGGACTTGTTGTGCATGCGCCGGTTCAGGCGCCGGAAATCAGTCAGGAAATTGAGCGCCTTGGGGTGGCGGATCACGAACGGGTTGAATATCCGCACCTCGACCTGCGGATGCGCGTCCATGGCCGCCAGCCATTCGTCCATGCCGGCGATGCCGTTGTCGTCAAGCAGCAGGCGCACGCGCACGCCGCGGTCGGCGGCTTCATGCAACGTTTCCAGCAGCAGGGTGCCGGTCAGGTCGTCGCGCCAGATGTAGTACTGGACGTCTAGCGTGCGCTGCGCGGTGCGCGCCAGATGCACGCGCGCGGCAAAGGCAGCGTAGGCATTCTCGAGCGGATGGATGCCGCTCAGGCCCGGATGGCGCGCCACTTCGCCGGCCACCGCCTGGCCCAGCGGAGTGGCCTGGGATTCGGCGGGCGTCAGCGCAAAGGATTCGGTGCGGGGATCCAGCGGCGGCAAGGCGCAGCCGCCGAGCAGGGCGGCACAGCACAGCAGCAGCGAATTGGCACGCAGGCGGCGGTGGGGGGCGAACGCGGCGTCTGTCGGCGATGGCATGGCGGGTCCTGTCGGGCCCCTCGCGGGGTCCGATCGTTACGGCAATGCCGCCACGTTGCCATGCCGCGCGGGCCGCGGGCTTAATTACGCACCGGGAGCGGGAAGTGGTGGCGCGCCACGGGGCTCCGGCGCATCGCTCAGGCCAGGGACGATATAGAGACGGGCGTGCTCTCCTTACGCCTTGAGGCGGCGGTCCGATGGCGCTGGCAGGAACTGGTCAGTCCAGATGTCCGCCACCGTCAGCGGCGCCTTGATGCCGAAGGCGCCGACGGTTTCATCCAGCGTTGCCTGCAGCCGTGCCGGCGTGGCCGCGCCCCAGCCGTCGCGCCGGGTGTCGGGCGTCTTCATGGTGCCGTCGACGATCAGGCGCAGGCGCTCAGTCTCCAGCGCCTGGTCGGCCAGCGGCTCGCGCGCCTTGACCGCGGCACCGCCCGCGGCGGGATTGGCAATGGCGTCGAGCCAGCCGCGGGTAGAGGCCTTGACGAAGGCCTTCATCACCTCCGGATCGGATGTCATGCTCTTGCGGTTGGCCACCAGCCCGTTGCCGTAGGACTTCATGCCGTAGTCCGAGAAGCGGAACACGGTGATCCTCTCTGGCCCCATGCCGCGCGCCTTCAGGTTCACCAGGCCGGTGAAGAAGAAGTAGGCGGCGGCATCGAAGTCGCCCTTGACGAAGCGCGTGTCGCCGATATCGGGCGTGACGCTCTCCCACTTCACGCCGCCGGGGTCGAAACCCTGTGCCCTGGCGAAGACCGGGAACAGCTTGCGCGAGGCATTGAACGGCTGGCCCAGGATGGACTTGCCGGCCAGGTCCGCTGGCCTGACGATGCCGCTGCCCTTGCGCACCAGGATCGCGTTCGGATTCAGGTCATACTGGATGGCCACCGCCTTGAGCGCGGCGGACGGATTGGTGGTGTTGAATTCGATCATCGCCGCGAGGTCGGCCGAGGCGCAGTCATAGGCGCCGCCCGCGACCAGGCTGATGGCCGAGGCCGAGCCGTTGCCGGTATCGATGGTGACGTCCAGCCCGGCGTCCTTGTAGTAGCCGCGCTGGTGCGCCAGCAGGAACCCCGCGCCCGAGGCTTCCACCTTCCAGCCGAGATTGAACTTGAACTTCTGCAGCGAGCCCGCCGCGCGGACATGGGGCACCGCGAACGGGGCGGCGGCAAGCAGGGCGGTGGCGCCAGTGGCGCGCAGGAAGGAACGGCGACGCATGTCTTTCTCCGGAACGAATGTCACTGGACGATGCGTGCGCGGGCCGGTGGCGCGGGTGCGGAAGGAGAGCGTGGCCTCCCAGGACGCCGGCACCACGCCGCGCCGGCATGCGGCCAGGGCATGCGCGGGGACCGTGCACATCATCGGGAGCAATTTCCGGGCGGCGTGCCGCTGAACGCTTCTACTCCGCTGCGGTTTCAGCAGGATCCGTGCCGGGCGCTGCGCGGCGCCATGCACCAAGCCGTTGCCCGGCATGCGCCATCACGGCGCAAGCCCCGGCGCAATCGCTGCGATCCCGGTGCAAAAACCCCTGGCCCGGAACCTGCATAACCTCGGGCAAGAGTAGAAGCGTTCACCATCCGCGCGGCGCGTCGCAGACGCACGCCGGATGGCCGGGAATTGCTCTTGAAGTCCGTGCCTCTCGCCATCGCGCAGGCTGGCACAGGCGACCTCAGGAGCGCGTTGTCCCGGCGTGCGTTGCCATGGTGGTCTGCCTGTGCCGGCGAGGGGCCAATCCCTGACCCGCTTTGCACAAGGAACACCATGAGCCAACCAGACACCGCCTACGCCCTGGCCGAACTCCACCGCGAATCGCGCATGGGCGCGTTCGGTTCGGAAACCCGCCAGCGCGAGATCCGCCGCATCGACCTGTCCGACTACGCGCGGCGCAAGGCGCAGATCGCCGACGAACTGTGGCAGGCATCGGTCGACGTCGGCTTCTTCCAGATCGCCAACCACGGCATCGACCTGACCAGCGTGCGCGAAGCCTTTGCCATGACCGAGCGCTTCTTCGCGCTGCCTGACGCCGTCAAGGCGCAATACCCGCTGCAGAAGGCCAACAACGCCGGCTGGGAAAGCCGCGCGCAGGTGCGCCCCTCGACCGGCACCCCGGACCAGAAGGAGTCCTACCAGATCACGCGCCCGCACATGGCCGGGCTGTGGCCCGGCGATGACGAACTGGAAGGCTTTCGCGCCACCATGCTTGCCTTCGAGGCGCAATGCTGGGAGGTGGGCATGAAGGTGCTGTCATGCTTCGCCGG
Source organism: Cupriavidus necator (assembly GCF_016127575.1). Taxonomy (NCBI): domain Bacteria; kingdom Pseudomonadati; phylum Pseudomonadota; class Betaproteobacteria; order Burkholderiales; family Burkholderiaceae; genus Cupriavidus; species Cupriavidus necator. The sequence goes on from NZ_CP066019.1 coordinate 1,182,367, forward strand.
CAAGCTCGGCTTTGCCAGCGACTTCTTCACGCAGGCGCACGATCCGCGGGCGCCGGACTACCAGAGCACGCTGCGGCTGCTGCACTACTACGCGATCCCGCCCGAACTGCGCGACAAGCTGGAGCTCTGGCGCGCCGGCGCGCATACGGATTTCGATTGCCTGACGCTGCTGTTCCAGCGCCCCGGCCAGGGCGGGCTGCAGGTCTGCCCCGGCAAGGAGATGGAGGCGCAGGCATGGACCCCGATCGAGCCGGACGAGGAAGTCATCACCTGCAATATTGGCGACATGCTGATGCGCTGGAGCGACGACCGGCTGCCGTCGAACTTCCACCGCGTGCGCAATCCCGCGCCGGATGAATACATGGGCCCGCGCTACAGCATGGCGTTCTTCTGCCAGGCCAACCGAGGTGCGATGATCGAAGGGCCGGGTGGCAAGTATCCGCCGATCAGCGCGGGGGACTACCTGCGGCAGCGGGTGAATGCGAATTTCAAGGGGTATTGAGGCGCGGAAGAATTTCCATGCCGACGGTCTGCTCCCCCTCTCCCGCTTGCGGGAGAGGGAGTCCACCCGCAGTCGCTGGACGCGCCGGTAGTGAGCCTACGACTTACGAAGCCGCGACAACCCCGCAAGCAATCCGCCCGCCCGCATTACCGGTCGGCTGCGTCTTGTAGTCGTCCGGATCCTTGTGTACCACCACCGCGCGGCCGATCACCCCGTTGGCGCCCGTGCCAACGGTCAGGTCCGGCAGCAGCATGCTGACGCGAACGTTGCCGCTGGCGTCCGCGGTGACGTTGTTCATGTCGCCGGCATGGTGGTCGGGCATGGTCATCTGGCCGTGGGGCTTGCCGGTCGGGTTGAAGTGGCCGCCCGCGCTCATCGCGTCAGGCGCGGAGCAGTCGCCCTTCTCATGGACGTGGAAGCCGTGCACGGAGTTGGGCGGCAGGCCGGTGATCGCCGCAGTCATCATCACGCCGCCGGGCTGCTGCTGGAAGGTCACGGTGCCGCCAGTATTGCTGCCGCTCTTGGGCTGGAGCGTGGCCGCCGCCCTGGCGCTGCTGCTGGCGCTGGTGCCGGACGCGCTGGCCGCAGACGAGGAGCTCATGCCGGAGCCGGCGCAGCCGGCCAGTGCAATGGTCGCGGCGATGCAGGCCGCCAGGGGGGGAAGCACTTGTTTCATCGGACTCCTCTTCTTGTCATGATTTCGGAAGAAACAGTATAGGCTGGCCGGCGCCAGGCCGATTTCCGGTTTTGTCCTACATGCCGCACTAGACTGAGTGCACTAGTGTCCTGTTCCGTAGATACGGAACAGGACACTAGCCAATCACGCCATCAGGCTGCGGCTGCCAGCCGCTGCTGTGCCGCACCAAAGTGCGGGTGGCGCGAGAACAGGTCCGCTGCCCAGTTGACGAACACCCGCACCTTGGCCGACAGGTGCCGGTTCTGCGGATACATCGCCGAGATCGGCAGTTCTTCGGTCTGCCAGTCGGTCATGACCTCCACCAGCCGGCCGCTGGCCACATAGGGCTCGGCCATGGCGCGCGAGACCCGTGCCACGCCGTGGCCTTCCAGGGCGCAGCCCATGTAGACATCGGCATCGTTGGTGGAAATGGCCGACGGCAGCAGCACCTCGCTGCGCTCCATGCCGCGCGCCATGGGCCACGGCATCTCACGGCCGGTGCGGTTGGACAGGAAATTGACCGCCTTGTGCTGGGCCAGTTCGGCCAGGTCGTGCGGGGTGCCGAAGCGGTTCAGGTAGATCGGCGAGGCGTAGAACGCCAGTTGTACATGGCCGATGCGGCGGGCCACCATGGATTCCTCGACCGGCGTGCCCACGCGCAGCACCACGTCCACGCCTTCCTGCAGCAGGTCGATCGGCTTGCCGTTGATGGTCAGGTCCAGCTTCAGGTCCGGGTAGGCCTGGAAGAATTCGTGCAGGTGGGGCACCAGCACCAGCTGCGCCAGCCCCGCGGTGGTGTCCACCGACAGCGTGCCGCGTGGCGAGTTGTTCTGCCGCGTCAGCGACTGCTCGGCTTCCTCGACATCGGCCAGGATGCGCACGCACCGTTCGTAATAGGCCGCGCCGTCGTTGGTCACGCTGATGCGGCGCGTGGTCCGGTGCAGCAGCTTGACGCCCAGGTGGGTTTCCAGGTTCTGGATCAGGCGGGTCAGCGTGGCCTTGGGCAAGTCCATCGATTCCGCGGCGCGCGCAAAGCTGCCGACGTCCACGACCCGGGTGAATGCCTGCATTGATACGAGACGGTCCATGATGAGGTTCCGACGATAGATCCGAACGGCGTGCCGCGCGCGCTCGTGACGCACGTGGCCATGCTGGTTGTTGTTGTGGGGAGTCTGCCGGCTGGCTGGTACAGGGACTGCGCGCTGGCTGGGCGCGGGTTCCGGCATGGATTTCTGATCGGGCGCGCACCGGCCTGGCAGACCGCCGCGCGTGCCGAGAGCCGCAGTGAATCACAAAATCCAAGACCTTGTCATGCGTGGGGATATGCGGTTTCAGTGGCATGACGGGGCGGTTTGCGATTATTCCAATCCCGGAACAGTGCATTGGCGATCTCTCGCTTTATCCCATCCTCGTCAATCACCATAATCCGTTGCATCGCAACACTCAAGCGCATTGTTTCCGCCGTGCGCCAACGCCATGTCCGAGAAGCCAGGCCAACGCCCTGATGCAGCCAGCGCCGCCTCTGCCCCCACGGCAGCCGGGCAGGGGCAGGTGCGCGTGGCCGAGCATACGGTGACCAGTGACGGGCGCGAGATCCTGGTTCGGGTGTGCTACCCGGCGGGCTATCCGGCGCCGGGCGCCGAGGGCGCCGCGCTGCTGCCCTGGCTGGTGTACCTGCATGCCGGCGGCTTCGTCGAAGGCGGCCTGGAACACGCATGCCATCTGGTGCAGGACCTGGCCACCACGGTGCCGGCGGTGGTGGTAACGCCGGCGTATTCGCTGGCGCCGGACCATCCGTTCCCGGCGGCGCCGGAGGACGCGCACAGCACGGTGCAGTGGGTGCTGCGCAATGCCCGGCGGCTGAAGCTGGACAAGATCCGCTTTGCGCTGGTGGGCGAGGAGGCCGGGGGCAACCTGGCGATCGCGCTGGCGCAGATGCTGCGCGACCGCGGCACCGCGCAACCGCGCGGGCAATGGCTGATCCGCCCGGTGACGGACCCGTGCCTGCAGCATGCGTCCTGCGCGGGGTTCGACGGCGGGCAGGTGCCGATGGACACCCTGCGGCGCCTGGCCGACAACTATCGCGATTACCTGCCGACGCCGGCGGATACGGTGCATCCGTATGCCGCCCCGGCGCTGGCCTCGCGCCTGGCCGGGCTGCCGCCCACGCTGGTCCAGGTGGCTGAATACGACGCGCTGCGTGCCGAAGGCGAAGCCTTCGCCGGGCGCCTGGCCAAGGCCGGTGTGCCGGCCCAGGCCATGATCATGCCCGGCGCCTGCGGCGACGGCGTGGAAGAGGCCCATGACAGCTGTCAGGCATGGGTCGACGAAGGTGCGCGGTTCCTGCGGCGATGTCTGGCCGCGGCCGACGATACCTCATCCCTGACTGAACGCCGCGCTGACGCCAACGCCAGCCGGCCTGGAGCCAAGCCCGCCGGCTGAGCCGCTCCAGACAACCGCCAGCCGGCTCTGTTTCGGCCAGAGCCAGGACCGCCGCGACACGCAAGCGGTCCTAAGTCCGACCATCAGTTTGGCCATGGTTCCGGTCCGCCCACGCGGACCGGCAGGCGGCGTTCGGCCATTTGCTTTTCCGGTTGAAGAAAACCCGATCCAGGAGTTTGAGAAATGCAGCAGCAGAAACGACGTACTTTGATTGCCCTCGCCATCGTCGTGGTGCTGGGCGCCGGCGTGGCCGGCTCGATCTTGCGCCCGTGGCATGGAGGCGAAGCCCATGCCAACACCCCGCCGCCCGCGCCGGCGATTGAAGTGGCCGCCGTGGTCGGCCAGACCATCACCGAGTGGGATGAGTTCTCCGGACGGGTCGAGGCCGTGGAGCGCGTCGAGATCCGCCCGCGCGTCGGCGGCACCATTGACGCCGTGCACTTCCGCGAGGGCGCGCTGGTGAAGAAGGGCGACCCGCTCTTCACGATTGACCCGCGTCCTTATGCCGCGGAAGTCGCCCGTGCCGACGCCGCGCTGGGCGCGGCGCAGGTGCGCGCCGCCCATGCGCAGAGCGAACAGACGCGCGCCCAGCGGCTGCTGGACGACAACGCGATCTCGAAGCGCGAGTTCGACGAGCGCATCAACGCGGCCCGCGAAACCAGTGCCAACGTGCGGGCTGCCCAGGCGCAGCTGGAAACCGCACGCCTGAACCTGGCCTACACCCGCATCACCGCGCCGGTCGCCGGGCGCGTGTCGCGCGCCGAGATCACCGTCGGCAACCTGGTGGCTGCGGGCACGGGCTCGCCGGCCCTGACCACGGTGGTGTCGGTGTCGCCGATCTATGCCAGTTTCGAGATCGACGAGCAGAGCTACCTGCGCTACACCGCGCCGGGTGCCGGCGGTGGCCAGCCCAACCTGCCGGTCTACCTGGGCCTGGCCAACGAGGACGGCAATCCGCATGAGGGCAAGATCCAGTCGGTCGACAACCGCCTGGACCCGCGCAGCGGCACCATCCGCGTGCGCGCGGTGTTCCAGAACGAAGACGGGCGCCTGCTGCCGGGACTGTACGCCAAGGTCAAGCTGGGCGGCGGCGCGCCGCATGCGGCGGTGCTGGTCAATGACCGCGCCATCGGCACCGACCAGGGCAAGAAGTTCGTGCTGGTGGTCGACAAGACCAACAAGCTGGTCTACCGCGAAGTGGAACTGGGGCCTAACCATGACGGCCTGCGCGTGGTGCGCAAGGGCCTGAAGCCGGGCGAGACCATCGTCGTCAATGGCCTGCAGCGCGTGCGGCCGGGCGACACGGTCCAGCCCAAGCCGGTGGCGATGGCCTTCCGCAGCGAACTGGAACCACGCGGCACTACGCCTGACCGCAAGCAGGCTGCGAGCGAGAAGGGCGAAGCCGACGTGAAGCCGGTGAGCTGAGTCATGCGAGCCGATGGTTTGCTCCCCTCTCCCGCTGAGGGGAGAGGGAGCCGGCCTGAGCGATGTTTGATTCCGTCGCTTATGGTAACCACGTGAACCCGCACACCCAGCGCCCCTAGTTTTTTTCGCTCCCAAAGCAGTTGATGGTGCCCGCCATGGCGGGCCGCCAGGGGAGCGTTTTTGCAGAGACCAAGATGAATCTCTCTAAATTTTTTATCGACCGCCCCATCTTCGCGGGGGTGCTGTCGGTGCTGATCTTCCTGATTGGCGCCATATCGATGTTCAAGCTACCGATCTCGGAGTACCCGGAAGTGGTGCCGCCGTCGGTGGTGGTGCGCGCGCAGTTTCCGGGCGCCAACCCCAAGGTGATTGCCGAGACCGTGGCTTCGCCGCTGGAAGAGCAGATCAACGGCGTCGAAGACATGCTGTACATGTCTTCGCAGTCCAACAGCGACGGCCTGCTCACGCTGACCGTGACCTTCAAGCTGGGCACCGACCCGGACAAGGCCCAGCAGCTGGTGCAGAACCGCGTCTCGCAGGCCGAGCCGCGCCTGCCGGAAGACGTGCGCCGGCTGGGCATCACCACGGTCAAGAGCTCGCCGGACCTGACCATGGTGGTCCACCTGGTCTCGCCCAACGACCGCTATGACATGACCTACCTGCGCAACTACGCGGTGATCAACGTCAAGGACCGGCTGGCGCGCCTGCAGGGCGTGGGCCAGGTGCAGCTGTTCGGCTCGGGCGACTACGCCATGCGCGTCTGGCTCAATCCGGAGAAGATGGCCGAGCGCCAGCTCGCCACCAGCGACGTGGTCAGGGCCATCCGCGAGCAGAACGTGCAGGTGGCGGCCGGCGTGATCGGCCAGTCGCCGGCGCTGCCGGGCGCGGACCTGCAGCTGTCGGTCAATGCGCAGGGCCGCCTGAGCACGGTGGAGGAGTTCGCCGATATCGTCGTGCGCACTTCCGCAGACGGTGCCGTCACGTACCTGAAGGACGTTGCCCGCATCGAGCTGGGCGCGTCTGAGTACGCACTGCGCTCGCTGCTGGACAACAAGCCGGCCGTGGCCATTCCCATCTTCCAGGCGCCGGGCTCCAACGCCATCCAGATCTCGGATGACGTGCGCAAGACCATGGAAGAGCTCAAGCAGAACTTCCCGGACGGCATCGACTACAGCATCGTCTATGACCCCACGCAGTTCGTGCGCCACTCCATCGAGGCGGTGACGCATACGCTGTTCGAGGCCATCGCGCTGGTGGTGCTGGTGGTGATCCTGTTCCTGCAGACCTGGCGCGCGTCGATCATCCCGCTGCTGGCGGTGCCGGTGTCGATCGTCGGTACCTTCGGGCTGATGCATGCGTTCGGCTTCTCGATCAACGCGCTGTCGCTGTTCGGGCTGGTGCTGGCCATCGGTATCGTGGTCGATGATGCGATCGTGGTGGTGGAAAACGTCGAGCGCAATATCGAAGAGGGGCTGACGCCGAAGGAGGCCACCTACAAGGCCATGCGCGAAGTCAGCGGCCCCATCATCGCCATCGCGCTGACGCTGATCGCCGTGTTCGTGCCGCTGGCCTTCATGACGGGCCTGACCGGCCAGTTCTACAAGCAGTTCGCGCTGACCATCTCGATCTCGACCATCATCTCGGCGTTCAACTCGCTGACGCTGTCGCCGGCGCTGTCGGCACTGCTGCTCAGGAGCCATGACGCGCCCAAGGACTGGTTGTCGCGCTGGATGGACCGCGTGTTCGGCGGTTTCTTCAAGCGCTTCAACCGCTTCTTCGGCCGCAGCGCTGAAAGCTATGGCCGTGGGGTGAAGGGCGTGATCCGCCGCAAGGGCTCGGTATTCGGGGTCTACGCGGTGATGCTGGCGCTGACCTGGGGCGTGTTCCAGCTGGTGCCCAAGGGCTTTGTGCCGGCGCAGGACAAGCAGTACCTGGTGGGCTTTGCCAAGCTGCCGGACGGCGCCACGCTGGACCGCACCGAGGACGTGATCCGCAAGATGAGCGATATCGCGCTCAAGCATCCGGGCGTGGAATCGGCGGTGGCCTTCCCGGGCCTGTCGATCAACGGCTTCACCAACAGCCCCAGCGCCGGCATCGTCTTCGCCACGCTCAAGCCGTTCGAGGAGCGCAAGACCAAGGAGCTGTCCGGCGCGGCGATCGCGGCCGACCTGAACCAGAAGTACGCGGCCGTTCAGGATGCCTTTATCGCGGTGTTCCCGCCGCCGCCTGTGCAGGGCCTGGGCACCATCGGCGGTTTCAAGCTGATGATCGAGGATCGTGCGGCGCTGGGCTATGACGCGCTGTTCGAGGCCACCAACGCGTTTGCCAACAAGGCGCGCGCCACGCCCGAGCTGACTGGCATCTTCAGCAACTACCAGGTCAACGTGCCGCAGCTCGACGTCAAGCTGGACCGCGTCAAGGCCAAGCAGCTGGGCGTGCCGGTGACCGAGGTGTTCGACACGCTGCAGACCTACCTCGGCTCGGCCTATGTCAACGACTTCAACAAGTTCGGCCGGACCTACCAGGTCAAGGTGCAGGCAGACGCGCCGTTCCGCGCCCATGCCGAGGACATCCTGCAGCTGAAGACGCGCAACGCCGCCGGCGACATGGTGCCGCTGTCGTCGCTGGTGCAGGTCAAGCAGGGCTTTGGTCCGGACAGCGTGGTGCGCTACAACGGCTTTACCGCCGCCGACATGAACGGCGGGCCCGCGCCCGGGTTCTCGTCGGGCCAGGCCCAGGCCGCGGCCGAGCGCATTGCCGCCGAGACCCTGCCCAAGGGCATGAAGTTCGAATGGACCGAGCTGACCTACCAGGACATCCTGGCCGGCAATGCGGGGGTGTGGATCTTCCCGCTGTGCGTGCTGCTGGTGTTCCTGGTGCTGGCTGCCCAGTACGAAAGCCTGACGCTGCCGCTGGCGGTGATCCTGATCGTGCCGATGAGCCTGCTGGCGGCGATGACCGGGGTGTGGCTGACGCAGGGCGACAACAACATCTTCACGCAGATCGGCTTCATCGTGCTGGTGGGCTTGTCAGCGAAGAACGCGATCCTGATCGTGGAGTTTGCGCGCGAACTGGAGCATCACGGCCGCACCGTGGTGCAGGCCGCGATCGAAGCCAGCCGCCTGCGCCTGCGCCCGATCCTGATGACCTCGTTCGCTTTCATCATGGGCGTGGTGCCGCTGGTGATCTCCACCGGCGCCGGCTCCGAGATGCGCCATGCCATGGGCGTGGCAGTGTTCGCGGGCATGCTCGGCGTGACCTTCTTCGGGCTGTTCCTGACGCCGGTGTTCTATGTGGCGCTGCGCCTGCTGGCTACGCGCGGCCAGCGCCGCGCGGCCACGCAAGAGCAGGGCGCGCAACTGACGGCATCGGCTGAATAATGGTGATCAACATGAATGCCCCTGCATTTTCGACAACAAATTGGCTGCCTAAGCTGGCGACCCTGGCGGCAGCGCTGATCCTTGCGGGCTGCTCGCTGGCCCCGACCTACAAGGTGCCCGAAACGGCCACCGTGCCGGCCTTCAAGGAGGCCGAGGCCGCCCAGGCCGAAGGCGCGCAATGGAAGACCGCGACGCCGGCCGAAGGCCAGCATCGCGGCGACTGGTGGAAGATCTTTGGCGATGCCGAACTGGACCGCCTGATCGACGCGGCTGGCAGCTCCAACCAGGATCTGGCGATTGCCGCTGCCCGCCTGAAGCAGGCGCGGGCCTTCACGGGTGCCACTGAGGCGGACCTGTACCCGCAACTGAGCGTGGGGCTGGACCCGACACGCGCGCAGCCGTCGGCGGCCTCGCAAGGCTTGCCTGACGGCACGCGGGTGCCGCCGCAGACGGTGCTGAAGGCGCGCGCGTTCGCCAGCTATGAGCTCGACCTGTTCGGCCGCGTCGCGTCCAGCGTCAACGCCGCCCGGGCTGAAGGCGAGGCCGCGGAGGACCTGTACCGCTCGGTGCAGCTGGCGCTGCAGGCCGACGTGGCGCAGGCGTACTTCGCGCTGCGCACGCTGGACAGCGAGCGCGACCTGCTCAATGCCACCATCAAACTGCGCGAGGATGCGCTGTCATTGCTGAAGAAGCGCTATGACGCCGGCGAGACCACCGACCTGGATCCCGCCCGTGCCGAAGCTGAACTCGGCACCGCGCGCGCGGACCTGGCCGGCATCGAACGCCGCCGTGCCAACCAGGAGCATGCGCTGGCGGTGCTGACCGGCGTGCCGCCGGCGGCATTCTCGCTGCCGGCGCGCCCGTTCGACGCGGCGCCGATCGCGATTCCCGCCGGGTTGCCGTCCGAGCTGCTGGAGCGCCGCCCCGACATCGCCGCGGCGGAACGCCAGATGGCCGCGGCCAACGCGCGCATCGGCGTGGCCAAGGCGGCGTTCTTCCCGCGCATCACGCTGACGGGGCTGTTCGGCTTTGAATCGGCGGACCTGTCGAACCTGTTCAAGTGGTCGTCGCGCACCTGGGCGCTGGGGCCGCTGATCGGCTCCACCATCGCACAGACCGTGTTCGATGGCGGCCGCAACAGCGCCAACCTCGCCGGTGCCCGTGCCGCGCACGAGGAATCCGTGGCCGGCTACCGGCAGACCGTGCTGGTGGCGTTCCGCGAGGTGGAAGACAGCCTGGCGGACGTGCGCTGGCTCAGCCAGCAGGCCGGCGCGCTGGACGGCGCACTTGGCGGCGCCCGGCGCGCGGCGCGGATCTCGCGTAGCCGCTACGATGCCGGCGCGGTCGATTACCTGACGGTGATCGATGCCGACCGTACCGTGCTGCAGTCGCAGCGCGAGGCCAACCAGGTGGCCGGCCTGCGCGCTGCGGCAACGGTGTCGCTGATCCGCCGGCTGGGCGGCGGCTGGGGCCCGCTGCCGGAGACGGTGGCGGCCGTGCCGGCGCCGGCGGCCGAGGGCGCGCCGGCATCCCAGGCCCGCTAAGCAGCGCGGGACTGGCGCGATGCTTCCCAGTCACTACACTGGAAGCATCGCGCCATGCGTACAGGATGCACGGGGGCGCCCCGGATGCATCCTGTCCCGCCGCCATGCTTGTTCGACACAGGAAACCGTTCTGGGGACTGATCTTCGCCGCGATCACCGTAGGCATGCTGCTGGCGCCGCTGCCATGGTCCGACCGCACCGCCATCCATGACGAGGTGGTGATTGCGCGCCCGCCAGCGCAGGTGTTCGACTACGTGTCCACGCCGCTGCACTGGCCCAAGTGGCATCCGGCCTCGCTCGGCGTGGCGGGAGCGACCGACCATCCGCTGGGGCAGGGCGAGCGCGTGACCGAGACCTTCATGGTGGCGCAGCGCGGTGGCGCGGTGGTCTGGACCGTCATCGAAAGCCAGCGGCCGCGCACATGGTCGATCGAAGGCGTGGCCGAAGGGCGCAGGGTCGGCACCATCACCTACCGGCTTACGCCCGCCATGACGCCGTCGCTGACCCCGTCGGCCGAACGCACGCGCATTGAGCGGGAATTCCGCTACCGGTCGCCTACGCTGCTCTTTGCCCTGATCAACCGCCTGACGCTGCGCGAGCGCGTCCAGGCCGAGTCCACCGAAGCCGTGCGCCGGCTCAAGGCGCTGCTGGAGACGCAGCCGCCATAGCGCGCGGCGACGCCTTGCGTGGGACACCGATCCGGCCTAAGTTGGAGCCATCCCTCAGTGCGTCCAGCGAGGCCCGTATGCCGTTCCAGCTGCAATCGACCGCATTCGCCCCGGGTGGCGAGATTCCCGCAGAGCACACCTGCGAAGGCGCCGATATTTCCCCGCCGCTTGCCTGGACCGGCCTGCCGCCCGGCACGGCCAGCCTGGCGCTGATCGTCGACGACCCCGACGCACCCGACCCCGCCGCGCCGAAAATGACCTGGGTCCACTGGCTGCTCTATAACCTGCCGTCCCATGCCGAGGCGCTGCCGGCGGATATCGGCAAGGCCGGGCTGCCCGCGGGCACGCGCGACGGGCTGAACGACTGGCACCGCGCTGGTTATGGCGGCCCGTGTCCGCCGATCGGCCGGCACCGCTACTTCTTCAAGCTGTATGCGCTGGACGTGGCGTTGCCGGACCTGGGGATGCCTGACAAGGAGGCGCTGGAGCGGGCGATGCGGGGCCATATCCTGGCCACCGCAGAGTTGATCGGCACTTACCAGAAGCTGCAGCGCTAGGCGCGGTGCGGCCGGAGGCTACGTCATGTCGTACCGAATGCTCCGCCTTGATGTTCGTTGGCCGTGGTGGCGGCTGGCGGCGGCCGGGGCGCTGTCACTGCTGGCCGTGGCCGGCCCGCTGCGTGCCCAGCCGCATGAATCCGGCCCGATCACCATCGGCGGTTCGGCGCAGGTGCAGGGGCCGCTGACGGTGCACGGCAAGCTGGTTGTCGCCGGCCACGTCTATGCCAGCGGCCCGCTCACCGCCGCGTATTTCACCGGGCCAGCCACCGCACGGGGGCTGCCGTACGGCGGCGGCTATCTCAAGGTCTTCAACGGCCCGGTGACGGTGCATGGCGACATGGTGGTCAGGGGCGACCTGAGCGTGGCCGGCCCGCTGACCGTGGACGGCCCCATTGCCGCCAGCGGCGGCATCGATGCCGACGGGCCCATGCGCGAGCGCGAATACGGGCGCTGACAGCGCGCACCGGCGCCACGCAATGCCGGCATTGCCTGCCGGTGTTGCACAATACCGGCTTTGCAATTCTTGCATCGACCGGGGACACCGCATGGCAAAGCAGGGCGCAATGGGGCTGAGAGGTATCGCATTGTTCGAGGCCGCCAAGGGCTTGCTGGTGATCGTGGCCGGCCTGGGCCTGGCCGCACTGCTGCACCGCGACGCCCAGGCGCTCGCGGAAGCCATCATCCAGCGCCTGCATGTCAATCCGGCCAGCCGCTATCCCACCATCTTCCTGTCCTTGCTTGCGCATCCCGACAACGCCCGCCTGTGGGCAATCGGCGGCTCTGCCGTGGTCTATACGCTGATGCGCTTTGCCGAAGCGTACGGGCTCTGGCGCGGGCTTGCATGGGGCAACTGGATCGGGGTGTGGTCCGGCGGCATCTACATTCCGCTGGAACTGTACGAGGCCCTGGTCCACCCCAGCTGGCTGCATGGCACGCTGGCGGCAGCCAACCTGCTGGTGGTGCTTTACCTGGCGCGGGGGCTGCTGGCGAAGTCGACCACCAGGGGGTCGTGATCCGATGAACGGTAGGGGCCGGGCGCGTAGTGGCCCGGCACCGCAGGCGCACCCGGCGCCGGGGCGTAGGAGAAGGCCGGAGGCTCGTCGGCATTGATATGCCAGGCATGCACGGCCATGACATGGCGGGCCGCGGCGGCATCGGCAAGCACATGATCGAGATAGCCCGCCTGGCCGTTGTAGACGTAGCTGTATGCCGGCTTCCCGGCGAATTCCGCGACCATGTCGGCATAGCCGCGGCGCGCCAGCACGCGCACGGGGTCTTCCATGGCATAGCTGTTCAGGTCGCCGATCACCAGCACGCCCGCGCCGGCCACGCCCGTCGGCGTTGTGCCCAGCCATTCGGCCAGCGCCTGGGCTGCCTGCACGCGCGCGGGATTCCAGCAACCCTGGCCATCACCCTGGTCGGCTTGCGCGCCGGTGGCCTCGGTGCACGTCTTGGACTTGAAATGATTGACCACGACCGTGACCGGCGTGCCGCCAGCCGCCGCGCGGAAGGTGCCGGCCAGCGGCTGGCGGCTGCGCTCGCCCAGCCAGGTGGTGGCCGTGCGCCCGGCGGGCACGGCGGTGCGGGCGTTGTACAGCAGGCCGACAGCGATGGCATTGCTGCCAAGCGCCGGCGTGCCGGGATCGAGCACGCGCCAGTCCGGCCCCAGCCGCGTGGCCAGCTGGCGGATCGCGCTGTACTGGCCGTAGCCGTCGTTTTCTACCTCCATCACGCCGATCACGTCCGCATCCAGTCCCCGCAGCGCGGCGAGCAGCCTGGCTTCCTGGCGTGCCAGCGCCGCGGCGTCCTGCGCGCCGCGGTTGCCGGGGGCATCGAAACCGCCGCCCTGGCCGTCACCATTGAAGTAGTTCTGCAGGTTGAAGGCGGCCACGCGCAGCGTGGTGGCCGGATGCCGCGGCGGGGCACCGCGGCGCGGGTTGGTGGCCTGGAATACCGGCGCGCTCGCTCCGGGCACCGGCTGCAGGCGCCACTGCCCGTGGCGTTTTTCCAGCACCCCCTGCACGCCGCTGACCGTGTCTCCGGCCCGCACCGGGTGGTCCGCGGCCAGGCGCGGTGGCGGGTAGGGCACCACGGCGGGATACTGCCGCGTCGAGCCATCGTCAAGCAACAGCCGGTTGCGGGCGTTGGCGGCGGCGGCTTGCCGCGCGGCCGTTCCCGGCAGTGCCTGTTGCGTCGGCGCGATGGGCCGGCCGTCGCTCAGCGCCAGAGTGCCATAGCGACCAAGCTCATGGGTATCGGCAACCGTCAGCGTCTGGGGCAGGCGCACCAGCATGCCTTCACGCGCGGCAAGATCGGATTCGCCCGCGACCGGCAAGGCCAGCGTCTGCGGCGTCACCGCCATGCTGCGTGCGCACACCGCCAGCGCACCGGACAGCACCAGCTGCGTCTGCCCGAATTTCTCTTCGACCCTTCCGGACACGCGCACCATGTCGCCGGCGCGCGCCGTGGTGCGTGGCGCGTAAGCAAACAGGCCTTCCGACACGCCGGGCCGGTGCAGGCGTTGCGCGTCCGCGGTCTGCAGGAAGAAGCCGCGCAGGCTGCCATCGCCGCTGAAGGCCGCGGTGACGACTGCCTCTACCTCCACCACGCTGCCCGCGAGCGGCGACGCCGCCGCGGCACCCTGGATCTCGGCGATCGACGTCGCCGGCGTGCCGCATGGTTGCGATGCAGCATGCGCGCCCGCCAGGCAGGTCAAGGCGAGGGCGGGCAAGACGGCCCGGGCGAGGTGGCGCTTGCGCAGGGACATTCGCATGGTGTTATCGGCAGGTAGTGGCAGGGTGGACGATGCTAACCGCCGCGTGTAACGGAATGCTTGCAGCAGGCATGTGGCCCCGCGATCGTGCTAAGGTAGCAGACACCCGCCGGTGCCCCGGCATCTACTCCATTGGTAAAACCGTCATGATCAAGGAAATCGCACAACTCACCATCAAGCCCGGCATGGACAAGCAACTGGAGCAGGGCGTGAGCCAGGCCACGCCGCTGTTCCTGCGCTCGCGCGGCTGCCACGGCGTGCAGCTGTTCCGCTCGATCGAGCAGCCGGAACAATACACGCTAGTGGTGGAATGGGAGACGGTGGACGACCATATGGTCCATTTCCGCGAATCGCCCGAGTTCCAGCAATGGCGCGCCCTGGTCGGTGAAACCTTTGCCGCGCCGCCTGACGTGCACCACGTGGCCAAGGTCCTGTAAGCGCACGCCATGAGCACCCGGCCGGAACGTCCCCGCCATTTCTCGATGCTGCGCGAGCTGCAGCTGGCCGATGTCTTTACGCTGGGCAATGCGGCCTGCGGCATGGGGTCGGTGTTCTTCGCCATGTTCTACGTGGCCGACCAGCAGTTGTCGCATTTCTACACGGCGGCGGCATTGGCGCCGCTGGCCTTTATTTTCGACGTGCTTGACGGCCGCATCGCGCGCTGGCGCCATGCGCATTCGGCGCTGGGGCGCGAACTGGATTCGCTGGCCGACGTGATCTCGTTCGGCGTCGGGCCGGCCACGCTGGCCTTTGCCGCCGGCATGCGCGGCGGCTGGGACCTGGCCGTGCTGATCTACTTTGTCTGCTGCGGTGTCAGCCGGCTGGCGCGCTTCAACGTCACCGCCGAATCCCTGGCCGAGGGCAGCGACAGCGGCAAGGTCGCCTACTTCGAAGGCACGCCGATCCCGACCAGCGTGCTGCTGACCGCGGTGCTGGCATGGTGCGCCTGGCAAGGCCAGCTTGGCGGCGAACTGCCGGGCGGCGCGTGGGTGCTGGGCCCGGCGGTGCTGCATCCGCTGGTGCTGCTGTTCGCGCTGTCGGGCACGCTGATGGTCAGCAAGACGCTGCGCATTCCCAAGTTCTGAGCCGCCGGCGGCTTCGCTTCTGGCGGCCCCTTGCTGCGGGCCTCAGGCAGGCGCCGCATTTCCCGCCTCGGGACCTGCTGGCCGCGTGATGACCTGCCCGTCGCGGGCCCCGCTGTGCGCGCCGTGCTGCCAGGTAATGGTGCCGTTGACGATCACGGTGTCGATGCCTTCGGCTGGCCGGGTGGGGGTTTCGTAACTGGCGGCATCGCGCACGTTGGCCGCATCGAAAACGACGATGTCGGCATGGTTGCCCACGGTAAGCGTGCCGCGCCGGTGCAGGCCGAAGTTGCGCGCCGTCAGTCCGGTCATTTTCCAGACCGCCGTCTCCAGCGGGAACAGGCCGACCTCGCGGCAGTAGTGCCCCAGTACGCGCGGGAAGGTGCCCCACAGGCGCGGATGCGGGCTGGCGCCGACGGGGATGCCGTCGGAGCCGATCATGGTTTCGTCGAAGGCAAGGATGCGCTGGACATCGTCCTCGTCCATCTGGAAGTAGATCGCGGTGCCCGGCTGCAGGCGGCGCGCGGCTTCGTCCTTGGGCACGCCCCATTCCCTGGCGATGTCGTCGAGATCGCGGCCCGCGCATTCGGGGTGCGGTTCGCTGGCGGCGATCAGCACCCGGCCGTCGAGCATGCCGCGGTCAGTGCGGATCATGGTGGAGCCGGCCGTGTACGGGTAGCAGTCGAGCGACACGCACTGGTGCTTCATGGCCTCGCGGATAAAGGGCAGGGTTACCTGGCTCTTGCCAAAATTGGCCTGCCTCTGCACCTTGTGGTGCGACACCACCACCGGCACGTCGAGCTCTCGGCCGATGCGGAAGGTCTCGTCGAGCGAGGCCATGACGTGGTCGGACTCGTCGCGCATATGGGTGACGTAGAGCGCCTTGCGCACACTGAGCGGCCGGCAGACTTCGATGATCTCCTCGGTCGTCGCCATGGCGGCGGGCGGGTAGAAGGTGCCGGTCGACAGGCCGATCGCGCCGGCCTGCATGGCCTCCTCGACCAGCGCCTGCATGGCGGCGATCTCCTTGGCATCGGCTGGCCGGTCCAGCGCCGCCATGGTGACCGCGCGCAAGGTCGAATGCCCGACCATGGCGGCTACATTGACCGAGCTCGGCATGGTACGCAGCGCGTCGAGGTAGGCGGCGAAGGTGGTGAAGCGGCCTTGCGCCGGTGTGTCGATCAGGCTCAGCGGCATCGGCAGATCCATGTCGGCGCGCAGCGGCGCGGCGCTGATGCCGCAGTTGCCGGCGATCACGGTGGTGACGCCCTGCGAGACTTTGAACGGCATGGTGGGTTGCGACAGCACCGCCTGGTCATCATGCGTGTGCGCGTCGATGAAGCCTGGGGCGACGATCAGGTCCGTTGCATCCAGCACGCGGTCGGCCGTGTGCCCGGCGAGGTCGCCGATCGCAGCGATGCAGCCGTCGCGCACGCCGATATCGGCGCTGAAGCGGGGTGCCTTGCTGCCATCGATCACGGTGCCGCCGGCGATCAGCAGGTCATAGTGCGGGGCGTGTGCAGAGGTGGGGTCGGACATGGGATTCCTTTCCTGGACTGGAGCGTGGCGGTCAGCGGAAATGGCAGGCCACGTGGTGGATGCCGGTGGCGGAGGGACGTTCGGTCAGCAAGGGGGCCTGCTCCTTGCAGCGGGCTTGCGCATGCGGGCAGCGCGTGTGGAAGCGGCAGCCTGCCGGCGGATTGGCCGGGCTGGGCGGATCGCCCTGCAGCAGCAGGCGCCGCGCGGGCCTGCGCGGGTCGGGCACCGGCACGGCGGACAGCAGGATCTCGGTATAGGGGTGGCGCGGCGCCGAGAACAAGGTGTCGCGGTCGGCCAGTTCGACGATCTGGCCGAGGTACATCACGGCGACCCGGTGGCTGATATGGCGCACCACGGCCAGGTCGTGCGCGACGAACAGGTAGGCGATGCCGAACTCGGCCTGCAGGTCCATCAGCAGGTTGACCACCTGCGCCTGGACGGAAACATCGAGCGCCGATACCGGCTCGTCGCAGACGATCAGCTTCGGGTTGAGTGCCAGCGCGCGCGCGATGCCCAGCCGCTGGCGCTGGCCGCCGGAGAACTCGTGCGGGAACTTGCGCACGGCTTCGGGCCGCAGGCCGACCTTGCTGAACAGCCATTGCACGCGCTCGTTGCGCTCGGCACGCGACTGCAGGCCGAAGTTGCGCAGCGGCTCGCCCACGATCTCGCCCGCCGTCAGCCGCGGGCTGAGCGAGGCATAGGGGTCCTGGAAGATGATCTGCAGGTCGCGCCGGCGCTGCCGCATGGCGCTTGCCGGCAGGCCCAGCAGTTCCTCGCCGTCGAGCTGCACCGAGCCTGAAGTCGGCTCGATCAGGCGCAGCACCGACTTGGCAGTAGTGGTCTTGCCGCAGCCGGATTCGCCGACCAGCGATAGCGTCTCGCCGTGCTCCACGGTGAAGGACACGCCGTCCACAGCCTGGATCGGCGGGCTGCCCGGTGCCAGCCAGCGCCGCGGTGCGAGGTAGTGTTTCTTCAGGCGGTCGACCTTGAGCAGGGGCGCTGGCGTGGCGGAGATTGTGCTCATGCGATGGCTTCCTGGGCTTGCGGGTTGCATTCGATGCGGCCTTCCTCGACGGCGAAGCAGGCCACCGCATGGTCGCCACCGTGGCGTGTGAGCTGCGGCAGCTCGCGCGCGCAGCGCGCGTTGGCATGCGCGCAGCGTGCCGCGAAGGCACAACCGCGCCGCGCTTCCTGTGGCGAGGGCACCAGGCCGGGGATTTCGGCCAGGCGGCGGCTGCTGGTGTTCATCGACGGTATCGATGCCATCAGCGCGCGGGAGTAGGGGTGCAGCGGGCGGTCGAACAACTCAGTGACGCTGGCTTCCTCGACCTTGAGCCCGGCGTACATCACGATCACGCGGTCGCAGCATTCGGCCACCACGCCCAGGTCGTGCGTGATCATCACCACGCCCATGCCCAGTTCCTGCTGCAGGCGGCGGATCAGGTCCAGGATCTGCGCCTGGATGGTCACGTCGAGCGCCGTGGTGGGTTCGTCGGCGATCAGCACCTCGGGATTGCAGGCCAGCGCCAGCGCGATCATCACGCGCTGGCGCATGCCGCCCGAAAGCTGGTGCGGATACTCGTTGACGCGGCGTTCGGGCTCTGGGATCTGCACCAGCCGCAGCATTTCCACCGCGCGCCTGAGCGCCTCGGAGCGGCTCGCGCCCTGGTGCAGCTGCACGGTTTCGCCAATCTGGCGGCCAATCGTCAGCACCGGGTTCAGCGAGGTCATCGGTTCCTGGAAGATCATCGAGACGCGATTGCCGCGGATGCGGCGCATCTCGCGTTCGCTGAGCTGCAACAGGTCCGTGCCGCGCAGCCGCACAGCGCCGCGGATGCGTGCCGGCGGCGTGGGCAGCAGCCGCATGATGGACAGCGCCGTCACGCTCTTGCCGCAGCCTGACTCGCCCACCACGCCCAGCGTCTGGCCGGCACGCACGGTGTACGAGACGCCGTTGACCGAGCGGGCCGGCCCGGTGAGCGTGTCGAAATGCGTATGGAGGTCCTCCACTTCGAGCAGCGGCTCGCCCGTGGCCGGCCTGACATGGGACATCGCGCGCGACATCGTGATGGTCATGGTTGCGCTCCCGGATTCAGAGTTGCCGCGCCAGGCGCGGATCGAGCGCGTCGCGCAGGCCGTCGCCGAGCAGGTTGATGGCCAGCACCGTCGCGGCCAGCAGGATGCCCGGGTACAGGATGATGTGGAAGGCCACGGCCACGAAATTGCGCCCCTCGGCCATCATGTTGCCCCAGCTCGGCATCTGGGCCGGCACGCCGACGCCGAGGAACGACAGCGCGGCTTCCGTGAGCACGGCGGTGGCGGCCACGAAAGTGGCCTGCACGATCAGCGGCGCCACCATATTGGGCACCACGTGGCGCATCAGGATCACCGGCAGGCGGGTGCCGACCGCATGCGCCGCCTCGACGTAGAGCTGCTCGCGCAGGGTCAGCGCCAGCGAGCGCACCAGCCGCACCACGCGGGGGACCTCGGGTATGGCGATGGCGATGATCACCGCGCCCAGGCTGGCCTGCGTAACGGCCATCAGCGCGATCGCCAGCAGGATGCCCGGGATTGCCATCAGGCCGTCCATCACGCGCATCACCAGGGAGTCCGCCCGGCGCACGAAGCCTGCGACCAGGCCCAGCAGCACGCCGGACACGGTTGCCAGCAGCCCGACCGACAGGCCCACGATCATGGAGACGCGGCCGCCCCAGACCGCGCGGCTGAATACGTCGCGGCCGAGCGCGTCGGTGCCGAACCAGTGCTCGGCCGATGGCGGCTGCATGCGCGCCAGCGGGTCGATGTCCTGCGGGTCGACGGTGGCAATCCAGGGCGCGCCGAGGGAGAGCACGGCGATCACCGCCAGCAGCAGCGCGCCCAAGATCAGCGTGGGGTGCTTGCGCGCCTAGTGCCAGCGCGGCAGCACGAAAGGCGCATGGTCGGGTGCCGGTACGGCAGGTTCGGTCGCGGGCAGGGAAGTGGTCATGTCAGCAGTGTCTCGCGGCGAAAGCCATCAGTACTTGATGCGCGGATCGAACAGCCGGTAGCTGAGGTCGATCATCAGGTTGATCAGCACGTAGACCCCGGCGGAGACCAGCAGCACGCTCTGGATCACCGGGTAGTCGTGGCGCTGCACCGAGTCGACCACCAGGCGGCCGACACCCGGGATCGCAAACACGGTCTCGGTCACGACCACGCCGCCGATCAGCAGCGCGATGCCCATGCCGACGGTGGTGGCGATCGGGATCGCCGCGTTGCGCAGCGCGTGGCCCAGCACCGGCAGCACGCCCAGGCCCTTGGCGCGCGCAGTGCGGATGTAGTCCTCATGCAGCACTTCCAGCACGGTGGCGCGCGTCATGCGCGTCACCAGCGCGATATAGACCAGCGCCAGGTTGACGCAGGGCAGCACCAGGCTGCGCAGCCATGCGCCGGCGCCGTCGGCGAGGCGCGCATAGCCCTGCACCGGGAACCACGGCAACTGGATGGCAAAGGCGTAGACCAGCAGGTAGCCCACCAGGAACACCGGCAGCGAGAATGCCAGCACCGCGAACAGCATTACCAGCCGGTCGACCCAGCTGCCGGCGCGGTACGCGGCCAGCGTTCCCAGTGGCACCGCGACCAGCAAGGTCAGCAGCATGGTCAGCGCGGCGACAGAGACGGTCGGCTCCAGCCGCTGTGCCAGCAACTGCGCCACCGGCACCTGGGTGAAGATGGAGGTGCCGAGGTCGCCGGTGGCGAGCCGGCCGAGCCACAGCAAGAACTGCCGCCACAGCGGCTGGTCCAGCCCCAGCACGCCGCGCAGCCTGGCGATGTCGTCAACGGTCGCGAGGTCGCCTGCGATCAGCGCCGCCGGATCGCCCGGCGACAAGTGGATCAGCAGGAAGACCACCACGGCCACCACTGCCATCACGGGCAGCGTCGCGGCCAGGCGTCTGAGCAGGTAGCCCATTGTCGTGTTTCCCCCGGTGGTTCGTGCTTCGTGGTTATTTGTCGAGCATCCAGACCGTGGGCATGCCGGCCCACATCTTGTCGATGCCCTTGAGGCTGGCACGCGCCGCGAACGCCGACGAGTACTGGCCGGCGTTCACATAGGGCACCGCCTCATAGGCGCGCTTCTGGAAGGCATCGAGCAGTTCCTTGCGCTTGGCGGGCACGGTCTCGCGGACCCAGGCCGTGCGCAGTGCGTCGAGCGGCTTGTCGCAGGGCCAGCCGGGCAGGCTGGTGCCGCAGGGGGCGCTGAGGTAGGCATTGGTGATCGGGGAATCGGCATCGAACTCGCCCGCGACGGTCACGTACATATTCCAGCCCCCGGCCTCGGGCGCATCCCGCTTGGCGCGGCGCGCGCCGATGGAGGCCCAGTCCATGTTCTGCATGTCGACGTTCATGCCCATGCTGCGCATGGTCTGTGCCGCCATCAGGGCTTCAGCGTTGAGCTGGGGAATGTCGGTCGGCACCAGCAGCACCACCTTTTCGCCCTTGTAGCCCGCCGCACCCAGCAACTGCCTGGCACGCGCCGGATCGGCCTTGCGGTACGGTTCGGCGCCGGCAGCGGTATCATTGGGGCCGCCGCAGATGAAGAAGGTGGCGCAGTAGTTGATGCGCATGTCGAGCGGATAGCCCATGGCCGCGGTGAAGCGTTCCTGGCTGACCGCCTGCAGGAAGGCCTGGCGCACTTTCGGGTTGTTGAATGGCGGATGCAGCTGGTTCATCACCAGCACGCCCTGGTAGGCGCCGCCCGAGCCGATCTTGATGCTGGCGTCGCCGCGCAGCGGGGTGATGTAGTCCGGCGGTACCTGTTCGATCAGGTCGACCTCGCCGCGCTTGAGCGCCGCGATGGCGCTGTTGGCGTCCGGCAGGTAGAGCCATTCGACGCGGTCCACGCGGGGCTGCTTGCTGCCGGCGAGGCCGCTCGCGGGCTCGCTGCGTGCCACGTAGTGCGGGTTGCGCACGAACACCGCCTTGTTGCCCGGCACCCATTCGTCGCGCTTGAAGATGAAGGGGCCGGAGCCCAGCACCTCGGGCAGCGGCGCGGTGGCGGGCATCCTGGCCAGGCGCTCCGGCAGGATCACCGGGGGATAGCCCGAGGGCTTGGCCAGCGCATCGAGCACCATGCCAAAGGGCTCCTTGAGCGTCAGCGTGAACGTGCGCGCGTCGACCGCCTTCCACTCGGCGCCGGCTTCGCCCATGGCTCGGCCCAGGCTGTCGCGCGCGCCCCAGCGCTGCAGCGAGGCGATCGCGTCGGCCGAGGTAACCGCGCTGCCATCCGAGAACTTCAGGCCGGGACGCAGCGTGAAGCTCCACTGCCGGCCATCCTTCGAGCTGCTGTACTTCTCGACCATCTGTGGTTGCGGCTTGCCCCTGGCGTCCTGCGCGAACAGCGTGTCGTAGACCATGTAGCCGAAGTTGCGCGTGATGTAGGCCGTGGTGAAGGTCGGATCGAGGATCTTCAGGTCGGCATGCGCCACGACCTTGAGCGTCTTGGTCTGTGCCAGCACGGGAAGGCTGGCGCCTGCCAGGACCAGGGCGCCCGCCGCGAGCGCGGCGGACAGGGATCGGTTTGGTGTCATGTGCAGTCTCCGCTTTCTTCGTTGTCGTTGTTGTCGTGATCGCAGCCAGGCGGCCGGCGCTCAGGCCGCGGCGCTGTCCAGGGGCCACTTGGGCCGCTGGATCTTGCGATAGGGCAGGGTCGTGAGGTCAAGCGTGACGGCCCCCGGGGCGCCTGCGTAGATCACGTGCCTTGCCACTTTCGAGAAGGACGCGTAGAAGTGCTGCGAGGACTTGACCACGATGATCTGCTTGCGCGCCAGGTCACAGCCCAGCTGGGTGAACATGTCCGTGCCCATGGCCTGGTTGCGCAGCGTGTTCAGCACGATGTCGATGCCGTTGGCTTCCACCAGCGCGCAGTCGCCCATCGGCACCGGCGCGTCGGACAGCCCGGTCATCACCATGTCGGGCAGCAGAGCCTTGACCGTGCAGTCCAGATCCAACGGGTCGCCCGATAGCGGACTGATCTTGCCGCCGATGCGCATCCGCAGGCGTGCGCCCACGCCGGCATCGAAGGCGATGCGCACCGCGATCGGGTCCCACATCGGGCCGACCGCCGCATTGCCGATGCCGCGCTCGATCATGCGACGCAGGACAAAGGTGGAGTCGCTGGCTGCGCCGCCGCCGGGATTGTCGGCGCCGTCGGCCAGCACCACTGGCCCGCCGTCGCAGGCCAGCGCCTCGTCAAGCGAGGTGTCGATGTCCGGGTAGCGCACCGTGAGCCCGTCGCGCATGGCGATCAGTTCGTCGGCGAGTTGCCGCGCCAGCGCATCGGCCCTGGCCTGGTTGCCATCGACGTAGACCAGGACCTTGGTGCCCATCGCCGGCACATCGCCCCATGAAAACCCATGCGCCAGCGAGATCGACAGCACGCCGTCGCGCCCTTCCAGCGACTGGATGCGGTCGATGAAGCCGCGCGCCGGCTCGCGCGAGGTGTGGACCGTGACGATCATGCTGCAATCGACCACCGCCGCCACCGGGCGAACCTTGCCTGCCACCGTGGCCGCGCACAGGTCGACCAGTTCCAGCGCGCGTTCCAGCACGTCGGTATGCGGGTATTCCTTGAAGGCGACCATCACGTCGGCGTATGCCGTCATCTCGGGCGTCAGGTGGCAGTGCGGGTCCAGCTCCGCGCCGATCACCACGTCCGGGCCGACGATGGCGCGCACACGCTGCAGCAGGTCGCCCTCGCAGTCGTCATAGCCATCGGCCACCATCGCGCCGTGCAGGCCGAGCAGCACCATGTCCACCGGCAGCGCCGCGCGCAGGTCGGCCAATAGTTCCTCGCGCAGGGTTTCGTAGGCATGGCGGGTGGTGGTGCCGCTGGGCTGCGCGCCGGCGACCATGCCTTCGCACAGCTGCCAGCCGCGCTCCTTGCCGCGGATCCGTGCAGCCCACAGCGGCCCTGAGAAAAACGTCATCTGGTCAGGATGCTGGCCGGCCGCGAAGTAGCCGCGATCCCTGAAGGACGCCAGGCCGGTGGGCATCGGCGCAAAGGTGTTGGTTTCGGTAGCGAGGGAGGCACTGAAGACACGCACGATGGTTGGCTCCTGGTCAGTCGGGGATTAGCGGTTGGGGGAAAGCGCGATTCAGGCCGAAGCGGCCAGGCGGCGCAGGCGCGCCGGCCCAAGCATCCCGGCGCTCAGGCCGAACGAAGCAGGATGCGCCGGCACCGGCAGGCCGCGCGCCAGCGCGGCACAGGTCTCGCCCATGGCCGCCGAGGTCTGGATGCCGTAGCCGCCCTGGCCCGCCACCCAGAAGAAGCCCGGCACGGCGTCGTCGAACCCGCCCACCAGGTCACCGTCGGCGACGAAGGAGCGCAGCCCGGCCCAGGTGCGCGCAGGGCGGCGGATCCTGAGCGAGGTCGCGGTCTCGATGCGGTCGATGGCAAGCGCGATATCCATTTCCTCGGGCTGGACGTCCTGTGGCTCGACCGGGTCGGCATTGGCCGGGGAGCCCAGCAACATGCCGGCATCGGGCTTGATGTACCAGTCCTCGTCGGCGCCGAAGACCATGGGCCAGCCGCTGGTGTCCATATCCGCGGGCGGAGCAAAGACGAAGGCAGAGCGGCGGCGGGGTTCAATCCCCAGCGGCTGCACGCCGGCCAGCCGCGCGATGACGTCGGCCCAGGCGCCGGCGGCGTTGAGTACCACCGGTGCCGCATATACCGCCCCGCCAGCCTCCACGCGCCAGTGGTCCCGCACGCGTGCCATGGCCGTGACTTCGGCATCGCACACCAGCTTGCCGCCGGCCTGGCGCATGCCGCGCAGGTAGCCCTGGTGGATCGCGTCCACATCCATGTCCGCGGCGCCGGGCTCATAAACGCCGCCGATCACTTGCTCCGCGCGCAGCGCTGGTACGCGCTCGCACGCTTGCGCGGCACTCAGCAGGCGGGCGTCGGGATCGACGGCGCGCACCACGTCCCAGTGCGCGTCAAGCAAATGCTGTTGCCCGGGGCCGGCGACCATCAGCGCGCCGCGCGGCGTGAGCAGCGGGTGCGAGGCAAAACCCGGCGGCGGATCCTGCAGGAAGGCGCGGCTTGCCATCGTCAGCGCGCGGACCTGCGTGGTGCCGTAGCTTTCCATGAACAACGCCGCCGAGCGGCCGGTCGAGTGGTAGCCAGGCTGGGCTTCGCGTTCGAGCAGGATGACGCGGCCATGGGGCGCGAGCCAGTACGCGACGGAAGCACCGGCAATGCCGCCTCCGATGATGAGATAGTCGGCTCGAATCGGTGAGGCAGCGTGAGTCGGGTGCATGGATCAGGTGGCAGGAGAGCGCCTGCGGGGCGCTCATGCATTCGGAATGGGAGTGAGTGTAGGCAAGAATTTGCGTATATGCAAATTGCGGATACGCAAATCTTGCGCTAAGGTGGGCGGCAAGGGGATAAGCCTTGGCGCGGTCTGCTCTGTTAGCATTCCGTCCAACGGAAAAAAGGACGCAGGCTTGAAACCACACACCGCCCAGGGGCGCGGCAGCGGCATCGGGACCGATGACGGCGAGTCGCGCACGCTCGACCGTGAAACCTTTGGCAAGCGCCTGCGCGCGGCGCGCAAGGCCTTTGGCTGGACGCTGGCGCACCTCGCCGAACTGTCGGGAGTCTCGATCACCACCATCTCGCGTGCGGAGCGCGGGCAACTGGCGCTGGGCTACGAGAATTTTGCCGCGCTGGGCCAGGCGCTGCAGATGGACATGGGCTCGATGTTCGCGGGTGCCGGCACGAAGACGTCACCGTTCCAGGGGCCGGTCGTGACCCGGGCCGGCGCGGGCGTGACCTACCGGGGATCGTCGCTGACCTATGAGTTTCTTGGCACAGAGGCCGTCGGCAAGCAGATGAGCCCGGTGGTCGGCACCGTGCATGCGCGCCGCATCGAGGGCCCCGGTGACTTCTCGCGCCATCCCGGCGAGGAGTTTGTCTATGTGCTCAGCGGCGAGATCGAAATCCATTTCGACAACGGCGAGAAGCTGCACCTGGCGCGGGGCGATGCGTTGTATTTCGATGCCCGCATGGGCCACGCCTACATCAGCGTAAGCCGGCAGCTCGCCCGGATCGTGGGTGTGACCACCAGCGAAAGCAACTTGATGAAGTCGGCCCAGGCGGCGAAGCCGGAGGCCGTGCCAAAACGGGCCGTCGGGCGCACGCAGGGGAAAGCCGCCGCGACCAGGGGCAAGGGCAAAGGCTGAAGGGGGCGGAACCCGCGCTTTCAGGTTCCGAGGTGAAACATTGCTTGCGGAGCCCCGTGTGGCCGTGGATACGGCATGGGGTCGGTGTTCTTCGCCATATTCTTCGTGGCCGACCAGCAGCTGTCGCATTTCTTTACGGCGGCGGCGCGGCTTGCATGCCGTTGCGAGCAGGCTGTCCCTGGTGAATTCGGTTTTTTTTGAATTCTGGCTTCATTTTTCTTGAAGAGCAAAATCAGAATCGCCTGATTTATTTTTTCGGCAGCACCATTTTTACTATCCATCTTGAGTTGCAGCGCCGTCATTCAATGACCGCCGCAGCGATAGCGTGCCGCGAGACGCAGCGTATCCAGTCACTAGTTTGTTTCGGCACGAAAGCGTTCAACTCCACGGAGTGCTTCGCATGGGTAGCCGATTACCGTTTTCCTCCCGTACCGTTACCGTATCCGGTGATGGGTTGCCGGAACTATTGGGACAGCCGCTGCTAGTATTTTCCAGGCTGTCCGGCACCGAGGGTATCAATTCGCTGTTCGAGTATGAGCTGGAACTCAAGACGCCGGACGACCGCAATGTCCT
Source organism: Cupriavidus necator (assembly GCF_016127575.1). NCBI lineage: Bacteria > Pseudomonadati > Pseudomonadota > Betaproteobacteria > Burkholderiales > Burkholderiaceae > Cupriavidus > Cupriavidus necator. The sequence continues at coordinate 1,208,756 of NZ_CP066019.1, forward strand.
GTACGGTCCGGCGGGCGATTTCGACCTGGAAGCCATGCAAGGCAAGGAGCTGACAGTCAGTATCGAACTGGACGGCTCCGGCAGCGGCCTGGACGGCGGCCTCGGCAGGGGCAAGCGCGAGATAACAGGGATCGTCACCGATGTGCGCGGCCCTTACCACGAAAACGAGCGCATTCGCTATCGCCTGACCTTGCGCCCCTGGTTTTGGCTCGGCACGCTCACCTCCACCTTCAAGCGGTTCCAGAACATGAATGTCCTGGAAATCGTGGAAGTGGTGCTGAGCAGATATACATTTCCGGTCGAGCGCCGGCTTTCACTCATCGAGTATCCCAAGCGCCAGTATCAATTGCAGGCCGGCGAGACCGACTACCAGTTCGTGCGCCGGCTGCTCGCAGAGTGGGGCCTGAATTTCCATTGGGAGCACACGAACGGCCATCACCGCATGGTGCTGACGGATGGCAATGGCGCCTTCCAGAACATCCCCAGCCCCGCGTATCACACCATCAACTGGTATCCATCCTCGGACCGGGTGGACGAAGAACACCTCCACCAATTCGAGGTACGCGATTGCCTGATTACAGGCTCGTGGGCGCACGGGGATTACGACTACAACCAGCCCCGCGCCGACCTGAATGTCTCCGTTGACGACCCCCGCGAGACCAGCCATGCCACCTATGAACTGTACAGCTGGCCAGGCGATTACGTTCAGCCCAAGTCCGGCAATGACGCCCGCAAGGAAGGCGACATGCTGGCGCGCATCAATATGGAACGCCTGCGGCAACACGGCGTGCGGGTGCGCGGCCAGGGCAACGTGCGCGCAATGGCGCCGGGCCACACCTTTACGCTGAAGCGCTTCCTGCGTGCTAAGGCCAACCGCGAGTACCTGATTTTCGCTACGCGCCTGCTAATCGAGGACGTGGGCGAGTTCGCGGGTAGCGACCAGCAATGGCGCTGCGAGGTGGAATTCGAAGCCCAGCCCACCAGCGAAATCTTCCGGCCCGAGTCGGTCAAGAAGCCTTACATCGGCGGGCATCACATCGCCAGGGTCGTCGGCCCGGCCAATCAGGAAATCTGGAGCGATGATCTGGGACGGGTGCGCTGCCAGTTTGTCTGGGATCGTTACGGTAGTTTTGACGAGAATAGCTCCTGTTGGATTCGCGTAACCGGTTTTTCATCGGGCGGTCGTTTCGGCAACACGCACCTGCCGCGCATCGGCCAGGAAGTCATTGTCATATACGAGGGCGGAGACCCGGATCGGCCAATCATCATCGGGCCTGTCAATAACCGGCTGAACCTGCCGCCGTGGCAGTTGCCCAGCCAGCATGCATTGTCCGGCTACCAGAGCAAGGAACTGTTCGGCGAAGGCCGCAACCAGACCCTCTACGACGACACGCAGGGCCAGCAGCAGGTGCAAGTCGGGTCGGACTACCAGAACAGCCTGCTGGCCCTGGGCCACATTGTCCGGGTGAGGGGTTGGGAGGGACGCAAGGACAAGCGGGGAGAAGGGTTCGAACTGCGCACCGACGCGCATGGCGCGCTGCGCGCCGCACTTGGCCTGCTTATCACCACCTTTTCGCGCCTGAACGCTGAAGGCAACGCGATGAATGTGCGGGATGTCGTCCAGTTGCTCGAACAGGCACAGGGCATTGCCGCCACCATGGGAGAGAAGGCGACTGAAGCCCAGGCCCAGGACGGCGAACAGACCGACATTGCAAAACTGCTGGAGAAGCAGCTCGAGCAAATCCAGGGCGGAGGCGAACTGAAGGAATTTACCGCCCCCCATCTGGTATCGGCCAGCCCCGCCGGCATCGTCTCCACGGCAGCGGGTTCGACCCACATCGCCAGCGGTGGCGACACCGCACTGACCACGGGGGAACACCTGTCCGTCACCGCCGGTGGCGGCTTCTTTGCCAGCGTGCGCAAGGCGCTGCGCATGTTCGCCTATGAGGCTGGCATGAAGCTGGTTGCAAACATGGGCGATATCGACCTGCAAGCCCTGAAGAACAATATCAATCTGCTGGCGAAGCTCAAGATCACCCTGACCGCCGACGAGATCACCATTCAGGCCAGGCAGAAACTGTTGCTGGCAGGCGGCGGCAGCTACCTGCGACTGGACGGCAACATCGAGCATGGCACCAACGGCAGGTTCACCGTCCACGCCGCCAGCAAGCTGCTGACCGGGCCTAACAGCATCCCGACGGAACTGAGCACAAAGCAGGTCTGCCTGGAATGCCTGCTCAAGGCAGCCAGGCGCAACACGGGCCTGTTGCTGCGCTGACCCGAGACCGGCGATGACAACCGAACCAAACACCGTCTATATCTACGCGCTCGCCGACGGCGCCCAGCACCCGCTGCTGATTGGTGACCTGATGCGCGAGGCCACCGAGCACCGTAATGTGTATGCCGGCCTTCCCGAGGAAGAAGCGGGCGACGCCTCGCTGTTCCTGGCGCACATTGCAGATGCAGGCGAACCGTGGCTTGCCAGGCTGGATGAACTGGACTTGCTCGCCCCCTGCATGACCCTGATCTGGAGCCGCATCGGGATCGACGCGCTCGCCACGCACCTGCGGCAGTTCCTGATCGCCGACCTCGGCGACGGGCTGAACGCCATGGTGCGTTATTTCGATCCGCGCAACCTGCGCACAGTCATGACGCTGTGGGGCGAAGAGACGACGCACAAGCTGATGGAACCCATTCTCCAGTGGAAGTACCGCGGCCATGATCCCGAGTGGAAGCGACTGGATGGGCCGCTGAACGGCAATCAGTTCGAGACGACACCAGTTGCCATTGCATTCGATGAGCAGCAGGTTGATGACTTCATGGCGCACTGCGAGCCGGATCAGATGCTGGCGGGCCTCGTTGAAGACGGCACCGTACCGGGCGATGGTCCCTACCTGCCGCGCTTCCTGGATTTCGTTGCGCGTTACAAGCGCGTGGCTGCCTGGCGGCTCATCGAGCCCGCCGACCGCCTTGGGTACTGCCAATACTCGTACCGCTATGGCGCCGACTTTGATCAAGATCCAGACGTGTACCGCGCGTTGGAACAACGGATGCACGAGGGCGGCAGCTTCAACGCCTGCATGGCCCATGTTCCTGACTACGTGTGGAAGCGCGTGCTTGCCAGGCAGGCCGATCAACAAGCGGAGAGAAACGATGACAAGAAATAGCTTGAATCGGAAGCGCGCACATCGATGGCAAGCCGCACTGGTGTTGCTGGGCGCGCTCGGTGTCCTTTCCGCATGCTCAGGCGAATCGCGGACTGACTTGGCGGCAAAAACCACGGTTGGAGCTGAGAAGGAGCACGTAAGTCCCGGCAGCGCTCGCGGTCTGAACTACTCGTCCGATGCCATCTATAGCTATTACGTCACGGGGCCACGAGGAATGAACGGTGGCGGCGCAAACATGGGGCCTGCATACAAAGAAGGGCCTGCCGAACCTGGCGAGATGTGTTGCGTCGGCATCCCTCAGCCATGGAAGCCCGGCACGCAACTACGCATCGAATGGGAGCGCGACCGCAAGCCGTTTGACTACAAGGACAGAAGCGGGCTGGCGGTGCTGACCGCAACAGTCACCGTGCCGGAATACGGTCCGGATACCTACGGATTCTGGGCGATATTCCTACCGGGGGATCGTGTCAAGGTGATGGTCATGGACGGCAATGCGAATGGTCACAATTCCGTCAGAACGAAGCCCGCAGATGACGACCCTTTCGTCGTTCAAGGTGTACGTGACGAGGCCCTGACCCAGCAAGCACTGAAGAGGTTCCAATGATGAGCGAGGGCGCACCTTCAACGCCTGCATAGCGGACTACGTGGGGAACCGTGTGATCGTCACGCAGGCCGATCAACAAACGGAGAAGAACGATGAGAACAAGTAGCTTGATGCGAAAGCGCCTTCCTTCATGGTTCGCCGCGCTGGTGTTGCTGGGCGCGCTTGGAGCCCTTTCGGCATGCTCGGGGGAATCGCGGACTGACTTGGCGGAAAAAGCCACCGCTGGAATTGAGAAGGAGCACCTATCGGCCGATACCGCCGGCGGAGCCGCCAAGGAAGAAATCTATGGGGGTGGGGTGCGCGGGCTGAACTACTCGTCAGATGCCATCTATAGCTTCAGCGTCACCGGGCCGCGGGGCATGAACGGCGGCGGCGCAAACATGGGGCCTGCATACAAAGAAGGCCCTGGCGAAGCGGGCGAGAAATGCTGTATCGGGATTCCGAAATTCTGGAAGCCAAATACGCAACTGAAGATCAAATGGGAGCGTGACCGCAAGCCCTTCGACTACAAGGACAGAAGCGGGCTGGCAGTGCTGACCGCAACGGTCACCGTGCCGGAATACGGTCCGGATACCTACGGATTCTGGGCGATATTCCTACCGGGGGATCGTGTCAAGGTGATGGTCATGGACGGCAATGCGAATGGTCACAATTCCGTCAGAACGAAGCCCACAGAAGACGACCCTTTCGTCGTTCAAGGTGTACGTGACGAGGCCCTGACCCAGCAAGCACTGAAGAGGTTCCAATGATGACCGCTTTCCGCCTGCCTATTGCCATGCCGGAAACGGATAAGGGTCGCCTTCCCGAGGGAAAGCGCGCCTACCAGAATGGCAAGACCACCGTGGACGATCCCCATGGCGACTGTGAACAGACAATTCACATCAACCTGTTCTTCGATGGCACCAACAACAATGATGATGTCAGAACTCCTGCCCGCTGGCGGGATTCTACCTACAAGACGCATACCAATGTTGCGCGGTTGTTCCGGGCCTGCCCTACCCGCCCGCAGCAGGGGATCTTCAGTTCTTACATTGCGGGAGTCGGTACGCTCTTTCCCGAATTGGGCGAACACACCTATAGCAGTAGTGGCAAGGCTTTTGCGAGCGGCTTTGCCAAACGCTGTGCTTGGGGTTACACGCGCGTGCTGAACGCCGTGTACCAAGCTATGGTTCCGGGAGACGAAAATGGTCTCATCAAAGATGACGAAGCTGCCAAGATTTGTGCGAAGCTCGACTGGAACCTGGGTTCCTCCCTACTCACTGCCAAGGAGAAGCACCTCGGCAGCCTATACGACTCGCTGGTTCGCCAGTGCAAACGCAATCGTCTCGTCAGGAAGGCATACGTCAACGTTTTTGGCTTTTCGCGCGGCGCGGCGGGCGCCCGAGTGTTCGTCAGCAAGCTGATCAACTACTGGGCCAAGGCCGGGAAGCTGGCGGGCAAGATCGACTACGAAGTCAACTTCCTGGGGCTGTTCGATACGGTTGCGTCGGTGGGCCCGCCCGAGTCGTTTCAATCCGCCGTGGATCTGGAATACTTCGACGGGCATTTCTGGGCGGCAGGGGGCGGCGCCCTGAACATTCCCGCCCAGGTGCGGCGGTGCGTGCATTTCTTCTCCATGCATGAACAACGCATGAGCTTCCCGCTGGATTCCATCCGGAAGGGGAAGAGCTACCCGGCAGGCGACAGCAAGCTGCTGGAAGTGCCCTACCCGGGCGTCCACTCGGACGTGGGTGGCAGCTACGCGCCGGGCGATCAGGGCAAGTCGGTCAAGGGCGAGGGCCACCGGTTGGGCAAGATTCCGCTGCACGACATGTACATCGAGGCACTGAAGGTCGGTGTGCCGCTGCGGCTGGTGGATGCCAAGAACGACGAAGACCGGATGGATGCGAACAACATGCAGGATTTCGCCATCGACCCTGCCGTCGCCAAGGCCTTCAACGATTGGCGGGCAACCCTGCCCGCCATTGACGGCGTGGAGAAGGCCCTCGAATTTGGCCTGCGGCAAAGCCTGCAATGGCGCGCCTTGCGCGCACGCTGGCACACCGGCACCTACATTACCAACCAAGGGTTCTACCACTATTGCGCGGAGCCGGCGAACAAGCGCGAGGACAGCAAGACTCCCCAGCAACTGCGCACTGACGTGGATAAGGCAAGGAAGGCCGATCCCGTAATCCAGAAGCTGGAACAGGACAGCATCCAGTTGAAGCTTCAGGTCCAGCAGCTCAGAGACCGCGCAATGTTTCCCCAGACGACTTCGCAGGACATGGCGGGTTTGACCAAGCGCCGAGCCCTGGAGGCCAAGATTGCCGCGAACGATGCCGCCATCGCCGCGCGGGAGAATGAGCTGATGGCGGAGGCGGTTGGCAAGAACCCGGCCGACTGCCGCCCTGGGGAAGGTGCCGATGACTTTGTCACCAATGACCGCACCGACTTGCTGGAGGCGGCTGAGGAATTCCAGTTGCTATTGGGATACCTGCACCCTGAACTTCAGCCCGGCTTGAATGTGCGGAAGGAAATGATGGCCCGGCCGGCTTTTTCACCCATCGGGGCAGCGGAACGGGTCGCCAATGGTTTCAAGTACCTGGCGATGCCCCGCGCAGAGCGTCCACGCACGGATTCGAAGCTGCTCGTTATGGTCGACGACGATATCTTGACCAAAAGCGCTGCCGTTCGCGGTTATTGGCCCATCGATGACGTATTGGTGGAACCTGCGCCGGAGATGATCCTCTACCTGAGGGCCACGACCGCTGCCAAGGCCGTGGACGACTTTGCCTTGCGTGAGAAGGCAGCCATTGAGTTGTTCGATAACTACATCCACGACAGCCGTGCCTGGTTCCGTGTGCCGAATTTCCACGAATACGCACCAGGCGGCTACGGGTGGGCCAGGACATTCTTTGTCGGCGACAGCAAGGCAGTGCGGCACCTCGGCATGAGCGCAAAGGGCGTGTTGGACAAGGTGCAAGATACCGCTCTGGCCGTCGAGCGCGAAATCGATGCCGCCAAGGACAGGGCGATGCGGGCATTGGGCGACGCAGCAGGGCGCGCAGCGGATGCCGCCCGGGATGCAGTCATCGATCAAGGCAGGAAGGCCATGGAAAAAGTCATCCCCTCGGGATTCCCGATGCCAAGACTGTGACGGACGCATGATGGCAAATGCACCGCTCTTGCCGCATCCGTCAATCCTTGAAGGAACGCCAACATGACAGCATGGCTAGACAAAGATGATCCCGCGCCGCAACGGACACGGCCGCCGAAACCAGGCTCCTCTGCCAGGCAGGCCGTAACCGGTCAGGAGACTCAGGAACCCGCCACGAAGCTTCTCCCTTCAGCCAAGACCATCGAGGTCCGCATTGCCGAGATCAACGGTGCGCGCAATCCCCTGCTGAAAGCCGCCAGGCCGCTGCTGCGCGCACTGGCAGACATCCCGCCCAAGCTGGATAAGCGCGGTGAGGTGGAACGTCTGCGCACCCTGCTGGAGCAGGAATTGCGCACCTTCCAGGCGGTGTGCGACCGACTGAACATCGACCGCAAACACACCACCGCCGCGCACTACGCACTCTGCACCGCGCTGGATGAGGCCGTGAGCCATACCGAGTGGGGCGGCGGCAGTGCGGCTTCGCTGGGCGCATGGCCTGGCAGCGCCCTGGCCTCGACCTTTCACCAGGACCGCGAGGGCGGCACCAAGGTGTTCCTCATCCTGGGCCGGTTGGTGGAATCGGTGGCCGAGAACATCGGCACCATCGAGGTCTACTACCACATCCTCTCGCTGGGGTTTCAGGGGCGGTATCGCGGCATGGCGGACGGTGACCAGCAACTGCACGCGATCCGGGGACGCCTGCTCGATGCGATCAGCAAGCACAACGGGCCAGTGCCCAAGGAACTGTCTTCCCACTCGCAGCCCGCCCCGCCTGGCCGCTTCCATCACCTGAGCGGCATCCCGGTCTGGATGACCTGCACAGCGGGCCTTCTGGCCGTCGCTGGCCTGGCCGGATACTACAAGTACCAGCTGATGCTCCAGGAGCGTGACGTAGTGCAACAGATCGGGGCCATTGGCAACCTGACTCCACCCCCCGCACCGAAGGCGTTGCGCCTGGCCGAGCTGCTCAAGGACGAGATCGCGCGCGGCGTGGTAGCTGTCAGGGACGACAACCACCGCAGCACCGTAGTGTTTCGCGGCGACGACATGTTCGGCGCGGGCCGGGCCGAGGTCAATGCGAAGCTGACGCCGACGCTGAACAAAGTGGCGGGCGAAATCAATAAGTTGCAGGGCAAGGTGCAGGTGATCGGCCACAGCGACAACCAGCCCATCAAGAGCGCCCGCTACCCGTCCAACCAGGTCCTGTCCGAGGAGCGTGCCGCCATGGTCAGCGAATACCTCGCCAGCCAGGGCGTCGCCAAGAGACGCCTCGAAGCCATCGGCAAAGGCGACACCGAGCCGTTGACGGACAACAAGACCCCCGCCGCCCGCGCGGCGAACCGGCGGGTGGAAGTGGTCGTCACACAGTAGGAAGCTCGGACGCCAAGGCGGGCTATAAAGGGCGGTTGAACCGGCGGCTTTCCCTTCACGCCTTCTCTCCCGCTACCTGGTTCACCGACAGGGCCTGCGCCGTCTGGATCAGCGGCGCCCGCGCTTCATCCAGGCTGAGGCTGGCACCGAGGCAGCGCAGGTTATGCCCGCGCTGCCTCGGTTGCCGCCGCAGCGCGTGTCCGGCTGACCATCAGCGCCAGCAATGCTGCAACCATGCAGGCCGCACCGGCCGCGTACAGCGCCGGCGTATAGGTCAGCAGCAGCGTACGGCTCAACCCCGCACCGAACGCTGCTACGGCCGCGCCGATCTGGTGGGCCGCGAAGATCCAGCCGAACACCATCGGCGCGCGTTCGCGCCCGAAGGCGGTGGCCGCCAGCTTGATAGTGGGCGGCACGGTGGCGATCCAGTCCAGGCCGTAGAACATCGCAAAGATCGACAGGCCGTACAGCGTGAAGGTCGAATGCGGCAGCCAGAACAGCGACAGGCCGCGCAGCGCGTAGTACCAGAACAGCAGCTTGCGGCTGTCGTAGCGGTCCGACAGCCAGCCCGACAGGATGGTGCCGATGAAATCGAACGCACCCATCATCGCCAGCGCCGAGGCGGCCGGCACCGGGCCCATGCCGAAGTCGCCGCACAGCGCGATGAAGTGGGTCTGGATCAGCCCGTTAGTGCTCAGGCCGCAGATGAAGAAGGTGCCGGCCAGTACCCAGAAGGTCTGGGTACGGGCGGCATCGCGCAGCACCAGGAAAGGCCCGCGCAGCGTGAACGGCGTGACGGTTTGTGCGGCGGGCGGCGTGGCTGGATGGGCCGGGATATCGCCAAACGCCGCCAGGCCGACATCGGCGGGTCGGTTGCGCATCAGTGCGAATACCAGCAGCGCCAGCGCCGCGCAGGCAGCCAGCACCGGCAGCACGGCCACGCGCCAGCCCATATGCTCGATCAGCCAGGCGGCCACCGGCAGGAAGGCCAGTTGCCCCGTCGCCGCGCTGGCCGTCAGGATGCCGATCACCAGCCCGCGCCGCGCGCTGAACCAGCGGTTGGCAACCAGGGCCGCCAGCACCAGCGCGGTCAGCCCGGAGCCAACGCCCAGCATCAGGCCCCAGGCGACAAAGAGCTGCCACAACTCGGTCGTCACGGTGGCCAGCGCCATGCCACCGGCAATCAGCGCCAGCGCGGCGCAGACCACGTTGCGCACCCCGAAGCGATCCATCAGCAGCGCCGAGAACGGTGCCATCAGCCCGAACAGCGCAAAGCGAAAGGCCAGGATCGATGAGATCTGGTCGGTGTTCCAACCCATCTCCTTGGTCAGCGGCTTAAGGAAGGCGCCAGGCAGGCCAAGCGCGGCCGAAGTGGTGAGCATCACCAGGAAGGTCAGGGCGGCGACCAGCCACGCGTAGTGGATGCCGCGCCGGTCGAGCCGGCTGGAAAGGGCTTGCGCGAACATGGGGGTCTCGTTGTCAGGGTCCGGGAAGGCGTTGGCAAAGGGCAAAGCGAAGCCATCCCCGCCGTGTCTGACGGCGGCGGGGTGTCTCAGCCTTGGGGAAAACGGGGTTTAGGCGGTGCTGCCCAGCAGGCGGCTCCGCACCGCATTCAGCATCTCGTCGGAGAGCGGATCGCCGTCGGCGGCACGCGCCAGCGTAAGGGCGCCGACCAGCAGGGCCATGCGCACCAGCGCTTCATCGTGGCGCAGCTGGGGGTCATCGGATTCAACGGTCTGCGCCATGTCGTCCACCAACGCGCGCAAGCCTTCCACGTAGGCCTGGCGCACGGGCTTGCCGGCCGGCTCGCGGGCCACGTCCACGGCCAGCGCCGCGGCGGCACAACCCACGCCCGGGTTGGCGCAATGCGCGGCGGTCAGGTAGGGCTCAACCAGGTTGGCCAGCATGGCCTTGCGGTCGCCATCGGCGCGGGCCAGGCGGCGTTCCCAGCGGGCGGTCGATTCTTCAAACGCGCGCTTGCAGGCCTGCGCGGCCAGCGCGTCCTTGGAGGCGAAGTGGCCATAGAAGCCGCCATGGGTCAGGCCCGCGTCGGCCATCAACTCGGCCACGCTGACGCCATTCAGTCCGCGTTCGCGGAACAGGCGCGACGACGCCTGTTCGATCGCCTCGCGGTTCTTGTCGGTTTGTTCGCGTGATGCGCGTGCCATCTGAAGACCTCTTCGGGATTTATGCCTTGACCGGAGTTTAGATGATGCCCATACTTTATTCAATAGATGATTGTCATCATCTATGTGCAGTCTCCCTTTCGCCGCATTTGTGCCGATGTGTGTCCAGGTGCCGGCTCCCAATCTTCACAGGAGTGATCAGTCATGCAGAACCTCTTCGACCTTGGCGGCCGCGTTGCCGTCATCACCGGCTCCACCCGTGGCATGGGCCTGGAAATGGCGCGCGCGCTTGGCGCGGCCGGCGCCGCCGTGGTGGTGTCCGGGCGCGATGCAGGCGCGGCGCGCGACGCCGCCAGTCAGCTGGAGGCCGAGGGCATCCGCGCCACCGGCATCGCCTGCGATATCGCCGATGTCGACAGCGTGCGCGCCTTCGCGGAGCAGGCGCTGGCCGCGTATGGGCGCGTCGATGCACTGGTGCTCAATGCCGCCGCGAGCGGCCAGCCCGGATCGATGCTGAGCCAGGGACCCGAGGTGTTCGATGCGGCCATGGCGGGCAATGTGCGCGGCAACCTGGTGCTGGTGAACGCCCTGGCGCCGCAGATGATCAGTCGCCATGACGGATCCATCATCTTCATGTCGAGCATTGCCGCCAAGCGTGGCTCTGCCTTCCTGGGGATGTACAGCGTGACCAAGGCCGCCATCGACCAGGCGGTACGCAGCCTGGCGCTGGAGCTGGGGCCGTCCGGCATCAACGTCAACGCAATCAATCCCGGCCCGGTGCGCACCGAGTTCTCGCGCGACGCGCTGTGGGGCGATCCGGAGCGCGAGGCGCGGCTGGCTGCGGGCGTGCCGATGCGGCGCATCGGCGAGGCCAGCGATGTCGCGGGTCTTGCCGTCCTGCTGGCGGCACCGGCCGGGCGCTTTATCCACGGGCAGAGCATCGGCGTGGATGGCGGGCTGTCGGCGCAGTAACCCCGTGCCGTGGCGGGCGGCCGATGCTCAGTGTCATTGGCCGGGCGGAGGCGAAATGTGCATACATAGGAACGCGCCTTCAGCACGTTGAAGGGTTTTCCCGTATCGTCTTGACCTGACGTTCACCATGCCTTGCGTGCAGCCCTCGCACCACTAGTCCCGGCATGGCGGCAACCGGTAAAGACAGTGTCCAGCACAGCACCTCTCCAATCCGCTTCCACCGCGGACGCCGCGATGACTTCGCGCGAGCGCCGCGGCATGGCCGCCATCCTCATCGCCGTCGCCCTTGCCACCCTGGATACCGCGATCGCCAACACGGCGCTGCCGTCGATCGCGGCGGACCTGCGCGCCACGCCGGCCGCGTCGGTGTGGGTGATCAATGCCTACCAGCTGGCCATGGTGTCGACGCTGCTGCCGTTCGCGGCGCTGGGCGGCGTGGTGGGCCACCGGCGCATCTACCTTGGCGGCGTGGTGCTGTTCACCGCCGCCTCCGTGGTGTGCGCGCTGGCGTGGTCGCTGCCGACGCTGGCGGCGGCGCGTGTGCTGCAAGGCATCGGCGCGGCGGCAATCATGAGCGTCAATACGGCGCTGATCAGCGCGATCTTCCCCACGCACCGGCTCGGGCGCGGGCTGGGGCTCAATGCGCTGGTAGTGGGCGTGTCGTTCGCGGTGGGCCCCACCGTGGCCTCGGTGATCCTGTCATTCGGCACGTGGCCGTGGCTGTTCGCCGTCAACCTGCCGATCGGCCTGCTCGCGCTGGCGATCGGGCGCGGCTCCTTGCCGCAGACGCCGCGCAGTGCGCATGGGTTCGACCGCGTCGCGGCGGGGCTCAGCGTGGTTGCCTTTGCCGCGCTGGTCCTTGCGCTGGGCGAAGGTGCGCAGCGCGCGCCGCTGCATCTGTCGCTGGCCGCGGCGGGCATCTTCATGGTGACGTTCGGCCTGCTGCTGTGGCGCGAGCGCGGCCATCCGGCGCCGATGCTGCCGGTGGACCTGTTCCGGCGGCCCATGTTCGCGCTGTCGACGCTGACCGCGGTGTGCTCCTTCGCCGCGCAAGGCCTGGCCTTCGTCTCGCTGCCGTTCTACTTCCAGCACGTGCTCGGGCGCGGGCAGGTCGAGACCGGTTTCCTGCTGACCCCGTGGTCCGTCGTGGTGGCGCTGATCGGGCCGCTTGCCGGGCGCCTGTCTGACCGCTACCCGCCGGCCGTGCTCGGCGGCGTGGGGCTGGCGGTGCTTAGCGTTGGCATGCTGTCGCTGGCCATGCTGCCGGCCGACCCCAGCGCGCTTGATATCGGCATCCGCATGTGCATCTGCGGTGCGGGTTTCGGCTTCTTCCAGTCGCCCAACCTCAAGGCGTTGATGACGAGCGCCCCGCGCGAGCGCAGCGGTGGCGCCAGCGGCGTGGTGGCCACGGCGCGGTTGCTGGGGCAGGCCACGGGTGCAGCACTGGTGGCGCTGTGTTTTGGCATTGCCGGGGACCACGGGCCGGGGTTGGCCCTGGCGCTGGGCGCGGGCTTCGCCGGGCTGGCCGCGATCGCGAGCTGGCTGCGCCTGGCAGCGCGCGATCCGTTGGCGGCGTCGTAGCGGCGCGGCCGGGCCGGCAGCAATTCCGGCGCCGGCCTAGAATCGATATTTCCTGTCCGATCCCTGCATGGAGCAGCACGCATGAGCTTTCTGTTCGAACCGCTCGCCATCGGCGATCTCACCCTCGCCAACCGCATCATCATCGCCCCGATGTGCCAGTACTCCGCGCGGGACGGCAACGCCGGCGACTGGCACATGATCCACCTCGGTTCGCTGGCGCTGTCCGGCGCCGGCATGCTGATCGTGGAAGCCACGGCAGTCTCGCCCGAAGGGCGCATCACGCCGCAGGACCTGGGCCTGTATTCGGACGAAAACGAGGCGGCGCTTGGCCGCGTGGTCAAGGCGATGCGCGCGCATTCGCCGATCGCCATTGCGATCCAGTTGGGGCATGCCGGCCGCAAGGCGTCGAGCCAGGCGCCATGGGATGGCGGGCAGCAGATCGCGCCGGATGCGCCTGGTGGCTGGCATGCGGTGGCGCCTTCCGCGGTACCGCATGGCGCGGAAGAAGTCGCGCCTGCCGCGCTGGACCGTGCCGGCATGGACAAGGTGCGCGACGACTTTGTCGCGGCGGCAAGGCGTGCGGCGCGGCTTGGGTTGAACGGGATCGAGATCCATGCCGCGCACGGCTACCTGCTGCACCAGTTCCTGTCGCCGCTGGCCAACCATCGTGACGACGAATACGGCGGCAGCCTGGAGAACCGCATGCGGTTCCCGATCGAGGTGTTCGACGCGGTGCGTGAGGTGTTCCCGGCTGAGCGTCCGGTGTGGATGCGTATTTCCGCAACCGACTGGGTGCCGGGCGGATGGGATATCGAAGGCACGGTGGCGTTGTCGAAGGCTCTCAAGGCGCGCGGCTGTGCGGCGATCCATGTGACCACCGGCGGCGTGTCGCCGCAGCAGGCGATCAAGCTCGGGCCCGGCTACCAGGTGCCGTACGCGCAGCGCGTAAAGGCCGAGGTTGGCCTGCCGACGATTGCGGTGGGCCTGATCACTGAGCCGGAGCAGGCCGAAGCCATCATCGCCAACCACGAAGCCGACGCGGTGTCGCTGGCCCGTGCCATGCTGTATGACCCGCGCTGGCCCTGGCATGCGGCCGCGCGGCTGGGCGCAAGCGTGCAGGCGCCGAAGCAATACTGGCGGTCGCAGCCGCGCGAACTGAAAGACCTGTTTGCCGATGCGGCTTTCGGGCAGCGCTAGGCTGCCGGTCGATACAGGAGGAACCCGCCATGAGACCCCGGATTACGCTGATCACGCTGGGTGTCGATGACCTGCAGCGTGCGGTGCGCTTCTATCGCGACGGCCTGGGACTGCCCACCGCAGGCATTGTCGGCGAGCAGTTCGAGCACGGCGCCGTGGCCTTCTTCGACCTGCAGGCCGGATTGAAGCTCGCGGTCTGGCCGCGCACCAGTCTTGCGCATGACACCGGACTGCAGCTGACACCGCGCGCGCAGACGGATTTCTCGCTGGCGCATAACGTCGGCGACAAGGCGGAAGTGGATGCGGTGATGGCCCAGGCGCTGGCCGCGGGCGCCAGCGTGGTCAAGCCGGCGCAGGATACGTTCTGGGGCGGGTACGCCGGCTATTTCCAGGATCCCGACGGGCATCTGTGGGAAATCGCCTGGAATCCTGAGATGTTGCCCGCGGATTAAGGACCGGCGCGATGCGCGCCTTGCGCACGCCCCGTTCCTTCTATCAAGACCTTGCCTTGCGGCGCTGCATCATGACTGGTGCAGTGCCGCAAAGGGATTTCCATGATTGCCACGCTCCGTCGAAGTGGTGACTATCATTTCAACAGACAGCCATAGCATGCTGGCGACGGAGCGCCCCCACGCATTCCCGGAAGACCCCCGCATCACGCCCCGTCGGCAGCCCACCGAAGTAAAGCAATAAGAACAATGGCAAGGGAGACATCCATGCAAGTCTATGACAGCCTGCTGTATGTGACTGCGATGGTGCTGGTGTGTTTGTATGTGTATCTGGGCGTGCTGTCCCGCAGCACGGCGATCCGGCTGGGTTCCCCGGCGATCGTTGCGGGGCTGGTGCTCGCCTATTCGCTGTCCCCGCTGCACTCGGGCGGCTGATGCCGCCGGCCCCCGGCTGAGCGGGGGTTCTGCTGATTCTACCGCGGCCGCCGCCTGACGGTCGGGGTTGCCTTCGCCCTGCGTGATCGAGTCGCGCGGCAGCGTATCGATCGCTGCCGGCAAGTCCTGCGGTAGCACCGGTTGTGCAGCCCAACGAAAAAAATGCCGGCGCCGCAAGGCGACACCGGCTTGAATCGCTGTCCGGACGCAGCAGTCCGGCGACTTGCAGCGGAGTTACAGACGGTTGACCGAGATGCTGAAGAACCGGCGAGCCGTATTCACGCCGATCGCCACATTCAGGCCCGTGTTGCCAATCGACATGCTGATGGCCTCACTACCGCCGCTGTTGTTGGGCGTCGGGGCACGGTAGCGCAGCCCGTCGAGCGGGGTGTTCACCTTCCAGGTGTCCACCCGTCCGTCGTCGCGCTCGCGCGTGTACGTGTTTGCCTGGGCATCCACCGCGGTGACCTTGACCGTGGAGGCCGTCGTCGTGCTGATGCCATCGGCCGTGGCGGAGTTGCTGTCCACCGGAAGAATGCTCGTGTCCCAGAACGAACTGGTCGCGCCCACGGCAGGCAGCGCACGGGCGATCCGTCTGGTGGCCATCGTGAATCCGTCACCGTGGGTGAAGACGATGACCAGTTGCCCGTCGGTGCCCTTGAACGCGTAGGCCCGCTCAACACCACCGTCCTGTTCGGTGAGGTTCAGCCCGCCATCGGGGTTGAGCGTGATGGTGGGAAATTCATCCGGCAGCCATGCCGAGCACGAATCCAGGCCCGAGCAATCTGCGCCGGCGGTCACCTTGCCCGCGGCATCCAGGCTGAAGTTCACGCGCGACGCCGCGTACGGCGACGGGCCATCGCGCTCATAGCCAAGACCATTCCAGTCGCCAGCCAGGTCGGCCAGGGCCAGTGCCTGGGCAGGAATCAGCAGGGCGGGCAGGCGGTTGACCGTGCCAGCCGGAGGCAGCACCACGCTCAGGCCCGACTTGGAGACCAGCACGGTGTCGGTGCCTGCGGTGAAGCGGCAGGCTTCCGATGCGTCGGCGGTGAAGGTGGTCACGTCGGTGCCCAGCTTGAACTGCAACGTGGCGGCGTCCATTTCGCCGGCTTCTCCAATCGGCGTGCCCAGTTCCACGACGTGGTACTTGCCGGTCTTCAACCCGGCGCAGGTGGCCGCTGCCGGTTGCAGTGCGGTCTGGACTGCCGCTGCGCCGGCATTGGCAGCGACTGCTGAAGAAAGCTCAGCCAGCGTGGTCTTGGATGCCTCCAGGCGATCGCCCAACTGGTCCAGCAGCTGGTCCTGCGCATTGCCCGCGTTGGCGCCGTTGGCGGCCACCAGCGGATCCTTGACCGGGTCGATGCTGGAAAGGTCGACCACGCCCGTCAGCACCAGGCGCACGGCGCCGATGGCACTGGTTACGTTGTCGGAGGTGAGCCTGGCTTGCGCGTTCGCATCGAACTGCTCGAAGAAGGCATCGGTGTTGCCCTGTGCCAGTGAAGCGGTGACCAGCTCGGTCAGCGGCGTGATGTTGGCCGTCGCGGTGGTGCCGGTGCCGGCTTCGACCACGGAATGCAGCGTGGTGCCGTCAGGCGCCGTGACGCTGAGCACGCAGGGACGCGTCGCGCCTTCGATGCTGATGGTGAAGCTGCCGTCCGCCGCGGTGGTGGCGGTGCCGCTGCCCGATGCGCACTTGGCCTGCACGGCGGCATTGCCCAGTGCGGCGCCAACTGCGGCGGTGCCACTGATCCTGGTGGCGGCAGGTGCCGCCGTGGTGGTGGTCGGCGCGGTCGAACCGCCATCGCCGCCTCCGCATGCAGACAGGACCGCCGTCGCCAGACCCGTCAAGAACAGTTGTTTTGTTTTCATCCCGTTTCGCCCTGTATGGTTTTTGTTCTGGCGGAGTCCTGCGGTGGTCGATATCCGGCTCATGCAGGCCCCGCCCGCAGGGTGGCTGACCCGCCCCGCGAGGCGAGTCTGCGTGATAGGGGGGATGGGGCCAACCCGAGTTCAGGCGATTGACAAACTGTCGGGAGTGTGTGGGCAGAGGCTGCTGCGGCAACGCTGCAGGATGGCTGTCACGTGCCTGGCTGCCGTGGTTGCATTCATTGGTCTGGCGGAAAAAAGAAAAGCCGGTGCCGCAGGGCGGCACCGGCTTGGTTCGTGTCCGGGCGCGGGGTGCCCGGATTCACGGTTGGGGGCGAGGTTACGGGCGGCCGACCGAGATATCGTAGAACAATCCGTTCACGCCGATGCCGAGGGTCAGGGCGGTATTGCCCGGGATCAGCGAAATCATTGCCGATGCATTGCTGGTTGCTGCGCGCGGTGGTTGACAAACTCCGCGCCATGTGACGCCCAGGCCGCTGCGTCAGGCGGCCGTCGGCACAAGGCCGGGCCAGGTGGCAGTGGGCGCTGTGGTGCGGCTGCCTGCCCGGCAATCTTCCACCAGGCGCGCCGCATCGATGCCGAACCAGTTCTGCCAGCTGCGCGCCAGCGCGCTGCCGGAACGCAGGCCGGCATGCGCCGCCAGCACGTCCAGCGAAGACACCGGGCCGGCGGCGGCCAGCGCGTGCAGGGCATGGGCGGCGCGTTGCTCGCGCAGCAGCGGGTGCAGCGCCTCGCCTTCGGCGAAGAGCCGGGCGCGCACCTGGCGGGCCGGCACCTGCCATTGCGCGGCCAGGCGCTCGACATTCCAGTCGGTATCGGGGCGGGAAAAGACCAGGCCGGCAAAGCGGCGCGACCAGGGCCTGTCGCCGGGCTTGCCGGCCAGGCGCGGGCATTCACTGTCCGGGACGGCAGTCAGGACGATGGCGCAAGGGTGCTGCCACGTGCCGGGCAGGTCGCAGTCGAAGTGGGCAAAGGCGTGGACCACGAACGGGTCGCCGGGCCGCACCTCGCGCCGCGCATTGGCGTCGCGCAGGCTGGCCGTGCCGTGCAGGGCTTGTACCTGCACGGCAAAGGGGAAGCGCAGGCGGGCAAAGCGGACGTGGTGACGGCTGACAAGCGGCATGCGGAAGACAACCCGGAAGCTGAGCGGGGGTGCGGCCGGTAACTGTCGCAGGATTCAACGGGCGGCGCAAGGCCGCGGACATCGTCCGTTTGATCGTTCACGGCGCCCGGTGACGGCGGCGTTACAGCTCGGACAGCCCGAAGTGGCGCAGCCGGGGCAGGTCGGTCACGCGGATGCTCTGGTAGGACAGGTGGACCATGCCGGCATCGGCCAGCCGGCGCAGCGCCTGGTTGACCCGCTGGCGCGACAGCCCGGTCAGCAGGCCGATCTCTTCCTGCGACAGCTCCAGCACGGGGCTGGTGCGCGGATACAGGTCCGGGTGGAACAGCTGCGCGATGGCCTGCGCCACGCGCGCATCGGCGCCCAGCAGGCGGTCGTTCTGCACGGTGGCGATGAACTGGCCCATGCGCTCATTGAGCTGGCGCACGACAAAGCTGGCGAACGGCAGGCTCTGCGCCAGCAGCGTATTGAACACCGGCTCTGGCACCAGCAGCACCTGCGAGTCACGGATCGCGATCACGTCATAGCGGCGGTCTTCGCGCTTGATCACGCTGCCTTCGCCGCACCAGCCGCCGGCGGGCACGCCGGAGAAGGTGCAGCCGCGCCCGTCGGGGGTGTACACCGCCAGCTTGATCAGGCCGCTGTCCACCCCGATCCAGTGGCGCGACGGCTCGCCGCGCCGGGCGATGAAGGCGCCCGCGGCAAAGGACTGGAGCAGCGTTTCGCGCGCGGCCAGCGCCTGGTGTTCCGGCGCCAGGGCACCGAACCAGGCATGGCCGGCAAGGACTGCGGCAGGGGCGGAAATCGGGTCTGCAGGTTCGCTCATGGCATGGACGCGCGGCTCGGGCCGGGTCCCTGTAAGAATCGTGTAAGCCTTGCCTGGCGCGGGTTTGCGGCAGGTTTGTCGTCTCGGCGACAGTGCGCCAGCGTGTGCGATGATAGCCTTGTGCCAGAAAAAGTGACAGCGCCGGATGGCGCGGACAATGGTCACCTCGCCCCGGACATCGCTGCACCCATGCAGCGCATTGACAGCATCACGCGGCCTGTTGCGCGGCCCTGCCGCCAACGCCGCCAGATACGCGGAGACACAAGCAATGCCCACCGATTTCGACAGCGGCCTGGCCCGCAACGCGGCCAACTTCGTGCCGCTTACGCCCATCGACTTCCTGGTCCGCGCCGCCGAGGTGTACGGCCAGCGCCTGGCCATCGTGCACGGCCCGCTGCGCCAGAACTGGCGCGACACCTATGCGCGCGCACGGCGCCTAGCCAGCGCGCTGGCGCGTGCCGGCATCGGCAAGGGCGATACCGTGGCCGCGCTGCTGCCCAATACGCCGGCCATGGTGGAGGCGCATTTCGGCGTGCCGATGGCGGGCGCCGTGCTCAATGCGCTCAATATCCGCCTCGACGCCGCCAACCTGGTCTTCATGCTGCGCCATGGCGAGGCGCGCGTGCTGCTGGCCGATACCGAGTTTGCCGACCTGGCGCGCCAGATGGCGCTGGAGATCCCCGGCCTGAAGGTCATCGCCGTGCATGACGTGCTGGGCCCGCAGGAGGCGCCGTTCGGCGACACCGATTACGAAGCCTTCCTCGCCTCGGGCGACTCGGACTACGCGTGGCACATGCCGGCCGACGAGTGGGAAGCCATCGCGCTGAACTACACCTCGGGCACCACCGGCGACCCCAAGGGCGTGGTCTACCACCACCGCGGCGCGGCCATCAATGCCGTGTCCAACATCCTCGAGTGGGATTTGCCCAAGCACCCGGTCTACCTGTGGACGCTGCCGATGTTCCACTGCAATGGCTGGTGCTTCCCGTGGACCGTTGCCGCGCGCGCGGGCGTCAACGTGTGCCTGCGCAAGTTCGAGCCCAGGCTGGTATTCGACCTGATGCGCGAAGAGGGCGTGACCCACTACTGCGCCGCGCCGATCGTGCATACCGCGCTGGTCAATGCGCCCGCCGCGTGGCGCGAGGGCGTGCGCGGCCCGGTGCGCGGCATGGTGGCCGGCGCGCCGCCGCCGGCCGCGGTGCTGGCGCAGATGGAGGCGATGGGGTTCGAGCTGACCCATGTCTATGGCCTGACCGAGGTCTACGGCCCGGCCGCGGTCTGCGCCGAGCAGGATGACTGGAGCACGCTGTCCGAGCAAGACCGCGCGGTCAGGAAGGCGCGTCAGGGCGTGCGCTATCACCTGCAGTCGCAGGTGGCGGTGCTCGATCCCGATTCCATGCAGCCGGTGCCGGCCGATGGCGAGACCATCGGCGAGATCATGTTCCGCGGCAATATCTGCATGAAGGGCTACCTCAAGAACGAGAAGGCCACGCGCGAGGCCTTTGCCGGCGGCTGGTTCCATACCGGCGACCTGGGTGTGTGCATGCCCGATGGCTATATCAAGATCAAGGACCGCAGCAAGGACATCATTATTTCCGGCGGCGAGAACATCTCCAGCGTTGAGGTGGAGGACGCGCTCTACCGGCATCCCGCGGTGCTGGCCGCCGCAGTGGTGGCGCAGCCCGATGCCAGGTGGGGCGAGACCCCATGCGCGTTTGTCGAACTGAAGGACGGCGCCAGCGTCAGCGCGGAAGAACTGATCGCGCATTGCCGCACGCTGCTGGCGGGCTTCAAGGTGCCCAAGGCGGTCTACTTCGGGCCGCTGCCCAAGACCTCGACCGGCAAGATCCAGAAGTTCGAGCTGCGCCGCAAGGTGAAGTCGGATTCGGCGATCGACGTTTGATGGGCTGAAGCGGCGCTGGTGCAGCGCCGCTATTGCAGCGCCGCGTCCTCGGCATCGTGCAGGCCGGCGATGTGCGTGTCGATGGCCTCGCGCCCCCAGGCAATGCCCGCGCGCGTGGCGTCGGTGGCGCAGCCAAAGCGCGTCTGCGCGGCCGGGCAGGGCAGCGCCAGCTTGCTGCCGTGATGCCAGATCTCCGCGCGCAGCGTCCACCACCCGTCATGCTGGCCGCCATAGCGCAGCGCCGCGACATGGATGCGGTGGCCGCGGTATGTCACGTTCTGGTCATGCCATCCGCTGGGCATAGACGTGAGGCGCGCCGGGGCAACTCAACGCGCCCGCATCTCGGCGGGGTTGCCGGGTTTGGGCGGGCGGTGCCAGTCCTGGTCGATGTCCGGGAACACCTCACATTCACCCCGCACGATGTTTTCAATGGTGGCGCATACGCATTCGGTGCCGCGCGGCCCCACGCAGACCAGGCTGCGCGGATGGTCGGTGTGCTGCGGGATGGCATAGACACGCATGCCCTCGCGGAAGAGGGGATGCTTGGTGAGGCGCTCGTTCATCAGTTCAACGAAGCGCTGGGGAGTGACGACCGGCTTATCCATTGCATGCTCCTGCGGCCTTGCCCACCGTGCCCGTTTCTAGGGGCGGCATGGCGACCAGGTCAGTTAAGGCCAGGAATATGACAGGCAGGTGGCAGGAAGCGCCCCGGGCAGCATACGTTGCCCGGGCGTGGCCGGAACGGAAAACCGCAGGTAAATGCATACCCTGCGTTGCCACTGCCACGCTTCCAGACTAGGACACGCGGCACGTAGTGCAAGTGTTGCGCGATGCCGTGGGGGCTTCAGGTGGCGTGCAGCTCGCCTGCGGCGCGCGGACCGTTCAGTATGCCGTTGCCGGCGGCCCAGCAGGCGGCCTCGGCCTCTGCGCGGGAACCGTAGGTGGATGGCGCTGCGACGGTGCAATCCTCGTCGGCGGCGCCACAGCGTTCTTCCATGACGATGCGCCAGGTGAACTGGCCGGGTGCATCTTCAAGGACGTGAAGCACCAATGTGCGGTGATCGTCAGTCAGCGTGAGGGGCAAAGTCGACATGGCTGTCTCCCGTTCGCGGGTGGGCGCCATTGATGCTAGCAAGAGGTCGCCGCAAATGCCATGACTGTCTTGCGGCCGCGGCATGGCAAGATACGGCCTTTGCGGCCTTCGCCGCGCCTGTACTTTCCGCCAGACCATGCCCATCTCGCCTGAGCTCAACCAAGGGGTCGCCGCCCTGACGGCACATTACGATGCCACCGTGCTGCCGCTGTGGACCGCCAGCGGCTGGAACGGCGACCTGCTGCTGCCCTACGAGGCACTCGACGGCGCCAGTGCCGCGCCGTTGGCGCCGGCCCGCTATCGCGCCATGGCATGCGCCCGCCAGCTCTATGTGTTCTCGCTGGCCGGCAACCATGCGCATGCCGATACGCTGTTCGGCTCGCTGCAGGCCTACTTCGGCAATGGCGAGGGCGCGTGGCTCTACAGCGTCGACCCGGCCGGCACGCCGCTCGATGCCACGCGCGACCTCTATACGCATGCCTTCGTGATCTTCGCCTGCGCCAACTATCATGCGCGGCGCGGCAATCCCGATGCGCTCGACGTGCTCGATGAAACCGTCGATGTCGTCGAGGACCTCTTCGGCGACGAACAGGGCCTGTACCACGCCGCGCTTACCGAGCATTTCCGGCCCAAGGGCGCCGGCGTGCTGCAGAACCCCATCATGCACCTGACCGAGGCCTACCTGGCCGCGCTGGATGCGACCGGGGACGAATGGTATGCCGAACGCCTGCGCGAGATCGCGATGGCGGTGCATGAGCGCTTTGTCGATCCGGCCAGCGGCTGCATTGCCGAGCTGCCCCAAGGCAGCCCCGGCAACCGCATCGAGCCGGGCCACCAGTTCGAGTGGTTCTCGCTGGTGGCAGGCAGGCCGTCGCTGCTCGGCGACCTGCCGCTGGCCGATACGCTGCGCCAGGCCTTTGCCTTTGCGCAGCGGCACGGCGTGGTGCCGTCGACGCAGGGCGTCAGCGCGGCACTGAACGCCGATGGCTCCATGCTGGACGATACCCAGCGCATCTGGGCGCAGACCGAATATGCGCGCGCGCTCGCCGTGCATGGCGCGCCGGAGTCGCTGGCGGCGCTGGAAGCCTGGACGCAGCAGTTCCGCAGCCGCTTCCTGCACGATCACGGCTGGCATGAATGCCTGGCGCGCTCGGGCAGCGTGGTACGCGCCGAAATGCCTTCGACCTCGCCGTACCACCTGGCGACGTCCTACTCGGCGCTCGCCGCGCTGGCCGGCGTGGCGTGGCCGGCATTGCCAGGGGCTTAGGCCACCCTGCGCCAGGCGGTGCGGCAGCACGATGCGCTGCTGCGGGGCGTTTGTGGCGGCACAGGCCCTGCAGAGGCAGCCGCGTAGGCGGCTACCGCGCTCTTATCAATTCTTTGCAGTCGTCGGTGGACACCGCGCCTACACTCAAGCCCGCGCTCCGGCACGTGCTGTTGTTCTTCTTAACCACTGGTCGTCGTTCTGAAGTTACGGGCCGGGGCGCACCCGATGCGGCTCAGCGCCGCGCGCCCAGGGCCTGCGACAGCCGCTCCGGCTGTTGAGCGGCCGGGGACGCAGCGTGGGTCTGGATCAGGCCTGCGCCGGCGGGCTTCACCCGGACGGCCATTTGCTCGACCCTTTTGGCGGCCTGGGTCTCGGCGTGGTCATTCAGGATCAGGCACAGCAGTGTCAGCAAGGCTGCTGCGATCATGCTCAGCGCGATCCAGGCCAGGCAGTGCTTGCGTTCCATGGTAGGCGGGAGGGGGGCGTCATCAGTGCGCGAAGTTTACGCGCCCGCGCGCAATGCAATTGTCAATCTTTGCAAACGCCGGCCGCCGTCCGGCCCGCTATTCCGTCACGCCGTTTTCATGCAGCAGCCGCTCGCATTCTTCCAGCATGTCGTAGGCAAACGCAGACTGGTAGTTGGGATCGAGGGCTTCCATCATTTCGTGCGCGGCGTACAGGCCGGCCTCGCGTGACAGGGTCTCAGCCAGCTGGCGTGCAAACTGGTCGCTCAGTTCCGACAACAGGCGCCGCTCGGACAGCGGCAACTGCAGCTTCGAGCGCGACAGCCATTCGCCGGCCAGCGTCGCACCCTGGGCGTCGGTCATCCACTGGCGGTGTTCATAGTAGGCCGACAGCCGTTCGGCAGCGAGTGCGAACAGCAGTGCCTTGCGGGTATTGAAATCGATCCTGGGGAGTGGGGCGAGGGTCATGCTTGCGGCGTGGTGCGATGCGCGGCGCAGCGGCCGGCAATCATCTTGTCGGGGAGCGGATCAGGACTGCGCGGTGGCTGCCTGCGCAAAGCGCGCTGCCAGCCAGGCGCCGATGGCGGCGATCTCTTCCAGGCAGACCGAATGGCCCATCGGATAGGTGCTCCAGGTCACCGGGTGCTGCCGCGCCTGCACGAAATCGCGGGCGGCGACGCCCAGCTGCAGCGGCACCACGTCGTCCTGCGTGCCATGGGCGGCGAACACGGGCGTGGTGGCGTTGGCGGCGCTGACCTCGGCCGCCAGCGCTTTCGGCGCAGGGATGTAGGTGGACAGCGCGACGATGCCGGCCAGCGTCTCGGCATGGCTCAGCCCGGCGGTGTAGGCAATCGCGCCGCCCTGCGAGAAGCCTGCCAGCACGATGCGGTGCGTGGGGATGCCACGGGCGTTCTCGCGCGCAATCAGTGCGCGAATGGCTTCGCAAGAGGCACGGATGCCGGCTTCATCGGCGCGTCGCCCGGATTCATCGAGGGAATAAATGTCATACCAGGCCGGCATGACATACCCGCCGTTGCAGGTCACGGGGATAGCCGGCGCGTGCGGGAAGATAAAGCGCACGCCGGGCGCTGCGGGCAGGCGCAGCTCAGGCACGACCGGGGCGAAATCGCTGCCGTCGGCGCCCAGCCCATGCATCCAGATGACGGCGCAGGCGGGATTGGGCGCGGTTTCGAATTCGATCGCGGGCAGCAGTTCGCTCATGGGGCTGGTTCCTGTGGATATGCGCCTGCGCGCCGCACGGGCGCCAGGCAGCGCGAGTATCGCACAGGTCGGGGCCTGTCCCGGCTGCGTCAGGCCGCGGACGGAACGATAGGGACCGTGGTGAGGCCAGGCGTGCGTGCCGGCAGCTCCGGCATCGCAGGCGGCGTGGCGCGGCGCTTGTCGACCACGTCTTCCACGCCCTTGGCCGCGACGTCTTCCAGGAACGCCACCATGTCGCGGTAGTAGGCCACCTGCATTTGCGCTTCGAGCAAGCGCCTTTCGGCCTGGAACAGCGTCAGCCTCATGTCTTGCAGTTCCCTCTCGGCGATTTTCTCCGGGGTCGGCGGACTGAACAGGTTTGCAAGCCAACGCATGGCAGTACCTCCAGTGCTGTCAACGGCGAAATAGCGATGCTCGTGCCATGGGGACCAATATAGACAAGAATTCGGCAAAAAGTCTCTCGGGCATCTCGCCGTGGCGCCTCGCCCACAAGGATGATTGCCGGTGGCGGACGTCTGCGGTAGATTGTTCGGCCATGGTCCGGCCGTCCCGCGACCCTACTGCCTGCGCTCGCCGCTTGCTGTCGCCAATGTGCCTGTGCGACTGGTCGATGTGCCTGCCTGATCCGCGTTGCCAGGCGGATCGCCTTCATATTTCGCGTCGTTTCCTGCCAACAGTGCCTGCATGGCATCGCCGTCCTGCGCGCGCACAAAGCGCAGGATCGGCGGCCAGAATGCCTCGATATGTTCTGGCAGGATGGCTGCGTCATGCGGCATGGCGTCCAGCATCACCAGCGCATGCAGATGCCTGGCCGCACGGGCCACGCGTTCCGCGTGGGGTGGGACGATCACCGCGTCGTCCCGGCTGTGCACCACCAGCAGCGGCCGCTCCAGCCGGCTGGCACGCGCAGCGTTGTTCCACGGATCCGGCAGCAGCCACGCGGCCCATGCGGGTATGCGCCCGGTCTGCACTGCGGCCAGGCGCGCCGAACTGAAGCCCGCCGCAATGACATAGCCGTCGGGCTGCGGATCGAAGCGCTGCGCCACCTCCAGCAGGATGCCGGATCCCAGCGAATGCCCCAGCACCACGCGCCGTTTTGCCTGCGGCGTGGCTGCCAGGAATTGCCGGTAGGCGGCCAGCGCATCCTCGCGCAGGCGGCGCACGCTTGGCCGCCCGCTGCTGCGGCCGTAGCCGCTGTAGTCGAAGACGTAGGAGGCGATGCCCGCGCCCGCCAGCATGGCCTGGACCGGGGCCCAGTCGGGCAGGCTCTCATTGTCGCCGTGGCACACCATCAGCGCTGGCGCTTCGGGGTCCGCGGCCGGCATGAAGGCGGCGTGCAGGATGCGATTGCCGCTGGCGAACGTGGCATGGCGCACCGTCAGGGCTGAAATGTCGGGTGCTGCCGCGTCCTTTGTTTCATCCGTCGGCGTGACAAAGGCTTTGCGTTCTACCGCACGAAACAGTAGATGCCGCGCAACACCCGCGGCCACGGCGAGTGCCGCGGCGGTGGCGAGCCAGCGGTGGCGGGATTCCGGCTGAGCGGGGCGGGGGCCTTCAGGCATGGCGAGTTTCGGGATGGCGTTCCCTTCAGGCTAGCAGGCCATCGGCGTCCGGGTGAAGAAAAGTTCATTCGCACGCATGCCTTAAGTGGATTCGCAGCCATATCGTGCAGCGTCGGCAGGCGGCTATCGGCCCGATAGAAAACTTTTGCCTTGACTATCTACCTAGTAGTAGATAGCATTGAGTCCATGGCACCGCTGCACCGCCGGAAGCAAGCAAGAGCGGGCGGAAAAGTGGCGATCCCATCGCAAGACCGGCATGGTCATTTTTTTAGCACCTGTCATCTATCTACTGGTAGATGCGGCTCGAAAGAGTGACCCTGCCACAGCCACTGATACCGAATTGAAGCGATCCCGAAACATCGCACCCAGGAGCCCATCATGAATGCCAAGTTCGCCAAGACCCTGATCACCGCCGCCACCCTTGCCGCCGCACTGGCAGGTGGCGTGGCGCAAGCCGCCAGCGTGCAAGACAACACCTCGGCTGGCGACAAGTACGGCTACAGCTACCGCGCCGGCAAGTTCGACACCTTCACGGAAGGTGCCCGCACCGGCAAGTTCGACCCGTTCACGGAAGGCGCCCGCGTCGGCAAGTTTGATCCGTACACCGACGGCGCCCGCGTCGGCAAGACCGATCCCTACACGGACGGGTACCGCACCGTAGCTGGCCTGGACCGTAGTGGCGTGTCGGCCGGGCCGGCCCGCAGCTTCGACCCGTACACGGACGGCGCGCGCGTCGGCAAGGCTGACCCCTACACCGACGGCGCCCTGGCTTGATTGCTGCCGGCTGAGGCCGGCGGCCAACAACTTTACGGCGGCGGTCACGCTGACTGCCGTCCGATGGAGTCCATCATGAGTTTGCGTGACAGTGTCCTGCTGCTTGGCGGATGGCTGGTGCTTTGCGTGACGAGTGGCTCGATGATCACCTTCGCCGCGCAGGTCCTGCCTGGTTAAAGCACATGCCTCAGATGCCCCGGGCTAGGGAATTACCCCAGCCCCGGGGCATTTCGGCTTGAGCGCCTATCTTCGCGTAGATAAACTGCTTTCATGAAAACGCAATCAGTACGCGAGCAACTGCTCGAGCACACCCTCGTCCTGATCCGCCGCCGCGGCTTCAACGGCTTCAGCTACCGCGACCTGGCGGAACTGGTGGGGGTCAAGACCTCCAGCATCCACTATTACTTCCCGTCCAAAGAGGACCTGGTACTGGAGGCGGTGAAGGAATACAGCGCCCGCCTGGCCGAGCGCATCCGCTCCATCGACACCAGTCTGCCGGTCGCCGAGCAGGCGGCCATCTACCTGGCGCCGTTCCGCGCCAGCTGCGGCTCGGACCAGATCTGCCTGTGCGGCATGTTGTCGACCGAGACGCTGTGCCTGCCGGAGTCCGTGCACAAGCTGCTGCAGGGCTTCTTCCTGATGAACGAACAATGGCTGGCCGGCCTGCTGGAGCGGGCTCAGCCGCAGCGCAGCACGCCGTTCCCGGTGCCGCCGGCGCGGCTGGCACAGGTGGTGTTTGGCTCGCTGCAGAGCGGGCTGATTGCGGCACGCCTGTTCGGGACCTCCGACCGGGTGGAAGCCGCTGCGGATACGCTGATGGCCGCCGTCGCCGGCTAAGGTTTTCGCGCAATATCAGTGGCGCGTCTGAAGCCGTCATGTGGCGCAAGCTGCATGGCGGCTTTTTTATTTGCAGACAGCCGGTCGGCCGCCGGCGCTTCGGAATCGGTGATAAGCGCTTTTAAAACAACGAGATAGAGCCAGAAAAGGCATAGGCTATCGGGCCGATAGAAATGTTTTTCCTTGACTCTCTACCTAGTAGTAGATAGTATTTGACTCATGGAAGCGCTGCACCGCCGGCAACAAGCAAGACAAGGCGAAAACGTGGCGGTCCCATTGCATGACCGGAGGCGGTCATTTTTTCGAGGCCGAGTATCTATCTACTAGTAGATGCGGAATCGAAAAAAACGATCTGCCACAGCCACTGATACCGAATTGACGCGATCCCGAAACATCGCACCCTGGAGCCCATCATGACCAAGATCACCAAGACCCTGATTACCGCCGCCACCCTTGCCGCCGCGCTCGCGGGCGGTGTTGCGCAAGCGGCCAGCGTGCAGGACAGCACCTTCACCGGCGACAAGTACGGCTACACCTTCCGCACCGGCAAGTTCGACACCTTCACGGAAGGCGCCCGCACCGGCAAGTTTGATCCGTTCACCGAAGGCGCGCGCGTTGGCAAGGCCGATCCCTACACCGATGGTGCCCGCGTTGGCAAGGCTGATCCCTACACCGACGGTGCCCGCACGGTAGCGGGCCTGGACCGCAGCGGTGTCTCGGCCCAACCGTCGCGCAGCTTCGACCCGTACACCGATGGTGCCCGCGTTGGCAAGCCCGATCCCTACACCGACGGTGCCCGCACGGTAGCCGGCCTGGACCGCAGCGGTGTTTCGGCCCAACCGTCGCGCAGCTTCGACCCGTACACCGATGGTGCCCGCGTTGGCAAGCCTGATCCCTACACCGACGGTGCCCGCACGGTAGCCGGCCTGGACCGCAGCGGTGTTTCGGCCCAACCGTCGCGCAGCTTCGATCCGTACACCGACGGTGCGCGCGTGGGCAAGGCTGACCCTTATACCGACGGCGCCATCGCCTGAGAGCCGGCCGGCGTAATGCCGGCCATTGAAAACCGCCGGGCCGCCTGGGTGCGGCCCGTCTTCAGGAGTTGATCATGCGTTGGCGTGACACTGCGCTGATCCTTGGCGGATGGGTAGGGCTTTGCTTCGCAAGCGGGTCCCTCATCACGCTGATCGCACAAACGCTGCCGGCCTGAACGGCGCGGCAGCAAGACGATGGAGTTGATGCCATGAACACCCGATCCGTACGCGAGCAACTGGTCGAACATGCGCTGGTGCTGATCCGCCGCAGGGGGTTCAATGGCTTCAGCTACCGCGACCTGGCCGACCTGGTCGGGGTCAAGACCTCGAGCATCCACTATTACTTCCCGTCCAAGGACGACCTGGTGCTGGCAGCGGTGCGCGAATACGGCACCCGCAGGCGGGCGCGCCTGGATGCGATCGACGCCAGCCTGCCGCCCGCGGAGCAGGCGCGGCAATACCTTGCGCCTTTGCGCGCGGGTGCCGGCACCGACCAGGCTTGCCTGGTGGGCATGCTGTCGGCCGACGTGCTGATGCTGCCGGACGCGGTGCGCGCCGCGATGCAGGACTTTATCCGGCTCAATGAGCAATGGCTGGCCAGCTTGTTCGAGCGCGCCGCGGCGCAGCGCAAGTCGCCCTATCCGATTCCGCCGCAGCAGCTGGCGCAGGTGGTGTTCGGGGCGTTGCAGAACGGCTTGATCAGTGCGCGGCTGTTTGGCACGCCGGACCGGCTCGATGCCGCGGCGGCGCTGCTGACCAGCGCCATGCCGGCGGAGCAGGCCTTAGCCGCCGCTTAGTGTCAGTATCACCGAGCCGGCGACGGCATTGCACAGCCACTGCGGGTCATCGTGGGGCAGGTCATGCCCGGCCCAGTGGTGCGTCAGCAACTGCGCGTCCCAGGCTTGCGCGATGCGCGCCGAGCACACCGGGTTGACCAGGCGGTCTGCCGCCGAGGCAAGCAGCAGCGCCGGGCAGCGCGGCGCACTGGCGGGAGCGCGATAGCGGGCAGCGGCCAGCAACTGTGCCAGCGCGGCTTGGCGGCTCACCGGCGCGTCGGCGGCAATGGCCTGCCAGGTCTCGAGATCGCGTGCCAGCGTATCGGTGCGGGCACAGGTGATGGCATGGATGGTCCGCTCGCAGTACGCGCGGTCCTGCCAGCGCTGCGCCACGCGCAGCAGCTTGCCCCAGTTGCGCGGCCGCAGGCGCTGTGCGGGCGTGCAGAACGGCCGCATGCTGGTATTGACCAGCACCAGGCCGCCGACTTCCTCCGGATAGGCGCTGGCCCACTCGGTCGCGGCCATCGCACCCAGCGACATCGCCAGCACGCGGTAGGGGCCGTGCGCGCCGGTGGCCGACAACTGGCGCCGCACCGCGGTGACCATCTCAGGCACGCTCCACGGCGCCGGCTGCGCCGACAGCGCGCCGTTGCCGGGCAGGTCGGGCAGCAGCGGCCGGCCCAGCCCGGCCGCTTCCCAACGCGCCGGCAGGCTTCCCCAGTGGCGCGATTCCCGCGTCAGTCCCCGCAAGAATACCCATCGGCTCATGGCGGCGGCTCCGTCTGCCAGTGTGCGCGTGCCTGCAGCAGCAGGTCGTCACGCTGCGCGCCGCGCGGCCGCCAGCGATCCGGCGCAAAGGCCACGCGGCCCAGGAAGTCGAACAGGCTCACGTGCCGGCGCAGCACGCGCGCGGTGCGGTGCGCCTTGATCGGGTTGAAGATGCCCTCGCGCGAGAACAGCTGGCGCGGGTTCTTCTTGATCCACAGCCACGAGCCCAGTTCCAGCGTCATCGGCAGGAACAGGTTGCCGTGCGGCGTCAGGTCATAGGCATGGTCCCACAGGTCGCCGTGCAGCAGGTACTGGTGGCTTTGCGGCTCGAAGGTGTAGCCGTGGTGCGGGTGGGCCTGCTCGAACAGCGTCTTGAGCAGGTACATCTCGGGCAGGTGCGCCATCGGCCGGCGCGTGCCCGCGTACGGAAACCAGATACTGTCGCGCCAGCCGTAGCCTGAATGGCAGTCCACCGCAAAGCTGAGCGGGCGCGGCAGCAGTTCTTCCTGCACCACGCGCAGCAGCGCGCGGCTTTCCGCTTCCATCGGCGCGCCCGCCGGGCCGCGGTACCAGGGCAGCCAGGCGCCGATGCGCTGGCCGCCGGCCAGGAAGGGCACACGCGCATCGGCGTCCTGCGGGCCATTGCGCATCAGGTCGACGCCGTTGGGGTTGGCGCGGGTGCCGGCCCACATGCCGCCGGGGTTGACGATCGGCATGAATACCAGCCGCACCGACTGCAGTTCGCGGTGCAGCAGCTCGTCCCACGCCAGCCGGCTCAGCACCGAGCGCAGGTAGTCCAGCACCAGCTGCGTGCCGATGCGTTCCAGCCCGTGGATGCCGCCGAAGATGCCGATCGCCGGCGCGCCCGGATCGCGGCTGCCGAGCGTGGCGACATGGACGCCGAAGCGATGGCCCTGCACCATGGTTTCGCAGACCACCCGCGTATCCAGCACGTGGCTGCCCGTATCCAGCAAGGCCAGCAGCTGGTCGTACTCGGGGAAGCCGGCGTGCGGATGCATGGGCTCAGGCGGTCGGCACGCCGGCCGTGCCGAACAGGTGCAAGACCGGCCAGCCGCGTGCCTCGGCCGCGTCCCGCAGCGTCGAATCCGGATTGACGGCGACCGGGTGGCCAACGCTTTCTAGCAGCGGCAGATCGTTGCGGGAGTCGCTATAGAAGGTGGCCTGTGCCAGCGCCGTGTGCGCAATGCCCAGCGTGTCGAGCCACGCCAGCACGCGCAGCACCTTGCCAGGCCCAAAGGCCGGCACGCCGGCCAGCGCGCCGGTGAACTCGCCGTGCGCATCGTGTTCCGCCTCCACCGCCAGCAGGTGCGGCACGCCCAGCTGGCGCGCGATCGGCTCGGTGACAAAACGGCAGGTGGCGGTGACGATGCAGCACAGGTCGCCGGCGGAGAGGTGGCGGGCCAGCAGGTCGCGCGCCGCCGGCTGGATGGCGGGCACGATCACTTTGCGCATGAAGTCCGCGCGCCACTGCGTCAGTCGTTCACGCGGATGGCGCGCCAGCAGGCCCAGGGCAAAGCGCGCATGGGCGGCAAAGTCCAGCCGCCCCGCCTGGTAGGCCGCCAGCCAGCGCGTGTTGTGCGCATCGATTTCGGCAGCCTCGGCGCCGCCCACGGCAACGAGGTAGCGAGCCCATTCATACTCGCTGTCGAGCGGCAGCAGGGTGTGGTCGAGGTCAAACAGGGCGAGGCGGGGGGCAGCGGGCATGCGGGATAGCTCAGTTGGCGAAACCGGCAAGCTTGGCGCGGCGTGGTGACCGCGCGGTGATGAAGGACCCAAGTTTTCCGATACCGGCATTGGCGCTTTACCTTGCGCGGCAGGCATGCGGGTGTCAGGCGGCGTGAGTGGCGGCGGTCGGCTCGTCCAGCGCCACGCAGTCCAGGAAGGCGCCGACCAGCCGGGTCTCGCGCCGGCTCTGCAGGCAGTATAGGTATTCATGCAGCACCGGCGCGCCTTGTGCGAACGGCACCACGCGCAGCAGCGGGTCGCGTGGCACCTCGCCCAGCGGCACCACGCTGGCGCCCAGGCCCTGGCGGATGGCCTCGTAGATGGCCTCGCGGCTGCCGATCACGGTGTGCGGCGGCAGTTCCAGCCCGCACGCGGCCAGTGCCGTCTCGGTGGCCTTGCGCGTCATCGAGCCGTGCTCGCGCACCAGCAGGTGGCAGCCGCGCAGTTGCGGCAGCTCGACCTGCGCCAGCCGCGCCAGCGCATGGTCCGGATGGGCCACCAGCACCATCGGGTCCGTCGCCAGCCGGATGCAGGCAAGCCGGTCGTCGTCCACCGGGTGCGACGATACCGCGGCGTCGATGCGGTACTCGAACAGCGCCTCCAGCATCTGCTGCGAATTGCCGATGTCCAGGCTCACGTCGATCGCCGGGTAGCGCTGCCGGAACGCCGCCATCGTGCGCAGGATGTAGTAGGGGCCGGTGGCGCCGATGCGCAGGTTGCCGAAGCGCAGGTTGCCGGCGTTGCGCAGCAGGTAGTCGGCATTGCCTTCCTGCTGCATCAGCTGCTCGACCACCGGCATCAGCGCCACGCCCACGTCGCTCAGGTCGACGCGGCTGGCGCGGCGGTGGAACAGCTCAACGCCGTAGGTCTCTTCCAGCTGGCGGATGCGGCCGGTGACGGTGGGCTGGCTGATGCGCAGCTGCCTGGCCGCCATGGTGATGCTGCCCTGGCGCGCCACTTCGAAAAAGGTCATCAGCAGGTCGCCGAGCATGGTTATCCGCAGGAAAGTTGGGGGGCAGCCCGGACAGGTCCCGGACGACCGCGCAGTCTAGCGGGCCAATATGACAAAACGGCTACGCCCGCCCGCGGCCGGAGCGGCCGGGGGCGGGCGCAGCGCTGCCCGTCAGGCGACTTGCGCGTCAGCCGTTGAGGCCCATCGCCGGATCGGACACGCTGTCCTTGCCGGTCTCGATGCGGCCGGCGAAGCGGCGCGTGAAGCCGCCTTGCGCGGTGGTGACGGTGAAGTCGTACCAGTTGCCCTGGCGGGCCACGGGCCAGTGCTGCTGCAGCTGCATGCCGGCCGGCACCTCGTAGGTCCATGGACCGTCGGTGCGGTAGGCGTTAGGCTGCACGGTGAAGGTGCAGGGGGCGCTGCCGGTGTTGATCATGTCCACGTACACCGCGGCATTGGCGATGTCATAGCAGACCCGGATCTCCGGCGCGCTGGCACCCGCCGCAGTCACGGCCCCCACGTTGCCGCGGAAGGCGCGGTGGAAGCCGTTGGGGCCAAGCACCCACAGGTCGTACTTGCCGTCGTCGCTGGCAAAGACGTCCCAGCTGCCATGCAGTTCCTTGCCCGGCTCGACCATGTAGCGGCGCGGCACGCGGTCCAGGTGCAGGCGGTCGTAGACGTGGAACACCGCCGCCGCGGTGCCGGTGTTGCTGAACAGCAGCCACACCGCGCGCTGGTCGCGGGCGTCTTCGCGGGCGCTTACGTGCAGCTCATAGGGCAGGGCGCGCGACGGGCGCGTGCCGGTGTCCTGCTGCGGCATCTGCTGGCTGCTGGCCGAAGGCAGCGGCACTTGCGGCAGCACGCCTTGCGCGGTGCGGATGGCATCGGCGCTGGCCTTGTCGCGGTTGGGCAGCGTGGGCAGCGGGTTGGTGTTCGGGCTGACGAAGTTGAAGGCCGAGGTCAGGTCGCCCGCCACCGCGCGGCGGAAGCTGCTGATATTGGTCTCGGCCACGCCAAAGCGGGCTTCCAGGAAGCGCAGCACCGAGGTGTGGTCGGACACCTGCGAGTTGACCCAGCCGCCGCGGCTCCATGGCGAGACCACGTACATCGGCACGCGCGGGCCGGGGCCGTAGGGGCGCTTGTCGACGTGGTACTCCGGCCTGACCTGTTGCGGGTCGAGCGTGGTGGCGCCGGCCAGCGTGTCGCCGTCGTAGGCGGGCGCGCACGGCGGCGGCACGTGGTCGAAGTAGCCGTCGTTCTCGTCGAAGTTGATCAGCAGCACGGTCTTGCTCCAGACCGCCGGGTTGGCGGTCAGGGCATTCAGCACCTCTTGCGTATACCACGCGCCCTGTACCGGGCTGGAAGGCCCGGGGTGCTCCGAGTACGTCGCCGGCGCCACGATCCACGACACCTGCGGCAGCTTGCCCGCGGCAACGTCGTCGCGCAGCGATTGCAGGAAGCCGCCGTCAGGCATGGTGTTGGCCACGCCCTTGAGCAGCGGGCTGATGGCGTCGTCGGCGCTGGTGTATGCCGGGTAGGGGCTGCCGTTGGCCTGGTTGCCGCGCGCGGCGTTGGCGTCGCGGTATTGCTTGAAGCCCGCAAGCGGGTTGTCGGTGAAGTTGTCCGGCATGTTCTGGTAGACCTTCCAGCTCACGCCGGCGGCTTCCAGGCGCTCCGGGTAGGTCTTCCAGGTGTAGGCCGGGGCCGACCCCGTGAACGAGTCGCCGCTGTTGTCGATCACCGGCCCGCCGTTGGCGCCGCCGGGGTCGTTGGTGCCGGTCCAGTGGAACAGGCGGTTGGAGTTGGTGCCGCCGTGGAAGCTGCAATGGTAGGCGTCGCAGACGGTGAAGGCATTGGCCAGCGCCACCTGGAAGTCCAGCTCGGCCTCGGTGTAGTAGCCCATCGACTGGGTCTGCTTGTAGGTGGGCCACTTGTTCATGCGGCCCAGGTCCCAGGCGTTCTGCGCATCCGGGTACGAGTGCGGCGTGCCGCTGACGCGCTGCGCGTTGCCGGCGCTGCTGTCGAGGTGGTAGGGCAGCACGGTGCGGGTGGTGCTGCCGTTGGTATAGGTCTGCTGCCAGACGTTCAGGCCGCCCGCCAGCGGGATCGGGAAGCGGTCGCCAAAGCCGCGCACGCCGCGCAGCGTGCCGAAGTAATTGTCGAACGAGCGGTTTTCCTGCATCAGGATGACCACGTGCTCGACGTCGCGTATGGTACCGGTGGCGTTGTTGGCCGGGATTGCCAGCGCGCGGCGGATGGACGGCGGGAAGGCCGCCAGCGCGGCGGTGGCGGCGGCGCTGCCGCCGGCGAGTTTGAGGAAGTTGCGTCTGCTTTGCGGGTTCATGGATTCTGTGCCGGGTGGTTTCTGGAGGGGAGACGGGCCAGGCCCGGCTTCAGGGTGCGCAGCGCAGCTGCGGCTTCACGGCGGGCGTCTCGCCAGGCTGGTCGCTGCCATTCCCCTGGCCGGGGTTGCCGCCGGTACCCGGGGCACCCGGCGTGATCGGTGCCGCGTTGGGCGAGCCGGTGGGGCTGTCGCCGGAGTCGCCGCCGCAGGCGGCGAGCGCTGCGCACATCAGCACGGCGGCGAGCCAGTGCGGCCGCGCCAGGGTGGAAGGTCGGAAAGTCATGGTGTCAATCTCCTGCAGGGGATCGGGCGGGGGGGAAGGGTCGGTGAGGAACCCGTTCCGTGACGAAACGGGCTCCGGCCGGATTTAAGGATTCAGCGTGGACAGCGGCTGGCGTGCGCCGGTGATGGCCTTCAGCTCGTCCAGCGACAGCACGCGCGTCCACATCGCCAGGTCGTTGAAGCCCATCACGCCCTTGAGCGCGCCGGGGTTGTTGCCCACGTAGTTGTGCGTGGCATCGTCGTTCACGCCCCAGCCGGTGCCGAGCCCGGCCAGCTTGGTCACGTCGGTATTGGTGATCGCCTTGTTCTCGGTCCTCTGCAGGCCCAGCACCGGATCGATGACATAGGCGCTGAAGCGCCTGGCTGCCGCGTCGACCGACAGCGCCAGGTAGGCCCACTGGTTGGCCGACACCTTCATGCCGTTGATGTCGTCGCGCTTGCCGCTGCCGCTGCCCAGGTTGAAACGGATCTCGCAGCTGCCGAACAGCGCCACGGCAATGCCGGGGTTGCCGCCCGAGATGTAGTTCTTGTTGGACAGGATGGGCTCGCCGGTGCCGTTGCCCTGGGCGCAGTCGGTGCGGAACCAGAAGCCGATGGTGAACTGCGGGCTCTGCGTGATATCGGCGGCAGCGTTGTACGCCAGCTTGTAGCTGTCGACACGCGAGTCCAGCTGCAGCGACTGGCCGCTGAAGTTGTCGGCAGCCAGCGTGCCGCCGTCAAGGCTTGCCGCCCACGGGCCGAGCGTGGCGGCGTTCTTCGCATCGGCGAACGGCTTGCTGTCGAGGCTGAAGTACGTGGCCAGGCCATTGAGCAGCGTCGGCGCCAGCATGACCGGCTTGACGTAGTGGATCTGCGCCAGGTACGACACCGGCACGTCATTGCGCACCAGCGTGTAGTTGAACTGGTACAGGCCCGTGGCCATGTTGAAGGCCTTGTCGGTGAACTGCCGCACCTCAGGTCCCAGCGAGGCGATCTGCACGCCGTCGCGCAGCACGCGGGTGACGCCGAAGGCTTCGGTCGGGTTCTGCCAGCTCAGCGTGATGGCGTCGTTGTACTGGCTGATGCTGGCGCCGATGGCTCGCACGCCTGCGTTGGCGGTGGTCAGCGCCGAACCGTCCAGCCGCGTGGTGGCCGGGTCAAGCGCCACGCCGGCGTGGGCCAGCACGGTCGGGACGAGATCGGCTTCGGTCGGCAGCGCCGACAGGTCCGCCGGGGTGTCCGGCGCTGCTGCGCCAGGTTTGGCCAGCGCGCCGTTGAGCGCCTTGTTGGTGGCGAGGAAGGCGGTGCGGTTCTCCACCGTCGGCACCGTGGTGGTGGCGCCGGTGGCATCCAGGCCGTGGCTGGTGGTGACCATCACCAGCCAGTCTTCACCCGGCTGCCCCTGGCTGCGCGCTGCGACGGCGCCGAGCAGCTCGCCCAGCGCCTTGTCGATGCCGGCCAGGGCCGTGGCATAGGCGCCGTTGCCGAAGCCGCCGGCTTCTGCCGCCTGTGCCGGCGCGCTGTATTGCGCAAACACTACGCCATAGCCGGACTGCACCTGCCGCACGGCGTTCTGCGTGACGCAGCTGTCGACCCCGGCGCAGTCAACCAGCGTATCGAGCATGCCCGCTTCCTGCTCGGCCTTGAGCAGGCCCGGCAGCACCCCCGAACTGGTGGATGCGCCTTGCTGCAGGCCGGGTTTGCCGGCCGCGCGCAGGTAGCGGAATACGGTGGGGGCCTGCAGTGCGGTGCTGCCGGTATCGTCTTCGATGCCGTGGCGGTTGGCCCAGGCGCCGGTCAGCACCGTGGCCCAGCTGGGCGCGTCCAGCGGCGGCTGCGCGGTGATGGTGCCGGGCATGCCGCCGGTGGCGGTGGGCACCAGGTTCAGCCGGGCCAGGTTGGGCAGCTCGCGCCGCAGCAGCGCGCCCTGCACCTGGGCATAGGTGGCACCGTCCACGCCGACCAGCAGCACGCGCGGGCCGCCGGCACCGGCAGGCGGCGGGGTCTTGATGGTGGTGTCGTTCGGTGCGGTTGTCGGCGCGGTGTCATCGCCGCCGCCGCAGCCGGCCAGTGTTGCCGCCAGTGCGGCGATCATGGTGGCGGCCAGCACACGGCCGCGCGACATCCCCGCCAGCCTGTCCGGTGCAAGGTTCCCTGCCATCTTTGATTCCCCTGTTCATCTGCGTTGTTGTGCGCTGCGGCAGGTGCCGCATGGCGGATTGCGTTTGCCGCAATGCGCTCGCAGAGTAAGAACCGGGGTTGTCACCGTGGTGACAGCGGGGCAAAGAATGCTGATGGGGCTATTCGGATTCTTGGGGTGAGGGTGGCGCCAGCGTCCTATGCCTGGGGCGTGCCAACGGCATCGCCTGCCTGGATCAGCAGCACCGCGTCGCGCTTGTCCAGGAGGTGCTGGCGCAGGATGGCCGCAAGCCGCTTGCCGTCGCGTGCTTCAAGTGCCTGCAGCATCTCTTCGTGGTCGCGGATGGCGCTGTCCCACTTCGGCTTCTGATAGTTGGAGCGGAAGCGCAGTGCCTGCAGTCGCCGGTTCACAGACAGATAGGTCTGGCGCAGCGCCGAATTGCGGGCCGCCAGGTTGATGCGGTCATGGATCTGGTGGTTGATGCGGTAATAGCCGGGCAGGTCGTCATTTGCCCGGCAGGCCAGCATCGCATAGTGCAGGGCCTTGATCTCGGCCAGTTCCACGGTCGTGATGCGTTCACAGGCCAGTTCGCCGGAAAACGCTTCCAGCCCGCTCATCAGCTCAAACGTGTCCTGGATCTCCGCCCCGGACAGGCGCGAAACGGTTGCCCCGCGGTTGGGCGAGATATCGATCAGGCCCTCTGCCGCCAGCACCTTCAGGGCCTCGCGCAGCGGCGTGCGGGAGATGCCCAGGGTCTCGCACAGTTCGCGCTCATTGAGCTTCCTGCCCGGTTCCAGGGTGCCCTCGACGATGAACGTGCGCAGGTGGGCCACCACGGTGTCGTGCAAGCGTTGCCGTTCGAGCCTGGGCAGTACGGGGGCCGGCGAATCCGTGCCAGAAGTTGCGACAATTTGCATTCAAAATTCCTATCGCGTGATTGCGTTCAATTTTAGCAGACCCTTAACTGGAACTCAAAAACGCAAGTAAACCCTTGTATTGTGGGGTAAACGCTAGAGAATTTCGGCGCAATCCCGGCTGTTTTCCCGTCACTCCTCTGATAAAGTATTTTGCATTCAAAACTCAACAGGAGGAGTCAAATGCTTAATCTCAACTTCCATCCCGCCGGCCGCCACTTCCTGCAGATCCCCGGGCCGAGCCCGGTTCCCGATCGCATCCTGCGCGCCATCAGCTATCCGACCATCGATCATCGCGGCCCGGAATTCGGCGCGCTGGGCCTCAAGGTGCTGGACGGCATCAAGAAGATCTTCAAGACCGAGCAGCCGGTGGTGATCTATCCGGCTTCGGGCACGGGGGCCTGGGAAGCGGCGCTGTCGAACACGCTGAGCCCTGGTGACACGGTGCTGATGTTCGAGACCGGCCACTTCGCCACGCTGTGGAAGAAGATGGCCGAGAACCTGGGTATCAAGCCCGAATTCCTCGGCCTGCCGGGCGTGGAGGGCTGGCGCCACGGGGTGCAGGCCGACATGATCGAGGCCCGCCTGCGTGCCGACAGCGCGCATGTGATCAAGGCGGTGTGCGTGGTGCACAACGAGACCTCGACTGGCGTGACCTCGGATATCGCCGCCGTGCGCCGCGCCATCGATGCGGCCGGACACCCGGCGCTGCTGCTGGTCGACACCATCTCGGGGCTGGCGTCCGCCGATTACCGGCATGACGAGTGGGGCGTGGATGTGACCGTGTCCGGCTCGCAGAAGGGCCTGATGCTGCCGCCTGGCATCAGCTTCAATGCGGTCTCGCCCAAGGCCATCGCAGCTTCCCGCACGGCCCGGCTGCCGCGCAGCTTCTGGGGCTGGGATGAAATCATCGAGATGAACCGGACCGGCTACTGGCCCTATACCCCCAGCACGAACCTGCTTTATGGCCTGTCCGAAGCCCTCGACATGATCCTTGAGGAAGGGCTGGACAACGTCTTCACCCGCCACCAGCGCCTGGCCGAAGCCTGCCGCCGCGCGGTCAAGGCCTGGGGCCTGGAGATCCAGTGCGCGGACCCGGCCGTCTACAGCCCGGTGCTGACCGGCGTGATGATGCCCGAGGGGATCGACGCGGACGTGGTGCGCAGGAACATCTATGACCGCTTCAACATGTCGCTCGGCGCCGGCCTGGGCAAGGTCAAGGGCCGCATGTTCCGTATCGGCCATCTGGGCGACTGCAACGACCTCACGCTGATGGCCACGCTGGCCGGCTGCGAGATGGGCCTGAAGATCTCGGGCGTTTCGCTCGCGGGCAGCGGCACCGTTGCCGCCATGGACTATCTCGCCACGCACGCGACGCCGCTGCCGCTCAAGGCTGCCGCCTGACGCAGTCACTGCCTTCCGAGACGGGGGCGGGCGCCGCGCGTGCGCAACGCCCCCGCCGGACTGGTCGCAACGGATCAGCGCAGCACTGCCGTACCTGACAAAAAACAGAGGAGACGCTGTGGATACAACCCTGCAGGCGGGAACAAAGATCAGGACGTTCGAGGATGCGACCTATCGCAAGGTGAGCTGGAGGCTGGTGCCATTCCTGATGGTCTGCTTCCTGATCGCTTATCTCGATCGCGTCAACGTAGGTTTTGCCAAGCTCCAGATGTCGCAGCAACTGGGCTTCAGCGAAACCGTCTACGGGCTGGGCGCCGGGATTTTCTTTATCGGCTACTTCCTGTTCGAGGTGCCTAGCAACCTGGCATTGCACAAGTTCGGCGCCAAGGTGTGGATCGGCCGGATCATGATCACGTGGGGGATACTCTCTGCGTGCTTTGCGTTCGTGCAGACGCCAACCCAGTTCTACACGCTGCGCTTCCTGCTGGGCCTGGCCGAAGCCGGCTTCACGCCAGGCATCGTGTACTACCTGTCGTGCTGGTACCCGTCGCACCGGCGTGCCAAGATCATGGCCATCTACTGCATGGGCTCGCCGCTGTCCGGCATCATCGGCAACCCGCTGTCCGGC
This sequence comes from Cupriavidus necator, assembly GCF_016127575.1. Lineage (NCBI taxonomy): Bacteria > Pseudomonadati > Pseudomonadota > Betaproteobacteria > Burkholderiales > Burkholderiaceae > Cupriavidus > Cupriavidus necator. The sequence continues at coordinate 1,249,718 of NZ_CP066019.1, forward strand.
TTCCTGATGGGCAGCATGGCCGGCGTGTCTGGCCTGGGCGGCTGGCAATGGATGTTCGTCATCGAGGCGGTGCCGGCGGTGCTGCTGGGGTGCTTCTGCTTCTACTACCTGGACAACTCCATTGCCAAGGCCAATTGGCTGACCAGCGCGGAGAAGCAGGTCCTTGAACTGGCCAAGTCGGAAGACGTCAAGGCGGTGGACCCGCAGGCACGCGTCGGCAAGGTGTTTACCGATCCGCGCGTCTGGCTGATCAGCCTGATCTGCTTCTGCTATGTCACTGGCCAGTACGGCATCACGCTCTGGCTGCCCACGTTCATCAGGTCGACCGGTGTCAGCGACCCGCTCCATATCGGCATGCTGAGCGCGATACCGTATATGGCGGCCATTGTCTCGATGTACTTCTTCGGCCGCAGCGCCGACAAGCACCGCGAGCGGCGCTGGCATTTGATCATCCCGTGCATGATGGGCGCGATCGGTTTCCTGGCGTTGCCCTGGGTCATGCACAACACCGCGCTGTCCCTGGTGTTCCTGTCGATCGCCGCAGCCGGCATCCTGACCTGCACGCCGCTGTTCTGGTCCCTGCCGACGGCTTTCCTCAGCGGCGCGGCGTTGGCCACGGCCATCGCCATGAGCAACTCGATCGGCAACCTTGCCGGCTTTACCAGCGGCTACATGATCGGCTACCTGCGCGACGTGACCCAGAGCGGCAACAGTGCTTACTACATGATTGCCGGGATGCTGATGCTGGGTGCGTTCTGCATCTGGACAATACCTGCCCGCCTGGTCAACCGATAGCGAGACAAGGCGGGGTGCGGCACCGTGCCGCTGCCCCGCCTGCCCATCATCTCGCAAACACTTCGCGCCCTTGCCGGCGCATGGAAGGCTCTCATGACAAACTCGTACCAACCGGTGCCAGACGGCCCCGGCCATCACGCGCCGTTCAGCGTGGTGGAAGCCACCGTTGCCAGCGCGCATGCCGCGATGCGCGACGGCAGGCTGACGGCGCGCCAACTGGCCAGCGCCTGCCTCGCGCGCATCTCGGCCTATGATCAGGACGGTCCCGCCCTGCGCAGCATCCTGCAGCGCAACCCGCAGGCGCTGGAAGAGGCCGGCCGCATCGACGCCGTGGCGGGCCGCAACCCCACACGGCCGCTGGCGCCGCTGCATGGCATCCCGGTGCTGGTCAAGGACAACATCGAATGCGGCGGCATGGAAACCACCGCCGGCGCCGCCTGCCTGCGCGGCAACCTGTCCGCCGACGATGCCTTCGTCATCCGCCGGCTGCGCGAGGCGGGTGCCATCGTCCTGGCCAAGACCAACCTGCACGAGCTTGCCTCCGGCGGCGAGACGGTCAGCACCTTGTCCGGCCAGACCCTCAATCCCTATGACCTGACCCGCACGCCCGGCGGTTCCAGCGGCGGCACCGGCGCCGGCATCGCAGCCAGCTTCGGCCTGCTCGGCATCGGCACCGACGGGGTCAATTCCATCCGCTCGCCGGCCTCGGCCAACAACCTGGTCGGCCTGCGTCCGACCATGGGCCTGGTCAGCCGGGCCGGGCTGGTCCCTTGCGGGCTGACGCAGGACACCATCGGCCCGATCACCCGTACCGTCGCCGATACGGCGCTGCTGCTCGATGTCATCGCCGGCCATGACCCGGCCGACCCGGTCACCAGCCAGGGCGCGCCCCACATCCCGGCGAGCTATGCCGCCAGCCTCGACCGCGACGGACTCAGGGGGGCGCGCATCGGCGTGTTGCGCCATTTCTTCGGCGACCAGGATGTGCATCGTCCCGTCAACGCCGTGATGCAGGCAGCGCTGGCCACCATCGCTGCACAAGGCGCCGAGCTGATCGCGATTGAAGACGCCATCAGCCCGGACGAGCTGCTCGCGTCCACGCTTGTGCACCACTACGAGATGGAGCGCGATCTCGATGCCTACCTGGCGGGGCTGCCCCCCGGCGTCCCGGTGCGATCGATGCAGGACATCATCGCTGCCGGTTCTGTCCATCCAAGCGTGGCGGGCACCCTTACCACCGCGGCAGCGCTGAGCGAGCGGGAGGGGGAGTACCGCGAACGCCTGCAGCGCCAGCAGGCATTGCGCCAGCGGCTGCAGGACCTGATGGCGCGGCATCGGCTTGACGCGCTGGCATTTCCGCACCAGCGGCGCCTGGTGGCGCCGGTCGGCGAGACCCAGGCGGAGCGCAATGGCGTGCTCGCGTCGGCCACCGGCTTTCCGGCCATCGTGATTCCGGCCGGATTCTCGGCGCCGGACGGCAATGCCCCCCAAGGCGTACCGGTCGGCCTGGAGTTCTTTGGCCTGCCTTTCACCGAACCCGTGCTGATACGGCTGGCCTATGCGGCCGAGCAGGCCTTGCGCGCGCGCCGGCCGCCGCATTCGACGCCGGCGCTGGAATAGGCGCGCGCCGGAACGACGTTTTATCGCTGCTCTACAAACGCCCGCCGGACACGGCGGCGACAAGGTCGCGGACATAGCGCGACAACCTCGAAACGAGGAGGAGACAAAGATGGGCGCAGAAACAGTAGTTCAATCGCCGAATTCCCCACAGCAGCATGAGCTCGACCGGGCCATGGATGGCATCGGGGTGACGGCATCGCACAAGAAGATCATCCTCATGATCATGCTCGGGGTGATGTTCGATGTCTTCGAACAGAACGCCGTCGGCCTGATCGGCCCCATGCTGCGCGAGCAGTGGGGCATCTCGGTGGCGGAGATCGGCTTTCTCAATACGCTGACCTTCAGTGCCGCCGCGCTGGGACGCATCGGCTCCGGCTATATCGCGGACCGCTACGGCAGGCGCACGATGCTGAGCGCCAACCTGCTGCTGTTCACGCTGGGCGCCATCATCTGCGCGCTGGCACCGAACTATGGCGTGCTGGCGGCGGGCCGCTTTATCGTCGGTATCGGCCTGGGCGGGGAGATCTCGATCGCCGTGACCATGCTGGCCGAGCTGTGCTCGACGCGCTTCCGCGGTACCGCGGTAGGCCTGGTCAGCGTAGGTAGCGGTGGCCTGGGCAATATGCTGGCGCCGGCCTTCGGCCTGGCGGTCTTCGCCATGTTCCCGGGTCCGGACAGCTGGCGCTGGCTCTTTGCCTGCCTGGTGCTGCCGGCATTCTTCGTCGTGTTCTACCGGCGCTTTATTCCGGAGACGCCGCGCTTCCTGCTGTCCAAGGGGCGCGTGGACGAGGCCAACCGGGTGCTGTCGGTGCTGGCATCCGGCCGCCTGGGCAAGCTCGACGGCGAGCCGACGCCCTATATCAAGGCCGCGATCCAGGACGACGCGCCGCGCACCAGGGTGCGCCTGAGCGATATCTTCAAGGGCCGCCTGGGACGGCGCACGATCGCGCTGGGGATTGCGGTGTCCATGACGTACGGCGCGCAGATCTCGGTGCTGACGCTGATGCCGACCATCCTGATGTCGCAGGGCTACACCATCTCCAAGAGCTTTCTCTTCACCATGGTGATGCAGAGCGGCAGCCTGTTCGGGGCGCTCGCGGCCTCATACTGCGGCTATCACTTTCCGCGCAAGCGGGTGCTGACGACAGGCGCGGGGCTGGCCTGCGCGGCCGGGTTGTGCTTCGGCTTCCTGACGTATAACGTGGGCCTGGTGCTGCTGTTTGGCGCGTGCTTCACGTTCTGCGTGGTGTTGCTGAACACGTCGATCTGGATCTTCGCGCCGGAGCAGTATCCCACTCACGTGCGCGCGTTCGGCACCTCGCTGATCCTGGCGCTGGGCACCCTGGCCGGCGCGCTGACGCCGCTGATCAGCGGGCGGGTGTTCGAAACCTACGGCGTCGGCGGCATGTTCAGCATGCTCGCGGCGATGTACGCAGTGTTTGCGCTGGCCGTGCAGTTCGCGCCGGAAACCTTCGGCCGCGCCATGGGCGAGACCGCCGCCGACGACGAAGCCGTGCCTGCCGTCAGTGGCACCGCGGCCAGCGCCAGCGGTTCCTGAGACCGGCCCGCTCCCGGCAGCGTGCTGCGCGCGCTTGCGGGGAGCGGGATACCGGGCGATATTCATCCCTCATTCAAGGAAATACCCAAGGCATGACATCTTCCAATATCGATCGGGTCGCGCAGGCCCTGCTCAGCGCGCGTAGCGAACAGGGCTGCGCCGATGCAGAGCAATTCGCCACCGTGCTTGAGAATGCGGAACAGGCCTACGCCGTTCAGTCGGCCGTGGCCCACGCGCTTGGCTGGCAAGCGACAGGCGCCGGCTACTGGAAATCCGGCGGCGCCTCGCGCGAGGCGGTGCTGACGCATGCCCAACTGCCGCCGGCCGGGGTCTGGACCAGCCCCGCGCATGCCGGCGACTGGCCTTTCACATGGCGCGGCATCGAGGCAGAGATTGCGTTGCGGCTGGGGCAGGGCGTTGACGCCGCGCAGGCTGCCGCCCTCGACTACGCCGGCGCGGCCGGGCTGATCGATGTGATGGCGGTGTCGATTGAAGTCGTCGATTCGCGCTGGCGGCAGTACCTCGCCGCGCCCGCGCTGCTGAAGCTGGCCGACCTGCAGTCCCACGGCGCACTGGTGCTTGGCCAGTGGCGTGACTATGCGGCGCGGGACTGGGCGGCACAGCATTGCCGGGTGCGGATCGGCACGCAAACCATCGAGCGCCGCGGCACCCACGCGCTGGGCGATCCGGCCTTTGGGCTGGCCGCCTGGCTGCGCCACGCCACGCGCGACGGGCGACGCGTAGAGGCCGGCACGGTCGTCACCACCGGCACCTGGGTCGGCATCCTGGACGCATCGGCAGGCGACCTGGTGACCGCGGAGTTCGATGGCATCGGCGAGGCCTCGGTCCAGCTCTGAGGACGGCGTTGCCCTTGACGGGGCGTCAGCTGCGCAAGCCGACGCCCTGCATGATGATCCGCAGCACCCACGCGGCCATGCCCAGTGCCGCCACGCTGGCGGCCCAGATCAGCACCAGCCAGCCGATGCGGCGCAGCCAGGTGCCGGTCCCCGGGCGCTGTGTATCCATATCCATCAGTGATAGCCCTCGCCGTGGCGCACCTTGCCGCGGAACACGTAGTACGCCCACACCGTGTACATCAGGATGAAGGGGATGATGAACAGCGCCCCAACCAGCGCAAAGCCCTGGCTTTGCGGCGGCGCGGCGGCGTCCCAGATCGAGATTCCCGGCGGGATGATATTGGGCCAGACGCTGATGGCCAGCCCGCTGTAGCCCAGGAACACCAGCCCCAGCGCGTACATGAACGGCGAGATATCCGGCTCATGCCGCAGCACGCGCATCAGCATGAACATGCACAGCGCCACCAGGATCGGCACCGGCGAGAACCAGAACAGGTTGGGCAGGCTGAACCAGCGCTCGGCAATCTCGGGATGCGTCAGCGGCGTCCACAGGCTGATCACCGCGATCACCGCCAGCAGCAGCCACGCCAGCGAGCCGGTCAGCCTGATCATGCGCTGTTGCAAGGCGCCCTCGGTCTTCATGATCAGCCAGGTGCTGCCCAGCACCGTGTAGGCCACCATCAGCCCCACGCCGCAGAACAGCGGGAAGGGCGTGAGCCAGTCCAGCGGCCCGCCGGCAAAGCGGTGGCCCTCCAGCTTGATGCCGTCGATATAGGCGCCCAGCGCCACGCCCTGGAAGAAACTGGCCGTGCCCGAGCCCAGGATGAAGGCGGCGTCCCACACCGGGCGCTCGCGGTCGTTGGCCTTGAAGCGGAACTCGAACGCCACGCCGCGGAAGATCAGGCCCAGCAGCATCAGCATCAGCGGCAGGTAGAGCGCGCTCAGCACCACTGAATACGCCAGCGGGAACGCCGCCAGCAGTCCGGCGCCGCCCAGCACCAGCCAGGTCTCGTTGCCGTCCCAGACCGGTGCCACCGTGTTCATCATCACGTCGCGGTCATGCCGGTCCGGCACGAACGGATAGAGCATGCCGATGCCCAGGTCGAAGCCGTCCATCACCACGTACATCATCACGCCGAAGAAGATGATGAAGATCCAGAGAAGCGAGAGGTCGATGCCCATGGTGTCAGCTCCGGGTGCGTGCAGTGGTGGCGGGGGCGAGCGCTTCGTCGTCATCCACGGCCGACAATGGCCGTGCCGGCGTATGCCCGCGTCCGGGGCCGCCTTCCGGTTTGGCTTCTTCCAGCGCCGGACCCTTGCGCACCAGCCGCATCATGTAGGCGATGCCGACGCCGAACACGAAGAGGTAGGCCACCACGAAGATCGCCAGCGTCGTTGCCAGTTCGGGCACGCCGTGCGGCGACACCGCGTCGGCGGTGCGCTGCAGCCCGTAGACTACCCACGGCTGGCGTCCGACCTCGGTGGTGAACCAGCCGGCCAGGATGGCGATCAGGCCGGTGGGCCCCATCCACAACGCCATATGCAGGAAGCCGCGCGAGCGGTACATGCGCTCGCCCCGGCGCAGCAGCAGGCTCCACACGCCCAACAGGATCATCAGCAGCCCCAGCCCCACCATCACGCGGAACGACCAGAACAGAATGGTGGAATTGGGCCGGTCCTGCGGCGCGAACTCCTTCAGGCCCTTGATCTGTCCGTCCCAGGAATGGGTCAGGATCAGGCTGCCCAGGCGCGGCACCTCGACCGCGAAGCGCGTCTCTTCGCGCGCCATGTCGGGCCAGCCGAACAGCAGCAGCGGCAGGCCTTCATTGCCTTTGTTCTCCCAGTGGCCTTCCAGCGCGGCGATCTTGGCGGGCTGGTGCTTGAGCGTGTTCAGGCCGTGCATGTCGCCGATCACGGCCTGGATCGGCGCGACGATCAGCAGCATCCACATCGCCATCGACAGCATCTTGCGGATGGCGGGGTTGTCGCGCCCGCGCAGCAGGTGCCAGGCGGCGGACGCGCCGACGAACAGCGCGGTGGCCAGGAATGCCGCCACGCTCATATGCACCAGGCGGTAGGGAAACGACGGGTTGAAGATGACTTCGAACCAGTTGGTCGGCACTACGCGGCCGTTGATGATCTCGAAGCCCGCCGGCGTCTGCATCCAGCTGTTGGAGGCCAGGATCCAGGTGGCGGAGATCAGCGTGCCGAGCGCCACCATCACCGTGGCAAAGAAATGCAGCCCCGGCCCGACGCGGTTCCAGCCGAACAGCATCACGCCCAGGAAGCCCGCTTCCAGGAAGAAGGCGGTCAGCACCTCATAGGTCAGCAGCGGCCCGGTGATGCTGCCCGCGAACTCCGAGAAGAAGCTCCAGTTGGTGCCGAACTGATAGGCCATCACCAGCCCGGACACCACCCCCATGCCGAAATTGACGGCAAAGATCTTGGACCAGAAGTGGTAGAGGTCTCGGTAATGCGGGCGCTGCGTGCGCAGCCAGCAGCCTTCCAGCACCGCCAGGTAGGCGGCCAGGCCAATGGTGATCGCCGGAAAAATGATGTGGAAGGAAATCGTGAACGCAAACTGCGTGCGGGCGAGGTCTAGCGCGGTCAAACCAAACATTGTTGTTCTCCGTGGCGCTGGCCTGGCGCACGCCTGGGACGGGCGCGGCGCTGCCGTCTGGCAGGCCGGGGCTGGTCGGCAGGGAGCGCCGGGGCGCGGGCCGTAGGCGCGTGCGGTAAGAGTAGTGTACGCCGCGCGCGCAGCAAAGGGCACCGTTGCTGCCGGTGGCGTACGGGTGACATATCGCCGCACCCCGTGCCGCCGGCGCCGCTTCACGCGGCCCGTTGCCCTTGTCGATGGCGACCATGCTAACGGAGCCGAAATGAACCGAACAGCATCACCTCATTGAAAAAATACCGTATCAGTTTTGCGCGGCGCAGCAGAGGCAGCGGCTGACAAGCAAGGCAAAGAAGTGCATAGTCATGCGCTTCCCAGAAGCCTTTGAACATCGCGTCCGCCACTGCCTGACGCGGCCCCGCTTGCCATGGATTCCACCTTGCTGATCGTGATCGCCGGCGCCGCCGTGGCCGGCTTTGTCCAGGGGCTGTCGGGCTTTGCCTTCGGCATGGTGGCGATGTCGTTCTGGGCCTGGGCGATCGAGCCGCAGCTGGCGTCGGCCATGACCGTGTTCGGCGCGCTTACCGGCCAGCTGCTGGCGGCGGTGTCGGTGCGGCGCGGGCTGTCGTGGCGGAGGCTGTGGCCGTTCGTGGCCGGCGGCGTGGCCGGCATCCCCCTGGGCGTGGCGATCCTGCCGATGCTCGACGCACAGTGGTTCAAGGTCGTGCTCGGCGGCTTTCTGACCCTGTGGTGCCCGGTGATGCTGATGGTGCGCAAGTTGCCCCATATCGGCGTGGGCGGGCGCGTGGCCGATGGCGTTGCCGGTGCGGCCGGCGGCGTGATGGGCGGCATCGGTGGTTTTACCGGCGTGGTCCCCACGCTGTGGTGCACGCTGCGCGGCTTCGACAAGGACGAACAGCGCGCGGTGATCCAGAACTTCAACCTCGCCACGCTGGCCATGACCATGGCCGCGTATGTGGGCAAGGGCATCGTCACGCGCGAGATGCTGCCGATGTTCCTGGTGGTGGCGCCCGCGATGCTGGTGCCAACGCTGCTGGGCACGCGGCTCTATCTGGGGATCAGCGAGGCCACCTTCCGCAAGGTCGTGCTGACGTTGCTGACCGTATCCGGCGTGGCGCTGCTGGCCACGTCGGCGCCGGTGTTGATGGCGCGTGCGGGCTAGACGGCCCTGACCTGCGCCGCAGCCTCGCGCAGGCATTCCACCAGCTGGTCGGTGCCGAGCGACGGCGCCCGTTCGCGCAGCGTGATGATGCCGACCGGGGGCAGGTCGACCGGCACGGCCATCTTCAGCACGTGCAACCGGCCTTCCTCCTGCAACGACAGCGCCACCGACTCAGCCATGAAACCGGCCGCGCCGCGCTGGCCGACGAAGGTGGCCTGCGCCAGGTAGGACGAGCAAGCCCCTCAAAGAGGCACGCGGCGAGGTACAGTACGGCGCGTCCTATGTCGAGTGGTTTGCCGAAGAGGCCACCCGCATCTGCGGCGATATCGTCGCCGAAGCCGAGCCTGGCCGCAAACTGCTGGTGCTGAAGGAGCCGGTGGGCGTGGTCGCGGCAATCACGCCGTGGAACTTCCCGCTGGCGATGATTGCCCGCAAGATCGCCCCCGCGCTGGCCGCCGGTTGCACGGTGGTGGCCAAGCCCGCCGAGGACACCCCGCTGACCGCGCTGGCGCTGGTATGGCTGGCGCAGCAGGCCGGCATGCCCGCGGGCGTGCTCAACATCGTCACCGCATCGCGCGAGCACACGCCGGGCATGGTCGATGCCTGGCTGGCCGACAGCCGCGTGCGCAAGATCACCTTTACCGGTTCCACGCCCGTGGGCAAGCACCTCGCGCGCGAATCGGCGGCCACGCTGAAGAAGCTGTCGCTGGAGCTGGGCGGCAACGCGCCCTTCATCGTCTTCGAGGACGCCGATCTCGATGCCGCCGTCGATGGCCTGATGGCGTTCAAGTTCCGCAACGGCGGCCAGACCTGCGTGTGCCCGAACCGGGTCTATGTGCACGACACCGTGCACGACGCCTTTGTCGAGTGCCTGGCACAGCGCGTTGGCGCGCTCCACGTCGGCCCCGCCACGGAAGAGGCCGCGCAGATCGGTCCCATGATCAATGCCCGCGCCGTCCTCAAGATCGCACGCCATGTGGAAGACGCCGTCGCCCGGGGCGCGCGCGTGGTCACCGGCGGCAAGCGCGTGCGCACCGCCGACGGCCCGCACTACTACGCACCGACGGTGCTGGCCGATGCGGCCCCCGCGATGGAGCTGTCGTGCGAAGAGACCTTCGGCCCGGTCGCGCCGATCTTTCGTTTCCGCGATGAAGCCGAGGTGATCCGCGACGCCAACGACACCCCGTTCGGCCTCGCTGCTTACTTCTACTCCAGCGACATCCGCCGCATCTGGCGCGTGGCGCAGGCGCTGGAGACCGGCATGGTCGGCATCAACGAGGGCGCGATCGCGGCCGAGGCGGCGCCGTTCGGCGGCGTCAAGGAATCCGGCTACGGGCGCGAAGGCTCGCGCCACGGGCTGGACGACTACATGCATACCAAGTACCTTTGCCAGGGTCAGCTCGGCTGAAGCGCCGGGCCCATCGATCATCGAACCGGAACACACCATGCCCGCAAACAATCCCTTCAAGACTGCGCTGGCCGCCCGCCAGGCGCAGATCGGCCTGTGGCTGTCGATGGCAACGCCATACCTGGCCGAAGTGTCCGCCACCGCAGGCTTTGACTGGCTGCTGATCGACGGCGAACACGCCCCCAACGACCTGCGCTCGACGCTGCACGCGCTGCAGGCGGTGGCGCCATACCCGGTCCAGCCCGTGGTGCGTGCCGTCGCCGGTGAAGTGCCGCTGATCAAGCAGTTGCTCGACATCGGCGTGCGCAGCCTGCTCGTGCCGATGGTGGATACCGCGGAACAGGCGCGCATGGTGGTCAGCGCTACGCGCTACCCCCCGCAAGGCATCCGCGGCGTGGGCAGCGCGATTGCGCGCGCCTCGCAGTGGAGCGCCCGCACCGACTACCTCGATGTGGCCGACGATGAAGTCTGCCTGCTGGTGCAGGCCGAAACCGTCACCGCATTGCAGAACCTGGAAGCAATCTGCGCGGTGGATGGTATCGACGGCGTCTTTATCGGCCCGGCCGACCTGGCTGCGTCGATGGGCCACCGCGGCCGCCCCGGTCACCCGGAGGTGCAGGCCGCCATCGAAGGCGCGATGCGCACCATCATTGCCAGCGGCAAGGCCGCCGGCACGCTGACGTCGGACCCGGCACTGGCACGCCGCTACCTGGACCTGGGCTGCACCTTCGTGGCCACGGGCGTGGACGTGATGCTGTATGCCAACGCCGCGCGCAAGCTTGCCGCATCGTTCCGCGAGCAGCCCTCTGACGCTCCCGCCGCAGACAAGCCTTCCGCCGCGTACTGACCCGTATCTCCTTCGCCTTACACCCATGCCAGCCGAAACCCCGACCCCAGACACCACCTTGCGCGCGATGCAGGCCATCGTTGGTGCAAGCGCCTGCCGCAGCGGCGACGCCGACACGCAGGCCTACGTCACCGACTACCGCGGCATCTACCGCGGCCAGGCCCAGGTAGTGGTGCTGCCGTCATCGACGGAAGAGGTCAGCCAGGTGCTGCAGTGGTGCCATGCCCGGCGTGTGCCGGTGGTGCCGCAGGGCGGCAATACCTCGCTGATGGGCGGCGCCGTGCCGGACGACAGCGGCACCGCCGTGGTCGTCAACCTCAGCCGCATGAACCGCGTGCTGGACCTCGACACCATCAACGACACCATGACCGTGCAGTCCGGCGTCACGCTGAGCGCGGCGCGCAGCGCCGCCGAGGCCTGGCAACGCCTGTTCCCGCTGCGCATCGGCTCCGAAGGCTCATGCCAGATCGGCGGCAACCTGTCGACCAATGCCGGCGGCACCGCGGTGCTGCGCTACGGCAATATGCGCGACCTCGTGCTCGGCATCGAGGTGGTGCTGCCCGATGGCCGCATCTACTCATCGCTGCGCGGCCTGCGCAAGGACAACACCGGCTACGACCTCAAGCAGCTGTTCGTCGGCGCGGAAGGTACGCTCGGCATCATCACCGGCGCCGTGCTCAAGCTGATGCCGCAGCCGCGCAGCAGCGCCGTGGCCTTTGTCGCCGTACAGGACCCCGCCGCGGCCGTGGCCTTGCTGGGTGAAGCCAAGCGCCTGTCCGGCCAGGCCGTGACCGCGTTCGAGCTGATCTCGCGGCCCGCGCTGGAACTGGTGCTTGAATATCTTGGCAACGTGGCTTCGCCGCTGCAGGACAAGCACGAGTGGATGGTGCTGATCGAACTCACCTCCGGGACCGATGCGGAAAGCCTCAACGCCACGCTGATGGAAATCCTCGAATCCGGCTTCAGCCAGGGCCTGGTGCAGGACGCCGCAGTGGCCGCCAGCCTGTCCGACGCCCAGACTTTCTGGCGCATCCGCGAAGAGATCTCCGACGCCCAGACCCGCACCGGCGGCAGCATCAAGTGCGATGTCTCGGTGCCGCTGTCGCGCATCGCTACGTTTGTGGAGGAAGCCTCGGCCAGGGTGCTGGAGCTGGTGCCGGACGCGCGCATGGTGATCTACGGCCATATGGGCGACGGCAATGTGCACTTCAACCCGCTGCGACCCAGGGATCAGCCAGGAAAAGAGTTCCTGGCGCAGTGGTATGAGCGGGTCTCGGCACTGGTCGACGGCATGGCCCATGCGGAAAACGGCTCGATCTCGGCCGAGCACGGCATCGGCGTGGCCAAGCGCGACGACCTGACGCGCTACAAGTCCCAGGTGGAACTGGAGCTGATGTGGCAGGTGAAGCAGGCGCTTGATCCGTTGAACCTGCTGAATCCGGGCAAGGTGCTGCCGACGCCGGCCCGATAGCTCACCGCTATTCCACACCACGGAACGCGGGCAGGGCGCGCGTAGCAGGAATCGCCCATCTGGGCTAAGGTGTCAGCTATCCAGAACGCGCGGAGCCGGGGCATTGCCGCACCGGCCAACGCGCACAGCACGGCCGGCCCACCGGCCCAGATACCGATGAGCGCCCAATCCCCCGACATCGCCCTCGCAGCCGCCCCCATCTCCCTCGAAAAGCCCGAGCTCGACTACCCCTGTGGCGACGCGCCCGAACCCGGCCGTGCCCGCGAGGTAGCGCCCGGTGTGCTGTGGCTGCGCATGCCGATGCCACTGGGCCTGAACCACATCAACCTGTGGGCCATCCGCGACGGCAGCGGCTGGGCCGCCGTCGACGCCGGGTTGCAGACCCCGGAAACCGCCCAGGCCTGGCGCGCGCTGTTCGCCGCAAGCGGCCCGCTCGCGGGCGGCCTGACGCGCCTGTTCGTGACCCATATGCACCCCGACCACATCGGCATGGCCGGGTGGCTGACCGGCAAGTTCGACTGCCAGCTGTGGATGACGCGGCTGGAATACCTGATGTGCCGCGTGCTGGCGGCGGATACGGGGCGAGCGGCGCCCGATGACGCGATCGAGTTCTATCGCAAGGCCGGCTGGGACGACGAAGCGATCGAGGTGTACCGCACCCGCTTCGGCGGCTTCGGCAAATATGTCCACGCCTTGCCCGAGAGCTTCCACCGCCTGTCCGATGCCGACACCGTGCGCATCGGCGCGCACGACTGGCAGGTCATCGTCGGCACCGGCCATTCGCCCGAACATGCCTGCCTGTACTGCCCGGCGCTGAAGCTGCTGGTGTCAGGCGACCAGGTGCTGCCGCGCATTTCCTCCAACGTATCGGTGTTCCCGACCGAGCCCGATGCCGATCCGATGCAGGACTGGCTGGCCTCGCTGGACAAGGTGCGCGCTGCCGTGCCGGACGATGTGATGGTGCTGCCGGCGCATAACGAACCGTTCCGTGGGCTGCATGCGCGGATTGACTATCTGCGGGCGAGCCAGATGCAGGCGCTGGACCGCTTGCGTGGCGCGTTGGGGACGCCGAAGCGGGCGGTGGATGTGTTTGGTGAGTTGTTCTCGCGCCCCATCACCGGAAGCGGCGGGCTGTTGGGGATGGCTACCGGCGAGAGCATTGCGCACCTGAACTACCTGCTGGAGCGGGGCGAGGCGGTGCGTGAGACCGGTCCCGATGGCTGCCACTGGTACCGCATGAGGTAATCCCCAGGCGGCGGGGACTGCCGCGTCGCCTTGACTTCCACTCGTACGATATATATCGTAAGATATGTTTTACGACATATCGGAGGCAGTCATGCGCCATCATTCCCACCCTTTTGGCTCCTCAGGCCACGGCCGTCACCTGCTGATGCGCCTTTTGCCTCACTTTGAGCGCCACTTCGCCCACCACGCCATGGGCCGCCACGGCGGCGGCTTCTGGGGCGGCGGGCATGACGACGGCTTCGGCCCTGCCGGCGCCGATGGTCCCGGCAGCTTCGACGGCGAAGGCTGGCGCCGGGGCCGCAAGTTCAGCGCCGATGACCTGCAGTTGCTGCTGCTGGCGATGCTCGAAGAGAAGCCGAGCCACGGCTACGAACTGATCAAGGCGATCGAGACCCGTACCAACGGCTTCTACAAGCCGAGTCCCGGCGTGGTCTATCCGGCCCTGACTTACCTGGAAGAAGTCGGCTACGCCACCGTCGATACGGAAGGCAACAAGAAGCGCTACCAGCTGTCCGAGACCGGCAAGGCCCACCTGGCGGCCAACCGCGAGCGGGTCGAGGTGATGATTGCCAAGCTGCGCCACGTGGCGCGCAAGGTTGAGTGGATGCGGCGCGCCATGAGCGGTGAGCCGCAGCCCGAGCCGGAGCAGGGCGGCTGGCTGCCCGAGCTGATGCAAGCCCGCGCCGCGATCAAGCGTGCCATTGCGCTGCGCAGCGATGCGGGCGCCGACGAGCAGCGCCGCATCGCGGAGATCCTGCTGCGCGCGGCGGCCGAGATCGAAGCGGTGCGCAAGGCCTGACATGTGGCACTGACGCTGGCTGCGGCCATCGGCAACCTGACCCGGCAGGTGCCGGGTTCTATCCCAAGGAATTCCAATATGAGTGAGAACAATCAAGCCTCCGCACGCGACCTGACTGTGCAGCGCGTGCGCCATCCGCTCAAGATGCGCCTGCTGCAAGTGGTGCGCACCACGCAAGTGTCACCGCAGTTGCTGCGTGTCACGCTTGGCGGCGCTGATCTGCAGGACTTTGTCTCGGCGTCGTTCGACGACCACGTCAAGGTCTTCTTCCCGGTGGACGGCGCTGACAAGCCGGTGCTGCCGCAGGTCACCCCGGACGGCATCACCTTCCCCGAAGGCCAGCCGCGGCCGCCCGCGCGCGACTACACGCCGCGCCGCTACGATGGGGCGAAGCAGGAGCTGGATATCGAGTTCGTGCTGCATGGCGATGGCCCCGCGTCGACCTGGGCCGCGCAGGCGCAGCCGGGCCAGTACCTGGGCGTGGGCGGGCCGCGCGGCTCGTTCGTGGTGCCCACGGCGTTCGACTGGCACCTGCTGATCGGCGACGATACCGCGCTGCCGGCGATCGCCCGGCGCCTGGAAGAGCTCGGGGCCGATACGCGCGCCATCGTGGTGGTGGAAGTGGGCAATGCCGCGTCGCAGATTCCTCTGCCGACGCAGGCGCAATGCGATGTGCACTGGCTGCATCGTGACGATGCGCTGGAAGGCAGCCTGCTGGAAGGGGTGCTACGCAAGCTCACGCTGCCGCGCGGCGAGGGTTATGTGTGGGCCGCTGGTGAAGCCGCGGCGATGAAAGCGGTGCGCCAGTACCTGGTCAGCGAACGCGGTGTCGACAAGCGCCGTATCCGCGCGTCGGCGTACTGGAAGCGTGGCGCTTCGGCGGTGCATGAGACGCTGGACGACTGAAGCGGGCGGGGTGCCGGTAAGATAGTGCGACCGCCATCCGCCAGGGAGACCCTGCCGTGCAGCCTTCGCCCACCTTTCGCCGCTTCACGATCAGCCGGCGCTTCGCGCTGGCCTGCGCCTGCGCAGCGTTGCTGGCGGCCTGTGCGCCGGACTCCGTGCGCAATATCCAGGCCAAGGGCTTCAATGCCTATCTCGATTCGCTGCAGACCGCTTGCCCCAACATGGTGGTTGGCTCCAGCAATATCAGCGACTGGCTGCGCACCAGTGGCAGCAGGGGCGACGACAACTACGTCTACTGGCTGGACCAGACCTCGCGGCTCTACTACCAGCGCATCTCGCCAACGCAGTATCGGGATTCGGTCAGCGCGGCGCTTGGCGGCAAGTCAGATTCGCGCGCGCTGGACTGCATCGTGCGCAACCTGCCGCCGGACCGGCCGACGCGTCCGCCGGGCGGCAAGCTGCTTTGATCTTTCGCGCGGCCTCACGTGACCGTTGTGCATTCGCCGCATCCCCGCTAACATGAGTCTCCGGCAGCCGAGACAACGGCTGCCGACGTCGCTCGGACGGTTCCGGGCGCTTACGTAAAGGACTTCCTCCATGACTGCCGCTTCTGGCAAGCGCCGCTTTGCGCGCATCGATCGCCTTCCCCCGTACGTTTTCAATATCACCGCCGAGCTGAAGATGGCCGCCCGCCGCCGTGGCGAGGACATCATCGACATGAGCATGGGCAACCCCGATGGCGCCACGCCGGCGCATATCGTGGCCAAGCTCACGGAAGCGGCGCAACGGCCCGATACGCACGGCTATTCGGCCTCCAAGGGCATCCCGCGGCTGCGCCGCGCGATCGCGCACTGGTACCGCGAACGCTATGACGTGGAGATTGACCCGGATACCGAGGCCATCGTCACCATCGGGTCCAAGGAAGGCCTGGCGCACTTGATGCTGGCCACGCTGGACCGCGGCGACACGGTGCTGGTGCCCGATCCCAGCTACCCCATCCATATCTACGGCGCGGTCATTGCCGGCGCGGATATCCGCTCGGTGCCGCTGGTGCCGGGCATCGATTTCTTTGCCGAGCTGGAGCGCGCCATCCGCGGCAGCTATCCCAAGCCGAAGATGATCGTGCTGGGCTTTCCGTCCAACCCCACCGCGCAATGCGTGGAGCTGGACTTCTTCGAGCGCGTGATTGCGCTGGCACGCAAGCACGACATCTTCGTGGTGCACGACCTGGCCTATGCCGACATCGTGTTCGATGGCTGGAAGGCGCCGTCGATCATGCAGGTGCCGGGCGCCAAGGACATCGCGGTGGAGTTCTTCACGCTGTCCAAGAGCTACAACATGGCGGGCTGGCGCGTGGGCTTCATGGTGGGCAACCCGGACCTGGTGGCGGCGCTGACGCGCATCAAGAGCTATCACGACTACGGCACCTTCACGCCGCTGCAGATCGCGGCCATTGCCGCGCTGGAGGGCGACCAGCAATGCGTCAGCGAGATCGCCGCGCAGTACCAGTCGCGCCGTGACGTGCTGGCGCGCGGGCTGATCGAAGCAGGCTGGCCGGTGGAGATCCCGAAGGCGTCGATGTATATCTGGGCGCGGATTCCCGAGCCGTACCGCGCGCTGGGCTCGCTGGAATTCTCCAAGCAGCTGCTGGCCAAGGCCAAGGTATCGGTCTCGCCGGGCATCGGCTTTGGCGACTATGGCGACGAGTATGTGCGCTTTGCCCTGATCGAGAACGAATCGCGCATCCGGCAGGCGGTGCGGGGCATCAAGGCGATGTTCCGGGCCGACGGGCTGGTCAAGCCGGCATCAACCGCGCAGGCATGAACCAGCGCTGCGCTCAGTAGCGGCGCAGCGCCTCCAGGTCAAGCACATGCACCACGCTGTGCTTGACCGCCAGCAAGCCTTCATCCTCCAGCACCTTGAGCGCCGCATTAGCCCGCTGGCGCGAGATGCCCGCCAGCAGGCCGACTTCTTCCTGCGTCAGATGCAACGCCGGGCCCGGTCCGGAAGGGCATAGCACGGGATGGAATAGCGTAGCCAGCGCCCGCGCCACGCGTCCTTCGATGCCGTGCAGCCGCTCATGCTCTACGGTGGCGATAAACAGGCCCAGCCTTTCATTGAGCTGGTCGAGCAGATAGCGGTTGAAGGGAAGGCTGGTCTCCTGCAGCCAGCGGAACGTCGCCCCCGGCATGCAGGCGATGCGTGAATCGCGCAGGGCCACTACGTCATAGCGCAGCGCCTCGCGCTTGAGCAGGGAGCCTTCACCGAGCCAGCCACCGGCCGGCACGCCGGTCAGCGTCGCGCGCTTGCCCGAGGGCGATGCGCAATGCACCTTGACCAGGCCTTGTGCGATGCCAAGCCAGCAGTCGGCCAGGTCGCCCTTGCGGATGACATAGGCGCCTTGCGGCACCGCGCGCTCACGCAGTTCGGCGCGCACGCGCTGGCGTTGCTCCGGGGTCAGTGCCGCCGCCCAGGGGCTGCGCGCCAGCAGCGCGTCGAGGCTCACGGTGGTGCATCCGCTCAGGCGGGCAGGGGCAGCGGCTGTTCGCCCGGTGCCCACCACGGCCGGAACAGCGCCTGCACGGCGACGTCATCGACGGCTTCATAGCTGGCGATGCGCCAGTGCGGCGTGTTGTCCTTGTCGACGATCAGCGCGCGCACGCCTTCGATGAAGTCCCCCTGCGAGAACGTGTTGACCACCACCGCCAGTTCCATGCGGAAGCAGTCGGCCAGGTCCATGCGGCGACCGCGCAGCAGCAGTTCGCGCGTGGCGTAGGCGGACAGCGGCGAGCGGGTGCGCAGCACGTCGATGGTGCGCGTGGCCCAGGCGGTGTAGGCCGGGTCGTCCTGGCAGGCCAGTCCGGCCAGGATCTCGGGCAGCGTGGCATGCGCCGGGAAGTGCTGCAGCAGCGCCGGCAGCACCTGCAGCAGCGGCGCGTCGGCGGCGCTGGCCACCGGCTCGCGCACCAGCGCATGGCGCAGGTCAGCGAGCGCGTCATGGCCCCAGGCGATGCCGGCGAGGGTCTGCTCCAGCCCGGCCAGCGTGGCGCTGTCCACCGCGGCATCGGCCAGCCCGCACAGCAGCGCGTCGGCCGCGCCGATGGTGACTCCGGTCAGTCCCAGGTACAGCGCCAGCTGCACCGGCAGCTTCGACAGGAAATGGCTGGCGCCCACGTCCGGCACCAGGCCGATACCGGTTTCGGGCATGGCCACGCGCGAGCGTTCGGTGACGATGCGCAGGTGCGCGGCCTGCGCCAGGCCCATGCCGCCGCCCATGACGATGCCGTCCATCAGCGCCACCAGCGGCTTGGGATAGCGGTGCAGGCGGTAATCCAGCGTGTATTCGTCGATGAAGAAGCGCCGGTGCAGCGGGGTGCCGTCGCGGTAGCTGTCGGTCAGCGCGCGGATGTCGCCGCCGGCGCAGAAGGCCTTGGGGCCGGCGCCGCGCAGCACCACTGCGCGGACGGCGTCATCCCGCGCCCAGGCTTCCATCTGCGCACCGAGCGCGACGATCATCGGGTACGACAGGGCATTGAGCTGGCGCGGCCGGTTCAGCGTGGCAATGCCGACACCGTTGACGACCTGGAACAGCACCTCCGGCTCGGCGGCATCCAGGTTGGCGGCCTTGGTCTCTTCAGTCAGGCGCATGGCGGGCTCCTAGGCGTTGCGCCATTGCGGCGTTCGTTTCTCGAGGAAAGCGTTGACCCCCTCGCGCTGGTCGGCATCGTCGAACAGGTCGACAAAGCGCTCGCGCTCCAGCGCCAGCGCGGCCTGGCGTGGCACGCCCTGGCGCGCAAGGTGCACCAGCCGCTTGCTGTGCGCGGCGGCCCGGGGACTCACGTTGCAGGCGCGCTCAGCCATCGCCAGCGCGGTGGCGATGGCCTGGCCGCGCGGCACGACTTCTTCCACCAGCCCGATGCGCAACGCGGTGGCGGCATCCACGCGCTCGTTGGTCAGGATCATGCGCTTGGCCCAGCCTTCGCCGACCAGCCACGGCAGCGTCTGCGTGCCGCAGCCGCACGGCAGCAGGCCGACCGCGGCTTCAGGCAGGGCCATCTGCGCGTGTTCCTCGACGATGCGGATATCGCAGGCCAGTGCGCATTCCAGCCCGCCGCCCATGGCATAGCCGTTGATCGCGGCGATCACCACGGGCCGCGCGTTCTGCAGGGCCTCGAAGGCGCTGCCGAACTGCTGCGCCATCACGCGGGCATGGGCGCGGTCGCCCTCGGCGAAGCCGTTCAGGTCGGCGCCGGCGCTGAAGAACTTCTCGCCGGCACCGGTGACCACCACGGCGCGCACTTCGGGGTTGGCGTCGATCTTTGCCACCAGCTCGCGCAACTGCTGCAGGCCTTCCGCAGTGAAGGCGTTGGCGGGCGGGCGGCTCAGCGTCAGCGTGGCGACGTGGCCGTGCAGGGCGAACTCGATCATTGCTTGCCCTCCTTGTCGGCGGCGGACAGGTACTGGCGGATCACGCCGGAGAAGTCGAGCTGGCCGTCGCCGGCATGGCTCACGGCCTGGTAGACCTGCTGCGCCAGCGCGCCCAGGAACAGCGGCTGCTTCACGCTGCGCGCGGCGTCGTTGGCCAGGCCCAGGTCCTTGAGCATCAGGTCGGCGCCAAAGCCGCCGGTGTAGCCGCGCCCGGCCGGTGCGGCCTCGATCACGCCGGGCCAGGGGTTGCAGGTATCCGAGGCCCAGCAGCGGCCGGTGGAGGTATTGACGATGCCGGCCAGCACATTGGCGTCGATGCCCAGCTTGACGCCCAGCGCCATCGCCTCGGATACGCCGATCATGGAGATGCCGAGGATCAGGTTGTTGCAGATCTTGGCGACCTGGCCGGTGCCGGTGCCGCCGCAGTGGACCAGGTTGCGCCCCATGCCGGCCAGCACCGGGCGCACCTGGGCGAACAGTGCTTCGGTGGCGCCGACCATGAAGGTCAGCGTGCCGGCCTGGGCGCCAACGGTGCCGCCGGAGACCGGTGCATCGGCCAGCGCATTGCCGTGCGCCTCGGCGGCAGCGGCCAGTTCGCGCACGGTGGCGGGGTCGATGGTGCTGGAATCCACCAGCGGCACGCCCGGGCGCACGCCGGCCAGCACGCCTTCCGGGCCCAGGTAGGCGCTGCGCACATGGGCAGCGGCGGGCAGCATGGTGATGACAAAGTCTGCTTCGGCCACGGCCTTTCGGGCGGAATCCGCGGTGGCGGCGCCCTCGGCGCACAGCGACGCCACCGCCGCGGCGTTCAGGTCGAATACGGTCAGCGTATGGCCGGCCTTGAGCAGGTTGCGCGCCATGGGCGCGCCCATGTTGCCGAGGCCGATGAAGGCGATATGCATGGGGTCTCCTTCCGTGTCGTTCTTGAATGCCGCCCGATTACTTCAGGCTGATGGTGGTGTTCACCCCATCGTTGACCGTCGCGTCATCAAACCACCGCGCCGTCACCGTCTTGGTCTGCGTATAGAACTGCACCACCTGCTTGCCGTACGGACCCAGGTCGCCCAGCTTGGAGCCACGCGATCCGGTGAAGCTGAAGTAGGGCACCGGCACCGGGATGGGGATGTTGATGCCGACCTGGCCCACGTCGATCTCGCTCTGGAACTTGCGCGCCGCGGCGCCGCTCTGCGTGAACACGCCGGTGCCGTTGCCGAACGGGTTGCGGTTGACCAGGGCGATGGCCTCGTCCAGCGTATCGACGCCGATCACCACCAGCACCGGCCCGAAGATCTCCTCGGTGTAGATCGACATGTCGGTCCGGACATCGGTAAAGATGGTCGGGCCGATGAAGTTGCCCTGCGGAAAGCCCGGCACCTCCACGCCGCGGCCATCCAGCACCAGCGTCGCGCCTTCGCGCTCGCCGGCGGCGATGAGGCCGAGGATCCGTTCCTTTGCCGCCACCGATACCACGGGGCCGACATCGGTGCCTGCTTCAGCGCCGGCGCCGACTTTCAGGGTCTTGGCGCGTTCGACCAGGTCGGGCACCCAGTCGCGTGCCGCCCCCACCAGCACCACCACCGAGGTGGCCATGCAACGCTGGCCGGCCGCGCCGAAGCCTGCACCGGCCAGCGCGTTCAGCGTCTGCTCCTTGTGCGCATCGGGCAGTACCACGGCATGATTCTTCGCGCCCATCATCGACTGCACGCGCTTGCCGTGCGCGCTGGCCAGGTTATAGACATGGGTGCCAACGGCGGTCGAGCCCACGAACGACACCGCCTTGATGTCCGGGTGCGTGCACAGCGCATCGACCACGTCCTTGGCGCCGTGCACCACGTTCAGCACGCCCGGCGGCACGCCGGCTTCCAGCGCCAGCTTGACCAGCTCCACGGTGGACAGCGGGTCCTGCTCCGACGGCTTGAGCACAAAGGTATTGCCGCACACGATCGCCATCGGGAACATCCACAGCGGGATCATCGCCGGGAAGTTGAACGGGGTGATACCCGCGCACACGCCAATCGGCTGCTGCAGCGTGTAGGTGTCGACGGTGGCGGCCACGTTCTCGGCAAAGCCCCCTTGCTGCAGGGTGCCGATCGAACAGGCGTGTTCGACCACCTCCAGCCCGCGGAAGATGTCGCCCTCGGCATCGGCCAGGGTCTTGCCCTGCTCGGCGGTCAGGATGGCGGCGATACGCTTGCTGTGCTCGCGGATCAGGGCCTGGAAGCGCAGCATGACGCGCAGCCGTGCGCCGATGGGCGTGTGGCGCCACGTGGCAAAGGCGCGGTGTGCGGCGCCCACGGCAGCGGCGACCTCGCTTGCAGTGGCCAGCGGCACGCGTGCCAGCACTTCCTGCGTGGCGGGATTGACCACGTTGCGGAATTCGGTGGCGGATGAATCCACCCATTCGCCGTTGATCAGCAGCGGCACGGTCGGCACGGCATTGTCGGTCTTGGGCACGGCACTCATGGTTGTCTCCGGAAGGTCTGGTTCTGTTGGCAAGGGATGGGGGACTACAGGCTGCGCGCGATCAGCATGCGCTGGATCTCGCTGGTGCCTTCGTAGATCTGGGTGATGCGGGCGTCGCGGTAGTGGCGCTCGACCGGGTAGTCTTCGAGGTAGCCGTAGCCGCCGTGGATCTGCAACGCCTTGGAGCACACGCGCTCGGCCAGCTCGGACGCATACAGCTTGGCCTGCGAGGCTTCGGACAGGCACGGCACGCCTTCGCTGCGCATGCGCGCGGCGCGGTGCACCAGCAGGCGCGCGGCGTTCAGCTCGGTGGCCATGTCGGCCAGCATGTTGGCAATGGGCGGGTGTTCACGCAGTGCGCGGCCGAACTGGATGCGTTCAGATGCATAGCGACATGCGGCCTCGAAGGCTGAGCGTGCAATGCCGATTGCCTGCGCGGCGATGCCGATGCGTCCGCCTTCCAGGTTGGACAGCGCAATGCGCAGGCCCTCGCCGGGCTCGCCCAGCAGTGCGTCATGCGGCACGGTGCAGTCTTCCAGCGTGATCGCGCAGGTGTCCGAGGCGCGGATGCCGAGCTTTTTCTCCGGGGCGTGGACGATAAAGCCGGGGGTGTTTGTGGGGACAAGGAAGGCCGAGATGCCCTTCTTGCCGCGCTCGGGCTCGGTCGAGGCGAACACCACCGCCACACCGGCGCGCTGGCCGTTGGTGACGAACTGCTTGCTGCCGTTGAGCACCCAGCCGTTGTCGGTGAAGCGCGCGCGCGTGCGCAGGTTGTGCGCCTCGGAGCCGGCCTGCGGCTCGGTCAGGCAGAACGCGCCGATCAGCTCGCCGCTGGCCAGCCGCGCCAGGTAGCGTTCTTTCTGCGCATCGGTGCCATAGTGCAGGACCGGCCCGCAGCCGACCGAGTTGTGCACGCTCATCATCGTGGCGCAGGCGGCGCAGCCGGCGGCAATTTCTTCGATGGCGAGCGCATAGGCGACGTAGTCGGTATAGGTGCCGCCCCATTCCTCGGGAACGATCATGCCCAGTAGCCCCAGCGCGCCCATCTCGGCGACGACTTCATCGGGCAGGCGGCCGTCGCGGTCCCATTGCGCGGCGCCCACTGCCAGCCGTTCGCTGGCAAAGGCGCGCGCGCTGTCGCGGATCATGGTTTGCTCTTCGGTGTAGTCGCTGTGCATGGCAGATGAGGGTGGGGGTTTGGAGCCGCGCGGCAAGTCAGGCAGAATGCGCGCTTGGCGTTTGACCTGCGGGCAGTGTAGGAACGCCGGAGGCGGGCTCCTATGCCAAAATCCGCCAATCTTCGTGAACTCGTTTGCCACCCTCCAGCGCCATGGAAAAAGGCAGTGTCGCCATCTGTTTCGTCCACCACGCCATCGCGGGGCTGCGCGCGCGCGGCATCGACCCGGATCCGGTGCTGCGCGGCTCTGGCATTGCGCCGGCGCTGCTGGCGGTGCCGCAGTCACGCGTATCGGCCGCCAGCTACAGCGAGCTGTGGATGGCCGTGGCGGCGGCGCTGGACGATGAATTCTTCGGGCAGGATTCGCGCAGCATGAAGTGCGGCAGTTTTGCCATGCTGTGCCACGCGGTGGCGGGCAGCCGCACCCTGGGGCAGGGGCTGGAGCGCATCACGCGGTACTTCCGGCTGCTGCTGGACGATATCGGCGTGCGGCTGGAGCGCCACGGCGACGAGGCCGCGCTGGTGCTGACCGCGCCCTGCGCACACCTGGGGCGGCAGCCCGGCGTGTTTGCCAAGGAAACCATGCTGATCATGCTGCATGGCCTGATGAGCTGGCTGCTGCGGCGGCGCGTGCCGGTGCGGCTGGCGGCCTTCGACTACGACGAGCCGCAGTACAGCGCGGAATACCGCGTCATGTATTCGCGCCAGCTGGCGTTCGGGCAGCCGGCCACGGCGCTGGTCTTCGACGCGGCACTGCTGGAGCAGCCGGTGCGCCAGGACGAGCGCAGCCTGAAGGCCTTCCTGCGCGATGCGCCGCACAACGTGGTGGTGAAGTACTCCGACCGCGCCAGCGTGGGCGCGCGCGTGCGCAGGCTGCTGCGTAACCAACGCCCGGATCAATGGCCCACCTTTGAAGATCTGGCGATCAGCCTGAACCTGTCGGCATCATCGCTGCGGCGCCGGCTGATGGAGGAGGGCGTCAGCTACCAGGACCTGAAGGACGCGCTGCGGCGCGATCTTGCCATCGAGGCGCTCAGCCATTCGGGCCGCCCGGTCGCGGATATCGCGGCCGAGCTCGGCTTTGCCGAGCCGGGCGCGTTCCACCGGGCGTTCCGGCGCTGGACCGGATCGCGCCCGGGGGCATACCGCCGCGTGGCGGAAGGTTGATGCGGCGCGTCTACAGCTGTGCCGCGTGGTGGCGGATGTGATCGGCGATAAAGCTGGTGATGAAGTAGTAGCCGTGGTCGTAGCCGCTGTGCCGGCGCAGCGTCAGCGGCTGGCCGACGGCCTGGCAGGCTGCCGCGAAGGCTTCCGGATGCAGCTGGCTTTGCAGGAACTGGTCGTCCAGTCCCTGGTCGACCAGGATGCCGGCCGGGAAGGGCGCCCCATTCTGGCGTGCCATCAGTTCACTGGCGTCGTACTCAGCCCACGCGGCGCGGTCCGTGCCGAGGTAGCCAGTGAACGCCTTCTCACCCCACGGGCAGCGTGACGGCGCGGCGATCGGCGCAAACGCCGACACCGAGCGGAAGCGCTGCGGATGGCGCTGCGCCAGCACCAGCGCGCCGTGCCCGCCCATGGAATGCCCGAAGATGCCGACGCGGCCGGCATCGCCCGGCAAGGCGGTGGTGACCAGCCCGAACAGTTCGTCGGCCACATAGCTTTCCATGCGCCAGTACTCCTGCCACGGCGCCTCGGTGGCATCGACATAGAACCCGGCACCCACGCCGAAGTCCCAGGCATCGGCCTCGCCCGGCAGGCCCGCTCCGCGCGGGCTGGTATCGGGCGCCACCAGCATCAGGCCGTGCTCGGCGGCAAAGCGCTGCGCACCGGCCTTGATCATGAAGGTTTCCTCGGTGCAGGTCAGGCCGGCCAGGTAGAACAGCACCGGCACCTTGCCGCCTGCCTGCGCCTGCGGCGGCAGGTAGACCGAGAAACGCATCGGCAGCCCGATCGCCGTCGAATCATGGCGATAGAAGCGCTGCACGCCGCCGTGGCAGCCGTGTTGCGAGATCAGTTCCATGTCGGCGCCGTCCTCAGTAGAGCACCACGGAGCGGATCGACTCGCCGCGCTTCATCAGGTCGAAGCCCTCGTTGATGCGCTCCAGCGGCAGCGTGTGCGTGATCAGGTCGTCGATATTGAGCTTGCCTTCCATGTACCAGTCGACGATCCTGGGCACATCGGTGCGCCCGCGCGCGCCGCCAAAGGCCGAGCCCTTCCACTCGCGCCCGGTCACCAGCTGGAACGGGCGCGTCGAGATCTCCGCGCCGGCCTCGGCCACGCCGATGATGATCGACTTGCCCCAGCCCTTGTGGCAGCACTCCAGCGCCTGGCGCATGACCTGCGTGTTGCCGATGCATTCGAACGAATAGTCTGCACCGCCGTCGGTCAGCTGGATGATGTGGTCGACCACGTTCTCCACGTCCTTCGGGTTGATGAAGTGGGTCATGCCGAACTTGCGCGCCATGGCTTCGCGGCCCGGGTTCAGGTCCACGCCGATGATCTTGTCGGCGCCCACCATCTTGGCCGCCTGGATCACGTTCAGGCCGATGCCGCCCAGGCCAAACACCACCACGTTGGCGCCGGCTTCCACCTTGGCGGTGAACAGCACCGCGCCCACGCCGGTGGTGACGCCGCAGCCGATGTAGCAGACCTTGTCGAACGGCGCATCCGGGCGGATCTTGGCCAGCGCGATCTCCGGCACCACGATGTGGTTGGCGAAGGTCGAGGTGCCCATGTAGTGGAAGATCGGCTTGCCGTCGATGGAAAAGCGCGAGGTGCCGTCCGGCATCAGGCCCTTGCCCTGCGTGGCGCGGATCGCCTGGCACAGGTTGGTCTTGCGCGACAGGCAGAACTTGCACTGGCGGCATTCCGGCGTGTACAGCGGGATCACGTGGTCGCCGGGCTTGAGCGAGGTCACGCCGGGGCCAACGTCGGTGACGATGCCGGCGCCCTCATGGCCCAGGATTGCCGGGAAGATGCCTTCCGGGTCGGCGCCGGACAGGGTGTAGTAATCGGTATGGCAGATGCCGGTGGCCTTGACTTCCACCAGCACTTCCCCGGCGCGCGGGCCGTCCAGGTCCACGTCTTCAATGGTCAGCGGGGCGCCGGCTTTCCAGGCGATGGCGGCTTTGGTTTTCATGGGGGAGTCCTCCGGGATCAGGAATGTGGGGGGTGGCTTGCAGGCTGCGCGGCGCAGGCCGGCGCGGCGCGGGGCAAGCCAGGTCCGAGGACATGACTATACGATCTTCCTGCGGCTGCAGGCCAGTTTTGGCCGATCAGCGGTCAGCGAAACTGCCCAGGCGGGACTCTTACGCCTTCAGCGCTCTCGCTTCCAGGTTCCAGAGCTTGCGGTCGCTGGTGGAGACGGCCACAGCGCCTTGTGCGAGCGCGCTGCGGATATCATCCCGATTGCAGACAAAGCCTGATGTCACGATCGGCGGCAGCGCCTTGCGGTCCGCTTCTGGCAGGTGCGACAGCATCGGTGCCGGCATCAGCTGCACCAGGTTCGGGTCGCTCTGTTCGAGCGCCTTGACGCTGCGCGGCCAGGTGGAGCGGTCGGTCACAAAGACCTTCTGCATCGTCACCATGCCGGCGCGGTTGGCGCGCTGGATCGTTGCCACGCGCGTGGAGACCAGACTGGTCACCCCGATGTCGGCCAGGTACTCCACCCCGCCCTTGTCCTGCGACAAGCCTTCGCAGCTGTCGATATTGACGATGACGTACTTGCCGGCGCTGGCCAGCGTGGCGATGACGGGCTGCAGCTTGCGCAGTTCCACGTTGGCGACAATGCAGACTTCGGCCACGCTTTCAAAAATGGCGTCGATCTGGTCAACACCGTAGAGTGTGCCGATGACGGGGTGTCGCGTCAGGCGCGCACCGAGGGACCTGTCCATGCTGGTTACTTCGGTTCGTTGGTGAGCACGTCACTGAGACCCAGCTTGCCTGGGTTCAGGATATTCTGCGGGTCGAGTGCCTGCTTGACCGCCGCCAGCAGCGGGAACGCCGTGTCCAGCGACGGGGCCATGTATGGCGCGCGCAACAGTCCGATTCCGTGGTGGTGGCTCAGTGCCGCATTGTATTGGATCAGCACCGCATTGGCAGCATCCCATGCCTGGCGATACCACTTCTGGCGGTCTTCCACCGCGACCTCACCGCGCAGCGAGAAGTACAGGCAGGCGCCGTCCACATAGGCGTGCGACTGGTGCGCGGAGCCGGCGAGGGTGCCCGGCACGGCATTGATGGCCTTGACCACGTCCGCGTAGATGGCAGCCAGGTCGCGCCACGGTCCCGACATTTCGAGCGTGTCGGCGACAAAGCCGGGGCTGCGCTTGAAGCCCTCGGCGCTCTTGCCGGTCAGGTAGCGCGTGTCGAGCCAGCGCTCGAAAATGGACTCGCTGTCCAGCTTGTCACCAAGTTCCTGGCACACGCGCTCGCTGATCGTCATCACCGCATCGACCATCTCGCGCGCCCCCTCGTCGGCAACCAGCAGGACGTTGGTGTCCGGCAGCCCGAACTGCACGCCACTCTCCAGTTCGTCATAGAGCCGCAGCGCCGCGGGATTGGCCCCGCGCTGCATGATTTCGCGGCAGGCCTCCAGGCCGATGGCAAAGGTCTTGAAGCCATAGGCGATGGCGCGCCCGTAGTCGGGCAGGCGGTGCAGCTTGAGGCGCACGCGCACGATCACGCCCAGCATGCCCTCGGACCCGATGAACAGTTGCTGCAGATCCGGGCCCAATGCCGCGCGCGAGTAGCCGCCCACGGTGACGAGGCTGCCGTCGGCCAGCACCACATCCATGCCGAACACCATGTCCTCGATCTTGCCGTAGCGCGTGGACAACTGACCGGCGCCGCGGCAGGCTACCCATCCGCCGACCGTGCTGATCGCGTACGACGATGGCCAGTGGCCCATCGTCATGCCGAATTCCTTCTGCACGGTCTGTTCGAAAATGTCGCCGAACATGCCGGCTTCCACGTCGACGATCTGGCTGTCCTTGTCGAATCCGACCAACTGGTTCAGGCCGCACACGTCCAGCACGATGCCGCCGCGCACGGGCAGGGCGGCGCCCGTCACGTTGCTGCGGCCGGCCGATACGGTGACCGGAATGGCACTGGCGCTGGCAATGCGCATGACTGCCTGCACCTGTTCCACGGTGGAAGCGCGCACGATGACCCCGCGCGGCGTGGCGGGCCTGCCGGCGGTCTCCGTGATCATCGATCCTGCCCACCAGTCGCGCGTCCACGCCACGACGTCGGCGGTATCGGTCAGGACCTCGTCGGCCACCTTGCGCAAGGCCGCAATATCGGCCGCGCAGACGGCAATGGTGTCGCGTTGCAGGCCCGGCGCATCCGGGGTGCCCTGGATGTTCGCCGCATAGCCCGGCGGCGTGTGGGCGCCGACGACGTAGTTGCCGCGGTTGTAGCCGCGCTTGATGGCTTCCTTGCTGATCATGCTGAGTCTCCCATGAGGACGGATTTTTCGAGGGCGACGGCGGCCAGGTATTCGCTGACCTGCCGCGCCACGGCCGCTTCGGACAATCCGAGTTCGGCCTGGAGGATCTGGCCCACCCGCGCTGCGGCGCGGGCGGAGGCATCGCGCGCCATCAGGCGGGCGCGGATGCGTCGTGACAAGACGTCGTCAACCGTGCCGGCCAGTTCATGGCGCACGGCGTAGACGATTTCGGCTTCCGTATACGGCAGGCCTTCGACGATCGGCCTGGCAAGGGTGGCGTCCGCCTGCAGGATGTCACTGACAAAGCGCGCCTCCGTGCCATAGCGCTCGCCCAGGTGCGCGGACATGCCGCCGGATGCGACGATGGCCTGCGCGTCATAGCCAGCCGCCCCGAGCAGATAGGCCGATCTGGTCAGGCACTTGCTGCGCTTGCCGATGACCTTCTGCGCCGCATCGATGGTTTGCTCGGCCATGTGCCGCGAGGTCGTGAGCTTGCCGCCGACGATGGTCACCAGGCCGTCGTCCGCGGTATGAATCTCGTGATTGCGCTTGATTTCCAGGGTCTTGCCGCCGGGCGGCGCCACCAGCGGGCGGCACCCCGCGATGCTGCCGACCACGTCATCCGCCGTCAGGTCGGTCTTTAGTGCCGAGCGCGCGCCCTCCAGCAGGAAGTCGAGCTCCTGCCGGGTGCACATGACATTGTCGAGGTCGCCCTCATAGTCTTCGTCGGTGGTGCCGAGGTAGGACACATTGCCCCACCGCGTGATCGTTGCCCGGCGGCTGCGCCCGGGCACCGGGATCGTCACCGTGCAGTCATTGCGGATCTTCAGCCACGGGATGGCAACGTGGACGCCCTTGGCAGGGCGAATGTGCAGGGTCCTGGCCTCGCCCTTCCTGCGGCCGGTCCAGTCGCGCAGCCAGACGCCGGTTGCCATGATGACCACGCCTGCGCGCACGCGGATCTCGCGCTCGCCGGCGTGGACAATGGCGCCATCCACCTTGCCGTGGCCGTCGCGGGTGATCTCGGCGACGGTCGCGTGATTGACCACGGCCGCTCCGTGGAACGCTGCCGTGCGCGCGATGTTCAGTGTCAGGCGGGCATCATCGACGCGCGCATCGAAGTACAGGTAGCCGCCGGTCAGATGTTCCTCATTGAAGGTCGGGCAGTGGGACAGCACCTCGGCCTTGGTCAGCTTCTGGTGCAGGATTCCCTCGCGCCAGCCACCAGCGAGGTCGTAGGTCCAGAGCAGGCTCTCGAAGGCCTTGGCGAGGCGCTTGTCGAACACGCCGTTGCGCTCCATCACCGGGAACAGGAACGGCAGCCGCTGCACCAGGTGGCGCGCGTTGCGGCGCAGGCGCTGGCGCTCCAGCAGTGAATGGCGTACCAGGCCGAGATTGCCCTGCTCGATATAGCGCAGGCCGCCGTGCACCATCTTGGATGACTTGGAAGAGGTCCCCGCGGCGAAGTCGCACTTTTCAACCAGCGCCACGCGATAGCCGCGCAAGCTGGCATCCAGCGCGGCGTAGGCGCCCGTCACGCCGCCGCCGACCACCAGGATGTCGAACGCATCCGCCTCCAGGCGGTCGAGCAGGTCCCGGCGCACCAGCCGCAACGGCTCGGTGCTGGTCATGGCGGCGCGCTCGCGGTTAGCGCTGCGGGATGGAAAAATCACCATGTCTGTTATTGCTCCTGATTAATGGACCGCAAGCGCGTCCGCATGGTTGAGCTCGGATGCCACCCGCGCATGCCAGAGCGCGCGCCGCTGGGCGCGCTCATCGGCGCTGATCGCCGGTTCGAATACTGCGTCCGGGGTGGTGGTGGTCCGGGCCTGCTGCATGGAATCCCAAAGCAGGCCGGACGAGCCGGCAAGGTAAGCGATGCCGCGCAGGCTGGCGCGGTCGGTCTCCTTCATGCGGTGGATGGAAATTCCGCTGAGATCCGCCTGCATCTGCAGCAGCGCATCGCTGCCGGACAAGCCGCCGCCAACCACGAGCTCCGACACCGGCACGCCCGCGATCTCCCGGTTGGCCTCGATGCAGGAAGTCACCGAATGCGCAATGCCTTCAAGGATGGCAAAGGCCATCTCGGCCTGCGTCGTTGCCATCGAGATGCCGGTCAGTGCGGCGCGCGCCTCGGGCTGCATGCGTGGGACGCGCAGGCCGGTCAGCGCGGGAATAAAGGTCACGCCTCGTGAAGACGCAACGGTGCTGGCCAGCGCACTGATTTGCCTGGCGTTCTCGAACCAGCCGAGCTTGTCGCAGACCCAGTTGAGCGCGGAGCCGGTGGTGGCGACAAAGGTTTCGACGGAGAAATGCGACACGCCCAGTTGCCGGCGCGCGGTCATGGTCAGGGTGCTGTCCGACTTGCCGCTGCGGGCAGGAAGGTTCGGACCGACTACCAGGTCGACGAAGCTGCCGGTGCCATGCAGGCACATCGCCTGGCCGGCATCGAGACATCCCAGGCCGATTGCGCCGGCGAGCTGGTCCCCGGCACAAGCCAGGATCGGCACGTCAATCCCCAGCACGTCCGGCCGCGTGCGGCCGAAGTTGTCCGCATCCTGGCGCAGCTCAGGCAGCAGCTCGCGCGGAAAGCCAAGCGCGTCGATCCAGTCGAGCTGGTAGCGATGCCCGGTCAGTACATAGGCGTTGCAGGAAGTGGCGTTGGTCGGCGTGGTGATGCACGTGCGTGCCGTCGACAGGTGCCAAAGCAGCCAGCTGTCGATGGTGCCGAAGGCGAGCTGGCGCGCACGGAAGGCGTCAGCCACAGCCGGCGTGTCGCGCAGGTGCCGCGCCGCCCATAGGTAAGGCGAGCGCACACCGGTGGGGCGGCCGACTGCTTCGCGCAGAGTCGCGTCCCATGCCGGCGCAAGCTGATCCAGATCGGCTGCGTATCGCGTGTCCTGCCACACCATGGCGGGTACCAGCGCACGTCCGGTCTGCGTGTCCCACAGTACCGCGGTGGCGCGCTGGGTCGCGATGGCGAGGGCGGTGACGGTCAGGTTTTCGCGGGCAGCCTGTGCCAGGGTGGCGCGGCAAACTGCCAGGGTCTTGTCGAGCAGGACGTCGGCGTCCTGCTCGACCACGCCAGGGCAGGGCGAACGGACCTCAAGCGTGGTGTACTCGAGGCACATGACATGACCGTCAGCGGCGACCACCGCTGCCCGGGTGCCTGAGGTGCCCTCATCGATCGCAAGGATGACATTTCTGCGCTGGGTCATGGGCGGGCCTTCTCAATCGCGGGATTCATGAAACCCGGAGCGTCCGGCACATCGCCCTTGAACTGCGGGGCATCGGCTTCATTGTCGGGGTTGATGGTGGTGCGGGTCGGGTCCCAGCGGATCGCAAAGCAGATGATGCTGGCCAGCAGCGGGACCACAGAGAGAATCAGGAAGGTGGTTTCCAGCCCATACTGTGCGCGGAACAGCGGGAACACCAGCAGGCCCAGTGCAGCGCCGATGGCGCCGAGCGCGCCGATGATGCCGTTGGCGCCCGCGCGAAGTTCGCTGCGGAAGGACAGTGACGACAGGCTTTTGCCATTCGCGCCGGGCCCGCCCGAGTGGAACAGGATGAACAGCGACGGAACCACCACTGCCATCCACATCGGCATCTTGCCGTTGAACAGGCCCAGGATCAGCAGCATGGCGAATACCGCCGCAAAGCCGAACGCCGAGGCGCGGCGCAGGCCCAGCTTGCGGCCTATCAAGGGCGAGAGGAAGCCGCCAAAGATGCCGCAGACGTTGAAAACCAGCGCGCCGATGGTCGCGTAGACAAAGTCCTTGCCGAACAGGGCCGCACTGATCAGCGGCAGGTACCAGCCGATCGCGAAGTACTGGATCGACTGCCCGATCTGCACGGTGGCCGCCAGCACGGTGCGCGGCAGGTAGACGCCGCGGAAGATCAGCAGAACGTTGGCCAGGCCGCGGCGCGCCTGGTTGAGGACGGGGATGCGTTCCGCGGGCGGGGCGGCAACGAACTCACGTCCGTAGATGCGCGTCATGGCGTGTGCGGCGGCATCGAGCAATTCCTTGCGTGCCAGCCAGATCGGGCTTTCCACCAGGAACAGGCCCTGCAGCAGCAGGATGACCACGCCGAAGACCGCGGTGGCTGCCACCGAGTAGCGCCAGATCGTATCGCCAACGTCCCAGGAGTAGAACAGCAGTGCCAGCAGCAGGTTGGAGCAGACGGCCGTGTACCACATGCCTTGCCACGTGTTCAGCCGACTCTTGAGTTTCACCGGCGTGAACTCCGCCAGCACCGCCATGGCGATGGCAAAGTCGATGCCGTAGGCCGCGCCGACAAAGAAGCGACCAGCCAGGATCACCTCGAAGCCGGGGGCAAACACCACCAGCAATGCGCCGGCCACGGCCAGGACCTTGGCGAGAACCAGCGGGCGGACGCGGCCCCAGCGGTCGGCCATCCAGCCGCCGATAGGGTTGAAGGCAATGGCCACCCAGGAGGCAAACGAGGTCAACAGGGCGACCTTTGCAGGCGCGAGTTGAAGGTTGCGCGTCATCGGCCCGAGGCCGGCGCTCAGCGCAGAATTGGAAAACGCGTCAAGGAATAGCCCGCCGAGTGCGAGCCACCAGATGACACCGGCCCTGCCGCGAATGCCCGGGCAGGAATCTATGTAGGCAATGACATCATCGATGCCACGAATCTTGATGGCAGAGTGTTGCACGGCGGTCTCCTCTTATTTGTTCTGTAAGAGGCCGCAGCAACTGCAAGGCGCGAAGAGACCATCTTACAGATGGTCTCTTATCTAGATCTGCGTGACCAATGTATGGCTTCGCAGGCACAGCGTCAACCGGGAAAACCCTTGTCCCGGGCATTAGCGTGCAGCGGTATTTCCCACTGCACGGCTGAGGCTGGCATCCGGCGGTCGCAACTGCCCCTCATGCCGCCGCCCCAGCCACCAGCCCAGCCCCGCCCACACCAGCGCCAGCACGGCGCCAGCCAGCGCCACCGTGGCGGGATGGCCCGACAGCGCATCGATCGCCGTCTTGACCCACGCACTGACCGCATCGCCCGCACGGTAGACCGCGGTGTCAATCACGTTCTTGGCCTTGTACTTGGTCTCGGGATCGACCACGGTGAACAGCATCTCGCGCCCGGGGCGCAGCAGCGCGTATTCGCCCACGCGCCGCAGGATCATCACGCCGGCCAGCACGCCGAAGGTCGGCAGCATCGCCAGCACGAGAAAGCCGCAGGTCACCGCCAGCGGCACCGCGGTCAGCAGCACGGTGACGCCATAGCGGCGCGCGATGCGGCCGGTGAAGAAGAGCTGGACCAGGATGGTCAGCGCCTGCACGGTAGCATCCAGCGCGCTGAAGACCTGGGTCTGGCGGGTGCGCTCCGGGAAGGCCTCGGCCACCAGCCGCGCCTGCTCGAAATACAGGAAGGTGCTGGCCGTGGCCAGCAGGATCACGAACAGGCCGATGCCAAGCAGGTAGCGCGAGCGCAGCAGCAGCGACAGCCCGGCCAGCAGCCCGCCGCCGATGGG
The DNA here is from genome assembly GCF_016127575.1 of Cupriavidus necator. NCBI lineage: Bacteria > Pseudomonadati > Pseudomonadota > Betaproteobacteria > Burkholderiales > Burkholderiaceae > Cupriavidus > Cupriavidus necator. Next base: position 1,284,042 of record NZ_CP066019.1, read on the forward strand.
GTTGGCCGGATCCTGCGCCGCGCCGGCCGGGGCTTCGCCCGGCTGCACCACGCCCGCGCCGGCGCGGCGGCGCCAGCCGAACAGCCAGCCCACGCCCGGCAGCGTTGCGGCCAGCAGCGCTGCCGACAGCAGCATCAGCCCGGTCAGGCCGATCTGCGGCACCAGCCAGCCGCCCAGCACGGGGCCGGCCAGCCCGCCCGCGCTGGCGCCGGCGGCCAGCAATGCGAACAGCCGGCGCGCCTGCTCGGGGCGGAACACATCGGCCATCAGGCTCCATGCCACGGACACCACGAACAGGTTGAACACCGACAGCCACACATAGAACACGCGCGCCAGCCAGACGTTGTCAGGCAGGGCGCGAGTGGCCAGCGCAAAGCCAAGCAGGTTGGCGATAAAGAAGGCGTACACCCAGGGCACGAAGCGGCGCCGCGGCAGCCACGCGCAGACCGCGCCGTACAGCGGGATCGCGGCCAGCATCACGACAAAGGTGGCGGTGAACAGCCACTGCAGGTTCTTCACGCCGCCGGCAATGCCCATGGTCTCGCGCACCGGGCGCAGCATGAAATAGCTGGCGAACAGGCAGAAGAAAAACAGGAAGCCGGCCACCACGGCGCCGGTCTCGCCGGGGCGGATGCCGAAGCCGCGCCGCAGCCGGGCCAGGCCGCCGGCAGGCGCCTCGCGCGCGGGATCGTCCACGATAGATTGCCGCTCAGCGCAGCAGCGCGGCGATGCGCTCGCGCTGGCCGGGGTCAGGCATGCGGCCCAGTCCGGCGCCGAGGTTGTCGGCCATGTTGGGCGGCTTGGAGGTGGCCGGGATCGCCGCGGTCACGGCGGGATGGCTGACGATGAACTTCAGGAACAGCTGGGCCCACGAGCCGCAGTCGATATCGCCGGCCCACGGCGGCAGCGGTCGGTCCTTGACGGCGCGAAAGAGGCGCCCGTCCTGAAATGGCCGGTTGATCAGCACCGCCACGCCGCGTGCTTCGCACAGCGGCAGCAGCGTGCGCTCGGCATTGCGCTCGGCCACTGAATAGTTGATCTGGACAAAGTCCACGCGCTCGCTGCGCACGATATTCTCCAGTGCCTCGTGCGCATCGTCGCGGTAGTGGGTGACGCCCAGGTAGCGGATGCGGCCCTGTTCCTTCAGCTCGCGCAGCCAGCGCAGGTTGGCCTGCCAGTCAATCAGGTTGTGTATCTGCAGCAGGTCGACCTTGTCTACATGCAGGTCGGCCAGCGAGCGCGCCCATTGCGCCTGCGCGGGCGCGCCGGACTTGGCCGAGATCTTGGTGGCCAGGAACACCCGGCTGCGGGCGTTGGCCGCGCGCAGCAGGTCGCCGGTCACGGCCTCTGCGCTGCCGTAGCTGGGCGCGGTATCGACGACCGAACCTTCGCTCTGCAGCAGCAGGCCCATTACCTCCGCCAGCGGCTTGCGTTCGGCGGCGCCGGTGCCGACGTTGAAGGTGTCGGCGGTGCCCATGCCGATCACGGGCAGGGCTTCGGTGGTGCCCGGGATATTGCGGCGCAAGGGGGCGGCGACGGTGGCGGCATGAGCCGGCAGCACAGGGCCGAGGCCGGTAGCGGCCAGGCCTGCTGCAAGGCTGAGGAAGGAGCGGCGGTCGATCGACATGGGATGGTTCCCGGCAAGTCACTTACTGGTTGACCTTAGGCGGTGGGCGGAGCCTTGTAAACCGTTGCGTTGATCGGTTGCGCGGCAGACTTCGCCGTTCAGGGCGGGGAATGGCAAGGCGCGGCTGGATGCGCTGGTGAGCGCGGCCTGGCGGGGCGCGGTGGCTCCGGACACAGGCGAAAATGAGCCACTAACGTTAAATTTCTTGTGGAATCAATCAGGCAATTCAGATTTTCATGTTTTGTCTCATTTTGAGATTTTTAACATTTATTCCTTAGTGGCTTGGGTAAAGTTGCGCACGTATCAAACCGTGTGCCGTTACCCAGATCATGAATCGCCGTTGCTACCGCCTTGTCTTCAATCGGTCACGCGCCATGCTGATGGCGGTCGAGGAATCGGCGAGCGGCCTGGGCAAGGGGCGCATCGCCGGGTCACGCGGCACACAGGCTCCGGCGTTCACCCGCATGGCGCGCTTCGGCCTGCCGGCAACGACCCTGGCCGCCTGGTGCGCAATGGGGCTGCCATGGGCGGCCAGCGCACAGGTGGTGGCGGACCCGAACGCGGGCGCCAACCGGCCCGCCGTGGTCCAGACCGCGAACGGGCTGCAGCAGGTCAATATCACCCGGCCGTCCACCGCCGGCGTGTCCGTCAACGCCTACACCCAGTTCGACGTCCCCAAGGCCGGCATCATCCTGAACAATTCGCCGTCGATCGTGGCTACCCAGCAGGCGGGGTACGTCAACGGCAACCCGAACCTGCTGCCGGGCGGCTCGGCCCGCATCATCGTCAACCAGGCCACCGGCACACTGCCGAGCCAGTTGCGCGGCTACCTGGAGGTTGCCGGACAAGAGCTACGTCACCACCCGCGTGCTGGTACCCGAGCAGGACTTGAGTTCCGGCACGCTGAAGCTGGCACTGCTCCCCGGCGTCATAGGCGAACTGCGCTTCGCCGAGCCCGACCTGTGGGGCACCCGGAAATCGGCTTTCCCCGCACCCAGGCGACTTGCTGAACCTGCGCGACCTTGAGCAAGGCCTGGAGCAAATGAAGCGTGTGCCGAGCCCAGGATGTGGACATGCAGATCGTGCCGACGAAGGCGCCGGGCGTGAGCGACGTGGTGATCGCCGTCAAACGCGGCAAGCCCTGGACGGTGGTGGCCTCGGTGGACAATTCCGGCACGCGCTCGACCGGCAAGTGGCAGGGCAACCTGAGCGTGAGTCTGGACAATCCGCTCGGCCTGAACGACCTTTTCAACGTCGGCTACAACCAGGATCTGGGCTTCGCCAACAAGGAACAGGCACGCGTGGCTGGAATGGCTATTACTCGGTGAACAACTATTTCCAGCAGATCGCCGGTGTCAATCAGACCTTCATCTCCAGCGGCAAGTCGGAGACAGCGGACCTGAAGCTGCACCGCGTGCTCAACCGCAGCCAGAACGATGTGTTCGGCATGCAGTTTCGCCTGACCCGGCGCTTTGGCAAGAGCTTCATCGAGGACACCGAGATCGCGCAGCAGCGCCGCAACAATACGGTGCTCGAGGCGGGCATCACGGATCGCCACTACTTCGGCGCGGCGCAGTTCGACGGCACGCTGGCCTATCGCCAGGGCCTCGGCGGATTCGGCGCGCAGGACGATGTGTTGGCCGACAGTGGCGGCCCCACCTGGCGCTATCGGATGCTCGTGGCGGACGCCAACCTGTCGGTACCGTTCAAGCTGGGCGAGCTGCCGCTGCGGTATGTCACCACTTTCCACGGCCAGTTCACCAACGACCGGCTCTACTACATTGATGCGCTCACCATCGGCAGCCGCTACACGGTGCGTGGCTTCGATGGAGAGAACCTGCTGGCCAGCGAGCGCGGCTTCTATTGGCGCAATGAGCTACATGCGCCTCTGGGCGGCAGCCGGGCAGGCGCTGTATGCAGGACTCGATTATGGAAGGGTCTTCGGGCCGATTACCACTGCGCTGGCCGGCACCCAACTGACCGGGGCGGTGATTGGACTACGCGGAGGGCTGGGCTCGCGGCTGGGCTCAGTCTCGTATGACGTGTTCGTCGGTATGCCGGTCTATAAGCCCGCAGCGTTCCATACGGCCGCGGTGACGGCTGGGTTGCAGGTGGTGTATCGGTATTGATTCCCGCAGGACGAGGCGTGACAGTGCAGAATCATCGGCACACCAACAGTTGGAAAGCATCCGGTTGTAGCGGGGCGTACTTCAGCAGCCTGCTAGTGAAGCTTGGGTCGATGCGCCACACGAAAACGCACTGACAAGTCGTTTAGACGCTGATCCAGTGTCCATAGCCGTGCGCCTGGCGTGATCAAAGTGGAAGCCAGCAATGAGACATCCACCAGGCCGCAACCGAGTCCATGCAATTTCTCGTGCTCGATGAACGCCATTACCTCTGCCAGGCTGGCCTGCCTTGCGGGCTGCAACAGCCCGATGTCACCGAGTGTCCGCGCACGCGGTGCCGGGGGCGTGCCGCAGGCTAGTTCAACCAGGACCATGGGGTGGGTCAATGCTTGATCCGACACGAGCAAACTGACCAGTGCGTCATTGCGGTTCTTGAAATGATCCACCCACACAGAGGTGTCGACGAGCACGCTCATTTCGATTCGGGTTCCATGCGGCTACGTGGCACATCTTCCATGTCGGGCGCGGTGCCACCCAGCGCCGCGAGGCGCTTGGCTGCTTGCACCCGCACGAAAGTCTTGATTGCCTCACGAAAAAGATCAGATTTGTCCATGCCAGGGTCGGCTATCTCTAGTGCTTGTTCATAAAGGGCGTCATCGATAGTGACGGTCGTGCGCATAGCATGCTCCCTGCCTCAGATTTGATGTTATGGTGCATCAAAAAAAGCATCTAGGCAAGGTTGCCCGCAGGATGGTGTGACGGTGACTGCCCCGTCACACCAACGCGCCGCTACAGCATCCGCTCCCGTTCGGCTAGCAGTCCATCAAGCTGCGCCTTCACCATGCCAAGCAGGCAAAGCGCGCTGAAGCAGCCCTCCGAGCGTTCGCTTTCGTGATCCAGAAGTACGAGAACTCCGTCGATACCAGCGCGGACCTGCTGCAAGCATTCGTTAGTCATCTTATCGATCGTCGTTATTGATTCCTCACTGGTGAGTGCGCGCCACTCCTTTCCACGTGAGGGCGGCGGGCCAGTCAACGAGGGTGGAAAGACCGGTCTGACGAGGTGGAACCGGCCAGCCTTGCGGCTGCCTCGCTTGGCCCGCCATGGAACCATGCGAGCACACAGGCGTTGCATGCTGCAAGCGCAACGCCTGTCCTCGTCAGGCATCCGGGCTTTCCACACCCGATCATCGGTGATCCGATGACGCCACCAGTATTTGCTGTCGGTGCAGGGGAATCGATGAGAGATGTCGCATTTCCAGGGGCGGGCGAAGTTTGAATCCATGCAGCGGATCCGGAAATCGCCGACTCTTGAAAATGCACGTGCGGCTTTCGTAAACCGCGCCCATGCCGTCGAAGGCAGTCACGGCCATGAAGCTGGGATGGCCCGCGCAGGCAAGCCAATCCCGGTGGATACCGGGGCCTGCCGGGGCCGCCCGGCGCGCCCCCGGGGCGGGGGCGCGGGAGGTAACGCTCAGATCAGCGTGGCCAGGCCCAGCGTCAGCAGCAGTGCCACCACGGAGATGATGGTTTCGCAGACCGACCAGGTCTGGAAGGTCTGGGTCACGGTCATGTTGAAGTATTCCTTGACCAGCCAGAAGCCGCCGTCGTTCACGTGCGACAGGATCAGCGAGCCGGCGCCGGTGGTCAGCACCAGCAGTTCCGGGCGGGTGCCCGGCACGCTGGCGGCGATCGGTGCGACGATGCCCGCGGCGGTGGTCATGGCCACCGTGGCCGAGCCCGTGGCGATGCGGATCATCACCGCCACCAGCCAGCCCAGCACCAGCACCGACACGTTGGCGCCGGTGGCGACGTCGACGATGGCGTTGGAGATGCCGGAGTCGCGCAGGATGCGGCCAAAGCCACCGCCGGCGCCGACCACCAGCGTGATGATGGCGGTGGGCGCCACGCACTCGTTGGTGAACTTGAGGATGGTCTCGCGGTTGAAGCCGCGCGCCTTGCCGAAGGTGTAGAAGCTCACCAGCGCGGCGATCAGCAGCGCCATCACCGAGTTGCCGATCAGCTTCAGGAAGTCGTTGGCAAAGGTCTTGGGCGTGGTGAACAGGTCGGCCCAGCTGCCGATCAGCATCAGGATCACGGGCAGCAGGATGGTGAACACCGTGATGCCGAAGCCCGGCAACTCGTGCGATGCCTTGACGCGCTCATCCTCTTCGGTGAACTGGTCCGCCAGCGGGTTGACCTCGGGCAGCTTGACGTAGCGGTCCATCAGCTTGGCGAACAGCGGGCCGGCGAGGGCTGCCGTGGGAATGCCAACGATCAGCGCGTACATGATGGTCTTGCCGATGTCGGCGCCATAGGCGGTCACCGCCAGCAGCGCGGCCGGGTGCGGCGGGATCAGGCCGTGCACCACGGACAGGCCGGCCACCATCGGGATGCCGACCAGCACCATCGACGTGCCGGTGCGCTTGGCCACGTTGAAGGCGATCGGCACCAGCAGCACGAAGCCCACTTCAAAGAACACCGGCAGGCCGACGATAAAGGCGATGGTGGCCATCGCCCAATGCACGTTCTTCGCGCCGAAGAAATCGATCAGTGTGTTCGCGATGCGCTCCGCGCCGCCGGATTCGGCCATCATCTTGCCGAGCATGGTGCCAAGGCCGACCACCAGCGCGATATGGCCCAGCGTGCCGCCGACACCGGCTTCAAAGGACTTGACGATGTCGCCCATCGGCATGCCCACGGCAAAGCCGAGCAGCACCGATACGACCACCAGGGTAATGAAGGGGTTGAGCTTGAAGCGCGCGATCAGCACCACCAGTGCGATCACTGCGATCAGCGCATACACCAAGAGCGTGGTTCCGGTGACGGCACCCATATAGTCTCCTTGTGTGGAAAAAATGCCGCTTGTGGCGGCAGGGGTTAGTTTTTAGTTTTTCCCCTCTCCCGCGGTAGCGGGAGAGGGCACGCAATCCGCAGGCAGCAGGCTCAGGCCGCCGGCTTCTTGTAGGCGATGCAGTCCACTTCGACCTTGCAGTCCACCACCATGCTCGACTGCACGCAGGCGCGCGCGGGCGGGTTGGCGCCGAAGTATTCCTTGAAGATCTTGTTGAACGAGGCGAAGTCGCGCGTGTCGTCCAGCCAGACGCCGCAGCGCACCACGTGCTCCGGGCCGTAGCCGGCCTCGGCCAGGATGGCCAGCACGTTCTTGATGGCCTGGTGGGTCTGGGGCACGATGCCGCCGTCGATGACCTCGCCGCTGACCATCGGCACCTGGCCGGAGACGTAGAGCCAGCCGTCGGCCGCGACCGCGCGGGCAAAGGGCATGTGCTGGCCGCCGGTACCGGTGCCGCCTTCGACGCCGAATCGTTTGATGTCCATGGGTACTCCTGGGATGGGTTGGATATGGGAAGGAAGGAGGGCAGCGCGCCGGTCAGGCGGCGCCGAACTCAGGCCGCGAGCCTCGCGGCAGGAACCGGCCGGCGCGCACGCCGGTGGCCTGGCGCTGCTGCCATGACAGCTCGCCGTTGACCCAGACCGCGGCAATGCCCTCGGCCGGTTGCATGGGATCGGTAAAGCTGGCCGCATCTCGGATGGTGGTGGCGTCGAACAGCACCAGGTCGGCCCAGTAGCCTTCACGCACGAAGCCGCGCTCCTGCAGCCCGAAGCGCTCGGCGGACATGCCGGTCATCTTGTTGACGGCCACCGTCAGCGGGAACAGCTCGCGGTCGCGGGCGTAGTGGCCCAGCACGCGCGGGAAGGCGCCCCACAGGCGCGGATGCGGCAGCGGGTCGTTGGGCAGCCCGTCCGACCCGACCACCGTGGCCGGATGGCTCAGGATGCGGTCGACGTCGGCGTCTTCCATGCAGTGGTAGACCGCGCCCGCGGGCATCAGCCGGCGCGCGGCTTCGTGCAGGTTTACCTGCCATTCGGCGGCGATATCGGCCAGCAGGCGGCCGCCCATCTCGGGCGCGCCTTCGGACCAGGTCACCATGATGTCGAAGTCGCTGGTGACCTGCTTCAGGTCCAGCGTGGAGGAGCTGGCGGTGTAGGGGTAGCAGTCGCAGCCCACCGGCTGCCAGCGCTGCGCACCGTCGAGCGCGTCCAGCACCTCGGTGCTGCGGCCCCAGTTGGCCACGCCCGCGCATTTCAGGTGCGAGATCACCACCGGCACGCGCGCATGGCGGCCGATGCGGAAGGCCTCATCCATGGCGTCGAGGATCTCGGCGAACTCGCTGCGCAGGTGGGTGGCGTAGAGCGCGCCGGCCTTGGCCAGCGGTTCGGCCAGCGCCAGCACCTCATCGGTCGGCGCGCTGAAGGCGTTGGCGTAGGCCAGGCCCGTGGACAGGCCCAGCGCGCCGTGCTGCAGCGCTTCTTCCAGCTGCGCGCGCATTGCCGCGATTTCTTCCGGCGTGGCGGCGCGGTCGAAGCGGTCCATATGGTTGCTGCGCAGCGCGGTATGGCCGACCAGCGCGGCAACGTTGACCGCGGGCTGCGCGGCTTCCACCGCATCGACGTAGGACTTGAAATCCGGGTAGCGGAAGGCGTCGGCATGGCCGAGCAGGTTCATCGGGTCGGGCGGCTCGCCCGCCAGCGTCACCGGTGCGGCGCTGATGCCGCAGTTGCCGACCACCACCGTGGTCACGCCCTGCGACAGCTTGGGCGTCATCGCGGGCTGGCGCACCACGTTGGTATCGTCGTGCGTATGCACGTCGACAAAGCCCGGTGCAAGGACCAGGCCGTCGCCTTCGACTACATGCGAGGCGGCGTCGGGATCGATCGCGCCGGCTTCATCGATGCGGGCGATGCGGCCGTCGCGCAGGGCCACGTCGGCCAGGCGTGCGGCGGCGCCGGAGCCGTCGATCAGGGTGACGCAGCGGATCAGGGTATCGAACAGGTGTGGCATGGTCAGTCTCCGAGCGGCTGGCGGCTGTCAGGGCCCCGGGCGGGGCCGCTTTCGCCGCGGTGGCTGTCCAGCACGTACTTGAGCCGGCGCAGGCGCTCTTTGCTCTGGTCCGGCTGCAACAGCGCGCATTGCGTGGCGAGCACGTCCAGCACCATCAGCATGGCGTAGCGCGATGCCGACGGTTTGAAAATGAAATCCGTCTCCAGCGTGCGCACCGGCAGCAGCACGTCGGCGCGCGCGGCCAGTGGCGAGCCCAGCGCGGTCACGGCCACCAGGCGGGCACCGTACTCGCGCGCGATATCGCAGCTGGCCAGCATCTCCGGCACGCGGCCGCTGGCCGAGAAGGCCAGCACCACGTCGTCGCGGCCCAGCGTGGCCGCCACCATCTTCTGTAGCAGCGCGTCCTGGTAGCTCGCCACCGGCTGGCCCAGGCGCGCCAGGCGATGGCGGGCCTCGTCGGCCATGAACGACGAGCCGCCGCCCATGCCAAAAGCGTAGACCATGCGTGCGCCGAGCAACAGGCGCGCGGCCTGTTCGATGCGCTGCGCATCCATCATGCCGCGGTTGACTTCGAGCGCGGTGAGGATGTCGGCGTGGATGCTGTCAGCGAGTGTGGCCGGGGTGGCTTCACCGGCGGGAACGCTGCCGGGCTGCAGGAAGCGCGCACCCACCGCGGTGGCCTGCGCCAGGCGCAGCTTCAGGTCGCGCACGTCGCGGCAGCCGATGGCCTTGGCAAAGCGCGTCACGCTGGCCTCGCTGACGCCGGCCTTGCGCGCCAGCTCATTGATGCTGGCGGCGGCCGCGCCGGCCAGGTCTTCCAGTACCACCTGCGCCACCTTCTGCTCGGCCAGGCGCAGCGCGGGGCCGCGCTCGGCGATGCGGGTCAGGATGTCGAAGGGCGCAGTCATGGGCGGCAGGTCTGGTCGGAAGACGGGTCGGATCGAAATGTGACGAAAACTGCGGTGCTTGCAGGCAGGGGCTATAACAGTGATTGGCGCACGTGGCGGATGCCAGTCGCGTGGTCCCGGCTAGCCCTTCCGGGCATCTGCGTGTTACTTTATAACAAGGATGAAATATCTTATTTTCAGGGCTATCATTACGTCAATCAGATTTTTTCAGGGTGATGACAAGCATGCGTGAAATAAAGTATCAGGCTGGCGTGATCGATCCGCTCAACAAGGCGCTGGGACGGATGGAGACCCCGATCGCCCCGGATGCGGCCGGCCAGACCGGCTGGAACCTGTTGCGGGAAGAGCTGAGCCTGCCGGCCGCGGTGCTCTATGAAGACCGGCTTGCGCATAACCTGGAATGGATGCGCCGCTTCATGAACGAATACGGCGTGCAGCTTGCGCCGCATGGCAAGACCACCATGGCGCCCAAGCTGTTTGCGCGCCAGCTTGGCGCCGGCGCGTGGGGCATCACGCTGGCCACCGCGCACCAGACCGCTGCCGCGCATGCGCACGGCGTCAAGCGCGTGCTGATGGCCAACCAGCTGGTGGGCCGGCGCAATATGGAAATCATCGCTGACCTGCTGCGCGATCCGGATTTCGAATTTTTCGCGCTGGTGGACTCGGCCGCGCTGGTCGACCAGCTCGGCAAGTTCTTCCAGGAGCGCGGCCAGAAGCTGCAGGTGCTGCTGGAACTGGGCGTGGAAGGCGGGCGCACCGGCGTACGCGACGACGCGCAGCAGCAGGCCGTGCTGGACGCGCTGGCGCGCTGGCCGCAGGCGCTGTCGCTGGCCGGCGTCGAGATCTATGAAGGCGTGCTCAAGGAAGAAGCCGATATCCGCAAGTTCCTGCAGCGCACCGTGGCGGTAACGCGGCAGCTGGCACAGGAAGGCCGCTTCGGCCGCAGCCCGGTGGTGATGTCGGGCGCGGGTTCGGCCTGGTACGACGTGGTGGCCGAGGAATTCGCGCGCACCGAGATCGGCGCGCCGATCGACATCGTGCTGCGCCCGGGCTGCTACCTGACGCATGACGTGGGCATCTACCGCGCCGCGCAGCAGCGCATCCTGGCCAGCAACCCGGTCGCGCAGAAGATGCGCGAGGGCCTGCTGCCGGCGCTGCAGCTGTGGGCCTATGTGCAGTCGATCCCCGAGCCGGACCGCGTCATCATCGGCATGGGCAAGCGCGATGCGGCCTTCGACGCCGGCATGCCGATCCCGGCACGGCTGTACCGGCCTGGCACCGAGGCGCCGGTGGACGTCCCCGCGCATTGGGAAGTCACCGGCATGATGGACCAGCACGCCTACCTGCAGGTCAAGCCTGGCGACGACGTTCAGGTCGGCGACATGATCGCCTTCGATATCTCGCACCCGTGCCTGACTTTCGACAAGTGGCGCCATATCCCGGTGCTGGACAGCGAAATGCGCGTGATCGACATCGTGCAAACCTTCTTCTGAGGCAGGCAGCCCCATGAGCATCGATATCCTGGCCTACGGCGAACCGCTGGTGGAGTTCAACCAACAGCCCGACGATCCATCGCGCTACCTGCAAGGCTTTGGCGGCGACACTTCCAACTTCTGCATTGCCGCTGCGCGCCAGGGCGCCAGCACCGGCTATATCTGCGCGGTCGGTGCCGACACCTTCGGCGAGCGCCTGCGCGCGCTATGGACGCAGGAGCGGGTCGATACCCGCCACGTGCGCGTCGACCCGAGCGCGCCTACCGGGGTCTACTTTGTCTCGCACGACAACCACGGCCACCGCTTCGATTACCTGCGCGAAGGCTCTGCTGCCAGCCGCTACCAGCACGAGCATCTGCCGCTGGGCGCGATCGCCGCGGCGCGCTACCTGCACCTGTCGGGCATCAGCCTGGCCATCAGCACCAGCGCCTGCGATGCCGGGCTGGACGCGATGGAGCATGCGCGCAAGGCCGGCACCAAGGTCACGCTGGACACCAACCTGCGGCTGCGGCTGTGGTCGCTGGCGCGCGCGCGCGGCATCATGCGCGAGGCCCTGATGCTGACCGACGTGTGCCTGCCCAGCTGGGATGACATCACCGTGCTGACCGGGTTGGACGACCGCGACGCCATCGTCGACTACCTGCTGGGCTGCGGCATCGGCCTGGTCGCGCTGAAGCTGGGCGAAGAGGGCTCCTATGTGGCCACGCCAGAGTCGCGCGCGCTGGTGCCGCCTTATCCGGTCAAGCCGGTCGATGCCACCGGGGCGGGCGACTGCTTCGGCGGCAGCTTTGTTGCGCGCCTGGCCGCGGGTGCCGACCCGTTCGAGGCGGCGCGTTATGCCAACGTGGCTGCCGCGCTGTCGACCACCGGTTATGGCGCGGTGGCGCCGATCCCCGACGCCCAGACCGTGCTGGGCCGGCTGGCACAGTCGGTGTCGGTGATCGCATGACCCGGTTGGCCTGAACTCCTGCTTCCCTGAAACCCTGCTCCTGCACTCCCTACTCCGAGACAGCCATGCAAAACCAGACTTCCCCGCTGCTTCAACGCCTTGCCGACGTGCCGGTGATCCCGGTGCTGGAATTCCACTCGGTCGACGAGGCCCTGCACGTCAGCGAGGCACTGGTCACCGGCGGCTTGCCGCTGCTTGAGATCACGCTGCGTACGCCGGTGGCACTGGAGGCGATCAAGGCGGTGGCGGCAGCCTTGCCGCAGGCCTGCGTCGGAGCCGGCACGGTGCTGAACGTCGAGCAGCTGCACGCCGTGCGCGATGCGGGCGCGCAGTTTGCCGTCTCGCCCGGCCTGACCCCGGCGCTGGCCGAGGGCGCGCAGGGCGCGGGCATCTCGCTGCTGCCGGGCGTGGCCACCGCCAGTGAGGCGATGGCGGCGCTGGAAGCCGGCTTCACCTTCCTCAAGTTCTTCCCGGCGCAGGCAGCGGGCGGCGTGCCGATGCTGAAGTCGCTGGGCGGCCCGCTGCCGCAGCTGCGCTTCTGCCCGACCGGCGGCATCGACGCCGCGCTGGCGCCGACCTACCTGGCGCTGCCGAACGTGGTGTGCGTGGGCGGTTCGTGGGTGGTGCCCAAGGACGCGGTTGCCAGTGGCGACTGGGGCCGCATCCGCACGCTGGCCGAGCAGGCCAGGGCATTGCGCAACAAGCGCTGAGCAGCGGCAGCGCAAAGAGAAACGGCACGCCATGCGGCGTGCCGTTTTCATATCGACGCGGTCCGGGCCGCATCAGACTTGGGGGGGCTGGCGGCTTACTTGTGACGGTCCGCCGAGCTTTCGAGCTTCTGGCCACCGCGCTGAATGTCCTGGCCGAGCCCCGCCATCGTGTTGCATCCAGCCAACAGTGTGGCAAACAAAATGCACCAGATCCAACCTTTCTTCACGCCGGGCTCCTTTCGAGGATTTCAAGAATCGAGAGATTCAGGGATTGAGGGATTTGCGCCGATTTTACCGCTGCTGTGAGCGGGTTTGACATCTGGTATGTGCCAATTTGTAAATCGTGCATCGGGCGCAACGCCAGCCGCTTCTCAGGCGTGGGACGCCAGCAGTTCCCGGGCGCGCTGCTGGATTGCCGCATGGGTCTGGAGCAGCCAGGTCGCAGGGAATGGCTGCGCCAGCAGGTAGCCCTGCACGCTGTGGCAGCCCCAGGCACGCACCGCCTCGAGCTGCTGGCGGGTCTCGATCCCCTTGGCGCAGACCGACACGCCGGCGCCCCGGGCCAGCCGGCAGGCGGCCCGCAGGCTGTCGGCACGGTTGGCGGAATCACCGGGCCGGGGGGCATGGCCCAGCCGGCGCGCGTCCAGCGTGACGCGGTCCGGGTGCAGCGCCGCCAGCAACTGGCGGCAGCCCGGGCTGTCGTCGAAATCGCCCAGCGTCAGTTGCAGTCCGCGCCGGCGCAGGGCGGCAAAGCGGGCAATGATGTCGGCGTCGGCCGGCACCGCGCTGGCCGACACTTCGATGCACAGGCGGTCCGGTGCGATGCCGCCTGCGTCGATGGCCTGGGCCAGTGCCTCCACCATCTGCGGGCGGTGCAGCTGGGCGCTGGAGGCCAGCAGGGTGAATTGCAGCGGGGCCACGTTTTCGGCGGCGCGTACCAGCGGCAGCACGCTTTCCAGCAGCCAGCTGCCAATCCGGCCGACCAGCCCCAGCGACTCCACCGCCGGCAGGAAATCCTGCGGCGCCACCCGCCCGAGCGCCGGATGGTGCCAGCGCAGCCGCACGGTGTAGCCGCTGACCACGGCGCTGGCGAAGTCGGCGCGCGGCTGCAGCTGCAGGCTCAGTTCGCCGCGCTCCAGTGCGTCGGGCAGGGCGGCCAGCAGGGGCGCGGTCGGTGGCGCGGCGGGCTTGTCGGCGCGCGCCAGGCCGTCGCCTCCCCGTCGATCGACCCGCAGCATGGCGTCCAGGGCCTGCTGCAGGCTGCGTTCCGCCGGGATATCCGGATGGTCGGTGGCCACGCCGATGCTGCACGAAATAAACAGCTCGAAGCCCTCCAGCGCGAACGGCCGGGACAGGTCGTCGGCCAGCCGGCTGGCCACCGGGCCGGGGTCGGGCTCACCGTCCGGCAGCGCGGTAATGACCACCAGGTCTGCCGGCGCCATCCAGTGCATGATGGCGGCGGGCGGCAGCAGGCAGGCGATGCGTGCCTGCACGATGGCCTGCAGCCTGGCCGCGCGCCGGGGCCCCAGGGTTTCGCAGGCGCTGGCAAACCGGTCCAGGCGGATAGAAAGGATCGTCGCTGGCTGCCCGGTGCCGGAGCGGCGTGCCGCTAGCGCGGACACCAGGGCGGACGGCTGCATCGCGCCAGGCGCGCCCGCGGCGTTGTCATCGGCATCAGGATGCATGGATGGTCTTGCGGGCAGCCTGTTGAAGGCCGTGCGCTGCCCGCGTCTCCCCGGTATCAGATTTGGTCGTTCGGCTTGCCGCTGGGACGGCCGCCGGCGCTTGTCGTCAGGCCTTGGTAATCCACGCCTGCCACGGCCGCATGCGGGCCGCACAGGCCGATCATAAGCGAAGGGGAAGGTGCGGAACATTGCAAATTGCGCCAAGGTGACTTGGTCGCAACCTGCAACTTGATATGGATCAATATGGCCGGAATTGGCCGTGATCGTGGATTGACGCCACCGCCGGAATCCGGCAGCGGCGGATGGGCTGGCCTGATCAGCCGGTGGTCTCTTCCTCAGGTCCTTCCTGCGGGGGCAGGCGCGCGGCCAGCACTTTGTCAATGCGTTTGCCGTCCATGTCGACGATCTCGAAGCGCCAGTCGCCCCATTGCACGCTGTCGGCGATCTGCGGCAGGCGGCCCAGCAGCAGGAGCAGCATGCCGGACAGGGTGTGGTAGCGCTCTTTTTCTTCCTCGGGCACCTGGCGCAGGCCGATGCGGTCCTTCAGTTCCGGGATCGGGATCAGGCCGTCGAGCAGCCACGAGCCGTCGTCGCGCTGCACCGCCCATTCCTCGCCGGCGGCGTCGGCCTTGAATTCGCCGGTGATGGCCTCGATCAGGTCCTGGAGCGTGACCAGACCCAGCACTTCGCCGTATTCGTCGATGACAAAGGCCATCTGGCCGCCGGAGCCGCGGAAATTCTCCAGCAGCTCCATGCCGGTCACGCTCTCGGGCACGAACACCGCCGGCTGCGCCGCGGCCTTCAGGTCGGCTTCCTCGCCGCGCAGCCGGCGCGCCAGCAGCTGGCGCGCGCTGACCACGCCGATGATGTCGTGCATGCCGCCGCGCACGACCGGAAAGCGCGAGTGGTCGGATTCTTCGATGCGGTGCAGGTTTTCATCGAGCGTCTCTTCCACGTCCAAGTACACGACATCGCCGCGCGGCACCATCAGCGATGCCAGCTGGCGGTCGTCCAGCCGGAACACGTTGCGCACCATGGTGTGCTCGTGCTGTTCGATCACGCCGGCTTCGGAACCCTCGACCAGCAGCGCGTGGATTTCTTCCTCGGTCACGCCCGGGCCGCGGTCGACCTTGGTGCCGAGCACCCGCAGCACCAGCCGCGTTGAGCTGGACAGCAGCTTGACGAACGGGGTGGAGGCCACCGCCAGCCAGCCGATCGGGCGCGCCACCAGCCGCGCGATGGCTTCGGGGGCCATCTGGCCCAGGCGCTTGGGCACCAGTTCGCCCAGCACGATGGAAAAGTAGGTCAGGCCGGCCACCACGATGGCGGTTGCCACATAGCCGGAGGTGTTAGGCGACAAGCCGAAGCCTTGCAGCCAGAGGCCCAGCGGCTGCGCCAGCGTGGATTCGCCGACCACGCCGTTGAGCACGCCGATCGACGTGATGCCGATCTGCACCGTGGACAGGAAGCGCGTGGGGTCCTCGCCCAGCTGGACCGCGGCAATCGCGCCGCGGTCACCGTTCTCGATCTGGCGCTGCAGACGTGCCTTACGGGCCGTGACCAGCGCGATCTCGGACATCGCGAACAGGCCGTTGAGCAGAATGAGCGCCAGTAGTATGGCAATTTCCATCAGGGTACGCGCTCTTTGCGTGTGAGTTGAAAGCACCAAGCATACCATCCGCGCATGACGGCCCGGCGGTTCCCCGGTGCAGGTGATGGTGGCGCCTCCGCCTGGCGTGGCGATAACTAATGGAGATAGCTCGATACCTAATATTCAATAGATAGTTATCGTTGGCTGCGCCAGACTTCCGCCCATGGCAGCACCTGTGCCGCCTTCCGAACAGCCTGGAGCCTACAGGCGTGCGAATCACAAGGAGACAGAATGGAAAGCCAATGGACGGCCGTGCTGGTGGAGAAATTCGGCCATAGCTTCAGCGCTTACGAACTGGATGGCGGCGAGCGCCGCTTCAGTGTCCAGTTGCCTGACTATCCGCATGAATTCGTGGTGGACCGCGAGCGCCTGTGCGGCTACGTCGGCCACTATGGCGTGCAGACCTTCGCGCACGCCGGCGACGGCGGCGCCGCAGTGATCGCGGTCGACCTGATGCGCGGCGCAGTGCGGGCACGGCTCGATTGCTCGCCCTATCACCGTATCCATGGCCTGCAGATCGACCGGCAAGGACGCGTCTACGCGCTGAGCGAGCGCGACAATATGCTGGTGGTGTTCGAGGCGCCGCTGGAGCACCCCGTGCCTGACCGCGCCGTGCCCGCGGGCGGGGTGAAAAGCCATCTGTTCGTGTTGTCGGCCGATGGCGAGCGTGCCTACGTGACCAACCTGCTGTCGCATACCGTGACACTGGTCCACCCCTACGATGCCACCCGCGCTCCGCGCGCGGCGTACGCCGGCAGGCGCCCCGAGGGCTGCTGCCTGAGCCGCGACGAAGCGGCGCTCTACGTCGCCAGCCGCGACGATCACAGTCTGACCCGGCTGGACGCGCGCACGATGGAAGCGGTGCGCACGGTGCCGACCGGCGAGGATCCCACCCGCATCTACTGGTCGCCGGACGACCGCCTGTTCGTGCTCAACTACGGCGAGCGCAGCATCCGCGTTTTCGACCCCGACACGCTCGCCGAAACCGGCCGGGTCGACACCGGCGCCAGGCCGATTGCGCTCGCCTTCCATCCGGCTGACCCGAGCCGCGCCTATATCGCGCTCAACGACCACACCGTCGGCCAGCTTGACCTGCCTGGCCTGGCCCTGCGCCATGCCTTCACCACCGGCAAGGAACCGGACGGTCTTGCCATCCTGGCTTTGCCGACGCGGTAGTCAACCGGCGTTCACGGCCGCGAAGGCAGCGCGGATGCCAGCGGCCCATACCCGGAAATCCATACGGAGACAGAGTATGAAAGGCTTGGACCAAGCCGGCGCCGGCACGTCGGTCGCCATCGATGCGACACCACTCACCGGTGCCGCCAGCATTCCAGCCCAGCGCTGGTGGCGCATCATCCCGCCGATCCTGATGGTCTGCATCGTCTCGTACATGGATCGCGTCAATATCGCCTTCGCGATGCCGGGGGGGATGGGCGATGCGCTCGGTATCGGCGCCAGCATGGCCGGCCTGGCCGGCGGCATCTTCTTTGTCGGCTATCTGTTCCTGCAGATTCCCGGCGGCAAGCTGGCCGTGCGCGGCAGCGGGCGCAATTTCATCGCCTGGTCGATGCTGGCCTGGGCCGTCATTTCCGTGCTGACCGGCCTGGTGCGCAACGAGACCGAACTGCTGATTCTGCGCTTTGCGCTGGGGGTGGCCGAGGGCGGCATGCTGCCGGTGGTGCTGACCATGGTCGGCAACTGGTTTCCCGACCACGAACGCGGACGCGCCAACGCCCTGGTGATCCTGTTCGTGCCGATCGCCGGCGTCATCACCGCGCCGCTGTCGGGCCTGGTAATCGCGGCGCTCGACTGGCGCTGGCTGTTTATCGTGGAAGGCCTGATTTCGCTGGCCTGCCTCGGCGTGTGGTGGAAGCTGGCCTGTGACCGGCCGGAGCAGGCGCGCTGGATTTCCGCCGAAGAGAAGGCTTATCTGCTGGCCCGCCTGCGCGAGGAAGAGCAGCAGGCAGCCGCCGCTGGCGCAAGCGTGGGGCAGGGCGCGGCCGACACGCGGGCGGTATTGGCGCACATCCTGTCGCAGGACGTGATCTGGCGCCTGATCGCCGTCAATTTTCTCTACCAGATGGGGATCTACGGGTACACGCTGTGGCTGCCCACCATCCTGAGGGGCCTGACCGGAGGCGGCATGGGGCAGGTCGGCATGCTGGCCGTGCTGCCGTACCTGGGCACCATGGCCGGCATCCTCGCGATCTCCTCGCTGTCCGACCGCACCGGCCGGCGCAAGGACTTCGTGGTCTGGCCGCTGCTGGGTTTCGCCGCCTGCCTGGCCGGTTCGGTCTGGTGGCACGACAATACCTGGCTGTCCTATGGCCTGCTGGTCGGCAGCGGCTTCTTCCTGCAGTCCGCGGCGGGGGTCTTCTGGACCCTGCCGCCACGGCTGCTGGCCGCCGAGCACGCGGGCGTGGCGCGCGGCGTGATTAATGCGCTGGGCAACCTGGGCGGATTCTGCGGTCCCTATGCCGCGGGCGTGCTGATCGAGCGCGTCAGCGCGGGCGCCGGTGTCTACCTGCTGGTCGCCGCGCTGGTGATGGCCGGCGCCCTGGCCGCCACGCTGCCGAGGCGGTGCCGATGAGCAGCGTAACAACTGCCGCGCTGCCCGCAGGCCTGGCCATCGTCGACGCCCACCACCACCTGTGGCAACTCGGGCGCGGCCGCTATCCCTGGCTGCAGGACGAATACCGGCCACAGAGCTTCTTTCTCGGCGATTACCAGGCCCTGCGCAGCGATTACCTTGAGGCGCAGTACGCGCATGACACTAGCGCCGTCACAGTGCTGGCCACTGTGCACGTAGAGGCCGAACGCGACCGCCGCGAAGCCGTCGACGAGACCGCGTGGCTGCACGGCCAGGCCTGGCGCCCCGGCATGGCTGCCGCGGTGGTGGCCTACGCGCCGTTCGGCACTCCAGGATGCGCGGAGCTGCTGGCGCGCCAGGCCGGTTTCGCGCGGGTCAGGGGGATCCGGTGCAAACCGCTGACAGCCGCGGCGCAGGGCGAGTCAGTGGCAGGGCGGCCCGGGTCGATGCAGGACCAGGCCTGGCTGGACGACCTGGCGCGGCTGGAGCGCCATGGCTTGTCGTGGGACCTGCGGGTACCGTTCTGGCATTTGCGCGAGGCGGCGCGGGTGGCGGCCGCCTTGCCGGGCGTGCCGATCGCGCTCAATCACGCGGGCCTGCCACTGGACCGCTCGAAGGAGGGCCTGGCCAGTTGGCGCGCCGGCATGGAGGCGTTGGCCGCCTGCGCCAATGTGTCGGTCAAGCTGTCGGAGTTCGGGCTGGCCGGCGGGCGCTGGGATGCGCAGGGCAACCGCGGCATCGTGCGCGAGGTGCTGGCGATATTCGGGCATGAGCGGGCGATGTTCGGCAGCAACCTGCCAGTGTCGGGCCTGAGCGCGGACTTGGGCACGATCCTCGGCACGGTGTGCGAGGCGCTGCCGGATCCCGTCGCCAGGCAGCGCGTGCTGGCTGGCAATGCGGCCAGGTTCTATCGGATCAATGTTCCAAGGCCGTCCGAGCTGGCCTAGAACCAGCGGCAGGCACAAGCATGCTATAAGTCCTATCTTCGCCGCAGCCCGGCCACCATGCCAGACCTCCCAGCCACCCTCTCCAGTGCCGCCACCCTGCGCAAACGCTTGCATATGCGGCATCTGCGCCTGGCCCTGGCCCTTGCCGAGCACCGCTCGCTGCGGCGCGCCGCGGCACAGATGGCGCTGTCCCAGCCAGCCGTCACCAAGGCATTGCACGAGCTCGAGAGCGTGGTCGGCACGTTGCTGTTCACGCGGCATGCGCGCGGCATCGAGCCGACGGTGTTCGGCGAGGCGCTGATCCGCTATGCGCGCGTGGTGCTGGCCGACCTGGATGCCCTGCACGATGAATTTGCCGCCATCGCCGCGGGCGAGGTGGGCAAGGTGCGGCTCGGCTCGATCCTGGCCCCGGTGCCTTCCGTTCTGTCGGGCGTCATCAACGCGCTCAAGGCACGCTATCCGCGTTTGCATATCGTGATGCAGGTCGATACCAGCGACGTACTGGTACAGGCGCTGCGGCAGGATGCGCTGGACGTGGTGATCGGACGCATTCCCGAAGGCACGGTGGCCGACGATCTCGACTTCGAGCCACTGTTCGAAGAGTCGCTGGCCATCGTGGCGCGCGCCGGCCATCCGCAGGCAGGCAAGCGCGGCGTCAAGCTGGCTTCCCTGGCCGGCTATCCCTGGATCATCCCGCCAGCGGCGGTGCCGATGTGGCAGATCATCGACCAGACCTTCCGCGACAACCGCGTGCCGCTGCCGGAAGACATCATCGAGACTTCGTCGATCATGGGCACGCTGCCGCTGCTGGCGGATAGCGACCGCATTGCCGTCGTGCCGGGCGCGATCGCGGAGTACTTCGTCGCCCTGGGTGCGCTGGCGGTCCTGCCGGTGGCGATGCGCGGGCGGCTGGTCCCCTATGGGATTGTGCTGCGCCGGCGGCGGGCCGCGACGCCGGCCATGCGCCTGCTGATCGACGCGGTGCGCGCGGCGGGGCCCGGCGCTCCGCAGGCGATGACTGAATTGGAGCCATTACCTGCAAGGTAATGGTCATACGCCGCGGTGCATGCTGTAATGCATGCCATGGACACGCTGACCCCAGCCTCCGAGGCCACCCTCGACTTCCCCGGCCTGCTGCGCTACTGGCGCAGCAAGCGCGGCTACAGCCAGCTGGCGCTGTCGCTGGCCGCCGGGGTGTCGCAGCGCCACATCTCCTTCCTGGAATCCGGCCGCGCCCGCCCCAGCCGTGAAATGGTGCTGGCGCTGGCCGAGCGCCTGGGCGTGCCGCTGCGCCAGCGCAACCGGCTGCTGCTGGCCGGCGGCTTTGCCCCGGCCTACAGCGAACACGCGCTGGCTTCGCCGCCGCTGCAGATGGTGCAGCAGGCGATCGCGCTGATCCTGGCCAAGCAGGAGCCGTACCCGGCCGTGGTGCTGGACCGTTTCTGGAACCTGGTGGATGCCAACCCGGCCTACCGGCGCATGCTCGAGACCCTGCTGGGCGGGCGCGAGCCGGCATCGCTCACGGAAGGCAGCCACAGGATCAACCTGATGCTGACCGTGTTTGATCCGGAGGGCCTGTGGCCGGTGATCGAGAACGCGCGCCAGGTCGGGCGCTACCTGTTGCGGCGCGTGTGGCAGGAGCTGCAGGTGCAGGCCCACGACCAGACCGCGCGCGAGATCTTCGGGCGCATCGCCGCCTGGCATCCTGACATGGTCGGGCCGGGCGGCGCGCTGCTGCCCGAGGACGACGGCACCGATGGCCCGCCGGCGCCATTGCTGCCGGTGGTGCTGCATGCGGGCGCGTTCCGCGCGTCGCTGTTCTCGACCCTGACCACGCTCGGCATTCCACAGGACATCACGCTGCAGGAGCTGCGCATCGAGTGCTTCTTCCCGGCTGACGACGCCACCCGCACCTTGTTTGAAGCGCAGGCCGGGGCTGCAGCGGCCGCTGTCAGAAGCGGTAGCGCAGGTAAATGACGTGGAAGGTAGTGCCGGGATTGGGGTCCTTGATGCCGCCATTGGACAGGTGCTGGAACCGGTAGCCCGCGGCAAAGCGCCGGTCCTTGCCCACCGTCAAGCCGATCCCGGCGTACTCCGAGAACTGGAAGGCGGTGGAAATGTCGTGGTTGGCCGAGGTGTGCGTGCTGGTCAGCAGGCGCGGCCCGACCGACAGCTCGAGGAAGGGCACCCAGGTGTGGCGCCACCATGCGATCCGCACCACCGGCGAGGCACCAAACTCCCATAGGTCGTTGGGCTGGTTGTCGCTGCTGCTGCGCCAGCGCGCAATGTTGACCTCCCATTGCAGGTCGACCTGCCAGCCTTGCGGATTGCCCCACGCAAAGCCCGAATCCCACAACATGGCGACCTCCGCCTTCTGCACGTCGTGGCCATCGTCGAAGCCGTAGCCAAGCTGCACGGCAGGCGCGGCGCGTGCCGTCGCTGCCAGGCACAAGGACAGGGCAAGCAGGCCCGCGGCGACGGTGCGGCGCACCCGCTGTTGCCACGCATGTCGGCAGGGCGGGGGTGGATGGAACGAGGAACAACTCACACGGCGGTCTTGTCTGGCTTCTGGTTCGTGTCGGCGCATGGGAAGCACGGATGAAGAGGTGCTGCGTTGTTGTCCGGCAAGGCATGAGCCGGCCGCCACGGCGGGCGCTAGCTTGCACATGCGCTGCCTCCCTGCCTTATTTGTAGTACACGCGAGGCCACGTTGCGATGGTCGGATTTGTTCAAGCGTGGTCGAGCGCCCGTCCGGCGCTCTGCGTCGGGACAAAGAAAAAAATAATCGTGCTAACATTCGCGCGCCGGCGCCGGCTACAAGGCCGCGCCGGTTCGTTACGTCTTCAGGGCGGGGTGAAAGTCCCCACCGGCGGTATGCCGCGGCGCGCAGTGCGTGTCCGGCGAGCCCGCGAGCGCTCGCATTCCCGTGCGAGGTCAGCAGACCTGGTGAGAGGCCAGGGCCGACGGTCATAGTCCGGATGAAAGAAGATGGGCGGAGCTTGCCCGCGCGGCCCGGCGCCTTGCCCGAGCCTTGCGGTTCGCTGTTGCCTTGCGCCGCGCGCAGGGCGCGGCTGTTCGTGCGTGCGCTTCAGGCGCGGCGTGCGGCGCTGCAACTCCGTTGATCCTTCCCCTGGAACGCCCATTGATGCTGAACAAGGAGCGTTTCATGCCTAGCCTTTCCACCGAAGCTGTTGCACCCGAGGTGTCCGCGGATCTTGCCGCCGATGCCGCCCCCCGTTCCCTGGCCGCGCGCATCGCGCAGGCGCTGGACGCCATGCGCGAAGGCCGTCCGGTCGTGCTGCTCGACGATGACGACCGCGAGAACGAGGCCGACCTGATTCTGGCCGCGGAACGCCTGACGAATGCCAATATGGCGATGATGATCCGCGAATGCAGCGGCATCGTCTGCCTGTGCCTGACCGAGGACAAGGTGCGCAGCCTCGGCCTGCGGCCGATGGTCGAGCACAACCGCAGCCAGTATGGCACCGCCTTCACGGTATCGATCGAAGCCCGCGAAGGTGTCGGCACGGGTGTCAGCGCCGCCGACCGCATCACCACCATCCGCGCTGCCATTGCCGGGGATGCGGGCACCGATGCTGTGGTCAGCCCCGGCCATGTGTTTCCGCTGGTGGCGCGCGACGGCGGGGTGCTGGTGCGCCGCGGCCATACCGAGGGCTCGGTCGACCTGGCCCGCATGGCAGGCCTGTCACCGGCCGCGGTGCTGTGCGAGCTGATGAACCCCGACGGCACCATGGCACGCCGGCCGGAGGCGCTGGCCTTTGCCGAGATGTACCAGCTACCGGTGCTGACCATCGAGGACCTGGTGGCCTGGCGCCGCCTGCACGACTGAAAAGTCGCCGCCTGCACGCACCCCGGCATGCAAACGCGCCCGGGATGCGTGCTTCCTGTGCGACAATGCGGATCGCTTTTTCCCGTCTATATGAGGGCAATTCCATGATGTTCCGCATTTTTAGGCACGCAGCCGCGTTTGCTGGCTGCCTGCTCGGACTGGCCGCACCGCTGGCGCATGCCGAAGGCAGCGCCGCGACGGCGCCGTCCCCCGTTCCCTCCAGCACCACCCGCCCGGCTGCCGCCGCTGGCCTGTACGAGTGCCAGGTCGCTGGCACCGGCACGGTATTCCGGTCCACGCCCAGGGAAGGCTGCCGGCTGGTCGCGGCACCCGATCCCGCCGCCCCCGATCCGCAACGATGGCTTCCCCTGATGGGTGCCAACGGCGTGATTTCGTATTTCGATCAATCCACGGTGCGCCGCCAGGGCACCGAAGTCGGCGTGGTGGTGATGCGCAATTCGCCGTCGGGGGTGATCCGCACCGCCAGCGGCGAGCCGATCCGCTCGTCGCTCAAGCGCATGGTGCTGAACTGCGCCACGTCCATGTTCGCCGTGGTCGAGCAGACGCTCTACAGCAAGCGCTTTGCGCGCGGCGATTCGCTCTATACGATCCGCGCGCCGCAGTACGGCACCTTCCAGGTCGCCGGCCCCGGCACGATTGCCGGAGAGTTGCTGCGCAAGCTGTGCCGGTAAGCCTGGCGGCGAGCGGCGATCCACGGCTGCCTGTCCAGCTCCCTATCAGGGTTTGTCCCGGTCAACGGCGCGCAAACCTTCCTCGTTGATGCTGGTGACAGGGCGCGAGCCAAAAGCGCCCGTCATGGCAGGCATCCCTGCCATACCTACCCGCAGGGCAAACGAGGAGACGGAAATGAAGAAATGGATCGTCATGCTGTCGATGGCAATGTTCGGTGCGGGCGCGATGGCGCAGACGCCGGCTACTCCGGCGACGCCTGCCACCCCGGCCACGCCGGCGGCAGCGTCGACTGACAAGGCCGCGCCGGCCAAGGCAGACAGCAGCAAGGCCAAGGCCAAGAAGACCGGCAGCAAGAAGAAGAGCCACGCGCCTGCGGCCAAGGATCCGACGAAGAACAAAGGCGCCTGAGCGCGCTGATGATGGCGGCGGGCGCACGGCTCCCCGGCAAGCGGGGAGGCAGGCTGCGCCCGTGACTGCCATGCCGCCACGCAGATAATGGCCGGCCGCGCCTGCATGGCGCGGACCCGCCGTGCGCAGGACAGCCCCGCGGCACGCGTTGCGTGTCTTCCGGGGGGATAGAGCAGGGCATGTCCGGGCGGATCGCAACCAGGAGGCTTCGGCCTCCTTTTTTTCGTCCGCTGCCGCAGGGCGGCTGCCGCCGCGCCGGCTTTGCGCCTGCGCCGCCGCACGCTATGCTTGCGGGCATCGTGCCGGACCGGGCGTGGAGCCCTCGCGCCGGCGCAGGCCAACTCGGACGGGAGCGGTCTTATGGCAACGCTAGCGGTGTGGCGGCGGTGGCGGCGATTGACGGCATTCTGGATGGCGGGACTGGGCTGGGTGATAGGCACGCTGTGGATGCAAGCCAGCCTGGCTGCGCCGGCGTCCGAGCCCGCGGCCGTGCCGGCTCCGATCGCCGTGCGCAGCGGCGCTGCGGTCGAGCTGCGCCTGATGGATCGGCCCATCGCCACCATGCGCGCCGAGATCGCGGGAGCCACCCCGGCCATGCGCGTCTCGCGCGCGCAGCTGGTGTTCGACGACCTGACGGAAAGCGAACTGGCACTGCCGCTCGGGCAGGCCAGCGGCACGTTCGGCGATGCGCCGATGGTCGCCTTCCGGCTGGGCGACCGGCTCTTGTTCGCGCTGACCTCGCAAGACCTCTCCCCGGAGGATCACCTTACGCTTGAGGCTGCCGCAACGCGCACCGCGGCGGGCCTGCGCCAGGCCATTGCCGCGCGGCGCGCGCACCTGCACTGGCCCAACCTGCTGCGCGGCGCCGCGCTGAGCCTGCTTGGCCTGGCCGTGCTGGCCGCGCTGACATGGGGCGTGGCGCGAGCCGGCGTGGCCCTGCGCGCTCGCCTGCAGGTGGCACTGGAGCGCCACCTGGCGCGGCGCGTCGGCGGCCAGTTCGACTGGACCGGCGCGCTCTACCACCTGGTTGCCCGCATCGTGCAGATCCTGGCGATCGGGCTGGTGCTGGTGCTGGCCTTTGCCTGGCTGGAGTTTGCGCTCGAGCTGTTTCCGCTGACCCAGCCCATGGGCGACCGCATGGGCGCCTTTATCGTCGGCTTGCTGTCGCAGATCGCGCTGTCGATGGTGTCGTCGGTGCCGGGCCTGGTCACGGTGGCGGTGATCGTGCTGATTACCCGCGCGGTGCAGCGGCTGGTGTCGAATATCTTCAAGGCGGTGCAGAAGGGCCAGATCACGGTGCCCGGCATGCATCCGGAAACCGCGGGCGCCACGCGGCGGCTGGCGGCGGTGGTGATCTGGGCGCTGGGCTTCACCTTTGCCTACCCCTACATCCCGGGCTCGGACAGCGATGTCTTCAAGGGGCTGTCAGTGCTGCTGGGCTTCATGGTGACGCTGGGATCGGCCAACGTGGTCAACCAGCTGATGAGCGGCATGGTGGTGGTGTATTCGCGTGCGCTGCGGCGTGGCGACATGGTGTGCATCGGCGATACGGTGGGCACCGTGGCCTCGCTCGACGCCCTGTCGGTGAAGGTGATCAACCTGCGCAATGAAGAGGTGACGCTGCCCAATGCGGTGGTGGTCGGCAGTGCCATCCATAACTACACCCGGCACGGCAGCGTGCGTGATCCCCGCGTGCAGGAAGGCTGGCAGGCTGCGCTGATCTCGACTTCGGTCACGATCGGCTACGACACGCCCTGGCGGCAGGTCCATGCGATGCTGCTGGCAGCCGCCGCCGAGGCGGCGCATATTGCGCCGTCGCCGACGTCATTCGTGCTGCAGCGGGGGCTGTCCGACTTCTACGTCGAGTACGAACTGTTCTGCGCGCTGGACCATCCGCGCAATCGCTTCTACGCGCTGTCGGCACTGCACGCGGCGATCCAGGACCAGTTCAACACCCACGGGGTGCAGATCATGTCGCCGCATTTCATGGCGCAGCCGGACAAGACCGTCTACGTGCCCGGGACCAGGTGGTACGAGGAACCCGGGTCGCCGCAGGTCGATCCGGCGGCGCGGCCGCATCGCGCGCCGTCGCGCGCGGCATGAACGCCGGCGGCGCGAGCGCTCAGCGCCGCTTACTCATCGACGTGGCGCGACTTCCATTGCCCGTTGGACTGCTTGCAGAACCAGCCGCTCCAGTGCTCTTCAGCGCTGCCGCGCTTGAGGTCAGACTTCAGGCGCCGGCAGGGCTGGCCCTTGTCGGTCTTGCTTTCGACCGGCGTGATGGTGCCGTCGATCTGCTGGCGCCGCCCCGCCGCCGGGAACGTCCATTCAACCGTCTTGCCGTCGGCCGTATCGTTCAGTGCGGTGCGCACTGACTTGGCCAGCGATGCGCCTTCCTTGTCGTTGAGCGTGCCGATGATGGTGCCGCTCAGGTAGTTGTCGAAGTACGCCTGCGCCGGTGCCGCAGCGGCAAACAGCAGGGCGGCACCAAGCGCGCCAGTGACGGCGGCGCGCAGGGCAGGGCGGACAGGGCTGACGGTAGGGTCGGATGGCCGAGGCAGCATGACGATTCCTTGTGGCTTCGTGGTGGCGTTTGGGTGGCATTGTAAGCGCAATGCAGCGCCGCAGCGGCGCTGCGGTGCGGTTGACACGTGCCAGCCGCTGACCTAGCGTTGATTGTTGCCCCCGCGCTTCGCGTCGGCCGGCAGCGGCGCCTGCCGTGCGCTTTGCAAGGCAAGCGCCTTTCCCCCAGCGAGAGGAGATCCCATGAAGCTGAGCTATCTGACCATCGGCCTGGCCCTGGCCTGCGCATTCGGCACGCTGCACGCCCAGACCACGGGCAAGGCCGACAAATTCAATCCTTACACTGACGGCGCCAAGCAAGACAAGTTCAGTACCTACTCCGATGGCGCCAAGCAGGACAAATTCAGCCCGTACTCGGATGGCGCAAAAAGCGACAACGTGACTTCGCTGAACCCGGGTGCCCGCCCTGACCAGATGGAGCCGATCCAGGGCGGCGCGCAGAAATCCTTCGACTCATATAGCCAGGGTGGCATGAAGAGCGGGAAGTTCGATCCGTATTCCGAAGGCGCCAAGAGCGGCAAGTTCGATCCGTACAGCGAAGGCGCTAAAAAGTAACACCGTATTAAAAGGGCCGGCTGCCGGCCGGCCCCGATCCGCACCAGATTCTCGCAGCCGGGAGGCATTCGCCTCGCCGGAGCTTGCGGCCGCGTGATCCCGACGCCCGCAAAGCCTCGTCCGGAGCGGCTTTCAGGCAACCTGGCCAACATTTTGTTTCAAACCTTGCGTGATCGAAACGTGACTTTTGCGTCTCGAATTGTTATGGTTTATTGCGCATCGCAACAAACCGGACACAGTGCCCCGCGGGCCGTCTGCCTCGTGTCCGGGCCTCGCCACTCGGCGCCGGGCCCGTCTCTTGCTGTGTCGTCCTTCGTTCCGACTGCCGATGCCGGTCACCCCGATTCAACCGCTTACCCTGGCATACATGTCACAGATCGCCACGCCACGCCTGTCCATTCCCCATACCTTGCCCGCCGCCGGGCCGGGGGCCCGCCGCCGGGCGGCGCGGGCGGGTGTGCGGATCGCAGCCTGGCTTGGTGGCAGCGCGCTGGCGCTGTGTGCCATGGCAGCCCAGGCGTTCGATTTCGACACGGTGGCGGCGCGCGCGCGCCAGCTGGCAGCCTCGCCTTACAAGGCGCCCCCGCAGAACCTGCCGCGCGAGTTGCGCGAGCTGTCGTACGAGCGCTACCGCGAGATCGAATACAAGCCCGAGCGCTTTGCCTGGCGCGGCACGCGCGTGCCGTTCGAGCTGTCATTCTTCCACGAGGGCATGGTGTTCGACCAGCCCGTGCGCATCCATGAAGTGGTGGGCAACAGCGTGCGTGAATTCCGCTTCGACCCGTCCGCGTTCAACTACGGCCCGCACAAGGTCGATGCCGGCAAGCTCAAGGGCCTGGGCTTCGCGGGCTTCCGCATCCTGTATCCGCTGAACCAGGGCAAGCGCAAGGATGAGCTGGCGTCGTTCCTGGGCGCGAGCTATTTCCGTGCGCTGGGCAAGGACCAGTGGTACGGCTTGTCGGCACGCGGCCTGGCGGTGGACACCGCGCTCAATTCGGGCGAGGAGTTCCCGCGCTTTGTTGAGTACTGGATCGAGCGTCCCGGCCCCAATGCCAAGGAGATCACGATCTACGCGCTGATGGATTCGCGCCGCATGAGCGGCGCGTACCGTTTCACCATCAAGCCCGGCGCCGAGACCGCGATGGAGGTCAAGTCGCGCCTCTACCTGCGCGAGAACGTGACCAAGCTGGGCCTGGCGCCGCTGACCAGCATGTTCCTGTTCGGCGAGAACCAGCCGTCGCCCGCACAGGATTTCCGTCCCGAGGTGCATGACTCTGACGGCCTGTCGATCCACCTGGGCACCGGCGAATGGGTCTGGCGCCCGCTGGTCAATCCCAAGCGCTTGCTGGTCACCTCGTTCGCGGCGACCAATCCGCAGGGCTTCGGGCTGATGCAGCGCGACCGCACCTTCAACAGCTACCAGGAGATCGGATCGTGGTATGAGCGCCGGCCGAGTGGCTGGGTGCAGCCGCGAGGCAACTGGGGCTCGGGCCGGGTAGAGCTGGTGCTGATCCCGACGCCGGACGAGACCAACGACAATATCGTCGCGTACTGGGTGCCGGACAACCCGCCCAAGCCGAAGCAACCCTTCGACTATGAGTACCGGCTGCTGTGGCAGAAGGACGGCGAACAACAACCGCCGCTGTCGTGGGTGACCCAGACCCGGTTGGGGCAGGGCCAGACCCGCAACAAGGAAGACACGAGCTTTTCGCTGGTGGTGGACTTCGAAGGCCCTGCCTTCGGCAAGCTGC
Organism: Cupriavidus necator; assembly: GCF_016127575.1. Lineage (NCBI taxonomy): Bacteria > Pseudomonadati > Pseudomonadota > Betaproteobacteria > Burkholderiales > Burkholderiaceae > Cupriavidus > Cupriavidus necator. Next base: position 1,313,431 of record NZ_CP066019.1, read on the forward strand.
CGGCGAACGTGCGCATCGACCCGGTAGTTTCGGCCGATGCCAACGGTGAGCTGCTGAAAACGTCGGTGCAGCGCAATGAGGCGACCGGCGGCTGGCGCATGACCATGGTGATGCGCCGCAAGGACGAAACCAAGCCGGTTGAGTTGCGCGGCTATCTTCGCAACGGCAATACAACCCTATCCGAGACATGGAGCTACATCTTACCCCCAGGCTAAAGCAGCGACCGGCCAAGGCGGCGGCATGCGAGCGCTATGTCGACCGCCTGCCGGTATCGCCTGAAGTGCGCAGCGAACTGCTGGCAGACGGCGCGCCCGCGACGCCGGTCGCACCGGTCACGCCCGTGGCATCCGTTGCCCCCGTGATCGCCGTTACCGCCGACGGCCGCGATGCGCAGGACGCGATCACGCGCCTGCAGTCGCGCCTGGCGGCCAAGGACACGCCGCCCGCGCAAGGCGGCAGTGCCTACGCCTCTGTCGGCCGGCGTTTCACGATCGCATACGGCAATCCCCAGGTGGATGGCGCACCGCTGCTGCAGCGGCGCGAAGACGGCACCGTGAAGGTCGACACCGGCCCCGAGCCCGAGCGCAGCTCGATGGTGCCGCGCCAATGGCCGCCGCATATCGTCACCGGCTGGCTGCGCAATACCTGGCGCCGCATGCTCGGCCGCCCGCCCGTGCCCGAGACCTGGGACACGCTGCACGACGGTCCCGATGCCGAAGGCAAATGGCATCCCGCCGGCTCGCACCGACGCTGGTTCCTGCTGGGCCTGGTCGTGATCCAGACCGTGCTGGCCACCTACTTCATGAGCAACGTGCTGCCATACCACGGCGCCGATCCGCTCGAGATCGCCATCCTGGTGCTGTTCGCCGTCCTGTTCTCATGGGTGTCGGCCGGCTTCTGGACGGCAATGATGGGCTTCCTGGTGCTGGCCAAGGGCGGCGACCGCCACCTGATCTCGCGCTCGGCCGCGCCCGACGGGCCGATAGCGCCCGAGGCGCGCACCGCGATCATCATGCCGATCTGCAATGAGGACGTGACGCGCGTGTTCGCGGGGTTGCGCGCCACCTATGAATCGCTGGCGCGCACCAGCCACCTGTCCAACTTCGATTTCATCGTGCTGTCGGACAGTGGCAATCCGGACCTGCGCACCGCCGAGCATGACGCGTGGATGGAGCTGTGCCGCGCCGTCGGCGGCTTTGGCCGCATCTTCTACCGCTGGCGCCGCCACCGCGTGAAGCGCAAGACCGGCAACGTGGCCGACTTCTGCCGCCGCTGGGGCAGCAAGTACCGCTACATGGTGGTACTCGATGCCGACAGCGTGATGAGCGGCGACTGCCTGGCCACGCTGGTGCGGCTGATGGAAGCCAACCCCGGCGCGGGCATCATCCAGTCCGCACCCCTGGCAGTGGGTCGCGAGACCCTCTACGCGCGCGTGCAGCAGTTCGCCACGCGCGTGTACGGGCCGCTGTTCACGGCCGGCCTGCATTACTGGCAGCTGGGTGAATCGCACTACTGGGGCCATAACGCCATCATCCGCGTGCATCCGTTCATCGAGCACTGCGCGCTGGCGCCGTTGCCCGGCCGCGGCCCGCTGTCGGGTGAGATCCTGTCGCACGACTTTGTCGAAGCCGCGCTGATGCGCCGTGCCGGCTGGGGCGTGTGGATCGCCTACGACCTGGAAGGCTCGTACGAAGAACTGCCGCCGAACCTGCTGGACGAGGTCAAGCGCGACCGCCGCTGGTGCCAGGGCAACCTGATGAACTTCAGGCTGTGGCTCAAGCAGGGCTTCCACGTGGTGCACCGCGCGGTGTTCCTGACCGGCATCATGGCCTACCTGTCGGCGCCGTTGTGGCTGCTGTTCCTGCTGCTGTCCACGGCGATGCTGGCCAAGCACGCGCTGGTGCCGCCGGAGTACTTCACGCAGCAATACCAGCTGTTCCCGACCTGGCCCGAATGGCATCCGGAAAAAGCGCTGGCCTTGTTCTCCGCCACGGCCACGCTGCTGTTCCTGCCCAAGCTGGCCAGCGTGGTGCTGCTGCTGAAGCAGGCGCGCCGTTATGGCGGGGCGGTGCAGCTGATTGCCAGCATGCTGATCGAGGTGATGCTGTCCGCGCTGCTGGCGCCCACGCGCATGCTGTTCCACACCAAGTTCGTGATCGCCGCGTACAGCGGCTGGGGCATCTCGTGGAAGTCGCCCCCGCGCGAAGACGCCGAGACCAGCTGGGGCGAAGCATTCCGTCGCCACGGCTGGCACACCGCCCTGGGCCTGGCTTGGGGTGGCCTGGTGTACTGGCTGAACCCGTCCTACGTGCTGTGGCTGCTGCCGATCGTGGGCTCGCTGGCGCTGTCGATCCCGTTGTCGGTGATGCTGTCGCGGGTGTCGTTCGGTCGCGCCTCGCGCAATGCGGGCCTCTTCATGATCCCCGAGGAGACGCAGGTACCGCGCGAGATCGTCGAGACGCAGCAGCATGTCGAAGCCGCGGCCGAAACGCCTGACTTTGTCGATGCCGTGGTGGACCCGGTTACCAATGCGCTGATGTGCGCGACCGCCACGCCGCGCGTGGTGCAGCCGGAATCGGCACGCAAGCGCCATGAGGCCCTGGTCGAGCATGCGCTCACGCATGGCCCGCGCGCGCTGACGCCCGCGCAGAAGCATGTGCTGCTGGGCAATCCGTTTGCACTGGCACGCCTGCATGAACTGGTGTGGGGCTCGCCGCTGGCCGATGCCGGCTGGAAGGACACGCGCATCCTGGTGCGGCGCGCGGCCAACGTGCTGCCGCTGCGCCCGCGCGCTGCCTGAGCGGTACTGACCCAAACGAGAACGGCCCGCATCTGCGGGCCGTCTTTCTTTTGCGCGGGCGGCGTGCCGTGCCGCATCAATTGCAATCGATTCTTGTTTGTATTGGCTAGCGCAGCGCGGCCGTGCAGATGGGCGCGTTGATGTAGACATCGCCGATGCGGCGCTCGCCACGGTCCTTGCGCGTCATGTAGCGGAACATCAGGCTGATGCCTAGCTTGGTCAGGATCTCGACGTCGCGGTTGGCGCAGATATTGCGCTGCAGGGGCGCAGCGTAGTTGACCTCGAAGCTGGCCAGGTCCAGCATCGGCCCGCGGTAGTTGGTGAGCTCCAGCTGGAACAGCACATGCTTGCCGGGGATCGACTGGCAGCGGCGCAGCCGCGTTTCTCCGTCGATTTCGATTGGCAGGGCGTCGTTGAGCTGGCGGCAGGCGCGTGCCAGCACGTTGTCGGGCCGCGTGGTGTTGCGCAGCAATTCAGGCACGCCGGCGGCGCCGGTGTTCTGGCCAGTGGCAGCGCCCTTGAGCATGCGTGACAGCGGGTCGGCCTCATCGATCGCTGGGGCCGGCGCCGAGGCGGCGACATTGCGCGCCTGCGCCGGCGCGGCGTTGCCGGGCTGGGGCAGAGGCAACAGCAGCGCAGCCGCGAGTGCGGCCGGGCCTAGCGAAGCGGAAAGCGGCGTGTGTCGTATTCTCATGCAGGCTAACGTTGCCGGGACCGATACTGTCGTCCGTCTCTGCGTGGCCGACGGTGTGGCTTGCGCCGACAGGCTGGCATTGTACCCTCCACCTTGCCACAGGTGAAAGCCGCGCCACCCCGCAAGGGCATCCGCAGCGCCGGATTCGCGCTGCCGTGATCGCAAATGACCTGACACCACTATTCACCAATAGCGCCAACTTCGCCAGCATCATCGAACCCGACCTTGGCGGGGCAGTTTTTCTGAACGACTGTTTCAAAACCGGCTACGCCAGTGCCGTACCGCTTTCGTTATGCTGTGCAACAATTGCGTCTTTTCACGGGTTGCAGGCGCGGGCTGCGGCGCAAGCAGGCTGGCCGTGCATGACAACGCCGTTCCCCCCGGATACTTCCCATGCTCCGTTCCACCAGCGCTGCCTCGGCCGCGCGCTTTCCTGCCTGGCTGCTGATCTGCGGTTCGCTGATGGCGATCGCGCCGTTGTCGATCGACATGTACCTGCCGAGTTTTCCGTCGCTGGCCGGCGATCTCGGCGTGGACATCGGCCAGGTGCAGCTGACCCTCGGCACATTCCTGGTGGGGCTGGCGCTGGGGCAGGCGTTCTATGGGCCGTTCAGCGACCGCTTCGGGCGCAAGCCACCGCTCTATGTCGGCCTGTGCCTCTACGTGGCCGCCGCGGTGGGCTGCGCGCTGGCACGCAGCGTGGAGTCGCTGATGCTGTGGCGCTTCCTGCAGGCGCTGGGCGGCTGCGCCGGCATGGTGATGGCACGCGCGGTGATCCGCGACCGGCTTGAGGCGCATGAGTCGGCGCGCGCCTTCTCGTCGCTGATGCTGGTGATGGGGGTTGCGCCGATTCTGGCACCGATCGTCGGCGGCGCCATTCTCTCGGTGTCGGGCTGGCGCGCGATCTTCTGGGTGCTGGCGGTGGCAGGGATGCTGATCCTGCTGCTGGTACACCTGCGCATGGAGGAATCGCTGGACCGGCGCCATGCGGCGCCGCTGAGGCTCGGCACGGTGGCGAAAAGCTACGCCGAGCTGCTGCGGGATCGCGAATTCCTCGGCTATTCGCTGTCTGCGGGTTTCGGCTCGGCGGGCATGTTCGCGTATATCTCCGGCTCGCCGTTCGTGCTGATCGAGCTGCACGGCATTGCGCCGTCGCACTACGGTTTTGTGTTCGGTGCCAATGCGCTGGGCCTGATCACGATGTCGCAGCTCAACGCCAGGCTGGTGCGCGGCCGCTCGCTCGATCAGGTGCTCGGGGGCGCGCTGCTGGCTGCCTGTGCGGCGGGCCTGGCGCTGGCTGTTGCCGCGCTTGCAGGCGTGGCGGTGCTGCCGGTGCTGCTGGCGGGCTTTTTCGTCTTTATCGGCGCGCTCGGCTGCGTATCGCCGAATGCGTCGGCACTGGCGCTCGCCCATCAGGGCCATCGCGCCGGCACGGCTTCGGCGCTGATGGGCACGCTGCAGTTTTCACTCGGGACGCTGGGCGGCGCGGCAGTCAGCCTGTGGCGCGACGGCACCGCGCTGCCGCTGGGCGTGGTGATGGCAGCCTGCGGCGCGGGCGCGGTGCTGATGCGATACTACGGGCGCTCAGGCCCCCGCTGATACCGTCTGCGAGCCGTCGTCAGGCAGCCTGTTGCGCGGCGGCCTGCTGCGCCAAAGCCTGCTGCACCACCACCATCTGCGCCGGCATTGGTGCGGCATAGCCGGCCTGGCCGAAGCTCTCGCGGATGATGCGGTTGGTATCGAAATAGACTTGCCAGTAGTGGTCGTTGTGGCAGTACGGGCGCACCGCCAGCACCGGGCCGACCAGCGTGAACTCCAGGATCTCGACATCGACCGGGGGCTCGGCCAGCACGTTGGGGATCTCCGCGATGCGGGCCTTCAGCAGCGCTGCCGCATGGGCGGTGTCGGTGCTGCCGGCAAGCTGCGCTTTCAGTTCCACGCGCCGGTACGGGTTGGCCGTGAAGTTCTGGATGGTATCGCTGAAGATCTTGTTGTTGCCGACCACGGTCTGCACATTGTCCGGTGTGTCGAGCGAGGTCGCGAACAGGCCGATCTCGCGCACCGTGCCGGTCACGCCGCCGATCGTCACGAAGTCTCCCACCTTGAACGGGCGCAGCACCACCAGGAACGCACCGGCAGCGAAGTTCGCCATCAACCCCGACCAGGCCATGCCGATGGCCACGCCAGCGGCGGCGATCAGTGCGGCGAAGGTCGTGGTCTGGATGCCGAAGTAGCCAAGGATGCCGATCACCAGCACCACGTTCAGCGTCACGGTGACGATCGAGCCGACATAGCGCAGCAGCGTGGGATCGACCTTCTGCTTGCCGAGCGCGTTCTGCACCATGCGCACGACAAAGTGGATCAGCCAGCGGCCGATGACCCAGAAGGCAAGGGCTGCCAGGATCTTGACCCCGAATTCTGTCGCGTAGGTGACGACCAAGGCCTTGAGGTTATCGAAGGTAGTGGCATCCATCGGCGTAGTCCTTTCATGTTGGTGTCCGGCCGGCCGCCGGCACAACATCCCCCGATTCAGCCGGCAGCAATGTGCTAGCCCTGCGCGCTGTTGCGGCGCAATACATGGGCACGGCAATTATTGAGACGCCGTACCGGAAGTGCAAGCAAATTATTGTTAAGACAAGCTGCCTTGCGCAGCTTGTCAATTTAAATCAGGACGGCCCGCACGCCATTACCAGTTGGTTTCCCGTTCCGGCGTTGCCGAAATCCGGTGCAAGGTCAGGTCCGCTCCGTTGAATTCGCCTTCGGCATCGAGCCGGATGCCCACCAGCTTCTTCAGCGCGCCATATACCAGGGTGCCCCCGGCCAGCGCCACCACGATGCCAAGCACGGTGCCGATCGCCTGCGCGCCCAGCGACACACCGCCCAACCCGCCCAGCGTCCTGGCCCCGAAGATGCCCGCGGCAATGCCGCCCCAGGCGCCGCACAGCCCGTGCAGAGGCCACACGCCGAGCACGTCATCGATATGCCATTTGTTCTGCGCCAGCGTGAACATATAGACAAAGAGCGCGCCGGCCACCGCGCCGGTGATCAGCGCGCCGAGCGGGTGCATCAGGTCCGAGCCAGCGCACACCGCCACCAGTCCGGCCAGCGGCCCGTTGTAGGCAAAGCCCGGGTCGTTGCGTCCGGCCGCCCAGGCCGCCAGCGTGCCGCCGGCCATTGCCATCAGCGAGTTGATTGCCACCAGGCCGCTGACCTTGTCGACCGTCTGCGCGCTCATGACGTTGAAGCCGAACCAGCCCACCGCCAGCACCCAGGCGCCTAGCGCCAGGAACGGGATGTTTGAGGGCGGATGGGCGCTGATGCGGCCGTCCTTCTGGTAGCGCCCGCGCCGTGCGCCCAGCAGCAGCACCGCGGGCAGCGCGATCCAGCCGCCCAGCGCATGCACCACCACCGAGCCGGCGAAGTCATGGAATGGCGCGCCGGCCACGCGCGTAATCCAGTCCTGCACACCATAGCGCTGGTTCCAGGCGATGCCTTCGAAGAACGGATAGACAAAACCTACCAGCACGAAGGTGGCGACCAGTTGCGGGTTGAAGCGTGAACGCTCGGCAATACCGCCCGAGATAATCGCAGGAATGGCCGCGGCAAATGTCGCCAGGAAAAAGAACTTGACCAGTTCGTAACCGTTTTTCTGCGCCAGCGTTTCGGCCCCGGACATGAATTGCACGCCGTAGGCAATGGTGTAGCCGATAAAGAAATAGGCGATGGTCGAAACTGCAAAATCCACCAGGATCTTTACCAGTGCGTTGACCTGGTTCTTCTTGCGCACCGTGCCCAGTTCCAGGAAGGCGAAGCCGGCGTGCATGGCCAGCACCATGATGGCGCCTAGCAGTATAAACAGGGCGTCGGTGCCGGTCTTCCAGTCGTCCATAGTGACCTCATGCTCAAAATGGGAGCGTGAGTACGCAAAAAGCATTCCAGCAACGGCCGCATCCTGGTGCCATGTGCACCTTGTCGGGTAAAACCGCACCGGAATGCCGCGCGCAGGCAGGGGCGGGCGCTGCTGGTAGCGTTGCCGCTGGCATCGCCGTGATAGTGCAGATGCGCCAAAATGGCGCGAAACGGCGGCGCGGGCTGAACCGTTATGGTGCGGCGCCCCATTTGTGGGAATCTATCCTATGCTGCTGGTTTGCCCCACGCGCGGGCCGGTCTGGCGTTGCCGCGCTGCGGGACGGCCCGGCAAAGCCGGCTTCTGGCAAGCGGGAAAAGCGTGGAAAATTGCCCGCTAACCGGCCTCAATCAAGGATTTGCGGGTTTTTTTGTCGCATTGGTGCCACTGGGGATTGCTCTACGCGCGACGGGCAGATTAGACTGCGCCGATCGATGGCTTTGCCGCGAGGCACGCACATCGGTGACGACGACCAACAAGGGAAATCAGCCATGAATAAAGGTGAACTGGTATCGGCCATCGCCGCGGAAGCAGAACTGAGCAATGCCGCCGCCGAGCGCGCGCTCAACGCAGCGCTGGACAGTATCAAGAAGGCAGTGGCAAAGGGCGATTCGGTGACGCTGGTGGGCTTTGGCAGCTTCAGCGCCGGCAAACGCGCCGCCCGCACCGGCCGCAATCCGCGCACCGGTGAAACCATCAAGATCCCGGCCGCCAAGACGGTCAAGTTCTCTGCCGGGCAGGGTTTCAAGGACGCGGTGAACAAGAAGAAGTAAGCAGTTTGCGTCCACAGCGTGAAAAGCGGCCTTGCAGGCCGCTTTTTTGTTGCCTGGCACGGCCACGCCTGCCGGTACCGGGCTGCAGCCGGCAACGGCGGGCACGATCCGGGTTAAACTGCCGGCGCCAGCGTTCCGGCGTGCAGTCAGGCAATGCCGCCGTCGCAGGTTCGCCCCAGAAATCCCGCCCCCGCAATCCGTACCCGCATCATGAACGATCTGTCCCACCAGCTTTCCATGACCGTGCTGATGACGCCGGACATGGCCAACTTCTCCGGCAACGTCCACGGCGGCACCATCCTCAAGTACCTGGACATGGTTGCCTATGCGTGCGCCAGCCGCTACGCCGGCCGCTACGTGGTAACGCTGTCGGTCGACCAGGTGGTGTTTCGCCAGCCGATCCACGTGGGCGAGCTGGTGACCTTCCTGGCCTCGGTCAACTTCACCGGCCGCAGCTCGATGGAAATCGGCATCAAGGTGGTGACGGAAAATATCCGCAGCAAGCTGGTGCGCCATACCAACAGCTGCTACTTCACCATGGTGGCCGTGGACGACAACGGCACGCCGGCCGAGGTGCCGCCGCTGGAGCCGCGCGACGAGGTGGAGCGCCAGCGCTTTGCCGCCGCCCAGCAGCGCCGCGCGCTGCGCCAGGAAATGGAAAAGCGCCACGACGACATCAAGTCGTCGGTGACCTGAATACCCCCGCCATGAAGCGCTACTGCAATCGCATCCGCACGGTCCTGGCCGTCGTCTGTCTGACGGCCGCCTCGGGCGCCCACGCCGAGGAGATCGGCAGCGTCAGTACCAATTTCCGCATGACCGGCTCCGACAAGGTCGTGATCGAAGCCTATGACGACCCCCAGGTGGACGGCGTGACCTGCTATGTGTCGCGCGCCCGCACGGGCGGCATCAAGGGCCAGCTGGGCATGGCCGAAGACCCGCCGGAGGCATCGATCGCCTGCCGGCAGGTGGCCACGATTGCCTTCAAGGGGCCGATCCGGCAACAGGACAACGTCTTCTCCGAACGCATGTCGATCCTGTTCAAGGCCCTGCATGTCGTGCGCGCGGTCGACCGCAAGCGCAATACGCTGGTGTACCTGACGTACTCCGACCGCATTGTCAGCGGCAGCCCGCAGAACAGCGTCACCGCCGTGCCGGTGCCGGCCGGCACGGTTATCCCGGTGAAGTAACCCTGCAGCAGCCGGCCCCGGCACCTGGTGGATCAGGGCGCCAGCGCCGCGCTCTCCGCCTGGCAGTCGCGCGACGGGCGCGCGCCGCTGGCGCGTGCCGCCGCCACTTCGCGGCGGGCGCGGTCCAGGTCGGCGCGGAAGGTGGGGTCGGCATGCAGCCGCGCCACCGTTGCCGCGGCCATCATGCGGCCCTCGTTGACATCGCTTTGCCAGTGCACGTTGCAGACCACGCGGCTCTGGCCGAACGCGCGCCCGCGCGCCAGGATGTCATTGGCGCGTTCCGGCTCGACCTCAGCCAGGATCAGCGCCCAGGCCCAGCCGATGGCGCTGTGGCCGGACGGGTACGAACCGTCCTTTTCCAGCTTGGCGGTCTCGGCCGGCGTGCACATCTGGGTCTTGTTGGCAACGAAGGGGCGTGTGCGCTTGTAGTGGTCCTTGGCCTTGTAGGTGGACAGGCCGGCATCGACCAGGCTGCGGCGCAGCAGGATGTTCAGGTACGGCGTTTCTTTCTCGCTGACCGGCACGCCCAGCGCGCAGGAGAATGCGCTGGCGGCCTGCGGGAACGTCAACACGGCATCCTCGCCAGCCACTTGCCAGCGCGGTGAACCGCGCAGCGTCCCGGCCTGCCGCGCGGCATCCTCATCCAGCGCCAGCGCTGCCGAGCCCTGCGCCGGCGGCGCGGGCAGCAGCTTCAGGCTGTCCGGGCGCGCGTCGGTAGCCAGGTAGCCGGCAGGCACGCCCGGGCGCAGTTCCGGCACCGCGGACAGGTTGGTGCCGCCGGCGGCGCAGCCAGCCACCAGGGCGGCGAGTGCCACCGCGATAGTTGCCCGCACCGGGGCGGACGGGGAGTGGTCACGCTTTGCTTGTTCCGTCAATTTGTCGTTCCTTGTTGTTCTTGTCGAGTCGGCGCTCCTGCCGCAGCTCAGGTGGCAGCGTCGAACAGCTTGCGCAGGTTCGACTTCAGGATCTTGCCATTGGCATTGCGCGGCAGCATCTCCTGGTAAATCAGGATACGCACCGGCACCTTGAATGCCGCCAGCCGGGTGCGCACGAAATCCTGCAGCTCGGCCTCGCTTGCCTGCATGCCGGGCTTCAGGCTGATCACCGCGGCCGGTTCTTCGCCCAGCGTCTTGTGCGCGAGTCCGACCACCGCGGCATCCATCACCGCGGGATGCTCGTACAGGGTGCTTTCCACCTCGATGCAGTAGATGTTCTCGCCGCCGCGGATCAGCATGTCCTTCATCCGGTCGACGATATAGACGTAGCCTTCCTCATCCAGCCGCGCAATGTCGCCGGTGCGCAGCCAGCCGTCGGCAAAGGTCTGCGCCGTGGCCTCGGGCTTGTTCCAGTAGCCGCGCACGACATTGGCACCGCGCGCCATCAGCTCGCCGGTTGCGCCGGGTGGCAAGGCGCGGCCGTGCCCGTCCACCACCTTCATCTCGCCGATCGGCAGCGCCGGGCCGCTGCTGTCCGGGCGCATCACGTATTCCTCGGCGCTGTGGCTGGTGAAGGTGGACGACGTTTCCGTCATGCCCCAGCCGATGCCGGGAGCGGCCAGCGGGAATACCTCACCGATGCGCCGCACCAGTTCGGGAGATGCCGGCGCGCCGCCGTAGTTGACGTTCTCCAGCGAGGACAGGTCGAAGCGGCCGCGCTCCGGATGCTCCAGGATCTGCCACGCGATGGTGGGCACGCCGCCGGCCGCGGTGCAGCGCTCGCGCTCGATCAGCTCCATGCCGCGCAGCGCGTCCCAGCGGTGCATCAGCACGATCTTTCCGCCGGTGGCGATGGCGCCGTTGAGCACCGCCATGCAGCCGGTGACATGGAAGAACGGCACCGCCAGCAACATGGCCTTTTGCGGCGCGGCGGGGTCCGGCGCGGGAATCGGCTCGCCCCGGCGCAACAGGTTGCGCATCGGGCTGAAGCTGCCTGCAACGGCCACGTTGGTGGAGTTGCGGTGCGTGCCGAGCGCGCCCTTGGGTTTGCCGGTGGTGCCCGAGGTGTAGAAGATGGTGGCGTCGTCGTCCGGATCGATATCGACCTGCGGCGGCGCCTGGTCTGGCAGCGCGGCCCAGTCAGCCGGGCAGCCGATCACGCTTTCCAGCGGGGCCACGCGCGGCTCGGCCGCGGTGCCGCCGGCACGTGAGGCATAGATGCGTTCCAGCGCCGGGCAGCCCGGCAGGTGTTCCAGGATGCGGTCGAGCCGTTCGGCATCGACGATCGCCACGCGGCTGCCGGAATCGGCCAGGCCGTACTCCAGCTCGGCCCCGGTCCACCAGGCATTGAGCGGCGTCACGATGGCACCCGCCAGCAGCGCGCCGTAGAACGCCACCGGCCATTCAGGCAGGTTGCGCATGGCTACGGCCACGCGGTCGCCCTTGCGCACGCCATCGCGCACCAGTGCATGGGCGAGGGCGATGGCGGCGCGACGGAAGGCATCGTAGGAGACGCGCTCGTCCTCATAGACCACGAAGGTGCGGTCGGCAAACGCGCGCGTGTTCAGCAACAGCTCGCGCAGCGTGGGCGGTGCGTTCTTCCAGACGGTGGTGGGGATGCCGCGGATCACGCGCGTTTCGGTTTCGAACGGCGCGCCGGGCGCGGTAAGCCGGGCGTGGGCCTCGGCCAGCGACATGACCGGCCAGGTGCCGGCCAACTGCGGATTGCTCGACATGACTGCCTCCCGGAACTGCATTGCAGGTTGAGGGAAATGCAGGAAAGCGGCGGGCGCCGGCCTCAAGGCCGGCGCCCGCAACGCTGGGGTCAGACGCTCAGATGGTCACGCCGCCGTCCACGACCAGCGCCTGGCCGGTCATGAAGGTGCTGGCCGCCGACGCCAGGTAGACCGCCGCCCCGGCAATCTCGACGGGTTCGCCGATGCGGCGCAGCGGCGCGCCCTGGGTGGACTGCTTGTAGCGCTCGGGATCTTCCCACAGCGCGCGCGCAAAGTCGGTCTTGATCAGCCCCGGCGCGATGCAGTTCACGCGCACGTTGTGCGGCCCGAACTCTACGGCGAGGTTGCGCGCCAGCTGGAAGTCGGCGGCCTTGGAGATGTTGTACACGCCGATGGTGGGCGAGCCGCGCAGGCCGCCGATCGACGACACGATGATGATCGAGCCGTCCTTGCGGTCGATCATCTGCGGGGCCACCATCTGGATCAGCCAGTGGTTGGAGATGACGTTGTTGTCCAGCACCTTGCGGAACTGGTCGTCCGACACGCCGCTCATGGGCCCGTAGTACGGGTTGGACGCGGCATTGCAGACCAGCACGTCGATCTTGCCGAAGGCGCGGTTGGTCTCGTCGACCAGGCGCTGCAGGTCGTCCTTTGAAGAAATATTGGCAGGGACCGCGATCGCGGTGCCGGCGCCGTGGCGGGCGTTGATGGCATCCACCACTTCCTGGCAGGCCTCGATCTTGCGCGAAGAAATGACCACCTTGGCGCCCTGGACGGCCATCTGCTCGGCGATGGCGCGGCCAATCCCGCGCGAGGAGCCGGTGACGATGGCAACCTTGCCCGTCAGATCAAACAATGACATGGAGTCTCCTGTATGGCTGCGCCGGCGTCAGGGGCCGGCTTTGTCCTGGCGACGCGCCCGCAGGCAGCATCGCCGGGACATTATGGTGGCGCCGCTGGCCCCAGTCCACAGGCCCGGGTGCCGTGCGCCGGCCATATCAGGATTCTTTCTGCGGGCAATGCGCGCCGTGCATGGCAGGCATGCTGCATAGCAGAATAATGGCGCCTCAGGTGCCAGAGGATGCCGTTGCGGGCGCCAGCAGCGCTGGCAGGGCGTCGGCCAGGCCACGCCGCAGCTCATCGTCCAGCAGCACGCCAAAGCGATCCGACAAGGCCTGCACCACGGCCTCGGGCGAGGCCAGCCGGGTTCGGCGCACGGTGCCGTCAGCTGCGCGCTCGGCCAGCTCGCCGTCGGCCAGCGTCACGCGGGTGCCGCCGTCGGTGCGCGCGGCCATCAGCCGCTGCAGGAATACGCTGTCAGGGTGCGTCGATACATACCAGTTGCGCGGCACGAAATCGATCCACGGCTGCGGTGTCAGGTCGAAGCGGTAGACCTTGATCCAGCCGGCATCGCCGCGCGCCTCCAGGTCGTAGCTGTGGAACGCGGTGGCGGAGGTCTGCGGCGGCGAAGGCGCCAGACGGTAGGGGAAGCTGTCATCGGCCGGCTCGGACAGCGGCATCGCCCTGTATGGCGTGGGGCCGCCGAAGCCGACATCGGCGAGGTAGCTGCGATGCGCCACCTCCACCCGCAGCAGCATGTGCGAGGTCGCGGTCGGCACGTCGTCGGGAACGCCCCAGCGCACGCGCGCGGCCAGCGGCGTCACAACGTAGCCGAGCGCGCTCAGCCCGGCCGCAAGCAGGGTATTGAGTTCAAAGCAGTAGCCGCCACGACGGCGCGCGACGAGCTTGTCGAAGACCGCATCCAGCTCGATCCGTACTGGCCGTCGCAGCAGCGGATCGACGTTTTCGAACGGAATGCTGGCCAGGTGCGCGGCCAGTACGATATCCAGCGCTTCCAGCGTGGGCGAGGGCGGGGCGGCGATGCCGAGGCGCGCGAGCCAGGCATCCTGTTGGGGTGCGTCCAGGGTCATCATGGTGTGCGGGGCTCCGGTGCGATGCGTTCAGTTGAGCGCTTCCAGCGCCGGCAGGTCAAGCAGTTCGATGCCGCCATACTCCAGCCGCAGCAGCCCGCGCGCTTCCAGTTCGCGCAGCGCGTGGTTCACGGTCTGGCGTGACAGGCCCAGCATCTGCGCCAGCTGCTCCTGCGGGATGCGCACGCGCTGCGTGGCCTGGATCTGCGGCAGGTTGCCGTAGCCATGTGCGATCGCGGCCAGGCGCCGGGCAATGCGGGCCGCCGGCGGCAGCAACTGCGCTTCCTCGACATAGTTGAAGGCCTGGCGCGTCTTGGCTGCCAGCAATTGCCCGAAGGCCTGCCACCATGCCGGCTGCTGCGCCAGGCGCTGCTCCAGGCTGGAGCGCGTCACATGCCACAGTGTCGTGGCGCTGACCGCGCGCGCGTCGTGGGTGCGCGGCAGGCCGTCGAACAGGCAGATCTCGCCGAACCAGGTGCCGGGTTCCAGCAGCCCGAGCAACGCCGCCTTGCCCGATTCGCCGCTGGCGTGGATCTGCATGGTGCCGCTGGCGACACAATACAGGCCGTCGAAACGGTCGCCGCGGGCAAAGAGCGTCTCGCCGGCCACCAGCCGGCGCAGGCTGCCGTCATCGAGCAGTGCCTGGCGCAGTGCGGGCGGCAACTGGCTGAACCAGGCGCCGGCACGTACGGCAGCAAGCGCATCGTCGCGCGGCGGCACCGTGCCGGGCAGTTTGCCGGCGAGTTGCGGTTGAGGGCGTTGCGGCGGGCTCGCCAGTCCCATGCCGGTCTCCTTTCATATGGGGTTGTGCCGGGTGTCAGCAGGGACACACAAGGGCACGCTGCGACGGTCCGGACTGTCAAAAACCTGACAGACCAGACTGTGCGCGCCCACTACTATAAATCCACATCCCGCCCGCCGCGCAGCAGCAGGCGGCAGCGTCCGGCCGCCCTTGCGGCGCGGCACGCGCACGCCTGCGCATACAAGGAGATACCCCCGTGAAAACCCTGATCGAACACCTGGCCAACTACGCCGCCTACCATCGCGACCCGCGCAACGTCTTTACGCACTTCATTGGCATTCCGATGATCGTGCTGGCAGTGACGACGCTGCTGGCGCGCCCGGCGCTGCCGCTGGGCGACGGCTCTGCCTACCTGACGCCGGCGATGCTGCTGTACATCCTGTCGTGCCTGTTCTACCTGCGCCTGTCGCTGGTGTTCGGGGTGGCGATGGCGGTCATCCTGGCGTTCTTCCTCTATGCCGGCGCCCACATCGCGGCGATGCCCACCGCCTGGTGGCTTGCCATCGGCCTTGGCCTGTTCGTGGTGGGATGGGTGATCCAGTTCATCGGCCACTATTACGAGGGGCGCAAGCCGGCCTTCGTCGACGACCTGGTCGGCCTGCTGATCGGTCCGCTGTTCCTGGTGGCGGAAACCGCCTTTGCGCTGGGGCTGGCACGCGGCACGCGCGAGGCCATGGCCGCCCGCGCGCACTGATCAGGGCAGCCCCGCCGGCAGCCGCAGCCGCGCCGCCAGCCCGCCCAGCGGGCTCGATGCCAGCGCCAGGCTGCCGTCGTACATCGCGGCGATTTCCGTCACGATCGCCAGGCCCAGCCCGCTGCCGGCAGCGGCCTCGTCGAGCCGGCCAAAGCGGGCGGTGGCGAGTGCCTGCGCCTCCGGCGGCATGCCCGGGCCGTCGTCCTCGACCAGTATTTCGAGCTCGCCATCCGCTTCCTGCAGCGTGACGCGCACGCGCGTGCGCGCCCACTGGCAGGCATTGTCGAGCAGGTTGCCGAGTATTTCGACCAGGTCTTGCCGGTCGCCGGCAAAGTGCCCGGCGCCTTCAACCGTCAGCGCCAGCGCGCGCTCAGCGTGCAGCCGCGCCAGTGCTCGGGTCAGCTCCCGCACCGGCGCGCCGGCATCGATACGCTGGCCGCGCGCCGCCGCGGCGCCCGCGGCGCGGGCGCGTGCCAGATGGCGGTCGACCTGCCGGCGCATCGCTTCGACCTGCGCCGCCACGGCATGCGCCGGCGCCCCCGGCAGCGCCGCGGCCTCGTTGGCGAGCACTGCCAGTGGCGTCTTGACCGCGTGCGCCAGGTCCGCCGCCTGCCGGCGCGAGCGTTCCAGCGCCTGAGTGTTGCGTGCCAGCAGGGCATTGATCTCGGCCACCAGGGGTTCGACTTCGGTGGGCCAGTTGCCGCCCAGGCGTGCCTCGCGCCGCGCCTGCATCGTGCCCAGCGCGCGCCGCAGCCGCGCCAGCGGCGCCAGCCCAAACTTCACCTGCGCCGCAACCGCCAGCATCAGCCCCAGTCCCAGCGCCGTCAGCGACCACGCCAGCGTCCGGTTGAAGCTGCGGCGCGCGGCACGCAGCTCGGTCCGGTCCAGTGCCACCGAGATCTCTACCGGGGTATCCGCGGACGGCAGCACCAGTTGCCGCGACACCACCAGCAACGACTGGTTGCCGGGGCCCGGGCGCACGTCGGCCTGGGCGCCGGCAAGGCGGCGCTCCACCGTCACCGGCATTTCCGTATCCCACAGCGAGCGCGAGCGCAGCAGCGCGCCCGGCGCGCGCGCCTGCCAGTAGGTGCCGGAGTAGGGCAGCTCGTAGCGGGGATCGGCGGGGGTACGGGTGAGGACCAGCTTGCCGTCGGCGCTCCAGTCCAGCGCCGCGGCCAGGCCCGCCAACTGGTGGTCGAGCTGGCGCACATAGGTGTTGTTGACGTGGCGCTCGAACAGCGTCGACAGCAGCCAGCCGCTGGCGCCCAGCGCCGCTGCCAGCCAGACCGCCGCCACTGCCAGCAGGCGCAGCGCAAGGGATCGGCGCAGGCGGGCCGGCATCTAGGGCTGCGGTGGCGACGGCGGCCGCATGCGGTAGCCCTGGCCGCGCACGGTCTCGATGACATCCACGCCAAGCTTGCGGCGCAGCCGCCCGACGAAGACCTCGATGGTGTTGCTGTCGCGGTCGAAGTCCTGGGCATAGATATGCTCGGTCAGCGCGGTCTTGCTGACGATGGCGCCGGGATGGTGCATCAGGTAGTCCAGCACGCGGAATTCATGCGAGGTCAGTGCCACCGGCGTGCCGTCGACGGTGACCTTGCCTGCGCGCGGATTCATCCGCACCGGGCCGCATTGCAGCTCCGGCGCCGGCATGCCGTGCGCGCGCCGGATCAGCGCGCGGATGCGCGCGAGCAGCTCTTCCATGCGGAATGGCTTGGCCAGGTAGTCGTCGGCGCCGGCATCGATGCCTTCGACCTTCTCGGTCCAGCTGTCGCGCGCGGTCAGGATCAGCACCGGCACGCCGACCTGCGCGGCGCGCCAGCGGCGCAGCACCGAAAGGCCGTCCAGCCGCGGCAGGCCCAGGTCCAGGATGACGGCGTCGTAGGGCTCCTGCTCGCCCAGGTGGCAGGCATCCAGGCCGTCCGCGGCCACGTCGACGGCATAGCCGGCCTCGGCCAGGCTGGCGCGGACCTGGGCGGCGAGGGCGGCTTCGTCTTCGACCAGCAAGATGCGCATCGGGGTTTCCTGTCGGTCAGGGTTTGCGGCGGGCGTTTTCCAGCCCACGCCCCTTCGCCTTGAGCAGGGCGGCCGTGCGTGCATCGTACTCGAGCTTGGCCACCGAACCGCCCGGCAACAGCAGCTTGACCTCGTATTGCCAGATGCCGTCGTCGCGGTCCAGCTCAACGCCGATGACGTCGCCCTCGTACTGGCGCGATACCGTTTCCAGGATGCGCGACAGCGGCAGGATTTCGCCGGACTGCACGGCCGCGCGGGCGCGGTCGGCGTCCTTGTCGGCGTGCGCGGCCGGCATCGCCGCCAGCGCCAGCAGCGCCGCAGCGACCAGCACGCCGGGGCGCAGGAGGGCCGGGAAGTTGAACTTCATGGCCCGGAGTTTGCCTCAGATTGCCTGAATGCGGGCTGAACGAAACCCTCGTGACCAGGCAGCAAACGGTAGCGCCGCAGCACGCGCATCGCTGCGCGCACAGGCACCGAAGAGCCTGCCGCGAACGCCAAAACGGGGGTACGTAGGCCGTATTCGCGTTTCCACTGAGGCAAAGCCGCGACAAAACCCGGGGTTTTCACGGGGTTTTACGTTTCGAATGCACGAAAACCCCTTGACTTACGGTACTTTCCGCTATGATTCAGTGGGCGTCGAGCAGACGATTGCGCAACGCTGAGAAGCAATGCGAAACACCTGCCGACACCCATCTGTTCAACTTACGAATATCGATATGGCGACCAAAGCGAAACCGACCGCGAAGACTGCAACCAAGCCCGCTGCCAAGAAGGCCGCGGCAACCAAGGCACCCGTGAAGGCTGCCGCCAAGAAGGCCACGCCGGCCAAGAAGGCTGCTCCCGCCGCTGCGCCCGTTGCGCGCCCGCTGAAGGACACCTTCAACAAGTCGAGCCTGGTCGCTCACCTGGTAGCCCAGACCCAACTGGAAGCCAAGGCCGTGAAGACGGTGCTGGCCCACCTGGAAACCACCATCATCGGCGCGCTGAACAAGAAGGGCGCTGGCGAGTTCACGCTGCCCGGCCTGCTGAAGGTCACGGCGCAGCAAGTGCCGGCCAAGAAGAAGCGTTTCGGCAAGGACCCGTTCACCGGTGAAGAGCGTTGGTTCCCGGCCAAGCCGGCCAGCGTCAAGGTCAAGGTCCGTCCGCTGAAGAAGCTGAAGGACGCCGCAGCCTGATCTGCGCCACGTTGTTCTGACAAAAAAGGAGCCGCTTGCCGGCTCCTTTTTTTATGCGCGAGCGCAATACGTGCCGCGCGTTCCTGCATTTTCAGCCGCCGGCGACAGACCGGCGCGGGAGGAGACACGATGCCAAGTCTGCAAAGCCAGCTGTGGCGGCTTGCCTTGCGCCTGGTCCGCCGCAAGCGGCGGTTTGCCAGCGCCCAGGCGCTCCATGATGAAATCCGGCGGCGCCGTATCGTCGGACGCGCCTATCCGTCCCGGCGCCTGCGTGCGCGGCATGCGGTCAGCGAGGAGCGGATCGCCGGAATGGAGGTCTACACCGTGCGGCCCAGGGGCGGGCCTGCGCACGGTAAATCCCGCCATATCCTTTACCTGCACGGCGGCGGCTATGTCTTCGACATCGTCAGCCAGCACTGGGATTTCATCGGCAAGCTGGTGGACGCGCTTGGCTGCGCGGTGACGGTGCCGGTCTATCCGCTGGCGCCTGAACATACCCACCGCGACGTGTTCGCGGCCATGGTGCCGCTGTGGCAGGTGCTGCAGCAGCGCCATCCGGGCGCAGACCTGACCGTCATGGGCGATTCCGCTGGCGGCGGCATGGCACTGGCGCTGGCACAGGTGCTGCGCGACAGCGGCCAGCCGCTGCCGCGGCGGCTGGTGTTGCTGTCGCCGTTCCTGGATGCCACCGGCGACAATCCCGGCATCGATGCCCTGGAGCCGTTCGACCCGATGCTGTCACGCCCCGGGGGCATTGAATGCGGGCGCGTCTATGCCGGCGCGGATCCGGTCACCCTGCCGCAGGTCAGTCCCATGCACGGCGTGTTGCGCGGGTTGCCGCCCACCACGTTGTTTATCGGCACCCATGACATCCTGCTGCCCGACTGCAGGAAGTTCCGCCAGATGGCCGACGAGCAGGGCCTGCCGCTTCGGTATCACGAGGGCGAGGGAATGTTCCATGTCTGGATGCTGCTGCCGATGCCGGAAGCGGACGCGGCGTTTGCCGAGATTGTGCGGTCAGTGCTTGCCGACGACGCGCACGGCACGGAGGGTAGGGACGGGCTGGCGCCTGTGCGCACTGCCGTTGCCCCGCAGGAGGTGACCGACCCGGGTTGATGCCGGCCGCCCGGTGATTCATGCCAGGCTGGCCGCAACCGGATCCGACTGGAGCAAGTTTAACCTGCGTCAAATGGACAGGACGGGCGCCCCCCTAGAATCGGTCAGGTCATGGGTGCGGGGGCGCTCCCCATGACAGAGCTTCCGGAGTCTTCCTGAAGCTTCCGCCCGCGGCCGCAATGGCTGCGGGTTTTTTATTTGGCGGCCACCATCCGGTCCGCAAACTCAGGCCACCACCTGCTTGGCATAGGTTGCCCGCGCCATCTCGCAGACCTCTACCGACACCTGCACGTCCTGGCCGGTGCCGGAGCCGGCGCGCACGGCTTCGGCGATCACGTCGCAGACGGCCTGCGCCAGCGCCTGGCGCACGGCGGTGTCGCGGCCGTCCAGGATCGACAGGCGCGCGTGGACAAAGGCCCGCTCGACCGCGTCCACGCCCTGGCGGTAAGTCGACAGCGTGACGCAGCGCGACTTGATGTCCGCCTCCTGGAACTGTCCGGAGGCCAGCAGGGCGGCATTGGCTTCATCCAGCAACTCTTCCTGCGAGCAGTTCAGGCGGGTGTTTTCGGTGAGTTCGATGACGAGGTGAGGCATGGCGGCGTCCTGACTGTGTTCCGGTGAAACCGAGCATGATACGGGATCGGGGGCGCGTGGCGGGCGCACCAATGCAAACGGGGCGCTTTATGGCGCCCCGTCGGGATGTGCTGCTGGTGCGGATCAGGCGGGGACGGGCGTGCGCTCGCGTGCCGGTGCCAGTGCGCCGCCAAAGCGGGCCGGATTTTCCCGGGCGAGCTGCTGCAGCTGGGCCAGCTTGGCCTTCAGGCCGGCATCCATTTTCGGTGCAGGCATCACCGTGGACGGGCAGGCCACGCCCAGGATGCCGAGCGCCTGCTGGAAGTTCTCCAGGGTCAGCCCGGCAGCCGGGTCAACGGTGACGAGATGCTCGCGCAAGGCCTCGGGCATCGACTCCGGGGCGGCGCAGGAAATGATCACGTAGTGAACCGGCTTGGCGCCCTGGGCGAAATAAGCTTCGATCTCCGCACCATGGCCGCCTGCGGCCGGCGGGGTCATGGCTTCGACCTGCAGGTCCAGCTGCTGCAGGATTGCCGCGGGCGTGCCGCGGCGCCAGGCGTCGGACACCACCACGCGGGCGCCGGCCACGCCGAACAACCTGCGTACGAACCCCAGCGCGACAGGATCAAAGAACCGGACGTCGCGCAGCGTGCCCGAATCCGGAATGCCGCCGAGGCGGGTGCGGGAGCGGTCGGAATACAGGACGCCGGGTACGTCCAGCATGATGAGTCGTTCAGCCATGGTTTCCTGTGCGGGTGACAGTTCAGTTGGTGTGAACCAAGATTACTCGCCACGGGCAGGCTGACACGTAACCGGCACGGGTTCAGTTGAAACAGATCTGTAACTTTATCGGGGTAGACGTAAATGCCGGTTACGTCGCCATGACAAATGTTTCGCCCAGACACATCTGCCCGTTACAAAGATGACACGCACTAGAAGCGGAAGCGGGCCACATCGTCGGCCAGTGCCGCTGCGTGCTGGTCCAGCCGGGCTGCCTGGCTGGCCAGCTCATCGACCAGCGCCGCGTTCTGCTGGGCGGTCTGGCGCAGCTGCGATACGGATTGCCCGGCGGCCTGCACGCTGCCGGCCTGCTCGTCGGCAAGCGTGCGCAAGGCCTCGGCCAGCGCATGGCTGTGCCCGACGGTAGCCGCGATGCGGTCCATCGCCGCCACCACGCTGGCGCTCAGGCGCGCGCCTTGCTCGATCTCGTGTGTAGCGGTGCTGACGATGCCGTCGATCTCGCGCGCCGCATCGGCGCTGCGCTGGGCCAGCGCGCGCACTTCTTGCGCGACCACCGCGAAGCCGCGGCCGGCGGGGCCGGCGCGGGCCGCTTCCACCGCGGCATTCAGCGCCAGTATATTGGTCTGGAAGGCGATCCCCTGGATCACGCCGACGATCTCGGCGATATGGCGCGAGTGGCCGTGCAGCGTATCCATCGCGCCGCGCATCTGCTGCACCACGGCAGCGCCGGCATCGGTGGCGGCGCGTGCCTGGCTGGCCATCTGGCTCGATTCGGTGGCCTGGGCGTGCGCGTCGGCCACGCGTGCTGCCAGTGCCTGCATGCTGCCGGTGGTGGCATCGAGCGCGCTGGCCTGCCGCTGGGTGCGCGCCGACAAGGCGTGGTTGTCTTCGGCGATCTGCTGGCTGGCCGCGGTGATCTCCTGGGCGCTGGCCTGGATACGGGCCAGTACGCCGGCAAGCTGGTCGCGCATGCGGGCCACGTGGTGCAGCATGCTGCTGTGGTCCGACGGGCGCAGGGCAATGGTGGCGGTCAGGTCGCCGGCGGCTATGCGGCGAGCGATCTCGGCGGCGTCGCGCGGCTCGCCGCCAAGTTCGGCACGCAGGCTGCGCGCAGCGATCCACGCCAGCGCGGCGGCCGCCAGCAGGCTGGCGCCGAGCAGGGCGGCCATCCATGCCTGCGCGCGCAGCTGGCTGGCCGCCACGCTGGCCACAGTGGCGGCGGCCTTTTGTTCCTGCTGCTGGCGCACGGCTTCCACCTGCCGGCTGAGGGATTGCAGCTGTTCAGTAACGAAGTGGCCGTCGACCGAGACCGCGCTGTCGAATTGCAGCGAGTCCAGCGGCTGCTTGCGCAGCAGCGCCACGTAGGCCTGCACCAGCTCGCCGGTGCGCTGGCGTTCGCGCAGCAGCGGCGCGGCCTGTGCTGCGGCGGCCTGGCGTACGCCGGCCAGCGCAGCATCGAGCTGCGACAGGCCGAGCGCGACGTCGGCGGCGGCATCGTCGCGCTCGGTGCTGCTGGTGGCCATGGTCAACGCCAGCTGGGCACGGCCGAGGGTGGCCAGTGCCGACTGCGCGCGCTCGGCCGAGATGGCACCGTGCATGTCGTGCTGGTACAGGGTGTCGGTGCGCGCCTTGATCGAGACCAGGTTGGCGATCCCGGTCAACCCGACCGCGGCACCGAACAGGTACACCAGGGCAAAGGCAGCGCACAGGCGTGCCACCAGCGGCAGGCGGCCCAGTCGTGCGGAAAGCCGCGCGAACAGCCGCGCGGGGGCAGCTGCCCGGCTGCGGCCGGGCAGGTGTGTCTTGATGACTTGCACCACGGAGAAGACTCCAAACGGGCGTGCTGGCTCCTGAAGGATGCACGGCCCGGGCTTGACCCGAATTGCCGCGCGCGCTGTCCTCTGTCCGGGACGGTCGCAGGCGGCGCACGGATGGTCGATCATCAACGTGACGCCGGCGTGACATGGAATGAGGATTTTTGTCATCACGCTGTCATATCCATGTCATGCAATGTCGCTCGCCCTCTTGCCCCATCCCCGGATTTCCCGCCATGACAGGCCTGCCTGCCGCCACGCCTTTGCTCGACCGCGCACCTGTCGCATCTGGTACCCCCATCGCCGCAGCACTTGCGCATGCGCGGCTGCCGCCGCTGCATGCGGTATTCCAGCCGATCGTGCAGGCGGACAATGCCGAGATCCTCGGCTACGAGGCGCTGATCCGGGGGCCGGCGGGCTCGCCCTGGGCGAGCCCGGACGCGTTGTTCCGGCTGGCGCAGGGCGTTGCCGCGACCATGGCGCTGGAGATCCACGCGGCGCGCACTGCGCTGGCCGCCTGGCGCAGCCTGGACCTGCCCGGCAAGCTGTTCCTCAATTTCAGCCCCATGACGTTGCGGCACCTGCTGGCCGAGCGCGGGCGGCTGATGGCGGCGCTGCTGGAGGCCGGTATTGCGCCGTCGCGCCTGGTGATCGAAATCACCGAACAGACCCCGATCGGCGATGCTGCCAGCTTTGCCCAGGCGATGGCGGTGCTGCGCGAGCTTGGCATGCAGTACGCGCTGGATGATTTCGGCACCGGGCATGCCAACCTCGACCTGCTCGCGCACCTGTCGCCGCAGTTCGTCAAGATCGACAAATCGCTGGTGCGGGGCATTGCGTCCTGTTCGCGGCGGCTGGAGATCCTGCGCGCGCTGCTGCGCGTGATGAGCGCCTTTGGCGGGCGCGTGATCGCCGAAGGCGTCGAGGACGAAGACGAGCTCGCCGTGATCCGCGACCTGGGCGTGGCCGGCGCCCAGGGCTACTACGTGGGCCGGCCCTTGTTGCGGCCGGCCGCGCAGGCGCCGCAGCACGTGCACCAGGCGTTGGCTTCGCGGCATATCGCCGTGTTTCCGCAAATGGTGCGCTCAGGCTGGTCGGGCATCACCGCCGGGCGCCTGCTGCGGCCTGCGCCGACGGTGTCGCCTGCCACCAGCAACGATGCGGTGCTGCGCGTCTTCCAGGACCAGCCCGACCTGCAGGCCGTGGCCGTCGTCAATGACGAAGGCCGGCCGCTGGCGATCATCAGCCGCCAGGCTTTCATCGACCGCTACGCGGCGCCATTCCATCGCGAGCTGTATGGCAAGAAGGCCTGCATCGCCATGGCCAACCGCGAGCCGGCCTGCTTTGACCATCGCGCCAGCCTGGAGGAGATGGCGCAGATCCTGTCCGGCGAGAACACGCGCTCGCTTGCCGATGGTTTCGTGATTACCGAACAGGGCCGCTATATCGGCCTGGGCACCGGCGCTGATCTGATCCGGGCCATCACCGAAGTGCGCATGGAGGCGGCGCGCTACGCCAATCCGCTGACCTTCCTGCCCGGCAATATCCCGCTGAACCAGCATATCGAGCGCCTGATCGAAGCCGCCAGCGAGTTCCGCGCCTGCTATGTCGACCTGAACCACTTCAAGCCCTTCAACGACAAATATGGCTACTGGAAGGGCGATGAAATGCTCAAGGGCGCGGCCGCCATCCTGGCCGAGGCCTGTGATCCCGCACGCGATTTTCTCGGCCATGTGGGCGGCGACGACTTCCTGGTGCTGTACCAGAGCAGCGACTGGGCCGCGCGCCTGCAAGCTGCGATCCGGCGCTTCAATGACGCGGCGCGCGCCATGTATTCGCCCGCCGATCGCAACGCCGGCGGCATGCATGGCGAAGACCGCCACGGGCGGCCGGTCTTTTTTGCGCCAGTGTCGATGGCGGTTGGCGTGGTGTGCGTGAGCGGCGAGGGCGTGGCGGGCCTGCAGCGGCTGGGCAGCCAGCATATCGGCGCCGCCGCGGCGGCGGCCAAGCGCGAGGCCAAGCGCTCGGCAACCGGCATGGCCGTGCTGGATTTCCTGTCGCTGGCCGCGACGCTGTCGGTCTAGCGGTCCGGCTGCCTGCGTCTGGTGAGCCGGCGGTCCGACGCGGGCAGCCTGGGCGTTGCGCCCCCTTCCAGTACGTCGAGCCGGTAGCCGTGAGCGTAGACGACAGTGATGACGATGCCGTTGGCGATGCCGATGCGCAGGGTCTTGCGCAGGCGCGACATCAGTCCCGCCAGTGCCCGCGACAGCGGCGCCAGTTCATGCCGCCACACCGCCTGCTGGATGCGGTCGCTGGACAGGACCCTGCCGACATTGGAAAACAACAGCATGGCCAGGTCGAATTCCTTCGGCGTCATTTCGATGCGCTCGTCGTGCAGCGTGGCAAAGCGGCCCACGCTGTTGAGCTGGTAGGGGCCGACGCGCACTACCAGGCCCTGGCGCAGGCGCTCGCCGGTCACCCGGCGGCGCAGCGCCGTGATGCGTGCCATGAGCACGCGCACATTGAGCGGGCGGCACACGTAGTCATCAGCGCCGGCGTCGAGTGCATCGATGAGGCCGTCTTCACTGCTGTCGGCCGCAAGCATGATGATGGGCACATCGCGTGAGCGCGCACAGCGCACGGCACGGATAACGTCGATGGCCGGCAGGTCTGGCAGTTCATCATCGATCAGCAGCATGTCGAACGGTACCTGGCTAACACCGTGGATCAGGTCGCGGCCCGTTTCAAACACGTTGCAACGATAACCGGAACGTGCCAGCAGTTCCGGCACCGGCCGGAGTTGGGGCGACTTGCCCATGAGCAGCGCAATATTCATCGATGGCGAAATACGAGAGCCGTGGCAGGGACGGCCGGACCGCGGCAGGGCTGGAGCCGGACAGCGATGGAACGAAGGCAGGCACCAGGCGCGCACGCACGCAGCACTACCGTTCGCAAGCAGCAAGCGTACAAAAAGTGTGGTCCACAGGACAATCGGACATTTCTGAAATTTCTGCTGTTTTTTTGATGGCGCTCGCGTTGTTGGCGTGAGGGGGCGTATGTCGGCGGCGCCGATGGCGATATGGAAAGTTGTCCACAGCTCCTGTGGACAAGCCAGGGCGCAGTGGCCGGACTGCGGCCTGGCACCGTGATGCTGTCGGCGTGCCAAAAAAGAAGGCAGCGCGCGGGCACTATGGGCGCCGTGCTGTCAACATTCGGGCAGGGTGTGCCAAAATAGCGCGCATCGCGTTCCGGTCCGGGGACTCAAGCCCACCGATGCTGCAGAGCCCGAGTGTCATCGCCATCATCGTCCTGTGCTTTCACGTCGTCGGCGTGGTGGCTGCCCTGCATGCCGTCATGACGGTGCGCACCGCGCCCGGCGCGATCGCGTGGGCGGGGTCGCTGCTGATGATGCCGTACTTCACGCTGGTGCCCTACCTGATCTTCGGGCGCAGCACCTTCGCCGGCTACGTCGACGCCCGGCGCTTCAATGACGACCACCTGCGCGAGCTGCGCCACGGCATGACCCCGCGCGAGCGCGAGGCGCGCAGCGCCTGCGTGGTCCATGCGCCGGCGCAGGCCTGCATGCGTGCGCTACCCCGGCTGACCGGCATGCCGTGCCTGGCCAACAATGACGTGCGCTTGCTGGTCAACGGCGAGCAGACCTTCGAGGCGATCTTTGCCGCGATCGCGCGGGCCAGCCAGGTGCTGATCGTGCAGTTCTTCATCGTGCATGACGATGCGCTGGGCCAGCGCCTGCAGGCGCTGCTGTGCGAGCGCGCGCGGGCCGGCGTCAAGGTGTACTTCCTGTTCGATCGCATCGGCTGCCACGCGCTGCCGCGCCGCTACGTGCGCACGCTGGCCGAGGCCGGCGTCGATGCGCGGGCGTTCTCCACGCACCGCGGCTTTGTCAACCGGTTTCAGCTCAATTTTCGCAACCATCGCAAGCTGGTGATCGTCGATGGCAGCGAGGCCTTTGTCGGTGGCCACAACGTCGGCGTCGAATACCTGGGCGAACGCCCGCCACTGGCGCCGTGGCGCGACACCCATATTGCACTGCGCGGCAGCGCCGTGCTGGACCTGCAGATGGCCTTTGCCGAAGACTGGTTCTGGGCCGCGCGCGAGGTGCCGCACCTGCTGATGCCGCCGCCAGAAGCGGGCGGGCGCATGACCTGCCAGGTGGTGCCGTCAGGCCCTGCCGACGCGCAGGAGACCTGTTCGCTGTTCTTTGTCGAGGCCATCCAGGCGGCGCGCCACCGGCTGTGGATCACGTCGCCGTATTTCGTGCCCGACGAGGCGGTGTTTGCGGTGCTGCGGCTGGCCGTGCTGCGCGGCGTGGATGTGCGCATCCTGATTCCAGCGCGGCCCGATCACCTGGTGGTCTATGCCGCCTCCACTATCTATGCGTACCAGGCCGTGTCCGCGGGCATCAAGCTGTATCGCTACCAGCCCGGCTTCCTGCACCAGAAGGTCATCCTGATCGACGACGAAGCCGCGGCGGTCGGCACCGCCAACCTGGACAACCGCTCGTTCCGGCTCAACTTCGAGCTGATGGTGATGACTGCCGACAAGGGCTTTGCCGCGAGCGTGGCCACCATGCTCGAAGCCGACTTCGCCCAAGCCCGGCGCGTCGGGCTGAACGAGTTCCTCGATGCGCCGGCGCCGCTGCGCGTGGCGATGCACGTCGCCAAGCTGTTTGCGCCCATCCTCTGAAGCCCGCATTCCGGTCCGCTGGTTCCTGCAATTCTCAATGCAAAAGACTTGTTGCGGCCTGATTGTGTACACTGTTCACTATACGCGTATGCACATCATGAACCGTTATCCATATTCAAGGGGAGCCGCATGACCCGGGCTGTCCCCGCGCCTCCGGCGCGCGCCACCTACCGCCACGGCGACCTGCGCCGCGCGCTGCTGGACGCAGGCATCGACCTGGCACGCGAGGGTGGCCCCGACGCCATCGTGCTGCGCGAGGCCACACGCCGTGCCGGCGTGGTGCCCAATGCCGCGTACCGGCACTTCGCCAGCCGGCAGGACCTGCTGCAGGCAGTGCGGGCCTCGGCCTTGTCGTCGCTTGCCATTGCTATGGAGGGGGAAATCGGCGGGCTGCGCCCGGGCCGTGGAGCCGCCGCGCATGCGCGTGCCTGCCTGCGTGCGGTCGGCACCGGCTACCTGCGCTTTGCGCTGGCCGAGACCGGACTGTTCCGCACCGCGTTTTCGGTGCCGGATGAAGTGGAAGATGATGCCGATCCGGCCAAGGCAGGCAACAGCGGTCTCAATCCGTTCCAGCTGCTGGGCGCGGCGCTGGACAAGCTGGTGGAAGCCGGCGTGCTGCCGCCCGAGCGCCGGCCGGGTGCGGAGTACCTGGCGTGGTCGGCCGTGCATGGCCTGGCCGTCCTGCTGATCGACGGCCCGCTGCGCAGCCGCGCCAAGGAGCAGGCAGAGATCCTCGGGCAGCGCCTGCTCGACATGGTCGAGAAGGGCCTCTAGCGCCTGCAGCAGGATCACGGCGAAAAAAATGCCACGATGGCCAGAAACCATCGTGGCAGTGTAAGGAACCAGGAAGGGGGGCAACCTGGCTCTGTCGGGGCACCCGCGGGCCGGGTGCAAGAGGACTGTATTCCGTTGCTTCTCAGCTGAATATCGGACATTTCTTAAATATCGCCCTGAATTGTCTCGATCTACGCAGGTCGATTGCCGCGCGCTATCAGGGCGCGTCCGCATTTCGAGGAATTGCGCGGCCTGCAGAACAGTCTAACTTGCTGTCAGGCAGCCGAACGCCGGCGCCACGGTGAGGAGCGGATCATGCGATATGGATTGGGAGCGGCCCTCTGCGTGGCAGTGCTGGCTGGCTGCGTCGCCTATCCCTATGCTGGCGACTCTTACTACCCTGCTTATCCGGCTTATCCGGTTTCCTCTGCCTACTATGACGGTTACCCGGCGCCGGCGTACTACCCGTACTACCGTCCTTGGCCGGGCTACGGTGGTTTCTACGGCAGCTTTACCTATATCCACGGCGGCAGCTACGGCAGGCATGGCGGGCATCACTGGCATGGCGGTGGTGGCCGTGGGCACGGTGGCTGGCATGGGGGCGGGCGCGGCGGCAGGGGGCGATGAGCCTGCGTCGCCGTGATGGCAATGCGGCCTGCACGGGATTACCATCGGCTCATGGATGCCAACGGAGCCCCATCGCCATGACCAAGCCCGCAACGCAGAAGCAC
Organism: Cupriavidus necator; assembly: GCF_016127575.1. Classification (NCBI taxonomy): domain Bacteria; kingdom Pseudomonadati; phylum Pseudomonadota; class Betaproteobacteria; order Burkholderiales; family Burkholderiaceae; genus Cupriavidus; species Cupriavidus necator. The sequence continues at coordinate 1,342,543 of NZ_CP066019.1, forward strand.
CAGACGCCAGCCTCCCGTGAACAACAGCGCAAGGATGAACTGATCGAGCGCGAACTGGACGAGGGGCTGAAAGAGACATTCCCGGCGAGCGACCCGGTGGCAGTCGATACCCATGCGCCGCGCAAACCCACGCCGGAACCGAAACCGGCGAAGTAGGCGGACAGGCTATGCCGCGGCGCGCGCAACGCGCCCCGCGCGATCCGGCGTGCTATGGCAACTGGCGCAGCTGCCCGATCACCGACATCAGCCGTCCGTGCGCCACGATGACGCCGGACTCGTCCTGCAGGGCTTCCTGGTAACGCTTGCGAAAGGCCGGGTCAGAACCGTCGCTGAACAGTCTTTCCGCTGCGCGTCCGACTGCACGGCAGGTTTCGTCGTGGTGTTCCTTGGCCTCCAGCTCTTCGTCGATCTCGATGATCAGGCGCGACAGCGGGTCAAGCCAGCGGAAGTAGTTGTCTTCAGTCACCAGTTGCACAAACAGGCCTGCAGGAATCGGGCCGTTCAGGCGCTCATACTGGGTTCTGTCATAGCCGATGACTTCCTTGTGAACCTGCAGCAAGGCAGCCCGCAGGGCTTTCAGCCCCGAGCGCCGGGTTTCCTGGGTGGCGAGGAATTGTTCGTTGGGCATCCCCATCTCCGCGTTTCTACTTGTTCCGGTCCAGGCAGGCGGTGCGCAATTGCATCCCATGGGTCGCCGCTGCACTTCGTGCCAGTGGCGATTGCCTGCTGGATTCTCCGGGCGCGGCCGGCCATGCCTGGCACTGTGCGGCGCGCTGCCAGTATAGGCACGCCCCGCAGCCCGAGCCAGCGCTGCCAGCTAGCGAAATACCCGTATTTGCGCCGGCTGCGCGGCATGATTGGCGCCAGTTGCAAGCCGCCCTCAGTCGCCTTCGGCGGATTGCGACGCTTGCGCCAGCAGGTCGGCAGCACGCGAGCGCCGCGCGTCCGCGGCGCGGAAGTAACGTACAACCGTCGACACGCTTGCGTGGCCGGTCATGGCCATGGTCTCGGCCAGCGGCACCTGTTGCGCAGCAGCCTCGGTAACGAAGCCCGAGCGCAGTGAATGCGCTGAGTAGTCGCCCTCCAGTCCCGCCAATGCGCAGCGCGTCTTGACGATGCGGCTGACCGCCGCATCGGACAAACCTTCTCCCACATGCCCGCCGCGGCGGATGCGGCGAAACAGCGGCCCGCTGTTGATGCCGGCGGCAGCAAGCCATGCCTCCAGCGCCTGGCCGGCGGCACCGGTGACGGGCTTGGCGGTATCGGCGCGCTCGTTGCCTGACTGGTTGGTCTTGGACCAGCCCAGTGCATAGACGAAATCACCGGGGCCAAGCCGGGTGAGGTGGCCGAGGGTCGCGCGCGCGACTTCAGAGCGGCGGCGCCCGCCACTGGCCCATGCAAACAGCAGCAGCGCGCGGTCGCGCAGGCCGCGCAGCGAGTCATCACAGGTATCGAGCAGGCGCAGCAGCGGATCGCGGGTCAGCGCCGCCTTGCGCGCCTGGCGCTGTCCGCGGCGCGCATAGGCGCGCCGGATGCCGGCCATCAGTTCGCGCACCGCAGCTTCGGCGCAAGGGTTGGGCAAGGCCTGCAGGCGATGGGCCTTGGCCAGTACCGCCAGCCGGTGCGTCAGCGTGGACAGCGCGGGCGGGCCGGGTCGTGCCTTGTATCCGTCAGCGACCAGCGCCTGGTCGATGGCCGCGGGCATCTCGCAGACAGGACCTTGCGGCGTCTGTCGCGTGGCGTGGTCGACGATGAACTGGATGACGACGGCAGGCGCGAGCGGGAGCTGCACAGGTTGCCGGTAGCGCAGGGCATACCAGGCAGACCAGTAGCGCAGTGCGGACCGGTAGCTTGCCACCGTGTTTTGGGATTCGCCTTCGCGGCGCAAGGCATTGGCCGCTTGCTCGGCAAGGGGATCCAGTTCGGACGGGCGAAGCGGCGCCGGTAGTTCGACATCGGATGCAATCGGTGGAAAGTAGGCTTCGTGGGCTTCTCGGATTTTTATCATATTAAATATGATGTATGCTGTAATGTATCATATGAATAGGACAGATAACAGCCGATAAGTCTCCATTATCGAACCTTATTTGTCCTCTCACAGACTTTTTGCCGGATCCCATCATGGAAACCTTTCGCAGCCGTGGCATTACCCGGGACGACGTCTGGCAGGCCGCCGACAGCCTGCTCAAGGCCGGCCAGCGGCCCACCATCGAACGCATCCGCCTGCACCTGGGGCGGGGCTCTCCCAATACGGTCAGCCCGCACCTGGATGCCTGGTTCGCGGCACTGGGTGGACGTATCCAGGATCCACAGGCCTTTGCGCCCGCACCCGGATGCCCGGAGCCAGTCACGGAGGCAGCGCGCTATTTGTGGGATGCTGCGCTGCAGGTAGCCAAGGCTTCGGCCGAGGCCGCGCTGGTGCAGCGTGAGGCGGCACTGGCCGAGGCCCGGGCGGCACTGGAGCAGGAGCGCCAAGCGCTGGCGCAGGAACGCCAGGTCATGCAGGCTCGCCTGGAAGGGGCCGAGACGGCCATGGCGGAACTGACACGGGCCCGCGACGACGCTACGGAGCGTGCCGTGCGCGCTGAAGCTGCAGCCACCGCCCTGCAGCAACAGGCGGAGACAATGCGCGCAGAGTCGGCCGCGGCGCTGTTGGCACACAACGCCATGCAGCAGGATTTCGCCGCGCAGCGGGCGGCGTGGGACCAGGAGCGGGAAACCGTGACCCAGCGCGCCGCCGCCAATGAGCGCCGCATGGCGCTGGAGCTGGACGCCGCGCGCGTGGCGGCCAGGGAGGGCCAGAAGCTGCTGGAAGCCGAGCGCAAGGCGGCCGTTGAGCGGCTGACGCGTGCTGCCGAGGCCGCGTCGCGCCAGGGCAGCGAGATGACCCGCCTTGGCCAGGCGCTCGCCGTGCTGGAAGAACGTGTGCGGCAGCGGGAAAGCCTGCTGGCCGAGTATCGCAACCAGGCGGATGCCGCAACCACGGCCACCGCCGGCCCCGGTAGCCCGGCAGTCCGCCGCACACGGCCGGCCCGCGCTGCGCTGGCCGCCGGCAAGGGCAGTCGGCGGCGTACGCGAGGCGTATAGTGCACCTGCCGCGGCGGCAACTCAGGGATACATGGCGGGTGCCCAGGTGGATTTTGTCAAATGAGCTATACTGAATGCTCATTTGATGAGGTCTGCCATGCCGCTCATGCTCACTCCCAAAGGCCGCTATCCGCTGGCTCATGAACGCCCGGCTCCGCCCGAGCTGGGCGTCAACAACTACGTCGCCGTCTATGAGGCCAGCCTGTCGACGCAAGGCGCCATGTCGATCATCCGCGCGATTCGTGAAGGTGTGCCGGCTTCAGACCTGAACCGCCTGGCCGAATCCATGGGCACCACCAAGGAGCAGCTGATCAAGACACTGGACTTGCCCCGCGCCACCGTGGACCGCAAGGCACGGGCGCACCAGAACCTGTCGAGCGAGCAGAGCGAGCGTGTGCTGGGCATGGCGCGGCTGGTCGGGCAGGTCCAGGCGCTGGTGGAAAGCTCGGGCGATCCGCGCGGTTTCAGCGCGGCGCAGTGGGTGGCGCAGTGGCTGGAGCAGCCTTCGCCGGCGCTGGGCGGGCGCCGCCCCGCTGAGCTGATGGATACGCTCGCCGGCCAGCGTATCGTTTCCGACCTGGTGGCCAGGATGCAGAGCGGGGCGTACGCGTGAGGCCAGCCTGGCGGATCGCGACCGACACCCCAGACTACACCGCCGACGACGCCAGCGGCGCCGGCGCCAAGGCCACCGGCGGGCGCTGGAACCGGCAGGGCACGCCCTTGATTTATGCGGCGTCCAGCATCGCGCTGGCTTGCCTGGAAACGCTGGTCCACCTGGGTTCAGGCGGGCTGCCGCTGAACCGCTACCTGGTCCGGATCGACATCCCCGACGAGCTATGGGCGGCTGCGCAGAAACTGAGCGTCGACACCGCCCCCGTAGGCTGGGATGCCATTCCCGCCGGAAAGACCAGCCTCGACACCGGCGAAGCCTGGACCGCCGGGGGCACCAGCGCCTTGCTGCTGGTGCCTTCCATCGTCATCCCTGAAGAGCACAACGTGCTGGTCAACCCGGCGCACCCCGACGCCGCGCGGCTGGCTTACGTCAAGGTCCGCCGCTGGCAGTACGACGCGCGCCTGGTCTGAGGCTCAGGCCGTGGCGCCCGCGCGCAGCATGTGCTTCTGGATCTTGCCGCTGGTGGTCTTGGGCAATGCGTCCACGAAGTGATAGCGGCGCGGGCGCTTGTAGGCTGCCAGCCGGTCACCCTGCAACAGGAAGGCGTCGAGCTGCGCCGCGCTGACCGGTCCGTCGCCGCGCGTCACCACATAGGCGCCGACGACCTGGCCCCAGGTCGGATCGGGTTCGCCCAGCACGGCTACCTCCAGCACGGCCGGGTGCTCGATCAGCGCGTCTTCCACCTCGCGCGGATAGACGTTCTCCGCGCCGGAATTGATCATGTAGTCGATGCGATCGCGGATCCACAGGTAGCCGTCCGCATCCAGGCTGCCGAGGTCGCCGGTGTGGTACCAGCCGTGCGCGAGCGCGCGCGCATTGGCATCCGGGCGGTTCAGGTAGCCCTGCATCATGCAGGGGCCACGCACCAGCACTTCGCCGACTTCACCGGGCACGCACGGCTGCATGGGGTCGGTCGGCTCGCCGTCGTCGCGCAGCCTGGCCACCACCAGCTCATGGCCGAGCGCGGGCAGGCCTGCCGAGCCGGCGTGGCTCAGCTGCTCATGCGGGTAAAGCACCGACATGCACGGGCCCATTTCCGTGGTGCCGTACACCTGCACCAGCCCGGCGCCGACCTTGCGGTCCCATTCGCGGATCAGGTGCGGCGCCATCGACGCGCCGCCGTATTCCACCAGCCGCAGTGAAGACACGTCGCGTGCGTCGGCATCCGGATGGTTCAGCAGCATGCCCACCATGGTCGGCGCGGCAAAGAAGTGCGTGACGCGCTCGCTTTCCACCAGTTGCCAGGCCTCGCCCGCGTCGAAGCGGCGCTGCAGCACCTGCGTGGCGCCAAGCTGCAGCCGCGGCAGGAAGCTGGTGTGCAGCTCGGCGGTATGGTTCAGCGGCGCCACCGACAGGCCCACGTCCTCGCGCGACAGCGTCATGGCCTGGTGCATCATCGCGTTGTGCTGCAGCTTGCTGCGATGGGTGTGCACCACGCCCTTGGGGCGGCCGGTGGTGCCGCTGGTGTACATCAGGATGCAGGGATCGTCCTCATGGACCGTCACCGCGGGCGGCGTGGCGGGCTGGGCCGCGGCCAGCGTATCGAGCCGATGCGTGGCGAAAGCGGGGGCGGCATCGGGGTCTGCGTAGATGCGCAGCGCGGTGCCGGGCGCCAGTTCGGCGGCCTTTTCCACCACGCCCGCGCCTTCCTGCTCGAACAGCACTGCCTTGGCGCCGCCATCGTTCAGGATGTAGGCCAGTTCCTGCGCAGCCAGGCGGTAGTTGACCGGGTTGTAGACCGCGCCGATGCGCGCCGTGGCCAGCAGCGTGAAGACGAAGGCCGGAGTGTTGTAGAGGAAGGCCGCGACCACGTCGCCCTTGCCGATCCCCAGCGACTGCAGTGCGTGCGCGTGGCGGTTGACCTCGGCATCGAGCTCCGCATACGTCCACGCGCGTCGCCCGGCACCGATGCCGCTGACCAGCGCGGTCTTGCGCGGCAGGTAGCGCGCGGGCCAGGAGAGGGTGTCGCCAAGGGTGATGCCGCGGGTCAAGGTTGTACTCCGGTCGTGGTCCGCCGGCGCGTCGGCAGGCGGTTGTTGTCTTGTAAGCCGGACAATATAGAGCGGCGGGTGGGGCACATGGAAATAACGTTTTGCTCTTTCCTTATGCCGGAGTTGCAGTCATGCGATAAGGCTCTTGCGTGATACTGTATATTCATACAGTTGCTGCCGCGCCCCGTTTCCTGTGTCCGCCGTCCCGCCACCCATTCCAGCCCCGCCTGCCATGGCAGCCGCACCGGCCTACGTGGTGGCCGTGCGCGCGCTGTGCGAATTCACCGCCAAGGCGGGCGACCTGGACCTGCGCTTCGTGCCGACGCCATCGGCGCAGGAGGGCGTGGCCGGGCATGCGGTAGTAACCAGCCGGCGCGGGGAGGCCTACCAGGCCGAAGTGGCGCTTGCCGCCGATTTCGGGCCCTTGCGTGTGCGCGGCCGTGCCGACGGCTACGATCCCGTCGCCAACCGGCTCGAAGAAATCAAGACCGTGCGCGGCGATGCCGCGGTGCCGGACAACCACCGCCACCTGCACTGGGCGCAGGCCAAGGTCTACGGCTGCCTGTTATGCCGCAAGCTGGGGCTGCCGGGGCTGGAGATCGCGGTGGTCTATTTCGACATCATCAGCCAGCGCGAGCACCCGGTTGCGGAGCACTTCACTGCGCAGGCGCTTGAAGCCTTCTTCGTGCAGACCTGCGAGCAGTTCCTGCACTGGGCGCAGGCGGAACTGGCCCACCGGCAGGCACGCGATGGCGCGCTGGCGCAGCTGGCCTTTCCGCACCAGGGTTTCCGCCCGGGCCAGCGCGAACTGGCGCAGGCGGTCTATAACGCCAACCGCGCGGGCCGCCACCTGCTGGCGCAGGCGCCCACCGGCATCGGCAAGTCGGTCGGCACATTGTTCCCGGTGCTCAAGGCCATGCCGGGGCAGGGCATCGACAAGGTCTACTTCCTGTCGGCCCGCTCCACCGGGCGCGGGGTGGCGCTGCACGCCGCCAATGCGTTGCGCGGCCACGGCGCGCGGCCGCTGCATGTGCTGGAGCTGGTGGCCCGCGACAAGGCTTGCGAGCATCCGGAGCTGGCCTGCCATGGCGAGTCCTGCCCGCTGGCGCGCGGCTTCTATGACCGTCTGCCGGCAGCACGCGAAGCGGCGCGCGGCGTGCCGGTGCGCGACCGCGCCGCGGTGCGCACGCTGGCGCTGGCACACGGAATCTGCCCTTACTACTTGTCGCAGGAGCTGGTGCGCTGGAGCGACGTGGTGGTGGCCGACTACAACTACTACTTCGACCGCAGCGCGTTGCTGTATGCGCTGACCGCGGCCAATGGCTGGCGCGCCAGCGTGCTGGTCGACGAGGCCCACAACTTGGTCGAACGCGGCCGCGCCATGTACACCGGGGAACTCGACCCCCAATCGCTGCGCGAGGTGCGCCGCGGTGCGCCCGCCGTCGTACGCAAGCCATTGACACGGCTGGCCCGGCAATGGGGCGCGCTGGCACGCCAGAGCGACGATGCCTATGAAGTCCTGCCCGAAGTGCCCGCCGTCTTCCGCCGCGCACTGGACGAATGCTGTGCGGCGGCATTGACGCATATGACCGAGCACCCAGGCGCGCAGGATCCGGCGCTGCAGCGCTTCTATTTCGATGCGCTGCATTTTGGACGCCTGGCCGAGCAGCTCGACGCGCATTCGCTGTTCGATATCCAGCGCGTGCCGCGCAGCGGCCGCGGCCACCGTGCGCGGCTGTGCCTGCGCAATGTCATCCCGGCCCCGTTCCTGCGCCCGCGCTTTGGCGCCGCGCATTCGGTCACGCTGTTCTCCGCGACCCTCGATCCCGCCGCCTACTACCTCGATACGCTGGGTTTGCCGGCCGATTGCGCGCGGGTGCAAGTGCCATCGCCGTTCCGCGCCGAGCAACTGTCGGTGCGGATTGCAGCGCGCATCTCCACCCGCTATGCGCGGCGCGAACAATCGCTGCCGGCCATCGTCGCGCTGATGGCCGGCCAGTTCCGCGCACGGCGCGGCAACTACCTGGCGTTCTTCAGCAGCCACGAGTACTTGCAGCAAGCCGTGGCCCGCTTCGCCCAGTCTCACCCCGACATTCCGCATTGGGTGCAGTCGCGGGGCATGGACGAAGCCGCGCAGGCGGCGTTCCTGGGTACGTTTGCGGAAGGCGGCGAGGGCATCGGCTTTGCGGCGCTCGGCGGCGCCTTTGCCGAAGGCGTTGACCTGCCCGGCGAGCGCCTGATCGGCGCCTTCGTTGCCACCCTGGGGCTGCCCCAGTTCAACTCGGTCAACGAGCAGTTCCGTGCGCGCATGCAGCAGGCGTTCGGGCAGGGCTATGCCTATGCCTACCTGTATCCCGGGCTGCGCAAGGTGGTGCAGGCGGCAGGCCGGGTCATCCGCACGCAGCAGGACCAGGGCGTGGTCTACCTGATCGACGACCGCTTTGCCGCGGCCGAGGTGCGCGAACTGCTGCCGGCATGGTGGGAAATCGCCACGGCGGCCTAGAAATTACACAGCCGGGCCAGTCTGGGGCATCCTCTTTGCGCGGTGCCTGCCCGAAGTCGCCGCTGGAACGAATCTGGCAGGCATGCGGATACCATCAGCCAGCTATCGCGAAAGGATCAGATCCATGCCCATGACCCAGCAATACGCGGCCACCGAGCCGACCCGCACGGAAGTGGATGCGCTGCCGGGCGCCACCGTGCTGGAATTCGGCGCGCCGTGGTGCGGCTACTGCCAGCGCGCCCAGCCGGCGCTGGCTGAGGCCTTTGCCGTGCATCCGGCATTGCGCCATCTCAAGATCGAGGACGGCAGCGGGCGCCGGCTTGGCCGGTCGTTTCACATCAAGCTGTGGCCGACGCTGGTGTTCCTGCGCGACGGGCAGGAAGTGGCGCGGCTGGTGCGCCCGACCGAGTCGGAGCCGATCCGCGAGGCCATGCGCCGCATTGCCTAGCCCGGCCGCGCGCTGCCTTATTTGGCGAACACCTGGCTCAGGTCGCCAAAGGCCTTGAACTCCAGCGCATTGCCCGACGGGTCCAGGAAGAACATGGTGGCCTGTTCGCCCACCTGGCCCTTGAAGCGCACATGCGGCTCGATCACGAACTGTGTGCCCGCCGCGCGCAGCCGCTCGGCCAGGGCCTCCCATTCGGCCATCGGCAGGATCGCGCCGAAGTGCCGCACCGGCACGTCGTCGCCATCGACGGCGCTGGTGGCGCGGTGACCACACTCCTCGGGCGACAGGTGCGCCACCACCTGGTGGCCATAGAAATTGAAGTCCACCCAGGCCTCGGAACTGCGCCCTTCGGGGCAACCAAGCAAGTCGCCATAGAAGCGCCTTGCCTCGGCCAGGTCGCGCACGGGGAAAGCCAGGTGGAACAGGGGAATAGAGGAAGTCGCGCTCATGCGGGAGGCCTTTGTCGGGGGTCGTTATGCGGGCAGGCGTTGGCCTGCGCGTTGATTGTAGCCAGCACAACCCGTAATATGAAGCGAATCATTTTTGGCCTGAGTATCAGAATTTTCAATAGATGATCCGCTACTTCCAGACCTTCCTGGTGGCCGCCGAAACCGGCTCGTTCTCCGCCGCCGCGGCGCGGCTGGCGCTGACGCAGTCGGCCGTCAGCACGCAGATCCGGCGGCTGGAAGAGGACCTGGACTGCGTACTCTTCGATCGCACCGGCAAGTCGGTCGCGCTCAGCGAAGCCGGGCGCCGGTTGGTGCCGGAAGCGCGGCGCTTTGTCGAGCTCTATGCCGCGATGAAGGACCGCGCCGGCCCGCATGCCGACGCCGCGCCGGTGGAGCTGGGCGCGGTGTCGACGGTCCAGGCCACCTTGCTGGCCGATGCGATGCGGCATTTCCGGGGGCGGTTTCCCGACTCGCACGTCAACGTGGTGCCGGGCATGTCCACCCAGCTGCTGACGCAGGTGGATGCGCGCGAGCTGGACATCGCCGTGCTGATCCGGCCGCGGCTGGGCTTTCCGCCGGACCTCAAGTGGGTGCCGCTGGTGCGCGAGGGCTTTGTCGGCATCGGGCCCGCCGGTGCGCCTGCAGACCTGCGCGCGTTGCTGGAGACGCTTCCGTTCATTCGCTACAACCGCCACAGCACCGGCGGGCAGCTGGTGGACGGCTACCTGAAGCGGCAGCGGCTATGGGTCAGGGAAGGGATGGAGCTGGATGAGCCGGCCGTGATCCTGCTGATGGTGGCAGCTGGCCTGGGTTGCGCCATCATCCCGTCCGGACTGGTGCCGTTGCAGCAGTCCGCGGGCGTGGTGCAGGCGCCATTGCCGGGCGGGCCGCTCTATCGCGACGTGGGCGTGCTGGTGCGCGAATCGGCACTGCGCCGCGCGCCGGTGGCGGCGCTGATCGATGCCTTTGTGGCTGCCAGCGCGCGCTGGCAGTCTGCCGTGGTGTAAAGGCGCGATACTCAGCGGCTGCCGGGCAGGACCAACGTGACCAGCACCGAGGCATCGGAGATGGCGGTCACGTCGTAGCGCACGCTCGGCCCCAGGTAGAGCAGGTCGCCCTGGTGCAACTGGCGCTCGGCGCCGTCCACCCGCACACGCACCTCGCCCTCCAGGCATTGCACAGTCATCGGGCCATCTACCGCATGGGGCGGCACATGCTTGCCCGCCTTCAGCACCAGCCGCATCACTTCCAGCGGGCCTTCCTTGAACAGGGCCTGGGTGGCGGTCTGGTCCAGCCGTGCGCCCAGTGGCAGCACGCTGGCGATCTGTCCGGATTCAAGGTGGGGAAGGGACATGCGCGGCTCCTCGCTCTTCTGGTGGGGTGGCTTGTCAGGCACGGCCGGCGCCTGGCGGCGGCACGCCTTCTCAATCTAGCACCCGAGCGCGCATCTCAGAAGCACTCAGCGTGATGTAACCGGCGAAGTCGCCGACGCGGCGGCTTCCACTTGTGCGCAAGGCGTGGCATTGCGGGCTTGTGCGGTGCGCTCGGCTGCGGTCCTGGCAGCGGCGCGGCCGCGCTCGATCAGAGCCCAGTCAGGGCCGGCGGCCGCGGGAAAAGACGCGGCCAGGGCGCCAAGGCCGAGCAGCGCGAACAGGATGGTTTTCATGAGGGGGCCTTCAGGGAGGTATGAGAAAAGAGACGGGGCCTTGCGCCCCGTCGACACGCCACGGCGGCTGCCGTGGCGCGGGCAGGCGCCGGTCAGGCGGCAGCCGATACGCGTGAGCCGCCATGGGCCGGCGGTGCCGACACGCCGCTGCGGTCCATGCCTGCCACTTCCATGCCGGCGGCAGCGCGGTTGGCGCCGTCGGTAAACGGGTCGCGCCGGTCGTTGACGCGCGCGCCATCGGTGAAGGGGTCGCGCTTGCCATTGACGTGCGCACCGTCGGTAAACGGGTTGCGCTTGCCGTTGTGCAGGTTGTAGCCGTAGCGGTCGGTGGCGACGCCGCGGTCGTTCAGGCCTTGCGCCATGGCAGGGCTGGCCAGTGCGGCGGCACCGAGTGCTGCAATCGAGAGGGTCGTGGCAAGAAGGGCCTTGAGAGCGTTTTTATGCATGTCTGCTGTTTTTGGGTGGGTGGACGGCATGGCCCGCGAAGGGCCGCGCGGGGATGGCGGATCTGCCACCCGCGCCGTCCGGGTTCGCCTTTTGGGCGGTGCCGTCGCGTGGGAAGCGCGCGGCACGGGACGAAGTTTAGTCAGGTCGATGCATTCCTGTGATGATTTAAACGTCGAAAAATCAGTCGTTTTTTTCATTGCCAGTCGCATTGATGGCGGCCACCTTGCCGCCGGCCTGCCAGCCCCCGCCAAGCGCGAGGAACAGGTCGACCTGGCGCGCGGCGACATGGCCTTCGGACGCAGCCAGTGCGGCCTCCGCATCGGCCAGCGTGCGCTCGGCGTCCAGGTGCGCCAGGTACGGGATGCGCCCCGCCTGCTGCAGGCGGCGCTGCAGCCGCGCAGCTTCTGCGGCCTGTTCGCGCGCCGCGTGCAGGGCGTCGTGCCGTTCCAGTTCGCGCGTGTAGGCCGACAACGCCGTTTCGGTTTCCTGCAATGCGCGCAGCACCGCGCCATCAAAGCGCGCCAGGGCGGCGTCGGCCGCGGCTTCATGCCTGTGGATGCGATGGCGCACGCCGTTGGTCGGCAGCGACCAGCTCAGCAGCGGCCCCACGCTCCAGCGCGCCGTCGGGCCGCTGCCAAGGTGGCTCAGCACGCCGGTCAGCCCGGCGCTGGCGCCGATGCTGATCGATGGATACAGGTCTGCCGTGGCCACGCCGATGCGAGCGGTGGCCGCGGCCAGTTCGCGTTCCGCCTGGCGGATATCGGGCCGGCGCCTGAGCAGCGCTGCGCCGTCACCCACTGGCAGCGGCACACGCAGCGTGGGTTCGGCATGGCAGTCCACCTCGGCCTCTGGCAGTGCCGCAGGCGGCTTGCCCAGCAGCAGCGCCAGCCGGTGGCGTGCGGCGCTACGCGCGGCTTCCAGCGTTGGCAAGGTAGAGTGCAGCGCTTCGGTGCGGGCACGCTCGCGCGCCACGTCGGCGGGTTCGCCGCGGCCGGCGTCGACCAGGCGGCCGGTGGCGTCCAGCGTGCGTTGCTGTACCGCGAGCTGCTGCGTGGCGGCGGCCAGTTCATGCGTGGCGGCGCAGCCCTGCACGTAGGCGCGCACCGTCTGCGCCGCCACGGTGACGCGCACCATGTCGAGCGTGGCCGCGCTGGCTTCGGCGCCGGCCAGCGCGGCCTCGTCGGCGCGGGCCAGCTTGCCGAAGAAATCGATCAGGTAGGACACGCCGAAACCGAAGTCGCCCAGGTTGAATACCGGTGGCTTGGTGGTCTGCAGGAAGCTTTCGCCCGACAGCTGCGCGCGCGAAACGCTGGCGCTGGCGCCGCCCTGCGGCAGGTTCTCGGACTCCACCTCGTGCAGGAGGGCCACCGCGCGGCGCAGGTTGGCGCTGGCGGCGCGGATGTCGGTGTTGGCGGCCAGCGCCTGTTCGACCAGGCGGTCGAGCCGCGCGTTGTCATAGAGCCGCCACCAGTCGTCGGGCACGGGCGCGATGGCCACGCCGGGCGCTTTGGCACCCTGAAGCGGGCCGTTGGCGGCGGCCGCGCGCACTGCCGCATGATCCGGCACACGATAGTCCGGGCCCACGGTGGTGCAGGCGCACAGGCAGGCCGCGGCGCACGCCAGCCAGGGATGGCGCCGCTTCACGACCGGGGCCCCGTGCGGCGGCCGGCGTCATCGACGCGCCTGGCTTCGCGAACGGCCACAGTCGCGGTGCGGCCGGAAACCAGGCGCACATCCGCGGGCACGTCCTCCAGCACGATGCGCACCGGCACGCGCTGTGCCAGCCGCACCCAGTTGAAGGTCGGGTTGACGTTGGGCAGCAGGTTCGAGCCCGCGCTGCGGTCGCGGTCCTCGATGCCGGCTGCGATGCTCTGCACGTGCCCGCGCAGGTGCCGGGGCTCGCCCATGATATGCACGTCGACCGGGCTGCCGATGCGGATCCGGTGCAGCTTGGTTTCCTCGAAATAGCCTTCCACGTGGAAGGACCCGGCATCGACCATCGACAGCACCGGGCGGCCGGTCGAGACATAGTCGCCCAGGCGCGGCAGCCGGTCGTTGAGGTAGCCCGCCACCGGGCTGCGCACGCTGGTGCGCTCCAGGTCAAGCCGGGCCAGCCGCACCGCGGCTTCGGCCAGCGCCAGCGCGGCTTCGCCTTGCTCTACGCGGGCACGCCCCTGTTCCGCGACTTCGGCGGCAACCAGGCCGTCGAGATTGCGGTTGCGCGCGGCTTCGCGCCGCGCCTGCGCCAGCGCGGCGCGCTGCGTCGCTACCGCGGCCAGCGCCTGCTGCAGGGCCAGCGCGTAGCGGTCGCGGTCGATCTCGAACAGGACTTCGCCTTGCTGCACATGCTGGTTGTCGCGCGCCAGTACGCGTGTGACCAGCCCGGACACATCGGGCGCCACCTGGATGATGTCGGCACGCACATGGCCGTCGCGGGTCCATGGCGCGGCCGTGTAGTAGTCCCACAGGTGGCGCAGCACCAGCAGGGCGGCGATGGCTGCCAGCAGCGTTGGCAGCAAGGGAAGCAGGGGGCGGAGTCGGAAGGTCATGACGGCAGTCCCGGCACCGCGACAAAGACTGCGGCCACGGCGCCAAGGACGATCACATAGAGGGAAAGGTTGAACATCGAGCGGTGCCAGATATGCCGGTACCAGCCCAGCGCGGCCAGCACCATGCGGATCGCGGTAGTGGCGGCGAAGGCCAGCACCATCAGCACCAGCACGCCTGGCACGAACACGCCATAGAGGTCGATTTCACTGAGCATTCGGCGGCAGAGGAGAGTTGGGGAGGTCAGCGGGACAGGGCAGCCACAGGGCCAGGCAGCAGCGTGACCTGCAGCACCACCAGCGCGCCGAGCGTGCCGCGGTGGTCAGGGCGGCCACCTGCGGGCAACGCGGCCACGCCGGCGATGGCATCGGCCACCCAGGCGGCCAGCCCCGCCGGAGCCGGCACGGCATGGCCCGCGCGCAGCCGCGCGCGGAAATGCCTTGCCACCGCGGCCAGCACGCGGCGCACCGGCTTGCGTGCCGCGGGCGGCAAGGCCGGCAGCGCCTTCTGCAGCGCCAGCGCGCAGTAGCCGACTTGCAGCGCGTGGAAGCCGTCGGACGACAAGGGATCGCCGGCAGCCCCCAGCCGCGGCACCAGCTGGCCGAGCCGGTCCAGCATGCGCGCGCCCAGCCGCGCATCCCCATCGGCCGCTCGCAGCGTGGCGGCCTGGGCTAGGTCCTGCCAGCTGGCGCGCACCAGCCGGTGCGCCGCCGCGCGCGCGCCGAACGGGCGTACCGCCATCGACCACAGCGGCGCGAACAGCATGGCTGCGGCGCTGGCCAGGCAGGTATTGAAGGTGCCGAGGAAATCCGCATCGAACACGGCCTGCACGTTGGCGAACGAGGCCGTGTTGACCGACAGCAGCATCGCAATCAACTGGAAGCCGGGCCGCGCAATCAGCAGGCCAATGCCGAGATAGGGCAGCGCCAGCATCGCGGCCAGCGCTTCAAAGGTGTGCGCGTGCGGCACGACCAGGAACAGGTAGCCGCACGACACCAGCAGGCAGATCGTGCTCCAGCGCAGGAAGGCACCGGCCATGCGGCGCGGCTCGTCGATGGCCGCAAGGAAGCAGCAGGCGATCGATGCCACCGCGACCGCGCCGGCGCCGCCCTCCCAGCCCGAGAAGATCCACAGCAGCCCCGCGCAGAATACGGCCAGGCCGCTCGACACGGCGCCGAACAGCAGCATGCCGTGGTCGTGGTGATGGCCTGCAGCCTCCGGGGCCGCGTTGCCGCGCAGCTGCGGCGCGCCGGCGCTGCGGTCGCCTATGCCTTGCTGCAGGGCGCGGCATTCAGCGTACAACGCGCCCAGGCGCTGCAGCTGGTCCGCCGCCGTGGCGGCGAGGCTGGCTTGCCAGTCGACCTCGCCCGCGCGGCTATCGGCAAGCCAGCCGCCCGCGGCGACCGGAGGCGGCGTGGCAGCATCGGTCGCCAGCCAGGCGGTCGCCGCCGCCATGGCCTCGCGCACTGGCAACGGGATGCCGTCCGGATGGCCGCGCAGCGCGTGCAGCACGCTCTCCAGCGACGACAGCAGCGGCATCAGCATGGTCATGCGCTGGCGCAGCGCGCGGGCATGGCGCAGCGTGTGGCTGCCCTCGGTGTCATAGGCCAGCTGGCTGACCAGCTGGTCCAGCGCCAGGATGTCGGCAGCGAGCCGGTGGCGGCTGTCGTCGGCGCGCGGGCTGCCGGTGAGTATGTCCGATGCCCAGGCCGACGCGTCGGCCAGCCAGGTGGCTGCGCGGGACCGCAGCGCGGGCGCCACCTTGGCCGGGAAGACGACCGAGCCCACCAGCCCGGCGCAGACGATGCCGATCACGATTTCCTCGATCCGGGCCACGGCAATATCGAAGATCTGCGCCGGCGCGCTGACCGCCGGCAGCGCGACGATCGGCAGGGTGTAGGCCGCCAGCAGGTACACATAGCTGCGCGGCGTGCGCTGCAGCAGCGACAGGTACACCAGCACGGTGATCCACAGCGCGATCGCACCCATCAGCACGATCGGCATGTTGACCAGCTGCGGCACCGTGGCCACCGCGGCGGTCGCGCCCAGCATCGTGCCGGCCACGCGGTAGGCCGCCTTGGAACGGGTGGCGCCGGTCAGGGGATGGGAAACGAAGTACACCGTCGCCATGGCCCAGTAAGGCCGCGGCAGGCCCAGCGCCAGCGCGATATAGAGCGCCAGCATCGCGGCGGCGAATGCCTTCAGCGAGAACAGCCACTGTCGTGCATTCGGCCAGCTAGCCATGGAGCGGGGTCTTCAAGAAGAGTTGAGGGCACGCCGCGGCCTGCCGCTCCACGCTTCATTGGCGGCGCGGTTGGGCGGGGGCGATGTGTGGAAGCGAAGTGTAGCCAAACCTTTCGCATTCCATTCATGATTTAATATTGGCCTTTCCATTCCCTTTGTTCATGGGTGGCGAAACCGGCCTGCCGGCGGCCCGCCGTCCCTCAGCACCATGCCCATCGATATCCGCGCGCTGCGCTATTTCGTCGAGACTGCCCGGCTGCGCAGCTTTACCCAGGCCGCGGCCTCGCTGTTCGTCACCCAGTCGACCATCAGCAAGATGGTCAAGCAGCTGGAGGACGAGGTCGGCCAGCCGCTGCTGATCCGTGAAGGCAAGAGCGTGCGGCTGACCGACGTGGGCCGCGTGGTCTACGAGCGCGGGCAGGAGGCGCTGGGCGTGGTGCACCGGCTCACGCTGGAGGTGTCCGACCTGTCCTCGCTGGGCCGGGGGCAGCTGACCGTGGGGATCCCGCCGATGGTCAACCTGTTCTTTTCACCGGCGGTCAGCGCGTTCCGGCAGCGCTATCCCAACCTGTCGCTGACGCTGGACGAGCACGGCGGCCAGGTGGTGGAGCAGCTGGTGGCAAGCGGCGAGCTGGAGGTCGGCGCCACGGTGCTGCCGGGCGACAGTGGCCTGGCGCTGGAAACGCGCCAGTTCGGCCGCTACCCGATCTGGGCCGTGGGGCCGCGCAAGGCCGCGTGGGCGCGCGGGCGCACCGTCACGCTGGCGGCTCTGCGCGATGAGCCGCTGGTGATGCTGACAGATGACTTCTCGCTGACGCGCATGCTGCGGCAGGCGTTTCTGGAAGCACGCATCGAGCCGCGCGTGGTGGCGCGCAGCGGGCACTGGGATTTCCTGGCATCGATGGCGGCGGCGGGGCTGGGCACTACCTTCCTGCCGCAGCCGCTGGCTGAGCGCCTGCAGGGCCAGGACACACTGGCCATGGCGCGGCTGACCGCGCCGGCAATGGACTGGACCATGGCGCATATCTGGTCGCCGGGACGTTACCTGTCGCATGCGGCGCGGGCATGGCTGGCGGTTTGCGAAGAGGTGCTTGGGGGCGGAAAGGGATCTTGAACCGGCGCGCTTGCGGCGGCCTCATTTCTTCAGGCACTGGTCCGGCAGGATATCGAGCAAGACCAGCGATTTCTGCCCGGCCACGTAGTGGTAGCGCAGCCTGACCCCCAGCTTGCCGAGCACCGGCACATCCGG
This sequence comes from Cupriavidus necator, assembly GCF_016127575.1. NCBI lineage: Bacteria > Pseudomonadati > Pseudomonadota > Betaproteobacteria > Burkholderiales > Burkholderiaceae > Cupriavidus > Cupriavidus necator. The sequence continues at coordinate 1,359,847 of NZ_CP066019.1, forward strand.
GTTGCGGCAGATGCCGCGCTCCAGGATAGGCTTGGCCGTCGCCATGAACTCGCGGGTATCGTCACGCGCCGCATCCACCCCCGAAACCTTCAGCTGGAACTCGACGATCTTGCCCGGCCGCGTCATGCAGCCGTCGAAGCGGGTGGTGTCGTCCAGGTCCACCGGGCCGGCGCGCATCAGCTCCTGGCAGGCCATGCGCAGCTCACGGTCGACATCGCCCGCGGTCAGGCGGGTCACGCCGTTCATGCCCGTAGGCTTGCCGCGCACCGTGCCCAGCAGCAGCGTGGCCAGCCCGGACAGTTGCGGGGACGGCGCAGGCGTGGCGGCCACGGTGGCGGAAACGGCAAGTGGCCCGGCCAGCAGGGACAGGCCCAGGCACACAGCGGCATTGCGCAAAGGATGGTGGTCGGGGACGGCGGGGGCAGCGGGGGCAGGGCGCATGACGCAACGGGAACAGGATTGCATGGGGTTCGCGCTGCTACTTTAGCCTTGGCGCCTTGCCGCCGTTGTCAGGCGTTGTCCTACGGCGCAACGGTGGCTTGCCCTGGCGGCCGCGGCATGCCAGTGAAGGAGAGCGTAGAATCCGGGTCGCCAAGACCTGATCGAAGTCCCGAGTCCCGCCATGTCCGTGCAGATCCGCCCAGAAGCACCGTCCGACGCCGACGCCATTGCCCGGCTGACCACCGCCGCCTTCCTGACGGCGCCGCATACCAGCCACACCGAGGCGTTCGTGGTCAATGCGCTGCGCCGCGCCGGCCAGCTGACGGTGTCGCTGGTGGCACAGGCAGGCGATGAACTGGTGGGACACGTCGCGATTTCGCCGGTTACGGTCTCATCCGGCGCGACCGGCTGGTACGGACTGGGCCCGATCTCGGTGGCGCCGGACCTGCAGGGGCAGGGCATTGGCTCGCAACTGATGCGCGCGTCGCTGGACCAGCTGCGCCGCCTTGGCGCCGCCGGCTGCGTGGTGCTGGGCGATCCCGGCTACTACGGCCGCTTCGGCTTTGCCGCGCGGCCCGGGCTGGTGCTGGACGGCGTGCCACCCGAGTACTTCCAGGCACTGGCGTTCCACGGCGGCTATCCGGCGGGCAGCGTGCAATACCACGACGCCTTCAACGCCACCGCCTGACGGGCGGGCGCTCAGAGCTCCAGCACCAGCCGGCCGCCGCCACAGGCGCGCGAGCAGCACGCCATCATGCGCTGGTTGGCCTCGCGCTCGCTGCGCGTGAGCACCACGTCGCGATGGTCGACCTGGCCGGCCAGCACGCGCACCTCGCAGGACCCGCACAGGCCTTCCTCGCAATCGCTCTGCACATCGATATTGGCGCCGCGCAGCGCGCTCAGCAGGGTCTGGCCGGCCGGGACTTCCATGACCAGGCCGGAGTCCTTCAGCTCGACGGAAAAGGGCAGTTCCTTCGACGCATCCAGCGTGCCCAGCTTCGATACGAAGTGCTCCACTCGCAGCGCATCTTCCGGCCACGCCGCGCAGCTCTCGGCCAGCGCATCCAGCATGCGCTGCGGGCCGCAGGCGTAGATCTGGGTGCGCGGGTCCGGCCGCGCCAGCAGCTTGCCGAAGTCGGCGCGCTGGCCTTCATCGCTGGCGTGGACGTGCAGCCGCGCACCGTGCAGGGCCTGCAGTTCATCCAGCATCGCCATCGCCTGGCGCGAACGGCCGCAGTAGTGGAATTCGTAGTCGATGCCAAGCGCACGGGCGCGCCGCGCCATCGCGCTGACCGGCGTGATGCCGATGCCGCCGGCGATAAAGATCGCGCGTCCGCAGCCTTCATCGAAGCGGAAGTGATTGCGCGGCCCGCGGATGCGCAGGCGGTCGCCGGCCTGGACGCTGCCATGCACCCAGGCCGAGCCGCCGCGGCTGTCGGGGTCGCGCAGCACGGCAATTTCCAGCGCCCCGGTGTCGTCCGGATCGCCGCACAGCGAATACTGGCGCGACAGCCCGGTATCGCCGCATTCCACGTCGATATGCGAGCCCGGCGCCCAGCGCGGCAGCGGCTTGCCGTCAGGCGCCGCCAGCCGCAGCCGGACCACGCCGTCGGCGGCGGGCGTGACGCGCTCGACCACCACCGTGCGGGCGATGGTGTGCGCGGACGGTTCGCCGATGCGCACCGGCTGGTGCACCTCGAGCAGGGCCGGGTCGCGGCGCTCGGGGTTCTGCGCGGGGTCCCATTCCACCAGCAGGTGCTCAGGGCCGCGGAACGAGGTGTTGGGCACATAGGTGAAGGTCTGCTCGGCCAGGCGCATATGCGGCAGCCGGCGTGTCAGCTCCTCCAGGAAGACCTGCATCTCCATGCGCGCCAGGTTCTTGCCCATGCACTGGTGCGAGCCGTAGCCAAAGGTCAGCTGTTCGCTGGCGTTGTCGCGGCGGATATCGAACAGGTCGGCATCGGCGAAATGGCGCTCGTCATGGTTTGCCGAAGACGTGACGATCAGCAGCTTGCTGCCCGCCGGCAGGCGGATGCCGCCGACCTCGGCGTCGCGCGTCACCAGCCGCCGCCATGCGGCGACGGAGCCGTTGTGGCGCAGGCATTCTTCCACCGCGTTGGGGATCAGCGATGGGTCGTCGCAGATCTCGCGCCATGCATCCGGATGCTGCAGCAGCAGCTTGATGGCATTGGCCGAGGCGTTGGCGGTGGTCTCGTGCGCGGCAACGATGCCGGCCATCATCATCGAATGCAGGTAGGAGTCGGTGACGACATCGGGCAGTTCTTTCTGCTTGCGCAGGCCGTACTGCATCCAGCCCGGGCCGGACGGGTCCTCGCGCATCTTGTCCAGGATGCGGCCCGCCAGCTGCCAGAAATTGCCCACGGCATGCGCCACCGCCACCTGTTCCTCCGGCTTCGGCCGGCCCCAGGTGTTGACGGTATGGGCGATGGAGTACTGGCGCAGCAGGTCCATGTCCTCTTCGGGCACGCCCAGGAAATGCAGGGCCACGGTCAGCGGCACTTCCCACAGCATCTGGTCGACCAGGTCGGCGCGGCCATCGTCGATAAAGCGGTCGACATACTCGCGCGCCAGGCGGCGCACCAGCGGCTCATGGTGCGCCAGTTCCGCGGGCGTGAAGGGCGCCATCAGCGCGCGCCGGCGCGGCATGTGGGCGGGCTCGTCCTCGTTGACCAGCGTGCGGTTCATGGCATAGCCATAGGACGCCAGCACGGCATTGGCCTCGTCGCCGGTGGGCGTGATCTTCTCCAGCGCGATCGACGGGCTGAAGGTCAGGTTGTCGCGGAAGATCGCCTTGATGTCTTCATAGCGCGTGACCACCCAGTAGCCCAGCCTGGGGCTGTAGAACACCGGCTCCTGCTCGCGCGACCAGCGCACGTATTCGGGCGGATCCTGCTGGTAGCCGTCGCCGAAGGGATCGAATTGCGCCGCGTTGTGGCTGACCGGGCAGCCGTTGGGCGCGGTCAAGGCGCTGTGGTCGATCGGGCAGCCGCTGCGCGCGGCGCTGGGGGAGGGGTTGGCCATGCTGCGTACTCCTGGCGAAAAACAGGGCCGTCCGGTCAGGGCCGGACGGCCATTCGGTGTTGCGGCCGGACTCAATTGTCCAGCGTGATCTTCAGGTCGCGGATCAGCTTGGTCCAGCGGGTGGACTCGCTGCGCAGCAGCTCGCTGAACTGAGACGGCGAGTTGCCGACCGGCTCAACGCCGAAGTCCACCAGCCGCTTGTTGACAGCGGGCTCGCGGATTGCCGCGACCACATCCTTGTTCAGCGTGTTGACCACCTCCGGCGGCGTGCCCGCCGGCACCACCATGCCCACCAGCGCGGCAGCTTCCACGCGCGGGTAGCCCAGTTCGGCAAAGGTCGGCACGTCGGGCAGCTGCGGCAGCCGGGTGGCATTGGCCACCGCCAGCGGCCGGACCTTGCCGCCCTTGATAAAGCCGGCGCCGGCAGCGTAGTCCACCATCATCGCCACCACCTGTCCGGCGGCCACGTCCGACAGCGCCGGCGCGGCGCCACGGTAGGGGGCATGCGTCATCGACAGGCCGGCTTCCACCTTCAGCAGCTCCATCGCCAGGTGGTGCGGGCTGCCCGCGCCGGCCGAGCCGTAATTGATGCCGCCCTGGGTGGCCTTGGTCTGGGCGATGAATTCCTTGGCGCTCTTGACCGGGCTGGCCGCGCCGACCACCAGGATCATCGGGAAGCGGCCCAGCAGCGTCACCGGAGCCAGGTCCTTGCCAGGGTTGTAGGAGAGCGATTTGTACAGCACCGGGTTGAACACCAGCGTGCCGTTGTCGGCCGACAGCACGGTATAGCCGTCGGCGGCCGAGCGCGCCGTCTCGGCCGCGCCGATGGCGGTATTGCCGCCCGGCTTGTTGTCCACCACCACCGGCTGGCCGACCTTGGCCGACAGCCCCTGGCCGATGGTCCGCGCCAGGAAGTCCGAGCCGCCGCCGGCGGCGTAGGGGACGATCCAGCGGATCGGCTTGGCAGGGTAGGCGTCGGCGGCATGCGCGGGGGCGGCGGCCAGCATCGGCAGGGCCAGTGCGCCAATGGCCAGGCGCTTGAAGTTGAGGCGGGGCATGGGGGCTTGTCTCCTTGTTGGTCAGCCCGGTGTACGGCACCGGTGTTTCTATTTCGCGTAAATCATATACGCATTGCGTAATGATTGAATGCGGGTTAACCTTGAACTGTCCTGCAGCGGCCGCATGGCTTGATCCGCCTTCCATGTGATGACCGCTCACCGTTTGCCGGATCTTCCCGCCATGCCCCGACCGAAAGCTGCCCAACCTCCGATCGAACCCGCCGACGCGCCCCGCACGCGCGAACGCCGCCAGCGCGTGCAATCGGCGGTCACCGGCATGGCCGTGCTCAAGGGACTGGCCCGGCTGGGCGGACGCGCCAGCCTGACCGCGCTGGCCGCGCATATCGACGAAAGCCCGGCCAAGGTGCACCGCTACCTGGTCAGCCTGGTGGAAGAGGGGCTGGTGGCGCAGGAGACGGGCACGCAGCAATACCACCTGGGCTTCGAGGCGCTGCAGATCGGCATGGCGGCGATGCGCCAGGCCGACCCGATCCGGCTGGCCGAAGCCTCGCTGGTACGCCTGCGTGAAGCGCTGGAGGTGACCTGCTTTGTCGCGGTGATGGGCAACAAGGGGCCGACCATCATGCGCTTTGAGGAACCGGGTTTGCCGGTGACGGTGAATGTGCGCGCGGGCTCGGTGATGCCATTGCTGTGGTCGGCCACCGGGCGCGTGTTCCTGGGCCTGCTCGATGAAAAGCGCGTGCATGCCCAGGCCGAGGAGGAGCTGGCCGCGGCAAGTCCGGCGCGGCTGGCGTTGCTCGATGGCAAAGACCCCATCGGTGCGCTGCGCCGCGCGGTGCAGGCCGACGACTGCGCCTGGGTGCGCGACACCAACCTGACCGGCATCAGCGCCGTGGCGGCGCCGGTGCGCGACTACACCGGGCGCGTCTGCGCAGTGCTGACGGCGCTGGGCGCCACCGGCGGCTTTGATCCCGCCATCGACGGGCCCATCGGCAGCGCCGTGCGGCGCGAGGCGCGCGCGGTCAGCACGGCGCTGGGGTTCAACCCCGGGGCCTGATCCGATCGCTCAGCGGGTGAAGCCGCCATCGGCCAGCAGCGAACGGCCGTAGCCAGCGCTACTGTGTTGCCGGCCTGACCGGACGCAGGCTCGTACAAGCGATGACCGAGATTGCGCTCGATTTCCTGTTCAGATCAGCAGTCTGGCGGAGGCGCAGCGGAATTTTACGAATCCGGGCCAATCCTCCTTATGCCACCTCGCGCAGCGCGGTTTCGCGCGGCATGGCAGCATCGCCAACGTGCCGCACCGACGGATACCCCGCCGCAAACACCAGCCTCCCGCCAGACCAGGTATGCGTGACCATCGGCTGGCCTGCCACGCCGGACACGGCGATCACGTCCGCGCGCAGCCCCGGCGCCAGGCGCCCGCGGTCGTCCAGCAGGCAGGCGTCGGCCGGATTGACGGTGACCAGCGCCAGCGCCTGGTTCAGCGGCAGGTCGGCCAGGCGCGCGGCGGCATACGCGGCGGCGATCAGCGTGGACGGCTGGTAGTCCGAGCACAGGATGGTGCCCACGCCGGCGTGAATGGCGTCGATGGCGCGCATCGAGCCGCTCTGGCTCTTGCCGCGCAGCACGTTGGGCGCGCCCAGGATGGTCGGCAGCGCCTGGGCGCACGCGGCTTGCGCGGTTTCCAGGTTGATCGGGAACTCGCTCATGCGCACGCCCAGCGCGCGCATGGCGGCGATGCGCTGCGGCGAATCGTCGTCATGGCTGGCGGTGGGGATGCCCAGCGCATGCGCCCTGGCCACCAGCCGGTTGACACGCTCATGCGCGCCTTCCAGCGCGGCGGCCTTCTTGTCGGCCGCATCGGCGGCTTGCTCGCGGCTCATGCCGTGGTTGCCCATCATGTAGGCCAGGTAGGCATCCATGGTCTTGAACTGGCCCTGGCCCGGCGAGTGGTCCATCACGGACAGCAGGTCGACCACGCCCTCGGCCATCAGGGATTCCAGCACCGGCACGGCGCTGGAATCGGTGACTTCGTAGCGGCAATGGATGCGGTTGTCGACCAGGCTGTGGCGGCGATACGCGGCCAGGGTGCGCACCAGCGTGGCCGCGGTATCGACATTGCGCACGCCGAACTGGTTGCCCGCGAACGACAGCGCGTGGTACGGCGTGGTGATGCCGGCCGCGGCGTTGCGGCGGTCGACCTGAGCCACGGCAAAGTCCAGTGGGAACAGCACGCTGGCGCGCGGTTCGACTTCCTTCTCGATGGCGTCGCAATGCACGTCGACCAGGCCCGGCATCACGGAGTGGCCATGCAGGTCGATCACGGTGGCGTGGGTGGGGACCGCTGCGGGTGCCGGTTCGATGGCGGCGATGCGACCATCTTCGATCAGCAGCGCGCTGTCGTGCAGCACGCGGTCCGGCAGCACCAGGGTGGCGTGCGTCAGGTAGGTAGCAGACATGTCCGGCTCCGTTCTGGGATCAAATCAGGCAAGGGCGCTAGCGGGTTGCAGCGGCAGCAGGCGCGTGGCCACGGCATCGCGCACGGCTTCATCGTGGAAGATGCCGATCAGCGCGCGGCCTTCGGCCAAGGCTTCGCGGATCAGCTCGACCACCACGGCGCGGTTGTCGGCGTCCAGCGAGGCGGTGGGCTCGTCCAGCAGCAGGATCGGGTGGCCGCCGATCAGCCCGCGCGCGATGTTCACGCGCTGCTGCTCGCCGCCGGAGAAAGTGGCCGGCGGCAGGTCCCACAGCCGGCGCGGCAGGTTCAGCCGTGCCAGCAGTTCTGCCGCGCGGGCGCGGGCCTCCTCATGGCTGGCGCCGCGCTGCTGCAGCGGATCGGCCACCACGTCGAGCGCGCCGACGCGCGGAATCGCGCGCAGGAACTGGCTGACATAGCCGATCACGTCGCGGCGCAACTTCAGCACGCGTTGTTCTGGGGCGTGGGTCAGCTCGACCCACGGCTCGCCCTCGGCGCTGGTATCGCGCAGGCGGATGCTGCCTTCGGTGGCCAGGTAGTTGCCGTACAGGCAGCGCAGCAGCGTGCTCTTGCCGGTGCCGGAGGGCCCGGACAGCACCAGGCATTCGCCGCGGGTGGCATCGAAATCCATCGCGCGCAGCACCGGCAGGCGGATGCCGCCCTGGTTGTGCAGCGTAAACATCTTGCCGAGGCCGCGGACCTCGACCAGTTTCTGGGGGTGGTGTTCTGCGTGCATCGTCGTCAGCCCTGCAGGATGGAAGAGACCAGCAACTGCGTGTACGGGTGCTGCGGGTCGTCGAGGATCTGGTCGGTCAGGCCTTGCTCCACCACGCGGCCGCCTTGCATGACCAGCGTGCGGTGCGCGAGCAGGCGCGCCACGGCCAGGTCGTGCGTGACCAGCACGGCGGCGAGGCCCAGGTCCGCCACCAGGCGGCGCAGCAGGTCTAGCAGGCGGGCCTGCACCGACACGTCCAGCGATGCGGTGGGCTCGTCCATGAACACCAGGCGCGGGTGCGTGACCAGGTTGCGCGCGATCTGCAAACGCTGCTGCATGCCGCCGGAGAAGGTGCCGGGCACGTCGTCCAGCCGGGCCAGGTCGATCTCCATCTTCTCCAGCCAGGTGCCGGCGACCTCGCGCAGGTTGCCGTAGTGGCGCTCGCCCACGGCCATCAGGCGCTCGGCGATATTGGCGCCGGCGCTGACCTGCATGCGCAGGCCGTCGCGCGCATGCTGGCGCACGAAGCCCCAGTCGGTGCGGGCCAGCAGCCGCAGGCGCGCGCTGGACAGCGTGGCCAGGTCGGTCAGGCCGGACTCGCGCATGTCGTAGCTGACGCTGCCGCGCTGCGCCGGCGCCTGCATCGACAAGGCCTGCAGCAACGTACTCTTGCCGGAGCCTGATTCGCCCACCACGCACAGCACCTCGCCCGGGTACAGGTCGAAGCTGACGTCATGGCAGCCGTGCAGGCCGTCCCAGGTGCGCGTCAGGTTGCGCACCGACAGCAGCGGGGTGGCGCTCATCGGGCACCTCCGGCAGCGGCCTTGACGGCCTGGGCCGCCTGGCGGTCGGCGCAGTATTCGGTGTCGGAGCACACGAACAGTCGCGTGCCGGCGTCATCGGTGATGATCTCGTCCAGGTAGCTGTCGGCAGCGCCGCACTGGGCGCAGCAGCTGGACCACTTTTCCACCGTGAAGGGATGGTCGGCGAAGTCCAGGCTCCTGACCGCGGTGTACGGCGGCACGGCATAGACGCGCTTCTCGCGCCCGGCGCCGAACAGCATCAGCGCGGGGCTGCGGTCGAGCTTGGGATTGTCGAACTTGGGGATCGGCGACGGCCGCATCATGTAGCGCTGGTTGACGATCACGGGGTAGTCGTAGGTGGTGGCGATATGGCCGTGATGCGCGATGTCCTCATACAGCTTGACGTGCATCGCGCCGTACTCGGCCAGTGCGTGCATGGTGCGGGTCTCGCCCTCGCTCGGCTCCAGCCAGCGTAGCGGCTCGGGGATCGGCACCTGGAACACCATGGTCTGGCCCGCGTGCAACGGCGTTTCCGGAATCCGGTGACGGGTCTGGATGATGCTGGCCTCGGCGGTGCGCTCGGTGGTCTGCACGCCGGTGACGCGGCCGAAGAAGCGGCGGATATTGATGGCGTTGGTGGTGTCGTCCGAGCCCTGGTCGATCACCTTGAGCACATCATCCTTGCCGATGATCGCGGCCGTCACCTGGATGCCGCCCGTGCCCCAGCCATAGGGCAGCGGCATTTCGCGGCTGCCGAAGGGTACCTGGTAGCCGGGAATCGCCACGGCCTTGAGCAGCGCGCGGCGCAGCATCCGCTTGGTCGACTCGTCCAGGTAGCCGAAGTTGTAGTGGTCATCGCGGGCAATGCCCGTTGCCATGGTGGTGTCGGGGGTGGTCATGCCAGCGTCTCCTCTTGCGGTTGCGCCTGCACGGTAGCGGTCACGGCGCCATCCTGTTCCGCACGCAGCCGGCGCAGCAGTTCGAGGTTGGCCTGGAAGTCCACGTAGTGGGGCAGCTTCAGGTGCTGCACGAAGCCGGAGGCCTCGACGTTGTCGCTGTGGTACAGCATGAATTCGATATCGTTGGCCGGGGCGTCGGCGGCCTCGCCCAGTTCTTCGGCGCGCATGGCGCGGTCAGCCAGCGCCATCGACATGGCCTTGCGCTCGTTGTAGCCGAACACCAGCCCGTAGCCGCGCGTGAAGCGCGGGGCTTCGTCGGCATTGCCGGCGAACTGGCTCACCATCTGGCATTCGGTCAGCTCGATCTCGCCGATGGTGACGGCGAAGCCAAGCTCTTCCACGAACAGTTCGACCTCGGCCGCGCCGAAGCGGATCTCGGCCGCGAACGGGTGCGAGTTGCCGTAGCCGCGCTGGGTGGAATAGCCCATCGACAGCAGGAAACCCTCATCGGCGCGCGCCAGGTTCTGCAAGCGCGCGGCGCGGTTGGCGGGGAAGCTCAGCGGCTCGCGCGTCAGGTCGGGCGGCGTGGGGTCGCCCGCGGGAATCTGGTCGGCTTCGACCAGTTCATCCGCTTCCAGCAGGCCGGTCACGCGCGGCATGCTGGCGGCGAGGGGTTCGGGCGAGGGCGGCAGCGGCTCGGGGTCGCGGCCGGCTTCGAGCGTGAAATCCAGCAGGCGCTGGGTGTAGTCGTAGGTCGGCCCCAGCACCTGGCCGCCCGGCACGTCCTTGAACGTGGACGAGATCCGGCGCTGCAGGCGCATCGCGCCGGTATCCACCGGCTGGGTATAGCCGAAGCGCGCCAGCGTGGTGCGATAGGCGCGCAGCAGGAAGATCGCCTCGATCTGGTCACCAGCGGCCTGTTTCAGGGCCAGCGCGGCCAGGTGCGGGTCGTACAGCGAGCCCTCGGCCATCACGCGCGACACCGCCAGCGGCATCTGTTCGCGGATCTGCGCCAGCGTGAGTTCCGGCACCGCGGTATCGCCGCGGCGGTAGGCATCGAGCATCCGGTAGGAATTGAGGATGGCGCGCTCGCCACCTTTGACGGCTACATACATGTCAGTCCTCCACCAGCGTGGTGCGCGTCAGCGCGCAGAATCGGTCGCCGCTGGCCAGCAGCAGGTCCACGCCGAGCGGGAAGCCGGCGTTGTTGGCGCGCCAGCCGGCGCGGAAGTCCGCGGGCAGCCCCGCCACGCGCAGCACCTGCGTGGTTTCGATGCCGGGGCCGCGCAGCGTGAGGGTGTCGCCTTCGGCAAGCGAGGCCACCTCCACCAGCAGCGTGGCCGAGCGGTCGGGGAAGGCCGGGTCGCCTTGCGCGCAATCCGCCAGTGCCGGTACGGCATAGCCGGCGGGCACGCAGACAAAGGCGGCGGCGCCGACATCGTCGGTCAGCGGGCAGCCGCAATGGAAGCGCAGGAACGCGCGCGCCGCGGCGGGCACGCCGGCAGGCAGCCAGACCGGGGTATCGGGATCGGCCAGCGTCAGCAGCAGCGCCGCCAGCGCGGGCGACAGGCCGCCGGGCAGGCCGCTGGCCACGGGCAGCGTCTGCAGCCGGCCCGGATGGGCAAACGCCTGCAGCGCGGCGCGGAAGACCTGCTGGGCGTCGTCGACCGGGTTGTTGAAGCCCGGCAGCAGCGAGGCGGCCGGGGCGGACAGGATCGGTTGCATGGCAGTCATTTCAGTCCTCTCCCCGGACCATGGTGAAGAACTCGACGCGGGTCTGGGCGACGGTGGCTGCTGCGTGTGCGGCGCGCTGCGCCTGCGTGCTTGCCAACGGCGCCAGCACGAACTCCTGCACGCGCTGGTGCCAGGCCGGGCGTTGCAGCAGCGCGTCCAGCACCGCGGCCTGTTCGGCGTGGCGGGCGCTGCGGCCCTGGATATAGGCCACGCCTGCAGCGGCCCCGGCAGCGCCGTCTTCCAGCACGACCGCGCAGCGCGTGACCGTGATTTCCCCCAGGTTGAACTGGGCACCGGTACCGCCTGCGCGGGCCCGGACCATGGCCATGCCGGACTCCGGCTTGCGCAGCAGCCGGTAGGCCGGCAGCGCTTGCGCCTGGCCAAGCCGCTGGTAAGCGCCGTCGAGCGCGTCGGCGGGCGCCGTCGCCAGGATCCGGAGCCAGGCGGCGCGGGCGGCATGGGCCTGCGCGGTTTCGCTTTGCATCATCACCCCTATACGTCTATACGTTTAGATGTCACTGCTTGAACACGCAGCTACTAGACCACAGGCAGATGAACGTTTCATGACGGGGCGGGGCATTGCTCGGGCACCCCGCCATCGCGGCGCGGTTGAGGCACAATCGCATGGCAATGGTGAACGCTTGATGACAAGAGGGCAGCGCGAGATGTCTGATCGAGAAGTGGAACGGGGTTCCGGCGTGGCGGTATGGCGCCAGATTGGCGAGGCGCTGGCGGACGACATCCGCAAGAAGCTGTACCTGCCCGGCGAACAGCTGCCCCCTGAGCCTGAACTGGCCACGCGCTTCGCGGTCAACCGCCACACCATCCGCCGCGCCATGGGCGAGCTGGAGTTGAGCGGCCTGGTGCGGATCGAGCAGGGCCGCGGCACCTTCGTGCAGGAGCATGCGATCGACTACGCGATCGGACGCCGCACGCGCTTCTCGCAAAACCTGGCCGCGCAGGGCATGCGCGGACATGCCGAGATCATCGACAGCCAGGTGGTGCGCGCGCCGGAAGTGGCAAAGCAACTGGGCCTGGCGCGCACGGCGGAGATCCTGCACGTGCAGATGATCGGCAAGGCCGAAGAGCGCACCATCGACGTTGCCGAGCATTACTTTGACCTCAAGCGCTTCCCGGGCATCGACGAGGTGCTGCGCGCCAGGCAATCGGTATCGCGCGCGCTGGCGCATTTCGGCATTGCCGACTACACGCGCAAGTGGTCGCGCATCACGGCGGCCATGCCCAGCGCCCCGGTGGCGCGCCTGCTGAACCAGCCGAAGACGCGCCCGGTGCTGCAGGTGGAGGCGCTGAACGTTGATATCGACGGGGCGCCGGTGCAGTACAGCGTGGTGCGGTTTGCGGGGGACTGGGTGCAGCTGACGGTTTCCGACAGTGATTGAGGCGGAGCGACGTGGCATTGGTCTAGACATCCGGCTGTCATCTGCCTGCGCTAAGGTGTCTGCGGTCCAGACCACAAAACCAGGGCAGACGCCGCCGCCGGGCGCCGGGCGCCGCTGGTAACCTTGCCGCATGACCTTGCCAGCGCACCGTTACGCCATCTACCTGGCGCCCTCAGATCCGTTCCGCACGTTTGGCAGCCAGTGGCTCGGCCGCGACGCCGATACCGGCGCCGCGCTGCCCGCGCCGGCGGGCATGGCGGCGGCGCCCGACGAATGGGTCAAGGCCCCGGCGCGCTACGGCCTGCATGCCACGCTGAAGCCGCCGTTCCGGCTTGTGCAGGGCAGCAACGGGCCGATGCTCGACGCCGCTGCGCGTGACTTCGCGCGTGGCCGCGAGGCATTCGACGCACCGCTGGCGCTGTGTGCGCTGCGGGGTTTTGTGGCGTGGTGCCTGGCCGATGGCGGATCGCCACCGATGCAGGCGCTGGCCGATGCCTGCGTACTGGCATTCGAGCGCTTCCGCGCGCCGCCCACGGCCGAAGAACTCGGCCGGCGCAAACCGGACCAGTTGACCGACGAAGAGCGCCGCATGCTCGACGCATGGGGCTACCCGTATGTATTCGGTACCTTCGTCTTCCATATCACGCTGACTGGCATGCTTGATACTGCCGGCCAGCGCGCCGCCCTCGAGCGCCTGGGGGCCGCGAGCGGCAAGCTGCTGCAGGCGCCGCTTCATGTGGACGGGATCAGCGTATTCGTGCAGCCGGAGCCGGGCGACGACTTTATCGTTGCCCGCCACTACGGATTCAACGGCAGCACCACCGACGGCGCCGGCGCGGCGCACCTGGACGCATGAACGCACATGGCGCGGCCGACGGACACGGCCTGTTCTACCTGATGGGGCCGTCCGGCAGCGGCAAGGACTCGCTGCTGCGCGCGCTGCGCGAACGCCTCGGGCCGGACCACCGCATCGTCATCGCGCATCGCTATATCACCCGCGAGGCCGATGCCAACGAGGCCTCCGTTGCGCTGACCACGGATGAGTTCCGGCGCCGCCAGGCGCTCGGCTGCCTGGCGCTGGACTGGCACAGCCACGGGCTCCATTACGGCATCGGCATCGAGATCGAGCAGTGGCTGGCCAGGGGGCTGACGGTGATCGTCAATGGCTCGCGCGAGTACCTGCCCCAAGCCGTGGCGCGCTACCCGAAGCTGTGCGCGGTGCATGTGCGCGTCCGGCCGGAGGTGCTGGCCACGCGGCTGCGCCAGCGTGGCCGCGAGTCGGAAGAAGCGATTGCCCGGCGCCTGGCGCGCGCGGCGCAGGCCTTCACCGTGCCGGCAGGGTGCCGCCTGGTCGAGTTCGACAATAGCGGCGCCCTGGAAACCGCGGCGGAGGCGTTCGCGCGGCTGGTTGGGGCTACCTCCGATAGCGCAACATTAAGCTGATAAGGCCGTGCCGAAGCGAAGCTTCCGGCACGGCCTTGCCATCAGAGTTCGATGCTGAAACTGATGCCGTGCTCGGTGAACCCGAGCCGGCGATAGAACTGGTGGGCCTGCAGGCGCCGCGCGTTGGACGACAGCACCAGCTTGGCCGCCCCGGCCTCGCGGGCCAGGCGCATCGCTTCACGCATCATCGCCTTGCCGACGCCCCTGCCGCGCGCGGACGGCGCCACCACCACGGCCTCGACAATGGCCTCGGGACGCCCGTCGTGGACCATCACGGGAAATACCAGCAGGCTGAAGGTGCCCAGCGGCACCTCGTCCTCGTCCACCATCATGTAGCAGCGGTAGTCCGGATAGCGGCGCATGGTCGCGTAGCGCTCGCGCATGGTGGCCAGCGGCAGCGGCGCTTCATCGTCCATCGCGGCCAGCAGCGCGGACAGGTGCCGCAGTTCCGCGTCGGAACCGCGCACTTCACGCAGGGTAAGCACGGCTTCAGCGATGGTGTTCATGCGCCAGTCCGCGCGCAACGCGCGGCCATGTCCAGGTAGTGCGCCAGCCGCGGCGTGGCCAGGCCGACCACCTTGGCCAGGTCGTCGTAGCGGCGCAGGCGTACCGCGGCAGCGGCGTGGCGGCTGGCGGTGAACGCTTCGGCCTGTGCGGCGCCGAACGGACCGCCTTGCAGCGCCAGGCTTTGCGCTGAAGCCGGTGACAAGGTGGCGAAGTACGCCGGATCGGCCGCGCACAGATAGCGCTTGGCCGCTACGTGCAGCCGCACGGGTTCTGTCACTTCGTCACCGAACAGTTCTGCCAGCGCATCGGCGGCGGCCTCCTGGTGGCGCATGTCGGTGGTGGTGCTTTCGGCCAGCAGCAGGTGGCCAACGTCGTGGAGCAGGGCCGCGACGATCAGCGGCTCGGGCTCGCCGGCCTGCTCGGCCAGTTGCGCGCACTGCAGCGCGTGCGCGGTCTGGCTGATGGCTTCGCCGCCGTACCAGGCATTGCCATGGTCGGCAAACAGCGTTTCGATGCGGGACAGGTTCAGCATGATGTCAGACCAGTACCTTGCGGATTTGTGCGGAGATGATGTCGATGGCCGAGACGAACAGGATGATGATGATCATCACGGCACAGGTCTGCCCATACTGGAAGCTGCGGATGATCTCCCACAGCACGGTGCCGATGCCGCCGGCGCCGACGATGCCAACCACCGAGGCCGAGCGCACGTTGGACTCGAAGCGGTACAGCGCGAACGACAGCCACAGCGGCAGCACTTGCGGAATCACTCCATAGACGATCTCCTCGATCGGGCCGGCGCCGGTGGCGCGCACGCCTTCCACCGGGCGCGGGTCGATGGCCTCGACGGCTTCGGCGAACAGCTTGGCCAGCACGCCGGTGGTGTGGATCCAGATCGCCAGCACGCCGGCAAACGGGCCCAGACCGACGGCCACGATGAACAGCATGGCGAACACCATCTCATTGATGGCGCGGCAAGCGTCCATGATGCGGCGTGCGGGCTGGTAGGCCCACGCCGGGACGATATTGGCCGAGCACAGCAGGCCCAGCGGCACCGCCATCACCACGGCCAGGGCGGTGCCCCACAGCGCGATCTGCACGGTGACGAGCATCTCGTCCAGGTAGTGCCGCCAGTCGCGGAAATCGGGCGGGAAGAAATCGGCGGCAAATTTCGCCATATTGTCCGAGTCGCGCAGCAGGTCCAGCGGGCGCATGTCGGCCCCCTGCCAGGACAGGGCGAGCATGGCCAGCAGGACTGCCCAGGTCAGCATCACGGCAAGGGAAGTGCGCGGCGGGCGCACGTTGCTTTGGGGCGTGGGAGGCAGGCCGGGCCTGGCGGTGACAGTCATGGGGAATCCGGAATCAAGCGGGGAACGAAAGCGATGCGGGGCCGGCGGCGGGGGGCCGCCGGCCTCGTCGGGATGGGCTTATTGCGTGCTGATGGCGTTGCCGGCGGCCTTGTCCAGCTCGGCCAGGCGGCGGGTCACCTCGGCCAGCCGCTTTTCCTTGTCGGCAGCGGCCAGGGTGGTGTCCGATTCGATCTTCGCCTTTTCGCGGGCCAGTTCGATCTGGCGGATCGGCACCAGCTGCGCATCGCTGGCGGTGCGGAAGCCCTGGTAGGTCAGGGTGGCCAGCACCTGCTTTTCACGCGCGGCGTCTGCGCCCTTGCCGTAGTTGGCGAAGAAGGCCTGGATCTTCTTCTTCACCTCCGGCGGCAGGTCCTTGCGATAGACCATCGGATCGGCCGGGATCAGCGGCGACTTCCACAGCACCCGCACCTGGTCATAGGCGTTCTTGCCGGTGTTGATGCGATAGCGCTCCATGTTCTCGGTGTTGTTCACCGCCACATCGACCTGCTTGTTCAGCACCGACAGCAGGTTGGTCTCGTGGTTGCCGATGCGCACGGCCTTGAACAGCGTCTTGGGCTCGACCTTGTTGGCGGTCCACAGGTAGAAGCCCGGCACGGCCGTGCCCGAGGTGGAATTGGGGTCGCCGGCGCCGTAGCTGAGGTCCTTGCCGCGCTTGATCACGTCTTCGACGCTCTTCAGGTCGCTGTCCTTGTTGACGATCAGCACCGACCAGTAGCCCGGGTTGCCGTCCTTGTCGATCACCGAGGCAAAGACCTCGCCGTTGGCACGGTCCACGGCCTCCATGGCCGACTTGTTGCCGAACCAGGCGATCTGCACCTTGTTGAAGCGCATGCCCTCGATGATGCCGGCGTAGTCGGACGCAAAGAAGGGCTTGACGGGTACACCCAGCGTCTTGCTGAGATCGTCGATCAGCGGCTGCCAGGCGGACTTCAGGTTCGACGACGATTCGGTCGAGATAAAGCCGATGTTCAGGCTCTTGGCGTCTTGCGCGAAGGCGGGCAGGGCGACCACGCCCGAAGCCACGACGGCGAGAAAGGTTCTGCGAAGCATGGACAACTCCGGTGGGAAGCGGTTTTGGGATAAAGCGGTGTGGACAGGCGGCCGTTCAGGCGGCCGCCAGGTTCATCGTGACCATTGCCGGTGCCGGCATGGCCGCAGTGGATACGTCTTCGTCTGGCACGGAATCGAGCAGCAGCTCGTCGGCTTCGGTGCCGTAGAGATCGCGCAGCATGCCGGGCGTGAGCGCGGCAGAGGGGCCGTCATAGACCACCTTGCCGTGGCGCAGCGCCACCACGCGGGGGCAGTAGCGCATCGCCACGTCCACCTGGTGCAGCGACACCAGCACCGCGACCTTGCGCGTGCGGTTGATCTGCCTGAGCAGCGACATCACCCGGCGCGACGATTCCGGGTCGAGCGAGGCGATCGGCTCGTCGGCCAGGATCACGCTGGCGTTCTGCACCAGCGTGCGGGCGATGGCGGCGCGCTGCTGCTGGCCGCCCGACAGCGTCGAGGCCCGTTGAAACGCATAGTCGTCTATACCAACTTGCGCAAGCGCATCGAGCCCGCCCTGGACTTCATCGGCCTTGAAGATGCGCAGCAGGCTGCGCCACTTGGGCACACGGGCCAGCGTGCCGACCAGCACGTTGGTGATGACCGGAAGACGGCCCACCAGGTTGAACTGCTGGAACACAAACCCGATCTCGCCACGCACCTTGCGCACGTTGCGGGCCAGGCGGCCGTTGCGCTGCACATGGCGGCCGTTGACGAGGATTTCGCCGGCGCCGGCATCGCCCGTGATGAATCCGGCCACGTGGCGCAACAGCGTGGACTTGCCCGATCCCGATGCACCCAGCAGGGCGACCATCTCGCCTGGCGCGATGTGCAGCGTGACATCGTCAAGCGCCTTGCGGTCCGCGCGGAACGATTTGGAAAGCCCGCGGACTTCAATTGCGTGCGTCATGTCGACTCCCTGACGTGAATGACCTGCGCATTCTGGCCGGGGCGGATGACAGAACGATGACTTGAGCGGAAGGGGGGCTGAAACTGGTTGGCGGCGCCGGCGGCCATGCTGGCCGCCGGCGCCGGTGGGGTCAGGTGCGCGTGATCGAGACGCCGCCATCCACCAGCGATGCCGTGCCGGTGACGAAAGCCGAATCGTCCGATGCCAGGTACAGCACCGAGCGCGCCAGTTCTTCCGGCGTGGCCACGCGCTTGAGCGCATGCAGGTTGGTGATGAACGCCTGTGATTCCGCGGTGTCGTTCATGGTGCGATACATGTCCGTGTCCACGGCGCCCGGCAGGATCGCATTGACGCGGATGCCCTGCGGCCCATACTCGGCCGCCAGCGCCTGCGTCAGGCCGATCAGGCCGGACTTGCTTGCCGCATACGCGGCCACGCCGGGAAAGGCGACGGTGTAGCCAACGAAGGTCGAGGTGAAGATCACCGAACCGCCGCCATCCTTCAGCATCTGTGCAAGCTGGTGCTTGGCGCCGAGGAATGCGCCGGTGAGATTGATGGCAAGGGTGTCGTTCCAGCCGTCTGCCGAAACCCCGGTGCTGGGCCCGCCCTCGCCGAGCGTGCCGGCGTTGTTGAAGGCGATATCCAGGCGGCCATAGCGCTCGACCGCCAGCGCCACCAGCGCGCTGGCGTATTCCTCGCGCCGCACATCGCCGGCGAGCGCCACCGCGTCGCCGCCGGCGTCACGGATCTGCGCCACCAGGCTGTCCAGTTCGGACTGGCGGCGGGCACCGACTACCACCCTGGCGCCCTCGGCGGCAAACAGCAATGCGGTGGCGCGGCCAATGCCGGCACTGGCGCCGGTAATGATGGCAACTTTTCCAGACAAACGTCCCATGATCGATCTCCGGTCTGGCGCGGGGGCAACTTGCTGGTCCACAGCGCCGGTTTTGCGGGTAGGGCAGCAGGAACCGTCCTGCTGCCTCGTGAAACCAGTATGGGCAACGCGCGTGGTTCGAACTAGACTGAAGATCGCGGAACAACTTTCCGGATATGCCGAACAATGTTCAAGCTAGAAGGTGTCGCCAGCTTTGTCGCCGTGGTCGAGGCAGGCTCCATCAGCGAGGCCGCGAGGCGGCTCAACTTGTCCAAGTCCGTTGTCAGCGAACGCCTGGCCGAGCTTGAAAAGGCGATGGGTGCCAACCTGCTGCGCCGGACCACGCGGCGGCTGTCGCTGACCGAGGATGGCGCCGCCTTCCTGGAGCGGGCCACGCGCATCCTGCATGAAGTGGAGGCGGCGGCAACCGATGTTGCCGAGCGGCGCGGCACCCTGGCCGGGTCGTTGCGGATTTCCGCGCCGGTCACATTTGGCCGGATGCACCTGGGGCCTGCCATCTATCCGTTCCTGGCCCGGCATCCGGAACTGGAGCTGAGCCTGGACCTGGACGACCGCCGCGTGGACGCGGCCACCGACAGTTATGACGCCGTGGTGCGGCACGGCCCGCTGGAGAGCTCGCGCCTGGTGGCATGGCAGCTTGCCCCCAGCCACCGCCTCCTGGTCGCATCCCCGGATTACCTGGCGCAGATGGGCGCGCCGGCAACGCTGGCGGAGCTGCAGCAGCACCGTGGCATCTTCTACGCCAACCGCGGCGCGGCTGACTGGCGCCTGCACGGCCCCGACGGCACCGAAATCGCCCGTGCCGCCGTTGCGCTGCGCGTCAACAACGGCGACATGATGCGAGATGCCGCCATCGCGGGAGTCGGCATCGCGTTGTTGCCGACCTTTATTGCCGGCGATGCCATCCGGCAGGGGGCGCTGGCCGTGATCGAGGTCGGCCTGCGGGCCGAGCCGGAATCCATTTATATCGCCCACCCGGAAGGCCGGCGGGTGTCGGCGCGGCTGCGCGCGTTTGCGGAGTGCGTGCGCACGGCCATCGGCAGTCCGCCGTACTGGGACGCATGGGCGCAGGCACGCGGGGAGGGCGCGGGAACCTGATGCCGGCTGCTGGCCGGGTTCCACGATCGCCATGTGGCGGCCCTGCAAGCCTGGAGGTTTGCCGCCCGCGCCGCGCGGCCTGTATTCTAGTGCTCTGCCCGGCGCCCCGTTTCCGCAAGGAGGCAGGGCGCCATGCACTTCACATCGAGCCGGCCATACAGGAACCCCATGCAGGAACCCGAACTGGATGAAATCAATATCCGGATCCTCGAGGCGTTGCAGCGCGACGCCAGCCTGACCAACGTCGAGCTGGCCGCGCGCGTCAACCTCTCGCCGTCGCCTTGCCTGGCGCGCGTGCGCGCGTTGGAGCAGCGCGGGATCATCCGGCAGCGCGTGACGCTGCTCGATCCGCAGAAGCTTGGCCTCAACGTCAACGTCTTTATCCACGTGTCGCTGGAGCGGCAGGCGCGCGAGGGGCTGGATGCCTTCGAACGCGCCGTGCGCGCGCTGCCCAACGTGATGGAGTGCTACCTGATGACGGGCGATGCCGACTACCTGATCCGCGCCGTGGTGGCCGACGTGCAGGCCGTGGAGCGGCTGATCGTCGACGAGATCACGCGCATCCCCGGCGTCGCCAACATCCGCAGCAGCTTCGCACTCAAGCAGGTGATGTACGACACAGCCTTGCCGCTGCGCAATCCGCGCTAGCCCGGCGTTCGGCGTGGGATATGCCGCGGCCTCAGCATTTTCGAGTGGTTTTTATGGTGAGCGGCAGTGGATTGTGCTGCCACCTGCCGGATAGGCAGTCAACTTCAGCACCTCATGCGGGAGGGCACTCCATAGAATGGGACAAAACCCATTGGAGACTTCCCCATGACCGACCTTGCCTCCCCACACGCCCGCCTGCTCGCCCAGGCCATGCCCGACGGCGACGACGATCCGCAGGAGACGCGCGAATGGCTGGACGCGCTGGAGGCAGTGGTGGCGCAATGCGGGCAGGAGCGCGCGCGCTTCCTGCTCGGCCGGCTGCTCGATGCCGCCCCCGCGCTGGGTGTGTCGACCACGGCTCAGAGCAACACGCCTTACCTGAACACCATCCCGGTCGAGTGCCAGCCGCCTTATCCGGGGGATCTGGCGATGGAAGAGCGCATCACCGGCATCGTGCGCTGGAATGCCCTTGCCATGGTGGTGCGCGCCAACCAGGCCTACGGTGAACTGGGCGGGCATATCTCCAGCTATGCCTCGGCGGCGGACCTGTTCGAGGTCGGCTTCAACCACTTCTTCCAGGGCGCCGATGCCGGCAACGGCGGCGACCTGGTCTACTTCCAGCCGCACTCGGCCCCGGGCGTGTACGCGCGCGCCTTCCTGGAAGGACGCCTGTCCGAGGCCCAGCTCGACAACTTCCGCCGCGAGGCGGGGGGGCAGGGCCTGTGCTCGTATCCGCACCCCTGGCTGATGCCGGACTTCTGGCAGTTCCCGACCGGCTCGATGGGGCTGGGCCCGATCCAGTCGGTCTACCAGGCGCGCTTCATGCGCTACATGGAGCACCGGGGGCTGCAGGCCACTTCGGGCCGGCACGTGTGGGGCGTGTTCGGCGACGGCGAGATGGACGAGCCCGAATCGATCGCCGCGCTGCCGCTGGCAGCGCGCGAGAAGCTCGACAACCTGACCTTTGTCATCAACTGCAACCTGCAGCGCCTGGACGGCCCGGTGCGCGGCAACGGCCAGATCGTGCAGGAGCTGGAAGCGCTGTTCCGCGGCGCGGGCTGGAACGTGATCAAGGTGCTGTGGGGCAGCGCCTGGGACCCGATCTTCGCGCGCGATCACTCCGGCGCGTTGCTGCGCGCCTTCGCCTCGACCATGGACGGCCAGTTCCAGACTTACAAGGCCAAGGACGGCCACTATGGGCGCGAGCATTTCTTTGGCCAGAACGAAGCGCTGAAGGCACTGGTCGCGCATATGACGCCGGATGAGGTGGCGGCGCTGAACCGCGGCGGACACGACCTGCGCAAGCTCCATGCGGCCTTTGCCGCGGCACGCGCGCACAAGGGCCAGCCCACGGTGATCCTGGCCAAGACCATCAAGGGCTATGGCATGGGCAATGCCGGCCAGGCGCAGAACACCACGCACCAGCAGAAGAAGCTCGACATCGAGGCGCTGAAGGCATTCCGCAGCCGCTTCGGCCTGGAGCTGTCCGACGAGGACCTGGAATCGATGCGCTTCTACCGCCCGGCCGAGGACAGCGCTGAGCTGCGCTACCTGCGCGAACGCCGCCAGGTGCTGGGCGGCTACCTGCCGGCGCGCCAGCGCCAGGCCGACACCGTGGCGGTGCCGCCGCTGGCGCAATACGGCCAGTTCGCGGTGGCGGCCGACCAGAAGGAGATGTCGACCACCATGGCAATGGTGCGCATGCTGACCGGCCTGCTCAAGGACAAGGCGCTCGGTCCGCGCGTGGTGCCCATCGTCGCCGACGAGGCGCGCACCTTCGGCATGGCCAGCCTGTTCCGCCAGGTCGGCATCTATTCATCGCAGGGCCAGCTGTACGAGCCCGAGGACGCCGGCTCGATGCTGTACTACCGCGAGGACATCCGCGGCCAGATCCTGGAAGAGGGCATCACCGAGGCCGGTGCGATGTCGTCGTGGATTGCCGCGGGCACCGCCTACAGCAACCATGGCACGGCCATGCTGCCGCTCTATATCTACTACTCGATGTTCGGCTTCCAGCGCATCGGCGACCTGATCTGGGCCGCCGGCGACCAGCGTGCGCGCGGCTTCCTGGTGGGCGCTACGGCAGGCCGCACCACGCTGTCCGGCGAAGGGCTGAAGCACCAGGACGGCACCAGCCACATCATTGCCGCCACCATCCCCAACTGCCGCGCCTATGACCCCGCCTACGCCTATGAGCTGGCAGTCATCGTCGACGAGGGCATGCGCGCGATGATGGAGCGCCAGGAGGACGTGTTCTATTACCTGACCGTGATGAACGAGAACTACGCCCAGCCGTCGATGCCGGCGGGCGTGGAGCGCGACATCGTGCGCGGCATGTACCGGCTTGCGCAGGTGGAAGGCGGCGGGCGCGCCAGGGTGCGGCTGCTCGGCAGCGGCACCATCCTGCGCGAGGTGGAGGCCGCGGCGCAGATGCTGGCCGAGGACTGGCAGGTCGACAGCGAGGTGTTCAGCGTCACCAGCTTCTCCGAGCTGGAGCGCGAGGCGCGCGAGACCGCGCGCCAGCGCCTGCATCATCCGCAGGACAGCATCGCCCCCAGCCATGTGGAAGCGCTGCTGGCCGGCGACGCGCCGGTGGTGGCGGCCACTGACTACGTGCGCGCCTATCCGCAGCTGATTGCGCCCTACGTGCCGGCTCCCTTCACGGTGCTGGGCACCGACGGCTATGGCCGCAGCGACAACCGGCCGTCGCTGCGCCGCTTCTTCGAGGTCGATCGCGCCTATGTCTGCGTGGCGGCGCTGCGCGCGCTTGCGGCGCAGGGCACGGTGCCGGCGTCGGTGGTGGCCGAGGCGATCACGCGCTACGGCATCGACACGGACAAGCCTGCGCCGTCCTCGCTCTGATATCGCCGGCTTCACCTTGCAGGCCAGGCGGGGCGCTTCGGTGCGGGACTCCACATGCGACGGCGGCGGCTGTTAAGCTTTGTCCTTCTGCAGCCGCTCCAGTTGCGCGTCCGTGCCGCCACGGGCGCGCACCGCCATGGTCCGGCGCCGCCCCCCCAGCATGATCGCCAAGCGCCGGATATGAAACGGATTCCTGTTGCCCGCATCGCCACCATCGCCATGGCTTGCAGCCTCTTCGCGGCCAATGCCAGTGCCGCCGACAGTGTCGGCCAGCGCCAGATAGAACGCGCTGTGAACGATGCCATCCGCCCCCTGATGGCGGCGCACGGCGTCCCCGGCATGGCCGTTGCCGTCACGGCCGGCGGCAAGCGCTACGTCTTCAACTACGGCGTCGCGGCGAAGGAGGGCCGGCGCAAGGTCGACGGCGACACGCTCTTCGAGATCGGCTCGGTCAGCAAGACCTTCACCGCGACGCTCGCGTCCTATGGACAGGCCCGCGGCACCCTGTCCCTGGCCGACCCTGCCGGGAAATACCTGCCGGCGCTTGCGGGAAGCAGCCTGGGCGCGACCAGCCTGCTCGACCTCGGCACCTATGCCGCCGGCGGCCTGCCGCTGCAGTTTCCGGATGCGGTCACCGATACCAGGACGATGGTCGACTATTTCCGGGGCTGGCGCCCCAGATATGCCGCCGGCAGCCATCGCCAGTATTCGAATCCCAGCATCGGCTTGTTCGGCTACCTGGCCGCCAGCAGCATGGGCCAGCCCTTCGATGACCTGATGGAGAAGACGCTGTTCCCGGCGCTGGGCCTGGCCCACACCTACATCAGGGTGCCGAAGGCGCGCATGGGCGACTACGCCTATGGCTATTCGAAAGACGGCAAGCCGGTCCGCGTGACGCCCGGCGTGCTGGATGCCGAAGCCTACGGCGTGAAAACCACGGCGGCCGACATGATCCGCTTTGTCGAAGCCAACATCGACAGTGCCGGCCTGGACGACAAGCTGCGGCGTGCCATTGCCGGGACGCACACCGGGTACTTCAAGGTCGGCGACATGGTGCAGGGGCTGGGCTGGGAAATGTACGCCTGGCCCACACGGGTCGACAGCGTGCTGGCCGGCAGTTCACCGCAGGTCGTGCTCGAGGCGAACCAGGTGAGCCGGCTGGAGCCGCCGCTGTCATCGCCCGCCGATGTGCTGGTCAACAAGACCGGCTCGACCAATGGCTTTGGCGCCTACGTGGTCTTTGTGCCGGCGAAGCGGATTGGCATCGTGATGCTGGCGAACAAGAACTTCCCGGTACCGGAGCGGGTAAAGGCAGCGTTTCGGATACTGGCGGCCCTGGACGGTGCGCCGGGACGGGCGGATACCCCGTAAGGGGAGGGTGGGGCTGCGTCATGCATCGCAGGCCTGTCCAGCGGCTGGTCCGCAAAAAATCCGGCTTTCCATGGAATAGTCCACGCCCTCCATGTGTATACGCAGGTACCCCCCGGCCGCCGGCTAACGCCAGGCCCGGTAGAAAGGAGACCCTGCAATGCAACGGAGAACCCCAAGCAATGGCGTCGGCACCGCGGCACGCATCGTGCCGGCGCTGCTTCTATGGGCTGCAAGCTTTGCCGCGCCAGCCCAGGAAACCCACCACCATCACCAAACCACTGCGGGGCAGGTGCCGCCGCCCTTTGTCGCCAGCACCGCAAAACCGTTTGCCGGCCTGATGGGTGACGCCATGGCCGTAATGGATCACGGTATGGCGCAGGCAGCCATGAACGGCATCCCCGACCACGACTTTGTCACCATGATGATTCCGCACCACCAGGGCGCGATCGACATGGCCAAGGCGCTGCTGCTGTATGGCAAAGACCCGGAGTTGCGCAATCTTGCACAGGCCATCATCACCGAGCAGCAAAACGAGATCCGCCTGATGCAGGCCTGGCTCCAGCGCAGCCAGGCCAGGGCACCTGGCGCCACCAATCCTCGCTAACCGGCGGACATACACCGCCCGCTTCTGGACCGAATCATGAAAAGACATGCCCTTATCCTTGCCGTGGCCGCGCCTCTCGCAGTCGCCGCGCCGCAGCCACAGGATCGCGTTTACACCGCCGACCAGAACAGCAACACCGTTTCAGTGATCAATCCGGCGAGCAACACCTTGCTTGGGCAGATCCGCCTTGGCAACGCGCGGCCGGACGTGCTGTCGCCGCTTTACAAGGGCGAGCTCAATGTCCACGGCCTTGGCTTCTCGCCCGACCATCGGACCCTGATCGCGATCTCGAACGGCTCGAATTCCGTCGCGTTCATCGATACCGCGACCAACAAGGTCAAGGGCATTGCCTATATCGGCCGCTCACCGCATGAGGGCTTCTTTACCGCGGATGGAAAAGAGGTGTGGGTAGTCGTGCGCGGCGAAGACTATATCTCCGTCATCAACCCGGTGACATTCCGGGAAACCCGCCGCATCCAGACCACGGCAGGGCCGGGCATGGTGCTGTTCCATCCTGCCGGCAAGCTCGCCTTCGTGGTGTCCAGCTTCAACCCCGTGGTGGATGTCATCGATGTCAGGGCACACAAGGTGGTCAAGCGCCTCAGTGTCACCAGCCCGTTCTCACCGTTCCTGCAGTTCACGCCGGACTTCCGCGAGGTGTGGATGACGCACAAGGACGTGGGCAAGGTCACCCGCATCGACACCGAGAAACTGGAAGTGAAGGGCGTCTTCGACTCCGGCTTCATCACCAATCACCTTGCCTTTGCCAGGACCGCGCGTGGCACGTTCGCCTATGTGACAGTGGGCGGCGAAAACGTGGTCAAGGTATTCACCACCGAGGCCGAACCGCGGCTGGTCGCGACCATTCCGGTCGGCGCGCTGCCGCACGGCATCTGGGCTGCCGATGACAGTTCACGCATCTATGTCGGGCTGGAAAACGGCGACGCCGTCGACGTGATCGACACCGCAACGAACCAGGTCACGACCCGCGTGCCGGTTGGCCAGGCGCCGCAGGCACTGGTCTATGTCTCCAACGCAGTGCCAGGCGGCGACGGGACCGCCAACCTTGTGCAGAGAGCGAACAGCGATCCGGTCAACATCGCCCTTAAACCGGTCCGTGGCGATGCCAAGGGCTTTGTGGTCGCGCGCAATCTCGGTGTCGTCGACGCATTGGAAGTATCCCTGTTCAAGCTGAAGCCGCAAACCACGTACAGCGTCTATGTCGCAGGGCAGGCCACGCCCGTGGCAAGCTTCCGCACCAATGCGGCCGGCATGGCCAACGGCACCGCCATTGGCCCGCTGCGCGAAGTCGTGACGACGCTTTCGCCAAAAAGCGCCGCGCCAGCGAAGCTGATCGTCATGGAGGGCGATGCGGCGGCGGATCCGGCCGCGGCGGTGTTGGTGAGCGTGCCGTGATCTGAGCGTGGCGACCTGGGTTGGCGGATCCCCGGCTAGAGCGCCAGGATCCACCCACCCAGCGCCGCGCCGGCCACCACCAGTACGGGGGACACGCGGCCGTAGACGAGCAAGCCGAAGGCCGCCAGCGCCAGGCCGAAATCCGCCTTCGAGTGGATCGCGCTGGTCCACACCGGGTCGTACAGCGCGGCGGCCAGTACGCCAACGACGGCTGCATTGATGCCACCCATCGCGCTCTGCACCCCGTCGCGCTGGCGCAGGCTTTCCCAGAACGGCAATGCGCCGGCCACCAGCAGGAACGCCGGCGCAAAGATCGCGAGAAGCAGTACCAGCGCGCCCACCCATCCACCCAATGGCGCGGGCGAGAGCGCCCCGAGGTACGCGGCAAAGGTGAACAGGGGACCCGGAACTGCTTGTGCTGCGCCGTAGCCCGCCAGGAATGCATCGTTGCCGACCCAGCCAGGGGGCACCACGCCAGCCTGCAGCAGCGGCAGTACGACATGCCCACCCCCGAAAACCAGCGCTCCGGCCTGGTAGAAGACCGACACGGCCGACACCGCCATCGAACCAGTCATTGCGGCAAGGGCCGGGAGCAGCACCAGCAGCACGCCGAACAACGCGAGAAGCAAAGCGCCGACCCGGCGACTCACACCGTAGTTGAGATGCTGGGCAGGAGGCAGATGGTTCAGCTGCAAGGTCCAGCGCGCAACCAGGCCACCCAGCACAATGGCGGCAACCTGGCCCACCGCACTTGGCACCGCGAGGACCAGAAGCGCGGCCACGACCGCGATGCCGGCACGCAGCCGGTCCGGACACAGCGACCTGGCCATGCCCCATACCGCCTGTGCGACAACCGCCACGGCCGCCACCTTCAGGCCGTGGACTGCCCCGGAATCCGCAACGCCGGACCAGCGCGCAATGCCAAAGGCAAACAGGACAAGTGCAATCGCAGAGGGCAGGGTAAAGCCCATCCAGGCGGCCAGCGCGCCAAGCCAGCCCGCCCGCTGCAGCCCCAGCGCCATGCCAACCTGGCTGCTGGCTGGCCCCGGCAGGAATTGACACAGCGCGACCAGGTCCGAGTAGCTCTTGTCGTCCAGCCAGCGGCGGCGCTCGACGAATTCGGCTCGGAAGTAACCGAGGTGCGCGATCGGGCCGCCGAACGAAGTCAGGCCAAGTTTCAGGAACGCCCGAAGAACCTCTGGAGCCGTGCCACGTGTGGTGGTTGCGTCAGCGGCGCGGTTTGAGTCCTGGGCGGGGTTGGTGGGCATCGGCGGTTTCTCGGTTAAGGCTTCATCGGCCAGTTATGCCTCCCAAATTCGGCCTTACCATATGCGGAATTCCTGTGGCTCCGCAAAAGGCGTGGCCGAGCAGTCGGCTTCAGTCCAACAAAAACCCGCCCTCGAACGGGGCGGCGTAGTTCGCGTCGGCGCGCAACGCTTCGAACTCCGGCATGTCCGCGAACGGCGTCACCCGTATATCGACCTGGCAGCGCCATTGCTCAAGCGAATCGGACTGGATGGCCAGTGCCAGGTGGCTCTTGTGCTTGCGCGACGGATACCGGAAACCGACCGGCGCTCCATCGCCAGTCAAGTCCCAATGATTTTTGACGTCGACATCAGCTGATCAGATCCGAACTGCGCGAGGGCAGCGCGGTCAACTGCGCGATCACCCAGCCCTGCCGCTCGCCGGCGGATTGTGCAAGGTGGCCACGCTGCGCGGCGGTAAGTGCCGCGCGCGATTGGAACGCCTTGCCCGCCAGCATTTCGGCAGGCGTCAGGTCGTCGAAGGCATCGACCGGGGTGACCCAGAACGCATGGATTTCGCTACTCGGCAGGTTCTTCATCTGGCGCAGCACCGGAACCAGCAGCTCCGGCACCGGCGGCGCGAATTGCCAGGCCGGGAAGGCGCGGCCGATCGCCTTGCCGCGCGGGGTGACACAGTAAAAGCGTGCATCCTCCACTGCGCGGTATAGTGTCGCCTGCGACATGGCCACCAGACCCTGTGCAATGACCTCCGAGGGCTTCAGATATGACACGGCGAGCCGGTTCTCGACATCTGCCGCCGGCGAGCCGGGGTGTCCGAGCGTTGCCGTCAGGCACTGGCGCACGATGTCCATCACGCGGGCACGTTCGCCCACGTCGATGGTGTGTTCCAGTTGCTCGTCGATGTCGTGGACCAATTTCTCGACCAGTTGGGGGCCGACCGCAATGGCGGCCGGCACGTGGGTACGCGGTGTCATATCAAACTCCATCAGATGACAACCCGGGGCGGGGCGAAGGCGGGGGGGATGCTCGCTTCGCGATCAGATCGCGCACAGGACAACCGATCTTGGGCTAACGACGCTAGAGCCAACGCCAGGACGGATCGGGATTGGCACCTGCACTTTACTCAACTTTCTCAGGATTCTCAAGTTTCTCGCAGGGACCTTGCGCCGGTCGATCTGCCGCATCGTCATGGTAATGGCTCCTGCTGGCATGACGGGCTCCCGCGCGCTGGAAGCCGTCAAGCTTACGCCTGCCAAACTCGGACATTTGAACTTAGCCAGAACCGGACATTACCGCTTAGCCGCTACATTCTATGCGCGCATAATAAGTGTTATGTCAAATCCCATCCGTAGCTCTGCAACCCAATACTGGCGCGGCTCTCCGGGCACCTAAGCACCGATTTCCAAGCGCGTCGACAATTTATCCCCCACGTGTCACCCGGCACCGTGGGGTTTTTTCGTCATGGGTCACAAATGCCACAACAACAATACGCAATCCCCTCCGAATTCGCCCATTGGGCGCGCAGCATCCCTCCCGAATATCTCGCCCGCTATCTGCGGGTCACCCCTGCCACCGCGCGCGCCTGGCAGTCAGGCAAGCGCCCGGCGCCCTGGTGGACCGTGCACGTGCTTCGGCTCGATAAGCTTGAGCGCGACGAGATGGCCCGCCAGATGGGCTATGCCCACCTCCTGCCGAAGCTGGGGATTGTCAGCGGCGACGTGATCCAGCTCCGGCCACGACGCGCGCAGCCGAAACCGGCGCCGGTCGGGCCGGCCAGTGTCACGCCGCTGCCGGAACCCGGCCAGATGCAAGCCTAGTCCTTGCCGATGGACGTGTTTTTGTAGAAGTTGTTGGGCAGGCCGGTGAATGACTCCATCGAATACTTATCACCATCTGCCGGCCTGTCCTGACTCACGTAGCATCCCGTGAACATCTGCACGCACGGCTGGCCCGATATGTCGCGCTTTTCCTCTGCCTGCTGCGATTGCCCCATGGTCATGGACAGCGCCATGTGAGCCGCTGTCCCAGCGCCGGAAACCATATCGCCGTACGGGTTCTTCTTCAGCATTTCCGCGGTGCCCCGCGCCACCTGTTGCATCTGGTCCTCGGTGCCGACATAGCGAAGCCCACAGCCCGCCAGCGCCAGCATCATCACTCCCGTCAACATCGTTCGCATAACCCCTCCCGTTGTTTTCCGGCAGTGTAACGAAAAAAACCCGGCCTAAAGCCGGGCAATCCCCTGTGCAGCGCGATACCTGGTTAGCGCTTCTTGCGCTTCCGGAACTGGCCGTTGGCCTTGCGCGGCGGCGTACGTCGTTTCTTGGTTGCCATGCTCTCTCCTGTTGTCACCACAAAACGCGGCCCTGCTGGTCCTTCAGCGTGACCGTCCCTTGATCAGCGATCCACGTCTTGAGCCCCGGAAAGCGCGACAGGATGACGGCGGCGCAGATGACGCCGCCGATCACAATCAGCGTTTCCCGGCCGATCTCAGCCGGCGTGGGTATCCAGCCGCGGCCGCTCATCGGTGCCCCTCGATGTGACGGTCGATGCGTTCATGCGCCCTCCCGATGTCCTTGCGCATGTTGCGCAGATCGGCACGGATGCCACCGTAGGCGGCCCCGGCCCCCATCAGCACCGTGACCAGGTACTTGAGCGCATCGACCGTCAGCGCGTCCATTACTCGGCCTGGCCCTTTTCCGGCAGGAACACTGCCAGCGCCGACAGCACGGCGGCGACCACCGCGGACACGGCATTGACCTTGGTCGGATTGGCGCCGACGATCACCGCCAGACCGGACAGGCCGGCCATGGTGGACGGCTCGCGCAAACGTTGCAGAAATTTCATTGTGCTTTCCTCACTCGCGGGTACACAAAGGCCGCACCGCCCGCGTTCTCGGTGACAGTCCACGCATTGGCAGGCCGCGCGGCAAACGTGCCGGCGTAGCCGTCCATCGAATAATCCGGCGTGCGGTCGCTGCCCACCAGCGAACTGATGAACGTGCCAGCCGGGCAGGCAAACGACGCATCCCAGGTGCGGCCCTCGGCAAGCGCGCGTTCGCACTCGGTCATGTCCGTGCGGGGCACGCCCAGCACGTCACCGATACCCAGCACCGCCCCGCTGGCCGCATCCCCCACCGCCCCCACCAGGGCGCTCGCTGCACCCGCAGCCACACCCTGAATCCCGCCGTTTTTTTTTACGACATAGGCGATCGCCGCGATGGCGGCGCCGGCGAGCAACAGCTTGGCGGTCGTGTCTTTCATGTCAGCCGCCCGTGGCCCAGCCCAGGTAGTTGCCCAGGCTCGGGCTCTCCACCTGCGAGCCGAACGTGTAGGCACCGTTCATGCTGCCAAACTGGCCCGGCGTCCAGCCATCCGTGGCGTCAATGCCGAGCTGGCCGATGTAGCCGTTCTGCGCGTTGTATTCCAGCGCGTTGGACAGCCCGCCGCCGAACACGCCCGTGACCGGCGCGCCGCTGATCACGGCATCCGGCGAGCCCGAACGGAACGCGCCGATGATGCTCGACACCAGCCCCGCGCCTGCGGAGGCGTAGGCAATATTCCGCTGCGCGCTGTAGTCAGGCCGCAGCTGCGCCGCGGTGCCCATCGGCACGCCTGTGGCCGCCGTCGCGGCGCGCGATCGCAGCGCGAGGAACGCCATCGCGCCCACCGCTGCAATCAGAAGCAAATCCGGGCCTCCGCCCCCTGCCGCTGCCTTAGCCATTCACTACACCCCCTGCCGCTTGATATGCGGCCTGCAATCGTTCCAGCGCCACTTCCGGCTGGCCGTACCCGGCGCCGGGCATGGACGCCCAAATCTTGCGCACCTTGCGCACCGCCAGCGCGAAGCGGCCCGCGTCCACGTCACCCAGGGCGCCCGCTTCGCGGATCAGTTCCAGCGCCGCCGCGTCCTGGCTGGCCGGCGAGAAGTCCGTCAGGCCCAGCCGGGCGGCCAGCGTGTCCCACGTGCGGCGCAGGAACTGGTAGGCGCCTGCCGCGCTGCTGCTGATCGGCTTGCCGTTCGACAGGGCGGTCACCACCTGGCGCGGATGATCCGCGAAGGAATCGAACTTCCCGCCGCCGAACAGCATGCGGTATCCGTCATTGCCTGCGGTGCCCTCCCCGGTGCGAATCGTCAGCAGGAAGGCGGCGCGATTCAGTTGTGCTTGCCCCATGTCGGTGTCCTCAGTGCCGCCGAAGAAGTTGCCTTCGGTGGCGTCGTAAAACAGGTTTTCGGCCTGGTCGATGAAGTCCGGCGACTGCGCGCCCGGCTCTTCGCTGCGCTGCCAGTCGCGCCACACCACGTAGCCCACGGCGGCCAAGGCCAGCAGCGCGAACTCGTAGCGCGTCATCAGATCGCTTCCTCGAAGAACTCCGCCGTGACTGTCAGATTGGTGTTATTTGCCGTGCCAAACCACATTACGCCCTGCCCTGGCTCCAGCGTAATTGGCTCCTGAAACACCTTCTGCGCGATCACGTTCGCGGCCAGATTGGACGTAAATATCGAATTGAGACCCCCCTCCCCGCTTGGGCTTGTAGTCGTGTCTTCGCGGCCCTGCGCGACACTCGCCGCGCCCCACTTCTTTGGCACAATGCACGCCGCGTTCGCGCTTCCAATCGCGCTGTTCTTCCACGTCATGCCAAAGGCTTGTGCGGTCTGGCTCGATACGTCTGCCGTCTTCACTACCAGCCGCTTGCCGCTGCCGACTGGGTTCCACAGTTGCGGCGTCGGCCTGTGCGTCGCGTCACCGATAGTATTGAAGGACGCCAGAAACGCGGCGCCGCCCAGCGTGCGGGCCTTGCCGCCGTCGATCACATCGACGGTGCCGGCAATGCGCTGGTCGAAGAAGTCCCCCGATCCAATCATCAGGTATCCGGTCAGCGCTACGCTTCCCCGGTTGAACACTACCCAGCGCGTTACCTGCTCGCTGAATCGGAAGCCCTGCCCCGGCTTCAGGCTGATATTGCCCTGCGCGAAGTTGGGCCGAATCTCGATCTGCGCGAACGGGTCTGCCGCCGACAGGAACTGCACGCGGTCCCCGGCCACGTCGATGGCCTGGGCACCACCCGCAGGGATGTTCAGGTCGTACTGCTGTACGGATTCAATGATGCCCACGGTCACCCCTTCATTTTCGATACGGCCACGATGCCCGCGATCGCGAGCGCGCCGGCCACAAGGAATTTCTGACCGGTGCCAATCTCCTGCACGTTGTCATAGGCTTTCGCCACGTTCTGTGTGGCCGTTTCGTTCACCGCCCTGGCGGTGCTGGCCGTGTCCTTGGCGAAATCGATCAGCTTGCCCATGCCGGCCAGCAGGCCGTCAGCGTTGATCCTGGACTGATCCAGATTCAGCTTGAGGCCGTCTCGCGCCATCCCTACCGCGTCGGCAGTGGACTTGTAGGTGGTTTCGCTGTTCGTCTTGGCGAAATCGAACGCCGCCGCAATGGAGCCGGCATCGGTGTAGCTGAGGTTGGCCGATACCTGGTTTCCGTCGCCCGACACCGAGATGCCGCCATCGTTGACGGTGCGGCGATCCACGTTGTTCGTGGTTGCCGCCGTGCTGCTGGCGTTGCTGCTGGACCGGTTGCAAGGCGTGGCCGGCAGGCCCAGCGCCAGCTGCTTAACTTGCCACGGCTTGAGAATCATGGTTTCCCCGCTTGCGCAGCGTCACGGCCTCTACGCCGTAGCCGATGCGCTTCAGTTTCTTGATGAGGCCGGGCCGGCACGTCTCGATGCGGATCGCATCGAACGCCGCGCACTGCCGCTCGATCAGCGGCAGCACCCCGGCCACAATGTCAAAGTCCGCGCCGCCATAGGCCAGCGCAATCTCGGCCTCGGTGCCGTGCGCGTACTGGTGTCCGCGCAGCACATACCAGGCCACCGGCTCGCCGTCCCGATAGACCCGGCAGAAGGTGCCGCCCGCCACGCACTCAGCCGGCGCCATCAGGCCCCGGCTGGTGTCGCTCTTGGCGTGCGCGCCGAACGCGCTGTCAACCTCGGCCAGCAGTGCCGGCGTCCAGGCTTCCGGTTCGATCCTGATGACGGTTTCCATCAGCCGCGCCGTGCGAAGGCGATGGCGACCGCCGCAGCAGCCAGCAGCACCATTGGGTTATTTAACAGCGACAGCGCGTTATCCGCCGTCGCCTGCACAGCGCTGGTCAGCGTCGGCAAGGCGCGCGCCTCACTGCCTCCGGTGGCTACCGTCCAGCCTGAGCCGTCGAAATGCTGGTCAAACATGCCCCCGCCCGACACTGCCGCCTTATTGCCATCCGGGCCACCCAGCGTACTGGTCAGCACCTGCGACGCGCCCATGATGGCGGCGGTGTACGGGTTCGAGTACATGGCGGCAGATGCCGCCCCGCCCATGGCCGGAGTCATCAGGGCTTCCCGGCCAGCAGGTAGATGACGGCGCCCGCCACCAGCAGCGGCATCAGGCCACCACCGAACAGCGCAGCCGCCGGCGTGGAGCCGCGCGGCGCCGTGGTCAGCACCGCACCGCCCGGCGTGATGACCGCCGCCGTGTTGGTGTTCTGCAGCGCCCGCACGGTCTGCACGTCGATCAGACGCGACAGCCCGTACTTGAGCAGGTCCGCCCCGCTCTGCGCCAGCGGGTTCAGGTCGCTGGCGTCAGGCGCCGCACTCACCATCGGATCGGTGTAGTACGACTGGGGCTGAATGCTGTCGGTCCAATCACCCATGACGCCCCCTTACAGGTTGAACGGCAGGTCGATGCACTCGACGTAGACGTCGATGCCGTCCGCAGCGGTCAGGAACGCATTGAACTCCAGCGCCGCCGCATCGGCGGTCTTGAGGGCGCCCGACTGATTGTTGTCGAAAATGAAGTCCACGCAGTAGTGCTTGGGCTGCGGCACCTTGCGCTGTTCCTGCTCGATGAAGCGCGCCACGCGGCTGGTCGCGTCCCATACCACCAGGCCGTTTTTCTTGACCTCGACGCGGTTCAGGTTGCCGTCCGTGGTCGACGTCCAGTCCGTGCCGGTGTAGATCATGTGGATACGCTTCAGGAGCGCACCCTTGGCCGAGAAGTTGATGGGGAACTTGCCCGCCACGCTGGTGGAGGCCGGGAAATACAGCAGCTTGTGGATCAGCTCGCCCGCGCCCTGGCCTTGCGGCGGCGTGAGGAACATGTAGCCGGTCAGCGTCGGCGCGGTGGCGCCCGCGATGGTGATTTCCAGATTCATGTTATCCGGCCACGCGGTCAGGTCGAAGCCGCCCACTTCCTTGCCGTCGATGCTCGGCGCGTCGCGCTCGGTAAAGTCGATGGTCAGGAAGTTGGCATCGTCGTAGATGCCCTTGTACTTGTTGATCAGGTCCAGCGCGGAGCCCTTCACGTTGTACACCGTGCGGGCGCCGATCTTGACCTTGATGTCGGTGATCATCGCCTTCGTGAGCGCGGTGCCGCCCAGGGCGAGCACAATGCGGGTCAGCGTGTTGGAGTAGCGCGGGATCTGCAGCGTGGCGACGCCGCTGTTGACCACGTTCAGGAACGGGGGCAGTTGTTGGAGGATTGCCATTTCTCGGTGTCCTTTTCAGCCGGCCAGTGCGGTGGCGACGATTTGGTTTGCCACCGGCACGCGGCGGGCGACGTAGATCACGGCCAGCACCAGCGCCGTGGTCTTGATTGCGTTCTTGATCTCGCTCATGGCGTTAGCCCAGCAGCTTGGCGACGGAATCGGGCAGGAACTTCTTGCCCTGATTGATGATGACCAGCGCAATGGCGGTCATCGCCACGGCCTTGCCAATGTCCTTCACGCTCATGGTTTTCTCCCCGAAAGTGCGTGTCTGCAATGTCGGGGCTAGCCCCCGCTTGAGCCTTCACTATGGGCAACCCAAGCGGGGCAGCGCAAGGGGCGCCCGTTACGTTACGTTGGGCGCGGGTTCGGCCAACGTACGTACGTTACGTACGGGTTTTGGGGTGTTGCTCCCCAGCGACGGCAGCACGCCGGAGACGGTTTTCCCGGTCTGCATGTCGCGCTCGATGAAGTCAAAGCGGCCCGCGTCCTTGTCGGCCACCATGGCCCGCACCTGGTCCTGCGAGACCGCCAGATACCGACTCATGGTGCGGACGTCGTTCTCGTCGTTCAGGCGGCTGCAATGGATCATCGTGCAGTTGCCCAGGAACGTCTTGTCGATCAGCGCCGGGCGCTGCGTGACCCCGAAAATGGTCAGCGCCTCATGCCGGCCCTGGCGCGACAGCACCGACCACGAATCCGGCGTCTCGGCCGGGCTCGGTCCGGTCACGTCCGCCAGCTCTTCCACCACCAGGCACAGGTTCCCCGCGGCGAACACCAGCTCGCACAGCGTGTCGAACTTGTCCGGGTAGGTCTTCTTGCGCTTGCCGGGCCGGTAGACGATCCGGAAAGGCCCATCGCTGCCAGCCGTGACCACGGCCTCGACCACCTCGCGCAGGTCGGTCATGACCTCGCCCTGGTCGTATTCGCCCAGCGGATCCCAGATCAGCAGGCGCGGCGGGTTGCCCCGATCCAGTACGCTCTTGAGCCATCGGCTCTTGCCGCTTCCCGACGCCCCTACGACGCCAATGATTCGTGCGGTGTTATGGCTTCCCGCCATGTCATCCCCTTACGGCAGGCAAGCGCCCGCCCGTGTCTTCCATGTTCTCGCCCAGGTGCGACCGCGACTGCGGCGGCACCACCTCAGCGGGCGGCGCGTTGTCCACCGTACGTTCGGCGTCCTGCTGTTCGCGCCATGCCTGGTGCGCCACGTACGTGGACAGCGCCAGCGGCCCCGCCACCAGCAGCAGGCCGATTTCCGGCCCGGACATGAGCCCGCCCACGTTGAGGCCGTACTTGTCGGCCACCGGCACGATGGCGGCGGCCAGCGCCTTGATGGTGTCCTTCGTGTAGATGCTGGGCAGGTACGGCAAGGCCGGCGACAGCACCGTGACCAGCAGCGTGAGGGACATTTCCCACTCGACGGCGGGATCAACCGGCTCCGGCTCGCCCGGCAGCAGCGGCAGGCCCTCGGGCTCGACCGATTCCGCCGCGTGCGCCTTGCGCCGGAGCATGTCCATGGTATTGGCGTCGATCACCCCCATACGGATAGCTCCCCTTGTTCCAGGGCGCCCGGCCCCGGCGTGGCGGGCATGGTTTCCGTAACGTTACGTACGTACGGGACGCCATCGCCCAGGATGAAGCGTTCGCGGATGCGTTCGTCGGCCTCGTCAGAGCGCGCGAAGAGCTGGATCCCGCAACCGGGCGCGGTGCAGTTGATGCACACCCGCCCGTTTTTCATGGGAGACCAGCGCGCGCCCTGGCCGCACACCGGGCAGGTGCATTGGGTCATGGCTTAGGCCCCCTGCCCTGCCAGCAGCGCGGCGTTGAGGATGCCGGCAACCATGTCGGCGGCGGTGGTGTTGGCCGGCATGTTGGCCAACGCGGTTACGCCAGCGGCCTGCATGGCCTCGGTGGGCGCGGTCGGCGGCGAGAGCTGGGCGTCAGCCATGCCCAGGACCATTTCGGCCTGGTGGTGGGCGGCGCCGTACGCCGTATCGCCAGTGTCGCGCACATGGGGCTTGAGGCTCTCCACGGCGGCCAGCAGCGCCTGCATTTCGGTCAGGATGGTCATTGCTTTTGCTCCCTCAGTTCATCCAGCGCCACGGCCATGTCCCGCAGCAGTTCCTTGACGGGGCGCGGCAGCACGCTCCCGAAAACCAGCAGCGCCGCATCGGCGCGATCCTTGAAAGACCTCTCTTCCACTTCGTTTCCCCTCTACGTTGGCGCCTTTCGGCGCGAAATCCGTTTCCGTTACGCGTAACGAAAACCCATTCAGTCCTTGTGCATCGGGAACGGCCACTCGCTCTCCGCATATCGCGACGCCGGCGACCCCAATTCCGTTACGGGTTTCGTCGTAACGGAATTGGCGAGCCCGCTGCGCGCGGCTTCGAGCTCGCCACGCAGTGATGCAATCACGGTGCCGGAGTCGATGGCGTTCTGCCGCCAGCGGCGCAGCGCGATCAGCTCGTCGTTGAGCTCGTCGATGGTTTCGTGCGCTTCGGCCAGCTCGGCCCGCACGGCGGCCAGCTCTTCCGCGAGCTCGTCCGCGTCGCCCTGGTGCATCAGGTCGGGCACGCCCGGCGCGGCGTACGTGGAAATGCCGTCCGCCTTGAGGCGCGCGCGGTATTTGGCCTGGCGCTCGGCATTGGTCATCGCGCCGGGCTTGCGCGGTCGCCCAGGCCGGCGCTTCGTTTCGACCTCGGGCAACAGCTCGCCCGTCACGTTGTCGGCGGCATCACGCATGGCGTACCCCTTTCTGCGCTCTTGGCTTGACCAGGTCAGCGAGCCGGCCGGGCGGCTTGCCCGCGCGGCCCGCCGCGACCTCGGCGGCAAAGGCCGCTTCCCGCGCCGCGGCTTCGGCGGCGGCAGCCCTTGCGCCCTCGCGCTGGGCCCGGATGCGCTCGGCGTGTTCGGGCAGCCAGTCATCGCCCTGCGCCTTGTCGACCAGGCTGGCGAGGAACTTGAACGGGGAACGGATGCCTCCGGCCTCGATAGCGCCCCGCCATTCGTCTAAAACCGCTTGGGATAGGTCAGGGCCTATGGGCGACAGTTTTTTTGCAATGTCGGCCCTTCTGGCCTGCGCGATGCCGATCGGCCAGTGCAACCGATCCTCCCAGGCGAGGCCGCCCCCCTCTTTTGCAAGCCGGCGCGCAGCGCCCTCCCCCACCGCATCGGCCGGCCCGTGGCGTTCCTCTGAGGGCGCGAAGCCTTCGGGTTCGTGTGGGTGTTGGGGGTCCAGCTCGCCCTCCCGCGCCGAAGGCGTGGGGGGCTGTTGATACTCCCCCCGGCGGCGAAGCCGTTGGGGGGTAGGGGGGGAAGGGTTTAAGGTGTTACCGGTATCCGGATGTGTGTCGGCTTTCGCGTTTTCGGGTCTGTCGGCTTCTCTGTCGGCTTCTTCCCTGAAACCCGCGCCGTTATTGCCTTCTGAGGTGTCGGCTTGTCTGTCGGATTGACCTGTCGGCTTACTGTCGGCTTTTTTTCGGACGTTTTTATCCGTGTCGGCGAGCGGACAGAAAAAAACGAGCTGCTTGTCACGCGACCCGATGCGCACCAGGCCGTGTTTAACGAGCTGCAGCGCCATGCGGCGGATCGCCTCGATGCTGGGGATGGTGGCCTTCACGCCCGGCCTGGGCTCGATGTAGAGCCATTCCTTGAGCGCCTGCCAGGAGATACGCGGGGCCAGTCCTACGGCCCCGGTGCGGAAGTCCATGCGCGGACGAATCGCCATCACGTACATGCAGATGGCGGCGTAGTCCATGCCGGACAGGGCCGACAATTCGGCCTCATTGAGTTTGAGCGCGGGCATTGATGGTCACAGCACCCAATGCACAATCGCGAAGACCACCATCACCAGCACCATCAGCGCCCAGGCGATCACACCCGCGTCTGCTTTCTCTCGCGCCATGTCAGCAGCCCTCCGCCTTGTTGATGGCATTGCCGACCAGCACCAGCGCCTTGCCTACCTTCGGATCATCGGCGTGGCGGGCCAGCGCGACATACGCTGCATTGAGCGCCTCCAGCAGTTCCGGCGCGGTGGCCATCAGGCGCGCATTGGCTTCTGCCTCCGTTCCAGGACTTGCGCAGTACACCACTCCCACTTCCATCAGGAAGCGGTCGCCCCGCTGGCTCTCGGGATAGATATGGCAAATCGACTCAGCGCTCTTAACGTTCTGGTGGTTCCACGTTGCGAACCACGGACCCGGCGTATGGGAATTTTGTAACGACATGTGACCACCCCTCTATCCTCACCCTGCCATTTGGAAGATCCCCATCGGGGAAGAGGCGCCGCCTGCCAGCGGATCAGGCCGGCCCTGGCGGGTGGGATTCCAGGCGGCGGCGCGTCTGGTGTGAACTGTAGTCACCCTGGGATGACACGTCAAGCATGGATGACGTCATCCTCCATTGCGCTTGACAGTCATCTCCCGATGACTATCCTTCGTCCCGGGTGGAGTGCTTTTTTAAAGGGGTGAAAGTGATGAAAACTACTCTTGAATACGTCGACGCGGTCAAGATCAGGCTTGACCTGCCGTCTGATTATGCGATTGCCAAGTCCCTCGGCGTGTCGCGTCAGGCCGTCAGCCAGTACCGCCAGGGCAAGGCTGCTTTTGATGACCTTACCGCCGTGCGCGTGGCGGAAATCCTTGGTCTGAATCCGATGGAAGTGATCGCCGCTGCCAACCGTGAGCGGGCGAAAAGCGAGGATGCGCGGCGCGTGTGGACCGGCCTTTTCGACCGTTTCGCCGCAAATTTTGAGACGCTCTGCGAGCACCTCCGGATAGCCCAGACCCCGCGTCTGGCCTAGCCCGCAGAGCTTTTTCCGGATGGGACTAAGTGTTATGTTAAATCAAGAAGGTTGCGCCGCTGGCTGGAGCAAGCGCTGCGTGCAGTCAGTGCTCCAACGCAAAAGTGTGCACGAATTCGTCGGATTTAGCCCCGAAAGTGACTCTGTGATTTCTTTTGAGACCTCGTGCACATCATTGCGCAATAGGTCGACGCCTCTGCATTCCGTGCATGCCTTTCTGCCTCCAACGCACTTGTATAACGTGCGAGAATCCCTATAAGCATGATTCCTGTAGACGTCCGGTGGGCTCCGATTCGAAGATGCCTCGCCCGTCTAGACCTTCGATGCTGATATTCCTGGATACCGAGTTCACCAATCTCACTAAGCGAAAATTGATCAGCATCGGGATGGTGTCGGAGGATGGCCAGCACGCTTTTTACCGAGAACTACGGGATTTCGATCTCGATAACTGCAGCCGTTTTGTACGAGCCAACGTTCTACCCCTGCTCGGGCGTTTCCAGGATGCGGCCGTCGATCGTGCAAAACTCACAGATGACCTCAGACAGTGGATCGACACCCTTCCCCGCAGCTTAACCATTGCCTGTGATAGTGACTGGGATTGGGAGATCCTTTGTGAGATCGTAGGAAATCCACTCCCGGCAAACATCTCCGGACGATTTGATCTGCGTCCGCTCATTGACACGACCGTTTTCCACAAGGCCGTGTGTCGCTACCACGATGATTCTCATCAACCGTGGCACCACGCTTGGCATGATGCGCATGCTCATCGTTTTGGTTGGCTGGCGTGGAACGATACGCGGAGACGCGCGAAGCTGTAAAAAGTGGCCAACTCGCTATCAAGATCAAATGCTCAGTCCTCAGGTTCCGACGGCAGTGTCGCGCATCACCACAACGCCCGGATCGCAATGATCGTGGCCCGCCTGGTTGGCTTCCTCTTCCTTTTCAAATTCGGCGGCTTCCGCCAAGTTCGGCGTGTAGCCTACGTCACCATCCTTCGGGCAAACCTGGTAGCTGCGATCGAGTGGGCCCATGATCAGTGTTACCCACCTCGTCGTTAGCCCAAGGACTTTATCGATAAGTTGGGAAACCTGTTCCGTAGTGTCAACGACTGAACTGGGCTCTGTTGCAAAGATTCCCGGGCGAAAATCCTCCAGGAGCTCTTCCAGCATCTCGCGGATGTAATAGATCGCCCCGTCCCCTTCAGTCGATAACCCAGCCGCGGTCAGCAGTCCCCGGTAATTCATGAGCTGAACTAGGCGCTCAACTCGAATGCACCCTTCTTGGTATGAAATCATTTGCTTTATCTCCCCAAGGGTGCCCTTTTCCGCTGTGTATATTCGTTGGCGCTGCACGCCGCTTGTCTACTCTAGCTTTCCCTCATCTTGCAAGGCTGCTATTTCGACAAGGTCAACTGCCCAGAAAAGTCGTTTGTGTACGCGCTCTATGATGCATTAAGGTTCTCACGCGATGAACTGAGACAGATGTTGATAGAGCTAGGATTGATATCCTCCGGCTCACGTTAGCTCCCACCATGAGTCAAAGGGACTGCGATTCCTGCTGACTCGAACTTTTGACTCCGCAGCCGTTACCCAGTTCGAAAGTTGGGTGGAGACCGAGACGTGCAAAGAAGGCTTGAGGATGGAGACTGCCCAAATCCGTGATCGAATGGCGCCTCCCGGCCATGAGCGGCCAATGGCTTTCTACGATGCAACGGCCGAATCTGTACAGCTAACAGTCATCCACAAGATATGAGCGCACCAATAACCACCACGGCTGTCCCTCAATTGCCCAGCCTATCAAGACCATAAGAAGCTCATTTGACGGCACAATCAAGAGCTGAGATTTCGCCAGAGCGAACCAGTCGGTCGTCACGTTAAACCCTAAAGTAGGTCACCTCCACATCTCCAGCCGTCGCGGCGGCACACATAGCCGAAGACTGCGAAAGGACGTGCTCCGCGAAGAAAAGCGCCGTGGCGATCTTGGCGGCGTAGAAGTTCGGATCCTCGGCCGATTTTGCATCTGCAGCGAGCATCGCCCTGGCCAGTTGCCAGCCGGAAAATACGATGCCGCACAGCTTCAGGTACGGCACGCTGCCGGCAAAGACCGCGTTCGGATCAGCCTTGGCGTTGGCAACGACAAATTCCACCACGGCTTCCAGCGCGGCGCGGCCCCTGGCCAGCTGCGCCTGCACCGCGGTGAAGGCAGCGCCGCCGTGTTGGCCCAGCGCGGCTTCGGTTTCCACAATCTGCGCACAGATAGCGCGCGCGACGGCGCCGCCGTCGCGCACGGTCTTGCGGCCGACCAGGTCGTTGGCCTGGATCGCCGTAGTGCCCTCGTAGATCGGCAGGATGCGAGCGTCGCGGTAATGCTGCGCCGCGCCGGTTTCCTCGATAAAGCCCATGCCGCCGTGCACCTGCACGCCGAGGCTGGTGACATCGATCGACAGTTCGGTGCTCCAGCCCTTCACCACCGGCACCATGAACTCGTAGAACGCCTGGCTCTGCCCGCGCACGGCTTCGTCGGGATGCTGGTGCGCCGCGTCGCTGGCGGCCGCGGCCACGTAGGCCACCGCGCGCGCGCCTTCGGTCAGCGCGCGCATGGTCATCAGCATGCGCTTGACGTCAGGGTGGTGGATGATGGTCACCGCCTCGCGCGCCGAACCATCGACCGGGCGGCTCTGCACGCGCTCGCGCGCAAAGGCCACCGCCTGCTGGTAGGCGCGTTCGGATACGGCGATGCCCTGCATGCCGACCGAGAAGCGTGCCGAGTTCATCATGATGAACATGTACTCGAGGCCGCGGTTTTCTTCGCCGACCAGCGTGCCGATCGCGCCGCCATGGTCGCCGAACTGCAGCACCGCCGTGGGGCTGGCCTTGATGCCCAGCTTGTGTTCGATCGAGACGCAATGCACGTCGTTGCGCGCCCCGGTGCTGCCATCGTCATTGACCAGGAACTTGGGCACGATGAACAGCGAGATGCCCTTCACGCCTTCAGGCGCGTTAGGAGTGCGGGCCAGCACGAGATGCACGATGTTCTGCGCCATGTCGTGCTCGCCGTAGGTGATAAAGATCTTGGTGCCGAACACCTTGTACGTGCCGTCGCCCTGCGGCTCGGCGCGGGTGCGCACCGCGGCCAGGTCCGAGCCCGCCTGCGGCTCGGTCAGGTTCATGGTGCCGGTCCACTCGCCCGAGATCAGCTTGGGCAGGAAGGTGGCCTTCTGGGCGTCGGAACCTGCCGTCAGCAGCGCCTCGATGGCGCCGTCGGTCAGCATAGGACAAAGCGCGAATGACAGGTTCGCCGAGTGCAGCATTTCGTGACAAGCAGTCGCGATCAACTTCGGCAGCCCTTGACCACCGAACTGTTGCGAATGTTGAATTCCCTGCCATCCGCCTTGCGCGAATTGCTGGAAGGCCGGTTTGAACCCCGGCGTCGTGATCACCTCCTCTTCCTGCCACCGGCTTGGCTCCAGATCA
This sequence comes from Cupriavidus necator, assembly GCF_016127575.1. NCBI lineage: Bacteria > Pseudomonadati > Pseudomonadota > Betaproteobacteria > Burkholderiales > Burkholderiaceae > Cupriavidus > Cupriavidus necator. The sequence continues at coordinate 1,403,620 of NZ_CP066019.1, forward strand.
CCGACTCGGTTTAGTGGTGCAACTACTTGCTCGCTAAACTTGGCAGCCTCCTCCAGGACAGAGTATGCGGTTTCCCGTGAAGCCTCCTCAAATCCAGGCAGTCTATTGATAGCCTCAAGACCGGCTAAGGTGTCCAAGACAAAAAACATTTCTTTAAGAGGAGCACGGTACGTCATTGGCTAGTGTCCCTAAATGAGCGAATTTGAGCGAAGTGCAAGAAGGCTGGGGGCTATTGCCTGGAACATGACCAAGACATAGCCAAGGAAGTGCGTCACCTATGTCCTCATCAGGACAGCGCATGCGCCTTACGATTGCGGATGGCCTCATAGCGCATCGCGTAATGCCATCCCAGGTCGGCTGTCGGTCTGGCCTTTCGGCCAGTCTCGACGGCATCCGCAGCGGCAGCGTTGCCTTGCCGTGCCCTCTCTGCAATACCAAACATAATGGCGGCCAACCTGAACAGGTTGTAGGCAATGTAGAAGTCCCAGTGCTCGAGACCCGCACTGCCGTTGGCTTCGGCATACCACTGCAAATATGTCTGTTCGCTCGGGATACCGAGGCCTGCGAAGTCGAGATCAGCGATACCGCGCCACAGCGATGAAGGGATGTGCCAGCTCAGGCAATGATAGGCAAAATCGACGAGCGGATCTCCCAGCGCGGACAACTCCCAGTCCAGCACCCCGATTACCCTGGACTCGCTCGGGTGAAAGACCAGATTGTCAAGGCGGAAGTCGCCATGGACGAGTCGCGTCTCCTCGACCGCGGGGATGTTCCTTGGGAGCCAGCTCATCAGCGCTTGCATGGCGGAACTTTCGAGCGCGCCAGTGGCGCGGCTCTGGCGCGTCCATCCGGCAATCTGACGCGCCAGGTAGTTACCGACAGGACTGTAGTCGGCAAGCCTTACGGCCTGGACATCGATGCGGTGCAGCGCTGCCATCACGCGATTCATCTCCGCGTAGATGGCACTCCGCTCGGCGCTTTGCATACCCGGCAGCGATTGGTCCACCATTACCCTGCCATCGAGGTACTCCATCAGGTAGAACGGGCTGCCAACCACGGACAGGTCTTCGCTGTACAAGTACACGGCGGGGACGGGCACATTACTGCCCTGGAGCGCGCTCATGACGCGAAACTCGCGGTCGATGGCGTGCGCCTTGGGCTGGATGTGCCCGGCAGGCTTCATCCGCAGCACGTAGCGGTGTGCACCGGAGGAGACCAGGAAAGTCGGATTGGACTGGCCACCGGTAAGCCGGGTGGCAGTAAGCGATGCCTGGTTGATCAGCCCGCGCGCGTGGAGCAGCCGGGCCAGCGCGTCCCAATTGCGGTAAGTCGTATCGTTCATTGGACTGTCCTTTGGCTGGTGTGGGAAATCGCGTGACGCATCAGAGCGAGCTGACCAGATGCCCGCCGTCGACGGGCAATACGGCGCCGGTGATGTAATCGGATGCCCCCGATGCCAGCAGCAGCAAGGCGCCATCAAGCTGGGAGGGCTGTCCCAGGCGCCGTTGAGGAATCCGCCGGACCATCGCTTGCCCGCTGGCCGTGTCGAAGAAGGCGCGATTAATCTCCGTAGCAAAGTACCCCGGCGCTAGTGCGTTGACGCGGATGCCATGGCGCGCCCATTCCAGTGCCAGCGATTGCGTCAGGTGGATCAAACCGGCCTTTGCGGCCGTGTATGCGGGAACCTGCTGCGCCACCCGCAGACCCAGAATGGAAGCGATATTGATGATGCTGCCCTGCCGGCCAGCTTCGCGCATCTGCTGCGCGGCGTACTGCGCCACACGCCAGGCGCCGGTGAGGTTGGTATCGATGACCCGCGCCCAATCCTGCTCGCTGGTCTCTAGCGCGGGCCCGGTGGTTGCAATGCCAGCACTGTTGACGACGATGTCCACAGTTCCCCGCGCCTGCTCGGCCTGGAAGAATGCGCCGGATACGGAATCGGGGTCACACACATCCAACTGCACAACACATCCGTCTGCGCCCATCGCCCGGATCTCTGCCAGCAAGCGCTCCCCTTCGGCGAGTCGGCGGCCGGCAAGCACTACGCGGCATCCAGCGTTTGCCAGGGTCAGCGCGAAGTGGCGGCCAAGCCCGCCGAATGCGCCGGTCACAAGTGCCACTTTGCCCTCCAGATCGGGAAAGACAGGTTGTGGACGAGGTGGGGAAGCCATATTTGCAGTCTCCTTCGACGCGGTTGTCGGAGCGCAGGTTAAGCCATCACGTCTGGGAAGCCAGCCACCCGAACGGGGAGGCACCTCACAATGCCCCCGGGGGCAACCCTCAGGATGCCCGGTGCCTCCCCTATTGGGGGGCTGGAAAGCCGTGCCACGGCGCTTACGCTGGCAGGCATCCGGCGTCCCTGGCGCTGCATGCAAGTCATGGCGCATGCTGCCCAGGCCGCTGCCACAGCGATCAAGGAGCTCCTCCGTGACACGGCCTACCCCAATCCACCGCACGCCGTCGGCGTATGCCTATCCGCTGCTGATCAAGCAGCTCCTGCACGCGCCGCTGGCGGTCAATCCGGAACAGGAAATCGTCTACCGCGGTCAGGTGCGGCACAGCTACTGGACCATGCGGCACCGAATCGGCCAACTGGCCAGCGGCCTGCAATCGCTCGGCATTGCACAGGGCGATACGGTGGCAGTCATGGACTGGGACAGCCACCGCTACCTCGAAAGCTACTTCGGCATCCCCATGATGGGGGCGGTGCTGATGACGGTAAATGTGCGCCTGTCGCCGGAACAGATCGCCTACACACTGAACCACGCTGGCGTTAGGCTTCTGATGGTCCACGCCGACTTCCTGCCGGTCGTAGCGGCAATCCGCGACCAGCTGGAATCCGTCGAGTGCCTGGTGCTGATCGGCGACGACACGCTCTCTCTCGAGAGCGCGCCGTTGGCCGAAGGCTTTGTCGCCGAGTACGAAACGCTGTTGGCCGCTTCGCCACCAGACTATCCCTTTCCCGACTTCGACGAGAACGCACGGGCAACTACCTTCTATACGACCGGCACCACCGGTTTGCCCAAGGGGGTGTATTTCAGCCATCGGCAGATTGTTCTCCATACGCTGGCGACCATGGCGGCACTGACCAGCGCGCCAACTCAGGGACGCGTGCATCGGGACGATGTCTACATGCCGCTGACGCCGATGTTCCATGTGCATGCGTGGGGAATGCCCTTCGTGGCAACGGCGCTTGGTATGAAACAGGTCTATCCGGGGCGCTATGCTGCGGACCAACTCCTTCAGCTGGTGCAGAGCGAGCGCATCACCTTCTCCCACGGAGTGCCTACGCTGCTCAACATGATCCTGTCGCACCCGGATTCGGCCGCGGTCGATCTGAGCGGCATGAAGATTATCGTGGGCGGGTCGGCGCTGCCCCGCGGCCTGGCGCAGGCCGCCATCGACCGCGGCATCGACGTGTTCACCGGCTACGGCATGTCGGAGACCTGCCCCATCCTCACACTGGCGCAGGTGAAGACCTCGCTGCTTGGCAATGCCACCACCGAACTCGACGTCCGCACCAAGACAGGCTTGCCGGTTCCGCTGGTCGACCTGCGCATCGTCGATGACGAGATGCGCGACATTGCGCACGATGGCAAGGCCAGCGGCGAAATCGTGGTCCGCGCGCCATGGCTCACGCAAGGCTATTTCGGCAATGCGGCGGAGTCCGAGCACCTGTGGGCCGGTGGCTACCTCCATACCAACGACATTGGCTCGATCGACAGCGATGGCTATTTGCAGGTCACCGACCGCATCAAGGATGTGATCAAGAGCGGTGGCGAGTGGGTGTCGTCACTGGAGCTCGAAGACCTGATTTCGCGTCACGCCGCGGTGAGCGAAGTGGCGGTTATCGGCATCAAGGATGCGCGGTGGGGCGAACGCCCGCTGCCGTTGATCGTATTGCGGCCGGGACAGTCGGCCGGAGCAGAAGAGATCCAGGAGCATCTGCGCGATTTCGTCCGCCGTGGCGCGATCTCGAAGTATGCGGTACCGGAACGGGTGCTCTTTGTCGAGGCGATCGAAAAGACCAGCGTGGGCAAGATCAACAAGCGCCTGCTCCGCGACAAGTACCAGGCCGCCCCGCCCCCCTCCCCCAATTCCGGCACCCACCCATGAGCCGGTAGCCAATGCCGGCGTGGCAAGTGCGTTCTCACTAGAAAACCCGCTTCAGGAGACAAAGCAATGCAAGCTTTCACCACAACAGAGCGCATCAGGCGCCATCCCAGGTTCGGCGAACTGGTCCGCCGACGCGCTCGCCTCTCGCGGGCCTTGCTGGCCCTGGTCCTCGCCCCCTTTCTCGCGCTGATGCTCGCGGTTGCAATGCAGCCCCAGCGCCTGGCCGAGCGGCTTCATCCGGAAACATTGTTCAACCTTGGCATCGTCCTTGCCATTGGAATCATGCTGCTGGGGTGGGGGGCGACGTGGTTCTACGTGCGCCGGGCCAACGGCGAGCTGGAAGCGATGGTGCAGCAGATCCTGTCGGAGGCCGGACAATGAATCTCCAGGCCATTTCCATGTTCCTGCTCTTCGTCGCGCTGACGCTGGGCATCACGTACCGGGCCTCCTCGCGCACCCGGACCGCCAATGACTTCTTTACCGCAGGCGGCGGCATCACCGGCATGCAGAACGGCCTGGCCGTGGCGGGCGACTACATGTCGGCGGCCACGCTGCTCGGCGTGGTCAGCCTGGTCTATGCGCGCGGCTTTGACGGCCTGCTGTATATCGTCGGGTTCTTCATCGGCTGGCCGGTCATGCTGTTCCTGATGGCCGAACGACTGCGTAATCTCGGCAAATTCACCTTCGTCGACATTATTTCGGACCGGCTCGATCCCGTCAGCACGCGCTGCATTGCAGCGGCCAGTAGCTTGGTGGTGGTGCTGCTCTACCTGATCGTGCAAATGGTCGGCGCCGGCGAGTTGGTGCAGTTGTTGTTCGGCATCGACTATGTCTATGCCGTCATCGGGGTCGGCGTGCTGATGATGATCTATGTGACTGTTGGCGGCATGATCGCGACGACATGGGTGCAGATCGTCAAGGCAGTGCTGCTGCTGTTCGGCGGCTCGTTGCTGATGCTCCTGGCGCTGGGGCATTTCGGCTTCAGCCTTGAAGCGCTGGCTGCCAGGGCAATCGCGGTGCACCGCAGCGGCCCCGCCCTGCTCGCGCCGGGCACGCTGTTCGCCGATCCGGTCTCGGCGCTCTCGCTGTGTGTGGCCACCGTGCTCGGGCTGTCGGGACTCCCGCATATCCTGATGCGCTTCTTTACGGTGCCGAATGCGTGCGAAGCACGCAAGAGCGTGCTGGTAGCCAGCACCTGCATCGGTTACATGTTCCTCGCCATGTTTGCCATCGGACTTGCGGCCATCGTGATCGTCGGTACCGATCCACGCTATTTTGAAGGCGGCCATGTCGGCGGAAAGCTGCTCGGCGGTGGCAACATGGTCGCGATGCACCTGGCCAGCGCGACCGGCGGCAACCTGTTCCTCGGGTTCCTGGCGGCCGTCGCCTTTGCCACGATTCTCGCCGTGGTGTCGGGCCTGACGCTGGCCGGTGCTTCGGCGATCTCGCACGACATCTACGCCGGTGTCCTACGGCGCGGCACTACCACCGAGGCAGCCGAGATCGCCGTCACCAAAAAAGCCACGCTGGCCATCGGCATCGTTGCGGTGCTGCTGGGGATTGCCTTCAAAGGGCAGAACCTGGCGTTCCTGGTCGCGCTGGCTTTCAATGTAGCGGCCTCGGCGAATTTCCCGGTGTTGGTGCTGTCGATGTACTGGCGCGGCCTGACCAGCCGCGGCGCGGTCTGGGGCGTGGCGTCGGGCCTGGCGTCGTCGGTCGCGCTGGTGGTACTTTCCCCTGCCGTCTGGAAGAACGTGCTGGGGCACCCCTCAGCCATCTTTCCGTACGACCACCCGGCGCTGTTCACAGTCCCGCTCGCGTTCCTGGTCACATACCTGTGCTCGCGCTTCGACCGGAGCGCCAGGGCCGAGGCAGAGCGCCAGGCCTTCGACGCGCAACTGGTCCGCGCACAGACCGGCCATGGGGCGGCGGCACCATCCAGCCACTGACCCCTGGCGCATGACCCGGCGCGGGTAGCGCGCCACACAGACGTGCAACCCGCTGCGGTAGCTCCGTGCTAGGTCGCTGCAGGCGTCAGCGCGGCATAGAACGCCGCGTTGTCCCAGTAAGCGCGCATGAATTCGATCCTGCCATCCGTGTCCATACGAACGATAAAGACGTGCGGCAGCGAGAAGGACTGGCCTCGGCTTGCGATCCCTAGCACGTCCCGAGCCTGCGTGCCCGTGATGGTGACCTCGGCAATTGCGGTGCGCTGGTCATCGTCACCATAGACCGCAGTGACCTGGTTGCTCAAATCCGGGAAACCATCCATCAGGGCGCGCCAGATTGTCCTGCCGGCATCGCCGGCCGGCCCCTCGAGCCTCATGGGGACATAATCGATACGCGCATCTTGCGAAAACATGGCGAGCATGCCGTTTATGTCATGCTCACGGTAGCGCGCGAAGAACGCCTTGACGATCTCGATTTGGCTCATCACAGATCTCCCTGGAAATGGATCATGGGGCAGGCCGGCATGGCGCCCGATAGGTCCGCCACGCCCGTGCAGTCATCATCATCTCGCTTCGCCGAGCCCTGTCAATGCCCCTCCCCGAACGGGGGGCTGCGCCAACGCCGGCAGCCGGGAATGGCCTGGCTGTCTCCTTCCTCCTACCGAAGGCGTTCGAAGGCATGCGCGATCTCCTCGATCGCAGCGCGTATCCGCGCGGTGTGGCGCAAGTCCTTATGGGTCACCAGCCACACCTCATAGGGCACGTCGCGGCAACGCTCAGGCCAGAGCCTGACCAGGTCGTCGGCCTTGCCCATGTAGACAGGAATCTCGCCCACACCCAACCCCGCCTTGATGGCACTGCGCAACATCAGGCTGGAATTGACGGCCGCCACGATACGCCCGCCGGAAATGGGTTCGCCCACCAACATTGGCTCCCTCGACCCAAGCACATAAGGCTGGTACACCACCAGGTCATGGCCGGAAAAGGCCGTACCGGCCTGGGGCTCTCCATGCACGCGAAGGTAGCCTGGTGAGGCGAACAGCCCCATCGGCCATTGGGCCAGACGGCGTGCGATCAGGTCGGGGTTGTCCGGCCTGGCCGTGCGGATCGCGATATCCGTTTCCCGTTTTGCCAGGTTCAGCATCCGGGTCGATGCATCAATCTGCCATACGACCTCAGGGTACTTTACGTGTAGCGCCTCAAGCGCTGGCATCAGAAAATCCATCGCCAGCGAATCGGTTGTGGTGATCCTCACTTCGCCCGCGAGCCGGTCGTCGAGTCCCTGCGTCAACCGCTGGAAGTCATTGGCAGACTGCTCCATGCGCTCCGCCGCATCGAGCACGCTCTCGCCCGCCATGGTCAGCACATAGCCGCTTGACGTGCGTAGGAACAGGGTTGCCCCAACCACGCTTTCCAATGCCGTAAGGCGCCGCCCTACTGTGGCCTGGTCCACGCCAAGCGATCTCGCCGCGGCGCGCAGCGTGCCATCCCGATACAGCGCGAGAAAAACCCGGGCATCGTCCCAGTTCATATCCCCTCTCAACCGCACAAATAGTCCGATGCGATTCTGCATGTCAGCCATGAAACCCTGCATCACATCATTGAATCGCAGAAACCTATACTGCCTCAACCGCGACAGCAATTCCCACGACGGAGATCTGCGCCGCGCTCCACGAGTTAATCAGGAAATTTCATGCCTTCGCCTTCGCATAACATCCCCGATACGATGACGGCCATCGAAATCAAGCATCCCGGCGGCCCGGAAGTGCTGGTGCCCACACGGCGGCCAGTGCCCGCGCCCGGCCCGGGCGAGCTGCTGATCCGCCACCATGCGGCAGGCGTCAATGGTCCCGACGTATTCCAGCGCAAGGGGCTGTACGATCCGCCTCCCGGCGCCTCCGACATCCCCGGACTCGAGGTCGCGGGCGAAGTCGCGGCCCTCGGCCAGGGCGTCACCGGATTCAGAGTCGGCGACCTCGTCTGCGCCCTGATTCCGGGGGGTGGATACGCCGAGTACAGTGTCGCCAGCGAGCACAATACCTTGCACCTGCCCGATGGTCTGCGGTTGGTGGAAGCTGCCGCGATGCCAGAAACCTTTATGACCGTCTGGCTCAATCTGTTCCAGCGGGGCAAGTTCACCAAGGGGGACACCATCCTGATCCATGGCGGCGCGTCTGGGATCGGCACCACAGCCACCATGCTCAGCAAGGCCTTTGGCGCGGCCAAGATCATCACCACCGTGGCCTCGGACGCGCAACGCGACGCCAGCCTCGCACTTGGCGCCGATTACGCGGTCAATTACCTGGAAGAGGATTTTGTCGAGGCCGTCATGCGCGTCACCGAAGGCAAAGGTGCCGATGTCATTGTCGATATCATCGCCGGCGATTATGTCCCGCGCAACTACGCTGCCGCGGGCATTAACGGGCGCATCGTGCAGATCGGTGTCATCAAGGGCGTCGCCAAGGAAGTCGACTTGTTCCCGATGTTGACCAAGCGCCTCACCCACATGGGCTCGACCCTGCGCTCGCGCACGCCTGAAGAAAAGGCCGAGATCATCCGCGAGCTCGAGGCGCAGGTCTGGCCGCTGATGGCATCTGGCGCGGTCAAGCCGCTCATCTACCAGACATTCGCACTGGAACAGGCGCGGGCAGCCCATGAACTGATGGACTCCGGCACCCATATCGGCAAGATCGTGCTCACGATGGGCCAGTAACGGCACAGGGCGGCAAGTACAGGGGTGCGAGCGATGCCGTGCGCCCCGGCCGTTTCGGTATGCCTGCCCCATTTGCACGCATTCCAAACCGAGGTGCCCGTTAACGCTGCGATGAAGGTGGACGGCGGAACACAGTGGCGACGGTCGCTACCATCGACAACAGGATCAGCGCACCGCCAAACCAGTGGGTTACCCGTCAACGGTGCCTGCCCAGCCGTGACATCGCGGGCGAGGGTCGGACCCTAGGGAAAGACAGAAACCATTCATCGAGTAGACCGCGACTTTGATCGGCGACGAGAGGATCAGCGCGGACCTCGCCTGCGAAGGGACACGGATAGTCGGACGCAGAGAACCTAGAGCGCCGACGCGGCGTGCAATGGTCTGCGGCAAGCGCAGTGCCAGGATACCTTGCAGCAGCGCATCGCGAGCAGCAACAGAAATGCGCCGAGCGTAGAGGGAAAGGCAGATACTGGACCAGCACGCCGCTGACCAGCGCGCCCATTGCGAGACACAGCCCCGGCGCCAGCCCGTTGATCATCACGCAGCGAACGGTGTCCAGGTCGAGCAGCCCGGCGCCGAGCACGCTTGAGGCCACGCCGGTGGAAACGCCCCGGATGATGCGTGCGAGCATCAGCGTGGCGACACCATTAGCGATAAGGAACGGTAGGATCGCAGCGCCATCGCGGTGAGAATGACTGGACGCCGGCGACATAGTCGGACAGCGCCCCGGTGGTCAGGAACAACATGGGGCGTGTTGATGGGTTCGCGATCGGATAGCGCCCGCGGGAACCTAGCTTCGCGCCACGGGACGCTCCGCGACCCGTGGCAGGTCCCGGCCCAGGCCACTGCGGACCGCCTGGATGCGGGAGTTCACTTTCAGCTTCTCAAAAATATTCTTCAGATGCCATTTCACGGTTTCCGGGGCGACACGAATGGCCCGGGCAATCTCCTTGTTGGAAAGTCCTCGTGCCACGTAGTCGAGAATTTCCACTTCACGGGCGCTTAGCCTGCTGGCGGCCACCGGCTCCGCCTGGTCATCCGCGGCGTCTGGCTCGCTTGCCGGCGCATCGAACCCGGCGCATAGCCTCCTCACATACCAAGGTTCAACCTCGGCCAGGCGGTCTTGCTGCAGACACAGCGCGTCAAGGATTTCCCGGGCCGCAGGGCCGGCATCGAGAAACACCCGCTGCAGACCGTTCGCCTGGCCATAGGTGAGCGCGGCGCGCATGGCCTGCACAGCCTCCGCACGCTGCCCCGCACTGTGCAGGGCGACCGCCAGCATCACTGAAATCTGGGCGGACAGGTACTGCATGCCCGCCGCACGGACCTCAGCCTGCACCCCCTGCAGGATGGGAACAGCTAGCGCGGGTCGGCCGCGCCCCACTAGCAGCCGGCAATGCGCCACCTGGAAGCGTTGCCAGGTTTCCAGGTAGCTGCCACGCAAGGTCGCCGGTTTCTGCCCGACCAGCCCATCCAGGTCGTGCCCGATGCGCGCGGCACGGCCGATATCTCCGGCACCAATACTGATCCGGATCGCCTCGGCCTTGCACGCGACCTGCATGCGCAGCCATTGGCGGCTTCTGGCTACGGCTTCCGCGTCTTCCACGATCCGATAGGCTTCATCCTGCTTCCCCGCCAGCAGCCGCAGACGGGCCAGCGTCACGCAGAAGCCGATCAGGGGTCCCAGCGAGCAAGATTGCAGCGCCATCTCGAGCCGCTCGTCCAGCAGTTCCGCGACCCTGTCGAGGTCATTCCATTCATAGTGGATTGCGGCCAGATATCCGACCGGGAGCACCGATGCGGCAGACTGCCGGCCGGCGCGCGCGTTGGATTCGCGCAGCACATCCTCCAGGGTCTGAACGGCCTCGCCCAGCCTGCCTTCCACGAACAAGCTGAGCCCAACCATGCTTTGCCGGTACACCTTGGCGTAGATCGGCGTATCAGCGCCGGTATTGAGGGTGAGCGTGCGCCGCAGGCGTTCGACCTCGTCAAATCCCGCTGCATAGCTGAGCCCGAAGATCTGTGTGGTCAGCCCGATGCCCTCCTCCCATGAGCCGGTGTCGGGGCCGAGCGCAAGCACCTTGCGGCCCATTTCCAATGAAAGTTCGCTTTCATCGGACAGACCCGCGATTAGCGCCGTGACCGCCTGCAACTCGACGCGCACTACCTCGGTCAAGGGCAGCCGCCCGTGGCCAATGTCATCCTCGACCGCCTGCAACACCGCTTTGGCCGCCACTGTCTGCATCGTCAACGCGAGCGCCCAAGCCTGCGCCAGGCGCAGGCGCAGCCGGCCATGCACCGCCTCGGGGGGCAGCTTGGCAACCCAGCTCAGCACCGTCCGCACGTCGCTGGCCTCGACCAGGGTCATCGCGCATTGCTCGACCCAGCCGGCGGCGCGATCGACATCCCCCGCGGCCAAGGCATGCCGGACCGCTTCCTGCCACAGCGATTGCGCCGCAAACCATTCACTGGCCCGGCGATGCAATTCGGCAACTTCGTGGGGACGCTCCCTCACCAGGCGTTTTCTCAGATATTCGGCAAACAGCGCGTGATAGCGATACCACTGGCCCTCGGCGTCCAAGGGTCTGACGAACAAATTCCGAGCCATCAGCCACTCGAAAGTGGCATGCGACTCGCTGGAGCCTGTCACTGCATCGCACAAGGGCACCGACATCCGGTCCAGCACCGAGGTCTGTAGGAGAAAAGTCTGTAGCGGCTCGGGGACGTGAACAAATACGTTCTCGTTCAGATACGCTTCAACGCTGCGCCGGGCGAATGGCAAGCGCTCAGCAAAGACGTCAGGCTTGTCGGTTGCGCTTAATGCAAACGTCGCTAATTGCAAGCCAGCCGCCCAGCCTTCTGTCGCTCGCAGCAGCACCTCGATCTGGGCAGCGCTCAGGGCATGGCCGGAAACGGCAGAAAAAAACGCCTGCGCCTCGGCGCTGTCAAAGCGCAGGGCCTCCGCATCCAGCTTCAGCAATTGGCCCCGGGCCTCGAAGTAACTCAGCGGAAAGCCCGGCTCGCCCCGCCCCGCGACGAGCAGATGCAGGTTCTCCGGCGCATATCGGAGCAGCCTGAACACCGCCTCGTGAATGGCTGGCGATGCCAGCCGGTCAAAATCATCCAGCACCAACACCATTTGGCGCGGCAGGGCCAAGACCGCATTGAGAAGTTCCGCAAACATCGTGTCCGCCGGCGCTAGCGGGTCGGGCTTCAGGCCGCAAGGGATCGGCTCGCCGGCCTGCGTGCAAGCTTCCCTTGCCGCGGCGAGCAGATAAGCGCCGAACTGGAAGAGGTCATCATCATCGCGGTCGATGCTGAGCCAGCCAACGGCGCAGCCTTCCTGCGCCAAGACCTTCTTCCATTCACTCAACAGCGACGTCTTGCCGAAGCCGGCGGGGGCTACCAGGACCGTCAGCTTGCGCTCCATGCCAGGCCGCAATAGCCCAATGGAGCGTTCACGATGGATATAGTGGCGCGTTCGCGGTGGCGCCAGCTTTGTCAGGATCAAGGCTGGCCGCCATTGGGGCAGTTGCGCAGCAGCGACCGGAGATGATTGCGTCATTCGTGACTCTTCCTGACAGCATGCAGCACACTAGACGATCACATCCCATTCATCACGCTGCTCCCGGCGCACCATCTCAGCGGCGGAATCAGGCTTGATGGTTCGGTAGCGATGCGACGCGGCGGTGATGACATCGATCATGGCATCAATCATTTCCTGCGGGTCATGTTGGTTATTCAGCGGACGCTTCATGCGTGGCCGCATCGCTTGCTTTCCGTCTTCCCACCATTGGTCCATGCTTTCCATGCCGGTGTCGTTGAAACCCGTCCGGTAGGCGCCAGGATTCACGGTCGCGACTTGTATCCCGTAAGGCTTCAGCTCCTCACGCATGGACGCGCACAGCGCCTCGACCGCATGCTTGGATGCCGCATACGCCGCCACCCAGGGGACCTTGACCAGACCGGCAACAGAAGACGTCCAGACGATCTTGCCGCTGCCGCGCCGGATCATCTGTCGGGCGAACCCCTGCGCCATCTCGAGTGCCGCGAATACATTGGTCTCGAATACCCGCCGCACCAGCGCGATAGGAATCTCCGCCACCGGCCCCGCCTCCATGATGCCAGCATTGTTAAACAGCACGTCGATCTCGTGCTGGAACGCGCGCTGCCGGTCGATCGCGTCCAACATGTCGAGTTTGATTACCGTCAGCCGGACGCCCTCGAGCTCCGCCGCATTGCGCAATTCCGTCACCTGCGGCCAGATTTGCGCTCCTGCAATAACGTTATGCCCGCTGCGCGCGAGTCCCAGCGCCACCCCTTTGCCAAAGCCGCTGCCGGCGCCAGTCACCAATACAGTCTTCCCCATACTACGCTCCTGAGTCGCAGACTAGGCGGGGGTGTGCCCTTACTGCTCCAGCTTTGCCAGCAGCAGGTTCGCCCACCGCAACACCGGACGCCGAGTACGCCGACGCCTTTCACCGCCCACCTCCGCCATGGTCGGTACCTTGGTGTACCCGGCGCTACTACAAGCATTGCTATCCGCAGTCGCCGGAATGCCAACTAGCTACCCCTCGCGCTTCTTGCCCCTCGCGTCTAACTTTTCTTCACTAGGATCACCCGAGCAGGGCTGGATACGACTGTAACGGATGATCGCGGAAACGGAAATCAAGCCACAAGGGCATAGGATACCGTCATAGGGGGGGGAGGTGGGGGGCATGACCGGCGCTGCCAACTCTTCACTGTTTCCGGGCGTTGCTTTGTGCTGAACCGAAGCCTCCTGGACTAATCCGAGCGCCGACTTCAGCATTGCCAAGACCTGACCTGGGTACCCCCCCACTTAGGGAGGCTCCTTGCAAACACCGCAGCGATACGGGAATGATTGCGTTAACGATGCGAACAGCGTGTCTCGCGTTTCCACGAACAATTACTCGCTAATGGGAATCGCAAGGCCATTGGATTGGAGTGTGCATCCTAAAGCACTTCGAAAGAATGTCATGCGATTCGTCGTCGGCGCACCAAGCAAAATCATGTTCCTCGACTTGAACTGTAATGGTGGTGGAGCGGAGTCAACCGAAGGCGTACTCACGCCATTCGGGATGCTGACCTTCGATCGCCGCCGCGTCAATTCCGAAATTGCTGACATAGCCACCTTCCTCCGCGGCGCCTGGGGGAAACCGCGACGCCCCGGTGGAGGGCAACCGCATCACTCGACCCGCCGCGAACTACGGGCCAAGCCTGGCTCGGCAAGCGGTAGATGAATCCAAGGACCTGCCATGTCGACTATCTCCAGGCGTTCATTTGTCCAGTCCGTCGGCGCTGCAACACTCGCGCCGGGAATGTTGCTCGTCTCGGCCGAAACTGGGGCCGCGTCCGAAAGCTCCGCTTCGCCCCAAGGGGCCAGCGCAAACTACGCCGATTACAAACATATCCAGGTCACCAAAGACCACGGCGTCGCCACCGTAACATTGAACTATGCGCCGCTCAACCTGCTCGATGAGGTACTGTCGGATGAGTTCGATCGGGTGACCCGACAACTGGAACAGGATGCGAGCGTACGCGTCATCATCCTGCAGAGCGCTGTGCCGAAATTCTTTATCGCACACTCGGGCCTGCACCGTGTCGGCTCGGCGCCGAAGACGACTTCGAATACACGCACATTCCGTCTGACCCAGATGCTCGGAGAGCGCCTGCGCAACATGCCAAAAGCCGTGATCGCAAAGGTCGAAGGCATCGCTCGTGGTGGTGGCTGCGAGATCGCGCTGGCCGCGGACATGTGTTTCGCCGCGATCGGCAAGGCTGTGTTCGGCCAGCCGGAAGTCGTCTGCGGACTCGTCCCCGGCGGGGGCAACACACAGCGCCTGCCGCGGCGCATGGGGCGCGCACGTGCCCTTGAGGTGCTGCTCGTCGGCGGAGACTTCTCGGCAGAACTGGCCGACCACTACGGTTATATCAATCGAGCGCTGCCGGCAGGAGAACTGGGGCAATTCGTGGACAAGCTCGCCCGCCGCATTGCAACCTTCCCCACCACCACGATTGCCCATCTGAAAAAGGCCGTGGACATGGGGTCGGACGTATCGTTCTCCGAAGGGTTGTTGATGGAAGCGCATGAGGCCGACCTTTGCGTAGCCAACGAAGCGATACAGGCGCGGGTCAAGGCGATACTCAAAGCTGGCGCTGAGACCTACGAAGGCGAACTCCATTTTCCTGAACTGTCCGCGAAGCTGCCGCCCGCCGATTAAGCGATCGACCTGCGTCCGAACCGTGGTTGCCCGCAAGTGCGAAAAAAACATTGATACGAGCGGGAAGGTGAAGTGCACATAGCAAGGCGCCGGAATGCATGGTCCTTGCTGGTGATCGGGGGAATTCCCCATTTGATGTAAAAAAAGCCGGTGAAAACTAAGCTCTAGAACTGATTTTTAGAAGGAAGCCTATCATGACGTCCCAGACCGACAGCAAGCAGCCGACGCCTGACCCAGCCGAGCACAAGGCGTTCTTTCCCTCCCCATACTCGCTCTCACAATTCACATCGCCAAAGTCGAACCTCTCCGACGCCGACTATCCGGACGCTTATCGGGGAGGTCGCTGGAAAGTACTACTCGTCGCTGCGGACGAGCGCTATCTCCTGACCGGAAACGGTACCTTCTTTTCTACTGGCAACCATCCCGTCGAGACCCTGCTGCCGATGTATCACCTGGACCGCGCGGGCTTCGAGTTCGACATTGCCACTTTATCGGGCAATCCGACCAAGTTCGAATGGTGGGCGTTCCCTTCTGAGGACGCCGAGATAAAGTCCCTCTACGCGAAGTACGAGCAAAAATTTCAACAGCCCCTTAAGCTTGCTGACGTAGTCAATTCGTTGGACAAGGACGCAAACTACATTGCCGTTTTTATCCCTGGGGGACATGGCGCCCTGATGGGGCTGCCCTTCAGCGCAGATATGAAGGCAACCCTTCAGTGGGCCATGCAAAACGACAGGTTCATCATCACGCTGTGTCATGGGCCTGCGGCCCTGCTTTCCGCCGGCGTCGACGAACCTAACGGGGGAGACCTGTTCCGCGGCTACCGCATCTGCGCATTCCCGGATTCCATGGACAAGCAGACGCCAGATATTGGCTATATGCCCGGCCCATTGCGTTGGTTCTTTGGAGAGAAACTCGCAGCGATGGGAGTAGAGATCGTCAATACTAAAATTGATGGGAGTACTTTCCGTGACCGGAAGCTCCTCACAGGCGATAGTCCATTCGCTGGCAACAATCTTGGCAAACTGGCTGCGCGCGCGTTACTGGAAGAAGTGCAGAGTACGGGTGCGCGCTAGTCCTCACACCATCATGGACTTCGTCTGCTCGGGCGCATGATTAAATTGCCTGCGCAAACCGTGATAACGCCTCTGGCGGCGAGAGACCATTCTCCGGTCCCTCGTCGCGAGGCGTTCCTCGCTCTTTCTTCGTGAGGACAACGCTTGATCCCGTCCGTTAATTTGAGGCACCGCTGCAAACAAGAGCATTCTGGATGGCCGTTCCAGATCGCTTACCGGTCTTAATTGCAAGGTAGTCTGGATGACTGAGATGGGTTGCGGATAGAAAGGTGGCCTGGCCTCTCAGCCACCGAAGAAACAGGAATCATTTGCCGACTCAAGGTGCATCAGCGTCCCCTATCGGTCCCTATAGGTGCAAGACGATGTGCCGCATCCTCCCGTGGAGGCCCAACCTGGCTCGCTGGATGAAAGCTAGCTTTTCAGCCCCTATCGGCGAATCACTCCCGATATATCAACTAGTGCAGGCGGCTGGTCGTTCTCGAAGTTCCGTCGTGAGAATAATTTTCGACTGAATGAGACTCCACACACAAATCGCATCTACCAATGCACGGCCAAAGATCGGAAAGCCATTTTGTTCTAACGAGCGATACACTCTAGCCACACTGTCCAATCGTGCATTTCATTGTGTTTATAATCGGCCGTCGTCACCCAGTGCCGACTACTGCGCTAATGGGACAAGCGCAGACCCTTTTGGGCACCCCATGTCTAGTCGGAATGATGTACACGGTTATCGTGGCGTTGTACGAGACCCAGAACAGGCGTCCGTTGCAAGACTGACCTGGTGTGTATGCATTTAAGTTGGAGCACTCGCGACCCCTGACCCTATGTCTACGCCCCGCCACTAGTGACCGATGCCGAAACGCGCCCTTCCGGTGCGTAAATAAACTATCCTCTGGGCATAGGTATGGATGTTCCTGTCGATACGAAGGAGCAGCAACGAGTACTACAGCGAATCCCTCGAATCGGTGTTCAGGATTCCATGGCAGGCCATCGACAACGCGTTCCGCCCGAGCGGCAGTCCTCCGCCCTGAAGAGGGTCAGCACCCGAGCCATCGCACCGCGGGCGAAATGGCAAAGGCGGCCAGCCGACGGGCCGCCTTTGGCCGCTTCGGCCTTTCCTCGTTACATGTCGGCATCAGGAGACACCCATGCTGGAGACGATGCTGAATCAGTTCCCTCCGC
This sequence comes from Cupriavidus necator, assembly GCF_016127575.1. NCBI lineage: Bacteria > Pseudomonadati > Pseudomonadota > Betaproteobacteria > Burkholderiales > Burkholderiaceae > Cupriavidus > Cupriavidus necator. Next base: position 1,420,898 of record NZ_CP066019.1, read on the forward strand.
TGGAGCAGGAAGCTTTCCGCGAGACCTGTCTGCGTAACGGGGTCGCACCCGACGGATTTACCGTAACAGCGGTTGAAGACGCTGCAGGCGCTGGGCCGCCACGCAGGCGCACCGTCTCGGTAGGCTTCGGGAGGGAAATCCGCCAATACAACGGAAACCTGGGTGCGCAATGGACTGTCGATTTCGAGGACGACCTGCGATCGCGTGTGTTCGGCTGAGCTTTGCCTCTCTGCGCCACCGTTTTCATACCTCGAGCACCGGAGCAAATCATGGCGGACTGATGGCAGGCATCAGCCTCGAAGCCACTAAGGTCACGAAGCTGGCTGCCATGTAACCACCAACAGCCGCCCCCAGGAGCGCCCGACAGATCAACCCCAATCACACAGGCCCATCATGGACTTCATTACCAGCGCCGGCCCGCTAATCTCGTTGATCGCCGGCATCCTTATTCTTGTCATTCCGCGGCTGCTTAACTATATCGTCGCCATTTACCTCATTGTCATCGGCCTGCTCGGACTGTTTGGCGGGCACCTGCGCTGAGCGGTCCGGGGCCTGCGTCTGGTCGGGAGCTTGCCGGGTGTGCGGACGCCTCCCTCACCATCTTCCGGCATGAAAGCAAAAGCCCCGCGCGGATAGCTCCGGCGGGGCCTGGGCGAATATGGTTGCGGGGGCAGGACTTGAACCTGCGACCTTCGGGTTATGAGCCCGACGAGCTGCCAACTGCTCCACCCCGCGGGGCGAAATATACGCGGGTTGGCAGCACTTGGATACCCCTATTCCAAAAAACTGTGCAGATTGCCGAGCAGGTCTTCTCGGGGCGACCGCTTTTGACACTGTCATGAACGGGCCGCCACGAACGCGTCAGCCGCCCTGCCCGCGCTACCGGAGCGTCCACCCGATCCGGGCAAGACCGGCGGCGCGGCGCTGCCATCGAACCATTCGCCATTCTTTGCGCCGGCGCCTGAGCCCGCGATCAAGGCCGGGGTCGGCGCAATGAGCCAGGCCGTCTTGTCGGCGCTGGCGCAACGGAAGGCAGCCAATCAGGCGTGATCGCTCTGGCGCGCCGGGATCTTGCGTGTCACGGCTTCGTCGAACCAACGGTCCATCATCGCTTTCTCGTAGCGCAGCCTGTCGGTGGGACTGTAGACGTTGACACCCATATTGAAGGTCTGGTCGGCGATACGCTGCTCGCCCCTGCCGATCACGGCTCCATCGCTGCCGCGTAGTTCATAGAGCAGCTTCATGTGCGGCCAGGTGACATCGCGCACCACGCGCAAGTCATAGCCGGGAAAACGCCACGGTTCGAAATGTCCGGCCAGGTCGACATCGAGCACTTCGATGTTCAGCGTATAGCCAGGCGGCAGGTGGCGGGCGGCCAGTTCGTGGAAGTGGGCGCGGATATCGTTCATCACCTGCGCCCTCTCCTTGTCGCTGCCGTACGCGCTGCGATAGGCGGCATCCGTGTATGTCTCGGGATGATTGAAGCTAAGGATCAGGGTTCCGGCCGGCGGCGCAGCAAGAGCGCTCAAAGCGAGGGCTGCCGCGCAGGCAGCCAGCAGACGGAGGGATCTGGCCATGGCAAGCTCCAGAACGGTAGTACGCTCCTTGATTCTAGACCGCCCCGATCGCTTCGGACCATCTGGCTGAGTGCAGGCTGAACCACCCCCAATTTTGCTGCTGCGCCCCTGAAGCTTTGCTCCCTCGCGATGCTTGCGAAGGCAGCAAGCTCATCCGGGTATCCGGGTGCCATCGAACCCGGGAATGTGCAGATCAGAGTTAAACGGCTCGCAGTTGCACTTTGGCCGCGGTCTTCTACGCTGCATCCATTGCAAGGGCCGCCTTCACGTGCGTCTCCGCGCAGGAGCCAAGAACAAAAGCATTACACCGGGAGCGCCTGTCATGATTTCAGGCACGGCAGCGAGCGAGGGTTCAGGCAACCAGGGGACTCAGGGTCAGGCTGCGCCGTCGATCTCGCTGCCCAGGGGCGGCGGCGCGATCCGCGGTCTCGGCGAGAAGTTCGGGGCCAACCCGGTCACCGGCACCGCCTCGATTTCGGTGCCGATCGCAACAAGCCCGGGCCGTTCGGGCTTTGGCCCCCAGCTTTCTCTGAGCTACGATTCAGGCGCGGGCAACGGTCCGTTCGGCTTCGGCTGGAACCTGTCGCTTCCTGCGATCACTCGCAAGACCGATCGGGGGCTTCCGACCTACCTCGACCATGTGGACGCACCCGACGTCTACATGATCTCTGGCACCGAGGACCTGGTCCCGGTGCTCACGAATGCGCAAGGGAAATGGGAGCGGGAGCAGTTGCCCGCGCGCACCGTCAATGGAATGACGTACCGGGTAGACCGTTTCCGGCCGCGCATCGAGGGCTTGTTCGCCCGCATTGAGCGCTGGACCAACCTCGCCGATGCGAGCGACGTGTTCTGGCGCTCCATTTCAAAGAGCAACGTCACTACCTGGTACGGCAGGACAGCCGAAAGCCGCATTGCCGATCCAGCGGACCCAAGCCGCGTCTTCAGCTGGTTGATCTGCCAGAGCCACGATGACAAGGGCAACGTCATTGTCTATGGCTACAAGCCCGAGGACTCGGCGCGGATTTTTGAGGACACGGCCGGCAACGGACTTGCCAGGGCACATGAGCGCAACCGCACGGATGCGTCCCGTTCCGCGCAGCGCTACCTCAAGCGCATTCGTTATGGCCATCGTTCGCCCTACTTCCCGATACTGACGGACGATGCCCCCTGGCCCGAGCCCTCTGATTCGTGCGCGCGCGACGCAAGCAACGCCTGGCTCTTCGAGGTCGTCTTCGACTACGGCGAGCACGACGCCAGCGCGCCGACGCCGGCCGAAACGGGCACGTGGCCCGCGCGCCAGGATCCATTTTCCGCATACCGCGCCGGCTTCGAGTTGCGCACCTACCGGATCTGCCGGCGTGTCCTGATGTTCCACCACTTCCCGGGCGAAGCGGGTGTAGAGCGCGATTGCCTGGTGCGCTCCACCGACTTCAGTTATTCGGACGGCGCCCCCACTGACGTTCACAACCCCATCTACGCGTTCCTGCGCGCGGTCACCCAGACCGGCTATCGTCGGCACAACGGCGGCTACGACCGGCGCAGCTTTCCGCCGTTGGAGTTCGAGTACACCGCGCCGGAGGTGCAGGATGTGGTGGAGGAAGTGGACCCGGAGAGCCTGGAGAGCGCGCCCATCGGCCTGGACGGCAGCAGCTACCGCTGGACCGACCTGCACGGCGAGGGGCTTGCCGGCATCCTCACCGAGCAGGCTGGGGCCTGGTACTACAAGCGCAATCTCAGCCCGATACCGGAAAGGCTGCCGGGCGGCCAGCAGGAAGTGAGGGCGAAATTCGCGCCGCTCGAAGCCGTCGCCATGAAGCCCGGTGCCAGCTTGTCCGGCGGCGCGGAGTTCATGGACCTCGCCGGCGACGGCCAGCCCGACGTGGTTGTCATGGAAGGCGCCGCCTCCGGCCTGTACGAGCATGACGAGGCCGAAGGCTGGCAACCCTTCCGTCCTTTCGCCTCGGGCCTGAACCGCAATCTGCGCGATCCGAACCTCAGGTTCGTGGACCTGGACGGCGACGGCCGTGCCGACGTGTTGATCACCGAAGACAATGCCTTTGTCTGGCATGCCTTGCTCGGGGAAGATGGCTTCGGCCCGGCCCGGCACGTCGCGCAGGCGCTCGATGAAGAGCAAGGCCCGCGCGTCATCTTTGCCGATGGCACCCAGTTGCTCTACCTGGCCGATCTCTCGGGCGATGGCCTGACCGACATCGTCCGCATCCGCAACGGGGAAGTCTGCTACTGGCCGAACCTGGGCTATGGCCGCTTCGGCGCCAAGATCACGATGGACAACGCGCCCTGGTTCGACCATCCGGGCCAGTTCGACCATCGCTATCTCCGCCTGGCCGACATTGACGGCAGCGGCACCACCGACATCATCTACCTGCACCGCGATGGCGTGCGGCTGTACTTCAACCAGTCCGGCAACGGCTGGAGCCAGCCACACGTGCTGAAGGTGTTCCCGCGCATCGATGACCTGGCAAGCATACTGGCCACCGACCTGCTCGGCAACGGCACGGCCTGCCTGGTCTGGTCATCGGCGCTGCCGGGCGACGCGCGGCGTTCGATGCGCTACGTCAACCTCATGGGCGGGCACAAGCCGCATCTGCTGGTCAGGACCGTCAACAACCTCGGGGCAGAGACCCGCGTCGACTACGCCCCCTCCACCAGGTTCTACCTGCAGGACAAGCGCGACGGAAAGCCGTGGATCACCCGGCTGCCGTTTCCGGTCCACGTGGTCGAGCGCGTGGAAACCTGCGACCATATCAGCCGCAACCGCTTCGTCACCCGCTACGCCTACCACCACGGCTATTTCGACGGCGAGGAACGAGAGTTCCGCGGCTTCGGGATGGTCGAGCAATGGGACACGGAGCAGTTCGCCGCCCTCGCCGGTGGCACTGTCCCGGCAGACAACATCGCCGCCGCATCGCACGTGCCGCCCGTGCACACCAAGAGCTGGTTCCATACCGGCGTCTACCTCGGTCGGGAACGCGTCTCGCGCCACTTCGAGAATGAGTATTTCCGTGAGCCCGGACTGACCGTCGAAACCGCGCGGCCGCTTCTGCTCGATGACACCATCGTCCCGCCTGGCCTGACCCTGGAAGAAGAGCGCGAAGCCTGCCGCACCCTCAAGGGCTCGATGCTGCGCCAGGAGGTCTATGCCGATGACGCCGATCACCCCGGCGCCACGCCGGATCAGGTCCAGCGTGCCCGTACGCCCTACACCGTCACCGAGCAGAACTTCAGCATCCGCGCCTTGCAGCCCCGTGGCGCCAATCGCCACGCCGTCTTCTTCACCCACCCCTGCGAGTCCCTCAGCTACCACTACGAGCGCAACCCAGCCGACCCGCGCATCCAGCACGCGCTGACGCTGGAGGTCGATGACTACGGCAACGTGCTCAAGCAAGCGGCTATCGGCTACGGACGCCGCGCTTCACCGCTGTCGACGCAGTGGGATCGCGAACGGCAGACAACATCGCTGCTCACCTACACCGAAAGCCGTGTCACCAATGCCATTGAGTCATCCGACACGCGCCGTAACCCACTGCCTTGCGAGGCGATCACGTTCGAGCTGACGGGCTACGCCGCCACTGGTGCGGACGGTCGCTACCAAGCCACGGACTTCGTCGAGCCCGATCCTGCCGCTGCCGGCCGGCTACGCCACAAGGTCACCGCACCAGATGTCGCTTACGAGGCCACAGCCGCCGGCAGCCAGCGCCGCCGCCCGATCGAATGGCTGCGCACCCTCTACCGGCGCGACAATCTAAACGGCCTCTTGCCGCTCGGAGAATCGCAGTCGTTTGGCCTGCCCGGCGAAAGCTACAAGCTCGCCTTCACCCCGGGCCTGATCGAACAGGCCTTTCAGCGTCCGCGCCAAGGGCAGGCGGCCGAACCCCTGCTGCCCGATCCGGCGGCCGTCCTTGGCGGACAGGCCGGCAACCGGGGCGGTTACCTTCGAAGCCAGACCCTCAAGACGGACAGCCGCTTCCCCGCGAGCGACGCGGACGATCACTGGTGGATGCCCTCGGGGCAGGCCTTCTTCAGCACGGATCCTGCCGACAACGCCGCCACCGAACTGGCGCAGGCGCGGCAGCACTTCTTTCGGCCGCGTCGCTACCGCGACCCCTTCGGCCAGAACGCCTTCGTCGACTTCGACGCCCACGACCTGCTGATGGTCGAAACCCGCGACGCGCTCGGCAACCGCGTCACGGTGGACAGCAACGATTGCCGCGTCCTGCAGCCGCGCCTGGTCAGCGATCCCAACCGCAACCAGACCGAAGTCGCTTTTGACACGCTCGGCATGGTGGTCGGCACTGCCGTGATGGGCAAGCCGCTGCCCGCACAGATGGAAGGTGACACACTGGCTGGTTTTGTCACCGACCTCACGCAAGCCCAGCTCGACGGCTTTGGTGCTGCCGATCCGCACGCCGTCGCAGCCGCGCTGCTGAAAGACGCTACCACGCGCATCGTCTACGACCTCGACCGCTTCCGCCGCACGCGGCTGGCCCACCCCAACGACCCGACGAAGTGGCAGCCCGCCTGCGCCGCGACGCTCGCGCGCGAAACCCACGCGAGCAGCCCGCTGCCGCCCCAGGGCCTGAAGATCCAGCTCAGCTTCTCCTACTCCGACGGCTTCGGCCGTGAGATCCAGAAGAAGATCCAGGCCGAGCCGGGACCGCTGGATGTCAGCAACCTAGCCGCGCCCATCGTCAATCCACGCTGGGTTGGCAGCGGCTGGGCCATCTTCAACAACAAAGGCAAGCCGGTCCGCCAGTACGAGCCCTTCTTCAGCGCCACGCATGACTACGAATTCGGCATCATGGTCGGCGTCAGCCCGGTGCTGTTCTACGACCCGGCCGAGCGTGTCATCGCGACGCTGCACCCGAACCACACCTACGAGAAGGTGGTATTCGACCCCTGGCAGCAGACCACCTACGACGTCAACGACACCTGTGCCGCGCGCAACGCCCAGACCGGTGACCCTCGCACCGACGCTGATATCCGCGGCTACGTCGCCGAGTTCTTCAAGGCCCCGCCAGCCAATCCCGCGCAGCCTTGGCAAACCTGGTATGTACAACGCATTGGCGGCGCCCTGGGAGCGGACGAGCGTAACGCTGCCCAACGGGCTGCAGCACATGCCGACACGCCCACCACCGCGCATTTCGATGTGCTCGGCCGCCCCTTTCTCACCGTGGCGCGCAACCGCGTCGTGTGCCTCGGTCACGACCTCGACGGCGGCGAGGACAGCTTCGCCACCCGCGTCGAGCTGGATATCGAAGGCAACCAGCGCGCCATGCGCGACGCCATCCGGCAGGCGGGCGACCCGCTCGGTCGCATCGTCATGCGCTACGCCTACGACATGCTTGGCAACCGCATCCACCAGCTCAGCATGGAAGCCGGCGCGCTCTGGATGCTCAACGAGGTGGGCGGCAAACCCATCCGAGCCTGGGACAGCCGCGGCCACAACTTCACCACTGCCTACGACTTGCTGCGCCGCCCCGTCGAGCAGACCGTGCGCGGCACGACCAACGAGTCCGATCCGCGCACCCTGAATCGCGAGATCCTGGTCGACAAGATCGAGTACGGGGAGACACTGGGCAACGCCGAAGTGCTCAACTTGCGCACCCGCATTTATCGCCACTTCGATTCGGCCCACGTCGCGACCAATGCGCGAGTGGATGCCAACAGCAATCCGACCGATGCGTACGACTTCAAGGGCAATTTGCTGTACAGCACGCGGCAACTGGTCAGCGACTACACCGCCATCCCCGACTGGCTGCGCGACCCGAAGCTCGACGTCGAAACCTTCGAGGCCGGCACCTGTTACGACGCACTCAACCGTCCCACCCAGTCCATCGCGCCGCGCAGCAGCTTGGGGCGCGGCAAGTTCAACGTCATCCAGCCGGTGTTCAACGAGGCCAACCTGCTGGAGCGGGTGGACGTGTGGCTGGAACGCGCTGCCGAACCTGCTGCACTACTCGACCCGGCCAACGAGGCCCCATCGCTGGTCGGCGTCGCCGACATCGACTACGACGCAAAGGGCCAGCGCCTGCTCATCGACTACAAGAACGGCGCCAGCACCTTCTACCGCTACGACCCGCTCACCTTCCGCCTCACCCAACTGCTGACCAAGCGCAAGGCGGCGGACTTCCCTGGCGACGATCCGCAGCAGCCCGGTGCCGGCTGGCCGGGCAAGCAGGTGCAGAACCTGCACTACACCTACGACCCGGCCGGCAACATCACCCACATCCAGGACGACGCGCAGCAGACCATCTACTTCCGGAACAAGCGCGTCGAACCGAGCAACGACTACGTCTACGACGCCCTCTACCGCCTGATCCAGGCCACCGGCCGCGAACACCTCGGTCAATTGGCAAGCGGCGAGCGAAAGCCGCCAACGGCACCCGATGGATCCAACGCCTTCCACACAGGACTCGACCACCCCGGCAACGGCAACGCCATGGGCACGTACATCGAGCGCTATGTGTACGACGCCGTCGGCAACTTCCTGCAAATGCAGCATCGCGGCAACGACCCGGCGCATCCGGGCTGGACACGCGCCTACGACTATCTCGAAGCCAGTCTGATCGAAGACGGCAACGGCGGTGCGCTGCTCAAGACCAGGAACCGCCTGACCCGTACCACGTTGAACCCGGCGGGTAACACGCCGCAGCCGGAAACCTACCTGCACGACGTTCACGGCAACATGCTGCGCATGCCGCACCTGGGCGGCGGCCTGCTCGGGCCCAACATGCACTGGGACTACAAGGATCAGTTGCGCCAGACCGACCTGGGCGGTGGCGGCGCGGCTTGGTACGTCTACGACGCCTCAGGCCAGCGCGTGCGCAAGGTGTGGGAGAAAGCGCCGGGCCTTACCGAAGAGCGCATCTACCTCGGCGGCTTCGAGATCTTCCGCAAGCACGTCGGCCCCATTGACGCCAACACCGCCACCCTGGAGCGCGAGACGCTGCACGTGATGGACGACAAGCAGCGCATTGCGGTGGTGGAGACGCGGACGTTTGACTCGGCGGGCGGCGACCACGCACCCCGGCAACTGATCCGCTACCAGTTCGGCAACCACCTCGGCTCAGCCAGCCTGGAACTGGATGAACAGGCGCAGATCATTTCCTACGAGGAATACGCACCCTACGGTAGTTCGACCTATCAGGCCGTACGCAGCCAGACCGAGACAGCGAAACGGTATCGGTATACCGGCAAGGAGCAGGATGAGGAGAGCGGGTTGTACTACCACGGGGCGAGGTATTACGCGCCGTGGCTCGGGCGATGGACGGCCTGCGATCCGGCAGGCGAGGAGGAGGGTCCCAACCTCTACCAATACTGCTTCGGCAATCCGACGGGCTTCGTCGATCCTGACGGCCAGAGCGGCAAAAAGCTCGCCATTGTCATGCACAATGAATCCAAGCCGGCGGGAAAGGAACTCCCCCGACCTAAGGAGCCCATAAAGCCCCAGAAGCCGACGATCAAAGCCCCCGGAAAAAATGCTTCAGATAAAGAGAAGGCGAAATACGAAAAAGATAAGAACAAAGCTGAGAAAGCATTTGTGGAAAGCATGAAAAAGTATGAAGAAGCAAAAAAGAAATATTCTTCTGATTTGAAAAAATACGAAGCAAATAAAAAGTTGTGGAGTGCTTATCGTCAGTCTCAAAACGAGTATAAGGCGTCTGAGGCCGCGTTGAAAGCCGAAGGCTATGATGTCGTGCAAGTCGATTCCGGCAAAGCGTTACTCGATGCACTCAAGAACGCCGGGTCGATCAAGGAACTCGTGGTCCTATCGCATGGCACACCCTTTGGACTGGGCGGTGAAGGACCTGGCGCCGGCCTATACACCGACAAGCCGCCGGGCGGTGCCACGTTCGACGCCAAGCGTGCGGCCAAACTTTCAGACTTGGAGAAAATGATCAATGACAAGAAGATCGCGTTCGAAAAGGACGCGACCATTGTCTTGGGAATGTGCAGAACCGCTGGCGGCAAAGAAGGTACGCATGTCGGTTCGTCCACATGGACCGGACCGATTGAGGATACCTTCGCTTATCGGCTAGCAAAAATTACTGGCCTTGAAGTTTTCGGCAGCGAAGGTGTTTCATCATACGGCGACGACAAGCGAACATCGACGCCATTGCGCCGTAGCGACATTGGCTGGCATCGATTCACGCAACAGAACAACACCATAAAAACGGAGAGCTTGAAAGGAAAATATTTGAATGTCGTGACTCGCAAAACGAGCGAGAAGCCGTAATGAAATTCCGACTATTGCTCGCATCCTAATCTATACAGATTTGTGAACGGAAATGTATGAAACCAGTTCCTCGCGAGTTCTTTATCGGCCCGATGGACTTTTTCTCCATCCTGCTGCCGGGCGCGCTGCTCACCTGGCTGCCCGAGGGGGCAGGCATCGGCATAGGACCGGGCAAGACTTTCATTGGTTCTGAACCGGGCAACATCCCCAAGGCAGGCCTCGTTGATCCGTTTGCTGGACCATCAAACGAACTGCCGGACTTTAGTCTGGGTCCGGCGATAGCGGTCTGGCCTCCCCCTCCAAGCCCACTACATCAACTCAGGGCCCTTGCTGAGCGCCTTGCTGTGCCTCTGGTCGACCGCGCTTGGCAAATGCTGTGGGGCTCCGGGCCCCAAACGAATACGGCTTCGCCGTGACGTTCTGCGGAACACGCGGATCGGTGAAGTGTTATAGGGGGAATGCGTCATGCCACAAGTCATCCTCGTCCGCCTCGTGCCAATGAAGCCGACCAGCGGCGCCAGTTTCACGAGCTATCTCAACAACCTGACGATCCGTGCGTTCGACCTGTCGTTCGGCAACTCCACCGATGGCACGCTGGTCGGGCAGGCACAGGGCGCCTGGATCCCGAATGCGGGCATCAATGCGGTTGGCCCGGCATTCAATCCCGCCAACCAGCGGATCGTGCAGCACTTCTCCGTATATCCGGTGCAGGTGAACCCATTGCCCGCGCCGCCATTCCCGGACGTACGCCTTGAAGCGGTGGCGACGGCGATCATCGAGCTGACCCCGCCCGCGGCGGAGTTCAACACGACCGATCTGCGCCTCGAGATCAGGCAGGGCACGCAACTCGTTGCCTACGAGCGGCTCGACTTCAACGTGAAGGTCGAGCCGAACGCACCGCTCTCGAACAATCCGCTGACCTACATCGGCGTCGATCCCCCCGCGGTCGTGCTGACGCTGCCGGACCCCGCGGTCGCGCTCGATCCGAATGCCGCCTTCGTTGAGCTGCCGCCCGACGGCACGCCGCCCAAGTTCGTGCCGCTGCGCAATGCGATCAACAAGGTGCTGGCGCAGGACCCGGGCGGCGGCGCCACGCTCGCCAACCGGAGCCCGCTGACCGCGGCGCAGTCGCGCCAGGTCTCGCGCGAGATCATCTGGAACCGCCAGATCGCGCCTCCGCCTGAGCGGCCGAACAACCGCCGGCTCGAGGACATGTATACGCGCCCGCCGACCGACACGTCGTGGAGCGCCGACGAGCGCGACAAGGCGGACATGGACCGGAAGCAGTATGAAGCCAGCCTGCTCGGGTATTACGCACTACAGAACGCCAACGCGGATCGCCTGGCGCAGTACGTCTTCGCCGCGTCAGCCGCGGTGTGGTCCGGACAGCAGAGCGCGAACCCCGGACGCGTTGGCCTGCGCTTCCCGGTGGAACCCGGCCCTCCGCCGGCCCCGGGCGCAACGTTCCGTCGGGCAGACGTCGTGATCGTGAACGATGGCGGGCTGGTCCTGGATTTCCAGGTTCCTGCCGAATACTTCTATGCGCTCTCGGCGGTCCTGGCGACGAACGTCACCGCCCAGGAGCGCTACCGGATGGCCACCGACGATGACGAATCGCGCATCGTTGCGTCCATCAAGGCCGCGCTGGACGCCAATATCATCGCCGCCCCGGCCACGACGCCCGAAAACGCGGCGCGCCGGCTCGCCGCAATCGGCCGGGGCCGCGTGCAGCGCGCCCCGCTCTGTCCGCTCAACGCCAACGTGAACGCGCTGGTCACGGCATGGCTGGCCCAGATGGTGCCGTCGATCGACCCGTTCTGGCAACAGAGCCCGTTCCCGGCCGCGCTGGTACCCGGGCACCTCGACCTGGTACTCGCCGTCATCACGCAGCAGACTGCGGTCACGCCGGCATCGGCCGCGCTGATCGCCGCGATCAAGGGCATCCCGGTCGCCAACGTGGCCCAGCTCAAGGCACGCACGGTCCAGCAGTGGCACGCCTTCTTCCTCCCCGCCAACGTTGGCCTGCTTCCGGACTTCACCAACCCTGGCACGCCCGCGGAGCGGGTCGAGGCGTTCATCCGCCAGTTGCGGAAGTATTTTGAAGTGCTGTCGATCGCGCCGGCGCCGTCTGTGGGCGCGATCGCAAACGCGCAGTCGATTCCGCTCGCCGCCGGCGATCCCTTCGCTGCGTTCCTCGCGGCCGCCCCCGGCTTTGCATTTCCGGTGGCGAACTGGGGCGCGCCCGCCATCGTGAACGCGCTGCAGGCCGTGTTCCCCAGCGATGCGGCCGCGCAGGCGTGGCTGCTTGACGCGCTCAAGACCATCGACGAGCTGCTGCGCGCGACCACCGGTGTCGGGCCGGCGGCGCTGCAGTTCTCCTTGCTCGAAGCGCTCTACGCGCGCGGATTCACCTCGCGGGCGCAAATCCAGGCGCTGTCGGCCGCCGAGTTCGAGTACGCGCTGACGGGAACGGTGGCCTATCCATTTGCCGCGGCAATCCAGGCCGCGGCCGGCGGCGCGACGGGCGCTGCACCGCCGGCGCTTCCCGGTCCGTTCACGCCAGTCAATCCGGACGGATCGCTCATCAACTGCATCCCGCCATGGCACCTGTCGCCGCTCGGGCCGGTGACGTATCTGCAGGATCTGCTCGCGACCGGCATCGGCGCCACATGCGAGCATCCGGCGGCAACCGGCGCCACGCTCGCCGACCTGGTCGCGCCGCGCCGTGGTGCGCTCGGCAGCCTTCACGCCACCGCCGCAAACGTCCACACCACGCTGCCGCTGATCGATATCGTCAATGAGAACCTCGAGGACCTCGCCGACAACGGCGCTCCTGGCGTCGTCTATGACACCAGCGCCACGACGCTGGGCGGGCACGCGCTAAGACCCGCCGACGCGGACGACGGCACCGGGCACGCGCCGAATACCCTGTTCGCCGCGCTGCCGGAGCATTCGACGCCGGCAACGCCAGTGAAGAAGCCCGGCGCCTATGTGAAGCTCGCCGGCGATTTTTCCTCGCCGCTGCTGCCCTACTCGCAGCCGCTCGACATTTCGCGCACGTACCTGTGCGGCATGGGAACGTCGCGGTTCGCGACCATGCGCGCGTTCCGCGAAGAGATCACCGAGTTCGCGATCGACGCGAAGCAGGAGGCGGCGGACTTCCAGAAGCATCTGTGGCGGTATCCGGTGCGGATCGAGCTGGCAATCGAGTACCTGCGCCTGTCCCCGGACGAGTACCAGACGCTGTACGTCGATCCAATCGGCCCGGCCGACCTGCTCAAGATGTACGGCTTCCCGTCGGCCACGATCAACGGGGTCGACTGGAAGTCGATCGTCGTGCATGTGCCGGAGTTCCTCAGGCGCACAGGGCTGGATTACTGCGAGTTCCTCGAGCTTTGGAAAGCCAGGTTTGTCGAGTTTGAACGGCAACCGGCCGCGTCAGGGACCGCTGCCGGGCGGACCACGGGCGCCACGGGGACGACGCCGAATGCCGGATTCCCGGATTGCGAACCGTGCTGCCCGGAAGATCTCGTCATCCAGTTCGTCAATCCGCAGGCGCCTGAAGATGCGCTGCGGCGGCTGATCGTCTTCATCCGCCTGTGGCGATCGCTCAGGTGCCTGCCCGGCGCGGGCTACAGCTTTGCGGATCTGCGCGACATCAGTCTGGTGCTCGGCCTGTTCCAGGGTGCGAACGTCAACCCGGTGTTCATCCGCCAGCTGGCCGCCTTCCAGATCCTGCGAGACGACTGGCGGCTCGCGCTGGGCACCGACCCGGACGCGGCACCGGACGCAACCGGATCGGCTCGCACACGCCTGCTTGGCCTGTGGGCCGCCGCGCCCGCCGCGTCGTTCGACTGGGCCGTGGACCATCTGCTCGGGCGTATCGAGGACCGCGCCGAGCGCGAGCACGCGCCCGGCCGGCGTCCGGGCAGCCACCGCCGCCATCGTCCGCCCGAGTTCATCAAGATCCTGCGCGACAACCTCGACACGCTGTCGCTGCTGAGCGGCTTCGATCCGGTCGCGAGGCCGTGGAATGCACAACCGTCGGGCACCCTGCGCTTCACGGAAATCCTGGCCAAGGTCTATGGCTCGTGGTTCACCACCGGCGAGCTGCTGTACCTGTTCTCGGTCGACCAGCATCTCGACGGCGACGATCCCTTCTGCCAGCAGGACAAGAACGAAGCGCTCGATCAGCCGTTCGACTTCCCGGAGGAAGGGCATCCGCACGACCTGTGGTGCCTGCGGCGCAAGCTGCTGGACGTCCACGCAACGGAAGAGGAAATCGCCGCGCTGACCTGGACCGCTCTCGTCACCGCGATGCGGACCGACTTCGGGTACGAGCCTGCGCCGGGCACCGATCCGCTGCGCGAGCTTGGGGAGCATTTCTTCCCAGGAATGCTTGCTGACGCGGGATTTCCGGTCAGTCCGCAGGCGCGCCAGTATCGCTCAGCCCTCGGGGCCACCGTCGCGAGCATGTGGAACCACCCGCATCCCGGACCGTTCCAGTACGATGCCGTCGCCAAGGAATTGGCGACGTCCCTGCCGCTCCTCGACCAGGACGTGCTGTTCAAGCTCAATGCGATCGAACAGTTGACGGACGCCGAGCGCAAGGCGGTGCAGCAATTGTACTTCGCCCCGCGTGCCGAGCTCGCGCGGTTCTCGTTCCTGTTCCCCAGCCTCGCCGCCGCTGAACAAGCGCTGGTCCAGGAAGCGGATGAGACCCGGCGCTGGGAATACTTCCGCTGCGCGTTCGTGGAGTTCTCACGCCGCGCGCACATCGTCGCGGAGCACCTTGCCGCACATGTGGGCTACGCCTCCGACGGCACCGACGCGGAAGCCGATCTGGCGTGGCTGATCCTCCGCCGCCTGCTCGGCGACGAGAACAAGGCAGCGTCGGCGTGGGAGCAGGATAACGGCAAGCCGCCCGCCAGCTTCTCATGGCCGTTGCCAGCGGGCGGTGCCTTTGCCGCCCTGACCGGCCTTACCGGCACCGGACTGCTCGGCGAGGTGAAAGGCGCGAGCGGGAGTTCATGGCCCGAACTGCGCGGACCGATGACGGCGTTCTCGCAGGCGGGCAACGCCTGGAATGCGCCGCTTCCCGGGGTCGTGCCGGACCTGGATTTCACGCTGCCGCCGGCGGCACTGAAGTTCGCCGTATTGCGCAACGGCCTGGCGATCCGCGAGTCAGACGGGCAGCCGCTGGCGGGCGCCGAAGGCTACACCGCACGCTGGACCGGCGTGCTCATCGTCGAGACATCGGGCACGTACACATTCTTCGCCGGCGCACCGGCACCGGACTGCGATGCGCCCGATTTCGAGGCGTGCAGCCACAACAAATGGCGCGTCAATCTGCGGCGCGGCCAGAAGACGTTCCGACTGCTGAACTACGGTTGGGCGGACGAGCCGGCGGCGGACCGTGCGTCCGGCCCGCTGCATCTGAAGCGCGGCGCCTACTTCATCGATATCGACTTCGAGGAATCGCCACCCGAGTTCGACGAGAAGCAGGAGCTGGCGCGCGCCCGCACCGGCTTCACGGTGAAGTACCAGGGCCCGGACACCGATGACTGCATTGCGGAGCTGCCGGCCGAGCGCCTGTATCGCGATGTCTCACCGGGTGAGCTGACCAGCGCGCAGGCGGCGGTGCCGTCGGCAAAGGCGTATCTGGCCCTGCAGTACACCAGCAGCCTGCGCGACATCCGCCGCACCTACCAGCGCGCATTCAAGGCGCTGCTGTTCTGCCACCGGCTGCGACTGTCGGCACGCCTGGTGGCGCGGGCAAACGTTTCCGAGGCCGAGTACATGCTCTCGTCGCCAGGCCTGTTTGCCGGCTTCACCTACGTTCCCGGCACCCCGTATACATCGCACCGCGCGTATCTGGACTTCAATTTCCTGCCGGTTGGCGACACCTACAATGGCGATCCGGAGCGCAAGCCACCGGCGCCGCTCGACCAGCGCGCGACGCCGTCGGTCAAGCGCCGGCAGGCGCTCTTCGACTGGTTCGAGCGCGTCCATGACTACACGGTGATGCGGCGGGCGGTCCAGCAACGGGCTGAGCGCCTCGCGTGGCTCTGCTTCGTCGAGGCGTCGAACCAGCAGCCCGCCGATCCCGTGCCGCTGCTGATGGACCTTGGCGTCGACATGGATCATGCCGCGCTTGTCCTCGAATTCCACGACGGCGTATCCGTCGATTGGGCCAGGCTGTCGGACGATCGCTGGGCAATCCGCGTCTGGCATGCCGCGTCGTGGGTGAGGCGGCTGCTGAAGGCGTTCGTTCCGCGCGACCTCGCCCAGGCACAGCCCGATGCCTGGGCAGCGAGCGCGCCGGCGGCAATGGCCAGCGGCAACGCGAACCTGACAAGGTTCTACCGCGACGGCATGATCGAGCGCGGCAACCCGCTGCGTTACGCCGACATCGAGCACCTCAACAACCTGCTGCGCGAGCGGGGACGCACCGCGCTGGTCGCGTATCTCACCGGAATGAACCGGGTCCCGCTTCCGTTTGTGCCAGGCGCGTTCGCGACGTCGGCGAAGGATCTCAGCGCGTTGTTGCTGGTCGACGTCGATGCTGGCATTTGCCAGAAGATCAGCCGCATTGAAGAGGCGGTTACGGCGGTGCAGTCGTTCGTGGAACGCGCACGCCTGGCGCAGGAGCCGACCTTCGTGGTGACCCCGGCGTTTGCGTCGGCATGGGACAGGCTTTTTGTGACCTTCCACATCTGGCAGGCCTGCCGCCGCCGCACGCTGTACCAGGAGAACTACGTCGAGTGGACCGAGCACGAACGCGCGCTCCAGGCCGAAGCGTTCCGCTTCCTCGAATCCGAATTGCGGCGCGCCACCTTGACCGCGCCGCAACCCGGCGGCATGGAGTACTGGCCCGGACCCTACTGGCCGGCCCATCCGTCACTGACCGCGCTGCAGCATCGCGACCCGTCGCATCTGAAGCAGGTGCCGCAGCCCGAGAACCTCGGGCTGATGGGGCGGCCCGAGCGCCACGCGAGACCCAGCTGGCTGGCGCCGTCGCAGCTCCAGCTGTCTGCCGGCCCGACCCCGGGCACGACGAACAATGTCCCGGGGGCCGCTCGCGGCATGCTCGCCGCTACGGTGCCTGCCAACGCGTCCACAGGAACACCGCCCGGCGCTGAGTCTCCGCAGCTTCCGCTCTGGCTGCAGGCGGCGGTCCGCCTCGGCACGCGGTTCCTGCGCATTGCCGCTGCCGGGGAGCCGCCCGCCACGTCGGCGTTCATGCTGCCGGAGACGTCGGGCTCGGTGTGCTGTGCCGAGTGCGGACGCGTGCATGCGCCGGTCATGGACGAGTACTACTTCTGGCTGGTGAACTCCGAGTACTACGATCCGGGTGTTCTGAATCCCGCCGATCCATCCTTGTTCCAGGACCCGGACTGGGGTGTCGTGCCGCCCGACATGACCTCGGACTGGCATCGCCGTGACCGCCTGCCGCAGCTGCTGGCCTGGCCGCTGCGGCCGATGGTGAAGCTCGCATGGTGCCGCGTGCATAACGGAGAATTCCAGACCCCGCGCATCATCGACGACGGCGCGCATGTCGATCCTGCCGGCGGCGAGCCACAGCTCGAATTCCTGGGCCGCGAGGTTGACTCCCTTCGGTTCCGGATCACGAACGCGGCGGCGCTCCCGCCGGGCCATACGGACCCGTCGCCGTGGGGCTTCCGCTACGACATTACGCCGGATACCGCCGTCGTAACGCCCGAGGTGATCGCGACGCCCCTGGCGCCGGCACCGCTCGCTCCATTGCTGCAGGCATATCCGTTCTTCGTCTATTTCACCTCCGGCGCCCCGCTTGAGCCTTCGCTCTACTCGACCGCGATGACGGTCGCCGGAACGCTGCGCGCCCACTGCCGCTTCGAGGCAGCCCTGAAATGGTACGAGCTCTACTTCGCGCCTGGCGACAAGGACCTGCGCTGGGCGACCTGCCGCACGCCGCAGCCGCCGTCGACCGGGACGATCCCCGGGACCAACGTTCCCGGTGGCTCGAACGAGCCAAATCCGAATACCCCGGCCAATCCCCCACAGCCCGCTGGCCGCGGCATTGCCGCAGCATCGACCCCGCGCGCGGCGGCGTCGACGCGCGGTCGCATGCGCACCGGCCAGGATCCGTGCTGCGACACACTGGTGAGGACGGAGCTTGCGTCCCGGCAGCGAAGCGTCGTCCTGGCGTATCTCGAGACGCTGCTTCAGCATGCGCAGGCGGCAATGTGCCGGCATTCCCCCGAGGGCTACGCCATGGCGCGGCTGCGCCTCGACACGCTCTCGAGATTCCTCGGCGAGCGGCCGCGCACGATCTTCGGCCAGGATGATGGCGCCAAAGCGCAGACGGTAACCGCGTTTATCCCGCGGTTCGCCCCGCTCAACCCGCGCCTGATGGAGATCTACGACCGCGTCGCCGACCAGCTGGACGCCCTGCACCGCTGCCTGACGAAGGCGCGGCTGGCGGGCGGCGTCCCCAATCTGGATACCTCATATTGGGGCGACAATCCGGTGCGGCGCGGATGGAAGACCGCGGCCGCGAACTGCCTTGACGACGACGGCTGCTGCTGTCCGCCCAGCCCGTACCGCTTCCCCTTCCTCATCCAGCGCGCGGTGGAGACGGCGAACGAGGTCCGCACGTTTGGCGCCGAGCTGCAGGCCGCATTCGAGAAAGGGGATGCCGAGTTCCTCGCGGCCATGCGTGCCGCGCACGAACGCCAGCTCCTCAACCTGACCGAGGAGATCCGCCGCATGGAATTCCGCGAAGCGGACTGGCAGGTGCAGGCACTGCAGAAGACCAAGCAGGGGGCGCAGGCGCGGCGGCAATATTACAGCGACCTGATCGCGAATGGGTTGATCCCGAAGGAGCAGGCCTACCAGAACCTGACCGGCGTTTCCATGACCACGCGCGCCGCCGGCAACATCGTGGAAGGTGTCGGCCAGGTCATGAACCTGATTCCGGACAATACGACCGGCGTTGCCGGGATCGCGTCCACCCCGGTGTCGGTGTTCCAGATGCCGATCGGCACCAAGCTGGCCCACGCGTTCGCCGCGGCCGCCAGGATTCTCTACACGGTTGCCGATATCAACGGCACGCAGGCCGGCCTGGCACTGACCGAGGGTGGATGGGACCGTCGCGAGGCGGACTGGATCCTCCAGGTCACGGTGCTCGATATCGAGATCCAGCAGATCGAGCGGCAGATCCTTGGCGCCGAGCGGCGCCGCGGCGTGGCGCTGCGCCAGTTGAACAACCTGGTGCAGCAGAAGCAGCAGGCGGCGGAGCTGCAGGACTTCCTGCGCGACAAGTTCACCAATCACGCGCTCTACCTGTTCCTGCAGCAGGAGACAGCGGCGCTGCACCACCAGATGTTCGAGATCGCCTGGTGCTGGGCACGCCAGGCACAACGCGCGTTCCAGCTGGAACGCGAGCTGACCACGCAGACGCAACTGCCACCGGATATCTGGGACGGTCTGCACGAAGGCCTGCTGGCCGGCGAGCGGCTGTCGACGTCGCTGCGCGCAATGGAAAAGGCGTACTACGACCAGAACCGGCGCGAGCAGGAGCTGGTGACGCGGCTGTCGCTGCGGATTGATTTTCCGCTCGCGTTCCTGCAGCTGAAGGCGACAGGCATGTGCGAGATCGAGATTCCCGAATGGCGCCTCGACCGCGAATACCCCGGACACTACCTGCGCCGCGTCAAGAGCGTCAGCCTGACCATCCCCTCTGTCGTGGGCCCTTACACGGGCGTGCACTGCAAGCTGACGCTGCTGAGCAGCGCGACCCGCATCGAGCCCACGCTGCTCGACGTCGAAGACTGCTGCCCTGGCGAATGCACCTGCGGCTGCTGCGAGCGCCGGCGCTACGAGGCGACCAGGGATGATCCGCGCATCGTGAAGCGCTATGGCGCAACCGAAGCGATCGCAACTTCCACCGGGCAGAACGACTCGGGGCTGTTCGAGCTCAATTTCCGCGACGAGCGCTACCTGCCGTTCGAATACGCCGGGGCGGTCAGCCGCTGGCGCATCGAGCTGCCCATCGAGACCAACGCGTTCGACATTGACACGGTAAGCGACCTGATCGTCCAGTTGAGCTACACCGCTCGCGAAGGCGGAGCGCTGCTGCGCAAGGCAAGCTGGGCCGCCGCGTCCTGCCTGCTGCCCGGCGCGGGGCTGCGCTTCTTTGACTGGAAGCAGGACTTCGCCGATGCGTGGCAGCGGTTCAAGGCAGCCGTGCCGGCGGCAGAAATGCCCGGCTGCACGCGTGCGCTCACGCTGCGCATGAGCCGCGGCATGTTCCCGTACCTGCCGGGCCAGCGGCCGGTGCGCATGCGCCGCGTCGAACTGTGGTTCGAGGCCCAAGGCTGCAGCGGCGCGCGCAACCATGAGATCGAGTTCGTGCCAGATCGCGACTGCACATGCGAGGACGACGGCGAAGCGTGCTGCGACCGCTTCTTCCTGACCTGCGTGGCCAGCGAGGATTGGCCGTGCCTCTTCCATGGTGTGATCGAGTACCCGTTCCCGTACCTGAGCGACGAGAGACCGGTCGTGATCGGCGACTTCCTGTTCCCGGAAGACGCCGGTGTGGTACACCGTGCCTATCTGGTGTGCTCGTACGAGGCCGGTCCGCCGGAACGCTGCTTGCCGAAGCTGCCGGCTTGCGACGGCGACTGCATGACGGTCTGTTGAAGTAATGCCCGTGCCCGGGCCATAGCAGGAGTTGGCAAATGGAGAAGAAGCCCCCACCTGATGAAAACACGGACCTCCCACGCCGAGGGCACGGCTCCGCTGCGCGAGCGGCGAAGACTCCGCCGCCTCAACAGAGCATGCCCGGGCATCTTATCGAGCTGAGGCCGGGCTTCTTTCTCAACCCCGACCACATTATCAGCGTGCGGGTGTTGCCGGAGGAGGAAGGCGACGTCTATGCAGTCCTGCACCTGTCGAATGGCGACAAGCAGAACCTTACCCGCGGCGAGTTCACCGCCATTACCGGGGAAGAGCCGCGCCCGCCGGCGCGGCTGCCGCAGAAACCACTGACCGAATAGCGTTGCTGCTACGCGGCCCTGCCCCCCGGATCAATGCTGGCTCGCCCCGGCAGCCCCGATCCCGGTCATCGCACGCACGAACTGCGCACCATAGCGCTGGCGCTCGGTGCTGGCCTGGGTGGAGCGGTCCAGCACCGACGCCAGCCAGGCGCTGGCGAAGGCCAGCGTCATCGAGAACAGCGCCGGGTTGGCGTACGGGAAGATCGCCTTGTCATGATGCAGGAAGCCCACCCAGACCGTCGGGCCCAGCACCAGCAGCGCCACCGCTGACACCAGCCCGGCCAGGCTGCCGGCCACGGCGCCGCGCGTGGTCAGGCCTTTCCAGAACATCGACAGGAACAGCACCGGGAAGTTGACCGAGGCCGCGATCGCCAGCACCAGGCCGGACAGGAAGGCGATGTTCTGCTTCTCGAACATCACGCCCAGCACCATGGCCAGCACGCCGATCACCAGGGTGGCCGCCTTGGACACCCGGATCTCGTCCTTCTCGTTGGCCTGCCCGCGGCGGAACACGTTGGCGTACAGGTCATGCGAGACCGCGGAAGCGCCCGACAGGGCCAGGCCCGCCACCACCGCGAGGATGGTCGCGAACGCCACCGCCGAGATAAAGCCCAGGAAGAAATCGCCGCCGATCGCGTGCGACAGGTGCACCGCCACCATATTGCTGCCGCCGATGATCTTGCCGGCCGCGTCGCGGTAGGCCGGATCCGCGCCCACCATCACGATCGCACCGAAGCCCACCACCAGGATCAGCACGTAGAAGTAGCCGATGAAGCCGGTGGCGTAGAGCACGGACTTGCGCGCCTCGCGGGCGTCTGCCACCGTGAAGAAGCGCATCAGGATGTGCGGCAGGCCCGCGGTGCCGAACATCATGCCCACCCCCAGCGAGATCGCATCGATGGGATTGGACACCAGCCCGCCCGGAGACAGGATCGCCAGCCCCTTGTCATGCACCTTCGCCGCGCCGGCGAACATGGCTTCCGGGCTGAAGCCGAAGTACGCCAGCACCATCACCGCCATGAAGGTCACGCCGCCCAGCAGCAGCGCGGCCTTGATGATCTGCACCCAGGTGGTGGCCAGCATGCCGCCGAACATCACATACAGCACCATCAACAGGCCGACGATCACCACGGCGGACTCATAGCTGGTGCCGAACAGCAGCTCGATCAGCTTGCCGGCGCCGACCATCTGCGCCACCAGGTACATGATCACCACCGTCAGCGTGCCGCAGGCGGCGGTGATCCGCACCGGCTTCTGCGCCAGCCGGTATGACACCACGTCGGCAAAGGTATAGCGGCCAAGGTTGCGCAGCCGTTCGGCGACGATGAACAGGATGATCGGCCAGCCCGCCACCACGCCCAGCGCGTAGATCAGCCCGTCATAGCCCTTGTCGAACATCATCGCGGAGATGCCGAGGAAGGAGGCAGCCGAGACCATGTCGCCGGCGATGGCCAGGCCGTTCTGGAAGCCGCTCAGCCCGCCTCCGGCGGCATAGAAGTCGGATGCCGAGCGCGTGCGGCGCGCGGCCCAGCGGGTAATGCCGAGCGTGAACAGCACGAACAGCAGGAACATCACGATGGCGCTCCAGTTCAGCGGCCGCGGCGCGGCATCGCCCTGGATGGCGGGGGCCGCCGCGGCGGCCATGCTGGCAAGCCCGAGCAGGGCCGCGCACAGGTAACGGTTGGCGGGTTTCATGCCCGGCACTCCTTGCGCACGCGTTCGTTGAGCGGATCCAGGTCGCGGTTGGCCCGGTACACGTAGATCCCGGTCAGCAGCACGGCCGAGACGATCACCGCCACGCCGACGGGAATGCCCACCGTCATCACACCCGCGCCGAGCGGTGTGCCGAGCGTGGCCGGCGAGAACGCCAGCAGCAGGATAAAGCCGAAGTAGATCGCCAGCATGACCAGCGTCAGCGACCAGCCCAGGCGGGTCCGCCCGTTGGTCAGCCGGATGAAATCGGGGTGGTTCTGGATGGTTTCCAGTTGTCGCGCGTCCATGGTGGTCTCCTTTGGCGCAAGGGTGGGCGTGGCGCCTCTGGGTGGGTGCCATCGTTGGGTGATTCGTTGAGACTTGAACTCTTGCGGCGGTGTGCTCCCTCTCCCCGCATGGGGAGAGGGAGCACACATGCAATGGCTTGTCAGTTCATGCGATACGTTCAGATCGCCCCGACCGGCTGCTCGTGCGTGAACTTCGGCCGCATATCGAGCACCCGCCGTGCCTTGCCGACCGTGGTGCGCTCGATGCCGTCCGCATCCACCACCTGCACGCGCGTGGTCACGCCCACGTAGGTCTTGATCTGGTCCTTCAGCTCGCGCTCCAGCATCGCGCGGTCGTCCGCGCAGAGGGGTGCCGAACCTCCGGGCCGCGCTTCGACGCGCACTTCCAGCTTGTCCAGGTGGCCGTCGCGGGTCACCACCAGCTGGTACTGCGGCGCCAGCGCCGGCGTCTTCAGGATCAGCTCCTCGATCTGCGACGGGAACACATTGACGCCGCGGATGATCAGCATGTCGTCCGAGCGGCCGGTGATCTTGCCGATGCGGCGCATCGAACGCGAGGTGGGCGGCAGCAGGCGCGTCAGGTCGCGCGTGCGGTATCGGATCACCGGCAGCGCTTCCTTGGTGAGCGACGTGAACACCAGTTCGCCCTCTTCTCCATCCGGCAGCACCTCGCCGGTGACCGGATCGATGATCTCGGCGTAGAAGTGGTCTTCCCAGATCACCGGACCGTCCTTGCTCTCGATGCATTCGCAAGCGACACCCGGCCCCATGACTTCAGACAGGCCGTAGATGTCCACCGCGTCGATACCGGCACGTGCCTCGATTTCGGCGCGCATCGCATCCGTCCACGGCTCGGCGCCGAAGATGCCCACCTTGAGCGAGCTTTCCGACGGATCCATGCCCTGGCGCTCCATCTCCTCGATCAGGTTCAGCATGTATGACGGCGTCACCATGATGATGTTGGGCTCGAACTCGCGGATCAGCTGCACCTGTTTCTCGGTCTGCCCGCCGGACATGGGGATCACCGTGCAGCCGGCCTTCTCGGCGCCATAGTGGGCACCCAGGCCGCCCGTGAACAGGCCGTAGCCATAGCTGACATGGACCAGGTCGCCGGCGCGGCCGCCGGCGGCGCGGATCGAGCGCGCCACCACGCTGGCCCAGGTATCGATATCCTTCGCGGTATAGCCGACCACGGTCGGCTTGCCCGTGGTGCCGCTCGACGCATGCACGCGCGCCACCTTCTCGCGCGGCACCGCGAACATGCCGAAGGGATAGTTGTCGCGCAGGTCCTGCTTGGTCAGGAACGGGAACTTCGACAGGTCCGACAGCGACTGCAGGTCGTCCGGATGCACCCCGGCCGCATGGAAGGCCTTGCGGTAATGCGGCACGTTGTCGTAGGCATGGCGCACGCTCCATTTCAGCCGTTCCAGCTGCAGCGCCTGCAGTTCGTCGCGGCTGGCGCGCTCGATCGGCTCCAGCTCGTTGGGGTTGGGGATGCGTTGAACCATTGTCTACTCCATCATCGTTATGATTGCGCCGCATTTCTATTGGGGGCCGGCGCCGGGTACTGCGACTGCATCAGATATGGGAACGGCTCTGTACCACGCGGAAGCGGTTGGCGACGAAAGCCGCATCCGACAGCGAGGCATTGGCTGCCGGGTTGGCGCCGGTGGCGTGGAAGTCGCTGAACGCGGCCGACTGGTTGACGAACACGCCCCCGGTCAGGTTCAGCGACAGGGCCACGCCCGCGTCCTCGGCGGCTTCGCGGATGCCCTCGGCCATGCCGGCATCGGTGGTGTAGGCCGACAACGTCAGTGCGCCATGTTCCTTCGCGCCGCGGTGCGCCAGCGCGATGCTGTGCGCGGTGTTGTCGGTGGCGACGATGAACGAGATCGGGCCGAACAATTCCTGCATGATCTTGTCCTCGTCGCTGGCGTCCACCTTGAGCACCAGCGGCGTGCGGATGCGCGCGCCGGGGAACTCCGGGTGCTCCAGCACGCGGCTGTCGGCGACGATCTCGCCCAGTGCGCGCGACGATTCGATGCGCTGAACCACCCCGTCGTTCTGGATCGCGCCGAGCAGCTCCACCGCCTTGGCCGCATCGCTGGTGAGCCTGACCACGCCCTCCCCGATCGCCGCGGCCACCTGGTCGAAGCTGAGGTGCCCTTCCGGCGTGTCGATGCCGCCCTTCGGCACATAGATGTTCTGCGGTGCCGTGCACATCTGGCCCGAGTACAGCGCCAGCGAGAACGCGATATTGCGCACCATGCCCTTGAAGTCGCTGGTGGAGTGGATCACGATCTGGTTGACGCCGGCCTTCTCGGTATAGACCTGGGCCTGGTGCGCGTTGCGCTCCAGCCAGTTGCCATTGGCGCTGCTGCCGGTGAAGTCGATCAGGCGCACTTCCGGGCGCAGCGCCAGCGTGGACGCCATGCGCTCGGTCGGGTCGTTGGCCACCAGCGTGACCAGGTTGGGGTCGAAGCCGGCTTCCTGCAGCACCTCGCGCGCCACCTCGACGGTGATCGCCAGCGGCAGGATCGCGCCCGGGTGCGGCTTGACCACCACCGCGTTGCCGGTCGCCAGGCTGGCGAACAGGCCGGGATAGCCGTTCCAGGTCGGGAAGGTGCAGCAGCCGATCACCAGGCCCACGCCGCGCGGCACCACGCTGTAGCGCTTCTCCATGCGCAGCGGCTCGTGCTTGCCCTGCGGCTTCTCCCAGATGGCCTGCTTCGGAATGCGGCGCATCTCGTCCCAGGCGTAGGCCACCGCTTCCAGCCCGCGGTCCTGCGCGTGCGGGCCGCCGGCCTGGAAGGCCATCATGAAGGCCTGGCCGGTGGTGTGCATTACCGCGTAGGCAATCTCGAAGCTGCGGCGGTTCAGGCGCTGCAGGATTTCCAGCGACACGCCGACCCAGGCTTCCGGCCCGGCCTTGCGCCAGGCCGGCATGCCTTCGGCCATGCCGGCAAAGAGCTGGTCGAGGTCGGGCTTCGGATAGGTGATGCCCAGTTCTGCGCCGTAGGGCGAGACTTCCTTGCCGGCCTGGCCGACGGTGCCCGGCTGCGACAGCGCGAACGGGCGGTTCAGGCGGGCCTCGAAGGCAGCCTTGCCGTCGGCGTTGGCGGTTTCGCCGTAGACCCTGGGGCTCGGCATTTCGCTGAACGGGCTCCAGTAGCCGCGCTCGGCAATGGCTTGGGTGGCTTGTTCCAGCAGCGCCTGGTGGCGTTCAAAAAACGGATGGGACACGGCTTGCTCCGGGGGCAAAATGGTTTGCGTATGGTTCGGGATGGCGGCAAGGGATTGCCGCGGGAAGCGCTTCAGGTTTCCTGGTCGAAGTCGATCACCAGCCTGTCGCTGACGGCGTAGCTCTGGCAGCTGAGGATGAAGCCGCGCGCGACTTCGTAGTCCTCCAGCGCAAAGTTGACGTCCATGTCGACCTCGCCTTCGATGCGCTTGCAGCGGCAGGTCGAGCAGACCCCGCCCTTGCATGAGTAAGGCAGCTCGATGCCTTGCGCCAGCGCGGCATCCAGCACCGTCTCCTTGTTCTTCTCCAGCGTGAAGGAGCGCGTGCGGCCGTCCTGGATCACCGTGACCTCGCACTGCTGCTGCCCCACCTGCTTGTGCGCATGCGCCGCCGGGCGGGCCGCGGGAATGCTGGTGGCAAACAGCTCGCGCTTGATGCGGGCCTTGTCCACGCCGTTGTCGAGCAGCGCCTGCGACACCTCTTCCATCATCGAGTGCGGGCCGCAGATAAAGGCGATGTCGATGTCCTGCGGCTTGACCCAGTGCTTGAGCAAGGCATTGACCTTCTCGCCGTCGATGCGGCCGTTGAACAGGTCGATATCCAGCTGCTCGCGGCTGAGCACGAACACCAGGTTGAAGCGCTGCAGGTAGGTGTCCTTCAGGTCTTCCAGCTCTTCCTTGAACAGCACCGAAGACGAGGCGCGGTTGCCGTAGAACAGCGTGAAGCGGCTCTGGGGCTCGGCCTCCAGCGTAGTCTTGATGATCGACAGCATCGGCGTGATGCCGCTGCCGGCGGCGAAGGCCACGTAGTGCCTCGCCTGCGTGGCAGACAGCGGCACGTGGAAGTGGCCGGATGGCGGCATCACTTCCAGCTTCATGCCGGGCTGCAGTTGTTCGTTGGCCCAGTTGGAGAACAGGCCGCCGTCGACGCGCTTGATCGCGACGCGCAGCTGCGCGTCCTGCACCGCCGAGCAGATCGAGTACGAGCGGCGCACGTCCTCGCCGCCGATGCCGGTGCGCAGCGTCAGGTGCTGGCCCTGGATGTAGCGGTAGGTGTCGGCCAGTTCATCCGGCACGGCAAAGGTCACGGCCACGGCATCGCGGGTTTCGCGGGTGACCGAGGCCACGGTCAGTTCATGGAATTTGCTCATCTCACTACCCCGGTCAGGCTCAGTGCGCCTTGAAGTAATCGAACGGTTCCTTGCAGTCGCTGCAGCGGTACAGGGCCTTGCAGGCGGTCGAGCCGAACTGGCTCACCAGCCGCGTGTGCCGCGAGCCGCAGTGCGGGCACGCCACCACCAGCGCCGGCGCCGCCTTGCGGCTGATGCCGCTGATGTCGATCACCTGCTGGGCCGGCGGCGCAATGCCGTAGCCGCCCAGGCTGGCCTTGCCGCGCGGCGTCATCCAGTCGGTGGTCCAGGCCGGCGCCAGCTGCGTGCGCACGCGCACGCTGGCAATGCCCTGCGCAGCCAGCGTGCGCTCGATCTCCTCCCGGATCACGGTCATGGCCGGGCAGCCGGAGTACGTCGGGGTGATGGTGACGACGCAGGCGTCGTCCTCCCATGCCACGTCGCGCACAATGCCTAGATCCACCACCGAGATCACCGGGATCTCGGGATCGGGCACCGTATCGAGCCAGGTCCAGACCTGCCCGAGCGCCGGGCGTGCGATCGCTTGCGCAGTCATGGCGTTCACCAGCTGGCGCCCGGATAGGCGCGCTGCAGGAACTGCATTTCGGCCAGCAGGTAGCCGAGGTGTTCGGTATGGCGGCCGTGGCGGCCGCCGCTCTGCGACCACGTGCCCGCAGGCAGCTGCAGCGTGGCTTCTTCCAGCACCGCGGCCACGTGGCGCTGCCACGGTTCGGCCAGTGATGCGGGATCCGGCACCAGGCCGGCCTGCACCAGCGCGGCGTCGCCCGCGTCGGACTCGAACAGCTCATCGCTGAACATCCACAGGTCGTTGAAGGCATCCTGCATGCGGCGGTGGCTCTCTTCGCTGCCGTCGCCCAGGCGCACCACCAGGTCGGCGCTACGGCGCACGTGGTAGGTCACTTCCTTGAGCGACTTGGCGGCGATCTCGGCGATGCGGGCATCGGTCGAGCGCTGCAGCCCGTCGAGCAGGAAGTAGTGCCAGGTGTCGAACAGGAACTGCCGCGCCAGCGTATCGGCATAGCTGCCGTTGGGCTGCTCCACCAGCAGCGGGTTGCGGAACTGGTGCGCGTCGCGCAGGTAGGCCATCTGGTCGGCGTTGCGGCCGGCGCCCTCCACTTCCGCGGCGTAGCCCAGCCACAGCCGGGTCTGGCCGATCAGGTCGAGCGCGACATTGGTCAGCGCGATGTCCTCTTCCAGCGCCGGGCCGCGGCCGCACCATTCCGACAGGCGCTGGCCAAGGACCAGCGTGGCGTCGCCGAGGCGCAGCAGGTATTCGAGCTTGTGGTTGTCCATCATGCGGGCCGTATCAGATGTGCTTGACGGCTTCCGGCATCGGGAAGAACGTCGGGTGGCGGTAGACCTTGCTGTTGGCCGGCTCGAACAGCGGGCCCTTGTCGCCGGGGCTGCTGGCGACCACGTCGCCGGCCTTCACCACCCAGACGCTGACGCCCTCGTTGCGGCGCGTATAGACGTCACGCGCGTTGTTGATCGCCATTTCGCCGTCGGGCGCGTGCAGGCTGCCCACGTGCTTGTGGGCCAGGCCGTGCTGGCTGCGGATAAAGATCTCCCAAAGCGGCCACTCTTTCATGGCAACCTCCTGTGTCATTGCGTTGGATGGATGGCGGCGCCGGGCGCCGCGGGGTCACGCGGCGGCGCGCTGGGCCTGCTTGTCGGCGTGGGTCACCAGGGCATCGCGGAACCACGCGCCCTCTTCCCAGGCCTTGACGCGGGTGCGCAGGCGCTCGCGGTTGCAGGGGCCGTTGCCCTGGATGACGTTGTAGAACTCGGACCAGTCGATCTCGCCGAAGTCATAGTGGCCGCGCTCCTCGTTCCACTTCAGTTCGGGATCCGGAATGGCCAGGCCCAGGTACTCTGCCTGCGGCACGGTCTGGTCGACCATCTTCTGGCGCAGCTCGTCATTGGAGAACAGCTTGATGCGCCATTGCATGGATTGCGCGCTGTTGGGCGAATCGCCGTCGGACGGGCCAAACATCATCAGCGCCGGCCACCACCAGCGATTGAGCGCGTCCTGCGCCATCTGCTTCTGCTCGGGGGTGCCGTTGCACAGCGACAGCAGGATGTCGTAGCCCTGGCGCTGGTGGAACGACTCTTCCTTGCACACGCGCACCATGGCGCGCGCATAGGGCCCGAACGAGCAGCGGCACAGCGGCACCTGGTTGATGATGGCCGAGCCGTCGACCAGCCAGCCGATCATGCCGATGTCGGCCCAACTCAGCGTCGGGTAGTTGAAGATGCTGGAATACTTGGCCTTGCCGGTGTGCAGGTCGCCCAGCATCTGGTCGCGCGACACGCCCAGGGTCTCGGCCGCGCTGTAGAGATACAGGCCATGGCCGGCCTCATCCTGGATCTTGGCCAGCAAGACTGCCTTGCGCTCCAGCGTCGGCGCGCGGGTGACCCAGTTGCCTTCCGGCAGCTGGCCCACGATCTCGGAATGGGCATGCTGCGAGATCTGGCGGACCAGGGTCTTGCGATAGGCCTCCGGCATCCAGTCCTTGGCCTCGATCTTGATCCCGGCATCGACGCGCGCCTGGAACTCGCGCTCCTGCGGCTCCATTTCTTCCATGGCGCGAAGCCTCGTCGCTCCTGTCTCCACCAGCTGTGCGTACATCCTTTGCTCCGCTCTTGGTTGCTCTGAATCGGGGTCTTGACCTGCATCAACATCGTCAGTTGCAACGGATGGTAGTGATACAATTTGATTCAATCAATCTGCATTTGTGTATCACTTCAGGGAGCGGGGCCGATGGCGACGCCAGGCACAGATCCGGTTTCTCCCCGCGTGGCGCGGCTGGCACGCGGGCTGAAGCTGGGCGCCAATTCCATGCTGGTGACCTTGTTCGGCGATGTGGTGGCGCCGCGGCCGCAGGCCATCTGGCTGGGCAGCCTGATCCGGCTGGCGGCGCCGTTCGGCATCAATGACCGGCTGGTGCGCACCGCCACCTTCCGCCTTACCGCCGACGACTGGCTGGCCGCGACCAGGATGGGGCGGCGCAGCTACTACGGGCTGTCAGACGCCGGTTTGCAGCGTGTACTGCACGCTGGCAAGCGCATCTATGCGGGTGAGGCATCCGAATGGGACGGCCGCTGGACCCTGGTGATGGTGCGCGGTGACGTACGCGCCACGGTCCGGCAGAAGCTGAAGCGGGAATTGCTGTGGGAGGGCTTCGGCGCCATCGCGCCGGGGGTGATGGCCCACCCCCAAGCGGACCTCGCCTCGCTGCGCGAAATCCTCCAGGCCGCACGCGCGCAGGACGATGTGGCGGTGATGGAAGCGAGCAGCCTCGAGGCGTTTTCCATCCGGCCGCTGCAGGCGCTGATGCACCAGACCTTCAAGCTCGGCGACGTGGCCGCTGCCTGGCAGGCACTGCTGCGCCGCTTTGCGCCGCTGGCCGAAGAGGCCGCCGGGCTTGCTCCGGCCGATGCTTTCTTCGTGCGGACGCTCCTGGTGCACGAATACCGGCGTGTGCTGCTGCGCGACCCCAACCTGCCCGAAGCGATGCTGCCGCAAGACTGGCCCGGCCGCACCGCGCGCGGCTTGTGCCACACCCTGTACGGGGCGCTGCTAGACGCCAGCGAAGACTA
This sequence comes from Cupriavidus necator, assembly GCF_016127575.1. NCBI lineage: Bacteria > Pseudomonadati > Pseudomonadota > Betaproteobacteria > Burkholderiales > Burkholderiaceae > Cupriavidus > Cupriavidus necator. The sequence goes on from NZ_CP066019.1 coordinate 1,451,765, forward strand.
CCTGCACCGCGTGGTGGAAGCGGCGGACGGTTCGCTGCACGATGCCAACCGGAGCCTGCGCCTGCGCTTTGGGGCGGGCGCGCAGGCGGGCAACGATTAACCGGGCATCCGGGGAATCCCGGCTGCGCACCTGCGCATGGAATCACCCGTCCTTGAACAGGAAGCTGTAGGCGTTCAATGCCGGTACCCCGCCCAGGTGTGCAAAGAGGACTTTCGATCCTTGCGGAAACTCGCCGCGACGGACCATGTCGATCATGCCCTGCATGGACTTGCCCTCATAGACCGGGTCCGTCATCATGCCCTCCAGCCTGGCGCTGAGGCGGATGGCTTCCAGGGTGCCGGCCGAAGGCAGGCCGTATTCGGGTCCGCCATAGCGGGTGTCCAGCACCACGTCCGCTTCAGTGATGTCGCGGCCGAGGCCGACCAGCTCCGCGGTATGGCGGGCGATGCGCAGGATCTGCGCGCGCGTCGGTTCCGGCTTGGCCGATGCATCGATGCCGATGACCCGGTCCGCGCGGCCGTCGGCAGCGAATCCGACCACCATGCCCGCCTGCGTGCTGCCGGTGACCGAGCAGACCACGATGTAGTCGAACCTGAAGCCGAGTCCGGCTTCCTGCTCCCGCACTTCCTCGGCGAAGCCTACGTAGCCGAGACCGCCGAGCGGATGCTCCGAGCAGCCTGCCGGAATCGGGTAGGGCTTGCCGCCCGCCTTGCGCACGCTCTCCATGGCTTCTTCCCAGCTGGGGCGAATACCGATGTCGAAGCCTTCGCTGACCAGGCGCACGTCGGCCCCCATGATGCGTGACATCTGGATGTTGCCCACGCGGTCATAAACCGCGTCGGAGTAGTTGACCCAGTTCTCCTGCACCAGCACGCACTTCAGCCCCAGGTGGGCCGCGATGGCGGCAACCTGGCGCGTGTGGTTCGACTGGATCCCGCCGATCGAGACCAGCGTATCGGCGCCCTGCGCCAGCACGTCTGGAATGACGTATTCGAGCTTGCGCGTCTTGTTGCCGCCAAAGGCGAGCCCGCTGTTGCAGTCGTCGCGCTTGGCATAGAGCTCGACCTTGCCACCCAGGCTTTCGCTCAGCCGCGATAGCGGATGGATCGGCGTCGGGCCGAAGGTCAGGGAATGACGCGGAAATTGCTTCAGGTTCATGACTGGCTCCAGGTTGCGGTTGGCATGCGGGCGCCTTGCAGCCGCAAAGCCCGGCATTCGCACGGACGCTGCGCGACGCCGCATCTGGAATCATCATAAGAAGGCTGGGGCGAAAGGTGCTTGCAAAGATCTGCGACTTCTTGCACGATAAATAGACAGCAAGCACCCAGAAATTCTCTTTATTTCGTAGAAATGGCAACAAGCAGAATAAAATTTCGTTCGAAATCCGAGACCTCCGCACAGCCCGCGCCGGTGCTGGATCGCACGGACAAGGCCATCCTGCGCGCCTTGCAGCGCGATGCGTCCATCTCCAACCTGGCCCTGGCGGGCAAGGTCAGCCTCAGCCCGCCCGCATGCCTGCGCCGCGTGGAACGCCTGAAAGCGGATGGCCTGATCCGCGGCGTCGTGGCGCTGCTGAACCCGGCTCCCCTGGACGCGGGGATGCTGGTCATCATCGGGGTCGTGCTGGACCGGTCCACGCCCGAGTCCTTCGCCGCCTTTGAGAAAGCGGCGCAGAAGGTATCAGGCTGTATGGAATGCCATGAAGTCACCGGCGAGTTCGACTACATCATGATGCTCAGGACCAAGGACAGCGAGAGCTTCAACCGCCTCCACGCGGAGCAGTTGCTCTACCTGCCGGGCGTGCGGCAGATTCGCTCGTTCATGGTGCTCAAGCAGGTGCTGTCGACGACGCAGTTTCCGATTTGAGGATCGGGCTGGATCCGGCTGCGCGGGCGAAGAGAGGAGACAGGGAGGGGAATTCGGGGCCTGGGCGAAGCAGGAACCCCGGCGCCGTTGCTGCCGGGGTTCCATCTGGCCAGCCCCTTGATTGTTGGGGCTGGCGCGCCGTCCATCGCTCAGAATGAGCGCGGCAGGCCCAGGACGTGTTCGGCGACGAAAGAGTAGATCAGGTTGGTGGAGATCGGTGCCACCTGGTACAGCCGCGTTTCCCGGAACTTGCGCTCCACGTCGTATTCGCAGGCAAAGCCGAAACCACCGTGGAACTGCAGGCAGGCGTTGCCGGCTTCCCAGCTCGCCTTGGCGGCCAGGTACTTGGCCATGTTGGCCTGGGCCCCCATGGGCTCGTGCTTGTCAAACAGCTCACAGGCTTTCCAGCGCATCAGGTTCGCCGCTTCCAGTTCGATAAAGGACTCGGCGATCGGGAACTGCACGCCCTGGTTCTGGCCGATGGGGCGGCCGAAGACCTCGCGTTCCCTGACGTACTTGGTCACGCGGTCGATGAACCAATAGCCGTCGCCGATGCACTCGGCCGCGATCAGCGTGCGCTCGGCGTTCAGGCCATCGAGGATGTACTTGAAGCCCTTGCCCTCTTCACCGATCAGGTTTTCCTCGGGGATTTCCAGGCCCTCGAAAAACAGTTCATTGGTCTCGTGGTTGACCATGTTGGGGATGGGGCGCACGGTCAGGCCCTTCTTCTGCGCCTCGTGCAGGTCCACCATGAAGATGGACATCCCCTCGCTCTTCTTCTTCACGTCGGCCAGCGGCGTGGTGCGCGCCAGCAGGATCATGAAGTCGCTGTGCTGGACGCGGCTGATCCAGACCTTCTGGCCGTTGACGACGTAGCGTCCGTCCTTCTTGACCGCCGAGGTCTTGATCTTGGTGGTGTCAGTGCCGGTGGTGGGCTCGGTCACGCCCATGGACTGCAGGCGCCATTCCCCCGAGGCAATCTTCGGCAGGTACTTGTCCTTCTGTGCCCTGGAGCCGTGCCGCAGCAACGTGCCCATGTTGTACATCTGGCCGTGGCAGGCGCCGGAGTTGCCGCCGCAGCGGTTGATCTCTTCCATGATGACCGAGGCTTCGGTCAGACCCAGGCCGGAACCACCGTACTCCTGCGGAATCAGCGCCGCCAGCCAGCCCGCCGCGGTCAGCGCATTGACAAAGGCCTCGGGATAGGCGCGCTGCTCGTCCACCTTGCGGAAGTACTCATCGGGAAACTCCGCGCAAAGCGCGCGGATGGCGTCGCGGATTTCTTGGAAGTTGTTCGATTGGGTCTGTTCGATCATGGCGCTTGGCTTGCGTTCGGTCTCTGGCGGACGGCCGCCTCCTTGTGATAACCGCAATAGTCGCGGCGTTCGGCCGGTTGGACAATCAGCCTTTCCGAAAGCGCGCCTTCCACCGGGGTTAAGGCCTGGCGACGGTTAAGGCCTTTCGCTTTCGCCAAAGTCCGCCATTGGCATTGTCAAATAGCGCAAACCACGCTTTGGGAACATGCTCCGGGCTATCCGGCGCATGCGCCGACTGACCGCTGCCCCGTGGACATGCACACCCTCGCCTCCCGCCTGCAAGCCCTGATCCGCCCCGGAGACCATATCTGGTGGGGGCAAGCCACCGCCGAGCCGCTGACGCTGACGCGCGCACTGGTGGAGCACCGCCACGCCATCGCCCAGGGCGGACGGCTCAGTGTCTTTGTCGGCATCGGGCAGTCAGACACGCTGCAGCCGGCCCAGGCGGATGTGCTCGACTTCTTCGGCTACGCCGCCAGCGGCCCGCACCGGCAACTGGCCAGGGCCGGCGTGCTGGACATCGTGCCCAGCCACTATTCGCACCTGCCCGGGCTGATCCGCCAGGGCACGCTGCGGGCGGACGTGGCGCTGGTGCAGGTCTCGCCCGCCGACGAGCAGGGGCGCCACAGCCTGGGGCTGGTGCATGAATACCTCCCCGCGGCGCTCGACCGCGCCCGCGTCATCATCGCCGAGGTGAACCCTGAGGTGCCTTGGACCCACGGCAGCCGCTACCTGAGCGCGGACGATATCGACCTGCAGATCGAAGCGCTGCACCCGCCGATCAGCCTTGACCGCAGCGCGCCCGGCGCGGCCGAACAGGCCATCGCCCGTCACATCGCCGGCTGGGTGGAGGATGGCGCCACCCTGCAGATGGGCATCGGCAACCTGCCAGAGGCCGTGGTCGCTGCGCTGAATGGCCACCGCGACCTGGGGCTGCACAGCGGCGCGATCGGCGACGGCATTGCGGCGCTGGCCGAAGCCGGGGTGCTGACCAACGCACGCAAGAGCATCGATACGGGCGTGGGCATCGCCGGCATCCTGATGGGCAGCGAACGGCTGCGGCGCTGGGCCCACCGCAATCCGCAGCTGCAGCTGCGCGAGACCGCCTATACCCATCACCCCGAGGTGCTGGCCAGCGTCGACAAGCTGACCGCCATCAACTCCGCCATCGAGGTCGACCTCACCGGCCAGGTGAACGCCGAAGTTGCCGCCGGCGTCTATGTCGGCGCCGTCGGCGGTGCCGTGGACTTCCTGCGCGGCGCCGCGCGCAGCCGCGGCGGCCTGCCCATAGTCGCGCTGCCAGCAACCGCCAAGGGCGCGAGCCGCATCGTGGCCCAGTTGTCCGGCCCGGTCAGCACGCCCCGCTCGGACGCGGGCCTGATCGTCACCGAACACGGCGTGGCCGACCTGCGCGGCCAGACGCTGTCGCAGCGCGTGCGCCGCATGCTGGACATTGCCGCACCCGAACACCGCGCGGACCTGGAACGCCAGGCCCACGCCCTGCTGCGTCAGTGCGGCGCGGCCTTCGTGGCCCTTCCCGGGCACACGCTGGCCAACTGACTTACTTGCTCATCCCAACACAGAGTTCCAAGGAGACTTCCATGCGCAGAGCTGCAATCGTCACTCCCCTCCGCACGCCCGTCGGCACCTTCGGCGGCAGCTTGCGCCCGGTGCCTGTGGAGGAACTGGCCGCCACCGCCGTGCGCGCCGTGGTGGAACGCAGCGGCATCGATCCCGCGCGTATCGACGACGTGGTCTTTGCCCAGTCCTACGCCAACAGCGAAGTGCCCTGCGTCGGCCGCTGGGCCGCGCTGCAGGCCGGCCTGCCGGTCGAGGTGCCGGGCATGCAGCTGGACCGCCGCTGCGGCGGCGGCCTGCAGGCCATCGTCACGGCCTCGATGATGGTGCAAAGCGGCGCCGCCGACGTGGTGATCGCGGGCGGCGTCGAGAGCATGAGCAATATCGAGTACTACACCACCGACATGCGCTGGGGCGCGCGCTCGGGCAATGTGCGCTTCTTCGACCGCCTCGACCGTGGCCGTGAACGCTCCCAGCCGGTCGAGCGCTTCGGCAAGATCTCCGGGATGATCGAGACCGCCGAGAACCTGGCGCGCGACTACGGCATCAGCCGCGAGGCGGCCGATGTCTTCGCCGCCCGCAGCCACGCACGCGCCGCGGCAGCCTGGGAGGCCGGCCGCTTCGATGCCGAGGTCGTGCCCGTGCAGGTGCCCCAGCGCAAGGGCGATCCGGTGCGGTTCGCGCGCGACGAAGGCTTCCGCCCGGAAACCACGCGTGAAAGCCTTGGCAAGCTGCGCACGCTGATGCCGAACGGTACCGTCACCGCTGGCAACGCCAGCCAGCAGAATGACGCGTCGGCCGCCTGCCTGATCGTGGCCGAAGACAAGCTGGCCGAACTGTGCCTGACCCCCATGGCCTCGCTGGTGGGCTGGGCGGCGGCCGGCTGCGAGCCCTCGCACATGGGCATCGGCCCGGTGCCCGCGGTGAAGAAGCTGCTGGCGCGCCTGAACCTGACGCTGGACCAGATGGACCTGGTCGAGCTGAACGAAGCCTTCGCCTGCCAGGTGCTGGCCGTGCTCAAGGGCTGGGAATGGCATGACCAGGATGCGATCGAGCAGAAGCTGAACGTGAACGGCTCGGGCATCTCGCTGGGCCATCCGATCGGCGCCACCGGCGTGCGCATCCTGGCCACGCTGCTGCATGAACTGCAGCGCCGTGGCGGCCGCTATGGCCTGGAAACCATGTGCATCGGCGGCGGCCAGGGTATTGCCGCGGTCTTCGAACGCTACTGAGAAAACCCACTCCATTCACCGTACAGCCCCCGTGCGCGACGGCGGGGGCTGAGCCTGCCTTTTGCCTTTTGCTTTTCGGCTTTTGCCATCGGCTCTTTGCTTTACGTAGGAGAAGTATCTTGATTTCCACCTCACGCCGCCACGCCATGCTGGCCGCCCTGGCTCTGTGCGGCGCAACCCTGGCTACTCCCCCTGCCTCGGCACAGCCCAACGGCCAGCCGGTGCGCCTCGTGGTCGGCTACGCGGCCGGCGGCCCCGCCGACCAGGCCGCGCGCCTGTTTGCGGTGGCGTTGGGCAAGGCGCTCAACGCCAACGTCATCGTCGACAACAAGCCCGGCGCCAATGCCACGCTGGCCGGCTATGAAGTGGTCCGCGCCAGGCCCGACGGCGCCACGCTGTGGTTCGCCGCCAGCGCGGCGCTGACGGTCGCGCCCAACATCATGAAGAGCCTGCCGTACGACCCGGCCAAGGACCTCGCCCCGGTGGCACCGGTGGCGCGCTACTACAACATGCTGGTGGCCAACGTCAAGGAGCCGTTCAAGGGCACCCAGGACCTGGTTGCCTACGCCAGGGCGCATCCCGGCAAGCTCAGCTACGGCTCCTCGGGCGTCGGCAGCTCCAACCACGTCGCCATGGCCCTGTTCGCCCGGCAGGCGCAGGTCCAGCTGAACCATATTCCCTACAAGGGCAATGCCCCGGCCATGACCGACACCATCGGCGGCCAGATCGACGTGATGTTCGATATCATCAGCACCGCCAGCGGCTATGTGCAGAGCGGCAAGGTCAAGCCCATCGCCGTGGGCTCGCCCAAGCGCAGCGCATCGCTGCCCGGCGTGCCCACCTTCCGCGAATCCGGGATTGCCGGCCTCAAGGACTACGAAGCCGGCGGCTGGTACGCCATCTACGCCCCCAAGGGCGTAACCCCCGAGCAGACCCAGAAGCTGGCCGCAGCAGTGCGGCAGGCCGTGGAAGACGTTGAGCTCAGGAAGCGCTATGCCGAACTGGGCTACGAACAGTGGAGCGGCACCACGCAGGATGTCGTGAACACCGCCGCGCGCGAGCGCACGCAGTGGGCCAGCGTGCTCAAGGGCGTGACGCTGGACTGATGGTCCCGCCCCCTCGAACCGACACCGACCCGACACCCAGGAAGAACCGACATGATCCGCGATAACGACATCCTCGAAGCCCTGCTCGACAGCGTGCGCCGCTTTGTGCGCGAGCGCCTGGTGCCCGCCGAGGCGCTGGTCGCCGAGACCGACGAAATCCCGCAGGATATCGTGCAGGACATGCGCGAGATGGGCCTGTTCGGCATGACCATCCCCGAGGGCTTTGGCGGCCTGGAGCTGACCATGGAGGAGGAAGTGCGCGTGGTCATGGAGCTGTGCCAGACCTCGCCGGCCTTCCGCTCGCTGCTGGGCACCACCGTGGGCATCGGCTCGCAGGGCATCCTGATGGATGGCACGCCGGAGCAGCAGGCCGCGTGGCTGCCCCGCCTGGCCACCGGCGAGATCCTGGCCTCCTTTGCCCTGACCGAACCGGATGCCGGCTCGGACGCCGGTTCGCTGCGCACCACCGCGGTCAGGAATGGCGACCACTACGTGGTCAACGGCACCAAGCGCTTTATCACCAACGCGCCGCAGGCCGGCATGTTCACGCTGATGGCGCGTACCAACCCTGAAATCAAGGGCTCGGCCGGCGTCTCGGCATTTATCGTCGATGCCAGGACGCCCGGCATCAGCTTCGGCAAGCGCGACGTGAAGATGGGGCAGAAAGGCGCGCATACCTGCGACGTGATCTTCGACAACGTGCGCGTACCGGCCGAGAACCTGATCGGCCTGAAGGAAGGCCAGGGCTTCAAGACGGCGATGAAGGTGCTCGACAAGGGCCGGCTGCACATTGCGGCGGTCAGCGTCGGGGTGGCCAGGCGCGTGCTGCGCGACGCGCTGAACTACGCACTGGAGCGCCAGCAGTTCGGCCAGCCGATCTGCGAGTTCCAGCTGATCCAGGCCATGCTGGCCGACAGCCAGGCCGAGCTTTATGCCGCCGAATGCATGGTGATCGACGCCGCGCGCCGCCGCGACGAAGGCAGGAACGTCTCCACCGAAGCCTCGTGCTGCAAGATGTTCGCCACCGAGATGGTGGGCCGCGTGGCGGACCGCGCGGTACAGATTCTCGGCGGTTCCGGCTATATTTCCGAGTTCGGCATCGAGCGCTTCTACCGCGATGTGCGCCTGTTCCGCCTGTATGAGGGCACCACGCAGATCCAGCAGGTCATCATCGCGCGCAACATGATCCGTGAGGCCCGCGGCGCGTAAGCACCGCGCCCCGCGCCAATACACCTGAACCATGCCCGCGCGCAACGCTGCCCGTCCCCAGGACGGGCAGCCTGCCTTGAGACCGCCTGACCTGACATGACAGATTCCACCGCTACGCCGGCCGCTGGCCTTCCTCCCCCCTCCGCCCGCACCGGCGCCCTGAGTCACCTGCGCGTGCTCGATCTCTCGCGCGTGCTGGCCGGACCGTGGTCAACCCAGAACCTGGCGGACATGGGCGCCGACGTGATCAAGATCGAAAAACCCGGCGAAGGCGACGATACGCGCCACTGGGGGCCCCCTTTCCTCGCCGACGAGGCCGGCGCGCCGACCCGGCAGGCTTGCTATTTCACCGCCGCCAACCGCAACAAGCGCTCGGTCACCGTGGACATGGCCACGCCCGAGGGACAGGAGCTGATCCGCGAGCTGGCCCGGCAGAGCGATGTGGTGGTGGAGAATTTCAAGACCGGCGGCCTCAAGCGCTACGGGCTGGACTATGACAGCCTGAGCGCGCTCAACCCGCGCCTGATCTATTGCTCGGTCACGGGGTTTGGCCACACCGGACCCTACGCGGCGCGGCCCGGCTACGACCTGCTGATCCAGGCCATGAGCGGCCTGATGAGCATCACCGGCCACGCCGACGGCGAGCCCGGCGGCGGCCCGATGAAGGTAGGCGTGGCCGTGATCGACCTGTTCACCGGCATGTACGCCACCACCGCGATCCTGAGCGCGCTGGAAGCGCGCCACTTCACCGGCCGCGGCCAGCATATCGACATCGCCCTGCTGGATGTGGCGATGGCGGTGCTGGCCAACCAGGGCGCGGGCTTCCTGAACGCCGGCGACGTGCCGCGGCGCCAAGGCAATATCCACCCTAGCGTGGTGCCCTACCAGGACTTCCCGACCGCCGACGGCAATATGCTGCTGGCCATCGGCAACGACGGGCAGTTCGCACGCTTCTGCGACGCCGCGGGCGTGGACTGGGCGCGCGACGAGCGCTATGCCACCAATACCGGCCGCGTCAACAACCGCAAGACGCTGATCGCGATGATGATGGAGCTCACGCGCACCCGGTCCACGGCGCAATGGGTCGCGCTGCTGGAAGCCAATTCCGTGCCTTGCGGCCCCATCAACAATATCGCCCAGGCCCACGCCGACCCCCATGTGCAACACCGTGGCCTGCGCGTCGAGCAAGAGCGCTATCCGGGAGCCCAGCCGCCCGCCGGCGAGCCAGTGAACCACGTGGTCACCACGGCCAGCCCGCTGCGCCTGTCAGAGACGCCCCCGACGCTGCGCTACGCCCCGCCCGCGCTGGGCCAGCACACCGACGAGGTGCTGCGCGACTACCTGAAGCTGAGCCCGCAGCAACTGGAAGCACTGCGCGCCAGGCGCGTGGTGTAAGCGGCCAGGCGGCTTTCGGCAGACAAGAAATCCGCCTTTGCCGATTACCGATTGCACCGTGCAACGGGCGCACATACACTGGCGCCGTTCGGCTGGCCCCCGCCTCGCCGAACGGTTTTTCCAGCACAAGGATTCCCGCGAGATGCCACCGGACCGAGACACCCCACCACGGATCAGCGACATCCCTCGCCGCTGGGCCGCCGAGACCCCCGGCCATGTGGCCGTCTTCGAGGAAGGCCGGACCACCACCTATGCGCAGCTGTGGGCGGGCATCGAGGATGCGCAGCGCTACCTGCAAGCGCAGGGCGTGGGCACCGGCGATCGGGTGCTGATCACGGCCGAGAACTGCCTGGCGGTGATCACGCTGGTGTTCGCCTTGTCGGAACTGGGCGCGTGGCCGGTCGTCGTCAACGCCCGCCTGTCGGAGCGGGAAATCGAGGTGATCCGCGCCCACTGCCAGCCGCGCCTGATGCTGTTCACCCACGCGGTGTCGCCCGATGCCCTGCGGCACGGCGTGCGCTACCGGGCCAGGGAGATTGCCCCGGCCGGCCTCGGCCCGCTGATGGCGGGCGCTGTCGACGAGGCCGGCGAGCGCGAGCCTGAAGCGCTCGCGCGTGATGTCGCCGCGTTGATCTATACCTCCGGCACCACCGGACAGCCCAAGGGCGTGATGGTCACCCACCGGGGCCTGCTGCACTTTGCGCGCGTCACGGTCGAGTCGCGCCGCATGCAGGCAGACGACTGCGCCTATGCGGTCATGCCGATGTCGCATGTGTTCGGGCTGGGGACGCTGCTGGTCTCGACCCTGCAGGCCGGCGCCAGCCTGTACCTGAGCGCGCGTTTCAATGCCGCTGATGTCACCGCCGCGATCCGGCAGGGTGCGATCACGCTGCTGCAGGGCGTGCCGACAATGTTCAACCGCATCGTCGCCCATGTGCGGGCAACGGGCACGCCCCTGCAGGCTTCGCCGCGGCTGCGCTATCTCTACACCGGCGGCGGGCCGCTTGATCCGACGCTCAAGCACGACGTCGAGGCGATGTTCGGCCAGCCGCTGCACCATGGCTACGGCATGACCGAATATGCGGGGTCGCTGTTCGTGACCCGCATGGACCGGCCGCGCACCGATTGCTCGGCGGGCGAGATCGTCGAAGGTGCAGAGCTGCGGGTAGTCGGGCCGGAGGGCAAGCCGGTGCCGCAGGGGCAACCCGGCGAGCTATGGATCAGGGGGCCCGGCGTGATGCGCGGCTACTACCGCGCACCGGACCTGAGCGCCGAGGCCCTGCGGCCCGACGGCTGGCTCAATACCGGCGACATCGGCCGGCTGGACCCCGGCGGCGCGCTGTTCATCGTCGGCCGCACCAAGGACCTGATCATCCGCTCGGGCTTCAATGTCTACCCGATCGAAGTCGAATCGGTCATCAACACGCATCCGTCCGTGCGCGTATCAGCCGTCATCGGGCAGCCCACCGCGGACGGCAACGAGGAAGTGATCGCCTTCGTCGAGATCAGGGATGGCGAGAAATTTGACGCGCAGGCGCTGCACGACTACCTGGTCGACCGCCTGTCGCCGTACAAGCGCCCGGAGCGGATCCTGCGCGTTGCCTCGATCCCCACCACGGCCAGCGGCAAGCTGCTGAAGCACCAGCTACGGCAGATGCTGGCGGACAAGGCCTAGTCCGCCGGGCGCCCTCAGTCCTGGCGCCCGAGTCCGTCCTCGACCAGCAGGTCCACCAGCTTGCGCGCAAACAGCGGCAAGGCGCCGAGGTCGGCCACGCATATCTGCAGCTTGCGCTCGGCCCATTCATCGTTGAGCTGGACGATGCGCAGCGCCATCGTCTTCGCATGGCGGCTGGCGGTAGTCTCCGGCAACACGCCGACGCCGACATTGGCCTCGATCATCCGGCACGCGGTCTCGAAGTTGCTGACCTGCACGCGCCAGCGCAGCGTGCGCTGCAGGTCGGTCGCGGCCCGCAACAGGAAATTGTGGATCGCGCTGGCCTCGGGCAGGCCGATGAAGTCGTAGTCCAGCGTATCGATAAAATCCACGCTGCCGCGCTCGGCCAGCGGATGGCTCAGCGCGGTGGCCAGCACCAGGCGGTCGCGCCGGTACGGCATCACCTCCAGCCCTTCCGTGCGCACGTTGCCGGCAATGATGCCGATATCCACCATGCCCTCCTGCACCGCGCGCACGATATCCGGGCTCAGGCGCTCGTGCATGTCGATGGTCACGTCCGGATGGCTGACGAGATAACTGCGCAGCACCGCCGGCAGGAATTCGCTCATCGCGGTGGTGTTGGCGAACACGCGCACATGGCCTTTCACGCCCGCCGCATATTCCTGCAGATCGCCGCTCAGTTGCTCCAGCTGGCGCAGCACGCGGCGCGCGTGGGCGAGCAGGGTCTCCCCCGCCCCGGTCACCTTCACGCCCTGGCTGCTGCGGCTCAGCAGCTTGACGCCGACGTGTTCCTCGAGGTTCTTGATGCGCGTGCTGGCCGCGGCCAGCGACAGGTGCGAGCGTTGCGCACCGCCGGTCAGGCTCTGGGCCTCCGCAATATGCGTGAACAGTTTCAGGTCGACCAGATCAAAGCGCATGACATCATTCCGCAGCGTAAGGGCGGATTATCTCGCAAAGCGCGGCGTTCAGTACACTCTGGCGGGCGCAATTCGCAGTGGCCGGCACCCTCGCATCCGGGACCTGATCCCGGATCCTTGCGAACGTCCGGTAGATTTTTGGGAACGAGTCAGGCGACGGAGCGCCGCCGCTGCGCTGCGCGCGCGACCGCCAACCGGCTGGCAGCTTCCATCGATAAGCCGAAGCGGTCGTAGAAAGCGCAGTCCAGATCACTGCTGGCTGGCCAGCCGACGCGCCGCCGGGCATCGCCAATGCCGGCATCACCGGCCATGACCTCGAACAGCAACCGCATCAGCCGTTGCGTGCGGCACAGCTCGGTCAGCGCCGTGCCCTGCGAAAACAGCATGCGGCGCAGCTGTGCCGTGGACATGCCCAGCCGTTCCGCGATAAACGCGGCATTCCAGGCGTAATGGGGTTGCAGGAAGACCCGCTTGCAGATGCGGTGGTGCAGGCATTCCTGCTGCGCCGCGGGGATCATGCGCTGGATTTCGAGGGTGCACGCGGCCGGCTGAGTGCTGCTGCCATCCAGGTGCAGCGCAAAGGTTTCAAACGGTTCGATGGTGAGCTGCTGGCCCGGCAGCAGCACACGCTCATAGCCGCGGCGCCTGAGCACCAGCCTGCCGTGGGCCGCAGAGACCGCCAGCGGGAAAGCCAGCAACAGCCGCTGCAGGCTGACGTGCATGTGGGACTGCAGATGGACGTGCATGGTGGCTCGGGATGCGGACAGGATCAGACTGCATGATCGCCGCTAATCGGATTGCCCGCCTCTGCCATTTCCGAATGCACCGTTCACCGCCGCCCCATGGCCGTTCGTGTACGATGGACTCCCGCACTGCCGAATCAGAAGCCCGTTGCGTCAACCCGCGCCAGTGCTGACTTCTCGTGCATGCCAGAGGAAACGCCGGATCCGGCATACCCCCGTCAACGTGTACGGGTTCTCGTCGTCTCGGGCAAGGGACAGTGAGCACCTGCGCGAAGCAGTCCAACGAATTCGCGCTCAAGTCAGTGCAGTCTCGCTATTTCCGCTTCTAATACGGGAAAGCGCTGGCCGAATTCACTGATAAGTGGTTGATTTTCCGGAAAACGCAGCCTCACGAATTCCGGATCCTCGCACTTCAACGGCCATTGTGATGGATAAAACCGAAGGCGCCGCTTGATGCGGATCCTGGCTAGACCACCCCTCACCCCGGCCCTCTCCCCATGAGGGGAAAGGGAGAACATCTTGCTTAGGCTGGTTCCGGTGGCTTTGGCGCACCCAAGACTGTTGGCATTTTGTCTGGGTGCTCGCTCTCCCGCTTGGGGAGAGATCACCGCACGCAGGCCATGCCGACTTGCTCGAAGATCACGCGGTGAACGGCAGGCTGCGATGCCGCTTGCCGGTGAGCGCCGCGACGGCGTTGGCCAGTGCCGGTGCGATCGGCGGCACCGCGGTCTCGCCAATGCCGGTCGGCGGGTCGGCCGATGGCACGATGTGCACCGCGATCTGCGGCGGCGTGTCCGCATGCGTCGCCACTCGGTAGTCGTTCCAGTTGCCTTGCTGGACCACGCCATCCTTCAGCGTGATCTGGGCTCCGGGCAGCGTGGTGCCCAGCCCCATCATCATGCCGCCCTGGACCTGCGCCTCGACCGTGCGCGGATTGATCGGCATATTGCAGTGGACGGCCGCGGTGACCCGGTGCACCACCGGCTGGTTGCCGCGCATCGAGGCCTCGACGATGTAGGCCACCACGGTGTCGAACGATTCATGCACCGCCACGCCCCAGGCACGCCCGGCCGAGAGACGCCGCTTGCCGTAGCCCGAGCGCTCGACCGCCAGGTCCAGCGCCGCCAGGTGACGCTTGTGCTCACGCAGCAGCGTGCGGCGGTAGGCCACCGGATCGATCCCGCCGGCGCGCGCCAGTTCATCGACCAGAGTCTCCATCACGTAGGCCGTGTGCGTGTGCCCCACCGAGCGCCACCACAGCACCGGCACATTGACCTTGGGGTGATGGATCTCGAGCGCGATCGGGAACGGATAAGGACTGTCGCTCACGCCCTCGACCATGGTCGAGTCGACCCCGTTCTTCACGGTGAAGGACTCGAACGGCGTGCCGCTGGTGATGGACTGGCCGACGATCACGTGCTTCCAGGCCAGCACCTTGCCCTTGCCATCGTGGCCGATGTCAACGCGGTGCAGGTGCATCGGGCGGTAGTAGCCGCCGCGCACGTCGTCTTCGCGCGTCCAGATCATCTTGATCGGCTCGCGCCGGCCGGCCGCGTAGCGCGCCTTGGCCACCTGCGCGGCCTCGAACAGGTAGTCGGACGTGGGCACGGCACGCCGGCCGAAGCCGCCGCCGGCCATCATGGTGTTGAATGTCACCTGTTCCGGCTTCAGGCCGAGCACGGCTGCGACGTTGGCCTGGTCGACGGTCTGGAACTGCGAGCCGGCCCACACCGTGCATTGGTTGCCGCGGAAGTCGATGGTGCAGTTGAGCGGCTCCATCGGCGTGTGCGCCAGGTAGGGGAAGACATACTCGGCGGTGAGCTTGTGTGGCGCGGTGGCAAGCGCCGAAGTGTCCGCCGCCTTGGCCTGCACGCCGGGCCTGGCCGCCAGCTCGCGATAGCGCGCCAGCAGCGCATCGCTATCCGGCTTCTCGACGCCGCTGCTGTCCCATTCCACCTGCAGCACCTCGCGCGCCGTGCGCGCGGGCCAGAAGCCATTGGCCACGATCGCCAACCCGGTCGCGCCGCCGGCCAGCGGCACCTGGTAGACCTCTTCCACGCCGGCGATGGCCCTGGCACGCGCCGGGTCGAAGCGCGCGACCCTGGCGCCGAACACCGGCGGATGCACCATGACCACGGTACGCGTGCCGGGCAGCGCCGTGTCGATGCCGAACTGCTGCCTGCCGGTGGACTTGTCGCGCGCATCGAGCCGGCCGGTGGGCTTGCCGATCAGCCTGAACTGCTGCGGCGACTTCAGCTGCACGCTTGCTGGCACCGGCTCGGCCAAGGCCGCGGCGGCCAGCTCGCCGTACGTGGCCCGGCGGCCGTCGGGCGCGGTCACCACGCCGGCCTCGGCCTTCAGCTGCCCGGCCGGGACCCCGAAGCGCCTGGCGGCCGCCCCGAGCAGCATGGCGCGCATGCGCGCGCCGACCTCGCGATACTGGGTCCACGAGTTCTTCATGCTGGTCGAGCCGCCGACCATCTGGATATGGAACACCGGATCCTTATAGGCCTCGCCGGCCGGGGCCAGCTGGCAGCGCACCGTGCTCCAGTCCGCGTCCAGTTCCTCGGCCACCAGCATCGGCAGTGCCGTCTGCACGCCCTGCCCGAACTCAAGCTTGCCGATCGTGACCATCACGGTGCCGTCGGCATCGATACTGATGAAGGCCGATGGCTGCACTGGCGCCTTGGGCTGCGCGGCCGCCTCCGTCTGCGCGCCAAGCGGAACGGCACAGAGCGCGAAGCCCGAGCCGAAGCTCAGTTTCAGGAAGGTCCGCCGGTCGATGCCGCCGCTTGCCTGCTGCATGAGTCTCATGGCATCTCCTCAGCCGATAGCCTTGGCTGCATCCTTGACCGCGGCATGGATGCGCGCGTAGGTGCCACAGCGGCACAGGTTGGCGCTCATGGCCTGTTCGATGTCGGCATCGGTCGGGCGCCGGTTGACCCTGAGCAGCGCCACCGCCGACATGACCTGGCCGCTCTGACAATAGCCGCACTGCGTGACGTCGTTGCGCACCCAGGCCTCTTCGACCGCGCGCCCCACCGGGTCCTCGCCGATGCCCTCGATCGTGGTGAGCTGCCGGCCGGCGATGGAAGACACCGGTGTCACGCACGCGCGGCGCTGCTGGCCATCGACATGTACCGTGCACGCGCCGCACACGGCGATGCCGCAGCCGAACTTGGTGCCGGTCAGGCCCAGCGTGTCGCGCAGCACCCACAGCACCGGCGTGTCGCCGGGCACGTCAACCTGCTGGGTCTTGCCGTTCAGTTGAAAGGAAATCATGGCTGGCTCCCGTTGCTGGTGCCTTTCGTCTGGGTCAAGGCGCCTGATCCGGCGATAGCGCGCAGGTTCTTCAGCAAGGCTTCGTCGGCGGCGGCGCGTGTAGGGCCGGCAGAGGTGCGCAACGGCTCGCGCGTATCGCACGGCGCGCCGTTGCGTATCCACTGGCGCACCTGCTCGTCGAACGCGGGCTTGTCCAGCGGCGGCAATTCACGCCCCGGCCCCGGTTGCCAGCCCCAAGCCACCAGGTGGTCGGTCACCATGTGTTCTTCGAGCATCGCCAGCGAACGGCCGCCATTGGTCCTGGTGTCCCGGAAGACCTTGCATAGCGCCGGCCCGGACAGGCCCAGCCATGACATCTTCATCTTCGCCGGCGGCATGTGCCAGCCCGGCTGGCCATTGGTATCCAGCCCGGGCGGCGCATGCGCGAGCGGGCTGTTCTGGGTGCCATGGCACGTGGCGCATTGCAGCGGCGGCACGCCCTTGCCGTCGGTGCCTCGCTGCACCGGTGGAAAATGCACCCGTTTCGCATCGCCCTGCAGCGGGCCGTCCGGCACGTGGCAATTCAGGCAGCGGGCATGCAGCAGCACACGCTCGATCTGCGCGAAGGCCTGCAGCCCCGCATTGCGGTCCGGCGTGGCCGACACCTGCGTGGGCTGGAAGGATCCGCCGGGCCCGGCAGCGAAGGCAAGCACCGGAAGCGTCAGGACCGACCCCGCCAAGAGCTGGCGAATGGCGGCGACGAGGGGGTTGCGGGCGTCATGCTTCATGGAGCCTCCTCCTTCACCGTCGTCGGCGTGCTAGATCGTTGTAGTGCCTGATGCGATCCCTGGCAAGACGAAACGGCAGCAGAGGCCCCAGGCGCCCGGATCGGCAAGCAGCACTTTTGCGGGATGGTCACCAGCGCTGCAATGTCGCGATGAAGTTCTATGATGCAGAATCATGCAGACGAAGCGCACTGCCGATCGAAGGCATGGCGCGCTCCGATCAAACGGCCTGTGATGCATATGGACCAAGATTCGCGACAAGACGCCTCTGATGGATCGGTGATGTTCGCGGACGTCTGCGACAGCACCAGGCTCTACGAGCAGGCCGGCGATGCGGCGGCGCTTGGCGCAATCCGCCAGTGCCTGGCGCTGATGAAGTCCCACTCCGCGGCCGCGCAAGGCCGGGTGGTCAAGACCATCGGTGACGAAATCATGGTGCTGTTTCCCACCGCGGAGAATGCGATGCGGGCGGCACTGGACATGCAGGAGGCCGTCGCCGGGCTGCCGCCGATCATCGGCGCTCCGCTGGCGATCCATATCGGCTTTCACCATGGCCCGATCCTGTCGGATGAATCCGGCGACCTGTTCGGCGACACCGTCAACCTCGCCGCCCGACTGGCCAGCCTGGCGTCGCGGGGCCAGATCATCACCAGCAAGAACGCGGTGGAGCAGCTCTCAGCAGGGCTGCGCCAGATGACACGCTACCTGTATCCGATACAGGTGCGCGGCAAGCACCAGGTGATCGAGCTGTACGAAGCGATCTGGCAGCAGAGCATCGACCTGACCCTGGTGGCCCCGGTGGATCTTGCATTGGCCCGCTCGGCACTGCTTTCGCTGCGGTATCGGGAAACCGTCTTCGAAATGAACACCGCCTCGCCGCCTGTCACCATCGGCCGGGACACGACCATGAGCATTGTCGTCACGGACCGGCAGGTTTCGAGATTCCAGGCGACGGTGGAGCCGCGCGGCGGCCGCTTTGTCCTGATCGACAGAAGCTCGAACGGCACCCATGTGAAGATCGATGGCGAAAGCGCGCTCATCCTGCGCCGTGACGAAATCACGCTCAGGGGTCATGGCTGGATTACCTTTGCCCAGCCGAAAGAATGCATCGACGAAGGTATCGAGTTCTTTGTCGACGAGAAGTAATGCTGGCAGGAAGGAAGCCGCGCGGCCGCAACCCATAGGAGCAGGCCGCGGCCCGCGCGTGGCTGCTTACCCTCCCAGTTCCTGGAAGGCGTGCCCGTTGGCTTCCAGACCCTTCAACATGCCAGGTGGCAGTGCGCTCTCCGGAACCGTCCCTTCAAGTTGCCACTCCTTTGCGTCGGCGAGGTCCTGAAGTCGTTCCCCCTTGCGCACATAGAGACCCAGCGTCGGCTTCAGCAGATTGATGTAAAAGTCGTACTCCTGCATTTGCGAACCTCCCACGAAAGTCGTGATTGCCCTGGCTCTTGCGCTCAAGCGCCGGAGTCTCCTGCTGCGACGGTGCTGTCCGCCTTCCTGGGTGCAGCGCCCTTGGCGGCAGCTTTGCCTGCCTTCGGCTTCTTGACGGCTTCCATCTTCCTGAAGACCACGGCTTCGCTTGCCTTGTCGTAGCCAAGCTCGACGCTGTCGCCTGATTTCAGCTTGTCGCCGAGGATCTCCTTGGCCAGGCCGGTCTCGACCGATTGGCGGATCTGGCGCCGCAGTTCCCGCGCACCAAACTCAGGCTGGTAGCCCACCTCGACCAGGTGATCGACCAGCTCATCATCGAGCTTGACCGTGATGTCCTGCGCGGCGGCGGTGCGCACCACACGCTCCAGCTGGATCTGCACGATCGCGCGGATGTTCTCGCGCGACAGCGCATGGAACACGATGATGTCGTCGATTCGGTTCAGGAACTCGGGCCGGAAGTGTCCCTTCAGCACCTTCATCAGCGCCTCGCGCAAGTCCTTCTCAGGCATGCGCTTGTCCTCGGGCTGCTCCAGGTTGTCCATGATGATCGGCGCGCCCAGGTTGCTGGTGGCGATGATGACGGTATTGCTGAAGTCCACCACGCGGCCCTTGCCGTCGGTCAAGCGGCCGTCGTCGAAGACCTGCAGCAGTACGTTGTTCACGTCCGGGTGGGCCTTCTCGATCTCATCCAGCAGGATCACGCTATAGGGCTTGCGCCGCACGCGCTCGGTCAGCTGCCCGCCTTCGTCATAGCCGACATAGCCCGGCGGCGCACCGATCAGCCGGGCCACCGCATGGCGCTCCATGTACTCGGACATGTCGATGCGGATGATGGCCTGCTCGTCGCCGAACACGGTTTCCGCCAGGGCCTTGGCCAGCTCGGTCTTGCCAACGCCGGTCGGCCCGAGGAAGAGGAAGGTCGCGATCGGGCGGTTAGCCTGCCCCAGGCCTGCGCGCGACAGGCGCACCGCATCGCTGACCGCGACCACCGCGTCGTCCTGCCCCACCACCCGCTCGCGCAGCCGCGCTTCCATTTTCAGCAGCTTCTGGCGCTCTTCCTGGGTAAGGTCGGTCACCGGGATGCCGGTCAGGCGCGACACCACTTCGGCAATGGCCGCAACCGTCACCTCCAGGGTCTCCGACCCCGTCTTGCGCTGCCACGCCTCGGTCAACTCGTCAAGCCGCTTCTGCTTGTCGTTGATGCGGTCCTCGAAGCCCTTGGCCTCGTCAAAGCGCTTGCGCGACGACGCATAGTCCTGCTCGCGCTTGAGCTGGGCGATCTCGGCCTCCAGTTCCTGGATATCCGCGGGGCGTGAGGTGGCGCCGATGCGCACGCGCGCCGCGGCCTGGTCGATCAGGTCGATGGCCTTGTCCGGCAGGAAGCGCGCGGTGATGTAGCGGTCCGACAGTTCCGCCGCGGCCACAAAGGCGTCGTCGGCGAAGGTGACCTGGTGGTGCGCCTCAAGCTTGTCGCGCAGGCCGCGCAGGATGACGATGGTCTGCTCGACGGTCGGCTCCGGCACCAGCACCGGCTGGAAGCGCCGTTCCAGCGCCGCGTCTTTCTCGATGTACTTCTGGTATTCGTTCAGCGTGGTGGCGCCGATCAGGCTCAGTTCGCCGCGCGCCAGCGCCGGCTTGAGCACGTTGGCGATATCGAGCCCGCCCTCGCCGCCGCCCTGCCCCGCGCCGACGATGGTGTGCAGTTCGTCGATAAACAGGATCAGTTCGTCGTTCTTGGCGGTGACCTCGTCAATCAGCTGCTTGGCACGCTCCTCGAACTCGCCGCGGTACTTGGCGCCCGCCACCATCGAATTGATGTTCACCTCAACCAGGCGCTTGCCGCGCAGCACCTCCGGCACATCGCCATTGACGATGCGCTGCGCCAGCCCTTCCACGATCGCGGTCTTGCCCACGCCAGGCTCGCCAATCAGCACCGGGTTGTTCTTCTTGCGCCGCGCCAGCACTTCGATCGCGCTCTCGATCTCCTGCGCACGGCCCAGCACCGGATCGAGCTTGCCCTGCCGCGCGATCGCGGTCAGGTCGCGCCCGAACTTGTCCAGCGTGGGCGTGCCGGTGGGCGTATCGACGCGGCCATCCTCGGCGCCCTTGCCGACCACCTTCACCACCTTCTGGCGCAGTGCCTCGGGGGTGACGCCATACTTCTTGAGCAGCGTCCCGGCGATGCTTTCCGGGACCGAGGCCAGGCCGATCAGCAGGTGCTCGGGGCCAACGTAGGAATGCCCGAGGTCGCGCGAGGCCTGGAAGGCATACTGGAAGGCCTTCTTCAGCCGCGGCGAGATCGTCATCCGGTCGATGGCCGCGTCAGGCCCTGCGGTTCCGGTCTGCGCGTGCTCGTCGATATAGCCCCTGATATCCTGCGGCGAGAGCTTTAGCTCCTTGAGCAGCGCCGAGCAGACATCGGTATCGGCGAGCACGTAGAGCAGGTGCTCGGTGTCCAGCTCATTGCGCCGCAGCTCGTGCGCCTTCTCCGCGGCGCGCTGCAGCAGTTCCATGGTCTGCTCGCTGAAGGCATCGGTGGGGTCGACGGATTCGCGCGGGACTTCGGTGGAGAATCCGGGATGCTCGTCGTCATCCATCCCGCCTCCCATTCCTCGGAAGAAGCGGGACAGCCCGCCGCCACCCAGCAGGGAGTCGAACGGGTTGAGCATGTCCTGGTGGCGCAGCAGCTGCCGGTAGTCGTAGTCGCAGATCGACATCGTCTTGCGCTCGCCGTCCTGAACCACCGTCACCCGCGCCACGGCGGGACGTGCGTTGCAGATTTCGCATAGGGTCGGCATGATGGACTTTCCTCCACAGGTAGGTCGCATTGCTTCAACAGAGGGCCGTTGCGCGCGCTCGGGGCCGCGCACAACGGCGCTGGAAAGCGGGCATGAGCCGTGCTTACGTGATGGTGGGCTCGCCTGCCATTACGTCACCTCCGAACGCACCACGCGCACGGGCACTGACTTGTAGGACGGGGTGCCGCTGTCCTCGTCGATGTAGTCGAGCGGCACCAGCCTGTTTGCTTCCGGATAGTAGGCAGCGACGGAGCCAGGCGCAATTTCATATTCGATCGCAGTGATCTTCTCGAAACGCAGCTGCCGGCCCGCGGCGATGGTCTCGATGTCGACCAGGTCGCCATGCTCCAGGCCGCGCGCGGCCAGGTCGGCCGGGTTCATGAACAGCACGTCGCGCCGCCCGAACACGCCCCGGTAGCGGTCGTCCATGGCATAGATGGTGGTGTTGTACTGGTCATGGCTGCGGATGGTCACCAGCCGCAGCACATCGTCGGCATGGACTTGTTTGTCTTCATGCAGCCCCTTGAACACGTAGAACTCGGCCTTGCCCGACGACGTTTCCCATTTGCGCTCGGTTGGTGGCAAGGGCATGCGGAATCCGCCAGGGACCCGCACGCGCGCGTTGAAATCCTCAAAGCCGGGCACCGTCTTCTCGATCAGGTCGCGGATCCTGTCGTAGTCGGCGACGAGCTCCAGCCATGGCACCTTGCTGTCAGGCAGGGTCGCGGTGGCAATGCCCGCCACGATGGCCGGCTCGGAGCGCAGGAATTCCGACGCCGGCGCGAGCTTGCCGGCCGAGGCATGCACCATCGACATCGAATCCTCCACCGTCACCGATTGCGGCCCGGTCTCCTGCACATCCAGTTCGGTGCGGCCCAGGCAAGGCAGCACATAGGTCTCCCTGGCCACCAGCAGGTGCGTGCGGTTGAGCTTGGTCCCGACATGCACGCTCAGGTCGAGCTTGCCCATGGCCGGGAAGCACTGCTCGGGATCGGGCAAGGCGACCGCGAAATTCCCGCCCAGGCAGAACAGCGCCCTGGACTTGCCATCGATCATCGCCTGCATCGCGTTGACGGCATCGTGCCCGTGTCCGGCGGGCGGGCTGAAGCCGAAGGTGTCCTCGATCCGCTGCAGGAAGCCGGCCGACGGCTTCTCGGTAATGCCGACAGTCCGGTTCCCCTGGACATTGGAGTGGCCGCGCAAGGGGCAGATGCCGGCGCCGGGCTTGCCGAAGTTGCCGCGCAGCATCAGCAGGTCGCACAGCAGGCGCACATTGGCCGTGCCTTCGTTGTGCTGGGTCACGCCCATGCCATAGGTAACGATGGTGGCATTCGACTTGGCATAGGCCGCCGCGACCAGTTCCAGGTCCGCACGGGTCAGCCCACTGGTCTTTTCAATATCCGCCCATTCGGTCGACCGCAGATCGTCGGCCAGCGCCTCGAAGCCCTCGGTGTGGACCGCGATGAAGTCGTGATCCAGCACATTGCCCTGGCTGGCTTCCAGGTCCAGCAGCGCCTTCATCACCCCCTTGATGGCGGCGGCGTCGCCACCGGCGCGGACCAGGAAGTAGGACGACGCAATCCGGGTGGAACCATAGGTGGCCATCTCCACCATGTTCTGCGGGTCGGCAAAGCGCTCGAGCGCCCGTTCGCGCAGCGGGTTGAACACCAGGATCGGCACCTTGCGGCGCGACGCCTCATGCAGCGTCCCCATCATGCGCGGGTGGTTGGTGCCCGGGTTGTGGCCGATCGAAATGATCAGCTCGCAGGTGTCAAAGTCCTCCAGCGACACCGTGCCCTTGCCGATGCCGATCGAGCGCGGCAAGCCCACGCTGGTGGGCTCGTGGCACATGTTCGAGCAGTCGGGGAAGTTGTTCGTGCCATATTCGCGCGCGAACAGCTGGTACAGGTAGGCGGCTTCGTTGGAAGCCCGGCCCGAGGTATAGAACTCGACCTGGTCGGGCGATAGCCCGCGCAGGATTTCGCCGATGCGGGCGAACGCGGCCTCCCATTCCACCGCGCGGAAGGTGTCGGTGGCGCGGTCATAGACCAGGGGATGCGTCAGCCTGCCAAAGTCTTCGAGCTCATAGTCGGTCCGGTTCAACAGCGACGACACCGTATTGGTTGCAAAGAACTCGGGAGGCACCCGTTTGGTGGTTGCCTCCCACGTCACGGCCTTGGCGCCGTTCTCGCAGAACTGGAAGGTCGACCGGTGCTCCTTGTCGGGCCATGCGCAGCCGGGGCAATCGAAGCCGTCGGGCTGGTTGGTCCGCATCAGCGTGATCGGCGCCTTGACGGTATCCATCTGCGTGCGGATCGCCGTGGCAGTTGCCTTCAGCGCCCCCCAGCCGCCGGCGGGACCGTCGTACTTCCTGATACCGGGCACTTCGCGTCGATTGGCCATGTTTGCTCCTTGTGCCGCGCCAGGTTGCTGGTGACGGCGTTGGGGTTAGTCACGCGAACAACTCCTGCTGCCGGTTTGCACCCCTCGCCCGCTCGCGGGAGAGGGGTGCGTGTGCCTGGGCTCGTGGTGCGGATGCTCCTTCAGGAATAGAGCTTCGCCACCCGCTCCAGCGGCACCGGCTTGATCCGCGAGGCCTGCCCGGCGCAGCCGAAGGCCTCGAAGCGCAGCTTGACCACGCTTCTCGCCCCCTTCTTGGCCGCCAGCAGCGCCTTGCGCGGATCGAATTCGCTGCGGTCGTCGGACAAGGACTTGCGGATGGCCCCGGTCATGGCCAGGCGGATATCCGTATCGATATTCACCTTGCGCACCCCCATCTTGATGCCGCGCAGGATCTCCTCGACCGGCACGCCGTAGGTCTCCTTGATGTCGCCGCCGTACTGGCGGATGATCTCCAGCCATTCCTGCGGCACCGAGCTGGAGCCGTGCATCACCAGGTGGGTGTCAGGGATCTGCTCGTGGATCTCGCGGATGCGGTCCATCGCCAGGATGTCGCCGGTGGGCTTGCGTGAGAACTTGTAGGCGCCGTGGCTGGTGCCGATGGCGATCGCCAGTGCATCCACGCCGGTGCGGGCAACGAAGTCGCGCGCCTGGGCCGGGTCGGTCAGCATCATGTCGTGCGACAGCGTGCCCGCCGCGCCCACGCCGTCCTCTTCGCCGGCCTGGCCGGTTTCGAGCGAGCCCAGGCAGCCCAGTTCGCCTTCCACCGACACGCCGATCGCATGCGCCATCTCGCACACGCGCCGCGTGACCTCGACGTTGTAGTCGTAGTCGGAGGGGGTCTTCATGTCTTCGCGCAGCGAGCCGTCCATCATCACGCTGGTGAAGCCGGAGCGGATCGAGGCCTGGCAGATCGCCGGGCTGGAGCCGTGGTCCTGGTGCAGCACGATGGGGATATCCGGATGGGTCTCGGCCGCGGCCAGCACCATATGGCGCAGGTAAGCCTCGCCAGCATACTTGCGGGCGCCGGCCGAGGCCTGCAGGATGACCGGGCTGTCGGTTTCCTGGGCCGCCTCCATGATGGCGTGGATCTGTTCCAGGTTGTTGACGTTGAAGGCCGGCACGCCGTAGCCGAACTCTCCCGCGTGGTCCAGCAGCTGGCGCAAGGAAATGAGTGCCATGATGAAGCTCCTTTACTGATTGCAGAATCGGTGAGGTCGGGTTCAGGCAGCGGCGCGCTGTGCCAGCACGGCCAGCGCGGGCAGCGTCTTGCCCTCCAGGAATTCCAGGAACGCGCCGCCGCCGGTCGAGATATAGCCCACGCGGTCGGCAATGCCGTGCTTGGCGATCGCGGCCAGCGTGTCGCCGCCGCCGGCGATCGAGAACGCCTTCGATTCAGCGATGGCCTGGGCCAGCACCCTGGTGCCGTTGCCGAACTGGTCGAACTCGAACACGCCCACCGGGCCGTTCCAGACGATGGTGCCGGCGGCCTTGAGCTGCTCGGCCAGCATCGCGGCGGTCTTGGGGCCGATGTCCAGGATCATGTCGTCGTCGGCCACGTCCTTGACGTCCTTGACGGTGGCCGCGGCAGTGGCGCTGAATTCCTTGGCGCACACCACGTCGACCGGAATCGGCACCGAGGCGCCACGCCTGGCCATGATGTCGATGATGGCCCTGGCATCGGCCAGCAGGTCAGGCTCGGCCAGCGACTTGCCGATCTTCAGGCCGGCGGCCAGCATGAAGGTATTGGCAATGCCGCCGCCGACGATCAGGTTGTCGACCTTGTCGGCCAGCGACTTCAGGATGGTCAGCTTGGTCGAGACCTTGGAGCCGGCCACGATCGCCACCAGCGGACGCGCCGGCTGGCCCAGCGCCTTGCCCAGCGCGTCGATCTCGGCGGCCAGCAGCGGGCCGGCGCAGGCAATGGGGGCGTACCTGGCGATGCCATGCGTGGTCGCCTCGGCGCGGTGGGCGGTGCCGAACGCGTCGTTGACGTAGACATCGCACAGCGCCGCCATTTTCTGCGCCAGTTCGTCGCTGTTCTTCTTCTCGCCCGTGTTCATGCGGCAGTTTTCCAGCAGCACCACCTGCCCGGGCGGCACCTGGAAGCCGCCCTCGGTCCAGCCGGACAAGAGCGGCACCTGGCGGCCCAGCAGTTCGGACAGGCGGCGGCCCACCGGCGCCAGGCTGTGGCGCGGGTCGGGCGCCCCCTCCTGCGGCCGGCCCAGGTGCGAGGTGACCATCACCGCGGCGCCCGCCTGCAGGCAGGCCGCGATGGCGGGCACGGAAGCCCGGATGCGGGTATCGTCGGTGATAGCGCCCGCTGCATCCTGCGGGACGTTGAGGTCGGCGCGGATGAAGACCCGCTTGCCAGCCAGTCCACCGGCTGCAAGCAGTGCGGCCAGCGTGTGCGGCGCCGCCGCGGGTTTCGGTTGCGGGTTCGTAGCATGGGATAGGCTCATCATGGCGATCTGCTAGCGTGCGTGGGCCAACGCCACCGCGGTATCCAGCATGCGGTTGGAGAAGCCCCATTCGTTGTCATACCAGGCCGACACCTTGACCAGGGTGCCGTTGACCTTGGTCAGGGTGGCGTCGAAGGTGGACGACGCCGGGTTGTGGTTGAAGTCCACCGAGACCAGCGGCGCGGTGTTGTAGTCCAGGATGCCCTTGAGCTCGCCTTCTGCGGCGGCCTTCAGGATGCCGTTCACCTCCTCCACCGTGGTCGGCCGCGCCGCCACGAAGGACAGGTCGACCAGCGACACATTGATGGTCGGCACGCGCACGGCAAAACCGTCCAGCCGGCCGTCCAGCTCAGGCATTACCAGCCCGACCGCGGCGGCTGCGCCGGTCTTGGTCGGGATCATCGACATGGTGGCCGAGCGCGCCCGGCGCAGGTCTTCGTGGTAGACGTCGGTCAGCACCTGGTCGTTGGTATAGGAGTGCACGGTGGTCATCAGGCCGTTCACCAGCCCCAGCTTCTCGTGCAGCGGCTTGACCAGCGGCGCCAGGCAGTTGGTGGTGCAGGAGGCGTTGGAGATCACCGTGTCGGTGGCCTTCAGCACGCCGTGGTTGACGCCGTAGACGATGGTGGCGTCCACGTCCTTGCCGCCGGGGGCGGAGATGATCACCTTCTTCGCGCCGCCCCTCAGGTGGGCCGAGGCCTTTTCCTTGCTGGTGAAGAGCCCGGTGCATTCCATCACCACGTCCACGCCCAGCTCGCCCCACGGCAGCTCGGCCGGGTTGCGCTGCGCCAGCACGCGGATCCGGTCGCCGTTGACGCGGAAGGCATCGCCGTCGACCGAGACCTCGCCCGGGAAGCGGCCGTGGACGGTGTCGTACTGGGTCAGGTGCGCATTGGTGGCCGCGTTGCCGAGGTCGTTGATGGCGACGATCTCGATATCGTGCCGCTTGCCGCCTTCATAGTGGGCGCGCAGCACATTGCGGCCGATGCGTCCGTAGCCGTTGATGGCAACCTTGATAGTCATGCTGTCTCCTTTACTTGTCTTGGTATCCTTGCCGGTCGCGCTGGCGCGCCGGCGCAACATCAGGCGGCTGGCGCCAGCCGCGCCGGCGTCAGCAGCGCCGGCAACGCCTCCAGCGAATCGAGCAGCGCATCCGCGCCCAGCGCCGCGGGCCCGCCGGGGCCGGCGTAGCCATAGCGAACCAGGCAGACCGGGATGCCGGCCGCGCGCGCCGCCGCCACGTCCACCGCCGAATCCCCCACCAGCACGCCCTGCGCCGTATCGACGTCGAGCAGGTTGCAGGCGTGGCGCAGCGGTTCGGGATCCGGTTTCATCTGCGCGATCGAGTCGCCCGCCACCAGCACTTCGAGGTACTGCGACAACCCGGTCAGCGCCAGCAGCGGCACCGCCAGCGCGCGCGGCTTGTTGGTGACGCAGGCAAGCCGGTAGCCCTGGCGCCTGAGCGCCTCCAGGCCTGCCTCCACGCCCGGGAACACCGACCCGAGGCGGCCGTTGGTCTCGGCATAGTGGCGGTGGAACATCGCCACGGCTTCGGCGGCCTCAACCCGCGGCGTAAGCCCGGCGGTCTCGAGCACGCGCCGCACCAGGTTGGGCACGCCGCGGCCGATGAAGCCGGCCACGGTGTCGAACGGCAATGCCGGGCTGCCGAAGTCGGCCAGCATGCGGTTGGCGGCCTCGACAATATCGGGCGCGCTGTCGACCAGCGTGCCGTCCAGGTCGATCAGCACCGCGGTGCAGGGCATGGATACGGTAGCCATCACGCCTCCTCCAGCAGCACGCGCGCGGCCGCGGCGACATGCGCCGGGGTCAGGCCGAAGTGCTGGTACAGCGCCTCGGCCGGCGCGGATTCGCCGAAGGTGTCGATGCCCAGCGCCAGGCCCTGCTCGCCCACCACGCCGCGCCAGAACCAGGTGCCGCCCGCCTCCACGCTGACGCGCGGCAGGCCAGGTGGCAGCACGGTGTCGCGGTACGCCACGTCCTGCGCGTAGAACAGCTCCACGCAGGGCATGGACACCACGCGCGCGGCGATGCCGGCATCGGCCAGGTCCAGCGCCGCGCGCATGGCGATTTCCACCTCGGAGCCAGTGGCAATCAGCACCACGCGCGGCGCCGGCACATCGCGCAGCACATAGCCGCCGCGCGCAATCTCCGCGCGCTGGGCCGGATTGCGCTCGAACGGCATCAGCGCCTGCCGCGACAGCACCAGGCAGCTCGGGCCATCCTCGCGCCGCAGCGCGGCCAGCCACGCGTACGCGGTCTCGGCGCCGTCGCAGGGACGCCAGACCTGGTTGTTGGGGATCAGGCGCAGGCTGGCGGCGTGTTCCACCGGCTGGTGGGTGGGACCGTCCTCGCCGAGCCCGATCGAGTCATGGGTCAGCACGTGGACCACGCGCAGGCGCATCAGCGCCGCCATGCGGATGGCATTGCGCGAGTAGTCCGAGAAGGTCATGAAGGTGCCGCCGTAGGGGATCAGCCCGCCATGCAGCGCAATGCCGTTCATCGCGGCGGC
The DNA here is from genome assembly GCF_016127575.1 of Cupriavidus necator. Taxonomy (NCBI): domain Bacteria; kingdom Pseudomonadati; phylum Pseudomonadota; class Betaproteobacteria; order Burkholderiales; family Burkholderiaceae; genus Cupriavidus; species Cupriavidus necator. The sequence goes on from NZ_CP066019.1 coordinate 1,480,470, forward strand.
CATGCCGAACTCGCGCACGCCGTAGCTCACGTAGTTGCCATGCCCGGCATGGTTGACCCAGACCGACGCCTTGACATTGGTCAGGTTGGACCCGGTCAGGTCGGCCGAGCCGCCCAGCAGCTCGGGCAAGGCGGGCGTGAGCGCCTCCAGGCACAGCTGCGATGCCTTGCGCGTGGCGATCTTGCCTTGCAGCGGCGACGGCGCGTCCAGCAACGCCATCAATTCGGCATCGAAGCCCTCGGGCAGGCGGCCATTGGCACGGCGCACGAATTCTTCGGCCAGTTCGGGGTGCGCGGCGCAATAGCTGACGAAGCGCGCCTCCCATTCGGCCTCGCGCGCGGCGCCTTGCGCGCGTGCATCCCAGGCGTCGGCGACATCCGCCGGCACCGTGAAGGGCTCGGCTTCCCAGCCCAGCGCGGTGCGCATGGCGGCGATCTCCGGCGCGCCCAGCGGGGCGCCGTGCACGTCGTGCCCGCCGGCCTTGGCGGGCGCGCCCTTGCCGATCACGGTGCGGCAGCAGATCAGCGTGGGCCGGTCGCGCTCGGCCTTGGCCTCGTGCAGCGCGGCATCGAGGGCGTGCGCATCGTGTCCGTCGACGTCCGCAATCACATGCCAGCCATAGGCGGCAAAGCGCTTCGGGGTGTCGTCGGCAAACCAGCCGGCGACCTCGCCGTCGATGGAGATGCCGTTGTCGTCGTACAGGCAGATCAGCTTGCCCAGCCTGAGCGTGCCCGCCAGCGAGCAGGCCTCGTGGCTGAGTCCTTCCATCAGGCAGCCATCGCCAAGGAAGACGTAGGTGTGGTGGTCGACGATGTCGAAGCCGGGCCGGTTGAAGGTGGCGGCCAGGAGCTTCTCCGCCAGCGCCATGCCGACGGCATTGGCCAGGCCCTGTCCCAGCGGCCCGGTGGTGGTTTCCACGCCCGGCGTCACGCCAAGCTCCGGATGGCCGGGCGTGGCCGCGTGCAGCTGGCGGAACTGGCGCAGCTGCGACATCGGCAGGTCGTAGCCGGTCAGGTGCAGCAGCGCATACTGCAGCATGGACGCATGGCCGTTGGACAGCACGAAGCGGTCACGGTCGGGCCAGGCCGGGTTGGCCGGGTTGTGTCGCAGGTGGCGCCGCCACAGCACTTCGGCCATTTCGGCCATGCCCATGGGTGCGCCGGGGTGGCCCGATTTGGCCTGCTCCACCGCGTCGGCGGCCAGGAAGCGCAGCGCGTTGGCACAGCGCGCTGCGGAATCGATGCGTTCTGGTGCGTTCATTCAGGAGATCCTCGCGAGTCGGCGTTTCACGGTCGAGTCCTTACTGCGCGGCGCGCTTGCGGCGCTCCATCATGCGCAGCACGAAGGGCGTGAAGATCAGCTGCATGGCCAGCTCCATCTTGCCGCCGGGCACCACGATGGTGTTGGCGCGCGACATGAAGGAGTCGTGGATCATGCTCAGCAGGTACTGGAAGTCGATCCCCTTCGGGTTGGCAAAGCGGATCACCACCATGCTTTCATCGGGCGCGGGGATTTCGCGCGAGATAAAGGGGTTGGACGTATCCACGCACGGCACGCGCTGGAAGTTCACATGCGTGCGCGAGAACTGCGGACAGATGTAATTCACGTAGTCCGGCATGCGGCGCAGGATGGTGTCGGTCACGGCCTCGGTCGAATAGCCGCGCTGCTTCTTGTCGCGCCAGAGCTTCTGGATCCATTCCAGGTTGATGACAGGGACCACGCCGATCAGCAGGTTGGGATACTGGGCGACATTGACCGAATCGGTGACCACGCCGCCGTGCAGGCCCTCGTAGAACAGCAGATCGGTATCGGCCGGCAGCGGCTCCCACTGCGTGAAGGTGCCGGGTTCCTGCCCGAACGGCGCGGCTTCCTCCGGGCTATGCAGGTAGTGCCGGTGCATGCCCGTGCCGGTTTCGGCATAGGAGCGGAACAGGTTCTCCAGCTCGCCGAACAGGTTGTTCTCCTCGCCGAAGTGGCTGAAGTTCATATTGCCGGTGCGCTCGGCCTCGGCCATCTTGACCTTCATCTCGGCGCGGTCATAGCGGTGGAAGCTGTCGCCTTCGATCACCACTGACTTCACGCCCTCGCGGCGGAAGATGTTCTCGAAGGTACGGGTCACCGACGTGGTACCGGCGCCCGAGGAGCCGGTGATGGCGATAATGGGATAACGTTCTGACATGGCCAGGCACCTCAGGCAGACGCGCGGAACAGGCTGCGCTCGTTGAACAGGGGACTCGGAAGGTCGGGATCGGTCTGGTCGGTGTGGTAGCCCTCGATCCGTTCCACTTCATTGCGCGAGCCGAAGATCACGCCAATGCGCTGGTGCAGCGCACCCGGCGCCACCGACATCAGCGTCTGCCGGCCCGTGCTGGCGCGCCCGCCAGCCTGCTCCATCAGGAAGGCGATCGGATTGGCCTCGTACAGCAGGCGCAGGCGGCCCGGCTTGGCGGGATCCTTGGAGTCGCGCGGGTACATGAAGACGCCGCCACGCATCAGGATGCGGTGCGCCTCGGCCACCATCGACGCGATCCAGCGCATATTGAAATCCTTGCCGCGCGGCCCGCTCTTGCCGGCCATGCACTCGGCGATGTAGCGCTGCACCGGCGCTTCCCAGAAGCGGCTGTTCGACGCATTGATGGCAAATTCCTGGGTATCGGCCGGCACCTGCAGGTTGGGGTGCGTGAGGAAGAACTCGCCCAGGTTGGGATCGAGCGTGAAGCCGTTGACGCCATTGCCCACGGTCAGCACCAGCATGGTGGTGGGACCGTAGAGCGCGTAGCCGGCCGCCACCTGGGCGCTGCCGGGCTGCAGGAAATCCTGCTCGGTGACGGCGCTTGCGCCCTCAGGCGCGCGCAGCACCGAGAAGATGCTGCCCACCGAGACATTGACGTCGATGTTGGATGAGCCGTCGAGCGGATCGAACACCAGCAGGTACTTGCCGCGCGGGTAGTGATCCGGGATCTGGTAAGGCGCCTCCATCTCCTCCGACGCCATGCCGGCCAGGTACCCGCCCCACTCGTTGACGCGCAGGAAGGTGGTATTGCTCAGCACGTCCAGCTTCTGCTGGATTTCGCCCTGCACGTTGACGGCCCCTGCTTCTCCGGCTTGATTGCTGGCCTTGCCGTGCAAGCCCCCCAGCGCGCCGAAGGCAACCGCGCGCGCGATTTCCTTGCAGGCCATGGCGACGTTGAGAATCAGGCCGTTGAAGCCGCCGCTGGCATCCGGATAGCGGCGGCGTTCCTCGATCAGGAACTGCGTCAGGGTCATCCTTTGGACTTCAGGCATGACAGGTCTCCTATAGATTGGCTATGCATTCTTGTGTGGTGCCGGTGCGGGGCGGGCTACGTGACCGTGGCGGCCTCGCGCAAGCGGTAAAGGATGCTCGAGTAGCCGCCGTCGGCATCGGGCGCGCCGAACACGGCGCTGCCGGCAACGAAGGTGTCGGCGCCCGCTCGCGCGATCGCGGCAATGTTGTCGGCCTTGACGCCGCCGTCGATCTCCAGCCAGACCGGCCGCCCGCCGGCGTCCACCTGCCGGTCGATGCGCGCGCGTGCCTGGCGCACCTTGTCCAGCACGCCCGGAATGAAGGCCTGGCCGCCAAAGCCCGGGTTCACGCTCATCAGCAGCACCAGGTCGAGCTGGTCCAGCGTATGGTCCAGCCAGCCCAGCGGCGTGGCCGGGTTGAGCACCAGGCCTGCCTTGCAGCCGTGGTCGCGGATCAGGCCGATGGTGCGGTCGACATGGCGGCTCGCCTCCGGATGGAAGCTGATGATGTTGGCGCCGGCCTTGGCGAACAGCGGGATCAGCGCATCGACCGGTTCCACCATCAGATGCACGTCGATGGGGATGGAGACCAGCGGCCGGATCGCCTCGCACACCAGCGGGCCAATGGTCAGGTTGGGCACATAGTGGTTGTCCATCACATCGAAGTGCACCAGGTCTGCACCGCCGGCCTCGATCGCGCACACCTCTTCGCCCAGGCGCGCGAAATCGGCCGACAGGATGGATGGCGCCAGGCGGATGGCACGCTGGCTGCCATGGCCGGTGTTGAGTTCAGTGGCATGCATGTCAGGTTGCCTCGATCAGGGTGCCGTGGTGCCAGGCGCGCAACGCGGCAAGGTCGGCCCAGCGGTTTGCCGCGCCGGGCACGTGCTGGGGCATGGGCTCGCCGGGATCGCCAAGATGCGGCAGCACCAGCAGCGCGCCCTCGAAGGAGTCCTGCGCGCTGAACGCGGTGGGCGTGACCACGGTGGGAATGCCGGCCGCCCGGGCGGCGCGCAGGCCGTTCGCCGAGTCCTCGATCGCCAGGCAGTCACCGCCTTCCAGGCCCAGCCGCTCCAGCACCGCCAGGTAGACATCGGGCGCCGGCTTCTTGATGGCCGTGGTGCCGGCGTCGCCGATGGCGGCAAAGCGACGGCGCCAGTCGGCGCCAAGCGGCGCCTGCAGCAGCGCGTCGAGGTTGGCCGGCGTGGTGGTGGTGGCAATCGCCAGCGGGAGCCCGGCCTCGCCGGCCTCGTCGATCAGGCGGGCAATGCCCGGGCGCAGCGGCAGGCCGCCCGCCCCGACGCGCTCGGCATAGTGGCGGGTCTTGATGGCGTGCACGGCGTCGATGGTTTCCTTCACCTTGCAGCCGCGGGCCTCTTCCGGGTCGACCATGCGCCAGTAATGCATCAGGCGCTCCTTGCCGCCGGCCACCTTGAGCAGGCGCGTGTAGAGCGGCGCGTCCCAGTACCAGTCCAGGCCGACCTCGGCGAAGGCGGCGTTGAAGGCTTGCAGGTGCGCGCTTTCGGTATCGGCCAGGGTGCCGTCGACATCGAAAATCAGGGCTTGCATGGCTTACTCCTTGGCCGGCGTCCGTGCGTCCGGCGCGGCCTTCGAAAACACGCGGCTGGCAAGCAGGTCAGACGCCGTGATGGTGGTCAGGGTATGGTCGTCGACGACCGTGCCGGCATCGTCCAGCAGGCGCGAGGCATGGCGCAGCCGCGCGCGGTCCAGCGCATTGCGCACGCTGCGGGCATTGGCAAAGTGCGGCTGTGTCATGCGCCGGGCCAGGTAGTCGGCAAACACGGCCCGGCTTTCGTCGTCGAAGCGGTATTGCATCTCGGACAGCATCAGGTCGGCGATCTGGCGCAGCTCGTCGAGCTGGTAGTCGGGGAAGTCGACATGGTGGGCAACGCGCGAGGACATGCCCGGGTTGGACTCGAAGAAACGGTCCATGCGGTCCTTGTAGCCGGCCAGGATCACCACCAGGTCGTCGCGGTTGTTCTCCATCACCTGCAGCAGGATCTCGATGGCCTCCTGGCCGTAGTCGCGTTCGTTCTCCGGGCGGTAGAGGTAGTAGGCCTCGTCGATGAAGAGCACCCCGCCCATGGCCTTCTTCAGGATCTCCTTGGTCTTGGGCGCGGTATGGCCGATGTACTGGCCGACCAGGTCGTCGCGGGTCACCGCCACCAGGTGGCCGCGGCGCACGTAGCCCAGCTGGTGCAGGATCTGCGCCATGCGCATGGCCACGGTGGTCTTGCCGGTGCCGGGATTGCCGGTGAAGCACATATGCAGGCTGGGCGCACCGGCGCTGAAGCCGCGCGCGGCGCGCAGCTTGTCCACCAGCAGCAAGGCGGCGATATCGCGGATGCGCGCTTTCACCGGCTTCAGCCCGATCAGCTCGCGGTCAAGCTGGGCCAGCAGCTCGGTGATGCCCGAGCTGGCCAGCGACTCGGCCAGGGACCCGGGCAACGATGCGGCCGGAGCGGCTGGCGGCTGCAGCGGTGCGGTCGTTTCAGGTGCGGACATGGCAGGCTCCGTGAGGATCAATCGAGCATCCGACTCGAAAGATTCGAGGCGCAACTCCCCCCCGGTGCGCGGCCTTGCGGCGGCGCAACCGTGGGATTGCACAGTCAGGAAATCGCCGGCGGCAGCGCCATGACGGCGCTGCGCCGGTTCAGCCGGCGCCGCTCAGTAGCGGCTGCCCTCGGGGCGTGCCTGCACAGCGTAGCTCTCGATCGAGTAGCGCATGGTGCGGCCGGGCTCTTCCTGTCGCACCAGGCGGAAGCCGGGCTCGTCCGCAGGACGGTTGACGATGAACGACATCACCACCGACTCCACCGTATGCGTCGAATCGAAGGCCGTGACGCGGATGTAGTGGTTGGGGAAGGTGCTGCGCGCGTTGTTGATCTCCAGCAGGATGCCGGCGGCATCGCGCAGGTCGAACATCGGCAGGCCGAACATCTCCCAGTAGGTATTGCGCGGATGCGGGTCGTCGGTGTACTCGATGCCGACCGCCCAGCCCTGGTTCAGGCAGTATTCAAGCTGGCTGGTGATCTGCGCGTCGGTGAGGTCGGGCAGGAAGGAGAAAGTGCCTTGAGTAATACGCATGATGTCCTCTCGTTCTTTGGGTTCGCTCGTCGTGCTTTGGTGGCGTCGCGCCAGGGCTCAGGCCACCGACGCGGTGGGCGCGAAGTCCGAGGTGTCGGTCGGCGTGTAGTTGAAGCTGATGTCGCCCCAGGTATCGAGCGCAGCCCGCAGCGGTCCGCACCAGCGCGCGGCATCGCGCAGGATCTCCGGCCCTTCGTTGAGGATGTCGCGGCCTTCGTTGCGCGCCAGCACCATCGCTTCCAGCGCAACGCGGTTGGCGGTGGCGCCGGCCTGGATGCCCTGCGGGTGGCCGATGGTGCCGCCACCGAACTGCAGCACCACGTCGTCGCCGAAGAGGCTGATCAGCTGGTGCATCTGGCCGGCGTGGATGCCGCCCGAGGCCACCGGCATCACCTTGCGCAGCGAAGCCCAGTCCTGGTCGAAGAACAGCCCGCGCGACAGGTCGGCATGGGTGTAGGCATCGCGGCAGACGTTGTAGTAGCCCTGCACGGTCAGCGGATCGCCTTCCAGCTTGCCCACCGCGGTGCCGGTGTGCATGTGGTCGACACCGGCCAGGCGCAGCCATTTGGCAATCACGCGGAACGACACGCCGTGGTTCTTCTGCCGGGTGTAGGTGCCATGGCCCGCGCGGTGCAGGTGCAGGATCATGTCGTTCTGGCGGCACCAGTTGCTCATGGACTGGATACAGGTCCAGCCGACGATCAGGTCGATCATGATGATGACCGAGCCCAGCGACTTGGCGAACTCGGCACGCCGGTACATCTCTTCCATGGTGCCGGCGGTCACGTTGAGGTAGCTGCCCTTGACCTCGCCGGTTGCCGCCGAGGCCTTGTTGACCGCGTCCATCACGAACAGGAAGCGGTCGCGCCAGTGCATGAAGGGCTGCGAGTTGATGTTCTCGTCATCCTTCATGAAGTCCAGCCCGCCCTTCAGGCCCTCATACACCACGCGGCCGTAGTTGCGGCCCGACAGGCCCAGCTTGGGCTTGGTGGTGGCGCCCAGCAGCGGACGGCCGAACTTGTCCAGGCGCTCGCGCTCGACGATGATGCCGGTGGACGGGCCGGCGAAGGTCTTCACGTAGGCGACCGGGAAGCGCATGTCTTCCAGGCGCGCCGCCTTGATCGGCTTGAAGCTGAAGACGTTGCCGATGATCGACGCGGTCAGGTTGGCGATCGAGCCTTCCTCGAACAGCGACAGGTCATAGGCCACGTAGCAGAAGAACTGCTCGGGGTTGTTGGGCACCGGGTCGACCCGGTAGGCCTTGGCACGGTACATGTCGCAGGCGGTCAGGCGGTCGGTCCACACCACCGTCCAGGTGGCGGTGGAGGACTCGCCGGCAACCGCGGCGGCGGCCTCGACCGGATCCACGCCGTCCTGCGGCGTGATGCGGAACAGCGCCAGCAGGTCGGTATCCTTGGGCTCGTAGTCGCCGTCCCAGTACCCCATTTCCTTGTACTTCATGACGCCGGCGTCGTAGCGCTTGCGCGGCTTGGCTTGGACCGATTCAGGTGCGTTCATGCTTGTCTCCTTGCGTGGTTGAGCGTCTTGGCTGCTGCGTTGATGCAAAGATATAAGCCCACCCACATAAGGTAAATTCAGATATTCTTAGCCCCTGTATAAGCAATCCCTTAAGTGCGGACCAAGCTGCACATCACGGGACCATCCAAAGCCGCCCCCAACCGCCCATGTCGTCCTTCCTGCGCGCCCTTACCCTTCGCCAGTTGCAGATCTTCGTCACCGTGGCCAGGCACGCCAGCTTCGTGCGCGCGGCCGAAGAACTGCACCTGACCCAGCCTGCGGTCTCGATGCAGGTCAAGCAGCTTGAATCCGTGGTCGGCATGGCGCTGTTCGAGCGGGTCAAGGGACAGCTCACGCTGACCGAGCCCGGCGACCGCCTGCTGCACCATGCGTCCCGGATCCTCGGCGAGGTCAAGGACGCCGAGGAAGGCTTGCAGGCGGTCAAGGACGTCGAGCAGGGCTCGATCACGATCGGGCTGATCAGCACGTCGAAGTACTTCGCCCCCAAGCTGCTGGCCGGCTTTACCGCGCTGCACCCGGGCGTGGATCTGCGCATCGCCGAAGGCAACCGGGAAACGCTGCTGCGGCTGCTGCAGGACAACGCCATCGACCTCGCGCTGATGGGCCGCCCGCCGCGCGAACTGGATGCGGTGTCGGAACCCATCGCCGCGCATCCGCACGTGCTGGTGGCCTCGCCGCGGCACCCGTTACACGATGCAAAGGGGTTCGACCTGCAGGAACTGCGTCACGAGACCTTCCTGCTGCGCGAACCGGGTTCAGGCACCCGCACCGTGGCGGAGTACATGTTCCGGGACCACCTGTTCACGCCGGCCAAGGTGATCACCCTGGGCAGCAACGAGACCATCAAGCAGGCCGTGATGGCCGGCATGGGCATCAGCCTGTTGTCGCTGCACACGCTGGGACTGGAGCTGCGCACCGGCGAGATCGGGCTGCTGGACGTGGCCGGCACGCCGATCGAGCGCATCTGGCATGTTGCGCATATGTCCAGCAAGCGTTTGTCGCCGGCCAGCGAGAGCTGCCGCGCCTATTTGCTGGAGCACACTGCGGAGTTTCTGGGGAGGGAGTACGGGGGGCTGATGCCCGGGCGGCGGGTGGCCTGAGGTTCCAGGAGGGTTGGCTGGGATTAGAGAGCCATCCGTCCCGTCCCGGTCGGAACCCACTGGGCAGCGGCGGCTGGTGAAGGCCTTCGGATGACAAAGGCTAGAGAGAATTGCGAATCCTCTTGATCAAGCTGCAGCTTGATCGGACTGCTGCGGAGCATTTCCCCTCGGACTGAGGCGAATGTCTGGCGCGGCCGCTACGAGGGCAGTCCTGATGGCGGTTGGTCATACTGGGGAATGAAGGATAACCGCAGCTTCGGCTGCGGTTATTTACCGTTCCGGCCCCTGAAGCGCTTGTGAGGGGACGCCGTCTCGCGGCTGGCGGCCAACCGGCGCGATGGCCACAGGACGTTTCGGTCAGCGTTGCCGTCTGGTTAAGCTTCATTGGGACAACACAGGCCGCGCCACGCTCGATGCCTTAGCGCAGGAACACGTATGGCTACCGGTCCCTTACCGTTCGGACGTCAGGCTCCGACATACGGCCAGAATCCCTAGAACGTCCGCGATGGTCGGACGTGAATACTGCCGCGCCCTTCCCGCGAGCGTTCCCGAACTGTACTGCGACACGCAGAAGCATTGCAGCCAGCATTATCATACCGGGCACCGCATAGCCGGCATGTTGCGGGAAGCGAGTCAGGAAGGAGCCTGCGAATATGATCGCGATGACCCAGACACCAGTGAGATGCAATCTCTTCCAGTTGTCCGGGCCGACAAGGCGCATCGGAGTTTCGAACGACGTGATCGTCAACAATAGAATAGCTACATAGCCGATCGTGCCAGGGACGTTGCTCGCAGGCGAGCGCCCCAACCAGAAGGCTTCGGGCGCCGTGCTGCTGTAGACGAGGATTGCTAACGCATGCAGAAAATGAGCGAAGGCGAATGACAGCCCGAGATAGCGTCGCTCACGCACCAACGCTCGCGTCAGAGCCGATGACACAAGTTTCGCCAGCGAAGACGCCGTGAACACGACCAGAAACAGAACAAACGATACTCGTGCAGTTGCGCGTACCGTATCCTGTAACGCTTGCAGCGGGTCGGGTGCCAATGTGTATGACAACGCCGCTACCAGCGCCACCAAGGCCGACAACAAAAAGAAAAGTCTCCAACGGGTCATTATCGCTCCTCGCCAGTTGTAGATGTTGTACCGTCCGGTGCAACCGAGATGCCGATTTCGAACGGGTAACGCCCAAGCACTGCAGCAGCTTGCTTGAGATTGGAAGCGTGGAGTTCGACAGAAATCCGGATTCCGCCCGGCGCGGCTGTGGTCGCCATGACTTCCTCACAATCGATCCCGGCTTCGGCAAGCGCCAAGCGCGCCACGTCAGCGGCCTCGCGCCGCCTCAGTTCCGGCTTGAAGATCTTGCCGACACCCGTGAGCGGAATCCTGTCGACGATCCTGATTCGCTTGGGCAACGCGGCACGCTCACCGATTTCGGCGCGGATGAACTCGGCGAGCTCGGACTCAGTCGCCGTGGAGCCAGGTGTGAGCTGCACATATGCCACTGGCAACTCGCCCGCGTACACGTCGGGGCGACCCACGGCGGCGGCGATCTGGACCGACGGATGGCGATGAAGTGGCTCCTCGATTGCAGTGGGATCAATATTGTGGCCACCTCGAATGATCAGGTCCTTCATGCGTCCGACAAGCCAGAAATAGCCGTCGGTATCGCAACGACCCAGGTCTCCGGTGTTGAGCCAGCGCCTGCCGTCGCCCAGTTCGAGCCAGAGCTTCTCGCTCTGTTCGTCACGCAAGTAGCCGCCGAACACGTTCGCTCCCGAGATGACCAGCAGCCCCACTTCACCGATGGAACAGTCACGCACGTACCGGCCGGCATCATCGACAACAACCGCTTTCATTTCCTGACCCGGGACGCGCAGGCCGATCGAGCCGAGCCTGCGGTCGCCGTTCGGAGGATTGACTGCGCTTACGCACGTCCCCTCTGTCAGACCATAGCCCTCAAGGATCCGGATTCCCGTTCGTTCCTGAAAAGTGCGGAAAACTTCGGCTGGCATCGGCGCAGCGCCACACAGGCCATATTCAAGTGAACTGATATCGTGCGCGTTGACGGGGACGTCCAGAAGCGAAGCATAGAGCGTTGGCACCGCGCCGAAGAAGTTGACGCGATGGTGCGCTACGATCTCCCAGAATCGCTGGACCACACCTTCACCGCGAAAACCATGAGGCGTTCCGAGTATGACGTGAGCACCTCTGGAGAAAGGCAGTAAGCCAGTCGCCATGACGGCATTGACATGGAAAAGCGGAAGGCCACAAAAGATCGTCTTGCCAGGACCGATGCTTTCCCCGAAAAACTGGCCCGCGCTCCAGGCGTTGGCGACTTCATTACCATGACATCGCATGGCAATCTTCGGCATACCAGTGGTACCGCCCGTACAGAAGTAAGACGACGAGTCGCCGGCGTTGAAACGGCGAGCGCTGTCAAGCCTGGTTCCCGATTCACGCGCGATGGTGGTACCGAAGTCGTGCAACTGGAGGTGCGCCGGGACCGCGCGACCCAGCGCGCCATCCTCCGCCGCCATTCGGTCGGCGAAACGCCGTGGGCCTGGCACGCGATCAGCCATATTCACGAGCACAAGATGCCGCAAGGACGGGATCTTGTGCAGAACGGGCTGCACTTTTTGCCAAAGGTCGGCCCCGGGGAAAGGTGCCAGCGTCACAAGGACGCTGGCACCGGCTGCGCCGAGCAACTCGGCGATCGCCTCGCCTTCGAGAAGCGGACTGATAGCGCAAACGATACCCGCTGCTTGGCCACCCCAGATCACCAAATGCGTTTCGGGCAAGTTGGGGAGAACATACCCGATCACTGAACGCGGCCCTGCACCGATCCTGCCGAACATGTTTGCCGTCCGCGTGATGTCCCGGATCAGTTCCCCATAACTCCAGCACTCGATATCGCGAAATGCGTCGGCGCAAGGAAAGTATGAGAGCGCTGGCGCCGACGGATTGATGGCCGCGCCACGGCAGATCATCTCGTATGTACTGTGAGGCAGGTCCGCCGGCATGCCTTGCGTTTCGATGGCAAGGACTTCGTTCTGGTTGGCAATGCCCTTCATGGTGTCTCCCGTTGGCTGATGGCGAGTGTCACGCTCCAACCCTTTCGCCATGCGCGCGGTGAGCGGGTGCCTTTGCTCCTTGTGTAAGGTCAGGCGCAGAATTCCTCGGACCGCACTCGCCATAGTCGAAGTTGGCCAGGTGGCAGGCAAACTGCTTCAATAGCGCGGGCGCGTCCATCTTCGGCAGGTTCAGTTCGACAAAAACAAGACAGTCCGCGGATTCGGCGCGGCCGAGCGCCACGTCCAGCTCGCCTACCGTGCGCACCTCGATCGATAGCGACCTGTCGTGCCGGTCGAAGGCACGGGCCAGGTCCGTATACCGCCAGTTGTCGACATCGTTATATGCGGAGTTCTCTCCCAGGATCATCCGCTCTATCGTGTATCCGCCGTTGTTCAGCAGGAAGATTACCGGCTTCAAGCCTCGGCGCAGTATCGAAGACAGTTCCTGGGCAGTGAACTGGAACGAGCCGTCGCCGATGAAAAGCAGGTGCCGCCGCGACGACGCACCCACATGCGAGCCGAACAGCGCCGGCAACGAAAAGCCGACAGCGCCCCACGTTGGCGCCGCAATGTAACTTGCGCCCGCCGGCAAGCTCATCGAAACAAGCCCCGCATGCGCAGTGCCGGCTTCGCCCACGATCACATCACCGGGCTGCAGGAACCGGCGGACGCGAGGCCAGAGTGTGGCGTGCGTCAGGGGGGCATCGTCGGATACCGGCGCCGGATCGGTGAGGTTCGCAGGGGCAGACAACTCACCCGCGAGCGGTCGGGAATTGGACTTCGCACTCTCGTGAACTCCGGCGAGTACGTCCCGTAGCGTGACGCCCGGCATCTGGGTCGTACCGATACTCAGATCGTGCCGGCGCAGATCGATAAAGGACTCCATATTGATTCGCTGTGAGAATAGCGCCGTGCTCGAGTCGGTGAAGCGCAGGCCCACGCCGATCAGGCAGTCCGTGTTCTCGACGACGTGGCGCACTGATGCGGCGCTCGCGGCACCGGCGTAGCTGCCGATATAGTGGCTGCAAGTTTCATCGATTGCGCCCTTCGCCGGCATGAGCGATGCGCATGGGATGGCACACTTTTCCGCGATCTTGACGATAAGGTCCGTCACGCCAAAACGATCCGCGTCTGCGTCGACAAGCAACACGGGAGCGCGGGCGGCGTCGAGCGCTTCGACAATGCGCTGAACCGCGACGCGGAGTTGCCGCGGATCGCTCGCAGGGTCGGCAAGCAAGAGTGGCGCGTCCGGCACTTCAACGACGATGTGGGTGACATCCGACGGTAACTGCAGGTGTACGGGCCGGCGCTCCAGCCAGCAGGATCGCAATACCCGATCGATCTCGTATGCGGCGTTGGCAGGCGTGATACGCGCTTGGGCAACGGTGAACTCGGACATGCAGCGGCCGATGTTCTCGTAATCGCCGTCCACCAGCGTATGGTGGACGAGCGCACCACTGTTGACTGCGTGGAGCGGCGGCGCGCCCGTGATATGTACGACCGGCACGTTCTCGGCGTACGCTCCCGCGATGCCTCCGATGGCGGCGAGATCTCCGACCCCAAAGGTGGTGACAAACGCCGCAAGGCCCGAAGTACGGGCATACCCGTCCGCAGCGTAGGCGGCATTCAACTCATTGCAGTTTCCGACGAACTCGATACCACGGGCATCATGGATCTGCTCGAGGAACGACAGGTTAAAGTCGCCAGGCACGCCAAAAACGTGACGTACACCCGCCTCCTTGAGTCTGCGGGCAAGGAATGTCCCGATTTGCATACGCATGATGATGTCACTCCACGGTGAAGGGTCATTGCAGGGCTGGCCGTGAACTCGAACCGCAGACCGTCCTGGCTTCAATCAAACCGCTACTGCGGTGCAGCGTGCTCGCATGCTACGAGCGGACCGTCTCGCCAGTCTGTAAGATGTCTTGCAATTGCAGGATTCATTAAGCGCTTTCGACTGCCCCACCATGGATCTCAACGCGCCCCTCATTGAGAAAATGTCCGGAAACCCGTGGTTTCAATCGCTGCCCATGGCCGAGCGACAAAACCTGGTGGGAAACAGTACCCAGGTACGACTCGCCGTTGGCGAGTCATTGTTCCGGCGCGGCGATCCGCCGGCCGGCTTCTTCGGTATCGTTGACGGACGCTTGAAGGCGTCAAGCGTCCGCAGTGACGGCAAGGAAGGCATCCTCGTCATCCTCGAGCAAGGCAACTGGTTCGGACAAATGTCCACCATTACCGGGTGGCCAAGCGCTTTTGACGTTACCGCGGTCGAGGCCGCTCTTGTCCTGAAGCTCAGCCCTGAAGCGTTCAATGCATTTATGCAGAACGCCGTGTTTGCGAGAGCCATCGCCGTACTGCTGTGCCAGCACACGAGCCTGCTCTATCAGATGCTCGAAGACGCGACGCTCCATTCCACTCGTACAAGGATCGCCCGTCGTTTGATGCGTCTTGCTCGTGGTGACGCAACTCTGGCTGCCGAGCATCGGGCGAAAATCCCTGTTTCCCAGGATACGCTCGCCATGATGCTTGGCATTTCGCGCCAGACACTTGCTCTTGAACTCAAGGCGATGGCTGCGCAAGGTGCCGTTGCCTTGCGCTACGGGCACGTCGAGATCGTTTCCATGGACGTTCTCATGTCGTTCGACGACTAGGGGCGGTCGAAGGCAAAGCGCGATCCACGCCATGAAGCCGCGACATGACTACGCCGGCTGAGACCAGCAGCGCCGCAAGGACATACAATCCAATTGAAGTGCTTCCTGTTGCTGTCTTCAGCAAGCCCATCGAAGCTGGGCAAAGCACTCCGGCCAGGCCCGAAAGGGTCGTTATTGCGGCTATCCCTACAGCGGCCACGTTCTTCGGCAAGACGCTGGTCGCAATTGCCCAGAAGACCGGGAACGCCGATACAACACCAGCGGTCGCTGCCGAAACAAGGGTCATCGACATCCACAGGCTGCCTGTTGTACAAGCTGTCGCAGCAAGTCCGAGCGCTGCAACGCAAGTGGCGATGACAAAGCTCTGCCTGTGACTGCGGCGCGCATCCGACCGACGCGCGACCCAAAACATGGCCAGCATGCCGATGGAGTACGGAATGAGCGAGTAGAAACCGACTTCCTGTACGTTCGAGAATCCCCAGCCATGAATCATCTCTGGTAGCCAGAAGCTGAGCGTGTAGGCGCCACAGCTAATCGCGAAGTACAGGTATCCAAGCGCGAAGAACGACGGCAGTCGCCATATGCCGCGGATCCCGCCGCCTCCAGATGCCGGCGTTTGATGTGGCACAAGGGCCGTATGCGAAGCAACCAATTGGCGTTGCCTTTCACTCAGCCACGTGGCCTGCTCCGGCTGATCTGTCAGGTAGAAGTAGGCAATAATGCCTAGCAAGGAAGCCGGGAGGCCCTGCAGCACAAACATCCATTGCCATCCCTTCAGGCCCCACAGGCTGTTGAGGTTCTGGATGATCCATCCTGACAGCGGACCTGCGATCATGCCCGCGGCAACTCCGGCTGCCATGAGCATGGCGATGATCCTGGCGCGTCGCTCTGGTGGGTACCAGAACGTAAGGTAGAGCACGACGCCGGGAAAGAATCCTGCTTCGAAGACGCCGAGCAGGAAGCGGACGATATAGAACTCCATCGGGGTTCTGACAAGCAGCGTTGCGGTCGACGCCAAGCCCCAGAGCAACATGATTCGCAAGAGGGTCTTGCGGGCACCAATCCTCTGCATGACAAGATTGCTCGGTATCTCGAACAGCAGGTAGCCCACATAGAACATGCTGGCCCCGATGCCATACACTGCGGCAGAAAAGCCCAGTTCGGACCTCATCTGCAGTTGCGCATATCCGATGTTGATACGGTCGATATGGTTTAGTACGCAGCAGATGAACAGCAATGGCATCAATCGAAGCGTAATCCCCCGGTAGGTCAACTCGATGTCGCCGTCCGCGACTACCTGCTCGCCGGACGCCAACGCGTCGCCATTCAATTCGTGCACTGCGTCCGCCTGCATTCCTGAAAGAACCTTCATCCTTATCTCCATCCGCCATTGATCCCGCTCGATGCGATGATGGTAGGCAAGCGGAGGCGTGGGGAATGCCAGAAAATTGACAATCCTCGGGATAACGAGGTATTGCGGACATATCGCCCTAAGGCATGACGGCTGTCTGGAACCGCCAGGGCATTAACTCGCGCCACTACCGGTGACAACACTGGGATAAGCCCGTCATTGCAAGAATTCTTGCGACGATCGCCGGCAACCTCGGTGTCTCGATCGACGAAGGCACCTGGGTGATCACGCTGTTCGCCGCGGCCAATGCTGTCGCGATCCCGCTGACCGGCTGGCTCACGCAGCGGATCGGACAGGTCCGCCTGTTCGTCGGCGCCATCCTGCTGTTCGTGCTGTCGTCCTGGCGATGCGGCGTGGCGCCCAACCTGACCACGCTGCTCGCCGCGGCCTGTTCGCCGCTGCCGTGACCTGGGCGATCTACCGCGACCGAAAAACGCCGACGCGCAAGCTGTCGATCGACATGGTAGGCCTGGCATCGCTGGTCACCTGGGTTGCGTCGCTGCAGATCATGCTCGACAAGGGCAAGAACCTGGACTGGTTCAGCTCGCCCGTCTTCACCGTGCTGATGGCCCCGGTGGTTGGCAAGATCCTGCCGAAGTCGGAGTTGCGCGTGCTCGCCACCCTCTCCTTCCTGGGATTCGCGGCGGTGTACTTCATGCGCTCGCACTACACCACGGGCGTGGATACCTACACGCGACGCACGTCCCGCAGTCATGACAGAACGCCCGACTAAAGCGATAAACTTGAGTGGTCAGAGGACAATACCGTGCTCGGCCGTCGGCGCGGGGATATCGCACTTCTCGCCCAGCATGTCCATGAGTTCGTGTTCGATCTTCCGGCAGATCTGTGCCATGGGCACATCATTGGCGTTTCCTTCGAACGGGTTCTCCGTGCTTTCGCCCACTTGCTCCAGCGCGAGGTACATCCAGGAGATCATCGTGCTGAATGGAATGACCAGCCAGATCATGTTGCCATGCATGACGCCTGAAACGCTGGCATTGAGCTTTTCGAATTCCGTAATAATGCCAAAAGGCAGTAGCAGACAAAACGTACGGACAAAGAGCTTGTTGACGACCGCATATTGCCTGGGATACGGATAGTCCTTGATACGCTCCGCCCGTCCTTGCTGCGCGAAGAAGCCTCTGATCGATCCCACCAACTCCAGATAGAAGGCATTGCCGATCTCGCCAGCGTCAAGGAGCCGCCTGATCGTCGCCGACTGCGTTCCCAGCAACCGGCTTGTCTTGCTCTCGGCGTGCGCAAGCGAGTCGAGTTCGGCCTGTGGCAGATACCGCGCAAGCGCCTCGTGCAATGGCGTCTCCCACTCTGGAACCCGGTAGTACTTCCGGTATTCCACGTTGGATGCCTTGCCCGCGCTTTCCCAGATCCTTGGGGTTCTCAGCTGGTAGCGGAGCGCCGTCAGCCACGCGCAATGGCGGAGAACCAGATCCCGCCCGGCCGCCTGCCCTGCCAGAAAGTCCTGGCTCATCATACCCAGACACCGGCTGCCGGTCAGGATCTCAGTCCAGATCTGCTGTGCCTCCAGGGCCCTGCTGTAGGTCTGCACATTCCGGAAACCCACGATGAATGACGTGGCGGTGCCCAGCAGCACCACAACCGCGACCGGAATCGACAGCCATTTCAGCCCGAAGAACTGATAAAGGACTACGGGCAGCGAACCGCATGCCAGCGAGGCATAAAGTTGCCGTCTCGACCAGAACGTGAACTCGGATATTGTGTACGATTTTCCCAGGTGCATGGTGCGCGTCTCGCGGCAGTGCGGCAGTTCGCGGATCCAAGGTCCGAACTGCCGGCAGGGGCAGCACGGCCAACCGCCTCACCACCGACCAGATCGCTACCCGGGACCTGGTTTTGTCATGGTGATATTGCCAAGAAACCGACGTAGTATCAATTTCCGTCCCACAACCCTTCACGCCACCCCGGAAAACAGCGGCACGGCAAGAGCATGCGGCAGCGCCGCTCTTGCCGTGCCGGACAGTGCGCACCGGCATTGCCGGTGCCTGAAGGGACGACGACTACTTCACCGGCGTCAGGATCGGCGCGCCCTTTTTCTTGAGCAGGAACACGACAAACTTTGCTGGCTGCGTCTTGCTGGCATTGCGTCCGACGGTGTGGATATCGTTGGGACCTTCGTGGAAGGTATCGCCCGGTTTGAGCGTTACCTCTTTTCCGCCCTTGAGGCCCATGACGATGCTGCCCTCGAGCACGTAGACGAAGGCGTGGGCGTCATGGCGATGCACGGGATCGGCGCTGCCCGGCGGATACTCCACGATGATCATCTCGGCTTCCTTCCCCGGATATTCGGGCAACGCTTCCTTGACCAGGGGCGTGACACTCGCCTCCGGCGCGGCGGCGGCCGGCTTTGCAACCGTCAGGCACGACAACACAAGGGCTGCCGCAACGGAAGTGACCGTCTTCATGGCATCACTCCAGGTTGGCCTTGTCGAGCCCGAACGCCTTGTCCGACGAACCAGGCACCATGCGGAACGCCACGTTCAGGCGATTCCAGGTATTGATCGCCCCCACCAGGAAGGTGAGGTCCGACAGTTCCTTCTCGCTGTACTGGGTGCGCACGCCCTCATAGATATCGTCGGGCACGCCGTCGGCGGGAAGCCTCGTCAGCACCTCGGTCCAGGCCAGCGCGGCGCGTTCGCGCGGCGAGAACAGCGTCGACTCGCGCCAGATCGCCACATGATGCAGGCGCAATTCGCGCTCGCCGTGGATCTTCGCCATCTTGATATGCATGTCGACGCAGAACGCGCAGCCATTGAGCTGCGACGCGCGAATCTCGACGAGCTCGCGAATGGGCACTTCAATCGTGGTCTTCTGGAACAGCGCGCCGAACTCCATGAGCTTCTTGGACAGTTCCGGGGATTGCTGGAAGTAATTCGTACGTTGGGTCATGTTTGCTCCTGGTGATCTGCTCAATGTGATACTGACGAACGCGGTGCTGCTTGCGTGGGCATGCGCCCTGCGGCCTATCGTTGCTGCGATTGACGCAGCCATTCCTCTAAGCCGATGCGCCCGAGGCGCGCCTCGCCCAACGGCACGAGCGAATGTTCCTCGACCCGGCCGCCGAAGTAGCGGGCCTCGGGGTCGCGCACGACTTCACGCGGGTCGCCAACCGCCTTGAGATAGCGGGCGACGATCTCGTTGAACGGGGCTCGTTCCGGGCCGGCGATCTCGACGATGCCGTTTCGCGGTGGCGCGAGCGCCACATCGGCAACGATTGCGGCAACGTCGTCCGCCGCAATCGGCTGGAACAGCCCAGGCGATAGGCTGACGATATTTCCTTGCGCACTGGAATCGGCGATGCCGCCGATGAATTCCATGAACTGGGTCGAGCGGATGATGGTGTAGGGGATGCTGGAGGCCTCTATCAGTTTTTCTTGCGCGACCTTGGCACGGAAATAGCCGTTCTCGGGCGTCCGGTCGGTGCCGACGATGGACAGCGCGACATGGTGCTGAACGCCCGCCTTGGTCTCCGCCGCATGAAGGTTGCGGCCGGAGGTCTCGAAGAACTCCAGCACCGCCTTGTCTTCAAACGACGGGGAATTGGCAAGGTCGATCACCACCTGAGTGCCGGCGAGGGCCTCCTGGAGCCCCTCGCCAGTGATGCTGTTGACACCGCTCCTGGGCGAGGCGGCCACGACCTCGTGGCCGCCCTGGCGCAAAATGGCGACGGTCTTCGAGCCGATCAGGCCGGTCCCGCCAATGACGACAATCTTCATGATGCTTCTCCGTGCTGAGGAAGGTGGAACGATTCCATGTTAGGGAACGCGGCATCCCCGCGCCAGCTCGACTCGGAGCGCCGGCTCGTGGAATAGTCACGGCGCGGGCTGCAATCGAGCAGCAGCAGCAGGTTGAGGAGCTTCATTGCAGCTCCATGCAGAAGTGGAGGCCCTTGGCGAGCAGGCCGGAACGGAAATAGAAGCGCTGGGCCAGCGCTTTCGCGAGTGCGGTATCCAGGACAAGTCGCTGGCAGCCTTCTGTGCGTCCAAGCTCGCAAAGCGCTTGCAGCAGACGCTCGCCGTGACCCCGCCCCCGGCCTTCGGCATCGGTGATCAGGTCGTCGACGTACAGAAAGCGCCCGTGGATGAGGTTGTCAAGACGCCGATATCCGGCCAGCGCAACAGCTTTGCCATCGTCCCAGAGCGCGAGCAGCCGGTACCCTTGTCCGCGTTGCAGCATGACGGCGTCGAGGAAGTCTTCCGGCATTTGCAGCCTGGGGCGCAGTTGCCGCATGACAGGGAAGCAGGCACGGATCTCGGCCTCCGTTTCCGCATGTCTGAGCGTCAGGTTCTTGGTCATGGTGCCGATGCGTGCTGGTTGTGCAGGCTTCAATGTAGTTGAGCGATGACACAGTCAACAGGCACATGTTTATCGTTTTCAACTAGGCCATCGACAAGGACGGTATGACCTAAGAGTGGTTTGTCATGCGATCGACCAGGCGGCGAATGAAGGGCGTGGCCGACACGACGACCGGCAGCATGGTCAGCCAGGAGACGCTCCAGGACCTTAGCCAGTGCTGAAAGAACCGGCCCTCTTCTGCAAATGGAAGGCTTGCGATGGCAGCAGCGATGGAGCAGGTCAAGCCGGCCTGGATAACACCATAGGCGAAATAGCTGTAGCGCGAAGGAATCTTGGGCATGTGAGTCGCCTCTATGCATTCTTTGAACCAGACATTGATGCACCCTGCCATTGCCGCGCCAGGGGCTGTCGCCCCTGGCGCAAGAAGGGCGCTACGCGGCTGCTTCAACCTTTACTGCCAACCGCTGCACGGTTTCGTTGGTATCCCACAGCGCGTTTGCGATGAAGCGGAAGTTGACCAGTGCCGCGTGATATCCGTCCCCTTCAGGTAGCTTCGGCCCTGCTACGGCGTCGCGCACGACAGCAACTTCGAAACCTTGCTCCAGCAGATCCCGCAGATGAGATTCGACGCACAGATTGGCGGCCATGCCCGCAAGGATCACCTGGTCGACGCGCTGCTTGCGCAATTGAAGGACAAGGTCGTTGGCCTGCGGGCCGTACAGCTTGTGCGTGGAGCAGATGATGGTCTTGCCATCCTCGATATACGGCTTGAGCTCCGGCACGAAGTCCGCGCCCGAGTCACGGAATCCGTCCAGGTTCAGCGCGCCCGGACGGTCGAACATGCCGATGGCATGCTGGAACATTTCGGCGGGGCCCTGCACTTTCCATGTGTGATCATGGGGAAAGTAATAGTGGGGAGAGATGGCGACCGTGATGCCCGCCTGTTTTGCTGCCTCGAACAGACGGACCAGGTTGGCCACGAGGTTCTGCTCCGTCACGCTTTCTCCCACCACGCCCCAGCTGCGGCCTTCGGGGCTCATGAAGTCGATCTGCGGGTCGATCACGACGAGCGCGGTGCGGGACAGGTCCAGCGTAATGCAGGACTTCGGCAGAGCCGGATCAACGGGATCTGCATAGGGGCTATTGTGGTTGCACATGGGAAGTACCTCTTATGGTGGGCCCAGTCTGCCGGCGCCTTCGTGGGGCCCGGCAGATGCGGCGTCGTTTCAACTACGGATGAATGCCAACAGGTCGGCGTTGAATCTGTCTTTGTGGGTGTCTGTGAGCCCATGCGGCGCACCGGGGTAGACGATCAGCTTCGCATTCCTGACGAGCTTTGCCGATGCGCGTCCAGCGGCGTCGATCGGCACGATCTGATCGTCGTCGCCGTGGATGATCAGGGTCGGCACATCGATCTTCCTGAGATCCTCGGTGAAGTCGGTCTCAGAAAATGCCTTGATCGAGTCGTACGTACTCTTGTGTCCACCCTGCATGCCCTGCGCCCACCATGCGTCGATCAACCCCTGCGACGGCTTTGCACCGGGACGGTTGAAGCCATAGAACGGCCCCGCCGGCACGTCCTTGTAGAACTGCGACCGATTGGCAAGTTGTGCGGCACGCAGGCCGTCGAATACTTCGATTGGCAGTCCGCGCGGATTGGCGGCGGTCTTCACCATCAAAGGCGGCACGGCTGAAACCAGCACCACCTTTGAAACGCGTCGCGCACCGTGCCGGCCGATGTACCGGGCCACCTCGCCACCACCCGTGGAGAAGCCCACCAGGATGGCGTCCCGCAGGTCAAGGGTTTCGAACACAATGGCCAGGTCGTCAGCATAAGTGTTCATCTCGTTGCCATTCCATGGCTGGCTTGAACGACCGTGGCCACGACGGTCATGTGCAACGGCGCGATACCCTTCCGACGCAACGAGCATCATCTGGGATTCCCAACTGTCCGAGCTCAGTGGCCAGCCATGACTGAATACAACGGGGCGACCGGCGCCCCAGTCCTTGAAATAGAGCTGGGTGCCGTCCTTTGCCGTGATGTAGCCGCCTGAAGCCTTGCCGCTTGCCTTTGCGGTGGTCGACTTTTCTGCCGACGGTGCCGCCGCCGCAGGTCCGGGCAAGCCGGAAGCCACCAGCGCGCTGGCTGTGGCCGCCCCGCCCAACAACAGGTTACGTCGCGATAGGCCTTGATCGAGGCTGCGATCTGAAGACATGGTGAGACTCCTCTATTGGCGCGTGCGCGCGTTTCCTTGAATATGTCTGGGCATCAGGTCCCTGGTCATGGTGCCGGTGCGTGCTGGCTTGTGCAGGCCCCAATGTAAATGGACGATGACTCAGTCAACAGGCACATGTTTATTGTTTTCGACTGGGCCATCGACATGGGGCGGTATGACCGATGGTTGGTAGCGCGTCGGCAGGCGTCGCCATTGCGCTCGACCTTGCTGCGCAGGACCGCCCCTTCCCAGGCTTCGATAATGATGGACGCGAGCCGCGCGGAATCAACGGTCAAGCGTCCCCTGACGATCGTCTATGCTTTCAGCGCGCGCATCAGCTCGGCAACCAGGCGATCGGCTTCAGTCTGACTGCGCAGATTGGTAAAACCCATCATCAAGCCACGCCGCCCGGGCGCACCCTGCCGCCAGGCGGTCAGCGAATGGACGGCGAATCCTGCCTCGCGCGCACGACGGGCCATCGCCAGATCGTCAAGATCGTCCCTGACGTCGACCAGAAGGTGCATGCCGCCATCCTGCAGGCAAACAGTGAAGCCGTCCGTTTTGTATGGAGCCAGCGCCTCGGCCAGCATTGCACGTCGTCGCGCGTAAAGCGTGCGCATGCGTTTGATGTGCCGGGCGAAGTGCCCCTGCGCAATAAACTCCGCCGCCACGGCTTGCAAGAGTTCAGGGCAGCCGCCATGCACCGTGCGCCTGCAGGCCAGATCCATTGTCGGCACCAGACTCTGTGGCACGACCACGTAAGCGAGCCGTAGCCCCGGGTACAGCACCTTGCTAAGCGTGCCGCAATAGATCACCCGGTCGCATGTATCCAGGCTCTTCAAGGCCGGTAACGGGTGGCCGCGGTAACGAAACTCGCCGTCGTAGTCGTCCTCGATGATCCATGCGCCCCGCTCACCGGCCCAGTCGAGCAGTTCGACGCGACGTTGCAGTGTCAGTGCCACGCCAGTCGGGCTCTGGTGCGATGGCGTCACTACGGCCAGGCGCGCCTCTGGAAAATGCTGACACCCAAAATCGACGTCGAGGCCATGATCATCCACTGGCACATTCCGGACCTGCAGGTTCAGGCGCCTGAGTGACTGGGCTGTCGGCGGGTAGCTGGGATCCTCAACCCAGGCGCTTTCGCCCGCCAGCCTGAGCGCATCCACAATCAGCGCAAGGCTGGCCGTATAGGCCGGCACGACGAACACCTGGTGCGGCTGGGCGTCGATGCCCCGTGAGCGCTGCAGGTAAGCGGCCAACGCTTCTCGCAGCGGGCCAAATCCGGCTGACGCCGGCCTGGTCAGCGAGCCGGCGCTGCGTACTTGCCGCGCCATCAACCTCGTCCATAGTTTCCGCGGGAACTCATCCAGCGCGGGAAGCCCCAGTTGCAACGGCGCGGGGATTCCACCCTCTGTTTCGATAGAAAACTCGGTAAGTTCCTGGTTCGGTGGCGTGCGGCTGGATCCAGCCGCTGCGGCCACGCGGTGGGGGCGCGATGGCGCAATTTGCTCGGAAACAAACGTCCCCGCGGGGCCTCTGGCGATCAGGTAGCCTTCGCCCAGGAGCCGCTCATAGGCGACCTGAACGGTCCCGCGCGCTACGCCTAGCTCGCCCGCAAACGCACGCAAGGATGGCACCCGCTGCCCGGGTTTCAGTTGCCCTTGCCGGATCGAGGCACGAATCCGTGCATAGATCTGCTCATGCAGCGGCGCAGCATTGGATGGGTCCTGAGCCGGTGACTTCGTCATAGCCTGGCAGACGTATCCGGGCAGTGCCGCAACGCCGATGCATGGGAAAGCGAATCATTGCCGGCGGTGGCAACGGATCGGATCTGGATGTGATCTTGACCTCCGATCATACCCCAGGGCGCGCATCCGCCGGGACCCGGCCCGTGACGGCCTGAGAAAGCAAATGGGCGGAGATTCAGAGTCTCCGCGCATTCCCCTTCCGCCACAGGCGCCGGCATTGGCCGGTGCCATCGGGCTGGCGGACTACACCGGCACCGCCTCCCCGCAGCGGGCCATGCCATGCATATAGTGCGAAGGCGGCATGGAATCGACCGTAGCCTGGACCGCTTCCTTGCACAGGGACGGACGCTTGGCCAGCGCATCCACATATCGCACGACGTTGGGCAGGCCTTCCCACATCGACGCAAGCCCCAGATAAGCCATCCGGACCAGGTTGACACCCCACAGCACATCGCCGAGCGAGAATGATTCCCCCCTGAGGTACGGTGACGACGAACCAAGCGCATGGTCGAGGTCCGCCAAGAGGCCCGCGACGTGCCGACGTGCGGCGCGCTGAAATGCCGCATCGTGGCGGACCGACTTGCCACCCCGCTCCTTCGCGATCTTCGCGCGATAGGCTGCAACCAGCTCCGCATCGTCGGCATTGGCGTCAATCATGGCTTCGAGTGCCTGGATCTTGTAGTCGTAGACCGTTTCCATGGCTGTCTTGAGCGCTTCAGGCCGCCGGTCGGCATCGGGATGAAAGCCGTAGAGCAAGGTGCCGTTCGGGAGCTGATCGACGATGTTCACCTGGTGCATCACCCGGGCACGCGCATCGGCATCCCCCGGCACGAGATCAATGGGATCGCGCGATACCGCATCGAGATAGCAGCAGATCCGTTTGGAATCGGCAATGACGCGGCCAGCCTCGTAGTCCACAAGCAACGGGACCGTGCAGGGATCAAAGCCTTCGGTCTCCACCGAAGTGCGCCCGCTATAGCCGCTGACAAATTCCCGCCCCACTTCCCGGCCTGCAAGCAACCGCAGTCGGACGTAGGGCGGATGGTAGTGCTCGGCCGGAACAAGGCCATCCGGCCCCATCGAACCGAGGATCATCATATCGTTCGAACGGTACGGCAACTGCTTCTCGAACAGTACCGTGCGCACTTTCTGCGAGCAGAGCGAACTGGCGGCGTGGAACAGTTCGAAGCGCGGGTTGGCGTCACTTCCCACGAGAGAGATTCGCGCCGGGTCCGCGATGGCGGCACGGGCACCAGCCGCCATATTCGTCAGTTTGTCATGGCTCATTGCTGGCTTCCTGGGACTCAGGTTTGGCGCTATCGTTCATCGTTGTCTCCTGGTTGTTGGGTTGACGTCTAGCAACTCATTTTGGGCGGTGCCCGTTCGCAGCATCAGCTCCATCTGCTGTGCAATCTGCAGCAGCGCACCGTCGTCGCCGGGCTTCGCGACGATCTGCAAGGCCGCGGGAAGGCTGCGTTCGCCGGTCGCCAGGGGAATCGAGATGGCAGGAAATCCCGCGACATTGAACGGCGCCGTATAGGTCATCAGCGCCTCGCGGACGGTGCCGGTCCAGGCGCCAATGCTGACGGTGCCGGCATCGAGATGCGGTGCGGTGCACGGGCATGTCGGCAGCACGAGATAGTCAACCGTCGACATCACCTTGTGCAGCCTCGCCGTGAAATCTCGCCTGGCCTGCTGGGCCGCTGCATAGGCGCGCAGGTCCATGGTTTCGGCGCGTTTCAGCCGGTCGACGGTTTCCGGGTTGTAGTGCGTCGAGATACGGTCCCAGTCATTGCGGCGGAAATGCTCGATGCCGCCTTCGATCAGGACGATGCTCGCGAAGGCACCGAATACCGCATCGAACAGGCCGGAAGTGCTGACGTTCACGCAGGAAAAGACTTGCGCCAGCCGCTTCATCGCGCCATCAAATGGCACCGCAATCTCAGGACTGAGTGGAACCGGTGCAATGTCACGAATGACGCCCAGCCTTGCGGACAGCCACGCATCGCTCTCGGGAACCTTGATGTCGACGGCATCGGCGAGCAACAGCACGTCGTCGACCTGCTCGCCGAGCAGGCCAACGTGGTCGCAAGTGGGCGCCAGGGGGAACACGCCGCGCGTGGATAACGTGCCGAGCGTGGGCTTGTATCCGACGACGCCGCACAGTGCGGCGGGAATCCGGACCGAGCCGCCGGTATCCGTGCCCACGCCCGCCATGATGGCACCGTGCGCAATCGCCGCCGCGGCACCACCACTGGAACCCCCGGGTATGCGTGTATGGTCCAGCGGATTCAGGGTATCGCCAAACCTGGCGCTGGCGGTTGTCACGCCCCACGCGAATTCGTGGGTCGTGGTCTTGCCTATGATGATCGCGCCGCGCTCCACCAGAGTTTTCACGATCTCCGCATCGGCGGCTGGCACATGACCGAGATAGGCTGCGGAACCGTAGCGGGTCTCCATGCCCTTGGTGTCGATCAGATCCTTGACCGCAATGGGCAGCCCTTCCAGTGGCCGCGGCCGGCGTTCGCCATAGCGGCGATCGCTTTCCGCGGCCGCCTTCAGGGCACGGTCCCAATCGATCGCCGAGAATGCATTGAGCAGCCGCTTGCTGGCTTCCGCGCGTTCGAGCGCCTGCTCCGTCAATGCCGTCGCGGTGATCTGCCGCGTGGCAAGGGCATCCAGCGCGCTGCGCAAGCCCATGGAATGCGGGGCCGTCGTTCGGGATGGGCGTCGGATGCCGTGCTGGTCGAGCGACGCGACAGCCGTCGGAAGTATGTCGTGGCCAGAGAAGATCGCGTCTTGTGGCAGGCAGTTCAGCTGATTCATGTATCCATTCCAGGGTGACGTTGCGGTTGGCTTATCCCTGGTTGGAAACGATAGTGGATCGGCTCGGCCTTGGCAGCTGGCTGGCGCCGAACGCAGCGTCCATGAATATGGAACGCCCGGCGGGACACACGGGACGTGGCCCGCGTGGCATTGGAGGCAGAGGAGGTAGTGCCGGGTCAGCGGCCGTCGAATGCGGTGACCTTGGGCAGCTCTGCGGCGAGGAAATCGACCAGCGACCGCACCGCCGGAAGCAGTCCGGTCCGATAGGGCATGAGGGCGGAGATGCGCGCATCCGCGGCGATCCAGCCCGGCAGGACTTGCCGCAGCACGCCAGCCTGCAGCTCGGGCCGGCAGATATACCCGGGCAGGGCTGCCACGCCAACGTTGGCGCAGGCTGCCTCCTTCAGGGACATCATGCTGTTGCTCTGGAAGCGTGGCTCGACCGGGATGGTGACGAGCCTGTCGTCGGGCCCGCGCAGTTGCCATTGCAGCGGCCCTTTGCGCACCATCGAGACGATGGCATGGGATGCAAGTTGCTCCGGTGCATCCAGGAGTGGCATCCGTTCGAGGTAGTCGGCACCCGCAAACAGGTACCATGGCGCCCTGACAATGGGCCGTTGGACCAGGTTGGAATCCTGCAGCGCCGAGGTATGTCCGCGCAGCGCCAGGTCGAAGCCCTCGCCGACAACGTCGACGAGCCTGTCCGTGGCGATTTCCACGATGCTGACCTTGGGATGGCTGCTCAGGAAGGTCGGCAGGACCTGGCGCAGCGCAAACTGCGCAAGCTCGACCGCTACCGTCACGCGGATAATCCCGCTGGGTTCCGCGAGCCTCTGGCGCATCGCCTGTTCCGCGACGTCGGCGCTCTGCAGCAAGGCGACAGCGTACTGGTAGAACTCTGAGCCTACGTCGGTCAAGGCAAACTGGCGCGAGGTCCGGTTAATCAGGCGAACCCCCAGCGAAGCCTCCAGTTCCTTGACCCTGTGACTTAACGTGGACTTGGGCAGCCCCAGGCTGTTGCCGGCAGACGTAAAGCCACCGCGGTCGACCACTTGCACGAAGTGAAAAACGTCTTTCAGATCCAGCATTTGGCTGCCTTGGTAGCGGTTGGGTTGGCCAATGGTGTGTGCCTGCCATCGCATGGTACTGCAAGGGGGGTGCGCAGTGCCACGGTCGGGCGCCCCAATGACCGCCGTTGCCGTGGCCGGCGCCCGCTCGCGCCACAACCGTCAATGCGCGGTGCGCCACCTCGGCCGGTTCGGGCAGTCGATCAAAGAGGGAAGCACAGTTCAACCCAGAACTTGTTGCCTCGCGGCCGATTCTGCACTTCGAACTCGCGCTGATACTTGAACACAATGCCGGCCGCCGGCGACCACATGTATCGTAGTTGCGGCCCGACTGCGACCGCTTTCCCGCGAAACCCATTCCCTGGGACGGGCGTGCCGTTGACTTTGTCATCGGTGAACTGCTTCAGCAGATATCCCTGAAGTCCGAGCTGGAACTTGCTGTTCAGCGAATAGCCAAGCAGATACTCAAGTGCGGCAACCGCGCCAGAGTGATATCGAGTTGCTGAATTCCGTGAACTGATCTCTACGAGCGTGGTGGTAGAGACTTCAACTGCGGGCGTGGGAAACCATGTCGTGCTGAGTTGCGGCGTTAGCGCATATACATTCCGGCCGGTGTTCGCCACTCGGTTCGCTGAGTAGGACCCGCTCGGCACTGCAATTTCGGTGGTGAGGTAGGCGAAGAATGATCGCGATGGATTTGAATAACCGATGTACAGCGGCTCAACGATGATGTCTCCAATTCCATTGCGCTTGCCGCTGCCGCCTGGCGTGTCCGCCCGAATATGAACGAGCGGGATGATTACACCACTAGACAGAGTAAAGGGGCCGAATGTAGTGCCCCATGTGTGAACGATACGCGGGGCGTCAATAAACGCGTTCAACTGGAACCCGGGCAGGAGACTTTCTCCATGCGGGCCAGCGAACTTTCCGGCATGGTAGTAGAGCGTGTAATTGTAAAACTGGGTTTCACCAGGCGGTGGCAAAATTCCATTCAATACGGTATTGACGCCAACAGGGTAACTGGTCTGACCATTCTCGGTTGCCTCGACGTTGGAGGCCAGCAAGCAAGCGAGCGCAACCACCGCAGAAACCTTCGCGGGCACTTTAATCATGTCTCCTCCGTCTCTGTATTCTATTTTTCGGCTGAGGGCTCGGGGCATCCGCATCAGCCGGTGAAGCGCGCCTGCCTTAACGATTCGACTTCTCCGCAATTTGCCGAGACTCGCTAACGCTGGCTATCGGCTTCTTCGCGCTTTTCCAGGTCAGGGAGCGGCTTGGACGGTTCCGCGTGTCACCGGTCGACGAACGAGACGAACTCGTCCAGTTCCAGCTTGCGCAGCTCCATGTTGTTTTCCGGAAAACTGTTGTCTGCATAGCCGAGTGACATTCCGGCCACGATCATCTCCCCGTCGGGAATGGCGAGGCCTTCACGAAGCACCGCCGATTGCAGCGACCAGATCTGCTGCGGGCAGGTGTCCAGGCCCCGTGCGCGCGCGGCCAGCATGATGTTCTGAAGGAAGCAGCCGTAGCAGATGAAGCTGGCCCATTCCAGGCGCCGGTCCATGGTGAAGATCAGTCCCACTGGCGCATCGAAGAACCGGAACTGCCGTTCGACGTCGCGCCGGCGCCCGACGATATCGCTCCTGTGCACGCCCTGCGCATCGCCCAGCATCCCACGAAACGTATTGAAGCGCGACGAGAATGGCGCCGGCAATTCCTTTGGAAAAAACGGGTAGTCGGGCGCCAGTCCCTCAGGATCGGCGCGATACGCCTCGACCGCGGCTCCCGCAATCTTCTCGCGCGCCTTTCCGGTCAGCACATAGCAGCGCCAGGGCTGCGTGTTGCTCGAACTCGGCGCGTATTTCGCGACCGACAGGATGTCCCTGACAGTCTCGATCGGCACCGGCTGGTCAAGGAAGCCGCGCTTGCTGCGGCGTCCGCGAATCAGCGCTTCGGTCATCTGGATTGCCTCCATCTTCATGTCTCCGTTCTCGTGGTGGGGGTCGCCACGGTGGAAAGGATCATAGACACGTCCCCTGCCTTGTGAAGACGGCAAAACTTGAAAGCTTCGTCCGGAAACAACGAACGACAGGCCCCATTCGCGCATGTGCGGCGTCCAAAATCCTGAACGCTCCGTTCTCAAATCCCGCGCGCACGCGCGAACCCGATTCGCCTATCTTCCTACTCGGGATCGGAGCCCCCGATCGCATACGAAAACATGGTGGAGAAGTGGAATGAACCAGTTGAAGTGCTTGCCGCAGGAAGAGATTGTCTGGGGACACGACGTGCTGAGAACCGTTGCCCCCTCCATGGGGAACTACGGCATCCGCCGTCCGATGACGTTCACCGTGGAATTCCTTGAGGCCTTGAACCGCGAGCACCTGCGGCCTGCCATCGCCGACGGCGTGGGCACCTTTACCGGCCTGCCGCCGCATGTGCCCGATTTCGCCGTACGCGACGGACTGCGTGCATGCATCGAGGCCAATGCGGGATCGATCATCGCCCTCGGCGGCGGCTCTGTACTCGATGCCGCAAAGGCAGTCTCCTACCAGCATTTCCAGCAGACCGGCCGCTACCTGCCCATTGCCGCGATTCCGACGACCCTGTCGGGTTCGGAGTTTTCCCACTACTTCGGCGTGACGGAAACGGTCGGTCCCCAGAAGTTCAAGCGCAGTTATGCCGTGCGCGAAACGACCCCCAGGCTGGTGGTGATCGATCCCCGGATGATTGTCGACACGCCACGTATGCTGCTACTGAGTTCGGCCATCAAGGGGATCGACCATGCGGTGGAAGGCATGCGCCGGGTCGACGTGGATCACCCGCACGCCATCCTCGCCGCCAGGGGCGTGGAGCGCTTCCTTGCCGTGCTGGAGAAGTGGCCGCGCAAACTCGAAACGCGCGAGGCCATCGCGGGCGGCCACGTGTCGACCGACGACCTGCTGCAGCTTCAGCTCGCTGCGTGGCAGTGTTATTTCTATCCTGCTTCGGTCATCTACGGCCTGAGCCATCGGATCGGGCACATCCTCGGCGGGACGTTCGGAGTACCGCACAGCGTGACGTCGTGCATTGCGCTGGCTCCCGTCATCCGCGCCTGCGCCGACGCCTATGGCCGAAAGCTTGAGATTTTCTCCACGGACCGTGGCAGCCGCACGCCCGCCGCATTCCTCGCTGGCCGCATTGAGGCAGCCGTGGACGCACTGGACTTGCCGAGCCGGCTCGGCGATGTCGATTTCGATAGGGCGAAGCTCCCCGAGATGGCGGTCCTGCTCAAGCAGAACTATCCCTCCGAGGTCGGCGACCTTGGCGAGGATGCCGGCACGAAGCTGGATGCGCTGTTGGAGAGCCTGTGGTAATGACCGCCCAGCCATCCGATGCTGCGCATCGTCGCCGTTCCACAAAACTTGCCTGACCCCACCACCACGAGGAGACCAAAGTGAACGATACCGTCAAGCCCGCATCCCCGTCGCCGGCCGGGCATACGCCATACAGTGACTGGTTACAAACAGACGTGCTCCACTCGCTGCAGCACCCGGTCAGCGATCATCCCGGCGAGCACGCCTGGATCGTATCGGCGCAGGTGTCCGAGCTCTACTGGATGCTGATCATCAAGGAAATACAGGCCGCGCAGGCGCAATTGCGTGCCGATGACCTGACCGGGGCCTGCCGGACGCTGCGGCGCGTCGTCGCCCACCACGAGCCGCTCAATGCCACATGGCGCTCTATCGCGTGGATGACGCCGGTCGACCTGCTGGCCATCCTGTCCTGCGTTGGCCCAAAGTTCGGCAAGGACACCGCCCTCCAGGGCTGGACGTACCGGCAGATGGTCTACCTGCTCGGCATCAAGCAAGGGGAGCACCTGCAGCACTTCCTGCCGCAACCCCGGCGCTGGGAACAACTCAGCAAGGCGCTGGCGGAGCCGAGCCTGTATGACGAGGTGCTCGCCCACCTGGGCCGCAAGGGCTTCGCCGTGCCGGCGGTGGTACTCGAACGCGATTTCAGTGTGCCCTACACGCCGGACCAGGCGGTAGAGAATGTCTGGCGCGAGGTCTACGCCGACCCGGACGAGCACCGTGAACTGCAGCAGCTCGGCGAGACGCTGGCCGATATCGCGGAGGGGTTCTCCGCTTGGAAGCACCTGCACCTGATGGCAACGCGCCGGACGTTCGGCGCCCGGCCGGCCTACTTCGGCACCGAGGGCATTGCGTGGCTCCTGCCGACCATGAACGAGATCCCGTTCCCGGAACTCTGGTCTGCGCGCGGCTTCATCGGCGATCCGCCCGCGGTGTGTCCGCACGCCCGCGGACAGAGAAACGCCCAGGCTGCGGAGTGACGCGCTCAAGACGGTCATGGAAGCGGTCTGCGGTCACAAGATCGCGGCGCTCGAGTCCATGATCGTCAAGCAAGCTGCGTGGAGACTGCGCCAGCCTGAGCGGATGCTATCGTGTCAGCGGCCTGTGCCGATGCAAAAAGGGCGGAGACAGCGAGTCCCCGCTCTTTTTTACTATCGGGCTATTACTTTCAGGCTGCCACGGGCTGCGGCTGGGCGTGCAAGGCGCGAGCGACGGTCGTCACCCTGCGGCCCTGGAACCGGGCAACCGCCAGGTGATCGTCGTCGGGCTTCACGGCGTCACGCTGCGAGACGTGAGTCGCGCCGTACGGGGTGCCGGCCTTGAACATCGCCGCGTCGGCATAGCCCAGCGGCACGATGATCAGGCCCAGGTGCGCCATGGGCGCGTAGGTCGCCAGCAGCGTGGCTTCATTGCCGCCGTGGCGCGAGGACGTCGAGCCGAAGACCGAGCCCACCTTGTCATTCAGTTTTCCCGCGAACCAGAGGCCGCCGAGCCCGTCGATATACGCCTTGAGTTCGGCCGAAATCGACCCGAACCGCGTCGGCGTGCCGAACACGATGGCGTCAGCCCACTCGGCATCGGCTTCGGTCGGCGCCTCATATTTCGCGTTCATCTCCGTGGCGTTCTCGAGCCAGCCCGGCGCCTGCCGCATGACGTCGGGGCCGACAACCTCCCGCACACGCCGCATGCGGACTTCTGCGCCAGCTTCGAGGGCCCCCTCGGCGACAGCCTTGGCCAGCATCTCGGTGGAGCTGTTTCGTGAGTAGAAAACAATCAGTACTTTCGGTTTTTGCATGGTGATCTCCGGCAACGTCATACAGAGATGGGCTCGAGCCGGCCCAGCAGCTCGTCCTTGCGATCCGCCAGCCACGGCGGGAGCTGGAACTCCTCGCCAAAATGGCCGGGCTCTTCATCGATCGCGAAGCCGATGTCGGTGGTGGTCGCCTCGAACATCACGCCGCCGGGCATCTTGAAGTACATCGAGCGGAAGTAGTTGCGGTGCACCGATTCGGACGTATCGATGTAGCCCAGGGCAAACATTCTCTCCTTCAGGATCGCCTGCTGCTCCACGTTATCCACCGCGAAGGCCACATGGTGGACCGTGCCTTCGCCGTAGATCGACGAACCCTGGTGCCGGTCCGGCTCATGCAGGAACTCGACGATCGTCCCCGGGCCGCCGGTGTACGTCTCGAAGCGGTAGTAGGATCCCGCCTGGCCTGCGTTCCGGAACCCGATCGCTTCGCTCATGAAGCGGATCGATTCGGCGACTTCCCGCAGCGACAGCGTGATGCTGTGGACGCCGCGGATGGCATGGGCTTCGGGGATATCGCTGGCCACGCAAGCCGGGCGCGAGTCGAGATCCGTTTCGACGAGATCGAACTCGATGCCGCACGGATGCTGGAGTCGCTGGCGGCGCTCTCCGAAGCGCTCGACGATCTCGCTGTCATACGGCACGTCCATGGCATCGAAGCGGCTGCGCCAGAATTCGAGCGAGCCCTTGGGAACCGAGTAGTTGATGACCCGCACCTGGCCCGATCCCGGACGCGCCATGACGCCCCGCTGACGGAACGGGAACGACGTCACCAGGGTCCCTGGATCGCCATTCGCGTTGCCATAATAAAGGTGGTAGATGGGGTCCTCGCCGTCAAGGAGCACGGTCTTCTTCACGAGGCTCTGCCCGAGCAGCTTGACGTAGAAGTCCACATCCTCCTGTGCGTGCCTCACGCCGAGGGTCAAATGATGGAATCCCTTGAGCATTAACATTGTCCTCTCCAGTTTGAAATAGACATGTAGAAACAGCGCATAGCCGCTCCTGTGCAACAGCTTATGACGGCAGATACCGATTGGGCAGCCGTCACGGGTTGTACGCAGGGTTCGGCAAACTTGGACAATGCCGCCCTGTGAGGGGCGGTGCGCGATGGCGCAGGAGCGGGCTGCAGTGAAGGGCGGACGCACTCAATGCCGCCAAAGCAGATGTCGAGCGGAGATCGAGGAAGATCGGGGAGACAGCGCAGAAGGCTTTTGCCCACAATGACGCCGAGAGCGAACGTCAGCCCGAAAATTGAATTACGCCGCCCGTGGACTTTCCCCCCCGCAGGTTTCCCGTCCTCCGCGCGGCCGGCGTACATGCGGTTGGTTCGGGGTTAAGACTGTGCAATCTTCGGACGGCCGTTCTGTAGCGTAGCGCGGCCGTTGCCTTATCAAGGTCCAATGGCGGAGAACTGTAGGTAGTTGCCTCTGGCGCCCGCGCACCCACGCGCGGGTGGGCCTACGCCTGATTCCGGCCATTTTGAGATTCTCGCCACCGCCCGCCTCACCCACGCCGCGTGCCGCGGGACTATCGCGCCTCGGTCGATTCGCGCTCGAACTCGCGGATCACCGGGTTGCCAAGGATGGCATCCCTCCCCGCCTCGATCAGGCGATCGACGTCCCTCTCGGGCAGACTAAGTCTGGTCGGCACATCGCTCAGACTTGCAGCACGCTCCTTGTCGAGGGCTTCAAACGAGATCCGCGTGACGAAGAATTCGACTTCGTTGCACCGCCATCCTGGGCGGCGTGCAGCGATCTCCTGCTGCCGGGAATGCGGCATGCCCCATGCCTTGCGAAGCGCCGGTGATAACAATGACCTTTTGTTGGTTGCTCATGCTACACCTCCTCCAGTTGTGGGTTGATGCGGTGCAGTCCCGGGCTCAAAACCTCCGAACCGCTCAGTAAGCGTCGGCGCGGCTATGCGCGGTTATCGTCGCCGACAGATTTTCCTGTTCAACGATGGGACGAGCGTATATATGTGGTACGCGTTGGTTCCGAATTAGTCCAGTGGCGCGGCCTGTCGACGGATACTTTTGAAGGTGCGAGCATTCGGAAGACATTCATTAAGCCTTCACAAACGTCCGACGCAGGAGTCCGGATCGCTTCGTTTGATCGCCTGTACCGCACAGCGGCGTGTGCCCTGCAGTGAACAGCCTTCGACGCCATGCTCACCTCGCGCATATCCAGGGACGTGTACCAATCACCGGTAGCGAGAGACAATACGGGCGCCCAGAGCCTGCCCCGAGGGGCTCAGGCCGCTTCCCGAGCGACAGCGAGATAGCCGTGGATCTGCGACACAACCGCTGCGCCCTCGCCCACCGCAGTGGCCACGCGCTTGGTCGAGCCGGAGCGGACATCGCCGATGGCGAAGACGCCCGACACGCAGGTTTCCAGCGTATTGGACTGCAGCCCGGCGTCTATGCCGGTCAGTACGAACCCCTTGGCATCTACCCCCACATCGCAGCCGTCCAGCCACGACGTGTTCGGCTGCGCGCCGGTAAACAGGAACACGTGCTGCACCCGCATCGTCATCTGCGTGCCCATATTGCAATCACGCAGGGTTACGCCTGTCAGCCGCGTATTGCCTTCGAGGTCCACCACTTCGGTGCGGGCATGCACCGTGATGTTGCGCTGCGCGGCGATGCGGTCGATCAGGTAGCGCGACATGCTGGTGTCGAGGCTATCGCCGCGAATCACAACGTGGACGTGCGCCACATGGGCGCCCAGGAACACGGCGGCCTGGCCGGCGGAATTGCCGCCACCCACCAGCATGACTTCCCGCTTGGCGCAGAGCTTGGCTTCCACCGGCGACGCCCAGTAGTAGACGCCACTCCCTTCAAACTCGGCCCGGCGCGGAATCGGCGGCCGACGGTACGCGGCGCCGCTGGCGATGATGACGGTACGTGCCTGGATCGTATCGCCGGCCCGCGTACGCAACTCGTGTACGGCGCCGCAATCGAGCCGTTCGATTTCCGTGGGAAAGGCGATGTGCGCGCCGAACTTCTGCGCCTGCGCATATGCATTGGTGGTAAGGGCATGGCCCGAAATTCCGGCGGGAAATCCCAGGTAGTTCTCGATGCGCGCGCTGGCACCAGCCTGACCGCCGGGCGACAACGCATCGAGCACGATCACGCGCAACCCTTCCGACGCCGCATAGACCGCCGCCGCCAGCCCGGCCGGACCCGCGCCGATGATCGCCACATCATAGATCCGGCTGCCATCGATATGCGGCAGCAACCCCAGGCACGACAGCACCTGCGTGGTATCGGGACGGCGCAGCACCGTGCCATTGGGGTCGATGACGAGCGGGAGATCGTCATCGGTGGCATCGAACTTGCCGGGCATTTCCGCCGCTTCAGCATCGGCGTCGATATCAACCACCGAGTACGGATAGTTGTTACGCCGCAGGAGCGCCTGCAGGTCGAACATGGCCGGATCGCTCCCACGGCCGATCAGCGTCGGCCCGCGTCCACGCTGGATCAGCGCCGTGCGGCGCAGCATCATCGCCTGCATGACCAGCTCGCCGAGCGCGGCCTCGGCCACCATCAGCGCGCGCAAGCACGCCGGGCGCACGACGATGGCGCGCACATCGTCGATGGCGATGCCGTCGACGAGTTCGGGCGTGCCAGAAAGCTGGCCGATCTCGGCCAGAAAATTGCCGGGCCCGTGCTCGGAGGCCAGAGCGCTGTCACCGATGCCATCGCGCTGCACAATGCGCACGCGCCCTTCGATGACGAGGATCATGCCATTGGCCGGATCCCCGGTACGCACCACGTACTCGCCGGCCTGCCAGGTCTGTTCCCGGCCATAGGGCGCGATGCGCGCGATATCGGCGGCAGATAAGTGCGGATACATCTGCCGCTCGTGCAAGACTACGACGGCCGGGGCCGCTTCCGGCACGGCGCCGGATGCATCGGCGGACGACTCGTGTTGGGCGGAGATGTCCATGGCGGATGGAAGTGGTGGTCTGCCTTGCGTGCAAGCGTAGCAGTGCAGTCCTCGAAACGCAGTCATGCACCGGGCGTGCCATGACAAGACTTGCGTATAGGAGGCGCGTCGGAACGGAGGGGCGAAGCATCGCTAGCCGCATGCGGCAAACGCGGCGATCGCCTTCTAGACGTCACTCGAGATTGGCCTTGTCGAGCCCGAACGCCTTGTCCGACGAACCAGGCACCATGCGAATGGGCTCTTCAATCGTGGTCTTCTGGAACAGCGCGCCGAACTCCATGAGCTTCTTGGTCAGTTCGGAGGACTGCTGGAAGTAGTTAAGGCGTTGCATCATGATTCTCTGCTGGCAGTTGACCAAAAGTTGAGCTCACCGAGGCTGCGCGGCGTTATTTGCCTCGGGGTCGGCTTGGACGAAATAATACGCTTCGACAGACCACGCGGTAGTGCTTTCACGGTACCCACTCTGTTGTCGCATCGGCACCAATCGCAGCGTTTTTTATGGTGCAACATTCGCGCAACGGTCCTTGTGCCGCGCGAGTGCGCCAACAACGCATCTCCGCAACAGAAGGATTCGTAGTCGTTGGGCGAGGCCTGCAGAGTCGAATGGTTAGGGGGATCCGGAATAGTCTCCATTGCACGCTGGCCGCAAGTCGCCCGGTTCAAGTTTGTACCCGGCCTTTTTCCGGCTTCCGCCATGGCTTGCAGGGAAACGTCCGCCTCAGCCCGATCAGAAGGGAAAAATATGCCTGGATACCAATTAGCGTGCACTATTCAGTAAATGGTAATCGGCCAAGGGAATATGCCGACCCCTCGTCACGATAGGACTTGTTGGTCCCATGCACTTCGTACATGGCTATCACGCCGCAGCATCCCCAATTCGGCCCGCGCCGTGGCAACAAGGTAATCCAGCCGGGATCATGGGTGACGAGCATCAGCGCGCATCCGCGCTCTTGCGTGGCGTCGATGGACGGACTCGACCTTGCCTAATTGCGACGCCTTCGCTCGGCTCAATGACTGACGTGAGATTGAGAAGCGACTCATCCATGGGTCTGCATGATCGCAGCACCGGCCGCACCAGGCGGCACGCCGCTGGCCAGGGAAGGCCTTCGCGGTCTCATCCATGCTATCTGTGCGGCCGTTCGAGGGCAGGCTCTGCTCGGCCCGGTATGCGCCATCGGCGATGGAGCAATCGTGCCATAGTCATTCGGGCAATCCGGCCAGCCGCAGCCCCTCCGAAAACTGGGTCAGGTCTTCTGGGCGACGGATCGGAAGCCAGTCCTTGAGATTGGAGACGCGGAGTGACGGATCGAGCCTGCGCAGGCGCTGCATCGCCTCCTTCGCCTTGTCCATGCGGCCAGCGAGCGCATGACTCGCCGC
This sequence comes from Cupriavidus necator, assembly GCF_016127575.1. Classification (NCBI taxonomy): domain Bacteria; kingdom Pseudomonadati; phylum Pseudomonadota; class Betaproteobacteria; order Burkholderiales; family Burkholderiaceae; genus Cupriavidus; species Cupriavidus necator. The sequence goes on from NZ_CP066019.1 coordinate 1,519,291, forward strand.
CAGAATGCCGACCGGGGCAAGGAAACTCGGTAGATTGCATTTGGCCCTTTCGGCCCAATCCGAAGCGGCGTCGAAGCGTCCCGCGAAGAAATGTGCCAGCGCCATCCCAGCCTGCATCCTGAACATTTCCGGATCCAATGGACTCAAGCGAACGGCACGCGCCAAATACTTAATCGCAGCGTCTGTTTCGCCGCGACAAGCGTGCAGGCACCCACACAGGGACCATGCAGGTGCGTGGTTCGGATTAAGCAGCAAAGCTCTATCGAACAGCGCGATACCGCCGTCGAGGTCGCCCGTCAGATGCCCGAGTGCATGAGCTCCTCTCGTGAGCGCCACAGCATCGTCCCGGCCGAGCTCCACCGCCAGTCGCGCCAGGCGAGTGCCCTCGGCAATCTCCCCGGGCTGATCGGTCATCCAGCCATTCATCTTGCGCCAGATATAACACCAGGACGCCATGCCATAGGCCGACGCGAAATCCGGATCGAGCTCGGTGGCCTTGTAGAACAAGGGCAGCGCCGCCTCGATTGATTCGCGCGTCCCGCTGTGCACCTGCGCGGTGCCGCGAAGGTAATAGTCATAGGCGCACAGGTTCTCCGTCGGCTTGCGCTTGGCACGCTCGATTTCCGCCCGTTCAAGCTGCGGCGCGATGGCGCCGACCACGCTTTCCGCAACCTGGTCCTGCAGTTCGAAGATGTCGTCCAGCGTGCCTTCGAAGCGTTCAGACCAGAGATGTGTCCCGGTCCTGGCATCGATGAGCTGCCCGGTGATGCGCACCTTGTTGCCGGTCTTGCGCATGCTGCCTTCCAGCACGTAGCGCACGCCAAGCTCGCGACCAACGTCCTTCACCTCGACTGCGCGGCCCTTGTATGTGAAGCTTGAGTCGCTCGCGATGACGAACAGCCAGCGTATGCGCGACAACGCAGAGATGATGTCCTCCACCACGCCGTCGGCGAAATACTCCTGCTCGGGATCGCCGCTCAAGTTCTGGAAGGGCAATACGGTAATGGAGGGCTTACCCGGGAGGAAGAGAGCCGACGGCGGCTCCCTCGATTCTCCGGAGATGTGTTCGCCGATCTCGCCGACGAAGCGGAAACCCTTGCGGGCGACAGTCCTGACCAGGCGCTGTTCTCCGCCGGTGTCGCCAATGGCCTTGCGAACCGCATTGATGTGACTGGTGATCGTCGATTCCGATACGATTCGGCCGCACCATACCGCCTTCAGCAGGTCGTCCTTGCTGACGACACGGTCGCGGTTCCTGACGAGATGCAGCAGCAGATCAAAGACCTGCGGCCCGACAGGTACGGCTTTCGCGCGATGCGAAAGCTCCCGGCGTTCCGGGTCGATCACGTAGTCTCCAAACACGAACTGCACTTGACATCCCCTGGCCGATTCGGCTCCCCGGTGGGGGCAACTGGCGAATTCCGTCCATGGATGATACTGCAACCCGTGGTGAGAGCATCTCATTCCGATCGGGCAACGCTTGGACGAAGAACCAAGCTCTCCTGCAGAGAAATTCAAGGTGAAGGCAAGGACCTCTCCGGAGCGCGCGGGCAATCTCCACGCACATCGACTGCAACGGGTTGCGGTCGAGAAACGGAGAGAAAACATGAAGATTGTCGTCATCGGGTGCACCGGCCTCATCGGAACAAAGCTTGTGCAGGACCTTCGCAAGCGCGGCCATGACGTGCTCGCACCCGCCCCCGACACCGGCGTCAGCACCATCACCCGCGAGGGTTTGGCCAAAGCGCTCGACGGCGCCGAGGTCGTCGTCGATGTGGCGAATGCGCCAGTATGGGGAGACGAGACGGCCCTCGAGTTTCTCGAGCGATCGGGCCGCAACCTCCTGGCTGCGGGCGCTGCCGCCGGCGTACGCCACCATGTGGCCCTGTCGATCGTTGGTAGCGAACGGCTTCCCGACTGCGGCTATTTCCGGGCGAAGGTCGCGCAGGAGAGCCTCATCAAGGCGTCCGGCATTCCCTACACCATCGTGCGTGCGACGCAGTTCTACGAGTTTGTCGGCGACATTGCCCAGTCGGCTGCCCCGTTGGACACCTTAGGCAAGGAGATTCGCTTGTCGCCGGCGCTGATCCAGCCGATCGCGTCAGCGGACGTGGCAGCGGCGCTCGCCGAGGTTGCAGTCGCGCCGCCAGTCAACGGCACGGTCGAAGTCGCCGGTCCGGAGGCGATGCCGCTGGACGAACTGGTCAGGCGCTTCCTGCGGGCGACGCAGGATACGCGCAAGGTCGTGCCGGACGTCCACGCGCGCTACTTTGGTGGCCTCCTCTCCGATCGGACGCTCACACCCGGGGAGAACCCCCGCATCGGCGCGATCCGGTTCGAGGACTGGCTCGGTCGCTACCAGGCTAAGTCCTGCTTCGCCATGCAGTCCCCTCTTTTGGCGACTGCCGGCGCGGACAACTCGGAGGCGCTTGCATCGAGCTTCGCGACAAGCTATCCCGGAGTCGTCGCCTTCATCACCGTCGTGGCCGAAGGCGGCTTTTCCAAGGCCGCTGACCGGCTCGGGATCACTCGTTCCGCGGTCAGCCGCTGCATCCAGAAGCTGGAGGCGCAGGTCGGCTTGCGTCTGCTGAGTCGGACGACGCGCAGCATTTCGCTCACGCGCGAAGGCGAGATCCTTCATGCCCGCTGCCAGCCCAGCGTCGCTCTCATCACGGAGGCGATGGAGGACCTGCGCGATCTGCGCGACGGTCCGCCGCGAGGACGCCTGCGGGTCTCCGCTTCCGTGGGTTTCGGCCGCAAGGTGGTTGCACCGCTGCTGTGGGCCTTCCAGGAAAAGTACCCCGACATCGAGATCGAGCTGCACCTGGGCTGCGTCGCGAGCGACTTCACGTCGGACCGCATCGACGTCTCGTTTCTCAACGGACGCCTGGCCGACTCCCGGATCGTCGCGAAACGGATCGTCCCGATGCAGACTTTGGTGTGCGCCTCGCCCGCGTATGCGGTAAGGCGCGGTATGCCCGAGTCGCCGGACGCGTTGATGCTGCACGACTGCATCAACGTCCGTCTGCCGTCGGGCCGCGTCTACGAATGGGAGTTCAAGGTGGAGGGGGGATTGCGAAAGCTGACGCCGCCATCGCGCATCATGTTCAACGATGACGGGCTCGTGCTGGAGGCCGTCCTCCAAGGCAAAGGCATCGCTCAGTTGGGCGGGTACCTGATCTGCGATCTGCTGCGCGAGGGGAAACTGGTTCACTCCATGCCACAGTACGCACCCGATGACCAGGGCCACTACATCTGCTACCTGAGCCGTCAGCACCTGCCGTCGCGTATCCGCGTGTTCGTCGACCACATGACGGCAGCGATCCGGGCGCTGGACCTTCAATGCGCGGGTGCTTTCTCACCAACGCCTGATGATCGACAGGTCGCCTTGGCGCCAATGGTGCCCCTGCGGGGTCAATAGACTTGGCAAGACGAACGAGAGTCGACCCCACTCTTCGCTGGACTGGGCCACCCCCACCGAATTCGCCTGCCGATGCGGCCTGCATGGCACATCGGTGATCCCAGGAGGGCGAGGCAATCACAGGTCACCGCGCAGTGGGCTTCGCGAGCTGGGCGACGACCTCGTCGGTCGTCCACAGCGCGTTGGCAATGTAGCGGAAGTTGATCAGCGCGCTGAGATTGCCGTCGCCCTCAGGCAGCTTGGGGGCCGCGACCGCATCACGCACGATGGCCACCTCGAAGCCTTGCTCCGCAAACTCGCGCAAGTGGGACTCCACGCACAGGTTGGCCAGCATCCCGGCGAGGACGATCTTGGTGACCCCCTGCTTGCGAAGCTGGAACGCGAGATCGTTGGTCTGCGGGCTGTAGAGCTTGTGGGGCGAAGCGACGATCGTCTTGCCGTCCTCGATGTAGCGCTTGAACTCGGGCATGAAGTCCGCGCCCGAGCCGCGGAACCCATCCAGGCTCAGTGCGCCGGGTCTGTCGAAGATCTTGATCTTGTGCTGGAAGAGCTCGGCGGGGGCCTGGAACTTCCATCGGTGGTCGTGCGGGTAGTAGTAGTGAGGCGAGATCGCGACGACGATGCCCGCCTTCTTCGAGGACTCGAACAGGCGCAGCAGGTTCGGCACGAGCCGTTGCTCGGTGACGGCTTCACCAACAGCGGACCAAGCGGCTCCCTTCGGGCTCATGAAGTCGATCTGGGGATCGATCACGACCAGGGCGGTGCGTTCCAGATCGAGTGTCATCGTGGGAACGGGCATGGCGCGTTCGGTCGGATCGGTGTACTGCGCCGGTTGTACCGGATGTGGATGTGCCGTGGCGGTTGCGATGCTTGCAACGGCCATTGCAAGCGCGGCCGTCAACCGAAGCGTGGCGCGAGCAACGCATCGGTGGTCACGATTCTTGAAAGGCTCCGTCGACTGCTGTTGGTAGTTACTGCGTTGGGTCATGTTGGTTCCTCGGACTGGGGTGGACAACGAACACGCCGCGAGGGTCTCGATCCGATGCATCGATGCTGACGTGATGCGTTGAAATCTAGAAGCAAATGCCCGCCTGCACTAGGGGCTGGGTGTGGACAAATCTGTTGATCGCGAAGTACCAATCGCGCTCAGCGAGAGTCCGTCATGAATGAGCCGGAGCATTTGAAGATCCTGTCGCGCGGATGGCTGAGCCCGGTGAACGACCCAGCGGCACGCGCCGGATGCGCTGCCGCGACATTGGTGAAGATCCGGCAACATCGAATTGCCCGTGATGCATATCGCATGGCGAGGAGACCATGGCTAGACTGATCGCGTCTCCACTCAGATCCATACCCATGAAAATTGATCCCGCGCCAACACGGCCTGGCTTCGCTCGAGTCACGCGCCGTCAGTTGTTGGTCATCGGGGCAGGCACTGCAGCAGCAGCGGCTTTGCCATTCGCAGCGTCCGCTGCTCCTACTGCGCCGAATGGCGCTAAAACTCCGGAAGGAAATCCACCCATGAGCTATGTCACCACCAAAGACGGGGTCCAGATCTTCTACAAGGATTTGGGTCCCTCCAATGGCACCCCGATCGTCTTCTCGCACGGATGGCCTCTGAGCTCCGACGATTGGGACGCGCAGATGATGTTCTTCCTCTCCAAGGGCTATCGCGTCGTCGCGCACGATCGGCGCGGGCATGGCCGCTCGGCGCAAGTCTGGAACGGCCACGACATGGATCACTACGCCGACGACCTCGCCGCGGTCGTGAACCATCTCGACCTCAAGGGCGCGATCCACATCGGCCACTCCACCGGCGGCGGCGAGGTCGTGCGCTATCTGGCTCGCCACGGCGAGAAGCGGGCCGCGAAGGCCTGCCTCATTAACGCCGTGCCCCCGCTGATGGTCAAGACCGCGTCGAATCCCGGCGGCCTGCCGAAGGACGTGTTCGACGGCCTGCAACTGCAGACGGCCACGAACCGGGCGCAGTTCTACCGCGATATTCCCGCCGGGCCGTTCTACGGGTTCAACCGGCCGGGCGTGAAGCCGCAGGAAGGCATCATCCAGAACTGGTGGCGCCAAGGGATGATGGGCAGCGCCAAGGCGCACTACGACGGCGTCGTCGCGTTCTCCCAGACCGACTTCACCGACGACCTGAAGAAGATCGGACTGCCGGTGCTGGTGATGCACGGCGACGACGACCAGATCGTCCCCTACGCCGATTCCGCGCCGCTGTCGGTCAAGCTGCTGAAGAACGGCACGTTGAAGACCTACAAGGGCTTCCCGCACGGCATGCCAACAACGCACGCGAACCTCATCAACGCGGACCTGCTGGCTTTTATCAAGGCCTGATTGCGTCGAATCAGTCCGCACCGTCGATGGCCGGTCCACCGTTAAGTGGGGGCCATCGACGCGACTCCCACTCTGCACGTCCAGTCCTCCCTCCTGAAGAGGCTCCGCTGAATCCCTCTTTTTGCCCACATTGCCATGACCAAACTGACTCATGCCAACGGCGCCCCCGTTGTCGACAACTTCAACATCGAGACCGCCGGTGCGCGCGGCCCCGCGCTGCTGCAGGACATCTGGCTGCTCGAGAAGCTCGCCCACTTCGACCGCGAGGTGATCCCCGAGCGGCGCATGCACGCCAAGGGCTCCGGCGCTTTCGGCCACTTCACGGTGACGCACGACATCACGGCGTACTCGAAGGCCAGGCTCTTTTCCGGCGTCGGCAAGAAGACGGACGTCTTCGTGCGCTTCTCCACGGTGGCCGGCGAGCGAGGCGCGGCGGATGCCGAGCGAGACATCCGCGGCTTCGCGGTGAAGTTCTATACCGAGGAAGGAAATTGGGACCTGGTGGGCAACAACACGCCCGTGTTCTTCCTGCGTGACCCGCTGCGATTTCCCGACCTGAACCACGCAGTCAAGCGCGACCCGCGCAGCAACCTGCGCAACGCCCAGAACAACTGGGACTTCTGGACGCTGCTACCCGAGGCGCTGCACCAGGTGACCATCGTGATGAGCGATCGCGGCCTGCCCGATGGCTATCGCCACATGCACGGTTTCGGCAGCCACACGTTCAGCCTTATCAACGCGGACAACGAGCGGCGCTGGGTGAAGTTTCACCTGCGCAGCCGGCAAGGCATCCGTAACCTCACCGACGCACAGGACGCCGCGATCGTCGCCAACGACCGCGAGAGCGCGCAGCGCGACCTGCTCGAGGCGATCGACGGCGGCGACTTCCCGCGCTGGACGTTGTGCATCCAGGTGATGAGCGAGCAGCAGGCGCAGGTCTGCCCGTTCAATCCCTTCGACCTCACCAAGGTCTGGCCGCACGGCGACTATCCGCTAATCGAGGTGGGTGTGCTGGAGCTCAACCGCAACCCCGACAACTACTTCGCCGATGTGGAGCAGGCAGCGTTCTCGCCCGCCAACATCGTGCCGGGCATTGGCTTCTCGCCGGACAAGATGCTGCAGGGGCGGCTCTTCAGCTACGGCGATGCGGTCCGCTACCGGCTGGGCGTGAACGCGCACCAGATCCCGGTGAACGCCCCGCGCTGCCCGGTGCACAGCTATCATCGCGACGGCGCGATGCGCGTGGACGGCAACCAGGGCGGGCTGCCCGGCATCGTGCCCAACAGCCGCGGCGAGTGGGCCGACAGCCCGCGGCTGGCGGAGCCGCCACTGGCGCTCTCGGGCGCAGCCGCGCACTGGGACCATCGCGCGGACGAGGACTACTACTCGCAGCCGGGGGCGCTGTTCCGACTAATGTCGCCCGAGCAGAAGCTGCAGCTCTTCGACAACACGGCACGCTCGCTCGGCGGCGCGAGCGAGGACGTGCAGCAACGACATATCCGAAATTGCACGATGGCCGATCGCGCCTACGGCGCAGGGGTTGCCGAGGCACTGAAGAACCGCTAGTCAGAGACCGGGCGCGTTGGTGCAGCAAGTTGCCCAACGCGCCGTGAAAGGAGGGGCGGAGTTCGTACGCTAATGCGCATCGGGAGGAAGGCCTGGACGACCGCTGTAGCCTGGAAGCCGCCATCTGCCCATCCGATCATCGGAAGGCAGAGATGGGTCGGTCAGAGACGGTCACGCTTTGGCGGCGGGCATCCGATCAAGCAGGCGGTGATGGCCGGCATGGGCATCAGCCTGTTGTCGCTGCACACGCTGTCGCTGGAACTGCACACCGGCGAGATCGCGCTGCTGGACGTGACCGGCACGCCGATCGAGCGCATCTGGCATGTCGCGCATATGTCCAGCAAGCGTTTGTCACCGGCCAGCGAGAGCTGCCGCGCCTATCTGCTGGAGCACACGGCGGAGTTTTTGGGGAAGGAATATGGCGGGCTGATGCCTGGGCGGCGCGTGGCTTGAGGTACCGGGAGGGTTCGCCTCAGTGCGACATGAAGACAGGCAAGCCTGACTGCCGCAGCAGGGCGCGGGTGGTGCCGCCCAGCACCAGCTCCCTCAACCGGGAGCGGCCATAGCCGCCGGCGACCAGCAGGCCGGCCTGAACCTTGGCCGCAAGCTGTGGCAGAACGTGGTCGGGATCGCCCTCTCCGACCAGCAGACTGGCGCGGATGCCATGGCTGAGCAGCCATGCTGTCAGCCGATCGGCGCTGTCACGATAGGCCTCTTTCTCACCAGCAGCGCTGTACTTGCCAGCGCTGACCACCAGGACGGTAACGGCGCTGGCATGCACAAGCCACGGCAGTGCGTCCGCGACCGCGCGCGCGGCCTCCCGGCCGCCGTTCCATGCGATGGCGACATGGCCGCCAAGTCGCGGGCCGGACCCGCCCGGCACCAGCAGGATGGGCCGGCCTGCATTGAGCATTGCGTACTCCGCGACCCCGGCCAGCAAAGCCGGCACATCGGCCTGTGCCGAGGGCGCTGAGGGCAGGATGAGATCGGCGAAGCGGCCCTCGTCGGCAAGCGCCCAGCCAGACTCGGCTTCGACAACGATGTGCCGGGTGGGAATGGCCGGCGACACTTGCCCGGTCAGCGTTTCGAGTGCGTTCCTGTGAGCCGCAGCCAGCTTGTGCAAATGGTTCGCGGCAAGCACGCCGTATTGCCCGGCTTCTTCGCCCGCCCCGCGAAACGGCTCCAGGTGCGTTCCTGTTGCCGTCAGTCCGACCACGCTGCCGCCGGACTTTTCGGCAAGCCGTGCTGCCGTTTCAATGCGCGCGGACCGTGCAGCATCTTCGCTCAGGTCGACAAGGAAGGTTCTGAAGTCCATGACGTGATTCCACTCTTTGGTTTGACCTTGCATCATCGTGAAAACAGCACCGGTGCCGTCATCGAGTCAAGCAGCGTACGCGTGACACCGCCGAGCACCAGTTCCCGCATGCGACCGTGTCCGTAGGCACCCATCACGATCAGGTCGGCATCGAAATCCGCCGCGCGCGAAAGGATGAGTTCGCCGATGGTCAGGTCAGCCCCACCGGGACCGTGTTCGATTTCCACGGCGACGCCGTGGCGCTCCAGCACGCGTGCGGCGTGGCCGACCGGGGTGGCGTCGGCTCTGGCCTCCTTGGCCGCGGTCTGTGCGCAAAAAATGCGCGCCTGCGCGCCGGCCATCAGCGGCACGGCGTCGTGAAGCGCCCGCGCCGCCTCGCGGCTGCCATTCCACGCCACGATCACGCGCGTACCCAGCGATGGAAACGTGCCCGCGCACGGCACCACGAGCGTCGGTCGGCCGGTCTCCAGCAGCAGCGATTCCAGCAGTTGCCGGGCCACCGGACCTTCCGTATTGCCGGGGTCGTACTGGCCGGCAACGACCAGGCCGGCCTCGCGGGCCTCGCGCAGCACTGATGCCACCGCCCCCTGCTCCGCGGCGCGCCACTCCGCGCGCACCGGCATGGCCTGGGTTGCAGCCAGAAACTGCGCGCGGACGTCTTCCCTGACCTGCTTGCGCCGGGCCAGATCGTCCGCGACATATTGCTGCGCGCCGTCCATGAGGTAGAACCAGGCAGGATCGGGAATGAAACCTGCGTACATGCCGATCAGCCGGCACTGGCTGGCCGCCGCAAGTCGCCCCGCCACTTCGAGCCGCTGCCGTGCCTGCGGACTGCTGTCCAGATGCACCAGGATGCTGTCGTAAGCCATGATCGCCCTCCCCCTCAACTACAGACCAGTCTAGGCAGCAAGGCCGACCGGCGCTTGACCCGGATCAACGGGCCAGCCATGCGGCGACATGGCTCAAGTTCGTCCTGATGTGCGGTGGAGGCTACTGCGAACAAGGTATGTAAAACCGTCAAGCCATGCGGCCATCACTTCTGTCTGCGGTCAGTTTCTCGCGGCGCCTGCCCCTTCGGGTTGACCTATCTCAAGCGCATATCGAGGCCGGCGCCTACGCTGAATGCAGCGAATCGCAACATCGAGCACACCCTTGCCCTTCAGGAGATCCATCATGTACCAGCGCATCCTGCTCGCCGTCGATGGCAGCCGTTCTTCCGACCTGGCACTGAGCCAGGCCATCATCATCGCCAAGGCAACCGGGGCCGAGGTCAAGGCGCTGTTCGTGGTAGACGACAGCGATGTGTTCTTCGAGGCCAGTTACTTCAATCCAAAAGAACTGGTCGACAACATCACCGCGCACGGCCGCAAGGCACTGGATGCCGCCTCAGCCAGGCTCAGCGAAGCAGGCGTGCGCAATTCGGTGAAACTGGATGAAAAGCCGGTGGCGCCGGGCCGGATCTCGTTGACCATTGTCACCGAAGCCGATGCGTGGAATGCCGACCTGATCGTGCTTGGCACCCACGGCCGCCGCGGCGTCCGGCGCCTGCTGATGGGCAGCGTGTCGGAAGGCGTGCTTGCCAAGACCAGCAAGCCCGTGCTCCTGGTCCGCAGCGAAGTCGAAGGTTAGGCGCGCCATGCCCCACCAAACCATGCGTGCAATGGTCTTCGAGGGCGCAGGCCTGCCGCTGCGCCTCCACCACTTGCCGGTTGCCGAACCGGGGCCCGGCGAACTTCGCATTGCCGTGGGAGCTTGCGGGGTGTGCCGGACCGACCTGCATATCGCCGACGGCGACCTGCGCCATCCCAAGCCGGTGCTCATCCCGGGACATGAAATCGTCGGACAGGTGGATTCGTGCGGCGCCGGTGTCACCGTCTTCAAGCCGGGGGACCGCGTCGGTGTGCCCTGGCTCGGACATAGCTGTGGCCATTGTCGCTACTGCCTGCGTCATCACGAGAATCTTTGCGACGCACCGCTGTTCACTGGCTATACCCGCGATGGCGGCTATGCGGAGTACGTTGTTGCCGACAGCGGCTATTGCTTCCGGATTCCGCCCGGCTACGATGACGAACACGCCGCGCCACTACTCTGCGCGGGCCTGATCGGCTACCGGACGCTGCGCATGGCGGGCGCAGCCAGCCATGCGCAGCGCGTCGGCATCTACGGCTTCGGCGCCGCCGCCCACCTGGTGACGCAGATCGCGGTGGCGCAAGGCCGCGAAGTCTACGCCTTCACCCGCACGGGCGACGCAGGCGCCCAGCAACTCGCCTACCAATCCGGTGCGTGCTGGGCCGGCTCGAGCGAGCTCGAGTCGCCCGTGCCGCTGGACGCCGCGCTGATTTTCGCCCCGGTGGGCGCGCTGGTGCCCAAGGCGCTGCGCGCCGTGGACAAGGGTGGCATCGTGGTCTGTGGCGGAATTCATATGAGCGATATCCCAAGCATGCCTTACCAGCTGCTTTGGGAAGAAAGGCGCCTGTGTTCCGTAGCCAACCTCACGCGTGCCGACGGCATCGCGCTGATGGATATCGCCGCCCGGACGCCGCTGCATACGCACACCACCGCGTATCCGCTGGAGCAGGCCAACGAAGCACTGGCCGACCTGCGCGAGGGCCGGCTTACCGGCGCCGCCGTCCTGAAAGTCCGTCAATAGATCCCTGGCAGATAGATCGATGAGCCGTTACCAGACACGTTTTCAGGCGCGTGAGCATGCGGGCTCGGAGCTCGCCTGGGCGTTGCGCGCGTATCGGGGAACCGATGCCCTGGTGCTGGCGATTCCGCGCGGCGGCGTGCCGGTCGGGCGTGTTGTGGCCGACGCACTGGGCGCTGACTTCGACCTGGTGATGGCGCGCAGGATCGTTCCTGGCGTAGCACTGGACGACTCTGGCGCGACATGGTGCACGGACGCAATGGACGCAAATGGCGGCGCCGACAGCCAGCGTGATGCCCAGTTCGACCAGCTTCGCAGGCAGCGCGCCGTGTATACGCCGGTCCGCAAGCTGGCGGATCCGGGCGGTCGCGTGGTGATCGTCGTGGATGACGGCCTGGTGAGCGGCGCAACGATGTATGCGGCCCTCGCCAGCCTGCGCAAGCGGCAACCTGCCCGGCTCATATGCGCACTCCCGATCGCCACCCCAGCCGGGCTGGACCGGGTCCGCGCCCTGGCCGACGAAGTCATCTGCCTGGATACTCCGGACCGCATCGAAAACCTCGCGCACTTCTATCATGAGTTCCAGCTGGTCAGCGACGACCGCGTGCGACAGTTGACAGGGATACCGCCAACGCAGCCCCGGACCCGTGCCCGGCCAGGTGCGGTGGCGGGCGTGCCGTCGTTGAGCAAGGCGATGCTGATTCCGTATCAGACCACTCGGCTGCGGGCCATGCTCGAAACGGCCCCGAACCCGGTCGGCGTCGCGGTGATGGTGTATGCCGGTGGCGCGCAACGCCGTGCAGCCCGCAGCAATTACCTGGCACGCAAGCTGCGCGCGAAAGGATTCGCCACCATGCTCGTAGACCTGCAGCCTGACAGCCGCGTCGACGACGCACCGGAATCGGAGGTCGATGAGCTGGTGGCAAGACTGGACCAGACCTTGAGCTTCCTGCGTACTGGGACCCCTTGCGCAAGCTTGCCTGTGGGCCTGCTAAGTACCGGCACCGCAGCGGCGGCAGCCTTGCGCTCAGCCGCGTGCGGCGCGACGCAACTCAGCGCCGTGGCCTGTGTTGCGGGGCGGCTGGATCTCGCGGGCAGCGCAACCCTGCGGCAGCTTGAAATCCCTGCCTTGCTGATATGTGCCAGCGGCAATCCGAAAGACATCCAGATCAACAATCTTGCATTCGAGCAGATGCATTGTCCGCGGCAACTGAGGCTCATCCCGACCAGCGGCCGCGGATTTGAAGACCGCAGGGCCCTGGAAGACATCGCGGCACTCACGATAGGCTGGTTCGAGCGGCACCTTGCGACCCCATCTTGTCCCCGCCTGGGTTACGGCGGATGACCATGCCTGGCGGTTACGCGGGGCTGCGCCTGATGCGTGCGGCTCAACCCCAAAGACCGCACAACAATCTTGGGGCCAATAACGGGAGCCCGTCCTTTGACATGGGGCGAAAGCCGGCGCGGATCTCGATACCGCAGCGCCCCTACTCCACGCGCGGCATCCGCTCCTGTATCGCCGCTGCAAGTTCCATCAGTGGCTTAGCCAGCGCCGCCTCGACAGCACCGGCATCCTGGTGCGTGGATACGCTGACGTTCAATACATGGACGGCATATTCGTCAAATCGCAATGGTGTTGCCATGGCCACAACCTGAGGCTGCCATGACGCGACGCAGTAGCCTTTCTCATGCACGGAAGACACCGCAGCATCGATTTCGCGTCGCAGCTCCCCCCAGCCGCGGCCGCGGTTCTTGTCGGCCATGGCCCTCATCATCGCGTTGAACGCCTCAGGTGCCAGCGTTGCGAGGTGCGCGCGGCCGAGAGAGGTCAGTGCCATCGGGATGCGCTGCCCGCTCACCACCGTGCGCAGTGACTGGCGCCGGTTGTAGCGGAACGACTCCAGGTAAATCATCTCATCTCCCTCCGCCACCGCCAGTCCGACATTGATCTTGTGCCGCATGGCAACCTCGGCCATCATCGGCGCCGCGACCCTGAGAACCTGCGAGCCGTCGCGCATGGCATGCGCCATGCTGAGGACCGGCACACCCAGCCGGTAGGCCCGGCACTGCGGGACATACTCGAGCATGCCGGTCTCAATCAGCGACTGCGTCAGGCGGCTGACGGTCGAGCGGGACAAGCCGGTGCGCTCGGCAATCTCGCTGTTGCCGAGCATGGACGCGCCGGCGCGGAAGGCGCGCAGTACGGCAATGCCACGTTCGAGCGAGCGGTTGGGCGTCGCCTTGCCTTGGCCTGGTTTGATCCGTTCGATGTTGACGGTGCTGTTTGGCATGACAGGGGATCACTGCGCACCAGTGACCGTTCTGGAAAGCGGCGTCCGGTGCATGCATTTGCTGAGGTTGCACCCGCCGCAGGCAATGCTACTCGATGCCGATCTCCTTGTCCTACACCGCTTGTGTTCGTCATGCTGGTGACCGCGTTGGCGCCGGAGCGCCGCTGCTCAGCCAAACAGGCTGACCACCGGCTCCGTCTCGAAGTGCCAGATCTTCTGCGCCAGCCGGCGCGCGCCATCGGCGCCTATCACCGGCGCTGCCAGTTCGATCAGCTTGCCGCCGAGGTCAGCGTCGGACAGCGGGTCCTCCGGATCGCCCTTGCGATTTGGCTGCAAGTAGTCTGCCGTGGCCCCGTCCAGGGTTTCGATCTCAATCCTTGCCGCGCGCTTGCCAGGAAACCAGCCGTCGATTTCAGGGTCGACCTCGACAGTCATGCAGTCCATCAGCCGGCGCGTCTCGCTGTCCCACAACCGTTCCGGCGTGTAGGCCGACAAGCGCACGCTGCCATGCACCAGGGCGGCGGCGACGATGAACTTGAGGCTGAACTTGGCTTCGTTCTCGCTCCTGGGGTCGAGATAGCAGGCGATATCCAGCGCCGGGCGATACGTGGCGACGCGAATGCGACGGATCTGGGCGGTGTCGATGCCCAGCTTCGCTTTCAGCGCCAGCGCGCCGTCGATTGCCGCAAAGGTATGGCCGCAGCCAATGTGGTTCTTGAAGGTCAGCCGGCAAATATGGAAGTCTTTCCCAAGCGTCGATGCCAGCCCGTTCCAGTCAGGGCCGTCCGACATCGCTCGCCCCATGCCGGTCTCACCGTCGAGCACATCGAGCGAACCGGTGATGCCGGCAATGGCGGCGCGGGCGGCCAGCAATCCGCCCTCCGCTGCGCGGCCTGCGTGCAGCGGCTTGGACATCGAGTCCATGCGGAACGCCTGCTGCAGTCCGGCGGCGAAGGTCGCCGCGGTCGCCAGCGCGTGGGCAAGCTGCTCCTCGCTCGCCCCATGGATAAACGCCGCGGCGGCCGCCGCGCCAAACGTGCCGACAGTCGCGGTGCTGTGCCAGAAGCGATAGTGCGCCCGGCCCAGCACGACGCCGATGCGCGTTGAAACCTCATAGCCGACGACGATGCCCTTGAGCAGCGTCTCGCCGCTGGCGCCCGCGTCCTGTGCCGCAGCAATGGCGGCGGCAATGGTGGCGGCGCCGGGGTGATACATGGCATCACGGAAACTGTCGTCGATCTCGGCAGCGTGGGCGGCAGCGCCATTGAGCAGCGCCGCGGCGCGCGCCGTGGCGCGTTGCCCCATTGGCAGGGTGGCGTTGCCGCGGCCAAGCTCCTCTTCCAGCACGCGCTGCAGGCGCTGGACCGCATCGGTGCCGATGCCCGGGAACAGCGCCGCATGCCAGTCGACCAGCGCGCGCTTCGCATGATGCATCACCTCGGCTGGCAGCGGTCCTGCCTTGATGGTGCTGAAGAAAGGCCCAAAGGCCTCGGTTGCGTTCAAGATAGGTTCTCCTCAGCCGGCCTGCGCCGGCGTGTCGGGGAGCTGCTGCAGCCATGCCTGCAGCAGCCGGTTGACTTGTTGGTGGGCCTCATACTGGACCCAATGGCCGGCGCCCGGCACCACGCTGACACTGACTTCGGGCGCGTCGGCTGATGCATGCCGCGAGCCGCGGGCGATCCCGGCAATCGATTCGGGCGACATGGTCACGTCCGCTTCGCCCCAGATCATCAATACCGGGCCGGGAAAGCGCGCCAGCGCCTGCTGCAATCCGCCTGCGCGCGAGATCGATTTGCTATGGAAGCGGGTCGCGCGACAGGCACGCGTGTGGATGGCCACGGTTTCGCTGTCGATGGCGGCCGGATCGGCGATCATGAATGCCGCCAGATTGTCGCGCATCGCCGCGGCAAGCGCGTGCGGATCGTGGCAGCGGCGCCAGTCGACCAGCGCCCGCGTCATGCGGCGCGGACCGCCATGGCCGGCCGGCCCGAGCAACGCCAGGCGACCGACATCGATATCGCCAAGGCCCGCATGGGTCGCAAGGTGCGCCGCCACCAGCGCGCCGAAGGAAAAGCCCACCAGGTCGACACGGCCAGGTGATAGCTGGGCCAGCGAGCGGGCCAGGATCTCGACGACTCCAGGCAGATCGGCGCGCGGCGCCGCACCGGAATCGCCAAAGCCCGGCATGTCTGGCACCAGCAGCCGGCGGTTCCGGGACAACGGCCCGATATTGCGCGTCCAGTGCTGCCAGCTGCCATGGCCGCCATGCAACAGCACGCTCGCCGGGCCGTCGCCAAAGCTTCGCCAGATGATCTCGCACCCATCGACCGAAGTCACCAACACACCGTCGCGCACGTTGCACATGCCAGGGTCTCGTCAGGGCTTGTCGTTGCCGGCCAGCACCGCCACGCCATCGGCGGCCATCACACCCTGCCCTTCGGGCAGCACGAACACGGGATTCATCTCCGCCTCGACCAGCCGGTCGCCAAGCGTGGCGACCATGCGCGAGAAGGCGACGATCGCGTCGGCCAGGGCTTCCACATCCGCCTTCGGCCGGCCCCGGAAGCCCTGCAGCAGCGGGGCCGTCTTCAGGCGCCCGATCATCGCCAGCGCGGCGTCGCGGCTCAATCCGCGCTCGCCAGGCAGCAGCCGCAGCGTGGTATCGCCGAACAGCTCCGCGGTCACGCCGCCCATGCCGAGCAGGATCGCGGTGCCCAGCGCGTCGCGGTGCATACCGAGGATCACTTCGACGCCGGCCTTGACCATTTCCTGCACCAGGAAGCGTTGGGGCGCGATACCCGTGGCCGACTGCACGTCGCTTGCCATTCTTGCCAGCCGGCTTCCCACCTCCGCAGGCGGGACATTGACGGCCACGCCGCCGACATCGCTCTTGTGGGTGATCTCGGCCGACAGGATCTTCAGCACGACATTGCCGCTGAAGGCTTGCGCCGCCGCCATCGCCTCGGCGCCATCGTCAACCACAACCTCCTTCGCAACCGGTACGCCGAAACCGGCGAACAAGGTCTTGGCCGCGGCTTCGTCGAGCGAGCCGGTGCCATAGGAGGTGAGATCGGGCAACGGCAGCGTGGGAGTGCCCGCTTCGTCGACCGCGCCGAGCTTGCCGGCACGCAGCATCGCGTCGATCGCCACCGTGCAAGCCTCCGGCGCGGAAAACGCCGGCACGCCACGGCGATTGAGCAGCGATGCGACTTCCGGCGCATGCGGGCTCACGTACGCAATCACCGGTTTGTCGCTATGGGGCAGGCAGTCGCGAATGGCATTGGCCATCAGGTCTGGCATGGCCAGGCTGGACGAGCCCACGATGACTGCGACCGCGTCGTAGCTCGGGCTGTCGAGCAGGATGCGGATCGCTGCGCGGAGCAGGTCGGGCTGCAGCCCGGCCAGGGTTACGTCGATCGGGTTGCGGTCGAGCGCCGCGTGGTCGCCCTTCTGCAGCGCGCGCAGCTTCGCCGCGGTCGCTTCGTCAGGGGCCGGGGTCTCGAAGCCGGCCACGCCCAGGCTGTCGGAGACCAGCGTGCCGGCGCCGCCGGTCGAGGTCAGGATCGCAACGCGATTGCCAGTCAGTTTGCGCCCGGTAGCCAGGGCGGCGGGCATGTCGAGCAGGTCCGAGAAGGTCTGCGCGCGAATCACGCCGACCTGCTCAAAGAGCGCGTCATACATGCGATCCGTACCGGCCAACGCGCCGGTATGTGACACCGCGGCGCGCGCACCACTCTCGGAGCGGCCGATCTTGAACGCCACCACCGGCTTGCCGGCGCGCGCCGCCTTCAGCGCCGCGCGGCGGAACGTCTCCGGGTTGCGCACGCTCTCGACATACAGCGCGATCACGCGGGTGGCCTCGTCATCGGCCAGGTAATCGATAAAGTCGGCCAGATCCAGGTCGACTTCATTGCTGGTCGAAACCAGCTTGGACAGGCCGATGCCGCGTGCCGCGGCGCGCGACAGCAAGGCACCGAGGATGCCGCCGCTTTGCGACACCACGCCAATGCTGCCGGCCGGGAACTGGTCCATCTCCAGCGCGCCGCTGGCCGACAGCGGGATGTTGTCGGTCAGGTTGACCAGGCCGATGGTATTGGGCCCCAGCAGGCGCATGCTGCCGGCCGCCTCGATCAGCTCAGCCTGGCGCCGCGCGCCCTCGGCGCCGGTCTCGGTATAGCCGCTCGCCAGCACGATGGCCGCGCCGGCGCCGCGCGCCGCCAGGTCGCGCACGGCCAGGTGCGCACGCTCGGCGCCCAGCAGCACGATGCCGACGTCCGGCACTTCGGGCAGCGAGGCAATGTCCGGATAGCAAGGCAGCCCGTCGATCGACTCGACCTTGGGGTTGACCGGGTAGATCGCCCCGCTGAACCCATGCTTGCGCAGGTAGGAAACCGGGCGGCCTGCAGTCTTTGCGGGGTCGGCGGATGCGCCAATCACGGCAACGCTGCGCGGCGTGACAAGTCTTTGGATGGCATTCATGTGGTCAGGCCTTGCTGGCGGTCTTGTTCAGGAAAGCCAGCACGGAGTCGCGATGCTCGGTGCTGGTGTAGCAGATGCCCTGCGCCTGGCTGCCCTGGGCGAAGACCTGGTCGGCGGGCAGTTCGAAGGACTGGTTCATGATGCTCTTGCCCAGCGCGATCGCGGTAGCCGAGCCCTGGCTCAGTTGCGCCGCCCAGCTCAGCGCATCGTCGATCAGCGCTTCGGGCTTGCTCAGGCGGTCCGCGATGCCGAGGGCCGCGGCCTCCTGCGCCTCGACCTTGCGGCCCGTGAAGACCAGTTCCTTCGCTGCCGGCAGCCCTACGCGGCGCGGCAGGAAATACATGCCGCCACCGTCCGGGATCAGGCCCCGGTTGATATAGGACCAGGAGAACGACGCCGCTTCGGACGCCAGCACGAAATCGCAGCACAGCGCGGTATCGGCACCCAGCCCGGCCGCGGCACCGTTGACCGCGGCGATGGTGGGCTTGGGCATGGTGTGGAGCAGCTTCACGGTGTAGTGGACCCGCTGCTGGCGGCTCCAGCCATTGAAGCCCACCTCGCCGATGGGCGCCTCCATGCGGCGCTGCATGCCGGCCACGTCGCCGCCGGCGCAGAAGCCCTTGCCGTTCCCGGTGAGCACCAGGGCACGAATGGCCTTGTCCGCCGCCACGCGCTCCAGCGCGTCGATGAATTCCGAGCGCATGTCGTCGCTCATGGCATTGCGCTTGTCGGGGCGGTTAAAGGTGAGCAGCGCGATGCCCGATTCGATCTTCAGTTCAATCAGGGAATAGTTGTCCATGGTCCTGTCCGGTGCTATGTGTGCGATCTGTTTTTTTACGAGTGCCGCGCTCAGTCGGCCGTGATATTGGCGTCCTTGATGACCTTGCTCCAGCGCTGGCTCTCGGCCTTGACGTAGCGGCCGAACTCATCTGGTGTGCCGCCACTGATGGCAAGCCCCTCCTGTTCGGCGCGCTTGCGGAACGCGTCGGTGTGCACGGCCTTCTTCGCCGCGGCGTTCAGCCGCGTGATCACCGCCGGCGGCGTGCCGGCCGGTACGAACAGGCCATACCAGCTATCCGCCACATAATTGGGCACGCCGCTTTCCGCGATCGTTGGCACCTTGCTCAGCGCCGGCGCCTGCGAGCGCTGTGCGGTCGTGACCGCCACCGCCCGAAGCTTGCCGCTCTCCAGGTGCGGCGCGACTGCGGCTGCCGTGGCGAACATCACATCGACCTGCCCGCCGAGCAGGTCCGTGATCGCCGGGCCGGCGCCGCGATAAGGAATGTGGTTCAAGTCGACCCTGGCCATGTTCTTGAACAGCTCGCCGGCCAGGTGCGCCGAAGTGCCCGCGCCCTGCGAGGCGTAGTTGAGCTTGCCCGGCTTGGCCTTGGCGGCCGCGATCAGGTCCTGCACGGTCTTGATGGGGCTGTCCGGCTTCACCACCAGCACGTTGGGCGAGCGGCCCACCAGCATGACCGGCGCGAACGCCTTCTCCGTATCGAACGGCAGTTTCTTGTGCAGGCTCGGGTTGACCGCGTGGGCCAGCGTCGCCATCACCAGCGTGTAGCCGTCTGGTGCGCTCTTGGCCACCGCATCGGTGCCGATAATGGTGCTGCCGCCCGGCTTGTTATCGACGATGACGGGCTGGCCAAGGTCCTCGCCCATGGTAATGCCCATGGCACGCGCCACCAGGTCCGTGCCGCCGCCGGGGGCGAACGGCACCACCATGCGGATCGGCTTGTCGGGAAAGGCTGCGAGCGCCGGCAAAGGCGCTGTCGCGGCCATGAGGAACGGAATGGCTGCCTTGGCAAGCCGGCGGAACAATCCGGTGCAGAACGGATGCATGCTTTGTCTCCTGGAACGAGTCGGAACGCCGCGGCATCACACTGCGTGCACCGGGCGCGTTTCTTTGTTGGAGACAGCTTAGGCCCAGGCGGGCGATTCCACACCCCCACAATTCCACTGTATGGAATTCATAGGGCGCCATCCCGCGCGGCAAAAAAGGAGGCCCTGCAGAGCCCACAAACTCTGCAGGGCCAACCGTATCCCCAAACCAGTCCCAGACCGCCAGCCCCCGGGAAATCAGGACTGCAAACCGACGACGGACCTGGGTCCGGCGAGCACATTACTCAGGCCTGAGGCGCTTCAATGGGTGCTTGCCGTCAGCCGCCGGCCGCGCCTTGCGTATTGACATAAAGCGTATAGATCGACGTACAGGACGCCATGAACAGCCGATTGCGATGGCGCCCCCCGAAACACAGGTTGGCACAGCGCTCTGGCAGGCTGATATGGCCGATGGGTTCGCCGTCCGGGGCAAAGATGCGCACGCCGTCGAGTTCGGGCGTGCCCATGCCCCAGCCGCACCACAGGTTGCCATCAATATCGACACGGAAGCCATCCGGGGTGCCGGGCCCGGCGTCAACCAGTACTCGGCTGTTGCCCAGCGCCTCGCCGCCTTCACTGACCTGAAAAGCGCGGATGCGGCGAGGCCGGGTGCGCGACTCGATCACATACAGCAATTCCTCGTCAGGCGAGAATGCCAGGCCATTGGGCCCGCTGACGTCATCGGCGACGATGTCAAGGCGGCCGCTGGCCGGATCGATGCGGTAAATGCGCTCCGGCAGTTCCGAAGTTGCCTTCTCGCCCTGGTAGTAGCCGGCGATACCGAACGGCGGATCGGTGAACCAGATCGAGTCGTCCGATTTCACCACCACGTCATTGGGCGAATTCAGCGGCTTGCCGTCATAGCGGTCCGCCAGCACGGTGATGCTGCCGTCATACTCGGTGCGCGTGACACGCCGGCCGACATGTTCACAGGTCACCAGCCTTCCCTGGCGGTCGCGGGTATTGCCATTGGCATGGTTTGACGGGCTACGGAACATGCTGGTGTTACCGGTCTCCTCATCCCAGCGCAGGATCCGGTCGTTCGGGACGTCGCTCCACAGCAGGTAGCGGCCATCACCGAACCAGACCGGGCCTTCGCTCCAGCGGCAGCCGGTGGCAATGCGGTCGATCGCGGCAAGGGGCAGGTGGTATTTCTCGAAGCGCGGGCTCAGTGCCTGGACGCGCGCATCCGGATAGCGCACCGGCTCGGCCGGCGCAAGGAAAGTGTGCATGGTCATGGTTCAGCCCAGAGGATCCGAAAAGAGGGTTAACCGTGGCGACGGGACGGGGTAACCGACAACACGGCACGCAGCAATGAGTCATTGCCAGCCGCAGCTTGCAGCCATCCCAGCGGCGAACGGTCGTCCGGCACCGGATGCTGATCAGTCGCAGCGTACGCTCATGCCACCGTCGACCACGATCTCCGTGCCGGTGACGAAGCGCGCCTCGTCGGATGCCAGGAACAGCGCCGCATTGGCGGTATCGCGGCCATCGCCCATGAACCCGAGCGGAATACGTGCCTGGCGCTGGGCCAGCAGTGAGTCGACATCACCGCCCGCACGTTGCCCGGCAAGGCGCGCCTCCACCATGGGCGTATGCATCTGGCCGGGGATCACCGTGTTGACGCGAATGTTCTTCCTGGCGTACTCGACCGCGACCACGCGCGAGAGTTGAATGATTGCCGCCTTGGCCGAGGCGTAGCCGACCTGGGCCGAACCGGTCCAGCGCATGCCCGAAGTCGACGCGGTATTGACGATGGCGCCGCCGCCCTGCCGCTCCATGTGCGGCAGCACGTGCTTGCAGGTCAGGAAGACACTCTTCAGGTTGAAGTTGAGCTGGCGGTCCCAGTCTTCTTCGCTAAGCTGCACCGGGCCACCCCTGGCCGAGCCGCCGACGTTGTTGACCAGCACATCCACGCGCCCGAAGCGCGCCACGCAGGCATCGACCATGGCCTTGACCGCGGCGGTGTCGGTCACGTCGCACAGGTGCGAGTCAAACTCTGCACCCGCGGCGTCCAGCCGCTCCAGCGTTTCACGCATCGCGTCAGCGCTTTTGTCGACGGCAAAGATCTTTGCGCCTTCCTGTGCAAAGCGCACCGCAACGGCGCGGCCATTGCCCCAACCGGGGCCGACGCAACCCGCGCCGGTAACGATGACAACCTTTCCTTCGAGACGGCCTGACATACGGAATCCTTTTGTGTTTCGGGGTAACGGTTTGAACGGAATTCAGGCGCGCACCAGCTCCGGCGCGCTGCCGGCCGGGGGCATGACACCAAAAGCGTTGATCGTCATCGAGATCAGCGTGTAGTAGCCCGCCAGTCCAACGAGGTCCACCACCTGGTCCTTGCCCAGCACCGCCATCGCGCGCTGGTACAGTTGGTCCGGCACATTGCGCGTGGCGTGCAGCACAGTCAGGAACTCATGGATCACGCGCTCATCCTCCTTGACGAAGGCCGGCTCACGGCCGGTGCGGATCGCCTCGACCACGTCTTCGGCCACACCTGCCTTCAGCGCGATGGGCTTGTGTGCCCACCATTCGAATTCGGACATCCAGATGCGGGCCATCACCAGGATGGCCAGCTCCGACAGCCGCGGCGGCAACGACGAGTCATAGCGGCAGTACTGGCCCAGCGCCTGCGCGCGGTTGGCCAGGCCCGGGCGGTGCAGCCACATCGCAAGCGGCCCGCGAACCTGCCCGCGCGGACCGGCGGCAATGGCCGCGTGGACTTCCTGCTGCTCGGGCGTCAGTTCTTCGGGTTTCAGTGGCTTGAGGCGTTCCATTCGCTTGCGCTCCGTGTCGATGGTCGGAAGCGGAACGCAGGCCAGGGCACCGATGGGGCGCGATGCGACTGGGTCGGCCGGGCTGTCTCCGCTTCATTGTTGGTTTGATGAAAGCTATTCTGGTCGCCGGCATTCCGGCTTCAGGCGACGGATTCGGCGGCGGCGAGGATGTGGCGCACCGGCGTCGTCGCCAGCTTGCCAAATGCGTCGATCAGCACCTCAACCTGCGCGGGCGCAAGCACGTCCGCCGTCAAGGCGCGGAACTTGTCCCGGATGGCTGCCATGCGCGCCGGATTCTCCGCGGAACCCGACGGGTTGGCCTGGTACGCACGCAGCGGCTCACCGTTCTTCGACATCAGCTCCACCCAGCCACAGAAGCTGGCCGGATACAGCGCGTCGAGTTCGGGGTCGCGTACGATCTCGATCGCGTTGGCCAGCGCGATGATCTTCGGATCCGCCAGGCGGGCCTGCCCGAACTGCGCCGGCAGCACCTCGCCATCCAGCAGCGCCACCGCCAGCGCGTAACGGGCGCTCATCTGCGCGTTCAGCACACTGCCCGGCGCATAGCGGTAGCCGCATTGCACATCGACAACGGCCGGCATGCCGACGCGAATCGGCCCCTGCCCCGCCCAGTCGGCACGCAGCCGCAGCGCACCATCGACATGCGCATGGGCACTGCCGCAGCAAGCATAGGGCTTGAAGTTGGTCCGGGGCATGTGCCAGTCGCTGCCCAACCCTGCCAGCAGCCTTTCCGGTTTGGGCGACTCCGAGAACGCCTTGAGCCAGCCGCCGTCCCCGGTCTCGAACAACTGCGTCGGGCCGGTCAGGCCGCGCGCCGCCAGTTCGGCAGCCATCACGCCGGCCTGAGCGCCGCGCCCCGGATGGAAGCGCTTCGAATCCGCGCCGTCGCAAGCGAACGCAAACAGTCCGCCCGACTGGGTGCCGGCAAGACCCAGCGCCCACGCCGTGCGCTCGGCGTCGAGCCCCAGCATCACCGCCGATGCCGCGGCTCCGCCCAGTGGCGCGCACACGGCGGTCATATGCCATCCCTTCATCCTGGCCAGCGCCGGCTGCAGCGCCAGTGAGCAGCGGATCATGGTTTCGTAGCCGACGGCAATAGCGGTTTCGACCCGCTCGGGCGGCACCTCGAGCGTCTCCGCCAACGCGAAGACCGCCGGCAATACGACCGCGCCCAAGTGGACCTTTGCATTATGGAAGTCGTCCAGCTCGTACGCGTGTGCAGCGGCGCCATTGACCAGCGCGGCATCGGCGGCGCGGTACGTCCTGCCCCGCCGGCCCCATGCGCGTGCCCCGCCATCGCACGGAGCGAGGTAACCATCGTCGGCCCAGCCACGGATAGCCTGCGACCAGGGCTCGTCATGCCCGGTCAGGCCGGCGCCGAACGTATCCAGCGAGAGTCCGGCGACCGCCTGCCGCACCGCGTCCGGCAGGTCGGCGTTGCGGATGCCGGCGATCCATCCGGCGAGCTCCCGGGTGATGGCCATCGATTGCGTTTGTTGATGCATGCTTGCTTGTCCTTGTCCCTGCCCTTCGCTCAATCGATACGGATGCTGGCTGCCTTGACGATGCCCGCGACCTTGTCGATCTCATCCTTGATCACCACCTTGAACTGTTCAGGCGTGGACTGCACGGTTTCAAAGGCCAGTTCGTCGAAGCGCGTCTTAAGACTGGCTTCGCGCACGGCCTTGTTGACCTCCTGCGACAGCTTGCGGGTGATGTCCGCAGGCAGGTTGGCGGGACCCCAGAGCCCGTACCACGACAGCAGCTCGAACCCGGGCAGGCCACTCTCGGCAACGGTCGGCACGCCGGGAAGCTGCGGAATACGCTTGCTGCTGGTGACCGCCAGCACCTTCAGCCGCCCCGCCTTGACGAACGGATATGCGCCTGGCATCGGCGACACCGCCGCCGACACGTGACCGCCCATCACGTCGTTCAACTGCGGCACGGCGCCCTTGTAGGACACGATATCCATCTCCAGCTTGAAGGCGTGGCGGATCATCTCCTCGGCCAGGTGGCTGGTGGTGCCTAGCCCGGAGGTGGCCCAGGTGTAGGTCCGCGGCTTGGCTTTCGCCAGCTTGACCAGGTCGCGCAGCGAGCTGGTGGGGAGGCTGGTGTTGGCGACGACGATCAGCGGCACATGCCCCACCTGTGCGATCGGGGTGAAATCCCTGATGGCGTCGTAAGGGGCGTTCTTCGCGACCAGCGGCAGGTAGACCTGGCTGGAGGCATTGAAGAGCAGCGTATAGCCGTCAGCCGATGCCTTCGCCACCGCTTCGGACCCGATCATGCCCGACGCGCCCGGTCGGTTCTCGATAACGATCGCTTGCCCAAGCTGACGCTGCAGCTGTGCAGCCACCAGGCGCCCGACTGTATCGATCGAGCCGCCCGGGGTGTAAGGGATGATCATCTTGATCGGGCGATTGGGATACGCCTCGCTCGCGAACGCCGCCGGCTGCGATCCGACCATCATGGCCATCATCGCGATCGCGCCGATCCCACCCAGCGCCGCACGCCGCCCTGTTCTGCCTGTCCTGTTCATGGCTGTCTCCTTGGTTTTTGCGCGGTCTCCAAAGGCTTCCGGATTCTTTCGTCCGCATGCCGCCGCGCTATGCAGGCCACTGTAGGGACGGGCCGGCAGACCGTCCAATACTGTTTCGCACCATGAGTTATAGGGCTGGCATATGACACGGCAGCGCGCTACCCCGGGTTGGTTGCGGCTATCCTAGTACCTTGTCCCGCAAGGAAATCAGCACCATGGAACTCCGGCAACTGCTCTATTTCGTGACCGTCGCGGATGAGTTGAACTTCAGCAAGGCGGCGGTGCGGCTGCACATGTCGCAGCCACCGCTCTCCCAGCAAATCAAGGCACTGGAAGACGAGATGGGCGTGGAGCTGTTGGTGCGCAATCGCCGGGAAGTCCGCCTGACCGACGCGGGCCGTGCCTTCCAGGCAGACTGCCGCGCCGTGCTCGAACAGGTGCGCGTAGCCGTGACCACCGCGCGGCGCACGGCGGCCGGCGACATCGGCACACTGCAGATCGGCATGGTGACGTCAGGCATCTTCCATGTGCTGCCTACCATCCTGACGCGCATGGCAGAGCGTTTTCCCGGACTGCATATCGCCGTGACCGACATGGGCTCGGCCGACCAGGCGCATGCCGTGATGCAGGGCAAGCTCGATATCGGCATCGTGCATTCGATCCCGACGCGCAGCGGCCTCGGCAAGACGCCGATCTTCACCGAGTATTTCACTATCGTCGTGCCCGAGGGCCACGAACTCGCCGCAAGGCCGGCGCTGGCGCTCCGCGACCTCGAGGGCGTGCCGCTGGTGGCATTCTCGCGTGAGCACGCGCCGGCGCTGTTCGACGGCATGATCGCCTCATGCCTGCATGCCGGCTTCAGTCCCGTCATTGCGCATACGGCGCGCAATCCGCTGACCACTTTCCAGATGGTCAAGCTCGGCCTGGGCGTGGCGCTGGTGCCGCGTTCCTACGCCCGCGCCGGGCTGCCAGGCGTGGTGTTCCGCGAGATCGGCCAGACCGCTGGCCACATCCAGCTCTATGCAATCTGGCGTGAGCAGGCGCCCAGCGATCTGGTCATGCGGGTCGTGAGCGAAGTGATGAGCGAACCGATCGGCTACTAAGCCGCATCTCGGCACCGTCATGCCGCCTTCAAGCCACCGTGCTTCGCGCCGGAGACAGCGCAGCCACATAGTCGATGATCGCCGCCACAACCTCGTCCAGCCGCTCCGGGAGCAAGGCATGCGCGGCATCGCGGATGGTGAGGTTGGTCACGCGCTCACCCAGGTAGTCACGCAGCACATTGGCATAGCGCTGCGGTGCAATCACATCGTACTCAGCCTGCACATTCAGGATCGGCACGTTGCCGCCAGCGAAGAAGTCATCGACCGGTGTGCGCTTCTGAGCCAGCGTCTGCATCGTCATCAGCTCCGTGTTCCAGCCTTGCAGCCACGGTGCAGGATCATTGCACGGCGCGAAGAATACGGCGCGCAGGCTTTCCAGGCGCACCGCGTCCGGCAGGCTGGTATCGCCGCAGCGCTCGATCTGGGCGCGTACCTCCGGCGGAATCGGCACGGCATCGACGTCCTTCGGCACCTTGCCCGCCGAGCCGGCCAGCAGGACCAGCGCGCGCACCAGGTCGGGCCGGTCGCTGGCCACGGTGCGGGCGATCCAGTTGCCATGGGCATGCCCGACGATCACGACCGGCGCCTGGCCGGCATGCTCGATCACGGCCGCGATATCGCCTGCCCAGTCGTGCAACGTCTTGTCGGCAAGCGGGCCGACGCTGCGGCCATTGCCGCGCGGCTCCGGGCAGAGCACGCGATAACCGGCAGCCGCAAGCGGCTCGGCCAGTTCCAGCATGTCAGTTGCGCCGCGGCCGAGCGACGGCAGCAAGACGATGGCCGGGCCGGCACCCAGCTCGTAGACCTCGATGGAGATCGCCGCCGAGCGCGTTACTTCATAGCGCCGGACTGCGCTCTGCTTGTCGCCGGCGTGCGATGTTGCCTGCGCTTGCTGCTCGGTGTTGCCTGGCATGGCCTGGTCTCCTCAGTGTGCTGGTCAGGACAACGGCGTCCTGCACCTTGTGCGCACCACTTTACCGAGGCCATTATTTAAATTCCAATATGGAATCTGACTGAGAGTTATAGGGCTGGCGTGCAACAAGCAAGCCCTGGAGAACGCGCAGAAGGCAAACGGATTGAAGAGCAAATGAGAAGTGTCGGGGGAAGACTCCTGGTAGCCCGTGGCACCCACTTCCCGCGGCGAAGGCCACTCCAACCTCGCCAACTGGCACCGGGCACGCCATTGCAGCGTGCCCGGCTTGCAGACGCTTACTCGACCGCGATGCCTTTCTCGCGGATCACCTTGCCCCACTTGGAATAGTCCTGCTGGATGCGCTGGCCCATCTGCGCCGGCGCCTGGTAGTTGGCAATGGCGCCGGCCTTCAGCAACTTGTCCTGTACATCCTTGTCGGCCAGGATCTTGCCGACCTCGCCCGACACGCGGTCCACCACCTCCTTGGGCGTTCCCGGCGGCGCCAGCAGGCCGCCCCAGGAAACGGCGTCGTAGCCCTTGAAGCCTTGCTCGGCAATGGTCTTGACGTCCGGCAGCATGCTCACGCGCTGCGGCGAGCCGACCGCGATGGCGCGCAGCTTGCCCGCCTGGATGTGCGGCAGCGCGGCGACGAGGTCGGCGTACATGATCGGGACCTGGCCACCGAGGGTGTCGCTGATGGCGGGCACGCCGCCCTTGTAGGGCACGTGCTGCATCTCGAAGCCGCCCATCTGCTTGAGCAGTTCCATGCTCAGGTGGCCGAAGCTGCCCGCGCCGGAGCTGGTGTAGTTGAGCTTGCCCGGCTGTGCCTTGGCCTGTGCGATCAGCTTGGGCAGGTCGGTCACGTTGGGCAGCAGCGTCGGGTTGACCACCACCACGATCGGCAGGTCATAGACCGTGGCCACGGGCGTGAAGTCCTTGGTCGTGTCGTAGCCCGCTTTCTTGTACAGGTGCGGCGCCAGCAGCGTGGGCGTGGCCAGCATCATCAGCGTGTAGCCGTCAGGCGCGCTCTTGGCTACCTGCGCGGCAGCGATGGAACCCGATGCACCGGCGCGGTTCTCGACCACGACGGGCTGCTTCAGGCGCTCGGCCAGCTTCTGGCCGACGATGCGCGACGCCGTATCCGTGGGCCCGCCCGGCGGGAACGGCACGACAAGCTTGATCGGCTTGCTGGGCCAGGATTGCGCGAAAGCGCTGCCGGCGAGCAGCGGCACTGCGGCCAGGGCCAGAATGGCACGACGCCGGGAGTGGACCATACGGGTGAAATTTCGAGTGCGCACGATGTTGTTCCAGTTTGAATCAGTGCAAGGGAACCCAAGCCCCCCTTGCCGGGCAGGGCTGCGCGGACGCCCATGAGCGTCCGCGCGGCGCGAATACTCAGGCTTGCTGCGGTGCCTCGGGCAGCGTCAGCACGCCGCGGGCCTGCAGGTCCTGCAACTGCTCATCGCTCATCTGCAGCAGGTTCTGCAGTACCGCCCGCGTGCCCTCGCCCAGCGTGGGCGGCGCGTTGCGGATCGGCAGGCGCTGGCCATCCAGACGATATGGGGGCGCGAACACGTGCGTGCTGCCTGCCACGGGATGGGGCATCTCGCGCAGCAGACCGCCCTCGCGGGTCCGTTCGC
Organism: Cupriavidus necator; assembly: GCF_016127575.1. NCBI lineage: Bacteria > Pseudomonadati > Pseudomonadota > Betaproteobacteria > Burkholderiales > Burkholderiaceae > Cupriavidus > Cupriavidus necator. The sequence goes on from NZ_CP066019.1 coordinate 1,548,239, forward strand.
TGGTCAAAGCCTCGTGCAGTCCCGCCACCTTGCCGCAGGGAATGCCGCAGGCGGTCATGCGCTCGAGCAGCAGGTCGCGCGCAAAGCTGCGGATCAGGCCCGTGATCAGCGGGGTCAGCGTCTCGCGGTTTCTGGCGCGCTCCACATTGGTGGCATAGCGCGGGTCCTCGACGATGTCCGGACGCTCGATGACCTGGCGGCAGAACTTGTCGAACTGGCTGTTGTTGCCCACCGCGATGATCAGCGGGCCATCGGCGGACTCGAACATGCCATAGGGCACGATGGACGGATGGGCATTGCCATAGCGGGCGGGGTCGCGCCCGAGCAGCATGGCGTCCAGGCCGTAGTAGCCGGTGACCATCAGCCCGCAGTCGTACAGCGCCATCTCGATCAGCTGGCCCTTGCCCTTGCGCTCGCGGCGGAACAAGGCAGCCAGCACCGCCTGCGCGGCATACATGCCGGTCATCAGGTCCACCACGGCTACGCCGAACTTCAGCGGCGGCGTGTCGGCTTCGCCGTTGAGCGCCATGAGGCCGGCCTCACCCTGGATCACCAGGTCGTAGCCGGGACGCTTGGCCTCGGGGCCGCTGGTGTTGTAGCCGGAAACCGCGCAGTAGATCAGCTCGGGCTTGATCGCCTTGAGCTGTTCGTAGCCAAGGCCCAGCTTCTCGGCCCCGCCGGTCTTGAAATTGTGGATGACCACGTCGAACTGCGGCAGCAGGTCGTAGACAATCTGCACGCCTTCCTTGCTCTGCAGATCCAGCGTGATGGACCGCTTGTTGCGGTTCATGCTGTTGTAGTAGGTGGTCTCGGTCTTGCCGATGCGCATGCCCCAGTCGCGCGTGTCGTCGCCGCGGCCGGGGTGCTCCACCTTGACCACCTCTGCGCCGAAATCGGCCAGTACCTGGCCACACAGCGGCCCCGCAAACACGCGCGACAAGTCGAGTACGCGCACGCCCTCAAGCGGGAAATCGATGCCTTGGGATTGATCAGGCGTCTGCATTGTTGGTCTCCATGGGCTGTTTCGAGGCACGAGCCGTCTGTGAATAATCGTAGCTTATGTCGGGCTGGCGTCACGCGATGCCGGCAGGGCTGCCACATAGCGCAGCACGCAGGATGGCGCGTGCCGGAATCCCGAACGTCGGTACCGGCGATGAAGACTCAGCGCATCGCCGACGACGGTGCGACAGAAGGAAGCAGAAGCTCTTCCTCGGGCGTGAAAGGTCCCCATCGCGGTCAGCCTAGCATTCTTGCTTGGATAAATGCGCTATACAATCCCTCTTCACATTGACAAAATGTTCAATAAAATTTGACAGTTGATCCTGGGGCCGGGCGAAGCGCGGTGCGCGCCCAGGCATTTGACCCATAACATCGATATTAGACGCGCGCGTTACCTTGCCCTCTTCCGGGATCCGGGCGCCTCGTCACACACCGACAATCATTCGAGGAGATTCCGTTGAAGCCGTCGAGCAAACACATTGTTGCGCTGCTGCTGGCCGTCGCCAGCACCGCCCACGCCGCCTATCCGGACCGCCCTATCAAGCTGATCGTGCCGTTCCCGCCCGGACAGGCCACTGACATCTTCGCGCGCGCCCTGGCCGAGAGGCTGGGCAAGCAGCTAGGCCAGTCAATCGTGGTGGAAAACCGCGCCGGCGCCGGCGGCAACATCGGCATGGAAGTGGCCGCGAAAGCCCCGGCAGACGGCTACACGCTCGTCATGGGCGGCAGCGCGATGGCTATCAACCAGACGCTGTACAAGAAGACCAATTACGATCCGCGTCAGGACTTCGCGCCGATCTCGGGTGTGTTCTCGGTGCCGCTGGTGTTCCTGGCTACGCCACAATCGGGCTTCACGTCATTGCGCGACCTGATCGCCAAGGCCAAGGCCGCACCGGGCAAGTACAGCTATGCCAGCGCTGGCATCGGCGGCACGCAGCACCTGTCTGCCGAGATGCTCAAAGCGCAGACCGGCGTGTTTATCGTGCATATTCCCTACAAGGGCAGCGGCCCCGCGCAGGCGGATTTCCTGGGCAACCAGATTCCGCTGATGGTCGATTCCGTGACCGCCGCCCTGCCGCTGATCCAGACCAGCAAGGCCGTGCCGCTTGCTGTAACAACGTCAAAGCGCGTGCCGCAGTTGCGGTCGGTGCCAACCGTGCGTGAGGAAGGCGTACCGGGTTTCGAAGCGCTTGGATGGGCGGTGATGATGGCGCCCGCGGGCACGCCGCCGGCAATCGTCAATCAGCTCAATGCGGAGACGGTGAAGGCACTGCAATCGCCCGAACTGCACAAGTTCATTACGGATCGCGGGTCGGAGCCGATGCCGATGACTCCGGTTGAGACGGGGAAGTTTGTGGATAGCGAGATTCGGAAGTGGGCGACAGTCGTGAAGCGGTCGGGCGCAACGGCGGATTGAGGGGGCGAAGTGGTCGCCCATGCGCCATTCCTGGCGTCGCAGCCGGATGCCAGCCCAGCCGGTCGCCGCTTACAGCGGCCCGGGCAGCGTCTTCAGGCCGACCCAGAGCACCACGATGACAACATTGACCGGCACGCAGAGCGCTCCGGGCACGTAGAAGAGTGCTGACAGCGCAGGCGCGGACAGCACCAACTCCACCACGCTACCCAGCCCATAGCAGCAGACACCGCACCAGAGCCAGCGCCGCATGTAGGTTAGCAGCCAATGCGCGCGCGCCTTGTTGAAATGCCAGGCGAGGGCTCGTTCAGCGCGGTTGCCCTTGCTGGCGTCCCGGTACAGCCAGCCGAAGAAGAAGTAGCGGTACAGCAGGGCGCGAAATGTCAGCTCTTGCGTCATCACTCATCTGGCCTCTGCCAGCCCATGGAGTGCAAAGATCTTCAAGCCCTCGCCGCATGCAGGAATGCCAGCGGCACAGGCCAATTGCCGTTCTGTTCAATATCATTGGTAGAAACGGCCAGCATGGAAGTCAAGCGTGACGCTTCCTTGGGGCATGAGCCGCCCGCGCCGAACCGGACTTTCCCCTATTTGGAGTAATCGGCCGGTCGTGCTACGCTCCTCAGCGAGCGATACCCGTCCCGACGTCGTGCCCCGGTGGGGCCGCGCATCTGCAGGGCAATCCGCAGGGCGTTTCGGGCTCATTCTCATCGCTTATCCAAATTAGTCTGCATTCGAACCTGAGCGGCATTTCTCCGCTCGTGGAGCCGTGCGCGCGGAAAACCGGCACGGATGACGTCGCGTCGTGACCGGCGCCGCGACGTCATTTGTGGTTGGTCATCCTCTTGCGCATGCACCTCAGGGACGTGCCGGACGGGGCATCTCCGTGATCGATCGCGATCCGGACGCCCCGAGGATACGTGCGCCCAAATGAAGCTGCGGGTCTCGAATGCGATCGCCCCCACCCCTGGCAGCAGGGATGGGCGGAAGAAGAAATGACGATGAGACCACGATGACCTACACCACCAATATCGGACGTCGGCAGTTCCTCAAGATCCTTGGCTTTGGATCTGTTGCCGTCTCGGCCTCGGCGCTGGGCCTGGGTACTGCCTGGGCGCAGGCGCCTGCCGGCGTGCGCCCCTACAAGCTGCTGCGTGCGAAAGAGACGCGCAACAACTGCACCTATTGCTCGGTCGGGTGCGGCCTGCTGATGTATTCGCTGGGTGACGGCGCCAGGAACGCGAAGCCCCGCATCTTCCACATCGAGGGGGATCCCGATCACCCGGTCAGCCGTGGTTCGCTCTGTCCCAAGGGCGCCGGGCTGCTGGACATCGTCCATTCGAAGAACCGGTTGCAGTATCCGGAATATCGCGCGCCGGGATCAAAGGAGTGGGTGCGCATCAGTTGGGACGATGCGACCAGGCGCATCGCCCGCCTGCTGAAGGACGACCGCGACAAGAACTTCATCGCGCGCAACGACAAGGGCCAGCTGGTCAACCGCTGGCTCAGTTCGGGCATGCTCGCCTCGTCGGCGGCATCTAACGAAACCGGGGTTCTCGACTTCAAGTTTGCCCGATCGCTGGGCATGCTGGCGCTGGACTGCCAGGCGCGCCTGTGCCACGGGCCAACGGTTTCGGCGCTGGGGCCGTCCTTCGGGCGCGGCGCGATGACGAATCACTGGGTGGACATCAAGAACGCCAATGTCGTCATCGTCATGGGCGGCAACCCGGCCGAGGCCCATCCGGTCGGCTTCAAGTGGGTGATCGAGGCCAAGATCAGGAACAAGGCCAAGGTCATCGTCATTGATCCGCGCTTCAACCGCACCGCCTCGGTTGCCGATATCTTCTCGCCGATCCGGGCGGGGTCGGACACGGCATTCCTGATGGGCATGGTCAACTGGCTGCTGCAGCACGACAAGATCCAGCACGACTATGTACGCGCGTACACCAACGCGTCGCTGATCGTACGCGAGGATTTCGGCTTCGACGAAGGGTTGTTCTCGGGCTTCGATCCGCAGAAGCTCGTCTACGACAAATCCTCCTGGAACTATGAGCTGGACGCGGCGGGGAACGCGAAACGCGATCCCTCGATGCGCCATCCGCGCTGCGTGCTGAGCCTGCTGAAGCAGCACGTGTCACGCTACACGCCCGAGAAGGTCGAGGAGATCACCGGCGTCCGCAAGGCCGACTTCCTGCAGATCGCCGAGATCGTCGGCTCGTGCTCGGCGAAGGACAAGACCCTGACCTGGCTTTACGCACTCGGCTGGACGCACCACACCGGTGGCGCGCAGATCATCCGCGGCGCCGCGATGATCCAGCTGCTGCTGGGCAATGTCGGTATGTCCGGCGGCGGCGTCAATGCGCTGCGCGGGCATTCCAACATCCAGGGCTATACCGACCTTGGCCTGCTGTCGGTGCGGCTGCCGGGCTACATGGACCTGCCCGCCGACAGGCAGCAGACCCTGAAGCAATACCTGGCCGATGCCACGCCCAAGGCCGTGCTGCCCGATCAGGTGAACTACTGGAAGAACCTGCCCAAGTTCTTCGTCTCACTGCAGAAGAACCTGTTCGGCAAGCATGCCACTGCGGAAAACAACTGGGCCTTCGACCTGCTGCCGAAATGGGACCGCAGCTACGACATGCTGGCCTATTTCGACCTGATGTACGAGGGCAAGGTCAACGGCTATGTCGTCCAGGGGTTCAACCCGCTGGCGGCGATGCCTGACAAGAACAAGACCTCGGCCGCGCTGTCGAAACTGAAGTTCCTCGTGGTCATCGACCCGCTGGTGACCGAGACCTCCAACTTCTGGCGCAACGAAGGCAAGTTCAACGACGTCAAGACCGAAGAGATCATGACCGAGGTCTTCCGGCTGCCGTCGAGCTGCTTTGCCGAGGAAGACGGGACGGTCGTGAACTCCGGCCGCTGGCTGCAATGGCACTACGCGGGCCAGCAGCCGCCGGGCGAGGCGCGTCATGACCCGGCCATCCTCGGCGGCATCATGATGGAGCTGCGGCGGCTCTACGAGAAGGAAGGCGGCGCCTGCCCGGAACAGGTGCTGCACATGACCTGGGACGAGGCGACCTATCACGATCCGCACAGCCCGCATCCCGAGGAAATGGCCAAGGAAGCCAACGGCTACGCGCTGGCAGACGTGTTCGACGAGACCGGCAAGAAGATCCTGCGCAAGGGCCAGTTGCTGGATTCTTTCGCCCAACTGCGCGACGACGGCACCACCTCAAGCTACTGCTGGATCTTCGCCGGTTCCTGGACCGAGGCGGGCAACCAGATGGCCAGGCGCGACAACACCGACACCGGCCTGGGCAACACGCCGGGCTGGGCCTGGTCGTGGCCCGCGAACCGCCGCATCCTCTACAACCGCGCCTCGATGGACGAGATGGGGAACCCCTGGGACCCCAAGCGCCGGATCCTGCATTGGAACGGCGAGAAATGGGTGGGCGCTGACGTGCCCGACTTTCCGCTCACTGCGGCGCCCGGCACGCCCGTCGGCCCCTTCATCATGCTGCCCGAAGGCGTCGGGCGCCTGTTCTCCGTCGGCGGCATGACCGACGGCCCCTTCCCCGAGCATTACGAGCCGGTTGAAAGCCCGATCGCCAAGAACCCCCTGCACGACAAGGTCACGCACAACCCGACCGCCCGCATCTTCCAGAACGATGCGCAGCGGATGGGCAACCGCACCGAGTTCCCCTATGTCGCCACGACCTATTCCATCACGGAACTGTTCCGCCACTGGACCAAGCACTCGCACCTGAACGCCATGCTCCAGCCCGAGCAATTCGTCGAGATCGGCGAAAAGCTGGCCGCGGACAAGGGCATCGCGCATGGCGACACAGTGAAGATCACGACCAAGCGCGGCCATATCACTGCCAAGGCCGTGGTGACCAAGCGCATGCGCACGCTCCGGGTGGCCGGGCAGGCGGTCGATCAGATCGGCATCCCCTGCCATTGGGGCTTCGAGGGGGCGACCCGCAAGGGCTATCTCGCCAACACGCTTGCGCCCGGTGTCGGCGACGCCAATTCGCAAACGCCGGAATTCAAGGCATTCCTTGTAAACATTGAAAAAGTGGCGGGAGCGCAAGCATGAACTCGCAGAACATCATCCGTAGCTCGGCCTCGTCGGAGCTGACACCAGCCCCTCGTATCCGCGACCATCAGATGGAAGTGGCCAAGCTGATCGACGTGTCGATCTGCATCGGCTGCAAGGCGTGCCAGGTCGCCTGCAACGAATGGAACGACCTGCGCGGCGACGTGCAGGAGAATGTCGGCGTCTACGACAATCCGCGCGACCTGTCGCCCAACACCTGGACCCTGATGCGCTTCACCGAGCATGAGGACCAGGCGGGCAAGCTGGAATGGCTGATCCGCAAGGATGGCTGCATGCATTGCGAGGATCCCGGCTGCCTGAAAGCCTGCCCGGCGCCGGGCGCCATCGTCCAGTACGCCAACGGCATCGTCGACTTCCAGTCCGACCTGTGCATCGGCTGCGGCTATTGCGTCGCGGGCTGCCCCTTCGACGTGCCGCGTATTTCCAAGCTGGACAACAAGGCCTACAAGTGCACGCTGTGCTCGGACCGCGTCTCGGTCGGGCAGGAGCCTGCCTGCGTCAAGACCTGCCCGACCGGCGCCATCGCCTTTGGCTCGAAGGCAGAGATGCAATCCCTTGCCGGCGAGCGCGTGGCCGAGTTGAATGAGCGCGGCTATGCCAGGGCCGGCCTGTATGACCCGGCGGGGGTCGGCGGCACCCACGTGATGTATGTGCTGCAACATGCCGACGACCCGAAGCGTTACGCGGGCTTGCCGAAGGACCCGGAGATCAGCTCGGTGGTCTCCGGCTGGAAGGATGGCCTGAAACCCGTAGCCGGCTTCGTCGGCGCGGCGGCGGTCGTGGGCATGGCGGCGCATTTCATGGCGGTCGGCCCCAACATCACCGAATCAGACGAACACGACGCCCCGACTGACGGCGCAGCATAAGCGGAGACCGGAAATGGCGACCAACAACGACAGGATCCTGCGCACGAAATTCGCCGAGCGGCTGTGTCACTGGGCGATCGTGCTCTGCTTCTTCCTTGCGGCGGTTTCGGGAATCTCGTGGTTCTTCCCGACGGTGAGCTGGCTGAGCGGCTTCCTTGGCACGCCGCAGATGGCACGGCTGCTCCACCCGTTCCTGGGCATCGCGGTGTTCGCGGGGCTGTGCTACATGTTCTGGCGCTTTGTCGGCCACAACATGCCCGCGCGCACCGACGCGATCTGGTTCCGCCGCGCCAGGGAAGTGCTGCTGAACCAGCATGGTGGCGAACCGCTGCAGATCGGCAAGTACAACGCCGGCCAGAAGGTGCTGTTCTGGCTCATTATGGCTTCGATCCTGGCCCTGCTGGTCTCAGGCCTGATCATGTGGCGCGCCTATTTCGCCGAGTATTTCCCGATTCCCGTGCTCCGCCTGGCGATCCTGGCCCATTCCGTCGCGGGGATCGGCCTGATCCTGCTGATCGTGGGCCACATCTATCTGGCGATCTGGGTCCGCGGCTCGATCACCGGCATGGTGACGGGCTACGTCTCGCGCGCCTGGGCCAGGCAGCACCATGACCGCTGGTATGGCGAGTTGCAGGCAAAGGAGTCGAAAGCGGCGCAAGCGAAGGGGAACGAGGCATGAACCAGCATCAGGCCACGCCGGGAACACTGCCATCGGACGAGGCCTCCCGGCATTTCACGCCGCTGATCCAGCCAGACCTTGCCGGTCTTTACAGCCGCCGCGCCGCACGCCTGCGCGCGTTGGCCGAAGGGCACGACCTTGCCGATTACCTGCGCCTGGCCGCCCGCGTGGCCGAGGTGCAGGCATCGCTTGTGGCCGAGGCCGATGTGTCCGGCCCGGCAGACGCCAGGGCCATCCCGCAGGAGGGGCATTGGGGCGCCCTGCTTGATCGGTTGATCGAGCGGCTCGCGCACGATGTTCCCGCCCCGGTCGCCCCGCATCTTGCGGCGCTGCGCGCCCTCCCTGCGGATGCGCGCCTTGGCGCCGCCCAGGCGCTGACCGAGGGCCGCTTTGATGCGGTGCCGGCAGCAATCGCGCCCTTCCTCTGGGCTGCGCTCTCGCTGCAATGTGCCAGCGCCGCGCGGGCGGCGCCCGTGCCCGACAGCGGCCCGGCCGAGCACGCATCCTGCCCGGTCTGCGGCACTGCCCCCGTGGCAAGCCTGATCCTGATCGGCGACCGCCAGGGCATGCGCTATCTGCATTGCGCGCTCTGCGAGAGCCAGTGGCACATGGTGCGGGCGAAATGCACCAACTGCGGCGAAGCCTCGGAGCTTGACTACCTCAGCTTCGACACCGCCGAAGCTACGGTGCGCGCCGAAAGCTGCGGGGTGTGCCACGGTTACCTGAAGGTGATCTCACTGGAACGCGACCCGCCGGCCGAGGCCGTGGCCGATGACCTTGCCTCCCTGGCGCTGGACGATGCTGTGACGGCGGAGGGCTATCAACGGACCGGGTTTAATCCCTTTGCGCTGCCGGGATGAGGCGCTGCCCGACCTGTCCTGCTGACGACCAGATTCTTCGCCTATCCGAACGCCCGCACGCCAGTCATCCATTCGTGAAGCACGAATCCGAACAGCACCCAGCCTGCCAGCCCGACGACCGCCACCATCGCATCGCGCGCAGGTGTCCCGGCCGGGTAGCTGGTTCCTGCTTCCCGGTCCCGCCGGCGCGCTGACACGAAGTCCGCCACCGCCCACGCCAGGAACGCGCCAAACAGCACCACTGCCGCGAGTGTTCCGTTGGCAAGAAGGTGCCCCAGGGCCCAGGCCTGCACGCCTGCACGCCTGCCAGCATCGGATGGCCAAGCGCAGCCTTGATGCGGTTGCGAGGCACATAGGCCGCCGCAATCAGCACAAAGGCCGGGATCGTGAGCAATGCGGCAACGTGCCGCCCCCACACCGGCGCCGTCCAGGCCATCACAGGATCCGCGCTGGCCAGGCCGTAGCCCCAGACAACCAGCGCCAGGCCGGCAATCGAAACCAGGGTGTACAAGCCTTTCCAGCGACGGGGGCCGAGCCTGGCAATCTGCGCGGTGCGCCATGGGTCGGCAACCATGCGTACCGAGTGCGAACCCAGAAAAATGAGCAATCCCAAAACCAGTACCGTCATGCTGCTACCCCTTTCTCTAGCGCCCGTCCCACGCCTAAGCTAGTCACAGGTCCAGCCTTGACCAGGAGGGTTTCCCATGCTTCAGAACAGTGACGTCGCGGCCAGGATTCCTGCGCAAGACCTCGCGCGAGCGAGATCCTTCTACTCGAGCAAGCTCGGTCTTGAGCCAGTTGAGGAACGGCCCGGCGGCCTGCGCTACAAGTGCGGCAACAGCTACTTCGTACTTTTCGAGTCGGCTGGCTCGGCCTCTGGCAATCACACACAAATGGCCTGGGAGGTCGATGACATCCAGGCAACCGTTAGCGAGCTGCGGCAGCTGGGAGTCGTGTTCGAAGAATACGATCTTCCCGGCCTCAAGACCATCAACGGGATCGCCGAGGTCCAGGGGAACTACCCGTCCAAGGGTGGCCTGGGCGAGAAAGGTGCCTGGTTCAGAGACAGCGAGGGCAACCTCCTTGCCATCGGGCAACCGATCAGGTGAGTCGATCGGCCTGATTGAACTGCTCCTTCGGACCGTGCACCGCGCTGCATCACCCTGGCTTGGAAGGCTTGGTGCTCTCACGTGGGCCGCCAACATGCCATGTCATGGCACGCCGCCGCCCGCCCCCGCCTGCGCCGGGGCCGCCCCGTCCTCGCGCAGCCAGACAATAAACTCCGCCCCCTGCCCCACCGCGCTCTCCACGGTAATGCGGCCGCCGTAGCGCTCCACCAGCGCATAGCTGATGGAAAGCCCGAGGCCCGTCCCCATCTGCTTCTTGGTCGTGAAGAACGGATTGAACAGGTTGGGCACGTCTTCTTCCCGGATGCCGTGCCCGGTGTCGCGCACATGCAGCGTCACGCCCTGCCCGTCCCAGTCGCGCGTGCCAAGCGTGAGCGTGCCGCCTTCGGGCATGGCGTGGATGGCATTGGTCAGCAGGTTGACCACCACCTGCTGCAGCTCGCTGCGGCTGATGCGCACCTGCCGCGTGGCCAGGCAGTCCAGCTCGACCCGGATCGACGCGCCCTTCAGCATGTGCTGGACCAGGTCGACGCAGCCAGCCGCCACCTCGCCCGCATCCAGGCGCTCCATATTGCCCGCGTAGGCCTCTGGCCGGACAAACTGCAGCAGCCGGTTGGTCAGCAGGTGGATACGCCGCACCTGCTCGTCGATCAGCCTCAGCTCGTGCCGGACTGGCTCGGCAGCCGGGCCAAGAATCTCGCGCGCCACGTCCAGGTTGCCCTGGATGACCGCGATCGGATTGTTGATCTCATGTGCCACGCCCGCTGTAAGGTGCCCTGCGACGACGAGCTTCTCCGACGTGATCAGCTGCTGCCGGGTGGCACGCAGCTCGGCGTTTGCGTCCTCCAGCTCGCGCGTGCGCTCGGCCACCTTGCGATCGAGCGAGTCCGCCCAGTCCCTGAGCTGGTCATTGCGCTGCCGCAGGGCCGACAGCAGCTGGTCGAACTGGCTGGCGAGCTGGCCGAGCTCGTCTTCGCTGCGCACCGGGCCCACGCGCGCATCGGCGTCGCCCGCCTTCAGCGCCTGCATGGTGCCGACCATCCGCGCCATCGGCGCGAACACGCGCCTGGCCCAGAACAAGGCCAATAACGACCCCGCCACGCCCAGCAGCAGGAACAGGCCCACCAGGACCCCAAAAGCCAGGTTCTTCACCTGGCCGATGGGCCTGGCAAGATAGCCAACATAGAGCATGCCGATCCGCTCGCCGCGGCTGTCCACGATCGGCTCATAGGCGCTCATGTACCAGTCGCTGACCACGAACGCCAGGTCCAGCCATTTCTCGCCGCGCAGCAGCACCTTGTCGCGCACCTCGCGGGAGACCCGCGTTCCCAGGGCGCGCTCGCCATGGAACAGCCGAACGTTGGTGGCAATGCGCGTGTCGTCCAGGAACAGGGTCGCCGTGCCCTCGCTGCCACGAGGCAGCGATTCCGGCTGGTAGACCAGCGCGTTGATCGTGTCGATGAAGCCGAGGTTGTGGTTCAGCAGCGTGCCGCCATGCAGGATCGCCACCAGCGTTCCCGCCTGGTCAAATACCGGTGCGGCTGCGTGCATCACCATGCCGCGGCTTTCCTGGGTCCTGTCGGTCGGCGCTGCGTTGGCGGTGGGGCGTAGCGCCACCTGTGCGCGTCGGGCAAGCTCGCCGGAAACCGCGGCCAGTTGCGTGGCAGACCATACGTCGGTGGCGGCGTCCGTGCGGCCGGCGGCGGCGCTGGCCACCACGCGCCAGGCTGCGTAATCCGCCCCTGCCGCACCGGCAGGCGCAGCGGCAAGCAGCCGCCCTTGCGGATCGAGCAACTGCAGGAAATCGAGCCCATGCGTGCGCCGCGCGTCAGCCAGGATCCCGGGCATGGCGCCGCCGCGGCGAAGTCCGTCCACCAGCGCATATGACCTCGCCTCCTGCAGGACACGGTCGCCCACGCCGCCCACCATATGCTCGAAATACTCGTGGGCGACCAGCAGGTCGCTGTTGACCTTGTAGGCAAGCAAGGCCTGGAACGCGCGATTGCCCCACAACCCCATGATCAGCAGCAGTGCCAGCAGCGCCACCAGCAGGGGCGCGACCACGATGGATACGAGCTTGGCCCGCAGCGAGGCGCGATAGTGGCGCAGCAGCGCAGCCGGGCTCAAGGACGCAGGCCCCACTGCAGGCATTTGCGGTCCAGCGTGCGGCGCGAGATGCCAAGCCGGCGCGCCGCTTCCACCCGGTTGCCGCCCTCGGCCGCCAGCACCTGCAGGATGTGCCGCCGCTCCACCGACTCCAGCAGGGTGCCGTCGTCGGCCGGCATGGCTGCATCCTCGCGCTCTTCCTCCGGAAGGTTGGCTTGAGCCGGATCGGCCTGGTGCGCGAGCAGCTCGACCGGGTATTCGCCAAGGATCAGCGCCCGCTCCACCAGGTTGCGCAGTTCGCGCGCATTGCCTGGCCAGTCGTAGCCCTTGAGCACCCGGATCAATGAGGGCGACAGCGGCACCGCCGGCAGCCCGAGCTGGGCCGACAGCTGCTCCGAGAAATGCTCGGCCAGCGGCACGATGTCTTCCGGCCGCGTGCGCAACGGCGGGATGGCTACGGACACGACATCGAGTCGGTAGAACAGGTCCTGGCGGAAGCGCCCGGCGGCGACCTCGTTGGCCAGGTTGCGGTTGCAGGCCGCGACGATGCGCACATCCACGGCAATCTCGCGCTCGGTGCCGAGCGGCCGGATGCGCCGGTCCTCGATCACCCGCAACAGCTTGGCCTGCATCGGCAGCGGCAGCTCCGAGATCTCGTCCAGGAACAGCGTGCCGCCGTCGGCATAGAGAAACAGGCCATGGCGCCCGCCGGCCGCGCCGGTGAAGGCACCCTTGGCGTGGCCGAACAATTCGCTTTCAATGATCTCGGGCGCCATCGCGCCGCAGTTGAGCGGCACGAACTGGCCCTGCCGTCCGCTCAGGCGATGCAGCTCGCGCGCCACCACTTCCTTGCCGGTGCCGGACTCGCCCGTCACCAGTACCGTCGATGGCATCGGTGCCACCCGTGCCACCAGCGCCATGACCTTCTTCATCGCTTCGGACTCGCCGATGAAGTGCTTGTGGATGGTGTACTTGTCCAGCTCGCGGCGCAGCAGGTAGTTCTCGCGCGTGAGCCGGGTCCGGTCGAAGCAGCGCCGGATCGCATTGAGCATCTGGTCGACCCGGAACGGCTTGACGATGAAGTCCGCGGCGCCCGAGCGCAGCGCGGCAATCGCCGTGTCCATGTCGGCGAAGGCCGTCATCAGGATCACGTCGGCGGGGTTGCCGGCCGCGCGCAGTGCCTTGAGCCACTCCATCCCGCTGGCACCGGGCAGCGCCACATCGAGCAGGATCAGGTCGAAATGCCGTTGCTCCAGCAGCGCGGCACCCGCTTCGGCGCTGTCGGCCGTCACCACGCTGCCCACCTTGCCTTCGAGCGCGCGCGACAGGAACGAACGCATGCCGGCCTCGTCGTCCACCACCAGGATCGTGCGACGCTGCCAGTTGTCGGCATCGGGCGGGTTGCTTTGTCTTTCGCTCATCACTTTAGTTGTTGCGGGGCAAGGGAAGAGTCTAGCGACAGTCGGCCACCCGGCTGTATTGGGAATTAAACCGAGCCGGCCGCCGCACATGGACATTTTGGCCCGGGCAACGGGCCTCCGTCCGGACATTTTGTCCAAGGCTGCGCCCCGGCGCGCGGGGCCGCGCGACGCAATCCATTGACGACAAAGGGATTGCGCCTTGGGCATGGCTTTTGCTGAACCACGCACTCCAGCCCGTCGCATCACGCGCAAAAAAGAGGCTGCCACTTCCAGGTAGGAGACACCTTCATGTCATACCCCGCGCAAGCGCAAACGCCCTCGCAGAAGTCCCAGCACGCGTCGCCGTCCCGGCCAGCATCACGCCCGTCGGCCTTCTCCAAGGAGGCCATCATCGCCCGCCCCGGCTTCAACCGCTGGATGGTGCCGCCGGCCGCGCTGGCGGTGCACCTGTGCATTGGCCAGGCCTATGCCTTCTCGGTCTTCAACGAGCCGCTGACGCGGATCCTCGGCGTCACGCAGTCCGCGCCGGGCGACTGGCAACTGACCACGCTGGGCTGGGTGTTCTCGCTGGCGATCTTCTTCCTCGGCATCTCTGCCGCCTTTGCCGGCAAGTGGCTGGAGAAGGTCGGGCCGCGGCGCACCATGTTCACGGCCGCGTGCTGCTTCGGCGGCGGCTTCCTGGTTTCGGCGCTGGGCATCTGGCTGCACCAGATCTGGCTGCTGTACCTGGGCTACGGCGTGCTGGGCGGGATCGGGCTGGGGCTGGGCTACGTGTCGCCGGTGTCCACGCTGATCCGCTGGTTTCCCGACCGCCGCGGCATGGCCACCGGCATGGCGATCATGGGCTTCGGCGGCGGCGCGATGATCGGCGCGCCGCTATCGGTCGCGCTGATGAACTACTTCAAGAGCGCGACCAGCGCGGGCGTGGCTCAGACCTTCCTGGTGATGGGCGTGATCTACTTCATCTCGATGTCGATCGGGGCGCTGGCCATCCGCATCCCGGCCCCGGGCTGGGCGCCCCCGGGCTACGTACCCACCACCAAGGCCCGCAAGATGGTCACGCACGCCAACGTGCACATCGACCAGGCGCTGAAGACGCCGCAATTCTACCTGCTGTGGGTGATCCTGTTCCTGAACATCACCGCCGGCATCGGCGTGCTGGGCCAGGCTGCGGTGATGATCCAGGAAACCTTCAAGGGCAGCATCACTGCGGCAGCCGCCGCCGGCTTCGTCGGCCTGCTCAGCATCGGCAACATGACGGGGCGCTTCCTGTGGAGCTCCGCCAGCGACTACTTCGGCCGCAAGATCACCTATGCCATCTTCTTCGCCTTCGGCGCCGCGTTGTACATGGCGGTGCCGGCCGTCGGCTCGTCCGGCAACGTGGCCCTGTTCGTGGTCTGCTACTTCCTGATCCTGACCATGTATGGCGGCGGCTTCAGCACCATTCCCGCCTACCTGGCGGACATGTTCGGCACGGCCTACGTCGGCGGCATCCATGGCCGCCTGCTGACCGCCTGGGCCGCCGCCGGCATTGCCGGCCCGGCGCTGGTCAACTACATCCGCGAGCACAAGCTGGCCATGGGTGTGCCCAGGTCAGAGGTCTATGTCGACACCCTGCACATCATGGCCGGCCTGCTGGTGGCGGGGTTCGTCTGCAACCTGCTGATCCGGCCGGTGCATGAGCGCCACCACCTGCGCGAAGCCACCAGCGCAGCCTGAGCGCCACCCCGGCTTCCGATACCAATACACAGGAGACACCACCGTGCAAGACGACCGTACTTTCGGCAAGACGCTGCTGCTGCTCGCGTTCTGGGCATACGTGCTGATCCCGCTGGGCGCGGGGATCTGGTCGACCCTCGGCAAGGCCATGAAGCTGTTCAGCTGAGCGCTCGCGCCGGCCGTCCGCTGCGTCCTGATCCATCTTCGCAGCGCACACCCGAGAGCCTCCTGACTGGTGCCGCGGGATCCTGTCGCATGACTGTGATCCCGCGCAATCGCGTCATCTGTACCGGTGGCGCGAAGTGCCTGGCAAGCGCTGCTTCCGGCCTGAAGAACTGAGCTTGAACGGTTCCGCAAGAACTGTATCCCTAGCGGGCAGGCTGTAGTCCTTACGCTTGTCCATGGTGTCCTGTCCCGCAATTGACCCGATATGAAATCGCCCAGTTGCCCGCCATGCGTCGTTGCTCGTCGTTGCCATGGCTACGGCTATGGCGCCTCCTCGCGCCTAGCCTGACGACCAACTGGACGATTTCATTCATCAAGTCAATTGCGGGACCGGACACAGTCTCGCGCGACACGCCGTCGTGCCGGCGGCCACCCCACGGAGAGCACATCGATGTACGGACTCACAGCCCTGGAACTCGCTCGAATCCAGTTCGGATTCACGGTTTCCTTCCACATATTATTTCCCGCCATCACGATCGGGCTGGCATGTTTCCTGGCGTTCCTGGAAGCACGCTGGCTCTACACCAAGGACTCGGTGTACAGGACCCTGTACCAGTTCTGGATCAAGATCTTCGCGTTGAACTTCGGCATGGGGGTCGTTTCCGGCCTGGTCATGGCCTATGAGTTCGGCACCAACTGGTCTGGCTTCTCGCAGTTTGCGGGAAGCGTCACCGGACCGCTGCTGACCTACGAGGTGCTGACCGCCTTCTTCCTGGAAGCGGGCTTCCTGGGCGTGATGCTGTTCGGCTGGAACCGGGTCGGGCCGGGGCTGCACTTCTTCTCGACGGTGATGGTGGCGCTCGGCACCATGATTTCCTCCACCTGGATCCTGGCATCGAACAGCTGGATGCATACGCCGGCCGGCTACGTCATCGTTGCCGGCAAGGTGGTGCCGACCGACTGGCTCGAGGTGATCTTCAACCCGTCGTTCCCCTACCGCCTGGCGCACATGGTGATCGCCGCGCTGCTGTCGACGGCACTGTTCGTGGCGGCATCCTCGGCCTGGCAGCTGCTGCATGACCGCGCCGTGCCCGCCGCCCGCAAGATGCTGTCGATGGCGCTGTGGATGGTGCTGATCGCGGCGCCGATCCAGGCGGTGGTGGGCGACGCCCACGGCCTGAACACGCTGGAGCACCAGCCCGCCAAGATCGCTGCGATGGAGGGGCACTGGAACACCGCGGCCAAGGATGACAAGGGCGGCTTCCCGCTGATCGTCTTCGGAATCCCCGACATGGAACGCGAGGAAACCCGCTACGCCATCGAGATTCCGCGCCTGGGCAGCCTGATCCTCACGCACAGCCTTGACGGCCAGATCCGTGGCCTGAAGGACTTCCCCAGGGAAGACCGCCCCAATGCCACAGTGCTGTTCTTCACCTTCCGCATCATGGTTGGCCTGGGGGTGGCGATGATCCTGTTCGGCCTGCTGGGCTGGGTGCTGCGCCGCAACGGCGCGCTGTACCGGTCCAAGGCCTTCCTGCGCCTCGCGGTGGTGATGGGCCCCGCCGGGCTGGTCGCGCTGCTGGCCGGCTGGATGACCACCGAGATCGGCCGCCAGCCGTGGGTGGTCTATGGACTGCTGCGTACCCATGATGCCGTTTCCGCGCATGCGGCCGGCCCGGTGGCGCTGTCGCTGGCACTGTTCGTGGTGATCTACTTCGTCTGCTTCGGCGTGGGCATCCGCTACATGCTCAAGCTGGCCAGCGCCGGCCCCGCCCCCGACGCGCACCCGCACGAAGAGCCGTCCTACGGCCCCGGCAGCGTCGTCCCCGCCGCCATCGCCGCGGCTTCCACACCCAACCCGATGGCCCCGCACGGCCAGCGCGAATCCTGAACAGGTGATCAACATGGGTATCAACCTTCCCGTTATCTGGGCCGCCCTGATCTTCTTCGGTGTGATGATGTACGTCATCATGGACGGATTCGATCTTGGCATCGGCATTCTCTTTCCCTTCGTCGGCGACCGTCATGACCGCGACGTCATGATGAACACGGTGGCCCCGGTCTGGGACGGCAACGAAACCTGGCTGGTGCTGGGCGGCGCGGCGCTGCTGGGCGCCTTCCCGCTGGCCTACTCGGTGCTGCTCAGCGCCTTCTACCTGCCGCTGATGTTCATGCTGATGGGGCTGATCTTCCGCGGCGTGGCCTTTGAATTCCGCTTCAAGGCCAGCGACCGCAGCCGCCCGTACTGGGATGCCGCGTTCACGTGGGGATCGGTGCTCGCCGCCTTCTTCCAGGGCGTGACACTGGGCGCCTATATCGACGGCATCGCCATGGAAGGCGCCACCTTCACCGGCGGCGCGCTCGACTGGCTGGCGCCGTTCCCGGTCTTCTGCGGCGTGGGCGTGGTGATCACCTATGCCTTCCTCGGGGTCACCTGGCTCATCATGAAGACCGAGGGCCGCCTGCAATGGACCATGCTGCGCGTGACCAACGTGCTGACCGGCGTGATGCTGGCAATGGTCGCCGCGGTGAGCGTGTGGACGCCGCTGACCCATCCGGAGATCGCGCAACGCTGGTTCGCGCTGCCCAACCTGTTCTTCTTCCTGCCGGTGCCGCTGCTGGTGCTGTTCTCGGCCTTCGGCATCTACCGGTCCCTGCGCAAGCACCCGAACGTGTCGCCGTTCCTGTACGCGCTGCTGATGATCTTCATGGGCTATACCGGGCTTGCCATCAGCATCTGGCCCAATATCATCCCGCCGTCGATCTCGATCTTCGATGCGTCGTCGCCCCCGCAAAGCCAGGGCTTCGCGCTGGTCGGCACCCTGTTCATCGTGCCGATCATCCTGGCCTACACCTCCTGGTCCTATTACGTGTTTCGCGGCAAGGTCAAGCGCGGGGAGGGGTACCACTGATGGCCAGGATCCCGCAATCGCGGCTGGCGGCCCGCCTGGGCTGGCTGCTGGCGCTGTGGCTGGCGGGGGTCGGCACCGTCTTCGTCTGCGCCAGCCTGATGAAGCTGCTGATGCGGGCAGCCGGGCTTGCCAACTGAAGCCATGCCGTCCTCTGGCCCGCTCTCCCGTCCCGCGCTGCCCGCGCGCACCGCCGGCGTGTTCGACACGCTCGCGGCAGCCTGGGCGGGACGCCCCGACCTTGCACCCTGGCTGCATTCGCTGAAGGTGTTCGGCGCGGCAATGCTGGCGCTCTACGTGGCGCTGGCGCTCGGGCTGCCGCGGCCCTACTGGGCCATGGCCACCGTCTACCTGGTGTCCAGCCCGCTGGCCGGCGCCACCTATGCCAAGGGCACCTACCGCGTCTTCGGCACGCTGCTGGGCGCGGTGTGCGCGGTGGCGCTGGTGCCCTGGCTGGTCGACGAGCCGGTGCTGCTGATGGCCGCGATCGCGTGCTGGACCGGCACCCTGCTCTACCTGTCCTTGCTGGAGCCGGCGCCGCGCAACTACATCTGCCTGCTGGCCGCCTATACGCTGCCGATCGTGGCGCTGCCGACGGTCACCAACCCGGCCACGGTCTTCGACGTGGCCCTCACCCGCATCGAGGAAATCGTCATCGGCATCGTCTGCGCCAGCGTGGTCAGCGCGGTGGTGTTTCCCTCGCGCACCACGCCGGCGCTGGCCGCGCGCGCGTCGGCGTGGCTGGACCACGCCTCGCGCTGGATCACCGACGTGCTGGCCGCCGGCGCCAGCGCGGGCCAGCGCCATGACAGCTTCAGCCTGCTGGCCGCCGATATCCTGGCAATGGAAACCCAGCTGGCGCAGCTGACCTATGAAGCCGACGGCGCCCTGACCCTGCGGCGCGCACGTGCCCTGCACCAGCGCATGACGGCCCTGCTGCCGCTGGTGCTGGCGCTGGCCGATGCCGCCGGCGCCTTGCACCGGCATCCGGCGGGCATGCCTGACACCGTCGCGCAGCGCATGCGCGCCACGCTGGCCTGGATCGCCGGCGACGCCGGCGCGTCCCGGCCGCCGCCTTCCTGGTACCCGGCAGGCACCACGCCCGCCGCACCCGCGGACTGGCATGCACGGCTGGTCGCGGCGACCTGCACCTACCTGGACGAACTGGGCGACCTCTGGCAAGACTGCCGCCTGCTGCAGGCCAGCCTGCGCCAGGGCGGGAGCGAGCCCACCGCGCTGCGCTACCGCGTGGAACCCGCCGGGCAGGCGCGGCACCATGACCACGCGCAACTGTTGTTCCGCGGCGCCACCGCCGGCTCGGCCACCTTCGTCGCGGGCCTGTTGTGGATGGTGTCGGGGTGGGTCGATGGCGCCGTCCCGGTCGGCCTGGCCGCGCTTGCCAGCTGCTTTATCGCCACCACCGCGGAGCCGCGGCTGATGGCCGGCCGGGTGATCGCGTGGAGCATCGGCTGTGCGTTGCTGTCCTGGTACTACCAGTTCGTGGTGCTGCAGCTGGCCCATGACTTTGGCTCGCTGGCCGCCCTGCTGTGCGGCCCCTACCTGGTCATCGGCGCCATGACCACGCAGCCGCGCAATGCGCTGTTCGGCGTGTTGCTGGCGGTCACGGCGGCATCGTTCCCGGGCCCGCAGCACCTGACCGCGGCAAGTTTCGCCGGCATCTTCAACAGCAGCCTGGCAAGCCTGGCGGCGCTGGTGTTCGCGGCCTTGTGGGCGGTCCTGATGCAGCCCTTCGGCCAGCAGCTGGTGGCCTACCGGCTGGCCCGGGCCAACTGGAACGAGATCGCGCTGGCGGCGCACCCGCGCGCGCCGGTCAACAGCGCGCGGCTGCGCGGCCGCATGCTGGACCGGCTGCTGCGCCAGTGGCCGCCATTGACCCGCCGCAACAATGCCAGCGGCAGGCACGCCGGCAGCGCCGTTGCCGACTTCCTGGTCGAATCCGCCGCGCTCGCGCTGCGGCGCGCCCCCGCTGGCGTGCCTGCGCCGCACCGCCGTGCCGTGGAGCGCGTGCTGGCCGGCGTGGCACGCCACTACCGCCAGTGCGCGCGCACCGGCCATGCCAGCCCGCCCGCTCCGGCACTGGCGGCGCAGATCGACGCGGCCTTCGCGGCGCTGGCCTCGTCGGCGCACGGCAGCCCCCGCACGGCGCTGGCGGCACTGGCCACCCTGCGGCTGGCCCTGTATCCGCCTACCGAAGGAGAGCCCCATGCACGCCACTGAGTTCGACCTGTACGGCGTCTTCGTGCCGGCCACCGTGGTGTGGATGCTGGCCGCGTTCGCGGTGACCGCCGGCGTGCGCGCCGTGCTCGCCCGGATCGGCTTCTACCGCATCGTCTGGCACCGGTCCTTGTTCAATTTCTCGCTCTATATCCTTGTACTGGGCGCGCTCGTCGCGCTCCTCTGGCAGGCCCCATCATGATTCGCAAGCTTTCGCTGCTCGGCCCCGTTGCGGTGACCCTGGCGGCCGTGGTCGCCGCGGCGCTGACCGCCTGGCATTTGTGGCAGTACTACACCGAGGCGCCCTGGACCCGCGACGGCCATGTGCGCGCAGAAGTGATCCAGGTCGCGCCGGACGTGTCCGGCCTGGTCACTGCCGTGCTCGTCGGCGACAACGCCCGGGTGCAACGCGGCCAGGTCCTGTTCGTGGTGGACCAGGAGCGCTTCAGCCTGGCCCTGAAACAGGCCCAGGCCGAGGCCGCGTCGGCGCGCGCCGCGCTGGCACTGGGCCGGCGCCAGGCGGCGAACGCGGCCGCCGTGGCCGCCGTGGCCGCCGCGCAGGCGCGCATCGACGAAGCCGATGCCGCGGTGGACGTGGCCAGGCTCAACCTGGCCCGCTGCCGCGTGACCAGCCCGGTCGACGGCCATGCCAGCGACCGCCTGCCGCGCGTCGGCGACTTTGCCACCCGCGGCAGGCCGGCCCTGTCGGTGGTGGCCAGCGGCTCGCAGTACGTGGAAGGCTATTTCGAGGAAACCAAGCTGCCCGCGATCCGCGTCGGCAGCGCCGCCGAAGTGCATATCATGGGCCAGCGCACTCCCTTGCGCGGACATGTGCAGAGCATTGCGCCCGGCATCGAGGACCAGGACCGCGCCATCGGGCCCAACATGCTGCCCAGCGTCAACCCGACCTTCAACTGGGTGCGCCTGGCCCAGCGCATACCGGTGCGAATCGCACTGGACCAGGTGCCCGCCGGGGTCCACCTGATCGCCGGCCAGACCGCGACGGTGCGCATCCGGGCGCCGCGCGAATGAGGCGCCCCGACGCAGCCATACCGGCCCCGCCGGAACTGTTCTGCTTCCGCTCCTGCCGATTTGTACGCCTGCCGGGCGGCGATCGGTCCCTACCATGGAGGGCATGGCATGCGCCATGCCCTACCCCATTGCCCCCGGGAGATTCGCCATGCAAGCAGCGCTTGTGCAAGAAATGCCCGCCGCCCGCAGTCTTGAGGCGCCCGAGCCGGACCACGCATCACCCGCCTGCCGGGACCAGCTGGGCCGTCCGCTGCGCGACCTGCGGCTCTCGGTGATCGACCAGTGCAACTTCCGCTGCACCTACTGCATGCCCAAGGAGCGCTTCGGGCGCGACTACCCGTTCCTGTCGCCTGAGCAGCGCCTGTCCGATGCGGAACTGCTGCGCATCGTGCGCGCCTTTGTCGGCCTGGGCGTTGAGAAAGTGCGCCTGACCGGCGGCGAGCCGCTGCTGCGCAAGGGCATCGAGTCGCTGGTCGAACGCATTGCGGCCATGCGTACCCTGGACGGCCGGCAGGTGGAAGTGGCCATGACCACCAACGGCAGCCTGCTGGCCCGCAAGGCGCGTTCGCTGCGCGACGCAGGCCTGGGCCGGGTCACGGTCAGCCTGGACAGCCTGGACGACCAGATCTTCCGCGCCATGAACGATGTCGATTTCCCGGTCGGGCGCGTGCTGGAGGGCATCGACGCGGCCATCGCGGCGGGCCTGGCACCAGTCAAGGTCAACTGCGTGGTCGAGCGCGGCACCAACGACGCGCAGGTGCTGCCGCTGGTGGAGCACTTCCGTGGCAGCGACGTCACGCTGCGCTTTATCGAATATATGGATGTGGAAGGCCCGAGCGGCTGGTCACAGTCACGCGTCGTCCCGTCCGACGAGATCCGCGGCATGGTCGAACGCGCGCATGCGCTGCTGCCGGTCACCCGGCGCGACGGCGAAACCGCCAGCAACTACCTGCTGGCGGATGGCAGCCTGAAGCTGGGTTTTATCTCCAGCGTTTCGCACCCGTTCTGCGGCGATTGCACCCGCGCACGCGTTTCGGTCGACGGTCGGCTTTACCTGTGCCTGTTCGCCACCAGCTCTGTCGACCTGCGCCAGCACCTGGGTGCCGCGCGCCCCGATGAAGCCGTTGCGGACGCGGTCCGGCAAGCCTGGCAGGCCCGCGGCGACCGCTACTCCGAGCTGCGCGCGGACCGGCTGGCCAGCGGCAAGCGCCAGTACCCGACGGTGCGCATGTCGCTGGTCGGCGGCTGAGCCGCGGGCGCGGCTCTCGGCCACTCAGTCAGGATTCGGGAAAGCCTGCGCGGCAAGCTCCGCGCCGGCTGGTGTCAGGCTCGCGTGACCGCGGCCTTCCTCGTCGATCGCCACGTCCGCCAGTCCGGCGGCCTGCAGTTGCGTCAACACGCGCCGCAGCACGCTCATTGGCAGCTGGGCCCGCTTCGCGATCTTGGCGAGCGACCAGGGGCTGCCGCCGCCCTCGCGCCCAGCCTGCCACAGGACCTGGAGCGCCGCGACCATGGCGGGATCGATATCAGCGTCTTGCATGCTCTTCCTCGCCGGGTTCCCGGCTGCGCGCCAGCAGGTGCTGCGCGATCCTGCCCAGCGTCTGCACGGCGGACTCGATTCCGGGCGACCATTCCCCGCTGTAGTTCAGCCGGATGCAATGGCGGTAAGTGGCCCCGGGCGCAAACATATGCCCGGGCGCGATGGTGATGCGGTGCTCCAGCGCGGCGTGGTACATCTCCATCGCATCGATGCCCTCCGGCAGCTGCACCCACAGCACATAGCCTCCCGCAGGGCGCGACGGGGTGGTGCCGTCCGGGAAGAACCTGCGCACCGCGGCGGCCATGATGTTGGCCTGCTGCGCATAGGCCTTGCGCACCCGCCGCAGGTGGAAGTCGTAGCCGTCGTTCTTCAGGAACTCGGCAATCGCCAGCTGCGGAATGGCGGGCGTGGTCAGCGTGTTGAGGAACTTGAGCCGTTCCACCGCCTCGCGGTAGCGGCCCGGCAGCGCCCAGCCGATCCGGTAGGCATTGGTCAGCGTCTTGGAGAACGAGGAGCAATGCAGCACGATGCCGGCCTTGTCAAACGCCTTCAATGAACTGGGATGGGCCTCGCCGTAATAGAGCTCGCCGTAGACGTCGTTCTCGATGACGGGGATGTCCTTCTCGGTCAGCATGGCCACCAGCGCGCGCTTCTTCTCATCGGGCATCTGGAAGCCGAGCGGGTTCTGGAAATTGGGCATCACCATGCAGGCGGCCACGCCCTTTTCATCGATCAGCCGCGCCAGCTCGCCGATGTCGATGCCTTCCACCGGATCGGTCGCCACCTCGATGGCGCGCATGCCCAGCCGCTCGATAGCATGGAGCATGGCGTAGAAGGTTGGCGACTCCACTGCGATGGTATCGCCCGGCCTGGCCACTGCCTGCAGGCAGAGGTTGATGGCCTCGGTCGCGCCAATGGTGACGATCACCTCGTTCGGATCGATGGCGTAGCCGTTCTCCAGGTAGCGGCGCGAGATCTGCCGGATCAGCTCGGGGCTGCCGGGCGGCAGGTCGTCGAGCATGGTCCACTTGGCATAGCGGCGCGCGATATTGTTGGCGTACTGGTTGATGCGCTGCCACGGAAACAGCGAAGGGTCCGGATAGGGCGAACCGAGCGGCACGGCATCATCGGAACGGATCGAACGCAGCGTGGAAAGCACCAGCGCGCTGACATCCACCGCCGAGGGCTTGGCACTGGGCCTGGACGGGCGCAGCTCGACCACCGGCTCGCCCGGCCGCGCGCGCACGAAATAGCCGGACTGCGGCCGGCTTTCGATGATGCCGCGGCTCTCCAGCAAGACGTAGGCCCGGATCACCGTGGTGATGCTCATGCGGTGGTGCTGGCTGGTCTGCCGCACCGAGGGAATCCGCTCGCCGGGCAACAGCACCCCCTGCTGCACCAATGCTTCTATGTCCGCAGCCAGCTTTTCATATAGTTTCACGCTGCGCTCCCCTTCCCATGTCCCTCGCGCCCGGCCGGTGCCTGGTCCGGCCCTTGCGCCGGGCTGCTGTCAGCTGAGCCAACGATGAAGATCATAGTACGGCAGGGGCACATTTTGGAGTTGTCCGGCGCATTGGGGTTCGACCCGCACAAAGCCGCTGGCCTGGCCGAGCGCCGACACCGAGGCGGCACCCTGCTGTGCATTGACCTGCACGAAGCTCTCGCGGCCGCCGAGGTTGCCGATTTCGCCCACGCGCCAGAAGGCATCGCCGCGGTGCGGGCGGGTGCCCGCCAGCGCCGCCCTGACCCGGCCTACCGGCGGGAACAGCTCCACGCGCCCCTGCAGGCGGCGCAGCAGCGGCGTCACCAGCAGCGCGAAGGTGGCATAGGCCGCCGCCGGATTGCCGGGCAGGCATACTACGGGCTTGCCGCGCAGGCGCCCCACCGTGACCGGCTTGCCGGGCTTCATGTTGACGCCACGGCAAAGCAGCTCGCCGCCTGCCGAAGCCAGCGCCGCCGCGACCAGGTCGCGCTGGCCGACCGAGGCACCGCCGGTGACCAGCACCAGGTCGGCGTCGGCGGCAAGTTCCCGCAGCATGTCGTGCAAGGCGCGCTCGTCGTCCTGCACGTGGCGGTGGCAACTGACCACGGCGCCCATCGACTGCACCAGCGACTCGAGCATCGGGCCATTGACGTCATGCACCTGGTACACGTCGCGCGGCTCGTCGTGCGCCGCCACCTCGTCGCCCGAAGTCAGGATGGCAACCTCCACCAGCCGGCAGACCGTGGCCTCCGTCAGTCCCTGCGACGCCAGCGCGGCAATATGCCCCGCATGCAGCAGGGTTCCCGCCGACAGCAGCAGGTCGCCCCGGCGGGCGTCCTCGCCCTTGCGCCGGATATGCTGGCCCGCCACGGGTGCGCGCGCGCAGACCACGCCGCGATAGGTTTCCTCGGCATCCTCCAGCGCGACCACGGCACCGGCGCCGGGTGGAATCACGCCGCCGGTGTAGATGCGGATGGCCTGGCCGGGCAACAGCGGCTGCGGCTGCGTGCCGGCGTAGACGACCTGCTGCAGCGGCAGGCAGGCGTCAGCGCGGCAGTCTTCACAGCGCACCGCATAGCCGTCCATGGCACTGCGGTCCGCCGCGGGCGTATCCATGACCGCGGCCACGTCGCCGGCCAGCACGCGGCCGGTCAGCAGGCCCAGCCACACGGTTTCGGTCTGCCGCACGGGCTCCGCGCACATCGCGAAGACCGCCTGCGCCTCGTCAAAGTTCAGCATGCTGCGCCTCCGCGGGCGGCATCCAGTGCGGCGCCGGTATAGTCGACATAACCATCCTGGCGGCAGAAGCTGAGCAGGCGCAGACCGGCCTGCTCGGCGATGCGTATCGCCAGCGAGGTCGGCGCCGAGATCGTCGCCAGCATCTGGATATTCATGCGCGCCACCTTGCGCACCAGTTCATAGCTGGCGCGGCTGGACAGCAGCACGAATCCGTCGTCCATCGCCACGCGCTGCATCGCCAGGTGGCCGATCAGCTTGTCCAGGCCGTTGTGGCGGCCCACATCCTCGAACACATGCAGGATCTCGCCGCCCGCATCGCACCAGGCCGCGGCGTGGACGCCCCCGGTGGCCTGCATCAGCCGCTGGTGCGACGGCAGCGCCGCGACCGCGCGCTCGATCATCTCGCGCGACGGCGTCAGCCGGGTGGCCGGCTCGGGCATGCGCGCCGGCTCCAGGTCGAGCAGCTCGATGCTCTCGATGCCGCAGACGCCGCAGCCGGTGCGCCCCGCCAGCGCGCGCCGGCGGGCCCGCATGGTGGCAAAGGCGTGCTCGCTGATCTCCATCTGCACCTCGGCGCCGTGCGGGTGCACGCGCACTTCCAGGTCGTGGATCTCGGCATTGCGCCCGACGATGCCCTCGGTCAGCGAGAAGCCGACCGCGAACGCCTCAAGGTCCAGCGGCGTGGCCATCATCACGGCGTGCGAGATGCCGTTGTACACCAGCGCCACCGGGAGTTCTTCCGCCACGTTGTCCGTGGCCGGCTGCACCAAGCAGTTTTTGTGCCGCACGATGCTGCGCGCTTCATAGCCTGTGTGTTCGACCAGTTCGGTGCATTCCATGGGATCTCTCGTAAAATTATGTGCAGCGCCCGCTTGCATGCTGACGGTTTGTTCCCCTCTCCCGCTTGCGGGAGAGGGGAACGTTCACCAGGGGTGTCAGTCGCTTGACGAGCGGTATTGCGCGCAGCGCGGGATCAGCTCGCCGCCGCGTTCTGGCGACGGGACGGCGTCAGCAACACCGGCACCGACTTCGACGTGGGCGTGCCGCAGCCATCGCCCGTGCTTTCCAGCGGCACCAGCGGATTGGTCTCGGGGTAGTACGCCCCCAGGCAGCCTTGCGGGATGTCG
Organism: Cupriavidus necator; assembly: GCF_016127575.1. Classification (NCBI taxonomy): domain Bacteria; kingdom Pseudomonadati; phylum Pseudomonadota; class Betaproteobacteria; order Burkholderiales; family Burkholderiaceae; genus Cupriavidus; species Cupriavidus necator. The sequence goes on from NZ_CP066019.1 coordinate 1,575,280, forward strand.
TATTCGACCAGCACGAAGTCCTCGACCTGGCGCTGCACGCCGTCGTCCCAGACACTGGTGATGTCCACGTGCTGGCCCGCCTTCAGGCCAAGCCGCGCCAGGTCAGCGGGGCTGATGAAGACCACCCGGCGCAGGCCGAACACGCCGCGGTAGCGGTCGTCCAGGCCATAGATCGTGGTGTTGTACTGGTCATGCGAGCGCGTCGTCATCATCACCATCAGCTTGTCGCCATACTTCTGGCGGGCCCGGCTGATGGGGGTGTCCTTGTCGATGCGGTTGACCAGGAACTGCGCCTTGCCCGACGGCGTATGCCAGACCCGGTTGCATGCCGCCGGCGTCAGGTGGAACCCGCCCGGCACCGCCACGCGCTCGTTGTAGCTCTCGAAGCCGTCGATCACCTGCTCGATGGCGTCGCGGATGCGGGCGTAGTCCTGCGCATACCAGAGCCAGTCGATCTTCTCCGAGCCCAGCGTGGCGGCCGCCATGCGCGCGACGATGGCAATCTCCGACAACAGGTGCGGCGACGCCGGCGCGTTCATGCCAAAGGAGATATGGACCATGCAGACCGAGTCCTCGACCGTCACGCCCTGCGCCACGCCGTCCTGCTGGTCGATCTCGGTGCGGCCCAGCGTCGGCAGGATCAACGACTCCCTGCCGTGCACCAGGTGGCTGCGGTTGAGCTTGGTGGCGATGTTCACGGTCAGGTCGCACTGGCGCAGGGCCTCGAAGGTGCGTGGCGTATCCGGCGTGGCGGTGGAGAAATTGCCGCCCAGTCCGACAAAGACCTTGACCTTGCCCTCGAGCATCGCCGAGATGGTGTGGACCACATCATAGCCATGCTTGCGCGGCGGCTCGAAGCCGAAGGCGGCCTGCAGGCGGTCCAGGAATTCCGGCTCGGGCTTCTCTTCGATACCCACCGTGCGGTCGCCCTGCACGTTCGAATGCCCGCGCACCGGCAGCAGCCCGGCGCCGGGGCGCCCGATGTTCCCGCGCATCATCATCAGGTTGGACAGGATCTGCACCGTCGGCACAGAGTGCTTATGCTGCGTCAGGCCCATGCCCCAGCAGGCGATCACGCGCTTGCCCTTGGCGTAGACCTGGGTCAAAGCATCGATGTCTTCCTGCGACACGCCCGACTCGGCGACGATGTCGGCCCAGCTCTCCGCGCGCAGGTCTTCGATGAAGTCGCCGTAGCCGATGGTGTGCTCGCGCACGAAATCCACGTCGATCAGGCGCTCGCGGCCGTGCCGGATGGCCTCTTGGTCGAGTTCGTCCAGGCGCTTGGCCATGCCCTTGATCAAGGCAAAGTCACCGCCCAGCTTGGGCTGCACGAACATCGAGGCGATCTTGGTGCTGGAGCCGGTCAGCATCTCCACCGGGTGCTGCGGGCTGGTGAAGCGCTCCACCCCGCGTTCGCGCAGCGGGTTGATCGAGACGATGGTGGCGCCGCGCCGCGCGCATTCGCGCAGCTCGCCCAGCATGCGCGGATGGTTGGTGGCCGCATTGTGGCCGAACAGCAGGATGGTGTCGGCATGCTCGAAATCATCCAGCACCACGGTGGCCTTGCCCACGCCGATGGTCGGCGGCAGGCCCCGGCTGGTGGCCTCGTGGCACATGTTCGAGCAGTCGGGGAAGTTGTTGGTGCCATAGGCACGCACGAACAGCTGGTAGAGGAATGCGGCCTCGTTGCTGGCGCGTCCCGACGTATAGAATGCGGCCTGGTTCGGGTCCGGCAGCGCGCGCAGGTGGCGCCCGATCAGCGCAAAGGCCTCGTCCCAGGCGATCGCACGGTACTTGTCGGTCTGCGCGTCATAGACCATGGGGTGCGTCAGCCGCCCGTGCTGCTCAAGCTCATAGTCCGTCTGCGCCATCAGCGACGTCACCGTGTGCTGCGCAAAGAACTCGGGGGTCACGCGCATGCTGGTGGACTCGGCGGCCACGGCCTTGACGCCGTTCTCGCAGAACTCGAAGGTGGAGGCGTGCTGCCGGTCCGGCCAGGCACAGCCGGGGCAGTCGAAGCCATCGGCCTGGTTCTGCTTGAACAGCATCTTGTACTTGCCACCGGCAACCTTCTCCTTGATCAGGTTGATGGCAACGTACTTCAACGCACCCCAGCCGGCGGCGGGGTGGGTGTAGGGGGCGATGTGGCCTTTTTCAGGGGTCGGGGAGCTCATTGGCGTGGTGTCCTGTAACGACGGGGGCGCTGTCCGGCGGCCTGCCAGTGCTGCGGCGGGGACCGGATCGTTGCGGTGTCACCAGATTAGATTTCCCGGGTGCCCCCGGGTACATACAAAGGGGCGCTTGCCCGGGGAGCACAGTTGCTTCAGACCAGCGGGAACGCCTTCACCACATGCCGCAGCAGGCTGTCGGCCACCGGGGACAGGTGCCGGCCGGTCCGGGTGATGATGTGGATGCGGCTGTTGTTCAGGATGGGATTTGCCAGCGGCAGCGACACCAGTTGCCTGAACTGCGGCTCCTTCAGCGCCACCGAGCGTGCCGTCATGATGTAGCCCAGCCCCATCGCTGCATATTCCCACAGCACCTTGAACGAGTTGGTGACAAGCATCGGCTTCAGGGTGACGTGCTCGTCCAGCTCCGCCGCCTGGATATGCTTGCGCACACCAAACGATTCCGTCAGCGCCGCTCCCTGGTGCGGCGCCAGATCCGCCAGCGTCAGTGCGCGGCGCTTGCGCGCCAGCGGGTGGTCTTTACGCACATGCACGCGGATCGGCGACAGCCGTGAATAGTGCGAGCGCAGGCGCACATCGTCGGGCGGCTGAAAGACGAAGCCGACATGCGCCAGGTCCTCCAGGATATGCCGGACCGTTTCATCGGTGCCGGCCACCTGGATGCTGCAGCTCACGTCGGGATGCTTGCGCAGGAAGCCCTGCAGCACGGGCTCCAGCACCAGGTCGACGAAGCCTTCGCCAAAGACCAGCTCCACGTGGCCGCGCCGCGCATTCTTCAGGTTGTTGACCTCGGCCAGGAAGGTATCGTTCAGGTCCTGCTGGCGCCGGGCAAACAGCGCCAGCAGGCGCCCGGCATCGGTGGCGACAACACCCCGGCCGCGCCGCTCAAGCAAAGTCAGCCCGGTTTCCTGCTCCAGTTTCGCCACGGCGCGGCTCACTACGGACGGGTCCAGCTCAAGCACCTCGGCCGCGCCGCGCACCGTGCCGGTCTCGATGATCTGCAGCAAGCACAGCGCCCGCTTGCGGTCCAGCACATCTTCCATGTCTTCCTCCTCTGGCTCGTGCCGCCGCCTCAGGACGGCAGCACGGACTTTTTAATGTTGCAAATTATGCAACGTTTCTGCCTCATCATTGTCATGGTTTCGGCAAGCGCCTGCGTGGAGAATGCTGTGGACGACCACGCTCCGATACCGCCATGAACCAGGCCCCGCTTGCCGAACTGCACCAATCCATCCAGACCCTGTCGCCGGAGTTCGTTGAGATCCGCCGAAAGATCCATGCGCACCCCGAACTGGCCTTTGAAGAGCGCCAGACCAGCGACCTGGTCGCCGGACGGCTGGCGGCATGGGGCTACGAGGTGCATCGCGGCATGGGCACCACCGGCGTCGTGGGCAGGCTAAGGAAGGGGCAAGGCAGCAAGGCGCTGGGCATCCGCGCCGACATGGACGCGCTGCCGATTCAGGAAAAGACCGGCCTTGACTACGCCAGCACCATCGCCGGCAAGATGCACGCCTGCGGCCATGACGGGCACACGGCGATCCTGCTGTGTGCCGCCAGGTACCTGTCCGAGTCCGTTAATTTCAATGGCACGCTCAACCTGATCTTCCAGCCGGCCGAGGAGAACGAAGGCGGTGCGCTGCGCATGCTGGACGATGGGCTGTTCGAGCAATTCCCCTGCGACGAAATCTATGCGCTGCACAATTCCCCGGGGCTGCCGGTCGGCCAGATCGGGGTCATCGCCGGCCCTGCCATGGCCTCGTTCGACCGCGCCACGGTCACGCTGCGCGGCCGCGGCGCCCATGGCGCCATGCCTCATCATGGCATCGACGCCATGCAGTGCGCCGCCAGCATCGTGCTTGGACTGCAATCGATCGTCAGCCGCGAGATCGATGCGCTCAAGTCCGCGGTCATTACCGTAGGCTCCATCCAGGCTGGCACCACCTACAACGTCGTGCCCGACAGCGCAACGATCAAGATCGGCGTGCGCACGCTGGACCCGCAGGTGCGTACGCTGGTCGAAGCGCGCATCAGCGAATTTGTCGCCGCACAGGCCCAGAGCTTCCGGCTGCAATCCGAGGTCATCTACGAACGCAAGTACCCGGTACTGGTCAACCACGACGCGCAGACCGAGCGCGCGCGCCAGGCCGCGATCCGGCTGGTGGGCGCGGACAACGTGGTCGAGCGCCCGCCGGTGATGGGCAGCGAAGACTTCGCCTACATGCTGGAGCACCGGCCCGGTGCCTACATCCGGCTCGGCAACGGCCTGGGCGAGGATGGTGGTTGCATGGTCCACAACCCCCTGTACGACTTCAATGACAAGGCCCTGCCTGTCGGCGCCGCATTCTGGGCGCACCTGACGCAAAGCTATCTGGTTTGAACAACAATTCTTCGGGGACATCCACCATGGCTTCACTGAACCGCCGCCGCTTCCTTCAATATGCCGGTGTTTCCGCCGGCACCTCCGTGCTGGCCAGCCTGCCGGCCTTTGCCGCAGACAACTTCCCCGCCAAGTCGCTGTCCCTGGTGGTCCCCTACCCGGCCGGCGGTGCCAGCGACACTTCGGCGCGCATCTTCGGGGAATCCATCAGCAAGAGCGTCGGGCAGCAGGTGGTCGTCGAGAACTACGGCGGCGGCACCGGGCTGATCGGCGCCAACAAGGTGCTGGGCGCACCGGCCGATGGCTACACCTTCTTCCACGGCTCGATCAACGAGGTCTTCCTGGCTCCCATGCTCAACCCGGCGGCGCGCTACAAGCCGCAGGACTTCCAGCTGGCCGCGCCCATCAGCGACGCCAACATCGTGCTGATGGTCAGGAACGGCATTGCCGTGGATACCCTGGACAATTTCCTGGACTATGCGAAGAAAAGCAAGGGGAAACCGCTGACCTACGCCACGGTCGGCATCGACTCCATCTATCACCTCATGGGCGATGCGCTGGCTGCCCGGCTCGGCGTGCCCTTCCTGCACGTGCCGTACAAGGGCGGCGCTCCAGCGCTGCAAGGCCTTGCCGGCGGGGAGGTCGACTTTGCCATCCTGCCCTACCAATCCAGTTTCGACAGCATGCAGCAACAGGGCCGGCTGAAGGTGCTGAGCAGCTTCGCCAAGGCCCTGCCCCCGGCGCTCAAGCATATTCCGCTGATCTCGCAAAGCCGGCTGGTGCCCGACTTCGAGTACTCGATCGGCGGCGGCTACTTCGTCAGGCAGGGCACGCCCGCTAGCCGGGTGGCAGTGCTGCGCAAGGCGATTGGCGAAGCCCTGGCCAAGCCCGAGATCCGGGCCAAGCTCGAAGCCGAGGGACGTACGGTCGCACAGCCGATCAACAGCCAGGAGCAGGCGAATCAGGTCTTCGACCAGTACCTGGGACGTGTCACGCAACTGATCCGGAACGTGGGCCGCAAGACCAACGCGTCCTGAAGTCATGTCGCAGCGCGCGCCTTAGCTGGCCGGCCAGGCTGCCTTGGGTGACACACCCGGGGCAAGCCGTTCCGCCAGGAAGGCCTGCATTGCCGCCCAGGACCGGCGGTCCGCCGCCGCATCATAGGCAATGCCACGATCCGGAAGATTCGCCCCCTCGAACGTGAATGCATGCAGGGCATGGCCATAGGCATGCAGCTGCCAGTCGGCGCCGGCGCCGGTCAGCTCCCCTGCAATGCCGAGAACATCGTTCGGCGGCGCGACCGGGTCTTCCCAACCATGCAGGAGCAGGATGCTGGAAGTAATGGGTGCTTGCGGGCCGATCCGCGGCGGTTGAAGCACCCCGTGGAAGCTGACGGTAGCCAGCAGGTTCGGCGGGGCCGCGCGCGCCAGGTCCAGGGCGCACAGGCCGCCGAAGCAATACCCAAGCGCAGCCATCCGCTTCGCATCGACCCCGGGAAACGTGGTGGCCGCATCGAACCCGGCCAGCAGGCGCCGGCGCAACAAGCGGCGATCGGCCATCATCGGGCCCATGAGATGCGCGTTGTCTCCCAGCTCGTCACCACGGACGCCCTTGCCGTACACGTCTGCGGCAAAGCAGATGTAGCCCAATGCCGCAAGCCGGTCGGCGCAGCAGCGCATCGCGGCGTTGAGTCCGCTCCATTCGTGGGCCAGCAGCACGCACGGCGTGCGTTGGGCCAGCCCGGCGGGCCGCGCTACATACCCTTCGAAGACAGTCGTGCCATCCGTGTATTCGACCAACGATTGTTCCAGCGGCAGATTCCCAGCGTCCATAGCATTCTCCTTTTGAGCCGCCAGCATGCGGCAGGCGGGGAACGCTGTATTGAACGTTTGGGACGCCAGGTGTTGCGTCGTCAGAGATAGAAGGCCGGGGCATCGTCTGGCAGGAGTCCGAAGTACTCGGCGAGCGGCGATGGCCCGTTGCGCGCATAGTCGCCCGGCGTCTGGGCCAGGCGCCGCCGCCAGCTCCGTATCTGATGTGGCTGATCGCTATAGCCTGACAGCGCGTCGCCCGCGCCGCGCTGCACCGCCTGGATGCTGGACTGCAGTCGCTCCAGGTCCATCAACTGCTTGGGGCCAACGCCAAGGTGCCGCTCGAACCAGCGGTTCAGCTGGCGCCGGTTGACGGCGGTCAGGCTGGCGACTTCCTGCACTTGCCGTCCCTGGCGCAGCAGCGCATGCGCCGCCCTGATCGTCGCCAGTTCCGCAGCCGGCCGGATAGCCGTCATGCGTCGCAGCAACCACGCGTCCAGCTGGCAGGCAACCCTCGCCGGGGTCCAGGCGGCGCTCAGGTCGGCGCTGAGCGCATGGGTCGCGCCATCGCCAAGGTATCCGGCCAGGTCCAGCAGCTGATCCTTGCAGTCCGGCCCGATGCCGGGGAACAGCCGCGCCAGGCCCGCGCCACTCAGCATCGCCATGACGAAATAGGTGTCCGGCCACGACCGCCATTGCCGGCTGGTCGACTGGAAGCCCAGCAGCGACACCTGCGGCACGGTCGGGCCGCCCTCCATCGCGTTCGGGCGTCCGAAGTTGATCGAGAGCACCGACCCCGGGTACGGGCAGGTCACGATCCGCCTGCCCGCGTAAACACCCGCCAGGTCCTCGACGAACCAGTAGCCGTTGACGTAGGGCGCCAGGGCGGCGCAAGGAGCAATCACCTGGAACATAGCGGACGTGTCGTGGCATGCGCCGGAAACAGGACAGCCGTACCTTTATCACAAAGCGTCGACTAGCGCCGGTGGTCGAACCGCCGCGCCAGCCGTTCACCGGCAAACTGCACCAGCGTGACCAGCGTCACCAGGATCGCGATCACATGGAACATCACGGCGGTCTCGTAGCGTTCGTAGCCATAGCGGATCGCCAGATCACCCAGCCCGCCGGCGCCGACCGCGCCCGCCATCGCCGACGAACCGATCATGGCGATCACGGTCACGGTGGCGCCGCCGATGATCGCGGGCATCGCCTCCGGCAGCAGCACGTGGCGCACGATATGCCAGCGGCGGCATCCCATGGCTCGGGCCGCCTCGACAAGCCCCGGGTCGATCTCATTGAGTGCAACCTGCGAGATGCGCGCGAAGAACGGTATCAGGTGGGCGCTCAGCGGCACCACCGCCGCCCACGTGCCCATGGTGGTGCCGACGATCATGCGCGTCACCGGAAGCATCGCGACCAGCAGGATGATGAAGGGAATCGAGCGGAACATGTTCACCAGCACCGACAAGGTCCGGTGCAGCCGCGGCCGCGGCGCCAGGCCGCCGGGAGCGGTCATGGTGAGCACGAGGGCCAGCACCATGCCGGCGGCGAACACCACGGCGCACGCGCTGGTGGTCATCAGCAGGGTCTCGCCCAGTGCCTTGAAATACTTGTCAGCCATTGGCAGCAGCACGATGTGCAGTCTCCTGTCTGGTTGTGTCCGGCACGGCGGCCATGCGGTGCCGCAATGGCCGCAGCAGCGCGATGGTGGCTTCCGCGTGCGGCTCGGCAAACACCTTCCAGACGGGGCCATGCTCGATGACGTGGCCGTGGTCGAGCACCAGCACGCGGTCGCAGGCTTCACTGATCACCGCCATGTCGTGCGTGATCAGCACCACGGTCAGCCCCAGCCGCTGGTTGATGTCGCGCAGCAGCGCCAGGATCTGTTCAGTGGTCTCCGGGTCCAGCGCGGAAGTGGCCTCATCGCACAGCAGGATCTCGGGCCGGTGCACCAGCGCACGGGCGATGCCCACGCGCTGCTTCTGCCCGCCGGACTGCATCACGGGATAGGCGCGCGCCTTGTCGGTCAGCCCGACCAGGTCCAGCAGCTCCATCACACGGACCGCGATCTCGTGGCGCGGCACACCCGCCACGCGCAGCGGCAGCGCGACGTTGTCGAATACGGTCTTGGCCGACAGCAGGTTGAAGTGCTGGAAGATCATGCCGATCCGGCGCCGCAGCGTCACCAGCCCGTTCTCGTCCAGCAGGCCGATATCGGTGCCGTCGATGCGGACGTGGCCGGTGTCGGGACGCTCCAGCATGTTGATGGTACGCAGCAGCGTCGACTTGCCGGCGCCGCTGCGTCCGATGATGCCGAAGCGCTCGCCGCGGCCAATGGTGAAGGAAATATCGGCCAGCGCGGGGGCGCCTGCCCCCGCGTAGGTCTTGCCGATCCCCGCGAACACGATATGCGGCGCGGATTCGCGCAACGGTAGGACAGCGTGCATGCTGGCTCGTCAGAAGGCAGGGATCACGGAACCCTGGTATTTGGTCTGGATGAACTTGCGCACCTCGTCGGACTGATAGGCCTTGACCAGCCGCGCGACCCACGGCGCGCCCTTGTCCTTCTCGCGCACGGCAATCACATTCACGTACGGGTTGTGCTCCCTCTTTTCCACCGCGATGCCGTCGCGCGTGGCGATCAGGCCGGCCTGGTACGCAAAGGTATTGACGATGGCGGCCGCATCGACGTCTGGCAGCGCGCGCGGCAGCACCACCGAGGCGCTTTCCACGAACTCCAGCTTCCTCGGGTTGGCCGTGATGTCGGCCAGCGACGCCGTGCCGGTATAGGGATCGAAACCATCCTTGAGCTTGACCAGCCCGTGGTCGCGCAGGATCACCAGCGCGCGCGTCTGGTTGCTCGGGTCGTTCGGGATGCCGATGCGCGCGCCGTTGGGCAGCGCCTCCAGCGACTTGACTTTGCGCGAATAGAACGCGATCGGCGAGATCAGCGTATCGCCGACATTGACGATCTTGTAGCCCCGCTGCCGGACCTGGTCGCGCAGGAACGGGATGTGCTGGAAGGCATTGGCATCGAGGTCGCCATTGTTGAGGGCCTCGTTGGGGCTGGCGGTGCCGGTGATGACGATGGTCTGCACCTTCAGCCCCTGCTTGTCGGCGACGCGCGTCACCACTTCCCAGATCTCTTCGTCGACCCCGCCGCGCACGCCGACCTTGAGTGGCCGGTCGCTGGCTTGCGCGTGGGCGTTGCCGATGGAGAGCGTGGCAAGCGCCGTCAGCGCGGCGAGTGCGAGGGTGGCAAAGAAAGGGCGTCGTGTCATGGCAGGTGGGCAGTGATAAGGAAGGACCAGTCTAAGAAACGCCCGTTGCCCAGTCCACGAAGGAATACGACGTAGCAAATGCGGACTTCTGCTTACGCCGCAGCCTGCGCTGGTACCCGTCCCGCAGGCCGTTCGCGGCCCAGGTGCGAGCGCAGCGTGGTACCCGCGTACGCAGTGCGGAAGATGCCGCGCCGCTGCAGGATCGGCACCACGCCATCGACGAAGGCCTGCAGCCCGTCGGGCAGCGCATCGGGCATCAGGTTGAAGCCGTCCGCGGCACCATGGCGGAACCAGTGTTCGATATCGTCGGCCACCTGCTCCGGCGTGCCCACGATCACGCGGTGGCCGCCGCCGCCCGCCAGCTCGCGGATCAGCGCCCGCACCGTCAGGTTCTGGCGCTGCGCCACCGCCACGGTGGCGCGGAAGAAGGTGTGGTTGCCGTTGGCCGGCAGCGCCAGGTCATCTGGCAGCGGCGCGTCCAGGCTCAGCCGTTCCACCGGGATGCCTAGTGTGCCGGCCAGCCGCACCAGGCTGTAGTCCCACGGAATCAGGTCGACCAGCTCGTCGCGGCGCTGCCGCGCCTGCGCCTCGGTGGCGCCGATGATGGTGGTCAGCCCCGGCAACACCTTGACCGCGTGCGGGCCGCGGCCCAGCGCTTCGGCACGTGCGTTGATCTCGCGCTTGTAGGCCAGCGACTCCTCGAACGACTGCGACGCGGAGAACACCGCCTCGGCATGCCGCGCGGCCAGCTCGCGCCCGTCGCTGGAGCCGCCGGCCTGGAACAGCACCGGATGGCCCTGCGGCGGCCGCGGCAGGTTCAGCGGGCCCTGCACGTCGAAGAAGGTGCCATGGTGCGCCACCGGCTGCAGCCTGGCGGTATCGACAAAGCGCCCGTCGTGCTTGTCGCCGATCAGGGCATCGTCTTCCCAGCTGTCCCACAGCGCCTTGACAAGATCCGTGAACTCGTCGGCACGCGCATAGCGCTGTCCGTGGTCCGGCGGCGCGGCGCGGCCGAAGTTGCGTGCCGAGCCGGCATCCGCCGTGGTCACCACGTTCCAGCCCGCGCGGCCGCCACTGACATGGTCCAGCGTGGCAAAGCGCCGCGCGATGTTATAGGGCTCGTTGTAGCTGGTGGAGGCCGTGGCCACCAGTCCGATATGGGTAGTCGCCGCGGCGACGCAGGCCAGCAGCAGGGTCGGCTCCAGCGCCGTGATCGGCCGGAAATGGATCTGGTCGGCGATCGACGCATTGTCGGCCAGGAAGATCGCGTCAAACTTCCCCGCTTCAGCGATGCGTGCCAGGCGGATGTAGTGCTGCACGTCCACGAACGCACGCGGGTCGCTGGCGGGCAGGCGCCACGCCGACGGCACGAAGCCGGAATGGAGCGCGTTGATATTCAGGTGCAGCTGGCGCTGCGGTGAGCTTGTTGTCATCGTTCGTCTCCCGCGGCTCAGAACACCCGGCCTTCGGCCAGGTGCGTGGTGTCGCCGTTCAGGTGGTAGGCGCCGACCACGCGCGCCTTGTGCAGCAGCGGGTTGTGGCTGAAGATCGTGCGCAGGTTGCGCCAGTGCCGGTCGAAGTTGTGCTGCCTGGCGGTGGCCGAGGCGCCGCCGGCCTCGAACATGCGCTCGGCCACGTGCAGCGCCAGCTTGCTGACCACCAGCTGGGTCTGCGCGGTGGCCAGCGCGCCGGCCAGGACCAGCGCTTCGGCGTCTTCGGAGCGTGCCAGCAGCGCATCGGCCGAGCGGTCCAGTGCGCGCGCATTCTCACGCACGAGTGCGTCGATGGCATGGCTGTGCGCGGCCAGGTCGCCGATCACCTGCTGGATGAAATGGTCTTCGCGTGCCGAGGATGCCGGGCTGTGCAGCACCGGACGGCCATGCTCGCGCACATAGCGCAAGGCATCGGCCCAGGCATTGCGCACGATCCCCGCCGCCACCGCCACCAGGTGCAGCTGGCGCAGCGCGCCGCAGTGACGACCGACCAGCGTGCTGTTGGCGCGCCGCGTCACTTCCTCGGCGAGCACCTGCACATCGTCCAGCACCAGGCTGCCGCTGGCGGTCATGCGCTGGCCCATGCCGTCCCAGTCGTCAACGACGTTGAAGCCGGGGCGATCGGTCGGGATGATGATCGAGGCATCGGCGCCATCGGCATCCTTTACATTGATGCGGGCGTAGTCGGCAAAGGCTGTGCCGGTGGAGTAATACTTCTTGCCGCTCAGGCGGTAGTGCCCGCCGTCGCGCCGCAGCGCCGTGCTGATTTCACCGGGACGCGACGTGCCGCGTTCGGTGGAGGCACCGCCGAAGATCGCGCCCCCGACAATGCGCTGCACCTGCAGGTCATTGAACGCCGAGCGCGGCGCCAGGCGCAGCGACTCGGTCTGGTCGAAGTGGATGCGCAGCGCGTGCGCGACGTTCGATTCCTCCGCGGCAAGCGCGGCAATGACCTCGAACAGGTCGGCCAGCGAGCCGCCCAAGCCACCCTGCTCCACCGGGAGCCGGAGCACGCCAAGCCCGGACTCGCGAAACAGCGCGAAGGCCTCATAGGGCAGCAGCCGCCGTGCCTCGCGGGCGGCCGCGTCGACGCCAATCTTCCGCGCCAGCGCCGGCACGGCGTCCAGCGCGGCGCGCAGCGCGTGCCGCGCATCGAAGTCCAACGGGGCATTCATAAAGGATTCCTTCCTTGCGGATGAGCAGGCTCACAAGATAGGGAACCCTGCATCACACGGGAACGAATGAATGCCTATATCGTTATCTACCCAATGGACTACAGCCGACTCCGGAATAAGTGCCACTAAGTGCACTCGACTGAAATTGTAGAGATCGCTACAGAGTTGATCCACACTCTACAAGCACTTAGTATCGGCCCATGGAACCAGCTCCGGAACTGTGGACCCTCCTCGTCATCAGCCTGCCAACCAAGTGCGCCACTGCCCGGATGCGCATCTGGCGGGCCCTCAAGGCACTAGGCTGCGCTGCACTGCGCGACGGCGCCTATCTGTTGCCGACGCCAAGCGCGCAAAGCGCTCAACTACGTGACCTGGCCGATGAAGCCATCCAGGAAGGCGGCCAGGCCTGGCTGCTGAATGTGCGCGCGCATGATCCGGCGGAGGCTCACGCCTACCGGACCCTGTTTGACCGCACGACCGACTACGCCGTCTGGCTGGCCGCCCTCTCCGAAGACCGCAAGAACTTGTCCGGCCAGGACGAAGCCGGGATCGCCCGCCTTCTGCGCCGGCACGGCCGTGCCTTTGATGCCATCGCCGGGACCGATTTCTTCCCCAATGACGCATCGGTCAACGCCTCCTTGCAATGGCGGGACTTCACCAGTGCGATCGAAACCCTGCGTTCGCCAGGCGAGCCCCAGCCTGCAAGCGGCGGCATCCCGCGCCGGGATCCTGCCCAATACCAGGGGCGCGATTGGGCAACGCGGCGCCACCTTTGGGTGGACCGGGTCGCCAGCGCGTGGCTGATCCAGCGTTTTATCGACCCCCATGCGCGCTTCCTGTGGCTGGAGCATCCCGCGGACTGCCCGCATGACGCGCTGGGTTTCGACTTCGACGGCGCCGCCTTCACGCATGTGGGCGACAAGGTTTCATTCGAGGTGCTGCTGGCCAGCTTCGGGCTGGACGCCGACCGCGGGCTGGCCCGCCTGGCCAACATGGTCCACGCCCTGGATATCGGCGGGGCCCAGGCGCCGGAAGCCAGCGGCTTCGAAGCTGTGCTTGCCGGCGCGCGCGAGCGCCTGGCGGATGACGACGCGCTGCTGGCCGAAATCGGCCGTACCCTCGATTCTCTTTATGTGCATTTTTCCGGAAAGCGATAGCACCATGCCCCTGAGGTCCACGACGTGAGCAACGTCTCGCAGGCCCCAACCCCTAAGGCCGCGCTCACGGAACGGCCGCGCTACACCCTCTGGCAGCTGGTCGGCTACATGCTGCGCCTGGGTACGCTCGGCTTCGGCGGTCCGGTGGCGCTGGCTGGCTATATGCATCGCGACCTGGTGGACCGGCGCCAGTGGATCACCGACGCCGACTACAAGGAGGGGCTGGCCCTGGCACAGCTGGCACCCGGCCCGCTGGCCGCGCAGCTGGCCATCTACCTGGGCTATGTCCACTACCGCATCGCGGGCGCGACGCTGGTCGGGATCGCGTTCGTGCTGCCGTCATTCCTGATGGTGCTGGCGCTGGGCTGGGCCTATGTGCGCTTTGGCGGCCTGACGTGGATGCAGTCCGTGTTCTACGGCGTCGGGGCCGCGGTGATCGGCATCATTGCGATCAGTGCGTACAAGCTCACGACCAAGAGCGTGGGCAAAGACCGCCTGTTGTGGGCGATCTACCTGGTGCTTGCCGCGGTCACGGTGGTCACCGAATCCGAAATCGCGTGGATGTTCCTCGCGGCCGGGCTGCTGGTGTGGTTCTGGCGCGCCCCGCCGAAATGGCTGCGCCAGGGCGGCCTGCATGCGGCCGCGGCGACACAGCTGCCCCTGGCCGGGGGCGTGGCTGGCACCATTGACTGGCCCCTGTTGGCACAGATCGCCGTGTTCTTTGCCAAGGCGGGCGCATTCGTGTTCGGCTCGGGGCTGGCCATTGTGCCGTTCCTGTACGGCGGCGTGGTCACCGACTTCCACTGGCTCAATGAAAAGCAGTTCGTCGATGCCGTGGCGGTGGCCATGATCACGCCCGGCCCCGTGGTGATCACCGTCGGCTTTATCGGCTACCTGGTGGCCGGCTTGCCCGGCGCGTCGGTTGCGGCGCTGGCCACCTTCCTGCCGTGCTACCTGTTCACCGTCCTGCCGGCCCCCTACTTCAAGAAATACGGCAAGCTGCCCGCCATCCTGGCCTTTGTCGATGGCGTGACCGCTGCCGCGGTGGGGGCCATCACCGGCGCCGTGATCGTGCTGGCCAGGCGTTCGATCGTGGATGTGCCGACGGTACTGCTGGCGCTTTGCACAGTGGCGCTGCTGCTCAGGTTCAGGAAGCTGCCCGAACCCGTGATCGTGGCCGGCGCGGCGCTGATCGGCCTGGTGATCTATCCGCTCATGCATCATTGACGGGAGCGCCGCGCCGGGTCCATGAAATCGCTTTGCGAGCTTGGGCGCACAACCGGCCCACTGCCCTGGTGGCCGAAGCCACTTGCGATGGACGGCTTTGGGGAATCTAATCCGACGGAGAGGCGTCCCGAGGAGGGTCCCATCGCGCAATGCACAAAATGCGGATCTGAGAACCCCGTGGGCGCCAATTCTTGCCAAACGCCATGCCAGCCTCCCACTCAGGAACCACCGGCTTCCCCACGATCCTGTTTGGCGCTTTCGATCGCCACAACTTCGGCGACTTGCTGCTGCCGCATGTGATGCGAAGCCTGATCGGGCCGGCCAACCCGTTCTACGGGGGCCTGGCCGAGCGCAACCTGAGAATCCATGGCGGCCATCGGGTCCACACCCTGGCGCGGCTTGCAGCCAGCGTGGGCGACAGCGCCGTCGATGTCATCCATGTGGGTGGCGAAACCCTGACCTGCTCGCTCTGGGAGGCGGCCGTGATGCTGCAGCCTCCCGGGCAGGCCCGGGCAGTAGTGGCAATGCTCGATGCCCGGCCGCACGAGCGGACGGTCTGGGCCCAGGCGCAGCTGGGCATACGGGACCTTGTCCCCTACCTGTTGCCGGCCGGCATCTTTGCCAACGTCCGGCGTGTCATTGTCCACGCCGTCGGCGGCATTGAACTTGGATCGGTTGAGCCTGCCATGCGGGCCGAGGTGGTGGCCAAGCTCGGGGCCGCCACCAGCGTCGGGGTACGAGACCATCAGACCCGGGCCATGCTCGCGGAGAACGGCATTGCCTGCCGCCTGGAGCCCGATCCGGCCGTGCTGGTGGCCGAGTTGTTCGGCCCCTGCATCCGCCGGCGCGCCCGCCAGGGCGAGTGCGCCCGCATCGTGTCAGGGTTCTCGGGGGGATACCTGGCCGTGCAGTTCAGCGCGGATTTTGGCGACGACGATACCCTTTCACAGCTGGCGGCCCAGCTCGAACGTATCGCCCGGGCCAGGGCCCTGGGCATGGTGCTGTTTCGCGCCGGCGCCGCGCCCTGGCACGACGACCTGGCTTGCTACCAGCGCCTGGCGGCACGGCTGCGCGGCACGCCTGTGGTCCTGTTCGAATCGCTCAATCTGTGGGATATCTGTGCGCTGATTGCGCACAGCCAGGGCTTTGTCGGCAGCAGCCTGCACGGCGGCATTGTCGCCGGCGCCTTTTTCCTGCCACGGCTTGGCCTGCTCCGGCCCGCACAACCTCCTGGCACCAGCAAGCAGGTCGCCTTTGCCGCGGCCTGGGGCGCGGCCGGGGCGCCGGCCGCGGTGATCGTTCAGGATCTTGCGGACGGCCTGGACGAAGCGATGGCAACCCGGACCGCGCAGCGCAGGGAACTGGCCTGGGAATGGGCCAAGGCATGCAGGAGCGCATTCCAGCTGGTTCAGGAGAACTAGCGCGATCGAAGTGCCCGCCCGAGACGCAAGTCCCCGGTACGAAAAAGCGGGCTTCCGAAGAAGCCCGCCCGGTTTGCCGCTAGACGCCTGTATATCGGCCGGTCAGGCTGGAACCTGCGTCCCCGCCGCCGCCGTCTCCTTCGAGAAAAGACTCCTGGAAGTCGCTACATGGCTGGCCAGCACCGGCCGCAAGACCATGATCGCCAGGAAGGCCGCGCTCAGGTCCATGGCCGCCACCGTGTAGAGGACCGTCGACCAGGTGCCGCTCGCCTCCATCATCAGGTTGCCGACCGGCACGAACAGTGCGCCGATGCCCTTGGCCGTGTAGAGCACGCCATAGATCTTGCCGATGTGCTTGGTGCCGAAGGCATCGCCGGCCAGTGCCGAGAACAGCGAGTAGACCTCGCCCCAGGCCAGGAACACCACGCCCGACAGGATCAGGAAGGCGTACGGGTTGCTGCCGAAGTAGCCGAGCGCGATGATGCCAAGGCCTTCCAGGGTGAAGGCGATGACCATGGTCTTCTCACGGCCGATGTTGTCCGAGATCCAGCCGAACAACGGACGCGAGATGCCGTTCATGATCCGGTCCAGCATCAGCGCGAGCGGCAGTGCGGCCATCACGAAGAAGTGCAGGTCGACCTTGAACTCCTTCACACCCAGGTCCTTGGCGATGACGCCAAGCTGGGCCACGGCCATCATGCCGCCGGTGACGACCAGGATGAACATCACAAACATCAGCCAGAACAGCTTGGTGGACATCGCTTCCTTGAGCGTGTAGTCGCGCGTGGCCTGGACCAGCTTCTGCGATGCCTTCACCTCGCTACCCTTCGGTGCGCGCAGGAACCACGCCGCGACAAAGGCGAGTCCGCCCTGCAGCAGGCCGAAGAACAGGAAGGTGTGCTGGAAGCCCTGCGACTCGATCATGGCCGCGATGGGCAGGATGGTTGCCGCGGAACCGGCGCCGTAACCGCCCGCGGTCAGGCCCACCGCAAGGCCACGGCGGTCCGGGAACCACTTGAGCGCGTTGTTGATGCAGGTGGCGTAGATCGAGCCCACGCCAAGGCCGCCAACGGCTGCGCCGACGTAGAAGCCCATCAGGGTGGTGGCCTGGGAGTTGATGCACCACGCCGCGCCGATGAAGACCGCGCCGAAGGCGACCATCATGCGCGGGCCGAACTTGTCGATGAAGTAGCCTTCGATCGGCGCCAGCCAGGTCTGCACAAGGACGAAGACGGTGAAGGCGATCTGGATGCTGGCGCGCGACCAGCCGTAGGTACTCTGGATTTCAGGGACGAAAAGGGTCCAGGCGTATTGAATATTGGCGGTGGCGATCATGCAGATCACACCGACGATCAATTGCAGCCAGCGTGTGCCTTCCGGGACCTGGCGATTAGCGCCCAGCGCTGCGGACGGATTACTCATTTGCGCGCTCCTTGAATCATTTGGCCATTCAGTTGCGGGGGTGCGGGCGGGTATGCGGACGCACTGCGCCTCAGCATAAGGGTGGCTGCTGGCATTTCATGTCTCCTGTGTCATTGGCATTTATTTGCCTCTTATTCCGACGCCGACCTGAGGTCTCCGCCCTCACCTCTCTCAAGTTCGGAGTGGCGATGGAATACACAGTATGTGATATATCAGGTAAGTCAAGGGAAAGGCATGGCAGGGTTTTCACTGAATTTATGATTGCGAAGGATGGGTTCCGGATATTCACGCTGAAAATGCATCATCGCCCCTGGAAGGAGGCCCGGCCGGGCACCGCCGGATAACCATGAAACCCTTTACTGGAGCCACTTCCGGGCGCGTCGCCGCCGATAGATGAGGGTTCGTTTTGAATGGATGAGGAAAACGACTTAAATCCCATCATTACAAATTTGTCATACCCGGAAGCCGTCCGTTCCGGCCAGAACAGCATGATTACGAAAATGTCATGATTACAGAAATGTCATGATTTTGACCGCACCGAATGATGAACGAAATAAATCAGAGCGATTAATACGGCATAAAACCGCACCGGCGAGCCAAAAAAAATGCCCGCAGGCAAGCCTGGCGGGCGTAGGCATGATGCGTGACATCAGCCGCAGCATGTAGATGCAGTTATAGGCGATTATTCGGGCCAGACAAATAAATAAAAACGCTTAGCGCGGGGTGGCGGTCAGGGATTCTCGAAAACCCTGAGGGATTTACCGAAAAACCCTGAGCGCGATTTGGCGAGATTCAGCAGATGGCAACTTGTCATGATGGATTTCGATTTGCTGGCCAGATGCGCTGCTGCCCGGGTCGGCAGGCAAGCACTGTAGACAAGATCATCCAGGCTGCCCATGAAAGTAGATGAAACGGTAAGTACTGTAGAACTCCTGGAAGCCCGGCGGCCAGGTTGCCCATCCATTGCTATAGATAGAATGGAAAGCAGCAGGCATAGAAGTAGATCTTTTGGTAAGTTCTGTAGAAACTCTGGTAAGCTCCCGAGCAAACCGGCATCCGGAAATTGCGACCATCTATGTCTCATGCGCCACTTGGCTACGACGCGCTTATCCGCAAGTTCGGGCTGCGCGTGCCGCCGCTGCGCTCGACGTCCGCCCTTGCCGACAAGACCGGGGTCCTCAGCACGCACACCGGACCGGACGGCACCACGCGCACCGTGTACCCAAGGAACCGCTACCGCGGCGGCGATACGACCGTGGACCACCTGACTTTCGCGCTGAAGAAGGAGCAGCTCGACCTGACCGTGCTGGCGGCGCTGTTCGAACATGCGCCAGCGGTGCAGGCCGTACGGGAGTGGCTGGCGGCCACCCCGACCTCGCGCTATGCGAGGCTGAGCGCGTTCTATGCCAAATGGCTTGCC
Source organism: Cupriavidus necator (assembly GCF_016127575.1). Classification (NCBI taxonomy): domain Bacteria; kingdom Pseudomonadati; phylum Pseudomonadota; class Betaproteobacteria; order Burkholderiales; family Burkholderiaceae; genus Cupriavidus; species Cupriavidus necator. The sequence goes on from NZ_CP066019.1 coordinate 1,594,253, forward strand.
GGAGCGCAATTCGACTACAAGCTGCCGGCCGGGGCGCCCAGGGTACTGGCGCTGGACGAGAGCCGGTACCTGACCGGCCCGGCAACGCCGGACCTGCAGTTCGGCATCCAGAACAACCACCTCGGCCCGGCCGCGTTTTGCCCCCTGGTGCGCCGCACCGAGAAGCTGGCGCAGTACATTGCCGCCGACCTCCCCGGCCGCGTGGCCGCGGCCATCAAGCGGCTCGAGCCAGAGTTGCTGGCGCGCGCGGTGGACTACCTCTACCTCGCGGAGACACGATCGACCTACTCCATCGAGCACGAGATCCCCGATAACCAGCGGGTTGCCAAGTTCAGGCGGCTGCTGGAATATGCCGGCAATCCCGCGCCGTTGACCGAAGCCCAGCTGTGCGAGTGGCAGAACGAAATCATCTCGGGGCTGCGCGCCGAATTCTCCTACCGCGACAAGCAGAACTGGCTGTCCCGCGGCGGGCGCATGCGCAACATCGCTGACTATATTCCCCCGCCGCCCGGGCAGCTTGGCGCGATGATGGACGGGATTGCCGCGGTCGCGGGCCTGGTCGAGGCACAGGCGGCGAACCCCATCGTGGCCGCGGCGTGCGTATCGTTTGGCTTTGTCTTCGCCCACCCGTTCTACGACGGCAACGGCCGGCTCCATCGATTCCTCATCCACCATTTGCTGCGCCAGGCCGGTGTCACGCCAGATGGCGTCGTGCTGCCGGTGTCGGCACGGATGCTCAAGCAGATCGATACCTATGCCGCGCTGCTGAAGTCCTATTCCGCCCCGCGGACGGCCCTGCTCAACTACGCGCTGGATTCGGACAGCGACACGATCCTGATCAAGTCGCCACAGCCCGGCTGGCTTTACGCATCCTTTGATGCAACAGCGCTGTGCGAATTCGTCTTCGAATGCATCGAGCAGTGCGTCGAGCAGGACCTTGCGCAGGAGATCCAGTACCTGCGCGCTTACGATGCCAGCGTCGCACGCCTGGAAAGCTGGCTCGACCTGCGCCAGTCACGCCTGTCGAACCTGATCGACCTGATCGTCCAGAACCACGGCGAGCTGTCCAGGCGCAAGCGCAAGCTGTTCGAAGACATCACGGACGACGAGCTCGCCCGCATTGAAGCCGTCGTGCGCGACGAATTCACGGAATACCTCGAGCTCAACGGCAGCCGCTGAAGCGGCGGCACAGCATTGGCACTGCCCGGTGCCGCCACCATGGGGCGGCACCGGCGCCACTATGTATCGCTTTGTATCCCGGGCCACGGCAGACATGAAAGCTTGCACGGATGCCGGGAAGCGGAAACAACCCGGATACGTGCGGACGGTGGAATGCGTCTATCGCCAACACCGGGAGTTCTCCGCCATGTCCGTCGTCGCCATCCATCCGCCGCCGCCCTGCCCCTGCTATCGTGCCTGCCACGACACCGCGCACGCCGACGGAAGCCATCCATGATCGACGCCTTCCTTGCCTTTGCCGCCGGCGTGCTGACTATTGCCTCGCCCTGTGTGCTGCCGGTGCTGCCCATGCTGCTGGCCGGCTCGGTGGGCGAATCCGGCCGGCTGCGCCCGCTGGCGATAGCGCTTGGCTTCGTCAGCGCGTTTTCCGCGCTGGGCATAGTCTTTGGCGCACTGTCCAGCGCCTTCAGCGAAGCCCCAGGCGTGGTGCGCAACGCGGCCATCCTGTTGCTGCTGGGTGCCGGCCTGGCACGGCTCTGGCCGGCGGGCTTCGAGCGCCTGGCGGCCCCGTTAGCCGGCGTGGTCGACCGCCTGGCGGGCGCCGGCGGCCGGACCGGCACCGGCGTGGCCGGCGGCTTTGTGCTGGGCATGACGCTGGGCGCGGTGTGGACCCCGTGCGCCGGGCCGGTGCTGGCGTCGATCCTCGCGCTGGTGGCCAAGGCGCAAGACCTGCATCGCGCCGCCGGCCTGCTGGCGCTGTTCGCGGCTGGCGCGGCCATCCCGATGCTGGGCATTGCCTATGGCGGCCAGTTCGCCACCACTCACGTGCGCCGGCTGGCGCGTCACACGCACCGGCTGCAGCAAGGCTTCGGCGTGCTGGTGGTGGCGACCGCCATCGCCATGTACTTCCAGTACGACACCCTTGCCGTCGCCTGGCTGACCTCCCTTTTCCCTGCCTCCCAACCTGGAGCCTGAACCATGCATCGCTTGCTTCGTACCCTGCTTGCCACTACCGCCATCGTCGCCGCCCAGCATGCCGCCGCCGCCCCTGCCGACTATGGCAAGGCGCCGGAATTCACCGGCATCGACAAGTGGCTCAACTCTGAACCGCTGACCGTTGCCGGGCTGCGCGGCAAGGTCGTGCTGGTCGATTTCTGGACCTATAGCTGCATCAACTGCATCAACACGCTGCCCCATGTGCGTCAGTGGTACGACAAATACCGCGACAAGGGCCTGGTCGTGGTCGGCGTCCACACCCCGGAGTTCCCCTTCGAGAAGTCCACCGCCAACGTGCAGGCAGCGCTCAAGCGCTTCGATATCCGCTACCCGGTAGCGCAGGACAACGCCTATGCCACCTGGAACGCCTGGCGCAACCAGTACTGGCCGGCGCTCTACCTGGTCGACGCCAACGGCACCGTGGTCTACAAGCATTTTGGCGAAGGGAATTACGCCCAGACCGAAGCGGCCATTCAGAAGGCGCTGGGCAAGAACAAGTAAGCCTGCCATATCGCTTACAAGCGACCATTGAGCGCGAATGGCGAACGAGCCTGCCGCGCGCTGGGCCGTGCTCTCCGGCACGGCCCAGGCCTTGGAGCCTGTTCTCGCTTCCAAGACACATCCGAGCCGGTTCCCCGGCACACCTTACGAAAATTCAGATTCCCCAATCTCTAGTTAATAGGAATCATTCTGATTATAATTCGCGGGGTTTTCAAAAGCACATTAAACACATCACTACGTTCGCCTGACCATAACCATGCAAACCGCAACGCGCTCAGTCACCCTGGAGGGGCCGGCCGGCCGCTTCCGGGTCCGTCCGCTCGCCCTTCTCATGGCCGCCATCGGCGCGGGCACTCCGCTGCTGTCAGAAGCACAGGAGGTGGCCGCCGGCGCCGCCGTGGCACAAACCGGGACGTCCGGTGCGGGGGCGAAGCAGGAAGGCCCGACCGCTAAGGCCGACGGCGGCGAGCTGAATGCGGTGGAGGTCAGGGTCGACCGGATCAAGAGCGATCTCGTCAGCCCGACGCGCCAGGTGACGGTGCTGGAGCGCGAGGAAATCGAGGAGCTGAAGGTGGGCTCCACCAATCTCGCGACCATGCTGAGCAAGCTGATCCCGGGCATGGCGGACTCCAGCCGCACGGTCACGGACTTCGGCCAGACGCTGCGCGGGCGCGGCACGCTGATCCTGGTGGATGGCATTCCGCTCAACACCAACCGGGATTCGGCGCGCAACCTCGCCACCATCGATTCCAGCAACATCGAGAAGATCGAAGTCATGCGCGGCAGCAGCGCGATCTATGGCGCCGGCGCCAACGGCGGCATTATCGCGATCACCACGCGGCCCGCGGGCGGCGCGCCCAGCGCGGATACCACGGTGACGCTCGGCACCCCGCTGACGCGGCTGAGCAAGGAAGGGCTCAGCGCCAATGTCCAGCAGCATTTTTCAGGCAGCCAGGGGCCGATCGACTACGCGTTCCACCTCGGCGCGCAGCGTATCGGCGGCTCCTACGACGCGCACGGCCACCGCATCGCGCCGGAGCCCAGCCAGGGCGACCTGTTCGATTCCAACGTCTACAACGTCAGCGGCAAGCTGGGCTGGCGCATCGACAGCCAGCAGCGCATCGAACTGAGCGTGAGCCAGTACCAGGCCAAGCAGAACACCGACTACGCCTCCGATCCGTCGGTGGCCAGGCTGACGCCGGGCACCGCCGCGGCGCGGGCGATCAAGGGGCTGCAGCTGGAAAACCAGAACGAACTGCGCAACACCGTGGTCAATCTGGGCTACCAGAACCTGGACCTGCTCGGCAGCACGGTGTCGACGCAGATCTACTACCGCGACTACTTCACCCGCTTCCCCCCGTTCGATGCGCGCGCGGTGGCCACGCGTGGCGGCAATGTGGACCAGGTCAGCCAGAACAGCGACGTGTTCGGCGGGCGCCTGACCATCAGCACCCCGCTGGGTGCCGACAAGAAGACCAAGCTGCTGTGGGGCGCTGACTACAACCAGGAGCGCAGCGACATGCCGCTCGACGTGTTCGATCCGCGCGCCTACGACCAGAGCGGCGGGCTGGTCTTCAACAAGACCGGTTCGCTGACCTACATGCCGCCGCTGACCACCCGCAGCGGCGGGATCTTCGGGCAGCTTCAGCACAAGTTCAACGAGCAGTGGTCGATGGAAGGCGGCGCGCGCTATGAACGCGCCAGCGCCACGTTCGACGACTTCGTGCCGCTGTCGCAATCGCGGGTCAGCAACCCGGTCGCGGTCCAGGGCGGCACCGTCAACTACGGCGCGTGGCTCTTCAATATCGGCGGTGCGTACGCGCCGGTGAAGAACCAGGAGTTCTATGCCTCGTTCGGCCAGGGCTTCCAGTTGCCCGATATCGGCCTGCAGATCCGCAATGCGCGGCCGGGCTTCAATATCAATTCGTCGAGCCTTGAGCCGGTCAAGACCAACAACTATGAAATCGGCTGGCGCGGCGCATTCGGCAATACGATGGCGAGCCTGGCGCTGTTCTACACCACCTCGCAGCTGGGCGACGTGCAGAGCTTCAACAACGGCCTGATCCTGACCCGGACCAAGGAACGCATCGCAGGCGTTGAGGCTTCCGCCGACTACCTGAGCGACAGCGAGACCTGGGGCGCCGGCGGCACGTTCACCTGGATCAACGGCCGCGAGCAGCCGCAAGGCAGCAGCAGCTTCCAGAACATGACGGGCTATCGCATCCCGCCGCTGAAGCTGACCGCCTACGTCCAGTACCGGCCGATCAGCACTTGGAGCAACCGCCTGCAGGTGACCTACTACGGCGGCCGCGACTACCGGCTCAACGACCAGAACAGCTTCGGGCGGCGCGAGGTCAGCAGCTACACCACCGTCGACCTGATCAGCCGCTACCAGGTCAGCAAGAAGGACACGATCACGGTGGGGATCGAGAACCTGTTCAACCGCTACTACTACCCGTTGTACAGCCAGCTGATGCGCAACAGCAATAACACCAGCCGCCTGCCGGCTGCGGGCATCACGCTGACCGCGATGTACCAGCACCGCTGGTAAGGCTGCCGCCGGACGGCGCTGGCCTGGTCCCTTGACCGGCCGCGCCGTTTGCGCCGGGTTGGCGCAACGGCCGCGGAAGCGGCACGCCGGCGCACGGCGCCTCTCCCCGCTCCTATATCCTCCTGCGCAAGGGAGTTGATACAAACTGTATGCAATTTTTGTATCACGGAGTGCTTATCCCTGCTATTCTTGCTCCCCGGTTGCGGCCTGGAATTGGATCCAGGCCACGCTCGCGGCAGGCGGTCTCCGCCTGCCCGTCAGCGCGCAATGACAGGGCCCGGGGGCAGCCCCTTCCCCGGCGCCAGAAGAACAAGACAGTCCGGAAACCTATCCGGCCAGACAACAGGAGACATGAATGGCGCCCTTGCTATTCAAGGTGGAAGACCGCCCCCCTCGGCTGACGACGTTTTTGCTTGCGCTCCAGCATCTGCTGGCCGCCCTGGGCGGCATCATTGCGGTGCCGCTGGTCATTGGCGGTGCGCTGAAGCTGCCGCCGGACCAGGTCATTGCCCTGGTGAATGCGGCCCTGCTTGGCTCGGGCATCGTCACCATCATCCAGTGCAAGGGCATTGGCCCGGTGGGCATCCGCATGCCATGCGTGATGGGCACCAGCTTCGCCTTTGTCGGCGCGGCCATCAGCGTGGGCGTCGAACACGGCGTGGCTGGCATCCTGGGCTCGGCGCTGGCGGGTTCGCTGGTGATGATCCTGGGCAGCTTCTTCATGCCGGCGATCCGCAAGCTGTTTCCGCATACCGTCACCAGCGTGGTAGTCACCATGATCGGCCTGTCGCTGATTCCGGTGGCCATCGACTGGGCCGCAGGCGGCCAGGGCAGCAGCCGCTATGGCGCACCCGGCAACCTGGCGATTGCCGTCGCGGTGCTGGCGCTGGTGGTCGCGGTGGTGCAGTGGGGCAAGGGCATGCTGTCGGCCTCGGCCATTGTGGTCGGCATTGCCGGCGGCTACCTGCTCTGCCTGGCGCTGGGCCTGGTCGACTTCACCCAGTTTCACCAGGCGCCGATCATCGCGGTGCCGCAGCCGCTGCACTTCGGGATGTCGTTCCCAATCTCCGGCATCGTCGCCATGTCGATCGCTTTCCTGGTGACCATCGTCGAATCCACGGGCACGTTCATGGCACTGGGCGCGGCCACGCAGCGGCCGATTTCCGGTAAATGCCTGTCGCGCGGCATCCTGTGCGATGGCTTTGGCTCGGCCTTTGCGGCACTGGTGTCGAGCCCGCCGCTGTCCACCTTTGCGCAGAACGTCGGCGTGGTTTCGCTGACCGGCGTGGCCAGCCGCCATGTGGTCGCGCTGACCGGCGTCATGCTGCTGCTGGCGGGGCTGTTCCCGGTGCTGGGCGCGCTGGTGGTGACGATTCCGCAGCCGGTGCTGGGCGGCGCCGGCCTGATGATGTTCGCGATGATCGTGTCGGGCGGGATCCAGATGCTCAGCACCGTCAAGTTCACGCAGCGCAATACCCTGATCGTGGCCGTGTCGATCGGCTGCGGCCTGGCGGTGACGTTCCGCCCGGAACTGCTGTCCAAGCTGCCTGCCTTCGTCCATGAAGTGTTTGGCTCCGGCATCACGGTGGGCTCGCTGTCGGCGGTGATCCTCAACCTGCTGCTGCCCGGCGGCAAGGACGAGCCTGCCGAACAAGCCGGCCACGGCACCGTCGGCGAGGCTGCCTGAGCAGCCTGCCTTGAAGCCCGCGGGCGCGCGCTAGCGTGCGCCGCCTCGCGCGGCCGCCCCGCCCCCTGGCGCGGGCGCCTTCAGCAGCGGGTAGGGATTGATCGCCCCGCCCGCGGTGTAGACGCCATAGTGCAGGTGGGGCGGCGTGCCCCGCGCATTGCCGCTTGTGCCGACATAGCCCAGCACCGTGCCGGGCACAATCACGTCGCCGGCACGCACGCCGGCGTAGTCGTCAAGATGGGCGTAGTAATGCAGCTGGCGCCCGGGCCCCATCACCCACACCACCTTACCGCCCAGCTTGTTGGTGCCCACGCGCGTGACAATGCCCTCGGTAGCCGACACCACCGGGCGGCCGCGCGGCGCAAAGATATCGATGCCCTCATGCTTGCGTCCGCCGGAGCGCGCGCCGTGCCAGGTATCGCGCAGCGCGCCCGGGACAATGCCCTGGACCGGCACCGGCAATGCCACCGGCGCGGGGCGGACCGAGAGCCGGGCCACGTAGATCGCGCGTTCGAGTGGCGGCCGCAACCAGGGCCAGGCGAGCCAGATCAGGCCGATGCTCACCACCAGCCAGATCAGGCCGGCGAAAGCGCGGGGACGGGAAGACAGACGGGAGGCATGCATATGCCTTCGACGGCAGCCAGCCCCGCAAATTCCCCGTCAGGCGGGCCTGCGCGCCACATCAAACGGCCCCGGCACCACTTTCGAAAGCACTCTCCGGCCGAACCATACGGGCTGGCGCCGGTCATACCCTGACTGTTTTCACTGCAATGAGGAGAAGCAATGGATTGTCCGGTGTGCCCGCAAACGCAACTCGTGATGTCCGAACGCCAGGGCATCGAGATCGATTACTGCCCGAAATGCCGCGGTGTCTGGCTGGACCGGGGCGAACTCGACAAGATCCTTGAGCGCTCCGTGGCAACCGCCCCGGCACAGCAGGCGGCGCCGATGCAGCAAATGCCGCAGCAAACCCCGCCCCCGCGACAGGAATACCAGCGCGGCCATGGCGACCGCGACCGGTACTATGAGCGCGAGCAGAAGCACTATAAGAAGAAGAGCATCTGGCACGAACTGTTCGACTGAAGCCGGATTGCTAGTGCCACTGGTTCCAGCACAACGTTTGTGTGCTCGCTCTCCCGCTTGCGGGAGAGCAACCGTGTCAAGTCGGCATGCTGTCGAGCAATTCGACCTTGTTCTTCCACACGTCGCTGGTGCGCAGCTTGTGCGTCATGTCGATGTCGTGAGACTTAATGCGGGCGTCCAACCGCGCTATATGCTCCTTCAAACTCTTAAGTGCGACTGGCGGGGCAGTGGCAACCCATGCCTTCTCCTGCGCGCGCATCGCCACCAGTTGGCTGCGTCTATCCAGTAGATCGGCAAACTCGCGCTGCGCCTCGTCGGGCAGCGGCCGCGCCGGCGGGCGAATCTGCAGGGCGAAGCGTGCCAGTACCATCGCATCAAGCCGATCGGTCTTGGCCAGGATCCCGCAGGCCGAAGGCCCGGCTTGATGTCGTTTCTAGCTAAACCACCCCTCACCCCGGCCCTCTCCCCATGAGGGGAGAGGGAGAACACCTTGCTTAGGCTAGTTCGGGCGGCTTTGGCGCACCCAAAACCGTTGGCTTGCTGTCTGGGTGCTCCCAGCCCTCACGCCGCCTTGCGCCGGCGCCGCGAAGCTTCCGCGGCAGCATCGCGCAACTCAGGCGGCAAGGCACGCAATTCCACGGTGAAGAAGGCACGCTCGGCCGGCCGCAGCGCCGGCAACTGGGCGGCCAGCCGCTCCACCGCGGCACACGCTATGGCGGTAGCGCCTTGCTCGTGGGTGAGGTACCAGGCCGATTCGAGCAGCAGGTTGGCCAGCTGCAACGGCCCCAGCCTGACGTGGCCGGCGTCATGGTCTTCCAGCGCGAACGCAGCCACGGCGGACCAGCGCACGAAGCCCTTGGCCGGTGCGAACGGCGCGTGGAACGGCCGCAGTGCGTCGACAGCGTCGGCAACGGACAGCGGGCGCTGGCGGCGGAACGCGGCCATGCTGTCGTTGGCCCTGGCTGGCCGGTCGGACGGCGGGGTATCGGGCCCGCAGCTGCCGCGTGCGATGCGCAACAGGAAGATTGCGTTCCACGCCGTGCCACCGCCCACGCCGAACCGGTCGCAGATCCACTCCGACAAGCCCAGCCAGCGCATCGCCTGCCGCTGCACCGCGCTGGCGGACAAGGTGCGCGCGGCATCGACCAGGCCGTGCTGCCAGAACAGCCACAGGCACAGGCCGATATTGGCCGCGGCATGCTGCACGGCGTCGACGGAATCCGCCTCGTAGGCGGCCTGCAGCGCACCGGCGAAGGTATCCAGCGCCAGCTGCGCGGCCCGCGCCGTGCCGGCATGACCGGCGCGCATGGCATCGGCCTTGTGCAGCAGCGCTTCGAGGTTCAGCACTTCAAAGCGCACGCGCGGGTTGTAGCGCACCACCAGGCGCAGTTCCGGATCGGACTGCAGCCCTTCCAGGCCGGCACGCGCGCCGTCGCTGTCACCGCGGGTATAGCGCTCCCAGGCCCGCACGATATGCGCCATGGCGCAGAACGCGGGCGTCGCTGCGCCGGCCTCAGCCGCCTGCACCAGGCGGTCGACACGCCTGAGTGCCGCCCGGCTCTGATCGAGGCGGCCGCAGCGCCGCCACGCCAGGCTTTCCTTGAGCAATGACAGTGCTTGCTGGAATCCGTCGCCGGCACTGCGGCCTGCCGCGCGGAAGGACTCGGCCACGGCCGAGCCGTGCATGCCCGCGTGGCCGTCCTGCGCGCCGCGCATGGCCTGGGTCAGCTCGCTCCAGAAGGCCATGTCGCGCATCACGTAGCCGACGCCGTCCGGCTGGCCCGCCGGCGCCGCTTGCGGCCCCGTGGGAAAGCCAAGGCGGCGGGCCAGCGCGGCCGGGCCCAGCGTGCGCCCGTCCGCCACAAAGCGCAGGTGGCGCGCGCACGCTGCCGTGATCCAGAACGGCCCGCGGCTGCGCTGCGCCGGATTGGCCGCGGCCGGGTCGCGCTGGCGGTCGGCCCCCCATCCGACCACCACCTGCCAGCGCGCAAAGTCCGCGAACGCGCGCGACACCAGCATGCGCAGGTTGGCCGCCGTCGGGAAGGCGCTGCGCACCACCGCCGCGGTGACACCGCCCTCCCCGGTGCGATGCGCATGCCAGATGCGCGCCAGCAGCCAGACCGACTGGTAGCGCGCGGGTTGGCCGTCGACCCGGTACGGGGCCGACACGTCGATATGGATCGGAGCAGGCGTGGCTGGCATCAGGTAGGCAGGGATCGAGTGAAAACCGCTGGTGGCGCCCGTCATGTTACGCAAGTTACAGCCAACGCGGTTGGCCTTATCCGGACGCTCTCCTATGCTGCGCACCACGGTCCGGGCCCGGATTGCCATCCCCTCAACTCTTCTGCAAAGCCATGAACAAACATCTTGCTCGTCTGCTGACACCGATGGCGATCGGCTTCGGCCTGCTCGCCTCCACCCTGCCCGCCCTGGCGGCACCGAAAGAAGTCCCGCTGGATGCCGCGGCGCTGTTCCGCCAGGCCGATGCCACCGGCACCATGGTGATCTACGACCTGCGGCGCGACCGCATGCTGACCTACAACAAGCCGCGTGCGGCCACGCAGTACTCGCCGGCGTCGACCTTCAAGATCCTGAACTCGATGATCGGCCTGGAGAGCGGTGCCGTGGCCGACGTCGACCATGACAAGCTGCCGTGGGACGGCAAGGTCTGGCTGGTCGGCGGCAAGGCTGTCCTGCCCGACGCCTGCAACGCTGACGTGCCGCTGCGCGTCGCCTTCCCGAATTCCTGCGTGCCGGCCTACCAGGCGCTGGCGCGGCGGGTTGGCAGCGCGGCCTACCAGCGCTACCTGACCGCATCGCACTATGGCAATGCCAACAGCTCCGGCCAGGTCGACCGCTTCTGGCTGAACGGCACGCTGCAGATCTCCGCCTACCAGCAGATCGACTTCCTGAAGGGCGTGGTACAGCGCACGCTGCCGTTCTCCCCGACCACCTTCAAGGCCGTGGACGACATCACTGTGATGGAGCGCACCGCCGGCTACACCCTGCACGCCAAGACCGGGTGGGCCGATTCGGCCAAGCCCGCAGTGGGCTGGCTGGTGGGCTGGGTTGAGCGTGGCGACGACGACTACCTGTTTGCACTCAATCTCGACATGGTGCAGCCCGAACACGCCAAGGCGCGCATGGAGATTGCGCGCGCGGCGCTGCGGCAGGCGGGGGCGTTGCCGGATTGACGCAGCCGAAGGCGCCCGCCGCACGCGCGGCCGCCTGCAGTGACTGCCCTCGGATATTCACACAGGCAATTTCTCCCCCGTATTTCAGATCCGTCTGATTTACCTGCCGACCCCGGATCGATAGCTTTGGCCGGCCGGCATTTCCCACCGCGTCGCCCGACGCAACCATTCCGTAGTGGGATCTGCCCGACGCCCATATGCAACGGGACAGCTAGACCTTTCCCACAATCCGGAGGTGAAATCCAATGAGAAAAATGGCAATGCCGGCAGCCCTGCTGTCGGCCATCGCGCTGCTGGCCGCCTGTGGCGGCGGCGGGGACGACGCAACGACCACACCGGCGGCACAAACGCCACCGTCCGAAAATAATCCGGCACCGGCGCCTGCACCAAAGCCTGAGCCCTCGCCCGAAGCAGCACCGCAACCTGCACCCACTGGCGAGCTGCCGCCGAGCCTGAGCGCACCGCAACCGGGCTCGACGGCAACGGTCGGCAATGGCAGCGAAGGTCTCTGGGTCGGCTTCATGAACGCCACGCTGGTCGACAACAGCGGGAAGTTCGTGCACGCGAGACTGACGGGCGTGCTGGCAGGCGCGTTCCAGTTTTCTGGCTCGGCCTGGACGCTGGGCCCCGGCACGCTGTACGAAACCGGCTTTGCCTACCCGGCCACCGGGGCCGGCACCATTACCCCGGGGCAGCGCTTTGACGGCAATTTCGTCGCCACGCCAAGCAACCCTATCAATTTGCTATCCGGTACCTATGATCCGTCCAACGCGCTAGCCGTGGACCAGGCTGCCATCGCCGGCAACTGGAAGCAAGACGGCTTTGCCATGCAGATCGATGACGCGGGCAACGTCACCGGTACCTATACCAGCGGCACCCGCATTTGCGACCTGCAGGGCACGGCAACGCTTGCCACCCCGGGATCGGCCAAGAACCTGTATGCGGTCAGGATCGTTGCCGAAAACTCCACGCAGCCGGGCAGCACCGGCTGCGCGCTGTCGACCGGCGTGCCGCACAACGGCTTTGCCGCGATCCGCCTGATGCCGGCCGACGGCAGCATCATCGTGAGCAGCAGCACGCGCTATGCACGCACGCTGGTGATGGCCGCCAGCACCGGGACCGGCGGGTACTTCACCATGCAGATGTCCAAACAATAAGCCCGCCCCCCCGCAACGCCCCCGGGCGGTCCTCCTGCGGGCGGACCGCCGCTACCTTCTTCCTTCCGAGCCATGGCAGTGGCTTCCCGATCACCTGACACCCAGGCGGCGCATCCGCCCTCCGGGTTTCCCCGCGGTTGAGTTCTGCGCACCCATATCATTTAATTCAACATGAATTAATTAATAGCGGACGGAGACAAGATGACCGCATCCAAAGCGGGCCGTGGCGTGAATTCCGCCAGCCTGCGCCTGTACAACGAACGCGCGCTGCTGCTGGCGCTGCGCCGTGCCGGCGAGGCCTCCAAGGCTGACCTGGCGCGCATGGCGCAGCTGACCAATACGGCGGTGGGGAGCATCGTGCAGACCCTGTCCGAGGAAGGTCTGGTCGAACAGTCCGGGCGCCGCACGGAAGGCCAGCGCGGCCAGCCGGCCAGCCTGATCCGGCTGCAGCCCAAGGGCGCCTTCGGCATTGGCGTACGGCTGGACCGCGGCAGCATCGAGGTGGTGATGGTGGACTTTGCCGGCCATATCCTGGCCAGCCGCGCCCACCAGCTGGTCCTGCCCCACCCTGACCAGGCGCTGGCAATGGTGCGGCACGATATTGCCGAGCTGCGCGCCCTGCTCACCCCCACCGAACAGAAGCGCCTGCTGGGCATCGGCGTGGCGCAGCCCTATAACCTGGGTGCCTGGCTGCGCGAGCTGGACGTACAGGGCGAAGCCTTCCAGGCAAGCTTCCGCGCCTGGGACCAGGCTGACTTCCCGGCAATGCTCAACGCCGCCACCGGCTTGCCGGTCTTCGGCGAGAACGACGGCACCGCCGCCGCGGTGGCCGAACTGTTCTACGGGCGCCACCATGCCCGGCATTTCCTCTATGTCTTCCTTGGCCCCGCCATCGGCGGCGGCGTGGTGCTCAATGGCGACTGCGTGCGCGGTGTCTCCGGCAATGCCGGCGATATCGCGATGATGCCGGTGCCGCCCAGCACCCTGCCCTCCGCGCCGGTTGCCACCGGCACCGGCAAGCGGCGCGACATCCTGATCTCGCGCGCGTCGCTCAACGCCCTGACCCGCCACCTGCGCCACCACGGCGTGGTGGTCAACGGCCATGCCGACCTGCAGCGCCAGGTCGAGCTGGGCCACCCCGCGGTCGAGGAATGGATTGCCGACTGCGTCGATGCGCTGGCGCCGGCGCTGCAGTCCGCCCTCGCCGTGCTCGACGTGCCGCTGGTGATCTTCGATGCCGATATCGACGGCGGCCTGGTCGCCACGCTGATTGCGCGCCTGCAGCAGGTGCTGGATGAAAGCGCCCCCGAAGCCCGCGCGCCCGCCACCGTGGTGCGCGGCTGCTTTGGCGCCAACGCCGGCGCGGTGGGTGCCGCGTCGCTGCCGATGTTCATGAACTTCTCGCCGCGCGCCGAACTGCTACGGGGCGCGTCTGCCATCGTTCCGGAGGCCGGCCATGCCATTGTCTGAAGCACCGCGTACCTCGCCCATGGCAGCGCACCTGCATGGCGGCCATGCGGGCCCAGCGCCGCTGCTTGAACTGCGCAATATCTCCAAGACCTTCCCCGGCGTGAAGGCGCTCAGCAACATGGAGCTGACCGTCTACGCCGGCGAAGTCCATGCCCTGATGGGCGAGAATGGCGCCGGCAAATCCACGCTGATGAAGATCCTGTCCGGCGCCTACATCGCCGACCCGGGCGGCGAGTGCCGCATCGCCGGCAAGCCGGTGGCCATCGACGGCCCGGCCACGGCGCGCGCCCACGGCGTGGCCGTGATCTACCAGGAGCTGAGCCTGGCGCCCAACCTGAGCGTGGCCGAGAATATCTACCTGGGCCGCCACCTGCACCACCGCGGCATGGTCGACCGCGCCGCCATGGCGCGCGCCTGCGAGGCCACGCTGGCCCGGCTGGGCGCGGACTTCACGCCGCAGACGCCGGTGCATACGCTGTCGATCGCGCAGCGCCAGCTGGTGGAGATCGCGCGCGCGGTGCATTTCGAGACCCGCATCCTGGTGATGGACGAGCCCACCACGCCGCTGTCCACCCGCGAGACCGACCGCCTGTTCGCCCTGATCCGCCAGCTGCGCGCCGAAGGCATGGCCATCATCTATATCAGCCACCGTATGGCGGAAATCGATGAGCTGGCCGACCGCGTCACCGTGCTGCGCGACGGCTGCTTTGTCGGCACGCTCACGCGCGACGTTCTGACGCAGGCGGCGCTGGTCAAGATGATGGTCGGGCGCGACCTGTCCGGCTTCTACACCAAGACCCATGGCGCGGCCGCGCCGGGCGAGATCATGCTGTCGGTGCGCAATATGTCCGATGGCCGGCGCGTGCGCGGCTGCAGCTTCGACCTGCGCGCCGGCGAGGTGCTGGGCCTGGCCGGGCTGGTGGGCGCCGGGCGCACCGAGCTGGCGCGGCTAGTCTTCGGCGCCGATGCCCGCACCGATGGCGCCGTGTTCGTGGCCGGCACGCCGCTGGCCGTCACCGGCCCGCGCCAGGCGATCGATGCCGGCATTGCCTACCTGACCGAAGACCGCAAGCTGCAGGGCCTGTTCCTGGACCAGAGCGTGCACGAGAACATCAACCTGATCGTGGCCGCGCGCGATGCGCTGCGCGGCGGGCGCCTGAACCGCGCCAGCGCGCGCCAGCGCACCGCCGCGGCGATCCGCTCGCTCGGCATCCGCGTGGCGCACCCGCAGGTCAACGTGGGATCGCTATCCGGCGGCAACCAGCAGAAGGTGATGCTGTCGCGGCTGCTGGAAACCCGGCCGCGCGTGCTGATCCTGGACGAGCCCACGCGCGGCGTGGATATCGGCGCCAAGGCCGAGATCTACCGGCTCATCAATGAGCTGGCGAGCTCCGGCGTGGCGGTGCTGATGATTTCCAGCGAACTGCCCGAGGTGGTCGGCCTGTGCGACCGCGTGCTGGTGATGCGCGAAGGCGAGCTGGCCGGCGAAGTGCCGGGCTGCGCCGATGCCGCCGCCATGCAGGAACGGATCATTGCGCTGGCGACCGGCGCCGGCGAGCAACCGCCCCCGGTCCTGCACTGAACCGCTGAATTCCCGTACAGGCCGGCAAAGAACGGCCGCACCGGGGCGGCATCCCGCCTCGCAGCATCAGGAGACACATATGCGCAATCCCCTCTCATCCACGGCCCATGGCGTCACCGCCCAGGCTGCCACGCCGGTGGGCCACGCCACCGGCCGCGCCACCACGCAGGAACGCCTGCGCGCGCTCGGCATGCTGCCGGTGCTGGTGCTGCTCTGCTTTGGCTTCACGCTGCTGACCGAGAACTTCGCCAGCCTGCAGAACCTGTCGATCATCGCCCAGCAGGCGTCGATCAACCTGGTACTGGCCGCGGGCATGACATTCGTGATCCTGACCGGGGGCATCGACCTGTCGGTGGGATCGATCCTGTCGGTGTCGGCCGTGGTGGCGATGCTGGTCTCGCTGATGCCGCAACTGGCGGCGCTGAGCGTGCCGGCAGCGCTGCTGTGCGGATTGCTGTTCGGACTGGTCAACGGTGCGCTGATCGCCTTCATGAAGCTGCCGCCGTTCATCGTGACGCTGGGCAGCCTGACCGCGGTGCGCGGGCTGGCGCGGCTGGTCGGCAACGACAGCACGGTCTACAACCCGGATATCCCGTTCGCATTTATCGGCAACGGCGACCTGCTGGGCATCCCCTGGCTGGTGGTGATTGCCGTTGCGGTGGTCGCGGTGTCGTGGCTGGTGCTGCGCCGCACGGTGCTGGGGCTGCAGATCTACGCGGTCGGCGGCAATGCCGAGGCGGCGCGCCTGTCGGGCATCAAGGTGTGGGTGGTGCTTCTGTTCGTCTATGCGGTGTCGGGCCTGCTGTCGGGGCTGGGCGGCGTGATGTCGGCGTCGCGGCTGTATGCGGCCAACGGGCTGCAGCTGGGGCAGTCCTATGAGCTGGATGCGATCGCCGCGGTGATCCTGGGCGGCACCAGCTTTGTCGGCGGGGTCGGATCGATTGCCGGCACGCTGGTGGGTGCGCTGATCATCGCGGTGCTGTCCAACGGGCTGATCCTGCTGGGCGTGTCGGATATCTGGCAATACATCATCAAGGGCCTGGTGATCATCGGCGCGGTCGCGCTCGACCGCTATCGCCAGAAGGGCTCGGCCCGTACCTGAGCTGCGGCCGCACAGGAGACAGACCGTGATCCAACCCATCCTCAAAGCCCTTGCCGCGAGCGCGCTGGCAGCGCTGTGCGCGGCGCCGGCCCTGGCACAAGCGCCCGCGCAGACCGCGCCGGCTTCAGATGTCCAGTCCGTGCAGCGCCCGCTCAAGAAGGTTGGCGTGACCCTGGGTTCGCTGGGCAACCCGTATTTTGTCGCACTGGCCCGCGGTGCCGAGGCCGCGGCCCTGCAGGCCAACCCGAAGGCAAAGGTCACCGTGCTGTCGGCGGACTACGACCTGAACAAGCAGTTCATGCACATCGACAGCTTTATCGTCGCCGGCGTCGACCTGATCCTGATCAACGCCGCCGACGCCCGCGCCATCGAGCCGGCGGTACGCAAGGCGCGCAAGGCCGGCATCGTGGTGGTGGCGGTCGATGTGGCCGCCGCCGGCGCCGATGCCACCGTGCAGACCGACAACACCCAGGCCGGCGAACTCGCCTGCGGCTTTATCGCCGACCGGCTCAAGGGCCGCGGCAACGTCATCATCCAGAACGGCCCGCCCGTATCGGCGGTGCTGGACCGGGTCAAGGGCTGCAAGACCGTGCTGGCGCGCCACCCCGATATCCGCATCCTGTCCGACGACCAGGATGCCAAGGGCTCCCGCGAAGGCGGGCTGAACGTAATGCAGCTGTACCTGACGCGCTTTCCCAAGGTGGATGCGGTCTTCACCATCAACGACCCGCAGGCCGTGGGCGCGGACCTGGCCGCGCGCCAGCTCAACCGCCGCGGCATCGTGATTGCCTCGGTCGACGGCGCGCCTGACATCGAGGCGGCATTGAAGGCCGACACGCTGGTGCAGGCCTCGGCCAGCCAGGACCCGTGGGCCATTGCCCGCACCGCTGTGCAACTGGGCGTGGGCATGATGAATGGCCAGCGCCCGCCCAACCCGACCGTGCTGCTGCCGTCCACGCTGGTGACGCGTGCCAATGTAGGCCAGTACAAGGGCTGGGCCGCGCCGCGGTAAGCGGCACGGCCGGTCCTTCCACCCTCTTTTCCATTTGCTGATTCCATGATGGCTAGCCCCCCTGCCGGCGCTCCGGCACCTGAACCTGCTCCAGAGTTCGATTTCGTACTGTTCGGCGCCACCGGCGACCTGGCGCGGCGCAAGCTGCTGCCGGCACTGTTCGATGCCCACGCCGCCGGTTCGCTGCATCCGCGCGGGCGCATCCTGGCACTGGGCAGCCAGCCGCTGTCGCATGACGCCTACCTGGCGATGCTAAACGACGAAGTGCTGCCAGCGCTGGCCGGCAACGCCGCGGCCGCAGCGTGGCAGGGCTTTCTCGACCGCATCGTGTACCTGCAGGTCGATGCCAACGCCGATGCCGGCTTCGGCGCGCTGGCCGAGCTGGTCAATGCGCGCGCGGCGCCAGTGGTGGTGTTCTACCTGGCCACGGCCCCGCACCTGTTCGTCACCATCTGCGAGCAACTGGCGCGCGTGGGCCTGACCGGCCCGCGCAGCCGCATCGTGCTGGAAAAACCGCTCGGGCACGACCTGGCCTCGTCCGAGGCCATCAACGCGGAAGTGGCGCGGCACTTTGCCGAGGACCAGATCTACCGGATCGACCACTACCTGGGCAAGGAGTCGGTGCAGAACCTGATGGCGGTGCGCTTTGGCAACGTGCTGTTCGAGCCGCTGTGGCGGCGCGAATGGGTGCGCCAGGTGCAGATCACCATCGCCGAAGAGCTGGGCGTGGAGCGCCGCGGCAACTTCTATGACGGCATCGGCGCGCTGCGCGACATGGTGCAGAACCACCTGCTGCAGCTGCTGTGCATGGTGGCGATGGAGCCGCCCACGAGCCTGTCGGAAGACGCCATCCGCGATGAGAAGCTCAAGATCCTGAAGGCGCTGCGGCCGATCCGGCCGGAAGACGTGGCCGAAAAGGTGGTGCGTGGCCAGTACTCCCGTGGCGCCGCGGGCGGCGACCCGGTGCCCGGCTATGCCAGTGAACCCGGCATCGCGCCCGACAGCCGCACCGAGACCTTCGTCGCTATCCGCGCCGAGATCGCCAACTGGCGCTGGGCCGGGGTGCCGTTCTACCTGCGTACCGGCAAGCGCATGCAGTCGCGCGTGGCGGAGATCGTAATCCATTTCCATGACGTGCCCTACCCGCTGTTCCCGCACCCGCTGGGAATCATGTCCGGCAACCGGCTGGTGATCACGCTGCAGCCCGAGGAGAGCATCCGGCTGTATTTCCTGACCAAGCAGCCGGGCGACACGCAGGCGCTGATTCCCGCGTCCCTCGACCTGCAGCTGAACACTGCCGCCCCACGTGTACGGCGCGTGGGCGCGTACGAGCGCCTGCTGCTCGACGTGATCCGCGGCCGGCTGGGCCTGTTCGTGCGGCGCGATGAGCAGGTACAGGCGTGGCGCTGGGTCGCGCCCATCCTGAAGACGTGGGAGAACTCGCCCACGCCGCCCAAGCCTTACACCGCCGGCACCTGGGGCCCGGCAGCCTCCAGTGCCCTGCTGTCGCGAGACGGCATGGCCTGGCATGAAGAGATGTAGCCCACGTATTGCGGAGTATCTGACATGACCACTTCCCTGCCCGCCTGGCAAGCCCTGCGCGCGCACGCCGACACCCTGCGCGGCACCCATATGCGCGACTGGTTCGAAGGCCCGCGCGGCCCGCTGCGCGCCGAGCGCTTCACCGCCGAAGCCTGCGGCCTGACGCTGGACTACGCCAAGAACCGCATCACCGACGAAACGCTGGCGTTGCTGTTCACCCTGGCTGGCCAGGCGCGCGTGGCCGAGCGGCGCGACGCCATGTTCGGCGGCGAACCGGTCAACACCACCGAGCACCGCGCAGCACTGCATATCGCGCTGCGCGCCTATCCGGAGGACGGCTATCGCGCGCTCGGCGTGCCCGTGGGCGCTGACGTAGCCACGGTGCTGGCACAGATCGAGCGCTTTGCCAACGCGGTGCGCAGTGGCGCCTGGACCGGGTTCGATGGCCGCGCGATCACCGACGTCGTCAATATCGGCATCGGCGGGTCGGACCTGGGCCCGCGCATGGTCTGCCGCGCGCTGAGCGATGCACAAACCACCGGCCCGCGCATGCACTTTGTCGCCAATGTCGACGGCAGCGATTTGGCACGCACGCTGTCGGGGCTGGATGCCGCCACCACGCTGGTGATCGTCTGCTCCAAGACCTTCACCACGCTGGAAACCATGGCCAACGCCTGCACCGCGCGCGACTGGTTCCTGCAGCAAGGCGTGACCCGCGCCGGGCTGGCGCGCCATTTCGTGGCGGTGTCGACCAACCGCGATGCGGTGGCCGAGTTCGGCATCGACCCGGCCAATATGTTCCCGTTCTGGGACTGGGTGGGCGGACGCTTCTCGCTGTGGTCCGCAGTGGGACTTTCGATCGCCGTGGCCATCGGCTTCGAGCGCTTCCGGCAATTGCTGGACGGCGCGCGCGCGATGGACCTGCATTTCGCCAGCGCACCGCCCGAGCGCAACCTGCCGATGATCCTGGGCCTGCTCGACGTCTGGTACCGCAGCTTCCTCGGCGCCGGCAGCCGCTGCGTGGCGCCCTACTGCGAGCCGCTGGAACTGCTGCCGGCCTTCCTGCAGCAACTGGAAATGGAAAGCAACGGCAAGTCCGTGCGGCTTGACGGCGGCGCGCTCGATGCGGGCTCGGCCGCTGTGGTATGGGGCACGACCGGCACCAACGGCCAGCACGCCTACTTCCAGATGATGCACCAGGGCTCGCAGCTGGTTCCGGTAGACTTCATCGCCACGCTGGAACCCGTGAGCGACTTGCCCGGCCACCATACCAAGCTGCTGGCCAACTGCTTTGCACAGGGCGAGGCGCTGCTGCGCGGGCGCACCGCCGACGAAGTGCGCGCCGAGGGCGTGCGCGACGAAGCGCTGGTGCCGCACCTGGTGTTCGAGGGCAACCGGCCCAGCAATACGCTGCTGCTGCAGCGGCTGGACCCGTACCACCTGGGCGCGCTGCTGGCGCTGTCGGAACACCGCACCTTCGTGCAGGGTGCGCTGTGGCAGATCAATTCGTTTGACCAGTGGGGCGTGGAACTCGGCAAGAAACTGGCCGCGCCGATCCAGCGCGAACTGGAAGGCACGGCCGGCGCCGCCGCGCATGATGCGTCGACGGCCGCACTGATCCGCCGCGCCCAGGCAGTGCGGGCAACGGCCGCAGGCTAACCCCGCGGCAAACAACACAGGAGACGCCGATGTCCACGCCCCTTCCCCGCTATGTCGTGTTCGGAGAAGCCCTGACCGACATGGTCCGCCAGGCCGACGGCAGCTGGCTGGGCCTGCCCGGCGGCTCATGCTGGAACGTGGCGCGCGTGGGCGCCCGGCTGGGCATTGCCACCGCCTTTGCGGGAGCCGTCAGCCAGGACCTGTTCGGCGATGACCTGGCCCAAGCCAGCGCTGACGCCGGCCTGGACAGCCGCTTCCTGCAGCGGGTGGCGCGCTCGCCGTTGCTGGCCTTTGTCGCGTCACGCCATCCGCCGCAGTACTTCTTTGTCGGCGACGACAGCGCGGACCTGCATTTCGATCCGGCGCGCCTGCCAGAGGGCTGGCGCCAGGCGGCAGAGGTGATCCACTTCGGCTCCATCAGCCTGGTGCGCCAGCCGCTGGCGGCACGGCTGTGTGAAGAAGCCACGCTGGCCGCAACGGCGGGCAAGCGCATTGCCTTCGACCCCAACTTCCGGGACCTGATGCGCGCACCGGGCTACGCCAACGTCCTCGCACACATGCTGCGGCTGGCCAGCTACGTCAAGATCTCCGACGAAGACCTGGCCGGACTCTTTCCCACGCTCGATATCGACGCGGCACTGGCACAGGTACGCGCCATGGCGCCCGATGCAACCGTCATGCTGACGCGCGGCGCGCATGGCATGACGTTGCTCAAGGGCAGTATTGTCGTCGAGCAGCCCGCGCTCGCAGTTGATGTGGCCGACACCGTCGGCTGTGGCGATGCGGCGATGGGCGGCTGGATGGCCGGCGTGCTGTCCGGCGCGGCGGGCGACCTTGCCGCGCAGGCGCGGCTGGCTGCCGCCGCGGCGGCAATTGCTGCGACCCGGGCCGGCGCGTATCCGCCGCGGCGCGAGGAAGTGGAAGAATTGCTGGCTGCCTGAAGGGCCGGCGACAGGAGCCGCAAGCGATCAGCAACGGAAAAGCCGGAGCCAGCAAGGAAAGCCCTTTGGGAAAGCTCTGAATATGCGCCAGATTTCCAGAAAATAACCTCCTCGTTACATTGTCGGTGGCAAAGTGATGTGCTAACCAGACGGGCCTTGGCCACAGACAAACGTTGTTCGGGCGTCCTATGGACGTACGAAACTATGCAAGCGGTCGGGCTCGCTATACTTATCACACTGTGATAGCATACCTATGCGCGACCGTAGCCTCGACACACTATTGGACCTGGATGGGCTCCGCTTCGTCATGGATGACGAAAGCTTGCATTGGGTGAAAATCGTGGTGCGCACCTGCGCTGTCTCGCAGGAACGCCCTCACGGACTGAGGTATTCGCTGACACTGCATGACAGGATTGGCTGCCGTTTGCTTGGCTTTGACAATGCGCACGGCATCAATGAGGGATCCGGGCCAGGAGTGCGGACGCGCATTGAATACGACCACCAGCACATGGCGGCGGGCGTTCGATTCTACGGCTACCACGATGCTTCCACGTTGCTGGAAGATTTCTGGACAGAGGTCGACAAGATCCTGCAGCAAAAGGAGTGAATGATGAGCGGCAACCTCAAGATTGGCATCGCCTCACTGGACGACTTCAAGGCCCGCACCATGGCGATCGCCCGCGGCAAACTCAAGCCCGGAAAGGATGAGCCCAAGGTCTGGTTTCAATCGCTGGACGTGCTGGCAAAGGTCCTGTCCCCAGCCAATCGCCAATTGCTTGCGCTGATCGCGGAAACGAATCCTGAATCGCTCGAAGAGCTATCGCAAAAAACCGGACGGGCCGTGTCGAACCTGTCGCGGACACTCCGCACGATGGAGGGCTATGGCTTGATTCACTTTGAACAAGGGCCACGCCGCAGGCTTGCTCCGCGCGTTGACTACAGCGGCGTGGAGCTTGAGCTTGCTTTTCACTAGCGTCCGCTGACATGATTGGCTGCATGGCCCGCGCGCTTGCCACTACAGCAGGAACGCCGGCCACAGCAGCTGCCCGGGGTTGAGCGCCGCGAAACTGCTGCTCTTGAGCAGGCGGCAATGTCCGGGCGGCAAATACTCTCAACGACGCGATCACCCCGAGCCATGCGCCACGCGCATGCATTCATGCGGAGATATCGCTACCGTCTGCGCCCCGCCTTCTCCTAACATCAGCTGCACCATCTGCCCGGCCGGCCTGAGACGACACCGGCCCTTGCCCCCGGCAGCTGTCACAGAGGAGGAAACACCCATGCAAAACAGCGCTGCGCCAACGAGCGCGCCCTACACACCGGCTGCGCCAGCGGCGCCCGCCATCCAGCCCAGCCAGCGCCGCCGCGCCATCATCGCGACGGTGATCGGCAATGGCCTGGAATGGTTCGATTTCACCGTCTACAGCTTCTTCGCGGTCATCATCGCGAAGCTGTTCTTTCCCACCGGCGACGACCTCAGCTCGCTGCTGCTGGCCGTGGCCACCTTCGGCGTGGGCTTCTTCATGCGCCCGGTGGGCGGCATCGTGCTGGGCATCTACGCCGACCGCGTGGGCCGCAAGGCGGCACTGTCGCTGACCATCCTGCTGATGGCGCTCGGCACCACGCTGATCGGCATTGCGCCCACATACGACCAGATCGGCCTCTTCGCCCCGCTGCTGATCGTGGTGGCGCGCCTGATGCAGGGCTTCTCCGCCGGCGGCGAGATGGGCGGCGCCACCGCCTTCCTGACCGAGTACGCCCCGGCGCGCCAGCGTGCCTACTACTCCAGCTGGATCCAGGCCAGCATCGGCGTGGCCGTGCTGCTGGGCGCGGCGGTGGGCACCTTCGTCACCAGTTCGCTGAGCACCGAGGCACTCAACAGCTGGGGCTGGCGCCTGCCGTTCCTGCTGGGCATCGTGATCGGCCCGGTGGGCTACTACATCCGCCACCACCTCGATGAAACCCCGACCTTCCGCGACAACGCCGAGCGCGCCGATTCACCGCTCAAGGAAATCGTGCAGGCCTACCCGCGCGAGACCCTGGCCAGCTTCTCGATGGTGATCCTGTGGACGGTGTGCACCTATGTGCTGCTGTTCTACATGCCGACCTACGCGGTCAAGGTGCTGAAGGTGCCGCAGGCCGATGGCTTTATCGCCGGCATGGCGGGCGGCAGTGCCATCATGGTGTTCGCGCCGCTGGTGGGCCTGCTGGCCGACCGCATCGGCCGGCGCGTGCTGCTGAGCGGCTCGGCGCTGCTGATCCTGGTGCTGGCGTGGCCGATGTTCGCGTATATCAACCATGCGCCCGGCCTGGCTTCGCTGCTGGTATTCCAGCTGGTGTTCGGCGTGCTGATCGCCACCTATACCGGCCCGATCCTGGCGGCGTTCTCCGAACTGTTCCCGGCGCGCGTGCTGTCGACCGGCCTGTCGGTGGCCTACAACTTCGCGGTGACGATCTTCGGTGGCTTTGCCTCGTTCATCATCACCTGGCTGATCGCCACCACCGGCAGCAGCATGGCCCCGGCCATCTACGTGATGATCGCCGCCGCCATCAGCCTGGTCGGCACCCGCTTCGTGCGCGAACCTTCCTACCTGCAACAACGCTGACATGTCCCAGAGTCCCCAGATCCTTTTCCACGGCGGCGATGTGCTCGAACCCGCCACGGGCGAGCTCCTGCGCGGCCACGATGTCCTGGTTGAAGGCGAGCGCATTGCCGCGGTCGGCCCGGCCATCGATGCCCCCAACGCACAGCGCATCGACGCGCGCGGCAAGACCGTGATGCCCGGCCTGATCGACTGCCACGTGCATGTGCTGGCCTCGCTGGCCAACCTCGGCCTGAACGCGGTGCAGCCCAACGTGCTGGTGGCGATCCGCGCGCTGCCGATCATGCAGCGCATGCTGGAGCGCGGCTTCACCACCGTGCGCGATGCCGGCGGCGCCGATTGGGGCCTGTCGCAGGCGGTTGCCACCGGGCTGGTGCCGGGGCCGCGCATCTTTGCGTCGGGCAAGGCACTGTCGCAGACCGGCGGCCATGGTGATTTCCGTCCGCGCTCGGATGTGCTGGAGCCCTGTTCGTGTGCCTTCCGCGCCGGTGCCATCGCGCGCGTGGTGGATGGCGTCGATGCCGTGCGCCTAGCCGTGCGCGAAGAAATCCAGAAGGGCGCCAGCCAGATCAAGATCATGGCCTCGGGCGGCGTGGCCTCGCCTACCGACCCGATCGGCAACACCCAGTACAGCGAAGACGAGATCCGCGCGATCGTTGCCGAAGCCGAAGCCGCACAGACCTATGTGATGGCCCACGCCTACACCGGCCGCGCCATCACGCGCGCGGTGCGCTGTGGCGTGCGCACCATCGAGCACGGCAACCTGGTCGACCGCGACAGCGCCGACGAGATGCGCAGGCACGGCGCCTTCGTGGTGCCGACGCTGGTCACCTACGACGCGCTTGCGCGCGACGGCGCCCGCCTGGGCCTGCCGGCCGACTCCGTGGCCAAGATCGAGACCGTGCGCCAGGCCGGCCGCGACTCGCTGCGCATCTATGCCGATGCCGGCGTGCCGATGGGCTATGGCTCGGACCTGCTGGGCGAGATGCACGACCACCAGGCCGAAGAGTTCCGCATCCGCGCCGATCTGCTCGGCAATCTGGAAGCGATCCGCTCGGCCACCTCGATCGCGGCCGCCATCCTGCAGCGCGAAGGCGAGCTTGGCACCGTGCGCGCCGGCGCGCTGGCCGACCTGCTGCTGGTCGACGGCAATCCGCTGGCCGATATCGGCCTGATCGCCGGCCAGGGCGAGCGCCTGAGCGTGGTGATGCAGGCCGGCCGCATCCACCGCCGCGCCGGCTGATCCGGGCGGCGCGCCCCTCCCGCTGGCCTCCATCTGGATGCGCCGGCGGTCTATCATGGCGGCTTCTCTGACCGGAAACCCCATGCGCATTTCCCCGCTCCCGCCCCTGCCCAACCTGGTCGCGTTTGAAGCCGCGATGCGCCACGGCAGCTTCACCCGCGCCGCGGCCGAACTGCACCTGACCCAAAGCGCGATCAGCCGCCAGGTGGCCCAGCTGGAAGACTTTCTCGGGCGCAAGCTCTTTATCCGCGAACCGCGCGCGCTGCGCCTGACCGTCAGTGGCCAGCGCTATGCCGAGGTGGTGCAGCGCCTGCTGGTGGGCTGCGCCGAAGCGACCGAAGACGTGATGAAGGTGCGCAGCCATACCGCCCTGACGGTGGCGTGCTCCAGCGGCGTGGCGGTGCTGTGGCTGACGCCGCGGCTGGCCTCGTTCCGCGAGGCGCACCCCGAGATCCAGCTGCGCCTGACCGTCAACGACAGCCTGGCGTCGCTGTCGCCGGCGGAGTTCGATATCGGCATGTACTACCTGCGCGAGGGCCCGCCGCCGGGACTGGCAGCACGACGGCTGTATGGCGAGGAAGTGTTCCCGGTGTGCGCGCCGGGCTACCTGAACGGCCGCACGCTGGCCCCGGCCGCGCTGGCCAATGAAACGCTGCTGATGCTCGACGACGGCCAGCGCCAGTGGATGTCCTGGCAGACCTGGCTGGCCAACCAGGGCCTGCCCGACGCCACGCTGCGCAACGTGCTCACCTCCAACCAGTACCCGATCCTGCTGCAGCTGGCCATGGAAGGCCATGGCATCGTACTGGGCTGGCGCCATATGATCGACGCCTGCCTGCGCGAAGGCCTGCTGGTGCGCGCCAGCGAGGCCAGCGCCAGCCTGGGCGGCGGCTACTACGCGGTGTGGCCGCGCGACCGGATGGAACCGGCCGCGGCGCGCGCGTTCCGCAGCTGGCTGGTGCGGCAGGCGACGCCTGCACCAGCCTGATCGCTCAGGAACCCGCCTTGTAGTTCGTATCCTTGACGATCTTCGCCCACCTTGCCGCATCCTCGGCAATGGTCGCGGCAAACTGCTCCGGCGTGCCGCCCACCACCTCATAGTCGATCGCTGCCAGGCGCTGCTTGATCTCGGGCTGCGCCAGGATGCGGTTCACCTCCTGGTTCAGCCGCGTGACGATTTCCTTGGGCGTGCCAGCCGGTGCCAGCAGCCCCGCCCAGGAATTGAAGGCCATGCCGTCATAGCCGGCCTCATGCATGGTCGGCACGTCCGGCAGCGCGGGCGAGCGCTTGGACGCGAACACCGCCAGCGGACGCAGCTTGCCGGCCTTGATCATCGCCATGCCGTTGAACGGGTCGATGGTCATGTCGACCTCGCCTGCCACCACTGCCTGCATCTGCGGCCCGGTGCCGCGGTAAGACACGCTGACGACGTCCGGCGTGCCCGCCGCGGACTTGAAGGTGGCGCCGATCAGCTCGATCATGCTGCTGCCGGCCGACAGGCTCAGCGGCTTGGTCTTGGACTTGGCCAGCGCCACGAACTCCTGCACGGTCTTGGCCGGCACCGACGGATGGACCACCATCACGAAGCCGATATTGCTGATCTGCGAGATCGGCGCAAAGCTCTTCAGCGGCTCATAGCCCGCCTTGTACAGCACCGGGCTGAGGGTCTGCGCGCCGGCGCTGTTCAGCAGCAGGGTGTAGCCGTCCGGCGCCGCGCGCGCCACGATGTCCGTGCCGATGATGCCGTTGGCTCCGGGACGGTTTTCCACCACCACCGACTGCTTGAGCGCTTCGCCCAGCTTCTGCGAAATCAGCCGCGCCACCACGTCTGTGGCCCCGCCTGGCGCAAACGGCACCACCATGCGGATCGGCTTGCTGGGATAGGTGTCACTCCAGGCCAACGCGGGCATCGCGCCCAGCATGGCGGCGCACAGCATCAGGCGGCGGCGCAAGTTCGGTTTCATCGGGTTGTCTCCTGGACGGCGGTTGTCGGAAGCCGGCACCGGCATGGCCAGCCATGGCTGCACCTGCATTTATTCATAGTTGTGAATTGGATTTTACCCACATAAATTACCCCGTCAACCGAGGGTATGTGCGGACAGGCGGCCGACCGTGACACTGACGGTACCGACCCCGCCGGAAGTGCAGGCGAAGGACGCGGCCAACACGGTCTGCACCTGAGCCGCTGGGTTCAATCATGCAAGAAGGGACGCCAAGGCGTCCCTTCTTGCTACTGCTTCCGAACCTCCGATTGGGGCGGAAGATGGTCACGTACCGGCCCTTGCGGGCAGGGAAATCGGCCGATATCCGGATGCTCGAAGGCGCGTCACAGCATTGATCGCTACCACGGAATCGGCTGGCGATCGCGGAAGAAGCCGCCGGTGGGACCATCGTCGGGCAGCGTTGCCAGCCAGATCACAGTGTCGATGCACTGCTCCGGCGAGCGCGGCGCATCGGGGCCGCCCAGATCGGTGCGACACCAGCCCGGGCACACGGAGTTGACCTTGGCGCCGTGATCGGCCATCTCGGCGGCCAGGATGCGCGTGACGGCATTCAGCGCCGTTTTCGAGATCCGGTAAGCCGGCACGCCGCGGCCCATCTCCGCCAATTGCCCCATGCCCGAAGCCAGGTTGACCACCCGGGCGGCGCGGCTGGCGCGCAGCAGCGGTGCCAGCGCCTGGGTGGTCCGCAGCACGCCGAACAGATTGGTTTCCAGGGTGCGGCGCAGGGTCTCGAGCGGCAGTTCGAGCAGGCTGGTGTGATAGTGGTCGAGCGAAACACCAGCGTTGTTGATCAGCACGTCCACGCGTCCGAAGCGTTCGCTCAGCCAGTTGGCCAGTGCGGCCGCCGAGCCTTCTTCCGTGACGTCAAGGCGGTGGCATGCGATCGGATGCCCCGCGAGCCGGAGCTCTGCCTCAAGCCCAGCGAGGTCCGCCGGCGTGCGCGCCGTGGCGACGACCAGATGGCCTTCAACAGTGGCCAGACGGCGCGTGGCTGCGCGGCCCAGGCCGCGGCTCGCGCCGGTGATGACGGTAATGGGTTGGTTGGCCATGCCTGAGGTCCTCCTCGCTGGCGCAGATAACCCATCTATACACCGTCGATTACGACTTTTGTTAGGCGGATATCCGTGCCGGAACAAATCAGGACCGAATTGGTTCTAATTTAAGAAATACTGGTGGCGACGATGCTCAGACTTAGCAAGCTGACTGACTATGGCACGGTGATCATGACGCACCTGGCGCGCAACCCGGGCCGGATCTACAGTGCGGCCGAGGTCGCCGCCGCGATCGGTGTGGCGGTTCCGACGGCAAGCAAGATTCTGAAGATGCTGGCAAGGCACCACTTGCTGGAGTCTCTGCGCGGTGCCAATGGCGGCTACCTGCTGGCGCGACCGCCGGGACAGATTTCGATCGCACAGGTGATTGACGCCATGGAAGGCCCGGCCGGCATGACCGAGTGCAGTGTCGCTGCCGGCCTGTGTGCGCAGGAAGGCCTGTGCGCCATCCGCGCCAACTGGCAATCGATCAATCAAGTCATCTTTAGCGCACTGAATGGCGTGACGCTGGCGGATATGGCGCAACCGGTGTTGCACCCGGTGGATATCGGCGCCTTGCGCGCCCGACGCGCAAACGGGCCGCAAGCTGACATTTTGTGATTCAGGTGACAGTGGCAAGCGAAGGCAAACCATGGCAACCCCGGCACGCAAGCTCGATGAACTGATCAGCCACGGCTATAAGCATGGCTTCTACACCGCCGTTGAGACGGACACGGTGCCGTGCGGGCTGGATGAGGACGTGATCCGCATGATCTCGGCCATCAAGGGCGAGCCGGAGTTCATGCTGGAGTGGCGTCTCAAGGCCTTCCGCCACTGGCTCACGATGTCCGAGCCGCACTGGGCGACGGTGACGCACCCGCCCATCGACTACCAGGCAATCGCCTACTATGCCGCGCCGCGCTCCCAGAAGGCCGGACCGAAGACGCTGGCCGAGGTCGATCCGGAGTTGCTGCGCACCTACGAAAAGCTGGGCGTGCCGCTGCACGAGCGCGAGCTGCTGGCCGGCGTGGCCGTGGACGCGGTATTCGACAGCGTCTCGGTGGCCACCACCTTCAAGCAGAAACTGGGCGAACTCGGCATCATCTTCTGCTCGTTTTCCGAGGCGGTGCGGGAGCATCCGGCGCTGGTGCAGCAGTATCTCGGCTCGGTCGTGCCCTATACCGACAACTTCTTCGCCTCGCTCAACTCCGCCGTGTTCAGCGACGGCTCGTTCTGCTATATCCCGCCCGGGGTACGCTGCCCGATGGAGCTGTCGACCTACTTCCGCATCAATGCCAGCAACACCGGCCAGTTCGAGCGCACCCTGATCATCGCCGACCAGGGCGCTTACGTCAGCTACCTGGAAGGCTGCACCGCGCCGATGCGCGACGAGAACCAGCTGCATGCCGCGGTGGTGGAGCTGATCGCGCTGGAAGACGCACAGATCAAGTACGCGACCGTGCAGAACTGGTATCCGGGCGACAAGGACGGCAAGGGCGGCATCTACAACTTCGTCACCAAGCGCGGTGACTGCCGCGGCGCGCGCTCGAAGATCTCGTGGACCCAGGTGGAGACCGGCTCCGCCATCACCTGGAAGTATCCGAGCGTGATCCTGCAGGGCGACGACTCGGTCGGCGAGTTCTATTCAGTCGCGCTGACCAACCACTACCAGCAGGCCGACACCGGGACCAAGATGACGCACCTCGGCAGGAACACCAGGAGCACCATCCTTTCCAAGGGCATCTCGGCCGGCCACGGCCAGAATGCTTATCGCGGGCTGGTGAAGATGGCCAGGAGCGCGGTCGGCGCACGCAACTACTCGCAGTGCGATTCGCTGCTGCTGGGCGACAAATGCGCCGCCCATACCTTCCCTTATATCGAGGTGAAGAACGCCACCGGCCAGGTCGAGCACGAGGCCTCCACCTCGCGCATCGGCGAGGACCAGTTGTTCTACTGCCAGAGCCGCGGCGTCAGCGCGGAGGATGCAGTCTCGATGATCGTGAACGGCTTTTGCAAGGAAGTATTCAAGGAGCTGCCGATGGAATTCGCGGTGGAAGCCCAGAAGCTGCTGGGCGTGAGCCTGGAAGGCAGTATCGGATGAAAGAAGCCAGCCATGCTTGAGATTCGCAAGCTGCACGTCAGCGTAGACGACAAGCCCATCCTGCACGGCATCGACCTCAGCGTGAAGGCCGGCGAGGTGCACGCCATCATGGGCCCGAACGGTTCGGGCAAGAGCACCCTGGCCCACGTACTGGCCGGGCGCGACCGCTTTACCGTGACAGAGGGCGAAGTCCTCTATGACGGCACCAGCCTGCTTGGCATGCCGCCGGAAGAGCGCGCCCGCGCGGGCATCTTCCTCGCCTTCCAGTATCCGGTGGAAATCCCCGGCGTCTCCAATATCTACCTGCTCAAGGCGGGGCTCAACGCGATCCGCAAGCACCGTGGCGAGCCGGAGCTGGACGCCATGGATTTCCTCGCCCTGGTCAAGGACAAACTCCAGCTCATGGAGATGGACCAGGACCTGCTTTACCGATCGGTGAACGAGGGCTTCTCCGGCGGGGAGAAGAAGCGCAACGAGATCCTGCAGATGGCAGTGCTGGAGCCGCGGCTCGCCATTCTCGACGAGACCGACTCCGGCCTCGACATCGATGCACTCAAGATCGTCGCCAGGGGCATCGAGGCCATGCGCAGCCCGCAACGCGCGATTGTGCTGGTCACGCACTACCAGCGCCTGCTCGACTACATCGTGCCGGACCAGGTCCACGTGCTTGCGCAAGGCCGCATCGCCAGGTCCGGCGGGCCGGAGCTGGCGCGCGAACTGGAGCGGCACGGCTATGCCGCGATGGAGTCTTCGACATGAGCGCAAGCGGACTGGAGCACTATCTCGCCGAGTTCGCCCGCGTCGAGGCCGCACTGCCCGGCCGCCGTCTGGGCTGGCTTGCGCACGCGCGGCGGCAGGCGCTGGATCATTTCGCCCAGGCCGGGTTCCCCACGCTGCGCCACGAGGACTGGAAATACACCAGCGTGGCCGCACTCGAGCGAAGCCGCTTTGCCGTGGCACTGCCGCAGGCCGGCGACAGCCCGGACCCCGCGGTGGCAGCCCAGATCGAGGCGCTTGCCCTGGCCGGCGCGCAGCTGATGGTGTTCGTCAATGGCACGCACCAGCCGCAATGGTCGCGCATCGGCACCCTGCCTGCGGGCATCGAGCTGGCCAGCCTCGCCGCGACGCTGGAGCGCGCGCCGGACTGCCTGGAAGCGCTGCTGTTGTGTCGCACAAGCGACTACCCGTCCGGCTTCGCCGCCTTGAACATGGCGTTCATGACCGACGGTGCCTATATCCGCGTGGCGGCCGGCACCGTCCCGGAACAACCGATCCACTTGCTGTTCCTTGCCACCGCTGCCGAACTGGCAACCCATGCGCGCAACCTCGTGGTGGCGCAAGCCGGCAGCCAGGTCTGCATCGTGGAGCACCACGCCGGCCTGGATGGCCTGGCCTATTGCACCAATACCATCACTGACATCGTTGCCGAGCGTGATGCGCAGGTCGAACATCACAAGCTGCAGCAGGAGAGCCTCAAGGCCTTCCATATCGCCGGCGTGAACCTGGACCAGCGGCAGGGTAGCCGCTGCGCCTCCAGTTCCTTTGCCCTGGGCGGCGCCCTGGCGCGGGTCGACATCAATGTCGGGCTGAATGCCGAGCATACCGAGTGTTCGCTGGACGGGCTGTATATGACCGCCGGGCGGCAGCATGTCGACCACCACACCCGCGTCGACCACGCCAGCCCGCACAGCAAGAGCCGCGAGTTGTACAAGGGCGTACTGGCGGGCGCCTCGCGCGCCGTCTTCAACGGCAAGGTGGTAGTGCATGCCGATGCCCAGCACAGCGATGCGCACCAGTCCAACCGCAATCTGCTGCTGTCCGACCAGGCCGAGGTCGACACCAAGCCGCAACTGGAGATCTATGCCGACGACGTCAAATGCGGCCACGGCGCCACCGTCGGCCAGCTCGACGCCGAGCAGATCTACTACCTGCGCTCGCGCGGGATGGACGATGCCGCGGCGCGTGCGCTGCTGACCTTTGCCTTCGCCGAAGAGGTCGTCAGGCGGCTCGGCCCTGCCCCATTGCGCACGCGGCTGGAAACGCTCTTGCGCGGCAAGCTGCCGGAGCCTGTGAAGGAGCTGCCATGAACACGGCTGCGCATGAACGGATGGCCGTGGAGCACGCGGTGCCGGCCGCCAGCCTGGAGGTGGAGCGGCTGCGGAAGGATTTCCCGATCCTGCGCCAGACCATCAACGGCAGGCCGCTGGTCTATCTGGACAACGCCGCCACCACCCAGAAGCCGCAAAGCGTGATCGATTGCGAAGCGCATTACTACGCCGCGCTCAACGCCAATATCCACCGCGGCGTGCATACCCTGAGCCAGCGCGCCACCGATGCCTACGAGGCCGCGCGCGACGCAGTGCGAGACCTGATCAACGCCGCCGGGCGCGAGGAAATCGTGTTCGTGCGCGGCACCACCGAGGCCATCAACCTGGTGGCGGCAAGCTTCGGCCAGCGCCTGCGCCCGGGCGACGAGGTCCTGATCAGCGCGATGGAGCACCACTCCAATATCGTGCCGTGGCAACTGGCGTGCCAGCGCACCGGCGCCTTGCTGCAGGTGGCGCCGATCAACGATGCCGGCGAGCTGATGCTGGAGCAGTTCGCGCGATTGCTCGGCCCGCGCACCAGACTGGTCGCGCTGACGCACCTCTCCAACGCGCTTGGCACCGTCAACCCGGTGCGGCACATCATCGAGCTGGCGCATGACCATGGCATCCCGGTGCTGATCGATGGCGCCCAGGCCGTGCCGCACCTAAAGGTCGACGTGCAGGCCCTCGATTGCGATTTCTACGCGTTCTCCGGGCACAAGCTTTACGGGCCCACCGGCGTCGGCGTGCTCTACGGCAAGGCCGCGCTGCTCGATGCCATGCCGCCTTACCAGGGCGGCGGGGACATGATTCGCGAGGTCACGTTCCGCAAGACCACATACAACGAGCTGCCCTACAAGTTCGAGGCGGGCACCCCCAATATCGCCGGCGTCATCGCCCTTGGCGCCGCCATCGGGTACGTGCGCGCGCTCGGCCTGGAAGCCATCGCCGCCCACGAGCACGCGCTGCTCGCTTACGCCAGCGCGCAGGCAGCAAGGATCGCCGGCCTGCGCATGATCGGCACGGCTGCCGACAGGGCGAGCATCCTCTCGTTCACGCTGGACGGCATCCATCCCCACGATGTCGGCACCATCCTCGATCAGCACGGCGTCGCGGTCCGTGCCGGCCACCATTGCGCCATGCCGGTGATGGAGCGCTTCGGCGTGCCCGCCACGGTGCGCGCTTCCTTCGCGCTGTACAACACGCGTGAAGAGGTGGATGCACTGTTTGCTGCCGTGCGCGCGGCACAGGAGGTATTCGCCTGATGTCTGACCTGCGCAGCCTCTACCAGGAAGTGGTTGTCGACCACAGCCGCTCGCCGCGCAATTTCGGGCGGCTGGCGGCAGCGAACCGCAGCGCCGAGGGCTTCAACCCGCTGTGCGGCGACCGGCTGACGCTGTACCTGAGAATCCGCGACGCGGTGATCGAAGACGCCAGCTTCGAGGGCTCGGGCTGCGCCATCTCCACTGCCTCTGCGTCGCTGATGACGGAAGCGCTCAAAGGCAAGACCGAGGCGCAGGCGCGGGCCTTGTTCTGCGGCTTCCACGCGCTGGTCACCGGAAAGCCGGGGCAGTCCGAAGTGCCGATGGGAAAGCTGGAAGTCCTGGCCGGCGTGCGCGAGTTCCCGGCGCGCGTGAAGTGCGCCACCCTGGCCTGGCATACCATGCAAGCCGCTTTGGAGAACAGCGCCAGGCCGGTCTCAACGGAGTAGAACCCCATGAGCATGATCGATTGGCTGCACAAGGCCAGGGAACACGAAGACAGGTTCGAGGCTGAGCCGGACAGCCTCGAGGGGCGGGTGATAGCGGCCTTGCGCACGGTGTACGACCCCGAGATCCCGGTCAATATCTACGACCTTGGCCTGATCTACCAGCTATCGGTGGACGAAGCCAGCGGCAAGGTCGGGATCCGCATGACGCTGACCGCGCCGGGCTGCCCGGTGGCGCAGACCTTCCCCGGCGTGGTGGAGAGCGCGGTGATGGAAGCCAGCGGGGTGGACGCGGTCGAGGTAGAACTGGTGTGGGACCCGCCCTGGTCGAGAGAACGGATGAGCGAGGCGGCACGCCTGGAACTGGGGCTGCTCTGAGATGAGCGAGTGGATCGATGTCGCCCGAGCCGAGGACTTCGCGCCCGGCACTTGCCGCAGCGTCGATATCGATGGCGTCCAGGTCGCGGTATTCAATGTGGATGGCAATTACTACGCCATCGAGGACCTCTGCTCGCATGAGGCCGAGCCGCTCTGCGGCGGCGACGTGGAAGGCCAGGAAGTCGTCTGCCCGCGCCACGGCTCGCACTTTTCCCTGCTGACGGGCGAGGCGCTGTCCCCGCCCGCCTACGAGCCGGTGGCGACGTTCCCGGTCCGGGTGGCGGACGGCAAGGTGCAGGTCAGGGACGAGCGCGGGGAATAAGCGTACAACCCCGATCAGTCACTTGGCCGGGGGCGGGTCTGGACGCACTGTCGCCAGGCTGCGCCGCCTTGCCATCCCCGCCGATCCCATCTCTAATAGTCTTGAGTACCGTCCAGGCAACCAACGACGGCCAGGAGGCGAAATGCGCTGCACCAGTTGCGGTTTCGCGAACCTCGCGGGAGCCAACTTCTGTGAGGCGTGCGGAGCAAAGCTTGGCCGAGCCTGCCCTCAGTGTGGTGAGGAAGCCACTGCAGCCGCGAAGTTCTGCCGCGCTTGCGGCTTTGCGCTGACCGACGCCCCGGTCGGCACCGCTGCCACGCCAGCGCCGCCCGCGGCCACGGCCCCGGTCCTCTACACCCCGCCCCACCTTGCCGGGCGCATCCTGGCCGAACAGGCGGCAATGGAGGCCAGGGGCGAGACCGCCGGCGAGCGCAAGACCATCACCGCGCTGTTTGCCGACATGGCCGGCTCGACCGCGCTGACGCAGGACCTCGACCCCGAAGACGCGCGCCGGCTGATCGACCCCGTGGTGACGCTGATGATGGAAGCCGTCCACCACTATGAGGGCTATGTGGCCAAGTTCCTCGGCGACGGCATCCTGGCGCTGTTCGGCGCGCCGATTGCCCACGAGGACCATGCCTTGCGCGCGCTCTACGCGGCGCTGCGCATGCAGGACGCGATGCATCGCCACAGCGACCGGGTGCGGCTGGAGCAAGGCATCCCGCTGCAGATCCGGATCGGCGTCCATACCGGCGAAGTCGTGGTGCGCTCGATCCGCAAGGATGACCTGCACACCGACTACGATCCGGTCGGGCACACCATCCATATCGCTTCGCGCATGGAGGGGATTGCCACGCCGGCGTCGATCCTTGTCAGCGAATCGACCCACAAGCTCACCGAAGGCTATTTCGAGTTCACGGCGCTGGGGACCACCCATGTCAAGGGCGTGCGGGATCCGCTCGCGGTATATGAAGTCGTCGGCCTGGGAGCCTTGCGCACGCGCCTGCAGGTGGCCGCGCACCGCGGCCTCGCCAGGTTTGTCGGGCGCCAGGATGAGCTGGCGCACTTGCACGCGGCGCTGGGGCAGGCCAAGGCTGGACACGGGCGCATTGTTGCGGTGGTCGGCGAAGCGGGGGTCGGCAAGTCCCGGCTGTTCCATGAGTTCAAGGTCAGATCGCAGCAGGGCTGCCTGGCGCTGGAGACCTTCTCGGTCTCGCACGGCAAGGCGTTTGCCTACCTGCCGCTGATCGAGATGCTGAAGAGCTATTTCCAGATCACGGCGCAGGACGGCGACCGCAGCTGCCGCGAAAAGGTGACCGGCAGGCTGCTGACCCTGGACCGTTCGTTGGAAGAACACCTGCCCTACCTGCTCTACCTGCTCGGCACCATCGAGCCCGACTCGCCGTTGCCGACCATGGACCCGACCATCCGGCGCCAGCGCACCTTCGAGGCGATTGCGCGGCTGCTGGTCCGGGAAAGCCTCAACCAGCCGCTGGAAGTCATTTTCGAAGACCTGCAATGGCTGGACGGTGAGACCGAGGCCTTCCTCAATATGCTGATCGACCATGTGCCCGGCGCGCGCATCCTGCTGCTGGTGAACTACCGGCCGGAGTACAGCCATCGCTGGAATGCGGACGGGCATTATTCGCAGCTGCAGCTGCAGCCGCTGGGGCAGGCGGAGGCGCAGGAACTGCTGACCGCGCTGCTCGGGGACGACCGCAGCCTGGTGCCGCTGAAGCGGCTGATCCTCGACAAGACCGAAGGCAACCCCTTCTTCATGGAGGAAGTGGTCCAGACCCTGGCCGAGGAAGGCGCGCTGCTCGGCCAGCCCGGCTGCTACCGCATCGAGACCGCGCCGGCCCTGCTCCATATCCCCACCACCGTGCAAGGCGTGCTGGCCGCCCGTATCGACCGGCTGCCGCTGGCCCAGAAGGAGCTGTTGCAGACCCTGGCCGTGATTGGCAAGGAGTTCCCGCTGAGCCTGGTCCTGCGCGTGACCGGCTTGCCGGAAGACCACCTGCATCCGCTGCTGTCCGACCTGCAGGCTGCGGATTTCATCTACGAACGGCCGGCATTCCCTGAGGTCGAGTACGCCTTCAAGCACGCGCTGACCCAGGAGGTGGCCGGCAGCTCGCTGCTCACCGAGCGGCGCAGCGCCTTGCATGAAAGCTCCGCCCAGGCCATCGAGGCGCTCTTCCATGGCCGGCTCAAGGACTACTGCAGCGAACTGGCGCACCACTACAGCAACAGCGGCAACATCCCGAAGGCGGTCGAGTACCTGCACTGCGCCGGCCAGCAAGCCCTGCTGCGCTCGGCGCAGGCCGAAGCGATCCGGCACCTGAGCATGGCCATCGACCTGCTCAAGCGGCAACCCGACAGTGCCGAACGCGCGCGCCAGGAACTGACGCTGCTGCTTGCGCTCGGGCCGGCCCTGATTGCGGCCCGGGGCCAGGCATCGCCCGAAGTCGAGGGCAATTACCGGCGTGCGCTGGCCTTGTGCGAGCAAGGCCAGCAGACGCCCTACCTGTTCTCGGCACAGCTGGGGTTGTGGGCGTTCTATCAGCTTCGTGCGCAATACGAGGTCTCGCTGCCTTTGGGCAAGCGGCTGCTTGCGCTGGCCATGAAGTCGCAGAAGCCCAAGCAGCTGGCGGAGGGCCATCGCGCGATCGGCGCCACGCTGTTCCGCCTTGGCATGCTGGACGCCGCGCGCAAGCATGTTGAGGCGGTGCTCGCGGTGCCGCATCCTGAGCAACCGGCGTACGACTTCCTCACGGGCTACGGGCGCGACCCGGCCGTCCACGCCACCAGCACGCTGGGCTGGATCCTGTGGTACCAGGGCTTGGCGGACCAGGCACTGGCGCGCTGCCAGGAGGCGCTGGCCATGGCCCGTGCCCGCCCGGATGCGTACAACCTTGCCCTGTGCCTGGTCTTTGCCGCGGAACAGCATCAATGCCGGCACGAAGTCCGGCTGACACAGGAGTACGCCGAAGCCGCCATCGCCATCTCGGGCGAACAGGGTTTTCCGATCTACCTGGCGTGGGGCACCGTCCTGCAGGGCTGGGCGATGGCGGCGCTGGGCAGTCACCAGGAAGGCGTTGCGCTGATGCGCCAGGGCGTGGCCGCCTATGAGGCCACCGGCGGCAGACTGGGCATGCCGAACCTGCTGGCCCTGGTTGCCGAGGCCTGCGGCAAGGCAGGCCAGACCACCGCCGCGCTGGACGTGCTCACGCAGGCACAAGCGCTGGTGGAAGAGACCGGAGAACGGCTGGATGAGGCAACCGTGTACCGGCTGCGCGCCGAGATGCTGCTGCAGCTGTCGGCAGAGCGCCCTGCGCCGCCGGCCGCGCAGGAGGAAGCCGAAGCCTGCTTGCACCGGGCCATCACGGTCGCCCACGAACAAGGTGCAAAGCCGCTGGAGCTGCAGGCCACCCTGAGCCTGGCCCGGCTGTGGCGGCAACAAGGCAAGGTCGACGCGGCGCGTCAAGTGCTGGCGCGGGTCCACGGCAGCTTCAGCGAGGGCACCGACACCGCGGACTGGCAGGAGGCCCAGGCGCTGCTTGCAGCGCTGGCGGCCGACCAGGCCAATACCCCGGAGCGCCCCCACGCATGACCTCGACGCCAGGCCTCCCCCTGCAAGACCGCTTCGTCGCGCTGTGGACACGTGCGGGCGGCACGCACGCGGCCGACGCCTATGCCGATCTCGCTCGTTGCTACGGTGAGCCGACGCGGCACTACCACACCCTCGACCATGTCCGTCGCTGCCTGCAAGACCTGGACTGGGCGCGCAGCGCGATACCGGATACCGACGAGGTGGAACTGGCGCTCTGGTGCCACGACGTCATCTACGTGCCCGGCGCCACGGACAACGAGCAACGCAGCGCCGCATGGTTGCGCCATTGGTCGGGCGGCAGCATCGCCGCCGCCGCGCGCGTGGCCGCCCTTATCCTGGAAACCACCCACGCCGAAGTGCCGGCAAGCCTGGCCGGCCGCTTCACCGCCGACATCGACCTGGCGGCGCTGGGCTGCAGCCGCGCGCGCTTCCAGGAAAATGGCGCCAACCTGCGGGCCGAACGCACCGACCTGGACGACGCCGCCTATGACGCCGCCGAGCGCGCCTTCCTGAGTGCGCTGCTGGCCAGCCCGCGCATCTACACCACCGACCTGTTCCAGGCGCGCTACGAGGCGCAGGCACGCGCCAACCTGACGTGGCGGCTGGCGCAGCCGGCCTGGCCTACAGGAACTCCCCGCTGATATCGATGCTGGAGCGCCGGCCCACGCTGTCGTAGTGCTGCTCCAGCCACCGGCTCGCTTCTGCGCGGCCCTTGTCGCGCAGCGAGCACAGGAAATTCCAATCGGCGTTGTACTTGGTGG
The DNA here is from genome assembly GCF_016127575.1 of Cupriavidus necator. Lineage (NCBI taxonomy): Bacteria > Pseudomonadati > Pseudomonadota > Betaproteobacteria > Burkholderiales > Burkholderiaceae > Cupriavidus > Cupriavidus necator. The sequence goes on from NZ_CP066019.1 coordinate 1,633,756, forward strand.
AAACCCCCAGCGCGGCCATGGTCTGGTCCGAGCGGATCGAATGGATCCACACCTCCTTCATCTCCGTGCCGTCGAGCTTGCCCTGCTGGATCAGCGACGTGACGAAGGCAATGGCGCGCATCTCGCGCATCAGCGACGAGTTGAAGCTGACCTCATTGACGCGATTCAGAATATCCGCGGCCGTGGTCGGCACGCCGTGGCGCACGATCGGGTTGATATGGACGATCACCACATCGTGGGTCTGGCAGTGATAGATCAGCGGGAAAATCGCCGGGTTGCCGACATAGCCGCCATCCCAGTAGTGCTGGCCGTCGATGCTGACCGCCTGGAACAGCGTGGGCACGCAGGCCGAGGCCAGCACGGCGTCGATGCTGAGTTCCTCGGGCGGGAAGATGCGTATCCGGCTGGTCTCGATATTGGTCGCACACAGGTAGAGCCGGATCGGGCAATGCTCGCGCAGTGCCGCAAAGTCGACCTGGCTGCCGAGCACGTCGCGCAGCGGATTGAGGTTGTTGGGATTGAACTGGTACGGCGACAGCAGGCGCAGCGCGATGTCGGCCATCGCATACATCGGCGAATGGTTCAGGCCCAGCGTATGGCTGCTCTTGAACCAAGGCAGCCACCGGAACGGGTTGTAGCGCTGCGCCGAGTGCGCGATCGCCTCCCAGAAATCATGCAAGGCCAGGCGCGCGCCGTCACTGCCGCCCTGCAGCAGCCCGTAGGCCAGCACGGTGGCGTTCATGGCCCCGGCGCTGGTGGCGCTGACGCCTTCGATCGCCAGCCTGCCGTCCTCCAGCAGCCGGTCGAGCACGCCCCAGGTAAAGGCGCCATGCATGCCGCCGCCCTGCAGGGCGAGCGCCACAGGCTTGGGTTGTGCAGGCTCTGGCTGCATGCGGTCTTCCCTTCAGCGGCGGCAACCCGCCATGCTCAAGTGTAGGGAAGAACTGTGCGTGCAGCGTAGTGCCGGACGCGCGCAGTGGCACACAGCACGTGTGCCCTGGCCAGGCAGGACCAGGGCCGCAAGCTCCGGGACGATGCGCTGGCGCATAACGCAACTGAGCCAGGCTGCGGCCAGGTACTACAATGGCCGCATAAAAGCAGAACAGCTTTCCTTCGTGCGTCAAATACCTCACTTTCCGGCCCGCAAAGCCATTTCCCGCCCGGCCTCCCTGATCGTTGCCGCCAGCCTTGTCCTGGTCTGCATGATCGCGGCCCTTGGTGCCCTCGCCCTGGTGCAGATGCGCAGGGATGCACTGGACAATGCCAGCGAGGCCTCGGCCAACCTGGCGCTGACGCTGGAACGCAGCATCACGCGCAACCTGCAGATCCATGAGCTGGCAATCGGGGGCATAGTGGAAGCCATGCACGATCCCGCACTGCTGGCGCAACCGCCGGCGCTGCGCCAGCGGCTGCTGTTCGACCGCTTGATCAACGCCGAAGACATGGGCTCGCTGCTGGTCACCGACGCCAACGGCACGCTGGTGTTCGACTCGCACCAGTGGCCGCCGCGCCCGGTCAACGTTTCTGACCGCGACTACTTCCAGGTCCACCGCAGCGGCGATCACAGCGGCCTGTTCCTGAGCCGGCCGTTCCAGCCGCGCCTGGCGCCGGAGAACAAGTCCATCGGCATCAGCCGGCGGCTTTCCGCACCGGACGGCAGCTTTGCCGGCACCGTGGTCGGCACCTTGCGCCTGAACTACTTCCGCAAGCTGTTCGATGGCGTAAGCCTTGGCGCGGGCGGCACCCTGACGCTGCTGCGCACGGACGGCACCATCATCATGCGGCGGCCCTATGAAGCCGAATCGATCGGGCGCGACATCTCCGGCAGCCCGTCATTTGCACCGCTGCTGCAAGGCACGCAAGGCACGTTTATCGGCGTCGCGGCAGTCGACGGGGTGCAGCGGCTCTACAGCTTCAGGCGCACTCCGGGCTTTCCGCTGCTGGTCGTGGTGGGACGCGCCACCCACGACGTGCTGGCACCCTGGCACAAGCGCGCCTGGGTGTTCGGGGCGATGATCATCGCGCTGGACGCTGCCATCATCGCGCTCTCGGTATTGCTGTCGCGCCAATGGCGGCGCCGTGTCGAGATGGAAGAGCACCTGCGCTGGATGGTCAACACCGATGGCCTGACCGGCCTTGGCAGCCGCCGTGCGCTGGACGATGCCGCCGACGTGGAATGGCGGCGCGCGCGCCGCCACAGCCAGCCTTTGTCGCTGCTGATGCTGGACGTCGACCACTTCAAGGAATTCAATGACCGCTACGGCCACCAGGCCGGTGACGATGCGCTGGCAGCGGTGGGCGCCTGCATCCAGCGCCAGGTGCGGCGGCCGGGCGACTATGCGGGGCGCTATGGCGGCGAAGAGTTTGCCATCCTGCTGCCGCACACCAACGCTGCCGGCGCGGCCGCCATGGCGGAGGCCATCCGCGCTGCCGTCCAGGCCTTGCAGATTCCGAATGCTGCCGGTGCCGACGGGCACTTGACGGTCAGCATCGGTGCGGTGACCGATGCCAACGGCCCCGGCAACGAAAAGGATTTCGCCGAGCTGCGCGCCTTTCTCCGTGCCGGCGACGAAGCGCTCTACCTGGCCAAGCGCTCCGGGCGCAATTGCGTCGCAACCTTCGGCGCCACGGCAGCGGCGATGGCGTCCTGAGGGCCCGGCGCCGCGGCTACGCCAGTTCGAACCCATGCCGCGCCAGCGGCAGTGAACGGATGCGCTCGCCCGTGGCAGCAAACAGCGCATTGGCCAGCGCCGGCGCCAGCGTCGGCACCGCCGATTCCCCCACGCCGCCGATGCGCTCGCCGCTCTGCACCAGCACAGCCTCGAAGCGCGGCGTCTGGGCCAGGCGCAGCAGTGGGTAGTCGTGGAAATTGGATTGCTGCACGCGCCCGTCGCCAATCGTGATGACGCCGGACAGCGCCGCGCTCAGGCCCCAGATGCTGGCGCCCTCAAGCTGGCGCTCGACCGTGGCGGGGTTGATCACGGTGCCGCAGTCGATAGCATTGACGATGCGGTGCAGCGTGATGCGCTTGTCCCGCACCGACAGCTCCACTACCGTCGCGCACAGCGAGCCCCATGCCTGCGACAGCGCCACGCCCTGGAAGCGCCCCGCCGGTGCGCCGCCCCAGCCGGCCTGCTGCGCCAGCCGGCGCAGCAAATCCGCCTGGCGCGGGCGCTCGGCCAGCAGGCGCAGCCGGAACTGCAGCGGATCAGTCCTGGCATGGTGGGCCAGCTCGTCGATGAAGCTCTCGGCAAAGAACGTGTTCTGGGTATAGCCCACGCCGCGCCAGAAACCGACCGGCACGGCGGTATTGACCATCGCATGGCGCACGGCGACATTGGGCAGCGCGTAAGGCAGGTCCACCACGCCTTCGACCGACTTGGGATCGACGCCGCCCTTGACCCGGTCCGGGAAATTGCGGATGTAGATCGATGAGCACGCCAGCCGCGCATCCAGCGCGCGGATGCCTGCCGCGCCGGGTGCCAGCACGGCGCTGAAGCGCGCCGCCGCCGCGGGGCGGTAGAAGTCGTGCTGGATATCTTCCTCGCGCGACCAGATCAGCTTGACCGGCTGTCCTGCCGCTTTCGATGCCAGCGCCGCCTGCAAAAAGACGTCGAACTCCTCGCGCCGGCCGAAGCCGCCGCCGACAAAGGTCGAATGCACAACGATGCGTTCGGCCGGCAGGCCGAGCACAGGCGCCAGCCGATGCGCGATCTCGCCGCAGACCTGGGTCGGCCCCCAGATCTCGGCACGGTCGGCGCGAACGTCGGCCGTGGCATTCATCGGCTCCATGGTCGCGTGCGCGAGGTACGGGACCTCGTATTCGGCGGTATAGGCCTGGCCGGCCTGCATGTGCGCATCGGGGTCGCCATTGCGCAACGCCAGCGCCGAAGCGCTCCGCGCGGCTTCCCGGTAGCCGGCCATCAAGGCAGCATCGCCGACGGGTTCGCCTTGCGGCAGTTTCCAGTCCGGCCTGAGCGCGGCCAGGCCCTTGCGCGCGGTCCAGTAGCTGTCGGCCAGCACCACCACGGCGTCGTCCAACGGCACCACGCGCCGCACGCCGCGCACGGCCAGCGCCGGCCGGGCCTCGACACGGTGCAGCTTGCCGCCGAATGCCGGGCAGGCCATCACCGAGCCCACCAGCATGCGCGGCACCTTGACATCGACGCCGAACACCGCAGCACCGCGCGTCTTCAGCGGAATGTCGAGCCGGTCAGTCGGGCGGCCCAGCAGCTTCCAGTCGCGCGGATCCTTCAGCGCCACGCTGGCCGGGCGCGGCAAGGCGGCAGCCCGCGCTGCCAGCGCACCGTAGCCAAGCGTCCGGCCGCTGGCCTCATGACGCACCACGCCCTGTACGGCACGGCACTCCGCGACCGGCACTTTCCAGCCCTGCGCCGCGGCTTCGCGCAGCATCTCGCGCGCCGTAGCGCCGATGCGCCGCAGCGGCTCGAACGACCAGCGCGCGGAGGTGCTGCTGGCGGTCGCCTGTACCTTGAACATGCGGTTGTTGTAGACCGGATCGGTGGGCGCCAGCTCCGCGCGCACCTGCTTCCAGTCGCACTCCAGCTCTTCGGCAATCAGCATCGGCGCCGATGTCATCACGCCCTGCCCCAGCTCGGCGGAAGGCACCATGATGGTCACGCTGCCATCGGCATCGATGCGCAGCCACGCGTTGATATCGTCGGGATCGTGCGCGGGCGCATCCGCGGCCTTTGCCAGCGGCAGGTGGAAGCCCAGCACGAACGCTGCCGGCACGGCGCTGGCAGCCTGCAGGAAGCGGCGGCGACTGGTGTGGCATTCGCTCACGATTGCGCCCTCCCGTCGGTATCGGCCATGCTCTGTCCCCTGGCGGCGCGCAGGATGGCGCGCTCCACGCGCGGGTAGGTGCCGCAGCGGCACAGGTTGGTGATGCCGGCGCGAATGTCTTCAGGCGCGGGCTCCGGGTTCTCCTTCAGCAAGGCGCAGGCGGCCATGATCATGCCGGACTGGCAGTAGCCGCACTGCGGCACCTGCTCGACAATCCACGCACGCTGCACCGGATGCGAATTGTCGGCCGACAATCCCTCAATGGTCGTAATGTCGGCACGTGCCACGCTGCCCACGGGCGTGATGCAGGCGCGCACGGCCTTGCCGTCGACATGCACGGTGCAGGCCCCGCACAGGCCGGCACCACAGCCGAACTTGGTCCCGGTATAGCCCAGGTAGTCGCGCAATACCCACAGCAGGGGCATGTCGCGGTCGGCATCGACGGCATGGCGCTTGCCGTTGATCTTCAGCTGCAATTTCATTGGGGGTCTCCTCGTCGCGCACCGGCTTCGCAGTGGCCGGTTCGGTGCGGCCCAGTATCGGCCGCGCGGCATGGCAGGACAATCGACTTGTTTTGCCATGACCTGTGAGGCAAGATCACAGCCATGATCCGCAGGCTCCCCTCGATGCAAGTCCTCCAGGCCTTTGCCGCCACCGCGCGCACGGGCAACATGACGCGCGCCGGCGATGCGCTGTGCGTGACGCACGGCGCCATCAGCCGCCATATCCGTGCGCTGGAGGCACAGCTGGGCTGCACCCTGTTCCTGCGCGCCGGCCGGCAACTGGAACTGACCGCCACCGGGCGCGAGCTTGCCGATGAACTGGAAAATGCCTTGCGCGCGGTCGAACTGTCGCTGGCCGGTGCCACCGAGCGCCGCGCGCGTGAACGCCAGTCGCTGAGCGTCAATGTCAGCCCCGAGCTGGCCGGCGCCTGGCTGGTACCCAAGCTGCCGCGGTTGCGCGAAGCCCTGCCCGGCCTGGACCTGTCTATCGCAGCCAGCACCGACGACCCGAACTTCGCCCGCTCCGACCTCGACGTCAGCCTGCGCTACGGTCCCGCGCCCTTCACCGGCTACCAGTGCGTGAAGCTGCTGGACGACGACATCATCGCGGTATGCAGCCCCGACTTCGCGCAGCGGCACGCGGGCATGACGGCCGCAGACGCCGCGCACCTGCCGCGGCTGCGGCACGCGCGCTTTCGCTGGGCGCAATGGGGCGCGGCGGCGGGGGTGGTGCTGGACGAGCCGGAAGACGGCATCGTCTTCGACTGCCGCGCACTGCTGATCGAAGCCGCCGCCAGCGGCCTGGGGCTGGCGCTGACGCGCGCCTTGCTGGCACGGGAGGCTATCGCCGCGGGCAGGCTGGTGCAGCCGTTGGCCGCCAGCTTTCCCGCGAGCCACAACTGCTACATCGTCTGGCGTGGGGACAATCCCAAGCAGGCGCTGATCCGGCGCTTCGCGCTGTGGCTGCGCGACGCTGCGGTGCAGGCGTGACCGGCACCGCCCAGCCGCTAGCCCTTCCCTCCCCGCCACACCTGCAGCAGATCCCACGCCGGCGCTTCCCCTTCCGGCTGTGGCAACGCTTGCGCCTTGACCAGCATCGCGCCGGCCTGCGCCTGCAGCTTGTCCAGGCAGCGCGACAGCACGCGTGCCTCTTCCGCCGTCAGGCAGGCAGCCAGCCGCGTATTGAAGTCCCGCGCCTGTGCGAACGCTGCACGGTAGACGGCTTCGCCTTGCTCGGTCAGCGTGAAGGCTGCTGCGCGCCGGTCCTGGGTACGCGTTTCGCGGCGGACCAGACCGCGTTTCACCAGGGCGTGGACGGCGCGGCTGGCCAGCACCTTGTCCAGGCCGGCGCTTTCGGCCAGTTCGGTCAGCCGGGTGCCTGGCTGCTCGCCAAGGAAGGAGATCATGCGCCATTCGCGCCGCGTGACGCCCGCCCTGGCGCGCAGGTGCAGCGCCGTGGCGCCCAGCGCGACGCGGTTCAGGTGGTAGATCCGGTAGTTGATGAAATCCGCCAGCCGCTGCGGCCGCTGCAGGCGGTTGCCGCTGTTGTCGTGTGCCATGCCACACCTGCCAATTAGTTGACTTTGTCAATTATATCGACGGGTGTTAGCTTGCATCGACGCCGCTCGCCGGCGGACAACAAACTGGAGACATCGTGAGCCCTCGCACCTTCCTTCCCCGCTTCGCCGCGTGCCTGCTGGCGGTTGCCGCTGCATGGTCCGCGCCCGCCAGCGCGCAGTCGGACCGTCCGCTGCGCATCCTGGTGGGCTACCCGGCCGGCGGCACCGCCGACCTCGCCGCACGCCTGGTCGGCGACAAGCTGCGCGAGACCCTGAACCAGACCGTGGTCATCGAGAACAAGCCCGGCGCCGGCGGGCGGCTGGTGATGGACTACGCGCGCACGCAGCCGGCCGACGGAAATACCCTGGTGGTGGCCAACTCGGCGGTCATGACCATTGCGCCGCTGGTCTACCGCAAGCTCAACTACGATATCCAGCGCGATTTCACGCCCGTGGCGGAGGCCGCCAACTTCCAGCTGGCGCTCGCTACCGGGCCGGCCAGCCCGGCGCGCACGCTGAAGGACTATGTGGCATGGCTCAAGGCCGGTGCGCAGAACAACTCCTACGCCTCGCCGGCGCTGGGCAGCATCCCGCATTTCTTCGGGCTGATGATCGGCAAGCAGGTTGGCATCGACATGCTGCACGTCCCCTTCAACGGCTCTGCGCCGCTGATGAGCGCGCTGGTCGGCGGGCAGGTGCCGGCTTCGGTCGACACCCTTGCCGACCTGACCGAAATGCACCGCGCCGGCAAGATCCGCGTGCTGGCGACTTCCGGCACCCACCGCTCGGTGGCGCTGCCCGATGTGCCGACCTTCACCGAGCTTGGCTACAAGGGCATCGAAGGCGAAGGCCGCTACGGCCTGCTGGCACCCGCGGGCACGCCGCGCCCGGTGCTCGACAAGCTCAACGCCGCCATCGTCAGGGCCGTGCAGTCGCCGGACGTGCGCGACAAGTTCCTCAAGCTGGGGCTGGAACCCGCAACCGGCCCGGCCGACGCCTTTGCCGGCGTGCTCAAGGCCGACGCCGGCAAGTGGGCACCGGTGGTCAAGGCGTCCGGCTATACCGGCGACTGAAACCCGGCAAACCGACCATGACGATCCGCAATACCCTCTTCATCATGTGCGACCAGCTGCGGCGCGACCACCTGGGCTGCTACGGGCATCCGGCGCTGCGCACGCGCAATATCGATGCGCTGGCCGCGCGCGGCGTGCGCTTCGACCGCGCCTTCGTCACCTCCGGGGTCTGCGGCCCCAGCCGCATGAGCTTCTATACCGGCCGCCATGTCAGCAGCCACGGCGCCACCTGGAACCGCGTGCCGCTGTCGGTCGGCGAAGTCACGCTGGGCGAATACCTGAAGCACAGCGGCCGCGCGCTGGCGCTGGCGGGCAAGACCCATGTGATGCCCGACAACGCCAACCTGAAGCGGCTGCACCTGGATGGCGGCACTGAGCTGGAAACGCTGCTGCGCAGCGGCCACTTCACCGAAGTCGACCGCCATGACGGCCACCACGCCGAGCCGCACAGCGCCTACGCCGACTGGCTGCGCCAGCAAGGCTACGACAGCGCGGATCCGTGGACCGACTACGTGATCAGCGCCGAGAACGAACGCGGCGAGATCGTCTCCGGCTGGCACATGCGCAACGCCGGCCTGCCCGCGCGCGTGGCCGAGCCGCATTCCGAGACCGCGTACACGGTGGACCAGGCGATGCGGTACATCGCCACGCGCGGCGACGATCCGTGGGTGCTGCACCTGTCGCTGGTCAAGCCGCACTGGCCCTACCTGGCGCCCGCGCCCTACCACGCCGCGTATTCGCTCGATGACTGCATGCCGCTGCAGCGCCACGACGCCGAGCTGGAAGACCCGCACCCGGTGCTGTCGGCCTACCGCACGCAGGAAGAATGCGCCAACTTCATGCGCCAGGAAGTCTCGGACACGGTGCGCCCCGCCTACCAGGGCCTGATCCAGCAGATCGACGACCGGCTCGGCCAGCTCTGGGAACAGCTCGAACGCCTGGGCCGCTGGCAGGACACTCTGATCGTCTTCACCGCCGACCACGGCGATTTCCTGGGCGACCACTGGCTGGGCGAGAAGGAGCAGTTCTACGACACTGTGCAGAACATCCCGCTGATCGTCTACGACCCCTCGCCGGCAGCGGATGCCACGCGCGGCAGCGCGCAGGCCAGCATGGTCAGCGCGGTCGACGTGGTGCCGACGGTGCTGGACGCACTGGGCCTGCCGCCGGCCGACCACCGCGTCGAGGGCCGCTCGTTGCTGGGCCTGACGCGCGCGGGCGAGCGTGCCTATGCCGGCAGCTGGCGCGATTTCGTCGTATCCGAGCTGGACTATGCCTATCGCGGCGCTCGCGTGGCGCTGGGCCGCCATCCCGGCGAGTGCCGCGCCTGGATGGTGCGTGACGCGCGCTGGAAATATGTGCACTGGCAAGGGTTCCGGCCACAGCTGTTCGACCTCCAGAACGATCCGCAGGAGTATTTCGACCTGGGCAGCGACCCCGGCCACGAAGCCGTGCGCAGCACCATGCGGTTGCGGTTGCTGGAGTGGTTCTGCACGCTCAAGCCGCGCGTGACGGTAACCAGCCAAGAGGTAGCGGCCAAGACCAATGTGTACAAGCAGGCCGGCGTGTTCTTTGGCGTGTGGTGACTACGCCCGGCGTCATCTGCGGTCCGGTGACGTCCCCCTGCCCGGATGGCGTATCCTTTGAAGCGAGGGATGGGGGACCGGTGTTCGCACCGGCAACCGGAGCGATCATGAAACACACCTGGATTCTTGTGGCGGACGAATCCCTCGCCCGCATTTTTGCCTCGCACGCCTCAACCGCGCCAATGGCTCTGGTTGAGGAAATCACTGACGCGGCAGCACATGGCGACCGCGCCAACCTGCGTCGCGACGCCTACGGCCGGCGCGGCCACGCCGCCGTACAGGGCGACGCCGGGCACCCCGGTGCCCACCAGGCCGGGCCGTCCACCGTCACATCGTCGGCCGGCGAGGATGAACTGCACCAGGAAGCGCAGCTGTTTGCCCGCCGCGTGGCGGACTACCTTGCCGATGCGCGCAACAAGCAGCGCTTTGACTCACTGGCGCTGATCGCGGCGCCGCGTTTCCTGGGCCTGCTGCGCAAAGCCCTTTCCGCCGGCGTCACCGACCTCATCACGAAGGAAATTGGCAAGGACTTCACCCACATGCCCAACAACGACCTGCAACAACGGCTCGCGGACGAAGACATCATTCCCGCGCGCCGCGACGCGCGCGTCGTTACCGGCCGGGACCGATAGCGAAGCCGCGCAGCCGCCGGTGCCAGGCCACCGGCGGCTGTGCGCCGGCGTCAGCGGGCAGTGCCCGAGCCGCTGGCTGCACCGCTGCTGCCGCTGGAGGTGCCGCTCGGGCTGGTCGTGCTGGTGGCGCCGGACGTGCCGGTAGAAGTGCTTGAGCTAGGGGTGCTGCTGCGGCTGCGGCTCTGTTCGGTGACCGAACCGGCGCCGGACAGCGAGCCAGAGCCGGTGGTGCTGCCGGTGGCGGTGCAACCCGCCAGGAAGCCAATTGCGAGCAGGGCTGTGCCGATGCGTAGTGTTGTTTTCATGTCGTCCTCCATCTAGCATGGTTGGCGGCAAGCCTTGCTACACGGCGCAGGCTGCCGGTGAGCGCGCTGGAACGCAGCTCTGCTGCGGAAGACGCAACTGACGTACCAGCGGCGCCATACGACGAGCGGCGCGGGCCGGCTTGGCAACGCGGCGGCCGGCAATGCGGGAAAGTGACATGACTGCGGTCCGGCCACAGTAAGAAGTGCGCGCCGCGGGTAAAAGTTACCGCGCCGGCGCAGTTCAGTATCGACTGAAGATGGCAGGCATCCGTGCTAGCGCGTCAGTGTCCACTTGTAGGCATAGCGGTCCGGGCGGAACAGCAGTTCGCCGCAGAACAACGGTGTGTCATCGATATCATGCGGCGTGCTGCGCAGGCGCAACAGCGGTTCGCCCTCGGCAACACCGAGCCGGCGCGCCACGTCCGCGGGCGCGGCAACGGCGGTAGCTTCCATCGCCACTTCCTTGAACCGGTACCCGAGCCGGCTTTCAAACAGCGACATGGCGTCGTTGGTTTCCAGGTCCTCCTGCACCAGGCGGCGCATCAGCGGCTCAGGACCCATCAGGGTGAAATGCGCGACGGCCGCGTCATCCCAGTACCGCACGGTGGCCACGCTCAGCACTTTCTCGCCAGGTTGAAGACGCAGCGCCGCCGCCACATGGGCCGGCGCGCGCACCAGCCGTACCGACGCCAGCTTGCCGTAGGCGAGTTGGCCACGGGCGCGTGCGGTTTCATAGAAACCGGTCAGCGCGCCAAGGCTGGGCGTGTCTGAGGGACGAGTCACGAAACTGCCCTTGCCGTTGACCTTCTCGATCAGGCCGGCGTTGTGCAGCCCGGACAGGGCCTGGCGCACGGTGATCCGGCTGACCGCGAATTCCGCCACCAACTCCGCCTCGGACGGAAGCTTGGCGCCCGGCCCCCATGTGTTGCTGGCGATTCGCTGGCGAATCTCGTTTTCGATCTCTTTGAACCTGGGCAGCGCCACTTATGTTCCGCCTTGGCGGCGGCTCCGAACTGGGTGGAAGGGATTATACCTATCATGACAGCCTGCGGCGTAACCCTATTGACCTGTTATAACAGGTAATGGCAGTATCCGTCGTCACCAGATATGCGCGCGCCCCCGCAGATCACCGCATGCTGGCAACTCAGGAGACACGCAAATTGAATACCAAGACATCACAAGACACCGCCAGCGCGGCGGCAGAGTTCGACTACATCGTGATCGGCGCGGGATCGGCGGGGTGCGCCGTGGCGGGGCGCCTGGCAGAAGATCCGAGTGCGACCGTGGCGCTGCTCGAGGCCGGGCCGCATGATCATCACTTCTCGATCTGGGCGCCGGTGGGCATTGCCGCGGTGGTGCCCAAGGCCGGCCCGCGCAACTACGCCTACTACACGGTACCGCAACCGGGCCTGAACGGCCGCCGCTCCTACCAGCCGCGCGGGCGCGGCCTGGGCGGCAGCTCCTCGATCAACGGCATGGTCTATATCCGCGGCCATCGGCGCGACTACGACGACTGGGCCGCGCTCGGTTGCCGGGGCTGGGGCTTCGACGACGTCCTGCCCTACTTCCGCCGCAGCGAGCGCAATCCTAGCCTGGCCGGCCAGGAACATCCGCTGCACGGCAATGACGGGCCGCTGCACGTGAGCGACCTGCGCTCGCCCAATCCGTTTGCACAGCGCTTTGTCCAGGCAGCGATCCAGGCCGGCCTGCCTCACAACGACGACTTCAATGGCCACAGCCAGGAAGGCGTCGGCCTGTACCAGGTGACGCAGCGCAACGGCGAGCGCTGGAACTCGGCGCGGGCCTACCTGCACAACGGCAATGCCGCGGACACGGCGCTCAATGGCGGCCGTCGCGGCCTGGCGGTGCTGACCGATACGCAAGCGCTGCGCATCGTGTTCGAAGGCAGGCGCGCTGTCGGCGTGGAAGTCGTGCGCGGCGGGGCGGTGCAGACCCTGCGCGCACGGCGCGAGATCGTGGTCAGCGGCGGCACCTTCAACTCGCCGCAGTTGCTGCTGGCATCCGGCATCGGCCCGGCCGCGCACTTGCGCAACTTCGGCATCGACGTGGTCCATGACCTTCCGGGCGTGGGCGAGAACCTGCAGGACCACCTCGACATCATCGTCAACAAGCAGCTGCAAACGACCGAGCTGTTCGGCAAGACCGGCCGCGGCATGTTGCGGCTGGCGCGCGAGGTGATGCGCTACCGGCGCAACCGCACCGGCATGGTGTCGTCCAATATCGCCGAGGCCGGTGCGTTCCTGCGCAGCCGCCCCGAGCTGGACATCCCGGATGTGCAGCTGCACTTTGCCGTGGCGCTGCTCGGCAACCGCAACCTGGGCAAACTGGGCCACGGCTACTCCTGCCACGCCTGCGTGCTGCGTCCGAAGAGCCGCGGCCATGTGCGCCTGCGCAGCGCCGACATGCGCGAGACGCCGGTGATCGATCCGCGCTTCCTGTCGGCTGAGGAAGACATGGCCGGCATGGTCGCAGGCGTGCGGGCAATCCGCCGCATCTTTGCGCAGCCTGCGCTGGCGCAGCACGGCGGGCGCGAAATCCTGACCGACGCTTTCGGCCCCGACAGCAGCAATGAAGCCGCCATCCGCGACTTCGTGCGCACGCACGCGGACACGGTCTACCACCCGGTCGGCACCTGCAAGATGGGCGTCGACAACATGGCGGTAGTCGACCCGGAACTACGCGTGCAAGGTGTGGAGGGCCTGCGCGTCGCTGACGCATCGATCATGCCGACGCTGATCGGCGGCAACACCAACGCCCCCGCCATCATGATCGGCGAAAAGGCTGCGGACCTGGTCAAGGCCTCGCACCGCTAAGCCGGCTATCCCCCTGCATTGGCAACCACTACACCGAGGAGACACCCCATGCAAGCCACTGCCGCAACCACCATCAGCCCGGAAGCCTACCGCGCGCTGGACAATGAAGCCTTTCCCTTTGCCGTGCGCCGCTGCACGCCGACGATCGGCGCCGATGTCGAAGGCATCGATTTCCGCGAGCCGCTGGACGACGACACCTATCTCTCACTGCGCCGCGCACTGCTGAAGTACAAGGTGCTGTTCTTCCGCAAGCAGGCAATCACGCCGGCCCAGCACGTGGCCGTGGCGCGCCGCTTCGGCGAGCTGGAAGTGCATCCGATGTTTACCAACCACCCGGAACATCCCGAACTGGTTGTATTCGGGCGCGATGGCACGACGCGCGGGCGCGAGAACCTTTACCACTCGGACGTTAGTTGGCGTGAGATCCCGTCGATGGGTTCGATGCTGCGCTGCGTGGAGTGCCCGGAGGTCGGCGGCGATACCATGTGGATCAATATGGCCGCGGCCTATGAAAACCTGCCGCAGGACATGAAGGCCCGCATCGCCAACCTGAAGGCCGTGCACGACGCCATGCCGACCTTCGGCTCGGCGCTGAACGAAGAAAAATACGCGGAGATGCGCGCCAAGTATCCGCCGATGGTGCACCCGGTGGTACGCACGCACCCGGAAACCGGCGAAAAGATCCTGTTCGTCAACGAAGCCTTCACCACGCATTTCGCCAACTTCGTCAAGGAAGCGCCATATCGCATCGGCTCCGACTACCGCCCGGCCGAACTGGACCTGCTGCAGTACCTGTACCGCCAGGCCGCCGCGCCAGAGTACCAGGTGCGCCTGCGCTGGCAGCCGGACACCATCGCGCTCTGGGACAACCGCTCCACGCAACACTACGCGGTGCAGGATTACTTCCCGGCCGTGCGCCATATGAACCGCGCCACCATCATCGGCGACCGCCCGGTCTGACCGTCCCCACCCAAAGCCAATCCGAGGCAACCGGCATGAACATCGTCGACAAGTTCTATATCAATGGCAAGTGGGTGCAGCCCGCAGCGGGCGCGACCCAGGCCGACATCATCGATCCTGCCACCGAAGCGGTCGCGGGCACGCTCGCCATGGGCACCGCGGCGGACGTGGACCAGGCCGTGGGCGCGGCGCGCGCAGCCTTCCCGGCCTGGTCGGTGTCCACGCGTGAAACACGCATCGCCCTGCTTGAGCGCATCATCGCCGCCTACCAGGCGCGCATGGGCGACCTGGCGCAGGCGGTGCGCCAGGAGATCGGCGCACCGATTACGCTGGCCACCAATCTGCAGGCCGCGATCGGCCTGGCACAGCTGCAGGCAACGCTGCAGGCGCTGCGCGACTTCGAGTTCGAAACCACCCGCGGCAACAGCTGCATCCTGCGCGAGGCCATCGGCGTGGCGGCGCTGATCACGCCGTGGAACTGGCCGCTGAACCAGATCGCGGCCAAGGTGGCGCCGGCGCTGGCGGCGGGTTGCACCGTGGTGCTCAAGCCATCCGAGATCGCGCCGCTGGACGCCCGGATCTTCGCCGAGATCATGGATGCCGCGGGTACGCCGCCGGGTATCTTCAACATGATCTATGGCGAGGGCCGCGCGGTGGGGGCCGCGCTGTCGTCGCATCGCGACGTCGACATGGTGTCGATCACCGGCTCGACCCGCGCCGGCGTGGAAGTGGCCATCAGCGCCGCGCCCACGGTCAAGCGCGTGGCGCAGGAGCTGGGCGGCAAGTCGCCGATGATCATCCTGGACGATGCCGACCTGCAGGCGGCGGTGACCAGCGGCGTGGCGCAGTGCACGGTCAACACCGGACAGACCTGCATCGCGCCGACGCGCATGCTGGTGCCGCGCTCGCGCTATGAGCAGGCCGTGCAGATTGCCGCCGCCGTCGCCAACGCGGTCAAGGTGGGCGACCCGTCCGACCCCGAAACCAAGATGGGCCCGATCTCCAACCGCGGCCAGTACGACAAGGTGCAGCGCCTCATCGGGGTGGGCATCGAGGAAGGCGCGCGCGTGGCCGCAGGCGGCCCCGGCCGCCCCGACGGGCTGCAGCGCGGCTTCTATGCGCGCCCGACCATCTTTGCCGACGTGCGCAATGACATGACCATCGCGCGCGAAGAGATCTTCGGGCCGGTGATATGCCTGCTGCCGTACGACTCAGAAGAAGAGGCGGTGGCAATCGCCAATGACACCGAGTTCGGCCTGGCCGCCTACATCGCGTCGTCCGACGCGGCGCGGGCACGCAAGCTGGCCGCCCGCCTGCGCGCCGGCAGCGTGCGCATCAACGGCGCGACAATGGACCTCACCGCACCGTTCGGCGGCTACAAGACGTCCGGCAACGGGCGTGAATACGGCCCCGAAGGCATTGCCGAGTTCCTTGAAACCAAGACGGTGACAGGTTGAGCCTGCGCGCTCCCGCCCGCAGTCACCGTACCGCCCGGTCGTGCAGCGCCATGCTGCCGGCCGGGCGGTGTCGCTTGTAAGGCGCCTCGCTGCCGAGCTTGTCTGACATGCGCAGGCGGCGGCGTCCGACAGCCGCAGCCTGCCGGCCAGCTATCTTCATAGCAGCGCCAGGCCTTTTGCCAGGGCGCCCGACTATGTCGACCATTCCCGATTCCGCGCCTTCTTCGCTGCCCCCTGCTTCGCCCGTTCCGTTGCCCGCCGACGGCAGCCCGCATGCCGGCGCCGACACCGAGGGCGCCGCCGGGTCCCGCACGATGGCGGAGATGGCTGACTCAGTCGTGCCGGCCGATGCCGTCACCGCCTCGCTGCACCGTGCCAGCGTGGCACTGGTGGTGCTGGCGACGCTCTTTTCGCTGTACGCCGTGCATATCGCACGCGAATTCCTCATTCCGGTGGTGCTCGCGATCGTCCTGGCCTACCTGCTGGACCCGCTGGTCTGCGCGTTGCAGCGGCTGGGCCTGCCGCGCGCGCTGGCGGGCACCGTGGTGTTGCTGGCCGTGCTGAGCGCCCTGCTCAGCGGCGCCTACCTGCTGCAGGGGCAGGTGGAATCAATCGTCAACAGCCTGCCCGAGACGGCCAGCAAGCTGTCGCGCTCGGTCGGCGCGCTGATGAGCGGCGACGATTCCATGTGGCAGAAGGTACGTCGCGCCGCCACCGTCCTCAGCGGCACCGGCCAGCCCCCGCCCGCACGCGGCACGCAGGTGGTGGTGGAGCAAGCGCCCGCCCAGATCCACAACATGCTGCTGGCCGGCTCGGTCAGCATCTTCACCATGGCCGGACAGGCAGTGGTAGTGGTCTTCCTGCTGTACTTCCTGCTGCTGGCCGGCGATACCTTCAAGCGCAAGTTCATCAAGATGGTCGGGCATACCATTTCCGAGAAGAAGATCAGCGTGCACATGCTGGACGAGGTCAACCGCTCCATCCGCCGTTACATGGGCATGCTGCTGGTGACCAATACGGCCCTGGGCGCCTGTACCTGGCTGCTGCTCAAGTGGCTGGGCGTGCACAACGCCGGCAGCTGGGCAATCGCGGCCGCGGCGCTGCACCTGGTGCCCTACTTCGGCGCCCTGGCAATCGCGGTCTGCCTGGGGGTGGTGACCTTCATGCAGTTCGGCACGCTCGGCATGGCAGCCGCGGCAACGGTCGGATCGCTGCTGATCGCCACGCTGATCGGGTCGGTCGTCACCACCTGGATGACCGGCCGCATGGCGCGCATGAACGCGGTGGCCGTATTTGTTGCACTGCTCCTGTTCACCTGGCTCTGGGGCGTATGGGGCATGTTGCTCGCCATCCCGCTGATCACCATCGCCAAGGTGGTTGCCGATCACATTGAAGGGCTCGAAGTGGTGGCAGAGTTCCTTGGCGAATAGCCGCCCGCCATCGCCCAACGGCACTATCGATCCGCCGCTATACTGGAAAAGCGAATGCTGCACCACAGCATTCTTGCTACGCCGGGATCGTGCGGAGGAAAACAATGATGTCTATATGCGACCTGTGCGAGTCGCAGCTGGACCGGCCGGGCCACGTGCCGCCGCATCCCAGGCTGGTGATGTCGGCGACCTTGCGCACCGCCAGCGGCCAGAATGCGTTTGTGTACCGTTGCGCGCACTGCGGCCAGACACTGCTGCTGGCCTCGCCCGATGGCGAGGCGCCCGACCGCTGGACCCGGCTGGATGCCGACGGATGGGACTGAGCGGGATGGCTCCCGGCTGACTTGTGCTTGCGGTTGCGCAAATCGACGGCTTGCGGGTGTGGGCATAATCGTCTCAGCAGTTCCCAACCGCAAGCCATGGCCAAGAAATTTCCCCTTCATCCCCGCCACCCCGAGCGCATCTGCTGGGGCTGCGACAAGTACTGCTCCGTAGACGACATGGGCTGCGGCAACGGCTCCAGCCGCACGCAGCACCCGATTGAACTGCTCGGCGACGACTGGCTGGAGTACGGCGACTGGGGTATCGAAGCACCTGCCGGTCCGCCAGAGACCTCAACCTAGACCGCCGGATTACAATCGTTGTCTCAGGCTTCCACAAGACGTCCGGCACCGCCGGCATCCACCGAGACAACCATGCTGAACCTCCAGGACTCCTCGCTGCTGCGGCAGCAGTGCTATATCGACGGCCGCTGGGTCGACGGCGAGCGCCGCATCGACGTCACCAACCCGGCCACCGGCGAGCGCGTGGGACAGGTCCCGCAACTGGGCGCCGATGAAACCCGCCAGGCCATCGAAGCCGCCAACCGCGCGCTGCCGGCATGGCGCGCCCGCACCGCCAAGGAGCGCTCGGCGCTGCTGCGCAAATGGTTCGAACTGATCATGGCCAACCAGGAAGATCTGGCGCGCATCATGACCGCCGAACAGGGCAAGCCGATCGCCGAAGCGCGCGGCGAAATCGCCTACGCGGCCTCGTTTATCGAATGGTTTGCCGAGGAAGGCAAGCGCGTCTATGGCGACACCATCCCGGCGCCGGTCAGCAACCAGCGCATAGTCGTGACCAAGGAGCCGGTGGGGGTATGCGCAGCCATCACGCCGTGGAACTTCCCCGCCGCCATGATCACGCGCAAGGCCGGCCCGGCCCTGGCGGTAGGTTGCACCATGGTGCTCAAGCCGGCATCGCAAACCCCGCTGACAGCGCTGGCGCTGGTGGCCCTGGCCGAGCGCGCGGGCATTCCGGCCGGGGTGTTGTCGGTGGTGACCGGCTCGGCCGGCGCCATCGGCGGCGAGATGAGCAGCAACCCGCTGGTGCGCAAGCTCACCTTCACCGGATCGACCGAGGTTGGCCGCGTGCTGATGGCCCAGACCGCGTCGACGATCAAGAAGGTGTCGATGGAGCTGGGCGGCAATGCGCCCTTTATCGTGTTCGACGATGCCGACCTGGACGCGGCGGTTGAAGGCGCGATCGTGTCCAAGTACCGCAATGCCGGGCAGACCTGCGTCTGCGCCAACCGCATCTACGTGCAGACGGGCGTGTACGAGGCGTTTGCGCAGAAGCTGGTGGCGGCAGTAGCGGCCCTGAAGGTCGGCAACGGCATGGAAGATGGCGTGCGCATCGGCCCGCTGATCGACGACAAGGCCGTGGCCAAGGTGGAAGAGCATATCGCCGACGCGCTCGGCAAGGGCGCGCGCCTGCTGCAGGGCGGCCAGCGCCATGCGCTGGGGCATTCTTTCTTCCAGCCGACCGTACTGGCCGACGTCGGCGCCGGCATGCTGGTCGCGCGCGAGGAAACCTTCGGCCCGCTGGCACCGCTGTTCCGCTTCGAAACCGAGGATGACGTCGTCGCCATGGCCAACGACACCGAGTTTGGCCTCGCCAGCTACTTCTATGCCCGCGACCTGGGCCGGGTCTGGCGCGTCTCCGAACGCCTGGAATACGGCATGGTGGGCGTCAATACCGGCCTGATCTCCAACGAGGTGGCGCCGTTCGGCGGCGTCAAGCAGTCTGGCGTGGGCCGCGAGGGCTCGCACTACGGCATCGAGGATTACCTGGTCATCAAGTACACCTGCATGGCCGGCATCTGATTGCCGCGACTCAGTACGCCGTGTCCGCGCACACGGCGTGCCGGGGCTCGGGGCAGCGCCCGCCGTGCCGGCAGGTGTCGCGAAAGCGCGCGATCCGGTCATGGACACGCTGCATCTGCTCCAGCTGATAGCTGGCGCGCGCAGCGCTGTAACTGGCGCCGAACTCATACAGGGCGCCAGCCGCGGCGCGGGATAGTCCTTCCAATGCCTGCGCCAGCTCCCGCCCTTCCACGCTGCGGTGCCGGCGCAGGCGCCAGGACAAGGCCTCCTGGCCCTGCGCAAGCAGGCTCTGCTCAAGGTAGCCAAGCTGCTCGGCAACGGCCTGCGCGCCATGCAGCGCCGACAGGTAGGCGCACACCACCGCCAGGCGCTGGTTCATCTCCCCGCCGCGGCCCAGCAGTTCGCGGGCGCAGGTGCGCAAGGTATCCGCGTCAAACGCGTTGACTTCGTCGGTGGCTTCCTGTGCATAGGCGGCCAGCGGCAGCACCGTGACTGCCAGGCCCGGCGGCAGCACGCTGGTGAAACGGCTGGCGATCGCGTGCTGCACGGTGCAGTCCAGTTCGCAGCAGGTCGGCACAGCGGCATCGACATAGAATTCCAGCGCCGGCGGCCGCCCGTGGTCCATCGACACCACGGCGCGCGCAGGCGGGTGCCCGGCCATCGCAAGCACCTCGAGGCCGGCCTCGACACAGCGCTGCTCATCGGGCTCCGCCCCCAGTGCCTGGACAATATCCTGCATCTGCAGCGTGCCAGAGAGTTCCATGCGGGTTGGCCCGGGCGGGTGGTCCCCCCTGCGGCCGCGGTCGAGCGCCATCCGCTTCCATTCGACTTGCGTCATCGCATTGCCCGTCATACAGCCTCCGATTTTGGTTCCACTACCCGCGCTGCGCGGCCATCACGATGGCCGCGTGCATGTTCTGCAGGGCATGCAGCGGCTCGGCGCCGGTCAGCGCGGCCACCAGCATGCTGTCTTCCAGCCTGAAACGGCACAGCACCAGGTTGGAGCGCGCCAGTGCCACCATCTGCTGCGGCGTGAGCGCGGCCAGCACACGGCCCACTTTGCGCTCGATGCCAAGCCGGAACAGGGCCTCGGGCTCGTTCTCGCGCATCAGCCGCTGCACCAGCAGCAGGTAGGAGAGGTTCAGGTCCGTGATTTCCCGCAGGCTCTCGCCGACCAGGTCGCTGGCCGTCTCTTCAGCCGCGGTGCCGGCCGGTGTTGCATGTTCCATTCGGTCCTCGCGCTGGCCGGGCTTGGTCATTCGGCTGCCACAGCCTGGCCACCGGCCGTGCGCGGTGCAAGCCGGCGGGCATCGTGCGGGCCGCGCCGGGGCACCTGCCGATCGCACGCAGGCGCGTGCGCGGAGATCATCGGGCGCTCGGCGATGGCCCGCAAGGCGGGCTTGTCGAGCAGCGAGATGGTGCGGTGCCTCACCCGGATCAGCCCGCAGTCCGCCAGCCGCGAGAACTGCCGGCTGACTGTTTCCAGCGTCAGGCCGATATAGCTGCCGATTTCCTCCCGGCTCATGCGCAGCACGAACTCCGAGGACGAGAAGCCGCGCGCCGCAAAGCCTTCAGCCATCCACAGCAGGAAGGTCACCAGCCGCTCTTCGGCGGTCATCAGCGCCAGCATGGTCTGCAGCGCGCGTGCGCGCTGCGCCTGTCCGCCGAGCGCCAGGAACAGCTGGTTGGCAAGCTCCGGCATGCCGGCGGCGGCGCCGCGCAGCGCGTCCATGCCGAGCATGCACAGCTTGGTGTCCTCCAGCGCGGTGGCGTAGGACGCATAGTGCGGATGCGCCAGGCTGTCCAGCCCGACCAGGTCGCCGGGGAAGTGGAAGCCGACCACTTGCGTGCGGCCGTCTTCCGTGGTCACGTGGGTCTTGACTGTGCCGACGCGGATTGCGTAGAGCGAGGTCACGGGGTCGCCCAGCAGGTACAGGCACTGGCCCTTGCGCAGGCGCACCGTGCGGTGGAAGCCCCGGGCGCCGCCCGGCAAGCCCCGGGCGCCTCCCAGGCAGAAGCGGGCCAGTTGGCAATCTGCGCTGCACGGCATGCCGTCGCACGGCAGGTGGCATTCGTCTAACTGTGTCATTGGCGCCTCTGGATGGAAGAGCTGAAAGCCCTTGTGCAACCATTCTATGGAGCCAGTTTCCCCAGACAATCCGCACATTCTGATTTGCAGTACAGAAGCTTCTGATCCGGACCTGCGCTGCCGGGGCCACCGGCATCCCCGGCCATTGGCCCTGCCAGGCTGCTTGCGGGGTATCCTTGCTACAAGACCAGCACCGGATGCGCTGGCGGGCCACGCCGGCAGGACGCCGTTCAGGACATGCCATGACAAGACCCCCCGAGGACCCGCAGCAACCCGCCGGAAGCGTACCTCGTCCCGACGCTGGCGAGCCATCGGGCGGGCGTTCGCAAGAGATCCGGGCCGACCTGCCCGATGTGCCTTACCAGACCCTGGTGGACTCCGTGCAGGACTACGCCATCTTCACGCTCGACGTCGGCGGCCATGTCTCCAGCTGGAACAAGGGCGCGGCGCGCATCAAGGGCTATGCCCGCGAGGAGATCCTGGGCAAGCATTTCTCGCAGTTCTACACGCCGGATGCGATCGCCCGGAGTTGGCCGCAAGCCGAACTGAAGGCCGCGGCCGAACAGGGCCGGTTCGAGGACGAGGGGTGGCGCGTGCGCAAGGACGGCAGCCGCTTCTGGGCCAATGTCGTCATCACCGCCCTGAAGGACGCCGAGGGCCGGCTGATCGGCTTCGCCAAGGTCACGCGGGACATGACCGAGCGGCGCCGCGCCGCCGAGGCCCTGCACCAGAGCGAAGAAACCCTGCGGCTGCTGGTGGAGGGGGTCAAGGATTACGCGATCTTCATGCTCGATCCCGGCGGCCATATCGTCAGCTGGAATTCCGGTGCCTCTTATATCAAGGGCTACCGCCGCGACGAGATCATCGGCCGTCATTTCTCGGTGTTCTATCCGCAGGAGGATGTTGCCGCTGGCAAGCCGTCACGGCACCTGGCACTGGCGCAGCGCGTCGGGCGCGTGGAAGACGAAGGCTGGCGCGTGCGCAAGGATGGGTCGCTGTTCTGGGCCAATGTCACCCTGACAGCGGTATACGACGAGTCACGCACGCTGCGCGGCTTTGCCAAGGTGACGCGGGACATGAGCGAGCGCCGCCGCCGCGAAGAGCTGGAACGCTCCAGCCAGCGCATGAATGAGTTCCTGGCCACCCTTTCGCATGAACTGCGCAATCCGCTGGCGCCGGTGCACAGCGCGCTCGCGGCGATGCGGCTGGCGCCGGAGGATGCGGTGCTGGCAAACCGGAGCCTGGCCATGATCGAGCGCCAGGTGACCCACCTGAGCCGGTTGGTGGACGACCTGCTCGACATCGGGCGCATCACCTCCGGCCGGATCGAGCTGCGCATGGAGCCGGTCGAGTTCAACGAGATCATCGCGCTCGGCGTCGAGGCAGCGCAGCCGGCGCTGGATGCCAAGTCGCAGTGCGTCGAAGTGCGGACCCATGCCGGCTCGATCCCAATGCGTGCCGACAAGACGCGGCTGGTGCAGGTCATGCAGAACCTGGTGCTCAATGCATCGAAATTCTCGCCGCCCGGCTCGTCGGTGACGATCGCCACCACCATCCAGAACCGCACACTGCAGGTCCAGGTAATGGACCAGGGCTGTGGCATCGGGCCCCAGGCCATCGACGAGATCTTCAACCTGTTCATGCAGGAAAGCCGTCCGGGCACCGACTTGCATGGCGGGCTGGGCATCGGCCTGTCGCTGTGCCGGTCACTGGTTGAGCTGCATGGCGGCACCATCTCTGCCGCCAGTG
Organism: Cupriavidus necator; assembly: GCF_016127575.1. NCBI lineage: Bacteria > Pseudomonadati > Pseudomonadota > Betaproteobacteria > Burkholderiales > Burkholderiaceae > Cupriavidus > Cupriavidus necator. The sequence continues at coordinate 1,656,883 of NZ_CP066019.1, forward strand.
CCGGGGCGGGACAAGGCAGCACCTTCACGCTGCGGCTGCCGCTGACGGCCTCGCACAAGGAGGACCCCCGGCCAGGAGCCGCACTGCCGGCCCAGGGTCCGGTCGCACCCGAGTTGCAGGCGCAGCGCATCCTGCTGGTCGACGACAACCGCGACGCCGCCGACAGCCTGGCCATGCTGCTCGAGATATGCGGCCACGAGGTGACCATTGCCTACGACGGCGCCGAGGCCCTGCATGTGGCGCCCCGCTGCCGCCCGCATATCGCGCTGATCGACCTGGCCATGCCCGGCATGGACGGCTTCGAAGTGGTGCGCGCCATGCGCCTCGTGGCCGGCACCGAGCTGACGCGCTTCGTGGCGCTGACCGGCTTCGCCCAGCCGGCGGACCGGCAGCGTACCGAGGCCGCCGGCTTCGACGCACACCTGGTCAAGCCGGTGGAGCTGGAAACGCTGTTCGGCACCATCGCCCGGCTGCGCCCGCCGGAATGACCCGTTCCGGCACCGAACCCGACCTTCGCCAATTCCAAACACGCGCCTGCCGGCGCTGCGACACACTGACGGCCATTCCATCGCAACAGATCACAGAAAGGAGACAGCGATGCAGGGTTGGATCAGGCGTGCAGCCGCGGGGCTGGTATTTGCGTTCGCGGCCACGGCCGCCGGTACCGCGCTGGCGGACTATCCCGACAAGCCGGTGCGGCTGGTGGTGCCCTTTCCGCCCGGCGGCGCCACCGACCTGCTGGCGCGCGAGATCGGCAACGCACTGTCGGCGCGGCTGCACCAGCCGGTGGTGATCGACAACCGGCCCGGCGCCGGCGGCAACCTGGCGGCCATCGCGGTGGCGCGGGCCCCGGCCGACGGCTATACGCTGCTGTTCGGCACCTTCGGCTCGCTGGCGGTCAACAAAAGCCTCTATGACAAGCCTGGCTACGATCCGCTGAAGGACTTCGCGCCGGTGGCTTCGGTCGCCTACCTGCCCAACGTGCTGGTGGTGCATCCCAGCGTGCCGGCGCGCACCGTGCAGGAGCTGCTGGCGCTGGCGCGCAAGGAGCCGGGCAAGCTGACCTATGGCTCGTTCGGCAACGGCTCGTCGTCGCACCTGGCGGGCGAGCTCTTCACCCACCTGGCGGCTGTCAATATCACGCACATTCCGTACAAGGGCAGCGCCGCGTCGATGACCGACCTGATCGGCGGGCGCATCACCATGATGTTCGACAGCGTCTCGACCGCGCTGCCGTATATCCGCGACAACCGCGTGCGCGCGCTGGCGGTGACGACGCAGAAACCCTCTGACCAGCTCCCAGGCGTGCCCACGCTGGCCGCCGCCGGCGTGCCCGGCTACGAGCTGACCGCGTGGTTTGGCGTGGCCGCGCCGGCCGGCACGCCCAAGGCAGTGATCGACCGCCTCAACGGCGAGATCGTGGCGGCGCTGAAGCAGCCTGACCTGGCCGCCAGGCTGGCCAGCCAGGGCACCGTGCCCTTCCCCGCCACGCCGGCGCAGTTCGGCAGCTATATCCGCGCGCAGTTCGAGAAGTGGGACAGCCTGATCAAGTCGGCCAACATCAAGCTGGACAACTGATAGCCTGAGCCCAGGCCGTGTCCGGCGCGCCGAAGCGCCACGACAGCCGGCGCGCCGCCTGCCGCACCAGCGCGGCAGTGGCGCCCGCGGTGCTGCTGTCAAAGCTGCCGCTCGAGCCCATCACGGCGATCACCAGCGCCAGGCTGCCGGTGTGGTCGAATACCGGCGCCGCCAGCGTGTCGATGCCCGGCACCGGGTGGCTCAGCGCATTGTCGAGCCGGGCCGCGCGCACCTGCGCCAGGCGCCCGGCGTAGGCCGGCGCCAGCTTGCCGCCGGGTTCAAGCACTTCGGCCGCGGCAGCGCCGGCCATGCGCAAATCGTCCTTTTCCAGCAAGCCCGCCAGCACGTTGGCTGGCAGGTACGCAGCGGCGGTGCGGCCAATCGCGGTATGGACCAGCGACAGCACCGTGCCCACGCGCAGGCTTACGTGCTGGGGCCGCGCCGATTCCTCCAGCCGGACCACCGTGGGCCCCAGCGGCCCCAGCACTGCCATGGCCACGCTCAGGCCGGTGGCGCCGGCCAGCTCGATCACCTCCGGTTCCGCCTCACGCGTCGGCGACAGCCGCTGCAGCGCGATCAGCCCCAGTTCCAGTCCCAGCGGTCCGCACAGGTAGTTGCCCGCGGCATCGCGCGCCAGCAGGCCGGTCTTCTGCAGGCTGACCAGATGCGGGAACGCCTTGGCCGGCGGCATGCCCGCGGCCAGCGCCAGGTCGCGCAGCGCCAGCGGCCGGCCGGCAGCCACCAGCGCCACCAGCAGCTGGCCGGTGCTGTCCAGCGACTGGATGCCGCGCTGCGGCTTGCCGCCTTCCAGGTCTTGCTGGGCTTCGGTCGCGCTGCTCATGCCAGGCGCCCCTCTTCATCGCGCAGCGCGGCGCCGATGTCCGCCGCCGCGGCCAGCAGGGCCTGCGCCGCAGCGCCGCGCCAGTCCACCTCGATGGCACCGGTCGATCCCACCAGCGTCAGCACCAGCCGCAGCACGCCAGCGGCGTCCAGCACCGGCACGCTGAGGCTGCTGACAGCCGGGCTGGGCGTGTCGATGCTGCGCTCGATGCCGCGCGCTCGGATTTCTCCCAGGCTGGCGCTGAAGGCGGCCAGGTCGGACTCGGCCGCGCCCGGCTGCTGTGCGCGCCACAGCGGCTGCCACAGTGCCGGCGGCTGGAAGGCACAGAACACGCGCCCGGTGGCCGTGGCGGCCAGTGCCATCACCGTGCCCACGTGCAGGTTGACATGCAGCGGCGCGCTGGCCGGCACATAGCGCACGATGGTCGGGCCCTGCGGCCCGGCAATGCTGATTGCCACGCTGAATCCGGACGACTGCGCCAGCGCATCCACCCGGGGCTGCGCGGCGCGCCAGGCGGCGTCCTGCTCCAGGTGCAGCATGCCCAGCTGCAGCGACAGCGGCCCGGGCTCGTAGCGGCCGGAGAGGTGGTCGCGCTTGATCAGACCCAGCCGCGTCAGGCTGACCAGGTAGGCATGCGCCTGGGCCGGCGCCAGCTGCGCCGCCTCGGCCAGCGCGGCCAGCGGCATTGGCGCGCGCGCGACCGCCAGCGCCACCAGCAGGCGCCCGCCCACCTCCACGCTCTGGATGCCGCGCTGCGCCTTGTCGGCACGCGCAGCGGGCTCGTCCGCCTGCGTTCCTGCTTCCCCAGCCTTGCGCCTGGCCATTGCCATCCTGTGTGATCGGAAAACCCGGATATTAATCGAACGCCTCCCGTTGCCGTGTGCACGGGGGTTTACCCGAACAAACTCCACCTGCCTCCGATGGCGTTCGCGGCATGCCTCAATTATTTGTCATAGGCTAATCATTTCGCTATTGATTAATTTTTTAACGTTTCCTAAGATTGCACTACCCCGTCCGAACACGGCGACCCACGCCGTCAGGCATCCATAGAAACGGGGCGAGACAGCCCGCGGCCAGCGCAACGCAGCCATCGTGCCGGTGCCGTCTCGCCTCCCCACACAAAGGAAAGACGCCATGTCCAAGGCATTCGCATCGCAGGCCGACCTGGAAGCCAAGCAGGTCACCTTCACCCAACTGTCAGAGAACGCCTGGGCCTACACCGCCGAAGGCGATCCCAATTCGGGCGTGGTCATCGGCGACGACGGCGTACTGATCGTCGACACCACCGCCACGCCGGCCATGGCGCAGGACCTGATCGCCCGCATCCGCACCATCACCGACAAGCCCATCAAGTACGTGGTGCTGTCGCACTACCACGCGGTGCGCGTGCTGGGCGCGTCGGCCTACTTCGCGGAAGGCGCGCAGCAGGTCATCGCCAGCCGCGGCACCTACGAGATGATCGTCGAGCGCGGCGAGGCCGACATGAAGTCCGAGATCGAGCGCTTCCCGCGCCTGTTCGCCGGCGTCGAGACCGTGCCCGGCCTGACCTGGCCGACGCTGGTGTTCGAGAAGGAAATCACGCTGTTCCTGGGCAAGCTGGAAGTGCGCATCGCCCACCTGGGCTCGGGCCATACCAAGGGCGACACCGTGGTCTGGCTGCCGCAGCAGAAGGTGCTGTTCTCCGGCGACCTGGTCGAGTACGACGCCGCCTGCTACTGCGGCGACGCCCAGCTGGAAGACTGGCCGGCCACGCTGGACGCGCTGCAGGCACTCAAGCCGGAAAAGCTGGTGCCCGGCCGCGGCCCCGCGCTGACCACGCCGGAGGAAGTGGACAAGGGTATCGCCTACACCAAGGACTTCGTCACCACGCTGTTCCAGGCCGGCAAGGAAGCCGTGGCCGAGAAGCTCGACCTGAAGGCCGCGATGGCGCACACCCGGCGCGCGATGGACCCCAAGTTTGGCCAGGTCTTTATCTACGAGCACTGCCTGCCCTTCGACGTCTCGCGCGCCTATGACGAGGCCAGCGGCGTCCGCCACCCGCGCATCTGGACGGCCCAGCGCGACAAGGAAATGTGGGCCGCACTGCAGGACTGACCTCCAAAAAGAATAAGTCGGGCAACAAGCTATGGATGGAGACACAGGCATGAGCAGCATCGATTACCAGCGGCTGTCGTTCGAGTACCAGCCCTGCGCCGAGCAACAGAAAGGGGCCGATCCGGCCGTCCACCCGGTCGTCGTGGTCGGCGCCGGGCCGGTCGGCCTGGCCACCGCCATCGACCTGGCGCAGCGCGGCGTGGCCGTGGTGCTGGTGGATGACGACTGCACGCTGTCCACCGGATCGCGAGCAATCTGTTTTTCCAAGCGCACGCTGGATATCTTCGACCGGCTTGGCTGCGGCGAGCGCATGGTCGACAAGGGCGTGCGCTGGCACGTCGGCAAGGTGTTCCTGCGCGACCAGCAGGTCTACAGCTTCGACCTGCTGCCCGAGAGCGGCCACCGCCGCCCTGCCTTCATCAACCTGCAGCAGTACTACCTCGAAGGCTACCTGCTGGAGCGCGCGCAGGCGCTGCCCAATATCGAGATCCGCTGGCGCAACAGGGTGGTCGGGCTGGAACAGCGCGGCACGTCCGAGGACGGCGTGATACTGACCATCGAGACGCCTGACGGCAGCTACCCGCTGGCGGCACGCTACGTGGTGGCCGCCGACGGTTCGCGCAGCCCGATGCGCAAGCTGCTGGGCCTGGACAGCAAGGGCCGCACCTTCCACGACCGCTTCCTGATTGCCGACGTGAAGATGGAAGCGGATTTCCCGAGCGAGCGCTGGTTCTGGTTCGACCCGCCCTTCCACCCGAACCAGTCGGTGCTGCTGCACCGCCAGCCGGACAACGTCTGGCGCATCGACTTCCAGCTCGGCTGGGACGCCGACCCGGAGCTGGAGAAAACGCCGGAGCGCGTGATCCCGCGGGTGCAGGCGCTGCTGGGCAAGGACGTGAAGTTCGAGCTGGAATGGGTCAGCGTCTATACGTTCTCCTGCCTTCGCATGGACAGTTTCCGCCACGGCAATATCCTGTTCGCCGGCGATGCCGCGCATGGCGTGTCGCCGTTCGGCGCGCGTGGCGCCAACAGCGGCATCCAGGACGCCGAGAACCTGGCCTGGAAGCTGGCCTATGTGCTGCAGGGCCATGCCTGCGACAAGCTGCTGGACACCTACGCCAGCGAGCGCGAATACGCCGCCGACGAGAACCTGCGCAACTCCACACGTTCCACCGACTTCATCACGCCCAAGAGCGCGGTCAGCCGCGTGTTCCGCGATGCGGTGCTGACCCTGTCCAGGCGCCATGCGTTTGCGCGCACCCTGGTCAACAGCGGGCGGCTGTCGGTGCCCGCGGTGCTGCAGGATTCGCCGCTGAACACCGCTGACGATGCCCAGGACTATGCCTGCAAGCTGGTGCCTGGCGCGGTCTGCTGCGACGCGCCGGTATCCGGCGCGCAGGGCGCGGGCTGGCTGCTGTCGCACCTGGGCGGGGACTTCACGGTGCTGGTGTTCGGCAGCCCTGACACCATCGATGCAGCCACGCTCGCCGGCCTCGCCGCGCTGAAAGACAGCGGCGTGCCGCTGCGGCTGGTCTACGTGACCGACGCCGCGCAGCCGGCGGTGACCTGCACCAATGCCACCGTGCTGCGCGACGACGAGGGCCTGGCCGCCGCGCGCTACGGTGCCACGCCCGGCACCTGCTACCTGGTCCGCCCGGACCAGCATGTCTGCGCCCGCTGGCACCACCCCGACCCGGCCGCGATCCGCGCCGCGCTGGCGCGTGCCACCGGTGCCGACCTGCGCGCCCCGCAGCCCGGCCGCATGGCCGCCTGAGACCGGCCAGACCTGCACCGCGGAGACTCCCATGCCCAATACGCTCAACACCCAACCCAACCTGGCGCGGCCCGACGACTTCTACGAAGCGCTGATCGAGATGCACCGCGACCTCGACGAGGCAAAAAGCCAGGCCGCCAATGCGCAGCTGATCCTGCTGCTGGCCAACCATATCGGCGACCACGATGTGCTCCTGGCCGCCATGGCCGCCGCGCGCGAAGGCGTGACCGAAATGCCGGCCACCACGCCAGCCTGACCTGACACAGGCGCGGTACCGCCGCGCCTGTCCTGTTCTTTTCCCGGCACCATCGCGGGCCAACGCGCGCAAGACGCTGCCCACTGGCGGAACCCTCCGGCTGCCCGCCGCCGCAGCCACCACCGTACGGAGACAACGTTCATGAGCCATCCGGTCTCAGGGGATCTTTCGTCCCTATCCAGCCTGACGTCCCCCACCCTGCCTCCCGCAGCACTGGCTGCGCACGATGAGGATGCGCTCTACCGCAAGGTCTGGCTGCGCATCATCCCGTTCCTGTTCGTCTGCTACGTGGTGTCGTTCCTGGACCGCATCAACATCGGCTTCGCCCAGTTGCAGATGAAGCAGGACCTGGGCTTCAGCGACGCCATGTACGGCCTGGGCGCCGCGGTCTTCTACGTCGGCTACGTGCTGTGCGAAGTGCCCAGCAACATGCTGCTGGCGCGCTTTGGCGCACGGCGCACGTTCACGCGCATCATGGTGCTGTGGGGCCTGGCCTCGGTGGCGATGATGGGCGTCTCCACCCCGGCGCAGTTCTATACGCTGCGCTTCCTGCTGGGCGTGTTCGAAGCCGGCTTCTTCCCCGGCATCGTGCTCTACCTGACCTACTGGTTCCCGGCGCGCCGCCGCGCCGCGGTGATGGCGATCTTCTTTGCCGGCGTGGCGGTGGCGGGTGTGCTGGGCGGGCTGGTGTCCGGCTGGATCATGCGCGACATGGCCGGCGTGCTCGGGCTGCAGGGCTGGAAGTGGATGTTTGCGATCGAGGGCGCGCCCGCGGTGCTGCTGGGCCTGCTGGCCGCGCGCTGCCTGGTTGATGGCCCGCAGCAGGCCAGCTGGCTGACCGACGGCGAACGTGCCCACCTGGCGCGCGACACGGCCGCGCAAGCACATGCCGGCGGCCATTCGCTGCACGCGTTGCGGCAGGTTCTGCGCAACCCGCGCGTGTACCTGTTCGCGTTTATCTATTTTTCGCTGACCTGTGGTTCGCTGGCGCTGAGCTTCTGGATGCCGCTGATGATCCGCGACTTCGGCATCACCGACGTGATGTCGGTCAGCCTGTATTCGGTGGTACCCAATGCCGTGGGCGCGGTCGGCCTGCTCCTGATCGCGCGCCACTCCGACCGCACCGGCGAGCGCCACCGCCACTTCCTGCTGTGCACGGCAGGCGGCGCGCTGGCCCTGGCGGCGCTGACCCTGCACCTGCCCAGCCTGGCGCTGATGCTGGCCATCCTGTCGGTGGCCGCGGTGCTGATCTTTGCCGCGCTGCCGGTGTTCTGGTCGCTGCCGCCCAGCTACCTGCCGGGCGCGGGCACGGCCGCCGGCATCGCCTTCATCAGCAGCATCGGCATCACCAGCGGCATCGTCAGCCCGTGGGTGATTGGACAGATCAAGACCCGGACCGGCAGCCTGGACCATGCCCTCTACCTGCTGGCGGCGCTGCTGCTGGCCAGCGGCCTGGCCATGTGGCTGGGTGTGCCAAGGCAGCCCGCGCGGCCGGCCTGAACCGGGCCGCAGGCGTCTTCAAAACCGGAATGTCCGCACCCACGGGGTGCAGCGTTCAGTGGGATCGGCCGCAGGGGATGACGGAGGCGATTTCCTCGCGCATCACCTCGACCACGTCGTCGATCTCCAGCCCTTCGGCGGTGACCAGCACGTCCTGTCCGCGGCCGATCGCGTAGACCACGCCGCGCCAGCGGCCGGGCTCGACGGCCTCGCACAGGCGGATATTGAATTCGGTGTCCTGATCCTGGCTATACACCGTCACCAGGTCGCCCACCTGGGGAGTGCGCACCGCTTCTCCGTCGAACGCCCGGGCCACCACGGTCACCGGCGACTGCGTCAGCCCCCTGGCAAATCTTGCACGCATGGTCCGCTCCTCTTTTTGCGATCCAAGTCCAGCTTACAAGAGGCCCGACAAATAACCAGGGATTTCCATCGAAAAGTGGAACCCGGTGCCCTTTGCGGCTGTCAGACGGCGCCGGATAGACAGCGCGCGCAGATGCGCCACAATGAAAGCACCGATCATCGAGGAGACCCGACATGGGCAGCAACATACACGTCGTACCGCACGACGAAGGCTGGGATGTGATCCACGAGGGTGCGCGCTATGCGGAATCGCACCACGCCACCCAGGAAGAAGCGGTTGCGGCCGGCACCACGAAGGCGCAAAGCGAGCACGTCGAGTTGCTGATCCACGGCCGCGACGGGCAGATCCGCTCGCGCAGCAGCTTCGGCCACGACCCGCGCACCATTCCGGGCTGATCGCCGGCCACTCGTCAGGCCCCGCTGAAGACTCCGGCGCTGCTAATCCCGGATACCGATGCGAGATGCCACACCACCGGGCTGCCCCCCGCGCCGCCGCCGCGATTGCGGCCGCGGCGGTTCCATTGCCGCCCATCGACGACCCGGCGGCAAGCCCGTTCCGCGGTCCGTTTGCCAATGCCACCGGCGTGCTGGCCGATTTGCTGGCCCGACACCGCGTGGTGCTCCTGGGCGAAAGTACGCACGGCACCGCCGAGTTCTATCATGCCCGCGCTGCCCTGACAGCGCACCTGGTGGCCCGGCACGGCTTCCGCATCATCGCGGTCGAGGCAGACTGGCCAGATGCCGCGGCAGTCGACCGCCACGTGCGCGGCCGCCCGCCACAGCCGGCCGAATCGCCCGGCGCAGCCTTTACACGCTTCCCGGTCTGGATGTGGCGCAACCTGGAGGTGGCGCGCTTTATCCGCTGGCTGCACACGCACAATGAAACCCTGGCGCCTGCGCAGCGCACTGGATTCTTCGGCCTCGATATCTACAGCCTGCGCGCTTCCATGGCTGCAGTGCTGGCCTACCTGGAGGGCGTAGATCCACAGGCCGCCCGAGCGGCGCGCGAGCGCTATGGCTGCCTGGAACCGTGGGGCCGGGATCCGGCGCGCTATGGGCGTGCCGTGCTGCACGGCACGCATGCCGACTGCGAGGATGCCGTCGTCGCACAGCTGCAGGCGCTGCTGGACAAACGGCTGGCCTATGCCCGGGCGGGTCACGAGGACTTTCTCGATGCCGCGCAGAACGCGCGCCTGGTCGCTTCAGCCGAGCGCTACTACCGCGTGATGTATCACGGCAGCGACGACAGCTGGAACCTGCGCGACACACATATGTTTGAAACCCTGGCGCATCTGCTGCAGGCGCATGGCCCGCAAGCGCGCGCGGTGGTATGGGCGCACAACTCGCATATCGGGGATGCTTCGCAGACCGAGATGGGCGCCAGCCAGGGGCAGCTGAGTATCGGCCAGCTGTGCCGCGAGTCCTTCGGCGACGACGCCGCGCTGGTTGGCTTGAGCACTTACGACGGCACCGTCGCCGCGGCGACATCGTGGGACGGCCCGATGGAAATCAAGCAAGTGCGCCCTGCCCGTGCCGACAGCTACGAGCATCTGTTCCATGCGGCCGGCCATGCGCAAGCCTGGATCGACCTGCGGGGTCCGTCCGGCGGCGCCAACGGCGGCGTGCAGGCCGAAGTGCGTCAGCTGCTGATGCCGGCACGGCAAGAGCGCTTTATCGGGGTGATCTACCGCCCCGAGACCGAACTGCAGAGCCACTATGCGCGCGCCACGCTGCCGCGGCAATTCGATCTGCTGTTGTGGTTCGACCGTACGCGCGCGGTTCCGGCGCTGCCGGCGGAGCCCGCGCCGGGCGCGCCGGAGACCTGGCCTTACGGGCTCTGAAGTGGCCGCCTTGTCGCTTGCACGGACGCTCATCCGCCGGTGCGGTCCGGCGCAACCTGGATGCGATTGACGATCTCGCGCACACCGTCACAGCCGCGGACGCAGGCTTCGACTGCATCGCAGTCGGCCTGCGCGCCGATCGCGCCGCGCAGCGTCACGCGGCCTTGCGCCACGTCCACGGCAACCTCGCTCACGTCGAGGCCGGCGTCCCACAGGCGCGAGCACAGGGCCGCCTGCAGCGCCATATCCGCTGCCGTCGCGGCATTGCCACGGTGATTGGCTGGGTTCGGGGAACCGGTCATGCGCGCACTCTCCCGTCCGTGGGAACAACGCCTCAGTAGGTACGCATGCCGTGGCCCGGATGCGCTTGCGCTGCGCCAGTGCGCGCCACGTGCAAGTGGTTGACCAGATCCTTCACGCCGAAAACCTCGTCGGCAATATCCTCGATCCGGTACTTCTGCAGCCGGTCCGGCACACTGCCCTCCAGCGTCACCACGCCCTGCTCGACCCGGACTTCGACATCGTTGAGGTCCAGCCGCGCGCTGCGCGAGAGCTGCTCGCACAGGTCTTCGAGAATGCGCTCGTCCGTGCGCTGGTAATTGCGCGGCCCCACCGGACGCGCCCGCTGCGGCCCGCCCCGGTAGAGATCCATGCGCTCGTTGTAGCCGGTGAACTGGCGGTAAGGATCGGTCTGGCCCCGGGCGCGCGGCGCCGGCGCGTCCGGCGGCAAGCGCTCCGGCCGCCATTCCCACGCCCCGCGGCGCCCGCCAGACTCGTCCGGGTCCACCGGCTCGTCATAATCGTAGACCCCGTAGGCGCCCACGTAGTGACTGCGCATATCGGCTTCAGGCACCGCGCTCTCGTGCCATGGCTGGCCGCGCCAGTTGTCTCTGCGATCCATCGTCGTCTCCGCTTGCCCCGATTCGTCAGTCAGTCAGCGTGCCGCTACTTCTGCCGCGGCGGCACCAGCCCGCGGTCCGGCGCGCGCAGTTCGCCCTTGCGCAACTGCCGCACCGCGCACGCCAGCGCGCGCGCCACGTTGTCCACTTCGCCCTGCACGCCAGTGTCTTGGTCCAGTGCCACGTGGCTGGTGGCATAGGGCTCGTAGTAGCCGATATACCGGTCCAGCCGCGCCTGCGGGCCCGCGTCGATCAGGCCCATCCAGTCGAGCCAGTCGGCCAGCGCGCGGCGCACGCCCTCGATGCCGGCCACGTCGCCGTGCACCACCAGCCCGTAGGCGCGCCCGGACAGATGCTTGGGATAGTCCCAGCCGGACAGCTCCATCGCCTTGGCGCGCACCACGTCCTTGCCATGCGTGGTGGTGGGGTCGGGATTGCCGCCGTCGGCGCAGACCAGCCGGTCCATCATCAGCTTCAGCGGGCTGGCGGCCTGGTACCAGTACACCGGCGTCACGATCAGCACGCCGTGGCAGGCCGCCCAGCGCGGATAGATTTCGTTCATCCAGTCGTTGACCTGGCCCAGCGCATGGTTGGGATAGCAGCTGCACGGCCAGTGGCACAACGGCATTGCGGTCGACACGCACGCCTTGCACGGATGGATGCGCAGGTCGGCATCTGAGGCGAGGTGGCTCAGGTCGAGCAGGTCGACCTCGATGCCGTCCGCCTCCAGCCGTTCCCGTGCGCGCCCGGCCAGGCGCCAGGATTTCGACACCTCGCCCGGGCAGGTGTAGTCGTTGCGCGCCGCGGCGCACACCAGCAACACGCGCGACGGTGTGGCGGGATCTGCCTGGCGCTGCTGTGCGCTGCGCACGGCCTCGCTGGCGGCGCGCCACTCGTCGGAGAGCTCGTAGTCCGGATCGGCATAGCCTGGCCCGGCCTTATGCGTGCGGGGTGCCTTGCGGCCTTCCTGATAGGCATCCCAGGCAATGTGTTCGAGGCGGTCCAGCGCCTCATCCTCCTGCCGGTATGCGGGATCCGCGAAGCGCGCAAGAAAGCGCTGGCGGAACGTGTCGCGCGCCAGGGGAGTGGTCACCTGGCCCTTGCGCACATCCTCCGGGTTGCCGGGATGGCGCGGCGCACGCGGCGCATCCTGCGATGGCCGGGCTGGCTTGGGCGGGTGCTCGGGCATGACGGTCTCCGTACGGGACGCATGTCCCGCAGACATGCAAGATGAGCGCCATCCCCCGCGGGCATGCATTGCGCGCCGCGCCCTGCGTGGCGGCCGGCCGCGCGTGCAATTCGTTCGTTGCCTTGTAAGAAATGCGGTCTCGGCCGGCGGCTACGGGCTTGCCTGCGGCGTCCGGTACTGCTGCTGCAGCACGCGAAACAACTCGTGGCTGACCTGCACCCCACGGTACTGGCGGCGCACCAGGGCGCGCAGGCGCGGGCCCAGCACCTGCGTGCGCAGCGCCCGCGCATAGCGTCGCTGCACGGCGTGTTCACGCTTGCTGACCGCCTGCAGGATGGACCGGTCCGAGCCGTGCTTGCCGATCGCGCTTCCGGCCGACGCAGCCGGGGCTGCCGTCATGTCGGGCAGCTGCCCCAGGTCAAGCAGGCACGCCTGCAGCTCCTGCGCCGCTTGCGCAAACGCATTGGCGCGGCTGGTGAGCAGCGATTTCAGGTGGGGATTGGCCGCGGCCAGCGCTGCGACGCGGCAGCCAAGCTCGCCTTCGCGCGATGCCGCAATCAGCGCATTGAGCAACAGGATCTTCTTCTTCGCCATGACACACCTGCCCTGGTCCGCGCGCGGACCCGTGAAGTCACCGATCGGGGCCGGCTGCCGCCGGCGGTTGCTCGCTCGCGCCGGACGTGCGCCGCACGCCGGGCTCGTGCAAGGATAGCGGCTCGTCCCGCGCGCCGCCAGTGGCCGCAAGCGCGCGCTGCGAGGCGGGCGGCCACGCCTTGCGGGCCTCGCGCATGCCGCGCAGGTTCATCGCGATCAGCGCCAGCTGCAGGACCACCAGCGCATTGGCGCCGCCGTGCCAGCCCCAGGCAATCCACAGCACGTTGCTGGCAAGAAAGACCCAGAAGCCGGCGCGCCGGCGCGCGCTCCGGCGTGAGCCGACCAGCCAGGTGGCCACCACCGTCACCACCATCGCCGGCCATTGCGCTGCCTCCAGCCACCAGTCCATGCGTCTCCTTCCGCGGCCTTCCCACCGTGCCGGGAACAACACGCGCTGCCAGACAGCGGCAAGAAGCGTACCGGCTGGACACCGCGCCCGCATCGGCCCCATTGCCCTGCGCGTTCTTTCCATCGGCACGGCGCGCGCCGGTAGTTTTTACAAGCAGTAAGGCATCGCGCACATAAGATGCCGCGGCGCTTGCCCTTGAGGTGCCTTGGCTGGGCGCGCAATTGGAGACTGGCCGGGCGCGCTGGCACGCACTTCGCATGGCTGTGCCATCCCGCCGGCTGGCCGCAAGGCGCCGGAGCGGGATTTTGTTGCTCCGTCGGAGCGAAACACCGGGAGGATTTTGTGCGGATCTGCCAGATCGACCTGACCGGAACGCCCGATGCCGATGAACACGCGCTCCAGCGCGTGGCGGCACTGGGCTTCGACCACGTACTGATCGGCGGCTGGCCGCACCTGCCCGGCGAAGACGCTTTCGCGGCTTGCGCCCGGCACGGGCTGGCCCCGCTGCTCGACATCTCACTGGACCGCTATGCGGTCGACCCCGCCGATGGCACCGGGCCAGCACCCGACCCTGGCTGGATCGACAGTGCGCTCCCAGCCTTCGCCCCACACGAGACCGACAGCCACATCCCCGGCGCGCGCCTGCGCTGGCATGACCAGCAAGCGGCCGAGGCGCTGGTGCAGTGGTGGGCGGCCCGGCTGCGCCAGGCCTGGGTGGCAGGCGCGGCGGGCTTCTGCTGCCGTGCGCCGGCACGCGTGCACGGCAGGCATTGGGCCGCGGTGACCGGCACGCTGCGCAGCGATGCTGTGCCGGCACAGGCGCGCGGTGCGCCATGCTTCCTGGCATGGACGCCCGGGCTGACGCCGGCGCAACTGGACGATCTCGCGCCCGCCGGCTTCGACGGCGCATTCTGCTCGCTGCCGTGGTGGGATTTTCGCAGCCCCTGGCTGACCGAGGAAATCGCGCGGCTGCGCCCCTTCGGCCGGGTGCTGGCCGCCCCAGCGCTGACGCCGGCAAGCCATGACGCACTCAGCGCGCGGCGTGCGCTGTGGACCGCCGCGGCGATCGGCGACGGCATCCTGGTGCCGGCCGGCTTCGAGACCGGCGGCGCGCTGGCACGCGACCCGCTGGCCACGGATGGTGCCCCGCATCAGGGCGCGCCGTACGACATCACCCACGAGCTGCTGGAAACCAATACCTGGCTGGCTGCGCGCGATCCGGCGCCGGCACTGGCCGTGCGCCTGCTGAGCGGACCCGACGCGCCGCTGACGGTGCTGGCACGGCTGCCTGTGCCGGACGGCGCCTGCCCCGCTCCCGACGCCGCCGGCACCCGTAGCGACCCTGAGGTACCGGACGGTGCCCCCGCCCTGGCAGTGGTGCTCAATCCAGACCCCGCGGCGCCCGGCACGCTGGGCGCCGACCGCGTGCTGAGCGCGCTGCCGCACGCCAGCGCGCACCTGGAATCGTCACTGGGCGGCCCGGGCGGGACGGTCGATGCCAACCACCGGCTCGATGCGCTGGCCAGCATCACGCTGGCACCGGCCGATATCCGCCTCTACGAAGTGCCCCCGGTGCCCCTGACGCGGCCCGGCATGCCGGCAGCCGACGCGCGCGCGCCGCACGGCCATGAAACGCTGGCCGCCACCGGCCTGGGCAGCGTGGTGGCGGCAATGGAGGCCCCGCGGATCGCCATCGAGCACGTCGAGCCCGCCTGCAACGAAGGCCGCTTCGCGGTGCGGCGCGTGGTGGGCGAGCGCGTGACCGTCAGTGCCGATATCTGGATGGATGGCCACGACAAGCTTGCCGCCATGGTGTTGTGGCGTGCGCCGGGCGAGACTGGCTGGCACCAGGCGCCGATGCAGCCCGTGATCAACGACCGCTGGGAAGGCAGTTTCCCGCTGGTGGCGCTGGGCCGGCATGAATTCACGGTCGAGGCCTGGCGCGACACCTTCGCCAGCTGGCTCGACGAGATCGGCAAGAAGCGCGCGGCCGGCCTCAACGTGGCGCTGGAGATCGAGGAAGGCGCGCGGCTGGTGGCCGATGCGCTGCTGCAGCCTGCCAGGAACGGGAAGCAGGGCAATGGCGGGAAGAACACCCGGACGGCAACCGCGGACACCGAGCTCTCAGCCATCGTCGACGAACTGATCACCGCTGCCGGCGATGACGCTCGCCGGCAGGAGATCCTGCTGTCGCCACGCACCGAGGCCGCGATGCAGGCAGTGATGGCAACCCCGGCGGGTCGCCCGTTTGCCTCGCGTCATCCGGTGGCCATGCCGGTCGAGGCCGATCGCCTGGCCGCGCGCTACGCCAGCTGGTACGAGCTGTTCCCGCGCTCGCAAAGCAACGACGAGACCCGCCACGGCACCTTCGACGATGTCATCGCCAGGCTGCCCGCGATTCGCGCGATGGGCTTCGACGTGCTCTACTTCACGCCGATCCACCCGATCGGCCGCACCCACCGCAAGGGCCGCAACAACAGCCTGCGCGCCGAGCCGGGCGATCACGGCAGCCCCTACGCCATCGGCGGCAAGGAAGGCGGCCACGATGCGCTGCATCCCGAGCTCGGCACCTTTGAAGACTTCCGCCGCCTGCGCGACGCGGCGGCCAGACATGGCCTGGAGCTGGCACTGGACTTCGCCATCCAGTGCTCGCCCGACCATCCGTGGCTGCGCGACCACCCGGAATGGTTCGCACACCGCCCGGACGGTTCGCTGCGCTATGCCGAGAACCCGCCCAAGAAGTACGAGGACATCGTCAACGTCGATTTCTACGCCGCAGCGCCCGCGGGCGCCGCGCTATGGCAGGCCCTGCGCGACGTGGTGATGTTCTGGGCCGACCAGGGCGTGCGCATCTTCCGCGTCGACAACCCGCACACCAAGCCGCTGCCGTTCTGGGAGTGGATGATCGCCGACGTGCGCGCGCGCCACCCCGACACCATCTTCCTGGCCGAGGCCTTCACCCGGCCCAAGATGATGGCGCGGCTGGCCAAGCTGGGCTTCAGCCAGTCATACACGTACTTCACCTGGCGCAATGCCAAGTGGGAGCTGACCGAATACCTGACCGAGCTGACGCAAAGCCCGCTGCGCGACTTCTTCCGGCCTCACTTCTTCGTCAACACCCCTGACATCAACCCCTACTTCCTGCACCAGGGCGGGCGCCCCGCGTTCCTGATCCGCGCGGCGCTGGCCACGCTGCTGTCGGGGCTGTGGGGCATGTACAGCGGCTTCGAGTTGTGCGAGAGCGCGCCCTTTGTGCTGAACGGCAAGGTGCGCGAGGAATATCTCGATTCCGAGAAATACCAGCTGCGCGTGCGCGACTGGCAGCAGCCCGGCAATATCGTCGCGGAGATCTCACGGCTCAACGAGATCCGCGCCGGGCACCCGGCGCTGCAGAACCACCTGGGGCTGCGCTTCTACCATGCCGGCAGCGACGCCGTGCTGTGGTTCGCGCGCTTCATGCCGGGCACCGACTACCTGTTCGGCGACGACGTGCTGCTGGCCGCGATCAACCTGGATCCGCGCACGGCGCACGAGACCGACATCGAAATCCCGTTGTGGGAATGGGGGCTGCCCGACCAGGCCGGCCTGGCGGTGCACGACCTGATGCACGGCCGGCGCTTCGAGCTGCGCGGCAAGCACCAGCGCATCCGGCTCGATCCGGCGCAACTGCCGTTCACGGTCTGGCATGTGCGCCCGCTGGAGCGCCCCGCTCCCCGCCCACCCTCGGCGCCGGCCTCGACCGACCCGCACGGCGCCTGACAGGCATACGTGGAGACACGGATGAAACGCCTTACCGAAACCGGCAGTGCCGCCCTGCTCAACGCCGATCCGCTCTGGTACAAGGACGCGATCATCTACCAGCTCCACATCAAGTCCTTCTACGACGCCAACGGCGACGGCGTGGGCGATTTTGCCGGGTTGCTGGCCAAGCTCGACTACCTGGTCAACCTGGGTGTGGACACGGTCTGGCTGCTGCCGTTCTATCCGTCGCCGCGCCGCGACGATGGCTACGACATCGCCGACTACCGCAACGTCCACCCCGACTACGGCACGCTGGCCGAGGCGCGCCGCTTTATCGCCGCGGCGCACGCGCGCGGACTGCGCGTGATCACCGAGCTGGTGATCAACCACACCTCCGACCAGCATCCGTGGTTCCAGCGCGCGCGCGCCGCCAAGCCCGGCTCGGCGGCACGGCGCTACTACGTGTGGTCGGACCATGACCAGGCCTACGCCGGCACCCGCATCATCTTCTGCGACACCGAGAAGTCCAACTGGAGCTGGGACCCGGTGGCGGGCGCCTACTTCTGGCACCGCTTCTACTCGCACCAGCCGGACCTGAACTTCGACAACCCGCAGGTGCTCAACGAGGTGCTGTCGGTGATGCGCTACTGGCTCGACATGGGCGTCGACGGGCTGCGCCTGGACGCGGTGCCCTACCTGGTCGAGCGCGAAGGCACCAGCAACGAGAACCTGCCCGAGACCCATGCCGTCATCCGCCATATCCGTGCCCACCTGGACGCGCGCTTCCCCGGCCGCATGCTGCTGGCAGAAGCCAATATGTGGCCGGAGGACGCGCAGCAGTACTTTGGCCTGACCGGGCCGGAGCCGGAAGGCGACGAATGCCACATGGCCTTCCACTTCCCGCTGATGCCGCGCATGTACATGGCGATCGCGCGCGAAGACCGCTTCCCGATCACCGACATCATGCGCCAGACGCCGGAGGTGCCGCCCAACTGCCAGTGGGCCATCTTCCTGCGCAACCATGACGAACTGACGCTGGAGATGGTGACCAGCAGCGAGCGCGACTACCTGTGGGAGGTCTACGCCACCGACCGGCGCGCCCGCATCAACCTGGGCATCCGCCGCCGGCTGGCACCCCTGATGGAGCGCGACCGCCGCCGCATCGAGCTGATGAACAGCCTGCTGTTCTCGATGCCGGGCACGCCGGTGATCTACTACGGCGACGAGATCGGCATGGGCGACAACATCCACCTGGGCGACCGCGACGGCGTGCGCACGCCGATGCAGTGGTCACCCGACCGCAACGGCGGCTTCTCGCACGCCGACCCCGAGCGCCTGGTGCTGCCGCCGCTGCAAGGCCCGCTGTATGGCTACGAAGCCGTCAACGTCGAGGCGCAGGCGCGCGACCCGCATTCGCTGCTGAACTGGATGCGGCGCATGCTGGCGCTGCGGCGCAAGCACCGCGCCTTCGGCCGCGGCACGCTGCGCTTCCTGTTTCCGGGCAACCGCAAGATCCTGGCCTACCTGCGCGAATACGAGGACGAGCACATCATGTGCGTGGCCAACCTGTCGCGCGCGCCGCAGGCCGTCGAACTGGACCTGTCCGCCTTCAACGGCCGCGTGCCGGTGGAGATGATGGGCGCCACGCCGTTCCCGGCCATCGGCACGCTGACCTACCTGCTCACGCTGCCGCCTTACGGCTTCTACTGGTTCGTACTCAGTGACGAGGCGCAGCCCCCGTCATGGCACGTGGAAGCACCCGAGCAGATGCCGGACCAGATCACCCTGGTGATGCAGAACACGAGCCGGCCGGAGCTGACCGACGCCTCGCGCCGCATCATGGCCAGCGACGTGCTGCCGCACTACATCAGCCGGCGCCGCTGGTTCGGCGCCAAGCACGAGCGCATCGAGCGCATCGACCTGGCGTACCTGCTGCCATTTGCGCGCGGCAGCAGCGGCGAAGATGTCTACCTGGGCGAGGTGGAGGTGACCCTGCCTGGCCGCACCGAACGCTACCAGCTGCCGCTGGGCATCCTGTGGGACCGCGAGAGCGCCGACAGCGTGTCGCAGCTGGCACATGGACTGTCGATGGCGCGCGTGCGCCAGGGCAGCCGCGTGGGGCTGGCCACCGACGGTTTCGTGGTCGAGCCCTTTGCGCGCGAGGTGGTGCGCGCGCTGCGCAATGACGTGCAGGTGCACGCCGGCAACGACATCATCCACTTCCGCGCCGAAGCCGGCCTGGCCGCGCTGGAACTGGAGCGCGACCCGATCGAATACATGTCGGCAGAGCAGTCCAACAGCTCGCTGTCCTATAACAACACCGCCGTGCTCAAGATGGTGCGCCGGGTCTCTGGCGGCATCCACCCCGAGGCCGAGATGACGCGCTACCTGACCGTGCAGGGCTATGCGCACGCGGCGCCGCTGCTGGGCGAGGTGGTGCGCACCGGGCCGGATGGCGTGCCGCATACGCTGATGCTGCTGCAGGGCTATGTCCTGAACCAGGGCAATGGCTGGGACTGGACCCTGGACTACCTGGGCCGCGCCATCGATGACGCGCTGCCCTCGCAGGAGAGCGAGGACGAGTTTGCCGAGGCCATGAACGGCTATGCCGCGCTGGCTGGCACGCTCGGCCGCCGGCTCGCCGAACTCCATGCGGTGCTGGCACGGCCCAGCGGCGACGACGCGTTCGCGCCGTTGCCGGCCACCGAAGGCGATGCGCGCGCGTGGGCCGAGCAAGCCTTGCGTGCGCTGCAGCGCGCCCTGACGCGGCTGGAGTCCGCGCCCGCCACCGTGCCGGGACCGGTGCGCCAGGGCTTCGAGGCCGACGTGCAGACCCTGCTGGCCGCGCGCGACGCGCTGCCCGCGCTGGTCGAACAGCTCGCCGCTGCCGCGCCGGGCAGCCTGCAGACACGCATCCACGGCGACTTCCACCTGGGCCAGGTGCTGATTGCGCAGAACGACACCTACCTGGTCGACTTCGAAGGCGAGCCCGGCCTGCCGCTGGACTGGCGCCGGCGCAAGACCTCGCCGCTGCGCGATGTGGCCGGGCTGCTGCGCTCGCTTGACTACGCCGCGGCCACGGTCGGCACCGACCGCCAGGAGCGCACCCACAGCGAACTGCCGCCGCAGCTGGCCGAACGCCGCGCGGTGCTGCTGGAGCGCTTCCGCAGCACCGCCAGCGAAGCCCTCCTGAACTGCTACCACCTGCACATGCAGGACTCGGGCACACCCTGGGCCGCGCCCGGCCAGCTGCAGCCATTGCTGGACCTGTTCCTGCTGGAACGGGCAGCCTATGAGGTCGACTACGAAGCCGCCAACCGCGTGGCTTGGATCGACCTGCCGGTCAGCGGCCTGGCGCGCCTGGTGCGCAAGCTGCTGGCGCCGGGAGACCAGCCATGACCCCCGCCCATGGCACGCAGCCCGGCATGCTGCCGGGCCACGAGTTCGAGGCCTTGCTTGGTGCGCGCCACCATGATCCGTTTGCCGTGCTGGGCCCGCACCCTGACGGCGACGGCACGCTGGTGCGCGCCTGCCTGCCAGGGGCGGCGTCGGTGCAGCTGACCGATGCGGGCGGCACGCCACTGGCGGAGATGGCACGGCTGCATGGCGGCGGCGTCTTCGCCGCGCGGCTGCCGCGCGAATACAAGGGCGGTGCGCCCGATTACCGGCTGCGCGTGCAATGGTCCGACGGCAGCGGGCAGTGCGGCGCCGACCCTTACGCCTTTGGCCTGCTGCTGGGTGAGCTGGACCTGCACCTGATCGCCGAGGGCCGCCACTTCGAGCTCGGCGCCTGCCTGGGCGCGCAGTGGCAGCGCGTGGACGGCATCGACGGCGTGCGCTTTGCCGTATGGGCGCCGAACGCGCGGCGGGTCTCTGTGATCGCTGACTTCAACGGCTGGCATCCGGCGCGGCACCCGATGCGGCTGCGCCACCCCAGCGGCATCTGGGAGCTGTTCATCCCCGCCGCACTGGGCGCGCAGCCCGGCAGCCGCTACAAGTACGACCTGCTCGACCCGCACGGCACCGAGCTGCCGGACAAGGCCGACCCGCTCGCGCTGGCCACCGAGGCGCCCCCCGCCACCGCCTCGGTGGTGGCCGGACCGGGCCAGGGCGCGCCCCCCTTCGCCTGGCATGACGCCGACTGGATGGCGCGCCGCGGCGGCGCCGATCCCTACGCAGCGCCGATGTCGGTCTACGAGGTCCACGCTCTGTCGTGGCTGCGCGCGGCCAACGACACGCAGCGCGGCTGGGAGATCCTGGCCGAGCGGCTGGTGCCATACGTGCAGGAACTGGGCTTTACGCATATCGAACTGCTGCCGATCACCGAGCATCCGTTCGGCGGCTCGTGGGGCTACCAGCCGCTGTCGCTGTATGCGCCCACCGCGCGGCTGGGGCCGCCGCAGGCCTTCGCCGCCTTTATCGACCGCTGCCACCAGGCCGGCATCGGCGTGCTCCTGGACTGGGTGCCCGCGCACTTCCCGACCGATCCGCACGGGCTGGCGCGCTTCGACGGCACCGCCCTGTATGAGCACGAGGACCCGCGCGAAGGCTTCCACCAGGACTGGAACACCCTGATCTACAACCTCGGCCGCAACGAGGTGCGCGGCTTCCTGCTGGCCGGCGCGCTGCACTGGCTGGAGCACTTCCACGCCGACGGCCTGCGCGTGGACGCGGTGGCATCCATGCTCTACCGCGACTACAGCCGCGAGCCCGGCCAGTGGGTGCCGAACCGCTTCGGCGGCCGGGAAAACCTGGAAGCCATCGACTTCCTGCGCGAACTGAACGCCGTGGTCCACGAACGCTGCCCCGGTGCGCTGACCATCGCCGAAGAATCCACCGCCTGGCCCGGCGTGACCGCCAGCGTCGCCAGCGGCGGGCTTGGCTTCGACTTCAAGTGGAACATGGGCTGGATGCACGACACGCTGCATTATCTCGGTCACGAGCCCGTCCATCGCGCCTGGCACCACCAGGACATGACCTTCGGGCTGGTCTATGCGTGGTCCGAGGCCTTCGTGCTGCCGCTGTCGCATGACGAGGTGGTGCACGGCAAGGCCTCGATGATCGGCAAGGTGCCCGGCGACGAGTGGCAGCGCTTTGCCGGCCTGCGCGCCTACTACGGCTTCATGTGGGCGCACCCGGGCAAGAAGCTGCTGTTCATGGGCGGCGAACTGGCGCAGTGGCAGGAATGGAACCACGATGCCGAGCTTGACTGGGCCTTGCTGGACCACCCCATGCACCGCGGCATGCACACGCTGGTGCGGGATCTGAACCGCCTCTACCGGGAGCTGCCCGCGCTGCATGCGCTGGACCACCGCCCGGAAGGCTTCCAGTGGGTGGTGGGCGACGACAACCATAACAGCGTGTTTGCGTGGCTGCGCCGCGCGGGCCCATACAGCCGCGAAGTGGTGCTGGTGGTGGTCAACATGACCCCGGTGCCGCGCTATGGCTACCGGCTCGGGGTGCCGTATGCCGGCGCCTGGCAGGAATGCCTGAATACCGATGCCGCCGTGTATGGCGGCACCAATGTCGGCAACAGCGGCGCGGTAGCGGCAGTGGACGTGCCTTCGCACGGGCAGCCGGCTTCGCTCGCGCTGACGCTGCCGCCGCTGGCCACGCTGGTGCTGCGCTTCGATCCTGGTGGCGGCATCCAGGGCGCATCGACATGAGCCGACAGTTCGCGGACCGGCTGCTGCCGGGCAAGCCGTATCCCCTCGGGGCCCACTGGGACGGCCTGGGTGTCAATTTCGCGGTGTTCTCGGCCCATGCCTCGCGCATCGACCTGTGCCTGTTCTCCGACAACGGGCGCAAGGAGCTGGCGCGCCTGCAGCTGCCGGAACGCACCGACGAGATCTGGCACGGCTACCTGCCCGATGCGGCGCTCGGCACGCTGTACGGCTACCGCGCGCACGGCCCCTACGATCCCGCGCACGGCCACCGCTTCAACCCGCACAAGCTGCTGCTCGACCCGTATGCGCGCCAGTTGAGCGGCCCGGTGCGCTGGTCCGATGCGCTGTTCGGCTACCGCCTGCAAAGCGCGCGCGGCGACCTGACACCGGACCGCCGCGACAGCGCCCCCACCATGCCCAAGGCGGTGGTGGTCGACGAGAGCTTCCACTGGGGCGACGACCGCCCGCCCGCGGTGCCGTGGCCGTCCACCGTCATCTATGAAGCCCACCTGCGGGGCCTGTCGATGCTGCGCGGCGATCTGCTGCCCAACCTGCGCGGCTCCTTCGCCGCGCTGTGCGACCCGCGCTTTATCGACCACCTGGTGCAGCTCGGCATCACCACCGTCGAGCTGCTGCCGGTCCACGCCATCCTGCAGGACCGCTTCCTGCTGGAGCGCGGACTGCGCAACTACTGGGGCTACAACACCATGGCGTACTTCGCGCCGGAGCCCGCTTACCTGGGCACCGGGCAACTGCAGGAGTTCAAGGTGGCGATGCGGCGCCTGCACGCGGCCGGCATCGAAGTGATCCTGGACGTGGTCTACAACCATACCTGCGAGGGCAACGAGCTGGGGCCAACGGTGTCGTGGCGCGGGCTGGACAACGCCAGCTACTACCGGCTGGTGCCCGGCGACGAGCGCCACTACATCAACGACACCGGCTGCGGCAATACGCTCAACCTGTCGCATCCGCGCGTGCTGCAGATGGTGATGGACTCGTTGCGCTACTGGGTGCACTGCTACCACGTCGATGGCTTCCGCTTCGACCTGGGCACCACCCTCGGGCGCGAGGGCAACGGCTTCGATGCGGGCTCGGGCTTTTTCGATGCACTGATGCAGGATCCGGTGCTGAGCCGCGTCAAGCTGATCTCCGAGCCGTGGGACCTGGGCCCGGGCGGCTACCAGCTTGGCAACCACCCGCCCGGCTTTGCCGAGTGGAACGACAAGTTCCGCGACGTGGCGCGCCGCTTCTGGCGCGGCGACGCCGGCCACCGCGGCGAACTGGCGGCGCGGCTGGCGGCCTCGGCCGACCTCTTCGACCGCCGCCACCGGCGCCCGTGGGCCAGCATCAACTTCATCACCGCACACGACGGCTTCACGCTGGCCGACCTGGTCAGCTACAGCAGCAAGCACAACGAGGCCAACGGCGAAGACAACCGCGACGGCACCGACGACAACGCCAGCGCCAACTGGAGCCCCGACGGCAGCATCGAAGGCCCCACCGACGACCCCGCTATCCTGGCCTGCCGCGCGCGCGTGGCACAGGCACTGATGGCCACGCTGCTGCTGTCGCAGGGCACGCCGATGCTGACCGCCGGCGATGAATGGGGCCGCAGCCAGCAAGGCAACAACAACGCCTACTGCCAGGACGACGAGATCTCGTGGCTGGACTGGAAGCAGGCCCAGACGCCCGGCGCCCAGCCGCTGCAGCACATGGTGCGCCGCCTGCTGGACCTGCGCCGGCGGCTGCACTCCCTGGCCGGCGACCGCTTCGCGCACGGGCGCGAGGAACCGGCGCAGGGCATTGCCGATATTGCCTGGTTCGATACCGACGGCAAACCGCCCACCCCCGAGGAATGGGCCGACCCGGAGATCCGCACGCTCGCGCTGCGCCGCGCGGCCGCGCCGCCCCAACCGGAGCGCGCGCAGCTGGGCTCGCTGGCGCAGGACGAAGAGAACGATGCCGGCGCCGTGCAGGTAACCTTGCTGCTGCTCAACGCCGGCGATGCCGAGGCCTCCTTCCTGCTGCCCGGGCCCACGCTGGCCTGGAAACTGCTGTTCGACAGCAGCCGGCCCGACGCCACCGAGGCCGAACTCGCGAGCGAGGCGGTCGCCGACAGCCAGGCGGTGGCGGGCCACTCGCTGGTGCTGCTGGCGGCCCAGGCCCGCAGCCGCCAGAGCGCGCCCCAGGAAAGCCCGCCGCTGGGCGCGCCGCAGGAGGCACAGGCATGAGCCGGCGCGCCACCCGCCACGACACGCCCACGGCGCTGCATGCGCTGGCACTGCGCGCGGGCCTGCTGCCCCGGTGGACGGATGCCTGGAACCAGCCCCAGACCGTGTCGGACGCCGCACTGCGGCGCGTCCTGGACGGCCTGGGCCTGCCTTGCGCCACCACTGGCCAGTGCGAAGCGTCGCGCGCATGGCTTGCCTCCGATGACGCCGCGCATGCACTGCCGCCGCTGGTCACCGCCGAGCGCGGCAAGCCGGTGGCGGTGCCGTGGCCACATACCCTGCCGCAGCGGTCCTACCGGCTGACGCTGGAAGACGGCGCCATCGTCACCGGCACCGCGGAGCGTGGCAACGATGGCAGCGCGCGCGACAGCGACGGCACCATGCTGCTGCCCGCCATCGACGTATGCGGCTACCACCGCCTGGAACTCGGCGATGCGCACACCGTGCTGGCAATCGCTCCGCCGCGCTGCTACGGCGTTGCCGATGCGCTGCGGCACGCCGGCCGCGCGGGCGAACTGACCCGGCCCTGGGGCCTGGCAGTGCAGCTCTACGGCCTGCGCCGCGGCGCGCCCTGCGGCCTGGGCGACCTGAGCGCGCTGACCCAGTGCTGCATCAGCGCAGCCGGCGCCAGCGCCGACGCCGTCGCCATCAACCCGCTGCACGCCGGCTTTGCCGCCCTGCCCGAGCGCTATAGCCCGTATGCGCCGTCCAGCCGCCTGTTCCTGAATCCGCTCTATGCCGACCCCGCCGTGCAATTCGGGCAGGCCGCGGTAGACTGGGCCGTCGCCGCGCTCGGCGCGGGCGAGTCGCTGCAAGCGCTGGAAGCCCGCAGCGAGATCGACTGGGTCAAGCTGACGCCGCTGCGCTACGCCATCCTGCGGTGGCTATGGGAGCGCAGCGATGCGCTGCTGCCGCGCGCGGCGCTCGATGACTGCGCCGCCTTTCGCGCGCGCGGCGGCACCGCGCTGCACGCGCACGCATGCTACGAGGCGATCCAGGCCCGGCGCCTGGCCGACAGCGCCAACGGCATGAACCACAACCCCGCGCCTGACTGGCGCTGCTGGCCGGTCACGCTGCGCGCGCCCGGCGATGCCGCCGTGGCGGCCTTTGCACAGGCCCATGCCAATGAGGTCGCCTACCACGCTTTCCTGCAATGGATTACGGCCGACGGCATGGCACGCGCGCAGCGTGCGGCGCGCGGCGCGGGCATGGCGGTCGGCATCGTCTCCGACCTGGCGGTGGGGGCCGACCCTGGCGGCAGTCAGGCCTGGACGCGGCAACAGGAAATCCTGGCGGGCTTCCATGCCGGCGCACCGCCGGACCTGTACAACCCGCTCGGGCAGGACTGGGGCGTGGCGGTGTTCTCGCCGCGCGGGCTGCGCCGCCGCGGCTACGCGGCCTTCCTGGAGATGCTGCGCGCCAACCTGGCCCATGCCGGCGGGCTGCGCATCGACCATGTGCTGGGCCTGGCACGCATGTGGCTGGTGCCTGCCGGTGCCCCGGCCAGTGAAGGCGCCTACCTGCGCTATCCGCTGCAGGACATGTTGCGGCTGGTGGCGCTGGAATCATGGCGGCACCGCGCCATCATCATCGGCGAAAACCTGGGCACGGTGCCGCCGGAGCTGAATGCGGCGCTGTCGGCCCGTGGCGTGCTGGGCATCGATGTGCTGTGGTTCCAGCGCGAAGAGAGCGCGCCAGTGGATGCGGCCGAGGCAGCTCAGCGGGTGCCCGCCCCGGCGCCCGACACCGTGCCGGCCTTCCTGCCTCCCGCAGCCTGGCCGCCCGATGCCATCGCCACCACCTCGACCCACGACCTCCCCACAGTCACCGGCTGGTGGGCCGGCCGCGACCTTGCGTGGCGCGACCGGCTGCACCTGCTGGCGCCGGGCGAAACCCTCGCGGCGATGCAGGCCGGCCGTGCGCGCGAGCGCGGCGCGCTCTGGCAGGCGCTGTGCGCAGCGGGGCTGTGCAGCGGCGCCGTGCCGGACCCCGCCGATGCCCCGCTCGATGCCGTGCTGGCGTGGCTGGGCACCGCGCGCACCGCCATGCGCCTGGTGCCACTGGAAGACCTGCTGGGCGAGGCCGAGCAACCCAACCTGCCCGGCACCACCAGCGTCCACCCCAACTGGCAGCGCCGGCTCGACGCCGATGTACGTGCGCTGTTCGATACCCCGATGGTGCGGGCGCGCGCCAACGCCCTGCGCGGCGGCCGCCACGGCGCACGCCATCCGCCGCCACGCGCGTAGCCACGGCTCGCCCGCAAAAAGTGCCGCTTGCAAGACCAGCTCCGCGATCTCCCTGCAGGGATTGCTCCATCCACTAAGCTTGACCCACGTACATGCGCAGGAGCCTCGCCATGAAGGAATCTGTCCGGCCCGAGCATGCCGATGACACCCGTACCGCCCTGTCCGGCGCCAGCCTGCGCCGGGCCTTCCTCGACCACGTCTTCCATACCCAGGGCAAGCTGCCCGGCCACGCCAGCCAGAACGATCTCTACCAGGCAGCGGCGCATACCGTGCGCGACCGCCTGGTGCAGCGCTGGATCAGCACCGCCGAGGCCTACCTGGGCCAGCCCTCGCGCACCGTCGCCTACCTGTCGGCGGAATTCCTGATGGGCCCGCACCTGGGCAACAACCTGATCAACCTGGGCATCTTCGACGAGGTGCGCGAGGCCATGGCCGCTGCCGGGCTGGATCTAGACCGCATCCTGGAGCAAGAGGTCGAGCCGGGGCTGGGAAATGGCGGCCTGGGCCGGCTCGCGGCCTGCTTCATGGATTCGCTGGCGACGCTGGAAATCCCCGCGCTCGGCTATGGCATCCGCTACGAGTACGGCATCTTCCAGCAGACCATCATCGACGGCATGCAGGTGGAATCCACCGATACCTGGCTGCGCAACGGCAACCCCTGGGAGATCCAGCGCTCAGAGTGGGCCGTGCAGGTGCGCCTGGGCGGGCACACCGAGCACTACACCGACGACCGCGGCCACTACCGCGTACGCTGGGTGCCGGCCAAGACCGTGGTGGGTGTGCCGTTTGACTCGCCGATCCTGGGCTACCGCGTCAATACCGTGAACACCCTGCGGCTGTGGCGCGCGGACGCCACCGAGGCGTTCGACTTCCATACCTTCAACCGCGGCGACTACCTGGGCGCGGTCAGCAAGAAGGTCACTTCCGAGAACCTGACCAAGGTCCTCTACCCCAACGACGAGACCAGCCAGGGCAAGGAGCTGCGGCTGGAGCAGCAATACTTCTTCGTCGCCTGTTCGCTGCAAGACATGCTGCGGCTGCTCGCCGTCGACGGCATCCCGGTGACGCGCTTCCACGAGAAGTTCGCGGTGCAGCTGAACGACACCCACCCGGCCGTGGGCATTGCCGAGCTGATGCGGCTGCTGGTCGACGACCATGACCTGCCCTGGAACGAGGCCTGGCACATCACGCAGAATGCCTTTGCCTACACCAACCACACGCTGCTGCCCGAGGCGCTGGAGCAGTGGCCGCTGCCGCTGTTTGCCCGGGTGCTGCCGCGCCATCTCGAGATCATCCTGGAAATCAACGCGCGCTTGCTGGACGAGGTGCGGATCCGCTTCTACGGCGACGAATCGCGCCTGGCACGGCTGTCGCTGATCAGTGAGTACGGCGAAAAGCAGGTGCGCATGGCCAACCTGGCGTGTGTGGGCAGCCACGCCATCAACGGTGTGGCCGAGCTGCACTCACGGCTGATGCGCGAGGACGTGCTCAAGGATTTCTACGAGATGTGGCCGGAGAAGTTCACCAGCATCACCAATGGCGTGACGCCGCGGCGCTGGCTGGCGCTGTCCAACCCGCGCCTGACGCGGCTGGTGTCGGAGGCGATCGGCGACGGCTGGATCTCCGACCTGGCGCAGCTCCGCGCGCTCGAGCCGTATGCCGAGGACGCGGGCTTTCGCGAACAATGGCAGGCCGCGCGGCACCAGAACAAGGTGGCGCTGGCCGAGCTGGTCCGCGAAACCACCGGCGTAGTGGTGGACCCGTCCTCCATGTTCGATGTGATGGTCAAGCGCATCCACGAATACAAGCGCCAGCACCTGGCGGTGCTGCATGTGATCGCGCTGTACCACCGCATCAAGTCCGACCCCGGCACCGAGATCCAGCCGCGCACCTTCCTGTTCGGCGGCAAGGCGGCGCCGGGCTACGCCTATGCCAAGCTGATGATCCGCTTCATCACCTCGGTGGCCGACGTGGTCAACCGCGACCCGCAGGTGCGCGACCGGCTCAAGGTTGTGTTCCTGCCCAACTTCAATGTCACCTACGGGCAGCGCATCTACCCGGCGGCCGACCTGGCCGAGCAGATCTCGCTGGCGGGCAAGGAAGCGTCCGGCACCGGCAACATGAAGTTCGCGATGAATGGCGCGCTCAATATCGGCACCATGGACGGCGCCAATATCGAGCTGCGCGAAGCCGTGGGCAACGACAACTTCTTCCCGTTCGGACTGACCGCGCCGGAGGTCTATGGGCTGCGTGCAAGCGGCTACGACCCTGCCGCCTACTACCACAGCAACCCGCAGCTGCGCGCAGTGATCGACCTGGTCCAGCAGGGCTTCTTCTCGCGCGGGGACCCGGGGCTGTTCCGTCCTCTGTTTGACCCGCAGCAGAGGCACGACCCCTACCTGCTGATGGCCGACTTCGCCTCCTACATCGAGTGCCAGGAGAAAGTCTCCCAGGCCTTTGCCGAACCGGCGCGCTGGCAACGCATGTCGGTGCTGTCGTGCGCGCGCTCCGGGCGCTTTTCATCGGACCGGGCGATCCGCGAGTATTGCGAGCGCATCTGGCACATCGAGCCGGTGCCGGTGCGGCTGCTGCACCGCGCCAGCGGTGCGCCCTGGCAGGTTGAATCTCCGGCGCACGCCCCGCGCGCCGCCTAAGGCGGCACTGCGGGCGTGGGCTAGCGCACGTCCGCATCGCGCAGGTAGTTTCTACAATGGCCCATGTAACAAAGCCCGCGCTGGCGCTTGCCCCCGCCAGCCCGCGGCCTCGCCAAGCGTTGTCCTGCGGGCATGGAGTTCGCATTGTGCCAAGACCGGCCATCCGGCCGGCTCTCCCTTGGCATTCCCCACGGCCGTCCCAAAGCCAGGAGCCGAATTTGCACGCCAACCCGTTTCTGCTCGCCCCCGGCGCCCGCTCCGCCATGCCCAGCCTGGCCCCGCACGACTGCTTTGCAGCGCCCACTGCCGCCGGGCCGCTGGGCCTGCCCGGCAACGACGACAATGCGCACGACTACCTGTTCGGGCCGGCTTGGTTGCCGGACGGCCGCGTGCGGTTCCGCCTGTGGGCCCCGGACGCAGCCGAGCAAGGCCAGGCGGTACGGCTGGAGATCGCCGGGCTCGGTCCGGTGCGCATGGCGGCCGGCGCCAACGGCTGGTTCGAGGCCATCGTTCCGTGCTGCAATGGGGCACGCTACTGGTTCCGGCTTGACGACGGCACCACCGTGCCCGACCCGGCCTCGCGCTGCCAGGCCGACGATGTGCACGGGCCCAGCATCGTGCCCGCGCCCGACGCCGCCGGCGCCTTTGCGTGGGCGTGTTCGGACTGGCGCGGGCGCCCCTGGCATGAAGCCATCGTCTATGAGTTGCACGTGGGCCTGTGCGGCGGCTTTGCCGGCGCGGCGCAGCAGCTGCCGCGGCTGGCGGCGCTGGGCTTCACCGCGGTCGAGCTGATGCCGGTGGCGGAGTTCCCCGGCACGCGCAACTGGGGCTATGACGGCGTGCTGCCGTTCGCGCCGGAGTCCGCCTACGGCACCCCGGACGAACTGCGCGCGCTGGTGGACCGCGCCCACCAGCTCGGCATGATGGTGCTGCTGGACGTGGTCTACAACCACTTCGGGCCGGAGGGCAACTACCTGCACCGCTACGCCAGCGCGTTCTTCCGCGCGGACCGGCAGACCCCGTGGGGGCCAGCCATCGATTTCCGCCGGCCGCAGGTGCGGCGCTTTTTCACCGAGAACGCGCGCTACTGGCTGGAGCAGTTCCGCTTCGACGGCCTGCGCCTGGACGCCGTGCACGCGATCGAGGACGAAGGCTGGCTGGCGGCGCTGCCCGGCGAGCTGCGCACCATGCTGGCCGAAGGCGACGGCGCCAGCCGCCATCTCCACCTGGTGCTGGAAAACGACAACAACGATGCCGAACTGCTGGCCAAGGGCTACGACGCACAGTGGAACGATGACGCCCACCATGCCCTGCACGTGCTGCTGACCGGCGAGGGCGACGGCTATTACTGCGACTACACCCGCTGCGCCGATGAGGGCGAGGATGCGCCCGCGGGGCGCGGCGAGCCCGCGCTGCGGCATCTTGCGCGCGTGCTGGGCGAAGGCTTTGCCTACCAGGGCGAGCTGTCGGCGCACCGCTCTGCCGCCGCGCCGGACGTGTCGTCAAGCGCGGACAGCGTGCGCCGCGGACAGCCCAGCGCGCACCTGCCGCCCACGGCCTTCGTCTGCTTCCTGCAGAACCACGACCAGACCGGCAACCGCGCACTGGGCGACCGGCTGGCCGGCCTGGCGGACCGCAATGCGCTGCGCGCGGCGGTGGCGCTGCAGTTGCTGTGCCCGCAGGTGCCGCTGGTGTTCATGGGCGAGGAAACCGGCACGCAGCGGCCCTTCCTCTACTTCACCAGCCACCCGCCCGAACTGGCGCAGGCCGTGCGCGACGGCCGGCGCCGCGAGTTTGCGGCTTCCACGGCATTCCGCGACGATGCGCGCGCCGCGGCCATCCCCGATCCCAACGACCCGGCCACCTTCGAGGCGTCGCGCCCCGAGCTGGAAGACGACGGCGACTGGACCCCGTACTACCACGAGCTGCTCGCGGTGCGCCGCCGTGAACTGCTGGACCGGCTGGCCGGCTGCCAGTCGGCCGGCGTCGATATCCTGGGGCCGGCCGCGCTGTGCGCACGCTGGCGGCTGATGGACGGCATGGAGCTGAGCCTGTGGCTGAACCTGGGCAGCGAAGCCGTGCCATGCATGCGGCCATGCCACGACATGAGCGCGGCGCTGCATGAAAGCCTGCCCGGCGCCGCGGCCGAGCTGTCCGCGGGCATGCTGCCGCCGCTGGCCTGCGTCGCCACCATGTGCGAGCCCGCAGCGGCGCGCGCCAGATAATGCCCGCCGGCTTGCCGGAATCCCTGCCAGGCAGCCATGGCGATGGCGATGGCGGCGACCATGACCTGCCCCGCGCCACCGCGCGGCTGCAGCTGCACCCGGGCTTTACCTTTGCCGATGCTGCTGCCGTGGTCGACTACTACGCCGCGCTCGGCGTCAGCCACCTGTACCTGTCGCCTGTGTGCAGCGCGCGCCCCGCCTCCACCCATGGCTACGATGTCACCGACTTCACCCGCGTGCGCGACGAGCTGGGCGGCGAGCCCGGCCTGAAAGCGCTGGCCGGGCGCGCCCGCGCCGCCGGCCTCGGCCTGGTGCTGGACATCGTGCCCAACCACATGGCGGCCGACCCCACCCACAACCACTGGTGGCGCGACGTGCTGACCCACGGACGCGCCAGCCGCTGCGCCGCCAGCTTCGACATCGACTGGACCCCGCGCGACCCCGCCCTGCATGGCAAGGTGCTGCTGCCGATACTGGGCCAGTCCTACTGGGACACGCTGGTGGCGGGCGAGCTGCAATGGGTGCCTGCAAGCGCAGACGATGCCGCCCACCTGCGCTACTTCGAGCACTCGCTGCCGCTGGCGCCGGGCAGCGTGGATGCCGCCGCCGCAACCCAGCCCGGCTGGTACGACCCCACGCAGGCCGAAGGCCGCACCCGGCTGCACGCACTGCTGGAGCGCCAGCACTACCGGCTGACCTGGTGGCGCACCGCCGCCGCGGCACTGAACTGGCGGCGCTTTTTCGAGATCAGCGATCTCGTCGGCGTGCGCGAGGAAGACCCGCAGGTATTCGACGCCGTCCACGCGCTGGTCTTCCGCCTGCTGCGCGAAGGCTGGATCGACGGCGTGCGTGTCGATCATGTCGACGGCCTGGCCGATCCTGCCGGCTACTGCCGCCGGCTGCGCGCCGAACTGGACCGGCACGCAGCCGCGCGCCCGCCGTTGCTGCGGCTGGCGCACCCGTGGCTGGTGGTCGAGAAGATCCTGGGCCCGCGCGAACGGCTGGCGCCGGACTGGCAGGTGGATGGCACCACGGGCTACGACTTCATGGACGAGGTTGCCGCCGTGCTGCACGACGGCAACGGCGAGGCGCCGCTGGGCGCGCTGTGGACTTCGGCCAGCGGCGATGCGCGCCCGTATGCCGCCCATGTCGCGGCGGCACGGCGCCAGGTGCTGGAGCGGCACCTGGTAACCGAGTACGAAGGCGCCGCCGCCTGCCTGCACGACTGCGCGAAGCAGGAGCCCGGCACGCGTGACCTGACACGCGCGGCGCTGCGGCGCGCGCTGGCCGCGCTGATGGCGGCGGTGCCCGTCTACCGCAGCTACTTTGACGCGCAACCCGGCGCACGCGACGCCACTGCCGCACAGGCCGACCATGCCATGCTGGACCAGGCCATGCAGGCGGCGCGTGCCGACCTCGCCCCGGACGAGGCCGTGGCACTGGCCTTTATCGGCGGCTGCCTGCGCACGCCAGCCCCGCCCGACAGCGAAACCGGCGTACTGCGCCGCCGCCTGCAGCAACTGATGCCCGCCCTGGCAGCCAAGGCCGGCGAAGACACCGCGTTCTACCGCTACGGGCGGCTGCTGTCGCGCAACGAGGTAGGCAGCGACCCCGGCACGCTGGCGCTGCCGCCGGCGCAGTTCCACGCGCGCATGGCGGCGCGGCGCATGGCCTGTCCTCATGCCATGCTGGCCACTGCGACCCACGACCACAAGCGCGGCGAGGACACACGCATGCGCCTGGCCGTGCTGAGCGAGATGCCCGCTGCCTGGGCCGAGGCCGTGGCGGCATGGGAACGCGCCTGCGCACCGCTGCTGTCGACGCTGCCGCAGGCCCCGGACCCCGGCGACCGCCTGATGCTGTACCAGACCCTGGTCGGCGCGTGGCCGATGGAGGACATCGGCAAGCCTGCAGGCAGCAACACCGTCGAGGCCTTCCTGGAGCGCGTGTCCGCGTGGCAGCTCAAGGCCATCCGCGAAGCCAAGCGCCACGGCAACTGGACCTGCCCCGACGCAGCCTACGAAGCCGCGTGCGAGGGCTTCCTGCGCGCCATCGCGGCGGACTGGCCATCGGGTGTGCTGGCGCATATCGGCCAGTTTGCGCAGCACATTGCCGTGGCAGGCGCCGTCAACAGCCTGGCACAGGTGCTGGTCCAGCTGACCGCACCAGGCATCCCCGACCGCTACCAGGGATGCGAAGGCTGGGACCTGAGCCTGGTAGACCCCGACAACCGGCGCCCGCCCGATTTTGCGCAACTGCGCGCGCGCCTGGGCTGCAGCGCTGGCTGGGCCCACTGGCTGGCGCACTGGCGCGACGGGCGCATCAAGCAGCAGCTGATACGCCAGGTGCTGGCAGTACGCCACGCCCATCCCCGGCTCTTTGCCGACGGGCAATACAGCATGCTGGCGGCGCAAGGCGCGCTGGTGCCGCAGGTGCTGGCCTTTGCCCGCACCGCGGATGCGCACCAGGCCATCACCGTGGTGACGCGGCTGGTGGCCACGCAGGTCGACCCGACCATGCCGCGCATCCCGCCCGCGGGCTGGGGCGACACCGCCCTGAACGTGGGCGCGCCGCAGCCGAGCCGCTGGACCGATGCGCTGACCGGCCACGTGCTGGACGCACCCATGGGCCGGCTGCGCCTGCGCGAGGTGCTGGGCGGCTTGCCGGTGGCGCTGCTGCTGCGCCAGCCGTAAGCGGCCCAGGGGCAGCGCGAACGCTCGCGGCCTCAGGACTTCTGCACCGCCGTGTGCAACACGATCGGCGTCAGCGGGCCATGGTGATGGCGTGGCGTGCCATGCGGCGCCGCCTGGCCGTGCTGCGGCGGCTGCGCGCCGTCGTGCGGCCCGCGCCTCGCCTGGCCGGGCGAAGCGCCGCGTTCCTGCGGCAGGTAGGGCCGGATCACGACGGCAACGTAATCGTCCTCCTTGGGCGTGACAACGATATACGCCAGGCCCGACATCACCAGGCCGACCTCACCGAGCTCGGTCGCGATGCGAGCCACGATAAAGCGCTGCAGCAGCAGCGGGTTGACGCTGTCGTCAATCGCAAGCGCGGCCGTGCAGATGGTCAGGAAGCAGCGCTCGACCTCGCGGCACACCACCACCACCTCATCGATGGCGTAGCCCGAGCGGCTGGCGCGCACCAGCACCGACACCCCCGAGCTGGGCGCGGCGCGGTGCCAGCCCGGCTTGACCTTGAAGCTGGGCAGGGCCAGGCCGGAGCCGGTGTCGTGGGCCACGGCATTGAAGCGCTGGGCGAAGTCCGTGGGCGTCATCGCAAGCAGCTGGCGCTCCACCGGCGCCGAAGACACCGAGACGGACGAGGCCAGGACGACGGTGGACAGGATGCTGGCTAGGTTCATGACTACCTCGCAACGGATGAGCCGCTCCCCCCCGGCTGCGCTGTCGGGCCCGGCGGCACGCGGCGCACAGGGGGCCGCCGCGGCATGGGGCCGGCGTTGCGGGCTGTGCTCGCCGGCACTTGCCGCTCGCCAGTTTTTGCCAGCATTTCCTCCACTATAGACACGACGGCACGCAATCACACGACGGCGCAAGCATCGCGCCGGTCATGCCGCGCGGGCGCTGGCAGGCTGCACATGCAGTTTCTGCCGCGGCTGTAAAAACTACGCCGTGTGCGCCGAACCGGCAGCGTCGCAAGCCGCACAGGACCCAGCTCCGCACCGGCTGCGCCGACGCCGGCGCCGGGAACGGAGCTTGCAGGTCAAAGGCAGATGCGGAGCAGGAATCGCCCTGCCCGCTGCCAAGTACAGGAGGATCGTCATGACACCACGCTTCCGCATCGCCCGCCTGGCGCTGCCTCTGGCGGTGCTGGCGATGGCCGCCTCCCAGGCCGTTGCGGCCGCCCCGACCGATGCGCCGGCGGCGCCGTCATCAACGGGCCGCACGGCCGCGCCGCGCGACACCGCAGCCGCCAGCGACCGCGCCATCACTGCCGAAGTCCAGGCCCGCCTGGCCAACGCGCGCACGCTGGACCCCGCCAGGATCCGCGTATCCACCACTGACGGCGTGGTCAAGCTGGAAGGCACCGTGCGCGACGATAAACAGCGTACGATGGCAATGGAACTGGCTCGTTCGGTGCGCGGTGTGAGCGCCGTATCCGACGAGCTGCGCGCCGGCACCGACTGACCGGCAGCGCCATGCCAACCTCCGTGGAGACGCCATGAGCACCCATCGCCAGCCCGACCATGACACCACGCGACGCCGCAGCGAGCGTCCCGACCCGCACAAGGGCGGCCCCGACACCGAACATGAACGGGGCAAGCCCGGGCGCGACCGCCGCCACGATGTCGAGCGCGAGCATGACATCCCGGATGAGAACACCGAGCCGCCTTCAGTCAGGCGCCGCGGCGACAGGCCCGATGACAGCGAAGCGCCAGTGGAGAACCACTGAATCCGCCGAGCCAACCGAACAGGAGGCACGATGAGCAAGACCGTACGTACCCACCGTATCGGCCCACGCCACGGTGACCGTGTGGGCGGCACCGCGCCCGCGCCGCGCGAAGGCGCGCAGGCTTCCGCCGGCCGCCGTTCGCGCGAGAACACCGCGTCCGGTGCCGCGCGCGCCGACGCGGGCCATATCCCGAGCACGCTCGACCCCGATCTCGAACAGGAAACCGACGATATCGACGAAGAAATCGAGCAGCGCGAGAACGAGGCCCACACCGCGCAGGATGAGGAAAGCCCGGAGGAAGAGATCGCCGATGAAGTGATGCATGCCGCCGAAGACCTGCCGGCCGAAGTGCCGGTCGACAAGGCCGACCACACCGATGAGCGCGAGGAACGCCCACCCCGCGCACCGCGTTAGCTAGCGCCCGGCAAGGACGTATCCGTGCGGCAAGACGAACGGGGGCCCCGGTGCGCCCGGAATCCCCGTCTTGATCCGGCCGGGACGCTCATCAAAGCCACCGCTATGTCGCACTGAGGTCTCCACCGTCATACTGCGGCGCTGCGGGCACCTCAAAGCGAGCCAGCAGCGGCAGGTGGTCGGAGGCGACGCGCGCCAGCGGCGAACGGTGGCTGGCCACCGACACCAGGTGCGCGCGCGGCGACACCCAGATGCGATCGAGGGCAAACACCGGCCAGCGCGACGGGAAGGTGGCGGTGTGCGGCGCATGCTCGAAATACGCATGCAGCCAGCGCAATGGCCGGCCCCACAGGAACCATTCATTGACGTCACCGAGCAGGATGGTCGGCAACGGCGGTGCGGCGGCCACGTAGTTGAGCAACTGCTGCACCTGGCGCCGGCGCTCACCGGGGCGCAGGCCCAGGTGGGTGGCAATCACGCGCAGCGCGCTCTCCCAGCCCGAGGCCGTGCACGCCAGCGTGACATCGATGGCACCGCGCGGCTCGCAGCCCTTCACCGTCAGGTCGATCTGGTTCACCGCCTGCGGCGCAAAGCGCGCCAGCAGCGCATTGCCATAGTCGGCATTGCCGCGCACGCGCGTAAATCCAGAGACCACGTGCATGCCGGTATGGCCGGCCAGGTATTCCAGGGTATGGTCGTTGCTGCTGCCGGATTCCACTTCCTGCAGCGCGACGATATCGGCGTCCAGTTCCTCCAGCACCGTTGCGATGCGGTCAGGCCGATAGCGGCGGTCCGTGCCCACGGCGCGGTGGATGTTGTAGCTGACCACCGTCATGCTGGCGATGCCGGCCGCGTCCGCCGCGCAGTGCAGCCCTGCCCGCGCGCTGGCGACCGCAGGCGTGTCGCCAGGGTCACGCGCCTGGGCAGGATTTACAAGAGGCGGTAAGTCCGGTTGCATTCGCATGGCCGGCAGCGCTGGCCGCTATGCTCAGGCGCCATCCAGGAACGGGTTCGGCTTGCCGATGCGGCGGCCGAGGTCTGGGCTTTCCCAACGTGCGCCCTCCGTGTATGGATCCGGGGCGCGCTGCATGGTCGTGCCAGGCACGCCAGGCTGCGCCGGCACGGTCGAAGGCTGGGCCTCTGGCGCGGGTGCCAGGTCGGTTCGGGTGGGGGCGTTGGCGCCCTGGGTGTACGGGTCGAACTTGTCGGTGCTGCGCGCGCCTTGCGAATACGGGTCATAGGTGCCGCGCGGCGTGCCCGGCGCCTGCGCCAGGGCGGGGATTGCGGCAGCGGCCAGGGCCACGGCCGCAAGGATTCGGCTGGGACGGATATGCTTCATGGTTACCTCCGGTTGCGCGCGATGTGCACGCCAGTAGCCATGGTCAAGCGAAAGGCGTGCCCGTACGCCCTTCGCTGCGCCAATCCCTCAGGCGATGCTCACCTTGCCTGCCACGGCATTGCCCCGTGCCAGCACCGGCACCAGCGCTGCACCGGTATGGCTGGCCGCGTTGCGCGACAAGGCCTCCGGATCGGCCGCGCCGACAATGGCGCCCCCGCCCGCACCGCCTTCGGGGCCAAGGTCGATGATCCAGTCGGCCTCGGCAATCACGTCGAGGTCATGCTCGATCACCACCACGCTGTGCCCGCCGTCCGTGAGCCGATGCAGCACGCGGATCAGGCGCGCCACGTCGGCCATATGCAGGCCCACGGTGGGCTCGTCCAGCACGTACAGCGTATGCGGCGCCTTCTGGCCACGTCGCGTGATGTCGTCGCGCACCTTGCTCAGTTCAGTCACCAGCTTGATGCGCTGCGCCTCGCCGCCGGACAGCGTTGGCGACGGCTGGCCCAGCGTCAGGTAGCCCAGGCCCACGTCCTTCATCAGCTGCAGCGGATGGGCGATGTTCGACATGGCCGAGAAGAACTCCACCGCCTCGTCGATCTCCATCGTCAGCACGTCGCCGATATTCTTGCCGCGCCAGGTGACCGCCAGGGTCTCGGGGTTGAAGCGCTGACCGTGGCAGACATCGCACGGCACCTTCACATCCGGCAGGAAGCTCATGCCGATGGTGCGCACGCCCTGCCCTTCGCATGCCGGGCAACGCCCGTCGCCGGTGTTGAACGAGAAACGCGACGCCGTGTAGCCGCGTGCGCGCGCTTCCAGCGTATCGGCAAAGAGCCGGCGAATGGTGTCCCACACGCCGATATAGGTGGCCGGGCATGAGCGCGGCGTCTTGCCGATCGGGGTCTGGTCCACCTCCAGCACGCGGTCGATCGATTCCCAGCCGGTGACGGCGTCGCAGCCATGCCAGTTGTGCTCGACATTGAGCGGCTTCCTGGCGCTCGACTTGGCTGCCTTGGCCTCATCCTTCGCAGCGTTGCGCGCGCGCCGGGTCGCCGGCGACGACAGCACCGAGCGGCCCACCGCATCGAGCAGGTTGGTCATCAGCACATCGCGCGCCAGCGTGGACTTGCCCGAACCGGACACGCCGGTAATGGCCACCAGCCGCGACAGCGGAATGCGCGCCGTCACCTTGCGCAGGTTATGCAGCGACGCGCCGTGCACGGTCAGCCATTCCGGCGGATCGGCGGGCTTGCCGGCGGCGCCGGGCTTCACCTTGCGCCTGGCCTGCAGCGGATGGATGATCGGGTGCGCCAGGAACTGCCCGGTGGTGGAGTCCGGCGCCGCCGACAGGTCGGCCACGCCGCCCTGTGCCACCAGCGTGCCGCCGCGCTTGCCCGCACCGGGGCCGATATCGATGATGTGGTCGGCACGGCGGATGGTGTCTTCATCATGCTCGACCACCACCAGCGTATTGCCCTTGTCGCCGAGCTTGCGCAGCGCGTCCAGCAGGATCTGGTTGTCGCGCGGATGCAGGCCGATGGTGGGCTCGTCCAGCACGTAGCAGACGCCCTGCAGGTTGCTGCCCAGCTGCGCGGCCAGGCGGATGCGCTGGGCCTCGCCGCCAGACAGGCTGGGCGCGGCACGGTCCAGGCTCAGGTAGCCCAGCCCCACTTCCTCCAGGAACTGCAGGCGGCTGCCGATCTCGCTGATGACATCGCGGGCGATCTCGGCATCGCGCCCCGTGAGGCGCAGGCCATCGACCCAGCGGCGGGTATCGGACACGGTCCACTGCGCTACGTCGACGATTGCATTCTCGTCGAAGGTCACCGCGCGCGCGACCAGGTTCAGGCGCGTGCCGTGGCAATCCGGGCACGGCGTGTCGACCACGCCTTCGGGCTCCTGCTCTTCCGACGGCAGGCTCTGCTCGCGGCCGCGGTTGTCTTCCACCAGCACGGTATCGTCGAACGCCGCGCGCTGCTCACGCGTCAGTGCCAGCCCGGTGCCCACGCAGGTGGTGCACCAGCCGTGCTTGCTGTTGTACGAGAACATGCGCGGGTCCAGCTCAGGGTAGCTGGTGCCGCACACCGGGCAGGCGCGCTTGGTCGAGAACACCTTGACCTCGCCCACGTGCGCGGTGCCGCCGTTGTGCATGGCGTGGTGCAGGCCGTCCAGCGGCGCCAGCAGGTGCATCACGCCCTTGCCGGCCTCAAGCGTCTGCGCCAGCAGCGCGCGCAGCTCGGCCTCGTTCTCAGGCGAGACCACCAGGTCGCCCACCGGCAGCTCGATGGTGTGCTCGCGGAAGCGGTCCAGCCGCGGCCACGGGTCGACCGGCAGGAATTCGCCATCGACACGCAGGTGAGTATTGCCGCGCGCCTTGGCCCACTTGGCCAGGTCGGTATAGACCCCCTTGCGGTTGACCACCAGCGGCGCCAGCAGCCCCACGTGCTGGCCGCGATGGTCGCGCAGCAGCTGGGCGGCAATCGACTCCGGGCTCTGCGAGGTCACCGGCGCGCCGTCATGCACGCAATGCTGGATGCCCAGCTTGACGTACAGCAGGCGCAGGAAGTGCCAGACCTCGGAGGTGGTCGCCACCGTGCTCTTGCGGCCGCCGCGCGACAGGCGCTGCTCGATCGCCACCGTCGGCGGGATGCCGTAGACCGCATCCACCTCGGGCCGGCCCGCCGGCTGCACGATGGAACGCGCATAGGCATTGAGCGACTCCAGGTAGCGGCGCTGGCCTTCGTGGAACAGGATGTCGAAGGCCAGCGTCGACTTGCCCGATCCGGACACACCGGTGACCACGTTGAACTTGCCGTGCGGAATATCGACGTTGAGCGCCTTCAGGTTGTGCTCATGCGCATTGACGATGCGCACCACGTCCTCGCCCTCGACCTCGCGGCGCGCGCGCCGTGCCTGCAGCGCGGCCTGCAGCGGCACGCCTTCGATCTCGGCGCGCTCGGCGGCCAGCGTGCCGGCTTCGCCGAGCGCCGCGTCATAGTGGATCAGCGCCTGGCCGGTATGCGATTCGGCGCAGCGCTTCACGTCTTCCGGGGTGCCGGTGCAGACCACGCGCCCGCCGGCGTCGCCGCCCTCGGGGCCAAGGTCGATCAGCCAGTCCGCGGCGCGGATCACGTCCAGGTTGTGCTCGATCACGATCAGCGAATGGCCGCCGTCCAGCAGCTTGCCGAAGGCGCGCATCAGCTTGGCGATATCGTCGAAGTGCAGGCCCGTGGTCGGCTCGTCGAACATGAACAGCCGGCGCGGGATGGCGCTGGGCCGGGTCCGCGACGGCGTGGCCTGCACCGCTTCGGCGAGGAAGCCGGCCAGCTTCAGGCGCTGCGCCTCGCCGCCCGACAGCGTCGGCACCGGCTGGCCCAGCTTCATGTATTCCAGGCCGACATCGACGATGGGCTGCAGCACGCGCAGCACCGCGGGGTCGGCGGCAAAGCAGGCGGCCGCTTCGCTGACGGTCAGCTCCAGCACGTCGGCAATGCTCAGCAAGCGCGGCGGCTGGCCGGGGGCGGCACGCTCGATCTTCACTTCCAGCACTTCGGGGCGATAGCGGGTGCCGTCGCAATCCGGGCAGCGCAGGTAGACATCGCTCAGGAACTGCATCTCGACATGCTCGAAGCCCGAGCCGCCGCAGGTCGGGCAACGCCCGTCGCCCGAGTTGAAGCTGAAGGTGCCCGCGGTGTAGCTGCGCTGCAGCGCCATCGGCGCCTTGGCGAAGATCTTGCGGATCTCGTCGAACGCGCCCACGTAGCTGGCCGGGTTGGAACGCGCGGTCTTGCCGATCGGCGACTGGTCGACAAAGACCACATCGTCGACCAGGTCCGCGCCGGTCAGCTGGCGGAACGCGCCCGGCGACTCGGTGGCCTTGCCGAAGTGCCGCGCCATGGCCGGATGCAGCACGTCCTGCAGCAGCGTGGACTTGCCCGAACCCGACACGCCGGTCACGCACACCAGCCGCTGCAGCGGGATCTCGACCGTGACGTCCTGCAGATTGTGCTCGGTGGCGCCTTCCAGCACGATGCGCGGCAGCTTGGCATCCACCGGTCGGCGCTGCCAGTGCGAGGCATCGGCCACGCGGCGGCGCCCGCCCAGGTACTCGCCGGTCAGCGTGCCGGCATTGCGGATGTCCGCCGGCGTGCCGTCGAAGATGATATTGCCGCCGCGCTCGCCGGGGCCCGGGCCCATGTCGATCAGTCGGTCGGCAGCCAGCATCACGGACGGATCGTGCTCAACCACCACCAGCGTGTTGCCCGCATCGCGCAGCCGGTGCATGGCCTCGACAATGCGGTTCAGGTCGCGCGGGTGCAGGCCAATGCTGGGCTCGTCCAGCACGAACAAGGTGTTGACCAGCGAGGTACCCAGCGCCGTGGTCAGGTTGATACGCTGCACCTCGCCGCCGGACAGCGTGCGGCTCTGGC
This sequence comes from Cupriavidus necator, assembly GCF_016127575.1. Classification (NCBI taxonomy): domain Bacteria; kingdom Pseudomonadati; phylum Pseudomonadota; class Betaproteobacteria; order Burkholderiales; family Burkholderiaceae; genus Cupriavidus; species Cupriavidus necator. The sequence continues at coordinate 1,699,580 of NZ_CP066019.1, forward strand.
GGTCCAGCGTCAGGTAGCCCAAACCCACGTCGCACAGGTATTTCAGGCGCGTGCGCACCTCGGCCAGCAGCAGCTTGAGGGCATCGTCCAGCATCGCGCTGGGCAGGGTCAGCTCGTCGAAGAAACGGCGGATGCGCTCGATCGGCAGCAGCATCAGGTCATGCACGGTCAGGCCGGGCAAAGCCTCCAGCCGGGTGCGGTCCCAGTCCACCCCGCGCGGCAGGAAGCGGCGTGGCGGCGCCAGCACGGCGTCGGCATTGTCCTTCGAGCCCAGGCGCCACAGCAGCGACTCGGTCTTCAGGCGTGCGCCGCCGCAGGTTTCGCACGGCGTGTAGCTGCGGTACTTCGACAGCAGCACGCGGATGTGCATCTTGTACGCCTTCGACTCCAGGTAGTTGAAGAACCGCATCACGCCGTACCAGTGCTTGTTCCACTGGCCGGTCCAGTCCGGCGAGCCATGGATGACCCAGTGGCGCTCGGCCTCGGTCATCTCCGCCCAGGGGGTGTCGCGCGGAATGCCGGCCTTGCCCGCGTAGCGCATCAGGTCGTCCTGGCACTCCTTCCAGGCCGGGGTCTGCATCGGCTTGATCGCGCCCCCGCGCAGCGTCTTGCGCGCGTCGGGGATCACCAGGCCAAGATCGACGCCGATCACGCGGCCGAAGCCGCGGCAGGTCTCGCACGCGCCGTAGGCGGAGTTGAACGAGAACAGCGCCGGCTGCGGGTCCGCATAGCGCAGGTCGCTGTCGGGGCTGTGCAGGCCGGTGGAAAAGCGCCATACGGGGCCCTCGTCGCCGTCAGCCAGCACATAGATGTTGACGCGGCCGCCGCCGCGCTTGAGCGAAGCTTCGATCGCCTCCACCACGCGCACCTTCTCCGCATTGCCGATGCGGAAGCGGTCCGCCACCACATCGAGCAGCTTGCGTGCGCCGGTGGGCGACTGCACCACGCGCTGCGCCTGCACGCGCGTATAGCCGCTGACCGACAGCCACTGCTGGACCTCATCGTCGGTGGCGGACTCGGGCAGTTCGACCGGGAAGGTCACCACGAGGCGCGCGTCGTGATGCGGCTGGCCCTCGGCCGTGCGCGCCAGCAGCTCGGCGTAGATGGTTTCGGGCGAGTCATGGCGCACCGGCAGCGCGGTCTGCTTGTCGAACAGCTCCGCCGCGCGCGCATAGAGCAGCTTCAGGTGGTCATTCAGCTCCGTCATCGTGCCCACCGTCGAACGCGAGCTGCGCACCGGGTTGGTCTGGTCGATGGCGATGGCGGGCGGCACCCCGTCCACGCGCTCCACCTGGGGCCGGTCCATCCGGTCCAGGAACTGGCGGGCGTAGGCGCTGAAGGTCTCGACGTAGCGGCGCTGGCCTTCGGCATAGAGCGTGTCGAACACCAGGCTGGACTTGCCCGAGCCGGACGGCCCGGTCACCACGGTCATCTCGCCGGGGCGCAGGTCGAGATCGACATTCTTGAGGTTGTGCTGGCGGGCGCCGCGAATGCGGATTAGCTGCTTGCTCGACACGATTTCTCTTTTCGAATCAGGACGTTAAGGAGGAGACCGGGGACGGTCCGACCACTGTACATCCATACAGTCTATCAGGTTGGAAAAGAATTGGTATCGATCACGTCGCACGGAATCAGACAAGTGACGGTGCGGTGCGAGAGGCGAGCGGCTTTCATGACCGTTCGCGCCAGGCCAAAGCCTGACTTTCGCTGCATTGCTATTTATCGATTACCGATATACGATATGATTCAGTCATTCAGATGTTCCGACACCGCTGAACTGTTCGCGGGCCGCTGTGTACCGCGCTTCGGCAATATCCGCGCCGTGGCCGAACGCAAGCTGCGGCTGCTGCAGAGAGCGTCGACGCTGGAGTTCCTGCGCTCCCCGCCGGGCAATCGCCTGCAGTTGCTGACCGGCGACCGCAAAGGCCGCTACAGCATCCGCATCAACGAGCAATGGCGAATCTGCTTCATCTGGACCCACGACGGCCCCGCGGTCGTTGAGATCATCGACTACCACTGAGGAAGACAGACATGGTTCGCTTCAAGGACGGCATGCGTCCCATCCACCCGGGCGAAATCCTGCGCGAGGATTTCCTGGTACCGCTCAACATGAGCGCCAACGCCCTGGCCCTCGCGCTGCGCGTGACCGCGGCGCGCATCAACGACATCGTCCGCGAGCAACGTGGCATCACGCCGGACACCGCCCTGCGCCTGGCGCGCTATTTTGGCGGCGATGCGCAGTCGTGGCTGAACCTGCAGCTGGACTATGACCTGAAGGTCGCGCAGCGCGACCACGGCGAGCGCATCATGGCGGAAGTGGCGCCGCGCGATGCCGCGGCGGCCGGTCAACCGGCCGCTGAAAAGTAGAAAACGGTATTGCCGGGGCGGCGCTGCCCACGCCGCCCCGGGGCCATCTCCCTATCGCATCAGCGTTTCCGCCAGCGCCCGGAAAGCACGGAACGTGATCGGATTGTTGGCCGCGTTGCCGGCCACGGGGTGCGACGCGTATCGCACGATGGTCAGCTCGGCCTTGGGGTCGATATAGATGCGCTGGCCATGGATGCCGGCGGCCTGGAACATGCCGTGGCTGTCGTGCGAGACCCACCACATGTCGCGATAGCTCCAGCCCGGCAGCACCGGCGCGCTGGCCGACCTGGCAAACTGGTCCCGGTCGCCGCCGCTGCGGATATCCGCCACGACCGAGGCCGGAATGATCTGCTTGCCATTGAAGCGCCCGTTGCCGCGGATGGTCTCGCCAAAGCGCGCAAGGTCGCGCAGCGTGGTGTTCAGCCCGCCGCCGCCCGACTCCGTGCCGATGCTGTCCACGGTGAAGTACGCATCCTGCTCCGCGCCCATCGGTTGCCAGATCCGCTCCGAGAGCAGCTTGGCCAGCGACTGACCCGAGGCCCTGCGCACGATCCACGCCAGCACCTCGGCATTGACCGTCTTGTAGGCAAACACCGCATTGTGGTCGCCTTCCTTCTGCAGGGTCTTCAGGAAGTCGTAGAACGTCCCCGGGCCGCTGTAGCCCGCCGGGCGGGCCAGCATGCCGCCCGCACGCGCGTAGTCCCACACCTCTGCCTTGGGATTGGCATAGTCCTCGGAGTAGCGCACGCCGATGGTCATGTCCATGACCTGCCGCACCGTGGCGTCACCGTAGGCCGTGCCAGCCAGTTCGGGCAGGTAGCGCGTCACCGATGCCGCCGGGTCGAGCTTGCCGTCGGCCGCGAGCATCGCGGCCAGCGTGCCGACAAATGACTTCGTGACCGACATGGCGATATGGGGCGTGTGCCCGTCGAGCGCGCCGAAATAGCGCTCATAGATGACCTTGCCCTTGTGCATCACCAGGATGCCGTCGGTGTAGGTCAGCGCCAGCATCTCGTCGAAGGTGCGGCGGGTGCCGTCCGCATCGGTGAACTGCACCGAGCCGACATCCCGTTCCGCACGCGGCAGCGCGCTGGCCGGGCCGGCGCCGCGCCAGACGGACGCGGTCGGCACCAGTTCTCGGATATGCGAGAACAGCCAGCGATTGCGCGGAAACCTGTCGGCGCCCGGCGTATGCGTGATCAGCTTGTCCGGCGGCGGCGGGAAGCCCTGCATCCAGCCCAGGCGGTTCGGGTCGCTGTCCAGCGCTGCGACCAGGGTCGGCGCCGCGGCTGCCGGGGCGGCCACACTCCCGGCAGCGCTGCCGGCGCTCTGGCTCCAGGCCGGCAGGCTGGCCGCGCACAGCGCCATGCATGCCAGGCGGCGCCAGGGGCGCGAGGATTCCGGATAGGTCTTCAACGACATGCTGTCTCCTTGCTTTGTTTTGTTTGAGGGATTGCCGCGCGCGGGGCTAGCCAGCCTGCGCATCCGCGCCCTGCTGGTGCTCGATCAAGGCCGCGGTCAGCTTGTCGATGCAGCGGTCCAGCGTCTGCACTTCCGCTTCCGTCAGCACCGAGAGGAACATCTTCTCCAGCATGTCGCCGCGCTGGTACGTCCGTGCGACCAGTGCTTCGCCCGCCGCGGTCAGGTAAAGGTTCAGCTGCCTGGCGTCGGCCTCGCCGACTTCACGGCGCAGCAGGCCCCGCTTTGCCAGCGCGGTGACCAGCTTGGAAGTCACCGTTTTCTCCAGCAACACCAGTTCGATCAGGCGCGTCAGCGTCAGGCCCGGCTCCAGCCCGGCAAAACGCAGCACACGCAACTCCCGCAGGCCGATGCCGAACTCGCGCTCGTAAAAGCCGGAGGCGGAACTCTTGGTCATTTCGCAAAGGCGGTTCAGGCGAAACGACATGAATTCCAGGATGGAATCGGTGGTGCTGGCAGTGTTGGACATGGGAACGGGTGATCAGGCGGCCGATAGATTCTATGGGCAATAGTTTCCATGAGCAACTAACCAAGGGTAAGTACGGTTCTTCGCGCGATCGCCGGGCAAAAGAAAAGGCCCGCCCCAGGATTCCTGGCAGCGGGCCGGTCCAGGCAGCGCGGCGGCTGCCTGCAGCGCTCAAGCGCGATCAATCGAGCAGGTGCCCCATGCGCGTGCGCTTCGTAGCCAGGTACTTCTCGTTCTCGGCGTTGGACGGCACGATGTGGCGCAACTGCTCGGTAACCGTGATGCCGGCCTTCTCGAGCGCTGCGGCCTTGAGCGGATTGTTGCTCATCAGGCGCACGGACTTGACGCCCCACTGGTGCAGCAGGTCGGCGGCGAAGGCGTAGTTGCGTGCGTCGATCGCCTGGCCCAGGGCCAGGTTGGCGTCGACCGTGTCGAGCCCGCCGTCTTGCAGGCGGTAGGCGCGGATCTTCTCGGCCAGGCCAATGCCGCGGCCTTCATGCCCGCGCAGGTACAGCAGGATGCCGCGACCTTCGGCGGCAATCTTTTCCATGGCGAGCTCGAGCTGCGGACCGCAGTCGCACCGGCAGGAACCGAAGACGTCGCCGGTCAGGCATTCGGAATGCATGCGGATCAGGACGCCATCGCCCGTCACATCGCCCACGCTGAGGGCCAGGTGTTCGATGCCTGAATCGGCGCCCTTGAAGGCGTGCGCCGTAAAGTCGCCGAATCGCGTCGGCAGGCGCGCCGAGTCGATCAGCTCAATTTCTGTGTCATTCATACCGGAATTCTTGGTCAAAAGGCGGGGGCGCGGCCCGGCACCGCCGACATTATGAGCGGAATTGCACCTTCGCGCTCGGATTCCCCGCCGTGGCGGGGCGGGACGGCCGTCGGCGAAGTCCTACAGCAGTACGCGCAATCCCCTTATGCAGCCGCTTCAAGCGGGTCGGTAGACTCGGTTTACAGGACATCGCCGGAGCCGTTCCAGGCGACAAAAAGCGCAGTGCGCATCACCTGACGGCGGCCCCCGGCCCCAGCAGGAGCAGGCCATGACCGGTAATCCCTTGAACGCTGAGCAAGCCAGTACCAAGATCGCAGCACTGTTCGATACCAGGTCGGCAGCCAACGACGCCGCCGAACGGGTCTGCCATGAGGCCCATCTCCGGCGCGGGCAGGTGCGGCTGGTGCATCCATACGAAGCGCACTTCGGCCGCAAGCTGGAGCCCGAGAACGACGCCATCGCGCGCACCGCGGTGCGCTCGCACCTGATGATGGGTACGCTGGGCGCGGTGGTCGGGCTGGCCATTGTCGGCATCCTGCACCGGCAGGGAGTCGAGGCCGTCATGGACAGCCCGGGATTCGCAATCGGGGCGGCCCTCTTTCTGGGCATGGTGTTCGGCATGCTGTTGGCGGGGCTGGTGACCGCACGACCGGACCATCAACTGGTAATAACGCCGGTGCGTGAGGCCGTGCAGCATGGCCGCTGGGCGCTACTGGTACACCCGACCACGCCGCAGCAATGCAACGAGGCTATGCGCGCGCTGCGCAATACCACCGCCGAGGTGCTCAGGACAGCCTGACTAGCTGCTCAGGGCTCGACCGAAGGCTCGCGCTTGAGCGTGCGCAGCACAAAGGTCGAGCGGCTGTGGCGCAGGCCAGGCAGCTTGTATAGCTTGTGCCGCAGGAACTCCTCATAACCCAGGGTCCCCGCCACGGCGACCTTGATCAGGTAGTCATATTCGCCCGTCAGCAAGTGGGCCTCCATCACCTCAGGCAATTCCGCCAGGGCCTTGCCGAAGCGGTACAGCATGTCGTCGTCGTGCCGCTCCAGCGTGACCTCGATCAGCACGGTATCCGGCAATCCCAGCGCCTTCTGGTTCAGCAGCGCGGCGTAGCCTTCGATCACCCCGCTTTCTTCCAGCGCGCGCACACGGTTCCAGCAGGGCGTGGCCGACAGGCCGACTTGCTCGGCCAGCCGCGCATTGGACAGGCGGCCATCGCGCCGCAGTTCACGCAGGATGCGCCGGTCGGTGTCGTCGAGTTTGGGCGGCTGTGCCATCGCAATATCTACAAGAAAAGAAACATCCTTATATTCTGCCATGAATGGATGTTTATTCTCCAATAGAAGCCATATCGAAGAAAATTTAGAAGCCAATTTTGCGTAACGGCTGGTAAATTTACCTTATCGAACGACCTGCCGGAAACAACACATGCCAGCCACCACCCTCCCCACCTTGCACCTCTCGCTGCGACTCGAAACCGCCGACCTGTTCGGCGCCATGGAATGGGTGCTGGCCAATGCGCGCCGTACCGGCCTGGCGCCCGCGCAACTCAGCTTCGACGCGGCCCGGCAGGCCGTGCTGCATGCCACCCTGACGGCGCAGGATGCCGGCCAGCTGTGGCTGTTCCTGCGCCGCCTCGACAATGGTTTCGACGTGGAACTGCTGTTTGCCGACGTGGATGACCCCGACAGCGACGCCGTGGCCGAGCCGGCACCGCGCGCCGCCATGCGCCGCACCAACAGTGAGCCGGCCCTGGCCCTGCCCGCGTGAACCGCGCCTAAGCAGCCTGCGGCAGCAGTTCGATCCCATCGAGCTGCGCCGCGCACGTATCGCGCACGATCGAGACAAAGTCCGCCACGTAGGGCCTGCGCGCCATCGCCGCCGGCACCGTGGCATAGAGCTCGCTCCACAAGCCTCTGGCACCGATGCGCTTGGCCAGCACGTAGTCGTGGTCGACGTAGTTCTTCACCCCCCAGTTGGGCAGCGCCGCCACGCCGCGGCGGCTGGCTACCAGCTGCAGCACCGCCACCGTCAGTTCCGCCGTGCGCCGTTCCAGGTGGATGCCCGCGGGCTCCAGCACCTCGCGGATCAGGTCGATGCGCTGCTCGGGCACCGGATAGGTAATCAGCGTTTCGCCGGCCAGGTCTCCGGCTTCGATGCGGCGCTTGTTGCGCAGCCGGTGTTCATTGGCGATGACCGCCAGGATCTCGAAGCGGAACAGCGGCGCCACCTCCAGCCCGCGTCGGGCCGCCGGCTGCGAGCCTATCACCATGTCGGCGCGGCCGTCGCTGAGCAGCGCGATCGGGTCGGCGTGGAAGCCCGCCACCAGATCCACCTCCACTTCCGGCCAGCGGCGGCGGAACTCGTCCATCACGGGCATCAGCCAGTCGAAGCAGGTATGGCATTCCAGCACCACGCGCAGCTCGCCACGGGTGTCGCCCTTGAGCCGTTCGATATCGCGGTCGGCGGCGCTGACCGCGGCCAGCACCTCGCGCGCCAGCGCCAGCAGGCGTTCGCCCGCCGGCGTGAAGCGCAGCCCCTGGCGCGTGCGGTCGAACAGCGGCAGGCCGTAGTGCGATTCGATCGCCTTGATCTGGTGCGACAGCGCTGACTGGCTGACATGCACGCGCTCGGCCGCGGTGGCCAGCTTGCCGGACTCGGCAATCGCCACCAGCGAGCGCAAATGGCGGACTTCGATCATGCGGCGCCCCCAACCTGTTGCCCGTCTGTCTTGATATGAAACTCATTCATATGTTGTTTAAAACTTGTCGCTTGATTCATTTTACGGGCAAACCGACACTGTGCGCCAGACATCTTCCGGAGCAACCTCCATGGCACGCACCCATATCCTCGGCTTTCCCCGCATCGGCGAACGCCGCGAACTGAAATTTGCGCAAGAAGCGTTCTGGCGCGGCGATCGCACCGAAGCCGAGCTGCGCGACGTGGCCGCGCAACTGCGCCGCCGCCACTGGCAGCTGCAGGCCGACCGCGGCCTGGACACCGTGGCCACCGGCGACTTTGCCTATTACGACCAGATGCTGAGCCTGACCGCGCTGCTGGGTGCGCTGCCGCGCCGCTTCGGCTTGGATCCGGCCCGGCTCACGCTGACGCAGTACTTCGAGCTGGCACGCGGCAACCGCGAGCAGCCGGCCATGGAAATGACCAAGTGGTTCGACACCAACTACCACTACCTGGTCCCGGAGCTGGACGCCGAGACCACTTTCGACGGCGGCCCGGCCTGGTTCTTCGAGGAAGCCGATGAGGCGCTGGCGCTTGGCCTGCGCGCCCGCCCGGTGCTGATCGGGCCGGTCACCTACCTGTGGCTGTCCAAGAGCCATGTGGCGGGCTTCGACCGCCTGGCCCTGCTGCCGCAACTGCTGCAGGGCTATCGCCGCATCCTCGACCAGCTCAAGGCGCGCGGCATCGAATGGGTGCAGATCGACGAGCCGGCCTTGTGCCTGGACCTGGAGCCGGCCTGGCTCGACGCATTCGACACCGCCTACGCTGCCTTGCGCGAAGCCGGCCCCAAGTTGCTGCTGGCCACCTATTTCGACACCGCCGCCGACCATGCGCAGCGCGCCGCCGCCCTGCCGGTCGACGGCTTCCATATCGACCTGGTGCGGGCGCCGGAACAACTGGCCGCATGGCAGGCCGCGCTGCCCGCGCACGCCGTGCTGTCGCTGGGCGTGATCGACGGCCGCAATATCTGGCGCACCGACCTGCGCCGAGTCCTGGACACGCTGCGCCCGGTGCAGGCCGCGCTGGGCGAGCGCCTGTGGCTGGCACCGTCGTGCTCGCTGCTGCATGTGCCGGTGTCGCTCGCGCATGAAGTGCGTCTCGATGTCGAGCTGAAGTCGTGGCTCGCCTTTGCCACCGAAAAGCTCGACGAGCTGTCCGTGCTGGGCCGCGCGTTGAATCAAGGCGACGCCGTGGTCGCCGAAGCGCTGGCAGCATCCGACGCCGCGCAGGCCTCGCGCCGCGCCTCGCGCCGGGTGGTCAACCCGCGGGTGCAGCAGCGGCTGGCAGCCGTGAGCGCCGGCATGGCCGACCGCGCCAGCCCCTTTGCCGAGCGCATCGAGCGCCAGCGCCAGGCGCTGCAGCTGCCGCTGTTGCCGACCACCACGATCGGCTCGTTCCCTCAGACCGCGGCCATCCGCCAGACCCGCGCCGCGTTCAAGCGTGGCGAGATCGGCGCGCTCGAATACCTGGAGCGCATCCGTGCCGAGATCGCGGTGGCCGTGCGCAAGCAGGAAGCACTGGGCCTGGACGTGCTGGTGCACGGCGAAGCCGAGCGCAACGACATGGTCGAGTACTTCGGCGAGCAGCTGTGCGGCTACGGCTTTACCGAGAACGGCTGGGTGCAGAGCTATGGCTCGCGCTGCGTCAAGCCGCCGGTGATCTACGGCGACGTGTACCGGCCCGAGCCGATGACGGTCGATACCGCCCGCTACGCGCAATCGCTGACCGAGCGGCCGATGAAGGGCATGCTCACCGGCCCCATCACCATGCTGCAGTGGTCCTTCGTGCGCGACGACCAGCCGCGTGCCACCACCGCGCGCCAGCTGGCCCTGGCCATCCGCGACGAAGTGTGCGACCTGGAGCAGGCCGGCATCCGCGTGATCCAGATCGACGAGCCCGCGCTGCGCGAAGGCCTGCCGCTGCGCCGTGCCGACTGGGATGCCTACCTGGACTGGGCCGTCACTGCCTTCCGCCTGTCGGCCAGCGGCGTGCAGGACCAGACCCAGATCCACACGCATATGTGCTATGCCGAGTTCAACGATATCCTGCCCGCCATCGCGGCCATGGACGCGGACGTGATCACCATCGAGACCTCGCGCTCGGCGATGGAACTGCTGGAAGGCTTCGGCGACTTCGACTACCCGAACGAGATCGGGCCGGGTGTCTACGACATCCACTCGCCGCGCGTGCCGTCGGTGCAGGCCATGGAGCGGCTGCTCGACCGCGCCTGCGAGGTGGTGCCGCCGCAGCGGCTGTGGGTCAACCCGGACTGCGGCCTGAAGACGCGCGGCTGGGAAGAGACCGAAGCAGCGCTGGCCAATATGGTCAGCGCGGCCCGCGCGCTGCGCGCGCGGCTGTCGGCGCGGGGCGCAACGACCTGGAAGCGCCTCAGCAAGCCTGCAGCCGCCACCGCCGCGGCAGTGCCCCACGCCGGCAACGCCTGCACGGCCTGCGCCACGCACGCGAACTGAGACGGCGTAGCGCCAATTGCGCTGGCAGGAAAAGACAAAGGCCGCATGCCCCTCACAGGCATGCGGCCTTTGTCCTCGATGGCGGCCTCGTCAGTCCACCTGCATCACCGCCGGCGGCATCCAGTTGCCGTCCAGCAGCACCTGCTCCGGCCAGTACGCGCGCAGCATCATGTTCAGGCCATCGGGCGGCGCCGGCAGCCAGTTCGCCGCCTTGGCGCCGGCCGGGCGCTCGTGCTGGATATAGATATCGAGCGAGCCGTCGCGGTTGTAGCGCAGGCGGTCGCGGCTGCCCACGGCGTAGCGCTGGATCGGGTTGGGAATGAACGCCTGCCGGTCGTTGTACAGCGTCAGCGACCAGAACGCGCGCGCCGGCGGCAACTGGTCCTTGTCGAAATGCAGCACATAGCGCGCCCCGCCCTGCAGCGGCTTGCCGTTGGCATCCGTGCGGGTGGAGGCGTAGATCGCGTCTTCGGGCAGGTTGGCACCCAGGCCCACCCACGCGGTCACCGCGCGGCGGCCGTAGCTGGTGCCATAGGTGCCCAGGTCGCGATGCATGACCCAGCCGTTGCCGGCATCGGCATTGCCCTTGCGCGCACCCTGAACGATCGCGGCCAGCGCAGCGGTAGCACCCTCCTGCACCGCGCGCGCGGTGGAGGGCTCCATCACCGTGGTCTTAAACGGCACCCCCGGGGTGATGCCCATGCGGCGGAGCTTGTCCACCATGGCGGCATCGGCGGGCGCCGGCGGATTGGCCGGCAGCAAGGCGGCAAAGCGCGTGAAGAAAGCCTGTGCATCCATTGCCGCCACCAGCTCCACGGGCGAGCTTTCAGGGTCGATGGCCGTGGGCCGCGGCGCGGCCCTCTCCGGCACGCGCCGCCCGCCACCCCAGGCCGACAGCGGCGTCAGCCGGTACTGGTCCTGGAGCCGGTGCACCGCCGGGAAGTCCTGCTTGCCATTGGCCTGCGTACGGCCGATCAACCAGACCATCGACGTGGGCGAACGGATCTCCTGCATGCCCTTGGGCAGCGTGCCGCGCCAGTCAGGCCCGGTGATGGCGAAGTTGCCGCGGCGGGTGCCGGTGGTGCGCTTGCCCGGCGACGCGAACACATTGGTCCACGCATCCATCAGCGGCATCAGGTAGTAGCGCCCGTACGTATCGGGCACCGACAGGATGACCGGCTCCCTGGACAGGTCGAGCCAGGCCGACGAATACAGCGTGTCGGCGTTGGGGCTGACCACGTCGGTGAAGCTGGCGTCCGGGAAGGTGCGCTTGTGGTGGAAGGTATTGGCCGGCGTGCGCAGCGTCATCAGCTCGCGCGTCACGTCCATCAGCACCATCGGATAGGCGAAGGTGAAGACCTCGGCGGACAAGGCCTTCATCGCCTGGTCGGACGGCGGTTGCTCGGCGACTGCCGGGCTGGTTCCGTGATCCGGCGCGGACGCACAGCCGGACAGCATGACGGCAAGCGTGACCGCGCTCGCCAGTTGACACAAGGATGGCTTCATGACCCCGTTTTCCCAATGTTTTTGCGGCTTTTCGGGTGTTGCGGCTATGACTGCCGGCATGTCGTCCCGAAGGCGCATCTATTCCGTGCGCATCTTGTCCCGCGCGCCGGTGACCTGTCAATTCCTCTGAAGCCGGGAAGCGAGGGCAAGCGCACCGAACGCCGGCGGCATCGGTCACGGGTGAATCATGAAGCACTATCAGGGGTGATGAAAGCCGCACGCATGGCTCGGCCTTTCCGCCTCAGAGCCTCAGCGCGTTAGGAAATCCAGCACCACCTTGCTGAACGCCTCGGCCTGCTCCAGGTTGGAGATATGTGCGGCCTCCAGCTCGACATAGTGGGCGCCCGGGATCGTCTGCGCCAGGAACACGCCATCGCGCGGCGGCGTGGGCAGGTCGCCCGAGCCAGCGATCACCAGTGTCGGCGTGGTGATCTTTTCGATTTGCGCGCGCAGGTCGGCATCGCGCACCGCCAGGCAGTTGGCCGCGTAGCCCGCAGCCGGGGTGGCCCCGAGCATGGCGCGCAGCGATGCCACCAGCCCCGGATGCGCGGCCGCGTACGGCGGGGTGAGCCATTTGTCGACTACCGCGGCAGCGATCGATGCCACGCCGTCGCGCCCGACCGCAGCGGCGCGGTTGGTCCAGTTCTCCGGCGGGCCGATATAGGCAGCGGTATTGCACAACACCAGCTTGCGCAGGCGCGGACCATGGTTCAGGGCCAGCCACATGCCAGTGATGCCACCCATCGACAAGCCGCAGAAACTGGCTTCGCCGATGCCAAGGTGATCGAGCAACGCGATCACGTCGCCGCCGAGTTGCGCGATGCTGTACGGACCCGCCGGCACCGACGACTCGCCATGGCCGCGCGTGTCATAGCGCAGCACGCGGAAGTGCTGGCTGAAGGCCGCCACCTGCGGCTCCCACATGCTGAAGCTGGTGCCCAGCGAATTGGACAGCACCAGCACCGGCAGGTGCTCGGCGCCATCGAGGCGGTAATGCAGTCGGAGGTTGGCGAGGTCGGCGTATGGCATGGCGTTTGGCTCAGGATCAGGTGGCTGGATGGCAGGCGCTCAGTTCGGCGCGATGGCCGAACCGTGTTGCGCCAGCGGCGTGACCTTGATCTCCATGTACGGGTACAGCGGCAGCATGGTCAGCAGCGTGTGCAGTTCGTCGTTGTCGCCGACATCGAAGATGCTGACGTTGGCGTACTGGCCCACCACACGCCACAGGTGGCGCCACTTGCCTTCGCGCTGCAGGCGCTGCGACATGGCCTTCTCGTCGGCCTTGAGCTGCTCCACCAGTTGTGGATCGAGCGATGCGGGAATCTTGACGGTCATTTCTGCCATGAACAACATGGGGTCTCCTTGTCCGGGGGTATGGTGGGATGGAGGCAGCGCGGGCTGCCTCGTCAAAGATGGCGCACGCCGTCGAGATAGGCCTTGCGCCAGCGCACGATGCGCACCTCGGCAAACAAACCCGCCTCGGTGAACGGATCGGCGTCGATGAATTGCTGTGCCGCGTCGCGGGTGTCGACATCGACGATATAGATGCCGCCTCCGGCATCCGAGCCATCGTCGTTGAGCTTGGCGCCGCAAGCCAGCAGCAAGTCCTTGTTGGCTTCCAGGTAATCCAGGTGGCTGGCACGGGTGGCCTGGCGCACATGCTGGTGATTGGGCTTGTCGACGGTTTCGATCAGGTACGGCATGGCAATCCTCCTGTCAGCGGCACGCTGGCCGCGGGTCAAAGTCAGGCAATCTGCGCGCCCCACAGCAGCAGCGCGGCAATGTAGATCAGGCCCACCCAGAACATCATGATCACGGTGTAGCCCATCACGTCCTTCAGGTTCAGCCTGGACAGCGCCAGCGCCGGCAATATCCAGAACGGCTGCACCAGGTCGTTCCAGGCATTGCCGAGCATCACCGACATCGAGGTCTGGCTGACCGAGCTGTTGATGGCCTTGGCCGCATCGACCATGAACGGGCCCTGGATCATCCAGTGGCCACCGCCCGACGGTGCGAAGAAGTTGATCACGAACGAACTGAGCAGCCCCCAGAACGGCAGCGTCTGCGGCGTGGCGATCTCCACGAACACACGCGAGATGGTATCCACCAGCCCCGAGCCGGCCATGATCGCCATGATGCCTGCATAGAACGGATACTGCAGGATGATGCCGGAAATGGTCTTGATGCCTTCGTTCAGCTTGGCCACGTAGTTGACCGGCGTGCCCAGCAGCAGCACGCCCGCGAACAGGATCAGGAAGTTGATCAGGTTCAGGTCGAGCGAGCCGCCCTGCGTGAAGTAGATGACCGCGTAGGCCATGCCGCACAGGCCGATGGCCAGGCTCAGGATACGGCTGTTGTTCAGGCGCGCGGCCAGGGTGTTCTCGCCGCCCATGCTGTGGGCCGAGCCGGCCTCGGCCTTGGCGGGTTCCTGGTCGCGGCGGATCTCCACCACATCGGCCGGGTTGCGCGGATGCAGCCAGGCATTGAGCAGCGGCAGCGTGACGATCACCGCCAGGCTGGTCAGCAGCATCGGCGTGGAGAAGATGGTTTCAGACAGCGGGATCACGCCCATCAGCTTTTCCATCGGGTGGCCCGGGGTGGAGATCAGCACCGGGATGCTGGCCGACAGGCCCAGCCCGTACAGGGTGAAGCCGCTGTACGCGGCGGCGATGATGAGCGGGTAATGCACGCCACGGACCTTCAGCGCCAGCTTCCTGGCGATGATGCCGCCGATCACCAGCCCGAAGCCCCAGTTCAGGTAGCTGCCGATGCCGCCCACCAGCGTGGCGACGATCACCGCGGTGCGCGGCGAGTGCACGGCACTGACGATGCGGTCGAGCATGCGGTCAGTGAACGGCGCGGTGGCCAGCACGTAGCCCATCGCCAGGATCACCGCCATCTGCGTGGTAAATGCCAGCAGGTTCCAGAACCCCTTGCCCCAGCTGGCGATCACGGCCGGCGCTGCCTGCCCTTGCACCGTCACCGCCAGCGCCATCGTCAGCAAGGTCAGGCCGATGGCAAATACAAAGGGATCCGGCAGGTACCGGCGCATGAGTTCGGTGAAGAACCCGGCAATCTTGCTCATAGCTTCCTTGTCTCCAGTTTCGGCCAAAGTTACGCCACTAGAACTACAGTTCTATATGCGAACTTCAAAAATACGCGTGGCTATGCTAAGAGCCGGTCGACCGGTTGGTCAAGGAAATGGGGACGCGCGATTACATTCGTTTCGCGCAACAATTCTTGAATGAGGCCTGGAATTTTCTACGCAGGCCATGCAATGCGGACGATCGGCAGGATCAATAGCGCATCTGCACATCTTCGACCTTGCCCGTACGCGCGTTGTACAGGCAGGCGTAGTAGAAGCCGATCGCCGACGAACTGTCGTCAGGCTCGAACACGCCTTCGCCATTGACCGAGGTTTGCGCATTGGGGCGCAGGTAGTACTGCTCGCGGTCGGCCATCAGCATCACGCTGCCGGGCTGCGGGTAGCGGCGCTTGAGGGCTTCCGCCACGGCCGGCTCGCAGGCCGTGGACGCGGCCCTGGAAGCGGCTTGTGGATCGACGGTGATGCGGGTGGTGGCCGGGGGCACAGGGCGCGGTGCCATCTGCGGCGGCGTTTCGCAGGCGGCCAGCAGGCACACCAGCGGCAGGCACAGGCAAGAAGCTCGGATCACGCGGACCTCCTCAGAAGGAGGGCGCCGGCAACGGGCACCCCAAAAAGTGAAGCGGAGCTATCAGGTTACTGCCTCTGGCCGGAAAAGCCAAAGCCGGCGCGCCCGGGCAGCCCGGCAATGCCCCGCCGATAGCGAATCCTTGAACGCGGCTAAACTATGGCACGCGGCAGCGCCCCGGGTTCCGGCCAGGTGCGTGCCGCCAGCACAACCACGATGCCGACACAATGACAACCACAGAGACAAGCGGCAACCGCCCTGCCACCCCTGCTCCCCTGCTGCGCACCGCCGCCAGCCTGCTCGTCGTGCGCGATGCGCCGGCCGGCATGGAAGTGCTGCTGGTACGCCGCGTCGAACGCGCCAACGACCGCAGCAGCGGCGCCTACGTTTTCCCGGGCGGCACGCTCGACGCGCAGGACAAGGCCCTGCACGCGCATGCCCACGGCCTGGACGACGCCCTTGCCAGCGAACGCCTGGGCATGCCGGCCAGCGGCCTGGACTTCTACCTGGCCGCCTTGCGAGAATGCTATGAAGAGGCCGGCCTGCTGTTTGCCTGTGACCGCGACGGGCGCCCGCATTCGCCGCACCAGCTCGACGCCGCCGGCCAGGCGCTGCTGCGCGAGGCAGTGCAGCGCGGCGGCCCCGGCCTGGCCCACGCTTGCGAGCAACTGGGCCTGCGCCTGGCGGCCGACCGGCTCGCCTATCACAGCTACTGGCTGACGCCCCCCGGCCTGCCCAAGCGTTTCGATACCCGCTTCTTTGTCGCCATCGCCCCCGAAGGCCAGGTGGCCGTGCCCGACGGCACCGAGATCGTGGAGCACCGCTGGATTCGCCCCGGCGAGGCCGCCGATCCCGCCAGCGGCCTGCCGCTGATGCACGTCACGCGCCGCACGCTGAGCTCGATCGCGCAGTTTGAAAGCGCCGCGGCCTGCTTCGCTTATTACTCGCAGCTGCGCGGCATTGCCTGCATCATGCCGCGGCTGGCCACCGGCGCGGCCGGCGTGCGCCCGGTGATGCCGAACGAGCCGTGCTACGCCGAGATCGGCCGCATCGATCCCGACGGCAACACGCACGGCCGTTATGAGCTGGTACCGGGCGTGCCGGTACGACTGTCCGAGCGCGTCTGGCGCGTGACCGCCAACAACGGCAACGTGATGACGGGCCCGGGCACCAACACCTACCTGATAGGCGGCGGCGCGCGCAATGAATGGGCCGTGATCGATCCGGGCCCGGACGATGGCGAGCATGTGCGCGCCATCCTTGCTGCCGCACCCGGCCCGATCCGCTGGATCCTCGCCACGCATACCCACCTGGACCATTCGCCCGCTGCCGCCGCGCTGCAGGCCGCCACCGGCGCCACGGTGCTCGGGCGTGCCGCGCCTGCCGGCCAGTGGCAGGACCTCAGCTTCGAGCCACAGCGCGAACTGAACCACGGCGAGCGCCTTGCCATCACCGAGGACTGCACCTTGCGCGTGTGCCACACGCCGGGCCACGCCTCGAACCACCTCTGCTACCTGCTGGAAGAAGAACAGACACTCTTTACCGGCGACCACGTGATGCAGGGCTCGACCGTCGTCATCGGCCCGCCCGATGGCGACATGCGCGCCTACCTGGACTCGCTCGCAGCACTGCAGGATGAAGACCTCGACTGGCTGGCGCCGGGCCATGGCTTCCTGATCGCGCGCCCGCAGGACGCCATCCGCATCCTGGTCCGGCACCGGCTGCAGCGCGAGGCCAAGGTCGTTGCCGCACTGCGCGAACTGAGCCCGGCACCGATCGGCGAGCTGCTGCTGCGCGTCTACGACGATGTGCCGCCGCGCATGCATCCGGTTGCGCAGCGATCGCTGCTGGCGCACCTGCTCAAGCTGCGCGATGACGGCAAGGCGCAGGAAGCGGACGGCATCTGGTCGAACGCCACGGCGTAGCACCGGCGCGGGCATCGGGGCCAGTTGAAGATTTTTGGCGGGGGGCTTGCGCAAACCAGAAATTGCGCTACAATGGCGCCTCTCGTGTGCGGCTGTAGCTCAGTTGGATAGAGTACTTGGCTACGAACCAAGGGGTCGTGGGTTCGAATCCTGCCAGCCGCGCCACCTATGCAGAAAGAAAAAGGGCTTCCGGAAACGGAAGCCCTTTTTTCATTGCGGCGCTCGCATTTGGCGCCACCCTCCCCACTACCACCACTACCACCGATAGCGCGCCCCGACCGTTCCGCCCGGGTTGCGCCCCGCCCTCACCTTGAACCACAGCTTCATGCCGGTCGATGTATTGCCATGCGCGCCGATGTTGAAGGAGAACAGCCCGCGCAGCAGGTCGGCATCGATCTTGGTGCCGTTGATGTTGATGACCTGTTTGCGGCTGTCCTGCCACCAGTCAGCCTCGACAAAGGGATAAATGCCGGCCAGCCGCGTCGGCTGCGCGCCGTACAGGCGCACGCCGATACCGGCGGCGCTGGCATCGCCGGGCATGGCTTGCATCGGCATGCCGGAGACGGGAGACATGCCAGGCTGGTAGGCCAGCTGCAAGCGCGGCTGGATGGTCAGCCCGCCTGCGCGCGGCACCACGGCATCGACCGCCAGCGCCATGGTGCGCATGCGACTGTCGGCAAAACCGCCTGCGCTGGTGATGTCATCCAGGTGCAGCGACACCCGGCGCGGGCGTTCGGCCATGGCGGCGGTTTCACGGTCGACCGCGGCAAGGCCGGGCGCATCGTCATCGGGCCCGGGGCCCATGGCAAGCGTTAACGCGGATGGGGATGACTGCGACGGCGCGGCATACTCGACGGTGACGGGCTCGGCGGGCGTGGCGGACCAGGCAGGAGCAGCGGTGTCGGCAACCAGCAGATCGGGCACGTCGGCCATGGCGGGCTGCCCGGCTTGCGCCTGCAGCGGCTGGTCCCAGCCGGAGACGCCCTGGCTTTCCGGAACGGCGTCATCTGCATGGGCCAGTGCACACATCAGCATGGCCAGGATGACGCTGTACTGCAGGTGATGCAGGACCATGCCGTGATGCGCGGCACATACGTGCCACCCGGGGCAAGTCCCCGCCTCCCTTTCTCTCGATGACAAGACCGTAGTCATGGCAACCACCTTCGGACGTTATATGTGCCTGCCCGATGAGTTCGAGCATAGGTCAAATGCCCTGCCAGCGTTAGCCGGGAATGTTCGGCCGCGCGCGCCCCGTACGACCCTGTCAGTGAGCAAATTCGGCCTGGCCGCTGCGCCTTTTCGTCAATAATGGCGGTAATGACAAATCTTGCAGACATCGCCCGGCAAGCTGCCGCCGGGAGCAAACCTTATGGCCTTGTGGCAACGTGCGCGCCGGCGTGAGTCCGAACCCGGGGGCATGGCACCGCCGGCCGGACGCAGCCGCAGCCTGAAGCGCAAGCTGGCGATCGCCACGGCGGTCGGCGGGCTCTGCACCCTGGTGCTCGCCGCGCTGGTGATGGCCCGCTCGTATGGCGACTTCACCTCGGCGCGGCAGAACCTGTACGACATCTCGGCATACCGCGAGCTGCTCGAGGCCGCCAACGTGCTGTCCGCGGAACGTGGACCGGCCAACAGCGTGCTGGGAGATCCACCCTCGCCCAACACCTCCGCGCGTGAGCGCCTGCAAGCGTTCCGCGCCCGCAGCGACGCCGCGCTGGCGCGCCTGGCCGCGCCGCCGCCGGCACCCTTCGGCCTGCACAACCACCACCTGCCGCCGCTGATGGTCGAGCGCGTGCGCGAACGCCTGGCGCGGGCGCGGGCCGAGATCGACGAACTCGCCGGGCGGCCGCGCCAGGACCGTGACATGGACGAGATCCGCCATGCCATCGAAAGCATGTTCGAGGTCGTGGACGCGCTGCAGCCGGCCATCGCCTGGCAGGTGCGCGAACTGTCCGCCTGCGACGACGGCCTGGCGGCGCCGGCGCTGACCGGCAGGATGCTGGGCGACCTGCGCGAGTATGGCGGGCGCATCGCCTCGCAGATCATGGCGCCCGTGGCGGCGCGCCAGCCGATGCCGGTGCAGAGCCTGGTGGACGCCACGCGCTCGCGCGGCCGGCTGCTGGAGCTATGGCAGCTGGCGGGGCCGGCGTACAACATGTTCGGCGCCGTGCCCGCGCTGGAGCAGGCATACGCCGACGCCGGCCACCAGTTCTTCGGCCAGGGCCTGTCGATGATCGACAGCCTGGTTGCGCAGGGCCGCGTCTCGGGCAATTACTCGATGACGCCGACGGAGCTGACCAACCGCTACGTGCGCACGCTGGAGCCGCTGGAGCGGTTGCGCAGGGTATTCCTGGACGAGGTGGTCGCGCATTTCACCGCAGCGCGCGCACAAGCGCTGCGCGAACTGACGGCAGCGTGCGGCACGTCGGCGCTGATCCTTGCCGTGCTGGGCTACGTGCTGGTGTTCATGCAGCGCTCGGTGATCCTGCCGCTGCTGCGCGCCGGCGACGAAGTGATCGGCCTGGCCGAGGCGCGCGAACACCCGCACTACGCTGCGCCAGCGGCGTCCGCCAGGCCCGCGGCGGAGATGCGGCGCCTGTTCGATGCCATCGAGATCCTGCGCCGCAAGCTGCGCGAGCGCGCCTCGCTGACCGAACAACTGGAACACCAGGCGCGCACCGACAGCCTGACCGGGCTGCTGAACCGGCGCGCGCTGGAGCTGGTGGCCGCGCAGTACGCGGCACACGACAGCGCCAGCCTGGTGCTGATCGACGTGGACCGCTTCAAGCAGATCAACGACCGCCATGGCCATGCCGCCGGCGACCAGGTGCTGCGCGACATCGCTGCGATGATGCGCGCGCTGGTGCCGCCCGAAGGCGTGCTGGCACGCTTCGGCGGCGAGGAGTTCGCGCTGCTGCTGCCGCACGGCAGGCCGGGCGAGGCCGCCGCGCTGGCCGAAACCCTGCGCGCGGAAATCGCGTCGCGCCCGGTCTTCCTGTCGGGCAGCACCCAGCTGTGCGTCACCGCCAGCTTCGGCGTGGCCATCGGGCGCGGCGGCGAGCGTCACTGGCAGCGGCTGTTCGGCGCGGCCGACGCTGCCATGTACCGCGCCAAGGCCGAAGGGCGCAACTGCGTGCGCGAGGCACAGCGCGAGGAAGGGGTGGCAGCCGGCTGAAGCAGGCCGGCCCCGGCACCAGCACGGAAACGATGGACGAAAAAAACCCGCATCGCTGCGGGCTTCTTCCACATATCCGGCACCGCCGCCTCGGTATCGAATGGCGGTGACCCGGTCACTCACGCCGGGCTAAAACGAAGAAAGGCTCGCTTGCGCGAGCCTTTCTAAATATTGGTGCCCAGAAGAGGACTCGAACCTCCACAGTGTTGCCACCGCTAGGACCTGAACCTAGTGCGTCTACCAATTCCGCCATCTGGGCTTCGTTTCGCTGCATTGCTGCCGCGATGCGAAGAAAGAAATTATGCCGAGCGCGTCAGCGACTGTCAACACCCTGACACAAAAAATTTGTGATCCTTATTGCCCGCCGCCGCGCCGCAGGAAATCCACCTGCGCCGGCCGGCCAGGCAGGTCCAGCGCAGCCATCGCCGGAGGCATGCTGGCGATGGTCTTGCCGGCACGCAGCACCCGCAGCCGCGTGGCGCGCAGGCGGATCGCCTCCACCGGGTCGCGCGCCTGCAGCAGCACCAGGTCGGCGCGGCAGCCAGGCGCCACGCCGTAGCCATCCAGCCCGAGGATCTGCGCGGGCATGGCGGTCACGGCGGCGAAGCACGCGCGCATGGCTTCCTGCCCGGTCATCTGCGCGACATGCAGCCCCATGTGCGCCACTTCCAGCATGTCGCCGGAGCCCAGGCTGTACCACGGATCCATCACACAATCGTGGCCGAACGCCACCGGCACGCCGGCCGCCAGCAACTCCGGCACCCGCGTCATGCCGCGGCGCCGCGGATAGGTATCGTGCCGCCCCTGCAGCGTGATGTTGATCAGCGGATTGGCGATCGCCGCCACGCCGGCGTCGCGCATCAGCGGGATCAGCTTGGATACGTAATAGTTGTCCATTGAATGCATCGAGGTCAGGTGCGAGCCCGCCACCCTGCCCTGCAGGCCGAGCCGCACGGTCTCGCTGGCCAGCGTCTCGATATGGCGCGACAGCGGGTCGTCGCTCTCGTCGCAATGCATGTCGACGCGCAGGCCGCGGTCCGCCGCCAGCTCGCACAGCAGCCGCACAGATTCGGCGCCCTGCGCCATGGTGCGCTCGAAATGCGGGATGCCGCCGACCACGTCGACGCCCATGTCCAGCGCGCGCTTCAGGTTGTCCAGCGCGCCGGGCGCGCGCAGCACGCCGTCCTGCGGGAACGCCACCAGCTGCAGGTCCAGGTAGGGGCGCACGCGCTCGCGCACGTGCAGCAGCGCCTCCACCGCGAGCAGCCGCGGATCGCACACGTCCACATGCGAGCGGATCGCCAGCAGCCCGCGCGCCACCGCCCAGTCGCAGTAGGCCAGCGCGCGCTCGACCAGCGCGTCCTGCGTCAGCATCGGCTTGAGCTCGCCCCACAGCGCAATGCCTTCGAGCAGCGTGCCCGACTGGTTCACGCGCGGCAGCCCGTACGACAGTGTGGCGTCCATATGGAAGTGCGCATCGACGAACGGCGGCGTCACCAGGTGGCCGGCCGCATCGATCTCGTCGGCGGCGTGCGCGGCCAGTGCCGGCTCAACCGCGGCGATGCGGCCCGCGGCAATGCCGATATCGATGTCGGTGCGCCCGTCGGGCAGGTTGCAGTGCCGCAGGATCAGGTCGAGCATGGAGGTCTCTCAGGCAGGAGGCACGGCGATACGGCGATGTTCTCACGGCGCCGGCTCCGGCGCCACGGCGTCATGCGCGCCGGTCGGGCGCCGCGGGCTCGGGGTCGAGTCCGCAGCCGCGCAGCAGCAGCGCCACCAGGTGCTCGGTGGCCTGCGCATAGTCCCGCTGCTCCAGCTGGCTGACGCCGAGCACCGCGCATACCTGCGACTCGAAATCCGCATAGGTCTGCGTGGCCGCCCAGATCGTGAAGAACAGGTGCTGGGGGTCGACCGGCGCCATCTGGCCGCGGTCGATCCACTGCTGCACCACCGCGGCCTTGCGCGACACCAGTTCGCGCAGCACCTGCCGCAGGACCTCGCCGATCTCATGCGCGCCGTGCAGCAGTTCGTTGGCAAATACGCGCGATGCATCCGGATGACTGGCCGACAGCCGCATCTTGGCGCGGATGTATTGTTCCAGCGCCACCTGCGGCGGCAGCTCGGCGCGGATGATGTCAGTCTCCGACAGCCACAGCTGCAGCGTATGCGCCAGCACGGCGCGGTACAGCGCCTGCTTGGTGCGGAAGTAGTAATGCAGGTTGGACTTGGGCACGCCGGCGCGCACCGCGATCTCGGCCATGGTGGCGCCGGCAAAGCCCGCGCGCGCAAAGACATGCTCGGCCGCGCGCAGGATCATGGCCTGGTTCTCCTGCCGGATGCGCCCGCCCGGCGCATCGCACGCGGGCAGCGGGCGCCGCGCCGCGGCGCTGGCCTGCGTGTCCATCAGCGCGTGCCGTAGAGGCGGTCGCCGGCGTCGCCCAGCCCGGGCACGATATAGCCGTGCTCGTTGAGCGTTTCGTCGATGGCCGCGGTGACGATGCCGACCTCAGGGTGCGCCGCGCGCAGCGCGCGCAGCCCCGGGCGCGAGGCGATCAGGCACACGTACTTCATGGTGGTGACGCCGGCCTCTTTCAGGCGGTTCAGCGCGGCAATGGCCGAGTTGCCGGTGGCCAGCATCGGGTCCACCACGATCACCATGCGCTCCTGGATGTCTTCCGGCATCTTGAAGTAGTACTCGATCGGCTCCAGCGTCTCGGGGTCGCGGTACAGGCCGATATGCCCGACGCGCGCCGCCGGCAGCAGCTCCAGCATGCCGTCGATAAAGCCGTTGCCCGCGCGCAGGATCGACACCAGGCACAGCTTCTTGCCCGACAGCACCCGCGACTGCATCGGCGCGATCGGCGTGCGGATGGCGACCGTCTCCATGGCCAGGTCGCGCGTGGCTTCGTAGGTCAGCAACTGGCTGATTTCACGCACCAGCCGGCGGAAGTTGTCGGTGGTGGTGTCCTCGCTGCGCACCAGGGTGACCTTGTGCTGCACCAGCGGGTGGTCGACGACCAGCACCCCGGCCAGGCCGGCAGGATCGGCATCGAGTGGTTCAACAGCGGGAACAGCGGACATGTCGTTCATGGTGACGCTCCAGATGCCAGGTTTCACACGCAATGCCTGCCGGCAAGGTCGGCCGCCTGGCGGCCGACCTTGCTCAGAACACCGTGCCGTCGCTGATGATGGCGAACGGCGGCGCGCCACCCGGGCGCCGCTTGGCGGCAATGCGGCGCCCCGCCGCCCAGGTGCCGCCTTCGAGCACGCGCGCCAGCGGGAAATTTTCTTCCTGCAAGCCAAGCGCCTGGCGCACGCCGTCGGCCACCAGGTCCAGGCCGGTCACGGTCAGCGCGCGCCATTCGACGATCACGGGCTCATCCACCGCATGCGGCACGGCGGCAAAGCCGGGGTCGCGCGGCACCATCAGCTCGAAGTCGTAGAGCAGGCCGCCGTTGCGGTATTCGGGCAGGCCCGTCAGCGCGTCCAGCCCGGTCACGGTCAGGCCGGCGTCCTCCAGCGGCTCCAGCAGCGAATACGTCAGCCATTGCGTGAGCTTGTGGAACGGCACCAGCCCGCCCGGCGCGGCCGGATGCCGCCAGCAGTCGCCCAGCGACACGCCTTCGACAATGATCCGCCCCGGCCATACCGGCCCCAGGCCGACCAGCAGCGTGCGCAGCAGGAAGCCGGCGTCGAGGTGCCCGTTGACCGCATGCGCCTTCAGGTAGTCGTACAGGTTGCCCAGCCGTGCCGGCCGGCCGAACAGCGCCGGGGTCGCCTCCATCACCTCGCCGAGGCGGCGCAGCAGGCCGGCGCGGCCTTCCAGCCCCACCAGCGGGTTGTGCTGCGCGACCTGGAAGGCGTGGGCGATGCTGTCGGCATCGATGCGCTGCAGCCGCTCGGCGTCCGCGCGCAGCGGATCGCCCGGCGCGGCCGAGAAGCCGCCGCGCGCGAACAGGTCGAAACTGGCCACGCCCAGCCCTTCCGAGCGCGTCAGCACCAGGTCGCTGGCCGGATCGCGGTAACGCCAGTCAGGGCCGGCGCCGGCATCGAGCAATACGCTTGGAATCACCAGGTCAATGCCGATGCGGGCGCGCTCCTCGCGGTGCTCGGGCCCGCTCAGCGCGGCACGCTCGCACAGCACCTGCCACCGGTCCGCGCGCTGGTCGACACCGGCGCTTTCAAAATGGCGCCAGCGGCTGTGGTACGGCACCTGCAGGTCAGGATAGCGCTGGCGGATGGTGCTGGCGACATAGTCGGCAATGGCATGCACGCGGTCCGGATGCCAGGTGAAAAGTTCGGACGCGCCGCTGGCCACGTTCTCGGTGACCGCCGCGCAATGCGTGCGCACCGCCTCGGCACACAGCAGCGCCGAAGCGGGATGCCCTTCCGGTACCGGGCTCAGCCAGCCGGCACCAGGCCGCATCTCGTTACCTGTGCCCTGGCGGTCCATGCCGGGCTTGCCATCCTCGGGAAACATCGTCATTCGTTCAACCCCCTGCCCTTTGCCAGGGCCAGTTCGTTCGCATCCGGCGGCGTGTAGTGCGTAAAGTAGCCCGCGGCCACCTTGGCATCGATCTCGACACGGGCGTCGGCGGGAATCAGGGTCTCGGGGATGGCCACCTGCTCGACCACCTCGATGCCCTGCGCCACCAGCGCGCCATGCTTCATGTTGCTCATCGACGCCCAGCGGTCGATGCGGCGGATGCCCAGCCAGTGGAACACATCCGGCATCAGCTCCTGGAAACGCATGTCCTGCACGCCTGCCACGCATTCGGTGCGGGCAAAGTAAGTCTCGGCACGGTCGCCGCCCACCTGCCGCTTGCGGGCGTTGTAGACCAGGAACTTGGTCACCTCGCCCAGCGCGCGGCCCTCCTTGCGGTTGTAGACCACCAGCCCGACACCGCCCTGCTGCGCCATCTCGATGCACACCTCGATGCCATGTGCCAGATACGGCCGGCAGGTACAGATGTCTGACCCGAATACATCCGATCCGTTGCATTCATCGTGCACGCGGCAGGCCACGCGGGTTTCAGGCTTGCCCAGCTGGCTCACGTCGCCGAAGAAATACAGCGTCATGCCGCCGATGGGCGGCAGGAACACCTTCAGGTCCGGCCGCGTCACCAGTTCCGGGAACATGCCGCCGGTCTGCTCGAACAGGCTGCGGCGCAGCACGCTTTCCTTGATGCCGAAACGGGCCGCCAGCCCGGGCAGATACCAGACCGGATCGACCGCAGCCTTGGTCACGCGCACATCGCCATTGGCATGGAGGATGTCGCCGTCGGGCTTGAGCCGGCCGGCCGCGATGGCCGACATCAGCTCCGGCATGTTGATATGCGCGCGGGTGACGGCGATGGTCGGGCGGATATCCACGCCGGCCGCGATGCGGTCGGCAAACACGGTGGACACCAGGTGGCCCCACGGATCCAGCGAAACTATCTTCTCCGGGTCGCCCCACTGCGGATGCGGGCCGATCGCCTCCGCCGGCGCGGTATCGGTCAGGTCGGTGCGATGGTCGCGCTGCAATGCGCCCGCGGCAACCGCCAGGGCCCGGTAGATGGCGTAGGCACCTGCGTGAGTGCCGATCACATTGCGCTGCGCCGGATTCGCCAGGCTGGCGATGACCGGCCCGCGCTCGGCCGCCGTGGGGGCGCCCCAGTGGATAGGCTCGGCCGGCTTGTCGCGGCGTGCGTGCGAGGTCAGGACGATATGGTCGGACATGGCACCCTCGGTTCCCGATGGAATCCTGACCAAATGGTCAGGTTTACGATTCCATACTAGGCAACCTTTGTGCCATCGCCCAATGCCATTTACGCGAGTGTTGCTCCGATGTGTGTGGCGCCGAACGCAAGTTTGCGCGGGCGGCATGCACGCATGGCGTGCAGGCGACGTGGCATAACGGGTGCACAAGCACCAACAAGAAGCGCGCACGGCCATGCTGGCACGTCGCCGTCCGGGAGAAACCGTACCACCGCTGCACGGCCATGCCTGCAAACGTTACACGCTTTGCCGGCTGGCGCGGTCGCGGCCGTTGCCCAGCAGCGCACGCAGCGCCGCCAACGGCCGGGCGCTTTCGATGTAGCGATAGAACAACGCGCCGGCCACATTGCTGAGCGCCCATGCGGCAACCATGCCGAGCGCGTTCAGCACCGGCTGGCCCGGCGCCAGGTTCGACACCAGCGCGTTGACCAGCAGGCAGACCGGAAAGTGAACCAGGAACACCGAATAGGAAATGCGCCCGAAGAAGCCGATCACGCGCGCCCGCGGCCAGCGCTCCAGCCAGCCGCCGCGGCGCGCCACCGCCAGCAGCAGCGCAGTCGCCAGCGCCACCGCGATGCGCAGCCGGAAATCGAAGGCCAGCGCCGCCAACGTTACCGCGCCGAGGACCAGCAGCGGCAACACCGGGCGACCGGGGTTGGACGCCCAGTAGGCCAGCGCCCCCATGCCATAGGCGCCGAAGAAGTACAGCGCCCAGATATCCCACGCGGCATCGCGGTTGAACCAGAACAGCGATGCCACCGCCACCAGCACCACAATGCCAATGCTGACCCCGGCACCCGCCGGCGCTTTCCCGCGCGCCACGGCGCGCGCGGCCCACAGCGCACCCAGCAGCAGCGCAAACAGCTGCAGGTCGATGGCCACGTACCAGACCCCGGCCGAGAGCGCGTCGACATCGAGCACGTTATGCAGCAGCGTCACGTGCGCAAGGAACTGCAGCAGGCCGGGCGGCGCAGGGATCGAATCATGCACCATCCATTGGCGCGCCAGGGCGGCCCCGGCAATGCTGAGCAGCAGCGCCGCAGCAAAGGGCACCACCAGCTTCTGGTAGCGCCGCCACAGCACCAGCAGCGGATGCTGGCTGATTTCCAGCTGGCCATGCGGCGCCAGGCTGCGCGCGGCGAGGAAACCGCTGACCACCAGAAAGACCTGCACGGCGATGCGGGCGTAGTCGTAGAGCCAGTCCACCAGCCCCGGGGCCAGCCGATACGCGGTATCGGACATCGGGCCATAGAAGGCCAGGTGATGGAGCACGATCAACTGGGAGCTGACCGCTTTCAGGGCGTCAATGCACGGCAGGCGCGACGGACGGGGGCTCATTGTTATAGGAATGTTGCGATTGGCACGGAAGGCGCGATTCTACCTGCTTGCATCCGCTCAAATGTGGCATATGCACCACTACATATAGATTCGTTACATACTGCCCCGGCTTGTTGCGAGTTTGCAGGCACATGGCTTCATGTCTTAGCCAGCAGGCATTGGCTTATGAAAATGCTGCGCAAAACAGTCAGGGGCCAACAGGAGCCGGCATAAGGAAGTGCATACACAGGCGGCAGCTCTTTCCACGAAGCAAGGCTTGTGAGTCAGGCACGTGCCTTTATGCGTCGCGGCCCAGAATATACAACTGTCGGGTGGATACGGGGATGTCAGGCTTGAACCACACATTCCAGGAGAGCTCTGTTGTGCGCCAGTAGCATAAGCTAGAGGCAGGATTGCCACCTGGGGTCCGCTTATGCAGCACCGCACGCTCTTCCCCCGCACCGGTCACGCCTTCCGTTGCGGCTTGGCTGAGTGCTCCCTCATCGCCCTTCTGGCCGCGGCCCTGGCGGGATGCGAGGGAGTCCCCCGGGATACCGCGGCGACACCGCCACCGCCGCGTCAGCCGATTGCGCCCAGCGACGACGTGTACCCCGCCCCGACCACGGTACGCGACACGCGACCTGCGGTGCGCACTCCGTAGGCGGCGTTTTCCTACGCGGCCGGCATCCGGCCTTTGCACCCGGATGTCATTCCCCTGTCATCCACGCCAAACAAAATGCCATCCAGGCAGGGTGCAGGCGCCCGTCCGCCAGCCGCCTTCTGCGGCAGTGCAGCGACGGAATGTCTTGACGCCCCGTTTTTTCCACCTTCAATGAAAACGTTTTCATCCGGAGCTCTAAGCGTGAATCGCAAAGATCCAGCGGGGGGCAGGCCCGACACGACAGGTGGCGCCACCCTGATCGACGTGGCGCAAGCCGCGCGGGTGTCGCTCGCCACCGCATCGCGCGTGTTCAGCAGCCCGCACCTGGTGCGCGACAGCACGGCGCAGCGCGTGCGCGAGGCGGCGCGCCGGCTCAGCTTTCGCCCCAACCTGCTCGGCAGCAAGCTGCGCGCCCAGCAGACCCGCATGATCGGTGTGATGGTGCCAACGCTGGAAAACGCGGTGTTCGCCGAATGCTGGCACGGCATCGAGGAAGCGGCGCTGGCGGGCGGCTATTCGCTGATGCTGGTCACCAGCGGCTACGATCCGGCTCGCGAATGCGAGCGTGTGGAGTACCTGCTGCGCCATCGCGTGGACGGCATGGTGCTGACCGTGGCCGACGCGGCGCACAGCACGGTGCTGGATCAACTCGACGGCGAGGGCGTGCCATACGTGCTGGCGTACAACCAGGCCGGACCGCGCAGCCGGCGTCATTCGGTATCGGTGGACAACCGGCGCAGCGCCTGCGCCGGCGTGGAGGCCCTGATTGCCGCCGGGCACCGCCGCATCGTCGTGGTATCGGGCGCCTTCGTCGCCTCGGACCGCGCGCGCCAGCGCTTTGCCGGCTATCAGGACGCCATGCGCGCGCACGGGCTAAGGCCCGCCGCGCCAGTCTGCCTGCCATCGCACACCGCCAGCAATGCCGAACAGATCCGCGCGCTGGTCCGGGCAAACGATGCGCCCACCGCCTTTTTCTGCACCAATGACCTGCTGGCCATCGGCGTGATCTCCGACCTCAGGCGCCTCGGCCTGAGCGTGCCGCGCGACATCTCCGTGCTGGGCTATGACGGTATCGCGCTGGGCAGCGTGGTCGAACCGCCGCTGGCCACCGTCGTGCAACCCAATTCGGAGATCGGCGCCAGCGCCGTCGGCCGGCTGCTTGCCTGGCTGCACGATGGCGGACGAGCCTCGGCGGCGCCGCCGCGCGTCACGCTGCTGCCGCACGCACTGCGCGTCAACGGCACCGTGGCCGCTCCGCCATCAATGTAACCGCGCGTAACCGCGTGCGCATGTTGCATCCCCCACCCCTGTCCTCAACCAAGGAGCCTCTCATGCAACCTATTCCTTCCTGGCGCCGCCCGCTGCGCTGGATTGCCCTGGCGCTAAGCGCCGCCGCGTTCAGCCAGGGCGTGGCCGCCCAGACCGCGATCTGCTACAACTGCCCGCCCGAATGGGCCGACTGGGCGGCACAGATCCGCGCCATCAAGGAAAAGACCGGCGTTGCCGTGCCGCTGGACAACAAGAACTCCGGCCAGTCGCTGGCGCAGCTGGTCGCCGAGAAGGCCAGCCCGGTGGCCGATGTGGTCTACTACGGCGTGACCTTCGGCATCCAGGCCAAGAAGGACGGCGTCACCGCCGCCTACAAGCCCGCCCACTGGAACGACATTCCCGACGGCCTGAAGGACCCGCAGGGCAACTGGTTCGCCATCCATTCCGGCACGCTGGGCTTCATGGTCAATGTCGACGCGCTGCGCGGCAAGCCGGTGCCGCAGTCATGGGCCGACCTGCTCAAGCCCGAGTACAAGGGCCTGGTCGGCTATCTCGACCCCGCCAGCGCCTTCGTCGGCTACGTGGGCGCAGTGGCCGTCAACCAGGCCATGGGCGGCACGCTCGACAACTTCGGCCCGGCCTTCAAGTATTTCAAGGACCTGCAGAAGAACCAGCCGATCGTGCCCAAGCAGACCGCATATGCGCGCGTGCTGTCCGGTGAAATCCCTATCCTGCTCGATTACGACTTCAACGCCTATCGCGCCCGCTACAAGGACCACGCCAACGTTGCCTTCGTGATCCCCAAAGAGGGCTCGGTGGTGGTTCCCTACGTGATGAGCCTGGTCAACAAGGCGCCGCATGAGGCCGAAGGCCGCAAGGTGCTCGACTACGTGCTGTCCGACGCCGGCCAGGCGCTGTGGGCCAACGCCTACCTGCGCCCGGTGCGCGCCGGCGTGGTGCCTAAGGAAGTACAGGCGCGTTTCCTGCCGGCCACCGAATACGCACGGGCCAAGGCGGTGGACTTCGGCAAGATGGCCGACGTGCAAAAGGCGTTCAGCGAGCAGTATCTGAAGGAGGTGCGCTGACAAGCGCGCTGACGACTGGCGATGGTGTCTCCCGCCTGATGGCTGTCTTCCCGCAAGCGGGGAGACAGCCGGGCGGCTCACCCAAGCCATCGCCCACCGCCCATCACCCCGTCACTGCCATGACAAACCGATCCCCCTCCCTCTTCCTGTTTGCCTTGCCGGCACTGGTGGTCTTCCTGGCCTTCTTCTGCCTGCCGATGGCGCGGCTCGTGGCGGTCAGCATCAACGGCGAGCAAGGCGCGGGCGTGTACTGGACCGTGGTCTCCAGTCCGCGCTACCTGCACAGCCTGATGGTCACCGTGCTGCTGTCGGCAGCCGTGACACTGGTCACGCTGGTGATTGCCGGCATTGCCGGCACCTTCCTGCAGCGCAACGCGGTGCCTGGCAAGTCCGTGCTGGTGGCCATGCTGACCTTTCCGCTGGCGTTTCCCGGCGTGGTGATCGGCTTCATGGTCATCATGCTCGGCGGCCGCAACGGCCTGCTGGCCATGGTCGGCGACAAGCTCGCCGGCGAGCGCTGGACCTTTGCCTACGGCCTGGCCGGGCTGTTCGTCGGCTACCTGTACTTTTCGATCCCGCGCGTGATCCTGACCGTGATGGCGGCAGTGGAGAAGCTCGACGCCTCGCTGGAAGAAGCTGCCCGCTCGCTGGGCGCCGGGCCCTGGCGCGTGGTGCGCGACGTGATGCTGCCCGCGATGATGCCGGCCATGATCTCCAGCGGCGCGATCTGCTTTGCCACCAGCATGGGCGCGTTCGGTACCGCCTTCACGCTGGCCACGCAACTCGACGTGCTGCCGCTCACCATCTACAACGAGTTCACCAACTACGCCAACTTCGGCATGGCCGCTGCGCTGTCCATCCTGTTGGGCACCGTCACCTGGGCCTTGCTGGCGCTCGCGCGCTGGTTTTCCGGCGACGCCGTGGCCGCGACCGCCTAGGAGCCATCCCATGACCCCAACCCATCGCCGCCCCGGCTACTGGCTGCAACTGGCGCTCACACTGGCGGTCTGCGCCTTCATGACCGTGCCGGTCGTGCTCTCCGTGCTGGCTGGCCTGACCAACAATATCTTCATCGGCCTGGAAAGCGGCCTGACCACGCGCTGGCTCGCGGAAGTCTGGTCGCTCTATCGCAATACCATCTTCCTGTCGCTGCTGATCGCGCTGGCCTGCCTTGCCTGCACGCTGGTGCTGGGCGTGCCGGCCGCGTACTACATGGCGCTGCGGCGCAACCGCATCACCCGGCTGATCGAGGAACTGCTGATGCTGCCGGTGGCCGTTCCGGGCCTCGCGACCGCGCTTGGCCTGATCCTGCTCTACGGCACCTGGCAGGCGCTGCGCACGAGCTGGCTGTTTATCCTGATCGGCCATGTGCTGTTCACCCTGCCCTTTATGGTGCGTTCGGTGCTGGCCATCCTTTCCGCCATCGATATCCGCACGCTGGAGGACGCAGCGGCCAGCCTTGGCGCGAGCCGCCTGCAGCGCTTCCTTACCGTGGTGCTGCCCAATTGCCGCCAGGGCATCCTGGCCGGCGCGCTCATGGTGGTCACGCTGTCGGTGGGCGAATTCAACCTCACCTGGATGCTGCACACGCCCACCACCCAGACGTTGCCGGTGGGCCTGGCCGACAGCTATGCCTCGATGCGGCTGGAGATCGGCTCGGCCTACACCATCGTCTTCTTCGTCATGATCATTCCGCTGCTGGTGCTGATGCAAGCGCTCAGCGCGCTGGGCGCGCGTTCCCGCAAGTATGTTCCCGAAGCGGTGCCCGCCCCTGCTGTTGCCGCCACGCCGGCCAACCCTCATACCGAGACCCGTCATGCATGAACCCACCACCATCAGGCTGCGCGATTGCGGCAAGACGTTTGCCGACGGCACGCTGGCGCTGCAGCCGCTGGATCTCGACATCGGCGCCGCGGAAACCGTGGTACTGCTAGGCCCGTCCGGCTGCGGCAAGACCACCACGCTGCGCATCATCGCCGGGCTGGAGTATCCCGATGCAGGCGGCGAAGTCTGGTTCGGCGATACCTGCGTGACCGCGCTGCCGATCGAGCAGCGCGGCGTGGGCATGGTGTTCCAGAGCTACGCGCTGTTCCCCAATATGACCGTCTCCGAGAACATCGGCTACGGGCTGCGCGTGCGGCGCGTGGACGCCGCCATGCGCCGCACGCGGGTTGCCGACATGCTCGCGATGATGCATCTCGAACCCTTCGCCGACCGCCGCGTGGACCAGCTCTCGGGCGGCCAGCGCCAGCGCGTGGCGCTCGCACGCGCCATTGCCGTGCAGCCGCGCGTGCTACTGCTGGACGAGCCGCTGACCGCGCTCGACGCCAAGCTGCGCGACGCCCTGCGCGCCGACATCAACCAGTTGCTGCGCAACCTGGGCATCACCGCCGTCTATGTCACGCATGACCAGGCCGAGGCCATGGCGCTGGGCGACCGCATCATCGTTATGGACAAGGGCCGCATCGCCCAGACGGGCACGCCGCAGGATATCTACCGCGCGCCGGCCAATGCCTTCGTGGCGGATTTCATCGGCACCATGAACCGCCTGTCCGCCGCTGCCGAGAACGGCGCCTGGCGCGTGCCTGGCGGCGTCGTGCCCCGGACGCACGAATCCGCGCCGGCGCAGCGCGCCGACCTGATGTTCCGCCCCGAAGACGTGGCGCTGGTGCACACGGACGACGCCCATCTGCACGGTAGCGTGGTCACGGCCCTGTTCCTGGGCAACTGCACCCGCCTGCTGGTGGAAGTCGGCGCCTCCGCGCCGCTCATCGTCGACACCACGCGCCGCGACAACTGGCACGCCGGAGACCGCGTCGGCCTGCGCATCGACACCGGCCACCTCATCACACTTCCCGAAGCCCTGGCAGCATGAACACCGCCCCCTACCTGGTCGCCCACATCACCGACCTCCACATCAAGGCCGGCGGCAAGCTGTCGTACCGGCTGGTTGACACCGCCGGTGCACTGCACCGCTGCATCGACACCCTGCTGGCAGCCCCGCAACAGCCCGACGCAGTGATTGTCACCGGCGACCTGGTCGACTTCGGCGCCGAAAGCGAATACCAGTTCCTGCGCCAGATCCTGCAGCGGCTATCCATGCCCGTGCGGTTGCTGCCGGGGAATCACGACAGCCGCGGCGCGCTACGCCGCGTCTTTGCCGATCACGACTATCTGTTCGCCACCGGCAGCGGCGAAGACCCGGTGCACTACAGCATCGACTCGGGACCGCTGCGGCTGGTGGCCTTCGACTGCACCGTGCCGGGCCAGCCCGGCGGGCGCGTCGATCCCGGCGCGCTGCCATGGCTGGAAGCCGCACTGTCTGCCGACCCGGCCCGCCCCACCCTGCTGTTGCTGCACCATCCGCCGTTCTTTACCGGCATCGGCCACATGGACGAGCAGGGCCTGGCCAACGCCGACGCGCTCGAAGCCATCGTGCGCCGCCACCCGCAAGTGGAACGCGTGCTGTGCGGCCATCTGCATCGGCACATCACGCGCCGCTTCGGTGGCACGGTCGCGATCACCGCGCCCGGGCCGGCGCACCAGGTGGCGCTGGACCTGGACCCGCAGGCGCCCTCGTGCTTTCGCATGGAGCCGCCCGGCTACCTGCTGCACTGGTGGCATCCGGCACACGGACTTGTGACGCATGCGGCAGCGATCGGGGACTATGGGGCAGCGCATCCGTTCTTTGACGCGCAGGGCAAGCTGATCGACTAGCGGTGACGCTCTGGCAAGTTGTTCGTAAGCGCCAGGTGATGGCCTTGCAAGAGTACGAATGGCGAAGCCATGCCTCGCAACCGCTTGCGTCATGTCCCAGCTTGCAGGTGGGGTCATCCGCGATGATTCCACCGCGGAGACTCCTCACCGAGGTGGTCTGCTGCTTTGCAGATCCGCTATTGCCAAACGGAGAATCAACGACGCATGATCGCCACGATCGAATCGACGCGGGTTCTGTCACAGGCCATTGCGATTGCAATGCGATTTGACTACACCCCTGTCGATCGGGACTCGGTTGCCTGACCGCAGGGTTGCGTCATATCGGGGCATGCCCAAGTCATGGCGCATATTCCCGCGCCTGGACAACGGAGCAGGCCCAGACCAACCGCCCCGTTGCCCTGCCCTGCTCAGGACAAGCATTCCCCGCTGTCGCGCGCATCGCTGCGCGCGCCGTCGGTGAAGCCATCGCGCGAGCTGATGCGGGCGCCATCGGTGTAAGGGTCAGGCTTGCGCATGCCGTCCAGGTACGGATCAAAGCCACGGACCGCGCACACGGACCTGCCCTGATACGCGACCACGGGCAGCATGGTGGCCTCGGTGGGCGGACTGTGCGCGCCATCGGTAAAGGCGTCGCGCTGGTCGCTGTGTCCCGGCGCGGCGACGATCAGCCCATCGGCATAGGCACCGGCGTGGGCGGTCTGGCTGAGCCCGGCGGCAAGTGCGGCAGCGGCAAGCAGGGTCTTGGCAAGAGTCTTATGCATTGCTATCTCCAACAGGGGTGTCGGCGGCGTTGCCGCGACGGCACTCCTCGTGCAGGCGACCAGCTACGGAACGGTACAGGCCGCACGGGATCGCCTCTGCCGTGCAAGCCGTTGCCTGGCGTGTACCGGCTGCCATCCGTGGCAGCGGTGTCGCGCCGGGCTTCTGGATAAGGGGTACCTGCGCCCCATGTCGAAAGCGTGGTGCGTCAGGCGGGCCTGATGTTCTGATTCACGCGGAACAGGTTGGCCGGGTCGTATTTGCGCTTGATCTCCGCCAGCCGCGCATAGTTGTCGCGATAGGACGCCTTCACGTTGTCATTGCCCTCGTCCATCATCATGTTGATGTAGCCGCCGCCAGCAGAGTGCGGATGCAGGGCCAGCCAGTAGTCCTTCGCCCACTGCACGATGCGATCGTTGTTGGCCGGGTCGGGATCCACGCCGACAATCACGCTGGCAAAGTTGGCATCGCGGTAGCTGAAGGCCGTGTCGTCGCAGCCGGCGCGATGCGCTGCACCATTGATCGGATACAGGTGCATGGTCGAGTGCATCGACGGCAATTGCTGCCCGTACTTGATGTGCAGATCGATGGCCTTGTCGCTCAGGTCGCTGACGAAGTCCGCTTTCCAGTACCACTGCAAGCCCGCCGGATACAGTCCGTCGAACAGGCTCTGCAGGACAGGCCAGGGGACTGGTCCGGCAAAGTCCACCGCTGGCGGCATGGCCTCGCGAATCGGACGGAAGTGCGTTTCGGCCTGATCGATCGGGCCGGTGTAGCACCACACCACTGCGCACATCTTCTGCAGGTGAACTTCCTCCGGGAAGGGCGCTGCGGGAGGCACCGTGACGAAACCGAACCAGCCATTGATGTGCTGCGGCGCGCTCAGGATGAAGTCGCGCCACCATTTCATCAGCTCGCGGGCCTGCTCCATCGGCCACAGCATCGGGCCGCCATAGACCGTGGCTACGGGATGAGCCTTGAACTCGAACGACGTCACCACGCCGAAGTTGCCACCGCCGCCGCGCAACGCCCAGAACAGGTCCGCGTTTTCGTCCTCGCTTGCTGTGACGATGCGCCCGTCGGCCAGAACGACCTCGGCGCTGAGCAGATTGTCGATCGTCAGGCCGTAGGCGCGGCTGAGGTAGCCGATGCCGCCGCCGAGCGTCAGTCCGCCCACGCCGGTGGTCGAGATGAAGCCACTCGGCGTCGCCAGCCCGTAGGCACTGGCGGCGTGATCCACATCGCCCCAGGTGCAGCCACCGCCAACCCGCAGTGTCTTGCTTCCGGCATTGACAAACACGCCCTTCATGGGCGACAGGTCGATCACCAGTCCACCATCGCATGTGCCGAGCCCGGCGCCATTGTGCGCGCCGCCACGCACGGCCAGCAGCATCCCGCCGTCGCGCGCGGCGTTCACCGCCGCGATGACGTCCGCAACATCGACGCAGCGCGCGATGATCGCAGGTCGCTTGTCGATCATTCCGTTGTAGACGGCACGCGCCTGGTCGTAAGCCGCGTCGCCCGGCTGAATCAGTTGTCCCCGAAAATGCGCCTTGAGTGCGGTTGCGACGGGTTCGCTCAATGAAGCTTCCATGGTTGCCTCCTGTCCGGTTGGTATGCAGGAGTTTTAGCAACCTCGGCGTTTTGAAAGCGTTAGGTGAACCGTTACAAGGGGATTCTGCCTCCCGACCGGGGCGCGGTGGTCGAGCCGAAGCTAACGCGCGAGTAACGCCCGCGCCTTGACGATGTCGGGCTGATCGAAGCCCTCGGTGAATCGCGCAAGCGGCGCCTCGACCACCTCATGCGCATTGACGCGCCCCTGCGAGGTTCGCAGCGTTGTCAATGACAGGGTGGCACGTAGTTCAAGCGGTAGCGCGTGCTGGGCTGTGGCGATCTCGATCGCCTTGATCAGCGATGACTCGGCTTCGGCGAGGCTGGCGCTGCTGCATAGCAGCAATTCACCGCGCAGACGGTACAGCTCGGCGTCCACCCAGTGCTCGCCAGTGCGCCCGGCGCATTCGAGCGCCTGGTCCAAAGCCGCCAACGCAGCCTCGGTCTCTCCTACGTCGCCCAGGCATTCAGCCAGCATGGCCAGATACAGCGGCAGACGCAGGCGTGCGCCCGTTACGTGAAAGCCCTCGATCGCCGCCTGCATCGCCACCACGGCGTCGGCGCCGGGCGCCTGTTTCGCGTTCGCCCAGGCGAGCAGTATGCCTGCCCAGGCAAGGTAGTAGCCTACGTGGTACTGTTCGGCGATCTCGTGTGCCAGGCGGGCATAGTGCAGCGTGAGACCGTGCTCATGTCGCAGCGCATGCTGCGTCGCGAGATATGACAGCGCGAGCGCCTGGGAGAACGGGTGTGCTACCCGGTTTGCCACCTCCAGCGCTTCGCGTCCACGCTGAAGGGCCTGATCGGCAAGCCCCCTGAACCACAATGCGTGCGCCGACCACGCGGCGGCCAGCACGCCGAAGTTACCGCCCATCAGGGACGCATGCTCGGCGTGCTGGGCCTCGTCATAAGCGCGGTGCGCGCGTTGATACGCGGGCTCGGCAGCCATCCAGTCGCCTTGCTGGACCAGACTACCCATGACGCTGGTCCATGCCATCACCGAGTAAGTACCGGAGCCCAGCGGCCCCAATCCCGCAATCAGTTCCTCGCTCAGGCTACGTGCCTGTGCAAGTTCCGCCCTCACTACCAGGAAAAATGAAAGGCTGACCTGGGCGCGTGCTTGCTGACTGGCGTCACCCGCCAGCCGGCTCAGTTCCACCGCGCGTCGCAGCGGCGCCTCCAGTTCGGGTGCCGCCCAGCCTCGGGCGATGCGAATCGGTGGCGCAAGGTCGAGTTGCAGGGCCAGCGATTGACTGGCGCGCTCCTGCGGATCGGCAATCCGGTCCGCTTGCACCAGCCCGCGCGTCAGCAATGCAATGGCATCGTCATAGGCATACACACTCTGCGCGACAACGGCCGCGCGCCGATAGAACGCCGCCGCCTGGGCTGGCAGGCCCGCCCGCTCATAGTGCGAGGCGATCTGCGCGCTTGCCGCGTCGGGCGCATCGCCTGACGCCTGCTCGAGCGCTCGCGCCACGCGCAAATGCAGGCGGCGGCGCTGTAGCGGACTCACGTCGGCGTATGCCACGTCGCGGATCTTGTCATGGCTGAAGTCAAAGGCCAGGCCGCGAGCGTCGGTCTGGCGCACGATGCGCCGCTGCCACAGCTCGTCCAGTGCGCCTGCCA
Organism: Cupriavidus necator; assembly: GCF_016127575.1. NCBI lineage: Bacteria > Pseudomonadati > Pseudomonadota > Betaproteobacteria > Burkholderiales > Burkholderiaceae > Cupriavidus > Cupriavidus necator. Next base: position 1,737,960 of record NZ_CP066019.1, read on the forward strand.
GGGCATCCTCGCCGAGGTCGCTTGCCTGGGCGAGGATGTCGGTCGTGAACGCCCGTCCAATGATTGCAGCAACCCCGACGATTTCGCGGGCGCCCGGAGGAAGCTGTGCCAGCCGGTTCGAGATGATGGAGTAAACCTTGGGCGGCAACTTCGACGCCATGCCGCCCTGTGCGTCCCCGACCGGCATGGTGTCGGAGCGGGCCCGCATCATTTCGACGGCAAACAGCGGGTTACCCTCGCTCTCTTCGAACAGCCGGGTTGCCTCCGTGTCGGCCAGCGGCCGGTCCAGGATCTGGGCCGCTATCTTTGCCGTTTCCGCGGCGTCGAGTGTCCCCAATGAGATCTCGATGAACTGGTCGTCGCGGCGTAGTGCGTCCAGCAGCCGGTTCGCCGCGTGCAGCGGCATGATTTCCTCGGGGCGCGCCGTTGCGACCACCATCAGCCTTGCCGCCACGTCGAAACGCATCAGGAAGCGCAGCCATTCGAGCGTCTCGCCGTCGCACCATTGCAGGTCGTCGAGCAGCAACAGAAGCGGCCCGCCTTGTGCAAGCACCGCTCGCGCAAGCGCCTCGAAGAACCGTTGGCGTTGCCAGTATTCGGTAAGAGGCGACGGCGGCGACAGTCCGGATTGCTGCGTGAGGAGTTCGGGCAACAGGCGCGTGACCTCGGTCAGCCACAGTCTGTCGAGCTTGCCGATCGCACCACTCAGGCCAGGGCTGCGCAGCCAGCCGGTCACCGGCGCAAACGCAAGCTGTCCCTCGGCCGCATAGGCGCGCGAATGCGCCACGGTGATGCCTTGCTCGGCCAGATGGACCAGCAGTTCCTCCGCCAGGCGCGATTTGCCGATGCCGGCTTCGCCCAGGATCAGGACAAACTGCTTGTCGCCCAGCTGGGTACGCTGCCAGACTTCAAGCAGCCGGCGCCATTCGCCATGCCGGCCAATCATTGGCAGCATCGCATCCCGCCGCGGGCGTTGGCGCTGCATTGACGCAGCCTGCGCAGCCAACCGCGCATAGGCCTCGCGCATGGGGTCGCCGGGCAGGACGCCCAATTCGCGAGCGAGCGTTTCCACACAGCTACGATAGGCGCGCATGGCCGATGCGTGATCGTGGTTCAGCGCGTGCAGGCGCATCAGCGCCAGGCAGGTGGGTTCGCGGCACGGGTCGAGCCGCTGCAACTGCTGTGTGTACTTCAACGCCTTTGCATAGTCGCGCCGGTCCTCACTCAGTTGACCGAGGCGCGCGAGCGCCGCGATGCACTGTTCGCGCAACTTTTCGCGCTCGGGGTGGATCCACTCGTCATAGCAGTTGGCCAGCAGGTCACCGCGATAGAGATCCGCGGCATGCGTCAGCAGTTCTTCTTCAGCGCCTGCGTCGCCGTGCCTCGAGGCCCTGGCCGCAGCCGCAAGCGCGGACTGGAACTGCGCTACATCGAGGTCAAGCGGCGAATCGGGCAGCCATCGCACCGTTTGCGCATCGGCATGGACAAACTGATCTGCCTCCGGCCAGGTCTTGCGCAGCTGAAACAGCAGTTGACGCAGGGCATTGCGCGCCTGCGCCTGCGAGGAATCAGGCCAGAACAGTACGGCGAGCTGCTGCCGCGTCTGCGGTGCGTCGCGATGCAGGACAAGGCAGGCGAGCAGCGCCTGCAAGCGGGGGGAGTTTGCGTTAAACAGGGGCGCGCCAGCGCCGTCGAGCTGGAACTCGCCAAACAAACGGACGGAGGAGCGGGCCTGCGAAGTCATGCTGGAGCGCAATGCGGCACAAAGCGATGGGGAGCTCCTGTAGGCAGCGTGCGGTGCGCGCTGCGCTAGCGCTCGTGCGGGAACTCTCCAACACCCAAGCCCGCGCGAGCGCCTTCCGTGACTATACTCGCGTTGGCGCGTCCCATCCGGCCAACGTCGACGAGCAGTCACTCCCTTTCCCGCCAGGTCCTAGCCGAAGACCTCGGATGCGTCCGTCATCAGTCTAAGCCCATGGGCTCGGATTCGCTCCTGGGCACGCCGAGCAAAGACTGATGCATCCAGGTTTGACCCGAGCTTCCGTACGCCGTGGGAGACTCGCCGAAAAATGAAATCAACTTCGTTTTCGGTGAAGTCGCCGTAGGCAAGGTATGCCCTCAGCATCTGGTTAAGGTAGGCATCACACTCACTTCGCTGCAATACTAGTGCGCTTGCCAGCAGAGACCGCGAGTGCCACCGCAGCCACCGGCGTCTCCAGTGCTTGTAGTCGTCCTTCACCAATTGACCCCTCCATTGCCCGGCGGCACCTTTCTTTACGCTGCCCGCAATCACCAACGAGTAGGGAGCACGCGGCGCGCTGTTTGAAAATCATCATAGCGTGACGGAAATAGCAGGGCAATCGGCTTTCCTCTGGAGAAGGTCCCACCAAAGAGGGGGTATGGCGAGAATCTTGCGATTGAGGGAAATCGTGTGGATCGCCGAGCGAAGCGGCGGGCGGGCACTCCGACCGGCCGCTCCCAATTACCCGGGCCGGGCCTCAAGTCAAAGATTGAGGCGCTGGAAATACCCGGTCAGTTCGAGGTAGCCCCGTCCGACCACCTTGCCTCCCCGCAACGCCGTCACCGCGCCCTCCCAATAGACCGCGCCGGTACTCGCGCGGCTATCGAGTTCCTGATCATCCATCAGCGGTAGCAGTTCGAGCGTGAGACCGCCTGCGTTCAACCGCATGGCAACCGGATAGCTCGTGCCGGTACGAGGCGAGCGCCAACGGCGTGCCGGCATGAAGTTGACCTCGTCGGGAGCCAGTACCTGGACGCGACCGTCGCTGCCGCGCAGCGTGCCGCCTCCCCAGAACTTGCGCCCCGGCTTGTCCCGGATCTGGAAGGCCATCAACGCGCTGCCGTCATCCAGGTTGAGGCCGAGCCAGTCCCAGCCGACGGCCTCGTCGGCCAGCAAGGTCGACGACCATTCGTGATCCAGCCAGGCGGTACCGTGCACGGTTTCCTGCAGGCTGCGCCGTTCCAGGGTGCCGCTCACCTTGAGCCCCGGCTGGCTGTAGTAATAGCTCGCCTGGGCCGCCAGCGGTCCCTTGCGGCTGTATCCCCGTTCGCCCTGTAGCAGCAACCGTTGGGTTGGTTCCATTGTCAGATCGAGCGTGAAATCCCGCGCGGGAAATCTGGCTCGGTAGTGCCCCGTCGCCTCTCGGCGCAGCGACCAGCTGTCGATGTACACATCGGTATCGGCAGTATCGGCAAGCGCAAGGCCGAAGCCGCTGCGCGCCGCGCGTTGGTCGTGCTGGAGCTTGCCGGCCACGGGATCGCTCAGTGCGACATTGGCGAACAGCAGTTGCTGCGGCGCGAAGCGGCTTGGGTTGGCCTGGTCGAACGGCGGGCGCGAGCGGAAGAACGTAACCTGGAAGCCGAGCGGCGCTCCTGCCCGCGTCTGCAGCCAGCCGGTGGCATACCACCATTCGGTGCGATAGTCGGGGTGCGCGCCGTGGTCGCGCGGGAAGGACAGGGTTCGTCCCGCGGCGACCGGCGGATAAGCGGGCGCTGCGCCCAGCGCCGCGGCCGCCACGCCGGAACCCGGCAACAACAGCAGGAATGAGCGCCTCTTCACCAATCCTCCTGAACCGCGCGCACTGCGCTACGCGACATCGCCTGCCGCCCGCTCGCCAGCGCAGCCAGCGAGGCCGCCGCCACCACCGCGCTCGCCAACTGGGCGAGGAATGCCCAGGGCAAATGCAAACTCATGGTCCAGTGGAACGACTGCGGGTTGACAACGTGAACCAGGATCAGGGCGATGATCCATCCCAGCGCAAGACCGGCTACCACGCCAAGCAGAGCGAGTAACGCGCCCTCCAGTGCCAGCATCGCGCCGATCTGCCAACGCATGAAGCCGAGATGCCGCAGCATGCCGAATTCGCGCGCACGCGCCAGGGCCTGCGCGCTGAAGCTGGCGCCGATGCCGAACAGGCCGATCACGACCGCTATGCCCTCCAGCAGGTAGGTCACGGCGAAGCTCCGGTCGAAGATTCTCAAGGTGACGGCGCGTATCTCGCCAGGCTCGGCGAAGGTAATGTGTTCACCGCCGGCGACGCGGTGGCGCAGCCTCTCCTTGACCTGCGCCGGGCCGGTGCCCTGCTCCAGCCACAGGGCAACGTCAGTGACACGCCGCTCGTCCGTGAGCCGTCGATAATCGTTCTGGCTGATCACGACCGTACCATGCTGGCGTGCGTAATCGCGCCACACGCCGCCCACCAGGAAGGCGACGGGCCGGCCCTGCAGCGGCAGCGTGATACGTTGCCCCGGGCGGAAGCCATAGAGGTCGACCATCGCCTCGCTGACCCATACCGCCGGCGGATCCCCCGGCTGCGCCGCGACGGGCGCTGCCGTCAGCGGCAACCGTGCGCCCGGATTGTGCGGATCGATCGGCCGGGCAATGACCGTGACGGGGGGGCGCTCGGGATCAAGCAGGATCTGGCTCGAACGTAGAAACTCGGCACGCGCAACGCCACGGACGCTGGCGATGGCCGCCTGGTCGTCAAGCGAGAAATACGCGCTGTCGCCGCTTGACGAAGCACGCAGATAAAGGTCGGCCGGCAGGACATTGTGCAACCAATCGTCCACCGAGATGCGAAAGCTTGACACCATGATCGCCATCGCCGCCATCAGGCTAAAGCTGGCGACTATGCCGGCCAGCGCGATGGCCGCGCGGCCCGGTGCGCCGGCGAGCTGGGTCAGGGCAAGCTGCGGCACAGCCCGTCGCCAAGAGGGCAGCAAGCCGAACACGAGATGCGCCAGCCGTGGCATCAGCAGGATGGCGCCCACCAACAACAGGGCGATCGCCGCATAACCGAAGACCGGCAGATCCGCCACCGGCCGCAGTGGCGTCAGCACAAGCCCGGCTGCCATCGCAGCAAGCCCGGTCCACGGCGAGCGTAGCCGCTTGAGCGGTGTCTCCTCATCGCCCGCCTTGAGCGCCTGCGCCGGCCGCGCGCGTGCGGCCTCCCATGCCGGTGCGAGACTGCCGAGCACCGCCGCCGACAGGCCGAGTGTGAAGAAGATCAGCGCTGCCAGCGCGTCGAACCGGACCTTGGGCTTTACACCTGCAAAGTAGCCGCCGCCCAAATCTCCGCCCGCGTACCCGAGCACCGTGGCGGCGAGGAAGAAGCCAAGCGCCAGGCCGAGCATCGCGCCGAGCGCGCCTTGCACCGCGCCTTCCGCCAGCAGCAGCCGCAGCAGACCAGCGCGCGTCACCCCAAGGGCGCGCAACAGTGCAAGCTGCGAGCGCCGCCGCAGCACCGAGACTGCCTGCATCGTGAACACCAGGAAGGCGCCTGTGAACAGCGCCACCAGAGCAAGCACGTTCAGGTTCACCCGATAGGCGCGCGACAGGTTGGAAGTCCGGCGCGCGTTGTCCTGCGGCGAACCCGCCACCACCCCTGGCGGCAGCAGCGCGGCCAGCGCTTGCGCAAAGTTGTCGGTGTCCACTCCCGGCCTGAGCTTGACGTCGATCCGCTGCAGCAGGCCAAGCCGGTCGAGGCGCCACTGCGCGGCACCGATATCCATCACGCCCAGGCGCATGCCCTCGCCCGCCGCCGGCAGCGTGCCGGCAATACGCAGCGTAAGCGCGGTCAGCCCGACTTGTACGGTGAGCGGGTCCCCGGGCTTGAGATCGAGCCAGCTCAGCGCCGCCGGCGACAGGAACACGGCGTCGGGATCGAGAACGTCGAGCTTGCCCGCGCGCTCCTCGGCGGGCCGCCCGATCAGATTGGGTGTTACAGGCGCCGCCCGGAACACATCGATGCCAAACAGCGTCAGCGCACCGGTGCGCCCCGGCACCAGCGCATTGACTTCCACCACGGGGCTGGCCGACGCCACCTCCGGCAGGCCCGCGATGCGCGGATAGAGCGATTCGTCGAAGCCCATGCGCGGCCCGCGGATCTCCAGATCGGCATTCCCCATCAAGGAGCGCACCGCCTGGGAAAACTCTGCCAACGCAGCGTGGTTGACCAGATGCACGCCATAGCCCATTGCCACACCGATGGCCACGGCAAGGATGCCGATGATGGCGCGTCCGGGATGGGCGCGCAATTCGCCCAGGAGTAGTGCAAGGCCGAGTGAGCGCGGCGTTCGCATGGCTTAGGCGGCCGCGCTCATCGGCGGCTGTGGCCCCAGCGGCGTCAATCCGCCTGGCGTCAATTGCAAGACGCGATCCGCCGTCGCCGCAGCCACTGCCGAATGCGTGACGATAATCGCGGCCGTGCCGTTTGCGTTGACCAGTTTGCGCAGCAGGCTCAGCACCCGCGCGGCCGTCTCGTGATCAAGGTTGCCAGTCGGCTCATCCGCCAGCAGCAGCATTGGACGGTGTACCAGGGCACGCGCAATCGCCACCCGCTGCAACTCCCCGCCGGAAAGCTCGCGCGGCAGACTGTCCTCGCGCCCCTCAAGCCCAACCGCGGCGAGCATCTCGGCAACGCGCGCCGACGCCCCTTTTTGCTCGAGGCCGTTCAACAGCAGCGGCAGCGCCACGTTCTGCGCCGCGCTCAAATTCGGCAGCACGTGGAAGGCCTGGAACACGAACCCCAGCTTGCGACGCCTGAGCAAGGTTGCGGCATCGTCGTCCAGCTTGCCCAGATCCTGTCCGTCGAACTGGATGCGGCCACTGTCGGGCCGATCCAGACCGGCGATCAGGTGGAGCAGCGTTGACTTGCCCACGCCCGATTCGCCCATGACGGCGACAAATTCGCCGGCGTCCAGCGCAAGACTGACTCCGCGGAGAACCGTGCGCGGTCGGGCGCCGTTGTATGTCTTGGAGACATCTGTAAGGGTCAGCACAATGTCGTCAACCTCGCGTGGCGTGCCTCTCCGTCAAAGCTGTGACGGGAGAGCGGGCACAAGCCATTCTGCCACCGTTGAAGTGCATGGACTTGTCGAAGAAGGCCGCTAGAAGTCGGACGATTCCCACTGGGAACGGTGCAGCCACTTTGCCATTTCCTGGCGCTGGTTCGCTTCGCAGCCGATCGGGGGGATTTCGACTGACGCAGTGGCAGGCCCGTTCCATTGATCCGTTCACTGGCTATCCTTCTGCTTGTGCGGCTCGTGTAGATGCGGCACATTTGTTTCCGTCACTGTCTGGGCGCCCATCCAGCTCCTTGTGGCGCCGCCGGGGGCGGAAAGCTGGCGCAGTCCATGCGCAAGACGGCATGGATCATGCGGCCATTAGCGTGTGGCGTCTCGGTTCCCGGGTGAGATCCAGGCCGGAAATACACCCGCTGCGCCCATGGATGGCTCAGGGAATGAACCCGGCAGCTTCATCAACCGTGCTTCAGGTCACCGCCGGAACCACAGCATCGAGAGCCCGCACGCCACCCCCAGCAGCAGGACCGCTGCTGCCGAGAACAATGCGCTGATCTCGGTTTCCTTGCGCTCGAGCGCGAAGCGCGCGCTGAGCTGGCGATACACCTGGCTCAGGTCCGCAGCCGAGCCAGCCTGGAAGTACTCGCCGTTCGTTATCGCCGCTACCGCCCGCAAGGCGGGTTCATCGAGCTGCATGTAGTAAGACAGGCCCGACTCTGCCGCGGCTCCGCCCTGCGGCGTACCGAAGCCCACCGTATAGACGCGCACGCCGCGCTGGGCGGCCATGCGCGCAGCGTCCAGCGGGTCCGGGCCGGTGGTGCGGCGGCCATCGCTGAGCAGGATTACCGCACCGTGCCGATACGAGCCGGGCTGCGCCGCCGGCCGTTCCTGTTCGCGCTTGCGGACGGCGTCCGCCGCGGCGGCCTCTGTCAGCGATCTGCCGCCGGGACCGGGTGCGAGCGACTCGCCGCTGAAAAGGATGGCTTCCAGGTCGATGCCATCGTCGGGGAACAACACTGCCAGCGCCTGGATCAGCCCGCTGCCGGTCGCCGTGCCGAGCTGGAGCTGGAAGCGATCGATTGCGTCGAGCATGTCCTGCCGGTTGTCGGTGGGGGGCAGCACCACGGTCGCGGTGGCGGCAAAAGAGACCATGCCCAGGCGCACGCTGGCCGGCAGCCCGACGATGAGATCCCGGGCAGCCTGCTTGGATGCGCCGATCCGGGTTGGTGCAACGTCGGTCGCCGCCATGCTGCGGGAGGTGTCCATGGCCAGCACCAGGGTGATGGTGTCGGACGGCAGCGTGATCGTCGCCGTAGGACGGGCGCAAGCCAGCAGGGCCACGCCCAGCGCGAGCAGGAAGAGCAGTGGCGGAATGTGACGCCGCAGCCGTTGGCCGGGACCCAGGGCGGCGCGCGGCAGCGCAAGGCTGGCATACAACAGCGCGATTTTCTTGCGCCGCGCAATCAGGTACAGGTAAGCGGCTGCCAGCAGGGGCAGCGCAAGCAACAGCCAGAGCATTTGCGGCCAGAGAAACTGCATGCACCTGCTCCTTGGCGCGTGGGTAAGACGATGGTACTGTATTTTTCACGGCGGGACGGGACCTCGGGAGCGGCAATGAGACGGGTAACGATCTACGGATGGGTCTCGGCAGCGGTGGCGCTGGTGCTCGCGGCGGTCGTTGGCTCTGCCTGGCTGTTGCAGCCGACGCCGCGCGTCCTCAAGCAAGCCGACATCGACTCCGCCGTGCTGCACACGCTGGAAACCAAGCGCCTGCCTTCGCGCACAGCCAGGGCGGCAGAGGCGGTTCGCGAGTCGGTGGTGGAAGTTCGCAGCTATGCGCCAGCCGAAAAGGCTGCGGACAAGCCGAAGAAAGCGGCATCCGCCCCACACGCCAAGCGTGATCCCCCTGCCACACGCCGCAAGGCACCCCCCGAATCGGCTCCGCTATCCCCGCCGCCTTCGGGCGATGAACTCGCAAAAGGCGACCCACCGGGCAGCAAGGGCGAGTCCGGCGGCAAGCGCACAGCCCGCCACATCGGTTCGGGGGTGGTCGTGACCGAAAGCGGCACCATTCTCACCAGCTACCACGTCGTCGCCGACGCCCTGCGCCTGGAGGTCAGGTTCCACGACGGCCACACGGCCGAGGCCTCGGTTGTGCAGGCGTTCCCGGAGAAAGACCTAGCCGTGATCCGGCCCAGTTCCATCCCCGACGACCTGCCGCCGGCGACGCTCGGTTCCAGCCGGAACCTCGCGCCCGGCACTGAAGTCGTCGCGGTCGGCTTTCCGTTCGGCATCGGCCCGTCGGTGTCTGCCGGCGTGGTGTCGGGGCTCGACCGCAGGTTCGTCTTGCCGGACGGCAAGCGGGACCTGGACAAGCTCATCCAGTTCGACGCCGCCGCCAATCCGGGCAACTCCGGCGGACCGCTGGTGAATCTGGATGGCGAGGTGGTAGGGATCGTCACCGCCATCCTCAACCCCAACCAGAGCGGCACTTTCCTCGGCATCGGCTTTGCTGTCACGATCGAAAGCGCCGGCGCTTCCATCGGATCCTCTCCTTTCTAATCGCGGGGGCCTATGAACGACCAAACCCGGGGCGCAGTGGACAGCGCCGAATTGATGGAACGCCTGCTGTATGAGGTGAAGCGCGTGGTGGTGGGGCAGGACCACTTCCTCGAACGGGTGCTGGTGGCGATCCTTGCGGGTGGCCACCTGCTGGTGGAAGGCGTGCCGGGCCTGGCCAAGACGCTGACCGTCAAGACGCTGGCCAGGACCATGAGCGGCTCCTTCAAGCGCATCCAGTTCACGCCTGACCTGCTGCCGGCCGACCTGATTGGCACGCGCATGTATAACCAGGGCACGGGCGAGTTCTCCACCGTGCGGGGCCCGGTCTTCGCCAACCTGCTGCTGGCCGACGAGATCAACCGCGCGCCGGCCAAGGTGCAGAGCGCCTTGCTGGAAGTGATGGAGGAGAAGCAGGTCACCATCGCCGGCGAGTCCCATCTGGTGCCCACGCCCTTCCTCGTCATGGCCACGCAGAACCCGATAGAAACGGAAGGCACCTACCCCTTGCCTGAGGCGCAGGTCGACCGTTTCCTGATGAAGGTCCTGGTGGGCTATCCCAGCGAGGAGGAGGAGGCCGTCATCGTCAACCGTGTCACCGGCCCCAGCATCAGCGTGAGCCCCATCGCGACGCCGGAGCGCCTGACAAGCCTGCAGGACGAATGCGGCAGGATCTATGTGGATCCGAGCCTGCTCCAGTATGCAGTGCGCGTGGTGGCGGCCACCCGCAAGCCTGGAGGCTACGGGCTGGAGGACCTGGATCGATACATAGCGTTCGGTGCCAGCCCCCGCGCCACCATCGGCCTGATCGAAGGCGCGCGCGCCCTGGCGTTCCTGCGCCGCCGGCACTATGCGCTGCCCGAAGACGTGGTCGATCTCGTGCCGGATGTCTTGCGCCACCGCCTGGTGCTCTCGTACGAGGCCATGTCCGACGGCGTGACTGCCGACCAGCTCGTCACCCGCATCCTGCAGGCGCTGCCGGTCCCGGAGCGCCCATTGGAATCCCATGTTCGGGCGCCTGCGCAATAGGCGGCGCCGGAGCGGCCCGGAGGCCGCACCCGGCAGCATGCCCGCCGGCACGGCGCTGGCCAGCGTCGACGCAAGGCAGACCGAGGCCTTGCTGCGCCGCCTGGAATGGACCGTGGTGCGCCGCCTCGATGGCCTGCTGCAGGGCGACTACCGCACGCTGTTCCGCGGCTTTGGGCTGGATCTTGCCGACCTGCGCGAATACCGCCCCGGCGACGACGTGCGGCACATCGACTGGAACGTGACAGCACGGCTGCAAACACCGCACGTGCGTGAGTACCAGGAAGACCGGGAGGTCTCCGTCTGGTTCCTGCTGGACCTGAGCGGATCGGTCGGTTTCGGTTCCGGCAGCGTAAGCAAGCGTGACCTGCTGAGCGACTTCACCACCGTCATGGCGCTGCTGCTGACGCGCTATGGCAACCGGGTCGGCGCCCTGCTCTACGGCGGGGCCACAGACGCGGGCGCGTCGGTGGTGCCGGCGCGCTCGGGGCGCCGGCACCTGCTGCACCTGCTCGACCGCATGCATGGCACACCGGCCGCGTCGCCGGGCGACACCCGCTTGCGCGACCTGCTGGAGCGCGCACGGGCAGTCGCGAAACATCGATCGGTGCTGTTCGTGGTCTCCGACTTCATCAGCGCCCCGGGCTGGCAGGCATCGCTCCAAATGCTGGCCCGGCGCCATGAGGTCGTCGCCGTGCGGCTGGTCGACCCGCTGGAGATGGCCTTGCCCGACCTGGGCCTGGTCGTGCTGCAGGATGCCGAAACCGCCGAGCAGATGTTCGTCGACACGCACGACCCGGCCTTCCGCAAACGCTTCGCCGCCGCCGCCCAGGCGCGCGAGGACGAATTGCGCCTGGCCTTCACCCAGGCCGGCGTGGCGTGCCTGACGCTGTCGACCTACGCCCGCCTGGACCTGGCCCTGCTGCACTTCACCCGCCGGCGCCGCCACCGTCAAGGTGCCGCCGCAACAGCAAAGCAGGAGAACGGACCCAAGGAGGCAGCATGACCGATGCCATAAGCCGGCTACCCGTCTTCAGCTTCCTGTGGCCAGGCATGCTGTGGCTGCTCGCGCTCGCCCTCGTGCTGTCCGCTGGCTACGTATGGCTCGACAGGCGCCGGCGCCACGCCACGGTGCACTATCCCACCCTGAAATCCGTCGGCGTTGCCATCAGGGGCGGTGCGACCTTGCGCCGCCACGTGCCGCCCATGCTGCTCCTGCTGGCCCTGGCCGCGCTGACCTTCGCCATCGCCCGACCCCAGGCAGTGATGATGCTGCCCTCGCACATCGAGACCGTGGTCGTGGTCATCGATCTGTCCGGCAGCATGCGCGCGCAGGATATCCAGCCCAGCCGCATCCGCGCCGCCCAGCAAGCGGCCAAGGTTCTACTCGACACACTGCCCGCGGGCGTCAGCGCGGGAGTAGTCGCGATGGCCGGCACCGCCGCCGTGGCACAGGCGCCCAGCCGCAGCAAGGATGCCGCGGCCACGGCGATCGACCGCCTCAAGCCGCAAGGCGGCACCGCGCTGGGCAATGGCCTGCTCATCGCGCTGACGACGCTGCTGCCGCAGACGGCTGGTGACGCCGAGCGCCTCATGAACGGCGACACCACGCCGCTGCAAAAGCCGGACGCATCCCACAGCGGCGAAGCCGTGACGCCCGGCTCTTATCCCTCCGGGGCGATCGTCCTGTTTTCCGACGGTGAAAGCAACACCGGCCCGGCCGCGACGCAGGCGGCGCAGCTTGCCGCGGCGCACGGCGTGCGCGTTTATACCGTCGGGGTTGGCACGACCGACGGTGTGGTGCTCTCGGTCGATGGCTGGTCGGCACGCGTCAGGCTGGATGAGAAGGTGTTGAAGGAAGTCGCCAATGCGACAGGGGCAGAGTATTTCCCGCTTGCGGATGCCGCGCAACTGAAGAGGGTGTACCGGGCGCTCAATATGCGGCTGACGTTTGGCAAGCGCGAACAGGTTGAAATTACTGCGTTCTTCGCCGCGCTGGGGGCGTTGCTGGCCACGTGTGCGGGGCTGCTGTCGTTGTGGTGGTTCGGGCGCGTGATGTAGGCAGGGACTGGCTCTGGCGGAGGAAAGCCGGCCGTCCCTTTGCCGCAGCCGTGCCCCACACTCAGAACCACTCAGTCACCGCCCCCTGCCCACAACGAAGTTCAAACAGCTTCTTCGGAGATCGGATGCTCGGACCGAGGATCGGAATCCATGCGCGCATTCTAGGTGGCTCATCAGCGTTTCCGCGGCAGACTTCGTCATTGCCCCCGATTTTGCGGTCTCTAACAACGGCTAATTGCCGCGCCTTCCCCGGTCTGCTGGTTTAGTGTCGCGCCACCGCGTCGGCGTCATCCCGAACTGCGCAGTGAACCAACGGAAAAACGAGCCATAAGCGGAGTACCCGAGCGACTCGGCAATGCGTCCCAGCGAGAGGCTTCCGTTGTCCATGTAGTGGATGACGAGATCGCGCCTTACGCCATTGACCATGTCGGAGAAGACCTCTCCGGCGCTTTCGAGCTGGCGTTGCAGCGTGCGCACGTTTATTCCCAGGCCTTGAGCAACTTGCTCGATGGTAGCGCGCCCTATCGGAAGCATCAGGTAGATCGCCTTGCGCACCTCGAGTACAACCGACGGCTCGTTAGCCCCCGGCAACCCTTCAAGCAAGCGTTGGGCATGGCGTGCCATGACGGGGTCGGCAATAGGGTTGGGAATCTCCAGGTCGGCAGCTCGGCAAACCAGACCGTTGAACGAGCTTGCGAACTCCAGCTTCCCCCCGAAGATGCGGCGGTGCAGCCGCAGATCAGATGGGGCGTCATGGGTGAAATTGACGCTAAGAGGGTACCAGGAAGTGCCCAGAAGCGTGCTGCACATGCGTGACAGTGTGCCCAGTGCCAGTTCAACTGACTGTATGGACGGGCCGACATCATCCGCGACGACGTCCTCCCGCACGATGACCTTCTTGCCGACCTCCTCGATCCGGATGACCAGGAGCTCATTCATCAGGTGCCGAAACTGAATCAACGTTCCGACAGCGTCGCGCAGGGTCCTTTGGTGCGTGAGCAAAACGCTGACGACACCGAGATCGGACAGTTGCCACAAATCGGCCATACGCAGCCCGAATGTCGGACATTGCGTGATCCGCGCTGACTCTTCCAGCAAGGTAACGGCACCACTCCCGGGAATCCAATGGTCCGGGTCCGCAAGCATCTCGCTGCTCAACCGCAATTTCCTTAACAACGGCTGCGGTTCCAGACCCAAGTGCTGCGCAACCTTGAAATAGTTCTTTAGCACGCCAGTGCGAATCAATGTGCCCATCTTCTCTCATTCACCCGGGGAGTAACCCGGATCCGTTCGTTCAGGGGAAACCCGGGCACCCAGCATTCTGTCACGAAAGGAGACATCAATGTCATGAAATGAGAGAAAACGACCGCCCCGGGATTAATAGACTAATCCCGTAAATCAACGATGAACGGAACCCCCTGGCAGCGTCCGGTTCGACCTCAACAATTCGTTGCGGCGCCGATAGCTAAATCCCCTATCACGGAGAACGAAATGCAATTTCTGGATGATTCGCTGCACCCGGAGAATATGGACAAGGTGGTGATCACGGTGGCCCCCTACGGTCCGGAGTGGATGCCGGAAGATTTCCCCGAAGACATCCCGGTGACCATGGAAGCGCAAATCCAGAAGGCCGTGGATTGCTATGAGGCCGGCGCCAGCGTGCTACACCTGCACGTGCGCGAGCCGGATGGCAAGGGTTCCAAGCGCTTGTCCATGTTCAACGAACTGATCGCCGGCGTTCGCAAGGCGGTGCCGGACATGATCATTCAGGTCGGCGGCTCGATCTCGTTTGCGCCGGAAGACGATGGCCAGGCTGCAAAGTGGCTGTCGGACGACACCCGACACGCACTGGCCGAACTCGACCCGAAACCGGACCAGGTGACGGTAGCGCTCAACACCATCCAGATGAACATCATGGAGTTGATCTATCCGGAATTCTACGAAGGCACGTCCCTCGCCAATCCGGCTACGTACGATGCCTATCGTGAAATGATCGTTCCGGCAGGCCCGACCTGGGCGGAAGAACACTTGCGCCGCCTGCAGAATGCCGGCATCCAGCCGCATTTTCAGTTGGTTGGCATGCATGCGCTCGAAACGCTGGACCGCATGGTGCGCAAGGGGGTCTACAAGGGCCCGCTGAACCTGACCTGCATCGGCATCGGTGGCGGCCACCATGGTCCGCATCCGTACAACCTGTTCGACTTCATCCAGCGTGCACCGGATGGCTGCACCGTTACCGCCGAGTCGTTGTTCAAGAACGTACTCCCGTGGAACACGATGGCGTTGGCGATGGGGATGCATGTGCGCTGCGGCATCGAGGACACTCTCATTGATCAGCATGGCAAGCGCTTCACCTCGGTGCAGCAGGTTCAGCAGCTTGTGCGAATCGCCAAGGAGTTGGGCCGCGAGATCGCCGATGGCAAGGAAGCGCGGGAGATCTACCGTATTGGCACCTGGTACGACGATGTCGACGAAACCCTGGCCGGCAATGGCATGACCCCTAACCGCAAGCCTGGTGTCAAGAACGTGCCGCTGCGCCGCGTAGCCTGAGTCGACTACGGCGCAGACAACAAATCGGTCCAGTTGATGTGTGCACCCCAGCGCCTGAATTGCAGCAACTGGATCGATCTGTCTTGTCTTGTTCGCTCCTGCCGGCGTCAGTCATGAGGAGCAAGTCTTAGCGCCCCTGCTCATGTCAGACGCACCGGTCATTCGCACAGCCACCGCGTACGACGCGGTAACAACACATAGGCAAAGAGCCAAATGATCTCGAACATCATCCGACTCACACGCGGTACCTGCCTTGCAACGCTGTTGTCCGCCCTGCCCCTGTCCGGCGCGCTGGCGGAAGGGGATTGGCCCAACCGCCCCATTCGCATCCTCGTCCCAGCTCCGGCGGGAGGCGCATCCGACATGATCGCGCGCACGATTGCGGAAAGCATGCGCCAGAACCTCAAACAATCCGTGGTGGTTGAGAACAAGCCCGGCGCAGGCGGCATCATTGCCACGGAGGCAATGCTCGCCGCGCCACGCGATGGCTACACATTCGTGCTGTCTCCCAACTCGCTTGTGACGGAGAACCCGTACAGCTACAAATTCCGCTTCGATCCGTTCAAGGATCTGGCACCGGTCGCTGAAGTGGCCAGCGTGCCGCTGGTGCTGGTCGCCGACCCGCGTCTGCCGGTCACCAATGTCAGCGAGATGGTGGCCTACGTGAAGGCACATCCGGGGAAGGTCTCCTATGCGTCCTACAGCCCGGGTACGCTTTCTCACATCAAAGGCATGCAGTTCAACAAGGCGGCCGGGCTGGACATGGAGCACGTCGGCTACAAAGGCTCGCCCCCCGCGCTCACCGACCTGATGGGCGGCCAGATTCAGTTCATGTTTGACGGCATGGGCACCGCGCTTGCGCTCGTGAAACCCGGCAAGGTCCGGGCGCTGGCGGTGACATCGGCCGAGCGTTCGCCGTTCCTGCCCGCTGTGCCGACAATGGCGGAAGCGGGCTACCCAAATCTCAGCCAGATCATGGGCACCAGCGTCTGGTCCACGCCCGACGTGCCAGCTGCCATCCGCAGCAAGCTGCAGCAGGAGCTAATCAAGGCCGTCTCATCCCCTTCGGTGAAGAGCCAGCTTGCGGCACTTGGAATGAACGCAGGGAGTCCCACACAGACCTCCGCCGATCTGGAGAAAACGCTCAAGCGGGAGAACGAGCGGACAGGTCAGGCACTGCGTGCCATCAACTACAAGCCCTCCTTGAACTGACCGCCATGCACGACGACAAGTACACGGGTACAAGCACCCCGCCAGCCACACCCATCAGCGACAGCTTGCGCGCGAGCGGCTATTGGAATCCGGAGTGGAACAGCTTTACGGAGCTGGACCCCATCTGGACCGAGAAATTCCTCGACATGGCCATGCATCCGATGACCAAGGGGCTGATCGAGCCAAAGGTCTGGGAGTTCATCTCCATTGCCGTCGATGTATCCTGCACGCACATGTACGGTCCTGGAACGCGGCGCCATATCCGCCGCGCGCTCGAGCTGGGCGCCACCAAGGAAGAGATCGCCGCCGTCCTTCAAGGCGTTAGCGTTCTAGGCTTGCACGCGAACAGCATGGGTGCGCCGATGCTGCTCGAAGAAGTCGCGCGCTTTGACGCGCATTCTCAAAGCAAGAAGTGAATCTCTTCCATCCAAGGCACACCATGCCAGTCAGCTTCATGCTCTGACTGGCATTTTGACCCATTCAAGCGCTTTCCATGGCTTTCCTGCTCCAGTCACCCCCTAGCGCCAACAATAGCGCAATGCGCTGGTTGAGATGATCGCCCCTCAGGTGGATCAGATCCATCTCGGCAGCCAGCATTGTCTGCCGAGCCTTCAGGACGCCGCGCGGATCGGAAGCACCAATGCTAACGCGCGCCTCCTCGCGCTGTACCAATAGCTGGCTCTCGTTCACCCGATCCTGCAGTTGCCTGGTGCGATCTGCAAGATTCGATTCAGCGCGCAACCCCGCATCGACCTCGCCCAGTGCCTGCAGGGCACTGTTGCCATAGGCGATCATGGCGGCCCTCTGCTCGGCGCTGTAGTAGTCCGCCCTGGCCTTGAGCTTTCCTCCCGTGAACAACGGCGCGAAGATCGCGCCATTCAGTCCCTTGATCGGAGTGCCGGACTGGTTGAGCAACAGCACGTCGCTACGGATGCCGGTAATGGCCGCGCTGATTGAAATGCTTGGCAGCCGCGCTGCCTCGGCGGACTGCCTCAGGTCGAAGGCCGCGGCGACGCGGTGCGCCGCGGCCGTCAAGTCCGGGCGGCGATCAAGCAGGTCTGCAGGCAAGCCTGCCTGCGGGGCTATGGGAATGGCGGGCAACTCCAGCTTCCCCACACTATTCCCGATTTCCCCGGCAGGATAGCGGCCAAGCAGCAGTTCCAGGGCTTGCGCGGCCTGGCTCCTGGCGAGTTCGGCCTTCCGCAGCGAATCCACCTGCGTGCGCAGCGCATTTTTCGCCTCCGCCGGTTCAGTATCCGGCGCCGCACCGATGGCAACCCGCCGCTCGGCGATCTGCACCAGTTGCTCCTGCACGGCAACGGCTTGCCGCTGCCGGTCTTCCAGCTTTGCGGACCGGATCAGCGTGAACCATGCTTTGGCAGTAGCGGCTGCGACGACGCGCTGCGCCCAGAGATATTCGTCCGCGGTAGCGGCATACTGGGATTTCGCGGCACACGATTGTGCGCGGATGCGGCCCCAGAGATCGATCTCCCAGCTCGCACCAATCGAAAGGAACTGGGTTTCCGAATGGCCAGCCCTGCCCTTCACGCCCGCGCTCGGCAACAGGCCGCTGCTTTGCATGGTAACGAGTGCCTGCGCCTGCTCGACGCGCACCGCTGCAAGCCTGAGATCGCCGTTGTGCGCGATCGCTTCCCGGGCCAGCCGCTGCAGCTCAGCATCGTCGAAGCTTGCAAGCCAGTCGTCCGCGGGCTCGCCTGCTGCGGCCTCGTTTGCCCAGGTGCGCTGCCCTTCAAGCGCGGGGACCGCCTGGCCTCGAAGGCTGGCGCTATCCGGCGGCGCCTGCAGAGCGCAGCCAAAGAGCATGGCGAGCGGCACCAGCAGTACCGGAAGAGTCTTGTTGAGAGATGACGACACAGGCTTGCCTTTAATGGAGCTTGAATACCAGATAGTTCAGCTTGGAACTGACGCGCAGGAAGACCATCCGAACGATATGGAACATCTTCATGTGCGCGGTGTAGATGGCACCCGCGCCGACCGCCCCGACCGGAAGCATCTGGCCCTTCGATTCGTCGCGCAGGTCCAGCTTGACGGCGAACCGGTTCGGTACGGCTTCCGTGGCAGCAGTGTTCGGAATCATTCCCCCCTGCGCGAACTGGCCTTGTGATTGCGCCCAGACGATCGAATCCACCCTTGCCTTGATGATTTCACCCGGATGCGTCGGCAGGTAGATCTCGGCGACATCCCCCGCCTTGACGTTGTATAGCTCGTTCTGCTTGTAGAAGGCGACCACCTCCTGCTCGTCCTCAACGAAGCTGAATGCCGGCGAGAACGGAAACGGGACCAGCATCGTGCCCACGCGCACCTGCAGGTTCACGACCTTGCCGTCGGCGGGCGCCCGGTACTCGGTTTGGCCAAGTTCCCATCGGGCGTTCTCGAGCATGACTTCGGTTTCCGCGCGCTTGGCGCGCGCCGTGGCGATGGCGGCGAATTCCCCCTGGCTTTTGGCAGACAGCTTCTGCCTGGCCTCGTCCTCGACGGCTTGAGCGCTGGCCAGTTCGCCTTCCAGTTCGTGCCGCCGCGCCAGGGCATCTTCCCGGTCAAACTTCGATCCGGCCCCTGCCGCAAGCAGTGCCTCATGTTCCCTGAGCCGCTGTCGGGCGAGCGACAGCTTGGCCTGTACCGTGGCAACCTTGCCGGCCGCTCCGCGCACGGACTCGCTGAGTTGGCGAGCAACGGCCTGCGCTTCGGCAAGCGCGGCGTCGTCCGCCATCAACCTGCCCTCAAGTTGCCTGACCGAGGCCTGATAGGGCGTCGGGTCGATGCGCAGCAGGACATCGCCTTTCTTGTAGTGCCGGTTACCCTCGGCCGGAAGTTCGACAATGCGCCCCCTTACCTGCGGCACCACCTGGAGCACCTTGCCGACCACCCTGACATCATGGGACGAAGGTGCCACCACGTTCAGCGTCAGGACCAGCAGCGTCAGGGCAACCACCGGAATCGTGACCACGATGACCATGGACGTCGTGTTCCATGGCAGCCATTTGAACTTGAAGAAGATCAGCCAGACGGCCAGCGCGTAGATAGCAAGCAGCAGCGCATCCATTCAGCTCTGCTCCCCTGCGCCGGACGTAGCGCCGCGTGCCGGCGCCCGCAGGGACGCGACGTTCCCGGGCCGGCCGATGGGGGCATGTGCCGCGCCTCGCGCCGCTTCGTCTTCCGGTAGTTTGTCGGTGCCATAGGCCGCCCGGTAGAACACCGGCTTGGTGTGTGCCCAGAGCCAGGCCATCGGCCACAGCAGTCCGCCGAAGAAGAGCGAAAGCAGGCATAGCGCATGGATGGCTTCCCTTTGCGGATGCTGCTTCCGGTGGGCGACCTTATCCGGCCAGATATGCAGCATCCAGAACAGGTAGATGGCTGCGAGCGGCACGAATATCATCACCACCCAGGAGATGGCATTGGCGGCGCTCTCGAGGGCCTTTCCGCTGAGGAAGGAGGCGAACGCTGGTTCATGCATTGCCAGCAGGCCAAGGCCCGCCAGCAGATATTGACGCAGTTTCATCGGGGAAATAGAGAGATAGGGCACCAGGGCCCGGTGTTTGACTTGCCAGGTACTCGGTCGCGTTGAGAACTACAGTGTGCTGGCCGGCGCAGTACCCGCTGATTCGCTGCGGCTGTTCCTGGCGGCGCTATCCGGCATGCGCCCCGCTTGCCGGCCGGATTGTGCATCCGTCGGGCAGTTCCGGCACGGGCTGGCTGAAACCGGCCCGGTTGACCTTTCGCTGTTGCCGGCCGGCACATCGTCCGCGTACAGGAGGTTGTACTTGCTCTGGCCGGCATTGCTGGCCGCACGGCAGGCCGCGGATTGCAGGCCGGCGCCGGTACCGGAGCAGGCTTCCGGCTGCGCCGCGGTGTCTCGCTGCTCGTGAGCGGGCAGGTTCTGCGCGTACGATTGCGCGGCGCCGGCAATCAGCAGGGCCATGACAAGGTTTGGCACCCCACGACCGCGCGCGCCGGCGCCCGCTATCGAGACAGCCGAAAGGCAGTGCTTGATCATTCCTGTAGTTTCCTTCGAAGTGGATCAGATACCGTCGACGCAAACCGGCGCGGCCGGTCGCTTCTCCGTGGATGTGCACACCTTATGCCGGTGGCGCGGGCGGGGCTATCAAAGAAATTCGAAAGTGAGGTTGCGTCGAATCGATGCGCGCCAAGGGCCGCCCGGTATTTCGAATTCCTTTGATAGCCACCATGGCGAGGCAGGCTTACTCTGTCCGCCGTCGTATGCCCTCCCAGGTGAAGATCAGGTTCACCTGAACTGACTATCCAATGAATGCTGTTTCCGCGATTTCCACACGTGTCATCGCCATTGCCACGGCAAGCGCCATCTCAGGATGCGCGATCCCTACCTCTGAGACCTGGCATCCGTTCCAGGAGCCCTGGCCGTGGACGAAAATCGTCACTGTCAACCGGACCGATCATGACGTGCTGGCACTACGCGCCGGCCCTTGCGAGACCGGACCCGCGTCGTGGCGCTCGCTGTCGGCACCCTCCTTCTGCTTCCTTGGCACCAAGCCGGAGGGGCCCATCGCGATAACCTGGAGCGATGCCATAGCCGGCACGGAATCCCATGCCGCATCCGAACAGGGCGAACTGCTTGCCTCGACGGCACCCCTGCCACGCCTTTGGCGGGAAAAGCCTCATGCGGGCGAAGCCATCGGCAACTTCCTCTGCGTGGTCCTACGCAATGATGCGCGGGTGGACGTTGCCGTTACCGCCAGCGCAGAAGCTTGCGCCGTTCTTTAGGACGCCTCTGACAAGTTGCTCGGCGAGGTAGACCGGCTGCCGCCAGCCCGGTCCACATTCCGCGGTGCCGCCGTGCACACGGCAAGAGCAAGACTTCTACGACTGCTCATGAACTCTCCTGAGAAGGTGCCAGTCCGGGGCATGGCGCTATCATTCCCCGGTGGCGGGGATTCGCGCCTCGGTGCGGCGGCAATCAGCGCCAGCCAATGCGCCCGGCCGGGGCACAGAGAAAAATACCCGCCGTACAGGCGGGCGAACCAAGGCCCTCGCAACGGGGCAGTACCCAAGACGAGTGGTGCCTTAAGCAGGCATCCAGCCTTCCCCCCAATGCTGACCGTGCGTAGGTGTGTTCACAATCATAGAAGTTAGAAGGCCAGCGGACGAGAACCGCAGGCGACCTCGTTCTCACCACGCCCGCGCTCGCATACGCTCATCAGGCCTTGAGCGATGAAGGCGGACTGCAGTTCGATCTCATCGTCCCAGCGTTTGGCTTCAGCCACGTGGCCGTGCAGGTCAGCGCAGAGTTCGGACAGTCCTGAGCGCCCCACGACCCCGAGCGTCCCCGCGATTCGATGCAGCAGCCGTTCCAGGTGGCGGATGTCTCGCGCTGCCCGGACCGCCTCGAATTCGTTCAGGTCCACCATGGTCTGCGCCAGGAACGCTTCGGCGTATTCTTCGGCGACCGACGGCAGCTCAGGCAGATCGTCATCGGTTAGCAGCACTGGCGCCGCCCCATCATCCGTACGTGGCGGGTCGGCCTTGGCGGCAACAGCATCGAGCACCGAAGCCAGCGTCGCCAGCGACACCGGTTTCGTGAGATAGCCGGTAAATCCGCTTGCCAGCCCCTCGGTAACATCCTTCGGTCTCGCGCTTGCGCTTACGGCATAGACAGGTATCTCCGGCCAGCACCGCCTGATTTCACGAAGCAGGTCGAATCCATTCATTACGGGCATGTCCACATCCGTCAGCACTGCATGCACGCCCTGTTCCGACAACACTGCCAGGGCCTCGTTGCCGTTGCCTGCTTCGATAACGCTCGCACCTAACAGGTGAAGCTGGTCGCGCAGCAGTTTCCTGTTCAGCAGATTGTCTTCCGCGACCAACACGGAAAGGCCCGCGAACGGCGCTGCGGACTGATCGTGTATGGCAGCCACGACACGATCTTCGTCGACAAGCCTGGTCTCCGGAGCATTATTGAGGACCGCCTGTGCAGCGGCATGGATACCGGCCAGGCTGTAGGCAGACACCTCCCGGCTGCCATCCGGCCGTATGGTCGGGACGAGCGGGCCCAGTTGCTTGAGCCATACGATAGTGGCGGGGTTCCGCCACCACGCCATGACTTGGGCCGGATCCAAGGACTCGGTCACGAGCAGGCAGTCGAACCTGTCCCCGTCAATGGGCTCGTCGATGCTGGAACGAAAAAATGGCTGTGATGATCCCCAGTCGAAATGGTTCAGCATTCCTTCGAGGCACTCTGGCTCACGGGACAGGACCAGCGCGCGGCGCGGCGCCAGGCGCCATTGCGCCGGGGTCTGATGCCCGCCCGGCGGGCTGAGCGGCAGGCGAACCGTGACGCGCGTGCCAACGCCTAGTACGCTGTCCAGCGTGATACGTCCGTTCATCCGCTCCACCAGCCGCATGCAGATTGACAGTCCAAGCCCGGTCCCGCCGGCCTGCGCGAGACGATTGTTGCCGATCTGGGAGAATGGCTGAAACAGCCGTTCCTTATACTCCTCCGGTATGCCAACGCCGGTATCGGTGATGACGATCTCAAGGTTTTCATCCACCCATTGCGCGCGCAGGACAATCTTCCCCGCCTCGGTGAATTTGAACGCGTTACCAAGCAGGTTGTTGATGATCTGTGTCAGGCGCACCGGGTCAAGATTGAGCCGCGCCGGAATCTCCTTGCCATACACCGCGAAGAAGCTCAGCCCACGCCGCGCCGCAAGCGGCGCGTGCGAGATTGCAATGCGACCCAGGAGTTCCGTGACGACGACAGGCTCCTCCGCAAGACGCATCGCTCCCACGTCGAGCTTCGAAAAATCGAGCACGTCATTGACGATCTGCAGCAACCCTTCGGCCGACACCTGCATGGAGCTTACCCGCGCCCGCTGCTCCGGCTCCAGCCTACCGAGGGCCACGAGCTCCATGTTTCCCAGCAGCGAGGAAAGCGGCGTCCGTATCTCGTGGCTCATCGAAGCAAAGAACGCCACCTTGGCCTTGGCCGCAGCCTCGCTGGCAAGTCTCGCTTCGTGCAACAGCTGCTGTGCGCGTGCCGCTTCGGCATATGTGCCGGTCAGGAAGCGATAGTTCCAGTATCGATACATCGCGAATAGCAAGGCGAGAAGCGCGGCCGTAATCAGGCCGGTAACGAGCAGTTCCTCCCGCATTTCCCGGAACTGCTGCCCTAGCGGCAGTGCGAAGACCAGGTGGCCGAAATCCGCAATGAGCGGCGGGCGCCGCAGGGCCCATCCATAGTCCTGGACCCAATGAAACAGCCCCTCCGGAAGTCCCTCCAGCCTGGCGTCCAGGCGCCGTGCGTTGGCCCGTGCACCTGAAGCAACCAGTGGCGTGCCCAGGCGATCGACGACAATTGGCTCCGGGATCGACAAGGTCGGCCAGGCTGGCCGAAGCAAGTCTTGCAGCGGGATCCGCGTCAACACGATGGCGTAGAGTGCGTCGCCTTTCGCGACCAGCGATGCGCCAACCATCTCCGGACTCCCTCCGGCTGCATTCGCCGGGATGCCCAGCCATACGACACGCTTCTCCCGCGCTGCCTGCAAGAGATCCATGTCGCGGCTCTGGAACCGCTCAAGAATCATCGTGGTGATGCTTGACGACGACAGCGGCGGAAGGGTCGCAGCCACGCCGAATCCCGATGCGTCGGGCGCTTCATACCGATACGTCGCCCCGTTCGCAATCGAGATCATTTCGATCGAAGGCTTCTGGCTTGCGGCAGTCAGCGTCCGGACAGCCTGGTCGCAACTCTGCTCCAACACCGGATCGGGAGGCGCAGACGGAGACACCTGTGTGCATAGACTGCCGGCATGCCCGCGCTGCGCCACGGGGACTTTGCCATTGCTGCGCAACTCAAGGATCAGGTTCGTCGCCGTCAGGGTGCTGCGGCGTTCGAGCACCGCATCGACGACGCCCTGCTCGTACAGGCGCGCGACCTGCTCCTGGGCGCGCAGGGATTCATTCAGGCGGGCAAGCATGGCTGCCGAAGCGATCGCGATGGCGACCAGCCCCAGCAGCAGGACCACCATCGAGAACACACGGCGCTCCCGCTGCAGATTCCGCTCAACCGAGTGATCGGCGTGTAGTGGCGATTGCTGCGAGCGCTCGCGCTCTTCCTGCATCAGGTAAGACCGTTGTCGCGTGCGTACGTGACAAGGTCCGCATTAGTGGTGATATTCAGCTTGCGCATTGCCGAGCGCTTCTGCGTCGCAATGGTAGCGAGCGATCGATGGAGATATCCCGCGATTTCCGTGAGAGTGCTGCCAGTCGCGAACATCCGCACAACTTCGATCTCCCGCGGGGACAGCGGGCTTGCCGTGCCGTTGACCAACGCCCCCGCACTTGACATCCTGGCCGCTATGCCCGGTGACAGGCGCTGGCCAGTACCTGTTATTGCATCGACACAGATTTGCCTCAGGATGCCCGGCTCCTCGTTCTTCCCGACGATGGCCGCAACGCCCATCTCCTTGATGCGCGTGAGCAGTCCGCCATTGGTCAACATCGTGAAAACCACGATCGGTGTATGTGGACGCGACTGCCTGAGCCGGTGGACCAGCCGAAGACCGTCATCATTGACGTGGGAACGCTCCATCGTGAAATCGGTGACGATAAGGTCAGGTTGTTGCGTTTGTAGCGCCGCAAAGAGCTCTTTTCCTGACGAGCATATTGCGGAAATCCGGACATTCGGGATCTCGCTCAAGGTGGCCTTGACTGCGAGTTGAATTACCGGGTGATCGTCTGCGATGACGACGGAGATGACAGGTGGCGGCATGCGCGTTAACTCAGACCGGCAGCACGCTTGTATGGATCGGGGCGACGTGCCCAACCGGCGGAACTGGCTGCATAGGGCACCGGATTCTACCAAGGGGCACTCACCTTCATTTGACAAAATGGGACATATATTTGGCTGATCGTCCCACGCGGAGTAATCGTACTGCGTCCCAGTCCAAAGCTCTTCCAGGCGCGATTCCTGTCTAACCGAGCACGCGAGGAGCTAGCGCAAAGGGCACGCGTTCATATAGATCACGTCAAGCGGAAGACATCACAGCAAGAGGCTTGCACCTGGCACTACTCTCGCTGCCCTAAAGCGCAAGCGTCACCACGCGCAGCGTGGCATCGTCTGGACACGCTAAATCGGCAAATCCAAAACGTTTAGCCAGTCGCCGCATGGCGGTATTCGACGACAAAACATAGCCTTCCATGCATCGATAGCCGCGGCTCCGAGCGATGTCGATCAGTGTGCCCAGCAGTCGGCTGGCCAGGCCGAGTCGATGCCAGTCATCGGCGACAGTCACCGCAAACTCGCAGGTATCGCTACCCGGCGCGGCGGCGTAGCGTGCGCCACCCACAATAGACGACACCTTGTTTTCCGTGGCAAGCGCTACCAGCGCAAACTCGCGCTCAGCCGACGGATGCGTCGCTTGCTCGAGCATCGCTTCCGGCAGCTGTTGCATGGCAGCCATGAATCTGGCGTAACGCGCATCGGCAGAAAGTCTGTTAAATGCCGCTAACAGGCCGACCTTGTCGTCTTCGGTAATCTCCCGCACCAGCACTTCCCGTCCGTCGCACAGGGGCACGTTGTACGGGACGAAGTTTGTCACGTCAGACTTGGCTTGCATGGCAACGGAGTCGTAAGGAATGAAAGCGAGCTCGTTGAATCACTCCCCCGCAGCATTTGATAATAGCTGATCCGGCGCAGTTTTCCCGATATCGAACATAGACGATTACGCACGACATCGCCGCCATCGAGCCGTATTGTCGCGCCAGTCCGACCGGAATCAATTTGCCCCCCGGTCTCCGCTACGAGCGCCTAGAATGCTGGGTGAGCCAAGACTCACAGAAGCTCGAATGGAAGTCGTTTCCGTGCCAAAGGTCCAAACACACATAATGAACTGAGGAGAGCGACATGACCGTGCGCAAATTGCCAGCAGTTGGTTTCGCAGTCCTGATGGGACTGATTTCTATAGGCGCGGCCGCCCAGCCGGCACAAGGATCCCAACAGGGAGCGGCGCCAGCCGAGGTGCCGAAAGCTCCCCCGACTACGGCCCAGGCCAAGGCTCTGATTGCCGAGCGATTCAAGGCTGCCGATTCCAATCATGACGGCAAGCTGACTCGTGACGAAGCTCAGGCGGGAATGCCAAAGGTCTACGAAAGTTTCGACAAGATCGACGTAAAAAAACAGGGTCACGTCACCGAGCGCCAGATCGGTTCCTATTGGATGAAGAAGACCAAGGATCAGATGCAGAAGGAAGATCCGATCTGGAACTGAAGGAGTTGCAGCAATTCCTTGTACTGCTCATGGAATGATGGGGCGGGAGAAATAGAGTCGTACCTCTTGCCCCTTGAGGGCCTTGAGAGCGAGGCTGCCAGTCGGGGCTCCCAAACCTCGATGCCATGGCAAGGCATCATGCATCCCCTCTTGAACCGGCTGGATGAGCCTTGTGCCGTCAACCCACTTTAGTTTCCTCGTGGAACCTTGGCTGGCTGATACGTTCACGCATAGTGGTCGCCCGATGCCCGACGACTGAGTGCCGGCTAGACTCCGAGCGCCGCCCTTTTCCTCCCGCGATGTCAACGAGCGCTGCGTTTCACGCCATGATATTGACGCCGCCATCCACATACAGCGTTTCGCCCGACAGCCGCCGGGCGTAAGGCGTGGCCAGGAAGGCGCAGGTGTATCCCACATCCATAATATCGACCAGCTCGCCAAGTGGAGCGCGTTCCACAGCGTCAGCAAGCATCAAATCGAAGCTCTTAAGCCCGGACGCAGCGCGGGTCTGCAGCGGCCCGGGCGAGATCGCATGCACGCGAATGCCGCGCGGGCCCAACTCGTACGCCAGGTAGCGTGATACGGCTTCCAGGGCGGCTTTCACCGGGCCCATGACGTTGTAGTTCGGCACCACCTTGTTGGCGCCGTGATAGCTCATGGTGAACATCGTGCCACCATCGCCCATCAGGGGCGCTGCCAGCCGGGCCATGCGCACGAAGGAGTGGCAGGACACATCCATGGCCTTGGCGAAGCCTTCGGCCGAACAATTGAGCAGGCCGCCCTGCAGATCGTCTTTCGGCGCCCAGGCCACCGAATGCACCAGGATATCGAGCTTTCCCCACTGCTCCCCGATCCGCGCAAACAACTCGTCCATTTCCTTCTGGCTCGTGACATCCAGGGGGAGGAAGATGGAAGCGTCAAGCTCCTGCGCCACCGGCTCGACAAACTGGCGCGCCTTTTCGCTGGCATAGGTAATCGCCACCTCGGCACCCAGTTCGCGGAAGGCCTTGGCGCACCCGTAAGCAATGGAGTGCTCGTTCGCAATCCCGCAGACGAGTGCGCGGGCGTTGGCGAGGATAGGCAGTTGTTGCGCTGCAGTCATGTCACTCTCTCCTGGATTCATTGTTGCCAGCGAGCGGTCGCTACCATGCCGCTGGCTTGGTCGGCTGTAGCGGTGGTCATCGAGCGGGTGCCGCCAGGACCTCCCGGGTATGCCTGGCAATCATCAGTTCCTCGTTGGTCGGGATGACCCAGACCGGGACATTGCCCGAGGCTAAGCTGATGCGCGGTCCGTCGCTGGCGTTCGCCGCGGGATCGACACTCACCCCCAGCCATGCCGCCAGCCGGCATACGCGCTCGCGGATCGGCGCGGCATGCTCGCCGATGCCAGCGGTGAAGACCAGCGCGTCCAGCCCCTGTGCGGCGGCGGCCAGCGAACCAAGCTCCCGGGCGACGCGGTACGTGTACAGTTCGACGGCAAAACGGGCCTGCACATCGTCGCTGGCGAGCAGCGCGCGCATGTCGCTCGACAGGCCGGAGACGCCAAGCAGACCGGATTTTCGATAGATCAGGTCCTCGATGGCGCGGGCATCCATGCCGAGTTCGCTGATCAGGTAGAGGATGACGCCCGGATCGAGGCTGCCGCAGCGAGTTCCCATCGGCAGGCCATCCACCGCAGTGAAGCCCATCGTGCTGGCCACGCTGCGCCCCGCCACCAGCGCACACATGCTGCTGCCGTTGCCGAGGTGGGCCACGATCGTGCGGCCCGCCGCTGCACCCGCATCAACGCTCGGGAGGACACTGGCGATGTACTCATAGGACAGTCCGTGGAAGCCGTAGCGCCTGACGCCGCGCGCGCTGATCTCCGCGGGCAATGCGAATGCCTGTGCCACTTCCGGCTGCGCCCGGTGGAAGGCGGTGTCGAAGCAGACTACTTGGGGCAGTTCCGGGCGCCTCTCGGCAAGGATGCGGATCGGTTTGAGGTTGTGTGGCTGGTGCAGGGGTGCGAGCGGGCATAGCGAGTCCAACTCTGCCAGTAGCGCGTCGGTCACCCTTTCCGGCTGGGTGAAGCGTACCCCGCCGTGCACCACCCGGTGCCCGACCGCGCTCAGCGTATGCCCTTCCCCATGGCCGCGCAGGAAGTCCGCCAGGAAGGCAATGGCACCCTCGTGCCCGAGCGTGGTACCGGCATCCCACCGCCTGGTCTCGACCTCAGCGCCCAAGGCGTCGGTGGCGTGGAATGCCGGTGCCGCGTAGAGACCTTCGATGCTCCCGCGCAGCACCAGCCTCAGTGCATCGTCATGGGTATTGTAAGCACAGTACTTGATGCTCGACGAACCCGCATTCAGGACCAGGATCAGTTCGGCCATGGCATCACCCCGCCACCTGGCCGGACTCGCGGCGTGCCTTGGCCACCAGCGCGGCCACCGCGCACGACGCCAGCCGGGTCATGACCGAGTCGGCACGGCTGGTCAGGATGATGGGCACGCGCGCGCCCAGCACGATGCCTGCGGCGTCGGCGCCGGCCAGGAAGGTCAGGCTCTTGGCGAGCATGTTGCCGGCGTCCAGGTCAGGCACCAGCAGGACATTGGCGCGCCCGGCCACCGGTGAGTCGATCTTCTTGATCCGCGCCGCGTCCAGGTTGATCGCGTTGTCCAGCGCAAGCGGTCCGTCGACGATCGCGCCGGTGATCTGGTGGCGGTCGACCATCTTGCACAGCGCGGCGGCATCCAGTGTGGACGGAACCATCGGGTTGACGGTCTCCATCGCCGACAGGATCGCCACGCGGACCTCCTTGACCTGCAAGGCATGGGCCAGGTCGATCGCGTTTTGCAGGATGCCGGCCTTCTCGGCAAGCGTCGGGGCAATATTGACGGCAGCGTCGGTGATGATCAGAGCGTCCTCGTGGCCGGGCACATCCATCACGAAGCAGTGGCTGATGCGCCGGCCGGTGCGCAAGCCGCTGTTACCCGCGACCACGGCTCCCATCAGCTCATCGGTGTGCAGACTGCCCTTCATCAGAGCCTCTGCCTTGCTTTCGCGCACCAGTTGCACTGCGGCAGCCGCCGCCGCATGGCTGTGCTCGGCATCGACAATCGGGTACTCGCGGATGTCAATGCCGGCCGCGCGCGCGGCGTCCTCGATGCGGGAACGCGGCCCAACCAGGATCGGCGCGATCAGGCCCAGCCGGGCGGCCTCTACGGCGCCTTCCAGCGAAGACTGGTCGCACGGATGCGCCACCGCGGTCGGTGTAGGCGGCATGGCCTTGCAGTAATCAATCAGGCGCTGGTACTTCTCATGCTTGGCGTTCACGGGCTACTCCTGCGTCAGGGTCGTCGGTGTCGGTCGGCTGCGAGGCCTGTGCCAGCCGCGGCGCGCTAGGACGCGCGGGTGAGCGGCGCGGCCGCGCCGCGGACGCGTTCCGGCTTGGCGCCGAGCGCCGTGCGGATCCGCTCCAGCATTGCCGTCTGCTCGACAGTGGGCCTGGCGCCAAGCAGGCGCTCATCGACACGCAGCTTCTCCGCCAGCGCCTGCAGCCGCTGGCGGTCGGCCTGATACCTGAGCAAGGCCGGCAGCGTCGCGAGCGCCTGTTCGGGCGCGTACCGCGTGATCAGCTCCTGCCTGCCGCGGATCTCGCGCCAGGCGTCCGGCTCAAGTTCCGGCAGCAGATCGGCGTAGTCCGTGACCAGCTCCTTGCGCAGCTCCAGCCTGGACAGCGGCAGGGGCTCACCCCTGCGGCTCAGCAGGCAGGCCAGCCGGGCAATGGCCTCGGCGTATCCGCCTTGCCCGACCGCGGCCAGCGCCGCTTTGACTTCCGGCAGGTCATGCGGGTCGGTCGCCGCCGGGGTACCCGCGCGGGCGGTAGGCTCGCTCCTTGGCTGGAACGGGAACAGGTTGGCGTACACGTTGAAAAAGGTGTATTCGGTCATCGCATCGCGCACGGCCCGGTATGCGTCCAAACCGGCGCTGAGCATTTCCGCGCCCACCTGCTCTTGCTGCCGCAGCGGATGATCCGGTTCCAACGTTTGCCGGCTGGCCCGGACCGCGTCGGCGGCGGGCTTCAACCATGCCATCCACGGATTCAGGTCCGAGAACAGCCAGTTCTGCATGCGTAGCGGATGGAATTCGCGCAGCACCCGTGCTGTCATCTCATTGGACACCGCCTGGACGTAAGGCTGCGCAAACAGCTCGTAGGCGCGCTGCGTGAAGTCCGACAGGTTGGCGACCGTCTCGAACGGCTTCTCGTCGGCGCGCTCAAAGCGGTTAAGCCTGCTGGCGATTTCCTCGAGCGAGTGCTCCTCGAACTGGACCTCATAGTCCACGCCATCGCTACCCTTGCGCTCATGGATGACCATGCCGTAGAGCCCAGGCGGCAGCAGTTCGATGCTCTTGAGCACCGAGACGATCTGTGCGTGCTCCTTCTGCGCGACCTTGCCGGAGACGAAGATGCCGAGATGGCCGACGCTCCGGTGCATCATGCCGACAATGACCTGGCCGCGAGCCTTGATCTCCTCGGTACTGCCGTAGATGTCCACCACCCAGTTGAATGCCTGCTGCGGCGGCGTGATGTTGTCGCCCATCGAGGCAAACAAAACGATGGGCGAGCGGATCTCGCGCAGATCGAACGCCTTGCCGCCGGCGTTCTTGACTTCACCACCCCACAGCTTGTTGCCGACGAACAGGTTGCGCGTGATCCATTCGATCTCCTCGCGGTTCATCAGGTAGTAGCCACCCCACCAGCGTTCGAACTCAAGAAAGCGCGGCGGCTCGGTATCGGCCTTCTTGTACAGGTTGTAGTACTTGTCCCAGAGACTGTTGGACGGATTCAGGTTTTCGAAATTTTGTACCAACCAGGCGCCGTCAAACTTGCCGTTGCCGAGATCCGCCGTATACGACGCCAACCACGTGCCGCCCAGGAGCCCGCCGGAATAGCGCATCGGGTTGTCGCCTTCGCCCTCGCTCCAGGCACCGCTCCAGTACGACATCGGCGCGCCGTTGATCACGATCGGCCCGGTGTCGCCCGGGTCCGAGGCGCCGAGCATCATCGCAGCCCAGCCGCCTTGGCAATTGCCGATGATGGCTGGCTTGGCGCTGTGTGGATGCAGTTCACGCACTCTCTTGATGAACTGTTGCTCGGCCTCGCACACGTCCAGCAGGGTCTGTCCCGGCTCGGGATCGCGGAAGAAGATGACAAAATACACAGGATGGCCGGCACGCATTGCCACGCCGACCTGCGAGTCGTCCTTGAAACCGCCGATGCCCGGGCCATGGCCGGCACGCGGATCGATGATGACGTAAGGGCGGCGGCTATCATCGATCGTCACGCCATCGGGCGGGATAATTTTCAACAGCGCGTAGTTGACGGGCCGTTCGAACTGGCGGGCATCCAGAACGGTCTCGTAGCCAAAATGCAGGACCGGCTTGAGCCCCTGCATGGTGTTTTCGACAAAGTTGTTGCCCCGTTGCCTGAGCGTGTCCCAGAACAGGATGGCACGCTGCATGCTGTCGATGGCATAGGCATAGCTGCTCATCGGATCCATGCCGGCCATCGGGTTGATCGGGCCGGCGCCCGGCTCCCCAACGGCTTGCTGCACGCGGCCACTAAAGGCCTCCTGCGCATTCTTCAGGCGCTTTTGCAGCACCATGCCGGTCTTGAGGCCAACTTCACGCGCGTGCACCAGTTGCTTTGCTGCATCCATGCCGTTCTCCGCTGCGAATCTTGTGACACGGTTGGCCAAGCGTGGTAGCCCAGCCCCCGATGTGCATCTTGCTTCGAACTATAGCGTCGACCTTGGTCGCAATAGAACTGAATCTTTTCGGACGATGAGATAAGAAGGATTTCTTTCCAGGACGGCAGGATGAATGACCATATCCTATTGGACTCTGCGTGCGCTATGCTGAACTGGCGCGGCGCACACACCGCGGACCCGCTGGAGAACGATCATGCGTTATCGCCTGCCCGCCTGCGTGACTGTCACAGTGGCGGCCCTTGTGCTGGGCGCCTGTGCCACTCTCCGGCCCCTGGAAACCGCAGAGGGCATGCTCGGCGGCCCGCAGCATGCCGTGCGCGATACGTTCGGCGCTCCCACGGAAACCTACCAGCTCGCTGATGGCACCACTCGGTGGATTTATTCGAAACAGCCGCTCGGCTTCGAAGTCTACGCGGCAGACTTTGACGCCAACGGCAAGCTTACGAGCTTTCGGCAGATGCTGACCGAGAAAGAAATCTACGAGGCACGCCCGGGGGTCTGGACCAAGCAGGATATTGCCGAGCGCTTTGGCCGTCCGCGCGAGCCCATCGAGTACTACCCGCTGATGAAGCGCGAGGCCTGGTCTTACCGGCTCTATGCGGGCGCCTACATGCCAGCGCATTTCAGTGCCTACTTTGACGAACGCGGCGTGCTCGACCGGACCATGATCATCGTCGATGCGATCGGCGGCGACACGCGAGACGGCAGCAAGTAAGTCGGCCTCAGGCCGCATTGGACAAGAACACCACGATAAGGGCCGGAAGGAGCCGGAGTCCATCCGAAGCAACGCGAGTCGTCGTGCATCCATCAGATTTCGCGTGGAACTGTTCAGCGAACAGCAAAGCACAACGAAATCCGCCGACGGCAGAACCTCGTCGACGGATCAGGCGCTGGGTACCGTACGATCGATTCGTATTTTTCGATCGATCCCGGTGTTCCGTCCTTCTCGACCAGCCGCACGGTACTGCCGAGTCCGAGTCATAGACGATTGCCAGATGGCCCAGGCAAGGCTTTCGGGGCAGGGAATTTGCTTATGACAACAATGTCCTTCGCCCGCCCTAACCAAGGGTATACCCTCTCGTCTTTGCCTTTGCCGGCCGCTTTCCGGTTTCCCCCGCATGCCTGCCTTCACCCTGCCCGCCCTGTCCGCCCGACTCCTCCGCGCCCGCCGCTCGCTGGCCGCCGTCGCCCTCGCCGCCATGTCCGCGGCCGCGCTGACGCCGGCACTGGCCAGCACCCAGAGCCCTGTGCTCGACAAGATCCGCGAATCCGGCACCATCGTGCTCGGTTACCGCGAGTCGGCGCTGCCATTCTCGTTTGCCGATGACAAGGGCCAGCCGGCCGGCTATGCGGTCGACCTTTGCCTGCGCGCCGCCGAAGCAGCACGCCAGCAACTGGGCCTGAAAGACCTGAAGGTGCGCTGGATGCCGCTCACGCCGCAGAACCGCATTCCCGCCGTGGTCAACGGGCTGGTCGATCTGGACTGCGCGCCCAACACCAATTCGCTTGAGCGCCAGAAGCAGGTTGCGTTCAGCGTCTCGCACTATGTGTCGACCGTGCGCATGCTGGTGCGCGCCGACTCCGGCATCCGCTCGTTCGGCGACCTGCGCGGCAAGACCGTGGTCACCAGCGCCGGATCGACCGGCGACCGCCACGTGCGCCGCATGAAGGCCCAGTACGGCTACCACGACGTCTACGCCAAGGACCATGGCGAATCGTTCCTGCTGCTCGAATCCGGCCGTGCCCAGGCCTTCGTCATGGACGATGTGCTGCTGGCTGGCCTGCGCGCCCGCGCCAAGGACCCGTCGCAATACGTGATCGTGGGCCCGGCGCTGTCGGTGGAGCAGAATGCGCTGATGCTGTCCAAGGCCGATCCGGAATGGAAGCGCCTGGTCGACCAGGCGCTGGCCAACACCTTTGCCGGCCCGGAGGTCACGGCGCTGCAGAAGCGCTGGTTCCAGCAGCCCATCGGCAGCCGCGGCATCAACCTGGCGCTGGCGCCGTCCGGCGAGGTGCGCGCGGCCTGGAAGCACCCGTCGGACGCGGTCACGGAGTAAACGGGCAAGCGGTCGCGAACCTCAATCGGGCTGGGGCCGCAATTCAGGGTTTCCATGAGGTCGTGGCGCCGGGGCAAGCCCCAAGTTGACAGCGACGTGAGATGTTGGCGACACTGGGCCAAGCCGTCCCGTGCAAGGGACAGGCCACATACACGACCGCCCGACGGCGGCATTTCTCAGGAGAAACCATGAACAAGTTCGTCGCGACCGCGATCGCACTCTGCCTTGGCGCCGCTTCGCTGGCCGTGCAGGCACAGACCGGCGGCAAGAAGCAGTTCGATCCGTATTCCCAGGGCGCCAAGTCGGGTGAGAAGTTTGACCCGTACAGCCAGGGGGCCAAGGCCGGCGACAAGTTCGACCCGTACAGCCAGGGCGCGAACAAGAGCACCCGCAGCGACCTGACCGACGCTTCCGCGCCGGCCGCCGAGCAAAAGCCGGCCAAGAAGTCCACCAAGAAGAAGAGCAAGAAGAAGGCCGCTTCGGCGCCGGCTGCCAGCTGAGCCGCAAGCGCCTGACGCAAAAAACCCGCCTTGGCGGGTTTTTTTGCTTCCTGCCCCAGCGCACAAGCCTATGGCGCTTGCGTGTCGCGCTCCAGCGCGGTGACATCCACGCGCTGCACCTTGTCATCCTGGCGCACTTCGGTGCGCAGCACGAAGGCGTCGGCGGGGCAATACCAGTCGGTGACATGCATCACGGTCGGCTCAACCTGTACCACTTCTTCGCCAACCAGGACCGGCCCCAGCGAGGTGCGTTTCTCGTAGGTGACCGGCAGGCATTCCTTGCGCCCCAGGACGGTATTGATCGTCTGCCGCTTGCCGACGTGGCGCGAGCCGATATAGATCGACGCATGCTGCGCCCGCATGTTGCTGACCACTTCATCCGATCCCAGCGGGTAGACCTTCAGCGAGACGCTCGACTCAAAGGTCTCGCCCTCCAGCGTGGTGCCCTCGCGCAGGTCCAGCCCGGCGTAGTTGAACACGCCCATGCCGCGGAAAGCCGCCTCGCCGTACATGCGCGCGTAGCGCGCGCGGGCGTTGATGACGGCATGCTGGCTTTCGATGCTGGTCTGGCCGCCGGGCGAACGGCGGTCGATCACCACTTCATGCACCTGGGTGGTAATCACCGGCGGCCCCATCAGCGCCGACAGGGCAGTCTTGGAATTGATCTCCAGTTGCGCGCGGCAGCCGGTCGGACTGCGCACCACATCGCGCAGGGTCATGCTGACCGACATTGGCATCACGCCGTCGCCTTCCATCTGCACATGCGAGCCGGAGCGGAACCATGGGGCACTGCACAGCACGGCCGCCGCCGCTGCCTGCGCCTGGCTTGCCGCAGCCTGCGCCACCGCCGCACCGGCGCCCGGCAGCGCCGCCGCACCCTGGGCGCCGGCATGCTGCGCCAGCGCCATGGCCACGCCCGCCACCAGGCCTGCCAGCCGGTCCCGCTGTGCCTTTTTCTTCACATGAATCCCCGTCTAGAGTTTCCAGGCGCCCCCTGACCCTGCGCCCGGCCTGCCAGGCGACCGCCTGGACACTGAAATTATCGCGTTTTGTTGCATGTGTAACTCGGATTTTTCGCGCAGATCCTGTGGCAGCCGGTGGCCGGCGGGCAGCGGGCAGCAGCCGGCCTGAGCAGCACTTTCTCTCCCCCGCGGCAATCCGGCGCCCCGCAGGCCGTCTCCAGCACCCGCCGGGGGCGGCCTGCCCACCGTGCTACCATTGCCCGCCTCGCGTGTGCCGAGGCGGCAGCGGCGTGCGAGGCGCATGCCAGCGTGCCAGCCGCGGGCGACTTGCCTCCCTGGTGTCCACCAACAGGCAAGGCCATGCGTTGTGATGGCTTCCCGTCACCGCGCGCCCCACGCAGGACCATCGATCCGTCGCGCTTTTCCAGGAGATCTATGCGTAGTTCATCGACCTCGCGGGCTGCCGCGCTGTCCGTTGGAGCCACCACCGCCAGTGCGGTCGCACTGGCCAGCCTGTTTATCCTGCTGGTCTGGTTCGGCACCCTCGACATGCGTCACCTGCTGCGCTCCGATGAAGGCCGCTACGCCGAGATTGCCCGCGAAATGTTCGCTACCGGCGACTGGGTCACGATCCGCTACCACGAACTCAAGTATTTCGAGAAGCCGCCCTTCCACCTGTGGGTGACCACGCTGGCCTACACGCTGTTTGGCGTGGGCGACTGGCAGGCGCGGTTGTGCGTGGCCCTGTCCGGCATCCTGGGGCTGGGCGTGTCGATGCTGGCCGCGGCACGCTGGTACGGCCGGCGCGTGGCGATGCTGACGGGGCTGGTGCTGGTTTCCGCGCCGATGTGGAATATCGCCGGCCACTTCAACTCGCTGGACATGACGCTGGCCGGCGCCATGGCGTGCGTGCTGGCCTTCATGCTGCTGGCGCAGCACCCGGATGCCACCCGCGCCGAACGCCGCAACTGGATGCTCGCCTGCTGGGCGGCGATGGGCGTGGCGGTGCTGGTCAAGGGGCTGGTCGGGCTGGCGCTGCCGGGGCTGGTGCTGGTGGTCTACACGCTGGTGACACGCGACTTCCGCTTGTGGTGCCGCCTGCATCTGCCGGGCGGCATCGTCGCCATGCTGGTGGTGACGGTGCCGTGGTTCTGGCTGGTGTCGGAACGCAATCCGGAATTCCTGCATTTCTTCTTTATCCACGAGCACTGGCAACGCTATACCTCGAACGTGCACCAGCGCGAAGGCGCGATCTGGTTCTTCGTGCCGCTGCTGCTGGCCGGCTTCCTGCCCTGGCTGGGCCTGGTTCCGCAAATGTGGAAGGCCGTGCGCGAGCGCGCCGGCGTCGCTC
Organism: Cupriavidus necator; assembly: GCF_016127575.1. Lineage (NCBI taxonomy): Bacteria > Pseudomonadati > Pseudomonadota > Betaproteobacteria > Burkholderiales > Burkholderiaceae > Cupriavidus > Cupriavidus necator. The sequence continues at coordinate 1,775,077 of NZ_CP066019.1, forward strand.
GCGGCACCTCGCCGCGGCCATTCCAGCCCGCCCTGCTGGCGGCGCTGTGGGCCGTGGCGATCTTTGTCTTCTTCAGCCTGTCCGGCTCCAAGCTGCCCGGCTATATCGTGCCGATCTTCCCGGCGCTGGCGCTGCTGGCCGGCGTGGCGCTGGACACGTTGACGGAACGCGCGTGGCGCTGGCAGGTCAATGCCATGATTGCCCTGGGCGTGGTCGGGCTGCTGGCGTGCCCGTTTGTCGGCATGATGGACAAGCCCAGCACGCCCAATGTGGTCTATCGGGAATTCGCAGCGTGGACCGGCGTCGCCTTCGCGGTGATGCTGGGCGGCGCACTGCTGGCGCGCCGGCTGCTGCGCACGCGTGGGGTGTTTCCCAGTGTGGTGGCCTATGCGCTGGCGATGTTCATCTGCTCCACGGTGGCGCTGCGCGGTCACGAAGCCATGGGCCGGCCCAGTTCCGGCGCGGACCTGGTGCCCGCCATCAATGCCGTGCTGACGCCGGACATGCCGCTGTACAGTGTGGGCATGCTCGACCACACGCTGCCGTTCTACCTGCGCCGCACCACCATCATGGTGGCGCATCCCGATGAGCTGGAATTCGGCATCGGCCAGGAACCGCAGAAGTGGATCCCGACCATCGATGGCTTTATCGCGCGCTGGCAGGACGGCAAGCGCGCGGTAGCGATCATGTTGCCCTCGACCTACGACGCACTGGCTGCGCGCGGCGTGCCGATGCACAGGATCGCCGGTGACCGCCGCCGTGTGGCGGTCGCCAATTTCGCGCTGCCGGGCAATGGCCCGCAGACGCAACCCCCAGGACAGTAACCTGCAACTCCTGCAATTCCTGCACTACGCAGCGCCATGACGCTCTCCACCTTCGCTTTCATCCTGACCGGCGTGCTGCTCAATGCGGCTGCGCAACTGTTGCTCAAGGCCGGCGTCAATGCCATCGGCGCGATCACGCTGGACCGTGGCACGCTGCTGGTGACGGCGCTGCGCGTGCTGACCCAATGGCCGGTGCTGGCCGGGCTGACGCTGTACGTGGTCAGCGTGGGGGTATGGATCGTGGGGCTGTCGCGCGTGGATGTGTCGATCGCCTACCCGATGCTGTCGCTCGGCTATGTGGTCAATGCACTGGCCGCCTGGTGGCTGTTCGGCGAGATGATCGGCCCCTTGCGCGTGGCCGGCATCCTGCTGATACTGGCGGGCGTCTTCCTGATCGCCCGCTCATGACGCGCCTGCGCGCACGCCGCCAGTTCCGACACCGACCGTACTTCCTCGCCCTGCCATGACCGCATCCGCCCCTGAGTTCCTGCCTTTTGTCCGGCCTGACATCGACGCCGCCGCCATTGCCGAAGTCAGCAAGGTGCTGGCCTCGGGCTGGATCACCTCCGGCCCGAAGATGCAGGCCTTCGAGGCCGCGCTGTCAGGCCTGTTCGGCGGACGCCCGGTGCGCACCTTCGCCAATGGCTCGGCCACGATGGAGATCGCGCTGCGCATTGCCGATATCGGGCCGGGCGATGAGGTCATCACCACGCCGGTCACCTGGGTCGCCACCGCCAACGTGGTGCTGGCAGTAGGCGCCCGGCCGGTGTTCGTCGATATCGACCCGCGCACGCGCAATCTCGACCTGGATGCCGTCGAGGCCGCGATCACGCCGCGCACGCGCGCCATCATGCCGGTGTACCTGTCGGGGCTGCCGGTGGACATGGACCGCCTGTACGCCATTGCCAGCAAGCACGGGCTGCGCGTGATCGAGGATGCCGCGCAGGCAATCGACTCGCGCTGGCGCGGCCAGCGCATCGGCGCCCTTGGCGACCTGGTCAGCTTCAGCTTCCAGGCCAACAAGAACATCACCACCATCGAAGGCGGCTGCCTGGTGATGAACACGCCCGAAGAAGCCGTGCGCGCCGAGCGCCTGCGGCTGCAGGGCGTGATCCGCACCGGTATGGACGGCATGGATGTCGAAGAGCCCGGCGGCAAGTTCAACCTGACCGACGTCAACGCCGCGGTCGGGCTGGCGCAGCTGGGCAAGCTCGACGCCATCACCGCGCGCCGCGCCGAGCTGGCCGAGACGTATTTCCGCTGTGCCGCCGACAGTGGCCTGGAGGCGCTGGGCATCGAGCTGCCGCAAGCGCTGGATGCACACGATGCCACCACCAACTGGCACATGTTCCAGGTGGTGCTGCCGACCGAGCGCCTGCAAGGCGGCCCGGCCCGGGCGCGCCAGCAGGTCATGGAGGCCATGCGCGAGCGCGGCATCGGCACCGGCGTGCACTACCCGCCCATTCATCTTTTTACCTACTACCGCTCGCTCGGCTGGCGCGAAGGCATGCTGCCGCATGCCGAACGCATCGGGCGCGGCATCGTCACGCTGCCGCTGTTCCCCGCGATGCAAGCCACCGATGTGGAGCGGGTCTGTGCAATCCTCAGCGAAACATGCAAACGTCTCTCCAAATGAGCCCGGTCGAAGTCTCGGTCGTCATTCCGGTCTACAACGAAGAAGACGGGCTGCAAGCCCTGTTCGACCGCCTCTATCCGGCGCTGGATGGCCTTGGCGAGTCGTACGAGATCATCTTCATCAACGACGGCAGCGTCGACCGCTCGGCGCAGCTGCTGGCGGCGCAGTTCCACAAGCGCCCGGATGTGACCCGGGTGGTGCTGTTCGCCGGCAATTTCGGCCAGCATATGGCGATCCTGGCGGGCTTCGAGCAGACCCGCGGCAAGATCGTGATCACGCTGGACGCCGACCTGCAGAACCCGCCGGAAGAAATCCCGCGCCTGGTCGAAGCCATGCGCGCCGGCCACGACTACGTCGGCACCATCCGCCGCCAGCGCAACGACACCGCGTTCCGCCGCTATGCCTCGCGCGCGATGAACCGGCTGCGCGAGCGCATCACCAAGATCCGCATGACGGACCAGGGCTGCATGCTGCGCGCCTATGACCGCAATGTGGTCGACACGATCAATGCCTGCCGCGAGGTCAATACCTTCATCCCCGCGCTGGCCTACACCTTTGCTTCCAATCCGGTCGAAATCGAAGTCGGTCACGAACAGCGCCACGCAGGCGAATCCAAGTATTCGCTGTACCAGCTGATCCGCCTGAACTTCGACTTGGTGACCGGCTTTTCGATCGTGCCGCTGCAGTGGTTCTCGGCGATCGGCACGATCCTGTCGCTGCTCTCGGGCGTGCTGTTCGTGGTGCTGCTGGTGCGGCGCTTCGTGCTCGGCTCGGAAGTCCAGGGTGTGTTCACGCTGTTCGCAATGAACTTCTTCCTGATCGGCATCCTGCTGTTCGGCGTGGGCCTGCTGGGCGAGTACGTCGGCCGCATCCACCAGGAAGTGCGCGACCGCCCGCGCTACCGCATCAAGGCCGTGCTGGAAGCGGACCGGCGTGTCACGCCGGCTGCCGCTGGCGCGGAGCAATGATGCGCGCCGTCGTCTTCGGCTACCACAATGTCGGCGACCGCTGCCTGCGCGTGCTGCATGCGCGCGGCGTGGAGGTTGCGCTGGTGATCACGCACCGCGACCGCCCCGACGAGAACATCTGGTTCCGCCGCGTGGCCGACACCGCCGCCGAGCTGGGCATCCCCTTCGTCTATGGCGAGGACCCTGCCGATCCCGCGATCGCCCAGGCCGTGCGCGACGCGCACCCGGACGTCATCTTCTCGTTCTACTACCGCGCCATGATCCCGGCGGGCGTGCTGGCGCTGGCCCCCGGCGGCGCCTTCAACATGCACGGCTCGCTGCTGCCCAAGTACCGCGGCCGCGTGCCGGTGAACTGGGCGGTACTGCACGGCGAGACCGAGACCGGCGCCACGCTGCACGCCATGGAAGCCAAGCCTGACGCGGGCTATATCGTCGACCAGACCGCGGTGCCGATCCTGCCGGACGACACTGCGGGCGAAGTCTTCGAGAAAGTCACCGTCGCCGCCGAACAGACGTTGTGGCGCGTCCTGCCCGCGATGATCGCCGGGCACACGCCGCAACACCCCAACCGGCTGGCCGAGGGCAGCTACTTCTCCGGGCGCAAGCCGGAAGACGGCCGCATCGACTGGAGCCGCCCGGCCGCCGAGGTCTACAACCTCGTGCGCGCCGTCGCGCCGCCCTATCCCGGCGCCTTTACCGACCTTGCCGGGCACCGCTTCATTGTGGCGCAGGCGCGCCGGCCGCTGCCGGAGCTTGCGCTGGCGCTGCCCGCCGGCACGGCGCCCGGCCTGCATGTGCATGACGGCCAGATCATCGGCCTGTGCGGCGACGGCGGCCTGGTCATGGTCACCCGATTGCTGGCACAGGATGGCTCGGCTCTCACGCCGCAAGCCTTCGCCAAACTTATCCATACCGAATCATCCAACGAGGAAAGCCGATGAAAAAGGTCCTGATTCTTGGCGTCAACGGCTTCATCGGCCATCACCTGACGCGCCGCATCCTGGAAACCACGCCGTGGGAGGTCTACGGCATGGACATGTCGTCGGACCGTCTCGGCGACCTCGTCGACCACCCGCGCATGCACTTCTTCGAGGGTGACATCACCATCAACAAGGAGTGGATCGAGTACAACATCCGCAAGTGCGATGTGGTGCTGCCGCTGGTGGCCATCGCCACCCCGGCCACCTACGTGCGCCAGCCGCTGCGCGTGTTCGAGCTGGACTTCGAGGCCAACCTGCCGATCGTGCGCGCCGCGGTCAAGTACGGCAAGCACCTGGTATTCCCGTCGACCTCCGAGGTCTACGGCATGTGCAGCGATGAAGAGTTCGACCCCGAGGCCTCGCCGCTGGTCTACGGCCCGATCAACAAGCCGCGCTGGATCTATGCCTGCTCCAAGCAGCTGATGGACCGCGTGATCCACGCCTACGGCATGGAGCAAGGCCTGAACTACACCCTGTTCCGTCCGTTCAACTGGATTGGCGCGGGGCTGGATTCGATCTTCGAATCGAAGGAAGGCTCGTCGCGCGTGGTGACGCAGTTCCTCGGCCATATCGTGCGCGGCGAGCCGATCAAGCTGGTCGACGGCGGCGCCCAGCAGCGCGCCTTTGCCGATATCGCCGACGGCATCGACGCGCTGATGCGCATCATCGAGAATCCAAACGGCGTGGCCAGCGGCAAGATCTACAACATCGGCAACCCGGGCAATATCCACTCGGTGCGCGAACTGGCCGAGATGATGCTGAAGATGGCGGCGGACTATCCGGAATACGCGGAGGAAGCGCGCAAGACGCAGATCATCGAGACCTCCTCGGGCGACTTCTACGGCAAGGGCTACCAGGACGTGCAGCATCGCGTGCCCAGGATCGACAACACCATCGAAGAGCTGGGCTGGAAGCCCGGGATCAGCATGGAAGCGGCGCTGCGCCGCATCTTCGAGGCGTACCGCGGCAAGGTGGTCGAGGCCCGCACGCTGGTCGATTCGGCCAACTGAGCGCGCAACGCAAATGGCACGCATTGCCCTGAAGGTCGACGTCGACACGCTGCGCGGCACGCGCGAAGGCGTGCCGAAGCTGCTGTCGATGCTGGCGGCTGCGCAAGCGCAGGCAACCTTCCTGTTCAGCCTCGGCCCCGACCATACCGGCTGGGCGCTGCGGCGCGTATTCCGGCCCGGCTTCCTGAAGAAGGTGTCGCGCACCTCGGTGGTGTCCAACTATGGCCTGCGCACGCTGATGTATGGCGTGCTGCTGCCGGGGCCGGACATCGGCCGCAAGGGCGCCGCCGAGATGCGCGCGGCGCGCGCTGCCGGCCATGAGTGTGGCATCCACACCTGGGACCACGTCTACTGGCAGGACAACGTGCGCGAGCGCGATGCTGCCTGGACGCGCCGGCAGATGCAGCAGGCGTTCGCGCGCTACACCGAGATCTTCGGCGAAGCGCCGGCCACGCACGGCGCAGCCGGCTGGCAGATGAACGAGGATGCGTTCCGCCAGATCGATGACTGGGGCATGGCGTACGCGTCGGATGGACGCGGCACCGCGCCTTATGTTCCGACGATCGACGGCGTGCCCTGCCGGCACGTGCAGATGCCGACCACGCTGCCCACGCTGGATGAACTGATCGGCACCGACGACCTGACCGAAGACAACGTCCACACCGCGCTGCTGAAGCTGACCGAAGGCACGCGCGACCATGTCTTCACGCTGCATACCGAGCTGGAAGGCGGCAAGCTGGCGCCGGTGTTCGAGCGGCTGCTGGCCGGATGGCGTGCGCAGGGGCACGAGCTGGTGTCGATGGCGACGTGGTATCGCGGGCTGAATCGGCAGGGATTGCCGGAGTTGCCGGTAACGTGGGGGGAGATCCCGGGGCGCAGCGGGGAGTTGATCGTGCAGCCGCAGGGCTGACCGCGTGACTTCTCGTTTGCCGGCAAGCGCTAGCCGCGCCGCTCCGCCCCCACGCGCAGCCCGTTGAACACCACCAGCAGGCTCGCGCCCATATCGGCGAACACCGCCATCCACATCGTCCCCATCCCCAGCACCGTCAGCACCAGGAACACGGCCTTGATGCCGAGCGCCAGCGCGATGTTCTGCGTGAGGATGCCTGAGGTGCGGCGCGACAGGCGCACAAAGGCCGGGATCTTGCGCAGGTCATCGTCCATCAGCGCCACGTCGGCGGTCTCGATTGCGGTGTCGGTGCCGGCTGCGCCCATGGCGAAGCCGATATCGGCACGCGCCAGCGCCGGCGCGTCGTTGATGCCGTCGCCCACCATGCCGATGCGGCCGCCGCGCGCGTGGGCGGCGCCGGCAAGCGCCGCGATGCCGTCGGCCTTGTCCTGCGGCAACTGGTTGCCGCGCGCCTCATCGATGCCGACCTGCGCCGCAATGGCTTGCGCCGTGTGTGGATTGTCGCCCGACAGCATCAGCGTCCTGACGCCCAGTTCATGCAGTTCGGCAATCGCCTGCCGGCTGGTGTCGCGCACGGTATCCGCCACCGCGAACAGCGCCAGCGCCGTGGCGGCGCCGTGGCCGTCGACGCGCGCCAGCAGCACCACGGTCTTGCCCTCGCGCTCAAGCGCTTCGAGCCGCGCCTCCAGCGCCGGCGAGCAGGCGCCCATCTCATGCACCAGGCGATGGTTGCCCAGGCAGTACGCCACGCCCTGCACCTTGCCGCGCGTGCCGCGCCCCGCCAGCGCCTCGAAGTCGTCCACCGGCAGCGTGCCGATCCCGTCGGCCGCGGCCGCCGTGGCCACCGCGCGCGAAACCGGGTGGTCCGAGCGCGCCGCCAGGCTGGCGGCAATGGCGCGCGCCTGCGGCGCGTCCTCGGCCAGCAGCGCATGGTTGGTCTGCGCGGGCTTGCCGTGCGTGATCGTGCCGGTCTTGTCCAGCGCCACCCAGGCCAGGTGCCGGCCCTGCTCCAGGTACACCCCGCCCTTGACCAGGATGCCGCGGCGCGCGGCCGCGGCCAGCCCGCTGACGATGGTCACCGGCGTGGAGATTACCAGCGCGCAGGGGCAGGCGATCACCAGCAGCACCAGCGCCTTGTAGATCCAGTCGACCCAGGCGCCGCCCATGACCAGCGGCGGCACCACCGCAACCGCCAGCGCAAGCGCGAACACCGTGGGCGTGTAGATGCGCGCGAACTGGTCGACAAAGCGCTGCGTGGGCGCACGGCTGCCCTGCGCGGCCTCGACCGCGTGGATGATGCGGGCCAGCGTGGAATCGCTGGCGGGCGCCGTCACGGTGTACTCCAGCTCGCCGGACTGGTTGATCGAGCCGGCGAACAGCGCATCGCCCTCGGTCTTGTCGACCGGCACGCTTTCGCCGGTGATGGGCGCCTGGTCCAGCGCCGACTGGCCGCGCACGACCTTGCCGTCGAGCGCGACGCGCTCGCCTGGCCGCAGCCGCACCAGCGCGCCCACGGCGACGCCGGCGGCAGGCACGGTCTCCCAGCTGCCATCGGCACGCTGCACCGTGGCCTGTTCCGGCGCCATCGCCATCAAGCCGCGGATCGCATTGCGCGCCCGGTCCAGCGAGGCTGCCTCGATGCGCTCGGCCAGCGCGAACAGCACCATCACCATGGCCGCTTCCGGCCACTGGCGCAACAGCAGTGCGCCGGTGACGGCAATGCTCATCAGCGCATTGATGTTCAGGTTGCCATTGCGCAGCGCGATCCAGCCCTTGCGGTAGGTGGTCAGCCCGCCCAGCGCCACCGCCGCCAGCGCCAGCACGGCGGGCAGCCACGGCAAGCCCAGGCCCAGCCACTCCGCAGCTTCGGCACCCAAGGCGGCCACGCCGGCCAGCGCCAGCGGCCACCAGGGCTTGCTTGCCGTGGTTTGCGGCAAGACTTGCTGCGCGGCCTCGGTGCTCAGCGGCACCGGCTGCATGCCCAGGCTCTCGATCGCCCTGGCCACCGGCTCCGCCGACGGCAAGGTGTGATGCACCGTCAGCACCCGCTGGATCAGGTTGAACTCCAGCGCCGCCACGCCGGCCATGCCGCCCAGCTTGTTGCGGATCAGCGTTTCCTCGGTCGGGCAGTCCATCGCGTCGATGCGCCACGCAGCGGTCTGCGCGCCGGCGGGGATGTCGACCGGTGCGGCGGGCGTCAGCGCAACCGTGGACGAGCAGCCGCCGCCGCAGCAGGCGGAAGCCGCCGGTGCCTGCCGGGCCTCGGCATGGCCATGCCCATGATGGTCATGATCGTGGTCGTGGTGATGGTCGTGATCATGCCCGCCATGCCGGTGGGCGGCGCCATCATGCGCGTGGGCAGCGTGATCTTGAGGGAGTGCGTCCTCAGGTGACGTGCGAGCCATATCTTGTTGTTCCCGCTGGTTTAGCCTGATGACATTGAAGACCCTGTAGCGACTACAGAGTCAAGCGGCATGGCAGCGACTGCGCACCATGCCGCAGCGGCACGTCAGTGCTCGCAGTTGACCATCCAGGACATGCCGAAGCGGTCCACCAGCATGCCGAAGCCTTCGGCCCAGAAGGTCTTCTGGTACGGCACCACCACCTGGCCGTCTTCGCTCAGGCCGTCGAAGATGCGCTGGCCCTCGTCCTTGCTGACCGCCCCCACCGACAGGCTGAAGCCGCTGAACGCCGGGCGCTCCCCGCGCCGGCCGTCGGACGCCATCACCTGGTTCTCGCCGAACTGGATATTGGCGTGCATCACCTTGTCCTTCCAGTCATCGGGAACCTCCATGCCGGGGCTAGGCGGGGCATCCTTGTAGCGCATCGCGAACGTGACCTGCGCGCCCAGCACCTTGCCGTAGAAGGCCACGGCCTCATCGAAACGGCCGCCAAAATCCAGATAGGGTTGCACCTGCATATCGCTCTCCTTGTGAATGGTCGATCGGGCTGCATGGCATTGGCTGTTCGCCCGCGCGCCATTATGCGCGCGTGCCGGTCCGGTGCAAGCGCCCAGCCGGATTCAGGAGACCGCGGCGGGGGCCGGCGCGGGCGGCGCGGCAGTGGCCAATGCCTCGGCGGGAAATTGCAGCGAGAACATCGTTTCGCCTTCAACGCTGCGCACCGTCACGCTGCCGCCATGCAGCCGCATGATGGTGTCGACGATGGCCAGCCCCAGCCCGGTCGACGCCGCCGAGTTGCGGCGCGACGGATCGGCCCGGTAGAAGCGCCCGAAGATATGCGGCAAGGTCTCGGGCGGGATCGCCGGCCCGGCATTGGTCACGCGGAGGCAGGCCGTGCCGCTGACCGGGGCCGGGGCGCGCTCCACGTCGAGCCGCACCGTGCTGCCCGCCGGCGCATGGCGCAGCGCATTGTCGAGCAGGTTGGTGACCGCGCGGCGCAGCAGCGTCTGGTCGGCCTGCACCATTGCCGTACCGGTCACCGTCAGCGCGACCTCGCGGTCGGCGGCCACGGCATCGAAGTACTCGGCCATCTTGTCCAGTTCTTCGCGCGCGTCCAGCGTGCGGATGCCCAGCGCCACCTGCGCATGGTCGGCGCGCGCCAGGAACAGCATGTTCTCGATCATGCGCGCCAGGCGCTCGTACTCTTCCAGGTTGGATTCGAGCAGCGCCTCATACTCGGCCACGCCGCGGCTCTGCGCCAGCGTGACCTGGGTCTGGCCGATCAGGTTGCTGATCGGCGTGCGGAAATCATGCGCCAGGTCCGCCGAGAACTCGGACAGCCGCGAGAAACTGTCCTGCAGCCGCGCCAGCATGTCGTTGAGGGCCGCCGCCAGCTCGCGCAGCTCGGCCGGCGCGCTGCCCACGTCAAGCCGCGTGGCAAGGCGACTGGTGGTGACCGCGGCGGCATCGGCGGCCATGCGCCGCAACGGCCGCAGCCCGCGCCGCGCCAGCACGAAGCCCAGGCCCGCCGCCACGGCAGCGCCGCACAGCGTGGCCCACAGCACCTGGTGGCGGTAGTCGCGGATCAGCGCCACGCGGTAGCCGGCATCGCGCAGCACCACGATCTCCACGGCCTTGTCCGAATCCCCCAGCTGGCCCAACGCCGCAATGCCGCGCGAGGGCACGCCATTCTTGGGGTACCAGGTCTGCAACATGCTCTTCTCTGGCTGCGTGGTGGCGGGCAGCACGCGCAGCGGCGGCACCGATTCATTGCGCGGATTGAGCGTGACCAGCGGCTCGCCCTGGCGTGAGCGCACCACCAGGATCAGCCCCTCGTGGCCCATCGCAATATCGGCAAAACGGTGGGTATCGGCGCGTATCTCGGCCTCGCTGCGCACCTCGCGCAGCAGGTGGCGCACCAGCAGCACCTCGCCGACCAGCTCGCTTTCATCGCGCCCCTCCAGCTGCGCCGACAGCGCCCCGGACAGGTAGGCCGCCACGCTGGCGAGAATCACCGCCGTGGCCAGCCCGTACGCCAGCGCCAGCCGCGTGGTAAGCGAAGACGGCAGCCGCATCATGCGTCCTGGTCCCGGTCCTCGCTGTCGTCCAGCACGTAGCCCATGCCGCGCCGCGTGTGGATCAGCTTATGCGGGAAGGGATCGTCGACCTTGGCGCGCAGGCGCCGGATCGAGACATCGACCACATTGGTATTGCTGTCGAAGTTGACGTCCCACACCTGCGAGGCGATCAGCGAGCGCGACAGCACCTCGCCGCGCCGGCGCGCGAGCAGGTACAGCAGTGCGAACTCCTTGGAGGTCAGGTCGATCTTCTGGCCGGCGCGCACCACGCGGCGGCGGATGGCGTCGATCTGCAGGTCGGCCACTTCGATGAACTCGCTCTCGCGCAGCGGGCCGCGCCGCAGGATGGTGCGGATGCGCAGCACCAGCTCGGCAAAGGCAAAGGGCTTGACCATATAGTCGTCGGCGCCGAGCTCCAGCCCCTTGAGGCGGTCGGACAGCTCGTCGCGCGCGGTCAGGAACAGCACCGGGGTATCGCGCTCGCGGCGCAGCTCGCGCAGCACCTGCCAGCCATCCAGGCCGGGCAGCATCACGTCCAGCACGATCAGGTCATAGGGATGCTCGCGCGCATGGGCCAGGCCATCCGCGCCGTCGCGCGCCAGGTCCACCACGAAGCCGGATTCGGTCAGGCCCTTGTGCAGGTAGTCGCCCGCCTTGGGTTCGTCCTCGACAATCAGGATACGCATGATTCGATCACTTTCCGGGCGGCACCAGCGCCGCCATGGCGTAACGCTAGCCGAGGATGAGCGCCAATGGGCAAAGATTTCACAAATGTCATCGCCATGCCAGGGCAATGCAGGCGAAAACCCCGGTAAAATGCGCGATCATCACCGGCGTCGTGCCGGTTTGCGCCACCCTTTCCCCCATTCTGCCCGCCCCCCGCCGATGAAACGCCTGCCGAATTGCCTGCTGCTGTCCCTCGCCATGCTTGCGCTGCCCGTCTCCGGCGCTGCAGCGGCAACGGCCACGGTATGCAGCGCGGTACAGGCAGCCGGGCTGTCGCTGCCGGAACGGCATGCGGCCGCAAAAATGGAGGCGGAAGCGGCACTGGACGGCACCGGCCCGGGCACCTGCCGCGGCAGCGCGGTCCAGGTGATGGCCGAGCCTTCCGGCAGCGGCCATCCGCTGCAGCTGCACGATGCCGATGCGCCGCAGGCGACCGACCACGGCGCCACGCCGCTGGAGACGCAGCCATCGGCCGCGTCCGGCGTGCTGCGCGAACTGCCTGCGGAGGTGCTGGTGCATTGGGCGCACGCGGCGCCAATGGCCACGCCGGCGGTGTTCACCGGCACCCAGCCGCTGGAACGCCTGCTGCCCGCACGCTGCTGAGCGCGTCGTAGCGGGCACAGCGCCCGCATCGCTTCCCTTCCGTTTTGCGGAATACCCCTGGCGCCGGCAAGGCGCGGCGGATTGTCCCGCCTGCGCGTCTTAGCCTGCGCGTTTTATTCGACGCGGAAGAATTCGATCGACTGCCCGGCGTTCACGGCCCGCTGCAGCCAGTCCGGATACTCGCCCTGCCCGTCCCAGCTCTGGCCGAGCGCATTGCGGTATAGCGGGCGCGCAGCGGCAGCCTTGGGGGCGGCCTGCGGGATAAGCTGGGCCACGGCTGGCGGGGCGTCAGGCGCCGGCTCAGGCCCGGCGTCGATGGCAACATGATCAAAGCACCCGGCGGCGACAAGATCGTCGAACGTCAGGGCATGACGGTCCATTTGCTCGCGGATCCACGCCACCGCAGCGAGTTTGGCTGAATCAGACTCGGACATGACTCTCGTGAGAGGCCCGCTGCATTTCCGCGGGCAATGAAAAACCGGCGATGGAACCGCAGGCCGGTCGGATAGCCGTGATTCTACAGCCTTTGCCCGGCGCTGCTGCGTTTCCGTCGTGGGCGCGCGGCCAATTGCCGTGCGCTTGCCGCGCTCGTCCGCTGCCGAGTGACAGCAATGTCATGTGCCGGTCATGCTCGTGTGGGCACGCGCTGCCTAGACTTGCTTCACCGCCGCCCATTTCGGGCCGGCACCCTTACGGAGAAGCGACTCATGCAAGCACTCAGGCAAGTCTTTGTGGCCACCGCCCTTATTGCTGCCGTGGTCGGCACTGCGCAGGCTGCACCGCGCAGTGCCGATCCGTTCAGCGACGGGGCGCACAGCGCCACCGGCACCCGCAGCGCGTTCACGGACGGTGCGAACGCCGCAACGGGCCCGCGCAGCACCTTTACCGACGGCGCGCATAACCCCAACGGCCCGCGCGACAGCTTCAGCGACGGCGCGTGACGGTAGCCGGCCGGGCAGCGCCTCAGCGCACCTCGCCGTAGATGCGGCGCGCATCGGCGGCGTCGGCAATCGGCCGGCCCAGCGTCAGGCCGCCTTGCACCGCCTGCGCCACCAGCGCATGGTTGCCGGCTGCGCGGCTGCCGTCGCGCAGCAGCAGGTTGTTCTCGAATCCCACCCGCACATGGCCGCCAAATGCGGCGGCCGCGGTCACGCAGGCATTCTCTTCGCGGCCGAAGGCGCAGATCGCCCACGGCAACGCGTCGCCGGACTCGCCCGCGGCCTGCAGGAACGGCAGCAGGTCGTGCGGCGACGACACCTGCCCGGCGGCATAGCGCCCCAGCACGTACAGCACCGACCATGCGCCCGGCGGCACCATGCCGCGCTCGCGCATCGACTGCCAGCGCCGCACATCGGCCACGTCATACAGGATCACCTGCGTCATCACGCGCTCACGCGCCAGCCAGGCGAAGAACGCCGCCAGTTCGCTGTCCGGGATGTCTGGCACGGCGACTTCGCGCAGGCCCACCGAAACGGCTTCGGGCCGCAGCTCACGCACCATCGCCATCTGCTCCGCGGCCTGGTAGACGCCCGCGGCCTCGCTCGTCACCTGCACCAGCAACGCTTCGCCCACGGCCTGCTTCACCGCGGCCAGCGCGTCGCGGTAGGCCTGCACGTCGAGCGAGTGGCGGCCTTCGGCATCGCGCACATGCATGTGCATCATGGCCGCGCCGGCATCCAGGCAGGCGCGCGCTTCAGCGGCCAGTGCGGCGGCGGTCAGCGGCACCGCCGGATGGTCGCTGGCGCGCTTGTAGGCGCCGTTGGGCGCCACGGTGACGATCAGCGGCGCATCGGCCAGCGGCACGCGGGCCGCGGCTACGGGGGCTTGGGAAGGGGTCCGGGTCATGGCTCGATCTCGGGCAGTTCAGGCGCGATCAGCGCCAGGCCGGCGCGCAGCAGGCTGTCATAGCGTGCGCGCTCGGCGGCAATGGTTTCGGGGGTCCACTGGTAGAAGCCTTCGCCGCGCTTCATGCCGTGGCGGCCGTCGGCGGCGCGCTCGGACAGGCAGCGCGCCGGATGGTCGTCGTTGCAGAAGGTCGGGTACATGGTGGCGCCGGCGGCCGCGTGCACGTCGATGCCCGCGTGGTCACGCTGCAGCACCGGCCCGGCCGCCAGGAAGCGAAAGCCAAAGCCGAAGCGCACCGCCGCATCGACATCCTCGGGCGAGGCAATGCCGCGGTCGATCAGGCTGAATGCCTCGCGCGACAGCGCATGCTGCAGCCGGTTGGCAAGAAAGCCCGGCAGGTCCTTGCGCACCTTGACCGGCACCATCGCGCAGCGGCGCATGAAGGCGATCAGCGCGTCGGCACAGGCCTCGTCGCTGTCATCGCCCATCACCACTTCCACCAGCGGCACCAGGTGCGCCGGCATGAAGAAGTGCAGGCCGAGCATGCGCACACGCGAGTCGAGTCCCGCGCCGATGGCGCTGATCGGGAAGCTGGAGCTGTTGCTGGCCAGCACCGTATCGGGCCGCGCGCGCCGCACCAGCTCGGCAAAGAGCGCCTGCTTCAGGTCCAGCTGTTCCGGGATGCACTCGATCACCAGGTCCACGGTGGACCAGTCCACCGCATCCAGCGTCGCGGCCACCGCCAGGCGCTCCGCGCCTTGTTCACGGCCGATCGCGGCCAGGTTGCCGCGCACGCGCCCGGGCATGGCGCCGGCGCGGCCGGCATCGGGCTCGACCACGGTGGTGCGGCACAGCGCGCGGGTCAGCACCACGGCAACATCGGCGCCCATGGTGCCGCCGCCCACCACCACCGCATGCGCGGCGCCGGGGCGGCTCAGGATGACCGGTGCGGTCGGGTTCGGCATAGGTTCTCCCAGGGGATGCGACGTGGCGCGCACTCGCCATCGCGACAAATCCTGATGGCGGGGCATCGAATCCCGGCAGTGTAGAGAACTTGCTTTGATTGAAGAAGTCGATTCTATGGATAGAATGATCCACAAATCAGATCAATCGTGTGATTCGGCCGGCGGACGCCGCCGGCCCGCTGCCGCAGATGAAAATCAACCTGTCGATGCGCGACATCGAAACCACGCTGGTGCTTGGCCGCACGCTCAACTTCCGCCAGGCCGCCAGCCAGCTGCACGTGTCGCAGTCCGCCCTGTCCACGCAGATCCTGCGCATCGAGGAATCCCTCGGCGTGCGCCTGTTCGACCGCACCACCCGCAACGTGCGCCTGACCGCGGCCGGCCAGGTCTTCATGCAGCAGGCCGCGCTGCTGCAGGCGGCGTTCCGCGGCGCCATCGACGCCGTGACCGGCATTGCCAGCGCCGAGCGCGGCCAGGTGGCGGTGGCGGCGCTGCCCTCGCTGGCGGCGCGCATGCTGCCGCGCGTGCTGATGGCCTACCACCAGGCGCGCCCGGAGGTGGCGCTGAAGGTATTCGATACCCTCTCCGGCCCGGCCTTCGACCTGGTGCGCGCCGGCGACGTGGATTTCGCGCTGACCGCGGCCGACCCGCAACAGGCTGACCTGCAGTATGAGCCGCTGCTGTCGGACCGCTTCGTGCTGCTGATCCCGTCGGCGCACCCGCTCGCGCGCAGCCCCGGGCCGCTGCGCTGGGCCGATACCGCCAGCGCGCCGCATGTGTCGATGACGCACCCGAGCAGCGTGCGCCAGTACGCGGAATGGGCCTTCCTGCAGAACCGCATCCGCTTCCAGCCGGTATTCGAGGCCGAGCGCCTGGCCACCATCGCGGCCATGGTCGAATGCGGCTTCGGCGTGGCCGCGCTGCCAGAGATCGCGGCCGGAACGGTGCGCCAGCCCGGCATTGTCGAGCGCCTGCTGACCGCGCCGGTGACCGAGCGCTCGATCGGGCTGGTGACCTCGCGCAACCGCAGCCTGTCGCCGGCGGCTGCCGAACTGGCGGCGGCGGTGCGCGCGCAGCTGGCGAGTCCGCCCGTCCAGGATACGGTGGACACGACGGCCCGGTGAACTAGCAGATGCTGGCTGGCCATGGCGCGCGGGCGACGCCGGCCTGGTTCCAAGCCAACCTGGTGCGCCCGCCGCTGCGCGGCGTCACGGAAAACAAGGGCGGGCCCGGCACGGCGCCAGGCCCGCAACCCTCAGGAGGGATCCTTTGTACGGGTACGCGAGACCGCCGCCATGATGCCGATGCCAAGCACGATCAGGCAGGCAATACCGATATACACGGGCGCGAGGCCAGCGGTTTCCATGCCCCAGGGAACGCCGGCAACCAGGACCAACAGGCCGATAATGTATAGCGCGAATGACATGAGTCGGCTCCTTGCGGTGGTGCAACCTGGCTTCAATGTAGGCAGGGCGCGAGGCGCAAGGGATAGGACAAGGGCGGAAGCTGGCGTAGGCGGGTTCTGACCTTGTGGTGTTGTGCGCGGCGGTCAGCTCCGGCGGCAAAGCCTCTCCGGGGCTCACCCCTCCACCTGCGCCGGCATCTCTGCCAGCCGCTGCACCGATGCCCGCAGACCCTCCAGTATCGTGTCCGCCACCTTCTGCGGAAAACCCGCGGGCAGTGCTGCGCCGACCTCGGCGATCACCGCCGGGGTCCGCGCGATGATGCGCCCGATCAGCGCCTCGGCATCGGCACCCAGGAAACAGCGCGGTGCCATCGCATTGAAATGGCGGCGCTGGATATCGCGCAGGCCGTAGTGCCGGCTGCGGCCGGCGACCGCCATGGCCAGCTTGGCCTTGTGCCAGGAGAACTGGTTGGCGCCCTGGCCCACCACCGGCCAGATCGACATCACGTCGTACAGCGGCGTCATGCGGTAGCGCCCGCCGGCCAGCAGGCGGATGCTGAAGTTCTTGGCGTGCCCGTCCGGTGCCGCCAGCAGCCAGAACAGCAACTGCGCGGCCAGCAGCGTCTGCAGATCATCGGCCTGGGCCACTGAGTTGCGCAGCACCGTGGCGATCTCGATCATGCCGGGCCCGCCATCGGCCTCGTATTTCTGCAGCGGGCTGTGGCCGAACACCTGGCAGAAATCTTCCTGCAGCAGCCGCAGCAGCCAATTGCCTGACGGATGAGGCTGGCGGTCGAAACGCGTGACGCTCAGCACCTTGCGGCGGCCGAACGTCAGCATCTCGCAATCGGCCACCGGCAAGCCATAGGCGGCAAGGATCTTCAGGCACAGCCATTCGTTTTCCACCGACGTGCTCAGGTCGGCCCTGCGGTTTCCCACCAGGCCCAGTGGCAGCTTGAAAATATGTGTGGTCGGGGTGGCGCCATGCGGCCGCAGCCATTGGCCGTCATGGCGCAGCAGCGCCGTCTTCTCCTGCGCGCCGGCGATGGAGATGCGGAAGTCGTCGTCGTGCTCATGCCGCCCAAGCGCGGGGGTGGCGACGATATCCTCCAGCCAGCGCTCGATCTGCTCGTCCGATAGCGGTTCGCCTTCGATCCGGTCGATGCCCGCAGGCGCTTGGTCTTCGCCCAGGATCTGCACCGCGCCCACGCAATCGCGGCCGATGGCGGCGAGCAGCTCGAAGGCTTCCACCGAGCCGGTCTGGAAGCGCAGCGCCAACCGGCGCCGGATGGCCTCGCTGTCCGGCAACAGGTTGTCGAAGTAGTTGCGCACGGCATCCCCACGCACCACGCGCCGGTTGCCCAGGCCATACCCGAGCGACAGAGACAGGGGCCGCCCGGCTTCAGAGCGGATCCAGTCCTCGTCGTATTCCAGTTCCATCCCGGTACCGGACGGCTGGCGCCAGGTGCCCACGCGCTGCCCGTTGGCCCAGACCGACAACGCCGGCGTACGTGACCTGCGTGCCACCATGATTACCACGCCACGTCGGACACCTCGGCGGCCCCCGTGGCCCGGTCCTGAACCACCAATTCCAGCCCGAGCGCGCCGACCAGCGCCAGCAACTGGTCGACGCTGATGGTGTCGGGGTTCAGCTCCATGTGCGACATCCGGCTCTGGCTGATATTCAGCCGCGCGGCGGCCTCGGTCTGGTTCAGGCCGGCCGCCTTGCGCGCTGCCTGCAGGATCTGGCCAAGCTGCCAGGGAGTGGAGACGATTTGCTTCATCGTGCCGATGGAATACCAATATGATAGGTATTTCTATTTTAGCGACAACATGGGTATTTTTCAAATACCTATTTCATAGGTATTTCCTATTTAACGATGTCATGACTATATGTGCCCGAAGCCGCATTCTGTAGCGCAGCATCGTGCCGGGCTCTGTATCTGTCCCCCGCCCCCGCGCCCCCGTATACTCTGGGGCCGGAGGCGGCCCAGCCGTCCCGCCGGCGGAGGACCCTGGCGTGGCATCACGCAAACGGGGCCGCGCCTCACCGATCCCAAACATACAAGCAACGGAGCAGCAGCATGCGTGTCGCATTTCTCGGACTGGGCGTCATGGGTTTCCACATGGCCGGCCACCTCGCCACCAAGGGGCACGAGGTCACCGTGTACAACCGCACCGCCGCCAAGGCGCAGGCCTGGGTCGGGAAGTTCGGCGGCAAAGCGGCTCCCACGCCGGCACAGGCCGTGCGCGATGCGCAGGTGGTCTGCTCCTGCGTGGGCAATGACGACGACCTGCGCGCGGTGCTGACCGGGCATGACGGCGCCTTCTTCAGCGCGCCCAGCGGCTGCATTTTCGTGGA
Organism: Cupriavidus necator; assembly: GCF_016127575.1. Taxonomy (NCBI): domain Bacteria; kingdom Pseudomonadati; phylum Pseudomonadota; class Betaproteobacteria; order Burkholderiales; family Burkholderiaceae; genus Cupriavidus; species Cupriavidus necator. The sequence goes on from NZ_CP066019.1 coordinate 1,793,791, forward strand.
CCACACCACCGCCAGCGCCAACGTGGCGCGCGAACTCCACGCCGCCGCGCGCGAGCACGGCCTGCACTTTGTCGACGGCCCGGTCTCCGGCGGCGAAGTCGGCGCGGAGAAAGGCATCCTGACCATCATGTGCGGCGGCGATGCCGACGCCTATGCGCGCGCCGAACCGGTCATTGCCGCCTACGCACGCGCCGTCACGCGCATCGGCGAATCCGGCGCCGGGCAACTGGCCAAGATGGTCAACCAGATCAGCATCGCCGGGCTGATCCAGGGCCTGTCCGAGGCCATCGCCTTTGGCGAGCGCGCCGGGCTGGACATGCGCCTAGTGCTGGACGTCATCAGCAAGGGCGCGGCCGGCTCATGGCAGCTCGAGAACCGCGGCCCCACCATGATCGACAACAAGTTCGACTTCGGCTTCGCGGTGGACTGGATGCGCAAGGACCTGGGCCTGTGCCTGGACGAGGCGCGCCGCAACGGCGCCGGCCTGCCGGTGACGGCGCTGGTCGACCAGTTCTATGCCGACCTGCAGCAGATGGGCTGCGGCCGCGCCGACACTTCTTCGCTGATCAAGCGCCTGCGCCAGCACGCCGGCGTCGCCTGACGCCACCGCTGCGCCACCTGCGTCGTCCGATTCCTACAGCGCAATCGGCGTGTCTCGGAGAGGCCCCTGCCCGGCATGGGCCTAAGCTGGACACATGGGGCCGGTTGCCTGCAACTGGCCCGCCAACGATGCAGGAGACCATCATGTGGAAACTCGCAGGTGCACTACTGGTAAGCGCAAGCATGGCGCTGGCCGGCTGTACGGCGGCGGGCGCGGTGGCCGGCGGCGTGGCCGGACACGAGCTGACTGACGGCAGCGCCGCCGGGACCATCGGCGGTGCCGTGGTGGGCGGCGTGATTGGTCACGAACTGGGCAAGTAAGCAAACCCTGGCCCCTGGGCCCAACAAGCAGAAAGGCCGCTTCGCGCGGCCTTTCTGCTTCTTTTGCGGGTTCAGGCTTTCGGCCGGCACGACGCGTCGCCGGCCGCCCGCCGCAGCCGCTGCCACACCAGGACAGGCAGCCGCAGCATGAAGCCGGCCAGCAGCCGCAGGTGCATGCCGGTCAGCAGCAGGTTGTCGTGCAGATAGCGGAAGTGCGACACCCCACCCTCGCGCTGGCCGAAGTAGCGCACCGGGGCGTCGGCATTGATGGGGCGCACGCCGCGCCAGCACAGCCGCACCGCCACTTCCGGGTCGAAGTCGAAGCGACGCATCCAGCGGCTCTCGCGCATGACGGCGCGCAGCGGCGCGATCGGGTAGACGCGAAAGCCGTACAGGGAATCCCCGATGCCCGCCCATAGCGTCTCGACATCCGCCCAGAAGTTGGACATGCGCCGCCAGTAGACCCGCTCGCGCGGCGCGCTGGCGTCGAAGACGGGCCGGCCCAGCACCATGGCGCCCGGGTTGCGCTGTGATATCGCCATGAATTGCGCAATCAGGTGCGCGGGGTGCTGCCCGTCCGAATCCATCACCAGCACATGCGTGAAACCGGCCGCGGCGGCGGAATCGATGCCATGCAGCACCGCGGTGCCCTTGCCCTGGTTGTGCGGCAGCACCAGGACGCGCAGCCCGGGATCGATGGCTGCCTGCGCCAGCAGCCACTGGTCGCTGCCATCGGTGCTGCCGTCCACGACCACCCAGACCGGTGTCCAGGCGGCGCGCGCCGCGCGCAGCACCTCATGCAGGCGCACGCCGGGGTTATAGCTGGGGATCAGCACCAGGTGCGTGGCGGACGGCTCGGCGTCACCCATCGGGCAGGCGCTGCCGCCGGCTACCAGTGCGGGCCCGGGCATGGCTTGCTGCGGCATGTCGTGCTCCGGTCCTGGCTTTGGAAAGGGGGGAAGGTTGGGTGCGGCTGCCGAACTAGCGCGTACGGTGTTCCGCCAGATAGTTGGCCAGGCTGCCCAGCGAGGCGAAGATGGTCTTGTTGTCGGGGTTGTCCGAACGCAGTTCGACCCCGTACTTGCGCGACACCAGCAGTGCGATCTCGAGGATATCGATGGAATCCAGCCCGAAGCCTTCGCCATAGAGCGGCGTGGCGGCGCTGATGTCCTCCAGCCGTAGCTCGGCAATTTCGAGTTCGTCGATGATCAGGCGGGCAAGTTCGGTTTCGAGTTCGGTCATGTCGCTAGGTGGCTGGAATGCCGCTGCGGCATGGGTCCGGGCAAGGTTGTCCAGGCCGCATGGCAGGGCAACCGATGCTATCAAAAGGGGCAAATCCCAGCCAGTTGAGAGAAGTTTAGTAACAACAAAGGCAGGCCTTTTGGGAATCATCACCACGTCGGGCCGGTCTTTTGGGGTATAAAGCGTTCGCTTCGCGCACCACGCGGCGCCATTTCCGGCAACGCCGTGCACCAAGCGACTTACGCTACACACAATATACCCTCGCAGATGCCATCGAGCCAGCAATTCGACCGCCCCTCCACGCCCGCCGCGCCAGCCACGCCTGTACGGCAGGATGCCGTGCCGGCAGGCCGGCGCCATGGCTGGATTGCAGCGGTGGCCGCCTTTGTCGCCTACGAATCCGCCCTGCACCATGCGGCACACCAGCCAGGTGCCGAAGTCGCCGCGCTGTGGCTCGGGGCGGCGCCGTTCCTGCTGATCGGCTTCCTTGCCTGCCTCCGCACTTGGGGGCGCCTGCCCGCAATGGCCGCCTTGCTGGCCGCCTGCGCCGCCCTGTGGATCTGGCGCATGCCGTTGGCCGCGCATTTCGGCTGGACCTATTTCCTGCAGCACGCCGGCATCAATGCCGCGCTGGGCGTGATGTTCGCGCTGAGCCTGCGTCCCGGCCGCACGCCACTGTGCACGCAGATCGCGACGGCAATCCATGGCCAGCTGCCCCCCGCGCACCTGCGCTACACGCTGCGCGTGACCCAGGCCTGGACGCTGTTCTTTGCCGCGATGGTAGGTGTATCGACGCTGCTGTTCGTGCTCGCGCCGGTGGCGACCTGGTCCAGCTTCGCCAACCTGGCCACGCCGCTGCTGATCGCGCTGATGTTCGTGGGCGAAGCCGTGTGCCGCCGCGTTGCCTTCCCGGGCATGGCCCACGGCGGCCTGCTGGACGCGGTGCATGGCTATCGCGCAGTCATGGCTGCCCGTGCGGACCGGCCCGGTTTGCCGCGCTGACGCGCCGCAAACCGGCCCCTACACTGGCAACAGGCACAGGCTCAGCCCCATGACCATGCTCCCGATCGTCGCGCATGCCTCGCCCGAAGACATCATCGCCTGGGCGCACGGACGGCCTGTCAGCGTGCGCCAGTTCCTGGCAGATGCGTCCAGCCTGGCCGATGCGCTGCCCGCAGGCGGGCACGTATTCAACGCCTGCACCGACCGCTACCGCTTCACCGTCGGCCTGTGCGCCGCGCTGCTGGCGGGCAAGGCCACCCTGCTGCCGCCATCGCATACGCCGGAGATGGTGCGCCAGCTGGCCGACTTTGCCCCGGACGCCTTCTGCCTGCACGACCAGCCTGACGCGGCATTCGCCATGCCGGCGTTCCACTATCACGACGGCCTGCGCGGCGCGGCCACGGACGGGCCGGTCGAGATCCCGCGGATTGCCGCGACCCAGGTCATGGCGTACGTGTTCACGTCAGGCTCGACCGGCACGCCGGTGCCGCACCGCAAGACCTGGGGCGCGATGGCCCGGTGCGCGCAGGCCGCGGCACAGCGGCTCGGCCTGCTGGACGGGCGTGCCTGGACCGTGGTGGGCACGGTGCCGCCGCAGCATATGTTCGGGCTGGAGGCCACGGTCATGCTGGTGCTGCAGGGCCGCGCGGCCCTGGTGTCGGCCCCGGCCTTCTATCCTGCCGACGTGCACGATGCCCTCGCCTCGGTGCCGGCCTCGCGTGCGCTGGTCAGCTCGCCCGTGCACCTGCGCACGCTGGTGCAGTCGGGCATGGCAATGCCGCCGGCAGACCTGGTGCTGTGCGCGACCGCCCCGCTTGGCCGCCAGCTGGCGGGCGAGACCGAGACCCTGTTCGGCGCTCCGCTGTGCGAGATCTACGGTAGCACCGAGACCGGCCAGATCGCCACGCGCCGCACCGCGCAGGCTGATGCCTGGACACTGGTGCCGGGCGTGCGGCTGCAGGCACGCCAGGGCGCCGGCGGCGCCGAGACCTGGGCCGAAGGCGGCCATATCGAGCAGCCGGTGCCGCTGGGCGACGCCATCGCGCCGCTGGATGCCGGCCACTTCCTGCTCCATGGCCGCAAGGCCGACATGCTGAATATCGCCGGCAAGCGCACCTCGCTGGCTTACCTGAACCACCAGCTCACGGCCATCGACGGCGTGCGCGACGGCGCGTTCTTCATGCCCGATGATGCGCACGAAGGCGACACGCATGGCCACGTGGTGCGGCTGGTGGCCGTGGCAGTGGCGCCAGGCGTCGCCCCGGCGCAGCTGCAGCAGGCGCTGCGCGCGCGCATCGACCCGGCCTTCCTGCCACGCCCGCTGCTCTTTGCCGACAGCCTGCCGCGCAATGCGGCCGGCAAGCTGCCGCGCGAGGCCCTGGCGGCGCTGGTCGCAAGGCTTGCCGGGGCGCACCACGGCGATAGCGCGGCAAGGCCCGGCTTTGTCATCGACGCCGATCACCCGGCCATCGCCGGCCACTTTCCCGGCCATCCGATCGTGCCGGGGGTGGTACTGCTGGACCACGCGGTGCTGGCACTCGGCATTGCAATGGGCCGCCGCCTTGCCGTCACCGAGGCCGGCACCATCAAGTTCCTGAGCCCGGTGACCCCGGGCGAGCGCGTTGAGATCCTCCACCAGGCCGACGCAGCGGCCGATGGCGGCGTGAGTATCCGCTTCACGCTGCGCAGCGCCGGACGCGACGTCGCCAGCGGCACGCTGCAGGTGCGCGGTGCCGCGACGCACGCGGGGGCATCGGCATGCTGAGCTGGCTGTGGAGGCGGCAGCCGCCGCTGGAATCCGAATGGTCGCGCCGCCAGGAGCGCGGCAGCATCACGCTGCTGCGCGTCATGACGTGGATCTCGCTGGCACTCGGCCGCCCCGTCGGGCGCGTGGTGCTGCGGGGGATTGCGGCGTACTTCATGCTGTTCGCGCCGGCGGCACGCCATGCCTCGCGCGCCTACATGGGCCGCGCCCTCGGGCGCGATGCCAACTGGATCGATGGCTACCGGCATGTGTTCACCTTCGCCTCGACCATCCATGACCGCATCTACCTGCTCAACGGCCGCTTCGACCTGTTCGATATCCGCCTGCACGGAGAGGAACAGCTGGAAGCCGCGATGGCGCGCGGCCGCGGCGCAATCCTGCTGGGTGCGCACCTGGGCAGCTTCGAGGTGGTGCGCGCGCTCGGGCGGCGGCACCCGGACATGGAAGTCGCGATCACCATGTACGAGGAAAACGCGCACAAGCTCAATGACGTGCTGACGTCGATCAACCCGGCGATGCGCCAGGACGTGATCGCGCTGGGCCGCTTCGACACCATGCTGCGGGTGCGCGACTACCTTGACCGCGGCTACATGATCGGCATGCTGGCCGACCGCACGCTGTCGCAACGCGCCACCGACCCGGTGCAGCAGTGCAGCTTCCTCGGCACGCCGACCGGCCTTCCGACCGGCCCGCTACGCATGGCGGCGATGCTGCGCCGGCCGGTGTTCTTCATCACCGGCCTGTACCGCGGCGGCAACCGCTACGATGTGCACTTCGTGCCGCTGGCCGACTTCACCGAAACCGCACGCGGCCAGCGCGAGGCAGCCGTGCAAACCGCGCTGGCCGAATACGTGCGCCTGCTGGAACAATTCTGCCGCAGCGCCCCGTACAACTGGTTCAACTTCTACGATTTCTGGCACGCCGGCCCGCCGCTGTCTGAACAGCCGCCGCCGGGCAACGAGCCATGACCCGCGAGCCCTGAGCAGCCCCTGATGCCCCTTTCCAGACGCCCTTTCCGCTTCCTGCTGTCGATGCTGCTGGCCGGCGCCATGCTTGCGCTGGCCACGCCGTCCGGCGCCGCCACATTTGGCGTCGACCAGCTGATGTCCACCCTGGCGCAGCGCAAGTCTGGGCGCGTGCTGTTCACCGAGACCAAGTACCTGGCGATAGTCGACAAGCCGGTGCAGTCGTCCGGCGAGCTGCTGTTCACGGCGCCCGACCACCTGGAGAAGCGCACACTGTCGCCCAAGGCCGAGAACATGGTGCTCGACGGCGACATGCTGACGGTCGAGCGCGACGGCAAGCGCTACACCATGCCGCTGCAGAACTACCCCGAGCTGGCTGCCTTTATCGAAAGCATCCGCGGCACGCTGGCAGGCAACCGCCAGACGCTTGAGCGCTACTACAAGCTCGGCCTGGAAGGCCGTGCCAGCCGCTGGACGCTGACACTGACTCCGGCGGACTCGCGCATGGCCGCGGTGGTCAGCCAGGTGCGCATCGACGGCAGCCAGGATGCGCTTGACCGCGTCGAGATCCGGCAGGCCGACGGCGACCGCTCGGTGATGAAGATCCGACCTGCCGGCCGCCCATGAGCGCAGCGCCGCCCGCAACGATGCGCCCAGCGATGCGCCGGCTCGCGCTGGCACTGTGGATCTTCGCCATGCTCGCCTGCGCGGCTGTGATCAGCCGCACCACCTTCACGGCCGACCTCTCGGCCTTCCTGCCGCGCCTGCCCAGCGCCGAGCAGCAATTGCTGGTGAACCAGCTGCGCGACGGGCTGGTATCGCGCCTGGTCCTGGTCGGGATCGAAGGCGGCGATGCCGATGGCCGCGCCGCGGTGTCGCGTGCCATGGCGGCACAGCTGCGCGGCGACCCCCGCTTCACGGCGATCCAGAACGGCGAGCCGGTCAACCAGGATGCAGACCGCCAATACGTGTTTGCGCACCGCTACCTGCTCAGCCCCGCGGTCACGCCCGAGCGCTTCAGTGAACGCGGCCTGGCGCAGGCGCTGAATGAATCGTTCGAGCTGCTGGCCTCGTCCGCCGGGCTCTTCACCAAGTCGCTGCTGCCGCGCGATCCCACCGGCGAAGTGGCCGCGATGCTGGCACAGCTGGATGCCGGGCAGCGCGTGCCCATGCACGCCGGCGCCTGGGCGTCGCGCGACGGCAAGCGCGCGGTGCTGCTGGCGCAGACCGCCGCCGCGGGGTCTGACACGGATGCGCAGGCACAAGCCATCGGGGCCGTGCGCGAGGCGTTTGCCAAGGCTGCGATCGCTGGCAAGTACCAGCTGGCGATGACCGGGCCGGGCGTGTTCTCCGTCAATGCACGCGACACCATCCGCCATGATGTGGAGCGCCTGTCGACCATCGGCGTGGCCATCATCGTCACGCTGCTGCTGCTGGTCTACCGCTCGGTGCCGCTGCTGGTGCTGGGGCTGGTGCCGGTACTGAGCGGCGCGCTGGCGGGCATTGCCGCGGTCAGCCTGGGCTTCGGCGGCTCGGTGCACGGACTGACGCTGGGCTTCGGCACCACGCTGATCGGCGAGGCGGTCGACTATTCGATCTACCTGTTCGTGCAGTCCGCGCAGTACACGCGCGACGGCCGGCGCGACGAGCGCGCCTGGCTGGGCGGCTTCTGGCCGACGGTGCGCCTGGGCGTGCTGACCTCGGTCTGCGGCTTTGCCTCGCTGCTGCTGTCGGGCTTTCCGGGGCTGGCGCAGCTGGGGCTGTATTCGATTGCCGGGCTGGCGACCGCGGCGCTGGTGACGCGCTTCGTGCTGCCGCAGTTGGTGCCGGCCACGCTGCACCTGCGCGACGTGGCGCCGCTGGGCCGCCGGCTGCAGTGGCTGGCGGCGCGCGCGCACCGGCTGCGCTGGCTGGTGCTCGTGCTGGTGGTGGCAGCCGCCACGGTGCTGGCCATGCACCGCGGCACGCTGTGGGGCCGCGAGCTGCAGGCGCTGAGCCCGGTGTCGGCCAGCGACCAGGCCCTCGATACCAGGTTGCGCGAGGATCTTGGCGCGCCCGACGTGCGCTACCTGGTGGTGCTGTCCGGGCCGGACCAGGAATCCGTGCTGCAGGGCGCGGAGCGCGTGGCCCGTGAACTGGACCCGCTGGTGGCACAGAATTTCATCGGCGGCTACGAGAGCCCGGCGCGCTACCTGCCCAGCGCGGCGACCCAGCGCGAGCGCCAGGCCAGCCTGCCGCCGCCCGACGAGCTGGCGCAGCGCCTGGGCGCCGCCATCGCCACGCAGCCGGTGCGCGCGTCACTGTTCGCGCCTTTCCTGGCGCAGGCCGAGGCCGCGCGCACCGGTGCGCTGCTGCGGCGCGAGGACTTGCGCGGCACCTCCATGGCGCTGGCTGTCGATGCGTTGCTGGCGCAGCGCGACGGGCGCTGGAGCGCCACGCTGCCGCTGCGCGCACCGGCCCAACAAAGCACCGGCGCGGCCGACGGCGTCGACACCGGCGCGGTGCGGGCCGCGGTGGCGCGGGCCGGCGTTCCCGACACGCTGTTCGTCGACCTCAAGGGCGAATCCGACCGCCTCTACACCGGCTACCTGCGCGAGGCCTTGCTGCTGTCGCTGGCCGGCCTGCTGGCGATCATCGTGCTGCTGGCCGTGGCGCTGCGCTCGGCACGGCGCGTCGTGGCCACGGTGCTGCCGCTGGCCGCGGCGGCGCTGGTGGTGCTGGGCGGGCTGGCAGCGCTCGGCCAGCCGCTGACGCTGCTGCACCTGGTGGGCCTGCTGCTGCTGATGGCCGTGGGCTCCAATTACGCGCTATTCTTCAACGGCCCCGCTGCAGGCAGCCAGGTGGCGGGCGCTTCACCGCATACGCTGGTGTCGCTGCTGCTGGCCAACCTGACCACGGTGGCCGCCTTCGGCCTGCTGGCGCTGTCGAGCCTGCCGCTGCTCAAGGCCTTCGGCCTGACAGTAGGTCCAGGGGCCGTGCTGGCCCTGTGGTTTTCGGCGATCCTGGCGCGCCCCGCGGCGCCAGACACAGCCAAGAGTGCAACATGAATTCGTATCCCGCACCGCGCGTAGCCTTGCGCGGCACCTCTTACAGCCGCCCCTGGCGCCCCACCCCGCTGCTTTACGGCGCCGCCGCCGTGCACCTGGGTGCCTCCGGCGCAATGCTGGCGCACCCTGAGGCCATGGGCATGGCGCTGGCCGGCGTTGGTGCCGCCCATGCGGCAATGTGCGCCGCCGGCCTGTGGCCGCGCAGCCACTGGCTTGGCCCCAATGTGCTGCGCCTGCCGCCCTCTGCCGATGATTGCGTGGCACTGACATTCGACGACGGCCCCAACCCGGCGTTGACGCCGCGCGTGCTCGACATGCTGGACCAGCACGGCGCGCGCGCGACCTTCTTCTGCGTCGGCGCGCGCGCCGCGGCGCATCCGGAACTGGTGCGCGAGATCGTCGGCCGCGGCCACGCCGTGGAGAACCACAGCATGTACCACCGGCTGCACTTCTCGGTGTTCGGTCCCGGGCGCATGCTGCGCGACATCGGTGCCGCGCAGCAGGTGCTGACCGACCTCACCGGCCAGGCGCCGCGCTTCTTCCGCGCGCCCGCGGGGCTGCGCAATCCCTTCCTTGAGCCGGTGCTGTGCCGGCTCGGGCTTCAGCTTGCGGCCTGGACCCGGCGCGGCTTCGATACCCGCTGCGGCGACCACGCGGGGCGCGTGGCGCAGCGCCTCACCGGCAAGCTCGCCGGGCGCGACATCCTGCTGCTGCACGACGGCAATCCCGGCACCGATGCCGCCGGCAATGCACATTGCACCACCGTGCTGCCGGGCCTGCTCGCTGCCATCGAACGCGCCGGCCTGCGCTGCGTCACGCTGCGCGCGGCCGTGCCGACAGCCTGAGTGAGCGGCGGCTTGTTACAATTGGCACAGCCTTCCGAGATTCCTTCCATTCGTTCCCCCTAAGCCGTGTCCCCGCTCCTGTTCTCGCATTTCACGGCCACCAGCTGCCTTGGCGCCGGTGTAGACGCCACCCTGTCGGCACTGCGTGCGCAGCGCGGCGGCCTGGCGCCCTGCCGCTTCGGCGGTGTCGAGCTCGATACCTTCGTCGGCGAAGTCCCCGGCCTGGACACCGTGGCACTGCCGCCCGCACTGGCCGAATTCGACTGCCGCAACAACCGGCTGGCGCAACTGGCGCTGGAGCAGGACGGCTTTGCCGCGCGCGTGCGCGAAGCGGCGGCGCGCTACGGCGCCCACCGGGTCGGCGTCTTCCTGGGCACCAGCACCGCGGGCGTGCTGCAGACGGAACTGGCCTATCGCCAGCGCGATCCTGCCAGCGGCGCGCTGCCGCCGGGCTTCCATTACGCCACCACCCACAACCCCTACTCGCTGCCCGCCTTCCTGCGCCAATACCTGGGACTGACCGGTCCCGCGGCTGCGGTGTCCTCGGCCTGTTCATCCGGCGCCAAGGTGTTCAGTTCGGCACGGCGCATGCTGGAGGCAGGGCTGATCGATGTGGCTGTGGTCGGCGGCGTCGATTCGCTGTGCCACACCACGCTGTACGGCTTCAATTCGCTGGAGCTGTTGTCCGACCAGCCGTGCCGGCCCTATGACGTGGCGCGCAACGGCATCTCGATCGGCGAGGGCGCGGCATTCGGCCTGCTCGAGCGCGTGGCCGGCAGCGCGCAAGGCGATGCCATCCTGCTGGCCGGGATCGGCGAATCCAGCGATGCGCACCATATGTCGACCCCGCACCCCGACGGGCTGGGCGCGCGCCTGGCACTAGAGCAGGCACTGGCCAGCGCGGGGGTCGCGCCGGCGCAGGTCGGCTACGTCAACCTGCATGGCACCGCCACGCGCAGCAACGACGCGGCCGAGGCCATGGCCATGGCCGCGGTGCTGCCCGGCACGCCGTGCAGCTCAACCAAGGGCGCCACCGGGCATGCGCTGGGTGCCGCCGGCGCGCTCGAAGCCGTCATTTGCGCGCTGGCGCTGCGCCACGGCCTGATGCCCGGCGGCATCAACACCACGCAGGTGGATCCGGCGCTGGACGTGAACTACCAGCTCGCCAACCGCGAGGCACCGCTGCGCTATGCGATGACCAATGCCTTCGGCTTCGGCGGATCCAACTGCAGCCTGCTGTTCGCCCGCGCGGACGCGGCTTCCCACTGAGCATCGCCATGCCGCAGCACGTGTATATCGAAAGCATCGGCCTGCTCGGCCCCGGCCTGACCGGCTGGCAGCAGGCCGCCGAAGTCCTTGCCGGCCGCGTGCCATACGCGCACGCGCCCACCGAACTGCCGCCACCCGCGGGCCTGCCGCCGGCCGAGCGTCGCCGCACCGGCCCGACCGTACGGCTGGCGCTTGGTGTCGGCCAGCAGGCCGTCGCCGCCAGCGACTGCGAAGCCGCGCAGCTGCCGACGATCTTTGCCTCGTCCAGCAGCGACGGCTTCAACTTCCATGCGATCTGCGAAGCGCTGGCCGAGCCCGAGCCGCTGATGTCGCCCACGCGCTTCCACAACTCCGTGCACAACGCCACCGCCGGCTACTGGTCGATCGCCGCGGGCGCGATGCGCACCTCCAATGTGCTGTGCGCCATGGATGGCAGTGGCAGCGCGGGCTTGCTCGAATGCGTGCTGCAGGCCGCCGCCGATGCCGAACCCTGCCTGCTGATCGCCTATGACACCGGCTACCCCGAGCCGCTGCATAGCCACCGCCCGATCCCCGATCCCTTCGGCGTGGCCCTGCTGGTCACGCCGCGGCAGAGCGCGCGTTCGCTCGCGCGCGTCGGCGTGGCGCTGAAGCAGGCGCCAGCCACGGTGATGCCGGACGCCGCGCTGGAAGCACTGCGCACGTCGGCACCGGCCGCACGCATGCTGCCGCTGCTGGCGGCCATCGCCCGCGGCGAGGCCACCACCGTGGTGCTCGATTATCTGGATACGCTGCAGCTTGCGGCCGAGGTGGAAAGCCTCGGCGGCCAGGCGGATGGCTGAGCTGCTGAAAGACCGCGACTGGATCGCGGCACGCATTCCGCACCAGGGCACGATGTGCCTGCTCGACGGCGTGCTGGCCTGGGATCCGGCATCGGTTCGCTGCACGTCAGCCACGCATACGCGCGCGGACAACCCGCTGCGCGCGCACGGCCGGCTGGCCGCGCTCAGCGGCATTGAATACGCGGCACAGGCCATGGCCGTGCACGGCGCATTGCTGGCGGAAGCGGAATCAGGAATGGGCGCACAGCGCCCGCGCTCGGGCTACCTGGCCAGCGTGCGCAAGCTGGTGCTCCATGTGGAGCGGCTCGACGATATCGACGCGCCGCTGCAGGTCGAGGCACAGCGCATCAGCGGTGAAGGCAGCAGCGTGCTGTATGCCTTCACCGTCAGCGCCAAGGGCCAGGCACTGCTGTCAGGCCGCGCGGCGGTCATCCTGGATGCCGCCGCAGTCGGCCAAAGCGCCGACCGCGGCGCCGGCTGAAGCGCTTCAGCGCGCCGGCAGGATCTTGCCCGACACCGCGCCGAAGCCGACGCGATAGCCTTCGCCCTGGCAGTAGCCGGTCATGATCACGTCGTCGCCATCCTCCAGGAAGGCTCGGCGGCTGCCGTCGGCCAGCGTCACCGGCTCGGCGCCGTTGCGGGTCATTTCCAGCAGGCTGCCGTAGGAGTCCGGCGTGGTGCCGCTGATCGTGCCCGAGCCCATCAGGTCGCCCACGCGCACATTGCAGCCCGACACCGTGTGGTGGGCCAGCTGCTGTGCCATGGTCCAGTACATCGCCTTGAAGTTGGTGCGGCAGATGGTGCTGGGTGCCGCTGCGCCCTGCGGCTGCAGCGCGACTTCCAGGGCGATGTCGTAGGCATTCTTGTCCTGCTGCTGCAGGTACGGCAGCGGCTGCGGCGATTGCTCGGGGTTGTCGCGGCGGAACGGCTCGAGCGCTTCCATCGTCACCACCCACGGCGAGATCGAGGTGCCGAAGCCCTTGCTGTTGAACGGCCCCAGCGGCACGTATTCCCACTGCTGGATATCGCGCGCGCTCCAGTCATTGAGCAGCACCATGCCGAACATATGCGCCGGCGCATCGGCGGTGCTGACGGGCTCGCCCAGCGCCGATTCCTTGCCGACGATAAAGCCCATCTCCAGTTCAAAGTCCAGCTTGCGGCAGGCGCTGAAGATCGGGCGTGCCTCGTTCGGCAGCTTGATCTGGCCGTTGGGACGATGCAGCGGCGTGCCGCTCACCACCACCGAGCTGGCACGGCCGTTGTAGCCGATCGGGATTTCCAGCCAGTTCGGCAGCAGCGCATTGTCCGGGTCGCGGAACATGCGGCCGACGTTGGTGGCGTGCTCCCTGGACGAATAGAAGTCCGTGTAGCCCGGGATCTCCACCGGCAGGTGCAGCGTCGCGGCCGACATCGGCACCAGTGCCTGGTCGCGCAGGGCGGCGTTGTCGCGCAGCGCGGCGTCATCACCAGACAGCAGCGCGCCCAGGCGCTTGCGGGTTTCGCTCCACACCGGCTTGCCCAAAGCGATAAAGCGGTTCAGGCTGCTTGCGGCAAACGTGCCTTTGGCAGCGGCCGGCAGCAGGCCGGCCTCATCCAGCGCGGCGAGGTCCAGCACCTGGTCGCCGATGGCAACGCCGACGCGCGGGGCCTGGCCCTTGGTCGAAAACACGCCATACGGCAGGTTCTGCAGCGGGAAGTGGGACTGGCCGTCGTTGGCGGAAGCGATCCAGCTGGTCTTGGGGGCGGTCATTGGGATACTCCGAAAATTTGGTGGCACTTGTCGCGTGCGGTGACGCATCATGCTCGACGAGCGCCGGCTCTCTCCGCCCGGCCCCTCTCCCGCTTGCGCGAGGGGAGAAAGCCGGGCGGGCGGCCAGGCGCGCGAGATCAGCGGGTGTTCGGGTTGAAGTGTTTCTTCAGGCCCTGCCAGCACGTGTAGTAGTCCTGCTGCAGCGAGGCCGACTGCGCGGCATACGGCGTCGGGCGGATCACGCCCGGGGTCTCGAACATGAAGGCCATGGTGTCCTCGATGCGGTGCGGCTTCGAGGTATCGGCGGCGCTGGCCTTCTCGAAGGTTTCCGCATCCGGGCCGTGGCCGCTCATGCAGTTGTGCAGGCTGGCGCCGCCCGGGGCAAAGCCTTCGGCCTTGGCGTCGTAGACGCCGGTGATCAGGCCCATGAACTCGCTGGCGATATTGCGGTGGAACCAGGGCGGGCGGAACGAGTCCTGCATCGCCAGCCAGCGCGGCCCGAAGATGACGAAGTCGATGGTGTCCACGCCCGGCGTGGCCGACGGCGACTGCAGCACCAGGAAGATCGACGGATCCGGGTGGTCGAAGCTGATCGAACCGATGGTATTGAAGCGGCGCAGGTCGTACTTGTACGGGGTGTAGTTGCCATGCCAGGCCACCACGTCCAGCGGCGAGTGGCCGATCCCGGCGCGCCACAGGTTGCCCTGGAACTTGGCCACCAGCTCGAAATCACCCTCGCGGTCTTCATAGCTGGCAACCGGCGACAGGAAGTCGCGCGGGTTGGCCAGGCCGTTGGAGCCGATCACGCCCAGGTCGGGCAGCTGGAACAAGGCGCCGTAGTTCTCGCAGATATAGCCGCGCGCCTCGCCGTCGGGCAGCTCCACGCGGAAGCGCACGCCGCGCGGGATCACCACGATCTCCTGCGGCTCCACTTCCAGCCGGCCAAGCTCGGTCACCATCAGCAGGCGGCCCTGCTGCGGCACGATCAGCATCTCGCCGTCGGCGTTGTAGAAGAACCGGTCCTGCATCGACTGGTTGGCCAGGTACAGGTGGATGCCGCAGCCGGTCATGGCCTCGGGGCCGCCATTGCCGGCCATGGTGACGATGCCGTCGACAAAGTCGGTCGGCACCGACGGCATTGCCGGCGGGCTCCAGCGCATCTGGTTGGGCGACGGCGGCACCTGGTCGAAACGGCTCAGGAAACGCGACTGCTCGATCTGCGTGAACGGCGTATGCATCGCGGCCGGGCGAATGCGGTACAGCCACGAGCGCCGGTTGTGCGCGCGCGGCGCGGTGAAGGCCGTGCCGGACAGCTGCTCGGCGTACAGGCCGTAGGGCGCGCACTGCGGCGAGTTCCTTCCTACAGGCAGCGCACCGGGCAGCGCCTCGGTGGCGAATTCATTGGCGAAGCCGGACATATAGCCGTGCTCGGCGAGCTGGGTGTGCGTGAGTGTCATGGTGTCGTCAGCGTTCCTGGGTCTCAGTCCATCTGGCGCTGCGCTGGCGCCTGGCGGCCTCTGCTGGGAGTGCCTGCCGGTCCGTATTCAGTCTGTGCGCGGTGCACGGAGCATGAATTACGTAATGCGTAATGAATTTACCATATCGTAATAGCCAACTTCGGACGTGTCAAACGGCACCGCTGACGCATGCGTCGAACGCCGCTTGCATTGCAGTTGTAGGTGGGAAACGGGAACAGCGGGAAAAAGCAGGAAGCGCCGGGATGCGCGCGTCGACGCCTGCGCGGCGGCAGTTGCTCACGCAGCGGGAAAAACCAGGAAATGCGGGAAAGCGCCGAAGCAGGCAGCCAGGCCTGCGGCGTCATCCACGCCAGGCGTCGCGAACGGCGCTCAGGACGGTAGCAACCGGCGCAGTGCGGAAAGCCCCGCACCGGTTGTCATGGGTGGCCTGGAGGCCAGCTTCCAGTGCCGGCGCGTTGCGAACGCGGCCGGCCAGGCAGCGGCCAGTCAGACCGGCTTGTGGCCCTCTCCGGTCCCGGAGCCGAAACCGCCTCCGGAAGCCGGTGCCGCAGCCGGCGCGGCCGTGCTTCCGGCGGCCGGCTGGCCTGCCATGGAAGCTGCCGTCACGCCGCCATTGCGGCTGGCAATAAATGCGTTGACGTCTGCAGCAAGATGCTGCGGGGCCAGCACGACTTCCAGGCCCAGCGCCTCGCAGGCGGCCAGGAACGTCGACATGCGGGGATCGGCCTGACCCGACTCCGCCCGCAGGTAGGCTTCCCGGGAAATCCCCGCTTTACGGGCGACGTCCTCCTGCTTGAGCTTGCGCGCGCGACGCAACGCCCGCAGTTGCCGGAACGGTTCGCTAGCGCCTCTTGGCACGGCTGTACTGTTCATGTCGGTCTCCAGTCACCAGTGAAAAAAAGTGCGCGGACGTGCATTCGAGTATAGAGCACGCAAAGCGTTCCGTATGTAACCGCAGAAACACTTTGTGCAGATTTCTTAGAAGTCCGCAATCCCGCCCTGACATCGGCCGGTTGGCGAACATCAAAGAGCCGGATCGTGCACAACAACGCTGCACCGCCCAGTCTCTAACGGGCCTTGGCGGTTTGCGTTGACGTCACATGCATATCCATATGACGTTATGGCCTCCCGGACACAAGTGCGCAAGTCGGGGCAAATACCATGCATCTGGTTTCGTTGACAAACCGACCGGTCGTGCTATTCTCCACACCATGCAGAAAGGACAACTCACCCGCAACGCCATCGTCGAACAGGCACTGGACACCGCTGCCAAGGTCGGCTTCGAACAATTGTCGCTGGCCACGCTGGCCGCGGACACCAATATGTCGAAGAGCGGCCTGTATGCGCACTTCAAGTCCAAGGAGGTGTTGCAGCAGGCAGTGCTGGACCTGGCCGTTGAGCGCTTCGGCGAGATCGTGATCCGGCCGGCGATGCGCCAGCCGCGCGGCATGCCACGACTGCAGGGGCTGTTCGAAGGCTACCTGGAATGGCTGGGCGGCACGGTGACGCAGGGACGTTGCCTGTTCACGGCGCTGGGCCAGGAATACCGCGACCGGCCGGGCTCGATCCGCGACCTGGTGGTGCAGTCGCTGAAGGATTGGCACAGCACGGTTGCGCGCGTGGTGGGCGACGCCATCGATGAGGGCCATTTCGGGCCGGATACCGACCCACGGCAATTTGCTTTCGAACTCTCGGGTATCGGCATGGCCTTCCAGCAATCGTTCAAGCTGCTCGGCCGCGACGATGCCGAGACCATGGCGCGGCGCGCATTTGCGGCCCTGGTGGCCCGTGCCGCCGAGGGTGCTCGCGGCCACTGATCCACACATTGGCGCCGGCGCAATCCCGCCGGCAGGCAGCAACCGCTCCGGCGGACTTTTTTTGTACCGAAAAAAGCACGACTGGTCGGTCGTAACAACAGCACGGAAAGCCGCCGGCGGGGCCGGTGCCGATGATGCCGTGCCATCCAGAATCCATTGGAGGTGCAGGTCGTGACGCAAGCAGTCTCTTCTCCTTCCCCGGTTTCCTCATCCCGCACCGCCGCGCCCTTGCCCGCGCGCGCCGGCGATGCGCCGCTGCGCCCCGGCAAGTCCGGCGCGGTGGAGCGGGCCTTGCAGGGCTGGCAGCGGTTGCGCTGGCTGGCGGGCAGCGTGGTCAGGCCCGGCGCGACAGCGCGGGCGCTGGAGCACATCTGGTTCAAGCCGCCGCGCGCCGCCGCCACATCGGCAGCACGGCGCCTGCTGGACAGTGCGCGCGCCGACTGGGCGCTGGTGACGGGCCAGGGCCCGAGCCGGCGCGTGCGCGTCTATCGCTGGGGCAGGTCCGGCCCCGTGGTACTGCTCGCGCACGGCTGGGGCGGACATGCCGGCCAGTGGCATGCGGTTGTCGATGGCCTGCTGGCCGCCGGCATGCGCGTGGTGGCCTTCGATGCGCTCTCGCACGGCGCCTCCGATGCCGGCGCACGCGGCGCGGCGCAGACCTCGGTGCTGGAAATGTCGCGCTCGCTGCTCGCCGCGGCCTGGCACGCGGGGCCGGTGCACGCCGTGGTGGCGCACTCGCTCGGCGGCGCGGCCACCGCGCTGGCGCTGCGTGAGGGCCTGCCCGCCCGCGCCGCCGTACTGGTCGGATCGCCGGCCGACATGCACGCCGCGTGTGCGTCGCTGGCCTGGCAAATGGGCTTCACGCCCGGCGTGCTGGCACGCATGCAGCGCCAGAGCGAGCGCTGGCTGGGACTGCCATGGTCGGCCTTCAACGTGCCCGACGTCGGCCGCACCCGGCCGGTCCCGCCAACGCTGGTGATCCATGACCGCGACGACAAGGAAGTGCGCTGGGAAGACGGTGCCGCCATCGCCGGCGCCTGGCCCGGCGCGCAACTGGTCACGACCAGCGGCCTGGGGCATCGCCGCATCCTGCAGGATCCCGGCGTGATCCGGCACATCGCCGATTTCATCCGGCCCGGCACAGCCCCCGCGCGCGCGGCAATCCCGCCAGCGTTGCACGGGCTGGCCGTCGACTGAGCCTGGAGACCATCATGTTCCTGGTGAGCAATGACATGACCGCCACCCTGCCCGCACGCAGTTCGCTGCGGCTGGCGGCGGGCCCCGGCGAACACGTCGCCGTGCGCTGCACGGAAGGCGAACTCTGGCTGATCCGCGACGGAGACCCGAAGGATACGGCGCTGACGGCGAGCGAGAGCTTTACGTTGTCCGACAGCGGCCATATCGAGCTGTATGCCGTCACCACGGCATCGCTGCACGTAACGCGCTGCCGGCAAGGCGCCGGGCCGGCGGCGAGCGCCTGGCGGCAATGGCTGCGGCGCTTGCTGGCGCCGCCTGGGCGCGGCTTTACCGGCGCAGGCCGATGATGCGCGGGGCTGGGGGCGCCCCCTGGCTCTGCCAGCCCTGACGCGGATGCGTGGTCGTGGTCGGGTGCAACTTATGGCGGTTAATTGCGTTTTTCTATAAAAAGCGCGTCCCTTGCGGGGCACGTGTCTCAGATACGCAAGACAGCCATCAGCCCGCGTGCGATCGCCTGCAGCCAGCCACGCCGCCAGGTCAGCGTGAACGACACCGCCAACGCTCCCGCCATCATCGCCAGCGCCCACAGCAGCACGCCAAAGCCGGTGCGGTTGCCCGCCTGCGCGGCCACGGCGCCAAGCGCCACCAGCGCCCAGGCCGCGCAGCGCAGCCGCCGCCGGCCACTGGCGGGCAGGTCCGCGCCCTGCCCCGACAACTCGGTCCAGTGCCGCTCCGTGGCGCAGGCAAACAGCACGAAAGCGCTGTACGCGCACAGCGCCAGGCCCAGCAGCAGCAAGTGTTCAAGCGTGATTGGCACGGTCCATCTCCTCTAGCGCCTGGCTGCTGGCAGCAGCGGTCCGGGCCTGGCGTGCCGCGTCGACGCGCCGCAGCCGTCGCGCCGACGCCAGCGCCAGCCCACCTGTCAGCAGCAGCACGATGTCGACGCCGGCCAGGGCAAGGTGGCCGCGCGTCAGCGCCAGCGGCAACCAGTCGCCGGTGCTCAGGCCGTTGAGCACCGGCGCCGCCAGCGCCAGCGCGGCAATCGCCAGGCATTGCTGGCGCCATGGCACCAGCGTGCGGCTGCCCGGACGCATCGCCACCCGCGCATGGATCGCGGTGGTCAGCCAGACCAGGAAGAACAGCCCGGCCTCGATAAACTCGCGCGACGGCAGCGTCATCGGCAGCAGCCGGTTGGCCACCATCATCGCCAGCGTGGCGATGACCAGGCCCGTGGTGGTACCCGCGGTGACCGCGGCCGCCAGCCGCACGCCCTTTTCGCCGTGGCGCGCATGGCGCTTGTCGAGCCAGTACAACTGCCCGGTAGCGATCAGCACGCACCCCGCCAGCCCGGCCAGGAAATACAGCCAGCGCAGCGGCCAGTGATCGAACGCGATGAAGTGCATGCCGGTCAGGAAGCGCTGCGTGGTCGCAGCGGGCTGCAACGGCACGTGATGCAGCAACGCACCGGTGGCGCCGTCGAAGTAGGCGGCGTCGTCGGCCAGGCTGACGCGGTCGCCCACCGAGCGGCTCACCTTGACCACGGCGTTGGCATCGCCGGGGTTCCACACCCGGATCGCGGCCGGCGCCGCCCCGCCCCAGCGCGCGCGCGCGGTCTCGACCATCGGCCCCAGCGCGGCCATCGGTGCCGCCACCCCGGCGGGCGGGCGCGAGTAGCCGGACAAGGCCTGGTCGTAGAAGGTGTTCGGCTGCTGGTACAACGCGCTGATGCCGGCCGGCATCAGGATCATGTAGACAATGCAGACCCCGGAGAACGTAATCACCGCATGGAACGGCAGCGCCAGCACGCCGGTCAGGTTGTGCAGGTCCAGCAGGCTGCGCTGCAGCTGCTTGCGCGGCCGGAACGTAAAGAAGTCGCGGAAGATGCGGACGTGGATGATCACCCCCGACACGATCGCCGCCAGCATCGCCATCGCCGCCAGGCCCACCAGCCAGTAGCCGATGTTCCAGGCGCGCAGGTGCAGGTTGTAGTGCAGCGGATAGAAGAACGACGACGCGCCCAAGGTGCCCACGTCAGGCAGCAGCTCGCCGCTGCGCGGATCGGCCAGGCGGATCTGCCCGCCCGCGGCGGCATAGCGCACGCGCGCGATCATCACCGGGGTGCGCTGCTCGGGCAGCGTGACCGCCCATTCGCGCAGCGGCTTGCCGCTCGCCAGCGCCGCCACGGCGCGCGGCACCACGGTGTCGATGTCGATCGTGGGCGGCGCTGCGTCCAGGCGCGTGGCCGGCATCATCCAGCGGTCGACCTCGCGGTCGAACACCGCCACCGAGCCCATGAAGAACGCCACCATCAGCACACCGCCGAGCAGTACGCCAATCCAGGTGTGCGCCCAGGTCATGGCCTGGCGCAGGCCGCCGGCATGTGCATCGGCCTTCTGTGCGCGGGCCTTGTTATTTCGTGCGGGTCGCGTCACGCCAGCTTCTCCCCCAGCCACCACGCCACGCCGGCGCCGATGGCCGCGCCGGCCGCCAGCACCAGCCACACGCGCAGCAAGTGCCGCGTCACTAGCGCCCACAGTGACATCATCGGAAACAGGAGGAAGGCCAGCATCGAAAACCAGAGCACGGCCTCGCTGCGGGCCAGGCCCAGGCGCCAACCGAGCGCGGCGCCGCCGGCGGTGATGCCCCAGACAAAGGCATAGCTGCCCGCCAGCGCGGCCAGCGCGCGGGCGGTCATGGCCAGCGCGCGCGGGAAGGCGCGGCGCGATGGCAGGGATGAGGGACTGTCGTTCATTGGAATTCTTCGCAACGCGCGGCCTTCGTGGTGGTGCAATGGCATCGCACCACCACGAAGGCCGCTGCGTTTACATCTTCATGCGCACGGTGAACATGGCCGCGCGCGGCTGGCCCCAGATGTTGCCTTCGCGCGGGTTGTTGATCCGTGAGTAGTAGCTGCGGTCGAACAGGTTGGTCAGGTTCAGGTCCGCCGACACGTGCTTGTTGAAGTCGTAGCCGATCGCGGCATCGAACGTCGCATAGCCGCCGCGGCGCAGCGTGACCGCACCAATCGGCGCGGGGAACAGCGCGGTGTTCTGCACATGGCTGACCGCGGTCATGCCGCCACCGATGCGCCAGCGGTTGAAATCGCCGGGCAGGCGGTACATCGTCCACAGCTTGAACAGGTGCTTGGGGGCAATCGCCGAGAACGGCGTGTTGACCTGGCCGGTGCGGTTCTGCAGGTCCTGCGTGACGTTGAACGTATAGCCGGCGTAGATGGTCCAGCTCGGCGTGATGCGGCCGCTGGCTTCCAGCTCGAAGCCCTGGCTCTTGGTCTCGCCCTGCGACACGAAGAACGGATTGCTCGGATTGGTCGTGTTGATATTGTCGAGCGTGGCGCGACCGGTCTCGCGTACCTCGAACAGTGCCAGCGAGGTGTTCAGCGCGCC
The DNA here is from genome assembly GCF_016127575.1 of Cupriavidus necator. Taxonomy (NCBI): domain Bacteria; kingdom Pseudomonadati; phylum Pseudomonadota; class Betaproteobacteria; order Burkholderiales; family Burkholderiaceae; genus Cupriavidus; species Cupriavidus necator. Next base: position 1,815,314 of record NZ_CP066019.1, read on the forward strand.
CTCGAAAAATTCGCTCTTGACGCCGACCTCGTACTGCTTGCCCTTGATTGGATCGACCAGGTTGCCGCTGGCGGTCAGGTACTCATCCTGCGGCTGGAAGATCTCGGCATAGCTGGCATAGGCCGACCAGTGTTCGGTGAAGTCGTAGATCAGCCCGGCGAACGGCGTGAACTTGGCGTTGATGTCGTCGCCCCGGGTCACGCTGGTGGTCGACGTGTACTGGCGCGCGCTGATGTCCCACCAGCTCAGCCGCCCGCCCAGCACCAGCGTCACCGGATCCGCCAGCGAGAAGCGCGCGTCGCCGTAGACGCCGTACTGCCTGGTCGTGGTGGTGATGCCTGTGCCATTGGGGGTGAAGGTTGGCTTGGCGAAGTCGCTGCGCGGGTTGAAGATGTTCACGACCTGCGAGAACGGCGAAATGGCATACCGGGGGTCGCGCCGTTCCGAATCGGAAAAATTGAAGCCGACCAGCGCCTTGTGCCGGCGCCCGAACAGCGAGAACGGCCCGTTGGCGTAGAGGTCGAAGCTGGTCTGCTCCTGCGTGTAGGTCTGCTTGGCCGCGAACAGCGTGGTCGTGTTCACGCCCGGGATCACCGGCGTATAGGCATAGGCCTGCTCGCGGTTCAGGCGGTTGTTCAGGTAGCGCAGCGCACCCTTGACCTGCCAGCCGCTGTCGAACTTGTGCTCCAGCTCGGCGAAGGCCGAGGTGGTATAGAAGTGGTCGCGGTTCCAGTCCGCGCCCAGGTAAGTCGAGCGCGGCACGTCGAGCAGGCTGGCCTGGCGCGTGACCGGGTTGAAGTAGGCCGGCAGCGTCCACGGCTGGCGGCCTTCCGAATCCTGGTAGCTCGCGCCGACCGTCACCAGCGTGCTGGGCGTGATGTCGTACTCGATCACGCCATAGAGCGCACTGGTGCGCATATTGGTCTTGTCGATGAACGAGTCCTTGTCCTGGAACGCGCCGGTGATGCGCGCGCGCAGCGTGCCGTCGGCATTGAGCGCGCCGCCGGCATCCACCTCGGCGCGGTAGTTGTTCCACGATCCCACCGACAGCGCGCCGCCGATCTGGGTTTCTCGCGTCGGGCGCTTGCGCACCAGGTTGATCGCGCCGCCGGTCTTGCCCGCCCCGGCGAGCAGGCCCGACGGCCCCTTGAGCACTTCCACCCGCTCGATCATCGACAGGTCCGGCTGCACGGTGTTGCGCCAGTCATACTTGGTCGGCACGCCGTCCAGCATGAAGGTGTCGATCTCCAGCCCGCGCGAATAATAGATCGAACGCTCCTGGTCACGCTTTTCGACGAACACGCCGGTGGCCTGCATCATCGCGTCTTCCAGCGTGGTCAGGTTCTGCTCGCGGATGCGCTCGGCGTTGACCACGGTGACCGATTGCGGCACCTCGCGCGCGGTCAGCGGCACCTTGCTGCCAGCGGTAGTAGGCGGGTTGACGGGGTTTTCGCGGGCGCCGTTGACTGTCACCGCCGGCAGCGAAGGCTCCGGTTGCCGGGCGGGTCTGCCCGCGGGGGCCGGCTGCTCCGCCTGCGTTGCCGACGATGCCGAACCTGTCACGTTTTCCTGTCCGAAAGCCGACGCGCTGACCATCAGGCCAACGGCGGCCGGGATCCAGCGCATGGCAGCGCGGCACTGCACGGACCCATGCCTTGTTGCCCGCGCGCGTTCGGTCGCGCGTCTGTTGCTGTGTTTCATTTCCTTCTTACTCCCCTGCTCGGTTGTGAAAATCCAGGCCGTGGGACCCGGCTGGCCGCCTGGTCGCGGCCGCCGGTCCTCATATTGCTTTGTATGGGCGATACCTCAGTGCGTGCCGGCGTGCGCGACGCGCGCGGGGCGGCTGCGAGGCGGCTCGGCCTCCATGGCGCATGCCGCACCCGCCCGGTTGCCCAGCACGGCGGCCGCAATCTCTTGCGCGCGCACCGCCAGCACCGACAGCAGCGTGTCCGACAAGCCGTGCGTCGCTTCGCAGCAGCCCTGCAGGAATACGCCCGCCTGGCAGCCCGGCGCCATCTGCAGCCGGTAGTCGCGGTCGGCCTGGAAGCCCTTGGCGTCGTCCAGGTAGGACGCCAGCGGCGCCAGCAGCGACTGGTGCAGCTCGCGCCGATAGCCCGTGGCGAGGATGACCGCGTCATAGCGCTGCAACTGATGCGCGCCATCGTCACGCCGCGCAATGTCCAGCCGCACGCCGTCGGCATCGGCCTCGGCATGGCGGGCCTCGCTGCCGGCCAGCAGGCGGTGGCGCACCTTGCCGGTGACCTTCTGCTGGTACAGCACCTCGTAAATGGCTTCGATCAGGTCGGTATCGACCACCGCGTAGTTGGTATTACCGAACTCGCGCAGCAGTTGCTCGCGCTCAGTCGCCTCGCGCGAGAACAGGTAGTCGATATAGCGCGGGTTGAAGATCTCGTTGACGAAGGGGCTGTCGTCGGCCGGCTTGAGCGCCGGCACACGGCTGACCAGGTCGACCGCAATGCCGCCTTCGCGGCCATGCAGGTCCAGGAAAATCTCGGCGGCGCTCTGGCCCGAACCAATTACTGCCACGCGCCGCACGGGCGCTGTGCGCTCCAGCCGCTCCAGCGACTCGAGGTACGACGACGAATGGAACACCCGCGGGTGGCCCCGCAGCGGCACGAAGGCGTCCGGAATGCTGGGCGCGCCGCCGACGCTGACCACCACGTTGCGCGCGCGGCGCTCGGTCAGCGCCCCTTCCGCCGTGCGCGAGGTCACGCGCAGGCAGGCCAGATCGCCATTGCCGCCGGCGGGCTCGGGCGCGACCGAAACCACTTCCTCGCCGTAGTGACAGGCGTCGGCAAAATCACCCGCCACCCAGGACAGGTAGTCGTTGAACTCGTAGCGGCTGGGATAGAAGGTGCGGGTGTTGATGAAGTCCAGCAGCCGCTCGCGCTCGTGCAGGTAGTTGATGAAGGTATAGCGGCTGGCCGGATTGCGCATCGTGACCAGGTCCTTCAGGAACGAGATCTGCATGCGGCTGTTGTCGAGCAGCATATTGCCGTGCCAGACGAAGCCCGGTTTCTTCTCGACAAAGCCGAAGCGGAACGGTGCCTGCTGCGGCAGCATTTCGCGCAGGGCCACTGCCAGCGCGAGGTTGGAAGGCCCGAAGCCGATGCCCAGCAGGTCGAGCACGGGCCCTGCACCGGCATCGGTGCCGTGGGCGGCGAAGGTGGAAGCGGAATAGAGCATGGTCTCTCCTTGCGCGGCTGGCTCAGGCCGCCAGCGCGGTCGGTTCTGCACCGGACAGCTGCGCCTGCCCGTCGTCCTGCGGCACCCACAGGCGCTCGCCGAAGAAGCGTTCGCGCAGCAGCATCACCAGCATGGCGCGCTTGTGCGGGAAGTCGAAGGCCTTGACCTTGGCAAACCCGGAACGGTCCAGGTTGCGGATCTGCTGCACATGATCGATGCGGGGCTCGCCGACGATGCGCTGCGTGCGCGGGTCGTCCAGGAACATGTAGTGCATCAGCGACGGCAGCCAGGCGCTGATATACGCCTTGCCACGGATCTCGCCGTCGCCGATCAGCACGTGCCAGCCGCGGTCGAAGTCGTCGACGTCGTAGTAGGGGCCGATGCGGTTCTCCTTGGCCCAGTACACCTCGAAGTACGCGAACGGCTTGCCGTCCAGGCAGCCGATCAGCGGGATGGTGTGCGGGTCGGCCAGCTGTGCCGACAGGTAATCGCGATGCTTTTCCAGATCGCCTTCTTCCTCCCAGAACGCCGCCACGCGCGGATCGTTCATCCAGCCGTGGAAGCACGCCAGGTCGGCATCGAGATCGGCCACCCGCATCGAGAACACCTGGCCGAGCCACGGGATATGGCGTGCATAGACCTGGCCCGACGGCTTGGGCGCGCGCAGCGGATGGCGCCGGCCCTGGGTCATCGCGTATTGCAGCGGATAGTCGCGGCCCGAGGTGCCGGTGTGCCACAGCGCCGGCAGTTGCCAGAGCTGCTCGACGCGCGTCACCAGCTCGCCGCCGGCCGCGCGCGTGGCGCTGCCCTCGCGCAGCATTGCGTTGGCGATGGCATCGGGCAGGTCCAGCGCGATTGCCTGCGTCGCGGGGGTGCGCGCCAGCACCGCCTCGCAGGCGGCAAAGGTCGCGGCGCGCGCCAGCGGATGGACCGGGTCGGTATCGGCAAGTGCCAGCCGCGGCTGGGTGCCGGGCGTAAACTGCCAGGCCTGCAGCGGCGTGCCGTCGAGGCTTAGCTGCAGCGCGCAGCCATCCCAGCGGCTCTGCAGGGTGAGGCTCGTCGCGGACAACCAGGGCTGGCTCGCGATCGCGTGGGTCATCAAAGGCGCGGCATTGCTTTGCATGTGAACTGACTCCCTGTCTGTGTTGGCGCGCGTCATGCGGCGGCCTGATGGTCGGTCTGGCCGGCCGCGGCGGGGGCGGCGGCGCTGTCGGTGGCGCTGTCGGCGCGGATCACGCCGCTGTCGGCGCCGATCACGCGGTCGGCCACGTGGAAATAGCGGTCGTCATGGCTGACCGCGACAATGGTCTTGCCGCTGCGCTTGAGCTCCGGCAGCAGCGATTCATAGAAATAGGCGCGGAACACGGGATCCTGGTCGGCTGCCCATTCGTCGAGCAGCAGCACCGGGCGCGCCTCGACATAAGCCGCCAGCAGCGCCAGCCGCTTGCGTTGCCCCTGCGACAGCTGCGTGGTCGACAGCAGGTCATCGCGGATGGCGACCTTGTGGTCCATGTGCAGCCGCTTCAGGAAAGCATTGGCCACCGCGGCGTCGAAGCGCCCGTCCGGGCCGACCAGCCGCGCGAACAGATGGGCGTTGGAGAACACCGTGGCGAAATGGCTGCGATACCAGGGCAGCTCGGCGGTGCCCACCGGCCGGTCGCCGAGCGCTATGCTGCCGGCGCTCGGCTGGTACAGGCCCGCCAGCAGCTTCATCAGCGTGGACTTGCCGCTGCCGTTGCCGCCGACGATAAAGACCGTCTCGCCGGCGGACAGCGTCAGCGACACGGGGCCGAGGCGGAAGCCGCGCTCGTCGCCCTGGCCGGGATAGTCGTAGCGCACGTCCTGCAGCGTGATCAGCGGCGTGCCCGGCGCGGGCGGTGCAGCGGCGGTATTGGTCGAATGCAGCGCGAAATCCTCCGTGTACGGCGCCAGCCGCAGCGTCTCGATCTTGCGCAGCGCGACGTTGCCGGTCATCAGGATCGGCAGCGTGCCGACCAGGTCGTTCAGCGGCATGCGCAGGAACATCAGCACCAGCACGAAGGCGGTGATGCGCTCGCGCCCAATACCCAGCGCATCGCCGGCGATAAAGATCGCGCACGCCACCCCCAGGATCAGCGTCGCGGTGAACGACAGGCTCAGCACCCAGTAGCGGTCGGCGCGCACCTCATGTGCGCGCGCAAACTCCGCGGCGGGCTCGAAGTCGCGCTGGTAGAAGCTCTGCTTGCGCCAGGCATTGAGCGCCAGTTCGTAGCGGCCATCAATCGCGCCCTGGTAGCCGGCGTAGAGCCGGTCGTCGGTATCGCGCACCGCCTTCATCAGGGTGCGCATGCGCAGCACCCAGCGCTGCGCCAGCAGCACGCCTGCGCCCAGCACCGCGGCACCGAGCACGAACAGCTGCCACGACAGCCAGCCCAGGTACAGCAGCCCGCCCAGCACCAGCACGCCGTTGTAGAACACGAACGGCACGCGGTTGAAGGCCATGCCGATCGAGGCGATGTCCTTGGTCAGCGTGGCATAGACGGTCGGGCCGCCGATCGCTTCCAGGCGCTCCACGTCGGTATCGAGCACGCGCTTGAGCATGCGCAGCCGCATGTCGTACACCACGCGGTGGCCCAGCGCGGTCAGCAGCGCCTGCGAGCCGAAGCCGCAGCCGAACAGCACCGCCAGCAGGCCCAGCAGCACGCCGATGCGCCCCGCTTCCAGCGCCGCCGGCGCGGCGATCATGCGGTTGATCTCGGCAATCAGCGCGATGCCGGCGAGCGCGCTGCAGGTGCCCGCGGCCAGCGCCAACAGCAGGAGGCCGCCGAAGCGGCGGCGCAATGAGAGGAACAGATTCACAGGGCCTCCAGCAGGTCGTTCATGAAGGCCAGGTCGGCGTCGGCATCGCGCCGGCCGGCCTGGTCGATCGCCGCGGCCATGTCGCGCAGCACGGGCGCAGCGAACAGCGCCGGCAGCGCCAGTTCGCAGGCCATCTGCTCGCGGATGCGGGTCTGCAGCCGCACCAGCAGCAGCGAATGGCCACCCAGCAGGAAGAAATCGTCGTCGGCTCCGGCCTGGGCCACGTCCAGCACCGCGCACCACAGCGCCGCCAGTTCATGCTCGGTCGGCGTCGATGGTGCCGCCGCCGCGCGCGGCGCGGCCGGCTCGGGCAGCGCCTGGCGGTCGACCTTGCCGTTGGCGTTGAGCGGCAGCGCATCGAGCCGCGTCAGGCTGGACGGCACCATGTAGCCGGGCAACTGCTCGCGCAGGCGCGCGAGGATGGCGTCGTCCGAGTCATCGCCAGCCGTGGCGGCCACGTAGTACGCGCACAGCCGCGCCATCCCGTCGGGACCCTGCCGGGCCACACAGACTGCCTGGCTCACCTGCGGGCACGCGCTCAGCGCCGCCTCGACCTCGCCCGGTTCGACGCGGAAGCCGCGCACCTTGACCTGGTGGTCGCGCCGGCCGAGGAACTCGACAATGCCGTCGACACGCTTGCGCGCCAGGTCGCCGGTCCGGTACAGCCGGTCGCCCGCCATGGCGCCCGGCGTGCCGGGCGCGAACGGGTTGGGCACGAAGGCCGCGGCGGTTCGGGCCGGATCCTCGGCATAGCCGCGCGCCAGCCCGGCGCCGCCGATGTAGAGCTCGCCGGCCACGCCCGGGGGCACCGGTTCGAGCCGCGCGTCCAGCACGTAGAGCTGGTTGTTGGCGATGGGCCGGCCGACCGGCGCGACCGCCCACGCGGGAGCGCCCTCGGCCGCCAGCGCATGCGCCGCGGACCAGACCGTGGTCTCGGTGGGGCCATAGACGTTGCAGACCTGCGCGCCCCTGGCCAGCAGTGCCGTGGCCAGCTCGCGCCCCAGCGCCTCGCCGCCGCACAGCACGCGCAGCCCCTCCCATGGCGGCGAGGCTTGCGTCACCAGCATCTGCCAGGTCGCGGGCGTGGCCTGCATCACGGTGATGCCGTGCGCGGACATCAGCGCCGCCAGCCGCGCCGGGTCGCGCGCATCGTCGCGCGTGGCGATCACCACGCGGGCGCCGCTGGCCAGCGGCAGGAACAGCTCCAGCCCCGCGATATCAAAGCCGAGCGTGGTCACCGCCAGCAGCCGGTCGCTGCCGTCCATCGGCACCACCGGCGTCATCGCCCGCAAGAAGTTGGCAAACGCGCCGCGCGAAATCTGCACGCCCTTGGGCGTGCCGGTCGAGCCGGAGGTGTAGAGCGTGTAGGCCAGTTGTGCCGGATGGCATGGCGCAGCCGGCGGCGTATCGGGGGCCGTGCTCCAGGGCGGCGTGTCGCCGTCGACCAGCACCACCGCGCCGCTGTCGCCGAGCGCGGCGCGTGTAGCGGCGCTCGCCAGGATCAGGCGCGCACGGGCATGGCCGAGGATGTGGGCATTGCGCGCGGCCGGATGGTGAGCGTCGACCGGCAGGTAGGCGGCGCCCGCCTTCAGGATGCCGAGCAGCACTGCCACCAGCGCGGGCGTGCGCGGCAGGCACACGCCGACCAGCGCCTCGGCGCCGAGTTCCTGCGCGGCCAGCCAGTTCGCGATGCGGTTGGCGGTCGCTTCCAGCCCGGCATAGGTCAGGCTCGAGGCGCCGTCCGTCACCGCAATGGCATCGGGCGTGGCCGCGGCGGCGCGCGCGATCCGTGCGACCACGTCGTCGGCCGGGTCGAGTGCAAGGCCGGTGTCGTTGCCGTCGGCCAGCGTCCGGGCCTGCTCGCCTTCATCCATCAGCGGCAGTGCTTCGAGCGGCGTCTCGGGCGCGGCCAGCATCGCGCCGAGCAGGTGTTCATAGTGCCGCGCCATCCGCTGGGCCGTGGCCGCGGTGAACAGCGTGGCGTCGTATTCCAGCGTGGCCGACACGCGCGTGGCGCTGGCGTGCAGGTCGAGCGTGACGTCGAACTTGGCGCTGTCGTCGGGCACCGGCAGTGCGCTCGCCTGCAGGCCGGGCAGCGTGAAGGCGGCGGGCTCGCCCATCTGCAGGTTGAACATCGCCTGAAACACCGGCGTGCGGCTGGGGTCGCGCGACGGCGCCAGCCTGTCGACCAGCAGTTCGAACGGCAGGTCGGCGTGGTCCAGCGCGGCGCGCGCATCGTCGCGGACCTGCTGACACAGCGCGTGGCCGCTCAGGCCGGGCGTCAGCCGGGCGCGATAGACCTGGGTATTGATGAAGCAGCCGACCAGTTCGTCCAGCTCTTCATGCGTGCGGGCTGCGTTGGGCACGCCCACGGCAAAGTCGGACTGGCCGCTGTGGCGCGCCAGCAGCGCCTGCCATGCGGCCAGCAACACGGCGAACGGCGTGAGCCGGCCACCCCGACCCGTGCCACCAGCGCAGTAGCTGCGCAGCGCTGCCACCACGTCGTCCGACAGCGTCCAGCGGACGCGCCCGCCCTTGCCTGCCGGCCGCGCCGGGCGCGGGGCATCGAGCGGCAGTTCCAGCGCGGGAATGCCAATGCCCAGGCGGTCCGCGCAGCGTGCCACCGCGGCATCGAGCGCAGGGCCATCGAGACGCTCGCGCTGCCAGGCAGCGTAGTCGGCGTACTGCACCGGCAGCGGCGTCCAGCCCGGCTCGCTGCCATTGACGGCCGCGGCATAGGCCCGCGCGAGGTCGCGCGCCAGGATCGGGTTGGACCAGCCGTCCGAGACGATGTGGTGCATGGCCAGCACCAGCACGTGGGCGTCATCCTCCAGCCGGGCGACGGTGACGTGGAAAGGCGCGGCGGCGTGCAGGTCGAATACGCGCGCCGACTCGCGGCGCAGCTGCGCATCGAGCTCGCCTGCGGGCAGGTCGATCCATTGCACGGCCGGCGGCGCGTTGTCGACGATCTGCCGGGGCTCGCCGTCACCGGTCGAGAAACGGGTACGCAGTACCGCATGGCGCGCCGTCACCTGCGCCAGCGCCTGCTCCAGCGCCGGAGCCGACAGCGGGCCCTGCAGGCGCCAGGCGCGCACCAGGTTGTACGCGGTGCTGTCCGGCGCGTAGCGCTGCAGGAACCACAGGCGCTGCTGCGCGAACGACAGCGGCGCGGGGTCTTGCGAGGCGCGCGCACGGATCGTCAGGTCGGGCATAGGCTGCGTCATTGGGTCTCCTCGGGAGCCGCGAGGCAGCCATTGCTGGCCTGGCTGCCACCGCGCGCATGGCCTTGCCGCGCGAACGGCAAGGCCAGGACCGCCCCGCAGCCGCGGCCATGCTGCGACTGACTGGCAAGGGGGCGCCCAGGTGCGAGATTGTCTTTACAAAGCGAATTGCGAATATACCTGATAATCATTCTCATTTTCAACAAAGAAAAGGCGTTGACTGCATATCCGCAACGCCGTACGGGGCTGCCTCTTGTTTCCGTTACCGATCCTGCTTGCACTGTTTCCCGAGCCGCTGCGTCACTACGCCGAGGCCGTACGCATCGGCCCCACGACGTCCGATGACGTCATGCCCGCCGCGCTCATGTCCGCGCCGGCGGGCCGCGCCCCACTACGGCAGGCGCTTCACGCCATGGCCGTCCACTACGGTGGCGACGATGCGCGCGTGGCCGGCTCGGTCTGGGCGCGGCATTGCTTCTCCGCGCTGCTGCCTGGCACGGTGGCCGCCGCGGCGCTGGCGCACCACGTGCTGCCCTTGCGCGACACGGCCATCCGGCCCGATCGGCACGGCCGCGCCGTGACGTTGCTGCTGCCACACGCTGGCCAGAGGTTTGCCGGCGCGCCGCCGCAGCAGCGTTACGGCGCCCTGCTGGACGACCTGCTGTCACCGCTGATCGAAGCGCTGGCAGCGGCCAGCGGCGCGTCGCCGCGCCTGCTGTGGGCCAATGCCGGCGCTGTCGTCGCCGAGGTATTGCGCCACGCGCCCGCCCTGCTGCAGCCGGATATGCCGGCCACGGACGCCACGCTGGCGGCCGACGCGGCCTGGCTGATGGACACCCGCACCCGCCCCGACGGCCGCGACAACCCGCTGCATGCGCCGATGCGCGCGCACCGCGTGACGCAGGACGGCACCACCACCACGCTGTGGCTGCGCCGGCTGTGTTGCCTGCGCTACCGCTTGCCGGCCTTCACGCTGTGCGGCGACTGCCCGCGCCGCCTGCTGCGGTAAAGCCGTCGGCACCTAGGCCGCCAGCGCGCTGGCGCTGCCGTGCTCCACGCGCACCGGCACTTCGCCCAGCGTGGCGCCGGCCAGCGCCGGCAGCGCCAGCAGGATCGCCACGCACTGCCGGGTCAGTTCCTCCGCCGCGCTGTCGTCGAGCGCCGCCGTGTCGTACTCCACGCGCAGCGTCAGCGTTTCACGCGGAATCACGATGGCCGTTACCGGATAGCTCATCTGTCCGCGGTTATCGACATCGCTGAAGCGCAGCACGCCGCGCTGGGTTTCCCGCAACGTGCTGTCGACTGGGTAGTTCTCGTAGATCAGCATGGTGTCGAACGGCGTGCGCGCGGCATCGTCGCTGCCGGCCGCCCAGCTCTGCAGCCACGCCGGCGGCGCATGCTCGATCTCGCGCAGTGCCAGGTTGTCGGCCTGCAGCGCCGGCAGCCAGTCGGCCACGCGCAGCGAGTCGGGCAGCGCCTGCACCAGCGGCAAGGTACTCGCGAGCAAGCCCATGATGTCTTCGATGCCGGGCAACTCCGCCGAACGGCCCGAGCCCACCACGGCCATCCCCACCGTGCGCGCACCGGTGGCCTGGCGCAGCGCCAGCATCCATGCTGCCTGCACCAGCGTGTTGACGGTGACGTGCTGGCGGCTGGCGAAAGCGGCCAGCGTGCGCAGCGCATCGGCCTGCACCACGTGCTCCACCGCCCGGATCTGCTGCCCGCGCCGTGCCGGCGCGACCTCGCACGTGATGCGCACCGGTTGGCGTGCCAGCGGCGCCAGGCGCTCGCGCCAGCGTTGTTCAGGATCGGCGCCCAACTGCGCCTGCTGCCACGCCACGTAGCGGCGCAGCGACACCGCGGGCTGGGCCGGCTGCTCGCCGTCGTAGCCGCGCAGCACCTCGCCCAGCAGGCGCGACATGCTCCAGCCGTCCAGCAGCAGGTGATGCCAGGTCCAGAGGAAGCGCCAGCTGTGGTCGCCGATGCGCACCAGCGTCAGCCGCATCAGCGGCGCCTGGCCCAGGTCGAAGCCCTCGCGGAACTCGGCCTCGCACAGCGCCTGCCATTGGGCATCGTCGACGGCTGCGGCCGGGCGATGGCTGCGCTCGCGCCAGTCGTGGTGCCTGACCGGCAGCGTGGCCTGCGTGGGCACCACCAGCAGCGGCTCGGCCTCCATGCCCGCGCCCGCTTGCAGCCACGCCACCCGGGCCCGCAGCACCGGATGCCGCCGCACCGCGTCCTGCCACGCCGCGACCATGCGTTCCACGTCGAGCCCGTCCATGGTGGCCTGCACCTGCACGGTATAGGCCGGCGAGCCGGGATGCCGCGCGCCGTGCCGGATCATGCCGCGCTGCATCGGCGTGGGCCGCCAGATGTCCTCGATCTCGTCGGCACGCAGCGCGAGCGCATCCAGTTGCTGCTGCGACAGCGCGCTGGCCGGCACATCGGAGGGCGTCAGCCGCGTCACGGCCTGCGCCACGCAATGCCCGACCACCTCGCGCAGCGACTGCGCGATGCGCGCCATCAGCGCTTCGATGGTGGCCTCGCGGAACTGCGCGCCGCTGTAGGTGCAGCGGAACTGCAGGCGGCCGCCCTGGATCCGGCCGTCGAACGCCAGCGGCGCCGGCAAGGGGATGTCGTCGGAGACGCCACGGCCGGTATCCTCCGCGGCGGCCTGCCAGCTGCCTTCGCCAAGGCTGCCGTCGAACTGGCCGAGGTAGTTGAACAACACCTGCGGCGCGCACGGCGGCAGCGCCGCAGGCGCGAGAGCGCTGAGCACGCCGTACCCCAGCCCTTGGCGCGGCACCGCGCGCAGCGCTTCCTTGACGCCGGCGATGGTGTCGCCAACGTCCGCAACGCTCGCCAGCCGGACCGGCCAGACGCTGGTGAACCAGCCCACCGTGCGGCTGAGATCGAGCGCGCTGCCGGCCGCCTCGGCTTCGCGGCCGTGGCCTTCCATGTGGATGCGGATGTCGTCGCGGCCAGCAAAGGCGCACAGCGCGCGCGCGAAGCCCGTCAGCAACAGGTCGTTGACGCCGGTGCGGTAGGCGGCATGGGCACGCCGCAGCAAGGCGTCAGTCGTGGCCGCGTCCAAAGCAAAGCTTGCCGTGCGGGGGCGCGCCGGTTCACCGCCCGGACCATCGCATGGCAATGACATCTGGTCGCGCGTGACGGTGCGCCAGTATTCGGCCTCGGGCGCGAACATGTCGCGCGCCGGCCCTGCCAGCGTGCGGCTCCATGCGGCATAGCTGGCGCCCACCGGCGCCAGCGCTGGCACCTGTCCCGCCAGCCGGGCGGCGTAGGCGGCCTGCAGGTCTTCCAGCACGATGCGCCATGACACGCCATCCACCACCAGGTGATGGCAGACCAGGAACAGCCGCTCGCTGCCATCGGCGACGCGCAGGTGCAGCGCGCGCAGCAGCGGGCTGCGGGCGATGTCCAGCCGGTCCTGCTCCGCATCGCAGGCAGCGGTGATTGCCGTGGCGTCCGGCACGTCGATGGTCGTCAGTGCGACCGCGGCCCCGGCCTCGGCGACGGCCTGCTGACGCCAGCCTTGGTCCGTGCGAGTGAAGCGGTAGCGCAACGCGGCATGGTGGCCGGTGACGTCCTGCAGCGCGGCCTGCAATGCCGGTGCGTCGATGGCCGACTGCGGGCGCAGCAGCACCGACTGGTTGAAGCGGTTGCGGCTGGCCTCGGCCAGCGGCTGCCCGAGAAAGGCCGCCTGCACCGGCGTCAGCGGCGCCGCGCCAGCGTCATCGTTGGCCGCATCCTGCGCCGTGCCACCCACGCGCTCCGCCACCCGCGCCAGCGCGGCCACCGTCTGGTGCTCGAATACCTGGCGCGGCGTCAGCCGCCAGCCCTGCAAACGGGCGCGCGCGACGATCTGCAGGCTCAGGATGGAATCGCCGCCGAGCGAGAAGAAGTTGTCATGCAGGCCCACCTGCGCGATGCCGAGCACGTCTGCCCACACGGCCGCCAGCATCCGCTCCGCCGCGGACACCGGCGCGGCGTAGGCGGTCTCGGCCTGCCACTGCGGTTCCGGCAGCGCGCGCCGGTCCAGTTTGCCGTTGGGCGTGACCGGGAGGCTGTCGAGCTGCAGGATCGCGGCCGGCACCATGTAGTCGGGCAAAGCCGCCGCGAGCGCCGCGCGCAGGGCCTCGCACGATACCGCGCCCTGCTGCGCCACGACGTAGCCGACCAGCCGCGTGCCGGCGGACGTCTCGTGCGGCAGCACCACCACTTGCCGAACGCCGGGCTGCGCCAACAGGCGCGCCTCGATCTCGCCCAGTTCGATGCGGAAGCCGCGGATCTTCACCTGGTGGTCCTGCCGGCCGAGGTATTCGATGCAGCCGTCGGGCTGCCAGCGCACCAGGTCGCCGGTGCGGTAGAGCCGTCCACCGGGCGCGCCAAACGGATCGGGAATAAAGCGGTCTGCCGTCATGCCGGCGCGGCCCAGGTAGCCGCGCGCCAGCCCTTCGCCGCCGAGATAGAGTTCGCCCGGCACGCCCACCGGCACCGGCTCCAGCCGGCTGTCCAGCACGTACGCGCTGCGCGCCCCCACCGGCCGGCCGATCGGCGCATAGGCGCCGGTGACCTGGGCTTCCGCGTCAGCGGCCCTTGCCTTCCACACCAGCGGCGTCACCACCGTCTCGGTCGGGCCATAGCCGTTGATGATGTGCTGCGGCCGCAGCGCCTGCGTCAGGCGGGCCACGCCCGCCCGGGGCATGGCTTCGCCACCGAAGGAATACAGCCACAGCGGCGGCGGATCGCCCTGCGACTCGGCCCAGGCCGCGAGCTGGTGCAGGTAGCGCGGCGGAAAGCCCGCGTGCGTGACCGCATGGCGGCGCAGCGCGGCGTAGGTCTGCTCCACGCTCCACAGCGTGTCGTCACGCAGCACGATGCTGGCGCCGCTGGCCAGCGGCACCATCCAGCGCTCATGCGCGCCGTCGAAGCTGAACGACAGGAAATGCAGCTCGCGGCTGGTGGCCGTGATGTCGTAGCACTCGGCGGTGGTGACCACGTGCATTGCCAGCGGGCCGTGCGCCACCGCGACGCCCTTGGGCTTGCCGGTCGAGCCCGAGGTGTAGATGACGTAGGCAAGCTGCGCCGGGTGCACGGCAATTTCGGCATCGTGTTCGGGCCAGGATACGTCGGCGTCGTCATCGACCAGCAGCACCGGCAGGCCTTCTGCCACCGGGAAGGACTCGCGCAGCGCGCGCTCGGTCAGCAGCAGTTGCGGGGCGGCGTCCTCCTGCATGTCCAGCAGGCGCCGCGCCGGATAGGTTGTATCGAAGGGCACGAAGCAGCCGCCAGCCTTCAGCACCGCCAGCAGCGCCACGATCATGCGCGGCGAACGGCCCAGCGCCACGCCGACACGGCTCTCGGCGCCAATACCCTGCGCGACCAGCCGGTGCGCGAGCCGGTTGGCCTGGCGGTTCAACTCGCCGTAGCTGAGCGTGGCATCGCCGAACAGCACGGCCGGGGCCTCGGGCACGCGGCGGGCCTGGCCCGCCACCTGCACATGCACCGGCACGAACGGCGGTGCCGCGCAGCCGGGTTCGCTCCAGCGGGCCAGCGCGTCGCGTTCGGCATCCCCCAGCAGCACCGCTGCGGCGGACGTCGTGGCGGGATCGGTAGCGAACGCCTGCAGCAGGCGCCCATAGTGCCCCGCCATGCGCGCCACGGTGGCGGCATCGAACAGATCGGCGGCATAGGCGATCCGACCGAAAAGGCTGCCATCGGGCAGCTCGGTGGTGGCCAGGCTGAGTTCGAAACGCGCGGTCGTCACCGGCAGTTCCAGCGACGTAACGCGCAGCCCCTTCAGCTGCGGCACCGCCGCAGCGCCAGCGGCGCGATGGTCGAAGGTGACGTTGAACAGCGCCGGCTGCGCCAGGCTGCGGCCGGGCTGAAGCGCTTCCACCAGCAGGTCGAACGGCAGCGCCTGGTGCTCCTGGTCCGCCGCTGCCTGCCGCGCCAACCGCGGCAGCAGCTCGGCAAACGGCTCGTCTGGCGCCACCTCGGCGCGCATCACCTGCATGTTGACGAAGCAGCCGACCAGCGCCTCGGTCTCGCTGCGTTGCCGGTTGGCCACCGGCACGCCGATGCAGATATCGGCCTGTCCGGTGTAGCGGTTCAGCAAGACCGCATAGGCGGCCAGCAGCGCCATGTTGAGCGTGGCCTGATGCGCGCCGGCAAGCGTGCGCAGCGCCGCGGCCACGTCGGCCGGAATGACGAAGGTGTGCTCGGCGCCCGCGCCGGTACGCGCCGCGCGGCGTGGCCGGTCGGCCGGCAGATCGAGTGCGGCGCCGGGCGCATCGCCCAGGCGTTCACGCCAGTAGCCGAGCTGGCGCTCGGCTTCGCCGGCGTCCATCCAGTTGCGCTGCCACGCGGCAAAGTCGGCGTACTGCACCGGCAGCTGCGGCAGTTCGGCCGGCGTGCCGGCGGCTTCGGCCGCGTAGCAGGCGGCCAGCTCGGCGACCAGGCGCACGATCGAGGCGCCATCGGCGACGATGTGGTGCAGCACCACTACCAGCACATGGGACCGGACGCTCTCGCGGATCAGCGCGACGCGCCACAGCGGTCCTGCGGCGAGATCGAACGGCGCGTGGGCAATGCCGTCGATGGTGGTGTCCAGGCCGGCGGGATCGGCTTCCATCTCGACGAATGGCGGCGGCAGGCTGTCGTGCACCTGCTGGCGCGCCACGCCGGCAGCGTCGGTTGGATAGGTGGTGCGCAGCACCTCATGGCGCGCACCGATGCGATCGAACGCACGGCGCAGTGCTGCGGCGTCGAGCGCCCCTTCGAGCCGGTATGCGCCCGGCATGTGATAGGCGGTGCCGGCCGGATCGAGCTGCTGCAGGAACCACAGGCGTTGCTGCGCGTACGACAGCGGCAGCGCTTCGCTGCGCGGCGCGGGCACGATCGGCAGCGTGGAGAAGGCCACGCCTTTGTCGTGCAGCGCGGCCAGGAACGCCGTGCGCTGCGCTGGCGCCAGCCGGGCAAAGCGCGCGGCGACCTGCGCGTGCGCGGTATTCAGTGCATCTGACATGGGAGCGGTATCACGGTCAATGGATATCGGGGAGCGCTCAGGCGGCCACGGCAGCCTGCGGCGCCGCATTCAGCGCGGTGAGCGCGCGCGCGTCGAGTTCGCCCGCCGTCTCGCCGTGTTCACGCACGGCCGCGGCCAGCGCGTGGGCAGTCGGGCGGTCGAACACCACGCCCGGCGCGATCTCCACCTGCAGGCGCCGGCGCAGCCGCGCCACCAGCTTGATCACCAGCAGCGAATGGCCGCCGAGCGCGAAGAAGTCGGCGTGCGGGTCGACCCGCTCCTGCTCCAGCAGTTCGGCCATCAGCGCGCAGACCAGGGTCTCCACGGCATCCGCGGATGCCGTGGCAGCTTGCGGCGCCGCTGCGGCAATGTCGTCCGGCGATGCGGCCAGCGTGCGCAGCGCCGTGCGGTCGGTCTTGCCGTTCGGCAGCCGCGGCAGCGCAGGCAGCGCGATCAAGCGCGACGGGACCATGGCGTCGGGCAGCATGGCGGCAAGCGCGCGCCGCAGCGCATCCGTGTCGGCGGAGCCGGCCGATGCCGGCACGATGAACGCGCACAGCACGGCTGCGGCGCCGGGGCCGGGCGCGGCACAGACCGCAGCCTGCGCCACCGCCGGTTGGGCCAGCAACGCGGCCTCGACTTCCGCCGGCTCGACGCGGATGCCGCGGATCTTGACCTGCTGGTCGGCGCGGCCCAGCAGTTGCAGGCCGGCGGGGGTGGCGCGCGCCAGGTCGCCGGTGCGGTAGAGGCGCTGCCCTGCCGCGAACGGGTCGTCGACAAACGCGGCGGCGTCCAGGTCCGGCCGGCCGAGGTAGCCATGCGCCAGTTGCGGACCGCCGACGTAGAGCTGCCCGGCCACGCCGGCCGGGACCGGGCGCAAGGCATCGTCCAGCAGCCGCACGCGCGTCGCGCCCAGGGCCCGGCTGAGCGGCGCCGTGCCGGCGGGCCACGCCGGATCCTCCGCGCCGACCGCGTGGACCATGACGCCGATGGTGGTTTCGGTCGGGCCGTAGTGGTTAAAGATCCGGCAGTCCGGCGCGTGGCGGCGCAGCCCCTGCACCAGGCTGGCGGGCAAGGGCTCGCCGCCCAGGATCACGGTGGCGGGCACGGCCGGTGCATCCGTTTCCAGCAGCGCCGCCAGATGCGACGGCACGATCTTGATAGCGTCGACCTCGCGTCCACGCAGGTAACGAGCGAAGGCGGCGGGATGCGCCATGTCGTCATCGCTGGCCACCGTCAGGCACGCGCCCTGCCACAGTGCTGCGAACAGCGTGGTGTTGCCAAGGTCGGCCGCGACCGACGACGTCAGGCCGAGCCGCCGGCACGACGCCAGCGACAGCGCCTCGCACACCGCCGCGGTGTAATGGCTGATCTGCCGGTGGCCGACCACCACGCCCTTGGGCTCGCCGGTGGAGCCGGAGGTGAAGAGCACGTAGGCGGCGTCTTCCTGTGCGCTGGCAAATTCGCCATCAACCTGTGCGGCCTTGGCCAGCAGCGCATCGGCACGGATCACCGTGGCGTTATCGTGGGCAGCCTGCTGCGCGATGGTCAGCACCGGCGCCGACTGCGCCAGCACGCTGCGGCGGCGCGCCTGCGGCCACGCCGGGTCGAGCGGCACATAGGCCCCGCCCGCGGCCCATACCGCCAGCAGGCTCGCCACCAGCGCGCCGCTGCGCGGCAGCGCCAGCGCCACGCGCGTGCCAGGGCCGACGCCAAGCGCGCGCAGCCGTTGCGCGGCGCCTTGCACGGTGCGCTGCAGGCCGGCGTAGTCGAGCACCAGGTCCGCGGCATCGAGCGCGGGTGCATCCGGTGTCTGCCGGGCATGCTGCGCGATGCGTGCGAGCAGGGTCTGCCCCGCATCCACGGGCGTTTCGCCCGTCCAGCACTGCGGCACGCGCAAGGTATCGTCGGCAGGCCATGACAGCGATTCCAGCGGCGTGTCGAGCGCCGCAGGCAAAGTGCCGATCAGTGCCGCCAGATGCGCCAGCACCCACTGCGCGACGCGCGGATGCAGGACGCCTGCGCGCGCATGCAGCGCGAGCGCCGCCATGCCCTGCCCGTCATCGAGTGCCTCGCACACCAGGTCGAAGCCGGCCCATGCCGGGCTGGCCATCGCCACGCCGGCGGGCGGCAGCGGTGCTACCGCAAACCCGATACGGGGCGCGGCCTCCCCGGGCTGCCAGGCTTCCTGCCACGCGGCGTGGCTGTCGAGCGCGGGCAGCCAGGCGCGCCAGTGCTCGGCCACGCTGCGCTGCGCGTCCCAAGCCACGCTGACCGGCAGCGCCTTGACGAATACGCCGGCGGCATCGGCCATCACGTCGTAGTCGCGGCGGCAATCATGCAGCCAGGCACCGCTGAACACCGGCTGCGCGCACAGGCGCGCCAGCACGGTCCACCAGGCCGCCTGCACCACGCGCTCGGGCGTGGTGCCGAACTGTCGTGCCGATGCGGCCAGCGCCTGCCGGTGCGCGCCATGCAGCGTGTGGCGCCAGGTGTCGCTACCTTGCGCGGCGGCGCTTCCTGCCAGCGCATCGGGGATGCGCAGCGGGGCCGGCAGGCCGGCGGCCTGCGCCTGCCAGTACGCGCGGCCGGCGCTGCCGGTGCCGTCTTCGCCCAGGCGCGCGCCTTGCTGCCAGTCGGCGTATTGCGCGTATTGCAGCGGCAATTCCTCATCGCCATCGATCCGTGCCGGCGCATCCAATGCATCGCGCATGTTTTCGGCAAGCTTCAGCACGGTGCCGCGGTCAGCCGCCAGCGGACTAACCAGCAGCCACAGGGTGGCGCCGCCCGCGGGCAGAGGGCTGATGCAGGCGCGCAGTACGTCGCCGGTGGCCGGGTCGAGCGCAGGCAGCGACGGCGCATCGCCGGGCGCGGCGATGGCCGTGGCGGCACCGTTGGTGCCCGCCTGCGGCACGCAGGCCACCAGCTCGTTGCCATTGTCAATATATGCGGTACGCAGCGATTCGTGCCGCACACGCAGCGCCCCCAGCGCGGCATCCACTGCGGCAGGGTCGGACTGCCCGTGCAGAGCGATCCGCGCCACATGCGCGCGCGGCCCCGGCGTGTCGCACCATTGCTGCCATGCGGCCTGTTGTTCGGGTGTCGGGGTCCAGGCGGACTGCAGCTCAGGCATCGGCGTTCTCCTGCGGCACCGCGGCGGCATTGCCGTCGGGCTGGGTGCGGTCAAACATATCGCCCATCGCGACGACGATCTTGCGCGGGCCTTCATAGGGGTCGCGGGCGTGCGCGGCCAGCATGTTGTCGAGCATCACCACGTCGCCGCGCTGCCAGTCGAAGCGCACGGCGCAGGCCTCGTACAGTTCGCCTATCAGCTTCATCGCCTCGTCGGGAATCGGCGTGCCGTCGCCGAACATCACATGGCGCGGCATGCGTTCCAGCCCCACCATCTCGAGCAGGTCTTCACGCACGTCTTCCTCCAGGCACGACACGTGGTGCAGCTGCACCTGGTTGAAGAAGCTGCGCTCGCCGGTGACCGGGTGGCTGACGATGGCCGGGCACACCGTGCGGGTCTGCAGGATGTCGCCGTCCAGCCAGCGGCAGTCGATGCCGGCGGCGCGGCAGCGCGCTTCCACTTCAGCGCGGTCCTCGGTCTTGTAGAAGTCGCGCCAGTCCACGTCCAGCCGTGGCGTGAAGGTGCGCACATACATGAGCTGCCGGCTGGCGAACTCGGCGGCCAGCGCGGGCGGCAGGCGGCGCAGCAGTTCGCGGCAGTCGACGATGGGGGTGGCGCCGCCGATGGCGGAAGGCAGCTCGCAATAGAACCACTGCTTGCGCGGCCAGCGCTCCAGGTGCGCGCTTTCGTTGTGGTACAGGATCATCTGGCGTTCGGGGTACGGCGTGGAGCGGTAGGTGTTGCGGCCGCCCTCCTTCTTGGGCAGGTCGCCGTAGCTGCCGTACAGGCCGGGATGCATCGCTTCGGCAAAGGCCTCGAAGGCCTGCGGCGTGGGGAGGTCGAAGCCGCGGAAGACGATGCCCGCGTGTTTATGCAGGGTGTCGGCGATCAGCCCGCGCGCCCGGGCGGCCCAGGCGACGGGATCCAGGCCGGGCGCCGCCGGCTCGATCACGATGGGAAAGACCTCACCGGCCCGCAGCGGGCGCAGCCGCACCTGGCTGGCCGGGTCGGCGGCGGACGGAACCGGAGTGGCGGGAGCGAGGGTGGCCGGGCGCGGCCGCGCCAGCGATTTGAGCTGGTCGAGCTTGGCCGCCATGCGTTGGCTGGTTTCCATGTTTCGGGACTCCTCGGGTTTCGGTTGGGTCGGGCGCGCGGCGCCCGGGACAAGTTCGGTGACGTGGTCGACGGGCTGGTCCGGCGCGTGCAGCAGCGCGTCCAGCGTGGCCAGCCACTCGCTGGCAAAGCGCGCCACCGTGGTCCGCTCGAACAACGCTGTGGCGAACACCCAGTCGCCGCGCAGCGCTGCGGCTCCCTGCCCGCCCTCGGGCTCGAGGAACAGCGCCATGTCGAACTTGGAATTGCGCTCCACTGGCGGCAGCATGTCGGCCTGCACGCCGGGCATGGCGAGCTGCCCGGCCGGCGTGTTCTGCAGCACGAACAGCGCCTGCACCAGCGGGTTGCGGCTGCGGTCGCGCGGTACGCCGGCGGCTTCGACGATGCGGTCGAACGGCAGGCCGTCATGCTCGAACGCGGCCAGCACGCCGCGCCGGCAGGCGGCCAGCGTGTCGCGGAAGCTGGCGCCGGCGACGCGCCGGGAGCGCAGCGGCAGCACGTTGACGAAGAAGCCGATCAGGGGCTCCAGCGCCGCCTCGTGGCGGCCGGCAACATCGGTGCCGAGCACCAGGTCGTCCATGCCGGTGACACGGTGCAGCCAGCACTGGAAGCTGGCCAACAGCACGACGAAGGGCGTGACCTGCTCGGCGCGGGCCAGCGCATGCACTTGTGCCATGCGCGCGGCATCGATATGCAGCGGCACGGCATCGCCTTCCATGCGCGCCACCGGCGGGCGGGCGCGGTCGGCCGGCAAGGCCAGCGCCGCCGGCGCGCCGGCGAGCGCGCCGCGCCAGTAGGCGGTCAGCCGGTCGAGCGCGGCGCCGCGCAGCCAGTCGCGTTGCCAGGCGGCGTAGTCGGCGTATTGCAGGGCCAGCGGCGGCAGCGGTGTGACCTGGTCCGGCGCCAGTGCGCGGCGGTAGCCATGGGTGATCTCGTCGACCAGCAGCCCGACCGACCAGCCGTCGGACACCAGGTGGTGCATCGCGACCAGCAGCACGTGTTCCTGCGGGGCGCAGCGCAGCAGCGTGGCGCGCCACAGCGGCGCCTGGTCGAGCGCGAAGGGCCGTGACGCGTGTTCACGCATGGCTTCGCGCAGCGCCGCGTCGCGGGTCTCGGGCGCGAGTGCCTGGAGGTCGGCCACCGGCAGGTCGATGCCTGCGGCAGCACCGATGCTGGCGAACGGTTCGCCGTCGTCGTCGGGATAGGCGGTGCGCAGGACCTCGTGGCGAGCGGCCACGGCGGCCAGGGCCTGGCGCAGCGCAGCGACATCCAGCGGCCCGCGCAGGCGCAGCGCGCCGGCCATGTTGTAGGCGGCACCGGCATTGCCCTGCAGGCGCTCGACCAGCCACAGCCGTTGCTGCGCCAGTGATACCGGCATGCGTGCAACGCGAGGCACGGGCACCAGCGCCGGGATCGCCGCCGCGGGCGCCGCCGTGGCCAGGCGCGCGGCAAAGTCGCGCAGCACCGGGGCTTCGAACACATCGCGCAGCGCGGCCTGTGCGTGGCCGGCGGCACGCAAGCGCGCGACCACGCGGGTGGCGATCAGCGAATGGCCGCCGAGGCGGAAGAAATGGCTGTCGCGGCCAACGCGCACGCCGGGCAGCAGTGCCTCCCAGATTTCCGCCACGGCTTGCTCGACCGGGTTGGCCGGGGGATCGCCCTCCTCGCCGGCGGCTGCCACCTGCGGCGCGGGCAGCGCCTTGCGGTCGATCTTGCCGTTGGCGTTGAGCGGCCAGGCCGGCATGCGCACCCACGCGGCCGGCACCATGTAGGCCGGCAGCCGCGCCGCGACGCTGGCGGCGAGCTCGGCTTCCAGCACGGCCTGGCCGGCTCCTGGCTGCCAGTAGGCCGTCAGCCATTCGCTGCCGGCGGCCTGGTACACCGTCACCAGCGCCTGGCGCACGGCGGGATGCGCGGCCAGCACGGCCTCGATCTCGCCCAGCTCGATGCGGTAGCCGCGCAGCTTGACCTGGAAGTCCTTGCGGCCCACGTATTCCAGCACGCCGCCGGCCTGCCAGCGGCCGAGGTCGCCGGTCAGGTAGCGGCGGCTGCCCGGGGCGCCGGTCGGATCGGGCACGAAGGCGGCCGCGGTGCGGCGCGGGTCGGCCAGGTAGCCCCGGCCCACGCCAGCGCCGGCCACCGCGACCTCGCCGATCACGCCGGGTGCGGCCAGGTTGCCGTCGGCATCGAGCACCTGCAGCACGGCATTGGCGGTGGGACGGCCGATCGGCACGGTGTCGCTGCCCTGCCCCAGGCTATCGGCAGACAAGGGGTGGAAGGCCACGTCGTCCGAGCATTCCGCGGGCCCGTAGGCATTCATCAGCGGCACCGCCGGATAGCGCCCGAACCACGCGCGCGCGGTCGCGGGCGGCAGCGCCTCGCCGGTGGGCAGCACCCAGCGCAGCGCCGGCAGCGGCGCGTCGCGGCCCTCCGCGGCCTGGCAGTCCAGCACAGCTTGCAGCAGCGACGGCACCGGTTCGAACAGCGTGACGCCGCGCTGCGCGAGCAGCGCCGTCAGCGCGGACGGATCGCGCACCACGTCGTCGGCGACGACCTCCACGCGGGCGCCGAACAGCGGCGCGGCGAGCGCCTGCCATACCGAGATGTCGAAGCACGGCGGCGCGGTCTGGGCGATCACGTCGCCCTCGCCCAGCCCGAGCGGCACCACCTTGGCCAGCATGTTGTTGAGCATGCCGGCGCGCGTGACCATCGCGCCCTTGGGTACGCCGGTCGAGCCGGAGGTGAACAGCACGTAGGCGAGCTGGGCGGGGTGCGAGGATGTGTGCAGTGCCGTCGTTCCCGCGGCGGAGGCCTCTACGGCTGCCAGCGTCCGGGCGCCTGCGATCCCTGCCTCGGCGAGCGCGGCGGCGCCTGCAGCATCGGTCAGCACCTGCGCGGGGCGCGCCTGTGCCAGCACCTGTTGCCAGCGTGCCGGGGGATGGCTGACGTCAAGCGGCACCCAGGCCGCGCCTGCGCGCAGTATTCCGGCCAGCGCGACCAGCCAGTCGAGCCCGCGCGGCAGCAGCACTGCGACGACGTCATCCTGCGCCACGCCCGCGGAACGCAGGCCCCCGGCGAGCCGGCCGGCACGTTGCCACCAGTCGCCATAGGTCAGTGCGGCATCGCCGCAGCGCGCCAGCACGCGCTCCGGATGCGCGGCGACGCGGCACGCCACGCGCTGTACGTAGTCGTCGTGCAGGGCTGCCTGCGAGACGCTGGTGTCATCGCTGGCGCCCCAAGCCTGCAGCCGCGTGTGCGTGGCGGGGTCAAGCAGATCGACGGCACCGACATGCGCCGCGCCCTCGGCCAGCGATGCCAGCGCGGCCGCGTACGCGTCCATCCATTGCGCGAGGCGTCCCGCCTCAACTCGGCCGGCATCGCAGGTGAAGCGGACGGTGAAGCGACGATCGGGCATCACTTCCAGCGTCAGGCCGTAGTGGGTCTGCTCGATGTTGTCGTGCTGGCGCAGGCGCAGGCACGCCACCTCGCGCGCCCGGTCGTTCAGGTCGGGCAGGTTCTGGAACACCATCAGCGTGTCGAACAGCGCGCCACCGGCACCGGCCTGCGCCTGGATCTCGGCCAGCGCGGCATGTTCGAACTCGCGCATGGCGACGCCGGCTTGCTGGGTAGCCTGCAGATAGTCCGTCACCGCCAGCGGGCCGCGCGGACGCAGACGCAGCGGCAGTGTGTTGATAAACACGCCCAGCATGCGCTCGGCGCCGTCGAGGCCCGGGGGCCGGCCGGCCGAGGTCACGCCGAAGACGATATCGTCGCTGCCGCAATGGCGCGCCAGTACGATGCCCCACGCCGCCTGCATCACAGTGTTGAGGGTGACGCGATGCGCGGCGGCCAGCGCGCGCAGGCTGGAATCGAGTCCGGCCGGCAGCACCAGGTCGCGGCACAGCGGCGCCGCGCTGTGGTTCGCGGCCGCCGGCGCGATGCCCGGCAGCACGGTGGGACCGGGCAGGCCGGCGAAGGCCTCGCGCCAGAAGGCCTGCCGCGCCGTCGCGGGTTGCGCGGCGAGCCAGGCGATATAGTCGCGATACGGCCGGCGCGGCGCCGGCGCGTGGGCCGGATCGGCGTAGCGGGCCAGCGCCTCGTCGAGCAGTTGCACCGAGCCCCAGCCGTCGACGATCAGGTGGTGCCGGCTCCAGACCAGCCACCATCCCTGCTCGCCGGTGCGCAGCAGTGCCAGCCGCATCAGCGGCAGCGCAGCCGGGTCGAAACCACGCGCGCGGTCGGCGCGGCACCAGGCTGCCAGACGCTCGGCCAGCGCCGGGCCGTCTTCGCCGCGCCAGTCCTCGACGGCCACGGGCAGCGTGGCGCGGGCATGCACGCATTGCAGCGCGCGGTCGCCGCAACCGGCTTCGCCCGGCGCGATAAAGGTGGTGCGCAGGATCGGGTGGGCGTCGAGCAGCGCCTGCCACGCGGCGGCCATCCGCGCCGGGTCGAGCGGCCCGTCGATTTCCAGCACCAGTTGGTTGACATAGGCGCCGTTGCCGCCGTCGCGCAGGTGGTGGAACAGCAGCCCTTCCTGCAGCGGCGACAGCGGATAGGCATCCTCGATGCCGCCCTGCGCGGCGCGCAGGCGCTCCAGTGCTGCCGCGTCGCGACCGCTCAGCGCAAATGGCTGTGCCACGGCCGGCGTCGCAGCGGGAGCGGCGGCAGGTTGTGCGCGCGCGGCGAGATGCGCCGACAGGCGCGCCAGCGTCGGGTGCGCGAACAGGTCCCTGGGCGCCAGCATCAGCTGCTGCGCGCGGGCCTTGGCCACGATCTGCAGCGCCAGGATGGAATCGCCGCCGAGCGCAAAGAAGTCGGCGTCGCGGTCGATCTCGTCGCGCTGCAGGATCTCGCGCCAGAGGGTGCGCAGCGTCTGCTCGATGGCAGCGGTTGCGTCGGCCGGTGCGGCGCCCGCGCGCAGTGCGGCGGCCAATGCCGAGGGCGTGGGATGGGCGAACAGCAGCTTGGGGGTCAGCGCCAGACCGGCCTGGCGCGCTTGCGCGACCAGCTGCAGCCCGAGGATGGAGTCGCCGCCGAAGGCGAAGAAGTTGTCGTCGGCGCTGACGGCATCGCGCCCGAGCACGCTCGCCCACAGGCGCGCCAGCGTAGCCTCGGTGTCATCCTGCGGTGTAGCGCGGACGGGCGCGGCGACCTCATCGGGCACCGGCGGCAAGGCCTTGCGATCGACCTTGCCATTGCGCAGTCGCGCGAAGGCGTCGCACTGCACGAAGGCCGCCGGCAGCATCGGCGCCGGCAGTGCGGCAGCCATGGCGGTGCGCAGCGCGGTCAGGTCGAAGCCGTCGGCGGGCACGAGATAGGCGACCAGCCGCAGGCCTTC
This sequence comes from Cupriavidus necator, assembly GCF_016127575.1. Taxonomy (NCBI): domain Bacteria; kingdom Pseudomonadati; phylum Pseudomonadota; class Betaproteobacteria; order Burkholderiales; family Burkholderiaceae; genus Cupriavidus; species Cupriavidus necator. The sequence goes on from NZ_CP066019.1 coordinate 1,841,212, forward strand.
GCCTGCGGGCGAGGGCTGCGCCAGCACCACCGCATCACGCACGTGCGGCGCCTGGCGCAGCCAGGCTTCGACTTCGCCGGGTTCGACGCGGAAGCCGCGGATCTTGACCTGGGCATCGGCACGGCCGAGGAAGACGATGGCGCCGTCATCAGTCATGCGCACGCGGTCGCCGGTGCGGTACAGGCGGCCGCCGGGCTGGAAGGGATCCGGCACGAAGCGTTCGGCGCTCAGCGCCGGGCGCCGCAGGTAGCCGCTCGCGACGCCGGCCCCGCCGACGTAGAGCTCGCCTGCCGCGCCGCGCGGCACGGGATTCAGGTGCCGATCCAGCACGTAGGCGCTGACGCCGGGCAGCGGGCGGCCGACCGGAATCGCACCCTGCGCTCCGCCCGATGGCACCGGGTGCGTCAGGCAGCCAACCGTGGTTTCGGTGGGCCCGTAGTGGTTGACCACGCGGCAGGCCGGATGCAGCGCCTGCACGCGCGCCACCAGCGCCGCATCCAGCGCCTCGCCGCCGAACACCAGGCATTGCCGCGGCACCAACCGCGCCGGATCGGCGACGGCCAGCAGTGCGCGCAGGTGCGAGGGCACGATCTTCAGGCAATCGACCGGCCGCGCCGCCAGCGCGCTGGCGAGGGCCTCGGGGTCTTCGCCCAGCCCATCGTCCAGCACGCGCAGCGTGTGGCCGCCCAGCAGCGCGCCGAACCAGGCGGTGTGACCCAGGTCCGCTGTCACGGAGGACAGCGACGCCATCGACGATCCCGCCGGCAGGGCCAGCGCGTGCAGCACGCCAGCGGCGTAGTGCGCAAGGTTGCCTTGCGTCACCACCACTGCCTTGGGCGTGCCGGTCGAGCCGGAGGTGTAGATCAGGTAGGCCGGCTGGGCGGGCACGGCAGCGGGCCATGTCGCCGGGAGAATTGCGGCATCTGCTCGCAGGGATACGGCATGCCAGCCGGCATCGGGCAACACGTCCGCCAGCCACTGCGGCTGCCCCCCCTCGCCCACTACCGCTTTCAGGTCCGCATCTGCCGCCAGTTGTGCCAGCCGCGCGGCGGGCATGGCTGCGTCGAGGCACAGGAACGCGGCGCCCGCTTTCCACGAGGCGAGCATGGCCACGGCCATGCCGGCGCCTCGCGGCAGCAGCAGGCCGACCACGTCGCCGGGGCGCACGCCACCTTGCTGCAATCGCGAGGCAAGCGCGTCAGCGCCGGCGTCGAGCGCACCGTAGGACAACTGCGCATCGGCAGCGTCTACCGCGAGGCGCTCCGGATGCGCGCGCACGCCGGCCTCGAAGGCCGCCAGCGCTGTGGCGTGGACCTGCGTTGCGGCACCACTGGCCTGCGCATGCGAAAGCACCGCCGCATCGAACAAGGACAGATCACCGACACGCACTTCGGCGTTGTCGAGCACCACGTCCACCGCAACCCGCAGCGCCGCGATCAGCCGCAGCACTGCCTCCGGGGCAAAGCGGTCAGCGTCGTAGCGCCACTGGCCGCGCAGGCGTTCGCCTTCGTCCTGCCAGCGCAGGTTCATGTCGTTGGCCGCGCCGCGCTGCGTGGCCAGGTATTCGCGCACCAGGTAGCGGCCCAGCACCTTGCGCGGACCCACCGGCACGAAGGTCGTCATATGCCGGAACAAGGGCCCCAGGCTGCGATCCGCGCCGCCCATGCGCGCCATCGGATATTGCTGGTGGCGCAAGGCGCCGCGCATCTGGCGGGCGCAGTCGCGCACCACCGTGGCAAAGGCCGGGTTGGCGGAGAAATCCGCGCGCAGCGGCACGGCGTTGAGCGTATAGCCGATCAGGTCGGCATGCTGCGCGCCGGAGCGTCCGGCCGTGGGCGTGCCGACGAGGAAGTCGTCCTCGCCGCTGGCCCGGTGCAGCACGGTCTTGAACAGCGCCAGCATCACCACGAAGACGCTGACCTCGAGCCGCGCGGCCAGGTCGCGCAGGCCCTGCGTCTGTTGCGCCGTCAGGTGGAATTCAATCTCGGCGCCGCGCAGGCGGGGCTCGACAGCGCGCTCGCCGGCCAGGGCCGGCGCCGCGGGCGCGTCCTCGAGTACGCTGTCCCAGAAGGCGCGCAGCGATGCACCACGCGGCCCCGCCAGCAACTGGCGCTGGCGCACCAGCCAGTCGCGGTAGCGGCCCACCTGCGACGCCATCGGCGGACTGGCCGGGTCCTTGGCACGCAGCGCTTCGTAGGTCGCAAGGATCTGGTCGCAAACCGTCTCGAAGCCGAGATAGTCGCCGGCGATATGGTGCATGCCGGCACACATCCACATGCGCTCGGTGCCGTCGGCCTGGCGCGAGACCAGGAAGCGGAAGCGGCAGACCTGGCCCGCGTCGGGGTCGAACGGCTCGTCCGCTTCGCGCTCGAACCAGGCCATCAGATCGGCCTCGGCAAGGCCGTCGACGCGCGTCAGCGAAACCTCGGCTGCAAAGCCGGCCGGCCGCGCCATCACGATCTCGCCGTCCTCGTCCAGGTAGGCGCTGTGCAGCGCCTCGTGGCAATCCACCACATGGCGCGCGGCCTGCTCCAGCAGGTCGAAGCGCAGGCCCGGCGCCAGCTCGATCGTGAACACCATGTTGTACGCGGCGCTGTGCGGATGGCGGCGATGGAAGGCCAGCAGCGCCAGCTGGCCGGGCCCGGCGGGATAGCGGTCGAAATAGCCGGGATGCGCGGCCAGCCAGGCATCGGCCTCGGCGGCGCGCGTGGCGAGCAGCGCAGCCGCGGCGTCCAGCGCCTCAGCGCTGGCGGCGCAGTCATCGGCCACGCGCCAGCGCCCGTCCAGCAGGCGCAGGCGCACGCCATCGGCGCGCAGAGTTCGCATCAGGGCGCCGGTTTCTGCCGGCAGGGAAGCTACGGAAGACGACATGGCGAAAACGTTGGAGATGACAAGGCCCTGGCCCGCAGGGCGGCCAGTGGGCATCGGGACGGCGGCGGGATCAGCCCAGGCCGGGCGGCGCGGACTCGGCCATGGCGACGATCACGCGGCGCGGGCCGCTGAAGGTGCCGCGCCCGTGGGCGGCCAGCATGTTGTCGAGCATCAGCACATCGCCCTGCTGCCAGGGGAAGCGCACGGTGCAGTCGTCGAGGGTGGCGCGGATGGTGGCAAGGGCGTCGTCCTCCAGCGGCGCGCCGTCGCCGTAGACGACATTGCGCGGCAGTTCGTCGACGCTGCCGACCACGGCGAGCAGGGCCTCGCGCACGTGGGGCGCGAGCCCCGAGACATGGAACAGGTGGGCCTGGTTGAACCACACCATCTCGCCGGCCACCGGATGCCGCGCGACGGCCTGGCATAGCTGGCGCGTGCGCAGCTCGCCGTCGGCCTTCCATTCGAAATCGATCCGCTGGGCGCGGCAGAAGCGCTCCACCTGCGCGCGGTCATCGGTGTTGAAGGCGCGTTGCCAGCTCAGGTCGAGGCCGTTGCCGTAGTTGCGCACGTACATCAGGCGGCGCGCGGCAAAGCGCTCGCGGATGACCGGGTCCAGGCGCTGGTAGACCAGCCGGCTGTCGGCGATGGGCGTCTCGCCTCCCGTCTCGCTCGGCTGCACGCAATGGAACCAGATCTTCATCGGCCATTGCAGCGTGTACGACTGCTCGTTATGCAGCGGGATGACCTGGTGCGCCGGGTATTCGGTGGAGGTATAGACGCCCTCCTTCACCTGCGAGCGCGGCGTCGAGCCGAACTCATAGCTCAGCAGCGGATGGCCGAAGGCGCTGGCGAAGGCGCGGAAATCCGAATCGTCGTCAAAGCGGAAGCCGCGGAACAGCACGCCGCCGACGCGCGGCAACTGCTCCGTGGCGATCGCGGCCATGGCGCCGAACTGGCGGCGCCAGTCGGTATCGCCGTCGGGCGTGACCACCAGCGGCAGCGCGCTGTGCGCAAACATCGGCGCGGTGCGCAGCGCGCCCGCCCCGGTTGTCGCTGCGGTGGCAGCCGCGCCGGAGCCGGCGCGATGGTCCGCATGGAGGTCGGCGATGGTAGCGGTCGTGTCCAAATCCATATCCCTGTTCCCTCGCTGGGTTCGTTCGCGCTTGCCGCACGGCGCCGGAAGAGGCGTTGCAGCGGGGCCTGAGGCGGGAGGGGCGCGGCCACGCGAACAATGTCTGCACATTGCATGGAAGGCGAGTCTACCGGAAATATTTACGAATGGAAATACAAATCATTATCATTTACGATGTAGCCTTCGACGTTTTTGTTGTCTTCAACGTTTTCCTTGCCGGCGCGGCACCGACTGCGACGGCAACTCAAACCACCTGAAGGAGCACAGCCATGAGCTGGGATCATCCCGACACGCGTTTCCACGTCGTCCGCAACGATGAAGGCCAGTATTCGATCTGGCCCGACTACAAGCCCGTACCGGCAGGATGGGCCAGCGTGGGCTTCCAGGGCAGCCGCGACGAGTGCCTGGCGCATATCGAGACGGTCTGGACCGATATGCGTCCGCTGAGCCTGCAGCGCGCGCTGGCCGGCGCATGAGCCCCGCGCAGCCGATGCGCGATCCCTGGTACGCCGTGATGCCGGGCCGCAGCGGGCCGGCTGCCGGCGATCGCGTGCGCCTGTACTGCCTGCCCTATGCCGGCGCCGGCCATACCGCGTACCACGGCTGGCGCGCCGCGCTGCCTGCCGCGATCGAGCTGGCGCCGGTATGCCTGCCCGGACGCGGCACGCGCACTGCCGAACCGCATGGCGCATCGATCCATGCGCTGGCCAGCGCGCTGGCCGCCTCGATCGCGCGCGCGGCCCGAGCCGAAGCGCCGCGCTTTGCGCTGTTCGGCCACAGCATGGGTGCGCTGCTGGGGTTCGAGACCGCGCGCGCGCTTGAAACCGTGCATGGCCTCTCCCCCGCCGCGCTGGTGGTGTCCGGGCGCGGCGCGCCCGCGCTGCCGTCGGCTCGGCCGCCGTTCAGCAGCCTGCCGGACGGCGCCTTTGCCGACGTCATCGCCGCCATGGGCGGCATGCCGGCCGAGATCCGCGAAACGCCGGAAGCGCTCGCCTTCTTCCTGCCCGTGCTGCGCGCGGATATCGCGTTGTGCGAGGCCTGGCGCTACCGTCCGGGCCCGCGGCTGGGCTGTCCGGTCACAGTGCTCGGCGGCAGGGACGACGTCCACGCCCCGCCCGCGATGCTGGCCGCGTGGCGCGACGAGACCCTGCACGACTGCAGCCACCGGCTGTTCGCGGGCGGGCATTTCTTCCTGCACGAGGCGGCGCAGGACGTGCTGGACACCATCACGGATGCCGTGCTCGGTTCCACGATGCGCGCCACCAGAGACCACGGCCATGCGCTCGCCTGACATGGCCGCGCCAGCGCACGGCGAGATCCAGGTCTGGCACGTGGCAGTCGACGCTGCGGCAGACCTGTCGGCGCTGTCGGCAAGCGAACGCGCGCGCGCCGCCATGTTCCGGCAACCCGGCGACCGCGCCCGCTTCACCGCGGCCCGCTCGGCATTGCGGACACTGCTGGGCCTATACCTGGGCGTGTCGCCCGACGCCGTGCCGCTGGTCGCCAACGCGTTCGGCAAACCCACGCTTGGCGGCCATTGCACCACAGCCCTGCAGTTCAACGTCAGCCACAGCGACGCACGCGCCGCAATCGCATTGTCATGCGCGCCGGTCGGGATCGACATCGAAGCCTGGCGTGCGGACATGACGTGGACAGCCTGGCACGACAGCGCGGCCGTGGCCTGCAACCCCGACGAAATGCGCTGGCTGAGCGCGCTGGCGCAGCGCCAACCGCAGGATGCCATGCTCGCCTTCCTGCGCCTGTGGACTGCCAAGGAAGCGTGCAGCAAGGCCGTCGGCACAGGGCTGTCGGCTGCGCCGCAATCGGTGCGCGTGGCGCTGCCGGCGTGCGCTGCCTGCGTGCCGCCGCTGGCGCGCGCCGGGGCCGACCTGCGCGTCTGGCATATCCACGATGCATGTGGCCAGCCCGATCACGACACCCGCTACGTCGCGAGCCTGGCCACGCCACTGGCCGCCGCGCGCGTCGTGCACCGGCAGTATCCGCCGCGCGAGCTGCCCCCGCGCGCGGGCCAACCCATCTTGCCCGGTCTCGATGCCGGGCCCCGCAGTCAACGTCCCTGTTCAACGCCCCCGTTAGGAACGACACCATGACGCCTCCCTCGCTCGCCACGCATGCCCACGGCCAACCCGCGCCGTTCTCGGCTGGCGCCTTCGTCCGGCAAGCGCCCATCCGGCTCGACGACAACCCCTACCTGCAGCGCCAGTCCGCGCGCGAGTCCAACGCCCGCTCCTATCCGCGCCGCATCCCGCTGGCGCTGGAACAGGGCTATGGCGTGTATTTGCGCGATACCAGCGGCCAGCTCTTCATCGACTGCCTGGCCGGCGCCGGCACGCTGGCGCTCGGCCACAACCACCCGGCAGTAGTGCGCGCGCTGCGCGACACGCTCGACAGCGGCCTGCCGCTGCATACGCTGGACCTGGCCACGCCGGTCAAGGACCGCTTTATCGACGACCTGTTCGGCCTGCTGCCGCCCGAGTTCGCAGCGCGCGCCCGTATCCAGTTCTGCGGCCCGACCGGCGCCGACGGCATCGAGGCAGCGCTCAAGCTGGCCAAGACCGCCACCGGACGCCATACGGTGCTGAGCTTTGCCGGCGGCTACCACGGCATGACGCACGGCACGCTGGCGCTGATGGGCAACCTCGGCCCCAAGGCGCCGCTGGGTGCGCTCGGCGGCAGCGTGCAGTTCCTGCCCTACCCGTATGACTACCGCTGCCCGTTCGGCCTGCGCGGCGACGCCGGCATCGACGCGGGCCTGCGCTATATCGAGCAGATGCTGGCCGACCCGGAGTCCGGCGTGCTGCCGCCGGCGGCGGTGGTGGTGGAAGCGGTACAGGGCGAAGGCGGCGTGATCCCCGCGCCCGCGCGCTGGCTGCGCGAACTGCGCCGCATCACGCGCGAGTACGGCATCGCGCTGGTGCTCGACGAAGTGCAGACCGGGCTCGGCCGCACCGGGCGCATGTTCGCGTTCGAGCATGCCGGCATCGTGCCGGACGTGCTGGTCCTGTCCAAGGCGATCGGCGGCAGCTTGCCGATGTCGGTGGTGATCTACGACAGCGCGCTCGACGCGTGGCAACCGGGCGCGCACGCCGGCACCTTCCGCGGCAACCAGCTGGCGATGGCGGCGGGCTCCGCCACCATCCGCACCCTGGTCGCGCAAGGCATCGTCGCCCATGCCGAGACCATGGGCCAGCGCCTCGCCACGCGGCTGCGGCAGTTGCATACCGCGTGCCCCGCGATCGGCGAAGTGCGCGGGCGCGGCCTGATGATCGGGGTGGAACTGATCGACGAACGTGCCGAGGCCGATGCGGTGGGCGCCTACCCGGCCGACGGCACCTTCGCGCGCACGGTGCAACGCGAATGCCTGCAGCGCGGGCTGATCGTCGAACTGGGCGGACGCCACGGCGCCACGGTGCGCTTCCTGCCACCGCTGGTCATCGGCGAGACCGAGATCGACCTGGTGGCCGAGTTGTTTGGCGACGCAGTCAGCGCGGCGCACAAGCAATGCCGCTGAGCGCTTGCGCGCCGTTCCGCGGTGGCCGGGGCCACCGCGGAACCAGCTTCAGGACGCGTCACCGCGCAGCATCTCGCGCAGCCGGAATTTCTGGATCTTCCCGGCGGGCGTGGCCGGCAAGGCGTCCCGCACCACGAGCTTCTCGGGGATGTACTGCAGCGCCATTTTCTGCGCCTTGAGCCAGTCCACCATCGCCGCCTGGTCGAACGGCTGGCCGGCGCGCGGTACCACGAAGGCGCAGGCGCGCTCGCCCAGGCGCTCGTCGGGATAGGCGACGATGGCCACCTGGGAGACCGCGGGATGGCGGTACAGCAGGGTCTCGACCTCCAGCACGGGGATGTTCTCGCCGCCGCGGATGATCACGTCCTTGCTGCGCCCGGCGATGCGCAGGTAGCCGCTGGCATCCAGCCGTGCGAGGTCGCCGGTGTCGAACCAGCCGTCGGCATCGGTGCCGTTGAGCTGCGGGCGCTTCAGGTAGCCACCGAAGTTGGAACAGGCGCGCACCAGCAGGCGGCCGGTTTCGCCGGGCGGCACGTCGGCGTCGGTGCCGTCCACGATGCGTATTTCGACGCCTGGCAGCGGGCAGCCGTCGGTGGTCGAGGCGCGCTCGTCGCTGTCATCCGGCAGCGTGGTGGTAACCGCACCGTTCTCCGTCATGCCCCAGGCCGATACGATCTTCGCGCCGAGCGCCTCGCGGGCGCGCTCGACCAGCGCGCCGGGAATCGGCGCACCGGCGCACAGGAAGATGCGCAGGCTGGGAACCGGCGTGCCGGACTCCGCCACCACACGCGCCAGATCGGTCAGGAACGGCGTCGAACCCATGGTGAAGGTCACGCCCTCCTCGCGGATCAGCGCGGCCGCGCGCGCCGGGTCCCAGATGTCTTGCAGCACAGCATGCGCCCCCAGCAACACCGGCATCAGCAGTCCATACATGAAGCCGGTCTGGTGCGCCATCGGCGACGCCATCAGCACCACATCGTCGCTGGTCAGGCGCAGCCGTTCGGCGTAGGCGACGATGTTGGAGAACAGCGTGTTGGCGCTATGCATCACGCCCTTGGGCTCGCCGGTGGTGCCGGAGGTGTAGATCAGCTGCGTGACGTCGTCCGGGCCGGGACAGCTGCGCAGCAGGATGTTGGCGGCATCGGGCTCATATTCCCAGGCGGGACCGCTAAGCAGTGCTTCAAAGCTGTCCGCGCCATCACCGCCGGCAACAACGATGTGGCGCAGCGCCGGCAATGCCTCGCGCAAACCCTGCAGCATCTGGGCATGGCCGAAGCCGCGGAACAGCTGCGGCACCACCGCCACCTTGCATTGCGCATGCGCCAGCATGAACGACAGCTCGCGCTCGCGGAAGATCGGCATCAGCGGGTTGAGCACCGCGCCCAGCCGCGAGCAGGCGAGATACAGCACAGTCAGGTGCCAGCCGTTCGGGAGCTGGCATGACACCACATCCTGCGCGCCGATGCCGAGGCGGCTGAGACCCATCGCTACCCGGTCCGCCATCCGGGCCAGTTCGCGCCAGGTGAAGCGTGTCATGCTGCCGCTGTCGAGGCTCAGCGCCGTCAGCGCTGGGGCGTCGGGCCGGTCGCGCACGCAGGCGGCCAGGTAGTCGTTGACGGTGCGGTCATGCCAATGCCTGGCGGCAATGCTGGCGGCACGGCGCGGCGCGATCAGTACGGCGTCGAAATCCATGGGTGTCTCCTCTTTATCGGACGGCTCGGCGGTCGTGGCGCCGCTTCAGGCCGGTACGGCTTCGCGCCCCGCGCGCGTGCGGGCAATGATGGTCTTCATGATCTGTGCCGTGCCGTCGCCGATCTGGAAGCCCAGCACATCGCGCAGGCGCTGCTCCATCACGCCGCGGTCATAACCACCGTGGCCGAACGACAGCAGGCACTGGTGCACCACGTCGTACGCCAGCCTGGGCGCCCACCACTTGCACATCGCCGCCTCGGCGGTATGCGGCAGGCCACGGTCCTTGAGCCACAGCGTCTGCAGGCACAGCAGGCGCGCACCCTGCACCTGGGTCTCGAAATCGGCCAGCGGATGCGACACGCCCTGGAAGGCCGACAGCGGCTTGCCGAAGGCCTGGCGCTCGGCCACGTAGGCCCAGGTCTCGTCCAGCGCGGCCTGCGCCACCGCCAGCACCTGCAGGCCGATCAGCGCGCGCGAGAAGTCGAAGCCCTGCATCACCTGCACGAACCCCTCCCCCTCCTTGCCGAGCAGGTGGCTGGCCGGCACGCGCACGTTCTCGAAGAAGATCGAGCCGCGCCCGATGGCGCGCTGGCCGTGGCAGTCGAAGCGGTTGCGCGTGATGCCCGGCAGGTCCATCGGCACCAGCAGCGCAGACACGCCGCGCGCGCCGGACTCGACGGTGCCGCTGCGGGCAAAGACCACCGCGGCATCGGCCTGGTCGGCGGCGGAGATCGAGGTCTTCTCGCCGTTGAGCACGTAGACGTCGCCATCGCGCTCCATGCGCAGGCGCAGGCTGGCCGCGTCGGAGCCGCCGCGCGGCTCGGTCAGCGCGATTGCCAGCAGCGCCTCGCCGCGCGTCAGGCGCTGCAGCCACGGTCCGGCGATTTCCGGCTGTGCATGGTGCGCCAGGATCTGGCCATTGAGCGACGCGAGCAAGTTGATGTACGACAGGCTCAGGTCGGCACGCGCCACGGCTTCATGGATCACGCCGGCGGCCAATGAGCCCATGCCCTGCCCGCCATACTGCTCCGGCAGTTCGGGCGCGATAAAGCCCATCTCGCCCATTTCGCGCATCAGCGCGCGGTCCAGCACGCGGGTGCGGTCGCGCTCCAGGTAGCCGGGCGCCACGCGCGCATCGGCAAAGCGGCGCGCGTGCTCGGCCAGCGCCGTCAGGTCTTCGTCAAGATAGGGATTCATGGTGGTCTCCGCTGGTTCGGACGGCACGGCTTACTTCGCGTACTTGCGGAACTCGGGCTTGCGCTTTTCCTGGAAAGCGCGCACGCCTTCGCGCGATTCCTCGGTGTCGTAATAGAGCTTGAGCGCGTACATGCCCATGCCGGCGATGCCGCTCTGGTGCGCGGTATCGAGATTGAAGGAGCGCTTGGCAATGGCGATCGCGGTGGGACTCTTCTCCATGATCTCGTCGCACCACTTCTGTACCTCGGCATCGAGCTGCTCGTGCGGCACCACCGCATTGACCAGCCCCATTGCCAGCGCTTCCGCGGCCGGATAGCGGCGGCACAGGTACCAGATCTCGCGCGCCTTCTTCTCGCCCACCACGCGCGCCAGGAAGGCGGTGCCGTAGCCCGGGTCGACCGAACCGACCTTGGGCCCGACCTGCCCGAATACGGCCTTGTCCGACGCGATGGTGAAATCGCAGATCGTGCACAGCACGTTGCCGCCGCCCACGGCATAGCCCTGCACGCGCGCGATCACCGGCTTGGGCACGTCGCGGATGGCGTTGTGCAGTTCTTCCATCGGCAGGCCGATGGTGCCGCGGCCGTCGTACTGGCCCTCGTGCGCGGACTGGTCGCCGCCGGTGCAGAAGGCCTTTTCGCCGGCACCGGCCAGCACGATGGCGCCGATCTCGCGGTCATAGCCGGCGCGGTTGATGGCGTGGATCAGTTCGTCGCAGGTGCGCCCGCGGAAGGCGTTCATCTTTTCCGGGCGGTTGATGAGGATCCAGGCGGCGCCGTTGCGCACTTCGTACAGGATGTCTTCGTATTGCATGGTGGTCTCCGTTTTCTGGTGTTTGCTTGCTCAGCCGTTCATGGTCAGGCCGCCCGACACGCTCAGCACCTGGCCGGTGATAAAGCCGGCGTCGTCGCTGGCAAAGAACAGCACTGCGCCGGGCAGGTCGTCGGGCTGGCCGATGCGGCCCAGCGGGATCGAGCGGGTAAAGGCTTCCACCAGCTTCTCGGGGTTGCCCGCACCCTGCTTGTAGTCTTCGAACAGCGCGGTCTCGGTCGGCCCTGGGCACACCACGTTGACGGTGATGCCGTGGCGCGCATGTTCGCGGGCAATCGTCTTGGAGAACGACACCAACCCACCCTTGCATGCGGCATAGACCGCCTCGCCGGACGAACCCACGCGCGCCGCGTCCGAGGCAATGCTGACGATGCGTCCGCGCCGGCGCGCGACCATGCCCGGCAGCACCGCGTGGTGCATGTGCAGCGCGCCGATCAGGTTGATGGCGATCAGCCGATCCCATTGCGCGGGCTCGGTCTTGATGAATGGCTTGAACACATCCCAGCCGGCGTTGTTGACCAGCACGTCCACCGGGCCCAGGCCCTGCTCCACTGCCGCCACCGCGGCATCCACGCTGGCGCGCTCGGTGATGTCGCAGCGGATCGCCAGCGCCCGCCCGCCAGCCTCGCGGATCTGGCCGGCGACGCGCTCGGCCGCTTCCGGGTTAAGGTCGAGTACGCCCACCGCCGCCCCGGCGCGCGCAAAGCGCAAACACGTTGCACCGCCGATACCACCGCCACCACCGGTCACGATGACCGTCTTGCCTTCAAGTCCTTGCACAGCGTTCTCCTTTCAGGATTCCGGTGCTATCGTGCCGGCCATGACGCCGTCACATCGCACCGCCAATTAGGTAAATATATTTACCTATAATAGGAGGCAGCCATTGCCTGCGCAAGACGCCAACACTGTGAAAAAGACTATGGTTAACCCGGACGTAGAAGTAGAACTCCCCACAAACGCGCGCATGGAACTGGCCAACCGGCTTTTCTTCCGGCTATACCAATGCGCAAATATGTTGCATAAAACGGGATCACGAGCCGTCGAGGCAGAGGGCCTGACGACGCAGCAGTGGGCCGTGCTCGGCGCGTTGTCGCGTCCGGAAGCCGCCGATGGCATGAGCGTGGGCGACCTGGCCCGCTACCTGATGGTGAGCCGGCAAAACCTGTCAGGACTGGTCAGCCGGATGGAACGCGACGGCCACGTCACGCTGGCCCCGGACGGCCGCGACCGCCGCTCACGGCTGATACGGATGAGCGAACCGGGCCGGGAGGTCTGGCTGCACCAGGCGCAGCCGAAGATCCGGGCCTATTACGAGCAGGCGCTGACGGGGTTTTCTACCAATGACCTGACGCACACGCTGCATTACCTGCTCAAGTTGCTGGACAACATGCGTGCGCTCGACACGCCCGACAGCGCAGACGGTGGCAGCCCAGGGGACTGAGTCGCACGCAGTATCGCAACTGAAACACACCGGCACACACCGGCCGGCTGGAACAGCCGAGCGCGCGTCCGCGATCCGCATCCTGGCCTGCCGCGCCGACTGGCGCGCAATATGCGTTGGCATGAAGTTGCTCAGACATCGCGAGCATCAACGGTGAGGCGCCATGCCATTCGCGCCTCGCCACGCCCCGAAGCCCTGAACCACTGCCCCGGCCGCTTGCCCCATGCACGCCGCCGGGACGGCGACCGATCCAACCATAACCGGAGGTCCCGCCATGACCCGCTACATCGTGCTAGCCAGCTTCACCGACCAGGGCATCCGCACCGTCAAGGACACCACCAAGCGCGCGGCCGCCGTGCGCGAGATGGGGGCACGCCTGGGCGTGCAGATGAAAGACATCTACTGGACGCTGGGCGAATACGACATCGTGCTCACCGTCGAAGCGCCCGACGACGAGACCATGACCAGCTTCGGGCTGACCATCGGCGCAGCCGGCAACGTGCGCACCCAAACCCTGCGCGCCTTCAATAGCGACGAGATGCAGAGCATCCTCGGCAAGATGGGCTGACCCCTGCCCCGGGAACGCACAACGCCCGCCGGGGCATCCCGGCGGACGTTGTCGTTTGCCGGGCGCGGCACGCCGGCTCAGAACCCTTCCAGCACCAGCTTGCCGATAGTGCGCCCGCCTTCCAGCATGGCGTGCGCGCGCCGCAGGTTCTCCGCATTGATGCGCCCCAGGTTCTCGCCCAGCGTGGTCTGCAGGCGCCCGGCATCGACCAGCCGCGTGACCTCGTTAAGCAGACGATGCTGCGCGACCATGTCGGGCGTGCTGTACATGGCGCGCGTGAACATGAATTCCCAGACGAAGGTGGCGCTCTTGTTCTTGAGCAATTCCACCGGCAACGGCCGCGTATTTGCGACGATCGTGCAGATCTTGCCCTGCGGGGCGACCACTTCAGCCATCGCCGGGAAATGCCCGTCGATGTCGTTGAAGCAGAGGATGTAGTCGACCTCGGCAAATCCCAGCGCCTTCAGCTGCGCCGGCAGATCGCCACGATGGTCAACCGTATGGTCGGCGCCAAGGCGGCGGCACCATTCCTGCGACTCGGGCCGCGACGCGGTGGCGATCACGGTCAGCCCGGCCAGCACCTTGGCCAGCTGGATGCCGATCGAGCCCACGCCGCCCGCGCCGCCGATGATCAGCACCGGGCGCCCGGCGTGATCCCCATTGGGCGAAATGCCCAGCCGGTCGAACAGAGCCTCCCAGGCGGTGATCGCCGTCAGCGGCAGCGCCGCCGCGTTGGCGAAATCCAGCGAGGCAGGCTTGTGGCCGACGATGCGCTCATCGACCAGGTGGAACTCGGCGTTGGAGCCGGACCGAGTGATGCTGCCCGCGTAGTAGACCGGGTCGCCGACCTTGAACAGGGTCACCTCCGGCCCCACGGCGGCCACCGTGCCGGCCGCGTCCCAGCCCAGCACGCGCGGCGCGGGCTCTACCTGCGCCTTGGGCGCGCGCACCTTGGTGTCGACCGGGTTGACCGAGACGGCCTCAACCTTCACCAGCAGGTCGCGGCCGCCGGGGCTGGGCATGTCGATCTCCACGTCTTGCAGCGAACGCGGGTCGGAGATGGGCAGGTACTGGGTCAGGCCGATGGCTTTCATGGCGGGCTCCGGGTTGTGTAGGGAATGAACCGAAGCGTAGCCTGTCACGATTGATTTGATTAGCCGGAAGCTACAGCAATCAATTTCCCGAAACTCCGGATAATCACCCAACAAAAAGGGCCGCCTGCGCTACCCGCGCAGACGGCCCCGCCAGGGCTTGCCGTCGGCCCTACACCGCCGCCAGGATCTGCCCGCCGCCGTAGCTCGACTGCTCCGGCGGCGCGCCGCCCAGTGCCATCTTCACCGCGCAGTACTTGAACTCCGGGATCTTGCCGAAGGGGTCCAGTGCCGCATTGGTCAGCTTGTTGATCGCCGCCTCGTAATAGCAGAACGGCACGAACACCGCCCCGCGCGGCGTGCCGGCATCGGCCCGCGCGTACAGCGTGACTTCGCCGCGGCGCGATGCCAGCGTGACCACGTCGCCCGGCTTGCCGCCCAGCGCGTCCAGGTCCAGCGGGTGCACCAGCGCCACCGGATCGGGCTCGATCGCATCCAGCACGCCGGCGCGCCGCGTCATGCTGCCGGTGTGCCAGTGCTCGAGCTGGCGGCCGGTGATCAGCACCATCGGGTAGTCGATATCGGGCCGCTCGGCTGCCGGGATGATGTCGGCCGGCACGAAGCGCCCCCGGCCGCTGGCGGTCGGGAAGCTGTCGATAAAGATCACCGGTTCGCCCGGGTCGCCCTCTTCCTTGCACGGATAAGTCACTGCGTGTTCGCGCTCCAGCCGCTCCCAGGTCACGCCGCCGATGCTGGGCATGGCCTGGCGCATCTCGTCGAAGACCTCGGCCACGCCGTCGTAGTGCCAGTCCAGCCCCAGCTGCGCCGCCATCTGCTGGATGATCCACAGGTCCTGGCGCGCCTGCCCCGGCGGGTTCAATGCCTGGCGGCCGAGCTGGACGGTGCGGTCGGTGTTGGTGAAGGTGCCGGTCTTCTCCGGGAAGGCCGAAGCCGGCAGCACCACGTCGGCCAGGTAGGCGGTCTCGGTCAGGAAAATGTCCTGCACCACCAGGTGGTCGAGCGAGGCCAGCGCCTGGCGCGCATGCTCGGCGTCGGGGTCTGACATCGCCGGGTTCTCACCCATGATGTACATGCCGCGCACCTCGCCGCGCTCGATCGCCTGCATCACCTCGACCACGGTCAGGCCGGGCTGGCGGTCCAGCGGCATGCCCCACAGCGCCTCGAAGCTGGCGATCGCCACGGGATCGTCCACGCGGCGGTAGTCCGGGTACATCATCGGGATCAGGCCGGCATCGGACGCGCCCTGCACGTTGTTCTGGCCGCGCAGCGGATGCAGGCCGGTGCCGGGGCGGCCGATCTGGCCGGTCATCAGCGCCAGCGCGATCAGGCAGCGCGCGTTGTCAGTGCCGTGCACGTGCTGCGACACGCCCATGCCCCACAGGATCATCGAGGCCTTGGACGTGGCATACAGCCGCGCCACCTCGCGGATGACTTCGGCCTCGATGCCGCACACCGGCGCCATCAGTTCCGGGCTGTACGCCGCGACATTGCGCTGCAGCTCGTCAAAGCCGATGGTGCGGCTGTCGATGAAGTCCTGGTCCACCAGGCCCTCGGTGACGATGACATGCATCATCGCGTTGAGCAGCGCCACGTCGGCATCGGGCTTGAACTGCATGAAGCGATGGGCAAAGCGCGCCAGGTCCGAGCGGCGCGGATCTGCCACGATCAGCTTGGTGCCGTTCTTCACCGCATTCTTGATCCAGCTGGCCGCGACCGGGTGGTTCACGGTCGGGTTGGCGCCGATCACGATCACCACCTCGGCCTTGTCGACATCCATCACCGGGTTCGATACCGCGCCCGAGCCGATCCCCTCCAGCAGCGCCGCCACCGACGAGGCATGGCACAGCCGCGTGCAGTGGTCGACGTTGTTGCTGCCAAACCCGGTGCGCACCAGCTTCTGGAACAGGTAGGCCTCTTCATTGCTGCCCTTGGCCGAGCCAAACCCTGCCAGCGCGCGCTTGCCGTGGGTGTCGCGGATCTGCGCGAGCTTGCCGCCAGCCAGCGCCAGCGCCTCTTCCCAGGTGGCCTCGCGGAACACGTCCATGACGTGGTCCGGATCCATGACGAAATCGCCCTGCTTGGGCACGCCTTCGCGGCGCACCAGCGGCACCGTCAGGCGCTGCGGATGCTGCACGTAGTCAAAACCGTAGCGGCCCTTCACGCACAGCCGCTCGTGGTTGGCCGGGCCATCGCGCCCTTCCACGAACAGGATGCGGTTGTCCTTGATGTTGTAGGTCAGCTGGCAGCCCACGCCGCAGTACGGGCAGACCGAGTCCACCTGCTTGTCCGGCACCGCCAGCGCGGCGTCGCGCGCGGGCATCAGCGCACCGGTCGGGCAGGCCTGCACGCATTCGCCGCAGGCCACGCAGGTCGACACGCCCATGGGGTCGTCCATGTCGAACACGATGCGGGCTTCGTCGCCGCGCAGGGCCAGGCCGATCACGTCGTTGACCTGCTCGTCGCGGCAGGCACGCAGGCAGCGCGTGCACTGGATGCAGGCATCCAGGTTGACGGCGATGGCCGGATGCGACAAATCCGCCGCCACGCGTTCGCGCGGGGCAAAGCGCGGCTTGCCGACCTCCAGCTTCGCGGCCCACTGGTCCAGCTCGTTGTGGCGGGTGTAGTCGGTCTCGGGCATGTCCGACTGCAGCAGTTCCAGCACCGTGCGCTGAGCGCGGCGGGCGCGCTCGGATTCGGTCTGCACCTGCATGCCCTCGGCGGGATAGCGGCAGCAGGACGGGGCCAGCACGCGCTCGCCCTGGATCTCGACCATGCAGGCGCGGCAGTTGCCGGCGGGCTCCAGGCCGTCCTTGTAGCACAGGTGCGGCACGTCGAAGCCTTCGCGCTGGGCCACCTTGAGCAGGCTTTCGCCGGGCTGGGCGCTCACCTCGCGGCCATTGAGCGTGAAGGTGACGGCTGGCTCGGCGGATTCGACAAGCGCGCGTTCGGCGCGGGTCAGTGCATTCATGTCAGTCTCTCAGGCCAGTTCGTGCGGGAAGTACTTGATGACGCAGTCGACGGGATTGGGCGCGGCCTGCCCCAGCCCGCAGATCGATGCATCGCGCATCACCGCGGACAGGTCATCCAGCGCCGGCAGGTCCCACTTCGGCTGGCGGATCAAGTCGAGCGTCTTGGCGGTGCCGGTGCGGCACGGTGTGCATTGCCCGCAGGACTCGTGCTTGAAGAAGTGCATCAGGTTGCGCGCTGCCTGCGTGGCGCTGTCCTGGTCGGACAGGATCACCACCGCGGCCGAGCCGATAAAGCAGCCGTAGGGCTGCAGCGTGTCGAAGTCCAGCGGGATATTGCCCATCGACGCCGGCAGGATGCCGCCCGAGGCCCCACCCGGCAGGTAGCCGTAGAACGCATGGCCGTCGAGCATGCCGCCGCAGTATTCATCGATCAGCTCGCGCACGGTAATGCCGGCCGGTGCCAGGTGCACGCCGGGGCGTTTCACGCGGCCCGAGACCGAGAACGAGCGCAGGCCCTTGCGCCCGTTGCGCCCCTGCGAGGCAAACCACTCGGCGCCCTTCTCGATGATGTCGCGCACCCAGTACAGGGTCTCGAAGTTGTGTTCCAGCGTGGGCCGTCCGAACAGGCCCACCTGCGCCACATAGGGCGGGCGCAGCCGCGGCATGCCGCGCTTGCCTTCGATCGACTCGATCATGGCCGACTCTTCGCCGCAGATATAGGCGCCCGCGCCGCGGCGCAGTTCGATCGTCGGCAGGCCGGGGATTGGCGGGTCTTGCTGCAGCCGCTGCAGTTCTTCCGCCAGCAGCTCGCGGCAGCCGGCGTATTCGTCGCGCAGGTAGATATAGATCGCTGACACGTTGACCACCGTCGCCGCGATCAGCATGCCTTCCAGGAAACGGTGCGGATCGCGTTCCAGGTAGACGCGGTCCTTGAAGGTGCCGGGCTCGCCCTCGTCGATGTTGATGGCCATCAACCGGGGCGCGGGCTCGTTCTGCACGATGCGCCATTTGCGCCCGGTCGGGAAGCCTGCGCCGCCCAGGCCGCGCAGGCCGGAGTCCTCCATCGTGCACAGCACGGCGGCCGGATCCAGGTCGCCGCTGGCGAGGGACTTCAGCAAGGCATAGCCGCCGTCCTTCCGGTAAGCGTCGTAGCCGATATAGGGCTCGGGCGCATGGCGCACGGCCTTTGCCTGCACGGCGGCGTCGATGGCCTCGGCCGTGGCGGTGTCGACCGGATTCTGCCCGACCAGCGCCGCGGGCGCCTTCTCGCAGCGGCCGATGCAGGGCGCGGCCACCACGCGCACTTCAGTGCCGAGCAGCGCGGGCAGCTTGTCGATCAGCGCCTGTGCGCCCGCCAGCTCGCAGGCAATGCCTTCGCATACGCGCACGGTCAACGCCGGCGGCGGTGCGATCTGGCCGTCGGCGTCCTCGCGTACCACGTCGAAGTGGTGGTAGAAGGTGGCGACTTCATAGACCTCGGTCATCGACAGCCGCAGTTCGCTGGCCAGCGCCACCAGGTGCGGCATCGCCAGCTGGCCGTAGCGGTCGTTGATGCAGTGCAGGTGTTCGATCAGCAAGTCGCGCCGGCGGGGCATGTCGCCCAGCGCCACGCGCACTTCGGCCAGCGCGGCCGCGTCTACCTGCCGGCCCTTGGGCTGGCGGCGCTTGCGCTGCCGGCCGAGCCCCGTCGCCTCGAGAGGAATGACAACCTGGTTCATGGCGTGCCTGGATTCTGTTTGTGGGTATCCGATGTGCGATCAGGAAGGCGCCCGGCGGGCCGCCTCCCTGTCGCTCTTTCTATTTTTCGTATTGTGCTACCGGGCGCGGCGCCTGTGCACGCATCGCAGCCGCCACGTCCGGATCCTGCCGGCGCCGGAGGCGCCGTACTGCTTTCTTCATCAGGTCAGGTCTTCCGGCACGGTACGGTAGCCCATCGGTGCCGAGGCATTGGCATGCACATACTTGCGGGCATGGGCCTCGCGCATCGGCTTGAGCACGAACAGCGCCATCACCGCGGTCAATGCCGCCATGCCGGAGGCCACCATGAAGACCGCATGCCAGCTGCCGGTGGCAGTGGTGATCACGCTGGAGAACGGCACCAGCAGCGCGGCCGTGCCCTTGGCGGTGTACAGCAGGCCCGCGTTGGTGGCGGCAAACTTCGGCCCGAAGGTGTCGCCGCAGGTGGCAGGGAACAGGCTGTAGATCTCACCCCAGGCAAAGAACACCACGCCTGTCAGCACCACGAAGGCAACCGGATGGTGGCCGTACTTGGACAGCAGCAGGATGCCGATGGCCTCGACCCCGAAGGCAAAGAACATGGTGCGTTCACGGCCGATATGATCGGAGATCCAGCCGAAGAACGGGCGCGTCAGGCCATTGAGCACGCGGTCGATGGTCAGTGCGAAGGTCAGCGCCGGCAAGGTCAGGCCGAGGATCGAGATCGGGGCGTCGTGCAGGCCGAAGTCCTTGGCGATCGGGCCGAGCTGGGCGGTGGCCATCAGGCCGCCGGCGGCCATCATCACGAACATCGCGTACATGACCCAGAAGATCGGCGACTTCAGCACCTCGCGCGGCGAAGCGTTGTAGGTTGCGGCAGCCTTCAGCGTGGACTTGACCTCGCTCAGGATCTTGGCCGACGGCGGGTACAGGGCCATGCCCAGGATGAACACGATCAGGCCCTGGCCAAGACCGAACCACAGGAACGCAGCCTCATAGCCCGAAGTCTTGATCATGTTGGCAATGGGCACCACGGTCAGCGCCGAGCCCGCGCCGAAACCGGCTGCGGTAATCCCCGCTGCCAGGCCCCGGCGATTGGGAAACCATTTCAGCGCGTTGCCCACGCAGGTGCCATACACAGCGCCCGCGCCCAGGCCGCCGATCGCCGCCGCGAAGTAAAGCATGGGCAGCGAGGACGCCACCGAGTTCAGGGCCCAGGCAATGGCGCACAGCAGGCCGCCGCCCACCACTACCGGACGCGGGCCGTACTTGTCGACCAGATAGCCTTCAATCGGGACCAGCCAGGTTTCCGTCACGACGAAGATGGTGAAGGCCACCTGGATCGCGGTGCGGCCCCAGTGGTACTTGTCGTCGATCGGGTTGACGAACAGCGTCCAGCCGTATTGCATGTTGGCGATCATCGCCATGCAGATCACGCCGAATACCAGTTGCACCCACGGCGACGCAAAGCGCGACGTGGACTCCCTCTGCTGCAATTCCATGATGTCTCCTTATAGCGGCGTGCCGCCAAGGTGGAAGATGGGCGCCTGTAGACGCCTCTGCGTGACTCTCAGTCAAAGAACAGCTGAGCCGTTCTAGTGCTATACGGTATGTGATATATCAGGTAAGTCAAGCGTATTCGTCGCGGCTCTGCAGCATGGGACCGCGGTGAGTGACGCCTGGGTGGCCGTTGCTGCAGTGCGACTGGTGCGCACACTGCATCAATGGCCGGTCCGACAGCATCCGGAGTCGTTGGAAATCAAGCAGTTGCCATGCATCGGCACATTAATCGGCCGACTGATGGCATCCGCAAGAATGCCGGGGATCGCGCCCCGGAAAAATCGGGAAAACGATGAATTGGGGAAAGTCCCTAGATGCATACATTAATGTCTGATGACGCGCGTATGGCTTGGGAACGACGCCGGAAGCGGCGTTAAAGACACAGCAGGGAGCCTGCCGGCCTGGAACCGGGGCGCAGGAAGAGGGGTCGTGCCGGGCGATCGCTGGCAGCGATCGGGGAGGAAGATGGTGGCGGCCGCAGGTTCGTGCAGAACCCTGCCCTGGCTCGCGGCGAATGCCGCAGATCAGGTATCAACCGAGGTACTGCCACAAGGGGTGCCGGCCGCTACAACCCTTGCTGGTTGCGCGGTTCAGCGCGATGGCGCATGGCGCCGGCGCGCATTACGCGTAGGCCAGCTCACCGGCAGCGGGCACAATGCGCGACGGGCTGGCACGGCCCACGCCATCGCCTTCCTGGTTCGAGCCCAGGCCGGCGAAGCGACCGTGCTCCTGCGCGGTCACCAGCACGTCCATCGGCAGGCGCGTGGCCAGCAGCGTGGTCACGCCGGCACCGGCAGCAATCAGGCCCAGGCCAAGAGCGAAGAGAAGAGCGACTTCCATTTGAAAACTCCAATAGCGTTGTGATCAGGAGTTTTCATTATATGCTGCACCGCACTATGTGTAAATATCCTGTATGTGATATATCAATAGAAGTTTTGCACTAATACAACGAATGCCCGCCCCATGCCCCCCTGATGAGCCGATTGCCTCACACCATGGTGGTTTTTCGATGCACCACCGGCGACTCCTGATATTCCTGGCCACGCAAGGCATCCCAGATTGCCGCGGCATTGGGCTTGAGCGAGCGGCTCTTGCGCCGAACCAGCATCACCGTGGAAGTCACCTGCGGACGCAGCGGCCGCATCACTGCCGCCGGATTCATGCCGCCCACCTGGGCACGCGACGGCACCACGCCGATGCCAAGGCCCAGCGCCACCATGCCGAACACTGCGGCAAAGTGGCCGAGCAACTGCAGCGAGCCCGCGCGCACGTGATAGCTGCTGAGCGCCTTCTCCACCGCGGGCTGCATGCCGCACTGCTGGTCCAGGGCCAGCACGCGGGCATCGCTCAGGTCGCCCCACCCTACCGCGTCGCGCATCGCCAGCGGGTGCTGGGCGGGCAGGACGGCGTGGTAGGCATCGACGCACAGCGGTTCACAATAGAGGTCGTCGGTTGGCTTCGGATCGGTGGCAATGCCGAAGTCCACCTCGCCGCTGCGCACGCTTTGCAGCACCGACTCCTGCGAGCGGTCCTTCAGGTGGATGGCAATCGCCGGCCACGCTTGCCGGCAGCCGGCCAGCCACGTCGGCACCGACATCGAGCTGAGCACCGGATCCGAAGCGATCTGCACCAGGCCCTGGCACGGACGGCTGGCGCTCTGGCTGTCGCGCAGGGTCTGCTCGACCTCTTCGATCAGGTGGCAGATGCGCTGCGACAGGTGCTGGCCGGCATCGGTCAGTTCCACCTGGCGCGTGGTACGGTCGAACAGGCGCTGGTCGATCTCTTCTTCCAGTTCACGCACGCTGCGGCTGACCGCGGATTGCGTCAGGCCCAGTTCAACCGAGGCACGCGTAAAGCTCTTGTGCCGCGCCACTGCGGCGAAGGCCTTCAGTTGGGGGAGCGAGATATTCACGACCTGCCCCCCTGCCCCGCATCGGCGTGGCTGCGACGGGCCTCTTCAGGCATGGCGGGGTGCCGCGTTGCACGCACCGTTGCATTCAGTCCGGTCACGGTAGTCTCCTTGTGTATTTTTTGTCGTGGCTGTAGGCAGCCATCGTTGTTATCGGCCATGCTTGTGGCCATTGGCGGGCTCCTGGCGCAAGCCGGAGAGCCGGATTCGGGGCGGGGCAGGCAAATCCGACGATTGATGCTACTTGAATCTAAGATCAGCACTGCATAAAGTTTTTTATCGTTTATATAGCCAATCGTTTATATATTGCACGGGACGAGGATGAGGAACGCCACACTGCGGCAGTTGAAGGTCTTTGAGACCGTTGCCCGCCATATGAGCTTTTCACGCGCTGCCGAGGAACTGCACCTGACGCAGCCCGCGGTATCGACCCAGGTGCGCCAGCTGGAGCACCACGTGGGGCTGCCCCTGTTCGAGCAGTTGGGCAAGAAGATCTACCTGACCCCGGCGGGCCACGAGATGCTGCATTACAGTCGCAGCATCATCCAGCAGTTCCGCGAGGCCGAAGACGCCATGTCCCAGCTCAAGGGCATCTCCGGCGGCCGGCTCAACGTGGCGGTGATCAGCGCCGGCGACTATTTCTTTCCGCGCCTGCTGGCCGAGTTCATGAACCGCCATGAAGGCGTGACGCTGAACCTTGCCGTGCATAACCGCGAGGAATTGCTGCACCAGCTGGCCGGCAACCTGACCGACCTGGCGGTGATGGTGCGTCCGCCCGAAGGCATGGACACCATCAACGAGGCCTTCGCCCCCCATCCCTATGTCATCGTGGCTGCGCCCACCCACCCGCTGGTCGGACAGCGCAATATCCCGCTGGCCGAGCTGGCTGATGAAGCCTTCGTTTCACGCGAGAAAGGCTCGGATACCTGGAATTCAATGCAGGAGGGCTTTGCCGGGCGTCTGTCGAACATGCGCATCGCGATGGAGATCAAGAGCACCGAGACCATCAAGCAGGCCGTGATCGCCAATATGGGCATCGCCTTCCTGTCGGCGCACACGGTCGGCCTGGAATTGCAGGCCGGCAAGCTCGCGGTGCTGGACATCGAGGGCTTCCCGGTGATGCTCAACTGGTATGTGGTGCACCGCAAGAACAAGCGGCTGCCACCGGTGGCGCTGGCGTTCAAGCAGTTCCTGATGGAGGAAGGCGCGGGACTGATCGAGCGGATTACCGGGGTGGAAGGTTTGATCAGTCAGAATGCATAAACAATTGATTATGGTTTCGCTATGAAACTTTAATTATCGTAAATCATCCGCGGTCCCTATGCTTGTCTCAACCCAACCGCTACAGCGCATCTGAGGAGACGAGCATGAACCAGGTCCAGCAGGAAAGCAGCCAGGCTGCCATCACGGTCGGCACCGATAACCAACCCATTCCGCGCGACACCCAGCTCGCCGCCTACAACGCCGCGTTTATCGAGCTGGGCCTGCGCTTCCGCTGGGACGCCGAGATGTATGAATGGCTGTGCGGCATCGAATGCGAGAAGGCGCGCGTGGCCCGCTATATCGAAGAACACCACGCGCACCTGCTGGCCGCCTATGACGCCGCCTTTCTGAGCGCGCTGATCTTCGAGAAGAAGAACGAATACCTGCGCGCGGTCGGTCATCTCAACTGAAGGGCCGCTCGGTTCACGGCGAGGCGCGCGAGCGGCCTCGCCTTTTTGCCTGGCCCGCATGTCCCTCAGGCGAGGTCGGCCTCCGCTGCCTTACCTGCGGGGCGGGGCAGCCGTTTGATGCGCTTGCGCGGCCTTTGCGCCGCGACCCAGAGGTCGTATGCCATCTGCATGCCGCCCCACATCTCGCGGCTCGCGCCCAGGGCTCCTTCCAGGCGAATGGCAATATCCGGCGTGATCGATGCATGACCATTCAGGATGCGCGAGAGCGTTGCGCGCGTCACGCTGATGTGCGCGGCGAACGCCGTAATGGTCATATCGTCCATGCCAGCGAGCCAATCGGCCAGCACCGCGCCGGGGTGCGGCGGGTTGTGCATGCGCGTCATGATGAAGTCCTTCAGTGGTAGTCCTGGTAATCGACGACGATGACGTCGATGCCGTCGAACATGAATGTCAGCCGCCAGTTGCCATTGACGCTGACAGACCAGGGCCGGACATGTCGCCGCCCAGTTGATGCAGCTTCCAACCTGGCACCCCCATGTCCCGGGGTCTCGTGGCGTGATCCAGCGCACCGAGCTGATTGCGCAATCTCTGCGCGTGATGCGGCTGGATTCCCGCCTTGGAGCCAGTCTCGAAGAAACGTTTGAGGCCCGCATGGGCGAAACTCTTGATCATCGATTTCCAGGTAGCAAAGAATGTATAAGCGTTAGAAGCTTGCTTGCGTTGCCGGGGACGGACTCTATCACCTGAAGCGCACTGGGAAACCAGTCGGCGGCTGCTTTTGAGCCATTACTCATTCCGCGCCTGGGGGAGCTGGCGATGTGCCGGCCGGCATGGATCCATTGCCATGCCGGCCCGGGCGCAGTCGTCGTAAGATTCGGCATCAACACTCACGCGCCCGCCACTTGCCCGGCTTGCCACCCGTTTCATGCCGACTCGACGCACCGACGAAGAATTTGCCCACGAACTGACCCGGCTGCTGAGCACCGAAGGCGTGTCGTCGCTGACCATCGGCGAGATTGCCCGACGCATGCGCTGCTCACGGCGGCGCCTGTACGAGATCGCGCCGACCAAGGAAGCGCTATTCGTCGGCATCTGCCGCGACGTGCTCGCTGACAACCTGGAAAGGGGCTTTGCCGCGGCGCGCCGCGAAAGCGATGCGGCGCGGGCAGTGTCCGCCTACCTGCATGCCGCGCTCAACACATCGGGACTGAGCAAGGCCGCGCTGGCGGACCTGGATGCGATCGACAGCGGCCGGGCGGCATTCGACGACTACCAGCTGGCGCGCGTGCGCGGGCTTGAGAGCCTGCTCGAGGCAGGCATGCGGCAAGGGCTGATGGCGCCGCACAATCCGCGGCTGGTTTCCGAAGCGATCCTGGGCGCCGCGCACCGGCTGCGCAACCAGCAGTTCCTGAAGGAAACCGGCCTGAAGATCGGCGATGCCTTCAGCGAGTTCTACGAGATCATCCTGAACGGCCTGCTGTGCCGCGCGGACACCGGCGCGCGCTCGTCCCAGCCGCACGCCGGAAGGTAACCGCGCTCAGGCCACCTGCCTCTCCTGGCCGCCCCAGTAGCGGCCGCGGATGGCCTTGCGGTCGATCTTGCCCAGCGCGGTCAGCGGCAGCTCATCCACGAACACCACCTGCTTGGGCGCATTGACCACGCCCTTGTGCTGCGTCACGTGGCCGATCACGTCGGCCTCGGTAAGCGCGGCACCGGGCCGTGCCACGACCACGGCGGTGACCGCCTCGCCCCACTTGGGGTCGGGGATGCCGATCACCGCGGACATGGCGATGGCCGGGTGCAGCGCCAGGCAATGCTCCACCTCGCTCGGGTACACGTTGAAGCCGCCGCTGATGATCATGTCCTTGGCGCGGTCGACGATGTACAGGAAGCCCTCGCTGTCGCAACGGGCCATGTCGCCGGTATGCAGCCAGTCGCCGGCAAAGACCTTGGCGTCTTCCTCGGGCCGGTTCAGGTAGCCTTCCATCACCAGCGGACCGCGCACGCACAGCTCGCCCACCTCGCCCGGCGCGACTTCACGCAGGTCGGGGTCCAGCAGCTTGACCTGGTTGCCCGGGATCACCTTGCCGCACGAGCGCAGGCGCTCGGGGTTGTCCGGATCGTGGTCGCGCTGGCTCAGGTAGCTGATGCACATCGGCACTTCAGCCTGGCCATAGACCTGTCCGAACACCGGGCCGATGCGGCGCAGCGCGTCAGCGAGACGCACCGGCGCGATCGGCGCCGCGCCGTAGAGCACCAGCTCCAGGCTGGACAGGTCGGCCGCGTCCAGCCCGTCGCAATCGAGCAGGCCATAGATCTGCGTGGGCACCAAAAAGGTCAGGTTGATCCGTTGTTCGGCCACGCGTCGCAGGAAATCGGCGGGACTGAACTTGTCGCACACGTAGATGGTGCCGCCGCGCAGCAGCGTCGGCAGGAACAGGCTGCCGGACGCATGCGAGATCGGCGTGGTCACCAGATAGCGGATCTGCGCCGGCCATTCGTAGCTGGCCAGCATGTACTGCAGCACCGTCACCGTGGTCCGGTGCGTATGCAGGATGCCCTTGGAACGGCCAGTGGTGCCGCCGGTATAGGCCAGCCGGCTGATTTCCGTGGGGTCGTCGCCGGGAACCACGGGCGTGTCATCGAACGCAGCCGCCGCATTGGCCAGGCCAGGCCCGAACTCGCCATCGTCCAGCGGCAGGACCTGCAGGCCGGCGCCAGCTGCCAGCACGCGCGCGCGCTCGGTGAAGCGGGCGTTGTCCACCACCAGCGCCCGCACCCCGGCATCCTGCAGCACGAAGGCGTGATCCGCTTCCGATGCCATCGGATGCAGCGACACATTCTTCAGCCCGGCCAGCTGCGCGGCGATGATGGCGGCGACCGCTTCGGCGCGGTTGCCCACCAGGAAGGCCACGGCATCCTGGCGCGCCAGGCCGCGGGCGGCAAACAGCCGCGCGACGCGCGCGCACTGCCGCGCGAGCGCCTCATAGCTCAGCGTGGTGTCGTCGCCGACGATGGCGGGCACGCCGGGCCTGGCACGCAGCGCGGCCGCATAGAGCTGGCCCACCGTAGCGCCGCCATGGACTACCGCAGCGGCCGAAGCTTGACGGCTCATGTTGTCTCCTCGGATCTGTCTTTGTCAGGGCTCCCAATGTAGGAGGCATTCGGTACTCAGTCAACGATTTTGGTACCGAAAAGACCACGATCGGCTACGCCAAAGCGGCGCTGGAAGTGCATGCCGGCCACCTATTCGGGAAAACTCGGGGGACAATCGAGACCTGCGCGGCGGCCCCGGCCGGGGCCGCCGCGCAAACAGGAAACGGCCAGGACCAGGCCTGGCCACCGGGCCGACGCGCTGCGCGGCTGGTCCGGGATCACGGAAATGGCACGCGCCTCAGGCCTGTTCCTTGACCTGGTTTTCCAGCTCCACCAGCCGCTTCTTCAGCGCCCGCTCCTCCTGGAAGCGCACGGTCTCGTCGCGGATCACGGCGACGATGCCGGTGATGGCGCCCGCATCATCCTTGAGCAGCGCCACGGTGAAGGCGATCGACATGGCCTTGCCGTCCTTGTCGACCGCGGGCACCTTGAGCAGGTCGTGGCCGTAGCGCGTGATGCCGGTCGCCATGGTCTTGCCGTAGCCCTCCCAGTGCCGCCCGCGCAGGCGCTCAGGGATGATCAGGTCGAGCGACTTGCCCATGGCCTCGGCCTGGGTAAAGCCGAACATGCGCTCGGCGGCGGGATTCCATAGCGTGATGGCGCCCTTGGCGTCGGAGATGATGATGGCGTCGCCGATGGCGGACACCAGTTGCGCGTAATCGATCTGGTCTGTCATGGGGATTCCCTCGTTATTCCCAGGGCCGGTCGGCGCCAGCCTGTCATGGCCATCAAGGTAGCGTGCCACATGGCCACGCTGCAAGCAAAAACGCCGGGGCCCGCTATGCGCGAGACCCCGGCGTACACTCCGGCCACAAGTGCCGGCGGGCAGCGTCAGATCACCTGGGACTCGCGCAGGCGCTTGATGTCGTCCGCGCCGTAGCCCAGGCCGGCCAGCACCTCTTCGCTATGCTCGCCCAGCAGTGGCGACCCGGTGATCTCCGGCTTGAGGTCGGAGAACTTGATCGGGCTGCCCACCGTCAGGTAGGTACCGCGCTCCTTGTGCGGCACCTCGGTGATGCTGCCGCTGGCGCGCAGCGACGGATCGGCGGCGATTTCCTTCATCGACAGCACCGGCGAGCACGGGATGTCGAACTTGCGCAGGATGTCCACGGCCTCGTACTTGGTCTTGTCGGCCAGCCATTCCTCGATGGTGTTGAAGATATCGAAGATATGCGGCTGGCGAGCCTTGGCGGTGGCGTAGTTGGGATCGGAAATCCATTCCGGCTTGCCCAGCGCCTTGCAGATCGGCTCCCAGGCATGGCCCTGGATGGTGAAGTAGATATAGGCGTTGGGGTCGGTTTCCCACCCCTTGCACTTCAGCACCCAGCCCGGCTGGCCGCCGCCGCCCGCGTTGCCGCCGCGCGGCACCACGTCGCTGAAGCTGCCGTGCGGATACTGCGGGTACTCCTCCAGGTAGCCCAGGCGGTCCAGGCGCTGCTGGTCGCGCAGCTTGACCCGGCACAGGTTCAGCACCGCATCCTGCATCGACACAGCCACCTTCTGGCCCTTGCCGGTCTTGTCGCGGCCGATCAGCGCGGTGAGGATGCCGATGGCCAGGTGCATGCCGGTGTTGGAATCGCCCAGCGCCGCGGCGGACACCGTCGGCGGGCCATCCCAGAAGCCGGTGGTCGAGGCCGCGCCGCCGGCGCACTGGGCCACGTTCTCGTAGACCTTCAGGTCTTCATAGTGGTGGCCGTCGCTGAAGCCCTTGACCGAAGCCACGATCATCTTCGGGTTCAGTTCGTTGATGCGTTCCCACGAGAACCCCATGCGGTCCAGCGCGCCCGGGCCGAAGTTCTCGACCAGCACGTCCGACTCGCGGATCAGCTGCTCCAGGATCTTCTTGCCTTCCGGCTTCTTGGTATCCAGCGTCAGGCTGCGCTTGTTGCTGTTGAGCATGGTGAAGTACAGGGCATCGACATCCGGGATGTCGCGCAGCTGGGTGCGCGTCACGTCGCCGGAACCGGGGCGCTCGACCTTGATCACGTCCGCACCGAACCACGCGAGAAGCTGCGTGCAGGCGGGACCGGCCTGGACGTGCGTGAAGTCGATGATCTTGATGCCGTTGAGTGGGAGGTTCACTTTCGTTCTCCTATTGGATCAGAGGGGTGAAATTCGGGTGAATTACTTCTTGGCCGAGCTTTGCGGATTCAGATTGGTCAGACGACCGCTTTCCGTGCCAGCAGCCGGATCGATGACAGCGTTGACCAGCGTGGGCTTGCCCGAGCGCAGGGCTTCGTTCACCGCAGCCTCGAGTTCCGCCGGCGTGGTGACGTTGCGGCCGACGCCACCGAACGCTTCCATCATCTTGTCGTAGCGCGCGCCCGGGACGAACGTCGTGACCGCCGGATCCTTGCCGCCGGTCGGATTCACGTCGATGCCCTTGTAGACGCCGTTGTTGTTGAAAATGACGATGCAGACCGGCAGGTTGTAACGGCAGATCGTCTCGACTTCCATGCCCGAGAAACCGAACGCACTGTCACCGCACAGCGCCAGCACCGGCTTGCTGGTCTCGACCGCCGCGGCGACCGCGTAGCCCATGCCCACGCCCATCACGCCCCAGGTGCCTACGTCCAGGCGCTTGCGCGGCTCGTACATGTCGATCACGGCACGGGCGTAGTCCAGCGTGTTGGCGCCTTCGTTGACGAACGAGATGCCCGGGTTGGCCTTGACCACATCCTTCAGCACGTTCAGCGCGCCGTGGAAGTTCATCGGCGAGACATCCTTGGACCTGGCCAGGGTCTCGGCCATCTTCGCCAGGTTCGTGTCCCTGCGGTCGGCCACCGCGTTCAGCCACTCGGCGCCCGGCTTGGCAAAGTCATTGCCGACCTTGTCGAGGATCGCCGACACGCACGAACCAATGTCACCCACTACCGGCGCGGCGATGGCGACGTTGCTGTCCATCTCGGTCGCCGCGATGTCGATCTGGATGAATTGCTTCGGCTTGCCCCAGGTCTTGCCCTTGCCATGCGACAGCAGCCAGTTCAGGCGGGCGCCGACCAGCAACACCACGTCAGCTTCAGCCAGCACATACGAGCGTGCGGCCGAGGCCGATTGCGGATGCGTATCGGGCAGCAGGCCCTTGGCCATCGACATCGGCAGGTACGGAATGCCCGTCTTCTCGACCAGCGTGCGGATATCCGCTTCGGCGCGTGCGTACGCGGCACCCTTGCCCAGCAGGATCAGCGGGCGCTTGGCGCTCTTCAGCAGCGCGACGGCACGGTCGATCGAGTCCGGTGCAGGCAGTTGGCGCGGGGCCGGATCCACCACCTTGATCAGCGACTTGCGGCCCTTCTCGGCTTCCATCGACTGGCCCAGCAGCTTGGCCGGCAGGTCCAGGTACACACCGCCCGGACGGCCCGACACGGCGGCACGAATGGCACGCGCAATCCCGACACCAATGTCTTCAGCGTGCAGCACGCGGAAGGCAGCCTTGGCGTGCGGACGGGCGATGGCCAGCTGGTCCATCTCTTCGTAGTCACCCTGCTGCAAATCGACGATCTCGCGCTCGCTCGAGCCGCTGATCAGGATCATCGGGAAGCAGTTGGTGGTCGCATGCGCCAGCGCCGTCAGCCCGTTCAGGAAGCCCGGCGCAGAAACGGTCAGGCAAACGCCCGGCTTTTGGGTGAGAAAGCCGGCAATCGCTGCTGCGTTGCCTGCGTTCTGCTCGTGACGGAAGCTGATGACGCGCATGCCGTTGGCCTGTGCCAGACGGGCCAGATCGGTGACCGGAATGCCGGGCAGACCGTAGATGTTCTCGATGCCGTTCAGCTTCAGCGCGTCGATGACCAGATGAAAACCATCGGTTTGTGCCTGATGTTCTTCCGTGGCGTGACGCTGCAGTTCGTTTCCGACTTCTGCCATGGTTGATTCCTTCTATACAAATTGACTGGGGTTGGAATTCTTCTAATTCAGGGTGTCTTCCGCGTGGTGCTCCCGACCCGCTTGGCTTCGACGACTTCGGACATGTCTTGGTCTCCTCGTTGAACTCTTTACGGGGCGGGGCACTCTCGCCTTCTCGCCCTTCGCTGTTGCTACCCGTATGCCTTGCGGCGCCCGATCGTTTCACTCGATCTTGATGACATACGGTATGTGATATATCAGAACGAAGCAAGAAGAATTTCCCCTAGCCCTTCAAGTTTCGTGGATGCGGCGCAGCAATTTTGCAGGCAATTACGGCTAAATCAGCGTAATTTCTGAAAGCACGCGATTCATGCGCAATCGGCACAGATTTCCGGGCCATGTCGAAGCCTGGAAATCTCGCCGGGATTACGCATGAAGATATACTACATACCAAAAATTCCAGCGGCTTTATGGCTCTCTGGAACACATTGCCGCGCACTGGCGTCCTCCGCGAACACCAGCGCGCCCACTAATGGGAATGTCCTGCCCCCGCTCCGGAAGCCCGGCAGCCTACGCCAGGCTCCCCCTCTACCGTTCAGCCCGGGATTACTCCCCCTGACGCGGCGAAATGCCAGCCAGGAACGCGGTGTCGGACACGCGCACTGCCTCGGCATGCCCGGTGATAAAGCGCTTGCGCACGGGCGCCAGCAACACCTTGGCCGAGATCCCTGCCGCAATCGTCACCACCGCCGCCACCGAGAACACGGCTCCCCAGCCGCCATGCGCCGACAGGATCGATGCCAGCGGCACCACCATCGCCGCCGTGCCCTTCGCCGTGTACAGGGTGCCGGCATTGGCCGCGGCGAATTTGCTGCCGAAGGTATCGGCGCACAAGGCCGGGAAAATCGAGAAGATCTCGCCCCAGAACAGGAAGGTCAGCGCCGCGAAGAACATGAACCAGTACGGGTTGTGCCCCATCTGCATCAGCCCGAGCAGCGCCAGCCCCTCGCCGACGAAGATCACGAACATGGTGTTCTCGCGCCCGAACTTGTCCGACAGGAAACCGCACAAGGGCCGCGTAAAGCCATTGCACAGGTTGTCGATCGACAAGGTCATGGTCAGCAGCGGCAGCGTCATGCCCAGCATCGTCACCGGCATCGAGGCGAAGCCATAGTCCTTGGCGATGGGCCCGAGCTGCGCCGTCGCCATGATCCCCCCCGCCGCCACCGCGACAAAGCTCACGTAGATCAGCCAGAACACCGGCGTCTTCACCATCTGCCCCGGCGAGAACTCGACCGGGTTGGTCAGTACCGCCTTGGCCGCCACCGCGCCCTTGGGCGGCCTGGGCTTCACCAGCAGCAGTGCCAGCACGAAGATGCACACGCCCTGCAGGATGCCGAAGGTCAGGAAGGCCTTTTCATAGCCCGAGCTCTGGATCATGTTGGCGATGGGGATCACCGTAATGGCCGCGCCCGCGCCGAAACCCGCCGCCGTCAGTCCGGCCGCGAGGCCGCGCTTGTCCGGGAACCACTTCAGCGCGTTGCCGACGCAGGTCCCATAGACACCGCCCGCGCCGATGCCGGCAATCACCGCGGCCGCATACAGTTCCGGCAGCGTGGTCGCATAGGCATTCATCACCCATGCCAGGCCCGCGCAGATCGCCCCGCCCGCCACTACCGGGCGCGGGCCAAACTTGTCCACCAGCCAGCCCTCCAGCGGCACCAGCCAGGTTTCCGTCACGATGAAAATGGAGAATGCCACCTGGATGGCGGACGCGCCCCAGTGATGCTTGGCGTCCATCGGTGACACGAAGAGGGTCCAGCCGTATTGCAAATTCGCCACCAGCCCCATGCACACCACGCCAATTGCAAGCTGGATCCAACGGTTCTGCAGGCCGCGCCCGTTCACGTTGCCGTGACCGGCCGGGGCCGATACTTCAAATTGCGCCATCTGTCTTGTCTCCTGGTACTGTTTGTTTGTGCCTCGACTGGCACAACAGGGCTTTGTGGGTTGCCCTTCTCACAACTAGACCGGCGCCTGGCATTGCGGCACATGAAGTCGTGGATTGATGCTACCTGAAGCTTAATTTGACTAGTCTTAAAGTTTTTTATCGTTTCTATTTGCGATCGTTTATATATCGCGGAGCTGGCATGAATCGCCCGCCGGGCTTCCATAACAGGTTGTCTATGGGCCCATCCAGACAACAAAAGCCACCGCCGCCCCGACAAACGCGGGGCGGCGGTGGCTTCGCGGCCGCCTGAACTGCTCAGCTTGGAGACCTCGACTCGACCAACTCAGGCCGGCGCTTCCTCCAGCTGCCTCAGCAGGGCATCGACACTGCCCTTGGCGTCGCCGAACCACATCCGCGTGTTGTCCTTGTAGAACAACGGGTTGTCCACGCCCGCATAGCCCGCCGCCATGCTGCGCTTGGACACCACCACGGTGCGGGCCTTCCAGACTTCCAGCACCGGCATGCCGGCAATGGGGCTGCCCGGGTCTTCCAGCGCACCGGGGTTGACGATGTCGTTGGCGCCCACCACCAGCACCACGTCGGCCTTCTCGAAGTCGTCGTTGATCTCTTCCATCTCCAGCACGATGTCGTACGGCACGCGCGCCTCGGCCAGCAGCACGTTCATGTGCCCGGGCAGGCGGCCTGCGACCGGGTGGATGCCGAAGCGCACGGTGACGCCCTGCGCCCGCAGCCGCCGCGCGATCTCGCTGATGGTGCCCTGCGCCTGCGCCACCGCCATGCCGTAGCCCGGCACGATGATCACGTCGCTGGCGTCCTTGAGCAGGTTGCCGACTTCCTCGCTGGACACCGGCAGCACCTCGCCCTGCTCGGTCGCCGCGCCCTGTGCCTGCACCGCGCCGAAGCCGCCCAGGATCACCGACAGGAACTTGCGGTTCATCGCCTTGCACATGATGTAGCTGAGGATGGCGCCGCTCGATCCCACCAGCGCCCCGGTGATGATCAGCAGGTCGTTGCCCAGCATGAAGCCGGTGGCCGCCGCGGCCCAGCCGGAGTAGCTGTTGAGCATCGAAACCACCACCGGCATGTCGGCGCCGCCGATGGCCAGCACCAGGTGCGCGCCGACCAGCAGCGCAATCACCGTCATCGCCGCCAGCGGCACCAGCCCCTGCTGCGCGTCGGGCGCGCTCAGGAAGGCATAGCCCAGCCACACGCAAACCAGCAGCGCGATGGCATTCAAGGCATGCCGCCCGGGCAGCAGCATCGGCTTGCCGCCCATGGTGCCCTGCAGCTTCAGGAAGGCGATGATCGAGCCCGTGAACGTGACCGCGCCGATCAGGATGCCAAGGTAGGTTTCCACTTCATGGATGGCCTTCTCCGCGCCGGTCAGCGCATGGCTATCCAGGTAGTTGGCATAACCCACCAGCACCGCGGCCAGGCCGACGAAGCTGTGCAGCACCGCCACCAACTGCGGCATCTGCGTCATTTCCACGCGCCTGGCCAGCATGGCACCGGCGATGCCGCCCACCAGCATCGCGCCGATGATGATGGCGATGCCGTCCGGGCTGCCCGCCAGCACGGTGGTCAGCACCGCGATCACCATGCCGGCGATGCCCAGCAGGTTGCCGCGGCGCGCGGTGCCGGGGTGGCTCAGCCCGCTCAGGCTGAGGATGAAGAGCGCGCTGGCGCCCAGGTAAGCGATATTGCTGATTCCGGATGGCATCCCTGTCTCCCCGTCTCTAGTCCCGCTGGAACATCTTGAGCATGCGCTGCGTCACCAGGAAGCCGCCGGCGATATTGATGGTGGCCAGCAGCACCGCGCTGCCGGCAATCACCGCCGTCAGCAGCGACGGCTTGCCCAGCTGCACCAGCGCGCCCACCACGATGATCCCGCTGATGGCATTGGTCACGCTCATCAGTGGCGTATGCAGCGCGGCGGTGACGTTCCACACCACCTGGTAGCCGACAAAGATCGCCAGCACGAACACCGTGAAATGCGCCATGAAGGCCGGCGGCGCGACCGCGCCCAGGCCCAGCAGCGCCGCCGCCGCGATGGCCAGCGCGATCAGCGTCGCGCCGGTGCGGCTGCGCGGCGGCTCGGCCTCGGCCTGCACCGGCGGCGGCGCGGCCGGCGCCTGCTGCTGCGGGATCGCCACCGTCAGCGGCGGCGGTGGCCAGGTCACCGTGCCCTGGTGCAGCACCGTGGCACCGCGGATCATCTCGTCGTCCATGTCGACCACGAGCTGGCCGTCCTTGCCCGGCGTCAGCTCCGTCAGCAGGTGGCGGATATTGGTGCCATAGAGCTGGCTGGCCTGCGCCGCCATGCGGCTGGGCAGGTCGGTGTAGCCGATGATGGTGACGCCGTGCTGCCGCACCGCCTCGCCCGGAACGGTCAGCACGCAGTTGCCGCCCTGCTCAGCAGCCAGGTCGACCACCACGCTGCCGGCGCGCATCAGGCCCACCGTGCCGGCCTCGAGCAGCTTGGGAGCGGGCCTGCCCGGGATCAGCGCGGTGGTGATGATGATGTCGACCTCGCGCGCCTGTTCGGCAAAGAGACGCATCTCGGCTTCGATAAAGGCCGGGCTCATCTCCTTGGCATAGCCGCCGCTGCCGCTGCCGTCCTCTTCGATCTCGACGGTCAGGAACTCGGCGCCCAGGCTTTCGATCTGCTGGCGCACCACCGGCCGCGTATCGAAGGCGCGCACCACCGCACCCAGGCTGCGCGCCGCGCCGATGGCCGCCAGCCCCGCCACGCCCGCGCCGATCACCAGCACGCGCGCCGGCGGGATCTTGCCCGCGGCCGTGATCTGCCCGGCAAAGGGCCGCCCGAACGCATGCGCGGCTTCGATCACCGCGCGGTAGCCCGCCATATTGGCCATCGAGCTGAGCGCGTCCAGCTTCTGCGCGCGCGAGATGCGCGGCACGCAGTCCATCGCCAGCACGGTTGCGCCGCGCTGCGTCAGCCGCTCCAGCATCGCCATCTGCTGCGCCGGCCAGACAAAGCCGATCAGCGTGGCATGCTTCTTCAGCAGCGCCGCCTCTTCCACGCCCAGGCTGGGATGGACCTGCGGCGGGCGCACCTTGATCACCACATCGACCGAAGCCCACAGGCTGGCCGCGTCGACAATGGCCGCACCGGCGGCGCTGTAGTCAGCGTCGGAGAACGACGCTTCCTGGCCGGCGCCGGTCTCCACCACCACCTGGTAGCCCAGCTTGAGCAGTTCCCTGACCGAGTCGGGCGTGGCGGCAACGCGCCGCTCGCCCGGGTGGACTTCGCGTGGCACACCGATCGTCATTGGCATGGCATTCACCGTTTTATGGAAGGAATCAGGCGCCGGCTCAGCCGCGCACGTGGTTGACCAGCGAGCCGATGCCCGCGATCGCCACCTCGACCACCGCACCGTCCTTCATCGACCCCACGCCGATCGAGGTGCCGCACGCAATCACGTCGCCGGGCATCAGCGTCAGGTCCTGCGAGATCCGGCTGACCTGTTCCTCGGGCGAGAAGACCATGTCCGACAGCGGGTAGTTCTGCCGCTCGACGCCATCGAGCCGCGTGATGACGCTGGCGGCTTTCCAGTTGAAGCCGCAGACAATGGCCGGGCCGATGCAGCCGAAGGTGTCGAAGCCCTTGGCGCGCGTCCACTGCGGGAAGTTGGGGTCGGCCGTGATCAGCTCGGCCGCGGTCACGTCGTTGACGACGGTGTAGCCAAAGATATGCGCGCCGGCCTCGGCCACCGACACATTGCGCGCCTTGCTGCCGATCACGATGCCCAGCTCGCCCTCATAGACGATCTTGCCGTCGTAGCTCTTGGGGCGCAGCACGGCATCGCCCGGCCCGGCCAGCGACGAGGCCGGCTTGAGCAGGAACAGCGGATGCGTGGGCACGGGCTTTTCCAGCTTGCGCGCGAGTGCGTGGAAGTTGTTCCACAGTGCCACCACCTTGCCCGGCGCACAGGGCGCGAGCAGCGTCAGCGACGCGCGCTCATGCACGGCGCCGGTGGGGGCGGGGTCGTTGAAACCGTCGCCGTCATATTCGACGACACGGTTGCCATCGGCTTCGTCGATGCGGCCATGGCCGATGCTGCCGTCAGCGCGGCGAAAGCGTATCCAGGTTTGCACAGCATGCTCCTTGCGCAGGCAAAGCGGGCCCTGCCTGCTCCGATGTCGGTTGCAGGATCTTGGAAGAAATGGGATCGTGGGCGGCTCGCGCCCGGATTCGTCATTCCCGCACAGGCGGGAATGACGTCAGGCTTGCGTCATACCGCGCCGGCCAGCTTCATCGCGGCGATCTGCGCGGGCGAGCGCCCCAGCCACTCGAGAATCTCTTCGGTATGCTCGCCCAGCAGCGGCGAACGCTCGATCTCCACCGGCGATGCCGAGAGCGTGATCGGGCAGCCCAGCTGCACGTAGCTGCCGCGCTGCGGGTGCTCCAGCGCCTTCAGGTAGCCGCGCTGGTACAGCGACTCGTCCTCGATCAGGTCCTTCATCGACAGGATCGGGCCGCACGGAACATCGACCTCGTTGAGCGCCGCCATCACGTCGAACTTGCTGCGGCCACCGGTCCATTTCTCGATCACGGCGAAGCAGTCGGCCAGGTGCTTGAGGCGTGCTTCTGGCGTGGCGTAGTCCGGATTGGTGATCAGGTCCTCGCGCCCGCACAGGCGCATCAGCGGCTCCCAGCCTTGCGGCTGGATGATGACGTAGACATAGTCGTTGGGGCCGCCCGGCGCGCAGCGCAGCGCCGCGCCCGGCTGGCCGCCGCCCGAGGCATTGCCGGCGCGCGGCACGTGGTCGCCGAACTCTTCGTTCGGGTACTCGCGCAGCGGGCCGTTGGCCAGGCGCTGCTGGTCGCGCAGCTTGACGCGGCACAGGTTCAGCACCGCGTCCTGCATCGCCACTTCCACGCGCTGGCCGCGGCCGGTGTGCTCGCGCTGCAGCAGCGCGGCCAGGATGCCGACCACGCAATGCACGCCCGTGCCCGAATCACCGATCTGCGCGCCGGTGACAGTGGGCACGCCCTCGGCATCGCCCGTGGTGGAGGCCGAACCGCCCATGCACTGGGCCACGTTCTCATACGCCTTGCAGTCCGCGTACGGCCCCGGGCCGAAGCCCTTGATCGAGGCATAGACCAGCCGCGGGTTCAGGTCCTGCAGGTGGTCCCAGTCAAAGCCCGCGCGCTCGAGCACGCCCGGCCCGAAGTTCTCGATCAGCACGTCGCTGCGCTGGACCAGGTCTTCGAGCAGCGCCTTGCCTTCGGGCGTCTTCATGTTCAGCGTCAGGCTGCGCTTGTTGCTGTTGAGCATGGTGAAGTACAGGCTGTCGGCATTGGGCACGTCGCGCAGCTGGCTGCGGGTGATGTCCCCGCGGCCGGGCATTTCCACCTTGATCACGTCCGCGCCCAGCCACGCCATCAGCTGCGTGGCCGAGGGGCCCGCCTGGACGTGGGTCATGTCCAGGATGCGAACGCCTTGCAGTGCCTTGGTTTCCATTTCGGATGTCTCCTCGGACGATGGTTTCACTTGTATATGGTCTGTTCCTGGTGCTCGGCGCGTACTCGCTCGCGTCCGTTCCGGCCCTCTTGATGACATACGGTATGTGATATATCAGAAGAGAGCAAGAGGAGTTTGCCCGATGCAACACAAATTTCGACGATGCAATGCAGCAATCGGCCTGCTTTGCTTGCCCGAAGTGGGAAACCCAGTGAAATCCCGAATCAGTCAGCCAGCATCTTTTTCGCATTGATATATCACATACCATAACGCGAAAAGCTCGCGCGTCATCCGGGAACGTACAAAAGCAAAACGGCGGACCAAGGTCCGCCGTTTTGCCGCCCTACCCCGCCCGCCTTCAGTCGAGGAAGTCGCAGTGCCGTTCCACGTAGTCAGCCAGATCCAGCGAATGCTGCCGCACCAGCCGCTCGGCCAGCTCGGTATCGCGTTTCTCCAGCGCCTCGATGATGCGCAGGTGGTCCACGATGGAGCGTGCCGCCCGGTCGCTCTGCGAGATCGTCATCTTCCGGATCGCGCGCACGTGGATAAAGATATTGCGGATCGTGTCCATGATGATGTGCGACTTGGACAGCTGCACGATCGCCTGGTGGAAGGCGATATTGGCGTCGGAATACTCTTCGATATGCTCGGCCGGAGTGGAATCGCGGAAGCTGTCGAACATGCTGCGCAGCTGCGCGATCTCGGCATCGGTGGCGTTCTCGGTGGCCAGCCGCGCGGCCATGCTTTCCAGCGCGGCCCACATCTGGATCATCTCCACGATCTCGCGCTTGGTCTTGCGCATGATGTAGATGCCGCGCCGGGGCACGGTGCGCAGGAAGCCCTCCTGCTCCAGCAGCGTCATGGCTTCGCGGATGGGCGTGCGGCTGACACCCATGGCCTCGCTCAGTACCCGCTCATCGAGGCGGATCTCGTCGCGCGACTGGTAGATGTCAGCGTCGGCGATGGCCTGGCGCAACATGGCGTAGGCCTGGTCGCGCAGGCTCGCGCCGGCATTGATCGGTTGCACGGACAAGGCCAGCCCGTTGGGCTGGACGATGGATTGGCTTTGCGCAGACATGAATGAGCTCGTGTGAGACCAGCGGCAGGGTGGCCGGAATGGCTGCCCCCCGCATTGCCGCACAGCTTAGCAAAAACGCCGGACCCATTACGAAAACGCATCAAACAATGCGTTGTTGTCATGCATCGGCACAGTAGCGGTGCGCGGTCTGTCGTATATGGTATATCACTATCGCCTGCCTTTCTCGCTTCGCAAGCCCGGCCAACGCTACCTTGGCGCGCCTGGCGTGCGCCAGGGGATACCTGACCCGGCGGTATCCCCTGTTCCCAGCCGCGCTCAGGCGGCCAGCTTGGCCATCGTGTCGCGCTGCTTGATCAGACCCAGCACGGCATCGCACATCGGCGTGGGCTGCGCGACCAGACGTCCCATTTCCTGCACCACGGTCAGCAGCGGGTCGATTTCCATGGCCCGCCCGGCCTCCAGGTCCTGCAGCATCGAGGTCTTGTGCGCGCCCACGGCACCGGCGCCGTCGATGCGCCGCTCCACGTCGACGCGGAATTTCACCCCGAAGCGCTCGGCGATGCCCTGCGCCTCAACCATCATCTGGCGCGACAGCGCCCGCGTGGCCGGGTCGGCGGTGATGACGTCGAGCGTGGCATGCGTGAGCGCGCTGATCGGGTTGAAGCACAGGTTGCCCCACAGCTTGAGCCAGATCTCGTCGCGGATATTGTCGCGCACCGGGGCGTCCAGGTCGGCGGCCATCATCATTTCGCTGAGCCGGGTCACGCGCGCCGAGCGGCTGCCATCCGGCTCGCCCAGCGGAAACTTCTTGCCGTAGACGTGCTTGATCACGCCCGGCGCAACGATCTCAGCCGCGGGATAGACCACGCAGCCGATCGCCCGCTCCGGCCCCAGGCCCTTCCATTGGCGCCCGCCGGGATCGACGCTTTCCAGCGTGCTGCCGGCCAAGTCGCCGCCATGCTTGTAGAAATACCAGTACGGAATGCCGTTGACGCCGGTGACGACCGCGGTTTCCGGCCCCAGCAGCGGCTGCATCTGGTCCACCACGCCCGGCACGGAATGCGCCTTGAGGGTGATGAACACATAGTCCTGGTGTCCGAGCTCGCGCGGATCGCTGGTGCAGCGCACCTTGGCCACGCGCTCCTCGCCGTCGATCAGCAGCCTGACACCATGTTCCTGCATTGCCGCGAGATGGGGGCCGCGCGCGACGAAGCTGACCTCCGCCCCCGCGCGCGCCAGCTGCGCCCCGACATAGCCGCCGATCGCGCCTGCGCCGTAGATACACACTTTCATTGCTGTCTCCTTGATGGCTCGATTTGGATCTTTTGATATATCACATACTATATTCCATCGAGGCGCATGGCAACCGCGTAGAACAACCTTTATCTTTCCGGATCACACGGCGCGGGCAAGCGGCGCTGCGCTAACATGACGCCTGCATGTGCCCCGGGCGGACCACCGTCCGGCGCCGAGTTGCAACCTGACACCCGGAGCCCCCCATGGAAGCGTCGTTGGCATTGCTGCAGGACCCCGCCGCGTGGGCGGCACTGGCCACCCTGGTGGCCATGGAAATCGTGCTGGGGATCGACAACCTGATCTTCATCTCGATCCTGACCAACAAGCTGCCTGAAGCCATGCGCGAGAAGGCGCGCAAGGTCGGCATCAGCCTGGCGCTGGTGATGCGCCTGGGCCTGCTGGCCACCATCGCCTTCATCGTCAAGCTCACCGAGCCGGTGTTCACCATCCTGGGCCAGGGGCTGTCGTGGCGCGACATCATCCTGATCGCGGGCGGCGCCTTCCTGGTCTGGAAGGCCACGCGCGAAATCCACCACCACGTCACCGCCGCCGAAGAAGGCGAGGAAGGCGGCACGGCCAAGGCGGTGCAGAGCTTTGCCGCGGCCATCGGCCAGATCCTGGTGCTCGACCTGGTGTTCTCGATCGACAGCATCATCACCGCGGTCGGCATGACCGAGCATGTGCAGATCATGTTCGTGGCGGTGATCGCCGCGGTGATGGCGATGCTGTTCGCGGCCACGCCGCTGGCCAACTTCATCAACCGCAACCCGACCATCGTGATGCTGGCGCTGGCCTTCCTGATGATGATCGGCATGACGCTGATCGCGGAGGGCCTCGGCACCCATGTGCCCAAGGGCTATATCTATACGGCGATGGCGTTCTCGGCCGCGGTCGAGGGGCTGAACATGCTGGCGCGGCAACGGCGCCAGCGGCGCCGGGCCAGCGGGCAGGCCTGATGTGCGGCGGCGGCCGCTTGCAGCCGGGCTGCGGGCGGCCGCCTGTAACAGAGGGTGTCCGAACTTTTCGCGGACGGCGGCGTCTCTTACAGTTCTGCACAACCCCCGGACAATAAAAGGACGCTTTCGCCACATGATGAACCGCCGAACCCTGCTGGTCTCCGCCACTGCCTCCGCCGCGCTCGCCGCACTGGGCATTACCCCGTCGGTGCTGGCAGCCAGCCGGATCAAACTCGGCGACGCCCAGCCATTCGGTTTCGACGCCCTGATCGAACGCGCCCGCGCACTGGCCGGCAAGCCCTACGCGCCGCCGCCGTCACCGCCCGCGGACGTGCTGTCCCGCATCGACTACGACGCCCACGGCAAGATCCGCTTCCGCACCGACGACGCGCTCTTTGCCAGTGGCCCAGGCCAGTTCCCGGTCACCTTCTTCCACCTCGGCACGTACTTCCGCACGCCGGTGCGCATGCACGTGATCGAACGCGCCAAGGGCGGCCCCGGCAAGGCCCGCGAGATCGTCTACGACGACGCCTACTTCGACATGCCGGCCGACAGCCCCGCGCACAAGCTGCCGCCGGGCAGCGGCTTTGCCGGCTTCCGCTTCCAGGAAAGCCGCCTCGGCGACCAGAAGACACGCGACTGGCGCAAGAACGACTGGGTTGCCTTCCTCGGCGCGTCGTATTTCCGCGCCATCGGCGACCTGTACCAGTACGGGCTGTCCGCGCGCGGCATCGCCATCGACGTGGCCGAAGCCGGCAAGTCCGAGGAATTCCCGGCCTTCACCCATTTCTGGTTCGAGACGCCCGAGGGCAACGGCGATACCGTCACGGTCTATGCCCTGCTGGATGGCCCCAGCATCGCCGGCGCCTACCGCTTCGTCATGCAGCGTGGCAAGGCCGTGATCATGGATGTGGAGTGCGCGCTGTTCCTGCGCAAGGATGTGGGCCGGCTGGGGCTGGCGCCGCTGACCTCGATGTTCTGGTTCTCTGAGGGCATCAAAGGCACCGCCGTCGACTGGCGCCCGGAGGTGCATGACTCCGACGGCCTGGCGCTGTGGAACGGCGCCGGCGAGCATATCTGGCGCCCGCTGAACAACCCGCCGCAGACCACGGCCTCGGCGTTTTCCGACGATAACCCCAAGGGCTTCGGGCTGCTGCAGCGCGACCGCCTGTTCGACCACTACCAGGACGGCGTCAACTATGAACGCCGCCCGAGCCTGTGGGTCGAGCCGCGCGAC
Source organism: Cupriavidus necator (assembly GCF_016127575.1). NCBI lineage: Bacteria > Pseudomonadati > Pseudomonadota > Betaproteobacteria > Burkholderiales > Burkholderiaceae > Cupriavidus > Cupriavidus necator. Next base: position 1,884,403 of record NZ_CP066019.1, read on the forward strand.
GGCTGGGGCGCCGGTTCGGTGCAGCTGGTTGAGCTGCGCACCGATGACGAGATCCACGACAACATTGTCGCCATGTGGGTGCCCAAGGCCCCGGCCAAGGCCGGCAGCACCTACCGCCTGCGCTACCGGCTGCACTGGCAGGCCGACGAGCCCTTCCCCTCGCCGCTGGCGCGCTGCGTGGCCACGCGCCTGGGCAATGGCGGTCAGCCGGGCCAGCCGCGGCCCAAGGGCGTGCGCAAGTTCATGGTCGAGTTCAAGGGCGCGCCGCTGGAGAAACTGCCCTTCGGCGTCAAACCTGAAGCCGTACTGACCGCATCTCGCGGCAGCTTCTCCTACGTCTTCACAGAAGCCGTGCCCAACAATGTGCCGGGCCACTGGCGTGCACAATTTGACCTGACCGCCGACGGCAACCAGCCGGTCGATATCCGCCTGTTCCTGAGGCTCAACGGCAAGCCGCTGTCGGAGACCTGGCTCTATCAATACCATCCGTTCCAGTCGCCGGCGGGCTGAGGTGCCCACGGCCGCGCGCCTGGCCCTTTACACCATATTGCGTCGCCGTGATGTCAGGCGCGCACGAGCGGGTATGATGACTGGCTACGACAGTCCAACTGCATCAGCCAGCCTCACATGATTTCTCAAGAGTTCGCCGGCGCCGCCGAGAGTGGCCAGGCCGCATCGCTCCCGCGCTCGGAGCGCGCCTACCAGCAACTGCGCGCCGCCATCCAGGCCGGCCAGCTGCCCCCCGGCACGCGGCTGCGCGAGGTGGAACTGGCCGAATCCCTGGGCCTGTCGCGCACGCCGGTGCGTGAAGCGCTGTCGCGGCTGGAGTCCGAAGGGCTGGTCGTCAACGAGCCCAACCGCGGCATGATGGTCACCCAGCTCGACGCCAGCATGGTCAGCGAGCTGTACGTCATGCGCGAAGTGCTGGAAGGCACCGCCGCCGCGCTGGCCGCGCGCCATGCCACCGACGTGGAGATCTCGCTTCTGCGCGATATCGTCGAGCGCGACCTGGCCATCGCCGACGACCCCGACCGGCTCGCGCTGAACAACCGGCTGTTCCACGAAACCCTGCACCGCTGCGCCCACAACCGCTACCTGCTGAAGACGCTGCGCTCGCTGCATGAGTCGATGGCACTGCTGGGACGCACCACGCTGGCGGTACCAGGGCGCGCGCGCAGCTCCTACGAAGAACACATCTCGCTGGTCGAGGCGCTGGAAAAGCGCGACCCGGCACTGGCCGAACAGATCGCGCGCCGGCATATCCAGCAGGCCTACAAGGTGCGGCTGTCGCTCTGGATCCAGGAACAGTCGGGCAGTTGATCTGCCCGGCAGCAGTCGGCCGTATCAGGCCGCCTGGGCCCGCGCCGTGCGCAGCGTGCCCAGGCTAAGCACGGCCAGCGCCACCAGGATCAGCATCACGGCACCCAGCGTCTGCGGCGCGATCTGCTCGCCGCCCAGCCATGCGCCCATCGCCAGCGCCACCGGCGGGTTTACATAGACATAGCTGGCCGACAACGTCTGGCTGACAGTGGACACCAGGTACATGTAGGCAGAGAACGCCACCAGCGACCCCGCCACCACCAGGTAGACCCAGGCCCAGCCGGCCTGCGCGCTGACCGATGCCGGCCACGGCTCCTGCCGCAGCGCCGACAGCACCATCAGCACCACGCCGCCGATCAGCATCTCCGCGGCAAATGCCGCGGCGCCTTGGGGCAGCTCCATCCGGCGCGCCAGCTGCGAGCCGAATGACCAGCTCGCCACTGCCAGCATCAGCGCCACCACGCCCCCGGTACTGACGCGGAATTCCGCCCCCGCGGTCAGCACCAGGATGCCCAGGCTGCCGATTGCGATCGCCACGTACTCATACCATTTCGGCCGGTTGCCGAAGCAGGCACTCCAGACCAGCGCGAAGATCGGCATCGACCCGATCATCACCGTGGTGGCACCGGAAGAAATCGTCTGCTCGGCAATCGCTGTCAGGCCCATGCCGCCCACCAGCAGGAACAGCGCCGGCACCGCGCAGTTGCGCAACAGCCGCCACGACGGCATCGGCGTGCCCCGCCACGCCAGCCAGGCGGCCAGCAGCAGGCCCGCGCACAGGAAGCGCGTGCCCATCATGAACAGCGGCGGAAAGCTCTCCAGCGTAAAGCGGATCGCCAGGTAGGTCGTGCCCCAGACCACATAGGTGATCAGCAGGCACAGCAGGACAAGCGGGGGCATGGTCGGGAAGGCATATTGCGAAGGCATCCACGATAGCCCCCTGCCACGTCCCGGCCAAACGAAAAGGTCTGGCAAGCCTTGCGAAAGTTATTCACAAAGCACGCAAGAACCGCGGGCAAAACAAAACCGGCCGCGCCTGCCCGGGCGGGCGCACGTATGGCCGGTTCTACAACGCAGCCCGCAACGGGCCACAACTACTCTGCTGCAAACAACTCTTTAGCCGTTGGCGTAGACCACGTGGGCCTTGCGGGCCTGGGTCTGCAGGCGCTCGATCGCGCTCTGGACGAAGGCGATGGCGCGCTTCACGTCGTGGGCGAAGCCCAGGCTTTGCGTACCGAGTTCACGGTCGATCAGTTCGCGTTCGAGTTGGTCAGTCAGCTTGATATCGGATTGGGTGTTCATGGCGTCCTTCCTTTCGGGATTACCCTTATGGGGTTTTCCCTGATTGTAGCAGAGGAATTGTGGCAATGCAGCATTAGGTGAAAGTACGTATGTGGGAGAGCAACCATGAGTGGGAAATTAGCCAATTCATGGCTTAAGTGCCACGTTATGCTTGCAGGGAAGAACAGCCACATTACGCTTGCCGACCTTCCGGCATCATACAAAGTATGCTTTGAAGCACCCGAGTCATCCCCAAGCGCTCCCAGCCTTCGATCTTCGCTGCACGCATAATCGCGGCGTAAGTAAATTCTTCCCCGCTTCCGAGCACGGTCTCAATCGCGCTGAGGAGCCGGTTTGTTTTTGCTTCGAGAGCTTGGTCAAGCGACACAGCTATATACTTGTGCGGTGACGATTTGTGGCCACAGTGGCGGATAATGCGTTGCCAGGAAGCGTCGGTTCACGCCCAGCTGCCGACAAACCGTAGCACCCGAGTCGGCGCATATGTTGATAGAGCGATATTTTTCTGCAAGGCGTTCAATTTTTGCCTCCAGCATGTCGTCGCGCTTCCAAGAGGGCTCTACGCGATCGAGCAAGGGCAAGAGACTGCATCCTAGTGCTTGACGGCAACGGCTCACCTCGAAAGACGCTCAGAAGGCTCACTTCGCAGTAGGCCGCCATGGCCAGTAGTCCGTACTGATCGACGAGATCTTGGTGTGGTAGATCGCCGTGGCGTTCCGATGCAGTTGCACCTGGGCTCGCACAAACTCCTGGTATGGCGCGCACGCCGACAATTGATGTGCGCCAGTTGCCGGTGGTCGGGGTGGGGGAATTTGCGGCTCAGAGCCGGTGGTCACCGTGGGGGACTTTGCCTGCTGCGCGGCGGCAAATTGCGCTTGATACCCCCGAATCGTCTTGCGGTCGACGCCAGTGATCCGGGCGATCTCCCGCTGACCCTTGCCAGCGGCGATTAGCGTAGCGATGGTGGTCTGTAGATGCGGCTTCAAGACGTTCACTCCGGTAACCCCTCTGCTTTATTCGAGGGGAACAAGGTAACGTCCTGCCTGGCGCTCACATCACTTGAAGCGCCCCTTCAGGTGGGGAGTTTGAGGTGACCACAGGTGGGGGAATCTGGCCGACCATCGGGGCAGAGCCGTCGGCCCGTGGACTGCGGACGATCCCAAACAGTGGTGCAGCGTGGCCGCCGGCACGGCGTGTTTGACCGCTGCGAGCATTTGCGCCTGGTAGGCGGAAAAGGCATGCTGCGCCATGTCGGTAAGCTGGCGCTGGCCGGGAATGAGGCAGCAGCGATCGTAGAGCCATCGCTGAGCGGTGGTGTCCAGCAAAGCGGTCTGGCTGGCGACATCGAACGGCTTGATGCCAAGGGGCTCCTTGACCCATTGTTGATGCTCGTACAACGTCGGACTTCGTTGGGCGGGCAGACAACTCTTCCCTGCCAACGTCGGGATACGCAAATGCCGACATCTACACTTTCGGAGTGTCGTTAGGGGCAAAACTGTACGATAAATGCTCGGATGGCCGCAAAGGTCAAGCTAATGGCTTGAAACGCGACCGCAACAAGGGACTCGGTTACAACCGTATCAATCTGCAGAGAAAGGACGATCCCCTTCGCTTTCGGATCATGGGTCGGCAAGTCGCATCTACTGGAACCGCAGTTTTGCAATCTTGGGAATAAGCCGCGTCGCCGTTCGTTTACCTTGTAACCGTGAACCCTGCCTTGGCTGTTCCGCCCCATGGACAAAGACTTTACAGATGATGCGCTGCGCGAAATGATCCCGAGAATGCGCCGCTTTGCGATATCGCTAACGCGCAACGACGCCACTGCCGACGATCTGGTTCAGGCGTGCTTGGAGCGCGCGCTGGTGCGTCGGACTTCTCGACAGGATGCCGGCGACTTACGCGCCTGGCTGTTTTCAATCCTCTACCGTCTCTTTCTTGACGGCCAGCGTCGCGCCAAGCGGTATGCACTGGTGTTGTCGCTGTTTGGCGTTGGCAGTGACGAAGACAGCGCACCATCGGCCGAAGACATGGTTGTGGCAAGATCGGCCCTCGAGAGTTTCAACAAATTGTCTGCCGAGCAACGCGCGCTGTTGATCCTGGTGACGGTGGAAGGCCTGAGTTACCGGGAGGCCGCCGATGCGCTGGACGTGCCGATCGGCACCATCATGTCGCGCATATCGCGGGCCCGGAAGACGCTGCGCGAATTTTCCGAAGGCAGGGTCGTCCCTCCCTCCATGCAGGTCCTCAAATGAAGATGCTCATTCCCACCGAACCCGAACTCCATGCCTATGTCGATGGCGAGCTGGATGAAACGCGGAGACGGCAGATCGAGAGCCTGATAGCCAGCCAGCCCGAATTGGCGCGGCAAGCTGAGCAGATCCGGCAGGAGTCACAGCGATTGCGCGCAAGCATGGAGCCTCCGCCGGCCGATACGCCAGTACGGCTCGATCCATTCCGTATTCGTCGCGAGTTGCGCGATCGCATGCGGCACCGGGTGGCCGTAGCGGCGTCCCTGGTGCTGGCCTTGACCGTGGGTGGTATGGGTGGCTGGCAAACGCGTGAGATCGCCTTCCAGCAGAACTATCTGCCAATGGCCGACGCGATGTCGGCCTACCGGCTGTTCGCTGTCAGCGACACACCGCAGATGGTGGACGTGAAGACCAGTGATCCACGTCAGTTGCAGACCTGGCTGGACCAGCATTTCGTGCAGCCGGCACCGTTGCCCGATTTCTCATCATACGGATTTCGGCCGGTCAGTGGTCGCCTGATGTCATCGGAACAGGGCACGGCGGCAATGATCCTCTACCAGAACCAGAAGATGGAGTCGATCGTCTACTACGTACGGCCGCCCGGCAATCTGCTGCATTTCAGCAACGGCGCGCGCAAGGAGGGGAACCTGCTCGCCCAGTACTGGCGTAACGGCCGCTATTTCTATGCGGTGGTTAGCGCCACCGATACACCGACGACATTGCCGGTACAGCGCGCCCTCGAGCCGGGCAGGATCTGAAAAATGTTGATGGCGACGGAATAACGACCCTGGCATGTTCGTCTGACTGGAACACAACGCATGACTGCTCCATGCATGTGATCTCAAACTGAAAGGATCGAACATGAAACTGAACCACTCGCTGCTGGCCGCCATGGCCTCCTTCGCCGCACTGACGTTTGCACAGGCCGCCATGGCGCAGGAAAGCGCTGTCACCCGAGCTGGCCCGATCAAGAACATCGTATTGGTTCACGGTCTCTATGCCGATGGCTCTAGCTGGGAGAAAGTCATTCCGCTGTTGCAGGCGCAGGGGTTGCACGTGACATCCGTGCAGAACCCGACAACATCGCTAGATGCCGATGTCGATGCGGTCAAGCGCGCCTTGGCGCAGGAGGACGGCCCGACGCTGCTAGTGGCCCACTCCTACGGCGGAATGGTGATCTCGCAGGCCGGTGACGATCCAAAGGTGGCGGGCCTTGTCTATATCGCCGCACGCGCGCCGGACGCGGGCGAGGATTATCCGGCGCTGACGCGCAAGTTTCCGGCGGCGCCGGCCTCCGCTGGACTGCTATGGTCGGCCGATGGCTTTGGCAAGCTGTCCATGCAAGCCTTCTTGAACGATTTCGCCGGTGACCTTCCACGGAAGGAGGCCGCGACCTACTACGCGGTGCAACAGCCGATGGGCAAGGCGATCACGATGGCCAAGACTACGGTTGCGGCATGGCGTAGCAAGCCCACGTGGTATGCCGTTTCGACCGAAGACCGCACTATCAATCCCGATCTTCAGCGATTCATGGCTAAGCGCATGGGTGCCGAAACGATTGAAATCCCTTCCAGCCATGTCTCGCTGATCTCCCGCCCCAAGCAAGTCGCAAATCTGATTCTTCAGGCGGCCGGCAACCAGCAGGGTACCCGTGCGGCGCAAGCGCGGACTTTCTCGAACCATTATGCCGTGACTACCGCTCGCGACCCGTACACCGATGGTGTGTGACACCGGGGAACCGCGCACGCTTCAGCCACCGGCTTTGGGCGACCGCATTGGCGGCGCCTCGATGCTCTCGCAGGAACTGGCACCGCTCCCTTACCGCTCGGTGTTCGGCTGGTCCGGCATAGCGCCACTGCGTATTTCGGGGCGCGTGATCAGCGATTTCGGGGGAACGTGATCACCTGTTTCGGCGGGAAGCTGATCGCTGGTTTCGGCGGAACGTGATCACTTCGGCGACGCTGCCGAAATCGGTGATCATGATCCCGAAACGAGTGATCACGTTGCCGAAACGGACGATCAAGCAGCCGAAACGGGTGATCAAGCACCGTAATGAGGCCGGGCAAGGGCTGGGGGTGGGACTGCGCATGGACTAGAACGCCGGCGATACGCTGCTTCCCTTTTGCAAGGAAGCAAGCTGATGCCGGCCAACCGGATGACCATGCGCAAGATCAAGGAAGTGCTTCGCCTGAAGTGGGCGTGTGGCCTTTCGCACCGGCAGATCGCTAGGGCGACGGGTGTGAGTGTTGGTGAACCGCCCCGGTTTTCGTGGAGGCCCCTTGGCTTGAGTCAGGCCGACATGGCCTGCTGCTCAAGTTGGCAATAGTAGTTGGCCTCGTGCTCGGCCGGCGGCACGTATCCCAGCGGTGCCATCAATCGATGATGGTTGAACCAGGACACCCATTCGAGCGTTGCCAGTTCCACGGACTCCTTGGTCTTCCAAGGTGCGCGGCAATGGATCAACTCAGCCTTGTATAGCCCGTTGATCGTCTCGGCCAGGGCATTGTCGTAGGAGTCGCCCTTGCTGCCCACCGAGGGCTCGATGCCGGCCTCGGCCAAGCGTTCAGTGTAGCGAATGCTGACGTACTGCGAGCCGCGGTCCGAATGGCACACGAGGGCATCCTCACGCCCGGGCTGCCTGGCGTACAGGGCCTGCTCCAGGGCATCGAGCACGAAGTCCGTTCGCATCGAACTGCTCACCCGCCAGCCCACGATGCGCCGGGCGAACACGTCAATCACGAAGGCTACGTACAACCAGCCCTGCCAGGTCGAAACATACGTAAAGTCCGAGACCCAGAGTTGATTCGGCCGCTGCGCGCTGAACTGCCTGTTGACGAGGTCCAGTGGACACAGCGCCTTGGCATCGCTGACCGTGGTGCGCACTACTTTGCCACGCACCACGCCTCGCAGGCCATGGCGGCGCATCAGGCGCTCCACGGTGCAGCGGGCCACCGGGACTTCCTCGCGCTGGAGCTGACGCCAGACCTTGTCGGCGCCGTAGACCTGCATGTTGGCTTGCCAAACGCGTTCGATGTGGGCACCAGCGCCGCATCACGCTTCGCCCGTGCGCTCAACAATGCCGGATCGCGCTTGCTGGCCGCGTAGCGGCGATAGCCCGACGGGGCGACCTGCAGCACCCTGCAGATCGGCTCGACCCCGAGGGTGCCTCGGTACTCGTCGATGAAGTCCCTCAAGACTTGAATCGGCGGTCGAGCTCCGCCTGGGCGAAAAACGCACTGGCCAGCTTCAGGATCTCGTTGGCCTTGCGCAGTTCGCGAACCTCGCGCTCCAAATCCTTGATGCGTTGGGCTTCTGCCGTGGTTGTGCCCGCGCGCTGGCCGCTGTCACGCTCATGCTGGCGAACCCAATTCAACAAGGTCTGCGGAGTACTGCCGATCTTTGCTGCGATCGACACCACGGCAGCCCACTGCGATTCGTGCTCGCCACGATGCTCGAACACCATGCGCACGGCGCGCTCGCGGACCTCGGGGGAAAACTTCACTGACTTCCTCATGGCTCCATTCTCTCAACGATTGGAGCCTCCTCAAAACCCGGGGCGGTTCATCTTGGACGCTCTCGCAGGTTTTATAGAATCCCAAGCATTCCATGCACAGCTCGATGGAAGTATCTTTCTGCAAGAGGACGTTTAATCAATCCAATTGGAGATGACATGAGTAATTCCCTTGAAGGAAAAGTCGCCGTGATCACGGGCGGCACAACAGGAATCGGTCTGGCAATCGCCAAGGAATTCGTTGCGGAAGGCGCTAAAGTTGTTGTGACGGCGCTTCAACAGGAGGCACTCGACGAAGCCGTCAGGGAAATCGGCCCGCGCAGCTTCGGTGCCAAGGCGGATGCTTCCAGCATTGCCGAGATGGACGCGCTGCTGAAGCGAGTCAAAGCCGATCACGGGAGATTGGATGCCGTCATCGCCAACGCCGTCGCTGACGAGCATGCGCCGCTGGGCAAGATTACAGAAGAACAGTTCGACAAGATGGTCGGCGTCAATCTCAAGGGCGTGCTCTTCACCATCCAGTCTGCGATGCCGCTGCTGGAGAGCGACGGCAGCATCATTCTTATCGGGTCGACCGCTTCAGTCGCCCCACCCGCTGGCATGAGCATCTATGGCGCGATCAAAGCCGCATTCCACGGCATGGTCCGGTCCCTGATCCAGGATGCCAAAGACACCGGCGTCCGGATCAACATTCTGAGCCCGGGGGCAGTAGACACGCCTTCCCTGCGCAGAGCGCTTATCAAAGCGGCAGGCGCCGACATGGCGGACGCCATCGTTCAATCCATCGCGCAACGAAGCCCAGCGGGCCGCATCGGTGATGCTCGCGAAATCGGCAAGGTCGCGGTTTTCCTCGCCAGCGATGCATCAAGCTATGTGAACGGCGTCGAGTTGTTTGTCGACGGCGGATTGAGACAAGTTTGAGGCTTCCGCGCTAAGCACGGGGACCCCGCCCGCTGCCTGATCGCTACCGGCTTGCCTTCGCGAAGAGGCACCGGTAGCGCCCGGGGGCCATGCCTGAGGAACGCTTGAAGGCGCTGCTGAACGCGCTTTCAGATGAATAGCCCAGCGAACGGCCAAGTTCCGATATGGGCATGACGCCCTCGCGCAATTCATACTCGGCAAGGCACATGCGCAGGTTCTGCAGGTAAGTCAGGGGCGGGATGCCCGCACCAGCCTTGAAGCGAATGGCGAAGCTGGAGCGTGACATGGCAACTTCCTTCGCCAGTTGGCCAAGCTCCCATGCCCGGCCAGGCTCGCGGTGCATCAGGCGCAACGCCGGAGCGAGGCGCTCGTCGCTGAGTGCCTTGACCCATCCCGCCACACAAGGCCCGGAAGCATCGAGATATGACCGGATGGCCTGAACACACAGCAGCTGCGCAAGCTGCCTTGTTGCCAGCGCAACCCCTGGTCGCTCAGAGACAAGCTCCTGAACAAGTTGATTCAAGAGCCATTGCACGACCGCAGCCTCGGCCGAATTTCCGCCGATATGAAGGTATGGTGGCAACACCTCCGAGAGCAGCTTGCCACGCTCGCGGTCCAAGGCAATGTGAGCACCAACGGCGAAGAAATCTAGACCATGGCCGAGTGTCACCTTGCTTTCTAATGCACCAGAGAAAAGCTCACGGCCATCGACGGACGCTGTCTGCAAGTCGCTCGCCAGCACGAAAGCCAGGTCGGCTGGCAGCACGAACACGTCGCCTCTCGTCACCTCGCGCGGCGCGGTCATCCCTTCGATGGTCAGCCAGCAGGCACCCTTCACGACAACCATAAACTTGAGCTGCCCGGGCGGAGGGAATCGCAATGCCCACGATCCTCCCGCAGCCAGGCTCCCGACGTCGACGCACTGCGCGCTGGCCAGGGTGAGAATGTCAGTGAGTGGGTCCTCATTCATGGTGCATGGGTGGCGCGGAGGCCAGCGCGGTACGGGTTTTGTTCTCAGCTAGATTTCGACAACGATCTTGCCGAAATGGCGACCGGCTTCCTGGTGCCGGAACGCGGCAGGCAGTGCTTCCAGGGGAAAACTGGAATCGATCACTGGGTGCACTCCAGCCGCCTCGATCGCACGGATCATCTCCAGCTGATCCGTGCGGCTGCCGACCACAACCCCCTGCAGCCGGAGTTGCCGCGCCATGATCCGCCCCGTGTCGACACGGCCGGCCGTGCCTGCGAGCAAGCCCACGAGCGCAATGCTGCCGCCGGTCCGGCAGGCCTCGATCGACTGGTTAAGCAGGTCGGCGCCGCCGATGTCGACAATGTGATCGACGCCCCGGCCGCCCGTCCATTGCCTGGCCGCGCGCCCCCAGTCCGGCTCCGCCTTGTAGTGGATCACGTGGTCCGCCCCGAGCGCGCGAAGACGCTCCAGCTTGCCCTCGGAGGATGAGGTCGCAATCACCGCTGCCCCCCTCGTCTTGGCGAACTGCAGCGCGAACACCGACACCCCGCCCGTGCCCTGGACAAGCACCACATCGCCAGGACCGATGCCGCCACAGCATCCAAGTGCGCGCCACGCGGTCAGGCCGGCGCAGGGCAGGGTTGCGGCTGCCGCCAGCGAGAGGCCAAGCGGCACGCGCGTCAGGGCGGCCGCCGGCACCACGGCAAACTGGCGCGCGTACCCGTCGACGTGTTCCCCGGCAACGGCGCCATGCTTCCACTGGGCGGGTGCCCCTTCGCGCCAGTGACGAAAGAACGTCCCCAGCACCAAATCGCCCACGCGCCATGCCATGGACGGATCCGCCTCACCCCCGTGTGGCGGTCCTACCTCAACAACTTCGCCCGCGCCGTCGGACAAGGGGATACGGCCCTCGGCAGTCGGCATGCGGCCCGTCACCACGAGGTAGTCGTGGAAGTTCAGCGAGCTGCCGCGCACCCGCACCAGCACCTCCCCGGGTCCCGGACGACCCGGCTCCTCATCGAATGGCACCAGTTGATCGATGCCGGCGGGCCGTCCCAGGCGTATCGCTGTGGCCATGTCTATGGTCCTGTAAAGATCCCGGGCGTCCAGCCGGCTGCGCATCAGGCACGTAGCTGGATTGCCTTGTACTCAAGAAATTCTTCCAATCCGTAAATTCCGTTCTCGCGACCTTGTCCGGATTGCTTATATCCGCCGAACGGAGCCAGGGGGTTCCAGCGGCCGCCGTTGATGTCGACCTGGCCCGTGCGCAATTGCCGCGCGACACCGAGAGCACGATCATCCGTTCCGGCCCAGACAGCGCCCGACAGTCCATATATCGTGTCATTGGCGATATTCACGGCCTCGGCCTCGGAGTCATAAGGAATGATCGTAAGTACGGGGCCGAAGATCTCTTCCCGTGCAACCGTGCTCCGAGGATCCGCGACGAACACCGTGGGCCGGACGAAATACCCGTCACCGGTGCCGGCCGGGGCCTCGGGTCCACCGGTCACGAGTTCGGCGCCTTCTTCGAGGCCGAGGCGAATGTAGCTGAGCACCCGGTCCCGATGCGCTGCCGACGCCAGCGGACCCAGCTTTACGCCTTCGGCAAAGGCACTTCCTACGACAAACGAATCGGCTGCCTGGCGCGCCAATTCGCGTGCGTGGTCCAGGCGGTCTCTAGGCACCAGCATGCGAGTCCATGCTGCACAGGTCTGGCCTGAGTTCAGATAGCAGTGTGAAACGGTGGCTTGGACGGCCTTCGCGAGGTCGGCGTCGTCAAGCACAATCGATGCGCTCTTTCCGCCCAACTCCAGCGAGATGCGCTTGATCGTCTCCGAGCCGATCCTGCTAACCTGCTTGCCGGCGCGCGTTGACCCGGTAAACGAGACCATGTCCACCTCTGGGTGCGCTGCCAGTGCCTCACCGACCAACGGACCGAGACCCGTCACCAGATTGAATACTCCCGGCGGCAGGCCGGCCTCATGAATGACCTCGGCAAGAACGAAGGCATTGAGTGGAGCGATTTCAGACGGCTTCAGGACAACCGTGCACCCACTGGCAAGCGCCGGCGCGATCTTCTGCGTGATCTGGTGCAGCGGATAGTTCCAGGGCGTGATGGCGGCGACCACCCCCACGGGTTCGCGCACAACCATTGAGTTGCCAACGCGCGCTTCATAGTCAAACTGCTGTGCCAGTCTCGCGTAGTACGCCCAGGAATTCGCGGGCGCGGCGACCTGGACCAGTGAGCAGGCCCGCAGCGGCGTACCGACCTCTGTGGCAATCAGCCGCGTCAACGCGTCACCGCGTTTCAGCAGGCCATCGGATACCTTTTGCAGGACCTTCGCACGATCGGCTGACGAGGTCTGAGACCATCCGGGGAAAGCCGCACGCGCTGCACTGACGGCCGCATTCACGTCCGCCTCGGAGCCGGCAGGGATGGTGGCAAAGAGGTCGCCCGTGTTCGAGTCTGTCACCTGCAGTGTCCCGGCAGAGGACGGCGTCAGCCAATGTCCTCCAATATAGAGAGTGGTGCGTTCGATCATGTAACAGTCTCACGTCGCTCAATCAGCATGCGGAAGATCCGACCCCGCCTGCCGCCACTGAGCCAGGACTTCTCGCTTGGCGACCTTGCCGGCAGCATTCGTTGGCAGTGCCTCGGCGCGCAGCCACCAGCGGGAGGGCACTTCATGCCGCCCGAGCAGCGCGGCAGCATGGGCGCGCAGGCGCTCAGGCGTAACGGTGGTACCCGGCCTTAAGACAACAACGGCGCCGACTTCCTCGCCAAGGTCGGCGTGCGGCAGTGGCACGACCGCTGCTTCGACCACATCGCCGTGTTGAAGCAGACATTGCTCGACTTGCGCGCATGCGATGTTCTCCCCTGCACGGATGATGATGTCTTTGGAACGGCCAACCAGGTACAGGTAGCCCTCGGCATCGAGCCAGCCGCGGTCGCCCGTGGCAAACCATCCGTCCGGACCGGTCATCGGCTCAGGGTTGCGAAGGTAGCCCCGGGTCATCGTGGCGGTGCGCACCATGATCTCCCCTACCCCCGCGTCGTCAGGGGCGTCGATCCTCACCTCGGCCAGGGGTAGCAGCCTGCCAACACACCCTTTGGGCCGGCCTTCGATCTCTGCGCTCGATCCTGCCGCCAGGACACCGCCAGCCTCCGTCATCCCATACAGGCTGCCCACCCGCTTTTGCATGGACGGGAACGCCTTCTGGATCCTGGCGCGAAGATCGTCGGACAGAGCCGCGCCACCCATCGGGATCGACCTCAGGCTGGTGGTATCGAAGTTGCCGAACAGTTCGTGCTCCACCACGCGCGAAACCATCGTGGGCACACTGCCCCAGACGCGCACCCTTTCCTGCTCGATGAGCCTCAGCACCGTCACCGGATCGAAGCGTCCCTCCAGCATCACCAGGGTCCCGCCGGTCAGCAGGGTGGTCGTGGCGATCTGGATGCCTCCCATGTGGAACAGCGGCATGGTCAGCAGGCTGATGGTCCCCGACGCCTCGGGCGCGAGTTCGTCAGGCAGGCGCCCGGTCAGGACCAGAAGATTCTGGATATTGGCGATGAATGACCGGTGCGAGATCACCACCGCCTTGGCATCGCCCGTGGTGCCGGAGCTGAACATGATAACGGCGGTCTCGTCCTCCATGTCAGGCGCAGGCTCCGGGCATGGAAACGCCGCAGTCGTGTTGCGCAAGGCCGCGCCAATCTCATCGAAGGAAGTGGTCAACCACGGCCCCCGGGGCGACGCCGTCGCCCTGTCCGTAATGAGCAGCGTCGGTTCAGCCAGCTCCGCGCAAGCTTGCGCCTGTGCATTGCCCCACATTGCATTACCAAGGACTGTCACGCCGCCAAGACATTGCACCGCCCAGAACACAAGCAGCCACTCCAGGCTGTTATGGCCCAGCAACATCACGCTCGTCCTGCGGCCAATCCCCTGCGCGGCCAGGAAGCCGGCGACGCGCCGTACGGCGCATTCGAATTCCCGGGTGCTCAGGCGCAGTTCACCTTGCACAATGAACGGACGGTCTGCCCAGCGGCGCGCGTCGAGCAGAAACTCGGCCAGTGACGTCGGACGATATGTATAGACCAGTGTTGAGTAGTTCTCAACTCTTGCTCTCGCGACCTCGCGAGACCAGCGTCGTGGGGTGATCATAGGAGTGGTACCAATGCAGACGACTACGTTGACGGGAGTCCAGCCACCAGGCCTCGACATCCGGGGTCGAGGCCATGGCCCCACGCGGTACCGACCATTGACCGGGATACCCCGATGCTGATCGCACATCGCATGGGTAGTAGTAGACCCCGTGCGCTGGCGGCGATCAACACAGCGGAGCGAACAAGAGTACTTCGCCAGGCGAGAGATGCAGCGCGTACCGGATTGGGCGACGTGATTTCGCCGACCGGGAATCGCGCCCTACAGACGTTGCGCGCGCCTGCCTGCCAGCGCCTGCGCGGCTTCGTCCAGGCGCGGCTGGCTCACGGTCATGCCACTCCAGCCCACGGGAAGTACGCGGGACAGGAACTCGACGAACGCCTTCACTTTGGCGTTCCGGCCCTGTGCTGGCGGGTAGACCGCGTACAGGGTCTGCCCGCGCGCGACGTACCCGGTCAGGACCTGTTCAAGGCGCCCGACTCTGACGTCAACATCGAACAGGATCGATGGGCCCTGGCCCAGCCCCAACCCGGCAAGAACCGCTTCCCGGTAGTTGTCGCTGTTGTCGAACGCCAGGTTGCCTTTCACGGGCGCCAGGCGTTCTCCCTCCGGCGTCTGAAAGAGCCACGAGCGCCCGCCATGAAAGAGGTCCGCAGTCAGGCAGTTGTGCGATGCCAGGTCCTCGATGCGTTCGGGTCGGCCGTAGCGGTCAAGATACTCCGGCGTCGCGCAGGTGACGCGCAGGTTCCGTGTCAGCGGGCGCGCGACGAGCCGCGAGTCGGGCAAATCGCCGCCCCAGACGGCAATGTCCAGGCCGCGTCCGATCAGGTCGTGCTGCAAGCCGTCGGCTTGCGTGATCTTGAGATTGATTCCCGGATACTGCTCAACGAACTCACTGAGGCGTGGCACCACGTGCAGCCGCGCCACGATCAGCGGCAGCTGGACATGCAGCCGGCCGACCGGATCATCGCAGGCGCGTTCCAGCTCCTGTTCCGCCTCCTCCATGGAGGAAAGGATTTCGCGGCAGCGCACAAAATACGCCTCGCCCGCCGGCGTCAAAGCAAGCTTTCGGGTATTGCGCACGAGCAGCGGCACGCGCAATTCCTGCTCCAGGCTTGCGATCCGCCGGGTCAGAATGGACGCCGTCACGCCGAGCTGGCGAGCGGCCGCCGAGAAGCCTCCCCTTTGCGCAACGGCGACGAAGGATTGAATAGCCGCGAACTTATCCACTAACCTTTGCTCCTGCGCCCACTACTGCACTGCACTGCGCGCACGACATCCAGGCCAATCAGCTTCCCTTGAATTGCGGCGCGCGCCGCTCGGCGAATGCCTTGCAACCTTCGACAAAGTCCTCGCTCGCGAAGCAGGCAGCAATAGATTCGTCCCAACGCTCAGTATTCCAGTCCGCGGATGACCTGTCCAGATCACGGTCTATCAGCTTGATTGCCCGGACAGTCAGGGGTGCTGCGGCGGCAATGGCGGCGGCCACGCTCCTGGCTTCCGCAGCCAGGTCCCCATCGGGCACGACCGTATTGACAAGTCCAATGCGCAGCGCTTCCGAAGCAGAGAACTGGCGTCCGGTCAGGAGGATTTCCTTCATGAACGCCGGCCCGACGAGCGAACGGATCTTCGCCATACTGTCACCCGGATAGCCAACTCCCAGCTTTACAGCAGGAATGCCAAACCGCGCCGTTTCCGATGCGATCCGAAGATCGCAACAACTCGCCAGCGCCAGTCCCCCGCCGAGGCAGTAGCCACGGATCACGGCCACGGTCGGCTTGGCACAGTCCCAGACTGCCCGGTAAGCCTGCAGCGCACTGCGCTCGACCGTGCGCACGGCATCGGCCTGCGACAAGCGGCTGTTGAACTCGGCGATGTCGGCGCCGGACATGAAGTCGCGTCCGCCGTCGCCCTCGATCAGAATGACCCGGATATCCGGGTCACCAGCGAGCGAATCCAGGGCCGGCGCCACGTCGCGCCACATCGAGTCCGTGCCTGCGTTGCGACGGGCGATATTGCTGAACACAATCCGCCCCGTCGCACCGTCGCGCTCGAGAATCAGGTGTCCCCTGCTGTTCTCCATCATATGGTCCGGTTTTCGTTACAAAGCGCCAGTCGCGCCAGGTATCCGCATCAAGGCCGGGTCATTGCTCGTCGTCCTCGACCTCGATGGCGAACTCAGGGCAGTTTGCCCAGGCAAGCAGCACCTCCTCCTTCAGGGCCGGCGGCACATCGCCACTTCCCCTGACGCGCGCATAGCCGTCCTCCCCAACGATGAACAGTTCCGGCGCCGCCCGGATGCAGTTCTGATGCCCTTTGCATCGTGCCGATTCAATTCGAATTTTCATGCTCACTCCGTAGTCTGTGGTCAGGTTGGCGCGCTCGCCCACGATCACACCACGTGACGCTCGCGCAGGTCCGAGATCTGTTCCGCGCTATATCCCAGTTCCATCAACACCGCTTCGGTATGCTCGCCTCGCCCGGGCGTTGCCGTGCGCATCTGGCTTGGCGTGCGCGACAACGTGTACGGCTGCGCCACGACCTTTATCTCCTGAAGCTCCGGATGCCGCAGGGATATGGCCATGCCCAGATGCTGCGTTTGCCGGTCCTCGAATACCTCGTCCATCCGGTAAATGGGGCCACAGGCAACGCTCGCCTGCTCGAAGGCCCGGATCCATTCGGAACTTGTCTTGCGCCTCGTGTATTGCGCAAGCTCGCCTTTCAACGCCTCCCGGTTCTTTGTGCGCAGTTCGTTGCTGGCATACTCGACCCGCCCGAGCAGCTCCGGCGCCCCGATCGCATTGCACAAGCGCCGCCACATCTCCTCGCCTGCCGTGGCAATGTTGATATGGCCATCGGCGGTCGGGAACACGCCGGTTGGCGTCGCAGTGGGATGATCGTTGCCTGCCGGTTCCGGCACCTCGCCGTCCATCAGCCATCGTGCCGCCTGGTAGTCGGTCAGCGCGATCATGCCCTGCAACAGGGAGGTCTGCACCCATTGCCCACGGCCCGACACTTCACGCTCGAGCAGGGCCGTCATGATGCCGAGCGCCGCGTACAGGCCGACACCGGTATCCGCCAGCGAGATCCCGGTCCGCAACGGCGGTTGCCCCTTTTCGCCGGTGATCGCCATCAGCCCGCCCATGCCCTGCACAATCTGGTCGTAGCCTGGCCGGTCGGCATACGGGCCGTCCTGCCCGAAGCCCGAGATGCTGGCGTAGACGAGCCCGGGATTGCTGCGCTGCAAGGTTTCATAGTCCACCCCAAGCCGGGTCTTCACGCCTGGCCGGAAATTCTCCACCAGCACGTCAGCGGCCTCGACCAGCCGCTGGAGGATCCGCACGCCTTCCGGATCCTTGAGGTTGAGCGTGATGCTGCGCTTGTTGCGATGCAGGTTCTGGAAATCCGAGCCGAGGCGGTCCCCGATCCAGCCGTCGCTGACGTCAAGCGCCTGCGGGCTTTCAATCTTGATGACATCCGCTCCCCAGTCCGCCAGCTGCCGTACCGCCGTCGGGCCCGCTCGCAGGCGGGTGAGGTCGAGTACACGAAAACGCTCGAGCGGGCCCTGCCGATTGGAGGCACTCATGACGCGGTACTCCCCATGGCCGTGCCGGGCAGCGGGCTGAAGGCCGGCGGCCGCTTGTCCTTCATGGCCCGCATGGCTTCACTGAAATCCGGCTGTTTCATCAACTGCCCCATCAGTTCCCGGGAATCCTCGATCGCGGCGCCCGCGTCGTGCCGCATGAGGTCGGCGTAGAGTTGACGCTTGGCCGTTTTCACGGCCACCGGCGATGTCGAGTCCGCCAGGCCGCGCGCGATCCGGAGAACTTCCTCCTCAAGGGTTTCACGCGGCATCACGCCGTTGAGGAACCCCATGGCGCGCGCCTCTTCCGCCAGGAACACGCGCCCTGACAGCAGAATGTCGGCACTGTGGGTCAGGCCCACGATACGCGGCATGATCCAGGACAGCCCGAATTCGGCAGGCAGCCCTAGCCGTGGCGTTGAGGTCGTGAGCTTGGCGCCTGCCGCGGCATAGCGAAGGTCGCAGTAAGCGGCCAGCGCGACGGCGATGCCGGCGCAGGCCCCGTTGATGGCGGCAATGACGGGCTTTTGCAGGCCCCAATGCCAGATCAGCTCGTGCTCGTACTCCGGGCGTACGCCGTGACCCGGCGTTGCCATCACGTCATTCCTGAAGCTTTCGAGATAGTCCTGATCGGACTCACGGTAATGGTCCAGCGCCTTCGTGTCAGCGCCGACGCAAAACTGCTGGCCGGCGCCGGTGACAACAATCACACGCACGCGCGGGTCGTCGTCCAGGCATGACATCAGCCAACGATACTCGGCATTCATGCGCGTAGTCCAGGAATTTCCGCGCCCGGGGCGGCTGAGCCGAACCAGGCCGACGCCGTTGTCGACGCTCAGTTGGGTGACATGCAGTTCCACGCCGTCTCCTTATCAGGGTGATGGGCATTGACGCGCAGGTGGGCAGCGTCGTTGCCGGCCGGGCCTCGCCTCAGTCGGCATCCCGATGGTTCATGTCGCGCAGCTTGAAAGTCGCGGTTGTGCCAGACTCCCTGCGCTCGCGCAGGAAGTTGAACTCGTCGCTCTCGAACCTCAGGTTCGTACCGAGCGTGTGGCCGACAAAGCCACGTGTGAACTGGGCCGCGCAGCCCAGGCTTTCCAGCGCCATCTGGTGCATGGCCTTGCCCGTCACCAGGGCGTCGCGCGGGTGCTTGGCGATACGTCCGGCCCAGTTCTCAACGGTAGTCTCCAGTTCAGCCAACGGCACCGCGCGATTGACCAGACCGAGCCGGCAAGCCTCGCTGCCATTGAAGCGCTCGCCCAGTAGCATGAGTTCCCGGGCAACCTTGGCGCCATACATCAGGATCTGCGAGTTCATGTGCCAGGTATTGCCGGCGAGACCAAAGCGCTGTTCCGCATGGCTGAAGCAGGCATCGTCCGCGGCAATCGCCAGATCCACCAGCTCCACCAGGTAGATGCCCACGCCGGTGCAATGGCCATGGACCTGTGCGATAACCGGCTTGGCCGAATTCTGGAACGCCATGTAGCTCATGCCCAGGCGTCGGTCCCGCTGCAAGCGCGTTCTTTGGTTGGGGCGCCGCGGCTTGCCGCCGTCCGGGGTTAGCTCCAGCCCGTACGACTTGACGGCATCGTTGTAGTCGTGGCCTGCGCAGAATGAGGGCCCGTTCCCCTTCAGGATGATGACTTTGATGTCATCGTCGTACTCGGCATCCCGCAGGGCGGCAACCAGGTCGTCCATCTCATCGAAGCGCAGGGCATTGTGCTTCTCCGGCCGGTTCAGGATCAGTCGCGCCACCGGGCCGTCCTTTTCCAGGATCACTGTGCTGTTCAACGTCGTCTCCTTGTTCTGTATCCGCTGGGGCATCCAGGCGTCAAACCACCCGGATACGCACGTTCTCAGGACCACGGGCATTGCCCGCAGACCACTTGACCGCGCCGGATATGCGCTCAAAATTCGGAATCGCCTTGAGCCATTCCTCGATGGCGACGCGCATTTCCATGCGGGCGAGGTGGGACCCGAGGCATCGGTGCACGCCCACCCCGAAGGTCAGGTGTCGGTTACGCTTGCGATCAAGCTGCACTTCGTCTGGGTTCTCGAATACCGCCGGGTCGCGATTGGCCGCCGGATAAGCCAGAATCACCCGCTCGCCAGCACCGATGCAGCGCCCCTTCAACTCCACTTCCTCGGTGGTGACGCGCGCGATAGACAGCGGCGCATAGAAGCGAAGCAACTCCTCCACCGCAGTCGTCCTCAACAGGCCTGGCTCGTTGATCAGCGTCGCCCGGTCGGCAGGGTGATCAGCCAGATGGTTCAGGCTGGCGTTGAGAGCGTTCCACGTGGTATCGGCGCCCGCAAGGACGGCCAGCAGCAGACTACCGATACGGTGCTTGCGCGAGATCGGCTTGCCGTCGATGGTGGCCAGTGCGATATGGCTGACGAGGTCTTCGCCCGGGTCCTGCTCCCGCTCTTTGAGCAATTGCTCAAGATCCGCGAAGGCTTCATCGAACGCCGCCTTGCGCAACTCCTGGTCGAAGGGCCCGTACTTCAGGACCCGGATGGCCCAGTCCATGAAGCGCTCCTGACGGTCGTCGGGTACGTCGAGGAAGCGTGTCAGCAATGACAAGACGAAGGGCTTGGAGTAGTCCTCGCCAAGGTCCGCTTCGCCTTTGACGGCGACCCGTCGCGCCAGGTCGCGCGCGAGACTCTGTGCGTACGGCTCGATGGCTGCAACTCGCGCCGGCGTGAAGTAGGGCTCGAGCAGGTCACGGTGGATCTTGTGATCCGGCGGGTCGCTGGTCAGCGGTGGCAGCACCAGGCCCGAACCCTGCGGCGGCACTTCGCCCGCAATTTCCGCGGCCCGCGATGAGAACACTGCGGGATTCTGGGCGACATGGTGGATATCGTCGTATGTTGTCGGCAGCCAGGAGCCGCCCCACTTTTCGCTATGCGCCACCGGACAGCCGCTGGAACGGATGTCGCGCCACAGGGCATGCGCCTCCTGTACATAGTGGTCGGAGAGAAGGTCATAGCCGTCATGGAGCAGTGCGTGCTGGTTGGTGTCGGTCACTTGGGATCTCCTGGAAAATGTCAGTACGTTTCAACGTGATAGCGTCCGCTGGCTAACAGGCGTTCCCGGACCATTGGCCATGCGGATGCGCCGTCGCCGCGAAGGACACCCGCGAAGGCATCCTCCACGCCGGCTTCCATGCCTTTGCGGCCACACAGGAACACGTGCGTGAGTTCGTCCTGTAGAAGCGTCCTGATTCGCTTGCCGGCGGCCCGGATGCCGTCCTGCACATATATGCGGGGCGCGTCCGGTTGACGCGAGAAGCAGAAGTAGTGGTCGACAAAACCCTCCGGCAACCCGTCTTCCTCACCGCAGTAAGGCAGCTCCACGGGACGACGGCCGCCGAAGAACAGCATCAGGCTGCCTGTGGCGCCGCGCATGCTGCGCAGGCGGTGCTGGATGAAGCCCCGAAAAGGCGCGACGCCTGTGCCAGTGCAGACCATGATCAGGTTGGCGGACGCTTCCATGGGCATCAGGAACGTATCGCCCAGCGGGCCGACGACCCGCACCGTTTCACCTGGGACCAGGCCGCACAGATAGTTCGAACACAGGCCGCCCGGCTTGCGCCGCACCGTCAGTGCGACAGTGCTGGTGCCCCGCCGCTCGCCCGTTCTTGCGCTGGCGACCGAGTACAGTCGCTCGATATGCGGGCGCCCATTGGCATCGAGGCCGGGCGGCAGGATGCCAATGCTCTGACCCTCCAGGATGGGCATCGCCTGGTTGCCGAAATCCAGCACGATGTGCCAGACATCATCGTCAGCGTCGAGTGCCGTGGCCCGCTCGCGCAATGTCACCGTCGCGACGGCTGGTGCAGCGCGGCTGTACAGGTGCAGTGCCGGCGCACTCGCCGACGCGGGCGCCCGCACTAGGACAGGACTCTCGTTGGCATCGGTCTCGGTGCCCGCTTGCATCGGCGTTGGCAGATCCTGCCACGAAAGTTGCTGCGCAAGCGTGTACGGCTGCTGCACCGGGTACCAGTGATTGATCGCGCCCGTTGGGCACGGGGGGAGACACGCACGGCAATGGTTGCAGCGCTCGACGTCGACCACGTAGTTGTTGTGGTCGTGTGTGATCGCGCCAACCGGGCAGGACTCCTCGCAGCTGTTACAGCGTATGCAAATGGCCGGATCAATCAGGTGCTGCGTGATCGATGTTGACGTGGGAAGCGTCATGGTTGCTCCTGTTCGTTGGCGGCGCCTGCGCGGCGAGTAGGCATCGCGCGTGACCTCATGGGCGCACGATGGCCCGACCGCCCGCCTCCGTGGCGCAATGCGCCATGGCCTCATTGACCTGGTCCAGCGAATAGATGACTGACGCGAGGTTGTCCAGTTGCAGCTTGCCCGCCCCGTGGAGGTCTACCAGCCGCGCAATGTCGCGGCGCACGTGAGCGGAACCATAGAGGGAGCCGCGGATGGTCTTCTCTGTGAGCACCAGCCCGCCGAACGCGGAGATGTTCACCACCACGTCCTTACCCGGCGCACTGACAATGACGGCACGGCCGCCTCGTCGGGTCATCCGTATGGCGTCATCGATGGATTGCTGGCGCCCGGCGACTTCCAGCGCGACCTCGACGCCGCGCCCACCGGTGAGCGCGCGTACCTTTTCCACCAGTCCGGTCCCGGGCTGCAGCTGATGGGTCGCACCCAGCGACCGCGCCAGCTCCAGGCGATCCGTACGGGGATCGATTGCGATGATCATGCTGGCACCGCTGGTACGCGCGCCCTGGATCGCATGCAGGCCGACACCGCCGCAACCGAGGATGGCCACCGCTTCGCCGACTTCGACCCGGGCCGTGTTGACCGCTGCGCCCCAGCCCGTCATGACCCCGCAGCCGAGCAATGCCGCCTGCTCCAGCGGCAGAGAGTCCGGGATGGGAACGACCGATGTAGCCGGTACGACAACCCGCTGTGCAAGCGTTCCCAGACCGGCCATCTGGAACACCGGTGCGCCATTCCATGTAAATCGCGTCGTGCCATCTGCCATGGTGCCCTGCAGCATCGATGGCTGCCCCGACTCGCACAACACCGGCTGGCCGTGGTTGCAATAGAAGCAGTTGCCACACTGGGCCAGCAGGCTGAGCACCACGCGGTCGCCGAGCGCCAGGCCCGACACCTGAGATCCCAGGCCCACGACGACACCCGCGCTTTCGTGCCCCAGTATCACTGGCAGCGGTGTCGGCAGCACTGCTTGGTACACCGACAGGTCCGAATGGCACACGCCTGTCGCGGCAATCTCCACCATCACTTCGTTATCGTGCGGTTCATCCAGGTCCAGCAACTCCACCTGGAGTTCGCGGGCCTTCACCATCACGGCAGCCTGCACCTTTGTTCGCATCGCGTCGCCTCTTGTTTCCGGTCTTCAGTCGCTTGAAGTTTAGAGGCGGACGTCCGGGCGCATTGCGCCGTTTCACGAAGTTCTTACTTGCTCAATTCGAGCAATTCCTGCCCTCTTTGCATCACCAGTCCAGGCGCGCCTCGTACTGCTGCACTGCGTCAGCACGACCCTCGATCGCCGATCCATTCGGCATGCGCTGGCGCTGCATATCGCGTTTTGCGAAGTTCTCATCTTCACCGGTTCCTGTTGGTCCGGCACTGCGCCGTTCCTACACTTCCGACACGTGACCAGGGACGGCATGGTCCCCGCAATCTGCAAGGCCGTGCCACATGAACAAACCACTAAACCGGAACGCCAATCCACTATGTATATTGAACCTTCCAACGCAGCCATCCCATCCGCAGCCGGGACCAACCCGCTTGCAGCCAGGAGCGAACTCCGAGATGTCTTCACAAACATTGCGCGTCAACGCCAGATCGCGGAATCTGACCTTCGCAAATACCTTGCAGACGTAGACCCGGCGCTGCTGCTAGCGTCGCTCGTGCACATCACGCGCGACCCATCGCTGCTCAGCCGCTACGCGCCTGAACTGAAGATGCCGGACAAGGGCGATCTCATGCCTGGCGTGAAGGTCGTCGAAACGCTGAAGGGCTTCGCCCAGGTCGCCACCATCCCAGGGGCTATCCGGCAAGAGATGATCGAGCTGACGGTTGCCGCGCTGGACAAGCCCGCCTCCGAACAGACCGAATACCTGTCGGGCTACGATCTGGCGCCCGATCTGTTTCTCAAGATGGCAGCGATGGTCACCGGCGAGCCGATCGATGCCGAGTTTGGCGACATGCTGCTCGAACAGGCAGGCTTTGTGCGCAACCAGCCCGTGCTGCCGCAGCGCGGCCGCCCGACCGAGCGTATCGAACTGGCCATCATCGGTGCCGGCATGAGTGGCATCGCGGCCGCCATCCAGGCGAAGGACCGCGGCTTCCGCTACCGCATCTTCGATAGCAACAACAAGGTCGGTGGCGTATGGGCGGCGAACGACTACCCGGGCGTCGCGGTCGATACACCCGCCACGTATTACTCGCTGTCGTACGAACTCAATCCATCGTGGAGCAACTATTACCCGGTGGGCTCCGAGTACCTGCGCTATCTCGAAGGCATCGTCGAGAAGCACAACATCAGTGAGTTCATCGAGCTCGAGAGCGAAATCCTGAAGATCCAGTGGATCGAAGAGGACCAGGAGTGGGAACTGATGGTGGTCAAGAAGGGGCGCGAGGCATCTCGGGTGCGCGCCACAGCAGTCATGTCATGCCTCGGCCACCTCAACCGCCCGAACTATCCCGACCTGCAAGGCCGCGAGACGTTCAAGGGCGTATCGATTCACGCCAACCGCTGGAAGCATGACGTCGATCTGCGCGGCAAGCGCGTCGGCATCATCGGCACCGGAGCGACCGGCGTGCAGGTGATCGGCAAGATCTCGCAGGAAGTGGACCACCTCACCGTCTTTATGCGCCAGCCGATGTGGATCATTCCCAACCAGGCGGGAGACGGGGATATTCCGCAAAGCAAGCGCTGGGCGCGCCAGTACCTGCCGTACTTCCTCCACTGGGACAGGCTGAAGTCTTACTGGACCTATAGCGACAAGGTCGGATATCCGATCGTTCGCGCAGACCCAGAATGGGCGAAGACGCACGTCTCCATCTCTCCAGCCAACGACCGCCTGATGCAGTTCTGCATCAACTACATCAACTCGTGTTTTGGCGAGGGAAGCGAACTGGCCCGGAAGCTGACGCCGGACTACGCACCGCTGGGCAAGCGAAGCGTGCGCGACCCGTATGACTTTGCCCCCGGTGGCTTCTACTACGCCCTGTCGCAGCCGAACGTGGCCCTCGAGACCAGCAAGCTGGCGCGTGTGGTGCCGGACGGCATCCTGACCGTGGACGGCAAGCTGATCGAGCTCGACGTCATCATCTACGCGACCGGGCTGACCCTCGACTGGCTGTCGCCGATCGAGGTGGCGGGACGCAACGGGGTACGGCTATCCGACGTCTGGCGCGACAACAATCCGTCCTCCTACCTGGGCGGGATGGTGCCGAAGTTCCCCAATCTCTTCATCAACTCTGGCCCGCATACCGGGGCTGGGCATGCTGGCGGGCACAACTTCATGGCGGAGGTCGTCAACCACTACGCGATGGAATGCCTGCAGTTACTGGTCGAGGAGGATGCCCGCTCGCTGGAGGTGACCCAGGAAGCGTTTGATGAACACAACCGCAAGCTCGACGAGAAGATGGCGGGGGCGATCTGGGCCTGGGAGCGGCGCGCCCACACCTATTACACCAACCAGAAGGGGCGGCCCATCCTCCCGACGCCATGGCGCCATGTGGACTTCTGGCGCATGACCCGCGAGCCCATGAAGGAAGCCTTCATCCTGCGCTGATGCAATGCCGTCGGCGCCCCGCCGCCCGGATGCTTGCCGGCAGGCAGCCCTCCGGCGCGGGGCTATGAACCAGTCAAGGTAACGGGAACTTAGAGCATGAACCGCGGTTTGATACTTGGGGGCGGTGGCGTCCTCGGCCTCGCCTGGGAGATTGGCGTGCTCCACGGGCTTGCGTCCGGCGGCATCGACCTGCTCGGCGCAAGCGAAGTCATCGGGACATCGGCCGGCGCATTTGCCGGCTGCGCACTCCTTGACCCGAGGGGCATTGCGTGGGCGTACGCGCGGCAGGTTGCTGCGAGCGTACAAGAGGTGCCGGTCGCCTCGTCCTCTGATGTCATCCAGACCCTGTCCGTATTGCTGACGGAATGCGCCGGCGACGCGGCGCGCGCCGGACGGCGCATCGGCGAGTTTGCGCTGGCGGCCTCATCCATTGAGGTCCGCCGGCGCCTGGCTGTCGTGCGCGACCGGCTCGACCGCGATGACTGGCCGTCCGACCGGCTGATGCTCACCGCCATCGACGTGGACAGCGGCGAGCTGCACCTGCTTACCAGCGACTCGGGCATCGACCTGGTGCACGCTGCCGCTGCCAGCGGTGCGGCGCCGGGCATCTGGCCCGTGATCTCGGCCGGCGGCAAACGCTGGGTGGACGGCGGCAGCGTATCGGTGACCAATGCACACCTCGCACGGAGATTCGGCCAATGCATCGTCATCTCGCCCCGGCCGGGCAACCTAACCGGCGTCACGGTGCAGTCCGAGATCGACGCCTGCGGCAAGCGCGACGACGCCGTGCTCATTGTTCCTGACGCGAGCAGCGAAGCCGCGATCGGCCAGAACAACTTCGACCCCAGCCGGCGCCAGGTGGCCGCCGAGGCAGGGAGACGGCAGGGTAAGCAACTCGTCCGTGAAATGCCGGACGCATGGCGGGTGTGCTGATGTAGGGAACCCGACGGCGGCGGGCGTCTTTCACGCAACACCGCCTGGGTGTACAGAAACTTCGGGGAACAATATGACAACCGAAAACGGGGACAAGGCACCCGGCCCGTGCGCAGGATTGCGCGTGCTGGAATTCGCAACCATGGTTGCCGGGCCGTTCGCCGGCCAGATGCTGGCCGATCTCGGGGCCGAGGTCATCAAGATCGAGCCCATCAGTGGCGATCCCATGCGCAAGGGGCACCCCCAGCACCAGGGGGTCGCGGCTGGATTCGCGCTGTTCAACGGTGGCAAGCGAAGCATGTGCATCGACCTCAAGTCCCCTTCGGGACAAGCGCTGGCGCGCGAGCTGGCGTTGACTGCCGATGTGCTGATTGAGAACTTCCGCCCGGGCGTGATGGACGGATTCAGGCTCGGGCATGAGACCCTTTGCCAGGCCAATGCAAGGCTCATCTATGCGTCAATCAATGGCTTCGGCGTCGATGGACCGTATGCCGCACGGCCCGCATACGATCATGTCGTGCAGGCGCTGAGCGGGACCATGCCGGGCATCGGCAGCCAGGACCAGCCCGAGCCCGTCCGCAATTCGGTCGTCGACAAGATTACCGCTGCCACCGCCGCACAAGCAATTCTGGCCGCGCTCGTCCACCGCGAGCGCAACGGCGGCAAGGGCCAGCGGGTCTGCGTGTCGCTGCTGGACGCCTACGCCGCCTTCATGCTGCCGGATCTGATGGTGAACCACTACTTCCAGACGCCAAGTATCGGTGCGCGCGCCCTGCCCAACACCTACTTCCCAATCCGGACGTCGGACGGCCACGTCATGGGCCATATCTTCACCGACGAGCAGTTCAGGAATCTCTGCCGGATGTTTGACCGCCTGGACCTGATCGACGATCCCCGCTTCGCTGGTGTGAAGGAGCGCCGCGATCACTGTGAGGCGATGTGGGATGAAATCCGGCACAGCGCGCGGCGGCTCGACACGGCCACCGTCGAGCAGCTTGCCGAGAAGCACAGCGTCCCGCTTGGGCGCGTCAACGACCTGGCCGGGTTCTTCGCCGATCCGCAGGTCCGGCACAACGGCACGTACTCGGACGATGACGATCCATTGCTCGGAAGAGTGCGTCAGCTTCGGTCCCCGATCCGCCTGGCGCTGACGCCAGCGGCCAGCCGCCGCCGGCCGCCCCTGCTCGGGGAGGACACCAGCGCACTCCTCGCGGGCCTGGGCAAGACGGCAACGCAGATCAACCAGGCCTTTGCAAGCCGGGTGGTCGCCGGCCGCATGGACGAGGCGGATGCCGCAGGCAAGTCCGCGGTGGGAGCACAAGCATGAGCGGTCCATTGAAAGGCGTCAGGATCATCGAGTTCGGCGCAATCGGGCCGGCGCCATTCGCCTGCATGATGCTGGCCGACAACGGCGCGGACGTCATCCGCGTGGCGCGGCATGTACCGGCCTGGCGGCAAGGCATCATGGATGCGAGCAAGGACGTTCTGGCACGCTCGCGCCGCGTCGTGCACCTTGACCTCAAGACGCCCGAAGGTGTGCGCGAGGCCCGCGCGCTCGCACGCGACGCGGACGGCATTGTCGAGGGCTACCGCCCGGGCGTCATGGAAAGACTCGGGCTTGGCCCTGAGGTCTTGCTGGCTGACAACCCGCGGCTGGTGTACGGGCGCATGACCGGATGGGGCCAGGACGGGCCCCTCGCACAGCGCGCCGGGCACGACATCAACTACATCGCGCTGGCCGGTGCATTGCACGCCTTCGGGCGCGAGGGCGGCAAGCCAACGCCACCCGCCAACCTGGTCGCAGACTTTGGCGGCGGCGGCATGTTGCTTGCGTTCGGCATGGTCAGCGCCATCCTGCATGCACGCGCCACGGGGGAAGGTCAGGTGGTGGACTGCGCCATGCTCGACGGCACCGCGTTGCTGATGAGCATGATGTGGTCGCTGCGTTCCGCCGGTGTGTGGCGCGACGAGCGCGGTGTCAATCTGCTCGACACCGGCACGCATTTCTACGAGACGTATGAGACCAGCGATGGCAAGTACATCGCGATCGGCGCGGTTGAGCCCGAGTTCTATGCGCTGCTGCGGGAAAGGCTAGGTCTGGCCGACGACCCGGACTTCGACCGCCAGCGGGACCCGAAAGCCTGGCCGGATCTCAAAGCCAGGCTTTCCACGATCTTCAAGACCCGCAGCCGCGACGAATGGTGCCGCATCTTCGACCCCACCGATGCCTGTGTCACCCCGGTCCTTTCGATGAGCGAGGCGCCCGATCACCCGCACGCCCGCGCGCGCGGGGTATTCACGACCATCGATGGTGTCGTGCAGCCCAGCCCGGCTCCGCGCTACTCGCGCACCGTGAACGATGCACCCAGGATGCTTCGCCCTCAACAGGACGATCGCGATGCGATCCGCCCCGGGCGTCGCACCGCACTGTGCGCAAGCGAACCGGCAACCGATAGCTGAGGGGTAAGCGAAATGAGCAGAATTGCATTCATTGGTCTTGGCAATATGGGCATGCCCATGGCCCTGAACCTTGTACGTGCGGGCCACGACGTGCAGGGATTCGATATCTCGGAAGCCGCACTGGCCGGCTTCGCCGGACAGGGGGGGCAATCGCAGCGCAGCGTGGCAGCGGCTGTCGATGGCGCATCGATCGTCATTTCCATCGTGAGAAATGCCGATGACGTGAAGAACCTGTACTGCACCGCAGGCGGTGTCCTGGACGTCGCCGCGCCGGGAGCCCTGCTGATCGAGAGCTCAACCATCGGACCCGCCGCCGCGCGTGCTGTCGCCGCGGAAGCGGCGCAAGCCGGCTTTGCGATGTTGGATGCTCCCGTGGCCGGCGGCCAGGCTGGCGCCCGCGAAGCGCGGCTGACATTCATGGTCGGCGGCGCGCGCACGGCCTTCGACCGCGCTGAGCCAGTCCTGCGCCAGATGGGCGCCAGAATCTTTTATGCCGGGGCCAGCGGCAATGGCCAGATTGCCAAGCTGTGCAACAACCTGATCGCCTGCGTCAGCAGCGCGGTCGTCTCGGAAGCCTTCATCCTGGGCAGCAAGCTCGGCATGGACTATCAGACGATGTACGACATCATCACACAGTCTACCGGCCAGTGCTGGACCCTCTCGCACAACTGCCCGGTGCCGGGCCCCGTGCCGTCTTCGCCCGCCAGTCGCGATTATGTCCCTGGATTTGCGGCGGATCTGATGCTCAAGGACCTCTCCCTCGTCGCGTCTGCCGCCAGTGAGGTTGGCGCCGCGACACCGTTTGGCGCCAGGGCCATCCAGCTGTACCGGCAGCTAAGCGAATCTGGCCTTGGCGCCCGCGATTGGACCGTAGTTGCCAGGTTGATCGAAAACAGCGCTTCTCTCAATTAATGCTGCATAGCCCAGGAGACCTCTGTGTCAGCTAACCCCCTCCATCCCAATCTCAACGCGGAAGATCTGGCCCTGGCCCTGAGTGGGCACAATTTCATCGACGGCGAGCTTGCGCCCACACGCTCGGGCAGGACGTTCGCCGTGATCAATCCCGCCACCGGCCGCAAGATCGCGGATGCGCCCTTCAGCGTTGCCGATGACGTGGATCTCGCCGTCCATGCCGCGCAGCGCGCCCAGCGCGAATGGGCCGATACACCGGCGCGCAGGCGCGGCGCCCTGGTCATTGAATGTGCCCGGCTGCTGGCCTCGCACGTCGAGGAGCTGGCACGGCTTGTGACACTCGAGACCGGCAAGGCGATTCGGACCGAAAGCCGTCCCGAAGCGGAAGGTATCGCCGACATGCTGCAGTACTACGGCGGCCTGGCCCCGGAGCTGAAGGGCGAGACCGTGCCCCACCGGCCGGATGTCCTGACGCTCACCGTGCGGGAACCGCTCGGCGTCGTTGGCGCGATTTTGCCCTGGAACGCGCCAATGTACATCCTGGCGATGAAAATCGGACCCTCGCTCGTGGCCGGTAACACTGTCGTGGTGAAATCTGCCGAGGAAGCACCCCTGGCAGTGTTGCGCGTGTGCCAGATCCTGAGCCAGGTGCTGCCCAAGGGTGTCCTCAACGTGGTTGCCGGCTATGGCCCTGAATGCGGCGCGCCGCTGGTCGCGCATCCCGGTGTGCACAAGGTCACTTTCACCGGCTCCGTGGAAACAGGCAAGATCATCTACAAGACAGCGGCCGACAAGCTGATCCCCGTCACGCTCGAGCTTGGCGGCAAGAGCCCGATGATCGTCATGCCCGACGCTGACCTGGATCAGGCTGCCGCCGGCGCGGTGGCCGGCATGCGGTTCACCCGCCAGGGCCAGAGCTGCTCGGCCTCCAGCCGGATGATCGTGCACGAGTCGGTGCATGACGCATTTGTCGGCAAGGTGAAGGCGCTGGTCGATGCCATGAAGATTGGCGATCCGATGGACGAGGCCACGGACATCGGCACTATCATCTCGCCAGCCCAGTACGACAAGGTGTGCGGATACATCGAAGCGGGACGATCCCTGCCCGGCACAACCGCGGTGGAATGCTCGACATTGCCAGCAGACCTGGCGCTGGGAGCCGGACTGTTCATCCGCCCTGTGATGTTCACCGGCCTGACCAATGATAGTAAGCTGGCGCGCGAAGAGATCTTCGGTCCGGTCGTCTGCGTCATGAAATTCTCGAGCTACAGGGACGCGTTGGCGATGGCCAACGACACAGACTACGGCTTGACGGCGTCAGTCTGGACCCGGGATCTGAAGACGGCGATGGATGCCAGCCTGAGGCTTCAGGCCGGCTTCGTCCAGGTAAACCAGAATCTCGTAGCCCAGCCTGGCCTCTCGTATGGCGGCTACAAGAATTCCGGCTTGGGCAAGGAGGCATCGCTTGAGGCAATGCTGGACCACTTCACACAGATGAAGACCATCCTCGTGAATCTCGCATAGCACCAGCGGCGCCGCAGGCGCCGCTCTGCCTCAGAAAATCATTAAGGAGACACCGGTCATGAAAAATTCGATCGCGCTGCTGTTCTGTGCATTGGTCACCACAGTCTCGATGCCGTCTCACGCCAATGACAGCACGACGCCCCGTCGCCTCATCGTTCCCTATACCGCGGGCGGAGGCAGCGACACGCTTTCCAGGGCAATCGGCCAGAAGCTTTCTCAGGTACTGGGCGAACCTGTTGTCGTTGAAAACCGGCCCGGGGCAAACGGCTACATTGCCGCTGGCGTTGTCGCCAAGAGCCCACCAGACGGCCGTACCTTGCTTGTCGGCGGCAATGCGCTGATTATCGGGCCGATGTTGTACTCATCGCACAAGCTTAATGCGTTGAAGGATTTCACTCCTATTTCCAGTCTGGTCAGAGTGACTCTTGTACTGGTCAGTAGTCCGGGCCTTCCGGCCAACAATGGCCGAGAATTTGTCCAGATGGCGCGAAAAGAGAAAGGCCTGAGCTACGCCTCGCCGTCGCCGGGCATCATGTTTGCGACCGAGCAAATCAAGGCGCTGGCCGGTTTCGACCTGATGCGCGTGTCGTACCGTGGCGCACCGGAAGGCTTTATCGATGTGACTTCTGGAAGGGTATCCGTGATGTTTGACAGCGTTGCCGCGGAGCTGCCAAACATCAGATCGGGTCGCGCCAAGGCTCTTTTGGTTACCGGCGAAAACCGCCACCCTCTCCTTCCGGACGTACCGACGCTTGCTGAATCTGGCATCCCAGGCTAC
Source organism: Cupriavidus necator (assembly GCF_016127575.1). Classification (NCBI taxonomy): domain Bacteria; kingdom Pseudomonadati; phylum Pseudomonadota; class Betaproteobacteria; order Burkholderiales; family Burkholderiaceae; genus Cupriavidus; species Cupriavidus necator. Next base: position 1,916,825 of record NZ_CP066019.1, read on the forward strand.
GTAGAGGACAACTATATCGGCATACTTGGTCCGGCCGGCATGGATCCGCACGTCGTCGATACACTGAACGCCGCATTGCTCAAGGTCCTCCGAGACCCTGAATTCAAGGCCTTTGCAGAAAGGCTGGGATTTCTCCCTTCACCTGCATCTCCCAAGGCCTTCCGGGATATGCTCGGCGCGACCACAACGCGGTACCAACAGATTGCCAATCAGCTCGACCTCAAGCCGGAATAGAGAAGCCACATGCATTGGTGCGAATAGCCTGACGTGTCTGTCCCCGGGCACATCGGCTCGGGGCCGCGCTGGGCGCAAGCCGTGCGGCCCCGAAATCGAGCAGCATTTCGACGGTCGCCAGACAGTTCCAGGGGGATCGGTGGCGTTTAGTCCACGAGGAAACGTTCGCACAGCAGGGCCCAATACGCCGCACCGACAGCAATGTTCCCATCATTGAAGTCGTAGCCGGGATTGTGGACCGAGCAGCCTCCGGCCTTTCCGCCTTCGCCGTTTCCAAGCCACAGGTAGCAGCCAGGCACGGCATCCAGCATGAAGGCAAAGTCCTCACTGGCGGCAATGGGCGACGCCTGGCAGTTGACGTGGCTCGCGCCCAGCAAGTCCAGGGCGACCTGGCTTGCGAACGCCGTTTCGGCCGGCGTATTCACCAGGACTGGATACCCGCGCTGATAATCGACCTGCGCCGTGACGCCATAACTCTGCGCCTGCGCGGATACCAGGTCCCTGACACGCTGCTCGATCCGCTCTCGCACATCGCGGTCCAGTGCGCGGACACTCAGCCTGAGCACGGCGTGCGAGGGAATGATATTGGAGACGGTACCGGCCTGGAACGCGCCCACGGTAATGACCGCCGCTTGCAGCGGATCGACATTGCGCGCCACGATAGTCTGCAAGGCCATCACGATGGAGGCGCCGGCCACGACAGGGTCGGCCGCGTGGTGCGGGATCGCCGCATGGCCGCCGACGCCTTCCAGCGTGATGGTGACGTTGTCGGCCGAAGCCTGCGCCGCGCCCTCGCGCAACAGCAGACGGCCCGATGCGGTGCCCGGTACGTTGTGCATGGCGAAGACGGCATCGCAAGGGTACTTCCTGAACAGTCCGTCCTCCATCATCTTCTTTGCACCGCCCAACCCCTCCTCTGCCGGCTGGAAGATAAGGTTCAGGGTTCCGCTGAAGTCGCCGCGCCGGGCGAGGTACTTTGCTGCGCAAAGCAGCATGGTGGTATGCCCGTCATGCCCGCAGGCGTGCATCACGCCGGGATGGCAGCTGGCATAGGGGAGCCCTGTGGCCTCCTCCATCGGCAGGGCATCCATGTCGGCGCGAATGCCAAGGCTGCGGTTGCCCGTACCGCGTCGCAGCCGGCCGACGACCCCCGTTGTCCCCAGCCCGCGCTCGACCTCATAGCCCCATTCGGCGAGCAGGCTGGCCACCATGTCGCTGGTGCGGTGTTCCTCGAAGCCGAGCTCCGGATGCCGGTGCAGGTCACGGCGAACTGCTACGAACTCTTCGGCGCTGTCCCGCAGCGCGGCCAGGATGGGATGCATGTCGTCCTTATTGCGGCTGCAAGCCGATGGCACGGGCAATGCCGCGGTATTGTTCGATGCTCTGCTGATAGGCCTTCTGACTTTCGGCAAGCGACACCGGCTTGGACGCAGGCAGGTTCGCGGCATCCAGGCTTGCGCGCACCGAGGGGTCGGCCAGCGTATGCACAATCGCGTTGTGCACCGCCTGCACGACAGGCTCGGCAGTGTCCTTCTTCACGAAGATGCCAGCCCAGGTTGAATAGTTGAAGCCTCGCAGCGCCTTGCTCTCATTGACGCTGGGGACCGACTTCACTGCCTCCACTCGCGTAGGCGACAGTACGGCCAGCATCCGGACCTGGCCGGTGCGCATGCGTTCGATGTCAGGCTTGCCAAATGGCGAGATGAAGATATCGACGATTCCGCCAACGAGGTCCTGGATCACGGGCGCGCCGCCCTTGTAAGGGACGTGAGTCATCGGCGCTCCGATGGTTTGGGACATGTGCGCCCCCAGGAGGTGATAGAGCGAGCCGATGCCGACGCTGGCGTACGTCAGTGGTTTGCCGGCCTTGGCTGCCTGCGCGGCATAGGCGGCGAGTTCGTCGACATCCTTTACCGGCAGATCCCTGCGCACCAGGATGGCAAGATCGACAGTGCCGACCATATGCACCAGCCTGAAATCTTCGCTCCTGAATTTGATTGCGGCATTGGCCAGCGGCGTAGTGATGAGCTCGCCGGGCCCTGCCTGCAATAGCAGGTGGCCGTCGGCCGGTGCATGAAGGACCTTCTGCGCGGCAATCGCGCCACCAGCTCCCCCGAGGTTCTCGACGATGACTGGCTGCCCGAACTGCCGGGCCAGGGACCCGTTCAGGTTCCGGGCAACAACGTCGGAGAGGCCGCCCGCCGGGAACGGCACCATCAGCGTTACCGGCCGGTCAGGAAAGCCGTGTGCCGGCGCCAGCCCTGCAAAAAGCAGTGCTGCAACCAGGCCGCCGAGCCAACGGCGGCCAATGTTCTTGAATCGGGTCATGGCGGTCTCCTCAATGCGTGTTCTTGTGGAATCGGATCGTAAAGCGCCGTCCGGCATGCGTCCAATGCATTATCGGTCTAAAATTTATTCAAAAATCTCATCTATAAGTGCGCAATGCATCTCAAACATCTCAAGCATCTGCTGATGGTGGCGGATATGGCGTCCTTCAGCCAGGCGGCACAACGCCTGCACCTGACCCAGTCCGCGCTGAGCCGGAGCATCCAGACGTTGGAGGACGAACTGGGAGGCCGCCTGATCGACCGGCACGGCAAGCGCAATGTGCTGACCCCATTGGGGGAGCTGACTGCAAACCGGGCCCGGCGCATCGTGTTCGAGGAAGCGGAACTGCACCGCAGCGTCGAACTGTTCCACCACCACCACCTGGGTGCCATCCGCGTCGGGCTGGGCGCGGGGCCGGGCGCAGTGCTGGCGACGCCGTTTCTCCGATACATGGCCAGGCACCATCCCGGCATACAGGTCAGCGTGTCGCTTGGTACTTCCGATGCGCTGATGATCCAGCTGCGTCAGCGATCGCTTGATGCAGTCATCGTGGAGGTGAGCAGCGTGGCGCCAGCAACGGACCTTCGCCACGAACTGCTGAACGCGTTGCAGGGCCGCTTTATCTGCCGCACAGGACATCCGCTTGTGCAACAGGCTGCCGGCGGAGACGCCGTATCGTTTGACGATGTCATGCGTTATCCGCTGGCTTCCGCCCCGCTCAGCACGGAAGTCGCGCGCAACCTGGTGAAGCGCTTCGGTCCACGCGCGGATCCGGAGCATTGCCTTAGCCTCAGGTGCGAGAATGTCCGGAGCCTGGTCGAAGCTGTGCTGGATTCCGACGCGATACTGTTCAGCATCGTCGCCGCAGTGCGTGCGGAGATTGCCGCAGGAAAACTATGCGAACTGGTCACGACCCCAGCGGTCGATGATGGCCCCCGCTATGCCTCTTTCACCCTGGCGGGGCGGACCGAGGCGCCCAGCATGGAAATATTCCGGAAATTCACGGACGAGCATTTGCGTGACTAGCCGCCAGGCGAGCTGTTCCCGATCGGCAGCGTTATGCTTGAATCCATTCAGGGCAATGATGTGCCTTGTCGATGCACAATAAGAGTTCCTTGGATCACCCAACCTCCACTCCGAGACCGGTACCGGAGCCGTCCCGTGAGTTCCCGTTCCTTATTCAAAAGCGGATGCCGGTATGCCAAGGCCCCAGATCCTGACCTATGTCGACGCCGGCGCTTCCGACTGGACCGCATGCCTGATGCGGACCATCGGGCACCAACTCCACGCCAGCACCTACGAGAACCGTGCGGTGATGGCAGACGACATCCGGCACGACGCCACGCTGTTCGATGGGGCGGTGCTGTTTGTCTTGCCGGGAGGCGCCGACCTTCCCTACTGTGCAATGCTGAACGGTGCCCCGAACGCGCGCATCCGGCGTTTCGTCGAACAGGGCGGCGTCTACCTCGGGATTTGCGCGGGCGCTTACTACGCATGTCGGGAACTGGCGTTTCACGCCGGCACCAGGGGCGCAATCTGCGGCCCGCGCGAGCTGTGCTTTGTCGACGCCGTGGCAGTGGGCTCGCTGCCAGAACTGACTGACGGCATGCTGTATGACGGCACGCCGCGTACCACGGCCGCGGTGAAACTGCGCACCACGGACAGCCTGACCGATGTCCCGATGTCGCTATACACCCACTACCATGGCGGCTGCCGCTTTGACTTCGGCGACGCTCCCGGCGCTGACACGCAGGTCCTGGCCGTCTATGCGGATATCGATGGCACGCCGCCGGCCATCGTCAGTTCACGGGTTGGCAAGGGCCGCGCGGTGCTCGCCGGCGTCCACCTTGAGATCTCCGAGCGGGAGTGCAAGGATGCGCTGCGCGGACACAGCGATATGCGTGAACACCTCCATGTCTGCGACCGGCTGGCGGAGACCGGCGATACACGCCTGGCGGTGTTTCGCCGGTTGCTGGCGCACGCGGGGCTGGTGCTGAACTGAGCGGCGCGCCCTACCCTTTGGCCGGCATTCTTAGTGAATTCACACAATGTTGACCAGCCGCGTCCCCGCCGTCAGGAACGTGCCTGCGGCCGCCTGCCACGTTACGCGGCCGCCGCGATGAGCATGGACTTGCATCTCCATCTTCATGGCTTCCATCACGGCGATCAGATCGCCTTCCTTGACCTCGTCGCCAACTGCGACCTTCCAGGTCTGCACGGTGCCGGCGATCGGGGATGGCAGGTCGGCCGGGTCAGTAGCGGCGGCCTGGGCCGGCGCCGCGGCGCTGCCTTGCCCGGGCGCGTCGGCGAGGCCGCGCAGCAGCTGCGCCGGCAGCCCCAGCACCATGCGGCGGCCGTCGATCTCGATGGCGGTGCGCAACAGGCTGGCATCGTGCCGGGGCTCGGCACGGGTGGCCGCTGCCAGCGGTTCGGCGAAGTCGGACTCGATCCAGCGCGTGTGGACCCTGAAGCCATCCGCGCCGAGGAAATCTGCGTGGTCGATCACCGCACGGTGGAACGGCAGCACCGACGCCACACCCTCGATACGGAACTCGCGCAGCGCACGGCGTGCGCGCGCCAGCGCCTGTTCGCGCGTGGCACCGGTCACGATGAGCTTGGCCATCAGCGAGTCGAATGTGCCGGGGACCACCGAGCCCGACTGCACACCCGAGTCCACGCGCACCCCGGGGCCCGACGGAGCTTCGAAGGTCTGCACCGGCCCGGGCGTGGGCAGGAAGCCGCGGCCCACGTCCTCGGCGTTGATGCGGAACTCGATTGAATGGCCCAGCGGCGCCGGGGTTTCGGTAATGGAGAGCGGCAAGCCATCCGCCACGCGCAATTGCTCGACCACCAGGTCCACGCCGGTGGTCTGCTCGGTCACGGGGTGCTCCACCTGCAGGCGGGTGTTGACCTCCAGGAAGGAGATCGCGCCGCTGGCGCTGAGCAGGAATTCCACGGTGCCGGCACTGGTGTAGCTGGCCGCCGCGCAGATGTCGCGGGCGGCGGCGTGGATACGCGCGCGCTGCGCGTCGGTCAGGAACGGCGCGGGGGCTTCTTCGACCAGCTTCTGGTTGCGGCGCTGCAGCGAGCAGTCGCGCGTGCCCAGCACCACGACATTGCCATGCTGGTCGGCCAGTACCTGCGCTTCGATATGGCGGGGCTTGTCGAGGAACTGCTCAACGAAGCATTCGCCGCGGCCAAAGGCAGTGACAGCCTCGCGCACGGCGGAGGCGTACAACTCCTCCACCTCATCCATGCGCCATGCGATCTTCATGCCGCGGCCGCCGCCGCCGAAGGCTGCCTTGATGATGATCGGCAGGCCGTACTGCTCGGCAAAGGCCAGTACCTCACTGGCATCCACGACCGGGTCGGGCGTGCCGGCGACCAGCGGGGCGCCAACCTGCAAGGCGATCTTGCGCGCTTCCACCTTGTCGCCCAGCCGCGCAATCGTGGCGGGAGACGGGCCAATCCAGACCAGGCCGGCATCGATCACGGCCTTGGCAAAGGCTTCACTTTCCGACAGGAAGCCGTAGCCTGGATGCACGGCATCTGCCCCGCTGCGCCGGGCGATATCGAGCAGCTTGGGAATGTTCAGGTAGGTGTCGGCCGGACGGTCGCCATCCAGGCCGTAGGCCTCGTCGGCCAGCCGCGCGTGCAGCGCGTCGATATCAGCATTGGCATACACGGCCACCGACCCGACTCCGTAGTCGGCACAGGCGCGGATGATGCGGACGGCAATCTCGCCACGGTTGGCAATCAGGACTTTCTTCATCGCAAATCTCGGTTGGGGCTTGTGCGCTCAGGCGGCAGACGATCGCTGCGCCGACAGTTGCAGTTCTGACGGTTGAAGTTCTTCGAAGGCGCCGAGCGGGTTGAAGCGCAGCCAGGCGCCAACCGGAATCTGTCCGGCGCGGTCCAGGTGGTAAGGCGCCACGGCCCCGATCACGGGGTAGCCGCCGGTCAGCGGGTGGTCGGCCAGGAACAGCACGGGTTGGCCGCTTGGCGGCACCTGCAACGCACCCAGGGCGGTGCCCTCGCTGGGCAGCTCGCCGGTGATGGCGCGCTCCAGCGGCACCTCGCCGGCCAGGCGCAGGCCCACGCGGTTGGATTGCGGGGTGACTTGCCAGCGCTGCGCAGCAAGGCGCGCCACGGACTCCGCAGTGAACCAGTCGGTGCGGGGACCGAGCACCACATCCAGCACGACGTCCTGCTCCACCGTGGGCAGATCGGCGGCAGGCAACCCGGGGGTGCCCACGACGGCGCCGGCCGGTGCGGGCAGCAGGTCCAGCACATCGCCCACGGCCAGTGGCGCGGGACCGACCTTGGCCAGCGAGTCAGTCGCACAACTGCCCAGGACCGGCGTGACGGCAAACCCGCCGCGTGCTGCCACATAGCTGCGGGCGCCGGCAAGAGGCTGACCGATGCTCAGCGTGTCGCCATCGGCCAGCGCCACGGCCTGGTGGTTCGGGACGCTCCATTGGCGACCATCGGCAGTGCGCACCGTCAGCGCCGCATCGGCGCCAGTGACAGCCAGCACGGTTTCACCCACGCTCTGCAGTTGCAGGCCGCCGCCCACGGTCTCGAGCGCCGCGCCGTCGCTGCGGTTGCCGACCAGGCGGTTGGCCATCTTGAGGGCGGCCTGGTCCATCGCACCCGAGGCCGAGACGCCCTGCCCCGCCTGGCCGTGCCGGCCCAGGTCCTGGAACACGGTCTGCAGCCCGGTGGCCCTCACCTTCAGCGCCGCGGCAGCAGCCGCCTTGTCCGTCGGCAACGGCTGGCGCGCCGGGGCGCCGGCGGCGATGGCGCTGCCCGCATCGAGCACGCCATCGAGCGTGGCGATGTCGATGAAGCGCACGCGATAGCCGGGCTGCAGCAGCGCAGGCTGTTCGCGATTCAGGTCCCACATGGCCACGGGGGTAACCCCGATGATCTGCCAGCCGCCCGGGCTGGCCTGCGGGTACACGCCGCTGAAGGTGCCAGCCAGGCCCACGGCGCCGGCGGGAATACGCGTGCGCGGCGTACTGCGGCGCGGCACGTCGAAGCTGGGATGGCCGCCGCTGAGATAGGCAAAGCCTGGCGCAAAGCCGGTAAAGGCAACGGTGTATTCGCTGCCGGTGTGGCGGCGCACCACTTCCCTGGGCGTGATGCCAAGCAGCTGGGCCACCTCGGCCAGGTCCTCGCCGTCATAGCGCACCGGAATCTCGACCAGGATGTTGCTGCGCTCGACGCGCTGCGACAGGTCGCGCGCGGCGATGGCCGATACCAGCGCGGCGGCGCTGATGGCCGATGGGCGGAAGTGAACGAGGATGGTGCGCGCGGCGGGCACCAGCTCCGCCACGCCGTGCACGGGATCGCGCTGCAGCGAGGCCAGCAGGGCCAGGGTCTGGTCCAGGTCGGCCAGTTCCACCAGCAGTGCATTCGAAGTGACGGGCAGAAAACGCAAAACGAGCTCCGCAATGACCCGGAGGTCCTAGACGTGATACGTGCTGTCTGGCACGTCGGTAATGAACATGTGGCCCGGCGCATGCGTCACGGCGAACGGCACGCCTGACGCCATCACGGCCGCCTGGGGCGTGACGCCGCAAGCCCAGAACACCGGGATCTCGCCCGGCTCGATACGCACGGCGTCACCAAAGTCAGGCCTGGCGAGGTCGGCAATGCCCAGCGCGGCCGGATCGCCGACATGGACGGGCGAGCCGTGCACCGACGGGAAGCGTCCGCTGATGGAAACCGCATCGGCAACCCGATGCGCAGGGATGGGCCGCATGGACACGACCATCTCGCCATGCAGGCGGCCAGCCGGGCGACACTGGCGGTTGGTGCGGTACATCGGCACGTTGGAACCGTCGGCGATATGCCGCACCTCGATGCCTGCCTCTTGCAGCGGCGTCTCGAAGGTGAAGCTGCAGCCGATCAGGAAGGTGACCAGGTCCGGGTGCTCAGTCCACAGGGGCGTGGCATCCGCCACCTCCTCCGCCAGCTTGCCGTCGCGCCACACGCGATACAGCGGGATATCGGTGCGGATATCGGCCCCTTGCGCCAGCACGGTCTGCTGTGCACCCGCTTCGATCACGTCGAGCACGGGACAGGCCTTGGGGTTGCGTTGCGCGTACAGCAGGAAGTCCCAGGCCCAGTCGCGCGGCAACGCGATCATGTTGGCTTGCGTCATCCCCGGTGCAATGCCGGCGGTAGGCTGTACCGTGCCGGCACGGTAGCTTGCGCGCGCTGCGCGCGCGGCGTTCACGGCGGCGATGCGGGTGCGTTCCAGTGCGGAATCTTGCATGCGTGTTGCTCCAGTGTCTTGGATCAGATCAATGCGCGGCCTCGGCCCCGGCTTCGGCGAGCAATTCGCGCCCTTGCGTTTCCGGCAACAGCAGGCAGGCGATAACGACCAGCCCATAGGCGCCGGCGGCGAGATAGCCGATGGCAACCCCCAGCGACATCGATGCGCTCATATGCCCGATCATGGCCGGGAATATGGAACCGACCGCACGGCCAAAGTTGTAGCAGAAGCCCTGGCCGGAGCCGCGGATATGGCTCGGATACAGCTCCGTCAGGTAGGCCCCCATCCCCGAGAAGATCCCGGACAGGAAGAAACCCAGGGGGAAACCCAGCACCAGCATCGCGGCGTCGGTGATCGGCAACTGCGTATAGCAGATCACGAGGAAGGCCGCGCTCACCGCAAACAGCATGAAGCAACGCCGGCGCCCCAGGCGGTCGGACAGCCAGGCGCTGGTCAGGTAGCCGGCGAAGGACCCGGCGATCAGCACCATCAGGTAGCCGCTGGTGTTGAGCACGGAGAGATTGCGTTCCATCTTGAGGTAGGTGGGCAGCCAGGTCGTCACCGAATAGTAGGCACCTTGCATGCCGGTCGCCAGCAGGCTTGCCAGCACCGTCACGCGCAGCACGCCGGGCTTGAAGATCAGCATGAAGTTATTGCTTTGCCCGGTGCGGGCCAGCTTGGCCCTGGTTTCCTGATACACCTCGGGCTCGGAGATATTGCGGCGGATATACAGGATAAAGACCGCCGGCAGCACGCCGGCCCAGAACAGCACGCGCCATGCGTATTGCTGCTCGAACACGGCATAGACCGCCCAGAATGCAATCGCCGACAGGCCCCAGCCGATGGCCCAGCTGCTTTGCACCAGTCCGACCGCCTTGCCACGGTGGCGGGCCCGGATCATCTCGGCGATCAGCAGGGAACCGACTGACCATTCGCCGCCAAAGCCCAGGCCTTGCAGCATGCGGGTCAGGAACAGTTGCTCGGGGGACTGGGTGAAGCCGCTCAGGAACGTGAAGAAACTGAACCAGAGCACGGTCAGCTGCAGGATCCGCACGCGACCATATTTGTCGGCCAGGATGCCGGCCAGCCAGCCGCCGATGGCCGAGCTGATGAGCGCGCCCGTCGCGATGTAGCCAGCCTCGGCCTTGGTCATGCCCCACACCAGGATGAAGGTGGGGATCATGAAGGTGTAGATCATGTAGTCGAAGGCATCGACCCCATAGCCGACGAAGGCGGCAAAGAGCGTCTTGCGCTCCGCCTGATTTGTTTCTTTAAGCCACATGGTTGCGCTCACTATGGATAAGGACAAAGCGTGGACAAGGCTCGTCGCGATGTCTTCACGACGAAGTTCCGGTAGCGAGCAAGACCACTAAGACAGCGGCCCCGCACCCCAGCCGCTGTTTAGCAAAACACATGCCATGTTCATCTATCTGCACGTATGACTCAACCACCGTGACATATTGTTGAACAATATTGGCTGAGGTTCGATTCTCGTATACACCTAAGTCACGTCTGCAGGGCAGACTTCGCACCAATCTTGTGCCTATTGTTCAACAAAGTGAGATAACATCGCCGCACGGGGCATGCCTGAACCTGTCGCCCCTGACGCAAGCCAACATGACATCCAGTACTGACGTAAGAAACCTGGCCGAGCGGGTCACGGAGCAGATTCGCCAGCGCATCGTGCATGGCGAATTCGCGCCCGGGCAGCGCTTGTCGGAAGCCGCGCTTAGCGAGAGCCTGCAGATCTCGCGCAACACCTTGCGCGAGACCTTTCGCGTGCTGACCAAGGAAGGCCTGCTCAAGCACGAACCCAACCGCGGGGTATCCGTGGCAATTCCCAGCATTGCGGCCATCATCGACATCTACCGCGTGCGCCGCATGATCGAGTGCCAGGCCATCGCCCAGGCCTACCCCAGCCATCCAGCCAGGAAGCACCTGCGCGAAGCGGTGGAAATGGGACTGCGCTGCCGCGACAGCGGCGACTGGCAAGGCGCGGGTACCGCCAATATGGAGTTCCATATGGCGATCGTGGAACTGGCCGACAGCGAGCGGCTGAACGTGATGTTCGCCCACCTGCTGGCCGAGCTGCGCCTGGCTTTCGGCATGCTGCAGGATCCCGAATTCCTGCATGGCCCATATGTCGAGCTGAACCAGCACATCCTGCAGTTGTTCGAGGCGGGCAAGCTCGCAGAGTGTGCCGCAGCCCTCAACGACTACCTGGTGCAGTCCGAGCGCATCGTGCTGTCGGTTTGCGCCCGGCACCCGATTTTCAAGGGGCGTTGAACGCCGGTGCGGCGCATCCATGCATAGCTGCTGCACGCCGAGCCGCAATGGCCCCCGCCTGCTCAAGATGCGGAGCCATGCATTGTCGTCGGTAAGGCGCCAGTGTCCTCACTTCACGGCAAGCGTAAACGGCAGCAGCAGCGCATTCACAAGCAGCAAGCCATAGACGACCACCGCCGCCGCCGGGATGGCGAAACGCGTCCGATCCTGTGCGCGCGCGGCACGGCGCGTCCACAGGAACCCCGCACCCATCACGACCAGTCCTGAAAGCAGGCTCTCCACGGCAAGGGCTGCCGGATGGGACTTGTCCGGGCGGCTGTTCTTGTTCTCGGCAACGGGAGGCGCTGTGGCTTGCCAGACAGGCAGCGTTTCAACAGCCGGAGCCGTCGGCCGTGTTGGTTCGACGGGTTCCGGTCCAGCCGCCTCGGCAAGCGGCTCTGCCGGCGGCGGCTCTTCTTGCACGCGCTGCGTCGGCGCAGGGATCTGCGTTGAGGTCTGCGAGCCCTGCGCGGAAGACACCGCAGGCGGCGGTGCCGCCTCCTGGCTGGCGGGTGGCGACACCGCCGTTGCTGCTTGATTCGCGGAGTCGGACCGGCCCGGTGCGATTCGCATCGAATCCCGCTCCCGCCAGAATTTCGCGAACATGCTTTCCAGGCAGCGCACCGAGCCGCACGCATCGCGCCGGCCGCGCCACGCCGCGATGTCCGAGTCCAGGATCCTGCCCTTGCGCAGCATCCTCTGCTGCTCGGCGTAAATGCGCTCGTAGCGCTCTGACAGCCTGGGGGAATCGCAGATCAGATGCCGCGGGCGCGCCTGCGGACCGGCCTCGTCCGTCGCAAGGCTGCATCTCACCCCGGAGCCATCCGGATTGTTGCAGCGTACGGGGGATTCGCGCGCAATTGGCTTGCAGACGATGTCAGAGGCCCACGCGCCGCTTGCGGCAGTAAGGCCCGCTGCTACACCCACGGAGACAATGGTGGCCAGGCGCCCTGTGATCCTCTTCATCATGATGCCCCATCAAAGCGGCCCAAGGCTTTCAAGCTAGTCGATAGTTGCCGGGTATTCCAGGCACGCAATGCGGGGCGCGCGCGGTAAGCCACCTTGCCCGGCACCGACAGGTCCGGATGCGTCGCGCGATGAACAATGCATTGCGAAGCCGCAGCAACTTCTCACGCCGCGAGATTTCATGGCATTCTCGATACCCTCCGACACAGCCTCGCCTTCGAAAATTTCCCGAGCGGAATCATGCACATCAAAGCGAAAGAGACTCTCATGGACACTTCCAGGCCTTCCAGCCAGCGCCGCAACCTTTGTTCGATCCTGGGCATTTCCACGCCCATCATCCAGGCGCCCATGGCCGGTGTCAGCACAGCGGCCATGGCTGCAGCCGTGTCAGAGGCCGGCGGGCTGGGCTCGCTCGGCGTCGGGGCAATGGATGCCGAAGCGGCGCGAAAGACAATCCGCGAGACACGAGCGCTGACCGGCAAGCCATTCAACGTCAACCTGTTCTGCCACGCCCCCGCCAAGGCCGATGAGGTGCGCGAGCAGGCCTGGCTCAGCTACCTTGCCGCCCAGTTTGCCGAGCACGGCGCGACCACACCCGCCAGCTTGCGCGAGATCTACAGGAGTTTCGTGGCCGACGACGCCATGTTCCAGATGCTGCTGGAAGAAAAGCCAGCGGTTGTGAGCTTCCATTTTGGCCTTCCCGCCAAGCAGAAAATTGACGCGCTGCGCGCGGCCGGCATTGTGCTGCTGGCCAGTGCAACGTCCCTGCATGAGGCCCGCCAGATAGAGGCCGCCGGCGTGGACGCCATCGTCGCGCAAGGCATTGAAGCTGGCGGACACCGCGGCGCCTTCGACACCGATGGCTACGACGAAGGCCTCGGCACGCTGGCTCTGGTGCGTCTTCTGGTGCTGGGCACGAAACTTCCGGTGATTGCCTCGGGCGGCATCATGGACGGGGCAGGCATTGCCGCGGTACTGGCTCTCGGGGCAGAAGCCGCCCAGCTTGGCACCGCATTCGTCGCCTGCCCGGAGTCATCTGCCGATGCCGCCTATCGCGCGGCGCTGACCGCGCCCCAGCCGCGCGCGACCACGCTCACCCGCGCCATATCGGGCCGCGCGGCCAGGGGCTTCACCAACCGGCTCACGGCACTCGGCGCCGCCGCCGACGCACCTCCGGTGCCGGACTACCCGATCGCCTATGACGCGGGAAAGGCGCTTCACGCCGCTGCCAAGGCCGCGGGGAGCGCTGAGTACGCGGCGCAGTGGGCCGGGCAGGCAGCGCCGCTGGCCAGGTCCCTGCCGGCCGCGGAGCTGGTGGCGCAACTCAGGTCGGAGCTCAGGCAAGCGATCCTGCGCATGGCGACGTTTGCGGACCCGCAGGACGCAGCCTGAGCGTATCTATAACAATTATTTGAATGTACTGACTGCCGGCTCTACGATGGCGCAACCCAACGTCGCCACTCCCACGAGGCCCCATGCATATCGCCATCCTGACCTTCGAAGGCTTTAACGAAATCGACTCGCTGATCGCGCTCTCCATCCTCAACCGGGTCAAGCGGCCCGGCTGGCGGGTTTCGATCGCCAGTCCGGCGGCCAAGGTGCGTTCGCTGAACGGTGTGGTGATGGAGGCGCAAGCATCGTTGGAGGACGCATGCAACGCGGACGCTGTGCTGGTGGGTAGTGGGATACGAACCCGGGAAGTCGTCGCCGATACCGCGCTGATGTCGCAACTCCGCTTCGACCCGACGCGCCAGTTGTTGGGCGCGCAATGCTCGGGCACGCTCATACTAGCCAAACTGGGCTTGGTGAACGACGTTCCGGCCTGTACGGACCTGATCTCCAAGCCATGGGTAGTGGAGGCAGGCGTGGCTGTGCTCGATCAGCCGTTTGTCGCCAGGGGAAACGTTGCAACCGCCGGCGGATGCCTGGCGTCGCAGTACCTGGCCGCCTGGTTCATCGCCCGTCTGGAAGGCGTCGAGGCTGCACGCAACGCGATTGACTATGTGGCGCCAGTGGGCGAGAAGGTGGCCTACGTGACGCGCGCGATGGCGAACATTGCGCCGTTCCTCTGATGTGCGCCCCGGTCGAGCCGGCGCGCCAGCTAAGCCTGTAGCCGCAATTCCTGCAGCAGCGTCGGTACCAGCTCCGACACCGTCGGATGGATGTGCATCGCGCGGCTGATGGTGGTATAGGGTGCCTTGGCATACATGATGTCGAGCAGTGAGTGAATCACCTCGTCGCCGGTCACGCCGAGGATCGCGGCGCCCAGGATCATGCGGGTATCGGCGTCGACCACGACCTTCATGAAGCCCTGGCTCTCGCCCTTCTCCACGGCTCGCCCGACGCGGCTCATGGGGCGAGAGCCGACCAGCAGCCTGCGTCCGGATTGCCGGGCTTCTGCTTCCGTCATGCCGGCGCGGCCGAGCGGAGGGTCGATGAACATGGCATAGGCTGCGATGCGGTCCGTCACCTTGCGGGGATCGTTGTCGAGAAGGTTGGCAGCGACGATCTCATAGTCGTTGTACGACGTATGCGTGAACGCTCCGCGGCCATTGCAGTCGCCAAGCGCCCAGATGCCGGGGACATTGGTGCGCAACTGTTCGTCTACCTGGATATAGCCGCGGGCGTCGGTCTCCACCCCCGCCTGGTCCAGCCCCAGGTCCTCCGTGTTGGGCACGCGCCCGACCGCCAGCAGCAGGTGCGAGCCGTGGACGTCGCGCGCCCCGTCCGAACAATCCAGCCCGACCGCAATGTGGTCGCCTTCCCTGCGCGCGCTCAGGCAGTTGGCATTGAGCCGGATTTCGATCCCCTCGCGCTCCAGGATCTCCAGCACCGCCTGCGACACATCCTCGTCTTCGCGCTGGATCAGGCGCGAGCCTTTTTCGACAACGGTCACCCTGGCCCCAAAACGCCGGTACATCTGGCCAAACTCAAGGCCAATGTAGCTGCCGCCAACGATGATCAGGTGCTCCGGCAGGAAATCCACCTCCATCATGCTCGAGTTGGTCAGGTACGGCACCTGGTCCAGCCCGGGCATGGGCGGAACCAGGGCCCGGCCGCCGACGTTCACGAAAATCCGGTCAGCTTCCAGCAGTTCGCCGTTGACCCGCACGCTATGCGCGCTTTCAAAGCGGGCATGACCTTGATACACCGTGACGTTCTCCAGCCCGCGCATCCACTGTTCCACACCGTTGCTGGAACGGCCGGAGATCTCGTCCTTGCGTGCCTTCACCTGCTTCATGTCGACGGCGACCGGCCCGCCGATGGTCACGCCGTACTCGGCAGCCCGCCGCGCCAGTTGCGCTGCGTACGCGCTTGCGATGAGGGTTTTGGTGGGAATGCAGCCGGTGTTCACGCAGGTGCCGCCAAAACGCGCGCGCTCGATGACGGCCGTTTTCATGCCCGCGCCGGCCAGCCGCGCAGCGAGTGCGGGACCGGCTTGTCCGGTGCCGATGATGATCGCGTCGAATCCTTGAGCCATCACGATTCTCCTTGCCTGGTATCGCAAAGCCACAAGGTACTTTAGATGGTGCGACGCTGCCCTGCCAGCTACGCGTAGGCGTCGACGCCCCGCACCAGCAGCCTGGCCAGCCGAGGCCGTCGCAACTGCTCCAGCCACCATTGCAGCGCGCGGCCTTCGTGATCGCCGCGCCAGCCCACGTAGAGCAGGTTGGGCTCGCGCGGGTCGGCGGTGCGCTTCTCTATCAGTTCGCCGCGCTGCAGCAGCGAGCCGACCCGGTGCCTGGGCAGCCAGCCGATCCCCAGGCCATCGCGCTGCGCCAGGGTCTTGGCTCGCACGCTCGGCACGGCCAGCAAGCGCTGACCACCCACCATGCCGTAAGCGCGGCCGCCCGTGAGGCGTGATGAATCTGCCACCACCACGGCACGATGGCGGGCGATCTCCTCACGTGTCAATGGTTCGCGCGCGGCCGCCAGCGGATGCCGGGGCGAGACCGCAAACACCCATTCGATCACGCCCAGCTCGAACCACCCCAGGTTGGGGATGGCGGGCGGCTCGTTGGTGGCACCGATGACCAGATCGGCGCGGCCATCCCGCAGCGCTTCCCAGGTGCCGGCCAGCACTTCGTGTGTGACGCGCAGCGCCACGCCGGATTCCTGCGCGTCGAACGCATGCATGACGGGCATCAGCGTCTCGAATTCCATCAGCTCGTCGGTCACGATCCACAACCGGTCTTCCCAGCCATTGGCGACCTGCCGCACGCGCTGTGTGACGCGCGCGACATCCTGCGCAAGCCGGGCGGCTTCTTCGGTGAGCAATTCGCCGGCGCGCGTCAGCTGCAGGCGGTAGCCGCGGCGGTCGAACAAGAGTGCATCAAAGCGCTGCTCCAGCTGCCGCGCGGCGTGCGACACCGTGGACGGCGCCTTGCCCAGCCTGGCCGCCGCGCGCGACAGGCTGCCGGCCTCCCGGATGGCCTCCAGCAGGGCCAATTCGTCCTCCGACAACATGTGCAACTCCTTCGAACGTGTTCGTCGGATTGATCGTATGGCAAACCGGAGGCCAGCGCCCATACTCCAGTCACGCAATTGTTCAAATTCACCTTTCCCGATTGGAGGACATCATGAATCGCTTCGAAGGCAAGACCGTTCTGATCACTGGCGGCAACAGCGGCATCGGCCTGGCGGCTGCCCAGGCATTCGCCCAGGAAGGCGCCCGCGTGGTCATCACCGGCCGCGACGCAGCGGCACTGGAGGGCGCCCGCGCCACGCTCGGCAACGAGGCCATCGCCATCCGCAACGAAACCGGCACCGTGCAGGCCGCGCGTGACCTGGCTCGCCAGCTGACCGACGCAGGCATCCGCCTGGACGCCGTCTTCATCAACGCCGGCATTGCCAAGTTTGCCGCCGTTGCCGATGTGGACGAGGCACTGTGGGACGCCACCTTCAACGCCAACGTGAAGGGCGCGTACTTCCAGATCCAGGCGCTGCTGCCGCTGCTGAACCGGGGCACGTCGATCGTGCTGAACGGCTCGATCAATGCGCGCATCGGCATGCCGATGTCTTCCGTGTATGCCGCCAGCAAGGCAGCACTGATCTCGCTTGCCAGGACCCTGTCGGGTGAGCTGGTCAGCTCGGGCATCCGGGTAAATGTGGTCAGCCCCGGGCCGGTGACGACGCCGCTGTACGGCAAGCTGGGCCTGGAAGCCGACACCCTGTCGGCCACTGCCGCGCAGATCCAGAGCCGGATTCCGCTGGGCCGCTTCGGCCTGCCGGCGGAGATTGCGTCGACGGTGCTGCATCTGTCGGCGCCCGAATCGGCCTTCATCGTCGGTACGGAAATCATCGCCGACGGCGGCATGAGCCAACTGTAAGTCAATGCCTCTGCGGGCCGCGGCGTGGGCGCGGTCTGCGCATGAGGTGGCCCATCCTGCCTGGAGCAGCTTCATGAACCAATCCATTGCCTTTATCGTCCATCTGCCGGGCAAGCCCGAGCGGCGCGCTGAGCTAGAGTCGAGACTGCTTGATGTCCTCGAGCAGATGTCGAAGGAGCCGGACTTTATCAACACGTATCTGCACCGCTCGCTCGAAGATCCTGACACCCTGGTTCTCTATGAGAACTGGGCCTGCAGCGAGCAGCATTTCAGGGACCACCACCTGAAAGCGTCCTACCGGCGCGAATACGAGGCGGTGCTGGCCGATCTGCTGAAAGCACCACGCACGCCGGAGTTTCTAACGCCGGCGATGTCTCGCCTTGTGCCAGCGTGCCGGCCGGATCTTCACGCTTGATCAGCGCCGAGAAGGCATTTTCGACATCCTCGGTCGCGCGCAGCACAGTCTGACGGCATAGTCATGTCGTGATTGGTGATTTCCATGAATGGGCGAAGGCTGCTCAGCCAGCCGTCTGGTGCGCAGCGCGCTGGCGCTCATAGACCTGCAGGTGGCAATATGCCGCACGGCTCAACGGAAGCTCATGCCCGTACCCGGCTGCGCGCTTGATGAGATCGCCGACGATGGCGTCGGCTTCTATGCGTGGGGCGCCCCGCGCTATATCCCGCATCATCGAGGCAGCCCAGGTCGATGCTTCGTCCAGCAGTCGGGCCTGCATGGCAGCGACAACGGGTTCAGGGATGGCATGGCCGTACAGTTGCGCCACCGTGCGGCACTCCGCAATCGCGTCAA
This sequence comes from Cupriavidus necator, assembly GCF_016127575.1. Lineage (NCBI taxonomy): Bacteria > Pseudomonadati > Pseudomonadota > Betaproteobacteria > Burkholderiales > Burkholderiaceae > Cupriavidus > Cupriavidus necator. The sequence goes on from NZ_CP066019.1 coordinate 1,935,099, forward strand.
GCATCAGGCGACGGCCATCCTGGGTCTTCATGATGTCCGCCACGGTCCCGCGCATCAGGCATGTCATCACTGCGCCGGCGGCAATCATGGCCCACTTGTTCCACAGCTCCTGCCCGATGGCGCCCGATAGCTCACGCGTACCGGCCGCCCTGGACACCAGCGCATGGAAATCCGCGGCCAATGCCGACCCCTGCGCGGCGCGCGGGCCGACTACCAGCCGGTCCATGCGGCCGGCGTGCACGACGGTTCCATCCGCCGCCAGCGTTGTCGCTATGTATGCGACTCCACCCAGCACGCGTTGCCTGCCAAAGCACTGGTCGAGCCGGTCATAGGCGTCAAGGCCGTTGAGCAGAGGCAATACCGCAGTGTCCCGGCCAACGGCCGGGCTGATGGCCCGGATCGCGTCGGCAAGGTCGTAGGCCTTGCATGCCAGCAGTACCACGTCGAACTGCGCGCCGACCTGACCGGCCAGGACCATCTTTACCGGGCGGTGGAAGTCGCCAAGTTCGCTACGCACGGCCAGGCCAACCCGTTCCAGCGCCCGCGCGCGGCCGGGCCGCAACATGAAGGTGACATCCGCGCCTGCCTCGATCAGGCGCGCGCCATAGTAGCCGCCCATGCCCCCGGCACCGAGTACAAGAATCTTCATGACGCCTCTGCCTGCGCGGCGGCTGCGGGGCGGCACTGGACGATCAGGTTGCCGGTGAAAACCTGCACTGGCTCGTCGGCCTGGTTGAAGGTTGTGGTACGCACCTTCACCACGCCCTGGTCGGGGCGCGATTTCGAAATCCGCACTTCAAGTATCTCGCTCTCGATATGCAGTTCATCGCCAGGGCGAACCGGCCTTGGCCAGCGCAGCTCCTCGAAGCCCGCGCCGACGATGCCGCCCGCGGGCCGGAATTCGCCGTCGACCAGCAGGCGCATCGTCAGCGCAGCGGTATGCCAACCGCTCGCAGCCAGTCCACGAAACAGTGTGTCGCGGGCGGCGGCTTCATCGAGATGGAAGGGCTGCGGGTCGAACTCGGCAGCAAAGGCCTTGATCCGTTCAGGCGCGACGGTCAGCCGCCCCGAACCGTATCGTTGGCCCGCCGCGAGATCCTCGATGTATTGAATGTTCATTTTCTCCTCCAGATGGTTTGTGCTGAACTTTGCATCAATGCACGCCCGCTACGAGAACAGACGGATCAGGCCAGCGTCTCGAGCGCCAGCGCAATCCCTTGTCCGCCGCCGATGCACAGCGTGACGATGCCGCGCCGTATGCCGTCGGCGCGCATGGCATGCAGCAGCCGCGTCGTCAGCACCGCGCCGGTCGCACCGATCGGATGGCCGTGGGCAATGGCGCCACCGTCGACGTTGATGATGTCGTGCGGCAATCCGAGCTCCACCGCGACAGCCAGCGGCACCGCGGCAAATGCTTCATTGATCTCGATGCGTTCAATGTCGCCCAGCTCCCAGCCGGCGCGTTGCAGCGCCTGCCGCACCGCCGGGACCGGGCCCAGCCCGAACATGCCGGGCTCCACGGCCCCGACACCGTAAGCGGCCAATCGTCCCAACGGCTGCAGCCCCCTGGCTTCAGCCAGCGCACGTTCGGCAATGATCATGGCCGCTGCGCCGCTGTTGAGCCCGGGCGCATTGCCGGCGGTAATCGTGCCGTCCGGGCGAAACGCCGGCTTGAGCCGGCCGAGCGTATCGAGGCTGGTATCAGGGCGGTTGGCTTCGTCCACTTCGAACATGGCCGTACCGCCCTTCCCTTTGGTCGCCACCCCGGCAATCTGGCCGGTGAATCGCCCGTTCGCCTGCGCCAGCGCGAAATTCCGCTGCGAACGCTCGGCCCAGCGGTCTTGGGCCTCGCGGGTCAGCGCGTAGCGGGCGACAAGGTCCTCGGTATGCCATCCGGAGTGCTCACCGGAGAAGGCGTCAAACAGGCCGTCGTGCAGCATGCTGTCGTACAGGACGGAATCGCCCATGCGTTGACCCCAGCGGCCGGACGGCATCAGGTATGGCGCGCGATCCATGTTTTCCATGCCGCCGGCGATGGCGATATCTACATAGCCGAGCCGTACCTCGTCCGCTGCCGTGGCGATGGCCTGGGCCCCCGAGCCGCAAACGCGGTTGACGGTCATCGCCGGAACCGAAACCGGCAGCCCTGCCCCAATGGCAGCCTGCCGGGCCGGGTTCATGCGGTTGCCGGCCTGGATCACATTTCCGAACACCACGCTGCCGACCTCGCCTGGATCGATTCCCGCCCGTGCCACGGTTGCCCGTATCGCTGCGGCGCCGAGATCAACCGCCGGAACGGCCTTCAGTGAGCCGTTGTAGGCGCCAATGGCGGTGCGCACCGGCTGGCACAGCACGACATCTCTTGCATGCATCGCATTCTCCCTACCAAACAATCAGTTTCAATCGGCCGCACGCACTCCATGCGGTATGCGCCCGGTAGCCGGGTCTTGAAGGTTGCAACAAGAATTGGCTGCGCGGGAAATCCGGCTCAGGCTTCCGCCGAGCGCGACAGCCGCTGGCGCACGCGGTCACTGGCGGCGGGGCCGGGTGCAAGGTGATAGTCGGCATCGGTGACCGGGCGCCCGTTGGCGGGGTCGACCAGCACAGGCTCCACGCGCACGCCGGTGCGCCGGTTCGTCAACTGCACGCTTTCACCTTCAGGCGCGAGATGCTTGTTGCCCCAGGCCAGCATCGCCAGCAGCACCTGGCGGAAATCGCGCCCGCGCTCGGTCAGGATGTACTCGGAGCGGGGCGGGCGGTCGCAGTACTGGCGACGCTCAAGCATGCCTTCTTCGACAAGCGAGTTCAGGCGACGCGTGAGCATATTGGGCGCGATAGCCAGGTTTTGCTGGAACTCGTCGAACCGGGTCACGCCGTAAAAGGCTTCGCGCAGGATCAATACGCTCCAGCTGTCGGCGACGCGGGCCGCGGTGCGAGCGATCGGACACGGCGTTTCGCCAAGTGGCTTCTTCTGCATGATTGGCTTCCTCGAGAGACCTGCTTGCTATCGATTTGAAAGTCAGTCTAGGGTAGTCACTATCATCGTGCAAGTTCGTTTTTCGCTTGTGCTGTATTCCGCGCCCGCGAGGCACCGGAAGCACGCCCCTGCCCACACCGTCTATGTGGAGGGCACCGCCGCCCAGACGCCGATTCTGCACACTGCCCGGCCTCAACCGTTTACTTCGCACACGAACTATCTATATACTTCGCATGCGAACTTAATCGCGATGCCTGCACGGCAGCGTGCAACTCTCACCTGGAGACCGACCAATGACCCCCGAAATCCGCATTGACCTCACCGGCGGCGTGCTGACCATGACGCTTGCGCGGCCGGACAAGATGAACGCCTTGACGAACGAGATGTACGGCGCACTTGCCGACACCATCGAGCAGGCACAGCAGGACCGGGCTATCCGGGTATTGCTGCTGCAGGGGGACGGGGACAGCTTTACGGCCGGCAATGATCTCGGCGAATTCGCGGCGATCGCGTCGGGAAATGGCCCCAGCGAACGTCACGTGCATCGCTTCCTGCGCGCCCTTGCCAATTCGACCGTACCGATTGTCGCCGCGGTCAATGGCAAGGCCGTCGGCGTCGGGACCACCATGCTGCTGCATTGTGATTACGTGGTGCTCGGCCAGGACGCGCAACTGATCACGCCTTTCGTCAATCTCGCCTTGGTTCCCGAAGCGGCTTCGAGTTACCTGCTGCCGCTGCGGATCGGGCACGTCAGGGCTTTCGAGATGTTCGCGCTGGGCGAGCCGCTTGACGCGCAAACGGCCTTGGCATGGGGCATCGCGAACAAGGTTTGCGCCAATGACCAGCTGCGCACGGATGCGCGCCGGATGGCCGAGAAGATTGCCGCCAGGCCGGCCGGCTCCCTGAGCGCAATGAAACAGCTCATGCGCAATGCGGAAAAACTGGTTTCGCAGATGAACAGCGAAAGCGCCAGGTTCGAGGAGCGGCTGGCCAGTGCGGAAGCCCGGGAAGCATTCTCGGCCTTCGCCGAAAAGCGCAAACCAGACTTCACCAGGGTTGCCGCGCAGTGAGTCGACTGCCTCGCTCTCCGGCCGCTGCGAGGCTACACCTCGCCCTCGTCCGCGGCCGGAAACTTTGTCTGGAGGCTGGTCAGCCAGCGCGCCACCACGTCGATCTCGGCGGCGGTGAAACCTTCGGTGAGCCTGGTATTCAATGCCTTCATGCTCGCCTTGGAACGCTGGCGCGCCAGGCGCCCTGCCTCCGTCAGCCACAGGCGCGAGGCACGGCCATCGTTCTCGTCCGGCCGGCGCTCGATCAGGCCGGCCCTTTCGGTCCGGTCGGCCAGGCCGCTCATCCCGGGCGCGCCCAGGTCCAGCGCCGCGGCAGCCTCGCTCGTCAGCGCGCCATCGTTGCTGCCCAGGAAGAAAAGCAGTCCGGCCTGGGCTGATGTCACGCCACCCGCGGCAGTGCGCGCTTGTGACCACCGCTGCAGGCGCCGCTGACCCACGTTCAACAGGTAGACGAGGCGATGTTCCATGTCTGGTGCGTCATAAAGGGTGAGATTTCGTTCGCATGCGAATATTATCATGCGCCGGTGTCCCGAATAGCGTGACGCACAGCGCCTGGCCGTCCGTCACACGGCGGCCGGCTCTTCGCTGCGCCGCGCACGGGCGGCACGCTTGAGGGATTGCGGCGGCTCGCCGAAAATCCGCAAGAACGCCCGGCGCATGCGCTCCGGGTCGGAGAAGCCGGTCTTGCTGGCGATGCGCTCGATCGTCAGCGTGCCGGCTTCCACGAGCAGGCGGGCCGTGTCGGCGCGCAAGCGCTCGACGGCACGTGCCGGGGACTGGCCCGTGCTCTGCCGGAACTCGCGGCTGAAATGCCGCGGGCTCATGTTGGCGGCGCTGGCGAGCAGCTCCACCGACAGATCCTGGTGCAGATGATTCCTGGCGTAGGTCAATGCCGCTTGTATGCGCTCTGACCTCGATTCCAGTTCCGACAACATCGAGAACTGGGACTGCCCCCCGGCACGGCGGTGATGAACCACGAGCTTCTTCGCGACTGCGCGCGACACGTCGGTCCCCAGGTCTTGCTCTACCAGTGCCAGCGCAAGGTCGATGCATGCCGTCATGCCGGCCGATGTCCACACCGTTCCGTCCCGGACAAAGATGCGGTCGTCTTCGACGCGCACCGCAGGAAAGCGCTGCCGCAGCGTACTGGCATGGTGCCAATGCGTAGTAGCCCGCCGGCCGTCCAGGATGCCGGCCTCGGCGAGGATGAACGCCCCCGTGCAGATGCTGGCCATGCGCCTGGTCGGCTCGAGTGCATGGCCTAGCAGGCGCAGCAGCCTGGGCGATGGCGCCGGCACCGAGGTAGCGCCCCCAACCATCAGCGTGTCAAAAGCCAGCGGATCCATCGCGGTGGTCTGGATCGCCGTGCCCATTGAACTCTTCACGGCCCCGCCGCGTTCCGAGACGACATGGATTTCGTAGGCCGGGACCCGCACTTCGAGGTTAGCCATCTCGAAGACCGACACCGCCGCCAAATCGAGCATCTGAAAGCCGGGGAAGAGCACGAGGCCGATTTGGTTCATGTTGTCCTGAAACGAGGGAAGTTCGTCATTCAGGACAAAGGCTAGGACCCTATCCTAAAACTGTCAATCAACTCCCGATGGGCTTCTCCCAATGCGCGCTATCGACCATCCACGAGGTATCGAATGAACATCATTGCGCTGGCCTGCACCACTGTCCTCGGTCTGCTTCTGTTCTCGCTCGGACTCGCCACCTCGGTGCAGCGGTCCAGGATCGGCGTGCTGAGCGGCTACCCATCCGAGCCCGATCAACTGCTGGCACGGCTGATTCGCGCTCACGGCAACACCACCGAGTACGCGCCGTTCCTTGCGGTGCTCTTCCTGTACCTCGGAACTCAGCATCCGCCTGGCTGGGCGGTCTGGTGCATGGCAGGTGCAACTGCCTGTCGCGTGCTCCTGGTGGTTGCACTGCTTGCCTGGCCCTCCATGTCCAGGCCGAATCCGGCCCGCGCCGTTGGTGCCCTGGGAACGTATGCCTTCGGGACAGCCCTTTGCGTGGCCGCCCTCACCGTCTGACCCGGGCTGCCGATGCCGGCAGAGCGGCCACTCTCCAATCCCATTAGTACCTGACCCTTAAGGGGAATCGCATGAAGACATTGAATACGTTCATCAGGACTGCGGCGCTTGTTGCCACCGTCAGCAGCCTTGCAGCCGCTGCGAGCACAGCCGCCGCCGCACCGGCTGCTGACACCCGCGCTACCACGGTGGTGTTTGTGCACGGCGCCTTTGCCGACGGATCGGCCTGGGACAAGGTCATTGCCCTGCTCCAGTCCAAGGGGCTTCATGTTGTATCGGTCCAGAACCCGCTGTCTTCCCTGGCCGACGACGTGGCAGCCACGCGCCGCGCGCTCGACAAGCAGGCCGGACCGGTCGTGCTGGTGGGGCATTCCTGGGGCGGTGTGGTGATCTCTGAAATCGGACAGCATGAGCGCGTCAAGGCCCTGGTCTATGTCGCGGCGTTTGCACCTTCGGAAAACCAGTCGGTGGCGGACCTGGCCAAGGATTACCCAAAGCCCGAGGGATCCAGCTTCATCGTCGCTGACAAGGACGGTTTCCTGACGCTGACGCCCGAGGGGATGTCCAAACACTTCGCCCAGGACGTGCCGGCGGCCCAGACCCGGATCATGGCGGCGACACAGGGACCCGTCAGCGGCAAGAGCTTCGAGGACAAGGTCACGGTTGCCGCATGGCGGACCAGGCCGTCCTGGTACATCCTCAGCGAGCAGGATCACATGATCCAGCCCGCCTTGCAGAAAGCGATGGCACAGAAGATCTCCGCCCGCATCGTGACACTGCCGACGAGCCACGTACCGCAGCTGTCAAGGCCGAAGCAGGTTGCGGATGCCATCTACGCCGCCGCGGTGTATCAACCGAAACCCGACGTGCACCCGCCAACGACACGCCGCTGACCGGATTCCACTTTCCCTCTACCTGGTATCGACATGAAACTCCACGCAACACGCACGGCACCTGCCATCGCCACGATCGCTTTATGCCTGGCTCAATTGGCCTTGCCAAGCCACGCCCAGGCATCGCCGGCCGCCGAAGGCGGCGCAATCCCGCAACGCGCGGCGACCGAGGACGCATCCATTCGCCCCTTCCACGCCAGCTTCCCGCAAGCGGCACTGGCCGACCTGCGCCAGCGCATCGCCGCCACGCGCTGGCCAGACCGCGAGACGGTATCCGATCAATCGCAGGGCGTGCAGCTGGCGAAGATCCAGGAGCTGGTGCGCTATTGGGGCAACGACTACGACTGGTTCAAGGCAGAGCAAAAGCTGAACGCCTACCCCCAGTTCGTCACCAGGATCGACGGGCTCGACATCCACTTCCTGCATGTGCGATCGCGCCATCCCAATGCGCTGCCGCTCGTCATCACCCACGGCTGGCCGGGCTCGGTCTTTGAACTGCTGAAGGTGATTGGCCCGCTCACCGATCCCACCGCCTACGGCGGCCGTGCCGAGGACGCCTTCGATGTGGTGATTCCGTCGATGCCCGGCTACGGCTTCTCCGGCAAACCCGTCGGGACCGGCTGGGGTCCCGACCGCATTGCAGGTGCGTGGGATGTGTTGATGAAGCGGCTGGGCTACACACGTTATGTGTCACAGGGCGGCGACTGGGGCTCGGTCGTGGCGCATGCGCAGGGCCGCCAGGCACCACAGGGCTTGCTCGGCATTCACGTCAATATGCCCGCCACCGTGCCAGCGGACGTCGCCCGGGCGCTGAAGAACGGCGAAGCAGCGCCGGCCGGCCTGTCCGCCGCCGAAAGGTCAGCCTTCGAGTCGATGAACAAGTTGTATACGCTGGGCGGCGGCTATGCCGCGATGATGGTGACCCGCCCGCAGACCGTGGGCTATGGCCTGGCGGATTCCCCCGCAGGGCAGGCGGCATGGATCTATGACAAGTTTGCCGCCTGGACCTTCAGCGGTGGCAACCCCGAGCGCTCGCTGACCAGGGACGAGATGCTCGACGACATCACGCTCTACTGGCTCACCAACAGCGCCACGTCGTCAGCACAGCTATATTGGGAAAACAACACCAACAACTTCAACGCCGCCGAGCAGATGACCGCACAGATCAAGGTGCCTGTAGGCGTGACGGTATTTCCCGGCGAGCTCTATCAAGCCCCGCGCAGCTGGGCCGAGCGCGCCTACCCCCGGCTGACCTACTTCAACAAGGTCGACAAGGGGGGGCACTTCGCGGCATGGGAAGAGCCGCAGCTGTTCGCTCAAGAGTTGCGCGCAGCGTTCAGGTCGTTGCGCTGAGCGCGGCAGGCGGGCGGCGGCGGGCGCTGAAGCATGGCAATGCCTTCAGCGCCCGAGCCGCCCTTGCTTCGTGCCCGCTTATCCGGGCGCATGGTCCGGGGCATGCCCGACCATGCGCACCGATGGCCAGCGCCGCCCAGCTCCGATGCCAGCGCTGACAGCGTCATGGCAGCCAGTATCAGCAATCTGCGCATTGCGCCCCTCATGCGTCAGCGCCTGTCTACATCGAGCACCGCCTGCGCAAACGCCGTGGGCGCTTCCTGCGGCGGGTTGTGGCCGATCCCGCCTGTCAGTTCCCGGTGCTCGTAGCGGCCCGTGAACTTGCTGGCATAGGCGCTGGGCTCGGGGTGCGGCGCGCCGTTGGCATCGCCCTCGATGGTGATGGTGGGCACGCCGATGGCGGGTGCCGTGGCGAGCCGCTTCTCGAGGTCGTCGAACCTGGCTTCCCCGCTGGCCAACCCCTGCCGCCAGCGGTAGTTGTGAATGGTGATTTCGACGTGGTCGGGATTGTCGAAGGCGGCGGCGCTGCGGTTGAACGTCGCATCATCGAACTTCCATTGCGGCGATGCCAGTTTCCAGATCAGCCTGGCGAACTGGTGGGTGTACTTCTGGTAGCCGGCGCGGCCCCGGTCGGTGGAGAAATAGAACTGGTACCACCACTGGAGCTCGGCCTCGGGTGGTAGCGGCTGCTTGCCGGCTGCCTGGCTGCCGATCAGGTAGCCGCTGACCGCGACCAGCCCCCTGCAGCGGTCCGGCCAGATCGCCGCCATGATGTCGGCGGTGCGCGCGCCCCAGTCAAAGCCGGCCACTACGGCATTGCGGATATTCAGCGCGTCCATCAGCGCGATCATGTCGGCGGCTATCGCTACGGGCTGGCCGTTGCGCATGGTGTCGGCAGACAGGAAGGACGTCGAGCCAAAACCACGCAGGTGGGGAATGATCACGCGATAGCCGCGGGCCGCCAGCAGCGGCGCCACGTCGACAAAGCTGTGGATGTCGTAGGGCCAGCCGTGCAGCAGCAGCGCGACCGGCCCTGTGGCAGGGCCGGCCTCGGCGTAGCCGATATTGAGCACGCCGGCGTTGACTTGCTTGACCGGCGCGAAGCTGGCATGGGTGCCCGGCGTGGTCAAGGGCAGCGCCGGCGCCTTCGACAGACCGGTTTGCGCGCGGGCGGCCTGCGGCAGCCCGAACGGCGCGGTGGCCAGCGTCACTGCCGCTGCACCCAGAAAGCCTCGACGAGGTAGATCGACTGTCTTCGACATTTGCTTCTCCCGTTTGCGTGATCAATGTGAGCACGAGTCTAGGAGGCCATGGCAAGCGGAATGTGTCGGATTTCAGGGGATTTGTATCGCTGTGTATGTATCCGCGATGGCGACATACTTGGATACAAAGCAGCCCGGCTGAAGGACTGGCACGCCAGTCAAGCGGACTCTCCCTGCGGCACGCCTTGCGGCATTGGCCTGTTGCCCTGATCTGGAAGATTGCAATAGGCATTAGCTGCACGAGCGCACGCCACACCGTTTTCGCGCGGGCGCTCCCCCGCATATGCCACCGTGGCGCTCGCCACGATCAGCGCGACAGGCAGGAGCCGATTGCACAGACTGACTTTCATGGTCGTTCCACAATCAATGCGCGTCTGCCGACGGACCCTTCGGCGCTGCAACCTTGCGCATCAGCGGCACCATGGCGGTGGCGATCGCGAAGCAGACCAGGATCAGCAGGAAGATGTCGCCAAAGGTCTGGGTCTGCGCCTCGCGCCAGGCCAGTCCCCACAATTGCCTGAGGGCGGCGGTCTGCGCATCGAGGGCATCGTGCCCGACCGCGACGAACTGGTCGCTGATCCCTTGCAACAGGTTGCCCATGGCTTCATTACGGATGTTCAGGTGCTCTGCCTCGCGCAGGAAGTGCAGGTTGCCGCGGTTGTTGAGCGCGGTCGCGCAGGCGGCGATGCCGATGGCCCCGCCCAGGTTGCGCATCAGGTTGAACAGCCCGGACGCAAGCTTGAGCCGCTCCGGCGGCAGGCTGCCCAGGGTCAGTGTCACCGTGGGCGCCACCGCGAACTGCTGGGCCATGCCGCGCAGCGCCTGCGGCAGCAGCAGTTGCGCCGCGCCCCAGTCGTGCGTGATGGGCGCGAAGTACCACATCGACACCGCGAACAGCCCCAGGCCGATCATCATCAACCAGCGCAGGTCGACCCGGTTGGCCAGGAAGGCATAGAGCGGGATCGATGCCATCTGGAACACGCCCGTGGAAAATACCGCCAGCCCGATATCGAGCGCGCTGAAGCCGCGCACGCGCCCCAGGAACAGCGGCGTCAGGTAGATGGTGGCAAAGATGCCGATGCCGGTGACAAAGGAGAAGAAGCAGCCGAGCGCGAAGTTCCGGTCCTTGAGCGCGCGCAGGTCCACCACGGGGTTGGCATAGGTCAGCGTGCGCCAGATGAAGCCCACGCCCGACAGGCCGGAGATCCAGGCGGTGGCCAGGATCACGTCGTCGCCGAACCAGTCCCAGCGCGGCCCTTCCTCCAGCGTGTATTCGAGGCAACCCAGGAACAGCGCCATCAGCACCATGCCCAGGTAATCGGCACCGCGCACCAGCGACCAGTCGGGCCGGTCGATCTTGACCAGCAGCGGCACGGCGATGGTGACGAAGATACCCGGCACCAGGTTGATGAAGAACAGCCAGTGCCAGGAATAGTGATCGGTGATCCAGCCGCCGATGGTGGGCCCCAGCGTCGGCGCCAGCGAGGCCAGCCCGCCGACCGTGGCGGCGGCGATGACACGCTGGGGGCCGACGAAGAAGGCAAAGGCCGTGGTGAACACCATCGGGATCATCGAGCCGCCCAGGAAACCTTGCAGCGCCCGGAACACGATCATGCTGTTGATGTCCCACGCCACCCCGCACAGCAGGCTGGCCACCGTGAAGCCCGCCGCGGAGGCGGCGAACAGCCAGCGCGTCGACATCACGCGCGACAGCCAGCCGGACAAGGGAATGACGATGATCTCGGCGATCAGGTAGCTGGTCTGCACCCACACGGTTTCATCGGCGCCGGCCGAGAGCGCGCCGCCGATATCGCGCAACGAGGCGGAGACGATCTGGATATCGAGCAAGGCGATGAACATGCCCACGCACATCGTGCTGAAGGCGAACACCTTGGCGGCAGTGGACATCTCGTCCGGCATCGCCACGGCGGACGCAGGGGTGGTCAGGGTAGCCGTGGTCATCACTGCACCTGCTTGCCTGGCTGCGTGTTGACCTGGGCGATCACCGACAGGCCCGGGCGCAGGACCCCAAGCCGGGCATCCTGCTCGTCCAGGCGGATCCGCACCGGCACGCGCTGGACGATCTTGGTGAAGTTGCCGGTGGCATTCTCCGGCGGCAACACGCTGAACTGCGCACCGGTGGCCGGCGCCAGGCTGGCGACGTGGCCATGGAAGACCCGCCCCGGCAGCACATCGGCTTCAATTTCGACCGGCATGCCGGGGCGCATGTGCGCCAGTTGCCCTTCCTTGAAGTTGGCGTCCACCCACAGCCCGCTGGCCGGCACGATGGACAGCAACTGGCTGCCGGCACCGGCAAAGGCGCCGACGCGGGCGCGCCGGTTGCCCACGGTGCCGTCCACGGGCGCGCGCAGTTCCGTATAGCCAAGGTTCAGCTTCGCGATGTCGCGCTCGGCGGTCGCCTGCGCCAGCGACGCCTGCGCCTGCTGCTTCTGCGTGCCGATCACGTCCAGCTGGCGCTGCGCGGCCAGCAGCGCCGCACGCGCCTTCTCGCCATTGGCCTGGGCCTGCTTGTAGTCCGAGTCAGCCTTCTGCGAGCTCTGGATGGAGACAGCCGCCTTCGCCACCAGGCTGGCGTAGCGCACCTGGTCGTCGCGCGCCCGTACGGTGTCGGCATTGGTGGCCGCGATGCCGGCCTTGGCCTGGGCGATGACCGCCTCCTGCAGGCGCGCGGTGGCATCCAGGTTTGCCAGCAGTGCCTGTTGCGCCGCCACGGCGCCTTCGGCCTTGGCCAGTGCGGCGCGGTAGTCGCGGTCGTCGATACGCACCAGCACATCGCCCGCGTGGACCGTCTGGTTGTCCGTCACCGCGACTTCCGCGATGTAGCCCCCGACCTTGGCGCCGATCACCGTGACATCGCCGCCGACGTAGGCGTCGTCGGTACGCTGCAGGTGGCGAGCCGATGTCCACCAGTGGTAGCCGTATCCGATTGCGGCCAATCCGGCCACAACCAGCGCGCCGGTCGCCAGCAGCCGCCTGGGGCTGGCCTTGGATTTCGAAGCGGGAACGGGTTCGGTACCCGCCCGTTCAGTCAGCGTATTACTGCTCATGGCACTTCCTTTCTGCTTTCAGGACTTATCCCGCCTGCGAGGCGGCATGGGTGGAGGGTTCGGTAGGGTTCGGGATAGTTCGGGTCAGGCTTCGGCCGAGCGGTCCAGCCGGCGCCGCAGGCCGTCGGTAGCCGCCGGCCCGGGGACGATGTGGAAATCGGGGTCGGTGACGGGGCGGCCGCTGGCGGCATCGACCAGTACCGGCTCGACACGCTCGCCAGTGAGTCGGTTGACGAGCTGCACGCTTTGGCCCTCGGGCGCGAGATGCTTGTTGGCCCAGGCCAGCATGGCCAGCAGGACCGGGCGGAAGTCATGGCCGCGCTCGGTCAGGATGTACTCGGAACGGGGCGGGCGGTCGCAGTACGGGCGGCGCTCCAGCAAGCCGTCCTCGACCAGCGAGTTCAGGCGGCGGGTCAGCATGTTGGGGGCGATGCCCAGGTTCTGCTGGAACTCATCAAAGCGCGTCACGGCATAGAAGGCTTCGCGCAGGATCAGGACGCTCCAGCTGTCGGCAACGCAGGCCAGCGTGCGAGCGATGGGGCAAGGCGTCTCAGCAAGCGGCTTTCTCTGCATGAGTGGCTTCCTCCGAAATTGTGGTTGCTATCAAATTGAAAGTTAGTCTAGAGTAGTAACTATCATCATGCAAGTTAGTTTTTGGCTTGTGCTTTATTCGTCGCTGTTGAAAGGTGTCCGTCATGCCCCAAAGTCCATTCCGCCCCCCGCTCCGGCGCACCCGCGCCGGTATCGCCCGCCTCCTGCCCACCCTGCTTGCGGCCAGCGCCGCGGCCGCCCTGGTGGCCTGCGCGGCCGGCCCCGATTACCACATGCCGGCCTCGGACATGCCCGCGGCCTACCCGCACGCAGCGGCGCTGGACGCCCGCGAGGCCACGCAGCCCGCGCCGTCACTGGACAGCTGGTGGCTGGGCTTTGACGATCCCACGCTGACGCGCGTGATCCAGCGCGCGCTGGAGCAGAACCTCGACCTGGCGGCGGCGATTGCGCGGGTCGACCAGGCCCGCGCCGCGGCCAGCCACGCCGGCGCCGAACTGCTGCCGCAGGCATCGTTGTCCGGCAGCGTGGCCAGGCAGCGCCAGTCGCTGGAAGGGCCTTTGGGCAGCCTCGGCAAGAACGCGCCGGGCTTTGAGCGCAACAAGACGGTGTACAGCGCTGGTGTGGGAGCAAGCTGGGAGATCGACGTGGCCGGCGGCCTGCGGCGCGGCGCCGAGGCCGCCAGCGCGGAGGCCCAGGCCGCGGAAGCCGAGCACATGGGCGTGCGCGTGCTGGTAGCCGCCGAAGCGGCCGATGCCTACTTCCGCGTGCGCGGCGCGCAGCAGCGCATCGCCATCGCGCAACAGCAGGTGCGGACCAATGCAAAGCTGCTCGAGCTGGTGCAGCTGCGGCTGGCCGATGGCATCGGCGCCGAGCGGGAACGCGCGCAGGCGGAAGCACAGCTGGCACAGACCCGCGTGACCATCCCGCCGCTGCAGATCGAACTGGAGACACAGCTGAACCGGCTCGATGTATTGATGGGCGCGCATCCGGGCACCTATGCCGCTGAACTCCTGACGCCGACCGAGCGCACCGCCGTGCCGCAGATCGCCGTGGCGCAAGGTCCGGCCAACCTGCTGCAACGCCGCCCGGACGTGATTGCCGCGGAGCGCCGGCTGGCGGCATCCAGTGCCCGCATCGGCGTGGCCACTGCCGAGTACTACCCGAAGCTGTCGCTGTCAGCGCTGCTCGGCTTCGAGAGCCTCTCCGCCGGCAAGCTGTTCACCGGGTCCGCCTTCCAGCCCGCCGCGATCGCGGGACTGCGCTGGCGGCTGTTCGACTTCGGCCGGGTCGATGCCGAAGTGGCGCAGGCCAAAGGCGCCAACGCCGAAGCCCTGGCCACCTACCGCAAGGCCATGCTGCGCGCCACCGAGGACGTGGAAAACGCGATCATCACGCTGACCCAGCTGGAGTTGCAGGGCAAGGAGCTGACCGTGGAAGTGGCTGCCCACGCGCGCTCGCGCGGCGCCGCCGAGGACGCCTACAAGGGCGGCGCGGTCAGCCTGTTCGAAGTGCTGGAGGAAGACCGCCTGCTGCTGGCCGCGCGCGACCAGCAGGCACGTGTGGGCGCCGACAATGCCCGCGCGGCGGTGGCAACGTTCCGTGCGCTGGGGGGTGGCTGGTAACGTAGCGGGCGGCGGCTCAACCCACCCTGAGCCGCGCCTCCAGGCCACCGCCCTCGCGATTGCGCAGCGTCAGTGAGCCGCCGATGGCCAGCGCAAGCTGGTGCGCAATCGCCAGGCCCAGGCCGGTGCCGCCGGTCTCCCGGTTGCGCGATGCCTCAAGCCGGACAAACGGCTGCAGCACGGACTCCAGCTGCTCAGCCGGGATGCCGGGCCCGCGGTCGAGCACGCTGATGGTCACCGCGCCGCCGTCCTCGCGGTGCACGCTCAGCTCCGCCGCCCCGCCGAACTTGAGGGCGTTGTCGGTCAGGTTGGTCAGGATGCGGCGCAAGGCGTGCGGGCGCGTGTCGAGGGTGCCGCCGGCACGCTGCAGGATGGTGACGGCCTTGCCGGTGTCCTGGTAGTCGTAGACCAGGCTCTCGACGAACGAGCCGATGTCGATCCGCGACGGCGTCTCGCCATCGCCATGCATGGCGCGCGCGTAGGCCAGCCCCTCCTTCACCAGCGTTTCGATCTCGGTGAGGTCTTGCACCAGCTTGCGCTTTTCCTCAGAGTCTTCCGTCATTTCTGCGCGCAGCTTCATCCGCGTGATCGGCGTCTGCAGGTCGTGGGAAATCGCGGCCAGAATCTGCACGCGCTCCTCGACAAAGCGGGCAATGCGTTCGCGCATGGCATTGAATGCGCGCGCGGCGCGCACCAGTTCGGTGGGCCCGGTCTCGCCCAGCGGCTGGGTCCTGGCATTCGGGTCGAGCGCGTCGGCGGCATTGGCCAGCGCCACCAGCGGGCGGATCGCCAGGCGCACGCCAAGCCAGCAGCACAGGATCAGCAGCAGCAACTGGATAAGCAGCACATAAGGCAGCCATTGCGCGACCGGCGTCGGCTTCGGATGCACGTCGATGGTCAGCGGGCTGCCATCGCTGAGGGTCAGGTGGGCCTGCATGCGCTTGCCCTGGCCGGGGATGGACTCGACCCTGACCGGGAAGCGGCCGCCGCTCGCTTCCATGATCCGGTCGGCAACTTCCGTGGCCTGCGCGGACATCTCTGGCACGCCCGGCAGCCCCGGCCCCAGGATGTATTGGTAGGCGCCGCGATTCACGTGGCGCAGCCACTGCGGGCGCTCCGCCGCGGGCAGGCGGTCGAGGATGGCGATCGAGGTGGAGACGTCGGTCTCCAGGGTGCCGAGCATGACCTTGCGCGCGGTAATGTAGCGCTCGGCAAACAGTA
This sequence comes from Cupriavidus necator, assembly GCF_016127575.1. NCBI lineage: Bacteria > Pseudomonadati > Pseudomonadota > Betaproteobacteria > Burkholderiales > Burkholderiaceae > Cupriavidus > Cupriavidus necator. The sequence goes on from NZ_CP066019.1 coordinate 1,951,153, forward strand.
CGCCGAACGACAGGCCATGGGCGACGATGAGGCCGGCCAGCAGGATCAGGAACAGCCGCGCGCCCATCGTACGGGGCCAGGGCAAGGCACGGAGATTCACTGGCGTGCCTCCCGGATCTCCACGGGCGTCGAGAAGACATAGCCCTCGCTGCGCACGGTCTTGATGTAGCGGGGCTCGCGCGCGTCGTCCCTGAGGTGCTGGCGCAAGCGGCTGACCAGCAGGTCGATCGAGCGCTCGAACATTTCCGCTTCGCGGCCCTGCGTGAGGCTGAGCAGCTGGTCGCGGTTGAGCACGCGCTGCGGATGGTCGACAAAGACGCGCAGCAGCCGGTATTCCGCGCCGCTCAGCGCGACGATGACGCCATCCTGGTCAATCAGGTGGCGCGCGGTGGTGTCGAGCTGCCAGTCGCCAAATGCAAGCAGCTGCCCCGCCTCGGTGATCTGCAGGTTGGGCGGAAGCATCCGGGTCCGCCGCAGCACCGCCTTGATGCGGGCCAGCAGCTCGCGTGCGGCGAAAGGCTTGGCAAGATAGTCGTCGGCGCCCATTTCCAGGCCGATGATGCGGTCGGTCTCGTCGCTGCGCGCGGTCAGCATCAGCACCGGGGTGGCCTTGTGCTTGCCCGCCCGCAGTTCACGGCACAGCACCAGGCCATCGTCGCCCGGCATCATCACATCCAGCACGATCAGGTCGACGCTGTTCACGTCCAGGAACGACCGCATGTGCCGCCCGTCAGGCACCACGGTAACGCGCAAGCCGTTCTTGGTGAGGTAGGTTGAGACCAGTTCACGGATTTCGCGGTCGTCATCCACGATCAGGATGTGGTCGGTGTGTGCTTCCATCGGCGTCACCTTGGCAGATTGATTGAAAACCGCCAGGCGCGGCGCCGGGCACCGAAAGATTAACGCAATACGGCGCGACGGGTATTCCCCCATCGCGCCGTCGGGTAACACCCGCGGTGCGCCGGCGCGCGCCGCGGGGGTGTCCGCTCAATGCCCTGCGCTCTGGCCGCCGTCTACATGCAGGATCTCGCCCGTGACGAACGGCGCGTTGTCGAGATACAGGACCGCATCGACGATATCGCGCATCTCGCCCATATGCCCCACCGGGTGCAGGGCGCCCAGCGCCTCATGGGTTTCCGGCGCATGCATCGGCGACTTGATGATGCCGGGCGCGACCGCGTTGGCGCGGATGCCGGTCCTGGCGTACTCGATGGCAAGCGACTTGGTCGCGGCGTTCAGGCCACCCTTGGTCAGCGAGGCCAGCACCGACGGCACCCCGCTGATCGCATGGTCGACCAGGCTGGTCGTGATGCTGACCACGTGGCCGCTGCGCTGCTTCTCCATTTCGGCGATGGCCAGCTGCGTGATATGGAAGAAGCCCGTCAGGTTGATGCCGGTGACGGCCGCGTAGTCCTCGTCGGTATAGCTGGTGAACGGCTTGGCGACGAAGATGCCGGCGTTGTTGACCAGGGTGTCGATGCGGCCGAACCTTGCCACGGCCTCGGCGACGACGCGGCGCGCCGTGGACGGATCGGCGATATCGCCGGCGACTGCCAGGATGTCCTGGTCGTCCGACGGCTTGATGGTGCGCGCCGTGGCGACAACGCGATGGCCGCGCTCCCGGAACGCCTTGACCAGTTCGGCGCCAATGCCTTGCGATGCGCCCGTGACGACTACGACTTTCTGTGCTGCACTCATTTTCTTGAACCTCGATGTAGATTGAATCGGCTTGTTTGCCGATCGGGCCGGCGGCTCCGATGGGTTCCAATCTAGGCAATTCGCTTCCGTATTCGAAGACCCTGGCGGCACAAACAGTCTTGCGCCACAAGCACAAATGGAGCGGGACGAATCCTCCGGCGCGCCTGGCGTGCGCAGCCTCATGGTCACTTCGGCGCAGGCCACGGCCCGGACATCGACTTCTGCCAGTGGCGCACATATGATGGATACATCGCTTGATCCGGTGCGGCCTGCGGTCGCAAGCAAAGAAATGAAACGGCAATTCGATGACCTTCAGCTTGGCAGCATCGAGCTGTTCTGCCTGGCCGCGGAGCTGGGCAGTTTCACCGCGGCGGCAGTGGCCGCGGGCGTGACACCGCCCGCAGTCAGCCGCACTGTGCAAAGGCTGGAAGAGCGCCTGGGGGTGCGGCTGTTCGTGCGGACCACGCGGCAGATCCGCCTGACCGACGAAGGCCGGGTGTATTTCGAGCAGAGCCGCGGCGCACTGGCGCAGCTGGTGGACGCGGAGCGGCAGATCAGCGGCCAGCAGGCTGCCCCCGCGGGGCGCTTGCGGATCAGCCTGCCGACCCCTTACGCGCACTATCGCGTGCTGCCGGTGCTGCCGGCATTCCGCGAGCGCTACCCCGAGGTCGAGATCGACGTGCACATCAGCAACCGCAACGTGGATTTCGCCGATGACACCTATGACCTGTCGGTGCGCGGGCGTGCGCCGGATGACTCGAACCTGATCGCGCGCAAGCTGGAAGACGCGGAGCTGGTGGTGGTGGCAACGCCTGGCTATCTGCGGCGTGCCGGCACACCGCAGTCATTGGAGGACCTGCTCAGGCATGAGTGCATCCAGTTCGAGCGCCCGAGCAGCGGCCGGCGGATCCCATGGACGTTCCGGGTCAACGGCGAGGACACGGATATCGTGACCGCCGGCTCGTATGCGGCGTCAGAAGACATCCTGGGCGGGGCCACGCTGGTGCGCGCCGGCGCGGGCCTGTTCCAGACCTACCGCTTCGTCGTGGAACAGGACCTGCGCGACGGCACGCTGGTGGAGGTGCTGAAGGACTACGGCGGCAGTACGCGCCCCTTTGTGCTGCTGTACCCGTCCGCGCGCCACGTCTCGCGCCGGGTACGGGCGTTCGTCGACTTCCTGGTCGAGAAGTTCTCGGCGTAGCGGCTCACGCCGCGCTTATTCAGGCCGGATCTGGGCAATGACCACGAGGATCACGGCCGCATTCGCCGGCTGCTGGAAGTGCGAGGAAATGGTGCGCGCGTGGCCGGCCTTCTCTGCCAGCACCTCGCCAAACAGGTCCGAGGCACCGTCGAGCACCGCCGGCTGCCCGAACCAGCCGGGCGCGCTGGAAATGTGCCCGTCGACGCGGACGATGTGGTCTAGGCGCTCGAAGCCACCCAGGTAGGCATGGATCTGCGCCAGCACGTTGAGCGCCGCCAGCTCGGCGGCACGCTTGCCCTGCCCGACATCCAGGTCCTTGCCGACCTGGCCTTGCCAGACCACCTTGCCATCCTGCAAGGGCAACTGCCCGGAAATGAACAGGAGGTCGCCGGCCTGGCTGACCGCGGTATAGCTGCCCAGGGGCTGCGGTGGCTGCGGCAGCACCAGGCCGCGCGCTGCGAGACGTTCTTGCACAGACATGCTGGCTCCAATCAGGTGAGGGTCACGCGACCAACTCTATGTGCGCGCCAGCCTGGGATAAAGGCATGGCGCGGAACAGGAATTGGTACCTGGGGTAACAAGTCGGATACCCGACTTCCTTGCATGCCCCTGTACCGGCACGGCCGCCCCTACGCGGTCTGCAGTTCGTCGCCGCGCGCCATGCGCCGGATCGCCTGCGGCGGTTGGCCGAACGCCCGCAGGAACGCACGCCGCATGCGCTCGCGGTCGCCGAAGCCGGTATCCCGCGCCACCACATCGATGGCATGGCGGCCGCCTTCCATCATCAGCCTGGCCGCCTCCACGCGCAGGTGCTCCACGGCCTTGGCGGGGGTCTGCCCGGTCTCGTCACGAAATGCGCGCGCGAACTGCCGCGGGCTCAGGTGCGCCGCATCCGCCAGTTGTTCCACCGAAAGTTCCTGTTGCAGGTTCTGCCGCGCGAAATCCAGCGCGGCACGAATGCGGTCCGAGCGCGGTTCCAGGTCCAGCAGTGCCGAGAACTGTGACTGGCCGCCGGCGCGCCGGTGATACACGACCAGCAACTTCGCCACATCGCGCGCAACCGCGGCGCCCGCGTCCTTCTCCACCAGCGCCAGCGCCAGGTCGATGCAGGCCGACATCCCGGCCGAGGTCCAGACCGGGCCATCGATGATGAAGATGCGGTCCTCTTCCACGCCGACGTTCGGAAAGCGCCGCCGCAACTGCTCCGCGTAGTACCAGTGCGTGGTGGCGCGGCGGCCGTCCAGCACCCCGGCCTCGGCCAGGTTGAAGGCACCGGTGCAGGTGGCGCCGATGCGCCGCGAAGTACGCGCCGCACGCTGCAGGAACTTCACCAGGGCGGGCGGCGTGGGCAGCACGTCGTTGTCTCCCACCACCAGCACGGTGTCGAAGCGACGCTTGCCGAACGGCTCGGTGCCGACGGAAAAGCCACCGGAACTCAACACGGGGCCGCCATGCTCGGACAGCAGGTGGACCTTGTACAGCGGCTCTCCGAGCGAGCGGTTGGCGAACTCCAGCACCGTCGAGACCGCGAGGTTCAGCGCCTGGAAGCCGGGATAGAGGGCAAGGGCCACGTGATGCATGTCGATCTCCCGAGGGCAGCAGGAAGGTGTCCTTCCCGGATGGCAGAAAAGGTGGCATCTATGACATTGGTGCCAACGCCATTGTGCGCCTAATCTTGGCTTCACGCAGCCGGCCGATCCAGCGCCGACCGCCACCAACATCCCCCCTCACTGAATCTGGAGCTTTGACATGACCACGCACAACCATTCCGGCACCGCCCTCATCACCGGTGCTTCTTCCGGCATCGGCGCCATCTATGCGGAGCGCCTGGCGCGCAGGGGCCACGACCTGATCCTGGTGGCGCGTAACCGCGCGCGGCTGGAAGCACTGGCCCGCCGGATTACCGACGATACCGGCCGCTCGGTCGAAATCGTGACCGCGGACCTTGGCCAGGCAGCCGATGTACGACGCATCGAAGAGATCCTGCGCACGGATGCAAGCATCACCACGCTGGTCAACAACGCCGGCTTCGGCGGCGCGGCACCGCTGCTGCAATCGGATGTCGACACCATGCAGGCAATGATCGAGCTCAACGTCACGGCGCTGACCCGGCTCACCTACGCCGCCGCCCCGGCGTTCGTTGCGCGCGGCGAGGGCACCATCATCAATATCGCCTCGATCGTGGCGGTCGCGCCCGAGGTCCTGAACGGTGTCTACGGCGCCACCAAGGCGTTTGTGCTGGCCTTTACCCAGTCGCTGCAACATGAGCTTGCGGGCAAGGGCGTGCGCATCCAGGCGGTCCTGCCGGGGGCCACCCGCACCGAGTTCTGGGACACCGCCGGCCAGCCGGTCGAGAACCTGCCGCAATCGATAGTCATGAGCGGCGACGACCTGGTCGACGCGGCCCTGGCAGGGCTGGACCAGGGCGAGGTGATTACCGTGCCGTCGTTGCCCGACGTGGCCGACTGGAACACGTTCGAGGCGGCACGCGCCGCGCTCGGCCCCAATCTTTCGCGTGACCAGCCCGCTACCCGGTACGGCGTTGCCCGGTAACTGACGGCTCGCGGACGCGCGCGGCCTTTACACCACCTTCCCCGGGGCGCGCGGTATCCGGCAAGCGCTCCGGCCGCCGCGCGCCTCCTCCCTGCCGCCTACGCCAGCAGGCGCCTCCCATGGTCCTTTTGTATCGCTATGTATCAAGCACAGGGGACGATACGTGCCCTGACAGAAACAGGGTCTCCACGCTATAGCGCAGATACACCGGTTTCCTTTAATGCATCTCGTGGACCGACGGCATGCGTCGACAAGACGATCCCCCGGCCGCGCAGTTCAACCCAGACCTCAAGGAAACCGACCAAGATTACCGATCTCACCAAGCGCATTGTTCTCGCCCTCGCCCTGGCAGCTGCCGCCGCCGGCGCCCAGGCCGCCGGTCCCGGTGCGCGCGATCCGTTCAGCGAAGGCGCACGTTCCGTGCAGGACGCACGCAACGCATTCACCGACGGCGCCCGCGCCGTGCAGGACGCACGCGACCCGTACACCGAGGGCGCGCGCAATGTCGACCCGTACGACAAGGGTGCACGCATCCTGGCCGGCTGGGACCGCACGGGTCCGTCCGCTGATCCGGCGCGCAGCTTCGATCCCTACCAGGACGGCGCCCACGCCTGATAGCAGGGCATTGACCCTCGGCTATTCCGCTGCGCGCGGCGCAGCCGTGGAACCCCGCACGATCAGCTGCGGCGTCAGTTGCACGGTGACGGCATCGGAGGCTGGCTTGTCGATCTTCCTGAGCAGGAGACGGGCTGCCTCCTCGCCCATTTCGTGGACGGCAATGCGCACGGTGGTCAGCGGCGGCGTCAGGGCGTCGGCGAAAGGCATGTCGTTGTGGCCCACCACCGAGACATCCTCGGGGCAACGCATGCCGTGCTCGCGCAGGTAGTCGTAGCAGCCCATCGCCACCAGGTCATTGCCGGCGGCGATAGCGGTCACCTGCGGAAATGCCGCGAAGAGCTGCTCGCATGCGAGCCGGCCGGCCTCGCGCGAATAGCTGGCGGCCTCCATGACTTGCCATTCCCCGCGGCGCAGGCGGTGGCGCTTGACCGCCTGAAGAAAGCCCTCGCGACGCAGGAAGCCGGTCGACAGCGTGGCTGGCCCGGCAATATGCCCGATGCGGCGGTGGCCCAGGCCGACCAGGTGGTCGACCGTCTGCCGCATGGCCAGCAGGTTGTCGCTCACCACGCAGGACACCCGGCCCGTGTCATCGCCCCGGTTGACCGTGACCACGGGGATATGCTGCTTAAGGCAGTAGGCGAGGATCGGATCGTCCCGTTCCGCGGTGGCAAGCACCAGTCCTTCGACTTGCCGGCCGATCATCTGGTCGATGACAAAGCGCTGCCGGCTCTTGTCGGTACCGGCATTGACCACGATCGGCACGTAGCCCTGCTGCGCCAGCACGGATTCGATCCCGGCCAGGATGGGCGGAAACACCGGGTTGGAAATATCGGGCAGCACCACGCCCACCAGTCCGGAACGCTGGGTGCGCAGCCCCGCCGCGATGCGGTTGGGGCGAAAGCCGCGCGCCTCGGCAACCTCCAGGATGCGGGCCGCCACGTCCTCAGCCACCAGGTGCCGCGTGGCCGGGTTCATCACTCGCGAGATGGTCGAGTAATGCACGTCGATCTCGGCAGCCAGGTCTTTCAGGGTGAGGCGCTTGCGCTCAGGCATGACGGCAGTTGGCGGGGCGGCAGCCCGGGGAGGGTTGGAAACCACCATTCTAAGCCAGCCCCGCGCCGTCGCCGCACGCCTGCCGGGTGCCGCTACTGCCCCGCTTTCACGCCGGATTGCCTGACCACCGGCGCCAGCTTGCCGATCTCCGCCTGGATATAGGCAGCGAACTCCTGCGGCGACGAGCGCTTTGGCTCCGCGCCCTGGGCGGCCAGGCGCTCGCGCACATCCGGCGCGGCCAAGGCCTTGCCGATCTCGGCATTGAGCGCATCGACGATTTCCTTCGGGGTGCCGGCGGGCGCCAGCACGCCGAACCAGGAGTCGAACGCGTAGCCGGGGAAGCCGGACTCCGCCACCGTGGGAATCTCCGGCAGCGCGCTGGCGCGCCTGGCCGTGGTGACCGCCAGCGCCCGCAGCTTGCCCTGCCTGACGAACGGCATGGCCGATACGCTGGGCGCAAACATCATGTCGCCCCGGCCAGCCATGACGTCGGTCAGCGCTTCGCCCGTGCCCTTGTACGGGATATGGACGATGTCAATGCCGGCCTGCATCTTGAACATCTCGCCGCTCAGGTGGGTGGAGCTGCCCGAACCCGCCGAGTCGAAATTCAGCCCGCCCGGCGTCGCCTTGGCGGCGTTGACGACGTCCCGCACCGACTTGTACTTGCTGGCGGCATTGACCACCAGCACATTGGGGACCGTGGCCACCAGCGAGACCGGCGCGAAGTCCTTCACCGTGTCATACGAGAGCTTGGGATACAGCGTGGCGTTGATGGCGTGCCCGACCGAAACCAGGATCAGCGTGTAGCCATCCGGCGCCGCCTTGGCCACGCCGGTGGCACCCAGGGTGCCGCCGGCGCCGGGGCGGTTGTCCACGATCACCTGGTAAGTGCCGCCCTCGCCCATCTTGCTGCCGATGATGCGCGCCAGGATGTCGGTGGCGCTGCCGGCCGAGAACGGCACCACCAGCCGGATCGGCTTGCTGGGATATTGCGGTTGCGCGTGGGCGGCGGGTGCGGCCGCCAGCATGAGCGATGACGCCAGCGCCAGCACGGTGCCTTGGATGGATCGAATCATTCTGTGTCTCCTCACTCCAGAAGCGAGCGCGAACACCGCGCGTCGCCGATGAATGCGGCATGCCCATGCCGGGCGTGCCGCCCTGCTTCAGAAGAAGTGCCGCATGCCGAGCGCGACCGTCTGCGGGTCTGAACCCGCGCTCACGCCCAGTTCATTGATGGCAAAGTCGTAGATCGCATTGCGCTTGTTGTTGATGCGGCTGTAGTACGCATACAGCGCGGTGCGCTTGGACAGCGGATAGTCATAGCCGACCGTGACCTGCGTGGCACCCGTTTCCGCGCCACTGCGGAAGAAGCCCACGGTCTCGGTCGCATTGCCCGCGCCATTGCTGGCAAGGCCAAAACCGACGCGCACGCTGCCCGGCCCGAGCTTCTGCACCAGCGACGCGTAGTACCCGTTGCGGGTCAGGTCGCCGGTCGCGGTGCGGTAGTGGAGCCGTTCATAGAGCAGCGCCACGGTGGTGGTGGGGAACTTGTACGAGACGCCCGCCTTCATCGCATCATCGTTGCGGCCGGCGGTCTGGTAGTGCTGGTGGACTTCATAGGCCAGCACCACGTTGAGCGGGCCGTTGTCGTAGGCCGCCGAGAACGAATACAACCCGGGATTGCGCGGTACGGTGGTCTTCTCCTCATTCACGCCCCACGCCGCGGCGCCGCTGAAGCCGGCGAACGACGGCGACTTGTAGACGATGATGTTCTTCTGCCGGCGGTCGAACGAGCTGGTGTCCTGGACGTTGTCGGAGCTGGACGTGGAGCCGTTGCCGATCAGCGCCATATAGCCGGCGGTGGTCGGATAGTACGGGTCGTAGGCCATTGTCGATTCGGTGTATGGGGTCTGCCAATGCCCCAGGAACAGCGTGCCGGCATCGCCCTGCAGCCCCACCCGCGTATTGCGCCCGGCCACCTGGCCTTGGCCGGTATCGAGCGAGAAATTGCTTTCGATCTGCCAGATGGCTTTCAGGCTGCCGCCCAGGCCTTCTTCGCCGCGCATGCCGAAGACTGAGCGGTTGTTGGTCAGGCGCCCCACGCCGCCAAGGCGGGTGCCGTCGGTCGCGGTGTTGGCATAGGAATACTCCAGTGCCGTATTGATGCGCCCGTACAGCGTCACGGCCGACTGCGCGCTGGCCTCGCCGCCACAGGCTGCGGCCATGGCCAGCATGAGCAGATGGCTGGGCTTTCTGATGGACTTCATTTGTCTCCCCTGGTTTGTCGTGGTTGTTGTGGGCGGGCCGTCTGCCCCGCTCTTTTGCAATCGTTTGCAGTCCGGCCCAAAAACATCAGCTCTTGGGATACGGCATCGCCAGCAACAGCATCGCCGGCCGATTGCCCGGGTTGAACACCTGCCGCGCCTCACCCGGCGCCACGCGCACGGAATCGAACTGGGCCAGCGTCACGCGCTCGTCGGGCGTGGCGATGCAGACTTCGCCTTCCAGCACGACGTAGTGCTTTTCCACGGGCGCGGCATCCATCGACGTATGGCCGCCCGGCAACAGCACCGAGACCCCCATCCACAAGGCTTCGGACGGTCCCGCTTCATGCCCTTGCAGGCGCAGGCAGTGCATGCCTTCATGATTGGCCGGAAAGTAGGCCGGCGCCTGCGCGAACCGGGTCGTGTTCACGGCTTCAGCACCACGCGTTCGGTCGCGCCTTGCAGGACCGCCCGGTAGGCCTCCTTGGCGTCGGAGAGCGAATAGGTGTAGTCGGAGAAGACCGGGAACGGCCGCAGCGCACCCGAGGCGAACATCGGTGCGAGCTGGTCAAGGATGCCCGCGCAGGCGTTGCTGTCCAGCGCAAGGGTGTCGACGCCCACATAGGTGTGCTGGCCACGATAGAAGGCGAAGATGTCAAACGGCACCGGCTTCTCAATGGTCGAGATGAAGATCTGCGCCGCGCCGATCGCCATGGCCTGGTTGGCCTGTTCGAAGTAGGGGCTTCCCACCGTGTTGTAGACGATGTCCGCACCGTGTCCGTCGGTCTCTTCGCGCACCACCGCGGCAATGGATTCGCTGCTGGCATCGATCATGCGCACGTCGCCGCTGGCATGGCCGCGATAGGCTTCCGCGGTGCGCTCCACCGCAAAAACACGCGCGCCGAGCGCGGTGGCGATCTGGATCGTAGCCTGCCCCACCTTGCCATTGCCGCCACACACCAGCACGGTGCTGCCAGCCTGCGGCATGCCCGCGCGGCGCAGCCCTTCATAGGCGGTAATGAACGGCACCCCCACGGCGCCGGCTTCCAGCAGCGACACCGACGCCGGTTTGGCGCGCACGGCGCTGGCCTGGATGCGCAGATACTTGCCATGCGTGCCGTCGCGGCGGATGCCGAGCTCGCCGCCGCTGCCCCAGACCGGCTGGCCCAGCAGCTCGGAGGGTCCGTCGACCACCAGGCCTGCGTAGTCGCGGCCTGGCGTGCGCGGCCAGACCGCATGCGGCATCAGGCCGAGCGTTGCCTTCACGTCGCTCGGATTGACCCCGGCACTGGCCACTTCGATGATGACCTGACCCTGCGCCGCTTCCGGGCGCGGCACGCCGAGCAGCTCCAGCTGCAGGGCGTCGATATTGGCGGCTTTCTCGCTGACTCGAATGGTGTTCATGGTGCTTCCTTCCTGAAATGTTTGGTTCGGTATGGCCGGGATCAGGCCTCGCGCAGGCCAAGCGTGCGCCGGGCCTCGGCCGACGACGCAATCTCGCCGCCGAGCGACCTGACGATGTCGCGCGCCTTGGCGACCAGCGCCGCGTTGCTTGGCGCCAGCACGCCCTTCTCCAGATAGATGTTGTCTTCCATGCCGACACGCACGTGTCCGCCTGCAAGCCATGCCTGGGCCACGATCGGGAACTCCGCGCGGCCGATGCCGAAGGCCGACCAGTGGGCGCCGGCGGGCAGCATGCTGCGCGCGTAGAAAATGGTTTCCGGCGTGGCCGCAAAGCCGTACTTCACGCCCAGCACCAGGGTCCACAGGCCGGGGCCGTCCAGCACGCCTTCACGGATGAAGTCGAGCGCCATATTGAGGTCGCCGGAATCGAAGATCTCCAGCTCGGGCATGACACCGGCCGCGCGGATCACGCCGGCCATCTTGCGCACGTTGGTGGGCGTGTTGATGACCACGTCGCCGCCGGAGTTCATGGTGTTCAGGTCGAGCGAGCAGACGTCCGGGCGCAGCGCCGCGATGTGTTCGACGCGCTTGGCGGGATGCAGCAGCGTGGTGCCCGGCGCGGCCACGCGCGGCTCGTCCTCGCTCGGCACGAAGCGGCCACCGGGCCCGGTGGTGAGGTTGATGATCAGCGAGCGGTTGCGTTTGCGGATGCGGTCGATGACATCGGCGTAGTAGTCGAGCGACATCGACGGGCGCCCCGTTTCGGGGTCGCGCACGTGGATGTGGGCGGCGGCTGCGCCGGCCTCGGCGGCTTCCAGCGCGGCGTCGGCAATCTGGGCCGGCGTGACCGGCAAGCCGGGGTGCTGCTCCGGGGTGACGATATTACCGGTCACCGCGCAGGTGATGATGGTCTTGCGTGCGTGCATGAGCGAAGGTCAGTGATGGAAATTCGGTTGGGTAAACAAGCGGGGCCCGGCCTATCCAAGCTGGCGGCCGCCGTCCACGACGATGGTGGTGCCGGTGGCAAAGCGCAGCGACGTCGCGCACGCCGCGATGGCATCGGCCACGTCCTGTGCCTGGCCGACGCGCTTGAGCGGCGTCGACTTGGCGGCGCGCTCGTTGAAGCCGCTGTCGCGTCCCGGCACGAAGGCGGTATCGACCACGCCCGGTGATACGTTCAGCACGCGGATATGCGGCGCCAGCGCGCGCCCGAGCGACATCGCCATGACATCGAGGCCGGCCTTGGCAGCGCAGTACGCAACGTTGCTGCCCTGCCCCGTACGGCCGGCGATGGACCCGACATTGACCACCAGCCCGTCGCCATTGGCGCGCAGGTGCGGCGCGAACGCACGGATCGCAGCAAACTGCCCGCGCCAGTTGATGGTAAACAGTTCATCGATCAGCGCATCGTCCAGGGCGTCCAGGTCGGCGTGCGGGATCGCCCGCGTAAAGCCTGCGGTGTTCACCAGGATATCGACGCGGCCGTAGTGATGGCTGACCTCGTCGGCCAGCGCGCGCAGCGAGGCGCTGTCGGCAACCTCGGCCACAGCGGCAAGATGGTTGCCGGCCGGCAAGGCCGCCGCGGCACTGGCCGCCTCGTCGGCGTCGCGCCCGGTCAGCACGACGCTTGCGCCAAGGCGCGCCAGCGTTTCACCGGCGGCAAAGCCGATCGCGCCGGTGCCGCCGAGGATCACGGCCACCTTGCCGGAAAGAAAAGTAGCACTCATGGTTTCAATGTGGGAATGGGTCAGGGGAAGCCGATCCGGCGATCAGTCGATCGGCGGCTTCGGGAAGGTCTGCTCGCCGGGCTCGAGCGTGAAATCGAACGCCAGTGTGTAGAACGGCGCCGGCACATCGCCCCACGGGCTGGGGCCTTGATGGTGCAGCCGGAGATCGCCAACCAGCTGCCGATGCACGCCGAACGTGACATCGGATTCCAGCTTGTCCGGCGCGTCGGCAAACACCTGGGTGACGAGCGTCCGGTAACCCGGCGCCGCGACGATGAAATGGATATGCGCCGGCCGGTACGGATGGCGTTGCTGCTCGGCCAGTAGCGTGCCTACCGGGCCGTGGGTCGGCACGGGATAGCCGGCAGGCCGTACCGTGCGAAAGTGGTAGCCGCCGCTTTCATCGGTATGGAAGCAGCCGCGCAGGTTGCGGTCGGGCTGGGCCGGATCCTGGTTGTCATACAGTCCCACCGGCGACGCCTGCCAGATCTCGACCAGCGCGCCTGGCAGCGGCGTGCCATCGGTCGCCCGCACGGTGCCGCTGACCAGCAGCGGCAAGCCAGGCGCGTCGTCCTGCACCACGCAGTCACCGCAGTCATAGCGCGGCGCGTTGGCGCGATAGAACGGGCCCAGCAGCGCGCCGGGCGTGCGCCCGTCCCTGGTGCTGTTATTCATGACGGTCACCAGCGTCGACAGCCCCAGCACGTCGGCAGCCAGCACAACCTCGTTGTGTTTGGCATTGGTCGCATGGCCCAGGCTGGCGATATACCCCAGGGCAAGCTCGAATTCCTCGTCGGACAGCCGCACCTCGGACAGGAACCCGTGAAGGTGCCGCACCAGGGAATCCATGATGAAGCGCAGGCGGGGATTGGCGGTATTGGCCATGGCCGCCTGGACCACGCCTGTCACCGAGTGTTCGTCCTCGATCAGCGCCAGACGCTCGCCTTGTGGCGCCTGCCGCTCGCTGGAAGTTTCCATGTTTTGCCTCCTTTGCAAACGTTTGCATTATCGGCGGTTTCGACGGATGGTCAAGGTCGAAGTTGGTCACCGCCACGACTAGCAACGGCTGCCGTTCAACCAGAATCACAATCAAAACAAGGGCGTACGGAGGATTTTCGGGAGAAACCCTAGGTGCATGCAGAGGCGCAGAATGTGGCGCATAAGCCTGTCCGAGTCCCCTGCCGATGCGGCTCCCCAGCCCGTTCGCGCATGAATTTGTACCCGTCTGTATCACGCAGCTGCAACGATACGTGTTTCGACAGAGACACCCCTCACGCGCTACGGGCCAGATACATCGATCGCCTTAAATGCATTCCGTGGCCCGGCGGCGATCCTCAACAAAGCCAGTCCCTGCCGCGCAATACCGAACCCAAACCTTTAAGGAAGACGATCATGACTACCCACAACATCGCCAAGCGCTTTGTCTTCGCCATCGCCCTGGTTGCCGCCGCTGCCGGTGCGCAGGCCGCCGCACTGTCCCAGCCGGGCGCGCGAGACCCTTTCACCGACGGTGCCCGCTCCGTGCAAGAGGCACGCAGCCCGTACAGCGACGGCGCGCGTGCCGTCGACCCGTTCACGGACGGTGCGCGCAACGTCGATCCGTACTACGACGGCGCACGCACCCTGTCCGGCCTGGACCGCACCGGCGTTTCAGCGGACCCGGCGCGCAGTGTCGACCCCTATCTTGACGGCGCCTACGCCTGAACCCCGACTTTCTGAATAAACAAGGAGCGCATCATGACCCGTATCGAAAAAGTGCTGTACACCGGCAAAGTCCACATCAGCGCAGGCGGACGCGACGGCGAAGCCCATAGCGATGACGGCCGGCTGAACCTTCAACTGTCCTCGCCGGGCACCAAAGGCCCGGGCACGAACCCGGAGCAATTGCTCGCCACGGGATGGTCGGCGTGCTTTATCGGCGCGATCGGGCTGGCCGCCGGCAAGATGAACGTGAAGCTGCCGGCCGAGCTTTCGGTCGACGCCGAGGTTGACCTGGGCATGGCTGGCGAGGCCTATTTGCTGCAGGCCCGGCTCAATGTCCACATCCCCGGCATCGACCGTGAAGTGGCCCAGGCACTGGTGGATACCGCGCACCGGACCTGCCCATACTCGAAGGCCCTGCACGGCAACATCCACGTCGAGACCAACCTGGTCTGACACACACCGTGACCTGCCTGAGGCCAACCGGGCAGGTCATCTTCCGGAAGGAGGCTCCCATGCCGAAGATTGGCATTTCGGTACAGGCTGCGGCACTGAATATCCCGCCAGGCACGTTCCATGGCATTACCCTGATCGGGGCCGTGGTGGCTGCCGTTACGACTTTCCTGACGCTCACCGCAGCGCTACCCGCCTGGGCCATGTTCCTTGGCTGGGTCGCATTCAACACAGGCTCGCAGACGGCGCGCGAAGGCGCAGCGAACCTTGCGGCATTCCTGCTCGGCATCGTCTTCGGTGCTGCGACCGGACTGCTGATTGGATGGCTGACGCCGCGCTTCGGTGACCTGGCTACACCGCTCGCGGTGTTCGGCGACGTGGTACTCGTGCTCAGCCTGCGCGCGCTGCCACGGATCAACAATCCGCTTGCCTATTTCCTTGGCCTGATCAGTTTCTTTGCTGCGAGCCAGCCACCGTCGCTGATGTTGTTAGGGGCGCTGGCCGCTGCCGGTGTGCTCGGCGCGATCGGCGCCGGTATCAGCAACGTGCTGCAGGCGCGACTGGCGCGCGCAGTTTGAGCCGGCTTGTCTGCGCCGAGCAGGCAACGCTCAGCCGAGCCGGCGCGGGATCGCCTATCGCTTTCACGCGCGCGCCCCTCAGACCACGTTGATCGTGACGTCGATGTTGCCCCGCGTGGCCTTGGAATACGGACAGGTCTGATGCGCCTCGTGCGCCAGGGCCTCCGCGGTCTCGCGCTCCACGCCTGGGACGTGCACGTTGAGGCGCGCCTGCAGGCAATACGCATCGCCCGCCATGCCGAGGTCGACTTCGGCGTCGATGGCCACGTTCTCTGGCAGTGCAATCTTTATCTTCCTGGCTGCCAGGATGCGCGCCGTTTCAACGCGCAGCTGCTCGACTGCACGTGCGGGTGATTGACCGGTGTTCAGCCGGAACTCGCGGCCGAAGTGGCGTGGGCTCATATGCACGGAATCTGCGAGCCTTTCAACCGAGAGGTCTTCGTGCAGGTGGGTTCGCCGAAGATTCGCAGGAATGCCCGCCGCATGCGTTCGGGTCGGTGAAGCCCGTCAGGCTGGCGATGCGCTCGACGGTGAGTCGATCTGCGTCTATCAGGGTTTCTTCGCCCCTGCGTGGAACACGACGTTCTAGCGTTTGCGCGCGTAGAGACTCGGTGGTTGGCCGACGTGCCGGCTGAACGCGGTGCTGAAGGTAGTTGCCGAGCCGTAGCCGACCCGTTCAGCCACTTCGGCGATCCCGATGTCATGGCGACGGAGCAGGTCCTTCGCCACGGCCATGCGCCAGGCGATCAGGTATTCCATCGGTGGCATTCCCACGGCGCGCGTGAAGCGCTCAAAAAAGGTCGAGCGCGACAGCGCTGCCTTCCTGGCGAGTTGGGCCACCGTCCACGAGCGCGCGGGATCGGCGTGCATCTGCCGCATCGCTGACGCGAGTCGCGTATCGGTCAGGCCACGCAGCAGCCCCGGGGGCGCGTCCTCCCCCGAAGTTGAGCGCAGCGCTTCGATCAGCAGCACCTCCACCAGGCGCGTGAGCACGAGCTCGCGCCCCGACCTCCGTTCACCCGATTCCTCGCTGACGAGCCGCACGATTGCCGAAAGCCGCTCGGCGCCGCGCACATGCACCAGCGCCGGCAGCAGCGACACCAGCAACGCAGCATTGGACGAGTCGAAGACGAAGTAGCCGCCGAGCAGTCGCACATCGGGGCGTCCACCGCGCCTGCCGTGACGAACTTCGCCCATCGGCGCGGGCGTGACTTTGGGGTCGATGCGCTCGGGCGCCACCGGCTCAAAGCCCGACAAGGTGAAGCCCGGCGTTGCCGGCAGGAGCACGAAGTCGCCCGTCTCAAGCGTGAGGGCATGCTGGCCGTCGACGGCGAGACGACAACTGCCCTCGAGCACGGCGCAGAAGCTTGGCTGGCCGAAGTCAGCGTAGCGAACACCCCAGCGGCCGGCGCCGCTGATGGACTTCGAGAACACGGCACGCGGCTGAAGCAGCGAGATGACTTCTGACAGGGGATCGCTCATCGCCGGACGATTGCAAATGAAATCTGGACTTTTCATTGTAGGCAGTCCGTCGCATCCCCGCTATCGTTGCCGGCATCCAAACCACCACCGAAACCCTCATGAAAACCGTGCTGATTACCGGCTGCTCCTCTGGCTATGGCCTTGAAACCGCGCGCCACTTCCACGCGCAGGGCTGGAACGTCATCGCCACCATGCGAACGCCGAACGAAGAACTCTTGCCCCGATCCCACCGGATCCGCGTGCTGGCGCTCGACGTGACGAAGCCCGACAGCATCGCCGCCACGCTTGCAGCGAGCGGAGCCATCGACGTGCTCGTCAACAACGCGGGCATCGGCCTGTTTGGCGCCTTCGAGGCCACTCCGATGGCCACGACGCGCGAGGTGTTCGAGACCAACACGTTCGGCGTGATGGCGATGACCCAGGCGGTGCTGCCCCAGTTCCGTGCGCGCAGGTCGGGCGTGGTGGTGAACGTGACCTCGAGCACGACGCTGGCGCCGATGCCGATGGTAGCCGTCTACACCGCGAGCAAGATGGCCATCGAAGGCTTCACCGCATCGCTCGCGTTCGAGCTCGAAGCGTTCAACGTGAGCGTGAAGCTGGTCGAGCCAGGCTACGGACCGACCACGCGCTTTACCAGCAACGGGGGACCGCGCATGGAGGGCCTGATCCCCGAGGCATACGCGTCTTGCGCGCAGGGCATCTTTGCTTCCCTCTCGCAACCGGCAGCGGTGACGACCGAGGCCGAGGTGGCCGAAGCGGTTTGGCGTGCCGCCAACGACAGGTCCGGGCTGCTTCGGTTTCCGGCAGGTGCCGATGCGGTAGCGCTGGCTCATTCGGGATAACCGTCGAAGGGTCTGGCCCTTCGACGGTTTGCCGCACCAGGTATCGGAGCCCAATCGCCCCGGAGGCTGGCGCATCCCCACACGCCCGAGGCATAATCGTGAAACTGGTTTCACCGAGACCCGAACCCTATGCCGCGCCCTGTTATCCGACCTGTGTCCGACCAGAAACCTGCAGAGAAACTCACCATCCAGGACGTTGCCGACTATGCGGGCGTGTCCAAGGCAACCGTATCGCGCTACCTGAACCGGGGCGGCGAGCAGCTTTCCGCGGACGTGGAGGCGCGCGTCGCCGCGGCCATCCGCGCGCTCGGCTATAGCCCCAGCCCGATGGCGCAGGGGCTCAAGCGCGGCAAGTCGCGCCTGATCGGCCTGGTGGTCGCGGATGTCTCCAATTCGTTCTCGGTGGCCGTGCTGCGCGGCGTTGAGAAGGCCTGTCGCGACGCCGGCTACATGGTGATGCTGTTCAACCTCGGCAATGACGAGCAACTGGAGCGCGAAGCCATTCGCTCGCTGTCGGCTTACCGGGTCGAGGGCTTTATCCTGCACACGCTGGGCCACGATGCCGGCGCCCTGGCCGATGCGGCGCAGTTGGGCAAGCCAGTGGTCCTGGTCGACCGCAAGGTCGGCGATGCCGAAGTCGACCTGGTGGCCCTGGACAACCAGACCGCCGTCCAGGAAGCCGCCGGCCACCTGGTCGAAGCCGGCTACCGGCGCCTGCTGTTCATCAGCGAGCCGATCAAGGCCATCAGCTCGCGCAACGAGCGGGCGCGCGCGTTCCAGGCCTTTGTCGCCGAACACGTGGACACGGTTGGAGGGACCGTTTTTGAAGCCCAGCGGGGTGACGACGATGCCCTGGATGAAGCGCTGCGCGCGCTGCGCCGTGGCGCCGGACAGGCACCCGTTGCCGTGCTGGCGGCCAACGCCGTGATCTCGCTGCGCGTGGCCGCATCGGCCGCCAGACTAGGGTGGCAGCTTGGCGCCGACCTGGGCCTGATCGGCTTCGATGATCCGGAATGGGCTGCACTGGTCGGTCCTGGCCTCAGCGCCATTTCCCAGCCCACCGACGATATCGGGCGCGTTGCCACCAACTGCCTGATAGAGCGCCTGCAAGGCACGCAGCTGCCGCCGCGCCGGGTGCTGTTGCCCGGCACGCTGGTCACGCGCGGATCGACCCGCCGCGCCTGATCGCAGAGCCCTTCCCCACCGGCGCCCGCCGTGCCCGCCTGATCCACGCCTGCACCCGCTGCGCACGTCCAGCGGGTGCCTGACGTGCCTGTTTCCACATCCGCCAAACGCAGTTTTTGACCGTAAGGGTTTCCACTGTTGGATCTCTGAAACCGGTTTCCTATAATCCTGAAACCGGTTTCAAAACGGTGCTTGCCCAACGCTGCGACGCCAGCGACACATTCCATAAACGTGCAGGAGACATGATGAACGTCCAACGCTTGTTGCGCCGCGCAGCCGCGCCCGTGCTGACTCTGCTGGTCCTGACCAGCGCCGCTTTCACCGCCCAGGCGCAGACCGTCGCCGAGATCGTCAAGAAGGGCAGGGTCACCATCGGCGTGGTGACCGGCGCCCCGCCCTTCGGCACCACGGACGCCACCGGCAAGCCCGCCGGCTATGACGTCGACGTGGCCAACCTGCTCGGCAAGTACCTGGGCGTGCCGGTCGATATCGTTCCGCTCACCTCGCCCAGCCGGATTCCGGCGCTGGAGGCCGGCAAGGTCGATTTCCTGGTCGCCACACTGGCGCCGACGCCCGAGCGGGCGCGGGCCATCATGTTCAGTGCACCCTACAGCGCGTTCGAGCTGACCATCTTCGCGCCCGTCGCTGCCAAGTACGCCAGGCTGACGGAACTCGGGAAGAAGAAGGTGGGCGTGACGCGCGGCACCACGCAGGACACCGCGCTGACCCGGCTGGCCGTGCCCGGCATGAACATCGTCCGCTTCGAGGACGATGCCACCTGCGCGCAGGCGCTGATCAGCAACCAGGTCGAAGCCATTGCCCTGCCCAATACCACCGGCAACGAGATCATGAAGGCGCGCGGTGCCGGCAAGTTCGACGCCAAGTTCGCGTTCTCGGTGCAGCCCAATTCAATGGCCGTGCGCCGCGACGCCTTCGAGCTGCGCCAGTGGCTCAACACCACCATCTCCTACGTCAAGCTGAATGGCGAACTCGACGCCATTGCGCAGAAGTGGACCGGCAAGGCGCTGCCTGCGCTGCAAGCGTTCTGAACCAGGCCGTCTGAGGTTGCGCGCCGGCGCCAGCCGGCGTGCCAGGAGACCCCCATGAACTACCAATTCGAATGGACCCCGGTGCTGTCGCAGCTGGACCGCTTCGCGGAAGGCGCGGCGATGACGCTGGCGCTCAGCTTCGGCTCGATCCTGCTTGGCACAGTGGTCGGCACCGCCGGCGCGATTGCCGCCGCTTTTGGCGGCCCCTGGCTGCAGCGTGCCACCAGGGCATATGTCGAAGCCATCCGCAACACGCCCTTCCTGATCCAGCTCTTCATCATCTTCTTCGGCTTGCCAACCGTGGGCCTGCAGATCGATGCCGTCACCGCCGCGGTGATTGCCATGACCGTCAACCTCGGCGCCTACTCGACGGAAATCATCCGGGCCGGCCTGCAGGCAGTTCACCGCTCGCAACTCGAGGCCGCCGCCGCGCTGGGCATGACACGCTGGCAGCTGATCCGCCACGTCGCCCTGGTGCCGGCTTTCGAGAAGGTCTATCCGGCCCTGACCAGCCAGTTCACGCTGATGATGCTGACGTCGAGCGTGGTGTCGACGATCTCGGTGGAAGAGCTGACGGCGGTCGCCAGCCAGGTCGATTCGCAGACCTTCCGCACCTTCGAGAGCTACATCCTGGTCATGTTCGTCTATATCGGCCTGGCACTGATGCTGCGCGCCATATTCGGCCTGATCGGCAACCTCGTGTTCAAGCGGCGCCGCGTGGTGGCGCGCGCACGAAAGCTGGCCCGCACAGCCCGCATCGCGCCAATGGCGCAGGCGGAACTGACGGCAGCGGCTGCAGGGAGCGCGCAATGATCACCGAGTTCTCCTGGAATCATCTTGAAATCCTGCTGCTGGCAGCGCGCTGGACGCTGTGGGTGACCTTGCTCGCCTTCGTCGGCGGCACGCTGGCCGGCTTCCTGGTGGCGCTGGCACGTACCTCCAGAAGCCCGATGCTGCGCCTCGCCAGCACGGCCTATATCCAGGTCGTGCAAGGCACGCCGGTGCTGATCGTGCTGTTCCTGAGCTACTACGGACTCTCCGTGCTCGGGCTCAAGCTGTCGCCGATGGTCGCGGCCATGCTGGCGATGTCGATCTACGCCAGCGCCTACCTTGGCGAGATCTGGCGCGGCTGCATCGAGGCCGTGCCGCAAGGACAGTGGGAAGCCAGTGAAGCGCTCGCCCTCACCCGCTGGCAGCAGCTGCGCTATGTGGTGCTGCCGCAGGCCGTGCGGCTGGCCTTGCCGCCCACGGTGGGATTCTCGGTCCAGCTGGTCAAGAACACCTCGATCACTTCCATCATCGGCGTCATCGAACTGACCCGCGCCGGCCAGTTGATCAACAACGCGACCTTCCAGCCCTTCGCGGTCTTCGTCGTCGTCGCACTTATCTACTTCGCGCTCTGCTTCCCGCTGTCGGCGGCGGCGCGGCGCATGGAAAGGAGGCTCCATGTCAATCGTTGAAGCACAAGGCGTGCACAAGTCATATGGCGCTGTCGAAGTCCTGAAGGGCGTTTCGTTTGCGATCGAGCCGGGCCAGGTGGTCGCCATCATCGGCCGCAGCGGCTCCGGCAAGAGCACCATGCTGCGTTGCCTGAATGGCCTGGAGACGATCAACGCCGGCGACATCACCGTCGCCGGGCACAAGCTGGATCACGACCGCAAGCGCTTGCTCGACCTGCGCCGCGACGTGGGC
The DNA here is from genome assembly GCF_016127575.1 of Cupriavidus necator. Lineage (NCBI taxonomy): Bacteria > Pseudomonadati > Pseudomonadota > Betaproteobacteria > Burkholderiales > Burkholderiaceae > Cupriavidus > Cupriavidus necator. Next base: position 1,972,653 of record NZ_CP066019.1, read on the forward strand.
ATGGTGTTCCAGAGCTACAACCTGTTTCCGCACCTGACCGTGGGCGAGAACATCGCGCTGGCGCCGTCCATCGTGAAGAAGATGGCAGCCAGCAAGATCGACGGCATCGTCGACCAGGTGCTGACCCAGGTCGGCCTGCTCGACAAGAAGGACTGCTACCCCGAGCAGCTCTCGGGTGGCCAGCAACAGCGTGTGGCCATCGCCCGTTCGCTGGCGATGGAGCCCAAGGTGATGCTGTTCGACGAGGTCACCTCCGCGCTCGACCCCGAGCTGACAGCGGAAGTGCTTCGGGTCATGGAGAACCTCGCTGCCTCCGGCATGACCATGGTGCTGGTCACGCATGAAATGGAGTTCGCGCGCCGCATGGCGCATACCACCATCTTCATGCACCAGGGCAAGGTCCACGAGGCGGGGCCATCGAAGGCGCTGTTCGCGCAGCCGCGGACACCGGAACTGCAGCAATTCCTCGGCGCGGGAGCACTGAAATGAGCCATTGGCAAGCAGATGCTGCTTCGCGCCCGCCGGTGCTGATCTCGTTGACAGCCTATGGCGCCGACTTCGCCCTGCGCGACGGACAGGCCGCACTCGCGCGGATTGCCGCGGCAGCCGGCGCGGACGGCGTGGAATTTCGCGGCGAACTCCAGCGCGGGCACAAGGATGAAGTCATTGAACAGCGCGAGGTCGCCCGGCAGCATGGGCTGAGCGTAGTCTGGTCCAGCCCGGAAGGCCTCTGGAGCGAAGCCGGCAGCCTCGATGCCGCCGCTCTCGACCGTGCCTTCACGACCGCGCTGGCGCTCGGTGCGACCCGGGTCAAGATGTCGCTTGGCGGCTATCGGGAAGGCACGGCACTGGAAGCACTGCTTCCCTGGCTGCGGCACGATGGCATCGAACTCGTCGTGGAAAACGACCAGACCGCCCAGGCCGGCACCGTGCCGCCGTTGCGCGATTTCTTCGCGCGTATCACGGCGCTCGGCGAGAACGTGCCGATGACCTTCGACATGGGCAACTGGCACTGGACCGGCGAAGACCCGCTCGACGCCGCGCAGGTCTTCGGCGCCGGCGTCGGCTACGTGCACTGCAAAGGCGTGCAGCGCACGCCTGCCAAATGGATCGCGGTGCCGCTTGATCAGTCGGCGGCACCCTGGCGCAGCGTCTTGCGCCGCCTGCCCACGCACGTTGCGCGTGCGATCGAATTCCCGCTGCAAGGCGAAGACCTGGTGCAGGTCACGCGCCATCATGTCGAACTGCTGCGTTCGGTGGAGGTCCCCGCATGAGCACCGATCTTGACGTGGTCACGCTGGGCGAGGCGATGCTGATGCTGGTCGCCGGCGAAGCCGGGCCGCTCGAAGGCGCGCAGACCTTCCACAAGCGCACCGCCGGTGCCGAGACCAATGTGGCCATCGGCCTGTCGCGCCTGGGCCTGAAGGTTGGCTGGGCCAGCCGGCTGGGCGACGACTCGATGGCCCGCTACCTGCTCGGCGAAATGCAGCGCGAAGGCGTGGATTGCAGCCAGGTGGTGTGCGAGCCCGGTGAGCGCACCGGTTTCCAGTTCAAGGGCCGGGTCGACGACGGCAGCGATCCCCCCGTCGAATACCACCGCCGCGGCTCGGCGGCGAGCCGCATGAACCCGGAGCACCTGGACGGCAGGTGGCTGCGGCGCTCGCGGCACCTGCACGTCACCGGCGTGTTCCCCGCGCTGGCCGCAGGCACGCAGGCCGCCACGCGCCAGGCCATCGCCACCATGCAGGCCGCCGGCCGCACGATCTCATTCGATCCCAACCTGCGGCCCACGCTGTGGGCCTCGCCCGAGTTGATGCGGGAGACGCTGAACGACCTGGCGCAGCAGTGCGACTGGGTGCTGCCCGGCATCGAAGAGGGCCGCTTCCTCACCGGCCACGCCGAGCCGGAACGCATTGCCGCCTTCTACCGTGCCCGCGGCGCCAGGCTGGTGGTGGTGAAGCTGGGCGCCGACGGCGCCTACTTCGATGGCGAGGCCGGCACCGGCCATGTCGAGGCATTCAGCGTCGAGCATGTTGTCGATACCGTTGGCGCCGGCGATGGCTTTGCCGTCGGCGTGATCAGCGCGCTGCTGGAGGGCCGGCCAGTGCGCGACGCCGTCCGGCGCGGCGCCTGGATCGGCGCCCGCGCGGTGCAGGTGCGCGGCGATACCGAAGGCCTGCCGACCCATGCCCAGCTGGCGGCCGCCAGTTTGTGAAGCCACTGCAAGGATTACCCATGCGCAAGAATGTCCTGGTGTTCCGCCCGATTCCTGATGACCTGCTCGCCAGGATCGAATCGGAGCACGATGTGATCGTGGCCGACCCGCGCCAGCCGGCACAACTGCCTGCCTTCCGCGCCGCGCTGGCAAACGCCCATGGCCTGATCGGCTCCAGCGTGAAGCTGGGCGCAGCGGAACTGGCCGAAGCGGGCCAGTTGGAGGTGATCTCGAGTATTTCGGTCGGAGTCGACAACTACGACCTTCCCTGCCTGCACCGGCGCGGCATCACCCTGTGCCACACGCCCGGCGTACTCACCGAGACCACCGCCGACACTGTCTTCGCGCTCATCATGGCCACGAGCCGCCGCCTGGTCGAGCTTGCGGCGCATGTGCGCGAAGGCCGCTGGGCCGCCAACATCGGCGAGGGCCTGTTCGGCTGGGACGTGCACGGCAAGACCCTGGCGATCCTGGGCTTCGGACGCATCGGCCAGGCCGTGGCGCGACGCGCGGCGCTCGGCTTCGGCATGGAGGTGCTCTACGTCAACGAGACCGCGGCGGAACCGCGTGACCTGGTGGGACGCGCCACCCGGACGGATCTCGACGATGCCTTGCAGCGAGCCGATATCGTCGCCGTCACGCTGCCCCTGACCGACAGCACGCGTGGCCTGATGGGCCTGCGCGAGTTCGCGCTGATGAAGCCGGGCGCCATCTTCGTCAACGGCGCCCGCGGCCAGATCGTGCAGGAAGACGCGCTGCTCGCGGCGCTCGACAGCGGCCACCTGCGCGCGGCCGGGCTGGACGTCTTCGCCACCGAGCCACTGCCGCAGGATTCACCGCTGCGCAGCCATCCCAGGGTGACAGCCCTGCCCCATATCGGCTCGGCCACGCATGAGACCCGGCGCGCCATGGCCGAACTCGCCACGCGCAACCTGCTGGACGCGCTCGCCGGGCGGCAGCCCGCCGCGCGCTTCGACCTCGCGGCCTTTGCCGCCCGGGCAGCCGCCTGATACGGACACGCTGCCTCACTTCCGCAGGTTGGTCCTGGCCACCAGTACCTTCATCACCGCGTTGTCTGCCGCGATCATCGCCTTGAAGGTCGCCGCGTCGGCATAGGCAATCCCAAGGTTCTGCCGGCCCAGCGCCGCCACGAAGACAGGGTCCGCCACCGCCTTGCGGCTGGCGGCCGCGAGGGTTTCGAGCACTTCAGGTGGCGTGCCCCTGGGCGCGGCCAGTCCGCGCCATGTGCCGATCGAGAGGTCGATACCGCGCTCACGCAGCGTCGGAACGTTCTCGAAGCCCCTGACACGCTGCCCGGCCATCACCGCGAGCGTCTTCACCTTGCCTGCGGCCACATAGGCCGATACTTCGGCCGGACTGACGGCCACCGCGTCGATATGCCCGCCCATCAACGCCACCAGGGCCGGCGCCGCACCGGAGAACGGCACATGATTGAATTTGACGTGCGCCTTGTCCTCCAGCGCCGTCGCCGCCAGGTGCCAGATCGAGCCCGGGCCGGAATTCCCGACCTGCACCTCCCCCGGGTGCGCCGCGGCGAATGCCAGGAACGCCTCGATGGTGTTCCAGCGCGAGTCGGCCTTGACCGTGATCGCCGACGGATCGGCATTCAGGCGCGCGATCGGCACCAGCTCGGCGGCGTCGAGGGTGGTCGGCCCGAGATGCGGGACGATCACGGCTTCCGCGATGATGATGCCGAGCTTGTAGCCATCGGGCCTGGCGCGGGCCACTTCCGTCATGCCGATGGCGCCGCTGGCACCTGGCTTGTTCACCACGGTCAGCGGCTGCGGCAGGTACTTTCGCATGGCTTCGCTGAAGGCCCGCGCAACCGTGTCGGTACCACCGCCCGCCGTGCTTGGCACCACGAGTTCGACAGGATGATCCGGGTAGGGCGCCGCGGGCGCCTGGCCGACGACGGCAAGTGAGGCCAGCAGGGCGGCCATGTGAAACAGCTTGCGGGGCGATCGCATCTATGGCTCTCAATTCAGGGGGGGCGGAGAAGTTGATTCCGTTGGGGGAAGCCTCGGACACACGACGTGAAAGACCATCGCATCCCGGATATGGGTTCTTGTCCGAGAGCGCGGATTTTGCCAAAGCCGTTGGAAGGGACGGGTTGGGCATCGGGCCTACCGCGGCTTCGATCCGGCGCATGGGCGACAAGGTCAGCGCCAAACGCGCCATGATCGAAGCCGGTGTCCCCGGCGTTCCGGGCTCCGAGGGCGCACCGACAGATTCTACGCCAGCCCCCTGGCCGAAGAGACCTACTCGCTGCTCGACCGCACAGTCGAAGCCGGCGAGAGAGTGGGTGGCTTACCTCCGTGTCGGTTCAGTGCGGTGAACGCCGGAGAACGCGGCGTGCCAGGCGCGCAGCTTGCCGACAGCGGTACGCTGGTTCGCTAACGGGCTGACTCCTTCCTTGCCGCACGCGTTCTAGCGGCCTTGCGGGCCGCTTCGGAGCGACCGGCAGCTCCCTTGGTGCTGGCGGCCTTCTTCGCGGCAGCCGAGCGATCGGTCGCCGTGCGCTTGCTTGCCGCGCTCTTGGCCTGGGCAGACAGCGCCTTGGGAGAAGCACCGGCGGTGCTCTCGCGCTTGAGTGCCTTGAGCGCGGCCTGGGACCGCTTGGCCGTGCTTTCTGAACTCGCCCGTCGCGGTGCAGCCTTGGCGGCAGCAGCCTTGGTTTCCGCCTTGGTCGCGCCCTTCTTTGGCGGCACATCGACGCCAGCGCGGCGTGCCTCCGACAAACCGATCGCTATGGCCTGCTTGGCCGAGCGCACGCCGTGCTTACCCTTTCGCACGGCTTCGATCTCGTCGTGAACGAAATGGCCGGCCTGGGTGGTCGGCGACTTGCCTGCTCTCTTGTCTGCCCTGGCTTTGGCTATGCTCGATGCCCTTGGCATGGTCGTCTCCATGACGGCCGCGGTCATCCGGCACGGGCCATGGCAGATGCAATGTCCGCGGCGCTGTTCAGGGCCCGCCATCTGCCGGCGGGTTAAAAAAATCCCTCGCAAATGTCGTTCCAGGCGTGCAACTGGCGCGCCACTGCCACTCATAGAGGCGACGGTTGTACTGCCGCGTGCGAAATCTGCACACCTTGGGCCAAATCTACCCTGCGAGACGCGGTCTACACCAGGCAACGCGGCGCCTGGAATTCGATCACGTCCTTGATGACATCGCGCATCTCCGTGATCAGCAGGCGCGCGTCGTCGCGACGCCATTGCACGACATAGTGCAGCGGTTCCAGCGCGCCGCCCTTCTTCAGTATCTGCAACACCCCGCGCGCTTCCAGCGCTTCGGCCCACTGCCTTGGCATGAAGGCGAAACCCAGCCCCTCCGCCACCATGCCGACCACAGCGCCCCAGCTGTTGCACACCAGGCGACGGTTGACCGCCATGCCACGGGTGGCCAGCCACTGGTCGAGCACCCGGGTGCCGCCCGCGCCGACCGGCAGGGACAGCAGCAATTGCTCCGCCATCAGCCGCCGGGGATCGTCGGTGCCGGTCTGGTCGATAAAAGACTCGCTCGCGACCCAGACAAAGTCGACCTGCGCGATCCGCTCCGACGCGAGGCTGCTGCGCGATGACGGCCCGGCGATCACCGCGAGGTCGAGTTCGCCATCTTCCAGGCGCTGCTCCAGCACCTGACCGATATCGACGTAGGGCTCGAGCTGAAGCTCGGGGTGCCGGATGGCCGTCTGCCGTACCAGCCGGGGCAGCCAGGTCAGGCCGCTCAGTTCGCCCAGGCCCACGCGGCAACGGCCTTGCAGGCCACGGCTCTGCCCCGCTGACTGCTGCAACTCGGCCGCGACCCGCAGCAATTCGCGGATGCGCGGCAGCATCTGCTCGCCCTGCGCCGTCAGTTCGGCGCGGCGGCCGCTTCGGTCGAACAGCTGCACGCCGAGGGAGGTTTCAAGCTCGGCCACCCGCTTGGACAGCGAAGACACGGACAGATGGCAGCGGTCGGCGGCTACCGAGAAGTTGAGGCAGGTCGCGGCCCAGTAGAAGGCTTCCAGTTGCTTGAGGGTCATGGGATCCGCGCCGCGGGCGGCGATTATTAGTTTCCTAAAAGCGAAATTATAGCTTCGTTATTTTTCGCTTTTATCGATTCCCTGCGGTTGCTAGATTGAAGCCTCGTCGTCGCCTTGGCCCCCTATCGATCATGTCAGCTCTTCATGCCCCTGCTGCAGAAAACGCCGCTGACCGCGCCACAGATGCCGTCGGCACCGCTTCCGCGCCGCGCGTGACGACTGCAAGCGCAAGCGGCGCAGGTACCTTGCGCCGCCAAGTGCTTTCGCTGAACGACCTTGAACCGCTCGCCCGCCGCCGCCTGCCCCGGCCGCTGTACGCCTACGTCAGCGGTGCGGTGGAGGACAGCGTCTCGCTGGCGGAGAATCGCCGCGCCTTCACCGAGATCGCGTTGCGGCCACGCGTGCTTGCCGGCGTGGCCACGCGCGAACTGGACTTCGAGCTGTTCGGCAGGCGCTATGCCGCCCCCTTCGGCGTTGCACCCATGGGCATCGCCGCGTTGTTCGCTTACCGCGGCGATATCGTGCTCGCGCAGGCCGCGCAGCAGGCCGCGGTGCCGGCGATCATGAGCGGTTCATCGCTGATCCGGCTGGAAGAAGTGATGGCAGCCGCGCCCGGCACCTGGTTCCAGGCCTACCTGCCCGGCGACGTGGCGCAGATCGACGGGCTGTTGTCGCGCGTCGAGGCGGCAGGCGTATCGACGCTGGTGATCACCGTCGATACGCCCGTTGCGGGCAATCGCGAGAACAACGTGCGCGCCGGCTTCTCGACACCGCTGCGGCCAAGCCTGCGCTTGGCATGGCAAGGCATCACGCATCCGCGCTGGCTGCTCGGCACTTTTGCGCGCACGCTGCTGCGGCACGGCATGCCGCACTTCGAGAACGCCTATGCGCACCGCGGCGCGCCTATCCTGTCATCGCGCGTGCTGCGCGACTTCTCCGACCGCGCGCATTTCACCTGGACGCACCTTGAAGCCATCCGCCGGCGCTGGCAAGGCACGCTGGTGGTCAAGGGCATCCTGACCGCGGAAGACGCCTTGCTGGCGCGTCGGCACGGTGTGGACGGGGTCATCGTTTCGAACCACGGCGGCCGGCAACTCGACGGCGCCATCGCGCCGCTGCGCGTCCTGCCTGAGATCGTGCACGCCGTGCCCGACCTGCCGGTGATGCTCGACAGCGGCGTATGCCGCGGCACCGACGTAATCAAGGCGCTCGCGCTCGGCGCGCGTTGCGTCTTTGTCGGCCGGCCGTTCGCCTATGCGGCGACGGTCGGGTCCACCCCCGGCGTGGCGCACGCCATCGACTTGTTGCAGGCCGAGATCTCGCGCGATATGGCAATGCTCGGCCTGACCCGGCTGGCAGACATCGGCCCTGCCTGCATCCGGCCTGCCGCTTCACTACCCCACATGCCCCCTCACCCGGAGACTTATCGATGAGCACGCTTCACGGCTTTCGCATCCACCCCAAGCCGGCGCCGACTGCCAGCAACGCGCTGCTGGAACGCTACCGCAGCTTCCCGGTGGCCAATGTCAGCGACGCAATGTGCCGCACCGTCGGCACCACGCGGCTGCGGCCCTATCACCGGCGCGATGGCGTCATGGCCGGCCGCGCCCTCACCGTGCGCACGCGCCCGGGCGACAACCTGATGGTGCACAAGGCCCTCGACCTCTGCGGACCCGGCGATGTGATCGTCGTCGATGCCGGCGGCGCCGGTCCCAATGCCATCATCGGCGAGATCATGCTGGCGCTGGCGATCGCGCGCGGCGCAGCGGGCTTCGTCATCGACGGCCTGATCCGCGACAGCGATACGATCGGCAAGGAGACGTTGCCCGTGTATGCGCGCGGGGTCTCGCACCGCGGTCCTTACAAGGACGGTCCCGGCGAATTGCATGTGCCCGTCTGCATCGACGGCATGGTGGTGCGCCCCGGCGACCTGGTGCTGGGCGATGGCGACGGCCTGCTGGTCGTTGCGGCCGAGGATGCCGAGGAAATCGCCGCGCGCGTGGAGAACGTACAACGCACCGAAGCAGCGGTGCTCGAGTCGATCGCGCAAGGCCGCGCCGATCGGAGCTGGGTCGAGCGCACGCTGCGCGAAAAGGGGGTGGTCGTATGAACGCGCCCGTCCTGCTGATGCCTGCCGCCGGCACGGTGGTCCGTTTCGACCACTGGCTGGACGCAGCCTTTGACCGCATCATTACGGCCACGCCAGGCCTGACGCTGCACACCTGCGCCCGCGAAGGCGCCGACGCGGCCGCCTGGGACCGGCTGTCCGGCGCCCATGTCTACCAGATCTCGGCCGCCAAGGACGAGATCCCGCGCCGCTGGTTCGCCGACGCCGCGCTGCTGGCGCGCTGCCCGAACCTGCTGGCGGTGTCGTCCAGCGGCTCCGGCTGCGACACCATCGACATCGATGCCTGCACCGAGGCCGGCGTCGCGGTGCTCAACCAGGCCGGCGGCAACGCCGACTCGGTGGCGGAGATGACGCTGGGCCTGATGCTCGCGGTACTGCGCCGCATCGCCGAATCCGACCGCAGCCTGCGCGCGCACAACTGCGAGAGCCGTGAGGACCTGATGGGCCACGAACTGCGCGGCCGCACGCTCGGCCTGGTCGGCGTGGGCCACGCGGGCCGCCGCGTCGCCGCACTCGGCCGCGCCTTGGGCATGCGCGTGATCGGGTGCGACCCGGCGCTGGATGCGGCGGAGCTGTCCGCACGCGGCGCACAGGCCGTGTCCTTCGAGGAATTGCTGCGCAGTGCCGACATCGTCTCGCTGCATTGCCCGCGCGATGCCACCACGCTGCGCATGATGGATGGCGCCGCCTTTGCCGCGATGCGGCCGGGCAGCATCTTCGTCAGCACCGCGCGCGGCGGCATCCACGATGAGGGCGCGCTGCATGCGGCGCTGGCCAGCGGCCATCTTGCCGGCGCCGGTCTGGACGTGTGGGACCAGGAGCCGCCACCACGCGCCCACCCCTTGCTCGCGCTGGACAACGTCGTCGCCACCTTCCACACCGCTGGCGTTACTCACGAGGCACGGCGCAGGAACGCCGAACTGGCCGCCACTCAAATCGTCACGCTGCTGACCAGTGGCGAGCGGCCCGAGCGGCTGGTCAATCCCGAAGTCTGGCCGCGAGCGCGCCTGCGCATTGCGGCGGTGATGCAGGCTGCCGCCCTGTCATCGGTCACACCTTAGCCCCCGATTCCGCAGACTATTCTTTACACATAACACGCTGGCATACCAGACCGGCGAGGAGACACCAACCATGCACCCGACCCAAGACCAATGGCGCCGGCGCTTTCCCCTTCGCCTGGCCGGCGCGCTCGCGCTGGCCTGCGGCCTCGCCGCCGCGACCGGCGCACAGGCAGAGGCGCCCTATCCCAACCGCCCTATCCAGATGATCGTGGCCTACGGTCCCGGGGGCGGGACGGACCTGGTGGCACGGTTGCTGGCCCGCCACCTCGAGAAGCAACTCGGCGGCGCCACGGTGGTGGTGCAGAACAAGCCCGGCGCGGGCGGCGCCATCGGCTTCGCCGAACTGGCACGGTCCGCGCCGGACGGCTACACCATCGGCTTTATCAATACGCCGAACCTGCTGACCATTCCCATCGAGCGCAAGACCACCTTCACCTGGCGCAGCTTCGACCTGATCGGCAACCTGGTCGACGATCCGGGCGGCTTCACGGTGCACAACAGCAACGGCATCGACTCGCTGGCCGCGCTGATCCGCCATGCCAAGGCGCATCCGGGGGAGGTGTCAGTCGGCACCACCGGCGTCGGCTCGGACGACCACCTCGCCATGCTGCTGTTCGAGAGGGCCGCGGGCGTCAAGCTCACCCATGTCGGCTACAAGGGCGCAGGCGACGTGCGTGCGGCGCTGGTCGGGCAGCAGCTCACCATCGGGGCCATTAACGTGGGCGAAGCGCTGCAGTACCAGAAAGGCGGCTCGCCGATCAAGTTCCTTGGCCAAATGGGCGCAACACGGGCAACGCTGGCCCCGAACGTGCCCACCTTCCGCGAACAGGGCTTCGACATTGAGCTGGCTTCGCTGCGCGGCCTGGCGGCGCCCAAGGGCCTGCCTGAGCCGGTCAGGAAGAAACTGGTGGAGGCGATGGCGCGCGTGGTCGCGGATCCGCAGTTCCGCCAGCAGGCCGAAGCGATGTATGCGCCGTTGCACTATCTGGCGCCGGCCGCCTACAGCGCGGAGCTGGAGCGCGGGGAGACGGGCTTCCGTCAGCTGTGGAAAGAGATGCCGTGGCAGGAGAACTGAGCTTTGCTGCAAACGCTGGGGGTTCCTCGCCGATCAGGTTCTCCGCCGGAATCTCCAGGCTACGACTGGCTGCCCGAGCAAGGCGCCGAGCTTGTTCGACACGATGCGCGCCACCACGTCGGTGCTGCCGCCGGCGGCGAAGCGTACGACCAGGCGGACGGGATGGTCAGGATAAGCAGCCTAGGCGTGCGCGCTGAACGAAATGAGCGCACCGATCCCTACTTGAGCAAGCAAGCGTTTCATGTCTCTTCCACGAAGATAGTTTTGATTGGGTGGCGCATTGCGCGTCGACACCCTTTGAAACGATGGTAGCGAGCAACCGTGGCGACGGTGAAATAGAAAATTCCGCTGCTGCTATCAAGGGGCGGCATGCCTGGGGCTTCTACTGCGGTGTTAACCCGAAGCTTGCTCCGCGGGCGCCGCGTAAGCGCAAGTACGCCGCGCAGCCATCGTCGCGCGGCGTACATTCAGGGTGCAACGGAACGCAAGCGCTGGCGCGCTTGCCGCCTGCAGGATGTCAGTCGGCCTCCACCTTCATCGTCTTCAGCAGCGGCTGCCACTTGTCGCTTTCCGCCTTGAGCCAGGTGCGCAGCCCTTCCGGCGTCTGCTTGTCTACCGGCACAACCTCCGCACCCAGGTCGTCAAGCCGCTTGGCCACGGCGGGATCCTTCAGTGCCTGCTGCAGCGCCCTGGTCAGCCTGGCAGTGACCTCGGGCGGCGTGCCCTTGGGCGCATAGATCCCGTGCCACACCTTCATCGAGAAGCCCTTCAGGCCGCCTTCCTGCAGCGTCGGCGCATTGGGCAGTGCCTTGATGCGGCTAGGCGTCGTCACGCCATACAGCTTGACGCGGTTGGCGTTGATATGCGGCAGCGTCGAGGTGGTCTGGTCGCACAGCAGGTCCACCTGCCCGCCCAGCAAGGCCGTCAGCGCGGGGCCGGTGCCCTGGTAGGGAATGGAAGTCATCTTGACCTTGACTGCCTCCTCGAACAGCAGGCCGCATAGCTGCGAAACCGCGCCAAGGCCGGCATTGGCCAGCGAGACCTTCTCCTTGTTCTGCGAGACATACTTGATCAGCTCCGCCGCGTTGGCCGGCGGCAGGTCCTTGCGGCCCAGCAGCGTCATCGGCACATCCGCCACCTGCCCGATGTACTCGAAGTCCTTCATCGGACTGTAGGAGAGCTTCTTGTACAGCGCCGGCGCCGTCGCCATGCCATTGTGGTGGATCAGGATGGTGTAGCCGTCGGGCTGCGCCCGCGCCACGAATGCGGCCGCCACCGTGCCGCCGGCGCCGAGCTTGTTCTCCACGACAACGCTCTGTCCCAGATCCTTCGACATGGCCTGGCCAAGGGCCCGCGACACCACATCGGTCGGGCCGCCGGCCGAGAACGGCACCACCAGCGTGATGGGCTTGGACGGATAGGCATCCGCTGCCAGCGCCCCCGCGGAAAACGCCAGTCCAAGCGCTCCGCACATGATCCACTTCATACCGGCCAGCGTGGCCTTGCCCGCTTGAACGCACATATCACCGTCTCCATGTCGCCGGCACGCTGACTGTGTCGCGCCGGTCGGTTTATCAAACAGCGCTAGAGTGCGGGATAGCGGCACCGGAGGACAATCCGGATTTATCGAACGGGCCATACGGCCAGGCCGAACGCACGCCAGCCGACCACCCGGTCGGGAACTTCTGCCCGAAGTCGCAGGTCTCCCGGGCCAGCATGGCGAGGGACGACACAAGCTTGCTGCGCTGGTCACTCTTGCAGATGGCGGCATCCGCCCGCCACCATGGCGCATCTTCCGGCGCAGGTCGAGGCTTCATGTTCAGCTCTCCATCGCCACGCGCCCACGGCACTGGTCCGCTTGAAATCGCCTGAAATTTTCAACCAATGAAAATATATGGCATTCGTTTGACGCTCGTTCGCTCCCCTCCCTAAGATCTCCCGCACAGAGTTTCCCTCAACGAAACCAGATGCGCGCGCACCGCCTCGCGCCCAGGAGACAACCCGATGCAGCGTCATTCCCGCCAGCGGCGTGCCATAGTTGCGGCGCTCGCCACCCTGCCTGCCTTGTGCGCCTGGTCCGCACCGGCCTGCGCGGCAGAGGCATTTCCTTCGCGTCCGATCCGGCTGGTGGTGCCCTTCACGCCCGGCGGCACCACTGACATCCTGGCGCGCCTGGTTGCGCAGAAGGCCGGCGAGGCGCTGGGCCAGCAGATCGTGGTCGACAACCGTCCGGGCGCGGGCGGCAACATCGGCGCTGAGGCCGTGGCGCGCAGTGCAGCTGACGGCTATACGCTGCTGATGGGCACGTTGGGCACGCAGGTGACCAACCAGTTCATTTACCCGCGCATGCCGTACGACAGCACCCGGGACTTCGTGCCCGTGACGCTGGTCGCCAATTCCCCCAACGTGCTGCTTGTCAACAGCACGCTGAACGCAAGGTCGGTGGGCGAACTGGTGACGCTGGCCAGGCGCGAGCCGGGCAAGATCAACTATGCCTCGACCAGCACCGGCGGGTCGCCCCACCTGTCAGGCGAGTTGCTGAACATGATGGCGGGCGTCAGCATGCAGCACGTGCCGTACAAAGGGGCCGCCCCCGCCATGACGGACCTGCTCGCGGGCCAGGTCAACCTGATGTTCGACAACCTGCCGTCCGCGCTCGCACAGATCCAGGCTGGCAAGGTGACGGCGCTGGCGGTCACCAGTGCCAGGCGGGCCTCGGTGCTGCCTTCCGTGCCGACCGTGCGCGAGTCGGGGCTGCCGGGCTATGAAGTCAATTCCTGGTTCGGGCTGCTCGCGCCGGCCGGCACGCCGCCCGAGCGCGTGCGCCGGCTCCAGCAGGCGGTGGACAAGGTGCTGGCCACGCCCGACGTGCGCAAGCGCATCGAACAGCTTGGCGCCGAGCCGGGCGGCGAAGGCTCCGCCGCGTTCGCGGCGCAGATCAGGAGCGATACGGAAAAATGGTCGCGCGTGATCCAGACCGCCGGCATCAAGCCGCAATGACGCGGCTGGGCAGCGCCAACCCCTGACACAGGACAATCATGACCAAGACCAACACCCTTCGCATCGGCTCGGGATCGGGCTGGTGGGGCGACCGCGTCGAGCCGGCCGAGCGTTCGGCGCGCCTGGGCAAGCTCGACTACCTGTGCTTCGAGACCATGGCCGAGGCCACGGTATCCGCCGCGCAGGTGCGCAAGCGGCGCGACCCGGCCTTCGCCGGCTACGACACCTATCTCGACGAACGCATGCGCGCAGTGCTGCCCCCGTGCATCGCCAATGGCACGCGCATCATCAGCAACCAGGGCTGGATTCATCCGCTCGGCGGGGCCCGGCGCGTGGCCGAGCTCTGCGAGGAACTGGGCCTGCCCGGCGTCAGAATCGCCGCGGTCACCACCACGGACCTGACCGGAAGCATCTGCGAGCTGGATCTCACCCTGCTGGAAAGCGGCGCACCGGTTTCCTCGCTGCGTGAAACCCTGATCAGCGCCGAACCATACGAAGGCGCCGAACCGATCGTCGCCGCATTGCGCGCGGGCGCGCAGATCGTGATCACCGGGCGCGTGGCCGACCCGTCGCTGTTCCTCGCGCCGATGATCCATCATTTCGGCTGGTCGCCGGACGACGTGACTCGGCTTGCGCGCGGCAGCGCCATCGGCCATCTGCTCGAGTGCGGCGCGCAGGTGACGGGGGGATATTTCGGCGACCCCGGCTACAAGGATGTGCCGGAACCATGGAACCTGGCCTTCCCGATCGCCGAGGTGGAGGCCGACGGCAGCGCCGTGATCGGCAAGGTGGATGGCAGCGGCGGACGCATCGACCAGCAGACCGTCAAGGAGCAGATGTTCTATGAGGTCCACGACCCGCGCCGCTACATCACGCCGGACGTGGTGGTCGACTTCTCGACCGCGGTGCTCGAACAGGTAGGGCCGGACCGCGTGCGTATCAGCGGTGTGAGCGGGCAGCCGCGCACCGATACGCTCAAGGTGTCGCTGGGCTGCACCGAAGGGCATATCGGTGAAGACATGTTCTTCTACGCGGGGCCGGGTTGCCTGGAAAAGGCCAGGCTGGCCAAACGCATCCTCGAAGCGCGCTTTGCCATGGCAAGGTTGCAGGCGGATGAGGTGCGCATCGACTTCCTCGGCGTCAACGCCGTGCACGGCGCGGCCTCGCCCGAACCTGTCTGCGAGCCCAACGAAATCGCGGTCCGCGTCGCCGCGCGCACCCGCACGCGCGACGAAGCCGCCAAGGTTGGCCGCGAGATCGACGGCATGGCGGTCTGCGGCCTGGCCTCCACCGGCAAGCGCGTGCCGCACCAGGAGCGCACGCGCGAGATCATCGGCGTCTGGTCGGCACTGGTGCCGCGCGCGTTGATCACCTCCCAGGTCCACTATCTCTGAGGATTCGCCATGCGTGTACCACTGCGACGTCTCGCACACAGCCGCTCCGGCGACAAGGGCAATACTTCGAACACGGCGGTCATCGCCTACGCGCCGGAGTTCTACCCGCATATCAAGGCACAGCTGACGGCACCCGCGTTCAAGGCGCTGTACGGCACGCTGATCACAGGCGCGGTCACGCGCCATGAAGTGGATGGACTGCAGGTGCTCAACTTCGTCGCGGAGGGCGCGCTCGGCGGCGGTGTGTCGCGCAGCCTCGCGATCGACAACTACGGCAAGGCGCTGGCCAGTGCCGTGCTGCGTTTCGAAGTCGAGATACCTGACGCGCTGGCCGGCCTGCTGCGCGGGCCGGCGTCATAGGCTCGCCGGGGTAGGCGTCAGCCACCGCCGGACTGGCGCCCCCTGGCACGCCGGCCGTCGGTGCATGCGTCGGCCCGCGGCGGTATCACGGTGCGCGTCCAGGCGCTGGTGATGCGTCGCGCCTCTTGCTTGAGCTTGCGTGCCAGCGCGGCCTCGCGCGAGCGGATACGCGCGCTCGTCGCCGCCACGCTCAAGGCACCGATCGGCCGGCCCTCATAGTCGAGAATCGGCACCGCAATGCCGCCCATGCCGTCGACCACCCAATCGAGAAACAGCACATGCCCGCGCGCCCGGGCTGCCTCGATTTCCGCGGCGATGCACGCGGCATCGAGCCGCGGGTGCTTGCCAAGCTTGCGCGTGGTCTGCTGCAGCCGGCGCGCGCGCTCGGGCGCGGGCAGCCATGCCAGCACCGCCAGGCTGCCGGCGCCCACGCCGAGCGGCCGGCGCGTGCCGACCGTCACGTAGTTCGCCCGTATCGCATACGTGCCGGGTTCCAGGTCGGTGCACACCGCCTCGCCACGGCTGGCCTCGGTCAGCACGGCGGTATCCTCGAACGCCTCCACCAGCCGTTCCAGCGCCGGACGCGCCAGCTTGCGCAAGTCCACGCGCCGCTGCGCCACGTCTGCCAGCTGGAAGATCTCGGGCCCGATGCCGTAGCGGCGCGCCTGGTCGCGCGTGGCGAACCCCTCCTGCACCAGCAGGTCGAGCATGCGCGAAGCCGTGGCCGGATCGAGCCCGGTGGCGCGCGCCACGTCGCTCATGCGGCGCACTTCCGGATCGGACAGCGCGCGCAGCACGGCCAGGGCGCGCTGGATCGGGGATGGGCGCGATGGCACCTGCCGGGCCCCCTCAGGCAGGCCCGGCGCCAGGGCGGCGCTCAACCATGATGCGATGCTGCCAGGGTATCGCGCTTGATCTTCTTTGCCAGCGACCACTTGTGGACTTCGGTCGGGCCGTCGTAGATGCGAAACGCACGCACTTCACGGAAGACCTGTTCGACAATGGTGTCGCGCGACACGCCCATGCCGCCGAGGATCTGCACGCAGCGGTCGGCCACGCGGAACAAGGCATCGGACACGGCCACCTTGGCCATCGAACTCTCGGCCGTACCCAGGGAACCGCCGTCGAGCACCCCGGCGCACCAGTCGATCATCAGTGCGGCCTGCTGCAGGTCGATCAGGTTCTCGGCGAGCATGAAGCCCACGCCCTCGTGGTCGATCAGCAGCTTGCCGAAAGCCTTGCGCGTGGTGGCGTAGGCGCGCGCGATCTCGTCGGCACGCGCCACACCCCCGAACCAGCGCATGCAATGCGACAGCCGCGCCGGCGACAAGCGAACCTGCGCATAACGGAAGCCCTCGTCCACCTCGCCCAGCACCTGGTCCTGCGGCACGCGCAGGCCGTCGATCAGGACCTGCGCATGTCCGCCCGGCATGGAACTGTCGATGGTGTCAAGCAGGCGTTCGATGCGGATCGCCGGATGGGGCAGGTCGACCAGGAACATGGTGGCCTGCGCGCGCTCACCATCGCCGGTGCGCGCCATCAGGATGCCGGCGCTGGCCCCTTCGGCTCCGGTGATGAACTTCTTGCGGCCGCGGATCACCCATTCGTCGCCGTCCCTGACCGCGGTGGTCTGGAGCATCGACGGATCGGAACCGGCCCCGCCTTCTTCCGCAGGTTCGGTCATGAAGAATGCGGAGCGGGCCTCGCCGCTGACCAGCGGTGCAAGGAAGCGCTGCTGCTGTGCCTCCGTGGCGACCTTGCCCAGCAGGAACATATTCCCCTCGTCCGGGGCCATGGTGTTGACCGCGACCGGCCCGAGGGGCGACAAGCCCGAGCGCTTGAGCACGGCCGCGGTTTCGAGCTGGGTCAGGTGAGAGCCGTCGGGCAGGATATGTGGCGTCATGACGCCGGCCGCGCGCGCCAGGTCGCGAAGCTCGGCGACCAGCCCGGCCGTCGGGCCATGGGCTTCGCAGCGCACGTCGCGCTCATAGGGCACCACGACGTCGCGGACAAAGCGCTCGACGCGATCGGCAATGACACGGCTTCTTTCTGTGGGACAGGCGGTGAACATGGTGAGCCTCGTTGTCAGGACAGGATCAGATTGTAGGGCGGCACGCCGCCGGGCCGCTGTCACGGAAGGCCGTTCGCACAAGGAACCCCCGACATCTGGTCTGCAGCCCTTTGCCTGTCGAGCGACAAAGTAATCGCATTGCGATTACTAGTATGTGGATTTCACCTATACATATGCTCATGACAATCGACTAGTATGGCTTCAATCGAGCACGAGGGCACAAGGCGATGTCACTTGTATTGAAGCTGAAAGACCTGTTGGGACCCGATGCGGTTCTCACCGAACCCGCGGACGTAGCCGCCTACATCGAGGACTGGCGCGGCCGTTATAAGGGCCCGGCGCTGTGCGTGGTGCTGCCGGCCTCCACCGCGCAAGTCGCCGCGGTGGTGCAGGCCGCGGTCCAGGCCAGCGTGCCCGTGCTGCCGCAAGGCGGCAATACCAGCCTGTGCGGCGGCGCGGTGCCGGCCCCGGACGGCACGCCGCCCATCGTCATCAGCCTGGCACGCATGCGGCGCATCCGCGCCATCGATGCGGCCAACAACTCGATGGAAGTCGAGGCAGGCTGCGTGCTGGCCGCGATCCAGCAGGCGGCGGCGGAACAGGGGCGCCTCTATCCCGTGAGCCTGGGCGCCGAAGGCTCCTGCCAGATCGGCGGCAATATCGCCACCAATGCGGGCGGCACCGGCGTGCTGCGCTATGGCAACACCCGCGACAACGTGCTCGGCCTTGAAGTGGTCCTGCCCGACGGCCAGGTCTGGAACGGCCTGTACCGCTTGCGCAAGAACAACACCGGCCTCGATCTCAAGCACCTGTTTATCGGCTCCGAAGGCACGCTGGGCGTGATCACCGCCGCCACGCTCAAGCTGCACCCGCTGCCCACCGCGCACGCCATGGCGTGGCTGGCGGTGAGCACGCCGCAGGCGGCGCTGGAGATGCTGGGACGCTTCCAGCAGCGCTGTGGCGCCACCCTGTCCGCGTTTGAAATGCTCAATGACGTGCAGTTGCAGATCGTGCTCGATCACGTGCCCGGCCGCCGTGCGCCGTTGCCTGCCAGCCATCCCTGGCACGTGCTGGTGGAACTTGCCGACACCGGCCGGCGCGAGCTGCTCGACCAGGTGCTGCAGGAAGTGCTGGAGCAAGGCGTGGCCGAAGGCCTGGTCGACGATGCCGTGGTGGCCGCCAGCGGCGCGCAGCGCGAAGCCATGTGGCAGGTGCGGCATAGCGTCTCCGAAGGCAACAAGAAGGCGGGCCTGGGCCTGAACACCGATTGCGCCGTGCCGGTCTCGGCGGTGCCGCAGTTCATTGAGCGCGCCACCGCGGCGGCGCATGCGGTCCTGCCGGACTTGCCGATCATCGTCGTGGCCCACCTGGGCGATGGCAACGTCCACTTCATCCCGCTGGTGCCTTTCCCGCAGTGGCAAGCGCTGCCAGAGCGCGATGCCGTGGCCGCCCGCATCAAGCACGCCATCGACCAGGTGGCCTACGAACTGGGCGGCACCTTCAGCGCGGAACATGGCATCGGCCAGGTCCTGACCGAGGAAATGGCGCAGTTCAAGCCGGCGGTCGAGATCGCCATGATGCACGGCATCAAGCGCATGCTCGACCCGCGCGACCTGTTCAACCCCGGCCGGCTGCTGCCGTCCCCACCTTCCCAGCAATAACGGCAATCAAGGAGCTCGCATGAACGACCACAGCCCCATCAACTCTTCTCGCCGGCGTGCCCTCAAGGTCGCCGCTGCCGGCCTTGGCACGCTTGCCGCGCCCGCAGTGCTGCAATATGCGCGCGCGCAGTCCAAGCGCATCGTGGTGCGCGACGACGGCGGCATCTACACCAAGGCCTACAGCGCGGTGTACTACAAGCCGTTCACCGAGAAGACCGGCATCGAGGTCGTGGGCGTGCAGGCCAACGCCGAACCGGTGGCGCAGATCCGCAGCATGGTCGAGACGAGGAACTACACCTGGGACATGGCCAAGATCAGCCAGCCGGCCATCCTGCTGCTGACGCAGGGCGGCAAGGTCTACCTGGAGAAGCACGGCCTGGAGGGCGACGCCACCATCAAGACCATTCCGGCGCATTTCATGTCGCCCTACGGCGTGGGCACCAACGTCTACAGCACGGTCCTGGCCTATCGCACCGACGCCTTCAAGGGCCGCAAGGCACCGTCGTCGTGGGCCGACTTCTGGAACGTCAAGGACTTCCCCGGCCGCCGCGCCCTGCGCAAGCACCCGTTCGACACGCTGGAAGAGTCGCTGATGGCCGCCGGCACGGCGACCTCCGCGCTCTATCCGCTCAATATCGACCAGGCCATCGCCAACCTGGAGAAGATCAAGGCCAACGTTGACGTGTGGTGGAACTCCGGCGCCCAGGTAGAGCAGATGCTCAAGTCCGGCGAGGTCGACATGGTGGCCACCTGGGTGTCGCGCGCACAGAGCGCGGCCGCCTCCGGTGCCCAGGTCGGCATCGTCTGGAACCAGAACCTGTGGGGCGTGGACAACTGGTCCATCCTGGCCGGCACGCCGAATGCGCAAGCCTGCCGCGAATTCATCAAGTTCGCGTCCGACCCCAAGCGCATGGCCTCGCTGGTGGAGTACTTCCCGGCAGGCGTGACCCAGCCGGATGCCTTCAAGTACATCAAGCCCGAGGTTGCGAAGAACTGCCCGACCCACCCCGACAACATCAAGTCGGGCGTGCAGATCAACGCCAAGTACTGGCTCGATAACCAGGCCGCGGTGATGGAGAAGTTCAACGGCTGGATCCTCAAGTGATCTGAACCTCTTCACCAGACACCACAAGCAACGACACGATGCCGAATTCCAAACTCAAGATTTCCGGGCTGACCAAGCGTTATGGCGACTTCGTCGCGCTGGCCCCGACCGACCTTGAAGTGGCCGAGGGGGAATTCCTTACCCTCCTGGGCCCTTCGGGCTCGGGCAAGACCACGCTGCTCAGCCTGATCGCCGGGCTGGCCGTGCCGGACGGCGGCCAGCTGCTGATCAATGGCAAGGACGTGACCTTTGGCGCCCCCTACGAGCGCGATATCGGCATGGTGTTCCAGAACTACGCGCTGTTCCCGCACATGACGATCGCGGAGAACATCGCCTTCCCGCTGAAGATGCGCCGGGTCGACGCGGCCACGGCCAGGCGCCAGGCACTGGAAGCACTGGAAATGGTCCGCCTGCCCCACGTCGCGGCGCGCTTCCCGAAGGAACTCTCGGGCGGCCAGCAGCAGCGCATCGCGCTGGCCCGCTGCCTGGTCTACAAGCCATCGATCATCCTGATGGATGAACCGCTGGGCGCCCTGGACAAGAAGCTGCGCGACCACATGCAGCTGGAGATCAAGCGCATCCACCGCGAGCTGGGCACCACCATCGTCTATGTCACCCACGACCAGGAAGAGGCGATGACGATGTCTGACCGCATCTGCCTGATGAACGGCGGCAAGATCGAGCAGCTTGGCACGCCGTCGGACCTGTACTTCCGCCCGCGCACGCTGTTCGTGGCCGACTTCCTGGGCGAATCGAACCTGTTCGAGGGCACCGTCACGGAAGTGCGCGGCGACCACGTGGAGGTGGCGCTGGCACAGGGCGGCGCCGTCGCCCACGCGGTCACCAATGCGCCGGTGGCCGCCGGGGGCAAGGTGCGGGTCATGGTGCGGCCGCAGAACATCGCCATGGCCAACGGCGTCACCGCCGCCAATGCGGTCAGCGGCAAAGTGCTTGACAGCATGATCACCGGCAGCCTGACCAAGCTGTACGTGGAATCCGATGCCGCCGGCCAGGCCCCGGTGGTGCTGTCCTACCCCACCTCGATGGGCGCTTCCCGGCATGCGGTCGGGCAGCAAGTCACGCTTACCTGGCAGCGCAGCGACGCTGTCGCCGTCCCGGATTCGCTATGACCGCCGTCGCCCTGCAACGCCGACCCCTACCCTGGCTGCGGCCCGCCTTGCTGGCCGCGCCGCTGGTGCTCCTGTTCGTGGTGCTGCTGGTCTACCCGGTCGGCCAGCTGCTGCTGCTGAGCGTCTACAGCGACGGTGCCTTCACGCTGGCCAAGTACCGCCAGCTGTTTGCGTCATCGGTCTACGTCGACGTGATGCTGATCACGCTGAAGATCTCGCTCTGGACCACGCTGCTCTCCGTGGTCGCCGGTTATCCGGTGGCCTACCTGATCTCCTCGCTGTCAAAGGACAGGAAGGCAAAGTGGCTGTTCTGGGTACTGCTGTCGTTCTGGACCAGCTTCCTGGTGCGCGCCTTTGCCTGGATCGTGATGCTGGGCCGCAACGGCGTGGTCAACCAGTTGCTGAGCGCCGCCGGCATCCAGGATGCGCCTTCCAACCTGCTGTACAGCCTCGGCGCCGTGCTGGTGGCGATGGTGCACGCGCTGATGCCGCTGGCGGTGCTGACCATGCTGTCGGTGATGGAGAACATCGACCGCAACCTCCCGCGCGCGGCGCTTACGCTTGGGGCACGGCCTGGCACGGCGTTCTGGCGCGTCTACTTCCCGCTCTCGATGCCGGGCGTGGCGGCCGGCGCCATCATGGTGTTCGTCACCGCCGTCGGCTTCTTTATCGTGCCCGCGCTGCTGGGCGGACGCAAAGAGATCATGGTCGCCCAGCTGATCATCGACCAGGTGCAGCAGACCATGAACTGGGGTTTCGCCGGCTCGATCTCGGTGTTGCTGCTGCTGGTCGTGCTGGCGGTGTTCGCCCTGTATGACAAGGTGCTCGGGCTCTCGTCGATGGCAGGCGGAGCGGAGCAACGCACCCGCTCCGCGGCCGCGCACGATGGCGTGCTGCATCGGCTCGGTGACAGCGTGCTGGGCGCACTGGGAGCGGTCAGCGACAAGCTGCTGGCACTGGTGCCGCGCGGCCGGCGCGAGCCGCAGCCGGGCGACTCGCTGCCGCTGCGCACGATCGTGCTGATGGTGCTGCTGTTCCTGAGCGTGCCGGCGCTGCTGATGATCCCGCTGTCGTTCGCCGACAAGTCGGGGCTGAACTGGCCGCCGCGCGGCTTCACGCTGCAGCACTACCAGGACATGCTCGCCTCGCCGCTGTGGATGCAGGCCGGGCTGCGCTCGCTGCTGGTCGGCCTTGGCGCCGCGGTGCTGGCGCTGCTGGTCGGCACGCCGGTGGCGTTCCTGCTGGCGCGCTCGCAGATGCGGGGCAAGTCGCTGCTGCTGGCGTTCGTGCTGTCGCCGATCATCATCCCGCGCATGATCATCGCGGTGGGGATGTTCTACTTCTTCGCCAGGGTCGGGCTGGTCGGCACCTCGCTCGGTCTGATGATCGGCCACACCGTCATTGCCGTGCCCTACGTCGTCATGACGATGATGGCGGTGCTGCGCAACTACGACACGCGGCTCGACCTGGCGGCGCAAAGCCTGGGCGCCAGGCCCTGGCAGACGCTGCGCTACGTGACGCTGCCGATCCTCGCCGCCGGCCTGTTCTCGTCCTTCCTGTTCGCCTTCGCCACCTCGTTCGATGAGCTGACGATCGCCCTGTTTGCCTCTGGCGGACTGAGCGCCACCCTGCCCAAGCAGTTCTGGGACGAGGTGACGCTGCAGCTTTCACCGGTGATTGCCGCGGTGTCTACCTGCCTGTTCGTCTTCGTTACCCTCCTGATCACCTGCGCCGAGCGCTTGCGCCGCAAGAGCGCCGGGCGCTGAGAACCTTATCCATGAACAACAAGCTTACCGCCGCCGACCTGCGCGGCATCTTCCCCGCCATCCCGACGCCCGTGACGGCCGACGACAGGATCGACCAGGACGCCACGCGCAAGCTGATGGCCTACCTGCTGGCCAACGGCGTTGCCGGCGTGGTGCCGCTGGGCGGCACCGGCGAATACGGTGCCCTGTCGCGCGAGGAGCGCGTCCGCATGGCAGCCCTTTGTGTCGAAGCAGCGGCTGGCCAGGTTCCCGTCATTCCCGGCGTGCTCGACCCGGGGTTCCACGATGCGCTGGATGCGGGCAAGGCCTTTGCCGGCGTCGGCGCCTCTGCCCTGATGGTGCTGACGCCCTATTACACCTCGCCGACCCAGCAAGGCATCCGCGACTACTTCCTGCGCTATGCCGACGCCTCGCCGGTGCCGGTCATGATCTACGAGATCCCCTACCGCACGCGGATCGCGATCGCGCCCGAGGTGCTGCACGAGCTGTCGCGCCACGAAAACATCATCGGCATGAAAGCCTGCAACACCGACATGTACCACTTCCTCAAGGTGGTGGCGGGTGTCGACGACAGCTTCAGCGTGTTCAGCGGCGAGGACAGCCTGTTCCCGCTGCACATGGCGGCGGGTGCCAGGGGTGGCGTGGTCGTGACCGCCTCCGTGCTGCCGCGCACCTGGCGCACCATCTATGAGCTCGGCGTGGCCGGCAATACCGCGCAAGCGGTACGCCTGCACCGCCAGCTGATTCCGTTGCTGGACCTGGCCTTCTCCGAAACCAATCCTGGGCCGCTGAAATCCGTGCTCGACCTGGTGGGCGTGACCGCGCCTAAGGTGCTGGCACCGCTGGTAGCGCCGGCACCCGGGCTGCAGGCACAGCTGCGTGCCGAACTGACGCAGCGGCTGCAAGCCGAGGCCGCCCTCGCCTGAGGCGCCGACGATCATGCTGCCGGCCATCAAGGACTATCGGGACCTGGCGCGGCGCCGGCTGTCGCGCTTCGCCTTCGACTATCTGGAGGGAGGCGCGGAGGACGGGCGCACGCTGGCACGCAACCTGGCCGCATACCAGGCACTGCTGTTCCGGCCGCGCGTGCTGCGCGACGTCACGGAGACCGATCCCGGCATGGAGATCTTCGGCCGCAAGTACCGCCTGCCGTTGCTGGTGGGCCCCACGGGGCTGAACGGACTGTACTGGCCGAAGGCCGAAGAGGCGCTGGCACGGGCCGCACACGCTGAAGGACTGCCCTTCGTGATGTCGACTGCATCGACCTCGCTGATCGAAGACGTGCGCGCAGCCAGCGACGGCGACCTGTGGCTGCAGCTCTACGTGCAGCGCGACCGCGCCATCGCCGAGAGCATGATGGCGCGCGCACGCGCCGCCGGCTTCAGCACGCTGATGCTGACCGTCGACACCATGGTGCACGGCAAGCGCGACCATGACATCCGCAACGGCTTTCGCATGCCGGTGCCGTGGACGCCGCGGCTGCTGGCCGACCTCGCGGCACATCCGCGGTGGTGCCTGCGCATGCTGCGCCAGGGCGGCTCGCCGCAGCTGGTCAACCTGGCCCGCAGCAGCGGGATGGCCAACGACCTGAAGGCGCAGGCGGCGGGATTGAGCCGGCAGATGGACATGTCGCTGTGCTGGGACGACATCGCCTGGCTGCGCCGGCACTGGCACGGGCCCGTCATCATCAAGGGTATCCTTACGCCGGCCGACGCGGAAATCGCCGCCCGCCAGGGCCTGGATGGCATCGTGGTCAGCAACCACGGCGGCCGCCAGCTGGAAGGCGCGCCCAGCGCGGTCGAGATGCTGCCCGCCATCGTCGCGGCGGCGGGCGGGATGCACGTATTCGTCGATGGCGGCGTGCGCCGCGGCGCCGACATCGCCAAGGCGCTGGCAATGGGCGCCCGCGGCGTGCTGGTGGGGCGCGCACCGCTGTACGGGCTGGCGGCGCGCGGTCCCCGCGGCGTGGCGGAAGTCCTGGCCATCCTGCGTGGAGAATTCGAGACCACGCTGCGGCTGCTCGGCGTTCCGCAGGCAGCCAGGCTGGACGCTGCCGCGCTCTCGGACGACCATGCCGCGCGGCTGGCCGCACTGTAAGCCATGAAAACAATGACAAGGACGAGCAGGAGGTTGTGTGGATTCAGGTAATGAAGGCAACGGGCTGCGCACAAGGCGCGAGCGTTCGTCCCTGTTCGTCGGTTCGGTGGAAAAGGCCTTCCAGGTGCTGGAAGCCTTCCACGGCCCGGACCGCCGCCTGATGTCGATGGCGGAAATCGCCCGGGCGGCCGATCTCGACCGCAGCGCCACCCAGCGGCTGGTGCACACACTGGAACAGCTGGGCTACATCCGGCGCCTGCCCGATTCGGCGATGTATGGGCTTGCGCCGAAGGCACTGGGCCTGTCGTACAACTACCTGCGCTCCAACGACCTGGTCGAGCGCGCATCGCCCTACCTGCTCGATATCAGCCGCACGCTGGGAGAAACCGCCAACCTGCAGGAACTCGACGGGCACGAAATCGTGTTCCTGGCCCGCTTCCCCGGGCAGCACCTGATCAACGTCGATTTCGGGGTCGGGTACCGGCTCCCGGCCGTGTACACCGCGTCCGGGATTGCGATCCTGTCGAAGCTGCCCGAAGCGCAGCGCCTGGAGGTGGTGCGGGCGACCGCACTGAACCCCATCACGCCGTTCACTGAAACCGACCCCGACAAGCTGATGACGGCGATCCGCGAGGCCGGTGAACGCGGCTATGCCGTGGCCATGAACCAGACCGTGGTCGGCGACATCTCCGTCGCAGCCGCAATCACCGACCACCGCGGGCTGCCGGTCGGGGCCATCAATATCTCAGTCCCGTCCACGCGCTGGACGCTGGAAACCGCCCAGGCCAAGCTGGCCCCGCATGTGCAAGTGGCGGCCATGTCGATCTCGCAGGCAAAGCGGATGAGTTTCCAGACGGCATGAGCGATGCCGGAAACGCCGCCGGCTTCGCTCAGATGGCCCGGCCTCCGTCAACGGGCATGTCGATGCCGGTAAGGAAGCGGGCACCCGGGCTTGCCAGGAAGACCGCGGCATTGGCCACGTCGGCCGGCTCGCACATTCGCCCCAGCGGTATGGTGGCAACAAAGCGGGCGCGGTTCTCGGCGGTGTCGGCAACCCCCATGAAGTCCTGCAGCAGCCCGGTCGCCGCCATCACGGGCGAGATCAGGTTGACCCGGATCCCGTGCGCGGCCAGTTCAACAGCCATCGATTTCGACATCACGCTCACCGCGCCCTTCGAGCTGTTGTACCAGGTCAGCCCCGGGCGCGGCCGGTGGCTGCCGACCGAGCCGATATTGAGGATCACGCCTTTGCCGCGCTGCTTCATCAGCGGCACGACCGCGCGTGCCATGTGGTAGATCGACTTGACGTTGACGGCGAAGACGCGGTCGAAGACCGCTTCGTCGACTTCCAGCATCGACTGATTCCGATGCGTGGTGCCGGCATTGTTGACGACCACGTCCGGCTCGCCGAAATGGTCGCAGCAGTGCTGCACCGCGGCGTTGATCTGCGCCGGGCTGGTGACGTCGCACGGAGCCGCACTGGCATTCGGCCCCAACTCGTCCGCCAGTCTCTGCACGGCATCGCGATCGATATCGGCCAGCACGACCTTCGCTCCCGCCTGGATAAAGGCCCGCGCAATCGCGGCGCCAAAGCCACTGCCTGCGCCCGTGACAATGGCAACCTGGTCTGATAGCTCCGACATGTCGTCTCCCTATTGGTAGTGCTGCACGATGGTCTTGGTGGTGCTCATCTCTTCCAGCGCGAGGAAGCCCTTTTCCCGGCCGTACCCGCTCTTCTTGACGCCGCCGAAGGGCAGTTCGACCCCACCGCCGGCACCGTAGCAATTGATAAAGACCTGCCCGCTCTGCAGCCGCTGGCTGACCCGCATCTGCCGGCTGCCGTTCTCGGTCCACACGCCGGCGACCAGGCCGTAGTCGGTGGCATTGGCCAGCCGGATGGCATCCTCTTCGTCCGTGAACGGCATCACCGACAGCACTGGCCCGAATACCTCGATATTCGCCAGCGCGTGGTCGCGCGGCACCGGACCGAACAGGACCGGCCTGACGAAGTACCCACCCCGGGGCAAATCCGCCGCAAACCCGCCTTCGGCGATAACCGGCACGCCGCTGTCCCGCGCGGCCTCCACCAGCCCCATCACACGCCGGTACTGCCGCTCGCTGACGATCGGCCCGCAATCCAGATCGGCGGCCGGCACGCCCGCCTGCAGGGCACGGAAGGCCTGCGCCACCATGCCGACGAAGCGATCGTAGATGCCTTGCTGCACCAGCAGCCGGCTGCCCGCCGAGCAGGTCTGCCCGGCGTTCTGGACAATGGCCTTGACCACGGCCGGCACCGCCTTGTCCAGGTCCGCGTCGTCGAAGACGATCTGCGGCGACTTGCCGCCCAGCTCAAGCACGCAGGGGACGTGGTTGGCCGCGGTTGCCTGCTGCACCAGGGCGCCGGCCTCGGGCGAGCCGGTAAAGGTGGCGAAATGGATGCCGGGGTTCGATGTCAGCGCGGCGCCTGCCTCCGCGCCATACCCGGTCACCAGGTTGAGGGCTCCGGGCGGCAGCCCGGCTTCCATGGCAAGCTCGGCAATCCGGATCACGCTCAGGCACGCATCCTCCGATGGCTTCAGCACCGCCGCATTGCCCATCGCCAGTGCCGGCGCCAGCGTGCGCCCCATCATCTGCGCCGGGTAGTTCCAGGGAATGATGTGGGCGGTCACGCCATGCGGGACGCGCACCACGCTCACGTTGTATCCGTCCAGGTACGGAATCGTCTGACCGTGGACCTTGTCGGCGGCGCCACCGTAGAACTCGAAGTACCTGGCCACCGCCCTGGCATCGGCGCGCGCGGCCGAGATCGGCTTGCCGGTGTCCTGCGCCTCGATTGCCGCCAGCTCTTCCGCGTGATCGAGAATGCCTTGTCCCAGCCGCTGCAGGATGCGCCCGCGTTCGGTCGCGGTCTTGCTGCCCCACTCGCCCTGCAAGGCATCCTGCGCCGCGCTCACCGCCTGCTGCACATCCGCGGCGCGGCCGCGGCTGATCTTCGCAAACGCCATGCCGTCACTGGGATCGATCACGTCGATGGTCTCGCCATCGATGGCGCCGAGCCATTTCCCTCCGATGAGTAACGTCTTCACCCGCCGCTCCTGAACAGCACATCTATCGTCACCGCGGCCACTCCCGGCCTGTGCGCCTCGCGCAGGCCAGCGGTACCGCCTCAGCCCATGGAAATCGGTCTGCTCCCCTACTGGCTCCGCGCAAGCGAGCCCGGCGACTCCGACTCCTTCATGAACTCCGCGTCGTTGTAGTGATAGAGATCGTCCAGGTAGGGCACGAAGAAGTCATAGAACGAGCGCGAGTCATACCTGATCTCGTCCCCGGGCCTGACGCATTCCGGAATCGGCCCGACATTGGCGTCATCGTCCGGGTAGAAGAAGAAGGTCAGCGCATAGCGCTTCATCGGCGGATTGACCACGCGGTGCGGCGTGGCGATGAAGCGGTCGTTGGACAGGCGGTTCAGGATCTGGCCGGTGTTGACGATCAGCGCGTCCTTGACGTAGCTGACACTCAGCCACTCGCGCGACGGGGTCATGACCTGCAGGCCGGGCACCGGGGTCATCGGCAGCAAGGTCAGGAAGCTGCCGTCGGAATGCGGCGCCAGCGCGTACTGGCCCTCGTCGAGGTGTTCCTCAGGATGGTAGTAGGCGCAGCGCTGGTAGTATTCCGGCGCCTTGAACATGCTGTCGAAATAGTCCGCGCGCAGCTCCAGCGCCCTGGCGTAGATGGGCAGGAACTTCAGCGCCAGGCGCTCCATCGACAACTGGTAGTCGTACAGCGTCTGGCGGAACTCCGGCAGGCTCTCCGGCCACTGGTTCAGGCCACGATGACGCACATTGGCCCGCACCTTGGGGTCGTCCTCGGTGCGGTTGCGCATGAAAAGCCAGGCCGAATTGGTATCCTTCTTGGTGTTCTCCGCAATCTTGGTCCGGATCGCCTCGGACTTCAGGATGGATGCCTTCGGCGGCAGGTAGCCCTGGTGGTGATAGCCGACCCGGTGCCTGAGCTTCTCTTCCATCGGGATCTCGAAGAGCTTGGCGGTCTGGCGGAACGACTCGTCGATCAGGGCGTGCGGGATGCCGTGATTGATCACCGAGAAGAACCCCAGCTCCTCCTGGATCAGCTTGACGTCGGCGGCCAGTTGCTCAAGCGCGCCGGGCACGCCAGCCAGGTAGGGGCCCAGGTCGAGAATGGGCAGGTCGGTCCCGCGCGCTATGGCTGCGCGCACCTGCTCTGAGGGAGCGGCCTGCAACGGCTGGGCCGCAGCCCGGGATGGCATTGCTGTCATGATCGGTGTCTCCTATGGTTTGACTGATACGGGGAACGTGCTGCCTTGCCCGCCGATACGGTGGATCGGCTTGATCAAACTTCCACTGCACACATCTCACTTCCAGAACGCGCATCGGGATTCCGCCCTGGAAGCAAAGGCCTGCTCCCCGGGAATCCGCTGCACCTCCTTGTAGTAGTCCCACGGCTGGCGTGATTCAGCCGGGCTCTTCACTTCCATCAGGCGCAGATCGTGCACCATGCGTCCGTCTCCGCGGATATAGCCGTTCTGGGCGTACATATCGTTGATGCGGGTGGCCTTCATGCCGGCGATCACCTTCGCGGCGGCGTCCGTGCCGGCAGCCTTCACCGCGCGCAGATAGTGCTGTGTCGCCGAGTAGCTGGCCGCCTGCATGCTGGTGGGCTTCTTCTTCATCTTGTCCTGGAACCGCCCTGCCCACTTCCTTGAGTCATCGCTCTGGTCCCAGTACCAGGCTTCGGTCAGGGTGATGCCCTGGGTCAGTCCCAGGCCGAGGGCGTGCACATCCGTGATGAACAGCATCAGCCCCGCGATCTTCATCGACCTGGAGATGCCGAATTCGTTGGCCGCCTTGATCGCATTGATGGTGTCGCCGCCGCCGTTGGCCAGCCCCAGGACCTGGGCCCGCGATGCCTTGGCCTGCAGCAGGAAGGAGGAAAAATCGGAGGCGGACAAAGGATGCCGGACGCTGCCCAGGACCTTGCCGCCGCCGGCGGTGACCACCGCCGCGGTCTCCTTCTCCAGCGAGGCGCCAAAGGCATAGTCCACCGTCAGGAAGTACCACGACCGTCCGCCCTGCCTGGTCATGGCGGCACCGGTGCCCCTGGCCAGGGCCACGGTGTCATAGAGATAGTGGATGGTATAGGGCGAGCACTCCTCATTGGTCAGCTGCGCCGCCACGCCGCCGGTCACCATGACCGGGCGCTGCTTTTCCGCTGCGACCTTGGCCACCGCCAGGCTGGTGCCGGAACTGGGCCCGCTGATGATCATGTCCACCCCTTGCCGGTCGAACCACTCGCGGGCCTGCGTGGCCGCGGTATCGGGCTTGCCGGCATGGTTGGCGTGGACCAGCTCGATGCGCTTGCCGTTGATCTCGCCGCCGGCATCCGCAATCGCCATCCGCACTGCCTCGACCAGGCCGTTGCCGCCCATGTCAGAGTAAAGCCCTGACATGTCCGCCAGCACGCCGATCTTCACCGACTCGTCGCTGAACTGGGCCGCAGCCGGTCCGGCCAGGGCCAGGCCGGCCATGCCCAGCAACGCAGCCGGCCACCTGATCCGCCTTGCCCGGCCTTCAGGCACTCGTTTTCTATTTATCCGCATCTCCCCTCCTGTCGACAGATTGCACTGCATCCGTTCACGCCCGCATCCCGCCTGGTGGCGCTGCCTCTGCCCCGGCCGG
The DNA here is from genome assembly GCF_016127575.1 of Cupriavidus necator. NCBI lineage: Bacteria > Pseudomonadati > Pseudomonadota > Betaproteobacteria > Burkholderiales > Burkholderiaceae > Cupriavidus > Cupriavidus necator. The sequence goes on from NZ_CP066019.1 coordinate 2,003,472, forward strand.
GCTGGCCAATGCGGACAGGTGCGCTTTCCTGAGCCTGCGCAACTGCCCCGGATTTGCCCGCACGCTTTCCACCGTTTCGAAATAGCGCCACAGTTCCCCGTCTATGTCGGCACGCAGCCTGATCGCGTCCAGCAGGCGGATTACCGCCAGCCGCTCGTGCCGCATCCTGACGCTGTGCCGCAGCAGCGCCAGCGCGGCCGCCCGCACATCTGGCACCTGGTGCGCCGGGGTTTCGGCGCGGCCGGCGGTGCGGATGGTTTTCTTGAGTGCCTTGATTCTTTCGCGCGACATGGTGCTTGCGGCTCCGGCGTTGTTCGGACTGGCAGCGCTACGCGCCAATGGCTTTGCCCAGCTGGGTCCAGGCCTGGGACAGCTGCTGCCGCAGTGGCAGGGCCAGGAATTCATCGTCCTGATTGGCGACCACCTCGGCGACCTGGACCTCGAGCAGGCGCTTCAGCCGGTAGCGGGCCCGCTGCCTGCGCAAGGCCGCCTGCCGCCCGGCGGCAGCCAGCCACGCCTGGTGCCGGTCGATGGCATCGGACAGAGCACTGACCGAGGCGGGACGCGATGCCGCGGTCAGCAGCACCGGCGGAACCCACGCGCCCTGCGCATGCCGCGTGATGGCGCCGATGCGCCGGATATCCGTGGCCATGCGCTGGGCGCCCGGCAGGTCTGCCTTGTTGACGACGAAGATATCGGCCATTTCCATGATTCCCGCCTTCATCGCCTGCACCATGTCCCCACTGTCCGGCAACAACAGCAGCACCAGCGTATCGACCTGCGCGCGCGCCGCGTATTCCGTCTGGCCGACACCGACCGTTTCCAGCAGCACCTCGGCAAAGCCGAAGTCATCCATCGCATCCAGCATCTCCGGGAGGTTGTCAGCCAGGCCATCCGAGGTGCCGCGCGAGCCCAGCGAGCGGATGTAGAGTTCCGGGCTGGTGCCAAGCTCATCCATGCGGATCCGGTCCCCGAGGATGGCGCCGCCGCTCCTGGGACTGCTGGGATCCACCGCGAGCACGCCGAGGCGCCCCTTAGACGCGCGCGCCATGGCGAGGTGGCCCAACAGGGTGCTCTTGCCCGCGCCGGGCGCACCGGTCATGCCGATGCGCCTGGCCGGATGCAGCGGGGTATCCCGCTGCGCTCGCTGCACCAGCTCCGCGGGCGTGGCGTTGGCGATGCGGGTCAGCGTCCGGCCCAGCGCGCCCCGGTCGAGCGAGGACGGGTTCATGGCGCCACCTTGCCCAGGACTTCATCGCGATGCTCGTCAAGCAACGGCGGCAGGCCATAGCTCGGCTCGTAATCCGAGAAGCGGATCGGGCTTGCCACCGCGCGCAGCGGCAACTCGCCCTGCCCCAGCGCCACGATCAGCGAGCGCGCAGCGGTGATGTCGCTGCCCAACGCCTCATTCAATGTGCCCACCTCCGACACCACCACGCCCTGTGGCCCCAGGCGCCGCACCCATTGCGCCGCCGGGGCGGAGCGCAGCACCTCGGCAATCTCGGGTATCACCTCGGCACGGTGCGCGCGGCGGCCCGCCATGGTGGCAAAGCGCGGATCCGTGGTCCACGCCGGCCGGTCCACCTCCTCGCAGAAGGTCTTCCAGAAGCGGTCATGGGTGATGAAAAGCGTCAGCCAGCCCTTGGCGGTCGGGAAGATCTGTGCGGGCACCAGGTAGGGATGCGACGAGTCGGCCAGCCGCTCGATGGTCTCCCCCGCGTTCAGGGCGGCCCCGGCAAGGTAGTTGAGCTGTGACAGCATCACGTCGTACATGGCCACGTCCACCTGCCCACCCCGCCCCTGCACGATCTTCGCAAGCAAGCCCACTGCGGCAACCAGGCCAGCCGAGTTGTCCACCGCCGAGTAGCCGGCCTTGGTGGGCGGTGCCGCCGGATCTCCCGTCAAGGCCATGACCCCGGTCATGGCCTGGATCACATAGTCGTATGCCGGGCTGTCCGAATAGGGGCCGTCAAGGCCGTAGCCGGTGACGGCCACGCAGACCAGCTGCTCATTCCACTGGCGCAGCACCTCGTAGGTGAGCCCGAGCTTGCGCACCGCCGCCGGACGCAGGTTGGTCACCAGCGCATGGGATTGCCGCAACAGCCGCCCGAGTGCCAGCGTCCCTGCCTCGCTGGCGAGGTCGAGCACCACGCTTTTCTTGTTGCGGTTCAGGCTGGCAAAGTAGGCATTGTGCGGGCCGATGAAATGGGGGCTGATGGTGCGGCCGATATCACCTTCCGGGGTCTCGATCTTGATCACCTCGGCGCCCAGGTCGGTCATCATCAGCCCGCAGTAGGGCCCGGCAAGCATGTGGCCGACTTCGATGATGCGGATGCCGGCAAGGGGCGCGCTCACGCCAGGCTCCTGCCCAGATTGCTGACCACCGTCTCCAGCGGCATGTCGGCGGTAAACACAGCGGTGACCCCCAGCGTCCGCAGGAAGGGCTGGTCCTCGGCGGGAATGGTGCCGCCGACAAAGACCTTGATGTCATGCGCATTGAGTTCGCGCAGCTGGGCGATGACCTCCCCCACCAGCTCCTTGTGGCTGCCAGACAGGATGCTCAGGCCGACTGCGTCAACGCCCTCGTCGACAGCGACCTGCGCGATCTGCAATGGGCTGCGGCGCAGGCCGGTGTAGATGACTTCGGCACCGGCATTGCGCAACGTCAGCGCGATGATCTTCGCGCCGATATCGTGGCCGTCCAGGCCGGGCTTGCCAATCAGTATCCGCTTGCCGGACAACGCGCCGGCGGCTTGCAAGGTGTTCATAGGTTCACCGGCTCCTTGAATTCGCCCCATTGCTGCTTCAGGCAAGCCACCATCTCTCCGACCGTGGCATAGGCATGGCAGCAATCCACCAGATAGGGCATGACGTTCTCGCTGTCCCTGGCGGCCGCGGCCGTCAGCCGGGCCAGCGATGCGTCCACGGCTGACTGCTGGCGCGTATCCAGCACGCGCTGGAACTTCTCCAGGGCCCGCTGCGCGACGGTCGGATCCAGCGTGAACACCTCGCCGACCCGGATCTCCTCCCCCTCCTTCCTGAAGTGGTTCTGGCCGACGATGACGGTCTGGCCGGAATCGGTGTCCAGCTTGCGCTGCAGGCCCCGCTCGGCCAGCCGCATCTGGATCCAGCCATCCTCGATGGCAGGGATCACGCCGCCGTACGCCTCGATCTCGTCCATCACGTGGACGATCTGCGCCTCCATCCGGTCGGTGTGCTGCTCCAGGAAGTAGCTGCCGCCCAGCGGATCGACGGTCCGGCCGATGCCGCTTTCATAGGCGATGATCTGCTGCGTGCGCACGGCCAGCTCGGCGGAGAACTCGGTCGGGATCTGGAAGGCCTCGTCGAAGGCACAGGTGAAGATCGACTGGGCCCCGCCCAGCACCGCGGCCATGGTCTCCACCGCCACCCGCACCACGTTGTTGTAAGGCTGGGGCGCCACCAGCGACGATCCCCCGCAGACGACCCCGAAGCGGAAATGCTGGGCCTTCGCATCCCTGGCGCCATAGCGCTCCTTCATCAGGCGCGCCCAGAGCCGGCGGCCCGCCCGGAACTTGGCGATCTCGTCGAAGAAGTCCATGTGCACGTAGAAGAAGAAGGACAGGCGCTTGGCAAACTTCTCCACGTCGCCGCCCCGGGCACGCAGCTCGTCCACATAGGCCAGTCCGTTGGCCAGGGTGTACGCCATTTCCTCGGCCGCGGTGGCCCCCGCGTCGCGCACATGGGCGCCGGCGATGCTGATGGGGTTGAAGCGTGGCGAGACCTCGTTCGAATAGAGGATCGAATCGGCGATCAGCCGCATCGACGGCCGCACCGGGAAGATCCAGGTGCCGCGCGCGACGTACTCCTTCAGGATGTCGTTCTGGATCGTGCCGGTCAGCTTGCTGCGCGGCACGTTCTGCTTGTCTGCGACGGCCAGGTACATGGCATAGACGATCGCGGCCGTACCGTTGATGGTGAACGAGGTCGAGATCCTTGACAGGTCCAGGCCGTCGAACAGGATCTCGGCCTCGCTCAGGTTCGACAGCGACACGCCGACCTTGCCGATTTCCGGCCGGGCCATCGGGTGGGTCGGATCGAAGCCGCATTGGGTCGGCAGGTCCAGCGCCACTGAAAGGCCGGTCTGGCCCTGCGCCAGCAGGAACTTGTAGCGCTCGTTGGACTCCTCCGCGGTGCCGAATCCCGAGTACTGGCGGATGGTCCACAGCCGGCCCTGGTAGCCATCGGGAAAGATGCCGCGCGTGAACGGGTAGCTGCCGGGGTCCCCGATCTTGTCCGGATGGACCGCCGCCGCATCCACGCTCGCCGGAACCTCGATGCCGCTCTGGCTGACCGGCCGCAAGGCCGGCTCGGCGCCCGCATCCGTCATGGACAGCTCAGCGTTGCTCATTGGGCCCTCCTGGAGAGGATGCCCTCGGCAGCGTTCCAATGGTCCGCATGGAGCCAGGTATGCAACAGTTGCTGCTGCTCGATGGTGCGGGCAGCGTCATGCGACTCGCCGCGCCGGCTGGCCGCGGTCTGCGCCTTGATGCCGCGCAGCACCTGCGGGGCGCAGCCCAGCAGCGGTTGCAGGAAGGCGTGGATGTCCTTGCCGGCGGGTCCGTCCGTGACCACCGCATCGGCCAAGCCCCACTGCAGCGCCTGCTGCGCATCGACAAGCTCGCAACGGCTCATCATGCGCATGGCCCGCGCCGCGCCGACGATCCGGCACAGGTCGGGGCCGCCGCCCCAGGCCGAGGTGATGGCCAGCCGCGCCTGGATAAAGCCGATGCGCGCGCTCGCCGACTGCAGCCGCATGTCGCAGGCCAATGCCAGCTCGGCGCCGCCGCCGATGGCATCGCCGTTCAGGTAGGCCAGCACCGGCAGCGGGCAGTCGCGCACCGCATCCAGGGCACCGCGCGCCTGCTCGCTCATGGCCAGCGTAGCCTCCCGGTCGCGCACGCCGGACAGCTCGACCAGATCGCCGCCTGCCGCAAAGAAGCGCTGGCCGGCGCCGGTCAGCACGATGCAGCGCACCCCGGGCTGCGCCGCCGCGGCGCTCACCACCTGCGCCAATCCCGCCAGCACGTGGCGGGCCAGCGCATTGTGTTTCTGCGCCCGGTCGATCGTGATCCATAGCGCGCCGCCGGCGCGCTCCTCCACGGTGATGTCCTTAGCTGCGTACACGCTGTTCTGCCTCCCGACTGGTTTGAATGGATGCTAGGCGGGGGTTTATTCCGGCACAAGAACGCTAGTTCCGTATCTCGAACAAATGAGTACAATGCAGCGGAATACGGCCACGCCGCCGGCGTTTGTTCAGCCGGCCGAATTTCTTCCAGCCAGGTGCAAGCGAAAGGAGGGGACTATGTCCGGCGTCACGGTGACCGCCATCGAGCGGGTGATCGATATCCTTGAAGCCTTCCAGGCAAACCAGCGGCCGCTGTCGCTGACGGAGCTGGCGGAGGCGATAGACATTCCCAAGAGCACCTGCCACGCCATCGTCTCGACCCTGATGGCACGCGGCTACCTCTATTCCCTCACCCGTCCGCGCGCGCTCTATCCCACCCGGCGCATCTATGACGTGGCGCGCGACATCACCGAGAAAGACCCGTTCGTGGAACGCGCCACGCCGGTGCTGGAGCGGCTGCGCGACGCCACGCGGGAAACCGTGATCCTTGGCAAGCGGCAGGGTGAATCCGTGATCTACCTGCAGGTCATCGAAGGCGTGCACGCGATCCGCTACACGGCCAAGCCGGGGGAGTTCAAGCCGCTGCACTCGAGCTCCATCGGCAAGGCCATCCTGGGCGGCCTGAAGGAGCAGGAGCTGCGCGGCTGGCTGGCCGGCCGGGAACTGCCCGCCATCACCATGGCCACCAAGACCGACCCAGAGGCCCTCGTGCGCGACATCCAGGAAAGCCGGCGCGCCGGCTACTTCGTCACGCGCGGCGAGAACGTCAGCGACGTCTGGGCCGTCGCGACCTTCCTCACGTTGAACAATGAGACCCTGGCCATTGCCGTGGCAGGGCCGAAGAACCGGATGGAGACGTGCATCCCTGAGTGCGCGAAAGTGCTGGTGGCCACCTGCAGCTTCCTGTCGCGGCAGGTGGCAGGCAACCACGCGTGATGGCGCAGTGACGATGAGCCGGCTCCGCTACGCCTCGCTCGATGCCCTGCTGACCGAAGTGCGGGCTTGCCGCGCCTGTGCGCCACACCTGCCGCTGGGCCCGCGCCCGATCGTGCGCGTCGGGGCCGACGCGCGCATCCTGATCGTCGGCCAGGCGCCGGGGATACGCGTGCATGAAACCGGCATTCCCTGGAACGATGCGAGCGGCGACCGCCTGCGGCAGTGGCTCGGGGTCGATGCCGCCACCTTCCTCGACGAATCGCAGTTCGCGATCATCCCGATGGGGTTCTGCTATCCCGGACGCGGCAAGAGCGGCGACAACCCGCCGCGCCGCGAGTGCGCGCCATTGTGGCTCGACCGGCTGCTGGCGCAACTGCCGTCGATCGAGCTGACCTTGCTGGTCGGCCAGTACGCGCAGCGCCATTTCCTCGGGGCGCGCCGCAAGCCGACGCTGACCGAGACCGTCAGGGCATGGAAGGACTACGCGCCCGGCTTCGTGCCGTTGCCGCATCCGTCACCGCGCAACCAGCCGTGGTTCAAGCAGCATCCCTGGTTTGAGGACGAGGTGCTGCCGATGTTGCGTGAGCGGGTTGGCCGGCTGTTGCGGCACGGCCCTGCGCAATCAGGGTAGGCAGCAAGCGATACCCGCGCCACCGTCGCCTGGCCCGCTCACCTCATTCGCTGGCCGTAAAGCCCGAAGCCGCGACCACCGGTCCCCACTGCATGCGCTGCGCCTGGATGAGCTTGCGCAGGGCATCCCCCGGCTTGCCGTTCATCTCCATGCCCAGCGCCGACATCTTGTCGCGCACCACGGGATCCTTGACGGCGTCGAGCAGCGCTTTCTCGATCCTCGCCACCGTAGCCGGCGGCGTCCCCGCCGGCACAAAGGCCGAGTACCAGCCTGACGCCGTCTCGAAACCCGGCGCGCCCGCCTCCGCCAGCGTTGGCACATCAGGCAGCAGCGCCGACCGGCGGGTCCCGGTGACGCCGAGGAAACGGATCTTGCCCGCCCGGTACAGCTCCATCTGCCCCCCCACCGCATCGATACCCAGCGGCAGCGTGCCGCCGATCTCATCGGTCAGCATCATGACGGCGCCGCGATAGGCAGTGGGCAGCAACGGCACGCCAATCGACTTGCTGAGCGACAGCACCCCGAAATGAATGCTGCCGCCGAGCGTGACCAGCCCGACACCGCCCTTGTCCGGGTTGCGCTTCACCCATGCCAGGTATTCCGGCATGGTCCGATAGGGCTGGTTGACGCTGGCGGACGCCACCAGCGGCACGTCGGCCAGGTAGGCGACCGGAACCAGGTCCTTGTCGGGGTCATAGGCCAGGCGCTTGTAGGTCAGCGGAAAGATGGTGAACGGCGGCGCGGGCGAGATCAGCACCGTCTTGCCGTCCGGCGGCGCGCGTTTGACGTTCTCCAGCGCCAGCCGCGCCGATGCGCCGGGGCGGTTCTCGACCAGGACAGGCGTATCGAGCGAAACACGCAGCTTTTCAGCAAGCGCGCGCGCGAAGATGTCCAGCGCGCCACCGGCCGCGAAGCCGACCACGATGCGCACGGGCGCGTCGCCGCTGGCGGGGGCAGCCATGGCAGGAACGGCACTGGCACCCAGGGCCAATGCCAGCGCGGCGGCCAGCCGTCGCAAGGGGTTCGGAAATAGCATACGGATTACTCCGGTTGACGGCGGCGGATGCGCTCAGGCGGCCTCGAGCGCAGTGTGCACTTCCAGCGGATAGATCGGGCGGCGCAGGTTGCGGAACGGGAACTGGCTGTAGTCAGAGCTGCAGACTCCGGGGCCGGCCACCAGCACGATCTCGCTGGCGATCGGCTCGAACCCTGCGCGGAAGTGCTGGCGCGACTTGATCAGGATGTACCTGCGGCGCGACAGGTCGATGCCCGCATGCGTGAACACGCCGGTATCGAACGGCTCCTGCGGCTTCTCGCAGATCACGACCAGCGTGCCGGCGACATCCAGCACCACGGTGCGGCCCAGGCTCAGCTTCATGCCTGTGAACATCGGGCCGGTGACCTGGTAGTTGCCGTCGGTAATGCACTGCACCCGGCCGCTCAGCCGCAGCGGACGGCCCTTCAGGTCCAGCGCGGGCATGTCGGTCTTGCCGCCCACATCCAGTGTGACGGACTGCCCGACGCCGGCGGCAATCAGTTCCGCCACCGCGCCCGGGTCCCAGAACGGCCCGGCGACCACGCCTTCGAGCCCCTGGCGCAGGACTTCGCCCAGCACCGTCATTTCATCCGTCGGCCCGCCAGCGCCGCAGTTATCGCCATGGTCGACCAGCACGACCGGGCCCTGCGTGAGCGTCTTGGCGCGCGCGATGGATTCCTCCATCGGCTCGATCGGAAAAACAAAATCAGCCCGGCGTTCCCACGCCATGCCGCAGAGCTCGTCGAGCAGGCGCCGCCCTGCGTCGACCCTGGCGGCATCCGCCACGATCACCACGGCCAGGCCGGTATGCGGGATATCGGCAAGCGGAAAACCACCAAACACCGAGGCGTTGAGCACCTCGCCATCGCGCTCGGCCGCCATCGCACGCTCCATGATGTCCTTCATGGGTTGCGCGCGCGGGGTCTGGCGCAGCATGTGGGTGAGCATCGGCAGCGTGCGCCACAACAGGACCGGGCGGGCCTCGCCTCGCAGCGCCGCCATCAGGGTACGGGCGGCGCGTGCGCCGGTCTCGTACACGTCCACGTGGGGATAGGTGCAGTAGCCGGCGATCACGGTCGCATTGTCAACCAGCGCAGCGCTGAAGTTGGCGTGGAAATCCAGCGATACCGCGATCGGCACCTCGGGCGCGGCGGCACGGATGCGTGCCAGCAGTTCGCCTTCGGCATCCGGATAGCCCTCGGCCACCATGGCGCCGTGCAGGTCCAGCATCACGGCATCGCAGCCCGCGCCCACCGCCTCGACAATGCTGGCCGCCATCGACTCGAATGCCTGTGCGGTCACCATGCCACTGGGCACCGCGTTCGCCATCAGGGGCATCACGAACTCGTCGCCCTGGCGGCGTACCAGGTCGATGAACGCGGCCGCGGCGCTGTTGGTGCCCTGGCACGCACGCACCGCGTCGTCGCCGTAGAGCGGGCCAGCGGTGCTGCCGCGGTTGAACGCGCTCAATGGCGTGGCAATCGGCGAAAAGGTATTGGTTTCATGCCGCATCAGGGCAATGACAAAACGCATGGACTGGCTCCGACAGCGTGAAGGGTTCAGTTGGATTCGAGATCGACTGCGCGCGCAATGGCGCCGTAGCGGATCGTTTCCGCTTGCAGGAAGCGGCGGGCCTGCTCGGGGGTGGAAAGGACCGGCTCATAGGCAAGCGTCTGCAGGCGCGCGGCAAAGTCCGCTTCCTGCACGCTGGCCTTCACTTCCCTGTAGAGCCGGTCGATGACCGGGGCCGGCGTACCCGCCTTGACCACCAGCGCCAGGTTGCCGCGTACCTGCAGCACATCCGTGCCGCCCGCCTTCTGCGTTTCGAGGCTGGGAAACTGCGTGACGGGCTCCGCCTGCAGCGTAGCCAGGGGCCTGGCCTTGCCATCCTGGACGTAATTGACCGAAGAGCCGATCACATCGACATGCGCATAGGTCTGGCCGCCGATCAGGTCCGCCATGGCCGGCGGCGAGCCGCGGTATGGAACGATGGTGAAATCCAGGCCATTGCGGCGCTTCCAGTCGGCCAGGCCGAGGTGCGCAGCCCCCGCGACGACGTTGATGCTGATCGACACCTTGCCGGGATTGCGCTGGATATGCGTCTTCAGCTCGCCCAGAGTCATCTCCTTGCGGTCGGCGCGCGTGATGATCCAGTGCGGCACGGTGCTGACGATGGTCACCGGCGTCAGGTCGGTCTCGGGGCGATAGCGCAGGCCCTTGATCGTGAACGGATTGATACTGAGCGTGCCGTCGCTGGCCAGCAGCAGCGTGTTGCCGTCGGCCTTCTCCTTGAGCACCGACGACACACCCGGCACGGTCGCGCCACCGGCGATGTTCTCCACCATCACCGGCTGCCCCAGCCGCTGTTCCAGCTTGCGCGCGAGTGTGCGGCCGATGATGTCGTAGGAACCACCGGCCGGGAACGGCACCACCAGGCGCAGCGGCCGGTCGGGCCACGCGGGTGCGGCAGTTGCGCAAGTGGCTGCGAGCAAGGCTGCGCCGGCAAGCATGCCGCGCATGATCGAGCGCAAATGGCTCATGGTTTCCATGGGTCTCCTCCTGAGGTCTGATTGCCTCGTGATGGCTTGGAATGAATCAGGTGATGCGCCGACTATATGGGATCGGTTCCGATACCAAAAGCGAATAAAAATCGCTGTTTGTTGAGCAAATGGTTAACTTGTAGAATGAGCCACCCGGCCCCGCCGATCGTCGCCTGCCCCCATGCCCGCCGAAGCCTTCGCCCATACCCTGCTTGGCCGCCTCAAGCTGCGCCACCTGCGCATCATGCTGGCGCTGAGCGAGATGCCAACCGCCGCAGCCGTCGCCGCGCGCTTTCATGTCAGCCCCGCCGCGGTGTCCAAGACCCTGGCCGAGATCGAAGACATCGTGGGCATGCCGCTGTTCGAGCGCAGCCGCCGCGGCCTGCACCTGACCGAGCCCGGACGGGAGATGGCAGCCCATGCGGCGGTCTTGCTGGCGCAGCTCGAACGGCTCGCCGAATCGCTGCAGGCAGTGCGTGCCGGCAGCCAGGGGGCGTTGCGCATCGCGTTCCGGACAATGTCGGTGCAGCCCTTCCTGGCGCGGGCGATGAGCGACTTCTACCGTGACCATCCGCGCGTGGAGATCAGCGTGATCGAAGGCGGCATCGGCGAACTGGCGGATCAACTGGTGGATGGCTCGCTGGACCTGCTGTTCGCCTATGACGATCCGCGCCTGTCGCTACCCGCGCTGCGCACGGCACCGGTAGTCCCGGCGCAGAAGGTGGTGATTGTCGCCAGCCTGGACCATCCGCTGCTCACGCGCCGCAAGCTGGCGGCGCGGGAACTGTCCGGGCAGCAATGGTGCATTCCGGTGGCCGGCTCGCGCATGCTTCACCTGCTGCACACGGCGTTTCATACCCTAGGGGCGCCGGCGCCCTCGCTGGGCATCCGCACCAGCGATGTGGCCGCCACGGCCAGCTTGTTGCAGGCTGGTCATTTCCTCGCGGTGTTCCCCGAGCGCATTGCCGCGCAGCTCACCCTGGCCAAGGTGGCGCGAGTGCTTCGCTTCGAACTCGGCAGCCGCGTGGAGCCGGTGGTCGCGGTCTGGAACGACGAACTCACGCCACGCACGCCGGCGCGCCTGTTTCGCGAGCTCGTCATGCGTCGCGCCGGCGAGACCCTCGTGGCCGAGCCAGTGCCGTTGCTGGCCGCGCGCGCGGTGGCGGCGGCCGGCGTTCGCAAGCGCTGAACGGGAAGCCGGCCCGGCTCAGTGCGCGCACAGCACCGCAGCCATCTCCCTCGCCGCGCCCTGCAGCGTCGGCACCGCCTGCAGCAGCGCCTCAAGCGAAGCCCGCGCAGTCGGCGCATGACAGGCAATCGCGGCCACCACCCGGCCTGAACCCTCTCCATCCGGCTCGCGCACCGGCACTGCCACCGCGCACATGCCGCGCACGAATTCCTCGTGGTCCACGCCGATGCCGCGCGCGCCCAGCCGGTCCAGCTCGGTGTTGAGTCCCGGCACATCGGACAGCGTGCGCGGCGTGTGCGGGGCCAGGTCCAGCCGCCTGAGCATCTGCTGGCGCTCCAGCCGGTTCATCGCTGACAGGAACAGCTTGCCGCTGGCGGTGCAGTGCAGCGGCACGTGGATGCCGGGCGACAGCTGCAGGCGCAGTGGCTCGTGCGTCTCGACCCGCTCCACATAGAGGACCCGGTCGCCGTCGAGCGCGGTGAGGTTGCAGGTCTCGCCCAGGCTCGCCACCAGCCTGGCCAGGATGGCGCGGCACTCGCGCAGCATCGGCGGGCTCCTGAGGGTCTGCAGTGCCAGCGACGCGGCGCCCGGGCCGGGCACATAGCCGCGCTCGGCGGGCATGCGGACCACGAAGCCGGTGCGCTCCATGGCGGCCAGCAGGCGCATCAGTGTCGCCTTGGGCACATGCAACCGCTGCGAAAGCTGGGACAACGTCTGCGGGTGCTGCGCCCTGGCCAGGCTGGACAGCACCATCAGCACGCGCAGGCTGCGTGCATCGTCCTCCACCGCCCCGTCTTCTGCTGCAGTGCGATTCTGAAACGGGAATTGCACGTTCTGTTTCACAACCGGCGTCTCCTCGCGATTGAGCTTTCCATTCCGGCTTTGAAAAATAAAATCCGGAACAGAATGTTTCAGATTATAGATCCAAGCCGGATGGTTACGTGCCTGCCGGCCAAAAAAGGAGACAGCGACGATGTCGCAAACCGTTGACTACATCGTGGTAGGCGCCGGCTCGGCCGGGTGCGTGCTGGCCAACCGGCTCAGCGAAGACGGCCGCTATTCGGTCTGCCTGCTGGAGGCCGGCCCGCCCGACCGCTACCCGTGGATCCATATCCCGATCGGCTATGGCAAGACCATGTTCCACAAGCAAGTGAACTGGGGCTTCTATACGGATCCCGATCCCAACATGCTCGATCGCCGCATCTACTGGCCGCGCGGCCGCACGCTGGGCGGCAGCAGCGCCATCAACGGCCTGATCTACGTACGCGGCCAGCGCGAGGACTATGACCACTGGGAAACGCTGGGCAATCCGGGCTGGAGCTGGGACAACTGCCTGCCCTACTTCCGCAAGCTCGAGAACAACGACCTTGGCGCCGGCCCCACGCGCGGCACCGACGGCCCGCTGAACGCGACCTCGATCGACCGGCAGCATCCGCTGGTCGATGCCTTCATCGGCGCCGGCCAGGCGCTGGGCCTGCCCCGCAAGACCGACTTCAACGGTGGCGACCAGGAGGGCGTGGGCTATTACCAGCTCACCACCCGCAACGGCTGGCGCTGCTCCACCGCGGTGGCCTACCTGCGCCCGGCGCGCGGGCGCACGAACCTGCGCGTCGAGACCGATGCCCACACCACCGGGATCCTGTTCGAAGGCAAGCGTGCCGTGGGCGTGCGCTACACCCAGCATGGCCAGCCCTATATCCTGCGGGCGCGGCGCGAGGTGATCCTGTGCGCGGGCGCGCTGCAGTCGCCGCAGTTGCTGCAGCTGTCGGGCATCGGCCCGGCGCCGTTGCTGCAGGACCTGGGCGTACCGGTGGTGCATGCCCTGCCGGGCGTGGGCGAGAACCTGCAGGACCATCTGCAGGTGCGACTGATCTACGAGGTGGCCAAGCCGATCACCACCAACGACCAGCTGCGCTCGCTGACGGGCAAGGCGCGCATGGGCCTGGAATGGCTGCTGATGCGCAAGGGGCCGCTGGCGATCGGCATCAACCAGGGCGCGATGTTCTGCCGCGCACTGCCGCAGGAAAGCGCCACGCCGGACACGCAGTTCCATTTCTCGACCCTGTCCGCCGACATGGCGGGCGGCACGGTGCATCCCTTCTCCGGCTGCACCTATTCGGTATGCCAGTTGCGGCCCGAGTCGCGCGGCACGGTGCGGATCCGCTCGACCGATCCGTATGAGCCGCCGTCGATGCAGCCCAACTACCTGTCGGCCGAGCTGGACCGGCGCTGCACCGTGGCAGCGGTGCGCTACGCCCGGCGCGTGGCGCAGGCCGAACCGATGCGCGGCCTGATGAAGCGCGAGTTCCGGCCGGGCGACGAGGTGCGCAGCGACGACGAGATCCTGCATTTCTGCCGCGAGTACGGTGCCACCATCTTCCATCCGTCGGGCACCGCGAAAATGGGGCCCGCCGCCGATCCATTGGCAGTGGTCGATGCGCGCCTGCGCGTGCATGGCGTGGGCGGGCTGCGCGTGGTGGACTGCTCGGTGATGCCTACGCTGGTCTCAGGCAACACCAACGTGCCGGTGGTGATGATGGCCGAGCGCGCGGCCGACTTCATCCGCGAAGACGCACGGCGGGAAGTGCATCCCGTCGACGTGGCAACCAAGATGGCAGCAGCCGCCTGAGCGGCCTGCGCCAATCCTGATTGCGAACAACCAAGGCCAGGCACCCATAACAAGGCCAAACCCTGCAGTGCATCCGGCGTCCATAACCATCCTTCCAGAGGACGCCGCCCATCACCAGAGGAGACAAGCATGACAAGCCCCAACGAACAGGCGATCCGCAAGGTCGCGCTGGCGTCCGTGATCGGCGCCACCATCGAATGGTATGACTTCTTCCTGTACGGCGTGGTCGCCGGCCTGGTCTTCAACAAGCTGTACTTCCCCGGCAATGACCCGCTGGTGGCCACCATGCTGGCCTACACCACCTTTGCGGTGGGCTTTGTCACGCGGCCGCTGGGCGGCGTGATCTTCGGGCACTTTGGCGACAAGGTTGGCCGCAAGAGCATGCTGGTGATCACGCTGATGATCATGGGCGTGTCCACCTTCCTGATCGGGCTGGTGCCGACCTATGACAGCATCGGCATCCTGGCGCCGATCCTGTTGCTGCTGCTGCGCGTGCTGCAGGGCATCGGCCTGGGTGGCGAATGGGGCGGCGCGGTGCTGATGGCCTATGAGTACGCACCGCCGGGCAAACGGGGCTTCTATGCGTCGCTGCCGCAGATCGGGCTGGCGATCGGACTGTGCCTGGCATCCGGCGTGGTGGCGCTGCTGTCGCTGACCCTGACCGATACGCAGTTTCTGGCGTGGGGCTGGCGCGTGGCCTTCCTGATCTCGGCGGGGATGGTGTTCGTGGGCATGTATATCCGCCTCAACGTCAAGGAGACACCTGAATTCGCCGTGATCAAGCAGCGCAATGCCGAGACCCAGATTCCCTTTGTCGACATGATGCGGCGCTACCCGGGCAATATCCTCAAGGGCATGGGCGCACGCTATATCGACGGGGTCTTCTTCAACATCTTCGGCGTGTTCTCGATCACCTACCTGACCCAGACCATCAATATCAGCCGGACTGAAGCGCTGGTCGGCGTAATGGCGGCGGCCATTGCGATGTGCTTCTTCATTCCGTTCTTCGGCCACCTGTCCGACCGCATCGGCCGCACCCGCGTGTATTTCTGGGGCTCGCTGATCACGGCGCTGTCCGCCTTCCCGGCGTTCTGGCTGATGCTGAACAGCGGCGGCAACACCATGCTGCTGTGGCTGTCCATCGTGGTGCCGTTCGGCATCCTCTACGCCGCGGTCTATGGCCCGGAAGCTGCGCTGTTCTGCGAGCTGTTCGATGCCAGGGTGCGATACACCGGGATCTCGTTCGTCTACCAGTTCTCGGGAATCTTCGCCTCCGGCATCACGCCCATCATCGCCACGGCACTGCTCAAGTCGGGCGGCGGCAAGCCCTGGCAGATCTGCGCCTACGTTGCCTTTGCGGGGGTGGTGTCGGCGTTGTCGGTGGCGCTGATCGGACGGGGCGAAGGCTCCCAGGCGCCGCGTGAAAACGGCATGCCGCTGCGCGGTCCGGCGCGATAGGCGAGGAGCGGGCCGCCGCCCGCCGGCAATGTCTTAGAATGGCGCAACGCCAATGACAGGGACATTGCATGCAAACTCCGGACGGCACCGGTGCAGCCGCCGCCCCGCTCCTGCCCAGGGTCGTGCGCCAGCGGCTGCACGACACCGTGGTCGACCACCTGCGCAACTTTATCGTCGAGGGGGTGCTGCCGCCGGGCATGAAGCTCAATGAGCGCGAGCTGTGTGAAACGCTGGGCATCTCGCGCACGCCGCTGCGCGAGGCGCTGAAGGTGCTGGCCGCCGAGGGGCTGATCGAGATCTCGCCCAACCGCGGCGCGAGCGTGTCACGGATGAGCGAGGCCGAGGCCTGGGAAGCCTTCGAGCTGATGAGCGGCCTGGAGGCGTTTGCCGGGGAGCTGGCGTGCGAGCGCATCACGCCGCCGGAGCTGGCCGAGATCAAGGCGCTGCACTACGCCATGCTGGCCTGCCGCGCGCAGAACGACCTGCCCGGCTACTACGCCCGCAACCAGGAGATCCACGACCGCATCGCCGGTGCCGCGCGCAACCAGACGCTGCAGCAGACCTACCTGACCCTCAACCGGCGGCTCAAGGCGATGCGTTTCCGCTCCAACCACCAGACCGACAAATGGGACCGCGCCGTGCACGATCACGAAGAGATGATCCACGCGCTGGAAGCCCGCGACGGCAAGCGGCTGGCGGCCATCCTGCGCCAGCACTTGCTGGAGAAGCGCGCCGCGCTGATGCAGATCCATCCCGACCCGATCGGCGGCGCACCGGCGATGCCGAACGCCTGAGGCCTGGCACCCTTAAGCCGTCAGGCGGCCGCCCCGGCCTCGGGACGATCCAGGTAGCCGCCGACGATACGGACCAGCAGCGGCAGCTTGCCGGTAAAGAAGTGGTCCGCCCCCGGCACCACTACCACGGGCAGCCCCTGCGGGCGCGCCCAGTCGAACAGCGCGCCGAGTTCCGCGCGCTCGTCACGCTCGCCGTGGACCACCAGGCAATCGGCGGGAACGGCCGGCGTGTCATAGCTGCGGTGCGCCTTGACGGTGCCGTAAGGCGTGCCGGCAAGCACCAGGTGGCGGATCGGCACGGACCGCGCCGCCAGCGTGGCGGCGGCATTGGCCATGACGAACGCACCAAAGGAAAAGCCGGCCAGTGCCAGCGGCAGGCCGGGATGGGCCTCGCGCAGATGGGCGACCACGGCGAGCATGTCCTGCGCCTCGCCGCTGCCCTGGTCATGCTGCCCCGCGGACCCCTCGACCCCGCGGAAATTCGGCCGCACGGTCAGGAAGCCGCGTGCCACCAGCGCCTTGGCCAACTGGTGCGGCACCTTGTGCGTGGCCGAGCCGCCCAGCAGCGGATGCGGATGCGCGACCACGGCGATGCCTCGCGGCGCGCCGGCGGGACGGTCCACCAACATTTCGATCTGCCCGGCCTCGCCGCCGAGCTGCGCCTTTTCCGTGCCTGACGGAACAGCCATGCCATCTCCTGGTAATGAAATGGGCCGCCTGCGGCCCGAAAGACCGTGATGGTAATGCGATTCCCGCAGACCACGCGCCACCGCGCGCGTATCCGTATCAAAATGTCACCCCGTGCGCTATCCGACACAAGGAACGGCTGGGTGGCGTATCCGCTTTCGTATAATTTCGCGAACCGCGGCAAGGCCGTTTTTCGTGTCCTCTGGTCCCGCCGCCATCGGTCAGCACGTCCCGTGTCCCGCACACCGGCCTGCCAGGCAGCCCGCCGCGCTTCGTGCCCTGACCAGACTTCGCTGAAGGGAGCGCCAGCGAGCGGCTCCCTTCCCGTGTTCATTGCCGGTGCTCCGGCCGTTCCCGCATCCCATCGCCGCCGCACCCGACGCGTGCCAGCGCGATGCCGTTGCCGATGCCGGGGCCGCCGCAAGTCACCATCCGACGAGATTCCGCCATGAGCAAAGTTTCACGGCTCGCACTGGGCCTTGCGCTCGCTGCGCTATGCCACCTGACGCCGGCCGCACTGGCCGCCCCGGCATCAGAAGCGGCTTCCGAGGCCGGCGCCCAGCAGGCGCCCGCCATCAGCCACGGCGAGGCCGCCGCCGAACTCAAGCGCCTGCAGACCGAGCAGGACCGCATCAAGCAGCAGGCCTCCGACCCGGAAGGCAACACCAGGCTGCATGAACTCGAAGAAACGCTGCAGAAGCTCGATGCCGACGTCGACAAGCTGTCTTCGGCGCTGACGCCGCAGCGGGCGCAGCTGCAGGCGCAGCTGGACGTGCTGGGCCCGCCACCGGCGGCCGCCACCACCAAGGAAGCGCCGGCGGTGGTCAGGCAGCGCGCCGATCTGAATGCGCGCCGTGCCCAGCTTGACGCACAACTCAAGCAGGCAGGAGAGAGCAAGGCGAACATCGCCAACCTGAGCGACCAGCTGGCGCGGCTGCAGCGCGGCCAGATGAAGGACCAGCTCGCGCTGCGCTCCGAGAGCATCCTGAACCCGCAGTTCTGGAAGCCGCTGGTCAGCCCGACACAGGAAGACCAGGCGCGCCTGGCCACCTTTACCGACCAGGTGGTGCCGATGGCGCAACTGGCCTGGCAGCCGTCACAGCGCGCCGCCACCATCGCCTTGCTGTTGCTGGCCCTGGCGGTATGGACCCTGGGCCGGCGCCTGGCGGAACGGGCACTGGCGTGGTTCTGCCTGCACAAGCTGCCGGAGACGCGCCTGCGCCGCAGCGCCCTGGCACTGTCCACCACGCTGGCCACCGTGTGCACCACCGGGCTGGCGGTGCAGCTGGTCTACAACGCCTTCACGCGCAGCTATGAACTGCCGCCGGACCTGGTCGAGCTGTACGGCCAGCTGCTCAAGCTGACGCTGACCAGCGCGCTGATCGCGGGCCTGGGGCGCGCGCTGCTGTGCACGCGCCATCCCTCCTGGCGCCTGCCGGCGCTGGCCGATCCGGTGGCGCTGGCGATGAAGCCGTTCCCCGCCGTGCTGGCCGGCCTGTTGCTGCTGGCCGGCACGCTCGAGCAGCTGAACCGCATTGCCGATACCAGCGTGCAGGTCACGCTGCTGGGACGCGGGCTGGTCTCGCTGGTGGTGGTGCTGACCATCGGCGCCGCGCTGCTGCGCGCCAACCGCGTGCGCAACCTGCTGGCGGCCGCCGGCGAGCGGCCCGAGGCGCGCGCCACGCTGGCGGGCATGATCCACGCCGGCGTGTCGGTCATCGTGCTGGTGTCGGTGGTGGCGCTGCTGGCCGGCTACATCAGCTTTGCGCGCTTCCTGACCTACGAGCTGGTCTGGTTCGACATCGTGCTGTGCAGCCTGTACCTGCTGACCCAGGTCACGCGCGACGTCTGCGAAAGCCTGCTCTCGACCAACTACGCCAGCGGCCGTGTCATCAAGCAGCTGTTCGGCGTGGACGATTCGCACCTGGAGCAGGCCTCCACCATCCTGTCAGGCATCGGCGCCAGCGTGCTGCTGCTGGTGGCGGTGCTGGCGCTGCTGACCGGCGGCTTCGGCACCACACCCGCGGACCTGCTCAACAGCCTGGTAATGGTGCTGGGCGGCGAGAAGCTGCACAGCCTCAACATCATGCCCGACCGCATCCTGAATGCGCTGGTCGCTCTCGGGGTCGGCATCTGGCTGCTGCGCTCGGTGCGGCGCTGGCTCGATGGAGAACTGCTGCCCAAGGTCTGCAAGGAGCCGGGCCTGCGCGCCTCGCTGATTACGCTGTACAGCAATGTCGGCTACGTGTTGCTGGTGCTGCTGGTGCTGTCGCTGCTGGGCGTGCGCTGGGACAACCTGGCGTGGATCGTCAGCGCGCTGTCGGTGGGTATCGGCTTCGGCCTGCAGGAGATCGTGAAGAACTTCGTCTCCGGCCTGATCCTGCTGACCGAGCGTCCGGTCAAGGTGGGCGACATGGTCAGCATTGCCGGCGTGGAGGGCGATATCCGCCGCATCAACGTGCGCGCTACCGAAATCCAGCTGGGCGACCGCTCCACCGTGATCGTGCCCAACTCGCAGCTGATCTCGCAGAACCTGCGCAACGTGACCATGAGCAACAGCACCCAGGGAGTGGCGTCGCTGCAACTTACCTTCCCCCTGAATACCGACCCCGAACAGCTGCGCGACCTGCTGCTGGACGTCTACCGCGAGAACGAGAGCATCCTGGACGTGCCGGCACCCTCGGTCATGTTCAGCCAGCTGGCGCCCAACGGCATCACGCTGTCGGTGACGGGCTATGTCGGCAGCCCGCGCATCGCCGCCAACACGCGCAGCGACCTGTTGTTCGAAATCCTCAAGCGCCTGCGCGCCGCGGACATCTCGCTGTCGGTGCCGCAATCGCTGCGGCTGGAAAACATGCCGCCATTCGGGCAGGAGCCCGAGCGCGCGCTGGCCGCCGGCTGACCGGCATTAAAGCAGCCGTTACAACCCTAACAAGTCGCCGGCCGCGCAGAAACACCTTGAGGGGCGCTTTGCGTGCATCATGAATGCACACAAGCTGCATCAGAAGGAGTCCGATATGCGCCCCTCCACCCGAATCGTTTCAGCGGTTGCCCTGAGCGTGGCGCTGGTGGCAGCCGGCCCGGCATCCGCGCGCGGCCGCCACCACCACCACGGCGGCGGCTCGAATGCCGGAGCGGTGCTGGCTGTCGGCGCGCTGGTCGGCCTGGCCTTTGGCGCGGCCCTGGCCTCGACGCCGGTCATGGCGGCACCGCCCCCCGTCACGTACGCACCGGCTCCGGTGACCTACGCGCCGGCTCCCGTCTCATACGCACCGCCGGCAGCGCCGCCGGGGTATTGCTACCGCGACTACGACCGTGCCTATGTGCCTTGCGGCCCGCAGCCGTCGGGGTATTACGAACAGCAGCAGCCGTATTACGGCTATTGAATAAGGCGGCTGTGCAAAAAAGAAACGCCCCATGCCAAGCATGGGGCGTTTGTCTTGTAACGGCTGGCAAGCGCGCAGGGTTCTGAATGACCACTTGCGTGCTCCTTCTCCCGCTTGCGGGAGAGGGAGCAAACCAGCGGGACTTGAAGGTCTGTGCTGCCTTACACCGGCACATCCCTGGTCGGATCCGGCTTGCGATCGTCAAACCAGCGATACAGCGTAGGCACCATCACCAGCGTCAGCAGCGTCGACGTAATCAGCCCGCCGATCACCACCACCGCCAGCGGACGCTGCACTTCCGAGCCCGGCCCCGTCGAGAACAGGAACGGCACCAGGCCCAGCATCGCAATGGTCGCGGTCATCATCACCGGGCGGAAACGCTGGGTCGCGCCCTGCACCACCGCTTCATCGAGCGACAAACCCGAGTCGCGCAGCGTGCGGATATACGACACCAGCACCACCCCGTTCAGCACCGCCATGCCCCACAGCGCGATAAAGCCCACCGAGGCCGGCACCGACAGGTATTCGCCGGTGACGAACAGCCCGATGATGCCGCCGATGGAGGCAAACGGCAGCACCGTGATGATCAGCGTGGCAAAGCGCAGCGAGTTGAACAGCAGGAACAGCAGGAAGAAGATCGCGGCGATGGTCACCGGCACGATGATCTTCAGGTGGCCCATGGCGCGTTCCATGTTCTGGAACTGGCCGCCCCACTCCAGGTAGTAGCCTTCGGGCAACTTCACCTTGGCGTCGGTGGCCTGCTGCAGCTCGGCCACGAAGCCGCCGAGGTCGCGGTCCTTCACGTTGATCATCACCACCACGCGGCGCTTGGCCATTTCGCGGCTGATCTGGGCCGGACCGTCGTTGACCTCGATCTTGGCCACGCTCTGCAGCGGCACCTGGGTGCCGTTGGGGGTGGACACCAGCAGCTGGCGGATGGCCTGCTCGTTGTTGCGGAACTCCTCCGGCAGGCGCACCGCCGCGGCAAAGCGGCGCTCGCCTTCGAAGATGTCCGTGGCACGCTTGCCGCCGATGGCAATCTCGATCACGTCATGGATGTCGGACACGTTCAGCCCGTAGCGCGCAATCGCCTGGCGGTCGATCTCGATCGACAGGTACTGCTGCCCCGACACGCGCTCGATGCGGATATCCTGCGAGCCCTGGATGCCGCCGGCCACGCGCGAAATCTCGCCCGCCAGCTCGCGCAGCTTGTCCAGGTCGTCGCCGAACACCTTCACCGCCACGTCAGAACGCACGCCGCTGACCATTTCGTCGACACGGTCCGAGATCGGCTGCGCCATCACGATCTGCACGCCGGGAATGGCCTTGAGCTTTTCGCGGATGGCGTTGGCGATATCGTCCTGGGTCCAGCCGTCGGGCCACTCGCCGCGGTCCTTAAGGCTGGCGATCGGAGTCGACTCGTTCTGGCCCTGCGGGTCGGCCGGACTTTCGCCGCGGCCCACGCCGGACACCACCGACTTCACGCCCGGCACGCTCAGCACCAGCTTGTTGGCTTCCTTCTCCAGCTTGATCGACTCTTCCAGCGAGATGTTGGGCACGCGGTCGAGCGCGGGCACGATCGAGCCTTCCTTCATCTCCGGAATGAACGAGGTGCCCAGCAGCGGCACGATCGCCACCGTGGCAACGAAGGCCGCCACCGCGCAGATCACCGTCTTGCGGCTGTTGCCCAGCGCCCAGTGCAGCAGGCGCAGGTAGTGGCGCTTCATGAAGGCGATCACATGCGTGTCGTGCTCGGCGCCGCCCTTGAGCAGGTACGACGACAGCACCGGCGACAGCGTCAGCGAGAGGAACAGCGAGATCGCCAGCGCGATCGAGATGGTGAACGCCAGCGGCGCGAACATCTTGCCTTCCATGCCCGACAGCGTCATCAGCGGCAGGAACACCAGGATGATGATGCCCACGCCCACGATCACCGGCGTGGCCACCTCCTGCACGGCCTTGACCAGGATCTCGGTCTTGGTGAGGCCCGGCTCCTTGTGGCCGAGCCGCTCGAACGCGTTCTCGACCACCACCACCGAGCCGTCCACCATCAGGCCGATGGCGATGGCCAGCCCCCCCAGCGACATCAGGTTGGCCGACAGGCCCACCTCGTTCATCACCATGAAGGTCAGCAAGGGCGTCAATACCAGCGTGGCCAGCACGATCACCGACGAGCGCACGTCGCCCAGGAACAGGAACAGCACGATCACCACCAGCACCACGCCTTCCAGCAGCACCTTGGTCACGGTCCACAGTGCGGAGTCGACCAGTTCGCTGCGGTCGTAGTACGGCACGATCTGCAGCTTGCCCGGCAGCATGCCGCGCTCGTTGATCTCGGCCACGCGCGCCTTCACGCGGCTGACCACCTCCTTGGCATTGCCGCCGCGCATCATCATGACGATGCCGCCGACCGCCTCGGTCTGGCCGTTCTTGACCAGCGCGCCCTGGCGCACCTCATGCCCGATGGTGACGTTGGCCACGTCGCGCAGGTACACCGGCGTGCCGTTGATCTCCTTGAGCACGATGCTGCCCAGGTCATCCACGCCGCGGGCCAGGCCCACGCCGCGGATCAGGTACTGCTCGGCATAATGCGGCAGCACGCCGCCGCCGGAGTTGGCGTTGTTGCGCGCCAGCGCCTCATACACCTGCTGGGTCGAGATCTGGTAGTGGCGCATGCGTTCCGGGTTGACCAGCGCCTGGTACTGGCGCACGTAGCCGCCCTGCGAGTTGATCTCGGCCACGCCCGGAATCGAGCGCAGCAGCGGGCGCACCACCCAGTCCTGGGCGATGCGGCGCTCGGCCAGCTCTTCCTGCGTCAGTTCGCGGTTGCCGTCGTCGGCACGGTCCAGCGTGTACTGGTAGACCTCGCCCAGGCCGGTGGAAACCGGGCCCAGCACCGGCGACACGCCTTCCGGCATGCGCCCGCCCACTTCGATCAGGCGCTCCATCACCAGCTGGCGGGCAAAGTACACGTCAGTGGCGTCGGTAAACACCAGCGTGATCAGCGACAGGCCCGCCTTGTTCAGCGAGCGCATCTCTTCCAGGCCGGGCAGGCCGGTCATGGCCATTTCCACCGGCACGGTGACAAAACGCTCGACTTCCTCGGGCGAGCGGCCCGCGGCTTCGGTGGCGATCTGCACCTGCACGTTGGTGACATCGGGGAAAGCATCCACCGACAGCTTGGTGGCAGCGCGCAGGCCGAAGAAGAACAGCACCACGGCAATCACGCACACCACCAGCCGCTGCTTGATGGCGGCTTCGACTAGGGATTTCATCATGGCCGATTACCCTTGCTCGAGGCGCTTGCGCTCGTTGTCGAGATGGAAGGCACCATCGACCACGATGCGGTCGCCGGCCTTCACACCGTTCTGCACCACGCGCATGCCGTCGCTCTCGGCGCCCAGCTTGACCTTGGTGAGGCGGTACTTGTTGCCCGGCATCTCGACATAGACCAGCTCGTCGTTGCCGTCGCGAACCACCGAGGCGGCCGGGATCACCAGCTGGTCGACCGGCTTGCCGGCGATCAGCATGCTGGCCAGCATGGCAGGCTTGAGGCGGCCTTCGCGGTTCTCCAGCTCGGTGCGGACCAGCACCGTGCGCGACTGCGGGTTGACCGTGCGGCCGACGTAGATCAGCTTGCCGGTGATGCTCTTGCTGCCCGCACCGTTGCCAAGCGAAGGCACCTCGATGTCGACGCTCTGCCCTTCGGCCACCTGGGCGGCCTGCTGCTCGGGTACCTCGGCCACCACCCACACGCGCGACAGGTCGGCCACGGTGTAGAGCGCATCGGCCGGCTGCACCACCTGTCCTTGCGCCACGTTGCGCTCGACCACGGTGCCGCTGATGCTGGAAAACACCGGCGAATGCGAGTTGATGCTGCCGCTCCTGGCCAGCTCGGCGATCGATGCCTGCGACATGCCCAGCACGCGCAACTGGTCGCGGTAGGCGCGCATCTCGGCCGAGGCAATCGCCAGTTCGCTCTCGCGGCGCTGCAGCTCGCCGCGGCCGATCACGTCGGCGGCAAACAGCTGGCGCGCGCGCTCGGCGTTGCGCCCCTGCAGCTCGGTCTGGGCCTCGCTCTTCAGGAAGGCCATCTGCGCCGCGCCCAGCTCGCTGCTGTGCAGGCGCGCCAGCACCTGGCCGGCCTTCACTTCCTGGCCCAGGGTGGCATAGAGGTCGGTCACGCGGCCGGTCACGCTGGCGCCGATGCGGGCCACGCGTTGCTCGTCGAAGTCGACGCGGCCGGCCACGCGCAGCATCTCGCTGAACGGGGAAGTAGCCACCGGCGCCACCTTCAGCCCCTTCTGCAGGTTGCCCTCGGGCTGGATCACGCCAGGCGGCAGCTTGGGCGCTTCGGCAACAGGTTCAGGTTTGTCGGAGCAGGCCGCCAGGCTGAGCGTCAGGACGGCAGCGGCCGTCAGAGAAAGCAGGAAATTGGGGCGCATGGTTATTTCTGTTCGATGGTGGAGGTCGGCTGCAGGCCCGGCGCTGCGGTAGCGCCCGGGGCGGTCGACATGAGCTTTTCGATCTGGATGGCGGCCACCTGCAGGTCGTACTGGGCGGCAATCAGGTCATTGCGCGCACCGCGCAGCACGCGCTGGGCATCGAGGTAGTCCAGGATGCCGCGCTCGCCGAAGCGGTAGGCGGACTCGGCCACGCCCAGCGCCGACTCGGCCTCGCGCACGATGCCGGACTCGAGCGCCGTCACCTGGGCCTGGTTGATCTCGTACTGGCGGTAGGCGGCTTCCAGCTCCTGCGTCAGCTCGAACTCGCGCGCTTCCAGGGCGCTGCGCGCCTGCGTGGCCTGCGCCGTGGCCTCGCCCACCGGGCCGCTGCGGCGGTCCCACAGCGGGATGGTCAGGACCAGCCCGATCTGCGAGACGTTGTTGTCAGGCTGGCGGTCGGTGCTGGCGCGCACCGCCACCTCGGGCCAGCGCAGCGACTTCTGGTAGTTCACGCCCAGCTGCGCGCGCTCCAGCTCCATGCGGCGCTGGACCAGCTCGGCATTGCTGGCGGTCATGGTGTCGCGCAGCACCGGCAGCGGCGGCACGTCGGGCGACTGGCCCAGGGTGCCGGCCAGCGCAAACTGGCCCGGCATGGCACCGCCCACCTGCTGGCGCAGCGCTGCCTTGGCCTGGTTGACACGCAGCCCGGCAGTCTGCTGGCTCTTCTGCGAGGCCAGCAGTTCGGTCTCGGCCTTGATCAGTTCATAGCGCGGCGCCTCGCCCACCTCCACGCGCAGGCGCGCCCGCGAATGGATCTGGCGCATCATCGCCAGGTCTTCCTCGGCGGCATGCAGCTCGCTCTCGCGGCGCAGCACGTCGTAGTAGGCAGTCTTCACGCGGGCGGCCAGGTCGGCCCGGAAGCCTTGCCGCATGGCCTGCGACGACTCCAGCCCGCGGGTGGCCATGGCCTCGCGCAGACTGCGCTGGTGCGGGTAGTCCAGCTTCTGCACCACGGCGTAGCTGGGCGCATTGCCGCTGGTCACGCCCGGCTGCTTGCCGGACAAGCGGCCGTACATCACTTCCACCTGCGGGTTGGGATAGGCACGTGCGCTGCTGATTGCCGCGCTGGCGGCATCGACACCGGCCTCGGCGGCGGCCACGCCCTTGTTGGTGGACTGGGCCAGCTCGAGCAGTTGGGGCAGCGAGTAGGCGGGTCCCGCCTGGGCGCCGGCCGCTGCGGCGGATGCGGGCTTCGGCACCGCCGCAGCCGCCAGGATGGCGGAGCCCGGCATGGGTGCGGCAGCAGGTTTGGTCAGGGGCGCGGGGGCGGCTGGCGCGGCACCGGCCGCGTCCGTTGGCTTCGGGGACACCCCGCCTTGTGCGCCGGCATGGGTCGGTGCAGCGGCGAGCGCGATCAGCAAAAGCGACGCGATCAGGGTCAGCTTGGTTGTTGTCATGAGTCGGGAAAGCAAGCAATACGGCTGCCTGTCGCCATGCTGCCGCCCGCCCCGGGCGAGCGGTCGCTTGGACGCGATCACGGCAGGACGCACAACGGCAGCGGCTTGCCCGCGCGGTCAGGCAACAGGCAGGCTGGCGATATCAGGCAAGGGGGCGCGGCCCGCGGCACGGAGGCGGCATGCTGCAGCGCGTGCGGTGCGGGCGCAGGAAACGCTCAGGCGCGGGAAATGGGTGGCCGGAAGAAGGCCGAAGGCGGCGGCTCGGCGCGGCCAGGCGGATGCTGGGCGACATCGCCGGAGGGCAGCAGCAGCTTCACTGGCGGCAAGGCAATCAGGGCACTGGATTCCTCGATCTCGTCGAGCAGGTCGAGGGGGTCGAGCAGGTCCGCCGACCAGATATTGCAATACCCGGGGGGCGGGTCGTCGCAGATATCGTCGTCATGCAAGCCGTCGTCGCCGGGCACGATGATGCGGCCCAGGTCGTCGACAGGCTGTGCCGCCGCCAGGTCCACCAGGTCAACGCTGGCCTGCGCCTGCAGCGCCGCGCGCGCGTCCGCCACTGCTCCGAAGGAGAGCAGCGACAGGCACATGGCAGTCAGCAGCAGGAACAACAGTCGCATTGAATCGGGGGCATTGACGGCATCCGCCGGCCGTCCCCAGTCGGGGGCCTGGCCGGCAGGATGCTGCAGGACAGCATTGTAACTGAACGATTACGATTGACAGGGAATCGTTACGTTCGTTCCCTTGCTGTAGAGAGATCGGGCGCCTGAAAGGGCTTGCAAGGAACGACCTTGTCCTTCCGCGCCGGCGAAGAACTGGCCGACCAGACTCGCGCGCTGGCAAAGGCATCGGGACAAAAAACCTCCGACTACATCCGCGACGCCGTGCGCGAGAAGAACGAACGGGAAATGGCCTCCCGTATCGCCGTGCTTTCCCGCAAGCTCTCGGCAAAGCACCTGGCCGCCAGCGAGGAAATGGACGCATCGGCCGGAGACGGGCTTGACTGAGCTGAAACGCGGGCAGATCTGGGAGGTCGACCTCAACCCACAGACCCATCGGGAAGAGCCGGCCAAGCGCAACCGGCCGGCGCTGGTCATCCAGACGGATTTGCTCAACGACGCCGGCCACCCGACCACGATCATCGTGCCGGGCACATCACAAATCGAGCGCGAGGATTGCTTTCCGTTGCGGGTCGCGCTGGGCAAGCTGCCTGGCCTGGCCTATGAGACGGACCTGCTGATCGATCAGGTCCGAGCGGTGTCCAATCGCCGGTTCATCGGCGGCCGGCCGGTCGCGAGATTGGGGACTGATTACATGAGTAAAGTGGAGGAGGCATTGCGACTCCTCCTTAAGCTTTGAGCTCCCTTTCGCCTCTGCACCACTGCATATCATGCAGTGACAGTGCATGATATGCAGCGATGGATGGGGAGGCAGCCATGCACAACTGGCTGCAAGAGCACTACCCGGGCATGCTCAAAACATAACCTGCCACCGCGCCCTACGCCACCCTGAACCCATGCGTCCCGTCGCGCTCCAGTTGCGCGATCAGGCCGAACTCCCAGTCCAGGTAGCCCTGCATCGCCTCGCGCGGGTTGTCAGTGCCCTCATACGGCCGGCGGTAGCGGTCAGTGCGTTCCGAGGCCAGGCGCGTTTCCCCGCTTTCCAGCGGCAGCCCCGCTGCAATCCACGCCTGGGTGCCGCCTTCCAGCACCAGCACTTCCGCATCCGTCAGGCGCTGCAGGTCGGCCGCGGCAAAGCGCGCCAGCAGGCTCGATCCGCAGGTGAGCACGTAGCGCCTGGGCTGCGGGATGCGCGGCAGCGCGTCCGCAAGCTGCGCGCGAATGACGAAGTAGGCGCCGGGAATATGGCGCTTGACGTAGTTGGCGCTGGTGGTGAAGTCGAGGACAGCGGTGCTGCCGTCGCCTGCGTCAATCCATTTGGCCAGTTCGGCTGCAGTGACGGTCGATACCGGCGCTGACGCCGGCACCGGTGCGCTGACCGCGCCGGTTTCGCTACGTTCCGCCGCTGTCGCCGGTTCCACCACCCAGACGTCCCAGCCCATCTGCGCCAGCCATGAGCCGGTCATGCTGGCGCGCACGTCGTCATCATCCGCCAGCACGATGCGCGCACCGCGCACCGGAGCGGAATGATCGGTCTCCTGCACCAGCTGGCCGCCCGGCGCGTTGACAAAGCCCGGCAGGTGGCTGTCTGCGAATTCCTCAGGCGTGCGCACGTCGAAGCGGTACACAGTGCGCCCGGGCTGCTGCAGCGTTTCGATCTGGGCCAGCGCAATGCGGCGAACGCCGGCCCGGTCGGCGATCTCGCGCGCGCCACGGCAGGCACTGTCGCGGTTGGCATCGCTGACCGCGGCGGGCGCGCGGCGGCTGGCGCCATGGTCCAGTTGCTGGCCAGCCAGGGTCCAGCCGATGGTGCCGTTGCGCAGCGCCGCCACCGGGTTGGGAATGCCCGCGTTGACCAGCGACTGGGTGCCGATGATGCTGCGCGTGCGCCCGGCGCAGTTGACGATCACACGCGTGTTCGGATCGGGCGCCAGCTCGCGCACGCGCAGCACCAGTTCGGCGCCCGGCACGCTGGTCGCCGTGGGAATGCTCATGGTCTGGTACTCGTCGAAGCGGCGCGCATCGACGATCACCACATCGGCCTTGGTGTCGATCAATGCCTGCACTTCCTCGGCGGCAAGCGACGGCGTGTGGCGCCTGGCTTCGACGACTTCGCCGAACGACTTGCTCGGCACGTTGACGTCGCGGAACACCTCGCCGCCGCCGTCGATCCAGGCGCGCAGTCCGCCTTCCAGCAGATGCACGCGCGTATAGCCCAGCTCGCGCAGCACGGCCGCGGCGCGCGGCGCCAGGTCGGTGCCAGCGTATTCGCCGTAGACGACGATCAGCGTGTCGCGGCGCGGGATACGCGCCCACGCTTCGATCTCAAGCTTCGACAGCGGGAAGTTGGCCGCCCACAGCGGGTGTTCCTGCGCGAAGGGGTCTTCCTCGCGCACATCGATCAGTGCGATTTCGTCGTGGTTGAGCAGGGCCTTGCGCACGTCCTCGGGCGAATAGGTCGGGAAAACCGATGCAGCTTGCGTAGCAGTAATCTTGGTCATGACTGGGCAACTTCGCGGGAGCGGTCCCACAGGTTGGGCAGGGTCTGGTTGGAATAGCCGGAGATAAAGGGCTTGCGCGTGCCATCCTCGGCATAGACCGAACGGCGCACCGCGCCGATATTGGCGCCGTAGACGTGGATGCTGACCGAGACGCGGTCGTCATGCACGTTGTTGACACGGTGGATATCGCCGACCGTGGGCGACACGGCCTCGACCTGCCCGGGCAGCAGGCGCACGGCATCGCCATGCGGCACGGGCCGGCCGCCGGCGTCGAGCACGAATGGCTGCGAGTCTTCCGCGCCGCGCAGCATGCCGATCAGGCCCCATACGGTGTGGTCGTGGATGGGCGTGCGCTGGCCCGGTCCCCAGACAAAGCTGACGACCGAGAAGCGTTCGGCGGAATCGCAATGCAGCAGGTGCTGCTGGTAGTACTCGGGATGCGGCTGGGCCCAGGCATCGGGCAGCCAGTCGTCGCGCGCAACCAGCCTTGCCAGCAGCGCCCCGCCTTCGCGCAGGATGCGGGGCTCGTCCGGCTGCTGGTCCAGCAGCGCGGCCAGGCCGGTGATGAAGTCGCGCAGCGGCGCGAGCGGGTTGGGGGTGGGGGTGCTGCCCATGGGATTGACTCCGGAGTGTCTCGTTCTGGTTTGCCGGCGCGGCGGGCGCCTGCGCTGCGGCCATCCGCGGGGCGGTGCTGCTGCAAACATAGCACGGCCAGGCAGGCCCGCGCTTACAGGCCAAGCTGCGCCCGCCCGGCGGCGACCAGGATGGAATCGTTCTGCGGCGTATGGATGCGGCTGCACAGCACGTCGCGGTAGTGGCGCTCCAGCGGGTTGTTCCGGCTCAAGCCGTGGTTGCCGGAGAGCTGCAGTGCCAGTTCCACCGCGCGGATCGCATTGCCGGTCACCGTGTACTTGAGCAGCCCGCTGTCGGCCGGCGTGGGCGCCTCGCCCGCGTCGGTGCGCGCGGCGGCATCGTCCAGCAACACCTGATTGGCCCGCAGCAACGCGGCGATCTCGCCGATGGCTTCCTGAACGCGCGGCAGCGTGGCCAGCGGTGCGCCCAGGCTGCCGGGCGCGCGCTCGCGAACGAAATCGCCGATCCATGCGGCGGCAGCGCGTGCCACCGCGTCATAGAGGCTGCCCAGCAGCACGATCATCCAGCCCTGCTGGTCGGCGTTGGCGTCGATGTCGGCCTGGCTGGCACCGGTCGGCGCCCATGCTGACGGCGGGCGGATATCGACCGCGTGGTCAGGCGGGATCCAGACGTTGTCGAGCACGGTCTCATGGCTGCCTGAAGCGCGCAGGCCAAGGTGGTTCCAGTTTTCGACGATGCGCACGCCCGCGATGGCGGCCGCCGGTCCGGGCACCAGGAACACGCCCACGCGCGGCTGAGGCTCATCGGTGCGCGCCCAGACCGCCAGCCAGCGCAGCGCCGGGATGCCGGTGCTGTACAGCTTGCGCCCGCTGATGCGCCAGCCGTCGGCCACGCGCGTGGCCACCGTGGCCGGCAGGCCGCCGCGTGCCGGCGATCCCAGTTCCGGTTCCACCCGCAGCGCGTTGATCAGCGCACCGTCCTGCACCGCACTGGCAAAGACCTGGTCGCGCACGGTCTGTGGCCAGTGCGAATCGGCGCGGGCGATCGCGCGGTGCTGCAGGTAGGTCATGGTCAGCACCAGCGCGGTTGCGGCATCGCCGCCCGCCACCGCGGCCACGATGCGGCGCGCCTGCGCCAGGCCTGCCCCGCCGCCGCCCTGCGCGTGCGGCACCACCTGCGCAACCAGGCCATTGGCGTGCAACTGCGCAAAGTTGTCGTGCGGAAAGCTGGCAGCGGCATCGTGCGCGCCGGCACTGGCGGCAAAGCGCGCGCAGAGCCCGGCCAGCACCTCGCCAAGGCGCGCTTCGCTGCTGGGCAGCCTGCGCAGGGTAGACGTTAATGACATGGAAAAAGACTCCGGGAAGGACAACGACGAGGCGCGCTGCCGGCGCGCGGCCCGCACCGAATGCCGCCTAGCGTAGCGCCGGCACCGCATTACGAAAACGACGCTTATTGAATATGGACCGTCGTTTTTATTCGTTAGCGAGCGCGCGCGCCTGTCGTACTTTCTGCCTCAGCCCAACACCATCCGGGCGGTCACGCTGCCGCCCTCACCGAATACAGGAGAACGCGCATGAGCGTCGATTTCATCGGCATGATCCAGAGCCAGAAGCAGTCCGAGATCCATCCGCCGTCAGGCCCGGTGATCGATCGCGACTATGTGCGCGCGTTTGCCCAGGCCCACGAGCAGGCCGGCTTCGACCGCATCCTGGTGCCGCACCATTCCACCGGCCCGTCGGCCACGCTGACCATCGCCTACGCGGCCAGCGTGACCGAGCGCATCCACTTCATGCTGGCGCACCGCCCCGGCTTTACCGCGCCGACGCTGGCCGCGCGCCAGATTGCCACGCTCGACCAGTTCAGCGGCGGCCGCCTCGGGGTGCACTTCATCTCGGGCGGCTCGGACAGCGAGCAGCAGCGCGACGGCGACTTCCTCGACCATGACCAGCGTTATGCGCGCACCGACGAGTACCTGCACATCCTGCGCCGCATCTGGACCGAGCCCGCGCCGTTCGACCACGAAGGCCGGTTCTACCGCTTTACCCAGGGCTTCTCGGAGGTCAAGCCCGCGCAGCAGCCGCATGTGCCGATCTATTTCGGCGGCGCCTCGGAAGCGGCGCTGGCCGTCGCCGGCAAGCATGCCGACGTCTACGCGCTGTGGGGCGAGTCGCTCGAGCAGGTGCGCGAGCTGACCGGCCGCGTGCGTGCCGAAGCCGCGCAGCACGGCCGCACGGTGCGCTTCTCGGTGTCGTTCCGCCCGGTGCTGGCCGAGACCGAAGAAAAAGCCTGGGCCCGCGCCGACAGCATCCTGGCGCACACCCGCGCCCTGCGCGTGCAGGCCGGCTACAGCCGCGGCGGCCCGCAACAGAGCGAAGGCGCACGGCGCCTGCTCGCTGCAGCCGACCAAGGCGACCGGGTCGACCAGCGCCTGTGGACCGCGATCGCGCGCGAGACCGGCGGGCGCTCCAACTCCACCGGGCTGATCGGCACGCCGGAGCAGGTGGCGCAGGCCCTGCTCGCGTACTACGAACTGGGCGTCACCACCTTCCTGATCCGCGGCTTCGATCCGCTGGAAGACGCCATCGACTATGGCCGCGAGCTGATCCCGCGCGTGCGCGAGCTGGTGGCGCAGCACGGCGCCGCGCAGCAGGCGGAGCGCAAGGCCGCCTGATGGCCTCGCCACACCACACAACGAAGACGGGGAGTCTCGCCATGAGCCAGGACAACAACAATCACGCCGACCCGCGCCGGCGCAGCGTGCTGCGGCTGGCCGGTGCCGCGGCCATCGCCGCGCCGTCGCTGATCCTGGGCCGACAGGCCTGGTCGGCGCCGCGCAAGCTGACCTTCGCGTGGAACCAGAACGCCTTCTGCCTGACGCCGATCGTGGTGGCGCAGGAGAAGGGCTTCTTCGAGAAGAACGGCCTGCAGGTCGACCTGATCAACTACAGCGGCTCGACCGACCAGTTGCTGGAATCGATCGCCACCGGCAAGGCCGATGCCGCGGTCGGCATGATCCACCGCTGGCTCAAGCCGCTGGAAGCCGGCTTCGACGTCAAGATCATCGGCAGCTCGCACGGCGGCTGCGTGCGGCTGGTGGGATCGAAAGCGGCGGGGGTCACCAGCCTGCAGCAGCTGAAGGGAAAGACAGTCGGCGTCAGCGACCTGGCGGCACCGGGCAAACACTTCTTCACCATCCTGCTGGCCAAGAACGGTATCGACCCGGACAAGGACATCACCTGGCGCCAGTACCCGGCCGACCTGCTGGGCGTGGCGGTGGACAAGGGCGAGATCCAGGCGATCGCCGACGGCGACCCCAACCTCTACCTGCTGGAAAAGCGCACCAACGGCGCCTACGTGGAACTGGCCACCAACCTCACCGGCGAGTACGCACGCAAGGTCTGCTGCGTGGTCGGCGCCCGCGGCGAACTGGTGCGCAACGACCGCCCCGCGGCCACGTCGCTGGCGCGCGCCATCGTGCAGGCCACCGACTATATCAACGAGAACCCCAACGAGGCCGCCAGGGTCTTCGCCAGGTACTCGCCCAAGATCAATCCGGAAGACCTGCGCAAGCTCTACGCCACGCTGACCTATACCCACCACCCGACCGGCGTCGACCTGCGCGACGAGATCGCCTTCTACGCCGATGATTTCCGCCGCATCGGCGTGCTGAAGAAGACCACCGATGCCAAACGCCTGGCGCAGCACGTCTACGCCAATGTGCTGGGGTGATGCCATGACGACAAGCCAACCTGCATTCGACGCCGGGCTTGCGCGCAAGCCAGCCGCGGCCCCCGTGCCGCATGCCGCCGCAAGCGCGCGCGCGTCCGGCCCGGTCTGGGCCACCGGCATCCTCGCCGCGCTGGCGTGGGCCGCGTTCGGCGCGCTGACATGGCTGTGGCCCAACCAGGCGGTGGGCTTCAGCGACTGGGCCTATACGACAGAGCTGGGGATTGCGGCGCTGGCAGGCGCCGCGTTGCTGGCACTAGTTGCGCTGGCCGGCCAGCGGGTCCGGGCCGCGCAACGCGCGCTGGCCACGCTGCGCGCCGCCGGCCCGTGGCTGGTGGCGCTGCCCGTGGCCCTGGCCGCGTGGGAAATCCTGACCGCCAAGACCGCCATCCTGCCCACGCCCTTCTTCGCGCCGCCACAGGCGCTGATCGAGGTCTATGCCGACGACTGGCGGCGCCTCGGCGACAGCGCGCTGAACACGCTCAGGCTGCTCGGGCTGGGCGTGGCCTATGGCGGGCTGGCCGGCTTCCTGGTGGGCGTGTCGATCGGCTGGTCGCGCCGCATCGGCTACTGGGTGCATCCGGTGCTGCGCGTGCTGGGCCCGCTTCCGTCGACCGCGCTGCTGCCGCTGACCTTCTACTTCTTCCCGTCGAGCTATTCCGCCGCGGTGTTCCTGATCGCGCTGGCCACCGCCTTCCCGGTGGCGGTGCTGACCTGGTCAGGCGTGGCCGGCGTCAACAAGAGCTACTACGACGTGGCGCGCACCATGGGCGCCTCGGGCTGGTTCCTGGTGCTGCGCGTGGCGATCCCGGCGGCGCTGCCGCAGGTATTCGTCGGCCTGTTCATGGGTCTGGGCGCTTCGTTCTCGGTGCTGGTGACGGCGGAGATGATGGGCGTGAAGTCGGGCCTGGGCTGGTACCTGACGTGGGCGCAGGGCTGGGCTTCTTACGTCAATATGTATGCGGCGCTGATCGTGATGGCGCTGCTGTTCTCGGGCGTGATCACGCTGCTGTTCGTGGCGCGTGACCGGGTGCTGTCGTGGCAGAAGGGGACGGTGAAATGGTGAGTGTTGTTGAGCGGTTGAAAGCATCGAGACCCTACACGCACGTGAAGAAGACTCCCCTCTCCCGCACGCGGAAGAGGGGAGCTAACGCGGCGGCAGACGACACCGCGGAAGCCCAGACCGGTGCCCGCATCGACATCCATCAGGTCAGCCACTGGTTCGGCAGCGGCAGCGACGGGCTGCAGGTGCTGGACGACGTCGACCTGAGCGTCGCACCGGGCGAATTCGTCGCGCTGCTGGGGCCCAGCGGTTGCGGCAAGTCCACGCTGCTGCGGCTGGTGGCAGGGCTGGACCAGCCCTCCTCCGGCGAGATCCTGCAGGACGGCACCTCGATCGCCGAGCCTGACCCGTCGCGCATCGTGGTGTTCCAGGACCCCACGCTGTACCCGTGGCGGCGCGTTTGGGACAACGTCGCGCTGGGCTTGCAGGCACGCGGCGTGCTGGCAAGCCAGCGCCCGCGCGTGGATGATGCGTTGCGGCGCGTAGGGCTGGAGACCTTCGCCCGCGCCTTCCCGCACCAGCTCTCGGGCGGCATGGCGCAGCGCGTGGCGCTGGCGCGCGCGCTGGTCAACGATCCGCGCCTGCTGGTGCTGGACGAGCCGCTGGGCAAGCTGGATTCGCTGACGCGGCTGGCAATGCAGAGCGACCTGGTCGAACTGTGGCAACGCTCGCGCTTCTCGGCGCTGCTGGTCACGCACGACGTGGAGGAAGCGCTGTTCCTGGCGCAGCGCGTGATCATCTTCAGCCAGCGTCCGGCACGCATCACGGCGGAGATCCGGGTCGACCTGCCCTACCCGCGCCATCGCGGCGATCCGCGGCTGACCGGGCTGCGGCACGAAGCGCTGCGCCACCTGGGGCTGGACGCGAGCTGGTAATGGCGTTGCGCTTCACCTCGCGGGCCGCCAGATGAACAGCCCGCCGCCGCAGGCATGGCTCAATGCACTGCTGGTTCTGATCGAGAAATTCCAGCTGGCCCTGTTGTCGCTATGGCATGCCCTTGGCCTGACCGGCGACAGCCACGGCCAGCCAGCCTGGCCGTGGGCACGGCGCGTGGCGGGCGAAACCCTGCTGATCGACCTGGGCCTCGCGCGCCAG
The DNA here is from genome assembly GCF_016127575.1 of Cupriavidus necator. Lineage (NCBI taxonomy): Bacteria > Pseudomonadati > Pseudomonadota > Betaproteobacteria > Burkholderiales > Burkholderiaceae > Cupriavidus > Cupriavidus necator. The sequence continues at coordinate 2,039,426 of NZ_CP066019.1, forward strand.
GTCGGCCTGAGCCTGTGCGCCCTTGTCTTTGCCGTGCTGGCCATTACCGCCGCGCTGGCCTGGCGACGCCATCGCGGCGTGCTGCTGGCCGCCGGTGCGCTCGCCCTGGTGGCGGCCCCCTGGCCCAGCGCAGCGCTGCTGTTGGTGCCGGCAGCGCCGACCAGCTTCCACGCCAGCCCTACCCGCTTCTCCGTCGATGCCATCGCGCTCGGCGCCCGGGTCTATGCGCAGCATTGCGCCAGCTGCCACGGCGCGGACGGGCGCGGAGAAGGGCCGCTGGCCGCCAGCCTGGCGCAGTGGCCGCCCACGCTGGTCAGCCCGCTGCTGGCGCGCCGCGTCGATGGCGAGCTGTTCTGGCATGTGCTGGCCGGCATGCGCGACCGTCACGGCCAGCCCACCATGCCGGCCTTCGGCAATGTGCTCGGCCTCCGCGAGGCCTGGGCTGTGATCGACTACATGAAAGCGCTGTCGGCCGGCGGTGGTGCCGAGGGCAACTGGCCGGTGCCGTTGCGGCTGCCGGAGATGGCAATCCGCTGCGCCGATGCCGCGCCGCTGGCGCTGTCGCAATGGCGCGGCGACCAGCGCGTGCGGCTGGTGGCGGTGGACGGGATGGCATCGTTGCCGTTCGAGGATCCCCGCTTCCTGACCGTGCTGGTCACGCCTGACGGGCAACCGCCGGCGCAGGTGCCGCGCTTCCGTGCCGGCTGCGCCGCGGTCTCCTCGCATGCCTGGCAGGCCGTGGCGGCAATCGCCGGGCAATCGCCTTCGCGCCTGGCCGGCACCCAGCTGCTGGCCGACCGCGGCGGCTGGCTGCGCGCCCGCGGCACGCCGGGGCGGCAATGGTCCGACGCAGACCTGGTCTGCGTCTCGGGACCGGACGCCGGCGCACAGCGCGCGCCTTCGCCCGCGACTGACGGGCTGACTGCGCTGCTCCTGCGCATGGACGCCGAGCCGGTGCGCTTCGTCAAGGGCGGCTTCATTCACTGAACCGCCCCCAGGCCGGCACGCAGCCATCCGAGTGCCGCACGCCTGACCCTCCTCCCCCTTGTTTCCGCCACCGCAGGTGAGCCCTCGCCCGCGGCGCACCTTCCGTCGCCGCTCTGGAACGGCCAACGGACCCCTATAAATGCCGTACGAGGCACTCAAAACCGCACCTTGTCTCAATTTTTCATCAATTTCATTCCGTAAATCAAAACTTCCTATTGACCAACCGAAGTCTTCCGCCTACATTTCCTCCAGCAAGCAATTTTCCGGAACGTCCTGTTCCACTTTATAAGACCCTCATCAGGAGACAACGCCATGCGCGACCTCGATACCACCTCGAATCCCGCCGTTTCCGGTGGCTCGGCCGCCGCGAAGGAGAGCCAGGTCCCGGCCGGCCCGCAGACCATGACCCCGTCGGAAGCCTTCGTTGAAACGCTGGCCGCCAATGGCGTGACCGACATGTTCGGCATCATGGGCTCGGCCTTCATGGATGCGATGGACATCTTCGCGCCGGCGGGCATCCGCCTGATCCCGGTGGTGCACGAACAAGGCGCCGGCCACATGGCCGACGGCTACGCCCGCGTGTCGGGCCGCCACGGTGTGGTGATCGGCCAGAACGGCCCCGGCATCTCCAACTGCGTGACCTCGATCGCCGCTGCCTACTGGGCCCACAGCCCGGTGGTGATCGTCACGCCCGAGGCCGGCACCATGGGCATTGGCCTGGGCGGCTTCCAGGAAGCCAACCAGCTGCCCATGTTCCAGGAGTTCACCAAGTACCAGGGCCACGTCACCAACCCGGCCCGCATGGCCGAGTTCACCGCCCGCTGCTTCGACCGCGCCACCGCGGAAATGGGCCCGACCCAGCTGAACATCCCGCGTGACCACTTCTACGGCAAGGTCAACGTCGAGATCCCGCAGCCGCGCCGCCTCGACCGCGGCCCCGGCGGCGAGCAGAGCCTGAACGAAGCGGCCGAGCTGCTGGCCAACGCCAAATTCCCGGTGATCATCTCGGGCGGCGGCGTGGTGATGGCCGATGCGATCGAAGAGTGCAAGGCCCTGGCCGAGCGCCTGGGCGCGCCGGTGGTCAACAGCTACCTGCACAACGACTCGTTCCCGGCCAGCCACCCGCTGTGGTGCGGCCCGCTGGGCTACCAGGGTTCGAAGGCGGCGATGAAGCTGATCTCGCGCGCCGACGTGGTGATCGCGCTGGGCTCGCGCCTGGGGCCGTTCGGCACGCTGCCGCAGCACGGCATGGACTACTGGCCGAAGAACGCCAAGATCATCCAGATCGACGCCGACCACAAGATGCTGGGCCTGGTGAAGAAGATCTCGGTGGGCATCTGCGGCGACGCCAAGGCCGCCGCGGTCGCGCTGAGCCAGCGCCTGGCCGGCCGCACGCTGGCCTGCGACGCCAGCCGCGAGGCCCGCGCCACCGAAATCGCCAACGAAAAGGCCGCGTGGGAGAAGGAGCTGGACGACTGGACCCATGAGCGCGACCCGTACAGCCTGGACATGATCGAAGAGCAGAAGCAGGAGCGCACGCCCACCGGCGGCCACTACCTGCATCCGCGCCAGGTGCTGCGCGAGCTGGAAAAGGCCATGCCGGAAGATGTGATGGTGTCCACCGACATCGGCAACATCAACTCGGTGGCCAACAGCTACCTGCGCTTCGAGAAGCCGCGCAGCTTCTTCGCGGCGATGAGCTGGGGCAACTGCGGTTACGCCTTCCCGACCATCATCGGCGCCAAGGTCGCGGCACCGCACCGCCCGGCCGTGTCGTACGCCGGTGACGGCGCCTGGGGCATGAGCCTGATGGAAACCATGACCTGCGTGCGCCACAACATCCCGGTGACCGCGGTGGTGTTCCACAACCGCCAGTGGGGCGCGGAGAAGAAGAACCAGGTGGACTTCTACAACCGCCGCTTTGTGGCGGGCGAGCTGGACAACCAGAGCTTTGCCGGCATCGCCAAGGCGATGGGTGCGGAAGGCATCGTGGTGGATCGGCTGGAAGATGTCGGCCCGGCCCTGAAGCGCGCCATCGACCTGCAGATGAATCATGGCAAGACCACGATCATCGAGATCATGTGCACGCGTGAACTGGGCGACCCGTTCCGCCGCGATGCGCTGGCCAAGCCGGTGCGTTACCTGGACAAGTACAAGGACTACGTCTGATCGAAGTACTGCACACCGCCAGCTGACGGCGTGCTCCCTCTCCCGCTTGCGGGAGAGGGGAGAACACCAAGGGCATAGCGCAGGTCGCTGGCCCTTTTTTCAGTTTTACCGAGCCAACCACCATGAAAGCCATCCTCCGCATCATCGACCGCGCCCGCGCCGCGCCTCGCCGCATCGTGCTGTGCGAGGCCGAAGACCCGCGCATCCTGCAGGCCGCGCAGCGCGCGTCGCAGGAAGGCATCGCGCGCATCGTGCTGGTCGGCAACACGCGCCAGATCAACGCCGCCGCGGCCATCCACGGCATCGGGCTGGACGGCATGACGCTGGTCGACCCATCGACCTCGGCGCTCACGCCCTCGTTCGCGCAGCAACTCTTTGCGCTGCGCCAGAAGAAGGGCATGACGCTCGATGAAGCCAAGCGCGCCGTGCTCGATCCGCTGTGCTTCGCCAACCTGATGGTGCGCCTTGGCCACGCCGACGGTTCGGTGGCGGGCGCCGACCACACCACCGCCGACGTGGTGCGCAACGCGATCCAGCTGATCGGGCTGGCACCCGGCTTCCGGCTGGTGTCGAGCTTCTTCCTGATGATGCTGTGCGAGCCTTTCCACACGCTCAAGGGCGGGCTGATCTTCTCCGACTGCGGGCTGGTGGTGGATCCGGATGCCGATGCGCTTGCCGATATCGCCATGGCCGCGGCCGACAGCGCACGCACGCTGCTGATGGAAGAGCCGCGCGTGGCCATGCTGTCGTTCTCGACCAGTGGCAGCGCCAGCCATGCGGCAGTGGACAAGGTGGTGGCCGCCACCGAGCGCGTGCGCGCGCAACGCCCGGACCTGGCCATCGATGGCGACGTGCAGCTCGATGCCGCCATCGTCGCCGAGATCGCCGCGCGCAAGGTCGCGCATTCGCAGGTGAACGGCCACGCCAACGTGCTGGTGTTTCCCAGCCTGGAAGCCGGCAATATCGGCTACAAGCTGGCCGAGCGGGTCGGTGGCGCCAAGGCCATCGGGCCGATGCTGCAGGGGCTGAACAAGCCCGCCAACGACCTCTCGCGCGGCTGCAGCGCGGACGATGTGTTCCATGTCATCGCCGTCACCGTGGTCCAGGCGCAAGCCACCGCGGAACAGGCCAGCAAGGGCGAGCAGGCGGCGGCATGAAGGCAGAACTGTTGTTGCCGCTGCTGGGCCTGCAGGCCCTGCTCGGTGCCGGCACCTATTTCCAGACGGTGACCGGCTTTGGCCTTGGCATGATCGTGATGGGCGTCACCAGCGGACTGGGGCTGGCGCCCGTGGCCACCGTGGCCGCGGTGGTGAGCCTGGTCACGCTGGCCAACAGCGCCTGCGCGCTGCCAGGCAAGCTGCAGCATATCGACTGGCGCGCCGTCGCCGCGGCAGCCATCGGCATCCTGCCGTCGGTAGTGGTCGGCGTGCTGGTGCTGGAGTACCTGAGTTCCAGCGCAGCCACCCTGCTGCAACTGCTGCTGGGCGCCGTGATCCTGTATGGCGGCCTCAGCGCCGCACTCAAGCCCGCGCCGCTGGCGCAACGCTCCGGCGATGGCACCTTCTTCGTCAGCGGGGTATTCGGCGGACTGCTGAGCGGCATGTTCGGCGTCTCCGGCCCGCCGCTGATTTTCCAGTTCTACCGCCAGCCGATGAAGCCGGTTGAAATCCGTTGCGCGCTGATCCTGGTCTTTACCGTGACCTCCACCGTGCGCACGCTGTTCTCGGCCTGGCAGGGGCAGCTCGATGCCGCCGTGTGCGTGCAGGCCGCCATTGCCGTGCCGGTGGTGGTGATCGCCACGTTGCTGGGGCGGCGTTTTCCGCCGCCGTTCTCGCCGGCCACGACGCGCAGGGTGGCGTTCGGGGTGTTGATCGGGATCGGGGCCAGCCTGATGCTGCCGGCGATTTCGGCGTGGGTGCTCTAAGGGCGCGCGCGCCCTTAGAACCGGGACGGGCCTCAGGCGATTGAGCCTGCGGGCTGCGCCAGCGGCGCGGTCTCTTCCTTCTCCCCGCCGCCGCCCGCCTGCCCCAGGTCCATACCGGTAGTCTCGGGCAGCAGCACCGCGGCGACCACTACCATCGCGTAGCCGACTCCCGCCACGATGGCGATCGCGATCGGCAGCGAGGTGTGCCCCGTACTCAGCCACCCCACCGACAGCGGGAACAGCGAACCGATCACCCGGCCGGCGTTATACGAAACGCCATACCCCGTTGCCCGGATATCGTTGGGATAAGACTCGGAGATGGTCGCGCCGATGCCCGCGAACACGCCCTGCATCAGGATGCCGAGCGGGAAGCCAAGGAACAGCATCGACGTATTCGACACCGGGATCACCATATAGACCAGCGCGGCCACGAACGCCCCGACCGCAAAGGCGATGTAGGTCAGCCGCCGGCCCCAGCGGTCGGTGGCGTAGGCGCCCGCCACGTAGCCGATCAGTGAGCCGATAATGGTGACCGCCAGGTAAGAACTGGTGCCGAACACCGACAGGCCGCGCTCGGTCTTGAGGAAGGTCGGCAACCACGTGGCGATGGCGTAGTACGCGCCCAGCATCCCGCCCGACAGCAGGCTGCACAACAAGGTCTTGGACAGCAGCGGCCCACGGAACAGCCGGCCCAGGCCTGCCAGCGCCGCCCCCTGCCGGCCGGCCGCCCGGCTCTTCAGGAAGATTTCCGGCTCTTCCAGGTTGCGGCGCAGGTAGACCACCACCAGCGCCGGCAGGATGCCGAGGAAGAAGCAGACCCGCCACGCCGTCTCCGCCGGCAGCACGCTGAATGCGATCGCGTACACGATGGCCGCCGCGCCCCAGCCGAAGGAATAGCTGCTGGCGGTAAAGCCCGAGTATTTGCCGCGATGGACCGGATTGCGGATCATCTCCGTCACCAGCACCATGCACAGCGACGACTCCCCGCCAAACCCCAGGCCCTGGATCATGCGGAACAGCATCAGCTGCTCCGGCGACTGCGCCAGCCCGCACAGGAAGCAGGCCCCCGCGAACACCACGATGGTCCAGCGCAGCACCCGCACGCGCCCGTAGCGGTCGGCCAGGATGCCGGCCCCGATCGCACCAACCAGCGACGACACCAGCGTCCAGGTGACGATGGCGCCCGCTGTCGACTTGCTCATGCCCCACTGCCCCAGCAGCGTGGAGATAAGGAACGAATAGATCATGAAGTCGAAGACATCGACCGCATGCCCAAGGAACGCGCCATAGAAGCCCTTGCGCTCCATGCACGACAAATCACGGAACCAGTCGAACATGATCCCTCCCTGTGGTGTGTGTGGTGTTGTGGCTTAGTTGTTGTGATCCGCCGGCAGGACAGACGGCCGCGGCGGGGGCCGGAACGCGTAGCCCGCGCCTTCCAGCAGGCTGGCAAAGCGCAGCGCGGTGAGATCCCGGTAGCGGCCGGCGACGATCTGCACGCCGACCGGCAGGCTACTGGTGCCCGGCCCGATCGGCGCCACCGCTGAAGGCAGCCCGCACAGCCCGGAATGGCCGGCCCAGAACAATTGCGTGGTCATCGGCTGCGCGCGGCCGTTGACGGTGAGGCTGCGCTGCCAGGGCTGGCCGGCCTCGTCCAGCGCGAAGGCCGTGGTGGCTGCGGCCGGGCACAGCAGCACGTCATAGGTGGAGAAGAAGCGCCGCCACGCGGTGGCAAAGCGTTCGCGGGCCACCTGCAGGCGCAGCCAGTCGCGATGCCTCAGGGTCGCGCCGGTGTACTGGAGGGTGGCGTAGGCATGGTCGTCCGCGGCGGCTGTGGCGGTGCGGTTCAACGCGTCGGCATAGGCCGCATCGTCCATGTGCACCGCGGTGGTTGCGCGCAGCAGCGTCACGTAGACGTGCCACAGTTCGGCCGCATCGAAATCCGGCCGCACATGCCAGTCCACGCGCGCGCCCTGCCCGGCCAGCCAGTAGCCCAGTTTTTCGATCTGCGCGGCAACCTCGCCGTCGGATTCAGCCTGCGCATGGGTGGGCAACACCGCGACGCGGAAGTCGGCCAGCCGTCGGTGCGGACACTCTGGCAGATCAAGGCGGTAGGGCAGCGCCTCGTCGCCGTGCGGGCCGGCAATGGCGCGCAACACCGGTTCCAGGTCGCGCGCGCTGCGGGCCAAGGGGCCGGCGACATTGATGTCCTGTTCGCCGAAGCGCGCCGGACCCACCCCGTGGCCTGCCAGCGGCACCAGGCCATGGCTGGGCTTGAGCGAGAAGATGCCGCAGTAGTGGGCCGGATTGCGCAGCGAGGAGCCGATATCGGAGCCCACATCGAAATATGACAGGCCGGCGCACACCGCCGCCGCGCTGCCGCCGGACGAGCCGCCCGGCGTGCGCGACGGATCGTGCGGATTGCGGGTGGTGCCGTAGATGGCGTTGTAGCTTTGCCAGTCACGCAGGCCGAGCGGAACGTTGGTCTTGCCGAGCAGGACGGCGCCGGCATCGCGCAGGCGCTGCACTACCGCGGCGTCGTGCTGGGCCGCACGGCCCTGCATGGCCGGATTGCCGCAAGTGGTCGGCCAGCCGGCGACGTCGAACGACTCCTTGACCGAGAACGGCACGCCGTCGAGTACCCCGCGCGCTTGCCCTGCCCGGCGCCTTCGGTCGCTTTCCAGCGCCGCGGCGCGGGCGGCATCGAAATCTGACAGCACCAGCGCATTGATGATGCCGTGCCAGTCGTGCCACGCGGCTTCGCAGCCATCCACCAGTTCTACCGCGGAGACTTCGCCGGCGGCGAGCCGCTGTGCCACCTCCCACAACGGCGGAAAACCGCCGGGAGCCCGGTCGGACAGGTTCACATCGACTCCTTGTCATTATCCGAGCCGGCAGCGGCGCGGTGGGGGCGTATAGGACAAGCTTCGGGAAGTGCTGCGAATGCGTTGGTATACTATATTCCGTATTGAACGGAGCGCAAGCGAAAGTGTCACGCGCGAGCGCGCTGAAGCACGCCAGCAGTGGAAAGCGTAGAAGGTGAATGGTCGGCAGGCAGAACGCCTGCCAGGAGGCAGCGGCGGCGTGCTGACGCCGCCGGCTCTCAGTCAGGCTGGATCAGCAATGGCCACGGCGTGGGGCGCGGCCGCCCAGCGCCAGGAAGAAGCGGCCGATATCGCGCAGGCGCAGCGGCAGCAGCGGCGTGGCATGGCGGACGGCATTGCGCGCGGCAAAGTGGTGCAACAGTTGCTGGCCGACGGGTTGCGAAAGATAGCGTTGCTCAGGCGACTGCATGGTAAATCCCTATTGATCTGGAATGCCTACAGTATACCTAAATTGGTGCAATGCGCCATGGCGGCGCATGCAATGCCCAGTTGCCGGGCATGCAACGAAATGCTGGAAACGGGAGAGGAAAAACCGGGGCCCAACGCCCTCAGGCCGCCTCTGCCCTGCCCTGCCCGTCCACCGGCAAGTCTGCCGCCTTGGCGGCACTGTAGACATGGCGCGCGGCCAGCAAGGCGGCAAGGTCGGCATCCCCGGCGATGACTGCCTGCAGGATCTGGGCGTGTTCATCCCAGTTCTGACGGGCGCGAACCACGTTGGCCGGGCCGAACAGCACCGCGGTGCGCTCGCGCAGCGAACGCATCATTTCCTGCAGCACGCTGTTGGCGGCTATGGTGCCGAGCACCTCATGGAAGCGGGTATTGAGGGCGAGCAACTCATCCGCGCGGCCCTGGGCGGCGGCATCCATGCCCTGGCGCAGCACGCTCTCCAGCTCAGCAACCAGCGCCGGGTCGCGGCGCTGCGCGGCGAGCTTGGCGTTGAGCCCTTCCAGCGTCGCGCGCACCTCCACCATCTCGCGCGCGATCACTGGCGACAGGCTGGCAACGGTTGCGCCGCGGCGCGGCTCGATCACCACCAGGCCCTCGCTGGCCAGCGCGCGCAGCGCCTCGCGCACCGGGATGCGCGACACGCCCAGTTCGGCCGACAGCTTGTTTTCCACCAGCCGTTCACCTGGCGCGTACTTCCCGTTCAGGATGCCTTCACGCAGCTTGTCGGTGACAAGGGCGAACAGCGGCGAGTGGCTGGCACCGAGGCTCAGCGGCTCGGCGGGCGCGGCAGGAGATGGAGTGAGAGACATGGGTCAGCAAAGGCGTAAGCGGAAAGGCTGGCATCATTGTATACCAGCCGTTCCCTGTATACCGCCATGTCTTAACAATGCTGGAAGGTGAAGCTGTCCGCATAAATGTGATCCGTACTGGCGCCGCTCGCCAGGAAAGCGGTGCGCGCGTCTCGGATCATATTGGGAGAACCGCACAAATAGATGGCGTGCTCGCTCAGGTCACCCAGGTCAGCCAGCGCCGCATCGTGCACGTAACCGCGCCGTCCTTGCCATCCTGCGCCGGCACGGGACAGCACCGGTACGTACTGGAAGTCATACAGCCGCTCGCCCCAGGCGGGGATATCGGAGTGCAGGTACAGGTCTTCCGGCTTCCGCATGCCCCAGTAGAGCGACACCGGTGGGCAGTCGGGATCGTCCATCAGCGATTCGAGGATGGCCTTGATCGGCGCCAGCCCGGTGCCGGTGGCCACCATCAGCAGTGGCCGGTAATCCATGGCGCGGTAGAAGAAGCTACCGAGCGGCAGTTCGACGTCAACGGCGTCGCCCGCTTTCATCTGCGGCAGGATGCCGTCGGTGAAGGCGCCGCCCGGGATGCGCCGCACATGCAGGTCGACCCGTCCGTCGCGCGGCACCGATGCCATCGAGAAGCTGCGCGCGCGCCCATCCTCGCTCAATAGCTTCAGGTACTGGCCGGGACGATAGTCGAGCGCACCAGCGTCCGGCACTTCCAGTTCGATATGCAAAACGTCAGCCGACAACGCGCGCACGGCCTGCACCAGCGCCCGATAACGCGCCGGCTCGGCGCAGGCCTCGTCCTCGCGCGCCGTGCTGATGACCAGGTCGCCCAGCGGCTGCGCCTGGCAGGCCAGCGCGTAGCCGGCGGCGGCCTCGTCCGGGGCCAGACCGAACGGTTCCTCGTCATACCGCACCTGCCCGGCCAGCAGCCGGATACGGCAGGTGCCGCAGCCGCCCAGCTGGCAGTCGCGCGGCAAGGCGATACTGGCGCGCCCGGCGGCCTGCAGCAGGGTCTCGCCGCGTTCGACAAAAAAGACCTGCTGCGTTTCGGCGATCTGGATGCGGTACGACATGGCGCCTCCTACTTCTTGATATCGGCCTGCACCAACACCTTGAGGTCCTGCGGCGCCAGCAGCTCGGCCAGCGCCAGCAGCGCGGCCAGCCCGGCCTGCGTGTCCTGCTCGCCATTGCCGCCGGACAGGCCGATGCCGCCGATCACCTCGTCGTTGACGACAATCGGGAAGCCGCCCACGAACGCGGCGAACTTGCCCTCGAAGCTCCACTGGATGCCGAATGCCTCGTTGCCTGGCAGTGCCGGCCCGTTGGGCGGCGTGGTGAACAGGTGCGTGGAGCGCTTGTGGCCCGCGGCCGTGAAGGCCTTGTTCCATGCGATCTGCGGCCCGGTGATGCGGGCGCCGTCCATGCGCTCGAGCGCGAGCGGATAGCCGCCCTCGTCGACCACGCAGATCGACTCCAGCACGCCGATTTCCTCCGAGCGCCGGATCGCGGCTGCAACCATATGGCGCGCCTCGCGCAGTTCCAGCTTGATGGCTTTTTTCATGTCTCTATGACTCCTTGTGACGGCCGGGCTCAGGCGCCGCGGTAGACCGTCTTGACCTGCGTATAGAACTCCAGGCCGGTGCGGCCCGACTCGCGGAAGGTCGAGGTGCTCGACCGCTTTACCCCGCCAAAGGGCGCGTTGACCAGGTTGCCGGTGGTGGTGCGGTTGACCTTGACCGTGCCCGCCTCGATGTCCGTGGCGAAGTGGTGGATGTAGCGCGGGTTGCTGGTGACGATGGCCGCCGCCAGGCCGTACTCGGTGTCGTTCGCCTTGGCGATGGCGTCGGCGTAGTCGGTGAAGCCCAGGATGGCGATCACCGGCCCGAAGACCTCCTCGCGCGCGATCCGCATCTGCTGGGTCACGTCGGTAAACACGGTCGGCGCCACGTAGTAGCCCTTGTCGAAGTCGCCGCCGGCAAGGCGCGCGCCGCCGCACAGCAACGTCGCCTCGGACTTGCCGATATCGATGTAACGCAGCACCGTTTCCAGCTGCTTGTGCGACGCCAGCGGCCCGAGGTCCATCCCGGCCGTCATGCCGCTGCCGACCTTGAGGGTGGCGACCTTCGCCAGCAACCGCTCTGTGTATGCCGCCTTGACGGACTCGGCCACCAGCACGCGGCTGGTCCCGGTGCACGCCTGCCCCGACAGCGAGAAGCCGCCCTTGATGGTCAGGTCGACGGCGCGGTCGAGGTCGGCGTCTTCCATCACGATCAGCGGGTTCTTGCCGCCCAGCTCCATCTGCGTGCGCGTGGTCAGCGGCACGGCGCGGTGGATCTGCTCGCCGGCGCGCGACGAGCCGGTGAACGAGATCGCCCGCACGGCCGGCGCCTCGGTGATGGCAGCGCCGATTTCCGCCGCGCTGCCGGTGATGAAATTCAGCACGCCCTTGGGCAGGCCGGCCTTGACCAGCGCCTCGGCCAGCCGGTAGCCCGACAGCGGCGCCTCGGACGACGGCTTGAACACTACTGTGTTGCCGGTCACCAGCGCCGGGGCGATCTTGCGGGCCGGGATCGATACCGGGAAGTTCCACGGCGCGATCACGGTCACCACGCCCAGCGGCTCGCGCTGGCTGTAGACGAGTTGGTCGGGGTCGTCGTTCGGGAACACCTCGCCGGTGAAGGTCTGCCCTTCCACTGCATAGAAGCGCAGCGTCTGGGCCGAGCGCAGCACCTCGTCGCGGGCCAGCGCCAGCGCCTTGCCTTCCTCGCGGGTCAGCTCGGCGGCGATGCTATCGGCGTTGGCCTCGAGATGGTCAGCGGCACGGTTGAGGATGGCGGCGCGCTTGCCGACCGGGGTCTTTTTCCAGCCGGCGAACGCTGCCGCGGCGGCGGCGACGGCCGCCTGCGCGTCCACCGCGGCAGACGCCTGGAAGCGGCCCACAATATCGGCGGTATCAGCCGGGTTGACGTTATCGAAGGTGCGGCCCGACTGGCAGGCCGTCCATTCGCCGTCGATATGGTTGAGGAATACAGTCATCGTCGATCCGGTTGCGCTGCGGCGCTCAGGCCGCCATGTCGAGTTCGGGCAGCGGCAGCTCTTTCTCGACGTAGTCGTGATAGAGCGCCGTCGTGTACAGCAGCCGCATCTGCGCGCCGATCTCGCAGATCTTCAGGCAGCGCTGCTGCAGCTCCGGCGTGTTGGCGTGCTCCAGCACGATCTGGTAGCCGCGCTCGCCGTGGATCTCGTCCGAGACGATATGCAGGTCGAAGAATTCGACTTCCTCGTCAGTGAACTGGTACTTGTCGCGCAGCGTCGGGGTCTGCTTGCGGTAGATCGACGGCACCTGCGACTCCAGCCCGACCACCAGCCCGGCTACCGCGACGATGGGGTCTTCACGCATGGCCACGGCGTAGCACCAGCTCTGCAGGCCACGGGTGGTGGGCGACATATTGTCCGGGTCGATCACGCGCTCGCGGGTGGTGCCGCAGGCTTCGGCGAAGCGGATCAGCAGGTCGGTATGGCGGTCGCCGCCGATCTCTTCCTCATACATATTGGCGAGCAGGAAATCCTTGGCTTCGGTATAGCGGTCCGGGGTGCGGGCGTAGATGTAGCCCAGGTAATCCGCGAACGGGCCTACGTAGTGATAGTGGTTCTCGGCCCAGCGTGCGAGATGGGCGCGGGTCAGCTTGCCGCTGGCCCAGGCCACGCTGAACGGCGCCTTGTTGGCGCTCTTGCCTTTGATGGCTTCTTCGAGGGCGGCACGGAATGCTTCGCGGTTCATCAGTTCGGCCATGGCGGAGGCTCCTGGTTGGCGAGGTGGGGCGATTAAGTGGGTTGGATGCCGGGGTCGCTTCGCAAATCGATCAGCCCTTGCATGGTTGTATACTATATACAGCCATGCAGCGACGACAAGGGCTTCGTTGACTAATCATGTAAGTGTTTACCCGTCGGTGTCGCGGGCAATGGCGCTCAGGCCGCGCGACGCTCCGCCGCGCCGGCGATGCGGGACCAGGCGAAGCCCGCCAGCGCCACGTCCTCCAGCCCTACGCCGACTGACTTGTAGATCACGATGTCGTCGTCCCGCTGGCGCGGCGACACCTTGCCAAGGACCACCTCGCCCAGCTCGACAATCTTCTCGCGCGGAAGAGCCTGCGAATCGGCCAGCACGATGTCGCCCGCCTCGCGCACGGACTGCGGGCGCCACTCGACCACCACGGCGGCGGCGCGGCGCAGCGCGGTGTCGTCCAGTTCACGCGTATGCGGCAGGCTGGAGCCGATGGCGGCAACGAAAGCGCCAGGCCGGAGCGACGCGCCCGCGAACAGCGGCGTGGTCGCGCGCGACGCCGTGACGACGATATCGGCCTCGGCCACGGCAGCATCGGGCTCCGCCAGCGTGACCGGGATGCCGCACAGCGCCGACAGCCGCACCGCCATGCCGGCATCGGCGTGCGGATCGGACACCAGGATGCGCGCCAGCCCGAGCGTCTCGCTGAGCTGGCGCGCGTGCTGCACGCCCTGCGTGCCGGCGCCGAACAGCGCCAGCGTGCGCGAGCCGGACCGGGCCAGCCGCTGCGCCGCGAGCGTGGTGCAGGCAGCCGTGCGCAGGCGCGTGATGGCGCCAGCGTCGAACGAAGCGAGCGGACGGCCGTCGTCGGTCGAGAAGATCAGGATGACAAAGGAGAACTGGCCGTTGATGGTGGTGTAGACCTTGGCGCCCGCCACGCCCTGCTGCGGGATCACCGCACCCAGCGTGGACAGCTTGACGCCGCCCGCCTCGGTGCGAATGCGCTCCTGCATCGCGGCGTCGCCGCGACCGAAGCTGGAAAAAGCGGCTTCCATGACTTGCCGGGCATCGTCCGGGCTGACGTGGGCATCGATCATCGCGTCTGTAATGTGCTGCATGGGAACTCCGCTGGTTGGGATGGAGACAGGAAAGACAGTGATCTCTGCGGGCCAGAGCGTCACGAAAAGGCAGTGCGGCCGAGCACACCGAGCGCCCCGGCAGCGCAAAGACCCAGCAGCAGCCGGCGCACCGCCCCGGGCGAGACGTGCCCGCGCAACCGGTTCGAGAGCGCGAAACCCGCAAACAGGAATGGCGCAAGGGCCGCCGCCAGCACCAGCTGCGGCAAACCGAAGCGCCCCGCCAGCGCCAGCATGGAGAGCGACAGCACCGCGCCGCCGGCCAGGATGCAACCCATCGTCGCGCGCATCGGCGCCGGCGCCATGTGCTGCATGACCAGCGCGAACGGCGGCGCACCGGCCGAGGTGATCGTTCCCATGAAGCCCGACACGGTGCCGGCGATGACCACATTGGGCGAGGTCGGCAGCAGGCGCCAGCCCAGCAGGCTCAGCGCCACGGCGGCGAGTATCGACACTGAGAACAGCACCCCCAGCGGCCCCGGCGCCAGCCACGCCATGGTCAGCACCGCTGCCGCCCCGCCAAGCGCGCGCCCGATCAGGGCGAAGCCTGCGATGCGCCACGCGATCGCCTCCCGCTCACGCAGCGCGCCCATCAAAGAGAGACAGCAGCCCATCGCCAGCAGCGGTCCCGGCACGAGGTCCGGGAAGAAGATTGCGCCCAGCGGCGCCGAAAGCATCGCGAAGCCGATCCCGCCCACGCCTTGCAGGCAAGCGCCCACCAGGATGAGCGCACCCATCCATAGATAAGTGGAGACGGAGAGGCCTGTGGGGAGCAGGGAGTACAACGTGGCGGGCAAGGCAGAGGTCATGGCAGCAAGTCGGGACAGCAGCTTGGAGGGCATACGAAGCGGGTTGGAGGGACGGCCTTATGCGGGCATGCCTCCTGCTCATATCGCACTTCGCGAGGAAGCTGCGCTTAACGGTATACAGTCTACATGTCGCGGCGGCGACCTTGCAAATCACTCACCTGTCCGCGCACCACTTGGAGGACGCCACATACCGCCGCAGGCCCAATAAATGTGCGACGTTCGGGCAACTTGCACCAGTCTGGGCTAGGCGTAATTCCGGATGAAAAACCTGTTGTCGCGAGATTGCATCGGAATATAGTATACCAACACCGGATTCCGAAGCTGAGAGGGAATCCGGGCCCCACAACCCCTCCGCCCCAAGGGAGTCTTCATGTCACAACAAGTCGTGATCGGTGCCGCGCACTGGATCTATCTGTCAGGGGTAGCAGTCATCGTGCTGACGATGATCCTGCGCGCCAATGTTGTCGTGCCGTCGATCGTTGGCACCGCCCTGGTCGTGTTTGCGCTTACCGGCAGCCCGGTTTCGGCGCTGGGCGGGGTGTTTTCCGCGAGCCTGGTTGCCGCCAAGGAGCTGTTCAATATCTTCCTTGTGATCGCGTTCATGACGGCGCTGCTCAATGCGCTCAAAACGCTGCGCTCCGACATCCGCATGGTCGAGCCCTTCCGCGTGGTGATGAAGAACGGGCATTCGGCGTTCTTTATCCTGGCGGGCATCACTTACGTCATCTCGCTGTTCTTCTGGCCAACCCCGGCCGTGCCGCTGGTCTCCGCGATCCTGCTGCCGGCCGCTATCGCGGCGGGGCTGCCGCCGCTGGCGGGCGCGATGGCCATCGCCATCGCCGGCCAGGGCATGGCGCTGTCATCGGACTATGTGATCGGCGTCGCGCCCGGCATCAGCGCCAAGGCGGCCGGCGCGGCGGTGAGCGCCGCGGTGGTGGCCGATCGCGCGCTGGCGCTGTCGATCATCACCGGCACGATTGCGCTGTGCCTGGCCTATCTGTCGATGCGCAAGCATATCGTCCCCGCCTGCGGCACCCTGCTCGACCGCTGGCAGGCGCGCGCCAGCGGCAGCGCCGAGGCGCTGGAAGGCGGCGGTACCTTCGACAAGGCCGAGATCGCCAGGGGCACCGCCCACGCCGAGCCGCTGGCCAGCGACAGCAATATCGAGGCAAGCCTGGCGATGGTGGCCCGGCGCCGGGTGAAGTGGTCGAAATGCTTCGCGATCGTAACGCCGATTGCTTTCCTCGCAGTGGTCGCCGTCATGGTGCTGCCCAAGCTGGGTACCGGCGTGCAGGACCTCAAGGGCGGCGATGCGGCTGCGCTGGTCGGCGGCGTCGCGGCGGTGCTGATGATGCTGGCGACGCTGGCCGCGGAAGGCCCGCGCCGCATGCTCGACGTGTGCCCGGAGCACATCACCGACGGCTTTGTCTTTGCCTTCAAGGCGATGGGCTCGGTGTTGCCGATCGCGGGCTTTTTCTTCGTCGGCGCCGGCGAAACCGCCGCGCAGATCCTGGGCCTGCCGCCGGGCAAGGCGCCGAGCCTGCTGTTCGAGCTGATCCAGGCCTACCAGCACATGATCCCGGACAACCACGTGCTGGTCGCCTTCGGGGTGCTGCTGGTCGGCATGATCACCGGCATCGACGGCTCCGGTTTCGCAGGGCTGCCGCTGACCGGCACGCTGGCCGGCGCGCTCGGCCCGGTGGTCGGCTTCGACCCCGCGACGCTGGCCGCGGTGGGCCAGATGGGCGCGGTCTGGACCGGCGGCGGCACGCTGGTGGCGTGGTCGTCGCTGATCGCGGTGGCCGGCTTCGCCCGCGTGCCGGTGCTGGACGCGGTGCGCGCGCTGCTGATCCCGGTGCTGATCGGGCTGGCATGCTCCACCGTCGCCGCGATGGTGTTGTGGTCGTAGGCGGCCGCAAGCAACAGCCAGGCCCCTCCGATTTTTTCGACAATTCATGAGGCCGGGCGGCCAGCCCGGCAGGAACCGCGCCATGCCGACAGTCACTTTCCACAAGCAGGGCCAGACCTTCGTCGACGAGGTCAAACCCCAGACCAACCTGGTCGTCCGCGCCGGGATCCGCCAGTTCCCCTACCCCAACCTGCGCTACGAGTGCGGCATGGGCAAGTGCTCCAAATGCGCCTGCCGCGTGATCGCCGGCGCCGAACACCTGCCGCCGCCCAACTGGAAAGAGAAAAAGCAACTCGGCGAGCGGCTCGAACAGGGCTACCGGCTGGCCTGCCAGCTCTGGATCGAGCATGACATCGAACTGGCCCAGGACGACCTGCCCGCCCAGGCGCCTGCCATCGTGGCCACGGCCGGCGCGGATGTCTGACATGTTCGTCCTTCTCACCAGCCGCCCCGGTCAGTTCCGCACCGAGCCCACCGCGGGCATGACCGCGGTCGAGGCATACGACTACGTCTTCTATGGCAAGCGCACGGCGCGCTTTGTCATCGCGGAACTGGCCGCCGACACCAAGGTGCGGGTGATGGAAGAAACGCCGCCCGGCATCGTCAACCTGGTGTCGACCAAGTTCCTCGACAAGTACGCCACGCTGGAAGCCGCCCGCGTCGCGCTGCGCGAGCTGGCCAGCTTCGGCAGCATGGACATCGCCCTGGTGCCCGCCCCGGTCGCCATGGCAGGCGCTCCTGACTACTAACGCCTGACCTTCAGTCAATCTTCGCCATGATCCAGATCACCTTCCTCACCAACCACGGCAAGACGGTCAGCGCGCCCGTCAACAGCAATCTGCTGCGCGTGTCGCTGCGCGAGCAGGGCGGCATCCCTTTCAAGTGCGGGGGCGGCCTGTGCGGCACCTGCAAATGCCGCATCGAAAAGGGCCACGAGCATACAGACGCGGTCAAGCCGAAGGAAAAGAAACTGCTGACCGAGGAGGAGCTGGCGACGGGGTTCCGGCTGGCCTGCCAGACTTTTATCGATGGGGATATCGCGGTGTCATGGCAGCCCAGGGAGACGATGCGCGGGTGAGCGGGCGCTGAGGAGCGGCTGAAAGAATACCGCGCGGGGCAGGCGGGTGCGCCTTCGCGCAGCGTTTCCGAACGCTAGTCTTGCCGCTACCGCCGCCTCGCCCCCACCAGACCCGCCACCTCATCCAGCATCGCCATGTCCACCGGCTGCGACAGGTCCAGCGCCAGCGTGTGCCGGTAGTAGGGGCTCAAGTCCAGCCCTACCCCCAGCCCCAGCACTTCCACATCCCGCAGCGCCTCATGCCGCGCCACCACGGCCTTCAGGTGGTTGTCGAGGTAGCAGGCGTCGTTGGCCTGCCCGGTCGCGGTATCCATGGGACTGCCGTCGGACACCACCACCAGGATGCGGCGCGCCTTGCCGCTGGCGTGCAGCCGCGCGCAGGCCCACTCCACCGCCTCGCCGTCCACGCCTTCGCGGAACAGGTCGGCCTTGAGCAGTGCGGCGATGTCGGTGCGCGCGCGCCGCCAGCTTCGCTGCGCGTCCTTGAACACCATATGGCAGGTCTCGTTGAGCCGGCCAGGGTGCTGCGGGCGGCCGCGCGCGAGCCAGTCGGCGCGGGCGCGGCCGCCGTTCCAGGCGTTGGTGGTGAAGCCGAGCACCTCGGTGGCCACGCCGGCCTGGTCGAGTGCGCGCGTGAGCATGTCGATCAGCAGCGTGAGCGGCTCGGCCTGCGCCTTCATCGAGCCGGAGCAGTCGATCAGGAAGCCGACCACGCAGTCGGCATGAGCCTTGTGCGCTTCCAGGCGGAAGAGCCGGCGCTCGGAGGGGGAGCAGACCAGCTGCGCCAGGCGGCGGCCGTCGATACGGCCGCTTTCCTCGCCGAAGGACCAGCCGTCCACGCGCGGCTGCGACAGCGCGGCGCGCAGCCGGCGCGCCAGCCGGGCGATGTTCACGCCCGCGCGCGCGATGCGTGCGTCAAGCCGCGTGCGGTACTCGTCCAGCAAGGCGCGGCGCACCAGCGTGGCGGCGCGCACTTCGCGGTCGTAGCGGGTGGTGAAGACGCGGTAGCCGTCGGTGGCGTCGGCCAGCACGCGGCTGTGGCCGCTGTCGGCCAGTGCAAAGTCTTCCGCAGGCGGTTCGTCGAAATCCAGCCACAGCGCAAACCCGGCGCGCGCAGCCGAGGCTGCGTTGTCGTCGTCTTCGCCGGCAAGCGGGGCTTCGGTACGGATCATCTGCGCCACCGCGCGCGCCAGCGCCAGTGCGTACGCGGCGTAGGCGGCCTGGTCGTGGCGTTGCGCGCGCAGGCCGGCCAGCGCGGTGCCGAGCACCGGCACGATGGCGGCGCGCGTGGCTTCGATCAGGTCTTCGGTCTCTTCCAGCACCGGCTCACCCGTCAGGCGCGACCACGACACCTGCGCCACGGTATAGAGCAGGATGCCGAGATGCCCCTCGGTCAGCCCGGAGCGATGGAAGGCCCGCGACCACGCCATGAAGCGGTGGCGCAGGTTGGCCGCCACGCCGGCCATGCCGCGCGGCAGGCGGGTCTCGCAACGCAGCTGCTCAAGCAGTTCGAAGACCAGGCGCTCGACCGCATCTGCCGGGCACAGCTGCCGATGCAGCGCGGCGTCGGAATGCGCCTGGCGCAGGGCGGCACCATCGGCCGCGCCGCGCAGGCAGGTGGCCGTGTCAGTTTCCAGGTCCGTGCGCAAGTGCGGCGCATGCTGCGGCACCGGGCGCATCGCGCGCCAGAGCTGGCCGTCGCGGAAATGCAGCGCCGCATCGCCAGTGATCGCGCGCACCGCGGCACCGGACAGCTCATCCTGCCGCTGGCGCCGGCGCAACTGCTGCGCGACCGTGGCCGCACTCATCGCGCGGGCTCCGACTCGGAGCTGACGCCGGCGGCTTCGCCCGGCAGGTGGCCAAAGCAACGCTGGTAGTACTCGGCCACCACCGGCCGCTCGGCTTCGTCGCACTTGTTCAGGAAGGTCAGCCGGAAGGCGAGCGCGGGGTCGCGGAAGATCTGGCAGTTCTCGGCCCAGCTGATCACCGTGCGCGGCGACATCAGCGCCGACACATCGCCGGCGGCAAACCCGCGGCGCGTGAGCCCGGCCAGCGCCACCATCGCATCGGCCAGCGCGCGCCCGGCGTCGTGGTCCAGCTCCGGCACGCGCGCCAGCACGATGCCGGCCTCCTCTTCATGCGGCAGGTAGTCCAGCGTGGCGACCACGTTCCAGCGGTCGATCTGCGCGTGGTTGAGCAGCTGGGTGCCGTGGTAGAGGCCGTTGACGTTGCCCAGGCCGACGGTATTGGAGGTCGCAAACAAACGGAAAGACGGATGCGGGCGGATCACGCGGTTCTGGTCCAGCAGCGTGAACTTGCCGTCGCGCTCCAGGATGCGCTGGATCACGAACATCACATCAGGCCGGCCTGCGTCGTATTCGTCGAAGATCAGCGCCACCGGGCGCTGCAGCGCCCACGGCACGATGCCTTCCTGGAATTCGGTGACCTGGCGCCCGTCGCGGATAACGATGGCGTCCTTGCCGACCAGGTCCAGCCGGCTGATATGCCCGTCCAGGTTGACGCGCACGCAAGGCCAGTTCAGCCGCGCGGCGACTTGCTCGATATGGGTCGACTTGCCGCTGCCGTGCAGGCCCTGCACCATCACGCGCCGGTCGCGCATGAAGCCGGACAGGATTGCCAGCGTCACCTCGGGCTGGAAGCGGTAGGCCGGATCGATCTCCGGCACGTGGTCGTCGCGCTGGCTGAAGGCCGGCACCATCAGGCCGGAATCGATGCCGAACGCGCTGCGCACCGGAATCATCCGGTCCGGCTTGCCAAACTGGTCTTGCGTCACCTCATGCTCCTTGTTGCTTGCTGCCATGCCATCGGCACTGCGGCAAGCGGAGCAATCCGCGTGACGCCGTGCGCGCTATTCGTCCTCTTCCGCGCCGCCCTGCCAGCTGCCGGCGCTGTCGGCCTCGATCGCCGCCAGCGCGCCCGCCGCACGCTGCAGCGCGGGCAGCAATTGCAGCACCTTGTCGCGCGTCACGCGCATCACCGGGGCCTGCAGCGCCAGCCCAAGGTTGGACTTGCCGCCGTCCACGGCCGGCACCAGCACGCCGATGCAGACCAGCCCCGGCAGGAACTCTTCATCGTCCATCGCGTAGCCGTCGCGCTTCACGCGCTCCAGTTCGGCTTCCAGCTGCGCGTGGTCGGTCAGCGTGTTCTGCGTGTAGCGTTCCAGCTCAACGTTGGCCAGCAGCCGCTGGCGCTGCGCCGGCGCCAGCTGCGCCAGGAACAGCTTGCCCGTGGCTGAGCAGTGCGCGGGCACGCGCGAGCCCGGATGCAGGTAGAAGCGCAGCGGCGCCGCCGTTTCCACGCGGTCCAGGTACAGCACCTCGCCGCCGGAGAACGCGGTCAGGTTGCAGCTCTCGCCCACCTCTTCCACCAGCCGGCGCAGCACCATGTGGCGCGCACCGTGCGAGGTGCTGTTGAGCAACAGGTTCTCCGCCAGCCGGCGCAGCCGCAGGCCGGTGCCGTATTGCCGCCCGTCGCCGTTGCGCTGGATCAGGCCCGCCGCCTCCAGCTGCTGCAGCATGCGGTGCAGCGTGGGCTTGGGCAGTCCGGTTTCTTCCACCAGCGCCTGCAGGTTGAAGGACTGGTCCTTCTCCGCGATGACTTCGAGCAGGCCGAACAAACGCAGTGCCGGCGTGTCTCCATCCGGCTTGGCGTCACTTTTGGCGAGGCGCATATCGTTCATGCCTGGCTCCATCATAGGTAAGTTTCATTTTCAGAGTCAAATCATATCAATTATCGAAACTTCTGGTTGACCTTCCCCTGCGAACGGCCTACATTCCAGTGAAAGAACAATTTTTCGGAACTTCTGGTTCCAGTTTTTAAGCGATCACCGGAGACAAGTCGACATGTACGGATAGGCCATCCCTCCCCGGGATTGCAAATACTGAACGACCACGGCCCCAGGCTGGCAATTACTGCCCTGCCATCTATACCGAAGAGAAGCCGTGGCGCCTGCCTTAAACGCTGTACTGGCTGCAACGCAGTACCGACAGCTAGCGCAGCACAGGAGACACAACATGATCCAACAACCAGAGTCCGGCAACGGGCTATCCCACGGCCTGAAGCAACGCCACATGACCATGATCGCGCTGGGTGGCGTGATCGGCGCAGGCCTCTTTGTCGGCAGCGGCGTCGTCATCAAGTCCGCCGGCCCGGCCGCGGTCCTTTCCTTCCTGATCACCGGCCTGCTGGTGGTGCTGGTGATGCGCATGCTGGGCGAGATGGCCTGCGCCATGCCCGGCACCGGCGGTTTCTATGAGTATGCGCGCGAAGCCTGGCGCGACCGCCCGGCGGTGGGCAACCTGGCCGGCTTCCTGACCGGCTGGATGTACTGGTACTTCTGGGTCATCGTGGTGGCGCTGGAAGCCGTGGCCGGTGCCGACCTGGTGCGCTACTGGCTGCCCGACGTGCCCAACTGGATCATCAGCCTGGTGCTGCTGGTGATGCTGACGCTGACCAACCTGGTGTCGGTCAAGTCCTTCGGCGAGTTCGAGTTCTGGTTCGCGTCGATCAAGGTGGCCGCGATCATCGTGTTCCTGTTCGTCGCCGGCGTCTATGTGCTGGGCCTGGCGCCCGGTGCCCATGGCATGCAGGTGGCCAACCTGACCGCCAACGGCGGCTTCATGCCGCACGGCATCGTACCGGTGCTGACCGGAGCGGTAGCCGCCACGGGCTTCTACTTCGGGGCCGAGATCGTCACCATCGCCGCCGCCGAGACCGCCGAGCCGCAGAAGGCAGTGGCCAAGGCCACCAGCTCGGTGATCACGCGCGTGCTGGTTTTCTATGTGGGTTCGATCCTGCTGGTGGTCTGCCTGGTACCGTGGAACTCCAACAGCATCGCCACGCCGTACGTCAGCGCGCTGAACGTGATGGGCGTGCCGGCGGCCGCGCAGATCATGAACGCGATCGTGCTGACCGCGGTGCTGTCGGCGCTTAACTCGGGCCTCTATGCCTCGTCGCGCATGCTGTTCGCGCTGACCCGCCGTGGCGACGCCCCCAAGTCGCTGGCCCGCGTGAGCCGCAACGGCGTGCCGGTGCGCGCCATCCTGGTGGCGACCCTGTTCGGCTACGGTGCGGTGGTGATGTCCTATGTCTCGCCTGATACGGTGTTTGCCTTCCTGGTGAACTCGTACGGCACGGTGGCGATCTTCGTCTACATCCTGATCGCGATCTCGCAGCTGCGCCTGCGTTCCCGCCTGGAGCGCGAAGCGCCGGGCCAGCTGCGCGTGCGCATGTGGTGCTACCCGTACCTCACCTACCTGGCGATCGTCGGCATGATCGGCATCGTGGTGGCGATGGCCTTCATCCCCGACCAGCGCACGCCGCTTGCGCTGGGTGTGGTGAGCCTGGGCATCCTGCTGGTGGCCTACGCCGCGCGGCACCTGTTTCGCGGTAGCGTGGATCCGGTAGTGCCGCTGGCGGAGATGCCGCGCCCGGACCTGCATGAGTATTGATGACTGACCATGACTGACGTGGCGCGCCGGTGCGGTATGCTGGCGCGCTTCGCCGTCTAGGCAACGCCCCTGCCCCATGAGCCTGAAGTCTCCCACCACCCTCTGGTCCCAGCTGTTCCAGCAGCATGCCCACTCGGGCCTGAGCCTGCAGGGCAAGATCCGCCAGATGCTGGTCTCGGCCATCCTTGACGAGCAGCTGCCGCAGGGCGAGCCGCTGCCCAGCAGCCGCGAGCTGTCGGCGCAACTGCGCGTGGCGCGCAACACGGTGGTACTGGCCTACCAGCAGCTGGTCGATGAAGGCTACCTGGTGGCGCGCGAGCGCAGCGGCTACTTCGTCAACCCGGAGATCCTGGGCACGCGCGTGAGCGGCGTGGCCTCGCTGCGCGGCGAGGCGGTGCCCGCCCGCTCAGGCGAGCCGGACTGGGAGCGGCGCTTTGTGTTCCGCCCCACGCAGCAGCGCAATATCGTCAAGCGCGCCAACTGGCGCGACTACCCCTATCCCTTCATCTACGGCCAGTACGACCCGGTGCTGTTCCCCACGGCGGACTGGCGAGAATGCTGCCTGAAGGCGCTCAGCGTGCTCGACATCCACGACTGGGCCCAGGACATGATCCTGCGCGACGACGAATCGCTGGTGCAGCAGATCCGCACCCGCGTGCTGCCGCGCCGCGGCGTGTGGGCCGGCGCCGACGAGATCGTGGTGACCGTGGGCGCGCAGCAGGCGCTGTACCTGCTGGCCGACCTGCTGGTCAGCCCCGACACGCCGGTGGGGATCGAGGACCCCGGCTATCCGGACGCACGCAATATCTTTGGCTCGCACACCTCCCACCTGGTGCCGCTGCCGGTCGACGGCGACGGCCTGACCCTGTCTGACGCGCAACGCGCCTGCGACTACGTCTACGTGACCCCGGGCCACCAGTGCCCCACCACCGTCACCATGCCGCTGGCGCGCCGCCAGGCCCTGCTGCGCCAGGCCGAGGAAGCTGACTTCGTGCTGATCGAGGACGACTACGAAAGCGAAAGCCGCTTCGAAGGCGACCCCACCCCCACGCTCAAGAGCCTGGACCGCAGCAACCGCGTGATCTATGTCGGCAGCCTGTCCAAGAGCCTGGCGCCGGGGCTGCGCATCGGCTATATCGTCGGGCCGGCGGCACTGATCGCCGAGCTGCGCGGCGCGCGGCGGCTGATGCTTCGGCATCCGTCGGCGTATATCCAGCGCGCGTTCTCGCTGTTCCTGTCGCTGGGCCACTATGACGCGCACCTGCGCCGGCTGGCGGCCGCGCACCGCGAGCGCGCCGAAGCCGTGCTGGCGGCACTGGCCACGCATATGCCTGACTTCCGCGCGGTGCCGATCGCCGGCGGCGCCTCATGCTGGATCGAGGGGCCGTCCTGGCTCGATGCCGATGCGCTGGCGCGGCTGGCCGAGTTGCAGGGCGTGCTGATAGAGCCCGGCAGCGTCTTCTTCATGGCCGAGCCCGCGCCGCGCAATGGCTTCCGGCTCGGATACTCGTCGATCTCGCTGGACCGCATCGAGCCCGGCATCCGCGTGCTGGCGGGCGTGGCGCGTGAGCTGCAGGCCACCGCCAGCGGCGCCACAACCATCGCCGCCGTCACTTCCCGGGTCCGTCCCGCGGCCTGAGCCGGCCCGCGGCGGTGTCTGCCGCCGCTGGCCCAAGCGATTGTCCCGAACTGGCGCTACAGCGCCGCGCGCGGCTTCCCTATCCTCGAGTCATGGCCGGTTCCCCACGGACCGGCAGACAACACTCAGGAGACCAACCCATGTCCAAGGACAACACCGCCGCCGGCATCGAACTGCTGCAGGCCTTCAACGACGCCTGGAACCGCCACGACATCGAGGCCCTGATGGGCTTCATGGCCGATGACTGCGCCTTCCACGGCGTGGCCGGGCCCGAGCTGCTGGGCCGCAGCTTTATCGGCCGCGACGCGGTGCGCGAAGGCTTCCAGCTGGCCTGGCAGACTTTCCCCGACGCGCAGTGGGTCGATGGCGACCACTTTGTCGTGGGCGACCGCGGCGTGAGCGAATCCACCTTCCGCGGCACCCGTGCCGACGGCGCCCGCATCGAGGCGCGCATGGTGGACGTCTTCACCTTCCGCGACGGCAAGATCGCGGTCAAGAACGCGTACCGCAAGGATCGCCCGCCCGTCGTAGCGCCCGCAGCCTGACCGAGGAGACGCGCCATGCAAGCCGTAGCCCCCCGCAGCAGCCTCCTTGCCGGCGAGCAGTCCACCGCGCCCACCCGGCCGTACGACCCCGCCTACGATCCCCTGCACACACCCACCCCCGGTCACGGCCGCGAATACGCGCCCACCTACTGGATCGGCACCGCGGGCGAACCGCCCGCCGACGACGGCCCGATCACGCATGACATCGACGTGGATGTGGCGATCATCGGCTCGGGCTTCACCGGCCTGACCTGCGCCATCTTCCTGGCACAGGAATACGGCATCAAGGCCACCGTGCTCGAAGCCAACCGCGTCAGCTGGGGTTGCAGCACGCGCAACGGCGGCCAGGCGCAATGCGCGTCCGGGCGGCTCAAGCGCTCGCAGTGGATCCAGCGCTACGGCCTGGACACCGCGCTGCGCCTGCATGAAGAAATCTGCGACGGCATGGAGACCTTCAAGGGCCTGATCCAGGACATCAACTGCGATCCGCAGCCTGGCGGCCACCTGTATATCGCGCACCGCGCCAAGGTGATGCCGGCGCTGGAGAAGGAAGCCAAGCTCCTGCGCGAAGTCTTCAAGTACGACGCACGGATCATGGACGCCGACACCGTGCGGCGCGACTATGTCGACGACAAGGAAGCCGCGGGCGCCATGCATGAGCCCGAAGGCATCGGCATCCACGCCGGCAAGCTCGCCTTCGGCTACCTGCGCCGCGCGCGCGAGCTGGGCGCCAAGGTGCATCCGTCCAGCCCGGTGACCGGCTGGGAAACGCGCAACGGCGTGCACTACCTGCGCACCCCCGGCGGCATCGTGCGCGCCCGCGCCGTGGGCGTGGCCACCGGCGGCTATACCTCGCAGACGCTGCACCGCGAGCTCAAGAACCGGCTGTTCCCGATCCTGTCGAACTCCATCGTCACGCGCCCGCTCACGGCCAGCGAACTGGCCGCGTGCAACTTCCGCACCACGCAGGTCATCACCGACACCCGCATCCTGCGCCACTACTACCGCCTGATGCCAGATGGCCGCCTGCAGATCGGCAGCCGCAGCGCCATCACCGGCAACGATGCGCCGCAGGAGCAGTACAAGCAGAAGCTGATCGACGACATGCACCGCAAGTTCCCCGCGCTGCAGGGGATCCAGGTCGATTACTCGTGGTGGGGCTGGGTCGATGTCAGCCACGACATGATGCCGCGCATCACCCAGCCGGATCCGGCCCAGTCGATCTACTACGCCATGGGCTACGGCGGCAACGGCGTGATGTACTCCGCGCAGGCCGGCAAGCGCCTGGCGGCGCTGATCGCCGGCAAGGCCGCCGCGCTGCCGGAACTGCCAATCTTCCGCTCGCCGCTGCCGTTCCCGAACGTGCGCGAGATGGTGGAATCGCAGATGTTTGCGCCGTTCCGAAGGATGGGGCAGCGGGTGCTGTACCACTGGTATCACCTGAAGGACGACGTGCTGTAACTGGCGCGTGGGCGTGCCGCCCCTGGCGCGCCCACGCTTCAGGCCTCGCTCAGAACAGCGTGTAGCCCCCGTCGATCACAAAGGTATCGCCCGTGTGGTAGGCCGACGCCGGACTCATCAGATAGACCGCAATCCCGGCGAAGTCGCTGCCCTCGCCCCAGCGGCGCATCGGCACGCGCTTGTGCACCATCTCCTGGAAGGCATCGTTGCCCTGGGCCACGCTGGTCATCTCGGTCTTGATCCAGCCCGGCAGGATCGAGTGCGCGCGGATGCCCTTGCGCGCGTACTCCACCGCCAGCCCCCGCATCATCGAGATCACGCCGCCCTTGGTGGCGGCATAGTGCTCGGAGCGCGGCGCGCCTTCTATGGCCGCGACCGAGGCCGTGCTGCACAGCACGCCACCCTCGCCCTGCACCAGCATCTGCCGCACCGCGGCGCGCAGCGTGAAGAAGGCACCGTCCAGGTTGACGCGCATGGTCCTGCGCCAGGCCTCGGTGGCCATCTGGTCGAACGGCCCCTTGTTGCCGCTGCCCACGCCGGCATTGGCAAAGCAGCCGTCAATACGCCCCAGCGCCGCCACCGTGCGCTGCATGGCAGCATCGACCGCCTGCTCGTCGCCGACGTCGCAAAGCTCGGTATGCACCTTGCGCCCATGCTGGGCCAGGTGGTCGGCGGCGGCGGCGTTCTTGGCGGCATTCGTGCCCCAGATCGCGATATCGGCGCCGGCCGCGGCCAGCCCTTCGGCAATGCCCAGGCCGATGCCGCCGTTGCCGCCGGTCACCAGTGCCACTTTGCCGCTCAGGTCGAATGGATGCTTTGTCATGTGATTGTCTCCTCGGGGGGTGGGACATTGTTCACATGGCGAAGGGTTCAAGGCGTCGTCGGAATGGATGAAATCGCCGAGGCAGGTGACGGGCGCCGGACCGGCCATGGCCACCGCCGCCCCATGACAGCCTAAAGAGCGGCTCCCTGACTGGCATCCTTATGCCCGGCAAATTCACCCGGCGTACATCCGAAATGCCGCTTGAACCGCCGTCCAAAGTGAGACTGGTCGGCGAAACCGACAAGCGTGGCAACCAATGCCAACGGATAGTCTCCCGAGCGGATCATCTCGCGCGCGCGCAGCAAGCGAACGCGCTCGACATACGCCATCGGCGTTTCGCCGATGCTGCGCTTGAACATGCGCGCAAAATGAAAGCGGCTGACATTGGCCATATCCGCCAGCGCCTGCAGCTTCACCGCCTCCGGTGTACCGTGGATATAGTCCAGGACCCTGCTGAGGGCCTGCGGATGGAGCCCGCCGGGAAGTGACGAGGCGCCCGGGTCACTGACATTGAAGCGATGCACTAGATGCGCCGACAGCGCGCAGGAAAGGGACTCGGCGATCAGCATTTGCGCCGGATGCGCGACCGCCTGGATCTCTCGCGCCAGCGTAAAGGTAATAGTCTCGGCGAAGCCGTCGCGCTGCCCGAAGCAATTGCGGAGCCTGTGCGCGGCGCGTGGCTGGCGGATCGTGGCATCAGCGGCTTCGGCCAGCAGGCTTTGCGGAATCCTCGCAATGACGATGGAACCGGGCCTGTCCCAACTCCAGCTGGATTCGACCAGCCGCGGGTGCAGGCTGATATTGCCGGGAACGACGATGCCGCGATGCACCTGGCCCAGTCGCCGCTGCTCAAGCCTGGCGTGTCCCGCGAGTCGCATCGCAAGCATGTCGTGGTCCAGCTCCGGAGAGGACACCGATCCGGCCGAGCGCCAGTGATGGATCTGCACGGTGATGCCAGCCCACGGGCGTCCGCTGCTGCTGACATCGGGACGAACCGGCAACTCCGCATCGATCACGCCATGTCTCGTCGGCGATCGCATAGGCACATACCCCGCAAGGGCCCACAACGGTAGCGTCGGGGCAAGGGTCAGGTCCCCGCTGCGCATGAAAGCATATGAATTTATCCGGTTGAAGTAAAGCGGCCCGCACAATCCGCGGGACCTGACGCAAGCCATGCCGGCTGGTCCTCCTTTTCATACCTATCATCCAACGAGTCAGCGCAAGAATCGTCCAGCGCAGCGCAACCACGTTCTATTGCGATGACCGCCGGTGCCTGTAGCGTTTCAACGACTGTCCCACCAGTCCGAGGCAGCCACACACCTTCCGGTCCCGAGGCAGGCCAGTGTCAGGCCAAACCTGCAGAGACTTGCAGAATGCGCCCCCAGTCGTTCCGGCAGTTCGCTGCCGAAGCTGGCGCAGGCCCGGGCGAAGTCCCTGTCCCCAACCGCCCGAATCATCCGGGCTATGCAAAGAGGAATGTCGACTATGTCCAGTTCTGTTCGTTCCGACGCAAGCCAACCACAGCCTGGCGATAGCTACGGCTCAACCCGCATGCCGCTGTGCCTGACGGTCAACGGCACGCTGCATCGCCTCGATATCGATCCGCGCGAATCCCTGCTTGACGTACTGCGCGAGCGCCTGGACCTCACGGGCACGAAGAAGGGCTGCAACCAGGGCGCGTGCGGGGCCTGCACGGTGCTGGTGGACGGGCGCCGGATCAACGCCTGCCTGGCTTTGGCCGCCATGTACAACGACGCCCACGTGAGCACGATCGAAGGCCTGTCGTCGGCCGACGGCGAGCTGCATCCGCTACAGGCCGCATTTATCGCGCACGATGGCTTCCAATGCGGATTCTGTACGGCAGGCCAGATCATGTCCGGCGTCGCCTGCATCAATGAGGGTCATGCCACCTCCGCCGACGATGTGCGCTTCTGGATGAGCGGCAATATCTGCCGTTGCGGGGCTTACCCGGGGGTCGTCGCGGCGATCGCCGAGGTCGGCGGGAGGATGCTGCCATGATCCCGTTCACACTGCAGAAAGCCGGCTCGGAAGCTGAAGCGCTGGCGGCGGCCGCGGCCGGGGCCCGCTTCATCGCCGGCGGCACCACGCTGGCGGACCTGATGCGCGAGCACGTGGAACAGCCCACGCAACTGGTAGACATCAACGCGCTGCCGCTGAACCATATCCGCATGGAGGGCGACGAGCTGGTCATCGGCGCGCTGGCCCGCATGTCCGATGTCGCCGCGCATCCCGACGTTTGCCGGCTCCACCCGGTGATCGCCGAGTCGCTGGTCGAGGGCGCCTCTCCCCAGTTGCGAAACATGGCCAGCATCGGCGGCAACCTGCTCCAGCGCGTGCGCTGTCCTTACTTCCGCATGCTCGATGCCGCCTGCAACAAGCGCACCCCGGACAGCGGCTGCGCGGCCATCGACGGGTTGCACGCGGGCAATGCCATCCTGGGCGCCAGCGACCATTGCTCCGCAACGCATCCGTCCGACCTTGCGGTTGCCCTGGTCGCGCTGGACGCGGTGGTCCACGTACGGGGTCCGCACGGCGCGCGCCATTTCCGCGTGGAAGACCTTTACCGCCTGCCCGGAACCACGCCGCATCTCGAACACACCTTGCAGGCCGGCGAACTCATTGCCGAGGTGCGAGTTCCACCGCTCGCCTATGCACGGACTGCGCGCTATCTGAAAGTGCGGGACCGGGCCTCGTATGAGTTTGCCCTGGTATCTGCCGCGGCAGCCTTCGAGGTCAGGGATGGCGTGATCCAGGCCGCTCGCCTCGCATGCGGTGGCGTGGGCACCCGGCCATGGCGCATGCGCGCGGCCGAACTCGCGCTGCAAGGCAGGCCGCCCACGCGCGCGAGCTTCGAGGCGGCAGCGCTTACCACGATTGCAGGCGCCACCCCGCTGCCAGGTAACCACTACAAGGTCGCGCTGCTGCAACGAACGGTGGTACGGGCCCTCGAACTCGCAGGAGAAGGCAGATGAACGCAAACCATATCGGCCAGCCGCATGCCCGCGTCGACGGGCGCGCCAAGGTGACCGGCAGCGCGCGGTATGCCGCCGACTTCAACCAGCCAGGACAGGCCTACGCGGTGATCGTGGGCGCTTCGATCGGACTCGGTCGCGTGATCGCACTCGACGCCGAAGCCGCGCGCCGACTGCCAGGGGTACTGGCGGTACTGACGCACGAAAACGCGCCGAAACTGGCGTACGCCCCACACAAGGGCTTTATCGATCCGGAACACGGCGAACGTCTGCATGTCCTGCAGGACGATCACGTCCGCTTCTATGGCCAGCCGGTTGCCGTGGTCGTGGCGCAGACGCTGGACCAGGCCGAGCATGCGGCCTGCCTGCTGCTGATTCGCTATGCCGAGGAATCACCGGTCTCCGACCCGCTCGACCAGCGCGCCGAAGCCGTGGTGCCGGAGGCGGGACGCGAACCAGGCCCCCATTCGGCGGACCGGGTCCGCGGCGACCCCGAGGCCGCGCTGGCGGCGGCTGCCGTCAGCATCGACGCCACCTACGATGCCGCGCGAGAAAATCACTTCCCGATCGAACCGAACGCCACCGTTGCCGCCTGGCAAGGCGACCAGCTGACGCTCTGGAGCAAGAGCCAGTTCGTGATCAACGAGCAGGCCGAGATCGCGGCGATCCTCGGCATCCCGACTGAGAACGTCCACGTCATCTGCCCGTTTATCGGCGGCGCCTTCGGCACCAGCCTGCGCACCTGGCCGCATGTCACGCTGGCGGCAGTCGCCGCGCGCGAAGTGGGCAAGCCCGTCAAGCTGGTGCTGTCGCGGCGACAGATGTTCCATCAGACGGGGCACCGGCCGCGCACCGTGCAGCGCATTGCGCTGTCGGCAACGCCCGACGGCAGGCTGACCGGCATCGTGCACGAAGGCACCGGCGAAACCAGCCGCCATGAGCAGTTCACCGAGGCACTCACTGCGGTGACGCCGTTCCTCTATCGCTGTCCCAATGTGCGCACTCGCTACCGGCTGGTGCCGCTGGACATCGGCACGCCGACCTTTATGCGGGGTCCGGGCGAGGCCACCGGCGTCTTTGCGCTGGAATGCGCGATGGACGAGCTGGCCTACGCCCTCGAGATGGATCCGCTGGAACTGCGGCGGCGCAATGAACCCGGGCTCGACGAGGGCATGCAACTGCCGTTCTCCAGTCGCTCCATGCTTGCCTGCTACGAACGCGGCGCCGACGCGTTCGGCTGGTCCCGCCGCACGCTCTCGCCCGGCTCGATGCGGGACGGCCGCCTGCATATCGGCTGGGGGATGGCCTGTGCCAGCTACCCGGTCTTCCACGGCCAGGCCAGCGCCCGCGTGCGCCTGCTTGCCGACGGAACGGCCGAAGTCGAAGCCGCCGCCAGCGACATGGGGCCCGGCACCTACACCTCGATCACGCAGATTGCCGCCGAGACGCTGGGCCTGCCGATGGACAGCGTGCGCTTCAGCCTTGGCCGTTCGGATTTCCCACCTACCCCGCCGCACGGGGGCTCGATGACCCTCGCGTCCGTCGGCTCGGCCGTGCGCGCGGCCTGCATTGCCGCGCTGGACCAGCGCCAGGCGCGCGCGGATCGCACGGACGGCGCCATCGAAGCGAGCGCCACGGCAGGCCCGGATGGCGAGGTGCGCAGCCGGTTTTCCATGCATGCCTTCGGTGCCGTGTTCGTCGAAGTCGCCATCGATCCCGATGTCGGCACGATCCGTGTCCGGCGCGTGGTCGGCGCCTATGGCGCGGGTCGTATCGTGAATCCGCGGCTCGCAGCCAGCCAATGCACGGGCGGGATGGTCGGCGGCATCGGCATGGCGCTGATGGAGCGAACCGCGCTGGATCCGCGGGACGGCCGGCCGGTGAATGCGCACATGGCGGATTACCTCGTGCCTGTCAACCTGGATATCCACGGGCTGGAAGCGCATTTTGTCGACGAGGTCGATCCCCATGTGAACGAACTGGGCGTCAAGGGGTTAGGTGAAATCGCGCTGGTGGGCGTGGCGCCGGCCGTGGCCAACGCCGTGTTTCACGCAACGGGAAAGCGCGTGCGGGAGCTTCCGATCCGCATCGAGCACCTGGTCGAGCACTAGTCCGGCAAGTGCGAGACATGCCGCCGACGCCGCCCAAACTGACGGCGTCGGCGGGGATCCGCAGGCTCGACGCGATTTTGAAATGTATTTCTCTAAGGGCTTACCCGAAGACCTAGGGTTTTCTAGTGTACGAAAACCTAGGCTGCCGGGGATTGATAAGGTACTTTTCTCCCCCCAACACCAAAACACTCCGTATCCGCCCACGCGTCAAGGACCGCCGGCGACAGGCTTCATCATGATCAAAGATCTACGCATTCGTTCTGCGGGCACGCAAGATCTGCCGGCAATTTCGAAGGTTCTCGCGCAATGCGGCTTGGACGAGCACGAAATCGAAGCGCATCTGGAGACTTTCCATGTTGCCGTGCTGGAAGGCCGCATCGTTGGATGCGCCGGCGCCGAACGATACGACGATCTCGTCGTCATCCGGTCTGTGGCCGTCCTTCCCGAATATCGCCAGCTCGGGGTGGCGACTCACCTGGTCTCCGCGGTATTGATGCGGGCGCGCGCGCAAGGCGTGCGTCGCGCCGTACTGGCGACCAGCAATTGCCCGAGTCATTTCGCCCGCTATGGCTTCCAGCTGGTCTCCGCGGAGAACCTTCCCGCTGAAGTCCGCGCGTCGCACACGCTCAGGATTGCAGGCATACCGCCAGGGCTGTGCATGCATTGCGAGCTGAAGTAGACGCCTCTGCCCGCTCAATCCGCTCTGTTCGCTCTATCCGCAATTCACAGGCACGGGGTCTGTGGCGGCCCACGCCCGCCGGTTGTCCCCAAATCGGCACTATGATGGCGGCATTCTCCACCATCCGTTGCCAGTCATGGACAAGGCCCGTGTCCTCACCCTCTTCCTCGGCGTGGTACGCGCCGGCAGCTTCCACCGCGCCGCGGTGGAAGCTGGCGTCACCCCGCAGGCCGCCAGCAAGGCCGTGCGCACGCTGGAGGATCATCTCGGCGTGCGCCTGCTGCACCGGACCACGCGCAAGCTCAGCCTGACGGAAGAAGGCGCACGCCTGTTCGAGCTGGCCGCGCCGGGCATGCGCCAGCTCGACGAAGCGCTCGAGCAGGTCCGCAGCAGCAAGAGCGACAACGACGGTCTGATCCGCCTGACCGCTCCGCCGTCGCTCGGCAGCCGCGTGCTGGTCCCGCTGGTGCGGGGCTTTCGCGAACAATACCCCCGCATCACCTTCGATGTAGTGCTGAGCGACCTCTTCACCGACCTGGTCGAAGCCAAGATCGACGTCGGCTTCCGCGTCGGCACCAGCCCCGGCCAGAACCTGGTGGCGCGGCGGCTGTGCGACCTGCCGCTGGTCATCTGCGCGGCGCCGGATTACCTGGCGCGGCACGGCGAGCCGGCCACCCTCGACGACTTGCTGCAGCACCAGTGCACCGGCTTCCGCCGCCCCGCGACCGGGCGCATGGTGCCGTGGGAGCTGCAGGTGGACGGCGACCTGATCTACCAGGAGGTGCCTGCCGTGGCGAGCTTCAATGACGTGGAAACCGAGGTCGAAGCGGTGCGCGCCGGCATGGGCATCGGCCAGCTGCCCGCCTACATGATCCACGCCGACCTCGTGAGCGGGCGGCTGAAGGCGATCCTGCCGGGGTACAGCAGCAGCAATGTCGGCATGTACATGTACTACCCGCATCGCAGCCAGATGCCGGTGCGGGTCCGGCGCTTCATCGACTTCGTGGTGGAAGCGGGCCGGGGCGCGGAGCAGTCGCTGTCACGGCTGGTCGGGGTCGTGACCTGAGCCTGCTACCCCGCAGCACAGACAACCAGAAGTTGCTATTGAAACGCCATTCCACTCTCTAGTGCGACGTTCGCTCCACGCCTAAATTGGTCTCAACGGCGGCTGCACAGCGCCATCCCCGGAACCACACCGGGAAACGCGCAGCAGCCACCGTCCGCCTCTTTCTCTGATGACCAGTCTCCAGGAGCGACATCATGATTGCCCAACTCGCACGCACCCTTGTTCCCGCCGCCATCTCGCTGGTGGCCGCCGTCTCCCTCCAGAACGCCAATGCCGCGCAAGCCGGCAACAGCGCGCCCGCCAGCGTGGCAGCGCGCACGCATGACGTGTTCACCGACGGCCAGCGGCAGGGCCGCTTCGACACCTTCTCCGAAGGCGCGCATGACAGTGGCGCCACTGCGCTCGTCGCCGGGCCCGACCGCAGCGGGGTCTCGGCCACGCCGGGGCGAAAGTTCGATCCGTACACCGAGGGTGCCCGTGCGGTCGAAGGCAATCCGCGCCTGCGCGGCACGGCCTTGAATGGCGCATCGGCGTGGGTGTGATCGCCCGGTCCGAAGTCGACGCAACGCGGCAGGACGAGCCCTGAACGGCTGACTCCAATCCCCGGACAAAGCGCTTTTCCAGACGCCCTGCCTCGCCTTGTCGTTTGATTTTTTCTCAACCGAAAACGCCGGAAATATCGTTTGTCGCGCAGGCCGCCGACGACAACTATTACGCCAAGGCCAACCCACAGGAGACAGCCATGTCAGACCAGCCCTATCCGCTCTGGAGCGCGGAACCCGTCCCCCACCTGCTCGCCTCGCGTGACCGCGCCACCGGCGAGTGGATCTTCCCGGCGCTGCCCGCCGACTCTCCGCTGGCGGACGGCCACGAGACCGTCGCCATCACCGGCACGGGCGTGCTCTACAGCTTCACCGTGATCCATCCCGCGCCCAAGAGCGGACTGGCTCCGTATGCGCTGGGTTATGTCGATTTCGTCGGGCCGGTGCGAATCTTCGGCCGCCTGCAGGGCGCGGCGCGTCCGGTCATCGGCGAACGCTACGCGCAGCGGCATGACGCCGAGCTGGGCTATGTCTTCGAGGCCGTCACGGTCTGATCGATCGAGAGAAGGAGAGGTAAGCAAGATGCAGGACATCTACATCCATGGCGGCGCGATGACGCCGTTCGGCCGGCACCCCGGCGTGCTGGCGCCGGAGCTGGCGCAACAGGCAATCCTGAAGGCGCTGGCCGATGCCGACGTGCCGGCCGGCCGCATCCAGGCGGTCTACTGCGCCAACGTCCTGGGCGGCATGATCCTCGGCCAGCTGATCGTGCGCGATCTGGGGCTCAAGGGCATCCCGGTCTACAACGTCGAGAACGCCTGCGCCAGCGGCGCCACCGGCGTGCACCTGGCACGGCACGCGCTGCTGGCCGGGCAATACGACACGGTGCTGGTCTTCGGCATCGAGCAGCTGACCGCGCTCGGCGGCGGCACCATCCCGCTGCAGCGCAATGACCACAAGACCGACCTCTATGCGAAGTCCGGCATGGTACTGCCCGCGGTGTATGCGATGCGCGGCACGCGTTTCCTGCACGAGCGCGACGCCAATCCGTCCGACCTCGCTGAAGTGGCCGTGAAGAACCGCTACCACGGCTCGCTGAACCCGTATGCCCAGCAGCGCAAGACCACCACGGTCGAGGAAGTGCTGGCCTCGCGCATGATCGCCGACCCGCTGACGCTGCTGCAGTGCTGCCCGTCGCAGGTCGATGGCGCGGCGTCGGTGGTGCTGAGCACGCGCCGGCCGGCGCAGGCGCGGCCGGTGAAGGTGCTGTCGTCTGTAGTGGTGTCGGGCATGCGCGAGGAGGCCGACGACGATATCCTCGATGCCGAGATCACCGCGCGCGCCGCGCGCCAGGCTTACGAACAGGCCGGGCTCGGCCCGCAGGACGTCGACGTGGTCGAACTGCACGACGCCTTCACCATCGCCGAACTGCTCTACTACGAAGCCCTCGGCCTGGCACCGCGTGGCGATGCCGTGGCGCTGCTCAAGTCCGGCGCGACGCGCCTGGGCGGGCGCGTGCCGGTCAACCCGAGCGGCGGCCTGCTGGCCAAGGGGCATCCGCTGGGCGCCACCGGCGTGGCGCAGATGGTCGAGATCCTGTGGCAGCTGCAAGGCCGCGCCGGCGAACGCCAGGTGGCGGATACCCGCATCGGCCTGACGCAATGCACCGGCGGCGGCATCGCGGGCGTGGACCACGCCGCTTCTTCCGTCCACCTGCTGGGAGTCTGAGATGGGCACGCAACGCTTCGATCCTTCCCATGTGGCGGTGGTCACCGGCGCAGCGCGCGGCATCGGCCTGGGCATCGCCACGCAACTGGCCCGCCAGGGGCTGGCCGTGGCCCTGCTCGACCGCGACGCCGCCGCGCTCGATACCGCCGTCGGTGCGCTGGTTGCCGAGGGCTTCAACGCCTTCGGCGCCAGCGCCGACCTGACCGACTCGGCCGCCGTCAACGATGCCTTCGCGCAAATCCAGGCGCGCACTGGCCGCGTCGACTACCTGGTCAACAACGCCGGCGCCGTGCGCGACATGCGCTTCCTGAAGATGACCGACGACGACTGGGACCTGGTCATCGATACCAACCTGCGCTCGCAGTTCCTGTGCTGCCGCGCGGCGCTGCCCGGCATGGTCGAGCGCGGCTACGGGCGCGTGGTCAATATCTCGTCGCGGGCGTGGCTGGGCGGATTCGGACAGGCTAACTACTCCGCGGCCAAGGGCGGCGTAGTCAGCCTGACGCGCTCGCTGGCGATCGAGTTTGCGAGCAAGGGCGTCACCGTCAATGCAGTGGCGCCGGGCATCGTCGATACCCCGCTGTTCCGCGGCTTCGCGCCCGACGTGCAGGCCCGGCTGCAGAAGTCGGTCCCGGTGCAGCGCATCGGCACCGCCGACGATATCGCCAACGCGGTCAGCTTCTTCCTCGACCCGCAGTCGTCCTACGTGACCGGGCAGGTGCTCTATGTCTGTGGCGGCCGCAGCCTGTCGTCGCCAAGCGTGTAAGGAGGCAAGCCATGACCGTACGACTCCACACCGAAGGCGCGGTCGCCGTGCTAACGATCGACCGGCCCGATGCCCTCAATGCGCTGGACGTGGCCGCGCTGCGCGAACTGCGCGCGCACCTCATCGAAGTGCGCGACCGCGACGACCTGCGCGTGGCGGTGCTGACCGGCGCCGGCACGCGCGCCTTCTGCGCGGGCGCCGACCTGAAAGGCACGCGCAGCTCGCCCGCGACCTATCCGGAAGCACTGTTCCGCGCGCCGGAGCAGGCCGCCGACCTGGGGCTCTATATCCGGCTGATGGACCTGACCGACCTGGGCCTGTTCAAGCCGCTGATCGCGG
The DNA here is from genome assembly GCF_016127575.1 of Cupriavidus necator. Classification (NCBI taxonomy): domain Bacteria; kingdom Pseudomonadati; phylum Pseudomonadota; class Betaproteobacteria; order Burkholderiales; family Burkholderiaceae; genus Cupriavidus; species Cupriavidus necator. The sequence goes on from NZ_CP066019.1 coordinate 2,077,523, forward strand.
CGGTCAACGGCCATTGCCTTGGAGCGGGGCTTGAGATAGCGCTGCAATGCGATGCGCGGATCGCGTCAGAACAAGCGAGCTTCGGCCTGCCCGAAGCCGCGGTCGGGTCAATCCCCGCTGTCTCGGGCTTGCATCGCCTGCTGAAGGCCGTGCCGGCGGCGCATGCGATGCAGATGGTGCTGACCGGCGAGCGAATCGACGCGGCGCAGGCCGCGCGCATCGGGCTGGTCACCGAGACGGTGGCGCCTGCCACGCTGCTCGACCGTGCGCTGGCGATCGCGACCCGCATCGCCGCCAATGCGCCGCTGGCGGTGCAGGCCGTCAAGAAGCTGTCGCGCCAGACCAGCCACCTCAGCGAAGCCGACGCCCAGCAACTGACCGAACTCTACTGGGGCGTGCTGCGCGATACCGCGGACCGCACCGAAGGCCGGCAGGCCTTCGCCGAGAAGCGCGAGCCCCGCTACACCGGGCGCTAAGCGTTCGCAAACAGAAAGACAGGAGACAGACCATGACCCGCATTACCCGATTCGCACGCGTGGCGCTGGCCGGCATGCTGGCAGCCACGGCGCTGGGCGCCGCGGCGCAGGCGCCCTTCCCAAGGCAAAAACCGATTACGCTGGTGGTGCCGTTCGCCCCCGGCGGCGGCAACGATATCCTCGCGCGGCTGATCGCGCCGAAGATGGGCAAGCTGCTGGGCCAGACCGTCGTGATCGAGAACAAGCCCGGCGCGGGCGGCAATCTCGGCGCCGACTATGTCGCCCACGCGGCTCCGGACGGCTATACGCTGGTGATCGCATCCAGCCAGGTGACGATGAACCCGTTTCTCGGCACGAAGATTCCGTTCAGCATCGAACGCGACTTCGAGCCGGTGGGGCGGATCGCGTCAGTGCCGATCATGCTGGTCGCCAACCCCGACCAGCCGTTCCGCACGCTGCAGGATTTTATCCAGTACACCCGCGCCAATCCCGGCAAGCTCAGCTATAGCAGCCCGGGCAACGGCACGCCCCAGCACCTGGCCGGTGAAGTCTTTGCCAGGCTCAACAAGACCGAACTGCTGCACGTGCCCTATCGCGGCACCGGGCCGTCGATCACCGACCTGATGGGCGGGCAAGTGCAGATCTCGTTCGCGACCTTTGCTTCGGCGATCCAGTATGTGCGCGCCGGCAAACTGCGCGCGCTGGGCATCGCCGGCAAGAAGCGCACCGCGCTCATGCCCGACCTGCCGACCTTTGCGGAAGCAGGCATCGCCGGCTACGACGCCGAGCTGTGGTACAGCCTGCTGGCGCCGGCGCAGACGCCGAAGCCAGTGGTCGACAAGCTCAACGCCGCACTGGTGGCCGCGCTGAAATCGCCCGACATCGCCGAGCAGATGGCAAAGCAAGGCTTCGAGCCGCAGGCGTCGTCGCCGGCCGAGCTGAAGACCTATATCGGCAAGGAAATGGCGCGCTGGCAGCGGCTGATCCAGGACAACGGCATCAAGGTGGCCTTATGAACATGCATCCCGCCACGGTGCCGTCAACCGACAACCCGCTGCTGGACTACCTCGGCATCCGCCTGGCCAGCGTCGGCGACGGCCGCTGCACCTTCGAGCTCGACCTCGAGCCACGCCACCTGAACCGGCAGGGCAGCGTGCAGGGCGGCGTCACCGCCACGCTGCTCGACGCCGCCTGCGGCTACGCCGGGTTGCCCGCCGGCCCGGACGGCACGCTCGGCCACGCGGTCACCGTCATGCTGACGATCAGCTATCTCAGCAAGGCCAGCACGGGCCGGCTGCGCGCCACGGCGCAACTCACCCGCGCCGGCAAGAGCCTGTACTTCGCCTCGGCGGAGCTGACCACCGATGCCGGCGTGCTGGTGGCGACCGCGCAAGGCACGTTCAAACGATCCCGCACCCTACCGGAGGCATGACATGTTGCGCGACGCACTGGACGGCCTGACCGTCATCGATTTCACGCAGATCGGCGCCGGGCCGACCTGCACCATGCTGCTGGCCGACATGGGCGCGAGGGTCATCAAGGTGGAGCCGCCGGGCGGTGAGATGGGCCGCGGGCTGGGGCCCGGCTGGCTCGGCGACGACAGCGCGCTGTTTCACGGCTTCAACCGCAACAAGCTGGGCGTGGCGCTCGACCTGAAGTCCGCCGACGGCGTGGCCGTGGCCCGCCGCCTGATCGTGGGTGCCGACATCGTGGTGGAAAGCATGCGGCCCGGCGTGATGGAACGCCTCGGCCTTGGCCATGCGCAACTGGCGGACGAACACCCCGCGCTGATCTACTGCTCGATCTCCGCCTACGGGCAGGAGGGACCATATGCGAGCCGCGCCGGCGTCGACGGCATCATGCAGGCGGATTCCGGCCTGATGAGCCTGATCGGCCTGCCCGACGGCGAGCCGTGCAAGGTGCAGGCGCCGGTCGTCGACGTGATGACCGGCTACGTGGCCTCCGTGGGCGTGTTGGCGAAGCTCGCGCAGCGGGCCCGCGACGGCCTGGGCGGCCATCTCGACGTCAACCTGCTCAATGCGGCGCTGGCGCTGCAGCAGTCGTCCATCACCAGCTACTGCGCCGACGGGCAACTGCCGGAACGTGTGGGCAGCGCGGCGCCCTACTCAGCGCCCAACCAGGCCTTCCGCACCGCCGATGGCTGGGTCATGGTGGCCGCCTATATGCCCGAGCGCTGGCGCCGGTTGTGCGATGTGCTGGGCCGGCCCGAACTGGCCGGCGATCCGCGCTTTGCGACTTCACCGCTGCGCGTGGTCAATCGCGCGGCAATGGTGGAGGTGCTGACCAGTGCCTTCGTCACCCGCGCGACCGACACATGGCTGGCGTTGCTCCAGGACGCCGACATTCTGTGCGCCCCCGTGGCGACCTACGAGGACGTCATGGCGCATCCGCAGGTGGCCGCCAACCGCATGGTGCAGCGCGTCCGGCACGACACGCTGGGCGAGATCCGCATGCCGGGATTCCCGATCAACAGCGCTCAGGAGAACGCGTTGCCATCGCGGCCGGCACCAGCTTGCGGACAGCATACGCAGGCGGTGCTGGGCGAGCTTGGCTACAGCCGCGACGAAATCGCCGCGCTGTCGTCTCGGGGCGCTATCCGCTGCGGCGATATCGAGGAAAAGCGACACGTGGTCGCGGCGGCATCGTGAGCGCGCTCAACCCTGAGTGTCAAACTGCGCCAGCAGCCATTGCCGGAACACTGCCATGCTCGGGCTCTCCTTGCGATCGGCAGGCGTCAGCAGGTAGTAGGTGAAGTCGCCCATGTCCACAGTCTGGCGGAATGGCGCCACCAGCCGGCCGGCGTCGAGATCCGCCGCCACCAGGAAGCGCTGCGCGATCGCGAAGCCCTGCCCTTCTGCCGCGGCCGCATAGGCCATGGCCGAGCTCTGGAAGGTCATGCCGCTGCGCGCATCGACCTCCTTGTCGGCGCGCGCGGCCTTGAGCCAGTGGGCCCAATCGTCGGGCCGCGCGATCGAGTGCAGCAGGGTCTGGTGCTGCAGGTCGGCGGGCTTCTTCACCTTCGGCCCGCCCTCCAGCAGCCCCGGGCTGCATACCGGCACCAGGATGTTCGACACCAGCCGGTAGGTATTCACGCCGCTCCACTTGCCGTCACCCAGCCTGATCGCGCCGTCGATGTCTTCCTTGCGGAAGTCGACCGGATCGAGCGACGCCGTCAGCAGCACCTCGATGCCGGGATTGGCGGCATGGAAGCTCGACAGCCGCGGGATCAGCCAGCGCATGGCAAAGGTGGTGTAGGCGCGCACCTTCAGCTGCTTGCGCTTGGCGCGCTTGCTCAATCGCCGCGTGGCCTCGCGCAGGTCGTCCATCGCCCTGGTCACGGCGCGGTAGTAGTCCTCGCCGGTGCGCGTGAGCGAGATCTGGCGGTGGCCGCGATGCAGCAGCTGCACGCCCAGCCCGTCCTCCAGCGCGCGGATCTGGCGGCTGACGGCGCCGGGGGTGACATGCAGCTCCTCGGCGGCCGTGGTGATGCTGAGGTGCCGGGCGGCGGCCTCGAAGGCGCGCAACGCGTTCAGTGGGGGCAGTTTGTCCATGCCGGGGAGTCTGCCATACGGTTGAGGCTTTCTCAATCGACGCGCCGGACTTCCATTCAAAACTAATAGTTGTCATTGAAACGCGATTGCACCGCCTAGTGTTGTGGGCGTTGCCTGCCTAAATTTGTCTCCGTGGCCCCCGCCATCAGACATCGCAGTCAAACCGAGCACCCTGAAAGGAGATTCACCATGTCCGCCAACACCACCAACACCGCCATCAACGCTGCCAGCAAGGTCTGGTTCATCACCGGCGCTTCGCGCGGCTTCGGCCTGGAACTGACCCGTGCCGCGCTGGCACGCGGCGACCGGGTCGTCGCCACCGCGCGCCGCCCGGAAACCATCACCGCCGCACTGGGCGAGCACGATAACCTGGTGGGCGTGGCGCTGGACGTCACCAACGAAGCGCAGGCCATCGCCGCCGCCGAGGCCGCCGTGGCCCGCTTCGGCCGCATCGACGTGCTGGTCAACAACGCCGGCTACGGCCTGCTCGGCGCGGTCGAAGAGGCCTCCGCAGAGGAAGTCGAGCAGCAGTTCGCCACCAACGTGTTCGGCGTGCTGACCGTGACGCGTGCGGTGCTGCCGCAGATGCGCCGTCAGCGCAGCGGCCGCATCCTCAACATTTCGTCGATCGGTGGCTACGCCGCGTATCCCGGCTGGGGCGTCTATGGCGCCACCAAGTTCGCGGTGGAGGGCCTGACCGAAGCGCTCGATGCGGAACTGTCGCCGCTGGGCATCCGCGCCACCGTGGTCGAGCCGGGCTTCTTCCGCACCGACTTCCTCGATGCCAGCTCGCTGGTGCGCGTGCGCACCGAGATCGCCGCATATGCCGATACGGTCGGGGCAATGCGCGAGCACATGGCTTCGGCCAACCACCAGCAGCCCGGCGACCCGGCCAAGCTGGCGGCAGCCCTGCTGACCCTGGCCGACAGCGAAACCCCGCCAGTGCGGCTGCCGCTGGGCTCGGACACGGTCTACCGCATCACCGAGAAGAACCGCAAGGTGGAAAGCGAACTGGCCGCGTGGCAGGCGCTGGCGGTGTCGACCGACCACGACGACGTGCGCCGCTGATCTTGCTGCAGCGCACCAGCGCACGGTTTGCTGCAATGCGGGCATGCCGTGCGAAACGCGAAACGAGGCCGACCGAGCGCCGGCTTCGCCACTTGCGGGCCATCTTGCGTCAGGCAATGCACCGAGTCGGGCATCCGCGTATGTCGCTTCCGGCGAATTTCGCCAATAATTCCCGGACAGCCATTGCCGGACGAGAGCCACCATGCACGATAGTCCCGATGCCATCCGCACCGTCGCCTTGCTAGGGCACGCGGGGTGCGGCAAGACCTCGCTGGTCGAAGCGCTGTTGCACAAGGGCGGTGCCCTGCACACGCCCGGCAGCGTCGAACGCGGTTCCACGGTGTGCGACAGCGACCCGCTCGAGCGCAAGTACAAACGCTCGCTCACCACCGCCGCCGCCCACCTGCACTACCGCGACACCCGCATCTACCTGCTTGACACCCCCGGTTATCCCGACTTCTCCGGCCTCGCCATCAGCGCGCTGGCGGCGGTGGAAACCGCCGCCATCGTCATCAATGCCCAGACCGGCATCGAGATGACCACGCGCCGCGCGATGGCGTGGGCGCAGGCGCGCCAGCTGTGCCGGATGATCATCGTCAACGGCATCGACGGCGACAAGGTCGACCTGCCCGCGCTGCTTGCGGACATCCAGGAGGCCTTTGGCAAGGAATGCCTGCCGATCAACCTGCCTGCCGGCAACGGCAGCCAGGTGGTGGACTGCTTCTTCAATCCGGCCGGCGAGTCGGATTTTTTATCTGTTCCCGCCGCCCACGATGCGCTGATCGACCAGGTGATCGAGATCGATCCCGAACTGATGGAGCTGTACCTGGAACAAGGCGAGGCGATCACGCCGGAGCAGCTGCACGCGCCATTCGAGCGCGCGCTGCGCGAAGGCCACCTGGTGCCGATCTGCTTTACCTCGGCCGCCACCGGCGCCGGCATCACGGAACTGCTCGACGTGTTCGTGCAACTGCTGCCCAACCCGACTGAAGGCAATCCGCCGCTGTTCTATCGCGATACGGGCGATGGCAGCGAACACCGCAAGGCCGTGCGCGCCGAGCCCGTGCCTGACAAGCACGTGCTGGCCCATGTCTTCAAGGTGGTGATCGACCCCTATGTCGGCAAGCTGGCGGTGTTCCGCATCCACCAGGGCACGGTCACGCGCGACAGCCAGCTCTATATCGGCGACGGGCGCCAGCCGTTCAAGGTGGCGCACCTGCTGCGGCTGCAGGGCAAGGAGACCCAGGAGATCCCGCGGGCCGGCCCGGGCGATATCTGCGCAGTGGCCAAGGTCGACGAACTGGGCTTCGATGCCGTGCTGCACGACGCCACCGAGGACGGCAATATCCACCTGACGCCGCTGGAGTTCCCAACTCCCATCTACGGGCTGGCGATCGAACCGGCGCGGCGCGGCAACGAGCAGCGCCTGGCCGAAGTGCTGCACAAGCTTAGCGCGGAAGACCCGTGCCTGCGCGTCGAGCATCCGGTTGGCACCAATGAGACCGTGGTGTTCGGCCTGGGCGAATTCCATCTGCGCTGCGCGCTGGAGCGGCTGACCGAGCAATACAAGCTGGAGGTGGTGACGCGCCCGCCCAAGATTGCCTATCGCGAAACCATCGGCGGCAAGGCCGAGGGCCATCACCGGCACAAGAAGCAGACCGGCGGCGCCGGGCAGTTCGGTGAAGTGATGCTGCGCGTGGAGCCGCTGGCGCGCGGCGAGGGCTTCGACTTTGTCGATGCGGTCAAGGGCGGCGCGATTCCCGGCCAGTTCATTCCCGCCGTGGAAAAAGGCATCCGCCAGGTGCTGGACAGCGGCCCGCTGGCGGGCTTCCCGATGCAGGACGTGCGCGTGACCGTGTATGACGGCAAGAGCCATCCGGTCGATTCCAAGGAAGTCGCGTTCGCGACCGCCGGGCGCAAGGCCTTTATCGACGCGGTGCTCAAGGCCAGGCCCAGCGTGCTGGAACCGATCGTCGACATCGAGGTGACGGCGCCGGGCACAGCCATGGGCGACATCATCGGCGACCTCTCAACCAAGCGCGGCCAGGTCCACGGCACGCGCACCGCGGTCGGCAACGCCGTGGTGGTGGCCGGCCAGGTGCCGCTGTCCGAGCTCAACGACTACCAGTCACGGCTGAACAGCATCACCGGCGGCCACGGCAGCTATACCATCCAGTTCAGCCACTACGACAACGTGCCGCCGGCGCAGCAGGACAAGATGGCATCGAAACACAAGGCGCAGCAGGATACGGATTGAGGGGTTCGCGCCCGCGGCTGCATCTAGTACGTTTCCAGATGCAGCCGCCCTTCCCGCTTCAACCCTTCAGCCAGCGCCTCCCATTGCAGCCCCGCCTGCTGCGCGACGTCCCTGAGCGCCAGCACCACGCCCTCTTCCATGCTCTTTAGCCCGCACACATAGAAGCAGGTATCGGGACCCGCCAGCAACGCTGCCAGGTCCGCCGCGCGCTCGCGCATCAGGTCCTGCACGTAGCGCTTCGGCTGCCCCGCCGTGCGCGAGAACGCCAGGTTGATGTCGATGAAATCCTTGGGCAGGTTCTGCAGCGGGCCGAAATACGGCAGCTCCTCCTGCGTGCGCGCCCCGAAAAACAGCATCAGCTTGCCGCCGTCGAACTTGCCGGCCTTGCGCAAGCGCCGGCGCCATTCGGTCATGGCCCGCATCGGCGCGCTGCCGGTGCCGGTGCAGATCATCACGATGTTGGAGCGCGGGTGGTTCGGCATCAGGAAGCTGGCGCCGAACGGGCCGATCACCTCCACCTTGTCGCCAACCTTCAGGTCGCACATGTAGTTGGAGGCCACGCCGCGCACCGGGTTGCCGTCATGGTCCTGCAGCACGCGCTTGATGGTCAGCGACAGGTTGTTGTAACCGGGACGCTCGCCGTTGCGCGGGCTGGCGATCGAGTACTGGCGGGCATGGTGCGGGCGGCCGCCGGCGTCGGTGCCCGGTGGCACGATGCCGATGGACTGGCCTTCCAGCACCGGGAACGGGGTCGCGCCAAAGTCCAGCACGATGTGATGCGTGTCGTACTCGCGCCCCACTTCGGTCACGCGTACATTGCCGGTCACGGTAGCGGTGATGGTCTTGTTGGCGGACTTGGCGCCATACAGGTTGGTGTAGGCATGCGCGGCGGACCACGGCGGCACGGTGGCGCCGTAGCGGGCGCTGTTGACGGCGTCTTCGCCGGTGCCGGCCAGCGGCGACGCGGCGGGAATCTCCGGCGCGGCGGTCTGCAGCTCGGCGCCGGGCGCCAGGTCGGCCAGTTGCTCGGGCGTCAGCTCTTCCGGCAGCGTGTCCCAGCTGAGTTGCTCTTCGATGCTGTAGGCGCGCAGCTTCGGCATGGCGCGCCAGTTGTCGATCGAGCCGGTCGGGCACGGGGAAATGCAGGCCATGCACAGGTTGCACTTGTCGGCATCGACCACGTAGTTGCGCGAGTCGTGCGTGATCGCGCCCACCGGGCAGGTCGCTTCGCAGGTGTTGCAGCGGATGCAGATCTCGGGATCGATCAGGTGCTGCTTGATGACTTGAATTTCTGCCATGTCCATGGCGGTCTCCACAGGATCAGGGGCGTTCGGGGTGAGGGTCGTTGTTGCAGCGGCGCTTCATGGACGCGCCTGCCCTCTCCCCCGGCCCCTCTCCCGCAAGCGGGAGAGGGGAGCAAACAGGGAGCAAAGGGTAAGGCCGTGGCTCAGTTGAACCGCACGTACTCGAAATCCACCGGCTGGCGGTTGATACCCATCACCGGCGGCGCAATCCAGTTGGCGAACTTGCCCGGCTCGACCACGCGGCCCATCAGGCTGGCGACAAAGGCGCGGTCGCCTTCACTGGGCAGCCACTGGTCGCGGAAGTCGCGCCATTCGGCGTCAGAGATCACGCGGCCGTCCGGCGATACCTTGACACCCGCCAGCGCGCCGATATTGCGGTGGAAGGCCTTGTGCGGCACCTTCAGGCGGAACGGGATGCCGGCCTTCTCGATGACCTTGTTCCAGCGCTCCACACCGCCCATGCTGTCCTTGATGTAGTCGTCGCGCAGCACTTCGTTGAGCGCGTTGAGCATCGGCACTTCCTTCTCGGTCAGCTGGCCGTTCTGCGCCTGCAGGATGCGGTAGGTCTGACCCTTGAGCACGTGGTCGTCCATGCGCTTGCCTTCTTCGTAGCGGCCCTTGAGGCCGGTGCTGTAGAAGGTGGCGGCGTTGCTCGACTCATCGGCGCCGAACAGGTCGATGGTGACGCTGTAGTGGAAGTTCAGGTAGCGCTGCAGCGTCGGCAGGTCGATCACGCCGGCCGCGCGCAGCTTGGCGGGATCGTCGGTCTTGAGTTCGTTCATCACCTGGCAGGTGCGCTGGATCACGCGCGACACGCCGGACTCGCCCACGAACATGTGGTGCGCTTCTTCGGTCAGCATGAACCTGGTGGTGCGCGCCAGCGGATCGAAGGCGCTTTCCGCGAGCGCGCACAGCTGGAACTTGCCGTCGCGGTCGGTGAAGTAGGTGAACATGAAGAACGACAGCCAGTCCGGGGTCTGTTCGTTGAACGCCTGCAGGATGCGGGGATTGTCCTGCTGGCCGCTGCGGCGCTCCAGCAGGGCCTCGCCCTCCTCGCGGCCGTCGCGGCCGAAGTACTTGTGCAGCAGGTAGACCATCGCCCACAGGTGGCGGCCCTCTTCCACGTTGACCTGGAACAGGTTGCGCAGGTCGTACATGCTGGGGGCGGTGAGGCCCAGGTGGCGCTGCTGCTCGACCGACGCCGGTTCGGTATCGCCCTGCGTCACGATGATGCGGCGCAGGTTGGCGCGGTATTCGCCGGGCACGTCCTGCCAGGCGTCTTCGCCCTTGTGGTCGCCGAAATGGATCTTGCGGTTGGCCTCGGCCGGGTTCAGGAAGATGCCCCAGCGGTAGTCCGGCATCTTGACGTGGCCGAAGTGGGCCCAGCCCTGCGGATCGACGCTGATCGCGGTGCGCAGATAAATGTCATGGCTGTGCGAGCCTTCCGGCCCCATGTCGTTCCACCAGCTCAGGTAGTTGGGCTGCCATTGCTCGAGCGCACGCTGCAGGGTGCGGTCTTCGCTCAGGTTGACGTTGTTGGGGATCTTGTCGCTGTAGTTGATGCCGGACATTGTGGTCTCCTTCAGGGGACGATTCGGTTGTCGTGTAAGGCTGGATCAGACGCGGTTCCAGTCGAAGGCGGCTTTGTCGCCCTTGCCGTAGACCTTGAGCGCACCCTTGTCGCCCACCGCGTTGGGGCGCTGGAAGATCCAGTTCTGCCATGCGGTCAGGCGGCCAAAGATGCGGGTGAACATGTTTTCCTGGCCGTTGAAGCGCAGGTTGGCTTCCATACCGGTGAGCGCATCGGGCGACATCGCCACGCGCTCTTCCAGCGCGATGCGCACTTCGTCGGTCCAGTCGATGTCGTCGGGGTTGGCGGTGACCAGGCCCAGCGCATACGCGGCATCGGCATCCAGCGGCTGGCCGGCCTTGGCGCGCACCGCGTCCAGCGCGGGCTGCTCGTCGTAGAAGCGGCGGCCCAGCCGGCTCTGGCCGGTGGCCATCGGGTACAGGCCGAAATTGACTTCCGCCACGGTGATCTTCGGCGCGCGCTCCTCGTCGTCCGGCAGCGCCAGGTGGTAGCTGCGGTCGCAGGCCAGCGCCAGTTCCAGGAAGGTGCCGGCAAAGCACGATTGCGGCTCGATCAGCGCGAACAGGCTGCGCGACGACACATCCAGGCGGCTCAGCGTGCGGCGCAGCAGGCCGATGGTCTCGCGCACCAGCCAGTGGTCCTTGTGCGCCAGCAGCGCGGCGTCGGTGGCCAGCACCGCGGCGGCGTCGCCGCTGGTCTTGATCAGCCAGGTGCCGATGTCCAGTTCATTGGTGCGCATCGACAGGATCGCGTCTTCCAGTTCGCGTGCCAGTTGCAGCGGGTACCAGGCGGCGCCGGCGGCGACGATCTCCTCGATGCTTTGCGGTTGCGCACCGACGGGTGCCTTCACGGTAAAGGTCGCGGTACGGCCGGCGCGATCGATCTCGACCGTCACATGCATATAGCGCAGCGCATCCGCTTCGATCGTCCGCTCGATCGGCTCGAGCGCCACGCCCTGCGCATCGGCCGGACGATCGCTCTGCGCGGCCAGCGCCAGCGCGCGCTCCTGCACCTTCTGCGCGAACACGGCGGGCTTGGCGATATCGTCGACCAGGCGCCAGTCCTTGGCACGCTGGCCGCGCACCCCTTCGGTGGTGGTGCAGAAGATATCGGCGAGGTCATGGCGCACATGGCGCTTGTCGGTCACGCGGGTCAGGCCGCCGGTGCCCGGCAGCACGCCCAGCAGCGGCACTTCCGGCAGGCTCACGGCCGACGAGCGGTCGTCCACCAGCAGGATCTCGTCGCAGGCCAGCGCCAGTTCATAGCCGCCGCCGGCGCACGCGCCGTTGACCGCGGCCAGGAACTTCAGGCCGCTGTGCTGCGACGAGTCCTCGATGCCGTTGCGGGTCTCGTTGGTGAACTTGCAGAAGTTGACCTTCCACGCATGGCTGCTGACGCCCAGCATGAAGATATTGGCGCCGGAGCAGAACACCTTGTCCTTGCCGCTGGTGACGACCACGGTGCGCACTTCCGGGTGCTCGAAGCGGACGCGGTTGAGCGCGTCGTTCAGTTCGATGTCGACGCCGAGGTCATAGCTGTTGAGCTTGAGCTTGTAGCCGGGGCGCAGGCCGGCGTTCTCGTCGATGTCCACCGCCAGCGTGGCGACGGGGCCGTCGAACGTCAGCTTCAGGTGTTTGTATTGGGCGGGGGCGGTCTGGTAATCGACGCGGGGGGCGGTGGTCACGGCGGTGTCTCCTCTGCGAAACTGCACTATCGTGCATGAACAGGAATCTGGTAACACGAACTATAGTTCATCAATCAGATTTCATGCAAGCACTATTGTGCAGATCCTTCAAGAGGTGCGGGTCACCGCTCCGGATGCCGGGTTATTGCGCCCCTGCCGTCACAACGGCATGCGCAAGGCCTGGCGTACCAGCTCGCGCAGCGCGGCAAATGTGGGTTCCAGCGGCTGAGCGCTGGTGTCCAGCGAGAACTCCGCCTTGGAATAGAAGGCCGCGCGCCCGGCCAGGATATGGCGCAGGTCCTCCATCGCCTCCTTGCTGGCCGCCATCGGGCGGAAGTCGCCCTGCTCGCGCACCCGCTCCATATGGTCTTCCGGCTCCGCCTGCAGCCAGACTGTGGTGCAGTGGGCCAGCAACAGGTTGAAGGTGGCCGGATCAGAGACCAGGCCGCCGGGCGTGGCGATCACGGCCTCGGGATAGATCTGGATGGCTTCTTCCAGCGCGCGCCGCTCGTAGCGGCGATAGGCGTTCATGCCATACAGGCCCTGGATCTCCGAGATGCTGCAGCCGGCAAACTTCTCGATCTCGCGGCTCAGCTCAATAAAGGGGAAGTCGAGGTCTTCGGCCAGCATCCCGCCCAGCGTGCTCTTGCCGGCGCCGCGCAGCCCGATCAGCGCCACACGCGGGCTGCGCGCAGCCTGGCCGGCATTCTCGCCACCCGTGCCGAGCATCTCGCCCACGGCAATGCGCACGCGCCGCAGCGTGGCTTCGTCGCGGTGCTCCAGCAGTTCGCGCAACAGGATCCATTCAGGCGACGACGTGGTGATGTCGCCCAGCAGCCCGGCCAGCGAGCACTGCAGCGCATCGGCAATGTGCTGCAGCACCAGGATGGAAGCGTTGCCGCTGCCGTATTCCAGGTTGGCCAGGTGCCGCTCCGACACGCCGGCGGCCTGCGCGGCGGCCTTTCGGGTCAGGCCGCGGCAGGCGCGCAACTCGCGCACACGCTCGCCCAGCGCGACCAGAAACGGGTTCTTGTCAGTGCCGTTGGCAGCACGTGCATCTGAATCATGATGCAGGTCGACTTCCGGGGTTAACCCAGATTCATGCAATATAGTGCTTGACATGATTTCGGCGCGGCTCTATTTTTCATACATGCACAATAATGCATGAAGCCAGTGATGGCAACTGGCGAACCAGACGGAGCCCCCCCACTATGTCCCCCACAGAATTCCGCAGCCAGATCGCGCAGTTCACCGCGCAACTGGCAGGCCGTCCGCTGGATGCCGCACTCGATGCCTGGCTCAATGCCGAGCACGGCGCCGGCAGCCCCACCTACCAGCAACTTAAGGACGCCTGCCAGGCCGGCGTGGCCGAAGGCTGGCTGTGCGACCGCGAAGGCGGCGGCATCCGCTACGGCCGCATCTTCAAGCCGGCCGACGACCTGCACGGCTTTTCCGTCGACGTGGTCGAGATGCAGGACATTGCCGGCCCGCATCACACCCATCCCAACGGCGAGATCGACCTGATCATGCCGCTCGAGGGCGACGCGCAGTTCGACGGCCGCCCCGCCGGCTGGCTGGTATGCCCGCCGGGCAGCGCCCACCGCCCCACCGTCAGCAACGGCCGCGCGCTGGTGCTCTACCTGCTGCCGGAAGGCCGCATCGACTTCACGCGCTGAGATTCCCGATGACTGAATTGCTATCCAACTATCTCGGCGGCAAGTGGCAGGCCGGCAGCGGTGCCGGCACGCCCTTGTTCGATCCGGTGCTGGGCGACGAACTGGTGCGCGTTGACGCCACCGGGCTGGACCTCGCTGCCGGCTTCGCCTTTGCCCGCGAACAGGGCGGCGCGGCCCTGCGCGCGCTGACCTATCGCCAGCGTGCCGCGTTGCTGGCTGACATCGTCAAGGTGCTGCAGGCCAATCGCGATGCCTATTACGACATCGCCACGGCCAACAGCGGCACCGTCAGGAACGACTCCGCGGTCGACATCGACGGCGGCATCTTCACGCTGGGCACCTACGCCAGGCTGGGCGATACGCTCGGCGACCGGCACTACCTGCCGGATGGCGAGGCCGTGCGGCTGGGCAAGGACCCGTTGTTCCAGTCGCAGCACGTGCTGGTACCGACGCGCGGCGTGGCGCTGTTTATCAATGCCTTCAACTTCCCGAGCTGGGGATTGTGGGAGAAGGCGGCGCCGGCATTGCTGGCCGGCGTGCCGGTGATCGTCAAACCCGCTACCGCCACCGCCTGGCTGACCCAGCGCATGGTGCGCGACGTGGTCGAGGCCGGGGCGCTGCCGGCCGGCGCGTTGTCGGTGGTGTGCGGCAGCTCGGCCGGCCTGCTGGACCAGTTGCAGCCCTTTGACGTGGTGTCGTTCACCGGTTCGGCCGATACGGCCGCGGTGATCCGCTCGCATCCCGCCATCGCGCAACGCTCTGTTCGCGTGAATATCGAAGCGGACAGCATCAATTCCGCCGTGCTGCTGCCGCAGGACGGCCCCGATACCGCCGCCTTCGACCTGCTGGCGAAGGAAGTCGTGCGCGAGATGACGGTCAAGTCCGGCCAGAAATGCACCGCGATCCGGCGCGTGTTCGTGCCTGAAGCGCTGTATGGCCTGGCCGCCGAGGCGATCGGCGCACGGCTGTCGAAAGTGACCGTGGGCAACCCGCGCAACGATACGGTGCGCATGGGTGCGCTGGTCAGCCGTGCGCAGTTCAACGCCGTGCAAGACGGGCTGGCAACCCTGCGCAAGCACGCACAGGTGCTGCATGACGGCACGCAGCAGGCGCTGGTCGATGCCGATCCGGCCGTGGCCTGCTGCATCGGCCCGACGCTGCTGGGCGTGGCCGATGCGGACGCCGCCGCCGCGGTGCACGACACCGAAGTGTTCGGCCCGGTGGCCACGCTGCTGCCCTATCGGGATACCGCCCACGCACTGGCACTCGTGCGCCGTGGACAGGGCTCGCTGGTGGCATCGCTCTATGGCAGCGACGCGGCCGCGCTCGGTGCGGCCGCCGTCGAGCTGGCCGACAGCCATGGCCGCGTGCATGTGATCTCGCCCGACGTGGCGCAGCTGCACACCGGCCACGGCAACGTCATGCCGCAATCGCTGCATGGCGGCCCCGGCCGCGCCGGCGGCGGCGAGGAACTGGGCGGACTGCGCGCCCTGCACTTCTATCACCGGCGCAGCGCCATTCAGGCCAGTACCGCGGTGCTCGACGAACTCGCCTGACCGTTCAAGCCAACCCGCTTCACCGCGCCGCCACGTCCGCATGGCGGCGCGCGGCACACCGTACACCAGCAACGGGGAGACACCCATGACCGCCACACCCGCAGAACCACCCGTCCGGCCACCCGGCACGTCCTTCAACTTTGCCGGGCACCTGCTCGGCTGCAATGCCGGACGCGCCGGCAAGGTCGCCTATATCGATGACGACGGCCAGCTCACCTACGGCGAACTGGCGCAGCAGGTGCGGCGCCTGGCCGCGGCGCTGCTCGGCGCCGGCATCCGCCGCGAGGAACGCGTGCTGCTGCTGATGCACGACTGCAGCGACTGGCCGGTCTGCTTCCTGGGCGCGATGTACGCCGGCATCGTCCCGGTGGCCGTCAACACGCTGCTGACCGCCGACGACTACAGCTATATGCTGCAGCACAGCCGCGCGCAGGCTGTGCTGGTGTCGGCCGCGCTGCTGCCCGTGCTGCAGGAGGCGCTGGCCCGTCCGGGGCATGAAGTCGGGCAAGTGTTCGTGTCCCGTGCGCATGAGCCTCTGCCCGATGGCATGACGGCGCTGGATGCGCTGCTTGCCGCGCAAACGCCGTTGCAGGCGCCTGCCGCCACCAGTTGCGACGATCCCGGCTTCTGGCTCTACTCGTCCGGCTCGACCGGCCAGCCCAAGGGCGTGGTGCACAGCCACGGCAACCCGTACTGGACCGCGGCGCTCTATGCAGGCCCGGTGCTCGGCTTGCAGGAGCAGGACGTCTGCTTCTCTGCGGCCAAGCTGTATTTCGCCTACGGGCTGGGCAACGGCCTCAGCTTCCCGCTCAGCGTGGGCGCCACCGTGGTGCTGATGGCCGAGCGGCCCACACCCGAGGCCACCTTCCGCCGCTGGCTGCAACACCGGCCAACGGTGTTCTTCGGTGCGCCGACAGGATACGCCGGCATGCTCGCCTCGCCGGCGCTGCCGCAGCGCGCCGAGGTCGCGCTGCGGCTGTGCTCGTCCGCCGGCGAGGCCCTGCCCGCCGATATCGGCCAGCGCTTCACCGCGCATTTCGGCTGCGAGATCATCGACGGCATCGGCTCCACCGAGATGCTGCATATCTTCCTGTCCAACCGCCCCGGCCAGGTGCGCTACGGCACCACCGGCTGGCCGGTGCCGGGCTACGCCATCGAGCTGCGCGACGAAGAAGGACGCCCGGTGCCCGACGGCGAGATCGGCGACCTCTATATCCAGGGCCCCAGCGCCGCGCTGATGTACTGGGCCAACCGCGAGAAGTCGCGCGAGACCTTCCGCGGCGGCTGGACCAAGAGCGGCGACAAATACGTGCACAACCCGGATGGCACCTACAGCTACGCCGGGCGCAGCGACGACATGCTCAAGGTCAGCGGCATCTACGTTTCGCCGTTCGAGGTCGAGGCCACGCTGGTGCAGCACCCGGCAGTGCTGGAGGCCGCGGTGATCGGCGTACCCGACCATGAAGGACTGGTCAAGACCAAGGCCTTCGTGGTGCTGAAGGCGGGCGCGCAGCTTGGCGACGGCGAACTGAAGGCCTTCGTCAAGGAGCGGCTGGCGGCATACAAGTACCCGCGCGCGATCGAGTTCGTCGATACGCTGCCCAAGACCGCCACCGGCAAGATCCAGCGCTTCATGCTGCGCGAACGCGAACTGAAGGCCGCCGCAGAGCGCGCCGTCGCGGCGGCGTGAGCGGCAACGCCGCCCGCCCCGTCATACCACCATACCGGAGACAAACCATGCGTCAGATCGATGTCCACAAGCTGGCCGACGAGGCCCGCTTCAACCGCTTCCATGCGCTCATCCTGTTCTGGTGTGCGCTGATCATCATCTTCGACGGCTACGACCTGGCCGTGGCCGGCATCGCCCTGCCGTCGATCATGAAAGAGATGGGCGTGACCGCAACCAGCGCCGGCTTCATGGTCAGCTCGGCGCTGTTCGGCATGATGTTCGGCGCGATCTTCCTCGGCACCGTGGCCGACCGCATCGGCCGCAGGCGCGCCATCGCCATCTGCATCGTGCTGTTCAGTGTCTTCACCGCGGCGGCGGGCTTTACCAGCGACCCGGTGACGTTCAGCGTCACGCGCTTCCTGGCGGGCCTGGGCATCGGCGGCGTGATGCCCAACGTGGTGGCGCAGATGACCGAGTACTCGCCGCGCAAGCTGCGCGGCACGCTGGTGACGCTGATGTTCAGCGGTTATTCGGTGGGCGGCATGCTGGCCGCGCTGCTGGGCAAGGGACTGATCGAAAGCTATGGCTGGCAGTCGGTGTTCCTCGCCGCCGGCCTGCCGGTGCTGCTGGTCCCGCTGGTGCTGCGCTCGCTGCCGGAGTCGATGCCCTACCTGCTCCGCACCGGCCAGACCGACGCTCTGCAATCCGTGGTATCGCGCCTGGTGCCGTCGCATCGCGCGCAAGCCGGCGACGTCTTTACGCTGGCTGCGGACGACAAGGCCGGCAGCGCGCCGATCCGCCGCCTGTTCCAGGACGGCCGCGGCTTCAGCACGGTGATGTTCTGGGTGGCGTTCTTCATGTGCCTGTTCATGGTGTACGCGCTCAGCTCGTGGCTGACCAAGCTGATGGCCGGCGCAGGCTACAGCCTGGGCTCGGCGCTGACTTTCGTGCTGGTGCTGAACTTCGGCGCCATGCTCGGCGCCATCGGCGGCGGCTGGCTGGCCGACCGCTTGCCGATCAAGCATGTGCTGATCGGCATGTACACGCTGGCGGCAGTGTCGATCACGCTGCTGGGCTACCCGATGCCCAGCGCAGCGCTGTTCGTCGTGGTGGGCCTGGCAGGTGCTTCCACCATCGGCACGCAGATCGTCACCTATGCCTATGCGGGCCAGTTCTATCCGATGGCGGTGCGCGGCACCGGCATCGGCTGGGCGTCCGGCGTGGGACGCAGCGGCGCCATCCTGGCACCGATCGTGATCGGCGTGCTGGTTGGGATGTCGTTGCCGTTGCAGCAGAACTTCATGGCGATGGCGATTCCGGCGGTGATTGCAGTGGGGGCGGTGTCGATGATCAACCACCGGAGGTCGGCGTCGGCGCAGGCGGAAGTCGCTGCGGCGCCGGTGCGAGGAACTGTGAAGGAAGCCTGAGAGAAGTCAACCGCCAGTTGTTCGCTCCCTCTCCCGCTTGCGGGAGAGGAAGCGAACCGGCAGCGCTGAAAAGGACGTAGCTTACTTGCTGCCCTTCACCGTCGTGTACGCCGTAATCAAATTCCGGTAATCCGGAATATGGTTCGAGAACAGCGTGCCCAGACCCTCGATGTCGTTGCGCCAGTCGCGGTGCAGTTCGCAAGCCACACCGAACCACGTCATCAGTTGCGCGCCAGCATCCGACATCCGCTGCCAGGCCGAATCGCGCGTGATTTCATTGAAGGTGCCCGAGGCATCGGTCACGACAAAGACTTCGAAACCCTCTTCGATCGCCGACAACGCCGGGAAGGCCACGCACACTTCGGTGACCACGCCGGCGATCAGCAGCTGCTTCTTGCCGGTGGCACGCACCGCGGCAACAAAGTCCTCGTTATCCCAGGCGTTGATCTGGCCCGGGCGCGGAATGAACGGCGCGTCAGGGAACATGGCCTTGAGCTCAGGCACCAGCGGTCCGTTGGGACCATCCTCGAAGCTGGTGGTCAGCACGGTCGGCAGCTTGAAGTACTTGGCCAGGTCGGCCAGTGCCAGCACATTGTTCTTGAACTTGTCGGGCTCGATATCCCGCACGAGCGACAGCAGGCCGGCCTGGTGATCGACCATCAGGACGGCGGCCTGGCTCTTGTCAAGGCGCTTGTAGGGCTTGCTCATGGTGTGCTCCTGTCAACAAAAAAAGGTACGCACGCTTGGCTTGAGCCACGCGTGCGTACCCCTGGGTATGCCGTGCGTTACCGGCAAGGCGTCAGCGCTGGGAGTCCAGCACCTCGTGCTTCTTCTCGACGTCCTGCGCCTTGAGATAGCTTTCAATCAGCAGGCGGTAGGCCGGGAAGATCTGCGTGTAGACCTCGGCCCATTCCTGCGCGTCCGGACGGTTCCAGCTCTGCTGCAGCTCCGAGGCCACGGCGGCGGTATCCATCGGCACCACGCCGGCCTGGACGACGCGCGCCAGGGTGATTTCCTGCGCCATCTTGGAATACGTGCCCGACGCATCGATCACCGCGAACACCTTGTAGCCGTCAGCCACCGCGCTGATCGACGGGAATGCCATGCACACGCTGGTGATGGTGCCGGCGATGATCAGGGTCTTCTTGCCGGTCTCACGCACCGCGGCGACGAAGTCGGGGTTGTCCCAGGCGTTGATCTCGCCCTTGCGCGCGACGTATTTGGCATGGGGGGCGTTTTCGTGGATTTCCGGGATCAGCGGGCCGTTCGGGCCTTGCGGCACGGATGCCGTCGTGATCACGGGCAGCTTGCACAGCGTCGCCATCTTGGCCAGCGCGGCCGCACGGGCGCGCAGCTCAGGCATCGGCATGTCGCCAACGGTCTGGAACAGGCCACTCTGGTGGTCGATCAGCAGCATGGCCGTATCGGCGGGATCCAGTACCGGACGCTTGCCGTTGAAATTCGCGGGTGTGGTCATTTGGCTTTCTCCTATGCGGTTGGCGAAACCGGCGACTCCGGGCAATCCCCAAGCCGACCGTGTGGCCAAAGCATAGGTCTTGGCAAATCGCATCGCTAGGATGGAAAATCTGCCCTCAGCGTCCTACTGGCAGGACGACAGGAGCCGCCCGCTTGCATCCCGACCTGAATGACCTGTATTACTTCGCGCAGGTAGTCGATCACCAGGGCTTTGCGCCCGCCGGGCGCGTGCTCGGCATACCCAAGTCCAAGCTGAGCCGGCGCGTGGCGATGCTGGAAGAACGCCTGGGCGTGCGCCTGATCCAGCGCTCGACGCGGCGCTTCTCCGTGACAGAACTGGGGCAGACGTACTACGCCCATTGCAAGGCCATGCTGGTGGAGGCCGAAGCGGCCGAGAGCGCGATCGAGCAAACCCGCGCCGAACCCAGCGGCCTGGTGCGCATGAGCTGCCCGGTGGCGCTGCTGCACGCACGGGTGGGCGACATGATTGCGGATTTCATGGCGGCCAACCCCAAGGTCATCGTGCACCTGGAAGCCACCAACCGGCGCGTGGACGTGGTGGCGGAGGGGATCGACCTGGCCATCCGCGTGCGCGTGCCGCCACTCGAAGACAGCGACCTGGTGATGCGCGTGCTGGCCGAGCGCGCCTGGTGCTTCGTGGCCAGCCCGGCGCTGCTGGCCGGCCATGGGCCGCTGCTGGCACCCGCGGACCTCAACGTGCTGCCAACGCTGGACCTGGGGCCGCCGCGCCCCTCGCACACCTGGTCGCTATACGGCCCCGATGGCGCCAGCGCCGAGCTGCACCACAAGCCCCGCCTGGTCACCGACGACATGATCATGCTGCGCACCGCGGCCGTGGCCGGTGCCGGCATCGTGCAGCTGCCGGTCATGATGATGACCGACCAGCTGCGCGATGGCCGGCTGGTAAAAGTCCTGCCGGACTGGTCGGTCAGGGGCGGCGTGATCCACGCCGTGTTCCCGTCACGGCGCGGGCTGCTGCCTTCGGTGCGTGAACTGATCGACTTCCTGTCGCAGCGCTTCGCGCAGATCAGCGAACTCTAGGCATCGCAAGGCGGCCGCGCCAGGGGCACTGCCCGTCACGCGGGCAGGATTGGCCCGGAAGTGGTATCATCCAGGATCCTATGCACGGATCGGCAACGCCCGACCTCTGTGCGCCAGCCGCAAACAATCCCACAAAAGCATTAGCGGCGGCTTATCGGGCGTACACCCGATGCGTCTTTGGGCCAGCCGATGCAGAACGGCCCACCACCCTATCCGACCAGCGGCACGTCCGCTCCGCAACGATCGCTCCTGTACCTGGCGCATCGGCCTGCGCAGGCATGGTCCACTTCACGCCAGATGCAACGCCTGCGCAGCCGCGCGGGCCCGACGCTGGCCTACAGCAACGGCGAACGGCCGCCACCGCGCGACGCCTGCATCGGAACGATGCTCCGCGCCCCTGCGGCCGTGCCTCAGAACAGGCATCACATTGAATCGAGTCAACCCTACCCCTTACACCGTTTCCGTCTATCCCATCCAGCAGGAACCCGGCCTCTGGTTCGCGACCTACATGATTGCGGAATACCGCAATGGCGCCGAACGCATCGTCGCCAACGTGGCAATGCGCCACGACACGCACCGCTCTGAAGCCCGCGCCAGGCAGTCCGCCCGCCGTGCCGGCGAACGCGCCGCAGCACGCCTGCGCCAGCAGTAAGCCAGGCACCGTAAGCCCCATCCCATCGGCCAGTTGGTGTCCAGTTGGCCGTCACAACAGCTCGCGCACAAGCGGCGCGGCTACAGCAAGGAGCCTCCTTGGCAAAAGAAGAACTGGTCGAATTCGGCGGCAAGGTGTCGGAAGTCCTGCCCGACAACCGTTTCCGCGTGATCCTGGAAAACGGCTTCGAAGTCTGGGCGTATTCGTCCGGGCGGCTGAAGAAGAACCGCATCCGCGTGCTGGCGGGCGACCGCGTCACGCTGGAGATGTCGCCCTATGACCTCACCAAGGGGCGCATCAACTACCGGCACAAGTCGTAGGCCGTCGTCATGGCATGCGCCGCGCCGGCGCGTGCCGTCCCGCTAACGATTCATCCCTCAATCAAGGAGAACCGATCATGTCCGTCATCGAAGAATGGGAAGCCGTGCACCTGACGCCCGAAGGCTGGCAGGCAGGCAGTTACCGGCATGCACCGTGGCAGGCGGTTGAAGTCGCACCGCCCGCTTCCGGCGTGCTGACCGTCAGGCGCCACGTAACGGCCACCTATTGCGGGCCGTCGCGCGCGGTTGAAGACCGTACTCCCGAGATTACCGACATGGCGCTGATCGAAGCGCTGCTGGAGCGCCACGGCGACCCGGTATTCCAGATCTGACTGACCTGGCTTGACGACTGCGTGCGGCCTCAGCCAAGCACGCGCACATGCGGCCGGGCCGTCCTGAGCCCCGCGCCGACCGGCCTCAGTTCGCCGTCCCATGGCGCGGCGGCGAGGTCCAGCACCGCATCGCCTTCGCGCGCCTTGTCGTGCAACTGGTCGCGTACCACCTGGCCAATGGCCAGGCGGCACAGCACCTCGCCGCTGGCGGCAAGCTGGCCCTGCAGGGCCCCTGGCTCGGCCAGCACGCCGAACGACCGCCGCCCCACACCCACGAAGCTGGTGAACAGCACCCCGGTGGGGCGCTCCGCATCGATAAAGCAGACTGCAACGTGATAGGTGATGCCTTTGCCCTCACCGGGCAACGTGCACAGAAAACCAGATGATCCCGAACGCATGTCCATGAACGGACTCCTTGCAGTCTGACGGATAGCGCCGCGCCTGTTTCCCCGCTCCGCAACTTGGCCTGTGACCAGGCCGCGCTACGGAACCGGATACCTAGATCGACGTCACGGATTCGCCGGCGACCAGGCCATTGATGATGTCTTCGCCGAACTGCAGCGCGCCGCGGCGCGCCGAGCCGATGTTCTCCCAGCGCGACTCGCTCATGGGGTACACGCGCGCATGGTCGCTGCCAGGGCGATAGCCCTCGCGGCAAATCACGATCGACGCGAGGAAGCTGTTGTCGGGCTTGGTGCGCGGCCAGGCCTGCTCAGGCCGATGGCGATAAACCAGGGGATACAGATCGAAACCCTTGTAGCTGGCAAAGGGCGTACTGCCGGGAACAGTGTTGCCGGGACTGCGGCTGGGACTGCTGTCGCTCACGACATCTCCATGCGGCATCGTGCCGCGCTGATGGGAAGGATTGCTGAACTCATTGGATCACGCGCACGGCATGAGCCATGGCCCGGCGCGGGCGTCAGCGGCGCAAATGCACCACGGCGCCAGGGCCCGTCGTCGGAGCTTCAGGATGCCATCGGCGCGCCGGCCGCTATTACCGACACCCCCGGCACCGCGCCATTGATGATGGCCTCGGCATAGCGCAACGCACCGCGTCGCGCGCCACCGACGTTATCCCACGGTGCGGCGTCCAGGCGGAACGTGCGCGCCTGCATGCCTTCTGGCGACTCGCCTTCCAGGCAGATCACCACGGCAGCATCGAAGGAACGGTCCGGCCGCGGCTCGGGCCACACGCGCTCGGCGGCGTGCTTGTACACAAGGGGATAGAGGTCGTAGCCCTTGTAAGTTGCAGCCGGATAGATATCCATGGCAGCCTCCGCCGTTTGGTGATCCTGCCCCCACTCTACGCTTGTTGCCGCGCCAGCAGTGGCTTTATTTCACGGTTGCGGGGAATTGCGGCAACGGAAATAAAAAAGCTCCGCGTTGGCGGAGCTTTTTTCATTGGACTGGCGCCTCGGCGCTCAGCTCAACTCAGGTCGGTGCGATTCAGATCGGCTCGATCTTGGTCGCGGCCGGGCCCTTTTGGCCGACGCCAGCGACGTAACGCACCTTCTGGCCTTCTTGCAGCGACTTGAAGCCGTTGCCCTGGATTTCGGAGAAGTGCGCGAACAGGTCGTTGCCGCCTGCATCAGGCGTAATGAAGCCAAAACCCTTCGAATCGTTGAACCACTTGACGGTACCGGTTTCCATGTTGGATTCCTCAATAAGTTTTTTCTCACCGGCAAAAGCGCCGGCAAGGCATGACGATCAAGGAAGACACAAGGAGAAAAAGTGGCGCCGTGTGGGCAAGCACCTGGACTTCTAGGTTGCTGCTTGAAAGATCCTGCACTCATCCTTATACAGGCCCCACCCAGGCGTGTCAACGAACTTCACCGGATCGGGCCCAAATCACGGGGAAAGTGCGGGTTGAGGGTCTCGCCGGGCGAAATCCTGTGTATGCGGCATGTACCCCTCCCACTTCCGGCCCCGAAGGCGCCGGCATGCTACAGTGGCCGATCGAACGGAACAGACACGGATGACACTCTGCACTGCCTGCCAGGCCATTGAACGCCACGTGCGCGGCGCCCCCGGGCACGCGGCACTGCGCATCACCGACACCCGACGCATCAAGCCCGCCGGCTCCGCCGCCGTCACCATCAGCAGCTTCGTCTGCCAGGACTGCGGCGCGCTCTGGACCTACCGGGACCAGAAGAGCGGCCCGGAACAGGGGTGGGACATCCATATGGAAGCGCAGCAGCCATAACGCCTTCCGCGGCGCAAAGAAAAACCCCGGGCCAGGGCCCGGGGTTGCGACACCTGCCGGCCCGCCGAGCGGGCCAGTCCGGTCAGGCCGTCACGGTCGACAGCGCGGCGTTCAGCGTCTGGCTCGGGCGCATCGCGGCGCTGAGCTTGTCGGCTTCCGGCATGTAATAGCCGCCGATATCCACCGGCTGGCCCTGCACGGCGCCGAGTTCGCCAACGATCTTCTGCTCGTTGTCGGTCAGCGTCCTGGCCAGCGGCGCGAACTTCGCGGCCAGTTCGGCGTCCTCCGACTGGCCGGCCAGTTCCTGCGCCCAGTACATCGCCAGGTAGAACTGGCTGCCGCGGTTGTCCAGCTGGCCGGTCTTGGGCGACGGGCTCTTGTTGTTGTCCAGCAGCTTGCCGGTGGCAGCATCCAGCGTCCTGGCCAGGATCTTGGCCTTGGCATTGCCGGTCTTGATGCCAACGTCTTCCAGCGACACCGCCAGCGCCAGGAACTCGCCCAGCGAATCCCAGCGCAGGTGGTTTTCTTCCACCAGTTGCTTGACATGCTTCGGAGCCGAACCGCCGGCGCCGGTCTCATACATGCCGCCACCGGCCATCAGCGGAACGATCGACAGCATCTTGGCGCTGGTGCCCAGTTCCATGATCGGGAACAGGTCGGTCAGGTAGTCGCGCAGGATGTTGCCGGTCACCGAGATGGTGTCCAGGCCGCGGATCACGCGCTCCAGCGTGTAGCGCATGGCGCGCACCTGCGACATGATCTGGATGTCCAGGCCGTTGGTATCGTAGTCCTTCAGGTAGGTCTCGACCTTCTTGATCAGCTCGGCTTCGTGCGGACGGTACGGGTCCAGCCAGAACACCGCCGGCATGCCCGAGTTGCGCGCGCGCGTCACGGCCAGCTTGACCCAGTCGCGGATCGGCGCGTCCTTGACCTGGCACATGCGCCAGATGTCGCCCTGCTCGACGTCCTGCGTCAGCAGCACTTCACCAGTGGCCAGGTCGACGATGTTGGCGACGCCGTCTTCGGCGATCTCGAAGGTCTTGTCGTGCGAGCCGTATTCTTCGGCCTTCTGCGCCATCAGGCCCACGTTGGGCACGGTGCCCATGGTGGTCGGGTCGAAGTTGCCGTTGGTCTTGCAGAAGTTGATGATCTCCTGGTAGATGCGGGCAAAGGTGCTTTCCGGGATCACGGCCTTGGTGTCCTTCGGACGGCCGTCGGCACCCCACATCTTGCCGCCGATGCGGATCATGGCCGGCATCGAGGCATCCACGATCACGTCGTTGGGCGCGTGCAGGTTGGAAATGCCCTTGGCCGAATCCACCATCGCCAGTTCCGGGCGATGCTCGTGGCAGGCGTGCAGGTCGCGGATGATCTCTTCGCGCTTGGAGCTGGGCAGCGCCTCGATCTTCTCGTACAGGTTGACCAGGCCGTTGTTGACGTTCACGCCCAGTTCGTCGAACAGCGCGCCGTGCTTGGCGAAGGCTTCCTTGTAGAAGATCTTGACGGCGTGGCCGAACACGATCGGGTGCGACACCTTCATCATGGTCGCCTTGACGTGCAGCGACAGCATCACGCCGGTCTTGCGCGCGTCTTCGAACTGCTCTTCATAGAAGTCGCACAGCGCCTTCTTGCTCATGAACATGCTGTCGATGATCTCGCCATCCAGCAGCGAGACCTTGGGCTTGAGCACGATGGTCTTGCCGCTCTTGGTGACCAGCTCCATCTTGACGTCACGCGCGCGGTCCAGGGTCATGGACTTTTCGCCGTGGTAGAAGTCGCCATGCTTCATGTGCGCCACGTGCGTGCGCGAGGCCATGCTCCACTCGCCCATGCTGTGCGGGTGCTTGCGCGCGAAGTTCTTGACCGCTGCCGGTGCGCGGCGGTCGGAGTTGCCTTCGCGCAGGACCGGGTTCACGGCCGAGCCCAGGCACTTGGAATAGCGCTTCTGGATTGCCTTTTCTTCGTCGTTCTTCGGATCTTCCGGATAGTCCGGCACCTTGTAGCCCTTGCCCTGCAGTTCGCGGATGGCGCTGACCAGCTGGTGCACCGAGGCGCTGATGTTCGGCAGCTTGATGATGTTGGTGTCCGGCAGCTGGGTCAGCTTGCCCAGCTCGGCCAGGTTGTCCGGCACGCGCTGCGCTTCGGTCAGGAATTCGGGGAACTCGCCCAGGATACGGCCCGCCACCGAGATGTCGCTGGTGGTGACGTTGATGCCGGCGGGCTTGGTGAAGGTCTGGATGATCGGGAGGAACGCACTGGTCGCCAGCAGCGGAGCTTCGTCGGTCAGCGTGTAGATGATGGTGGGTTGCTGGGTACTCATTGCTTCTCTCAGATCCTCGAACGGGTGGTAGGACATCCGCCTGCTGGGTCACAGCGCGGCAGCATACTAGGCGAAAAATAGAATTTTGCCTCAGTTTGCTTTCAGGGGCCTGAAAACCCACTGCTTTTTGCGCGGCTATCGGCAGAAATCCGGATGCCGGTGCCGCGTTGGGCCCGCCCGCACAGCATGATCGTTCGCAGATTGCACCGGCACGGTGCCCATATCGCATCTACGCTGCGACGCAACATGCCGGGGCCGTGCGCCCCACGGATCACAGTTCTGTCAAACTTGGCGCCGACAATGCAGGGTTTTGTCCTCTTCAACGCCAAGGAAAACCACAATGTCTCGTCATTTGCTGCTGGCCCCGGCGGCCATCGCACTGGGCTGCCTGGGCGCGGCGCAGGCGTGGGCGCAGGCCCCTGTCGCCTACCCCGCCAGGCTGGCAGGCCACGCGGTGCTGCCGGCCCAGACCCTGCTTGCCGTGCCGAAGGACGCGCCCGCTGACCTGCAGGTCAGCGGTAAGTTCACCACCGCGCAGCGCGTGGACACGCCGGGCACGGTCGAAGGCAAGTCCAATGGCCGCCCCACCGGCGTGTCGCTGCCGTTCCGCGGCCAGCCGGCACAGGGGCATTCCGGCATCAAGCGCATGGCCGACGGCAGCTTCTGGGTGCTGACCGACAACGGCGCCGGCGCCAAGGCCAACTCGCCGGACTTCATGCTGTACCTGAACCACTACAAGGTGGACTTCGGCAGCGGCCGCCTGCAGCGCCTGAAGACCATCTTCCTGCACGACCCGGACCAGAAGGTGCCGTTCCGCATCGTCCACGAGGGCACCAGGCAGCGCTACCTGACGGGGTCGGATTTCGATACGGAGAGCTTCCAGTTCGCCGACGGAGCGATCTGGATCGGCGACGAGTTCGGCCCGTTCCTGATCAAGGCGGACCTGGACGGCAAGGTGCTGGCCGTGTTCGACACCAAGGTCGACGGCAAGGTGGTGCGCTCGCCCGACCATCCCGCCGTCACCGCGCCCGGTGCGCCAGACGGCAGCGTGAAGTTCCAGGTGCGGCGCTCCAAGGGCTTCGAGGGCATGGCGTCCTCGCCCGATGGCAGCAAGCTGTACGCGCTGCTGGAAGGCGCGCTGTGGGACGAGGCCGCCAAGGGCTACGAGAACGAAGGCGGCAAGCCCTACCTGCGCGTGCTGGAGTTTGATGTCAGGCAGCAGGCCTGGACCGGCCGCCACTGGAAGTACGTACTGGAAGGCGCCAGCCACGCCATCGGCGACTTCAACATGTTCAATGCCACCACCGGCCTTATCATCGAGCGCGACAACGGCGAAGGCACGCCGGACAAGGCCTGTCCGGCCGGGCAGAAGCGCCCGGACTGCTTTGACGATGTGGCGAAGTTCAAGCGCGTGTACAAGGTCGAGCTGAGCGATGCCAACGCCGGCGGGCCGCTGCGCAAGATCGGCTATATCGACCTGCTGCGCATTGCCGACCCGGCCAAGCTTGCGCGCAAGCCGTTGACCGATGGCGTGCTGGCGTTCCCGTTCTTCACCATCGAGAACGTCGACGTGGTCGACGCCACGCATATCGTGGTGGGCAACGACAACAACCTGCCCTTCAGCAGCAGCCGCGAGCCGAACAAGGCGGACGACAACGAACTGGTGTTGCTGGAGGTGGGGGAGTTCCTGAAGGCGCGGTGAGCGTCTGCTGTGATGGGGGGTGCTCCCCTCTCCCGCTTGCGGGAGAGGGGAGAAAACAAACAGGCTACGCTTACGCCGCCAGCCTGAACGTCGACACCGCCTCCTTCAGCCGCTGCGCCTGCTCCTCCAGCGAGCCTGCTGCAGCAGCGGCCTCTTCCACCAGCGCCGCGTTCTGCTGCGTCACGGTATCCATCTGCGTCACCGCCTGGTTGACCTGCTCGATCCCGGCGCTCTGCTCGGCCGAGGCCGCGCTGATCTCGCCCATGATGTCGGTCACGCGCTTGACCGCGGCAACGATCTCCACCATGGTCTGGCCGGCCTGCGTCACCTGCATGGAACCCTTCTCGACGCGATCGACCGAATCGCCGATCAGCGCCTTGATCTCCTTGGCTGCGGAAGCGCTGCGCTGCGCCAGCGTGCGCACCTCGCCCGCGACCACGGCGAAGCCGCGGCCCTGTTCGCCGGCGCGCGCGGCTTCCACCGCGGCATTGAGCGCCAGGATATTGGTCTGGAAAGCGATGCCTTCAATCACGGCGATGATGTCGACCACCTTCCTCGACGCGCCGTTGATCTCCTCCATGGTCTCGGCGACCTTGCCCGCCGCGTCGCCGCCCTTCTCGGCGATGTCCGAGGCATTGACCGCCAGCGTGCTGGCCTGGCGCGCGTTGTCGGCGTTCTGGCGCACGATGCTGGTCAGCTCTTCCATGCTGGCCGCGGTCTGCTGCAGCGACGAGGCCTGTTCTTCCGTGCGCTGCGACAGGTCGGTGTTGCCGGCCGCGATCTGGCTGGTGCCGGACACGATCGACTCGGTGCCCGCGCGCACCTGGCGCACGATGCGCAGGATATTGGCGTTCATGTCCGCCAGTGCCTGCAGCAGCTGTCCGGTTTCATCGCGGCTGTCGACGTCGATGCGGCTGGTCAGGTCGCCCGACGCCACGGTGCGCGCCACCGCCACGGCGCGATGCAGCGGCCGCGTGATGCCTGCCGTCAGCCATACCGAGAACGCGATGCCGATCGCCAGCACCACCACGCCGAGCCCGATCAGGCTGTTGCGGGCGTTGACGTAGATGCTGTTGATCTCGCGCGCGGTGGCGTCGATGCTGGCGCGCTGGATGTCGAGCAGCTTCTGGATCTCGCCCAGGTAGGCGTCGCCGGCCGGGACGAACTCTTTCTCCAGCACCTGGTTGGCCTCTTCGGTCAGCCCCTCTTGCTTGAGTTTGGTGATCTTGTCGCGGCCGTTGTTGTACGGGTCGCGCACGCTCAGGATCTTCTGGAATGCGGCCTTTTCCTCGGCCGAGCTGAGCATGGGCTGGAGCTTGTCGCGCAAGGCGGCGATGCCTTCGATCGACGCCTTGGTCTCGGCCGCGAAGAACGCGCCGAGCGACGGGTCGGCACTGCGCGCCACCGCCGTGGTGCGGCGCACGCTGGTGTGCATGAGGCGGTACCAGTCGCTGACCAGCCGCTCCTTGGTCAGCGGCTGCTGCATCATCGCGTGCGTGCGCTCAGCCACCTGTTGCAGGCGCATCATGCCGAATACCGTCATGAGCGCAGAAAGCAGCAATACCACCCCAAAGCCGATGCCGAGGCGTACCCCGATGCCTAGATTCTTCATGTCTTCTACCTGATTAGCACTGGTTACGGCGAAGTGCCGGTCCGCGCCTGGGACCGGCGCGGCGTTCTTCGCTCTCATCGTCCGCGGACGGGCCCGGTCGGGCCGACGCACTTGCGGGCTATGGATGCCAACGGCATGGGGTCCGGAAACTTTAGGGTCTTCCTCGATTGACGGCCGGAAGTGTGCGGATACCGGCTATAGTGGACAGGAACCCGGCCGAAGGGCACGCTCCATCCCCGCCGCCGGCCACCCTGCCAGTCCTTCCAGAAGGAGACCCAGCATGGCCACGCCTCCCAATCCCTTTGCAGACTTCACCAAGATGATGGAACAGTTCCGCCTGCCGGGCGTGGACATGAGCGCGGTAATGGAAGCGCGCCGCAAGGACATCGAGGCCCTGACCGAGGCCAACAAGCTGGCCTATGAGGGCATCCAGGCCCTGGTGCAGAAGCAGCAGGAGATCTTCGCCCAGACCATGCAGCAGCTGCAGGCGGCCGCTCAGCAGTACAGCACCGCGGGCAATCCTGCCGAGGCCATGGCCAAGCACAGCGAATTCGTGCAGCAGCAGCTGCACCAGGCACTGGAGAACATGCGCGCGCTGGCCGAAACCGCGCAGAAGGCGCAGGCCGAAGCGCTGGCCGTGATCAGCAAGCGCGCCGAGCAGAATGTGAAGGAGGCTGGCGAGTTGCTCAAGCCGAAATCCAAGGGCTAGCCCAGGCCACCGCTAGCGCTGCTCGGGCGGGACCGGGGCGATCGCCCCGGCAAAGCGGGCATGCACCTCGAGGTCCACCGGCCGGTGCTTGACCCTGGTGCTGGCCGGGTTGTTGCCGAGGTAGTTGCCGTTCTTCCAGTCGCGTGCCGGGCGCACCGGACGCGGCACGAAGCCGCCCCCGCAGTTCGGGCAGACATTGCGGAGCGTATCCACGCAGTCTGCGCAGAAGGTGCATTCGTACGAGCAGATACGGGCTTCGGTCGATGCGGGTGGCAGGGGCTTGTTGCAATGCTCGCAGCCCGGTCTGAGTTCCAGCATATCGCTTGCGGTGAACGATTGGGGATCGACGCTATCGTAGCCGCATTTCCGCTGACGGGGCTCGCTCGTTCCAGCGCACCACCGCAGCCGGCCCCGGCCTGATGCCCGGCGCCGCCGAGTTGCTGCGCTACCAACGCAAGGATTTCGCGGTGGACCTGCAGGCGGACGGGTCGGTGGCCGCGGTCAGCAACAGCCAGGCCTGTGGCAAGGCCACGATGGCTTCTACGAACTGGCCCGCTACCCCGAGGCCCGGCCCTTCGGCGCATGGGCCAAGGCGCTCACGTTTGAAGAAATCGAGCGGGCGGATACCGTTTCCGGGCGTTATATCAACCATCCTTTCGGCAACGGAAATGAATGCCGCGACCGTGTCTCTGGGCATCGCCGGACGTCCCAAGGCTCGATGCTCCCCTACATCGGCCTGCGATAGTGAAGCCTCGTCGCACTGGCTTATCGCTCCCCCTTACCGCACCCACCCCCTCTCCATCAACGGCACATCCCACGGCGGCTCGCCCTGCAGCCTTTCCGCCAGGTAGTCCACCAGCACCCGCACCTTCAGCGCCTGCCGCTGCGTGGCCGGATACACGGCGGCGAACTCGAACGATGACAGCGCATAGTCGTGCAGCACCGGGACCAGCCGGCCGGCCAGCAGGTCTTCGCTGGCGACCAGCGTGGGCAGGCAAACCACGGCGGCTCCGCTGACCGCATAGTCGCGCAGCAGGTGGACGGAGTTGGTGCGCATGCGCGGGGCCAGGTCGATCTCGACCGATTCGGCATCGCGCGAGAAGGTCCACTTGTTGCGGGTCGGGTAGGCGGAGTACAGCGCCACCTTGCTGCAGATCAGGTCCGCCGGCCGCTCCGGCTTGCCCCAGCGTTCAATGAACTCCGGGGCCACGCAGAAGATCCGGCGCAGTGTGAACAGGCGCCGCGCGATCAGCGAATCGTTCTGGGGCGCGAAGATCTGGAAGGCCACGTCGAAGCCTTCCTCGATCGGGTCGATGACGCGGTCGTTGACGACGACGTCCAGTTCGATATCCGGATACTGCTGGCTGAAGCCGGCCAGGATATCGGCGAAGTGGCCAATGGCGAAGCCGGGCAGCACCTGGATGCGCAGGCGCCCCGCCGGGGTGGCGCGCAGGTCGCGCATCTGGTCGGTCAGGTCGGCCAGGTTGGCGACCACGTCGGCACATTGACGGTAGTAGGTCTCGCCCACTTCCGACAGGCGCACGTGCCGCGTGCTGCGATGGAACAGCGGCGCGTTGATGTACTTCTCGAGCTGCTGCACGCGGTGGCTGACGACGGAATTGGTCACACCGAGCTGGCGCGCGGCCTCGGCAAAGCTTAACGTGTCCGCGACCCTGACAAAGGCTTCGATACTGAGAAAACGGTCCATGGCAAACCCGTGCGAAGAGGATCATGACCCACCGCAGTGCTACCATCTGGCCCTCGCCGGGCCAGCAAGGCCGACAACGTGCCGCGGTTGCTTGCACAACGGTGGGGCGCGGCGACATCCCGGCCGCGATCAGAAGGCAGTTCGACGGCAATCATAGCGAACGAGGGGCAGATCCGTCATGCAGATCCGTGCATTGCATCGCCGTCGCCTGGTGCTGGGCGGCGCCGCGGCCATGCTGCTGGCCGGCCGCACCGGCGCACAAGCGCGCAGCAACGGCCCGCTGGTGCTGGTCGTGCCGTTTGCGCCAGGCGGCGTGGTCGACAAGACCGCGCGCGCAGTCCATGTTGGCCTCGGACGCCGGCTCGGCCAGACCGTGGTGATCGAGAACCACGACGGCGCCGGCGGCACCATCGGCACGGGCATCGTGGCGCGCAGCAAGGCCAACGGCCACACCATCGGCCTGGTCTATGACTCGTATGCGACCGAGCCGCTGGCCTACCCGAACCTGCCTTACCGCGCCGGGCGTGATCTCACCGGCGTGTCGTATATGGTGCGCGCGCCAATGGCGCTGGTGGTGCCGGCCGCGTCGCCGTGGCGCACGCTGCAGGACTATGTGCGGGCGTGCCGACAATGGCGCGAGGTGTCTTATGCCTCCGTGGGTGTCGGCAGTTCCAACCACCTGACCGCCGAATGGTTCCACCAGGCCGCCGGCACCCATGGCCTGCACGTGCCGTTCCGCGGCGGCGCCCCGGCACTGAAAGACCTGCTGGGCGGCCATGTCGATTCGATGTTCGCCAGCCTGCCGCTGGTGCTGGCGCAACTGCAGGCCGGCAAGCTGCGGGCGCTCGCGGTCAGCTCTTCTGCGCGCAATCCGCATCTGCCGACGGTGCCCACGCTGGCCGACACCTGGCCGGGCCTGGTCACCTATTCCTGGGTCGGCATGATCGCGCCGGCCGGCACGCCGGCCGCGCAGCTCGACCGCCTGGCCGCCGCAGTCAGCCAGACGCTGCGCGAAGCGGCCGTCACGCAGTACCTGTACGACAATGGCTTTGAAGTCGTGGCCAGCGGACGCGAGGCGATGAATGCACTGGTCGCTTCCGAAGCGGCGCGCTGGGCGGAACTGGCGCGGCAACGCACGCTGGCGCTGAGCTAGCGCGATGCCTAGTGCGCCTGCGGCTCGTCCCGTGCAGCTTCCGCAGCCGGGCGTGCCGCCGTCGGCGCCGACGGTGCGCCGGTGATCTTCGGCACGCACTCGCCACGGAACCAGGCCACCGTGACCGCCTCGCCCGCCAGCAGGCGCTTGACGGGCGGCACCACTTGCTCGCCGATCAGCATGCCCAGCAAGCCGATCAGCGCCACCACCGGCGGCGCCGGCGAGCGCACCTGCAGCAGTGCATAGATGATGCCGACCAGGATGCCGGCGGCCAGTGATACCAGATAGAGCTTCATTGCGTTCTCCCTGAAATGATTGGTGGTGCCGCGCGGGCTTCAGCGCGCAAAGTGCGGCGCAATGCCGGCATCCACGTTGATCCATACCGAGCGCGACTCGGTGTAGCCGTGCATCGCCTCGAACCCCATGTCGCGCCCGTAGCCGGATTCACCCACGCCGCCGAAGGGGCTGCCCGGATGGACGCGCTTGTAGCAGTTGACCCAGCACATGCCGCCGCGGATATCGCGCGCGAGGCGGTGCGCGCGGGCCAGGTCGCGCGTCCATAGCCCGTTGCCCAGCCCGTATTGCGTGGCGTTGGCGATGGCCAGCGCCTGCTCGTCGCTGGCAAAGCGCAGCACCGTGACGACCGGGCCGAAGACCTCCTCCTGGGCGATGCGGTCCTGCGGGCGCGCAGCGACCACAGTGGGCTCGACATAGAAGCCCTGGCGCAGGCCGGGGTCGGCAGGGGCCTTGCCTCCGGCCAGCACGGTGCCGCCCTGGGCCTGTGCCATCTCCACAGACTCCAGCACGCGGTCGCGGTGGGCGGCCGAGGTCAGCGGCCCCATCTCGGTGGCAGGGTCGGCCGGATCGCCCACGCGGATCGATTGCGCCAGCGCCACGAAGCGCTCGAGGAAGGCATCGGCGATGTCCTCATGCAGCAGCAGGCGCGAGCCGGCGATGCAGGCCTGGCCCTGGTTGTGGAAGCTGGCCCAGGCCGCGCCCGCCACGGCGGTATCCAGGTCGGCATCGGCAAAGACGATATTGGCGCCCTTGCCGCCCAACTCTAGCTGGATGCGCTTGAGGTTGCCGCGCGAGGCCTCGACGATGCGCCGGCCGGTGGCAGTGGACCCCGTGAAGGCGATCTTGTCCACGTCGGGATGATTGGCCAGCCGCTGCCCGGCCACGTTGCCGAAGCCGGGCACGACGTTGATCACGCCCGGCGGGAAACCGACGTCAGCCGCCAGCGCCGCCACGCGCAGCGCGGACAGCGGCGTCAGCTCCGACGGCTTGAGCACCACCGTATTGCCCGCCGCCAGTGCCGGCCCCAGCTTCCAGCCGGTGAACATCAGCGGGAAGTTCCACGGCACGATCTGCCCCACCACGCCGACCGGGGTCCGTTGCACATAGTTGAGAAAACCGGGTTCGACCGGCACCACGGTGCCTTCGATCTTGTCGGCCATGCCCGCGAAGTAACGGAAGCACGCGGCGGTGCGCGGTACGTCGAGGCCGCGCGCATCGCGGATGGGGTGGCCGGTGTCGGCGCTTTCGAGTTCGGCCAGACCCGTGTCGGCCTCGATGGCGTCGGCCAGCCGTGCCAGCAGCCTGCCGCGTTCGCCGGCGGCGAGGCGCGACCATGCGGGAAAGGCGCGGCGTGCCGCGGCCACGGCGCGGTCGATATCGAGCTGCGCGCCCGCGGTCACGCGCGTGATCAGGCTGCCGTCGTGCGGATTGACGACGTCGAGGGTGTCCCCGTCAAGGGCGTCGACGAAGCGGCCGTCGATAAACAGCTGGTTGTGCATGGGGGGTCCTTGGGGATGAGGGACGCGTAGGTGGCAGGGTGGCGGCATTGCCTGAAGGGCGGTGTCGGTGCGCCACGCCTGCCCTCACCCCTGCCCCGCTCCCGCAAGCGGGAGAGGGGAGTTCCGCAGCGGCAGATCGGAAGGCCGTCGCTATGGCTTGCTTATTCCAGAGGCCGCCCCGCTGCCAGCAGGTGCCGCACCCGCGGCGGCCCTTCGCCGGTGTGGAAGCGCGCGACCTCGCGCTGCAGGTCTGCGTCCGCGTGCGGCACGCGCTCGTGCTGGCGCAGGTGCTCGGCCCAGGATTCGACCAGGAACCACTCGGTGTAGGCCTCGGCATCGGCCGGGTCCTCCATCACGCCCCAGTTGAACGCGCCGTCGCGCAGCCGTTCCTCGGACAGCTTGTGGATGGCTTGCAGGAAGCCTTGGCGGTCGGCCGCGCGCACGCGGTATTCGATCAGGATCATCACCGGGCCGCGGTCGTGCGCCACCTCCTCGGCGGCTTCGGGCGCTGGCCAGTGCCGTGCCGGGCCCAGGTCTTCCTCGCCACGCGGCAGCTTGACGCGGTGCATGACGAAGGCGGCCACGCACAGCGCGGCCGCGGCGATCATCAGCGCCGCCGGAGTGCCCAGCCCCTGCGCGACAAAGCCCCACACCAGGCTGCCCAGCGCCATGGCGCCGTTGAACACCATCTGGTAGACCGCCAGCGCGCGGCCGCGCACCCAGTTGGGCAGGATCGCCTGGGCCGTGCCGGCCAGCGTGGTCAGCGCCAGGATCCACGCGGCGCCAAGCAGCAGCAGCGCCAGCATGGCGGCCCATGCCGGCGGCGCCACCGACAGCACCGCCATCACCGCGGCGGTAGCCAGTGCCGCGGCCAGCATCAGCTGGTCCAGGTCCAGCCGTTTCTGCAGGCGCGGCATCACCAGCGCGCCCAGGATCGCACCCACGCCGACCGCGCCAAGCAGCATGCCGTACAGCGATGCGCCGCCGTGCAGCATCTGGCGCGCCACCAGCGGCAACAAGGCCCAGATGCTGCTGCCCAGCGCGAAGTAGCAGGCCGCGCGCAGCAGCACCACATGGAGCTTGCTGTGCGCCCTGGCAAAACGCACGCCGGCGCGGAAAGCACCGAAGAAATGCTCGCGCAGCGGGTCTTCGGCGCGTGCCGGGCGCTTCCACCACAGCAGCGCGGCAATCACGAACAGATAGCTGGCCACGTCCGCGCCATAGGTCGCCGCCGCGCCGAACGCGGCCAGCAACAGGCCGCCCGCGGCCGGCCCGATGGCGCGCGCGATATTGACGCCCAGCGAGTTCAGCGCCACCGCCGGCTTCAGTTCACCGGCCGGCACCAGTTCCGGCACGATCGACTGCCAGGTCGGCCCCATCATCGCGGTGCCGATGCCGCCCAGGAAAGCCAGGCCGATCAGCAGCTCGATGGTCAGCCCGTCCTGCCATGCCAGCAGCATCAGCGAACCGCTGACCATTGCCAGCCCCACCTGGATCACGATCAGGAAGCGGCGGCGGTCGAGGATGTCAGACAGCACGCCGGCGGGAATCGCCAGCAGGAACACCGGCAGCGTGCCGGCCGCCTGGATCATGGCGACCGCGGCGGGCGAGCCCGACAGGTCAGTCGCCAGCCAGGCGCTGGCCACATCGCGCATGAAGCTGCCGATATTGCCCAGCACCGTCGCCGCCCACAGCACGGCGAAGGTGCCATGCGCCAGCGGCGCGAAGCTGCCGCCGGCCGGCGCGGCGGCACCGGGGATCGGCGCGGGCTTGGCGGCCGGGCTCATGCCTGGCCCCTGCCCGCGCGGCGTTGCCGCAGGTCTTCCCAGGCGACCAGGCAAAGGCCGCCGGCCAGCGCGATATGCTCGAAGAAGGCGTTGGCCTGCCCGAAGCGTGCATCCGGCGGCGCCTGCCAGAAGCGGTTGGCGACAAAGGTTGCCAACAAGGTGAAGACGGCCAGCGCCAGCGCGCCCAGCCACCGCAGCCGCCCGCTCAGCATCAGCGCGGCCGCGCCCAGTTCCAGCACGATCACGGCCGCTGCCAGCGGCGCGGCCGGCGCCAGGCCGAAGTGCTGCATCTCGGCGATGGCGGCACCGAAGTCAGCCGCCTTGACCAGTCCACCCTGCAGGTAGGGCGCGGACAGTGCCAGCAGCGCCAGCCAGCGCAGCCAGGCCGAGGGCGCGCCGGGCGTGGTCGCCGCGCGCGCCGTGGGGCGGATGGGATGGGCAGTCATGGTCGGGTCTCCTGGTATCGGCAACGCAGCGGCATCAGAACGCCCAGCATGAGCAACCCAGCGCGCCCCAGAACGTACTCTCGTCCGAGGTGGGCACGCCGGCCGTCCAGGCCCTGGCATGCGCATGGCCGTGCACGCCGCATGAACTGGCACAGCCGCAGGCTGTGTTCAAGGCCAGCTTTTGGGCTTGCGGGCGCGGCTGGTAGCCGCCCGCGTGGCGCACCGGCGACCAGTCCGGCATGGCCGGCGGGATGGCGGGCGACAGCTTGCCGAAGTCGCCGTCGCCATAGACCACTTCGCCGCCGAGGATGGTCAGCACCGAGGTGATGTCCTGGATCTCGTCGCCCGGCACGCTGAAGTAATCCGCGGACAGCACCGCCAGGTCGGCCAGCTGGCCCGCCTTGATCTGGCCCTTCTTGCCGGTTTCGGACGAGAACCAGGTATTGGCCTCGGTCCACAGCCGCAGCGCGGTCTCGCGGTCGAGCAGGTTGGCCTGCGGGTACATCGACATGCCGCCCACGGTCTTGCCGGTGGTCAGCCAGTACAGCGACACCCACGGGTTGTAAGAGGCCACGCGCGTGGCATCGGTGCCGGCGCCGACCTTGACGCCCTTCTCCAGCATTTTCTTCACCGGCGGCGTCGCCTCGGCCGCGCGTGCGCCGTAGCGCTCGACAAAGTACTCGCCCTGGTAGGCCATCCGGTGTTGCACCGCGATGCCGCCGCCGAGTGCGGCGATGCGGTCGATATTGCGGTCGGAGATGGTCTCGGCGTGGTCGAAGAACCAGTTCAGGCCGTTGAACGGGACGTCCTTGGCCACCTTTTCATAGACATCGAGCGCACGGGAGATGGTCTGGTCGTAGGTGGCATGCAGCCTCCACGGCCAGCGCTTCTCCGCGAGCAGGCGGATCACCGGCTCCAGGTCGGCCTCCATCGACGGCGCCATCTCGGGGCGCTCGACGCGGAAGTCCTCGAAGTCGGCAGCGGTGTAGACCAGCATCTCGCCGGCGCCATTGTGGCGGTAGAGGTCGTCGCCCTGGCCAGGCTTCACCCTGGAGGCCCAGGTCTTGAAATCGCTGAGCTCTTCCTTGGGCTTCTGCGTGAACAGGTTGTAGGCCAGGCGCACCGTGAGCTGCCCGGCCTGGTGCAGTTCCTCGATGATGCTGTAGTCCTCCGGGTAGTTCTGGTAGCCACCGCCGGCGTCGATCACGCCGGTGACACCCAGCCGGTTGACCTCGCGCATGAAATGCCGCGTGGAGTTCTTCTGGTATTCAGGCGGCAGCTTCGGGCCCTTGGCCAGCGTGGCGTAGAGGATGGTGGCGTTGGGCCTGGCCAGCAGCAGGCCGGTGGGATTGCCGCGCGCATCCCGCGCGATCTCGCCGCCGGGCGGGTTCGGGGTGTCCTTGTTGTAGCCCACCGCGCGCAGCGCGGCGCCGTTCAGGATGGCGCGGTCGTACAGGTGCAGGATGAAGACCGGGGTGTCGGGCGCCACGGCATTCAGTTCCTCGATGGTGGGCAGCCGCTTCTCGGCGAACTGGTGCTCGGTGAAGCCGCCCACCACCCGCACCCATTGCGGCGCTGGCGTGCGCGCGACCTGTTCCTTCAGCATGCGCATGGCGTCGGCGAGCGAGCGCACGCCGTCCCAGCGCAGCTCCATGTTGTAGTTCAGGCCGCCGCGGATGATATGCATATGGCTGTCGATCAGCCCGGGAATGGCGCGCCGGCCATTCAGGTCGACCACCTTGGTCTGCGCGCCGGCCAGCTTCATGATGTCCTGGCGCGTGCCGACGGCGACGAAACGCCCGTCGCGGATCGCAACGGCGTCCGCCTGCGGCCTGGACTTGTCGAGCGTGGCGAACTTGCCGTTGACGAGAATGAGGCTGGGCTGGCTGCCAGGCGGCATGGCGAAGGTCTCCGAGAGCGGCGCCGCGCCGAGCGCGGCGGCCGAGGCGATAAATTGCCGGCGGGTGACTGACATCGGGCTCAGGCCTTCAGGAAGGCCAGCAGGTCGGCGTTGACCTGGTCGGCATTGACCACGCACATGCCGTGCGAAGCGCCCGGATACACCTTGAGGGTCGCGCCCTTGACCAGTTCCACCGACCGCTTCGCCGCAGCGTCGATAGGCACGATCTGGTCGTCATCGCCATGCAGGATCAGCGTGGGCACGTCGAACTTCTTCAGGTCCTCGGTGTAGTCCACTTCCGAGAATTCCCTGATGCAGGCGTACTGGCCCACGATGCCGCCGGCCATGCCCTGCGCCCAGAAGGCATCGATGGTGCCTTGCGAGACCTTGGCGCCGGGGCGGTTGAAGCCGAAGAACGGCGTCGCCAGGTCCTGGTAGAACTGCGAGCGGTTGTCGGCCACGCCCTTGCGGATGCCGTCGAACACATCGATCGGCAGCCCGCCGGGGTTGGCCGCGGTCTTGAGCATGATCGGCGGCACCGCGCCGATCAGCACCGCCTTGGCGACACGGCCGGTGCCATGGCGGCCGATGTAGTGCGCCACCTCGCCGCCACCGGTGGAATGCCCCACCAGCGTGGCATCGCGCAGGTCCAGCGCGTCCAGCAGCGCGGCCAGGTCGTCGGCGTAGGTGTCCATGTCGTTGCCCTGCGCCGGCTGGTCCGATCGCCCGTGGCCGCGGCGGTCATGGGCGATCACCCGGAACCCCTGCTGCACCAGGAACAGCATCTGCGCGTCCCACGCATCGGCATTGAGGGGCCAGCCGTGGGAGAAGACCACGGGCTTGCCACTGCCCCAGTCCTTGTAGAAGATCTGCGTGCCGTCCTGCGTCGTAATGGTGGTCATGATGGGACTCCTGGATGCAATCAAGGGATCGGGTGAGCTTGCGGCTGGTTCAGTGCCGGCTCAGCGGGCAGGCACGGCGGCCAGTGCCTCATGCGGCGTGGCGGTGCGCTGCGCGGCCTTGTGGACCATGGTGTAGGCGTAGTCCACCCCCATACCGTAGGCGCCCGAGTGCTCCTTGACCAGTTTCATCACCGCGTCATACGTGTCGCGGTGGGCCCAGTCGCGCTGCCATTCCAGCAGCACCTGCTGCCACGTGACCGGCACCACGCCGGCCTGGACCATGCGCTGCATGGCGTAGTCGTGGGCTTCCTTCGAGGTGCCGCCGGAGGCATCGGCCACCATGTAGATCTCATAGTCGCCTTCGGCCATGGCGCAAAGGGCAAAGCTGTTGTTGCAGACCTCGGTCCACAGGCCGGACACCACCACCTTCTTGCGACCGTTGGCCTTGAGGGCGTCACGCACCTTCTGGTCGTCCCAGGAGTTCATCGAGGTGCGCTCCAGCAGCTTGTGGTCCGGGAACACATCCAGCAGTTCCGGGTAGGTGAAGCCCGAGAACGACTCCGTTTCCACCGTGGTGATGGTGGTCGGGATATTGAAGATCTTCGCCGCCTTGGCCAGGCCAACGGTGTTGTTCTTCAGGGCCTGGCGGTCCATCGACTGCACCCCGAAGGCCATCTGCGGCTGGTGGTCGATAAAGATCAGCTGGCTGTTTTGCGGGGTCAGGACTTCGAGCTTGGGGTTCGTCATGATGATCTCCGGTCAGGGGGCGCCTGGATAGGCTGTGAAGTTAGTTATTGCTACCGCTGTATTCGTTCACCAGTGGTGTTCGCCTGGGGTGTGTGCATAGTAGGCAAGGCGCCGTGCACTGACTACGTAGCAAAGTCCGAGGACAGTGTTCGCGATTTGCGAATAATCGGGAGATGCAGTCGGGCGGCGGGCCGTGGCGGGAAATGGCGAGCGTGAGGGCGCTGCCCAGCGCTGCGGGGTGGGTACTGCCAGAGGGGGACTCGGGGCGAGATGCGCCAGGCGGGTACGTGCCTGCACCCGCCTGGCAACGGCCGGCATTGCGCCGGCCGGAACTTCAGGTCAGATCACGCCTTGCGCCAGCATGGCGTCGGCTACCTTGACGAAGCCGGCGATGTTCGCGCCTTCCACGTAGTTGATATAGCCATCCGCCTTCTGCCCGTGGTGGATGCAGTTCTGGTGGATGTCCTTCATGATCGCGTGCAGCTTCTCGTCGACCTCGGCATGGTGCCAGGACAGGCGCATGGCGTTCTGCGACATTTCCAGGCCGGAAGTGGCAACGCCGCCGGCATTGCTGGCCTTGCCCGGGGCGTAGAGGATCTTCGCATCGACAAAGCGGTCCACGGCTTCCAGCGTCGACGGCATGTTGGCGCCTTCGGCCACGCAGATCACGCCATTGCCGAGCAGGGTCTCGGCGTCGTTGCCGTCCAGCTCGTTCTGGGTGGCGCACGGCAGCGCCACGTCGGCGGGCACGTGCCACGGGGTGCGGCCGGCTTCGAAGGCCATGCCGTGGCGGGCGGCAA
Organism: Cupriavidus necator; assembly: GCF_016127575.1. NCBI lineage: Bacteria > Pseudomonadati > Pseudomonadota > Betaproteobacteria > Burkholderiales > Burkholderiaceae > Cupriavidus > Cupriavidus necator. The sequence goes on from NZ_CP066019.1 coordinate 2,119,430, forward strand.
AGTCAGACAGGCGGCCGCGCTCTTCATTCTTGAAGGCCATCACTTCGGCCAGCTGCTCGGTAGTCATGCCCTGCGGGTAGTGCAGCACGCCGCCTGAATCGGACAGCGTCAGCACCGTGGCGCCCAGCTCGATCGCCTTCTCGGCCGCGTACTGGGCCACGTTGCCCGAGCCCGAGATCAGCACGCGCAGGCCGTCGAAAGCGCGCCCGCGCCGGTGCAGCATCTCCTGCGCAAAGTAGACCGTGCCGTAGCCGGTCGCTTCCGGGCGCATCAGGCTGCCGCCGTAGGCCAGGCCCTTGCCGGTGAAGACGCAGGCGGACTGGTTGGAAAGCTTCTTCATCATGCCGGCCATAAAGCCGACTTCACGTGCGCCCACGCCGATGTCGCCGGCCGGGATGTCGGTATCCGGGCCCAGGTGGCGGAACAGCTCGGTCACCAGCGCCTGGCAGAAACGCATCACTTCGCCATCGGACTTGCCCTTGGGATCAAAGTCCGAGCCGCCCTTGCCGCCGCCCATGGGCAGCGTGGTCAGCGCGTTCTTGAAGGTCTGCTCGAAGCCCAGGAACTTCAGCACCGACAGGTTCACAGTCGGGTGGAAGCGCATGCCGCCCTTGAACGGGCCGATGGCCGAGCTGTGCTGCACGCGGAAGGCGCGGTTGACCTGCACCCGGTTCTGGTCGTCGGTCCAGGCCACGCGGAACTGGATCACGCGCTCGGGCTCCACCAGCCGCTCGAGCAGGGCCTGGTCGGCGTAGCGCGGATTGCGCTCGACAAAGGGCCAGAGCGTCATCATCACTTCCTTCACGGCCTGGAGGAATTCAGGTTGATTGGGGTCGCGGCGGGCAACCCCCGCCAGGAATGCGTCAAGGGAGGGAGAATTCACGGATGTCTCTTGCTGTGCTGGAGTGGCTGGATCCGGCAGCCTTGCCGGCTTGGTGCCGGTCTGTGGTGCCGTCTGGCGTTGCGCCGATGGAAGGTGGGTGGCCTCCGGTTGTCCGCACATTCACGGCGGGGCCGTGCCTGTCGGACAATGCAGCACTTTAGCACCAGCGTGGGGCACACGACAGTCAAAACACCTGTGACAGCGGCGTGAAAGCCGCATTTTAGTGCATCAGGCGGGGATTTCCGTGCGATCAGCGGACAGCGCCGCGCCGCCTTTGGGAATCCGACTGGGGCGGACGCTCTGGGCCTTCAGGCGATGAGCAGCTTGGCGCCCCGCTCCTTGAGCGCCGCGGCCAGTTCCGGCTCCGGCGCCATGTCCGTAATCAGCCAGGCAGCCAGGTCGAAATGCTTGATGGTCACGCCGGTATTGCGGCCGAACTTGGTATGGTCAGCCACCACGCAGGCCACGTCGGCGGCCAGCAGCATGCGGCTGCGCAGTTCCGCCGCGGCGCGGGAGAAGTCGCAGATCTCGCCGCGCGGCGTGACGCCGCCGATGCCGACAAAGGCAAAGTCGGTGTGGTAGCGCGACAGCTGTTCGATGGTGTCCCAGCCGTGCGTGGCGTCTTCGTTGTCCTGCAGCTCCCCGCCCAGCACGATCACCCGGTTGCCGTTGCGCCGGCCCAGCAGCTGGGCGATGGCAAGGTCGTTGGTGTAGACCAGCAGGTTGTGGTGGCCATGCAGCGCCTGCGCCACCGCGTGGGTGGTGGTGCCGTAGTCCAGGATCAGCGAGGCGCCGTCGCGCACCAGCTCGGCGGCGCGCACGCCGATCGCGCGCTTGCCTTCGGCATTGACCGCGGCGCGGGTCTGGGTATCGGGCTCGGTGCGGTCAGAAGCCAGCGCGCCGCCGTGGGTCAGCACCAGCAGGCCACGGGCGGCCAGCGCGTTGAGGTCGCGCCGGACGGTCTCGCGCGAGACGTCGAGCTCGGTCACCAGTTCGCTGATAGCCAGCGCGCCGGTGGCGGAGAGCTGGTCGAGGATGTATTTCTGCCGTTGTTCGGCGAGCACGGTGACTCCGGAAGCGTCAGGGACTGGGGGCTGATTCTAGCGCAGCGGGTGCTGCGGTGTGCCAAGGACCATGCCCCTCTCCCGCTTGCGGGAGAGGGGCCAAACCAGCGACAGATTCATTTCCCCCGGTGCTTCACGCCCACGGCAACGTCACCGTCTTCAGGTTGGTAAAGCTCTTGGCCGCCTCCTGCACGCCTTCCTTATAGCCCAGCCCCGAATCCTTGATGCCCCCAAACGGCGTCAGTTCGATGCGGTAGCCCGGCACTTCCCAAAGATTGACCGTGCCCACATGCAGCGAGTTGGCGATTTTGGTGAAGGCCTCGATATTGTTGGTGCACACGCCGGAAGACAGCCCGAACGCGGTCCCGTTGGAAATCCGGATGGCGTCATCGACATCGCGGAAGGTAATGATCGGCGACACCGGCCCGAACGTCTCCTCGCGCACCACCGTCATCGACGGGTCCACGCGGTCGATCACGGTCGGCGAATAGCTGGCACCGTTGCGGTGGTTGCCCACCAGCAGGCGCGCGCCGTGCGCTACCGCTTCATTGACGCGCGCCTCGAACAGCATCGCGGCCTGCTCGTCGATCACCGTGCCCATGTCCACGCCGCGATCCATCGGGTCGCCGTATTTCCAAGCGCGCGTCTTCTCGACCACCAGTTCGGTAAAGCGCGCGGCGACGGCCTCATGCACCAGCATGCGCTTGACCGCGGTGCAGCGCTGGCCCGAGTTCTTGTAGGAGCCCTGCACCGCCAGGTCCGAAGCGCGGTCCAGGTCGGCATCGTCCAGCACGATCAGCGGGTCGTTGCCGCCCAGCTCCAGCACCACGCGCTTGTAGCCGGCCTTGCTGGCAATGTACTTGCCGATCGCCACGCCGCCGGTAAAGGTCACCAGGTCCACGGCGGGGTGCGTGATCAGCTCGTCGGCGATCTCGCGCGGGTCGCCGGTGATCACCTGCAGCATCTGCGGCGGCAGGCCGGCTTCATACAGCAGGTCGGCCAGGTAGAACGCCGACAACGGCACCTTCTCCGACGGCTTGAGCACCATGCGGTTGTTGGTGGCGATCGACGGCGCCACCTTGTGCGCCACCTGGTTCATCGGGTGGTTGAACGGCGTGATGGCGCAGATCACGCCCAGCAGCGGCTCGCGCTGGGTCATCACGCGGCGCTTCTTGCCGTGCGGGGTCAGGTCGCACGAGAACAGCTGGCCATCGTCGCGCAGCGCCTCGGTGGCGGCAAAGCCAAGCACGTCGGCGACGCGGCCGATCTCATACAGCGAATCCTTCTTGGACAGGCCGGATTCCAGCGTGATCAGGTCCGACGCTTCTTCAGTGCGCTCACGCAGCAGCGCGGCGGCGCGGTTCAGGATGGCGGCGCGCTCATAGCGCGTCAGCGTGGAGCGGTAGGCCTGGCCCACTTCGAAGGCACGGCGCACATCGTCAAGCGTGGCCTTGGGCACGGTGCCGACCAGAGTGCCGTCATACGGGTTGCGCACTTCGATCATGCGCTCGCGCACGATCTTCTGGCCGTCGATGCGCAGGGCCTCGGCGCGGAAATGGGGGCTGACGGCGCCAGCGGGGAATTGGGGGGCGTTCATAAGTCTCCTCCGGTCAACACGGTTCGGTACGGCTCGATGCACTCAGTGCAGATGGTTCAGCGCGACATCGAAGATGTCGAAGTTGCGCAGCAGGGCCTTGCCGGGGATACCGGCCGTGGCGCGGTTGAATACCAGCGGCACGGTCTGCTCCGACACGCCACCGTGCGAGCGCAGCGGCGCGTCCAGCCCGGACAGGTCGTGGCGGCTGTGGCTGGTGCCCAGCACCACATGCTTGTCGCTGGTCACCACCAGGTCGCCGACGCGGTCGGGCGGCAGTTCAAAGCGCGCGCAGGCCTCGGCATTGGTCAGCACGCTTTCCACGCCCTGCAGGTCGGACAGCCGGGCCTTGATCGCGGCCGGGTCCGCATCGTCGGGCAGATAGATGGTGGCGTAGGACCCGAGCGCACCGTGGTGGACCACGTAGGGATCGGTGATCGGCAGGATCACGCGCGCGCCGCCGTCTTCCACGCCGCGGCCCAGCCATGCGTCCAGGTGGTCCTGCAGGTAGATCACGTTGGGCGCCTTGGTGGCGTCGTCGTGCTTGGCGTTCATGCCGTGATCGGCGGTCAGCGCGACCACGCAGCCCAGTTCGTCCAGCCGCGCCAGATACTTGTCCATCATGGCGTAGAAAGCGTTGGCGCCGTCCGAGCCGGGTGCGAACTTGTGCTGGATATAGTCGGTGGTGGACAGGTACATCAGGTCCGGGCGGCGCGTTTCCATCAGGCGCACGCCGGCGGCGAAGACGAACTCCGACAACTCCGCGCTGTACACGTCTGGAACCGGCATGCCGACCAGTTCGACCACGCCGTCGATGCCGTTCTCTTCCACCGTGGCCTGGTCGGCCTTCTCCGACGAGAAGCAGATGCCCTGCATGCCGTGGCCCAGCAGGCGGCGCAGCTTGTCCTTGGCGGTCACCACGGCGACGCTGGCCCCGGCATCGGCAAACGCGGCCAGGATGGTGCCGGCGCGCAGGTACTTGGGGTCGTTCATCATCACTTCCTCGCCGCGCCCGCCGTTGGCGCTGCGGTCAAAGAAGTAGTTGCCGCAGATGCCGTGCACCGCCGGCGGCGCGCCGCAGACGATGGACAGGTTGTTGGGGTTGGTGAAGGTGGGCACCACGCAGGCGCCGCGGAAGGCGGAGCCGGCTTCCAGCAGCCGCTTCAGGTAGGGCGCGCGGCCGCTGGCGGCGGCGGCTTCCAGGTAGTCGAACTCGCAGCCGTCGACGCAGACCACCACGACGGGCTGCTGCATCCAGCGGTAGGTGCGCTGGTTGACGGTAATGGTGCGGGCATTGGTGTCAGGCATGTTGGGGTTCCTGTGCTTGGGCGCGATCGGGGTCGGTACTTTCCATGGATACGGTCGGATTCAGGCAGCGGCGCCCTTGTCGGCGCTGGCCGGGTCCACCGCGGCATGCATGCGGGCGCGGCCACGCTCCACGTGCTCGCGCATCAGGCGCGCGGCCAGTTCGCCGTCGCGCGCGGCAATCGCCGAGACGATGGCGCGGTGCTCGCGGGTGGAGTCGGGCATGGCGGCGTGGCTGCCGGACAGCGCTTCGCGCCGGAACAGCGTCAGTTCCTTGACCAGGCGCCGGTAGGTATCCAGCAGCTTGCGGTTGCCGGCCAGTTCGACCATGCGGTCGTGGAACTCCAGGTTCAGCCGCGTGTATTCATCGACATCGCGCGCCTGGCTGGCGACGCCCAGCGATTCCACCAGCGCGCGCAGTTCGCGCAGGCCCTCGGGCGTGATGCGGGCGGCCAGCTGGCGGCCGATGAACTCATCCAGCACGGCGCGCAGCTCATAGATCTCATCGGCTTCTTCCACCGAGATGGCGCGCACGAACACGCCGCGGTTCTTCTCGGTGCGCAGCAGGCCGGCCTGCTCCAGCGCCCGGAAGGCTTCCCGCACCGGTCCGCGCGACACATTGAGCTGCCCTGCCACCTCGATCTCATTGAGCTTGGCGCCGGGGGGCAGGTCGCCCGACATGATCCGCAGTTCCAGTTCGCGCTGCACCAGGGTGGCCAGGGACTGGCTCTGCAGGATGGTGATTTCGCTCGCCAGCGGTGCTTGGCGTGACATGAAAACTCCCGTTTGTGAGGGATTGCGCAATATCGAAAATCCTTATTGCCATTAAAGCAAGCGGTTTGTATATTGTCAACAATCAAGACATCGATGTGGCGCGGATGGTGACGCACGGAGCGCGAAAACCCAGGCATATGTCTTGCAAGTGTTGTAGCACAAGGGTTTCACGGTGATTCAATGTTGTGCAGCACGCCCTATGGCAATGCAACATATTCACCAAATTGACACATATCTCCACCTACAATGCCAGAAGGAGTCCCATGCAACCGTCCTTCACTTCCACCCTGCGCACCGCCGCCGCCCTGCTTGCGCTAGCCGCCTCCGGCACGGCGCTGGCCCAGAAGACCACCCTCACCGTCTACACGGCGTGGGAGATCGAGACCCTCAAGCCGTACGCCGAGGGCTTTGCCAAGGTGGCGCCCGATATCGAACTGAAGTACGTGCGCGACTCCACCGGCGTCATCACCGCCAAGGCGCTCGCCGAAAAAGGCAACCCGCAGGCCGACGTGATCGCCGGGCTGGCTGCGTCGAGCCTGGAACTGCTCAAGCAGGAAGGGATGCTGGCGCCCTACTCGCCCAAGGGCTTCGAGAAACTGACGCGCGACTACAGCGACAAGGCCACGCCGCCGTCCTGGGTGGGGCTGGACGTCTGGGGCGCCACCATCTGCTTCAACACCATCGAAGCCAAGAAGCGCAACCTGCCGCGCCCCGAGACCTGGAAGGACCTGGCCAAGCCCGTCTACAAGGGCACCATCGTGATGCCCAACCCGGCCTCTTCCGGCACCGGCTTCCTGGACGTGACCGCCTGGCTGCAGCTCTATGGCGAGCAGGATGGCTGGAAGTACATGGATGCACTGCACGAGAACATCGCCCAGTACACCCATTCGGGCTCCAAGCCATGCAAGCAGGCCGGCTCTGGTGAGTTCCCGATCGGCATCTCGTTCGAGCTGCGCGCGCACAAGACGCTGGCCTCGGGCGCGCCGATCGAGATGATCTTCCCCAAGGAAGGCCTGGGCTACGACATCGAGGCTGCCGGCATCGTCAAGGGCACCAAGAAAATGGAAGCCGCGCAGCGCTACATGGACTGGCTGGCCAGCAAGGAGGCCAACCAGCTGTTTGCCAAGGACTGGGCCATCGTCGCCTATCCGGGCGTGGCGAGGAAGATCGAGACCATCCCGGCCAACTACGAGCAGATGCTGGTCAAGAACGATTTCAGCCATATCGCCAAGAACCGTGAGCGCGTGCTGGCCGAGTGGCAGAAGCGCTATGCCAGCAAGTCGGAGAAGCAGCCCTGAGCGCCTGAGCGCCGTCCTGTACCGGCGCCCTCGCCCCCTGGGGCAGAGGACGCCGGGTCCCCCAACAGAACCCACCGGGCCCCACGCCATGCAGACCTCCCCATCCACGGCCGAGACCTACCTCAGCCTGAAAGGCATCCACAAGCGCTTCGGCGGCAGCAGCGGCGCCTTCGTCGCACTCCACAATATCGACCTGGACGTGCGCCAGGGCGAGCTGCTGTGCTTCCTGGGCCCGTCGGGCTGCGGCAAGACCACGCTGCTGCGCATCATCGCCGGACTGGAATCGCAGAGCGCCGGCACCATCCGCCAGGGCGGGCGCGACATCTCCACGCTGCCGCCGATGGAGCGCGACTACGGCATCGTGTTCCAGTCCTACGCGCTGTTCCCCAACCTGACGGTGGCGGACAACGTGGCCTACGGCCTGGTCAACCGCCGCATGCCGCGTGACCAGCGCCGCGCCCGCGTGGATGAGCTGCTGACGCTGGTGGGGCTGCCCGAGCGCGGCAACCAGTACCCGGCGCAGCTGTCCGGCGGACAGCAGCAGCGCGTGGCGATTGCGCGCGCGCTGGCCACCTCACCCGGCCTGCTGTTGCTGGATGAGCCGCTGTCCGCGCTCGATGCCCGTGTGCGGGTGCGGCTGCGCAGCGAGATCCGCGCGCTGCAGCAACGGCTGAACATCACCACCATCCTGGTCACGCACGACCAGGAAGAGGCATTGTCGATGGCCGACCGCATCGTGGTGATGAACCAGGGCGCGATCGAGCAGGTGGGCACGCCGGCGCAGATCTACCAGCGCCCGGCCACGCCGTTCGCCGCGGACTTCGTCGGCAAGACCAATATGCTGGGCGCGCGCGTCTGCGGCGACGGCGAGCTGCACCTGGGCGGCGTGCGCATGCGCTGCGCCGCGCCCCCGGGCTGTTGCGCCGACGAGGACGTGCAGGTGTTCTTCCGCCCCGAAGACGTATGCGTGCGCGGAATCGAACAGCATGGCCCCAACGTGCTGGAGGCCACCGTGGACAAGATCGAGTTCCTCGGCGCGTTCTCGCGGCTGACGCTGCGCCTGCCTGACGCAGCGTCCGGCGCCCTGTACGCGGACCTCTCCCTCAATGACCTGCACGAGCTGCGCCCGAACACCGGCGACCTGCTGCGCCTGGCCATTCCCGCTGACCGTATCCGCATTTTCCGCCACGCATGCGCATGAGCCTCACTGCGGCGCCGGCCAATACGTCTGCCACCATGCCGGCCACCGATACCATCCCCGCTCCCGCCACCAGCGGGCCGGCCGGGCCTGCCAACCCTGGCGCGCAACCCGCCCCGCCGGCCGTGGTCGCAACCGCCGTGCGCGCGCACTGGACCGACCGCCTCGCCCACGTGCTGCTGGCGCTGGCCGCGCTGGCGCTCGCCTGCTTCGTGCTGGCGCCGATCGTGATGATCCTGGCCAAGAGCGTGCAGAACCGCGACGGCAGCCTGGCCGGCATCGCGCACTTCCGCGCGTATTTCGAGTCGCCCGCGCTGCTGCGCTCGGTGTGGAACAGCCTGTGGGTCTCTGCCCTGGCCACCTGCATCACCCTGCCGCTGGCATTCAGCTTTGCCTATGCGCTGACGCGCAGCCGCATCGCCTGCAAGGGCCTGCTGCGCAACCTGGCGCTGATCCCGCTGCTGGCGCCATCGCTGCTGGCGGCGATCTCCTTCATCTTCTGGTTCGGCAACCAGGGGCTGTTCAAGCCGTGGATGGGCAGCACCCAGATCTACGGGCCGCTGGGCATCGTGGCCTCGCTGGTGTTCGCCACCTTCCCGCATGCGCTGATGATCCTGATCACCGCGCTGTCGCTGACCGACGCGCGGCTGTACGAGGCGGCCGATGCGCTGGGCACCTCGACCGTGCGCAAGTTCTTCACCATCACCGTGCCGGGCGCGCGCTACGGCCTGGTCAGCGCGGCCATGGTGGTGTTCACCTATGCGATCTCGGACTTCGGCATCCCCAAGGTGATCGGCGGCAATTTCCATATGCTGGCCACCGACATCTACAAGCTGGTGATCGGCATGCAGGACTTCTCGCAGGGCGCGGTGGTGTCGCTGATGCTGCTGGTGCCGGTGGCCGTCACCTACTGTGTCGATGCGCGCGTGCAGCGCCGCCAGATGGCGCTGATGTCGGCACGCTCGGTGCCCTACGTGCCGCGCCGCAGCCGCCGCTTCGACCTGGCCATGGCGATGTTCTGCTGGCTGATGGCGGCGTTGATGCTGGCGGTGATGGGCATGGCGATCTACGCGTCCTTCGTCAAGCTGTGGCCGTACAACTTCTCGCTGTCGCTGAACCACTACCGGGTGGGGCTGGTCGAGGGCGGCGTGGTCGATTCCTACCTGAACAGCCTGCGCATGGCGGGACTGGCCGCGGTGATCGGGCCGGTGTTCATCTTCGCCACCGCCTACCTGCTGGAGAAGACCCGCGGCATGGACTGGCTGCGCAGCTTCGTGCGGCTGATGGCGGTGCTGCCGATGGGCGTGCCCGGGCTGGTGCTGGGCCTGGGCTACATCTTCTTCTTCGTGCCGCAGGCCAACCCGATGCACGGGCTGTACCAGACGCTGGGGATCCTGGTGCTGGTGACCATCGTCCACTATTACGCGTCCTGCCACCTGACGGCGGTCACCGCGCTCAAGCAGCTCGACAGCGAGTTCGAGGCCGTGTCCGCATCGCTCAAGGTGCCGTTCTACAAGACCTTCTTCAAGGTCACGGTGCCGGCCTGCCTGCCGGCCATCCTGGAGATCTCGCGCTACCTGTTCATCAATGCGATGACTACGGTCTCCGCAGTGGTGTTCCTGTACGGCGCCGACACCAAGCTGGCCTCGGTCGAGATCGTCAACCTGGATGAATCCGGCGACATCGGCCCCGCGGCGGCAATGGCGACGCTGGTGGTGCTGACCTCGGCCTTCGCCTGCCTGCTCTATTACCTGCTGCAACGCGTGCTCGATTGCAAGACCCAGGCCTGGCGCCAGGGCAACGACTGACCTTTCCCCTGTTTCCACTCCTTCCCAATCAGGAGCTCATCATGATTCGCGGCAACGACCCGATCCTTCTGACCCCCGGTCCCCTGACCACCTCGCTCGCCACCAAGCAGGCCATGCTGCGCGACTGGGGCTCGTGGGACGCCGCCTTCAACGCCATCACGCGCAGCCTGTGCGACGACCTGGTGCGCATCGTCCACGGCGAAGGCACCCATGTGTGCGTGCCGATGCAGGGCAGCGGCACGTTCTCGGTGGAGGCCGCCATCGCCAACGTGGTGCCGCGCGACGGCAAGGTGCTGGTGCCGCAGAACGGCGCCTATTGCCAGCGCATCCTCAAGATCTGCAAGGTGCTTGGCCGCGCCAGCGTGGAACTGCCGATCCCCGAAGACCAGCCCGCCACCGCCGCGCTGATAGAAGAGGCCATCCGGCGCGACCCGTCGATCACGCACGTGGCGCAGGTGCACTGCGAGACCGGCGCCGGCGTGCTCAACCCGCTGCAGGAAATCGCCGCGCTGTGCCAGCGGCTGGGCAAGGGGCTGATCGTCGACGCGATGAGCTCGTTCGGCGCGATCGAGATCGACGCCCGCACCATGCCGTTCGACGCGCTGGTGGCCGCCACCGGCAAGTGCATCGAGGGCGTGCCGGGCATGGGCTTCGTGCTGGTGAAGAAAGACGTGCTGGAAGCCAGCCAGGGCAACAGCCACTCGCTGGCGCTGGACCTGTACGACCAGTACGTCTACATGCAGAAGACCACGCAGTGGCGCTTCACGCCGCCCACGCACGTGGTGGCGGCGTTCCGCACCGCGCTCGACCAGTTCCTGGAAGAAGGCGGCCAGCCGGTGCGCGGCGCGCGCTACCGCAGGAACTGCGACGCGCTGGTGCAGGGCATGGCCGCACTCGGCTTCCGCGCCTTCCTGCCGGCGGCGGTGCAGGCGCCGATCATCGTCACCTTCCATGCGCCGGCCGACGCGCGCTATGACTTCAAGACCTTCTACGCCAGGGTGCGCGAGCGCGGCTACATCCTGTATCCGGGCAAGCTGACGCAGATGGAGACCTTCCGCGTCGGGTGCATTGGTGCGATCGACGACAACGAGATGCGCAATGTGGTGACGGCGATTGGCGAGGTGCTGCGCGAGATGGGGATCAAGATGCAGGCGCCGCTGGCAGAAGCGGCTTGACCCCTTGAGCATCTTCACCTCACTCGCCTAGCAGCAGGCTCCCCTCTCCCGCGAGCGGGAGAGGGGAGCAAACCATCGGTTCGCAAACTCAACCCTTCATGCCCCTCCCCCCAGACTTTCACGGCCTCGCCTTTGCCGCCGTGATGCTGTCCGCGCTGATGCACGCGTCGTGGAACGCCATCGTCAAGATCGGCGGCGACCGCTTGTCGTCGATGGCTCTGATCGACACCTTCTGCCTGCTGGTGGCCTTGCCCTTCCTGTTCCTGGTGCCCCTGCCCGCGCCGCAGGTGTGGCCCTTCCTGCTGGCCACAGTGGCGCTGGAAGTCGGCTACAAGCTGTCGCTGGTGGCTGCCTACAACCGTGGTGACTTCAGCCAGGCCTATCCGCTGATGCGCGGCTCGGCGCCGATGATGGTGGCGATCCTGCTGCTGCTGGCCGGCAGCGAACGGCTGGGGCCAGGCGGCTATGCCGGCATCGCGCTGATCTGCTGCGGGCTGGTCAGCCTGGTGCGCTGGCGCCGGCAATCGCCCGACCTGCTCGGCTTTGCGCTGCTGGCCGGGGCCTGCCTGGCGGCCGGCACCGTGATCGACGGCACCGCGGTCAAGCGCTACGGCGAGGTCTTCACCTACATCGTCTGGCTGCAGGCGATGTCGCACATCTTCATGCCGACCTACGCCTTCAGCCGGCGCGGCAACGCGCTGGTCACGCTGATGCGCACGGAATGGAAGCGCGCGTGGATCGGCGGCATCAACCGGGTGGGCTCGTATGCGCTGATGCTGTGGGCGATGACCATGGCGCCCGTGACCAAGCTGGCTGCGCTGCGTGAATCGAGCGTGATCTTTGCCGCGCTGCTGGGCCACTTCCTGCTGCGCGAGCCCTTCGACCGGCGGCGGCTGATTGCGACCGCGCTGGTCCTGGCGGGGATCCTGACACTGCAACTGGCGCGCTGATCCGTCGACGTATGTTGCATTTTGTGTTGTTTGTTGGCGTTTTTTTGCATAACATGGCAGGCAACGCCAAACCCTTTCCTGCCGAGGTTTTCCCGCCATGTCCCCTGTCATCCCATCCCACTCCCGCGTCGTCATCATCGGCGGCGGCATCATCGGTTGCAGCGTCGCCTATCACCTGACCAAGCTCGGCTGGAAGGATGTGGTCCTGCTGGAACAGGGACAACTGTCCTGCGGCACCACCTGGCACGCGGCCGGGCTGGTCGGGCAACTGCGCTCGCAGGAAAGCATGACGAAACTGATCCGCTACTCCACCCAGCTGTACAGCGAACTGGAAGCGGAAACGGGCCTCGGCACCGGCTGGAAGCAATGCGGCTCGCTGTCGGTCGCGCGCACCGCGGAACGCATGACGCAACTGCGCCGCACCGCGGCGGTGGCGCGGGCCTATGGCGTGGATTGCGAGGTGATCTCGCCCGCCCAGGCCGGCGAACTATGGCCGGTGATGCGCACTGACGACCTGCTTGGGGCGGTCTGGCTGCCGGGCGACGGCAAGGCCAACCCGACTGACCTGACCCAGGCGCTGGCGCGCGGCGCGCGCAGCCGCGGTGCGGTCATCGCGCAGGATACGAAGATCACCGCGATCCATACCCGCGATGGCCGCGCCACCGGCGTGAGCTGGCGCAACAAGGCCGGCGACGAAGGCCGCATCGAGGCGGAGATCGTCGTCAACTGCGCCGGCCAGTGGGCGCGCCAGGTCGGGCAGATGTGCGGCGTGACCGTGCCGCTGCACTCGGCCGAGCACTATTACATCGTCACCGAGCGCATTGCCGGCGTGCATCCTGACCTGCCGGTGATGCGCGACCCGGACGGCTTCATCTACTTCAAGGAAGAAGTGGGCGGGCTGGTGATGGGCGGCTTCGAGCCCAATGCCAAGCCGTGGGGCATGCAGGGCATTCCTGAGCCGTTCGAGTTCCAGTTGCTGCCTGATGACTGGGATCAGTTCGAGATCCTGATGGAGAACGCGCTGATCCGCGTTCCGGCACTGGAGTCGGCGCAGGTCAAGCAGTTCTACAATGGGCCCGAGTCCTTCACGCCGGACAACAACTTCATCCTCGGCGAAGCGCCCGAGCTGCGCAATTTCTACGTGGGCGCGGGCTTCAACTCAATGGGGATCGCGTCTGCCGGCGGCGCCGGCATGGCACTGGCGGAATGGATCGTCGCGGGCGACCCGACCATGGACCTGTGGCCGGTCGATATCCGCCGCTTTGCCGGCTTCAACGGCAACCAAAGCTGGCTGCACGACCGCGTCAGGGAAACGCTGGGCCTGCACTACGCGATGCCCTGGCCCAACCGGGAACTGGATACGGCGCGGCCGTTCCGGCGCTCGCCGCTCTATGCCCACCTGCACGCTGCCGGCGCCAATTTCGGCAGCAAGATGGGCTGGGAGCGGCCAAACTTCTTCGCGCCTGCCGGACAATCGCCCGAGATCCGCTACTCGTTCGGGCAACAGAACTGGCTGCCGTGGAGCGGCGCGGAACACCGCGCCTGCCGCGAGGCGGTGGCGCTGTTCGACATGAGTTCGTTCTCCAAGTACATCGTCAAGGGTGCCGATGCCGAGGCCGTGCTGCAATACGTGATGAGCAACGACGTGGCCGTGCCGCCGGGGCAGACCGTGTACACCGCCATGCTCAACGATCGCGGCACCTATGAATCCGACCTGACCGTGACGCGGCTGGCGCACGACCAGTACCTGCTGGTGACCGGCTCGGCGCAGACCACGCGCGACTTCAACTATATCGAGCGCCTGATTCCGGCCGACAAGCGCTGCGCGATTGTCGATGTCACCGGGCAGTACGCCGTGCTGGCGGTGATGGGCCCGCGCTCGCGCGAGCTGCTGCAGAGCGTGTCGCGCACCGATTTTTCCAATCAGGCGTTCCCGTTCGGCACCTCGAAAGAGATCGATCTCGGCTATGCCACGGTGCGCGCCACACGCCTGACCTATGTGGGCGAACTGGGCTGGGAGCTGTATGTCCCGGTGGAATTCGCCGTGGGCGTCCATGACACTTTGCACGAGGCCGGGAAACGCTTCGGACTGGTCAACGCCGGCTACTACGCCATCGAATCGCTGCGTATAGAGAAGGGCTACCGCGCCTGGAGCCGCGAACTGACCACCGACATCCATCCGTTCGAGGCCGGGCTGTCGTTTGCCTGCAAGCTGAACACGGACATCCCGTTCCGCGGGCGCGAAGCGCTGCTCAAGCTGCGCGCTGCCGGCGGTGCCGCGCAGGTGCGGCGGCGCGTTGCCGTGGTCACGCTGGACGGCGCCAGCGAGGCCATGCTCTGGGGCGGCGAGGCGATCCTGCGCACCGCCCCGGACGGCACCGTGCGCCCGGCCGGCTTCGTCACGTCGGCCGCGTTCGGCCACACCCTTGGCTGTCCAGTGGGCATGGGCTTGCTGGCACGCGCCGATGGTCCGGCCGACGCGGCATGGATCGAGGGCGGCAAGTATCACGTAGACCTGGCCGGGGAACTGCTGCCCGCGCGCATCCACCTGCGCGCGCCGTACGATCCGGCCAGCGAGCGGACCAAGGCCTGAACCTCGATGCAAGCGGATACCGGAGTGCCCATGCCAGTGATCCAGACCGAAACCGCCAGCTACATCCTGACGCTGTCATGCCCCGACCGTCCCGGCATTGTCCATGCCGTTTCAGCGCTGCTGGTGGAAGCCGGCGCCAATATCGTCGATTCCGCGCAGTTCGGCGATCGCGACAGCGCACGGTTTTTCATGCGCGTGCACTTCCAGCGGCCGCTGCCCGAAGGCCAGGATGCCGGCGATGCGCTCGCTGCCCTGCGCAGCACGCTGGCAGGCGTGGCGGCCGCGCATGAGATGGACTGGTCCCTCCACGACGCCGCGCGCAAGCCGCGCGTGATGCTGATGGTGTCAAGGATCGGCCACTGCCTGAACGACCTGCTGTTCCGCTACCGCACCGGCCAGCTGCCCATCGAGATTCCGGCCATCGTCTCCAACCACAAGGACTTCTACCAGCTTGCGGCGAGCTACGACATCCCGTTCCATCACCTGCCCCTGCTCAATGCCACGCCGCAAGGCAAGGCCGCGCAAGAAGCGCGGCTGTGGGACCTGGTCTGCGACTACAGCATCGACCTGGTCGTCCTGGCCCGTTACATGCAGGTCTTGTCCGACGACCTGTGCCGCCGCCTGGAGGGCCGCGCCATCAACATCCATCATTCCTTCCTGCCCAGCTTCAAGGGCGCGCGCCCGTACGCGCAAGCCTATGAGCGCGGCGTCAAGCTGATCGGCGCCACAGCGCACTACGTGACCGGCGACCTCGACGAAGGCCCCATCATCGAACAGGAAGTCGCGCGCGTGGACCATGCCATGGACGCCGCACAGCTGACCGCCATCGGACGCGACGTGGAATGCGTGGCGCTGGCGCGTGCGGTGAAATGGCATGCGGAACATCGGGTCCTGCGCAACGGCGGCAGGACCCTGGTGTTCCGCTGACGCGGCAGCCTTTGCCGCAGCTTCAGCCGGCCACCGCCCGCCGGACCTTGCGCAACGCCTGCTCCAGCGCATCCATGGAAATCGACCCGAGCGCCAGCCGCAGCGCATGCGGCACGCTCGCGCCGACCGCGAACGGCTCGGCCGTCGTCACCAGCACACCCTCGTGCTCCAGGGCGGCCACGACCTGGTCGGCGCGCAGGTCCTCCTCGAGTTCGAGCCACAGGTAGTATGAAGACGGGTGCGCCGTGACGCGGCAGCCGCGCAGGATGCGCCGCGCCAGGCTCTGCCTGCGCCGGGCATCCTTGCGCTTGCGATCTTCCAGGTCATCGACGATGCCGGCTTCGATCCAGAGGCAGCCGAGCGCCACGGTCAGCGACGGCGTGTTCCAGGTTGACACGCGAATGGCGCGTTCCAGGGCCGGCACCAGCGGCGCGGGCGCCGCGACAAACCCCATCCTCAGTCCCGATGCCACGCTCTTCGACAGGCCCGAGACGTAGACGGTCCGCTCTGGCGCGAAGGTGAACACCGGTTTCGGCGCCGGTTCGGCAAGGAAGGCGTAGGCGCCATCTTCAATGATCAGCAGATCATGCCGTTGCGCCAGGGCCGCAAGGCGACCGCGGTCCGCCTCGCTCATGACATAGCCCAGCGGATTGTGCATGGTCGGCATGGTGTAGACCGCCCGCACCGGACGCCGCTTGCAGAGCGCGGCAAGGCGATCCAGGTCCAGGCCCGCGGCGGTCACCGGCAACGGCTCCAGGTCGAGCCGATACAACTGCGCCAGCGCCTTCATGCCCGGGTACGTCAGCGCGTCAACCGCCAAGACGTCGCCGGGATTGAGCAGCCCCATCACCGTCACCGCCAGGCCCTGCTGCGCGCCGTTGACGATCAGCACCTGGCTGCCCGGCACCCGGACACCGCGGTTGCGCAGGTGCCGGGCGACGGCCTGCCGTTCGTGCGGGCGCCCGCCCTGCGGCGCGGAATGCAGCAACGCGTCAAGGTCGCCCGAAGCCGCGATGCTGCGCAAGCCATCGCGCAACAGTTCAACCTGCCCGGGCAGCGACGGATAGTTGAAAGTCAGGTCCACCGCGCCGGCGCGCACCGGATGCTGCTCCAGCCCCAGGCCACGCGGCAGCGAGGTATCGCGCACGAACGTGCCCCGGCCGGTCTCGCCGACCACCAGGCCGACGGCCTCCAGCTCGACGTAGACGCGTGCCGCGGTCGCCAGCGCCACGCCGTACTGCTTCATCAGCGCACGCACCGTCGGCAGTTGCGTGCCCGGAGGCAGTTCGCCGCGATGAATGCGCGCGGCAATCTCGTCAACAATGGTTTTGTAGCGCGCGTGGGCCATGCTTTGTATCTAGAACAATGCTTTGCGTGTATCAGGCCAGAAGAATAGCCTGCATGCCTAGTCAACGCTAACCATTTCCTGCACATGATTGCCCTGACCACCCTGTCGGTCTTCGCGGCGGCAGTGATGCTGCTGCTCCTGTCACCCGGCCCGAACATGGCCTTCGTGATGGCACATGGCATCACCTATGGCCTTCGGGGCGGCGTTGCGACGGCACTGGGGATTGCCGTGGCCGACCTGATCCTCACGGTCCTGACAGCCACCGGCATCACCGCCCTGGTGATGGCGTGGGCGCCGGCGTTCGACCTGATCCGCTATGCCGGCGCGGCCTATCTGCTGTGGATGGCGGTCAAGGCGCTGCGGCAGCCGCTTGCGCTGAAAGAGGCAGTGGTGACGCAGGCGTCGTTGCGCTCGGTGTTCGTGCGCGCCATGCTCAACAGCCTGCTCAATCCCAAGGCGCTGCTGTTCTTCATGGTCTTCCTGCCGCAGTTCGTGGATCCCGGCAAGGGCGGCGTGGCCCGGCAGCTGCTCGTGCTTGGCCTGGTCCTGACGGTGATCGCCACCGTGTTTCACGCATTGCTCGGCGCGGCTGGCGGCACCGTGCGCCGCTTCCTGTCACGCCATCCCAAGGCGGCAACACTGCAGTCGCGCGGCCTGGCAGCCGTGCTGGTGCTGCTGGCGCTGCGGGTGGTGCTGACCTCACGCCCGGCCTGAACCCGTTTCCCACGCAGAGCCCCTGATGTATATCGCAGCCTTTATTTACCGGCCCGGCCAGGCCGATGACGAGTTCCACCGCCTTAGCGCCCTGATCGACGAGATCGCCGCCGGCATACCCGGCTTTGTCGGTGCCGAGTCCTGGCGCTCGCCAGATGGCCAGTTGTCCAACGCCAGCTACTACTGGCGCGACAAGGACTCCCTGCAGGCCTTCGCCACCCACCCGCGGCACCTGGACGCCAAGCGCCAGTACCGCAAGTGGTATGACGGCTATCACGTGGTGATATCCGAAGTGCAGCGCGCCTATGGCGACGGTTCGCTCCGGCACTTCGTGCCCGACAGCCGGCGCCAGCGGCAGGGGTAAGCCCTGCCCCGGGTGTTCCATTCTGGAACACCCGGTGTCACGCGCTGGCACAGCCGTGCCGGCGCGTGACATCTCCCACCCGTGCCACGCGCACGCGCCCCCCGCTTTTCCCCGTTTTTTCGTTCGATTCACGCCCCGGCACAGCTCTTGCGATCTGCCTGCCGTGCGCACGGCCGGAATGCCGTGACGACACCACAGAAATCTCTGAACGGAGCGAGACATGAACATGGCGGAAATCGCCCAGCTGGGCGTCAGCAACCCCTACAAGCAGCAGTACGAGAACTACATCGGCGGCGCCTGGGTGCCGCCCGCCGGCGGCGAGTACTTCGAATCGACCACGCCGATCACCGGCAAGCCGTTCACGCGCGTGCCGCGCTCCGGCCAGCAGGATGTCGACGCCGCGCTGGACGCCGCGCACGCCGCCAAGGCCGCGTGGGCTCGCACCTCGACCACCGAGCGCGCCAATATCCTGAACCGCATCGCCGACCGCATCGAGGCCAACCTGAAGCTGCTGGCCGTGGCCGAGAGCATCGACAACGGCAAGCCGGTGCGTGAAACCACCGCCGCCGACCTGCCGCTGGCGGTCGACCACTTCCGCTACTTCGCCGGCTGCATCCGTGCGCAGGAAGGCGGCATCTCCGAGATCGACGCCGACACCATTGCCTACCATTTCCATGAGCCGCTGGGCGTGGTCGGCCAGATCATCCCGTGGAACTTCCCGCTGCTGATGGCCACCTGGAAGCTGGCGCCGGCGCTGGCCGCCGGCAACTGCGTGGTGCTCAAGCCCGCGGAGCAGACGCCGGCCTCGATCCTGGTGCTGATGGAAGTGATCGGCGACCTGCTGCCGCCGGGCGTGGTCAACGTGATCAACGGCTTCGGCCTGGAAGCCGGCAAGCCGCTGGCATCGAGCCCGCGCATCAGCAAGGTCGCCTTCACCGGCGAGACCACCACCGGCCGGCTGATCATGCAGTACGCGTCGCAGAACCTGATCCCGGTGACGCTGGAGCTGGGCGGCAAGTCGCCCAACATCTTCTTCGAGGATGTGCTGGCTGCCGACGACGCCTTCTTCGACAAGGCGCTGGAAGGCTTTGCCATGTTCGCGCTGAACCAGGGCGAGGTCTGCACCTGCCCGTCGCGCGCGCTGATCCAGGAATCGATCTACGACCGCTTCATGGAGCGCGCGCTCAAGCGCGTGGCCGCTATCCGCCAGGGCCATCCGCTCGACACCGGCACCATGATCGGCGCGCAGGCGTCCGCCGAACAGCTGGAGAAGATCCTGTCGTACATCGACCTGGGCCGCAAGGAAGGCGCACAGTGCCTCACCGGCGGCGAGCGCAACGTGCTGGACGGCGACCTCGCGGGCGGCTACTACGTCAAGCCGACCGTGTTCGCCGGCCACAACAAGATGCGCATCTTCCAGGAAGAGATCTTCGGGCCGGTGGTATCGGTGACCACCTTCAAGGATGAGGAAGAAGCGCTGGCCATCGCCAACGACACGCTCTACGGGCTCGGTGCGGGTGTCTGGACACGTGACGGCGCGCGCGCATTCCGCATGGGCCGCGGCATCCAGGCGGGGCGCGTGTGGACCAACTGCTACCACGCCTACCCCGCGCATGCGGCATTCGGGGGCTACAAGCAGTCCGGCATCGGCCGCGAGAACCATCGCATGATGCTCGACCACTACCAGCAGACCAAGAACCTGCTGGTGAGCTACAGCCCCAACGCGCTCGGGTTCTTCTGACCATGGCGGGCCCGATGTCCGCTCCCGCCACCGCGCCGGTCGCACGCGTGGTGGCAACCCCGGCCGCGCTCGCGCTGATCGCGGAGCTGGCCGCGCGGCATGGCCCGCTGATGTTCCACCAGTCCGGCGGCTGCTGCGACGGCAGCGCGCCGATGTGCTACCCCGCCGGCGAACTGCTGGTGGGGCAGGCCGATGTCTGCCTGGGCGAGATCGGCGGCGCGCAGTTCTACATGACGCGGGCGCAGTTCGAGTACTGGCAGCACACGCGGCTGGTGATCGATGTGGTGCCGGGGGCGGGCGGGATGTTCTCGCTGGAGGGACGGACGGGGAAGCGGTTCCTGACCCGGTCGGAGTTGTTCAGCGATGAAGAGGCCGCGTGGCTCGCGGCGCAGCCGGGGTTGTGAGGATGATTGCTTGCTGATGTCGGTAGTTGCTTGCCGACGGAGTGCTCCCTCTCCCGCAAGCGGGAGAGGGAGCAAACAAGCGGGATCGGAAGGCCTTCAGCGCTCCGCTTCCTCGTCGCCCTCCAACCCCTCCCTCAACCTCCGATAGATCGTATTGCGCGACACCCCCAGCTCACGCGCCGCGTGGCTGACATTGCCGCCGTGCCTGGCGAGCGCCTGCCGGATCAGGCCTGCTTCCCAGTCGCGCATGCGGGCGGATTTTGATGGCGCCGGCGCCTGCACGGCAGCCGCCGCGTCACAGCGCTCCGCCTCATCGCCGCACTCCTGCTCAAACCCTTCCGGCAGGTGCTCCACCCCGATCTGCGCCTCCCCTTCCGCCAGGATCGCCGCGGTGCGCAGCACGTTGGCAAGCTGCCGGATATTGCCCGGCCACGGGTGCCGGCGCAGCAGCGCCAGCACCTGCGCGTCGACATGCACCGGGGACGGCAGGCCGGCTTCTTCGCACTGCCGCTGCAGGATGCGATCGACCAGCAGCGGCAGGTCGCTGCGCTCGCATAGCGGCGGCAGGGTCACGGCCAGCGCATTGATGCGGTAGTACAGGTCTTCGCGGAAAGCGCCATCGGCAATCATCGCGCGCAGGTCGCGGTGGGTGGCACAGACCACGCGCACATCGACCGGCAGCGCGCGGGCGCTGCCCAGCGGGGTGACCGCGCGCTCCTGCAGCACGCGCATCAGCCGCACCTGCTGTGCCAGCGGCATGTCGCCGATCTCGTCCAGGAACAGCGTGCCGCCGTGCGCCTGCACGACCTTGCCCTCGCTCCCGCGGCGACGCGCGCCGGTGAAGGCGCCTTCTTCATAGCCGAACAGTTCGGCCTCGATCAGCGATTCGGGGATGGCCGCGCAGTTGACCGCGACGAAAGGCCCGCCGGCGCGCGGCGAGGCGGCGTGGATGGCGCGCGCCAGCCACTCCTTGCCGGTGCCGGTGCGGCCCTGGACCAGGATGGTGATATCGCGCCCGCTGACCTTGCGCACGCGGCGCAGCACCGCGGCCACCGCTGCGTCGCCGGTATCGAGCGCGGCCAGTGCCGGCGGCAGCGGGTCTTCGGCGCCGGGCTGGCGCACCGCGATGGGCGCGGCCAGGTATTCGATGCGGGCAAACACCTGCACCCGGCTGGGCAGCGTCAGCGTCTGCAGCGATCCCGCCGCGCCACCGCGCGCTTGCATCGCCGCGCGCACCGGCTGGCCGAACAGCCCGGCAAAACCGGCGTCCGCCAGCGCGTGCGGGGCCAGCCCCAGCTGGAACAGGCCGCTGCGGTTGGCAGCCAGGAAGGCGCCGTCGGGCGAGAACGCCGCCACGCCCTCGAACAGCGTGCCGACGAACTCGGGCCGCGCATGGAAGCGCACCAGCAGCGCGTCCGGGAAGTGGTTGGCAAACAGGTGGTTCTCGATCATCTGCGCCGACATCCGCACCAGCGCCATGGTGTGCCGGTGGAAGCCGCGATGATCGCCGCTGACATCGAGCGCGCCCAGGATGGCACCGGTCGGGCTGGCGATCGGCGCGCAGGAGCAGGTCAGCTGGTGGTTGGACTCGAGGAAATGCTCGCTGGCATGGATCAGGGTGGGACGGGCCTCGGCCAGTGCGGTGCCGATGGCATTGGTGCCCTTGCTCGGCTCCGACCACGATACCCCCGGTGCCAGCGCCACGCGCCGCGCCCGCGCGACGAATTCGCCGTCGCCCAGGCTGTGCAGGATCACGCCGCTGCTGTCGGTCAGCAGCACCATGCTGTCGGTATTGGCGATCTGCGCGTGCAGGGTCTCCATCACCGGCAAGGCATGGCGGTACAAGTCGCGGCTGGCGTCCACCAGCTCACCCAGCGCGCGCGGGCTGACGGCATCGAAGCCGGGCGCATGGCGCACATCCAGCCCGAAGCCGGCCGAACGCGCATGCGCGCGGGCGATCAGGCCAGCGCGGTCGGCATCGGCCGGGTCGACATGGGCAGCCTGGCGGGCAACATCGGAAGGCGCAGCGGGATGGGCGGCACGGTGCATGGCGGCGGGTCTCCTGTATCAGCAGGCGGCGCGCGTCGCGGCCGCTGCCTGCCGTCCCGTGGCGCGTGCCGTGCAGCTCAGGTGCGGCGGCAGGCCGGGCGGCTGTAGTCCGGCAACCTTATCACAGGCTCCCGGCCATGTATTGCCCCCGCGCCATGCCGGGCCGGGGTCAGCGTTTTTCGTCGAGCAGGTCGTTCAGGATTTCGTCGAAGGTGGCCTGGGCATCTTCCAGCGCCTGCAGCGCCGCATCGAACGTCTGCAGCGCAAGCTTGGAAGGCTTGCCGCTGCCCTGCGGCGGATAGTGGGCCTGCAAGGCGGTGAAGGCCACCTGCACCTGCCGCGTGGCCGCGACCACGCGTTCCATGGCCTGCGCCTCTTCGGCGCGGTATTGCTCGTGTTTCTGCTCGCTCATGCCCGTTTGCTCCGTATGCGCGCCGTCTCGGGAGGGGGTGCGCGCGCGTGAATGAGGTATATCGTACAAGAACTGCGCCGGGCGGCTTGCGCTGCGCGCTCGCGCCTGACAAAAATGAGGTAGGCTGCGCGGCTGGGCGGCAAGGCCGGCGCTGGTGCGCCCCGCCTGGCAGCGACACTGAAGACTAGCCATGCCATTGATCACCCGCCGTACGCTGGCAGCCGCGCTGATGACTGCCAGCGGCTTCGCCTGCTACTGGACCTACCTGACGCTCAACCAGGAACGGCTGCTGTTCGATGCACGCCGGCGTCCGCCGCGCGACCTGCCCGACGGCATCATTGGCTACTCGCACCTGATCCCCGGCGGCGTGGTGCGCGGCTACATCTACCATAGCCCCGGCGACAACGTGCGCGACCTGCTGTTCTACCTGCCCGGGCGTGGCGAGGATGTGCTCGAAACGCTGCAGTACGCGCGCTGGCTGCCCGCCGGCATGGCCTTCGCCACCTATGACTACCGCGGCCTGGGACACTCCGACGGCCTGCCGTCCGAGGGCGCCGCAGTGGCCGACGCCAGCCAGTTCCTGCTGCATGCGCGGCGTGTCTTCCCCGACACCCGGGTGCATGTGGTGGGCCGCAGCCTGGGCACCGGCGTCGCGATCCAGCTGGCGGATCTGCAGGACTTCGACAGCCTGCAGCTGATCACGCCCTACGACTCGCTGCTTGAACTGGTGCGCAAGCGCTTCCCGCTGGTGCCGCTGCGCCAGCTGATGCGCCACCATTTCGATTCGATCTCGCATTGCAAGAAGGTCGTGCAGAGCACCAAGGTGCTGCTGGCCGAGACCGATGAAGTGGTGCCGCATGAATGCTCGGAACGGCTCATGGCTGCCTGGCCCGGCCCGGTGGCGTTGCAGACCGTGCCAGCCACGAATCACTTCACCATTATCGAACGCGAGGAAACCTGGCTGGCGCTGTGCGAATTTGCCCGGCATCACGGCCAGGCCAGGCTGCGCGTGGCTACAGCCCAGCCCGCACCGCCGGCCGCCACCGGCACGCCGCCCATCGACCATGACGAGCTCGGCAACCCGCTGCCGCTGGCGGCCGGCCGCTAGCGCCAGTCAGGCAGCGGGTAAAATGCGCGCATGAAAAAAATCGCAGTCAAGGCAGGCGGCGCCGTACTGGCGCTGGCTGCAGCCGGTGCCTTGCTTGCCGGCTTTGCCGCGGTGGTAAGCCTGCGGCAGCTTCCCGCAGTCGACTCCCTGCGCGACTACCGGCCCGACGTGCCCCTGCGGATCTACACCAGCGACAATGTGCAGATCGGCGAGTTCGGCAGCGAGCACCGCGAGTTCATCCCCTTCGGGCAGATGCCGTCGCGCATGGTCCAGGCGCTGCTGGCTGCCGAGGACGACCAGTTCTACGAGCACGAGGGTGTCGACATGCCCGGCGTGCTGCGCGCCGCGCTGGCCAACCTGGGCCAGGGCTATGCGCAGGGCGCGTCCACCATCACCATGCAGGTGGCGCGCAATTTCTACCTGTCGCGCGAGAAGACGCTGGCGCGCAAGTGGTATGAAATGCTGCTGGCCTGGCGCATCGACCAGACCCTGCCCAAGGACCGCATCCTTGAGCTGTACATGAACCAGGTCTACCTGGGCGAGCATGCCTACGGCTTCGGCAGCGCCGCGCATGCGTACTTCGGCAAGCCGCTGGCGTCGTTGTCGCTGGCCGAGGCGGCGATGCTGGCGGGGCTGCCCAAGGCCCCTTCGTCCATCAACCCGGTGGTCAACTTCCCGCGCGCCAAGCGGCGCCAGGAATATGTGCTGGGCCGCATGCTGGCACTGGGCATGATCAGCCAGGACGACTACCGCGAGGCCCGCGCCGCGCGCCTGGCAATCTCCGACGACAGCCCCGGCAGCTTTGCCGGGCATGCCGAGTACGTGGCCGAACTCGCGCGCCAGCTGGCGCGCGAGCGCTTTGGCGACGAGGCCTACACGCGCGGCCTGAACGTCTACACCACGGTGTCGTCGGTGCGCCAGACCCTGGCTTACGATGCGGTGCACGGCGGGCTGGAAGGCTACGCGCGGCGCCACCGCAAGTTCGTCAAGGACCTGTCGCAGGGCCCGCAGGGTGCGCTGGTATCGCTGGACAGCGCCACCGGCGCGATCGAGGCGATGGTGGGCGGCGCCGACTTTGCCACCAGCCGCTTCAACCACGCCACCCAGGCGCAGCGCCAGCCGGGCTCGACCTTCAAGCCCTTCGTCTATGCGGCGGCACTGGAGCGCGGCGTGTCGCCCGGCACGCTGATCAACGACGCGCCGCTGCCCAATGGTTCGCGCTGGCAGCCGTCCAATGACGACGGGCGCTTTGTCGGCTCCATCACCGTGCGCCAGGCGCTGGCGGAATCGCGCAACCTGCCGGCGATCCGCACGCTGCAGGCGATCGGCATCCCGTACACGGTGGAGTTCGCCAGCCGTTTCGGCTTCGCGCCCAGGCGGCTGCCGCGCTACCTGCCGCTGGCACTGGGCACCGGCACCACTTCGCCGCTGCGCCTGGCCGCGGCCTATGGCGTCTTTGCCAACGGCGGCCACCGCATCGAGCCCTACCTGATCGCGCGCATCACCGACAGCGAAGGCAAGGTGCTGTTCTCTGCCGAGTCGGAGGACGCCGCGGACAGCCCGGCCCCGCCGCGCGTGATCAGCGCCCGCAACGCCTTCGTCATGGACAGCCTGCTGCGCAGCGTGGTCGACGACGGCACCGGCGCCGGCGTGCGCCGCTACCTGCGCCGCGCCGACGTGGCCGGCAAGACCGGCACCACCAATGACTCGGTCGACGGCTGGTTCGCGGGCTACGCCGGCGGCGTCGTCACGGTGGCGTGGATGGGCTACGACGACAACCGCAGCCTGGGCGAGCATGAGTTCGGCGCCACCACCGCGCTGCCGGTGTGGGCCGCCTATATGGAGGGCCGCCTTGCGGGCGTGCCCGTGCCTGAAGCTGAAGCGCCCGCCGGCGTGGTCCGCGTGGGAGATGACTGGATGTACGCGGAGTATGCCGATGGCAGCCACGGCATCGCCGCCATCGGCTTCCCGCCGCCGGCACCCGCGGCGGCGCCGGCGGTCGATCCGGTCGCCAGCAACCTCGGCGGGACCGCGGCGCCGGCCCCGGCTGCCCCCGCGCCGACACCTGTCACCAGCGAGACAACTGGCCTGCCGGCGCCCGGCGCTGCCACGCCGGCCGTCCCCGCGGACGCCAGGCTGTAGACTTCCGGCTTTCCACTGTCCCCGATCCCGATGTCCAGCCACGCCCCGCTGCTGATCTGGTCGGTCGCCGCGCTGACCACGGCCGGCGTCCTGTTCCGCCCGTTCCGCCTGCCCGAAGCCTTCTGGGCCGCCGCCGGCGCCCTGCTGCTGTGCGTCACCGGCCTGATGACGCTGCCCGACGCGCTGGCGGCGGTGCTGCGCGGCTACGACGTGTACCTGTTTCTCGCGGGCATGATGCTGATCTCCGAGCTGGCCCGCAAGACCGGGCTGTTCGACCACGTCGCCGCGCTCGCCGTGCGCCGGGCGCGCGGTTCGGCGCCGCGGCTGTTCCTGATGGTGTACGGCTTCGGCACGCTGGTGACGGCATTCATGTCCAACGACGCCACCGCCGTGGTGCTGACGCCCGCGGTGCTGGCCGCCACCCGCGCCGCGCGGGTCCGGCATCCGCTGCCCTACTTGTACGCGTGCGCCTTCATCGCCAATGCCGCCAGCTTCGTGCTGCCGATCTCCAACCCGGCCAACCTGGTCATCTTCGGCACACGCATGCCGCCGCTGGCGGGCTGGCTGGCGAGCTTCGCGCTGCCGTCGCTGGCCGCGGTGCTGGCCACGCTGGCAGCGCTGTGGTGGACCCAGCGCGCGGCGCTGGCCGAGCCCATCGAACATGACGTGCCGGTGCCGCCGCTGTCGCCGCAGGCCCGGCTGACCGCGCTGGGCATCGTGCTGACCGGGCTGATCCTGCTGGTGGCCTCGCTGCGCGGCAACGACCTGGGCTGGCCGACCTGCGCGGCGGGCGTGGCCACGCTGCTGCTGGTCTGCGCGACCCGGCGCGAGCTGCTGGTGCCGGCGCTGCGCGAGGTGTCATGGGGGGTGTTGCCGATGGTGGCGGGGCTGTTCGTGCTGGTCGCGGCACTGGAGCAGACCGTGGTGATCGGCCAGCTGGCCGATGCCGTCGCAGCGGCGTCGCGCGACGGCGGCGCACTGGCCCTGCTGGGCGTGGGCGCGGTGGTGGCGCTGGCGGGCAATATCGCCAACAACCTGCCGGCCGGCCTGATCGCCGCCTCGGCGCTGGCGGGCGGACATGCCTCGCATGCCGTGACCGGTGCCGTGCTGATCGGCATTGACCTTGGCCCCAACTTGTCCGTCACCGGCTCGCTGGCCACGCTGCTGTGGCTCACGGCGCTGCGGCGCGAAGGGCATATGGTCAGCGCCGGCCAGTTCCTGCGCGTGGGGGCCGTGGTGATGCCGGCAGCGATGCTGCCGGCACTGGCGCTTTTGCTGCTTTAGGCCGCTGGCTCAGCTGGTAGCGGCGTCATTGGCCGCGGGGGTGTTGGCGGCCTGCGGCAGGGGCCGGCGCAGGCCGGTCGCGCCATGGCGCACGGCACTGGCGTGGTGTTCCGCCACGCCAGTTTCCACCGGCGTGGCCGGCAGCGGCACTGTGACCACATGGAGCAGCATCAGGCTGCTGCACGGAAAGGCAATCGGCATGATGACGTTATTCCCGACAAAGAGTCAGGCCGCGCGCTGCAGCGGCCGGGTGCCGGCGGCTTTATGGCGGGCTGCCTGGCGTTGTGCAGACATTATGTGCGCTTGTCGGCGTTGTGCGGCGCGGGCTTTAGCGATGTCATGAACTATTCACGGAGCAACGTCGGCTTGTGGCGTAATCGGCCCACCGCGCCGCACCTTGCCATGCCCCGTGCGGGTTGTGAGGCCACGGCATCTGCCATATAGTGAATCCGGCACACCCGCTGCGCAGTCATCCATCCCACCACGCATAACCATGACCAGCAAGGACGCGGCGCACCGCGCGAAGGACAGCAACGCCGGCGACGATGCCGGCCACCCCCACGCCCCCAGCGTCTCCGCCCGCATCCGCGCACGGCTCGAGGCCGCGCAGGAGCGCTTCCACGCCAACGACAATATTTCGCACCACATCGAGCCGGGCGAGATGGAGCAGCTTCAGGCCGAAGTGCAGGCGCGCCTGGAGGACGTGCTGCGCGCGCTGGTGATCGACGTCGACAACGACCACAACACCCAGGAAACCGCGCGCCGGGTCGCCAAGATGTACCTGAAGGAGATCTTCGCCGGCCGCTACGCCAAGGCGCCGCCGGTGACCGAGTTCCCCAACGTCGGCCAGCTCAACGAACTGATGATCGTCGGCCCGCTGCGCGTGCGCAGTGCCTGCTCGCATCACCTGTGCCCGATCATCGGCAAGCTGTGGGTAGGGGTGATGCCGAACCAGCATTCCAACCTGATCGGCCTGTCCAAGTACGCGCGGCTAGCCGAATGGATCATGTGCCGGCCGCAGATCCAGGAAGAGGCGGTGGCACAGGTCGCCGACCTGCTGCAGGAAAAGATGAATCCCGACGGCCTGGCCATCGTGATGGAAGCCGAGCACTTCTGCATGCACTGGCGCGGCGTGCGCGACACCGATGCCAAGATGACCAACAGCGTGATGCGCGGCTCGTTCCTGAAGGACGACAGCCTGCGCCGCGAGTTCCTCACGCTGCTGAACCACAACCGCGGCTAGGCCGCACGCCCCGCCCACCAGCCGCCACAACCGAGCGCCACGCCCATGCTAGTCCGCCTGCTCTATGCCAGCCGTGCCCGCCAGGCCATCGACGCCGCCCTGCTCGACGCCATCCTGGCCACCAGCCTGGAACGCAATCCGCGCCACGGCATCACCGGGGTGCTGTGCCACGGCAACGGCATCTTCCTGCAGGCGCTGGAAGGCGACCGCCAGGACGTATCACAGCTGTTCCAGGCGATCGCACGCGACCCGCGCCACCACGACGTGACCCTGCTGCATTTCGAGGAAACCTGCACGCGCGACTTTGCCGGCTGGGCGATGGGCCAGGTCAATGCGGCGCGCATCAACACCGCCACCCTGCTCAAGTTCTCGGCGCGCGCCGAACTGGATCCGTACCGCACCTGCGGTGCGGCGTCGCTGGCCTTGCTCAAGGAGCTGATCGCCGGCGCGTCAGTGGTGTCGCGCACCGGCGAACGCGGACGGCACTGAGCCTCGCCGTCAGGCCGTCACCTGGCCGAACAGGCCGCACTCCAGGTCGCTCTCGAATTCCTCGACCCAGACCGAACCGGGGCCTGCCTCGTAGACACTGGTCTTGTCCGTGCCGACCCGGCGCACGCTGATGCGCCGCACCCCGGCCTCGCGGCTTTCCTCGAAAATCTCGAACATCTCGGCCGCCAGCCCGACCTGCCTGCATACCTGCAGGACCTGTTGCTGCTCGTCGGCGGGAAATTCGGTGAACGGTCTCGTTGCCATGGCATCCTCCGTCAAGGTTGAGATCGCCGCTTGCGCGCAGCGCTAACGCACGTGGTGCACGGGCACCACGCCTGGAAAAGACATGCCGCGGCCGTCGGCCGGCGGCACACCTGCGCGCCCGCCGCACAACTGCGGCGGGCCGCAAACCCTCCTGGGAGGTAGTTGTTCGGACTCAGCGGACTCAGCTCTTGCGCTGGGTCACTGCCACGAACGGGGCCGGTGCGTGCTGGACGGACTGGCTGCCGCAGTTCGGGCAGTTCGGATGGGCAGAGGCGTGTTCCGCGAGATGCTCGGTTTTCTCGAACATATGGCCGCACTTCTCG
Organism: Cupriavidus necator; assembly: GCF_016127575.1. Lineage (NCBI taxonomy): Bacteria > Pseudomonadati > Pseudomonadota > Betaproteobacteria > Burkholderiales > Burkholderiaceae > Cupriavidus > Cupriavidus necator. Next base: position 2,148,884 of record NZ_CP066019.1, read on the forward strand.
CAGCGGTATTGGTAGACGGGCATGGCGTTCCCCAACGCGGTGCACGCGCCGCGGGGCGCGTGTCAGCTTCATTCTAGGACAGCGGTCCGTGCCCCGAAGCGTGAAAGTTCGCCGTGCCGGAGCCGGCGCGCTGCGCGCATGCGGGGATGTCACCGCGAATTCACTTTCTCTCGCGGCGCTCCTGCCTGCCGCTGCGTGAATGCGTCTTCCGCCACGCATTGACATAAGGCAAATAGCCGGCCGCGCTCGCCGCGGAACAAGCGACGCAATGCTGCGCAAACCCAGGTCAAGCATCGCGGCATGGCGCCGTTCTATTGGCAGGTCACGCATTTCCCAAACTGGCCGTGTCCATGCCCGCCTCAGCTAGTTCCCTGAACTAGCTGAATTACGATTCAAGGAGGTGCGGAACATAGCCAGAATCTCGGATTTGTGGTGGCGCAATCGCCCAGTGCAACCGGCGTGGACCGGTTGCCGCCCATCCGGAGATAGCTATGTACGACGGAGTCTTGCGTGTCGCCCTGGCGGACGACCACCCGCTGGTCGTGGCCGCCCTGCGCGACTGCCTGCAGCGCAGCGGCAGTGCCCAGATCAGCTGCGAATGCCGCAACGGCACGGAGTTGCTCGGCGCGCTGGACCAACATCACGCCGATATCGCCATCACCGATTTCTGCATGGGCCACGGCGATACCTCGCTGGACGGCTTCAACCTGCTGGGCCGCCTGGCGCGTCGCCATCCGCTGACGCGCGTGGTGGTGATCAGCGCCCAGACCAATCCCGCCATCATCCGCCGCGCCATGAAGCTTGGCGTGCGCGCCTTCGTCAGCAAGGAAGACCACCTGGAGGAGGTCGTGCGCGCCTGCATCCACGTCGCATCCGGCGGCAGCTGCTTCTATTCGCCCGCGGTGCACGCCATCCTGCAACACGCCACGCTGGCCGGCGCACCGGCCACCGAACTGACGCAGCGCGAACTGGAAGTGATCCGGCTCTATGTGCAGGGCCTGCAGTTGACCGACATCGCCGGCAAGCTCGGCCGCTCGGTCAGCACCATCTCCAGCCAGAAGACCGTGGCCATGCGCAAGCTGGGGGTGCAGACCAATACCGGCCTGATCCGCTACGCCTATGAAAACCGCCTGATCTGACACGGCCGGAACCCGCCGATGCAGCAAACCGTCGACCGTGCCCGTGAAACCCTGGCCAGCGCCTTCGATGCGCTTGCCGACAATGCGAGGCGCCAGCAACACCAGTATTCAGTGACCATCGCGGTGCTGATCGCCATCGTGCTGTTCTCCGGCTTGCTGCTTGCCGGCCTGGCCACGGAACAACACCTGGACTACCGCCGCAGCGACGTCTCGCGGTACGCCGGCTCGGTCTCGCAGTTGCTGCATAACGAGTCCTCGTTCCTGCGGCGCACCGTGCTGGGCATCCGCTACAACCTGGATGCACCCGCACCGGAGCCATCGCGCGATCCCGGCTTCGGGGCCTTCCGGCGCACCGGCACCGCCAGCCTCCACGTCGATGCCGTGCGCAAGGACTATCACCTGCTTGCCACCGAGACAACGCGGCAGGGCTGGGGCGCCGGGCTGCCGGCGCAGTACGTGCGGCTGCGGCAGATTGCCCTGGCTGCGGTGGCCACGCAACAGGCGTTCGATCTCGACCACGGGGCCTACGCGGTCGCGCTGAACGAGGACAGCGCCGTGGTCATCAGCCAGCCCGAGGCCGGCGCGCCACCGCTCGCGCTCGACCCGGCGCTGATCCCGCTGCTGCGCACATGGCTGACCCAGGCGCTGCTGGAGCGCAGCGGCCGCAGCGTGCCGGCGCGCGAGCAGCAGGTCTGGGTGGGTCCGCTGCGCCACCCGGTGGACGACACTCCGGTCATGGTGCTGGCCGGCGCCGCCTATGCCGGCGACACGCCCACCATGCTGGTGGCCGCCTGCGTGCCCCTGCACGCCTTCCTGGCCGACTTGCAGCGCGCGGAGGATCCGGCGCTGCTGGCACTGCTCAATCCAGCCGGTCAGGTCATCGATGTATCGCCGCAAGACTGGCCGGCGGCCTCGGCCAGCGTCAACGATGTGGCAGCCGGCACGCGCCTGCTGTCGCACAGCAGGCTGGATGTCACGCCATCGGGCATGCGGCTGGTGCAGCCGCTGCCGGCAGGCTTCGGGCAGCTGGTCTACCACCTGCCGTATCGCATGCTGGGCACGGCGCTGGCAGCGGAGCTGGCCGTGATCGCCGGCGCCATGCTGCTGCTGACCGGCGCCATCGGGCTGGCCGCGCGCTACTGGAGCCGGCACCTGCTGCGGCGCACGCACGCCGAAGCCTCGCGTGCGCTGGAAAGCGAGCTGATGAACCAGGTGCTGGTCAATGCCACGCCGATCGGCCTTTGCATCGTGCGTCAGCACGACTACGCCGTCCTGACGTCGAACCCGCTGGCCGGCGTGCTGCTGCAATGGCAGCCCCATGGGCACCTGCCCGATGCCGTAGCGGAGGCGTTCAAGAAACAGCCATGCGGTGGCAGCAGCGGACAAGCGTCCATTTCCAGCTTTACCGTCGCGGCACCGCCGCGCGTGCCGGCGGATGAGCCATCCGGCCACGGCGACGCCACCCAGCACTTCCTGCAAATCACCTACGCGCCGGCGCGCTACCGCGATGAGGCAGTGCTGTTCTGCGCCGTGCAGGACTGCACCGCGCAGCAGGCACTGCAAGAGCAGTTGCGCTCCGCCCAGCAGGCCACCGAGGCAATGATGCGCGCACGCTCGACCTTCTTCGCCGCGATGAGCCACGAAATCCGTACGCCGCTGAACGCATTGCTGGGCAACCTGGAGCTGCTCGCGCGCGGCAGCGGCCTGGCGGCACACGCGCCCCGGCTCAGGGCGCTGGACAGCGCCGCCGAGGCGCTGCGCCGGATCGTCAACGATGTGCTGGATTTTTCCAAGATCGATGCCGGCAAGCTCAGGCTGGTCAACGCGCCCTTCCGCCCCGTCGAGGCGCTGGAAAGCGTGGCGCTGACCCATGCGCCGATGGTGGCCGGCCGCCCCATCCGCTTCCACCTGCAGCTGTCGCCATCGCTGGATGCTGAGGTCACAGGCGACCGCATGCGCCTGGTGCAGGTGTTGAACAACCTGCTGAGCAACGCCTTCAAGTTCACTGCCAGCGGCCGCATCACCTTAAACGGCGAGCTGCGCCAGGACCACCACGGCACGCAGCGGCTGGTCTGCCGCGTCAGCGATTCCGGCATCGGCATGCCGCCGTCGCTGGCGGCGCGCGTGTTCCAGCCCTTCGTGCAGGGCGATGCCGCAACCGCCAGCCGCTACGGCGGCACTGGCCTGGGCTTGTCGATCTGCGCCCGGCTGTGCGAGCTGATGGGCGGCAGCATCAGCGTGGACAGCGTGCCGGACGTGGGCAGCGCGTTCACGGTCTCGGTGCCGCTGCCGGCGGCCGCTGGCACGCCGCTGCCGCCGGTCCCGCCCGCCGCGGCGCAGTGCGGCGACGTGGTCGTGCTGTGCCAGCACATGCGTACCGGCGAGGCCCTGGCCGCGTGGCTCGCCACGGCAGGCTGGCGTGCCGATGTGCTGGCATCGCAGGCGGCCGCACTGGCGTCTTTCCAGGTCAAGGTGCCACGCGTTATCGTCGCCACTGAAGAGTACCCCCTGGCCGCACTGGCCGGCCTGCGCGATGCGGCAAAGGTCCCGGTTGTGTGGGTGACACAGGAGGGCCCGCATCGGCCGTGCCAGTGCGCCCCCGGCATGCACGAAGTCACGGCCTACAGCCACCGCGCGCTGCTCGACTGCGTGGCCCAGGCGGCCGAAGGCCCGGCGCCGGCGGCGCAGGCACTCCCGGCATCGGCCGAGGCGCCGCTGACGATCCTTGTCGCCGAGGACAATGCGCTGAACCAGACCCTGATCGCCGAACAGCTGCAGGCACTTGGCTGCCACCCGATCGTTGCTGGCAACGGCAGGCAGGCACTGGCGGAGCTGAAGAGCACGCACATCGACGCCGTGCTGACCGATATCCATATGCCAGTCATGGACGGCCATGCGCTGCTGCGCGCGGTGCGCGCGCAGCATCCCGACATGCCGGTACTGGCCTTCAGCGCATTCACTGGCAGCGAGCCATGCGCAGACTGGCGCCTGCGCGGCTTTTCCGGCTTTATCGCCAAGCCGGCGTCGTTGCAGGACCTGCAGGCGTGCCTGCATGGCCTGCCCGGCCGCCGGCATGCCGCGGCCCCTCGCACCAATGACGAGCCAGCTGCGGCTTCCCAGGCAGAAACCGCTGATCGCCGCCGCTACGAAGCCATGCTGCGCCGGCAGCTGCAACAAGACCTGCCAGCGTTAGCGCACATCATTGCGCAGCAGAACCTGCCGGCATTGCGGCACTGGGTCCATGCCGCAGCCGGCGCCTTCATGATCGTGCGCCGCCAGCCCATCGTCGGGGCATGCCTGGCACTGGAAGCACTGTGTGACGGCGCCCAGGCGTGGACCCCGGCCGCCGCAGCCGCGGCCGAAGCCCTGCATGAACGGCTGCGCGGATACGCGCAGGCCGCCGCAGCGGAATAATGCGCGCGGCGCGCTGCGCCTTACCACAATTAGCGGATTTGCGAGCATCGCCACGCGGGACGATAATGGCAACGCTGCGCCATGGCCGTCCTGGCCATGCCTGAGCAATGCTGGCGCGGCATTGTCTTCAATGTCTCTCCCCATGCAGCCAGAACAAGGCCTTCCCCAGCCACAGCGGACCTGGGCGATCCTCACTGTTTTCTTCGGCCTGATCATGGCCGTGCTCGATGGTTCGATCGCCAACATCGCCTTGCCCTCGATCTCACGCGAGCTGCAGGCCGATCCGTCCAGCACGATCTGGGTGGTCAACGCTTATCAGCTGACGGTGACCGTGTGCCTGCTGCCGCTCTCGTCGCTGGGGGACATCCTTGGCTACAAGCGCGTGTACCGGGCGGGGCTGGCCACCTTCCTGCTGGGCTCGCTGCTGTGCGCGCTGGCGGTCAACCTGCCGATGCTGGTGGCCGCGCGCGTGCTGCAGGGCATCGGCGGCGCCGGCATCATGAGCGTCAACACGGCGCTGGTGCGCTTTATCTACCCGCCCACGCGCCTGGGCCGCGGCATCGGGCTGAACGCGCTGGTGGTCGGCGTGACCATCGCCGTGGGCCCGTCGCTGGGCGCGCTGATCCTGGCGGTCGCCAGCTGGAAATGGCTGTTCGCGGTCAACGTGCCGGTGGCCATCGTCGCGCTGGTGCTGAGCCGCACTTCGCTGCCCGCGACGCCGCCGCAGCCGCGCGAGTTCGACTACCACAGCGCGCTGCTGTCGGCGCTGGTGTTCGGCATGTTCATCCTCGGCGTCGACGGCCTGGGCCACGCCCGCTGGCGCATCGCAGGCGCCGCGGGCATGGCCGCCGCTGTGATGCTGGGTTGGCTGCTGGTGCGGCGCCAGCACGGGCGCCCCGCGCCGCTGGTGCCGGTGGACCTGTTTTCCAGCCGCTCCTTCACGCTGGCGGTGGGCACCTCGTTCTGCTCTTTCATGACGCAGATGCTGGCCTTTATCGCGCTGCCGTTCTATCTCGAATACCAGCTCGGCCGCTCCCTGCAGGAAACCGGCCTGCTGATCACGCCCTGGCCGCTGATGGTGGCGGTGATGGCCACGGTGTCGGGCCGGCTGTCGGACCGCTATCCGGCCAGCATCCTCGCCGGCATCGGCCTGGCCATGCTGGCGGGCGGGCTGGTCGGGCTGGCCACGCTGGGCCCGGACGCCGGCAGCCTGGATATCGTCTGGCGCATGGCGATGTGCGGCACGGGCTTCGGCTTCTTCCAGTCCCCCAACAACCGCGCCATGATCGGCGCCACGCCGCCCGAGCGCAGCGGCGGCGCCAGCGGCGCGCAGGCGACCACGCGGCTGCTGGGGCAGACCAGCGGCACAGCGGTGGTGGCGCTGCTGTTCAGCCTGACGCCGACCGGCGCGGCGCGCATTGCGCTGTATCTGGCGGCGGTGGTGGCGGCGCTGGGGGCCTTGATCAGCCTGAGCAGGTTGCGCGATGCCAGCGGCGCGGAACCTGCGCGGGGGGCGGTGGAGCCGGACGCCTGATCAGTGATTGCGTGCTCCCCTCTCCCGCAAGCGGGAGAGGGGAGCAAACCCTCTGGGTTTAAAGGCCTACTCCGCCTTCGCCCCCGATTCCTTCACCACCCTCGCCCATTTTGCAATCTCCTGGCGCTGGTATGCCGCCAGTTTCTCCGGCGTCCCCAGGATCGGATCCAGCCCCAGCGTCTTCAGCTTCGCCTGCACATCGGGCAGCGTGAAGATGCGGTTGAGTTCAGTGTTGAGCCTGGCCACCACATCCTTCGGCGTATTGGCCGGCGCGAACACGGCGAACCATGAATCGGCTTCAAATCCAGGCAAGCCCTGCTCGGCCAGTGTCGGGATATCCGGTGCCGAGGCCGAGCGCTTCGCGCTGGTAATGCCCAGCGCGCGCAGCTTGCCCTCGCGCACCACGGGCAAGGCCGACGGCAGGTTGTCGAACATCATGGTGATATGGCCGCCGAGCAGGTCGGGGATGGCCATGGCTCGGCCCTTGTAGGGCACGTGCGTGATCTTGACGCCGGCCATCGAATTGAACATTTCTCCGGCCACGTGCGGCGAGGTGCCGACGCCGGGGGTGCCGAAGGTCAGCGCGCCGGGCTTGCTCTTCGCCAGTGCGATCAGCTCGGCCGTGGTCTTCGCCGGCACGCCGGGGTTGACCACCAGCACGTTGGGCGTCGAGGCGATCATCATGACCGGCGCGAAGTCCTTCACCATGTCGTACGGCATCTTGCTGTACAGCGCGCCGTTGATCGAGTGCGTGCCGACCGTGCCCAGTGCCAGGGTGTAGCCGTCCGCCGGCGCGTGCGCCACCGCCTCGGCGCCGATATTGCCGCCCGCGCCGGGCTTGTTGTCCACGATCACGGGCTGGCCCCACGATGGCGAGATCTTCTCCGAGACGATGCGCGCCAGCGTATCGGGCGCGCCGCCGGTCGGGAAGCCGACCACGATCCGGATCGGCTTGGCGGGCCAGGTTTGCGCGAGCGCGGGGGCCGCGCCGACCAGCGCGGATGTGACAAGCATTGCCGCGGCAAGGGTGCCGAAACGCATGGGTGTTCCTCCTGTTGCCGGCGGCTGCGTGGCCGCCTGCTATGTGAAGACGGCGGCCACTGCCGCCGTCTGAACCTGCTAAGCTCTATACCGCGATGCCGCCGAACTCCTGCATCACCTTGTCATGCAGGCGCCGCATGCCGCGCAGCCAGCGGTCATAGTCCTGGCCCTTGCGGCGATAGTACTCAAGCACCTCCGGGTGCGGCAAGATCAGGAAGCGCTCATCGGCCACCCCTTCCAGCGTCACCGCGGCGACGTGCTCGGCGGTGACCGAGCCTTCCTGCAGGAAGCCCTTGCGCTCGCCCTTCTCGCCGAACAGCATGTTGGTCTGCACGCCCTGGGGGCAGATGCAGCTGACCTTGATGCCGCGGTCGCCGTAGGTGATCGACAGCCACTCGGCAAAGCCGATGGCGGCGTGCTTGGTCACCGCATACGGCGCCGAGCCGATCTGCGACAACAGGCCCGCTGCCGACACCGTGTTGATGAAGTAGCCGTCGCCGCGCTCCAGCATCTGCGGCAGCACCGCCCTGGCCGCGTGGATATGCGCCATCACGTTGATTTCCCAGATGCGCTGCCACTCGTCGGCGCTCGCATCCAGCCCCTTGCGCAGGATGATGCCGGCGTTGGAACAGAAGATGTCGACCTGGCCAAAGCGGCGCGTGGCCTCGTCGGCCAGGCCCTGCACGGCGGCGGCATCGGCCACGTCGACCGGCTGGGCGAACACCTGGCACGCAGGCGCCGCGGCCTGGACCTCGGTGGCAACGGTGGCGGCGCCGGCCGCGTTCAGGTCGGCCACGGCCACGCCGCGCGCGCCGGCCTGCGCAAAGGCCAGCGCCAGCGCGCGCCCGATGCCGGTGGCCGCGCCAGTCACCACGACGGTCTTGTTGCGTACTTCCATGGGTTGTCTCCTCGTTGAATTCAGTGCCCGCGTCATGCGTTGGACGCGTGGGTATGGGTATCAGGGTCTGGCTGCGCGGAAGCAAAGCGGGCGGTCGCGCGCGCGCCGCCGGGTTGCCACAGCCGCGCCTGCAGGGTCTCGGCCAGTTCGCGGATGCGCGGGCCCAGGTTGCTTTCCAGGATCTCGGGCGACAGCCGTGTCGCGGCCCCGCCGATATTCAACGCCAGCACCTCGCTGCTGCCCGCCAGGCGCAGCGGCGCGGCGGCGCCGCTGACGGTGCGGTCCCATTCGGCATGCGCCACGCAGAAGCCGCGCCGTGCGTAGTCGCGCAGCGCACGGTCGATGCCGGTGCGCACGGCGGGCCAGCGCGAGCCATAGTGGCGCGCCAGTTCGGCCAGCGCGGCCTCGCGGTGATCGGCATCGAGCCCCGCCAGCCAGGCGCGGCCGATCGCCGAGGTGGCCATCGGCAGGCGCGCGCCCGGCGCCAGCCGGATCACCAGCGCCCCGCGCGGCTGGCAGCTTTCCAGGTAGACCATGGCGTGCCGGTCCGGCATGGCCAGTGCCACCGTGCAATCGGAGGCAAACGCCAGCGACTGCATCAGCGGCTGCGCGATCTCGCGGATGCCGGCGCCGCCTACATAGCGGTGGCCCAGCACCATCGCGCCCTGCCCCAGCCGGTACTTCTCAGTGGCTTCGATGTAGGTGAGATAGCCGAGCGTGGCCAGCGTGTAGGTGAGCCGCGACACGGTCGGGCGCGGGATGCCGGTGCGCCGCGACAGCTCGGCGTTGCCCAGGTAATCGTCCTGCGGCCCGAAGGCGCGCAACAGCTCCATGCCGCGTGCCAGCGCGGTGACGAAGTTGCGGTCGTCGGCGCAGGCATGGCCCGCCTGCGCGTCGGCCGGCACCAGGACATGTGCGGCATCGGGCGGCGGGGTTGGAATGGTGGTGGTGCGTTTCATGGGCAGGCGGCCGGGAAGAGAACATTGATAGCAGCAACGGGGCTGCGCAGGGACCGCTATGTAGGGAAAGCATGTGCCATAGAAACGGCGTTGATGGATACGAATCAAAAAGTTAGTACGGCTTTTGCCGGACGAAATTCTTGTAAATACAAACCATTCTCATTTATGATGCGCCATTTTCGTCGTTTTCACCTTGCGCCCTCATGCTTGTCCGCCGTCTTGCCATACCCGCCGCCGTCAGTTGCCTGTTCCTGCCTTCCGTTGTTTCCCACGCCGCCGAAGATCTCAGCACGCTGCCATCCGTGACGGTCAGCGCCGCCGCCGACGGGCAAACTGACGTAGGCTTCAGCACGCGGCGGCCGGCCGGAGTGACCAAGTCGGATCAATCAGCGGCCGACGCCGCGCAGTCGATCACCGTCATTACGCGTGACCTGCTCGACAGCCAGCAGGCACAGAACCTCAGCGACGCGCTGCAGAACTCAGCCGGCGTGGTCACCAACGTCTATGGCAGGCGCGGCTGGGACGACTTCATCATCCGCGGCCAGCGTGCATCGGAATCGATCTTTGCCGACGGATTGCTCGTCGACAGCAACAACCGCGTGGCGCAGGAGCTGTTCGGCGTGGAACGCGTGGAAGTGCTCAAGGGACCGGCCTCGATCCTGTTCGGCGCGGTGCAGCCGGGCGGCCTGGTCAACATGGTCAGCAAGCGCCCGCGTGCCGAACTGTTCGGTGAACTGGGCCTGACCGTCGGCAACTACGGCTTCCGGCAGACGACGGTCGACGTCGGCACGCCGCTGGCCAAGGACAGCAAGGCCGCGTTCCGCCTGAACGCGCTGATGATGAACAGCGACGATCCGACCGACTACGTCTGGTATCGCAACCGCTGGATCGCGCCATCGCTGACGCTCGACCTTGGCACGCGCACGGACTTCACGATCCTGGCCAGCCACAGCCAACGCAACTACGTGCGCCAGCAGGGCCTGCCAGTGAATGGCACCCTGGTGCCGAACCGCAATGGCGTGGTGCCGAGCAACCGCTTCATCGGCGAGCCGAATGCGCCGTCTTATGACGGCGAGCAGAACCGCATCGGCTACGCGCTGACGCACCGCTTCGACTCCGGCTGGACCTTGAACCAGAACCTGCGCTACCAGACGTCGTCGCTGACCGGCACGCTGGTGTCGGCCGGCACCATGGCCGTCAACAGCCAGGCGATGAACCGCAGTGGCACGCAGCAGAGCTTCTCGGGGGACTCGTTCGGTGTTGACACTAACGTGCAGCGGACTTTCGCGTTCACGGGGCATGCCCACAGCGTGACCTTTGGCATCGACTACCGCCATACGAAGGAAGACCGCCTGCAGAAGACGTGCCGCGTGGCAGCGCTGAACGTCTACAACCCGGTCTATGGCGCCAGCATCAACTGCCCGTCCGCCTATAGCCTGGACGCGACCGATACGCTAAACGCGGTTGGCCTCTACCTGCGCGACCAGATCCGTATCGCCGAGCGCTGGACCGTGACCGGCGGCGTGCGCTACGAATCCGCGCAGACGAGCACGACGGACCGGCTGGCGCGGTCGCGTACCGGCAACGACGACAACGCCGTCACCGGCAGCGCGGGCGTGATGTACGACCTGACGCACTGGGCACGTCCGTACCTGAGCTTCGCCACTTCGTTCCTGCCGAACGCCGGCACCGACGTCAACGGCGCCACGTTCAAGCCCGAGAAGGGCCGCCAGTACGAAGTGGGCATCAAGTTCGACATGCCGGACAAGACCGGCCTGCTGACCCTGGCCGCGTTCGACCTGACCCGCACCAATGTGCTCAGTACCGATCCGGTTAACACAGGCTTCAGCGTGGCCGTGGGCGAACAGCGTTCGCGCGGGCTGGAAATGGAGCTGACGCAGGATCTCGGCAATGGCCTCAGCGTTTCGGGCGCCTATGCCTATATCGCAAGCGAAGTCACCGAAGACACCACGGCTGCGAACGTCGGCAAGCCGCTCAACAGCGTGCCCCGGCACAGCTTCTCGGTGTGGAGCCAGTACCGCTTCCGCGGCGCGCTGGCTGGCTGGTACGTCGGTGCCGGCGTGCGCGGCGAGAGCGCCAAGCGCGGCTACAGCTTTAACTACACCGTGCCGGGCTACACGGTGGCCGATCTTGCCGTCGGCTACGTGGCATCGCACTGGCGCGCGGCGTTCAACGTCAAGAACGTGTTCGACAAGATGTACTACGCGGGCGGCCTGAACAACAACGTGCTACCAGTGGGCAATCCGCGGGTGGCCATGCTCAACGTGACGATGAACTATTGATGCGGCCCCCGCCTGGAGCCTCCTGACCAGTAGTCAGGCGGCCATCAAGCTGATGTGGCTGGCCTTGCGCCCGCCCCATCGCCGCAATCACCGCCCCTAAAATCTGCATCCCCCGCTGAATCTGCTCCACCGTCAAACTCGCATAACCGAGCACCAGCCCGGCCGCTCGACGCTGTCCGTGCGGCCGGACCCCTGCAAACAACGGTGATACCGGGTAGACCCCCACATCCTGGCTGCGCGCAGCGGCCACCAGCGCTGTCTCGTCGCGGGGCCGCAGCGACGGCAACCACAGCACCACATGCAGCCCCGCCGCCGTACCGCAGACTTCCGCGTCCGCTGGCAGGAAACGTGCGACGCCATCCAGCAAGGCCGCTCGCCGGCGCTCGTTTTCCCGGCGCATGCGCCGCACATGGCGTTCGTAGGCACCGCTTTCGATCAGCGCTGCCAGCACGCGCTGCTCCAGCACGGGCGCATGGCGGTCGGCCAGCCGCTTGGCCTGCCGGAACACCGGCACCAGCTCAGGCGGCAGCACCAGGTAGCCGAGCCGCAGTTGTGGCGACAGCGCCTTGGAGAAAGTGCCGACGTAGATCACGCGGCCGTCGGTGTCGATCGAGCGCAGCGTGTCGATCGGGCGCTGGCCGTAGCGGAACTCCCCGTCGTAGTCGTCCTCGATGATCCAGGCGTCGTGGCGCTGCGCCCATTGCAGCAGCTCCAGGCGCCGGCCGATCGGCAGCACGCCCCCTAGTGGGAACTGGTGCGACGGTGTCACGTACACCAGGCGCACACGATCGTCCTGGGGAAGGCTGGCGGTATCCAGGCCATTCCCGTCCACCGGCGTGGCCTGGCACCTGGCGCCGGTGGCTTCGAAGCAGCGCCTCGCCATCAGGTAGCCGGGATCTTCGAAGGCAAAGGCGTCGCCGGCATCCAGCAGCAGCCGCGCGCACAGGTCGATGGCCTGCTGCGAGCCATGCACCACCAGAACCTGCTCGGCCTCGCAGGCCAGTCCCCGGGCACGCCGCAAATAGCCCTGGAGGGCGCGTCGCAGCGACGCCTCACCTTCTGGCGGGGCGTAAGACAGGCTGTTTTGCTGGCGCAGCAGTTCGGCCTGGTAGGCACGCCGCCAGGCCAGGGTTGGGAAGTCCCGCGAAGCCACCGCCCCATACAGGAAGTCGAAACGAACCGGTTCAGCCTGCAGCAGTGCCGGCATGCCGAGTCCCGCCACGCGGCGCCCGAATTCGGACAGGGTTGGGGCGGTCCTGGCGCGCCGGCCTGCGCTGATCCCGGCTGGTGCCGGTGCCGCCAGGGGGCTGGCGATTCGGGCCACGCGCCCCACCGCAGTGACGAGGAAGCCCTCGGCAGCAAGTTGTTCGTAGGCGGCGGTGACAGTGGTACGCGACACCCCCAACTCGGACGCCAGCGCCCGTGTGGACGGCGCCCGGGCGCCCGGCGGCAGGGTGCCGTCCGCGATCTGGGCACGCAGAAGATCGTAGATGCGGCGCCCCGCGCCCGTGGCTCCGGCACGGGTACCGGCTGGCTGGCGTGACTGGCCCATAAAGAATCATGAAAACCGGACCTTCCGATTGTGCCAGTTGTCGGCGACAGTATCGAGCATTCCATCGCTTCCGATTCCCCACCATGTATATTCCTGCTCACTTTGCTGAAAACCGGCCAGAGGAACTGGGCCGCATCATCCGCGAGCACCCGCTGGGGATGCTGGTTACGCAAGGCAGCGCCGGACTGGATGCCGACCACATCCCGTTCGAGTTCGATCCCGGCGAGGGAACCCACGGCGTGCTCACAGCCCACGTGGCCCGCGCGAACCCGCTCTGGCAGCGTTGCCCCACCGGCTCGCCGGTCATGGTCGTGTTCCGGGGCGCCGAGGCCTATATCTCGCCCAACTGGTACCCGAGCAAGCATGAGGCGCACCGCCAGGTGCCGACCTGGAACTACGAGGTGGTGCACGCGCACGGCACGATCACCGTGCATGACGACGAGCGTTTTGTTCGCCGCCTGGTTGCGCGCCTGACACGGCGGCACGAGGCAGCCGAACCCAGGCCCTGGAAGATGGGGGACTCCGCGCCGGAGTACATCGACAGCATGCTGCGCAACATCGTGGGCATCGAGATCGCCGTCACTTCGCTGGTGGGCAAGGTCAAGGTCAGCCAGAACAGGGAGTTGCGGGATCGCCTCGGTGCCGCCGACACCCTGGAGGCGCGGGGGTATGGCGAACTTGCGCAGTCCATGCGCAAGGCTGGTTGAATTGCCCCCGGGCCCGCGCTCAGCTTTTCCTCACCATTGACGAATACCCCGCCATGTCATTCATCCCCTTCCTGATCGCAGCCATCGTTCTCGCCATCACCCCCGGCCCGGCCATCGCCTATGTCGTTGCACGAACGGTGGCTGGCGGCCGATCCGCAGGCCTGGCTTCATGCTTCGGCACCGCCCTCGGAGGCTTGCTCCATGTGCTCGCGGCAGCCTTGGGCCTGTCGCTGGTCATTGCCCAGTCGGCCGTGGCATTCAACCTGCTCAAGTATCTGGGTGCTGCTTATCTGGTGTACCTGGGGATTCGCATGCTGATGCGCAAGCAGGCGCCGGTCACGCTCGAAACCATGCCATCCAGAGGTGCGCGCCGCGCTCTGGTCGAGGGCATCATGGTCGAGGTCCTGAACGTCAAGACGGCGCTGTTCTTTCTGGCGTTCCTGCCGCAGTTTGTCTCGGCGAGCGAAGCTCTGGTGCCGCAGTTGGTGCTGTTGGGCTGCATTTGCGTCGCGCTCAATACGCTGGTCGACGTTGTTGTCGTGTTTGCCGCGCATCGTCTGCTCAAGTCCGGCGCCGCCCGCGAAGCTCGCGCCCGCTTGATGACCCGGATGTCGGGCGTGACGATGCTGGGCCTGGGCGCCATTCTGGCGCTCGCCCGGCGCGAAGCATAGACAGGGGGGCGGTTCGGCGCAGGGCTCGAACCGCCCGCCCCTCAAGCAGCAGCCCGCCGGGCCGCGCCGCGATACTGCGCCAGCAACGCGTCCCGCCGTACTGCCGCCGCATCCATGCTGGCCTCCTTCACGTGGCCGTAGCCGCGGATATCCTCCGGCAACGCGGCAAGCGCCAGCGCGGTGTCGACGTTGTCCGCGCTCAGGGACGCCGCGAACTCGTCGACCAAGGCCAGATAGTCGTTGACCAGCGCCCGCTCGGCGCGGCGCTCGGCAGTCTTGCCAAACACATCGAACGCCGTGCCACGCAACCCCTTCAGGCGCGCCAGCAAGCGGAATGCCGTCATCGTGCGCGGACCGAAGCGGCGCTTGACCGGGTGGCCCTTGTCGGTCTTGGCCAGCAGCGGCGGCGCCAGCCAGAAATTGAGCTGGTAGTCGCGGCCGGGCTCCCCTTCAAACTGGGCGCGCAGCTTGTCCAGGAAGGCGGGATCGGCGTAGAGGCGCGCCACCTCGTATTCGTCTTTGTAGGCCATCAGCTTGGCCAGGTTGCGGGCCACGGCCTCGGTCAGCGGCAGCTTGCGGTCGATGCCCAGTTGCTGCTCCGCGGCGCGGATGCGCTCGACAGCCTCGCGGTAGCGGGCGGCATATGCAGAGTTCTGGTATTCGGCCAGCATCGTCTCGCGCTTGCGGATCAGGGTGTCGAGCGCCTGCGGGATTGCCACGACCTGTGCGGCCGGGGCCGCCGGAGCACCCGGCAAGTGCGCCTTGACCGCCGCCTCGCCATGGTGCGCGAGATACCGCCCCCATTCGAATGCCAGCCGGTTCTTGTCGATCGACACCCCATTGAGTTCGATCGCGCGCAGCAGGCTTTCACGCTGCAGCGGGATCCAGCCCTTCTGCCAGGCAAAGCCGAGCAACAGCGGGTTGGAGTAGATGGCGTCGGCCAGCAGGGTCACCGCCCATGCGCTGGCGTCGAAGAATGCGCAGGCATCGCCCACGCTGGCGCGCAGGTCCTGCTCGGCGCTGGCACCGGGGAACTTCCACTTCGGGTTCTTGATGAATTCCGCGGTGGGCGTGTTGGCGCTGTTGACCACGGCGGCGGTCAGGCCATGCCGGACCTTCGACAACACCTCGGGCGACGCCGAGACGATGGCGTCGCCCCCGATCACCAGGCGCGCCTCACCCGTCGCGATACGCGTCGCATGCAGGTCGTCCGGGCCCGGTGCGATCTGCACGTGGCTGATCACAGCCCCGCCCTTCTGTGCCAGGCCAGCCATGTCGAGCACGGTCACGCCCTTGCGTTCAAGGTGCGATGCCATGCCCAGCAGGCCGCCGATGGTGACCACGCCAGTGCCGCCCACGCCGGTGACCAGCACGCCGTATGGCCGCTCCAGGGCCGGCAGCCGCGGCAGCGGCAGCGCCTCGAAGTCGGCGCCGGTGCCTTTGCCACCCGCTGCCGCGGGCTTGCGCACCTGCGCCCCCTCGGCAGTGACAAAGCTCGGGCAGAAGCCGTTGACGCAGGAGAAATCCTTGTTGCACGACGACTGGTTGATCTTGCGCTTGGTCCCGAGTTCGGTCTCCAGCGGCTCCACCGACAGGCAGTTGGACTTGGCCGAGCAATCGCCGCAGCCCTCGCAGACCGCGTCGTTGATAAAGGCGCGCTTGGCCGGGTCAGGATAGGTGCCGCGCTTGCGGCGGCGGCGCTTCTCGGTCGCGCAGGTCTGGTCGTAGATCAGGATGGTGACGCCCGCGGTATCGCGCAGCTCGACCTGGACGGCGTCGAGCTGGTCGCGATGGAACACAGTCACGCCCGACGGCAGCATGGCGCCGTCGCCATACTTCTGCGGCTCGTCGGTGACGACGACCAGCTTCTTCGCGCCCTCGGCCAGCACCTGGTGCGCAATCTGCGGCACCGTCAGCACGCCGTCGATGGGCTGCCCGCCGGTCATTGCCACGGCGTCATTGAACAGGATCTTGTAGGTGATATTGGCCTTGGCCGCGATCGATGCGCGGATGGCCAGCAGCCCCGAGTGGAAATACGTGCCGTCGCCCAGGTTGGCAAACACGTGCTTGTCGCCGGTGAAATGCATCTGGCCGGTCCAGGCCACGCCTTCGCCGCCCATCTGGCTGAAGGTGTCGGTATTGCGGTCCATCCACAGGGTCATGTAGTGGCACCCGATGCCGGCCAGCGCACGCGAGCCCTCCGGCACGCGCGTGGACGTATTGTGCGGGCACCCCGAGCAGAACCAGGGCTTGCGCTCCACCGCGATGCGCGGCTGCGCGGCCTCGCGCTCCTTGGCCTCGATCAGCGCCACGCGCGCGGCAATGCGTGCGCGCACCGCTTCCGGCAGGTCAAAGCGTTCCAGCCGGCGGGCGATGGCCTTGGCGATCAGCGCCGGCGACAATTCATAGTGCGCGGGCAGCAGCCAGTTGCCACGCGGCACCGACCACTCGCCGCCATCGTTGCCACGCTGGTCGAACTTGCCGAAGACCTTGGGCCGCACATCCTCGCGCCAGTTGTACAGCTCTTCCTTGAGTGCGTATTCGAGGATCTGCCGCTTCTCTTCCACCACCAGGATCTCTTCCAGGCCGGTGGCGAACTCACGGGCGCCGTGCGCCTCCAGCGGCCACACGCAACCCACCTTGTAGACGCGGATGCCGATGCGGGCGCACGTGTCATCGTCCAGGCCCAGGTCTGCGAGCGCCTGGCGCACGTCCAGGTACGCCTTGCCGGCAGTCATGATGCCGAAGCGCGCGTTCGGCGAATCGAGCACGACGCGATTGAGGCGGTTGGCCCGCACATAGGCCAGCGCCGCATACCACTTGTGGTCAAGCAGCCGCGCCTCCTGCTCCAGCGGGGAATCGGGCCAGCGGATATTGAGTCCGCCCTGCGGCATGACAAAGTCCTGCGGCAGCGCGATCTGCACGCGCTCGGGATCGATCTCGACCGAGGCGGTCGACTCCACCACGTCGGTGACGCACTTCATTGCCACCCACAGGCCGGAATACCGGCTCATGGCCCAGCCATGCAGGCCGTAGTCGAGGTACTCCTGCACATTGGCGGGGTACAGCACCGGGATGCCGGCGGCCTGCAGCACGTGCTCCGACTGGTGCGCCACGGTGGAGGACTTGGCGGCATGGTCGTCGCCGGCCAGCAGCAGCACGCCGCCATGGCGCGACGAGCCGGCCGAATTGGCATGCTTGAGCACGTCGATGGACCGGTCCACGCCCGGCCCCTTGCCATACCACATCGAGAACACGCCGTCGCGCGTGGCGCCGGGGAACAGGTTGACCTGCTGGCTGCCCCAGACGGCGGTCGCGGCAAGGTCTTCGTTGACGCCGGGCTGGAACACCACGTCGCTGGCCGCCAGGTGCTGCTTGGCCTTCCACAGGGCCTGGTCGACGCCGCCCAGCGGCGAGCCGCGATAGCCCGAGATAAAGCCGGCGGTGTTGAGGCCGGCGGCGCGGTCGCGCGCCTTCTGTAGCATTGGCAGGCGGACCAGGGCCTGCACGCCGCTCATGTAGACGCGGCCCTGCTCCAGGGTGTACTTGTCGTCCAGGCTGGCGCTGGCCAGGGCTTCGAGCAAGGCGGGGTTCAGCGGGGCATTCACGATCTCAGTCTCCGTGCTTGTTCTCTTGTATCCGGAGCAGTTTAGAAATCCGTGCCGTCATCGTAAAATCATGAATTCAAACACCTGATATCTGAAAAACGGATAACCCGGAGATTCCCATGTTCAAGGCGCGCGAAGGCTCGGAAAGACTGGCCAAGGAAGTCACGCTGAGGCAGTTCCGCTACTTCGTCGCGGCCGCGGAGACCGGGCAATTCTCGATGGCCGCGACCGCCGAGCATGTCTCGCAGTCGGCCATCACCAATGCCGTGCTGGCGCTTGAGCAGCGCCTGGCGGTACGCCTGTTCGAGCGCCGGCCCCATGGGGTGACGTTGACGGCAGAAGGCCACCTCTTCTTCCAGCACGCCCGCCAGATCCTGGATTCGGTCGAGGATGCGCTGCGCGAGCCGCGCTTCCAGGTGCACGGGTTGCAGGGCAGCGTGCGCCTTGCCGCCTCCTATACGGTGCTGGGCTACTTCCTGCCGGGGCTGCTGGCGCGCTTTCGCACCAACTATCCGGACATCGAACTGGATCTGCTCGACATGGACCGGCCCGATATCGAGCGGGCCGTGCTGGCGGGGGAGATCGAGCTGGGCATCGCGCTGCTGTCGAACCTGGAGCGGCCCCAGCGCTTCCAGCGCCATACGCTGATGCGATCCCGGCGCCAGTTGTGGACTTCGTCCAGCCATCCGCTGCTGGCCGTCGAGCGCCCTTCGCTGCGCGATATTGCGGCCTATCCGTATATCCTCATCACCGTGGACGAGGCCGAGGAATCCACGCTGCGTTACTGGCGCAGCCACCGGCTCGCACCCAAGGTCGCATTCCGGACCGGCTCGATGGAGGCCCTGCGCGGGCTGGTGGCGCATGGCTTCGGCGTCACCGTGCTGTCCGACATGGTGTATCGCCCGTGGTCACTGGAGGGAAAGCAGATCGAGGCCCGCCCGATTGCCAATGCGGTGCCGGACATGGAGGTTGGCATGCTGTGGCAGCCCGGGCGCAAGCTGGGCAAGCCGGCGGATGCGCTGAGGGAGTTCCTGATTCACGCGTGCGGGAGCTGAGGCGGGACATTCGATTGCCCGCGCCCTTACAACAACGCTATCTGAAGGACCGGTAGCCTGTCGTCGAGTAGTCCGTGTAGAAGTCCGCCAGGCAATGCAGATTGAGCGCCCGGATCTCTTCAGTCATGAAGTCAACAAAAACGCGGATGCGCGAGGGCAGGTGCTGGCGGCTGAGGTAACAGATGTAATGCCCGCGGTCGTCAGGCGCATACCGTCCCATGGCGATGACCAGTTCGCCGCGGGCGATGCGGTCGCAGGCCTGGTAGCCCGCCATCTGCGCGATGCCCAGCCCGTCGAGCACCGCCGCCAGCACCAGCTCAGGGTCATTGAACGTCAGCCTTGCGGCAGGCACAACCTTGCGCACATGCCCCTCGACCTTGAATTCCCATTCAAGGATGCGCGCGCCGGCGATGCGGGTGTTGATGCATTCGTGCCGGGCGATATCCTCCAGCGTCGACGGTAGTCCATGCCGCGCCGCGTAGGCAGGAGACGCGCACACAGCCATCTGCATCGGGATCAGCTGCTTCGCAACGATGCTTGAATCCTCGATGCGGCCATTGCGGAACGCGACGTCGATGTTCCCGGCCGCGAAGTCCGTTGGCCGGTCATCGAGCACCAGGTCCAGGGAAATGTCCGGATAAGCCGCCGAGAACTTCGACAGCAGCGGCGCCACCACCTTGCGGCCGAAGCCGGCCGTCGCGCTAATGCGAAGCAGGCCGCTTGGCGGTCCAAGGCGCAGTTCCAGCATGTCGTTCATGGCCTCGACGATATGCGCCACGCCCTGGTGGCAGTTCTCGAAGAAGCGCTCGCCCTCGCGGGTCAGTTGGGTGGTGCGCGTGGTGCGCAGGAACAGCCGGGTGCTCAGCTGCGTTTCCAGCTTCAGGACGTTGCGGCTGACCGCTGAGCGGCCGATGCCCAGCCGCTCGCCCGCCTTGGAGAAGCTGCCCTCGGTGGCGACCGCCATGAAGGCGATGATGCCGGCGTAGCTTGCCGCGAAACTGGCGGACAGCCCGTCCGCGCGATCCGGCGGGCCGGGGCGAAAGCCCCGCTGCGGCATACCGGTTACGTCTCTATCCGCCCCCCCGCGGTTGACAGGGGACGTCAGGCGAACGTCTGGAACGACGATGTCCATGTCATTGCCTTTCGGAGCGGCGCAACGAATGAGGATCCACGCTGTGCGGTGCACAACCATGGCATGATCGTAATGACCCGCCATGCCCGGGTAAATGACAGATGCCCCTGGATTTCTGCCATCCGGCCCGGCGCGAGCGGCGACAATGCAGATATGAAGCAGCGGAAGGCGCCGGTCCACAGGGCCTTCCGCTGCGATCCGTGGCGAAGGCGTCGCACTGCGCGTGCTTGCCGGCCACATGCCTTGCGCGGGATCGCGCCGGCGGCATAACATCCATCGACTTTCAAGATCCCTGCCATGGTTCCCTCTCCGCCTGCGCCCTCTTCCCGGACACTTGACGACCAGCCACGCAATCTTCTGTTCGTGGCCTTCCCGGACATGAGCCTGCTTGATCTCACCGGACCGCAAACCGTGTTCTGGGCTGCCTCCCGGTTTGCACGCGAACGCGGCTTCGCCGGCTACCGGAGCTATCTGGCAAGCGAGCACGGCGGCCTGGTTGCCTCGGCCGAAGGCACCGCCGTGCAGGCCATGGCGCTCTCGGAAATCGATCTGCAGCACATCGATACGATCATCCTCCCGGGTGCCCCCGAGATGGTCAGGGTGCTCGACAGCGCCACCTCGCTGGTCGCCTGGCTGCAGCAGGCCGCCGGACAGGTACGCCGCGTTGCCTCGGTCTGCAGCGGGGCCTTCCTGCTTGCGCAAGCGGGCTTGCTTGACGGCAGGCGCGCTGCCACTCACTGGGCGATGCATGCGCAGTTCCGCGCGCGCTTTGCCGCGGTCGAACTGGACCGGGACGCCATTTTCGTCCGCCAGGACCGCATCTGGACCTCGGCCGGCGTGACCACCGGCATCGACATGGCGCTTGCGCTGGTCGAGGACGACTATGGCCACGATATCTCGCTGAGCGCGGCCAGGGAGCTGGCGGTCTTCATCAAGCGGCCGGGCACGCAGCCACAGATCAGCGAGATCCTGCTGGCGCAGAGCCGGCACGTGCCGCTGTTCGAGGCGCTCCATCTATGGATCATCGAAAACCTGTCGCGGGAAGGGCTGTCAGTGGAACAGCTCGCCGAACAGGTCGGAATGAGCCCCCGCAACTTTGCCCGGGTCTACAAGCAAAAGACCGGGCGCACCCCGGCCAAGGGGGTTGAGCATTTCCGGCTGGAAGCCGCACGCCGGCTGCTCCAGGACCTGCATCTGCCGGTGGAGCAGATCGCAAGGCAGTGCGGCTTCGGCAGCGAGGAACGGATGCGCCTTACGTTCCAGCGCAACCTGGGCTTCTCGCCCAGCGAGTATCGGTCGAAGGTGACCGGCTGAGAAAACGCCACAACCCGGCCGCACCATTGGTGCCGAACGGGAAACACCATGCGTCCGCCGCCGGCGCTACCGTCACTGCACCCCTTCGCCTAGCATGGGACATGGGTTGGATGCCCATCCCTTCCACCAGAATCGAGGTGCATGATGAAGATCGTTGTGATTGGAGGTACTGGCCTGATCGGCAGCAAGGTCGTCGCCCGGCTTGCCGGGCAAGGCCATGAAGTCGTTGCCGCGTCTCCGCAGACCGGCGTGAATGCGCTGACAGGCGAAGGCCTGAGCCAGGCACTTGCCGGGGCGCAGGTTGTCGTGGACGTGGCCAACTCGCCATCGTTCGCGGATGATGCCGTCCTGCATTTCTTCGAGACGTCCGGCCGCAACCTTGCGGCGGCGGAGAAGGCAGCCGGTGTCGCGCACCATGTGGCGCTGTCAGTGGTCGGCACGGACAAGCTCTCACAAAGTGGCTACTTCCGCGGCAAGATTGCGCAGGAAGCGCTGATCCGGAACGCCGGCATCCCTTACACCATTGTCCGCTCCACGCAGTTCCTCGAATTCCTTGGCGGCATCGTCCAGTCGGGCGCCGATGGCGATTCCGTGCGCCTGTCATCCGCATCGATCCAGCCGATTGCCTCGGATGACGTGGCCGAAGCTGTGGCCGACCACGCCCTTGCCGATCCCGTCAACGGCATCGTCGATATCGCCGGGCCGGAACGCTTCCACCTGAGCGACCTCGTGCAACGCTATCTCGATGCCACCAAGGATCCGCGCAAGGTTGTCGTCGATGGCAAGGCCCGCTATTTCGGCGCCGAACTGCAAGACGATACGCTGGTACCGGAAGGCCCGGCACGCCTGGGCAAGACCGCTTTCGAAGCGTGGCTGCGACAGAGCCAGAAGCCGAAGGCCTGACAACGCGGGCGGGCCATATGGACAACAAGGGGCTGCAAGCCCCCCCGCTGAGCCTGCTCGACAAGTATCGCGGGCAGGGCTTCCACGCCCTCTACACCACGACCGTCACCGTCTCGGGCGGGGAAACCGGACACGGCCGCGCCTCGGGCGTGGCGCGTTCCGACGACGGCAATCTTGTCATCGACCTGCGGCTGCCGGCGGCGCTGGGCGGCCCCGGCCACGGCCACGGCACCAATCCCGAGCAGTTGTTCGCCGCGGGATATGCCGCCTGCTTTCATGGGGCGCTGAACCTGCTGGCCCAGCGATCCAATGTCAGCGTCGACAACCTCGCAGTGGAAGTGGAGATAGCGTTCGGCCGCGATCCCGTTGACGGCGGCTTCGCGCTGGCCGCGGACATCCGGGTCAGGATGCCTGGCGTGCAACGACAGGTGGCGGAAGAACTGGTGCGCAATACCGAGCGCTTCTGCCCCTATGTGAAGATGGCCAGGCAGGGCATTGTCAGCGTCGTGGCAGTGGTTGACTGAGCTGCGCGCAACGACGGGCCCGCGGATGCGATCCCTGAACCTTCGGGATCGCATCCGCAGCCGGCCAATGTGCTACTTCGTTGGCGTCAGGATCGGAGCGCCCTTGTTCTTCAGCAACAGCACCATGAACTTCGCGGGCCTGGTGTTGCTGGCGTTGCGCCCGACAATATGAATATCGTCAGGGCCTTCGTGGAAGGTCTGCCCGGCAGTCAGCGTGACTTCCTTGCCGCCCCGGACTCCCATCACGATACTGCCCTCAAGGACATAGACGAATCCGTGCGCGTCATGGCGATGCACCGGGTCGGCGCCGCCGGGCGGGTATTCCACCACGATCATCTGCACCTCCTTGCCGGGATATTCCGGAAGCGCCTCTGTCGACAGCAGCGTCACCTTGGGCTCCGGCGGCGCAGCCATGGCCGGTTGCGCCACCAGCAGGACGGAAAGCAGCAGCGGGGCCAGGCCCAGCGTTCTGATGATTTTCACGATGTCACTCCAGCTTTGCCTTATCGAGGCCATAGGCCTTGTCGGCCGAGCCCGGCACGGTCCGGAAGGCCACGTTCAGCCGGTTCCAGCCATTGATGGCCATGACCAGAAAGGTCAGGTCCGAGAGTTCCTTTTCCGACAGATGCGCGCGCACGCGCTCGTACAGGTCATCCGGCACACCGTGCGGCGGGATGTTGGTCAGCACCTCGGTCCACGCCAGCGCGGCCCGCTCGCGCGGCTGGAACAGCGTCGATTCGCGCCAGATCGCGACATGGTGAAGGCGGAGCTCTCGCTCGCCATGGATGCGCGACTGCTTGACGTGCATGTCCAGGCAGAAGGCACAGCCATTGAGTTGCGAAGCGCGAATCTCGACCAGGTCACGGATGGATGGCTCGATCGCATTGTCCTGCAGCAGGGTGCCGAATTCCAGGTACTTCTTGAAGAGTTCGGGGGACTGCTTCATGGCATTCACGCGTTGGGTCATGTCGGCTCCTGAGGGATGGAAAATGTGAAGGGATGCCGTGGCACTCACCACTGCGTGCCGCGGCATGGAGCAAATCGTAGGCCGCGGCGGCGCACGGCGGTAGGCGCGCCAAGGTACCCACACTGTTGAGGCTTCGACACCAATCAGGGCTTTGGCGTAGCGCGGCTCGGGGGAAGCCGGATCCTGTCGTGTCGTGCCGATCCAGCGCAGAAAACCAAAAGAAATGGTGCAATGCAACATAAATACCCCTATGCTTGGAGGCATGCCAGCCGGCTACGCCTTCGAAAAGCGACCCGGACGCCGCTCGCCTCCCAAGAACTTGCCAGGTGTCCGTTATTCATCGGATGCCGAAGGAAAACCCGCGTGCCCTCCTCCCCTCTTCCGCAGCCGATCCTCGACGCTTCTGCAAACTCCTCCCGCCTCTTTCGTGACATGTGCGAACTGCTCCAGGCAGCAATACATGTCGTCAGCATTCGCACCACGCGCATGGCCATCGCCGGTCCGGCGCCTGGCGAACAGGACCAGCGCGAATTCAGCCTGATGAGCGTTGAGAAAGGAGAGGCCGCGTCTGAATCGTTGCTTGCCATGGGTTCGGGATGGATCAACCTGACCATGACCCTCGCAAAGGACACCAGCGATCATCTTTGGGCGACCTCCGCGGCCGCGGCGACGCTGGCGTCCAGTCGATCCGCCGCGCAATGGTTCGAACGCCAGGCCGACCTTCTGCAATTGGCCGCCGGGTTCCCCGGCAACCCGCTGCAGCTGGCAGACCTGGCGACAAACCTGATGCAGCAGATCCTCGCGCCGATCCACGGCCGCGCGATGGCAAATGCGAAGCGCCTGCGTGCATCATGAAGGCTGCCGGGCCCGGGCGCATGCATCGCTAGGGGCGGTATTAGTCAGCAATGGTCTCCAGCGCTCTGCCACGGGTCTCGATGCCGAACCGGAACACGATGCCGGCCGCAGCAAGGAAACACAGCGCGCCAAGGCAGAACACTCCAGCCTGGCCGGCAACGGGCAGAACCAGCCCCACCAACGCCGGACCCAGCAGCGATCCGATCCGCCCGACCGTCGACGCCATCCCGCAACCTGAAGCGCGCGCCCGCGTGGGATACAGTTCCGGCGTATAGGTATAGAGCACTGCCCACATGCCGAACATGAAGAACTGCATCATGCCGCCGGAAAGGAAGAGCGCCATGGGGTCGGGACTGGACCCGGCGACCCTGCCGTAGATAAACACCATGCACGCCCCGCCCACCAGAGTCGCCACGCATGCTGGCTTGCGCCCCCAGCGCTCCACCGCCCATGCGGCCCAGAGAAAGCCGGGAATGCCGCCGATTGAGATATACACCGTGTACAGCACGGATTTGGTTACCCCGAGGCCCGATTGCTGCAGCAACGCGCCAATCCAGGTATTGAGGCCGTAGAACCCCAGCAGGGCGAAGAACCACAGGCCCCATACGGTCAAGGTCCGACTACGGTACTCGCGGGACCAGAGCACGCGCAGGCCCGATGTGGCCGGCTCCGCCGCCGCTGCCGCCGGCGTGACTTCCGGCAACGCATCGAGCTTCATCCGCCGCATGACCGATTGCTCGATACGGTCGACAATGTCGGCCGCTTCGGCATGGCGTCCCTGCGACTCCAGCCAGCGCGGGGACTCGGGCACAAAGCGGCGGACTACGATCAGGAATAGCGCCGGGACCGCGCCGAGCAGGAACATCGTGCGCCAGGTGTAGGCGCTCAGCACGTAGTACGACATCAGCCCAGCGCAAATGAAGGCGATCGGCCAGTTTCCGTCCATCAGCGCCAGGTACTTGCCGCGCTGGCGCGCGGGAATGAATTCCGACATCAGCGTCTGCGCCAATGGCAGCTCCATGCCCATGCCGAGCCCGAGCAACAGCCGATACGCACCCAGCTCCATGGGACCGTTCGCGGTGGAGCACAGATAGCTGCCCACGCCCCAGATGATCATGCTGACCTGGAAGACCGGCTTGCGGCCGAACTTGTCCGCCAGCACCCCGGAGCTGATCGCGCCAGTGGCCATGCCGACGAAGCTGGCGCTGCCGAGCATGCCGGCCTGCGCTGCGGTCAACCCGAATTCCGTCCGAATCGATCCCAGCAGATACGTCATCATGGCCAGGTCGAGGTTATCGAAAAAGAAGGCCAGCGCAATGATGGCAAACAGAAGGCGGTGATACCCGCATACGGGTAGCCGTTCCAGCCGGTCGCCGGTGCGCACGCGCATCAGCTCGAGAGAGGTAAGCTTCATCTTGTCTCCAGTAGTTCCAGTACCAGCGCTCTTGGGCACTGGCGGCAGGCGATAACGCATCGATGCGATATCGCCTGCTACTGTCGCGTGGAGACGCAGCCGCGACGCGCGCGGGAACGCCAAGGTCTGTCTCGCAGGTGCCAAGCCAATTGCCGCGGGTCGCGTGGGCCCCAAAAAAAAAGGTTCATCGCCGATTTCCGGGGAAGGCCACTGGTCCGACGGCCGAGTTCGGCCAGCTTGAGTCGCTCAAGGAAATTTCACGACTGCCCGCTCCCGGACCGATAAGAGACAGTCGTCAATGATGCTGTGACCGTCGGCTCGTAGACCGTTGCGGCGGTCGCGAACAGAAGCCCTGTGTCGCAGAAGAGGCTTGGTCGTGGCTGCCTGTCCGTAGGCAGACACGTTCGACACCAGGGCGGCCGGGCAAGCGGCTCAGATCACGCAGTCGGAACAGTTCCTCCGTCGATGACGTACTCAGTGCCGGTGATGGCGCTGGCGCGGCCAGAGACGAGGAAACCAATGAGTTCTGCCACTTCCCGGGGTGAGCATGGCCGGCCAAGAGGAATGCCGCCGAGCGAATCCATGATGACCTTGCGGGCGCCTTCCGCGTCGATGCCGCCTTGGCGGGCGATCTCGGCAACGAGACCTGCGGCGGCATCCGTCTCGACCCAGCCCGGTGAGACACGCACGACGCGAACGCCCTTCGGACTGACCTCCTTGGACAAGGCTTTGCTGTAGTTTGACAGGGCAGCCTTGGCGGCGGCATAGGCAATCGTCGCCTCCGGCAACGGTAATTGCCGCTGGATCGACGTGACGTGGATAATGACGCCCGAACGCTGCTCGACCATCGAGGGCAACAGCGCGCGATCGATGCGCACTGCCGGGAATAGGTTCAGGTTCAATGCCTTGTTCCATTCATCGTCATCTAGCACGCTGAAGCCACCGGCCGGTGCAGATGAGCCGCCCACGACGTGCACGACTATATCGACGCCACCGAACCGCTTGAGCACGGCGTCGACAATGGCTTTACAGCCCTTGGCCGTCGTGATGTCCGCCCCGATGAACCGTTCTTCGGCAAGTTCATCGGGACGGGAACGCGCCGTCGTCAGAACGTTCGCACCTGCCTCGCAAAGGCGTGCGACGACGGCTTTGCCGACGCCTTTCGTTCCGCCCGTAACGAGCGCCCGAAGCCCCAGAAGTTCGGGTGCGGAGCTCATTGGCGAATCTCCAGCGACGCAATCCTGCCGCCGGCCAGGACGAACGTGTAGGTCAGCTCGACCGGGCTGCCAGGGAATGTGCCCGTGAGTCGTGCGTGCATCGTCACAGTGGCGCCGTTCTGGGAGACGTCCAACGGCTCAATGCTGTACTGGTACCTGGTTTTGCTGTCCTTCTTCCAGGCCTGGATTGCTTCCAGCCCCTTGATCGTGCGGCCTTCGTCCCGCACAACGGCATCGGCGGTAAAGCAGTTCGAGAGAGGGGCGGTGTCCGTGACGGTTTCCGCGAGCAGATAGGCATCCAGTGGCGGAGGCAGCATCATGTTCATCGGGGTTTACCTCAACGTGAAGGTTTGCATGCCCCAATCATGGCGCTACAGTTACCGTATCGCAAGAACGCACAAAAAAGTAAGTAACCCTTGGCTAACCGAAAAAACTACACCCCCGCGACTGCCGCAATCGATGTCGAAGCCGCATTCAAGCTGCTGGAAGGCCGCTGGAAGCTGGTGATTTTGTTTCACCTTTTCGGTGGTCAGGTACAGCGCTTTTCGGACCTCGAGAGACTGATCCCCGGCATCACACAGAAGATGCTTGCCCAGCAGCTACGCCGCCTCGAAGCGGACGGCATCGTGACACGTACGGTCTATCATCAGGTGCCGCCGAAGGTGGACTACCGCCTGACTGATTGGGGCCAGGCGTTGTGCCCGGCACTGGATGCGATCCTGACATGGGCGGAGCACCGTGAAGACTTTCCGTAGGCTGCGACGAGCTTGCGTGCGTGACGCTAGCTGTCATCCAGAACTCCAATTCGCAAAGTCGTCGACGTGGTCTCATCCGCGATGGTCTCATGTCGCGCTGGAACCTGACGGTCGTCCATCTCATTTGAGAGGCAGCACTGGGGCGAACTGAGACGGCCGACCGCGCTGTGAAATCGTGTCTCCGATTTGTTCGACACTTGCAGTGCAGCATGCAATGAAGGCATCAAATCAGAATATGCGGATATCCTAATGTTCACCTCTCCGCTCACAGGAAGGCGTAACAGTTCGCTCGGGCATCGTATAGCGCGTGATGCCGGCACCCGCTGAACACAAGCGTCGTTGAGGGCATCAACAACACCATCAAAGTCATCAAGCGCCGAGCCTACGGCTACCGTGTCGAGGACTACTTCTTCCTGAAGATCAAGGCGGCGTTCCCCGGAATTCCTCGTTGAACCAAAAAGAAGAGGTGCCGGAGCACCTCTTCATGTCGCGCGATGGCCTGACTCACCTGGAAGCAAACCTGTGGGGATCGAATGCCTCCGGCGGCAAGCCGGACAGCGTGGCACCGGACTGGAAGGGATAGCGCAGGTACGGCGCTTTCGGCTGACCCGGTGGCGAGTACTGTCCATCGGCAAGAATGCGTTTCTTCGCGCTCATCTCACGAATCTCGCAGCGATAGGCAACGATCTGGCTGGCTGCGCCGTCCTCGATCGGCGAGTAGTCTTTCTCGGGCCGGAACTTGTCCAGCGCCTGGTACTGGTGCGCACGCACCTCGTCGGCACTGTCACGCAGCGTGACTTCGCATCGCGCGATGGCGCTGTAGTACTCGAGGCTTGTATTCTGTCCCTTCGGTGCCTTCAGCAAGGCCACGGGCCGGTCGACCTCGATCGTGACCAGGGGATTCGACCGAATCGCCGAGGCCAGCTTTCCGAATCTGGAACTGTGGATCAGGAAGGCGTCGCCGGTGAAGGTAAAGCTCTGCGCGGTAATGTAGGGATAGGGTGTGTCATGCACCGCGACCCGGCAGATCAGCTCGTTCCGGAGGAAGGCCTCGATGGCCGGCCAGTCGGTCCAGGCCAGGTCGGTCCGGCGCATTTCGTTGTGAAGGTAGGCGGGTGTCGTGGTCGTCATGGTCTCGTCTGCTGATGGTTCTGAAAATGCCGCATCTGCGCGCGTCCGGGCCCCAAACCAATTCCGCGCAAGGGCCGGCCAATGGCATCCGCCAGCCATTCAAGCAGGGCTTCCAGTTGCGGAGGCAGGGGGGAAGTGGCATCCCTCGGGATGGTGTCTTCGGCAAAGGCAGGAAACCGCACCACGCGCTGGCCACCGGTGTCAGTGGCGCCGGCAACGACCGGGATGCAGCGCTCGCGCGTGCGGTCAAAGGCCGCCAGGCTGTCGCACTTGTTCAGATACACCTCGTCAACCCCGCATTGCCGTACAGCAAGCCGGAGCTGCGCCACGTCAAGCAGCCCTACCCGCCGTGGCCGGCCGGTTCCGGTGCCGTACTCATTCGACAGCATCCGGATCGCCACGCCGATGGAGAATTCGTCCGCTTCGGCGAGCAAAGCCAGCGGATCCAGCCTGGCCGCCTCGTCGGCCCCGCCGCGGCCCTCCCGCGCCGCATCGGCGCAATAGGCCTCGGATCGCCCTGCGCCAAGTTCGGTTGGCAACGGCCCGCTGCCGACCCGGGATACGATCGCCTTGGCGACGCCGATGGTCTTGCGGTGATACTTGCATGGGAGGTCGCCACCCACATACGCGTAAGAAGGCATCGTATGGCTGGACGTGACCCAAGGCTGAACGCCCTGCACCACATCGAGCATGACGGACTGCGCGCCCTCGAAGAGCACATTGGCACCCGCTTCGACCCGCCGCAAGAGCGCAACCGGATCGTCCGTCACGAACGGCTCAACCACCTTCCACGCCTGGCGCATCGCGTTCACCACGGCCACAAGACCCTCGCCGTCGCCGTCGCGCTGCACGGCCAGCCGCATCATCTGCTCGAACACCCGGCTCCCGTCAACCACCAGGTCGCGGAGCTGAAACGAAGATCGCTCCCCTCCCCGCACGCGGGTCGCGAGATCCGCATAACACGGGCCGATGCCGTTGCCGGTGGTGCCAATCTGGGCGCCATCGTGGCGATCGGCCAGGACATGGAGAGGCTGGACGACCGGACACCTGTCACTGATCGTCAACCGCCCGCCCAGATCGATCCCCTGCGCCGCGAGCATCTCGATTTCGGCTGCCAGTTGCTGCAACCCGATCACGCAGCCTGAGCCGATGTAGAGCGCAACGCCGGGATGCAGCACCCCGGAGGGGACCTGCCGTAGCCGCAAGGTTCCGTCAGGCGTGGCGATGGTATGCCCGGCGTTCGCGCCGCCATTGAAGCGCGCAATCACCTCGTACTCGCCGGCGAGGTGATCGACGACCCGCGCCTTCCCCTCATCGCCATATTGCAGTCCGACCAGGACGTCGGCGTACCCCGCCTTTTTCGCGGTGCCCATCGCCTACGCGTCCAGCGCAAATGTCGCCTCGATCTCCACCGGGGCACCGAAGGGAAGGCTCGCCACGCCGAGCGCCAGGCGGGCATGGCGCCCTCTCTCTTCAAAGATCCGGTTCAGCAATTCCGACGCTGCATTGATCACCAGCGGCGCATCATGGAAACCCGGCTCCGCCGCAACATAGCCTCCAACGCGGACGATGCCCCGGATTCGTTCGAAATCCCCATCGGTCGCTGCCGCCACCCAACCCAGCAGGTTGGCCAGGCACAACCGCGCGGCCTGCTGTGCCGCTTCGACGGTGACTGCGCCCGGGACCTTGCCGACGAAGACCGGCTTGCCGTCCTGAAGCGGCAACTGCCCCGATACCGTCAGCAAACCATGGTGCAGGGTGTAAGGGACATAGTGCGCCTTGGGAAATTCCGTGGCAGGCAAGACAATGCCGGCAGCCTGGATACGATCCATCACTGACATACTGACTCCTCGACTTGAAAAAGTGTCGGCGAAGTGAGCACGGTGCGGGCCTCCGCCGACACCACGACTGTGCCGCACAGTTAAGCCTTAGATTCGCGTGGCGACGCCAGTTGATGTCGCGCAGACGCCAACCTGCCGGCTGGCGCCTAGTCGCCAGCCATGTCCCTGAAGTATTCGGTCGGCGTCATGCCCAGCGCACGCCTGAACATGGCACTGAAGGCACTTGGACTCTCATAGCCAAGTTGCAGCGCGATGTCCGTGACATGGCAGCCCTCGGCAAGCAGGCGTACCGCGGCCATCAGCCGGGCCTGCTGCTTCCAGCGGCTGTAGGTCATGCCCGTTTCTTCGGGAAACAGGCGGATGATGGTGCGCTCGCTGGCGCCGACCGAACGGCTCCACGCCGCCACGGAAGTCTCATCGGCAGGGTCCTCGAGGATCTTTGCGCAGATCTTGCTCAGCCGAGGGTCCTTGGGCATCGGCAGATGCAGCGGCACCACGGAAAGCGGGCGCAGTTCCTGCAGCAGAAGCTGCACCACCAGGCCGTCGCGGCCGCTTTCGTCATAGTCCAGCGGCATGCGCACGGCGGCCGATATCAGTTCGCGCAGCAGCGGCGGCACAGCGACGACACAACAGTTGCGCAACTCATCAGGAATGGCATCAGCGCGAATATAGACCGTGCGCATTTCCACATCGCCGCAGGCCTGCATGGCGTGCTCGACGTTGCACGGAACCCAGACCGCGCGTTGAGGCGGCACCACCCAGGAGCCGAAATCGGTGGTCACCAGGATAGCGCCCACATAGGCGTAGATCAGCTGGCCACGCGGGTGGGAATGCGCGGAGATATAGAAGCCGTCCTTCAGCTTGCGCGCCATCCCGCCCACTCGCCGGTCTATCGCCTGGTAGTCATCCCGGTTTTCGCTCTTTCCAAACATGGCGTCTTTGCGATAGTCGTTGTCATCCAGGGGCGCGCGCAGCCACACGCCGATACGTATCTTTGGCCGGACGCCAAATGCGTCGCAACGATCAAATGGAATCGAGGCATCGGTCCCACAGTCTGGAGCCAAAAGTAATGTCAGTGTATCGAAACTTCAATCAGGAAGAACTGGACAAGCAGTACAACGTCAGGGCGGGAATTCCCGGGTTCCAGGACATCTTCAAGGGATGGGAGAACACCAGCGCCGCATTCCGTCGCGCCCATCCCGTAAAGGAGAACCTTGCGTATGGCCTGGACGCCAAGCAGGCGCTGGACTTCTTTCCCGCAGCCACCAGGAGCCGTCCGTTGCTCGTCTTCATTCATGGCGGCTACTGGCAATCGCTGGACAAGTCGGACTTCAGCCACGTTGCCGCCCCGTACCTGAAGCACGACATCAACGTCGCCGTGGTGAACTACCGGCTCGCCCCGGAGGTCGGGATGGCCGAGATCGTCCGCGATAATCGCGACGCCGTGGCATGGCTCTACGGCAATGCGGCCGAACTGGGGTTCGATGCGAACCGCATCTATGTATCCGGCCACTCAGCCGGCGGACATCTCACCGCCACGCTGGCAGGAACCGATTGGGAGTCGTTCGGCCTCCCCGCTGACGTGCTCAAGGGCGGATGCGCGATCAGCGGCCTGTATGACCTGGAACCTATCCGCCTGTGCTATCTCAACAAGGTGGTCGGCCTGACCGAGGCGGATGTCGCCAGCTACAGCCCGATTCATCATGTTCCACGAGTGAAATTGCCCATGATCCTGACCGCTGGCGGGGATGAGTCGCCGGAGTACCACCGGCTGCAGCGCGAATACCAGGCGCTGCTGGGCGAATGCGGCTTTGACGTGCAGGTGGTGGTGCAGGAGCGCGGCCATCATTTCGACGCGGTCGACCTGCTGGGCGATGCCGATGGCGCCCTGGCCGCGTCGGTGTTGCGCATGATCGAGCGCGCCTGAGGCCTGAGGGCCGGATCGCGGGCAGGGCGGCATTCAGCATAGGCCGCCATGTCCGCGGTCCCGGTGCAATCACCGGATCGGGGCGCTTGCCTGCACGGTTGTGAAAGCGCGAACTCGTGATCAGAAGATTCCATGGCGTGGCAAACCACGCGCTACCCCACCCTCTTCCGGTCGCTGACTACCACCAGCGCCTGTGCCAGGGTCTTGCCAATCGAGCGCGAGCGATGCGGGATCGATGCGTTGAAATACAGCGAGTCGCCAGCCCGCATCCGTACCGTGCGGTCATCGAACAGCACCTCCATCTCGCCCGATACGACGAAGATCAGCTCTTCGCCGGCATGGCTGGCCATTGGCTGGTCTTGTGCCAGCGTGAACGGCGGCACCATGACGAAGGGCTGCATCGCCTTGTCCACGCGCTCCGTGGCAATGGCTTCGTAGGTATAGCCCTGGCGCTCGGCGGACGGGCTGAACGGAACCCGGTCCGCGGCCTTGACCAGCAGGATCTCATTGCCGCGCTGCGGCTTGGCGATCAGCTGGTCGACGGTCACGTCGAGGGCCTCGGCCAGCTTGAGCACCGTACCGATGGTCGGCGACGACAGGCCGCGCTCCAGCTTGGACAGGTAGCTCTTGGTCAGCGATGCCCGTTGCGCCAGTTCCTCAAGCGTCAGCCCGTTGAGCTTGCGCAGTGCCGCCAGCCGTTCGGCGATGGTCGAAAGAGCGGCCGGAGCGCCCGATTCTTGCTTCCTGATCATCCGCAGTCACTGGTTAGAAGCGCCCGGACAGGCGCATGGGTCGGCTCGGATTGTAAGGTCGGCACGACACATCGGCAACTCGGTTTGCCTAAATGACACTTCGGTGTCATTATAGACACACTTGTTTCCCCACCCGCCCCCGAAGGAGCATGCAAGTGAGTCCCAAGCGCCCCCATCTCGCAGGTGCAGCAGCCCTGTTTGTCACCCTCTTCCTCAGTGGTTTGCCTGCTGCCCACGCGGCCGGCTATCCGGATCGTCCCATTACGCTGGTGGTGCCATTCGGCGCCGGCGGCATCACTGACCTGGTGGCACGCGCCACCGGCAAGGCCCTGTCTGAACAGCTTGGCCAGTCGATCGTCGTGGAAAACCGCCCCGGCGCGGGCGGCAACATCGCGGCAGATTTCGTACGTCGTGCCCGGCCCGATGGCTACACACTGATGTTTGCCACCGTGGGCGTCCTTGCGGTCAATCCGCATACGGACGTCAAGGTCAGCTTTGATAGCGCGAAGGACTTCACCTATATCTCGCTCGTCGGTTCCACGCCCCATCTGGTGGTGGTCGGCGCCGACGTCCCGGCCAGGACGCTGCCCGAACTGATCAAGCTCGCGCAACGCCAGCCCGGCGCCGTCAGCGTAGGCACCGCAGGCGTCGGCAGCTCGCCGTACCAGGGCATGCGCGTGCTGCAGGACGCGGCCCGGGCCGAATTCCTGCACGTACCGTTCAAGAGCGGCGCTGAATCGGTGACCAACGTTGTCTCGGGGCAGGTCAACATGACATTCGAGGCCACGCCGCAGGTGATGCCATTCGTCGCCTCCGGCAAGCTGCGGGCGTTGGCCGTTGCCAATCCGCGGCGGCTGGCCACCGCGCCGGACGTGCCGGCGACACCGGAACTGGGCCTGCCGACCATCGTGTCCGGTTCGGTGGCAGGCCTGATTGCGCCTGCCGGCCTTGATGCCGCCATCGTGAAGAAGCTCAACACAGCCATTGCCGGCGTGGTATCGAACCCCAAGTTCAAGGCCACGCTGATGGCACAGGGCACTGAACCGATGTCATCGTCGCCCGAACAATTCCGCAAGCTGATCAAAGAAGAAGACCAGCGCTGGTCGGCCTTGCTCAAGGCTGACAACAAGACCAGGTAACGCGGACTGAAAGCTCCCCTTCTCCAGCACAACGAAAGGAAAATCCCATGGCCAGCACCATGCAACTGAGCAAGAGCGAAATCGTCGCCGCCTCGCTCCAGAAAATCCAGATGGAACTGCGCACGCAGAAAATGCCGCTGCGCGAGGCAGTAGCCGAAACCTGCCGGATCCTGTTCGCCTTCGGGCACGACTCCGGCCTCTCAGGCCAGATCACCGCGCGCGCAGAACAGCCTGGCACCTACTGGACCCAGCGCCTGGGTCTGGGCTTCGACGAAATCACGTCCGACAACCTGCTGCTCGTCAACGAAGACCTGGAAGTCCTGGAAGGCAGCGGCATGCCGAACCCGGCCAACCGCTTCCATTCCTGGCTCTACCGTGCGCGTCCGGACCTGAACTGCATTGTCCATTCGCACGCGCCGCACGCCTCGGCGCTGGCGATGCTGGAGGTGCCGCTGGTCATTTCGCATATGGACACGTGCGTGCTCTACGACCAGTGCGCGTTCCTTGAGAAATGGCCTGGCATTCCTGTCGGCAATGAAGAGGGAGAAATCATCTCGGGAGCCCTTGGTGACAAGAAGGCCATCCTGTTGTCCCACCACGGCCTGCTGGTGGCCGGTGCCACGGTGGAAGAAGCCTGCGTACTGGGTGTGATGTTCGAGCGTGCCGCCCGGCTGCAACTGCTGGCCATGGCGGCGGGCCCGATCCAGCCGATCCCGCACGATCTGGGCTGCGAAGCGCAGCGCTGGGTCAGCACCCAAAAGCGGTTCGAAGCTACCTTTGCCTACTACTCGCGGCGTGCGCGTCGCGGGCTGGGCGCCGAATAGCAACAGGGCGCCGACGGGCCGGCGCAAGCACGGCCAGGACATGGCGAAGTCTGCAGTCTGCTGAGAACCTGAACCACGCCTGGCCCTGCGCCATTGCCGCTTGCTTGATATGAGAAGCGCAAGCTCCGACAGTATTGGTCGAATGGGATAATCGCGTCATGGCAGGCAGGGCGGGAATCGCAGATCTGCCGCCGATGGCGCAGGTGAGTGACGGCGCCATAGCCGGCGCCCGCCGCCGGCGCTCATATCCCTACCCAAGAACGGAGACATGCCTTGACCATTAAAAACCGATTCACCCTGGGCCTGTTGGCAACGGCAGCCCTCATCGCGGCGGCCCCGGCTTGCGCACAAGAACAGTGGCCAGCAAAGACGATCCGCTTTGTCGTGCCCTTTGCCGCCGGCGGCGCCAATGACCTGATGGCGCGCGCCGCGGCCGAGGGCGCAACCAAGGCGCTGGGCCAGACCGTGCTGATCGAGAACCGGCCCGGCGCGGGCGGCACCGTGGGCGCCGACATCGTGGCCAAGAGCGCGCCGGATGGCTATACCTTCCTGATCAGCGCAGCCGGCGTCATCTCCAACAGCATGATCAAGAAGTCAATGCCGTTCAAGGATGACGCGCTGGTTCCCGTGGCCATGATCGGCCTTGCGCCTTCGGTCATCGTGGTGCCGAAGAACGCGCCCTACAAGGATCTGCGCGACTTCGTCGAGGCCTCAAAGAAGGGGAACGGTTTCAACTTCGCGACCGCGGGGACCGGCAGCACCCCGCACTTCGTGGCGGAGATCCTGAATGTGAAGTACGGCGCAAAGCTGCAGCCGGTGCCCTACAAGAGCGGGTCGGAAAGCACTACGGCAGTGCTGGGCGGCCAGGTGGAAGGAACCTCCGAGGCCAGCATCATCGCCCTTCCGCATATCCTGCACGATGGCAAGTTCAAGGCGCTCGCCACCACCTGGACGCAGCGCATCTCGGCCTACCCGCAGCTTTCCACCGCGGTGGAGCAAGGCTTCCCGGACCTGCAGATCGCGCATTGGGCCGGCGTCCATGCCCCCAAGGGGACGCCCGACGCCATCCTGGACAAGGTGGCCGCCGCGGTGGACAAGGCCATGAAGGACCCGGCCGCCGCCGCCAAGCTGAAGGCCGTGGGCATCGAACCGGTCGGCGGCACGCGTGCGGACTTCGTGAAGTTTGTCGAGGCGGAGCGCAAGCGGCTGGGCGAGATTGTCAAGGCCGCCAGGATGCAGGAGAAGTAATCGCTGTGCCCGCCATGCCGCCCCATCGGTCAGGACGCCGGGGCGGCACGGCTTTCATTGGCCGTTGCCGCAGGCAGGTTGCGGCGCCCCCAGTTCTCTGCCTGCCGCTCCAGGTGCAGGCGGATAAAGTCCATCAGCGTTCGCGTTGCCAGCGTGGGATAGCGGTTTGGCGCGGTCAGCATGTAGACACTGTCGCCCACGCCTTCGGCTTCGCACTCGGCCAGCACCTCGCGCATCTGTCCGGACTGCAGTTGCCGCCAGACCGCATAGCGCGGCAGCAGCGCCACGCCCAGCCCGCCCATCACCGACTCGAACAGGAACGGATAGTCGCCTGACTGGATCCGGGGCGACACGCGCAGCGTCATCGGCGTGCCCGCCAGCCATACCTTCAGCGTAAAGCGGCGCCCCAGCGATGCCGGGGCAATCATGTCGCAGCGCTCCAGGTCGGCCACGGTCCGGATCGGCCCGTGGCTGTCCAGGAACGAGGCCGACGCGCACAGGCACCAGCCGACATCGCAGATGCGCCTCGCCACGTGGTCATCGGGCGGCTGCGAGGTGATCTTCAGCGCCACGTCGACCTCGGCCGGGATCAGGTCGCCAATGTTGTCGTTGATGACGACGCGCAGCGAAATCTGCGGGTAGTTGCGCGCGAATTCCAGCAGCAATGGGGTCAGGTAGAGATGACCCAGTCCCGTGGGCAGGCGAATACGCACGTCGCCGCGCACCACCTGGCCAAGGCTGTCGATCGAGGTATTGGCCGACTGCAGTTCGTCCAGCATGCGCAAGCCA
Source organism: Cupriavidus necator (assembly GCF_016127575.1). Classification (NCBI taxonomy): domain Bacteria; kingdom Pseudomonadati; phylum Pseudomonadota; class Betaproteobacteria; order Burkholderiales; family Burkholderiaceae; genus Cupriavidus; species Cupriavidus necator. Next base: position 2,186,497 of record NZ_CP066019.1, read on the forward strand.
TGCGCGTACAGCAACTGGCCCGCCTCGGTCAGTTCGACATGGCGCGTGGTGCGGCGCATCAACTGGGCGCCCAGGTGCTGCTCCAGTAATTTCAGGCGGCGCGATACGTTGGAGCGGGTCATGCCGCTGCGCTCCGCGGCGGCGGTCAGCGTGCGCGACTCGACCATGGTCACGAACAGCCGCACCAGGTTGAGATCGAAATTATTGTCAATCATGAGTCAACACCGTAGGCACAAATCGAGGGATTGTCCTGGCAGGAAGCCAACCCTAGCATAAACCTCCTGCTTACCCACCTTTCGAACGCCATGTCCGCACTGCCCGCTTCCGACCTGTCCGACACCGACCTGCCTTTCGCCGGCCTGCGCGTGCTCGACATCAGCCAGGGCATTGCCGGCCCGTATTGCGCGCACATCCTGTGGCAGCAAGGCGCTGGAATCGTCAAGGTCGAGCCGCCCGCGGGCGACTGGGGCCGCAAGGTCGGGGTCGTGCGCGGCGATACCAGCGCGCTGGCGATCGCCTATAACGCCGGCAAGCGCAGCGCCTGCATCGACGCCACCACTGACGCCGGCAAGGAGGTGCTGCTCGGCCTTGCGCTGCAGGCGGACATCGTCGTGCAGAACTTCCGCCCTCAAGTGGCGGAACGGCTGGGCGTGGGCTATGCGGCGCTGGCCGCGCAGCGGCCAGCGCTGATCTATGTGTCGATCAGCGGCTATGGCCCGGATGGTCCCTATGCCGACTATCCGGCTTCGGACTCGGTGATGCAGGCCGACTCCGGGCTGATGTTCGCCAACCGTGGCGCCGACGGTGGCGCGCGCCGCATCGGCATGCTGCTCGCCGACGCCGCCACCGGCCTCTATGCCGCCCAGGCCTGCGCCGCGGCGCTGTGCCGGCGTTTTCGCAGCGGGCTCGGCGGCCATGTCGAGCTGAACCTGTTCGATGCCTGCTGTGCGCTGCAGGCCAACAACCTGCTCGAGCATGCCATCGGTGGTCCGACGGCCGCCGGCCCGGTGAGCGCGCCCAATGGCGTCTATGCCAGCAGCGACGGCAGCGTGACGCTGCTGGCGCTGAACAACGCGCAGTTCGCCAAGCTATGCCATGCGCTGGACCGCACCGGCTGGCTGGAAGACCCGCGCTTTGCCGACAATGCCGCGCGCATGGCCCACGCCGCGCTGCTGAACCAGCAGGTGGCCGAGCAGATCGCCACGCGCACGACCGCGCAATGGCAAGACATCCTCAGCCGGCACGACGTGCTGCATGCCCCGGTGCGCAGCTATGACGACGTGCTGGCGCACCCGCAGGCGGCATACCGGCAGACCTTCCAGACGATCGCGCAGCCGGGGCTCGGACCGCTGCCCTTCGCCGGCATCCCGGCGCGCGACATGCGCCGGGATGCCGGCCCGGCGCCGGCCAACGGCGAACATACCGTGCAGGTCCTGCGCGAGGCCGGCTTCGGCCAGCAGGCCATCGACGCATGGCTGCAGCAGGGTGTGGTGCGACAGGCGACGGCCCCCGCGGCCAAGGCAGGTGTGCAATGAAGGCGCTTGTCTGCAAGCAGTTCGGCGGCGTGCAGGACGTGGCGCTGCAGGCCATCCCGGAACCGGTGCTGGCCGACCCGCATGCGGTCACGATTGCCGTCGAGTACGCCAGCGTCAGCCACGCCACCGGCCTGATGATCGCCGGCCAGTACCAGCGCCGGCCCCCGTTGCCCTTCGTGCCCGGTACCGAAGCGGTCGGCCGCGTGGTGGCCTGCGGTGACGCGTGCACGCGGCTGCGTCCCGGCGACCGGGTGGTGGCGATCGCGGACTGGGGCTGCTTTGCCGAACAGGTCACCGTGCCCGAGTACACCGTCTACCGCGTCCCGGATGCGCTGCCGTCAAAGGCCGCGCTGCCGATCCCGATTTCCTATGGCACGGCGTATTGCGGGCTGGTGTGGCGCTGCGCGCTGCGCCCGAATGACACGGTGCTGGTGCTTGGCGCCGGGGCCGGTGTCGGCCTGGCTGCCGTGGAAATTGCGCGCCAGCTCGGCGCCACCGTCATCGCCTGCGCCAGCACCGAGGCCAAGCGTGCCGACGCGCTGCGGCGCGGCGCCACGCACGCGCTGGCCCCGGCGGACCTGGCGGCATCGGTCAAGGCGCTGACGCACGGCCGTGGCGCGGACGTAGTGGTGGACCCGGTCGGCGGCGACCTGTTCAACCAGGCCCTGCGTGCGGCGGCGGCGAACGCGCGCATCCTCAGCATCGGCTTTGCCAGCGGCACCATCCCGCAGGCCCCGGTCAACCTGCTGCTGGTCAAGAACCTCACGCTGCACGGGTTCTTCTTTGGCCGCTACATCGGCTGGACGCCCGCCAACGAGCGGGCCGAGCATGCAACGGCGCTGCAGGAGGTCATGGCGACGCTGTTCGATTGGGCCGCGCGGGGCAAGCTGGAGCCGACCGTATCCGCGGTCTATCCGATCACCGGCCTGGACGACGCCCTGGCCGCGCTGGAATCCCGCCAGGTGGTGGGCAAGGTAGCCATAAAAATCAAGGAGACAGAGACGTGAACAACCGATACCAGAAACGACTTCCGGCTTGGCCGCGGCTGCGCGCGGCACTGATGCTGGCGGCAGCCGCGGCCGCGCTGCCGGCTGCCGCCGTCGCGCAGGACTTCCCGCAGCATCCCGTGCGCATGGTGCTGCCCTACCCCGCCGGCGGGCCCACCGACCTGCTCGCGCGCGTGGTCGCGGTCAAGATGGGCGAGAGCCTGGGCCAGAGCGTGGTGGTCGACAACAAACCCGGCGCCAGCGGCATGATCGGCGCCGAAGCCGTGGCGCGCGCTCCCGCCGACGGCTACACCATCCTGGCCAATGCCTCGCTGCATGTGATCAACCCCAGCATTCAGCCGAAGATGCGCTATGACTCCTTCAAGGACTTCGTGCCGATCACGCAGCTGGCCGACGTGCCGCTGGTGCTGGTGGTCAACAACGCCTCGCCGGTGAAGACAGTGCAGGACCTGATCGCCTACGCAAATAGCCAGGGCGGTGCGCTCAACTTCGGCTCGGCGGGCAATGCCTCGGCCCAGCACCTGGCCGGCGAATCGTTCAAGCTGGCGGCAAAGGTGCCGATGCAGCATGTGCCGTACAAGGGCAGCGCGCCGGCGCTGACGGACCTGATGGGCGGCCAGATCCAGCTGATGTTTGATTCCATGCCGTCGGCGATGCCCTTCATCAAGTCCGGCAAGCTGCGTGCCGTTGCCGTGACCACCGCGCGGCGCGCGAGCGCGCTGCCAAACGTGCCCACCGTCGCCGAGTCCGGCCTGCCCGGCTTCGACATCAGCACCTGGTATGGGCTGTGGGCGCCGCGCGGCACGCCGGCCCCGGTCGTGGAAAAGCTGGCCGCGCATGCGGCCGGCGCGCTGAAGCGGCCCGATGTGCGCCAGCAATATGCCGACATGGGCGCCGAGCCGGTCGGCTCCTCACCTGGCGACTTTGCCCGCTACAACGCTTCCGAAGGCAAAAAATGGGCGGAAATCGTGCGGCGCTCGGGGGCCAAGGCAGACCAGTAGCGCACGGCGGTTGCCGCAGGACTGGCCGATGCCGGGTGTCGGCCAGACGCGCAGTTGGCCAATCTTTCAGATTGCTGCGATCAATTTCCGGTCGGAACCGTCCAGTCCTCCACCACCAGGCCAGGGACGCGCCGGAATGCCTGGTCATTGGTCACCAGCACCGCGCCAGTCTCCAGCGCGTGCGCGGCGATCAGCAGGTTCAGTGCCCCCACCGGCTGTCCTTGGGATTCCAGCGCAGCGCGGGTTTCACCATAGCCGGCCATCACTGAAGGGGTCCAGGGCAATACCTCGACCCTGCGCAGCAACTCGTCGACCGCGCGCGCGAGGCGCGCTGCGCCGGGACGCTTGGCCAGCCCGTACATCAGTTCCGCACCGGTGATGGCTGACAGGCACAGCGCCACCATCGGCGCTGCCGTCACGCGTGCCACGACTGCCGGATGTGCCCGCAACAGAAGGCTCACGATATTGGTGTCGAGCATGTAGCGCGTCATTCGAGACCCGCCAGCGGATCCCTGGCTTGCTCGCCCTGCGCGCGGTCGGCCATAAAGTCTTCCGGCACGGCGCTGTCCTTGATGGCAGCCAAAAAGCCGTCCCAACTCTCCGGCCGGCGCGACAGGATCACGTCACCGGTGGACGGGTCACGGCGAATATATACCTCGCGCTCGGCGAAGCGGAATTCCTGCGGCAGCCGTACCGCCTGGCTGCGGCCGGTGGTGAAGATCTTGGCAGTGGTGCTCACGATATTTCCTTTGATAGATACCAAAAGATATACCGTCATGCGATGGATATCAAGATAGCTACCACTAGCTGTATCTGTGGGATGTCTAACGAGATGGGACGAAAAATGCGCTAAGCAACACCTACGTCCCAGCAATGCTTCGTCCCTTGTTTTGCTCTGCGGCGCACCGCAACCGTGCACCCATGCGCCCGGATTGAGCACGGGCTCCCCCTCATTTCCCCAGCGCCCATTCAAAGCTACGGGTTTTCGCTCGTTGAACGTTGGCATGTCTGTTGCATAGTATTCAAGTGACTTGAATATGGTGCAGGCAGCTTTCCAAGAGCTTTCCCGGGCGTCCACACGCGCCTTGCATCGGTTCGGGTCGGTGACGCCGCGCAGCGGTCCGTCCAATTGTCCATGCAACCCAGGGGGAAGAGAGTGCGCAAGAAACACACTGCAGTAGCCGCCGCCATCGCAGCCGCAGCGACCGGAATGGTCCTGACGGCAGCACCGGCGCAGGCCAAGGATGTCGTCAAGATTGCCTTTGTCGGTCCGCTGACCGGTGGCGTGTCGTCGATCGGCCTGGGCGGACGCAATTCCGCGGACCTGGCCGTGCGCTTGCGCAATGCGGACCCGAAGGCCAGGTACACCTATGAACTGGTGGTGCAGGACGACGAGTGCCGGCCGAACGTCGGCGTGCAGGTGGCGACCAAGATCGCGGCGGACAAGTCCATCGTTGCCGGCGTGACGCACTTCTGCTCTGCCGTGGCCATGGGCACAGTGGGCGTCTACAGCCGCTTCGGCATGCCCGCCGTGGTGTGGGGCGCCGTGCTGCCCGAGGTCACCTATGGCAACAAGTTCAAGGAGATCCATCGCGTCAACGGCACGATGATCAACCAGAGCGAAGTGGCGGCCAAATTCATGACCGGGCTGGGCTACAAGAAGTGGGCGATCATCCATGACACCACCGACTACGGCAAGGGCCACAACAAGTATTTCAGCGAGTTCCTGAAGAAGGACGGCGGCACCATCGTCGGCACGTTCGGCGTGACAGCCGATCAGCAAGATTTCACCACGGAGCTGACCAAGATCCGCGAACTGAAGCCCGACGTGGTGTATTTTGGCGGCCTCACGCCGCTGGGCGTGCGCATCCGCACGCAGATGGACAAGCTCGGCATCAAGGCTCAGTTCGAGGGCACGTCGGGCATCAAGTCCGATGCCTATATCGAAGGCGTGGGCAAATCGCTGTCGGAGGGTTCGCTGGCGTTCATCGAAGGCGCGCCGGTAGAGAAGCTGGCGGGCGGCCAGTTCTTCATGGAACGCTACACGCAGCAGAAATACGGTGAACCGCCGGAAGCGTACGGCCCGTTTGCGTTTGCCGCGGCCAACCTGATCATCGACGCCGTGGAAAAGGTGGGCCCGGACCGCAAGAAGGTGCGTGATGTGCTGAACGGCACCAGGGACGTGAACACCATCATCGGCAAGGTCACCTTCGACGACCACGGCCAGAACGTGGTGCCGCTGATCACCAAGTATGTGGTGGAAGACGGCAAGTGGGTGATCTGGGAAGACAGCACCTACGGCAAGGGCAAGAAGAAGCTGACCGGCCTGTAAGCATGGCGGCCGGGTTCGGGGCAATCCTGCCCCCGCCCGGCCCCGCGCCCGCCTGGGCATCCGGAATTCGGGGGATACCGATGAGTGTATTAGGGCAGTACGTCTTTAACGGGCTGATGCTCGGGATGATCTACGCAATGGTGGCGGTAGGCTTCACGCTGTTCTTCGGCGTGCTCGACGTGATCAAGTTTTCTCATGGCGATGTGCTGATGGTGGGTGCGTTTGCCGGGCTGGCGGCATCAGCCGGCGTGGTGGCGATGCATGTGGATTCCCCGTGGCTGCAGCTGCTGGCCATCGTGGTGTGCGCGGTGACGGTGACCGGCCTGCTGGGCGCCGGCATCGCCCGCGTCCTGATCCTGCCGCTGCGCCGTGCGCCGCCGCTGAACACATTGCTGGCCACGCTGATGCTGGGCACGGTGCTGCGTGAGGCGGTCCGGCTGTTCTACCCGGACGGCTCGAACCCGAAGCCATTTCCCGCGCTGCTGCCCGCTGGCGAGTTCACCATCGGCGCGCTCTCCATCCGCGCGGACAACCTGATCCTGCTGGCCGCCGGCGTGGCCATCATCCTCGGCGTGCATCTGCTGATCACCCGCACGCGCTTTGGCATGGCCATTCGTGCCGTGGCCCAGGATGGCGAAACGGCCCGGCTGATGGGCATCAACTTCGAGGTGGTGGTACTGGTCACGTTTGCGCTGGGGTCCGCCATGGCGGCACTGGCGGGCGTGATGAACGGCCTCTACTACAACGAGATCAACTTCAACGTCGGGCTGCTGTTGGGGGTGATCGGCTTTGCCGCTGCCATCCTTGGCGGGCTAGGCAATATCTACGGCGCCATCCTCGGCGGCTTCCTGTTTGCGGCGCTGCAGGTACTGGGCAGTGCCATGCTGCCGGCCCTGGTGCCCGACATCCCGAGCGCCTACAAGGACGTATTCGCCTTTGCCGTGGTCATCGTGCTGATGGCCTGGAAGCCGACCGGACTCATCGCGGAGAAAGCCAGTGAACGTGTCTGACAACGTCTCGAAGCCGCTGCCGGCGGCCTCCGCCGCCACGGCCGAGGGCCCGCAGCGGCGCCCGGCCATGGTGCTGGCCATCTCGGCCATCGCCCTGGTGGCCTATCTCTACTTCTTCCTGCATGCGGAATCGCAACTGGCGGTAGCCGTGCTGCTGGCGCTGGCCGGGGCCGCGGTGTTCGCGGCGGGCCGGCTGGGCCTGACGCAGGCCGTGGAGCAGGCAGCATCGCGGCGGCCAGGGCAGTCCAGGCTATGGACGCTGGCCGGCACGCTGGCGCTGGTCGCGCTGTTCCACGAGAGCCATTTCGTCCTGCTGATGCTGTGTGCCGTGCTGCTTTACACCACCGCCTGCCTGGGGCTGACAGTCCAGTTCGGGTTTTCCGGCGTGTCCAATTTCGCGGGCGCGGCGTTCTTTGGCATCGGCGCCTACACCACGGCCGTGCTGGCCACGCACACGGGCATTCCTCACGTGCTGGTGATCGTGCTGTCTGGCCTGGCAGCGGCCGTGATCGGCTCGGTGCTGGTTGCGCCCGTGCTGCGCACGCGCGGCCACTATGCGGCGCTGGTGACCATCGCGTTCGGCATCCTGTTCAAGACCTTCCTTGAGGTCAACGACGTGCTGGGCGGGCCGCAGGGCCTGCAGGTGCCCGGGATGACGCTGTTCGGCTTCGCGTTCAATGAGAGCGTGACACTGTTCGGCGTGGACGTGTCGTTCTACGCCAGCTATGCGCTGCTGAGCCTGCTGATCTGTGCGGGCACGTTTGCCGTGGTCAAGGCGCTGGAGCGCTCGTGGGTAGGCCTGGCGATGGACGTGGTGCGCACCGACGAGACCGCCGCCGCCGCGTTCGGCCTGCACATCGCCCGGTGGAAGGTGATTGCGTTCATGCTCGGCAACTTCTTTGCCGGCATCGCCGGCAGTGTCTACGGCATGGTCACTGCGTTCGTGGCGCCCAACAACTTCACCTTCGCCGACTCGCTGCTGATGCTGTCGATCGTGATCCTGGGCGGCCTCGGCAACGTGGTGGGCCTGGTGCCGGCGGCCATTATCGTGCTGGTGCTGCCCGAAAAGCTGCAGTTCATCCAGGAATACCGCTTCCTGTTCTACGCGGCGCTGGTGATCGCCATCCTGCTGTTCCGCCCGGACGGCCTGATGCCGCGCAAGACCCGCCTGTTCTTTCCCCGGGAGGATGCGCAATGAGCGACGCAATGATCCAGGTGCGCGACCTGACCATGCGCTTTGGCGGCCTGACCGCGCTGGACAACCTCCAGCTCGAGATCCGCCGTGGCGAGATCCTGGGCCTGCTGGGCCCCAACGGCTCCGGCAAGACCACGTTCTTCAACGTGCTGACGGGGCTGTACAAGGCAAGCGCCGGAACCATTACCTATGACGGCAACAACGTCATCGGCAAGACGCCACAGCAGATCTACCGCAGCGGCGTGGCGCGGACGTTCCAGCGTTCGCGCTTGTCGCTGCCGCTGACGGTGTTCGACAACATCGTGATCGGCGATTACCAGAACATGCGTCACGGGCTGGTCTTCAACCTGTTCCGGCGCAAGGCGTTCCGCGCCGAGTACGAACGCTACGTGGAGTCGGTGCGCGAGCTGCTGGGCATCTTCAGCCCGCCACTGGTGGCGCGGCTGTTCGAGCCGGTGGAAACGTTCACGATGATCGACCGCCGCCGCATCGAGGTGTGCCGGGCCCTGATGAGCCGCCCTCGCCTGCTGCTGCTCGACGAGCCTTCGGCGGGCATGACGCATGACGAGACCCATGAACTGATGGACGACATCCTGCAGGTGCGCGGCAAGCTGCAGGACCTGTCGGTGGTGCTGATCGAGCACGAAATGAACGTGATCGAGCGCATCACCGACCGCTGCATCGTGCTGAACTACGGCAAGAAGATTGCCGAGGGAACCTACGCCGAGATTACCGCCGATCCCGACGTGCAGACCGCCTATCTGGGGGAGGAAGCCGCATGAGCGACAGCACACTGCGCGTGGAAGGGCTGACCACGGGCTACGACAGGGTCAACGTCCTGCACGATGTCTCGATCGAGGTGCCGCCGGGCAAGATCACATGCATCCTTGGCGCCAACGGCGCCGGCAAGAGCACGCTGATCCGTTCGATCCTGGGCCTGACACCGCCGCGCCAGGGACGCATCCTGTGGGACGGCACGGACATCGCGGGCGAGAAGACCCACAACATCATCGCACGCGGCATCTCCTGCATTCCCGAAGGCCGCAAGGTGTTCCCGCGCATGACGGTGGCCGAAAACCTTGCGCTGGGCGCATTCCTTGAGGCGGACCCGGCCAGGGTGCGCGAGCGCATCGAGCGCGTGTACACGATCTTCCCCCGGCTGCGCGAGCGCGCGGGCCAGCTCGCCGGCACCATGTCCGGCGGCGAACAGGCGATGGTGTCGATCGGGCGCGGACTGATGGCGCAGCCGCGGCTGCTGGTCATCGACGAGCCGTCGCTGGGCCTGTCGCCGCTCTATGTGAAGGAAAACTTCAAGGTCATCCAGCAGATCAACGAACTGGGCATGACGGTGCTGCTGGTGGAACAGAACGCGCGCCAGACGCTGGCCATCTCACACCAGGGCTATGTGCTGACCCAGGGCCGTGTCGTGGCCCAGGGCACCGCGCAGGCGCTGCGCGAGAACGATGAGGTTCGCGCAGCCTATTTCGGCTGATCCGGAGAACATGCGATGGACGACTTCCTCGATCTTCCGGTCCGCACGCTGGCGGCGATGGTGTCGCGGCGCGAACTGAGCGCCGAAGCGGTGGTCCGTGCGGCACTGGCCCGCATTGCGGCGCAAGACGCAGGCATTCTGGCCTGGCAGCACGTGGGTGGCGACACCGCCGTGGCGCAGGCGCGGCGGCTGGATGCCGGCGGCGCGTCAGGCGCGTTGCCGGGCGTCCCGCTTGGCGCCAAGGACCTGATGGATACAGCCGACATGCCGACCACTTATGGTTCGCCGATATACGCCGGACATCGGCCGGGCGTGGATGCGGCGGCGGTGGCACTGGCCCGATCGGCGGGCGCGGTCGTGGTCGGCAAGACCGTCACCACCGAATTCGCCACGTTTCAGCCGGGGCCGACCCGCAACCCGCGCGCGCCGGCGGACAGGCCCCGCACCCCCGGCGGCTCGTCGAGCGGATCGGCCGCCGCCGTCGCCGCAGGCATGGTGCCGCTGGCCTTCGGCACACAGACCGCGGGATCGATTGTGCGGCCGGCCGCCTATTGCGGCGTGGTGGGCTACAAGCCCACGCATGGCACACTGCCGCTGGCCGGTATCAAGCCGCTGGCACCAAGCCTGGATACGGTGGGCGTGCTGGCCCGCCGCGTGGACGACGCGGCCTTCTTCATCGGCACCCTGGCGCGCGATGCCGCGCTAGCGGACGCGTCGACGCTACGCCACGCGCCGCTGCGCATCGGCATTTGCCGCACGCCGCATTGGGAACGTGCTGGTGCCGATACACAAGCCGCACTGGACACCGCGATCCGTGCGCTCGAACGCATCGGTGGCACGGTGCGCGACTTCAACCTGCCGCAGGCTTGCCACGGGCTGACTGAAGCCCAACTGGACATCATGGCATTCGAGGCACTCGCCGCATTCGCGCCGGAAGCACGCGAGCACGCAGAAGACTTCAGCGCGGCTTTCGCGCGCCAGCTCGAAGCGGGCCGCGCCGTCACCGGCCAGCGCTTCCATGTCGCGCTGGCATACGCGGAAGCGGCCCGCACGGCGTTCAACACGGCGATGGCAGGATTCGACGTCGTGCTGGCCCCGAGCGCCGAAGGCGAAGCGCCTGCTGGCCTTGGCGCCACCGGCGATCCGATTTTCTGCCGCATGTGGTCGCTGCTGGGCACCCCATGCGTCCATGTGCCGACGGGCACCGGCGCCACCGGCATGCCGGTTGGCGTGACCGTGACGGGGCCGCGCCATGCCGATGCCCGCGTGCTCGGCATGGCTCATCGCCTTGAGCAGGCGCTTGGCGCCAGCCTTGCCTGATATCTGGAGACCAAATTGACCGTATCGAACCCGCCCCCCCTCGCCAACGCACAAGCCATTGCCGAACGCGCACAGGATCATGTGGGCGCCGGGCGCCTGGCCGCATCGCTGGCAGCCCTGGCCAGCTTTGGCCTGCGCCACGACGGCGGCGTTTCCCGCGAAACACTGACCGCGACCGACCTGGCCGCCCGGCGCCACCTGATCGACCAGGCACGCGCGCTGGGCTGCACCGTCGGCATCGACGATTGCGGCAACCTGTTCTTCCGCCGCCCCGGCCGCGAAGACCTGCCGCCGGTGCTGACCGGCAGCCACGCCGATACCCAGCCGGTGGGCGGCAAGTACGACGGCGCGTACGGCGTGCTGGCCGGCCTGGAAGTGATTGCCGCGCTCAACGCGGCCGGCATCGAGACCTTGCGCCCCATCGAGGTCGTGTCCTGGACCAACGAGGAAGGCAGCCGCTTCGGTCCCGGCGCGATGGGGTCGAGCGCTTTCGTCGAACCCGCCCGGCTGGCAGGCTATCGCGACGTGGCTGACGCCGCCGGCATTCGCTTCGGCGAGGCGCTCGATGCCGCGCTCGCGGAAAGCCACGATGTCACCAGAGTGCCGATGGCGCGGCCCATGGCGGCATGCGTCGAACTGCACATCGAACAGGGGCCGGTGCTGGAAGGCGCAAATGTGCCGCTGGGCGTGGTCACCGGCATCCAGGCGGTGCGCTGGTTCCGCGTGGAATGCACGGGTACGATGGCCCATGCCGGCACCACGCCGATGGCGGTACGATGCGATGCGATGGCCGCGGCCGTGGCCATCGCGCAAGACCTGTACGCGCTGGCGCCGCGCCATGCGGCCACCCCCGGCACTCCTGAACTGCGCCTGACGCTGGGCCGCTGGAGCGTGGCGCCGAACTCGGTCAACACCATTCCCGGCCACGTCACGTTCACGGTCGATATGCGCTGCCTGGACGACGCCGCGCTTGACCGCGCCGAAGCGGCACTGCGCGCGGTGTGCGTCAGGCACGCACATGCGCCCGAAGCGGTCACGGTCACGCGCTTCTTCCATCGCGAGCCGACGCATTTCCCCGAGGCCATGCTGGGCACCATCGAGCGCGCCTGCGCGCGTGCCAGCCGCAACGCCGGCCGCGCGCTGCCGGTGCGGCTGACCTCCGGCGCGTTCCACGACGCCATGTACCTGGCCGACCATTGCCCCACGGCGATGATCTTCGTGCCAAGCAAAGGGGGCATCAGCCACAATGCCGCCGAAGATACGGAAGGCGCCGATCTGTTCCTTGGAGCCCAGGCACTGGCTTACACTGTCGCCGAACTGGCCAGCCGCTGAACGCATTGACGTACGGCGCCTGGTGGCCGACCCAAGTCCAACCAATTCCGAGCCTGCATGGCAAAGACCGAGCAACCCACACCTGAAGCGGCCGACAGCAAGTCGGCCACCCTGACGCTTGGCGTCAAGCTGCGCCACGCCCGGCTGGTGGCCGGCTACACGCTGCTGCAGCTCGCCGGAAAGGCGGGTTGCTCGGAAAGCCTGATTTCAAAGATTGAGCGCGGGCTGGCAACCCCGTCGTTTACCACGCTGCACCGGCTGGCCGTGGCGCTGGACACCAATATCGGCGCGCTGACCAGCGACGAGGAGCCAAACCAGTCACCGATCCTGCGGCATGGTGAACGCCCGGTGATCCGGGCCGGCGGCGTGGCGCTCGAACGCGTGGTGCTGCCCAAGCGTGGCGGCCTGCTGCAGGCCAACATCCACATCGTCTGGCCCGGCGAGGCCAGCGACGGGCAGATCGAGCACCAGGGCGAGGAAGTTGGCTACGTGCTCGAAGGGCAGCTCGAACTGATGCTCGGCGACGACGTCTACCTGATCGGCCCGGGCGATGCTTTCACGTTCTCCAGCCAGGTGCCGCATGGCTACCGCAATGTGGGCGACGTGGTGGCCAGGGTGCTGTGGGTGAATTCGCCCGCCACCTTCTGAGACGGGAGCGGGCTTGCGCAGGGAAGCCCGTGGCTCGGGTCAGGCCCGCACGAAGGCAGACTTGGCTCAGAGCCCCGACGGCTTCAATCGTCATCGTGCCAGCGGTGCCACTCGCGATGGCGCCGCCTCCACTCGCGTTCCCTCCACCGCTGCTCGCGCCACTGTTGTTCACGCCATGCGCGTGCCTGCCAATCGTCGTAGTAATCAGGCGCCACTACCACCGGGCGCGGAGCAACGTAGACAGGGGCCGGTTCGTAGTACACCGGGGGCGGAGGCGCTGCAACCACGACACCTGGAATACCGATGCCAATTCCGACGTCTACCCTTGCCTGGGCGGCGCCAGACGCAAGCATGGATGCGACTGCGATTGCACAAACTGCCAGGATCTTCTGCATGATGCTGTTCCGTCGAATGTTGCCAATACCTTATGGCGTTCTCGCCCTGTTTGGTATGTGCAGAACCTAAAGCTGGTTACCTCGTGTAACGGCGGCAGGTTGTGACAGTTGACCACGGCGCTTGAGAGTCTTGTAAGGCTTTGTATCCACTGCGAAGTCAGAGGCTGTCGCATCAATCCTTGTTACGGTCTCTGCCGCGACCGTTGCCACCGTCGGCGTCACGATTCCGCCCACGGTCATCACCGCGGTTACCGCCACGGTCATTGCCCCGGTCCCCGCCATGCTCTCCGCGCCGGTCCCGGCCGCGATTCTCTGCTCGCTCATCGCCCCGGTTCCATCCACGCTTCTCGCCGCGGTTTTCGCCTTGGTCTCCACCACGGTTCCAGCCGCGGTTATCACGGCCGCTCCAGTCACGGCCCCTGTTTCGCTGCTCGTCCCGGTCCCAGCCTCGATCCCAGTCACCGCCCCACTTTCGGTTGCCGCCGTAGTACCTTCCGCCGTCCCAATCGGAGTAACCGCCGCCGTAAATCGGACGCGAGTATCCGCCGTGGTAGTAGCCGTCATCATAGGGAGCGACGGCGCAGCCGGTGAGAAGTGCTGCCGTGACCACGGTGAGCACAAATAGGGGTTTCATGGTGACCTGCGCTTGCAGTTGGCGAATTTGCCGCAAGGATACCGACGGGCACCTCCCCCGGTTGTAAGAAATCGTGTCCCGAGCGCGAAGTCGCCGATGACGGCAGCACCGATCGTCAACGTGCCTGAGATGGCGAGCCAGTCGGTGCAGGGATCGAAACGATTTGGGGTAGCCGCATGGGGCTACAAGCCGGTCTTAGTGTTCTCGACGCATGCTTTTGCGTAAGCGATTGCTTCGGTCATTGCCTCGCCCTCGCTATTGAACGAGGCTTTGATCTTGTGCCGCAAGCCTGGGACAAACTCGTTTGCGTGATCGATTCTTCGCTCGAACAATACCGATGCCTCCCAGGTCCCGGACTTAGACTTCCAGACCGTGCAGTGGCAGTAGTACTCCCCTTCTTCGACCCAGACATGGCTCGACATGGCGACCTCCCAGCGTTTCGAGGCATCCTAGCATGACGAAAGAACGCACCATCCGGCATCAACTGCGGCGGCGCATAGGTGCCAATCCGTGGGTCTGGGTGGGCGATTTCAGAGGGGTTCAGCCGTGATCATCTACCCACGCTTTCGCCCAGGCAATGCCGGCTGCCGCGGCACGCTCAAACGAGGGGTAGTACCCCAAGGGATCCGATCCTTCTTCGATGCGGCCGTCCTTCTCAACTGCACCGGATGCCTCGAAGGATCCGTCGCCAAGCTGCTTTGCAAAGCCGCGGACGATGTAGCCCTGGTAGCTTTCGATTGTCATGACGACCTCCGACTTAGATAGGAAAATCGTAGCATGAAGAAACTGGTCAACCCGACCCTCTGACAGAAATGGGGTTCACCCGCCATAGGGACGATACACTTGCAAGCTCGGGCTATATCAAACTCACGCTTGGAGGAACCACGATGGCAAAGCTAGTGGTGCTATACAAGAAGCCTGCGGACACGGCGGCGTTTGATTCATATTACTTCTCGACCCATGTTCCGATCGCCAAGAAGATCGCCGGCCTGCGACGCTACGAGGTCAGCAGCGGCCCGGTTGCAAGCCCGGCCGGCGATTCGCCGTTTCACCTGGTTGCGGTGCTGAGCTTCGATTCGCTGGCGGCGCTCCAGCAGGCAATGGCTTCGCCTGAGGGCGCCGCAGCAGCAGCTGACCTGGCCAATTTTGCCCAGGCCGGGGTTGACATGCTCATCTTCGACACGAAGGAAGTTTAGGCCGGCGGCGGTGCAAAGCACATGGCCGCCCCCAGCGCTCCGCCTCTTCTGGCCTCCCAAGAGCCAAAGCCGACTTAATTTGCAGCTGCCTTTGAGGCCTGTGCTGCGCGACGTTGCATGCCTTTCGAGGCCACCTGCGCAGCAGTATTGAAGCTGCTCTCGGCCGCTTGCACGGCCTGTTTTGCCGTCGTTTGCATCGACTCATAGAGCGTAGTGGTCGCGCTGACGGCCTCCTGCCAGGCAGCCAATGGCGCCGCCGCCGCGCCGCTGGGCGTTTGGCTCACCACGCTTCCAAGGAAGTCGTGCAGACCCTGCTTGCCTGCCGTGTACTGGACCTCGGCGACCTTCTCGAACTCCGCCCGGGTGGCGGCGAGGATGTCGTACAGTTGACGACGATATGCCAGTACATTGTCGGCCGCGGGTTGAAATAACGCGATTTGCAATTCGACCAATTCTTGCGGGTCCTTGGCTGAGAGCGCTTTCCTTGCGCCTTCTCGTGAATCAGCCAGCGCCGTCTTCATCGCTTGCAGATTCAGCTCCAGCAGTTTTTCGAAGCCTTCAAAGGCCTTGCCGGTCAGCCCGGTCAGGGCTTCAATGCCTGCCATCTGGACCTTAATGAATTGCTCGGGGGACCACTGAGTCATCTTGCGTCTCCTAAGTGCGACCCGCCACCTGAGCTATCCGATGAGAGCTCCGACGGGACCGGAATCGAGTGGAAAACAATTGCTGCATCGTGACCCTGGCAGGCCACGCCGATCAGACGAAAGCGCGCCAACGCCGGCAGTCGCTTCCAGCTAAAGCAATACGCTCATAAGGAGGCCTGGCGAGCCTGACCCTCGCTTGCGCGAACTCGCCCGAGGGCTTTCAGAAAAGCGTAGCCCTGGATTGTCACCTGAGGGCGGCTGTGGTTTGGCCCAAGGCGCTCAAGCGTAACCAGTTTATACGCGAGCAGCGCGTCCATATCCGCGCGGTCCAGCCCCGTTGGGTCGGAGCTGCCGCTTACCAGCACAAGCGTGGCGAATTCATGATGACTCAGCACAGTCGTCTCCCAAGCTGTAGGTTTACTTTTGCTACGGGACTTCACTACTGTCCGTGACAGCCGGCCTGGTTTGCACAGGCCGCTTGTTTCGTCTCGGACGCGAGGTTCTGGCTGGCGGGTGCTTGTTTTCGCACCCGGAACGTTCATCTTAGTTGCTCGCCACCTTGTGTTCAATGTGATTGCAAGCATGTTTGCCGTAATCCCCGGTATTTTCTCCTTTACCAAAACGTGCGCAGGGGCAGATCAACGAATATCGCAACATGACATACATTCAGGTTCGGGAGCACCATTCGCCGACCGACCGGACGGCTTGCATTAGCGCAACTCGCCGAGGTCCGCTACCGATATGTCGCTGCTGGGGAAAGGCATGGAGCTTCAGGCCGAATGAGGACCGCTCTGCGTCAAAAAAAACGCGTCGCCGGAGTGGTGACGCGGGTGGTAGTAGCAGGACTTCAGGGCGATTCTATATTGACTTAGATTTTTCTTACGTCAGAATTAAGCAAGACCTTGACTCTCCAGATCTGAAGCCAAGGGGCAAGGTGAGCAGGGCAACGCTGAGTTGAATTCAGTAGCACATTGAATCAGACCGGCAACCCCGCGCGGGATGGTGTGAGTGGAGGCAGAAATGACAACGGCTCGGGCTGGAACCAAAGGGGAAGCCATCAGGCTCCTGGAGGCAGAGGGGGTCGCGCTGGTCGAGCTCGACTATGAGTCAGGTTGGCAAGATGCTATTGAGCTCGGGCGCCTTGGTAATAAGGTAGGGATACGGGTGGAGTACCGCGGACACGAAAGCATTGCCGTGAAGTCCCTCGCGGCGCTCATTGCTGGCCTCAGCCGGCCGAAGGTGTCCTTCCGGCAACGGAACCTGTACTGCCAGTTTGCATTGGACCAGCTGGCAGCCAACGAGTTGGTTGCCTTGGAGACAAAGGCCATGAAGGCTGGCGACTACATCCTGGCCGGGCACCTGCTGCGGGACGTCGATGCCGTTTGGACTGAGTGAGCCTGGATCGAGGGGATTTTCCTCGGATTCGGCGATCGGAAATTTGCGCACTCAGCCCGTATCGCGACTCGCCCGCCTCATCATCAGCGCTCTGATCCAGAGGTTAACCCGCAGATGCTGCCCGCCCTCCTCTTCGGTATGCTAGGGGTTCGGCGCGCCGTAACGCATCCAACCATATTTTGGCGACGGGGCGATTCTGGGGCGGGACTTCTCAGCACGCAACCTGTGTGCACCAAATGTCGAGGACGAGATGGCGACTGGCATCGTGAAGTGGTTTAACAGTGAAAAGGGCTATGGGTTCATCACGCCGGATGATGGTGGCAAGGACTTGTTTGCCCACCACAGCGAAATCCAAGGCACCGGGTTCAAATCGCTGGAGGAAGGTGCGAGAGTGGAATTCGAAGTCACGCAAGGTCAGAAGGGCCCACAAGCGTCAAAGATTCGCCCGCTATAGTCGACCTGCCCACCTGACGGCCTGAATTGACAAAGCCCTCCACGAATTGCGAAGGGCTTTTCTGTTTTGCGGCTGGTGCCAGCCGCATCCGGGGGGTCGCTATTTCCTGCGCCAATATCGACTGACAACAGCATTCCGGGCTCAGCGCGACAGACCTCGGGCTCATGGCGACGGAGGTAGTCGACCACCGTTGCGAGTTCCAAACGGAGCCGCTTGCCGCCCCGTGTAAACTCCTGCATCGGCGGATCGCCAACCATCCCCTATTGAGGAAGAACATGACTCGACAATCACTTCGTACGCTGTGCCTGACCCTGCTGCTGACCGCTGCCACCACACCGGTGCTGGCCGATGACCTGAAGAACGCCGTGGGCGGCGGTCTGGGTGGTGCCGCGGGCGCCGCCGTCGGTGGCGCACTGGGCGGCAGCACGGGTGCCGTGGTCGGCGGTGCCGTGGGCGGCGGTGCGGGCGGCGCGGTGACTGCCAACAAGAAGGAACGAACCGGCGCCATCGTGGGTGGCGCGCTGGGCGGTGGCGCCGGCGCGGCGGCCGGCAATGCCTTGGGCGGCCGAACCGGCGGCATCGTCGGTGCCGCGGCCGGTGGTGCAGCGGGTTCGGCGCTGGGCGGCAATGTGTCGCGCAACAACTATGCCGATGACCACAAGAACGGCAATCGCGGCAAGCACAAGGGCCACAAGAAGCATCGTCACGACGACTGAGTGAGGCGACGCGCGATGGCGCCCGTCACTTGGGCATCCATCCCATCGCGCTCTTAACCGCATCGCGCGGCGGCACCTGCGAAAGCGAATGTCGCGTCCGCCAGCGACGACATCAGAATTTCCAGAACAGGAATTGCCGATGCTGTCGCGCATGGGGCTTGCGAGGAGCCCGGGTCTCAGGACTGAACCGCGCATCCGGGTCGATCACTCGTGCGCGCAGCGCCATGTCGTAGAACGCGCCCACCATCGGCAGCGCGCTATGCGCGCCCTGGCCCCAGTCGTTACCGAGCGTCACACGTCCATCGTCAAAACCCACCCACGCGCCCGCGACCAGTTGCGGATGCATCAGGATGAACCAGCCATCCGCGTTGTCCTGCGTGGTGCCCGTCTTGCCGGCCACGTCGGCGCGAATCCCGAAGCGCGTGCGGATGCCTGCGCCGGTGCCGCGGATAATGACGTCGCGCATCACATCGACGAGCGTTTGCGCGGCGGCGGCGGACAGTGCCTGTTCCGGCGATGCGCTCGCAAATTCGGCGAGCACCTTGCCGTCGTGATCCTCGATCCGGGTAACCATGCGCGGTTCGACATAGGCACCGCGGTTCGCGATCGTGCTGTACGCCGATACCATTTCCTTGAGCGTGACCGGGCTCGTGCCGAGCGCGAGCGACGGCACCGCTGCGAGGGGACTGTCGCGCACGCCCATCGCGCGCGCGAGCCGTGCGACCTTCTCGGGGCTTTCCTTTTGCATGAGCTGAGCGGTGACGCGGTTGCGCGAATACACTAGCGCGTCGCGCAGCGTCATCGGCCGGTCGGTGGGCGGCGCCGCATCGGTAGGCCGCCAGATCGCCTGGCCGGCCAGTGGAATGGCGACGTTCCGGTCTACGATCGTATCGCCTGGCCGCGCGCCGTCCGCGAACGCCGCCCCGTAGACGAATGGCTTGAAGGTAGAACCCGGCTGGCGCCGGGCCTGCTGCACGTGATCGAATGGTGCATCACCGAAATCGCGACTACCCACCCATGCCTTGATATCGCCGTTGCGCGGATCGATCGCGACAAAACCCGCCTGGACCTGAGTCTTGCTCCGGCAGAGTGCGCGGACAAACGTGCGATTCATGCCGAGCTTCCTGAGCGCGACCTGATCCGATTGACCAGCATCGCGTGCTGCACGATAGTCAGGCGTTTGCCGGATGAATGTCCGGAACAGGTCGTTGCCTGGCCAACAGCCAGTGCGTTCGTTCCATGCCCCGTTCGCGATCCATTGCAACTGGCTCGCCTGCCAGTCCATCGCCTGCACCGCCATCGTCTGCAGACGGTAATCTATGGTTGTGCGCACGACAAGCCCGTCGGCATAGATGTTGTAGCCGTTGCGCTCGGCCCATGTGATCAGCCACTTGCGCAGTTGCGCGGAAAAATGCGGCGCTGCGCTTCGTGGCGCGGTCTGCAACCCGAAATTGACGTTGAGCGGTTGCCGCCTCAGCCAGGTGTAAGCGTCGGGCTTGAGCTTCCCGTACTTGTTCATCTGCCCTAGCACAGTGTTTCGCCGCTCCAATGCGCGCTCGGGATTCAGCACTGGGTTGTAGGTGCTGTTGGCCTTCAGCATGCCGACGAGTGTCGCGCTCTCGAGGATATCGAGCTGATGCGCCGATTTGCCGAAATACGTGCGTGCGGCCATTTCCACGCCGTAGGCGTTGTACAGGAACGGCACATTGTTCAGGTATGTCTCAAGGATCTGGTCCTTGCTGTACACGGCTTCGATCTTGAGCGCCGTGATCGCTTCCCTGAGCTTGCGTGCGAGGGTCGGCGCGCGGCCGATTTCGTCGGGATACAGGTTGCGCGCAAGCTGCTGCGTGATCGTCGAGCCACCCTGCCGGTCGCCGGAGAACGTATGCAGCGCAGCCGACGCGGTACGCAGCCAGTCGATCCCGTGATGCTCATAAAAGCGGCGATCTTCGGTGGCGATCAATGCAGCGACCATGTACGGCGAGATCTGCCCGAGCGATACCCACTCGCGATTGACCGGTTTGAATTCGTCGATCACTCTGCCGTCGGCCGATACGATCAGCGCTGGGCGGTCGATGCGGGCTTTGCGGATGTCGCCGATGCCCGGCGTAAACGGCACGAGCGCCAGCACGTACAGCAGAAACAGCGCCGGCACCGCGGCGAGCGTCAGCATGATGCCGCGTCGCGTCGGGTGGCCAAGGCGGCGCAGCGCGCCGGGAAAGACGCGCCTGGCTATCGTGATGCCGGCAGCGGCCAGCGATTGGATGCGGATGAGCCACCGTACGCAATACTCACGAAAAAACAATATACAGCGGCGATTCACGGTGGCGGGACGCTTTGCGGAAAGAGCGGCATCGTACCAAAGCGGAAGGAAGCATCTGTTGGCAACACGGGGCTGCGGGGGCGGCATTAACAAACGATTACATTTGTTTCGTACGGCGCACGTTCGCTGCCTGTGCCTCTGGCTTTGCGGTCATTTTTGCGATCAATGCCGGCCGGCGGCGTATTGCATGCGAGCGCGCGTCGGCGATCCGAACTCCTGCGCTCGGTCCAACATCTTGTCGGACAGAGGCGGATAGCACTGCGACAGCGTTATCCCTAAGATTGGCTCGCTCGATCTGGCATCTTCGTGGGAGGCGCAAGGCATGCAGGACATTCTGATTCTCACCGGCGGAGGACTATTGCTCGCCGCGATCCTTTTCCCCGGGCTCCGGCGCCGGCCAAGAAAGTGAACGACGCGGAGTCGCGACTGCAATTACCAAGCCCGTCAGAGCCGGCGACTAAAGGGGCATGCCTATCGGCGAACCTGCCCTACCTGGCCGAGCGGACCCATACCCTGCGCCAACGCCAGCAGGCCGCCAGGCGCGCTGCTCTGCTGCCAGACGGAGAGGTTGCTCAGGCCCCCAGCCATCGCCACATACCGTTGCGGGTGAGAGCACTCGCCGACGCGCTCGCTGAACGGCGCGGACATGGGAAGGCGAATCCGCGTTGAACCCATGGATCGGGTCCGGAAGCCTCACGGCAACACCCAGAAGGATCCGGAGGATTTCGCGCTGGCGCTTTGCCCGAGCCATGCCCGCGTCCCCGACGTCCGAGCGTTCTGAAGGGCAGACAGCCGGTCGTGATCTGGCTCGTCAGGGTCCGCTTCCGGAAAGCGGACATCCATTGAATTGACCTCTGACGCGATTCAGCGGCCCATGCGGCGGTTGTAGCTGCGCGAAATTCGCGCCATCAACGCTGGATCGTGTGCAGCCATGCCGTCGAATTCCACCCGCACGTAGCCGTCTGCCTGCTGGTGCACACCGGCCATCACCGTCGTGGTATCCAGACTGCCGACGACCACGCCATTGACCGGGTCCTCGACGCTGATCGCCAGGCCCTGGTCGCGCATGGCCCCGGCTGCTGCGGTGAAGGTGCGATCGAAGCTGGCCGGCCCCATGACTGTAAAGGCGCCTGTTCCGGCCGGTTCCAATGTACATGCCGAAAGCGCCAGCATGGCGCCGCTGACTATTAGTGAGAGTCGCATGATGATGACTCCTTCCGCTAGCCCCGGATCGAAAATGTACGCGTTGCGACTTCAGGCGAGTTTTCCACTCGCTGATCGCTAAGACACAAGATTAGGCGACGTTGGCGCATAGACCCAGCTTGCCAGGTGCGCGCCCGCACCCTGCGGATGCCGGCCTGCTCACATGACTAGGCTGCGCCCGCCCCGCGCCCCGCGCGTGCCAATGCCAGCGCAAGCCTTGCTCCCACCTCGGCGTTGTGTTTCACAAGCGCGATGTTTGTCGCCAGGCTGCGTCCGCTCGTCAGCGCCTTGATGCGAGCCAGCAGGAAAGGCGTCACGGCCTTGCCGGTGATTCCCTGCGCCCTGGCCTCGGCAAGCGCCTGCCGAGTCAGCGCGTCGATCTCCCCGGACGTCATCGCTGCCGCTTGCGGCACCGGTGTGCTCAACACCACGCCGCCCGCCAGGCCCAAGTCCCACTTGGTGCGGATGAAGCGTGCCTGCTCCGCCGCGTCGTCCAGCCTGAAGTCAGCACGAAAGCCGCTGTCGCGCGTGTAGAACGCAGCAACATTGTCTTGCTCACAACTGAGCACCGGCACACCGTGTGTTTCCAGGTATTCCAGCGTGAGCCCGATGTCCAGGATGGACTTCGCCCCGGCACAGACCACCGCCACCGAGGTCCTGGCCAGTTCCTGCAGGTCAGCCGAGATGTCGAAGGTTTCCTGCGCACCGCGGTGCACGCCGCCAATCCCGCCGGTGACGAAGACCTCAATGCCCGCCAGCGCGGCACATATCATCGTGCCGGCCACGGTCGTGGCGCCGAGCCCGCCGCCGGCCAGCACGGCTGGCAGGTCGCGGCGGCTCACCTTGTGTGCCCGCTCCGAGCGCCCCAGCAGCTCCAGCTCGTCGTTCGAAAGCCCGATGCGGATTCGCCCGCCAATCAGCGCGATCGTCGCGGGCTCGGCTCCCAGGTCGCGGATCAGGGCCTCCACTTCACGCGCCGTGCGAACGTTCTCCGGGTAGGGCATGCCGTGGGCGATGATAGTGGATTCGAGCGCCACGAGCGGGCGGCCGGCAGCCTGTGCAGCGGCCACAGGCGCGCTGAAGGTCAACCAGGAACGGGCAAGGTCGGCAACCATGTCGATGCATTCGGTGGCGTGAGCCGCATAGTGTGCAGCACAAGGCTGGTCCATGAGATGCAAGCGCGGGACCACCTCAAGGCGCCAATGGTACCGCGAGCAGGAATCGGACGGCTGACTCTGGCACCCACTGAATCGCCTGCCCGCGGGTGCCACCTCATCACGGCCTGGAATATCGTTGTCATAGCCGGGCGGGGTGCTGCCGGGAACCTCACGCTGAGGTATGCTGCCGCTTTCGGATCGATTCTCTCCAGAGGGGCAAATGCGGCGCGTCGTGTTCAATCAGAAGGGTGGGGTCGGAAAATCGACCATTGTGTGCAATCTCGCGGCGATCAGCGCCAGCGAGGGCTTGCGCACCCTGGTCATTGACCTGGATGCACAAGGCAACTCCACCCAGTACCTGCTTGGCGCGCGGGCCGCGGAGGCAAGTCCGACCGCGGCGAATTTCTTCGAGACCTCCCTGACCTACAACTTCAGGCCGGTGGAATTTACGTCCTTTGTCCACCCGACGCCGTTCGAGAACCTCGATGTGATGCCGGCGCATCCTGACCTGGATTCCCTCCACGGCAAGCTCGAATCCCGCTACAAGATCTACAAGCTACGCGACGCCCTGCTCGAGCTGGAGGCAGTCTATGACGCCATTTACATCGACACGCCACCGGCCCTGAATTTTTATACCCGCTCCGCACTGATCGCCGTGGAGCGCTGCCTGATCCCGTTCGATTGCGATGACTTCTCGCGCCGTGCCCTCTACACGCTGCTCGATAACGTGAAGGAAATCCAACAGGACCACAACGACGGGCTGCAGGTCGAGGGGATCGTGATCAACCAGTTCCAGCCGCGAGCCAGCTTGCCGCAGAAGCTGGTCGACGAACTGGTAAGCGAGGGCCTGCCAGTACTTGAATCGCGGCTATCTGCATCGGTGAAGATCCGCGAATCGCATCAGCATGCCACCCCCATGATCCATCTGGATCCGCGCCACAAGCTGGCGCAGGAATATGTGGCGTTGCACCGCGAGCTGGCTGGTTGAGGAATCGCCAAGGCGCGCTGAGATCGATTTCCCCACGCAATGACACTGCCGGGCGTCAGCTTCCTCGCGGCCGGTCAGAACCGATGCCGCATCCCCGTGGTAACCACCACCTGATCGCGCCCGGCGGAAGTCGGGTAGCCGAAAATCGCCGCCGTAGTCGCTTCGCCCATAGCACGCTGGTAGCGCCCGGTCAGGAAGATGTCAGTACGCCTGGACAGGAACTGGTCCACGAACAGCGGAACGGAAACGGACCAGGCTGCAGCCTCGGGCAGCCGGGGCCGCGAACAGCCTGGCGCGCAGCGCATCGAACTCGGCGCACTGTTGCCCCCGCCACGCACGGCGCGTGCTGTCGTCGATCCACGCGGCGTCCAGCCCGTTAAGCATGAACTCGCGCAGGTCGTCCAGGCCAAAGCCGAAATCGCGCACCATCATCCCCCGGGCCTGGCTGGCGGTGACGTGGTGCAGCACGGGGTCGTCGGTGTTGGGGTGCACACGCAAGCCCATGCCCGGCATATGGCGGATCGGGTGATCGAGCGCCCAGCGCTCGCGCGGCAGCGTGCGCAGGTAGTAGGAATTGGTCGGCACCACCGTGAAGACGATGCCGCGGTCCGCGCAACGCTGCGCGAACTCGGGGTTGTCAATGGCGGTGTAGCCATGGTCGATGCGATCCACTTGCAGCAGGTCCAGCGCGGTGGCCACATTGGTCCAGGGCGTGCCGAACTCGCCGGCGTGGGCAGTGGTCTTCAGCCCGGCGGCGCGGGCCTTGCGATAGGCCTCGGCGAACAGCTCGGGCGGCCGGTCATTCTCTCGATAGTCGATGCCGATGCCGATCACCTCGTCGCGGCGGTCGGCGATGACCCAGTCGACCATCTCGACCGCCTCGGCGGGATCGGCTTCGCGGTCGATCGACGGCACCAGCCGCCCCACGATGCCAAACCCTGCCTCGGCATCGACGATCGCGCGCACGATGGCTTCCATGGCGGCGCGGTACGGAATGCCGGACTGTCTGACGGTGCCGGTGGGGTTCCAGAAGAACTCGCTGTAGCGGATGCCTTCGGCCGCCGCGTCCTGCAGGTTGCAGTACAGCGAATCGCTCTACAGCCTGGTGTGCGCGGGGCTCGCGGTCGGTCTGCTGTCCCGGCTATACGCCCAGGGCATCAACGATGTGGCGCTGCGTGCCGTGCCCCCTGGGCAGCCCCAGCTTCAAGCGCCGCGTGGCGTTGATGATGCGCAAGGAACCGGCGCCCAGGATGCCGGCGGCCGCCGGCTGCTTCCGCTTCCTGTCCGGCGCGATCCGCTGCTGAGCGGCGCCCGTGCCGTCGCCAGGCCTGAAAAGATCAAGGTGTCAGATCCCCCTTCTTGGGGGGATTTGCGGTATTGAACTCTTGCGGTAGCCTTCAGCAACTCCCTCCGGGGACCAAATGCATCGCGCACTCTCGCGCAACGCGTCACGCACGAACAGTTTCACCGATTGCGTCGTAGTACTCGCGGCGTGGTTGCCTTGTCAGGAATATTCCTGCCCGTCCAGCCCCAGAGCATGTGAAAAACACGACGGAAGCCATCCAATGAACTGCCCGCGTGGCTGACTTATGTCGCTTAGGTGCAGTCGGCCAGGTAGTTGGCGGGCGGACAGTTCTCTCCGCCGCCCTAAACATCCCGGCATCCTATTCAACTCCGACGGTTCGTCCATGGAACAATGGCTATGAGGAAATGCTTTAGGGGTGTGCTTTTCGCGACGGTGTTGCCATCACTCGGCGGATGCATCACGGCTGGCGACTTCAACAAGAAGATCGCAGACACAGGCACGACGGTAGTCATTGGCTCGCCTGTCAGCGCTTGTGCACGTGCGAAAGCTGAATACGCCCTGTCCCCAACGACTATGCCGCCGGCCGCAGTGAATGCCAGCTTGTCGGGCAACCAGCGCAATCGCACTGATCTGCAACTCGGGCTGAGTATGCTGGCGTCCGCCACTTCCGGAAGCGCTGTGCCGGCATCAGCTGCAGCATACGATGATCATGTCACGGGCTTTTCACAAGGGCTGTTCGCACGACTCGGGATTGATCCGAGCGGCATCGAGGTCAATCTCGACGCTCTTGCGCCTGATGCAGTGGATCGCGCCAATCAGGTACTGACTTCGACGCTGTTTCGAGACCTGGCGCCAGCGGACCCTGCGGTTACCTCGTCGAAATTTGGCGGCGGCGAAATTACCATCAGCCGCCGTGAATGGACCGGGATGATTCAGGACGTATCGTTCGCCACCAGCGGCGAAGGGTGGGTCGGTGCGGCAGCGCAAGCGTTGGGCCACTACGCGAAGACCTATGGACTCAACCAGATAACAACTACTACGCAGGCGCAAGATGCCGCTCAGGTGACACTGCGGCTCCTCGTGGCGCGCTATGTGTCGGATTACTTCCGGAATGGAAAAATCGTCACACTCGATTTTGACTACCCCGACCTGAAGTCCAAGCTCCTTGACAAGCTCAAGAAGTCGATCAAGGACGAGACGGTCTTGACGGCTGCGGATGCCCAGATCGACCAGCTTGCCAAGGACCTCGGACAGCGGCTGTGCCAGGAGGAAGGTAAGGTCACCTCCTGCCGGATCCTGGGCGTACTGGGCGAGCAGACGTTTGTGAGTCGTGCGGGCAAGAGCTATGGATTTCCAGGTCTGGCCGCCACGGTCGATCTGGCGGGGGACAAAAAGGTTTCAACAAACAAGATCGACCCCAATGCGGTGGTTTCTGACTTGGTGCGTGTCCTGTTCGAGGCGACGGGTGACGACCGCATCCGCGTCCCTGGGGCAAAAAATTCTTCCCTGTGCAGGGCCTCCGCTTCCATGTGTGCAGGCAAGGACAACACTGACAAGCTCAAGCAAGTGGACAATATCGGCGACCGCGCCGAGGCTGGCACGTTTGCAGCCGTTGGCATTGCGATTCGAGGTGGCTGGCTGTTCTCGATCAACAATGAGGCGCTAGCCACTTCCATACAAACAGCAGTTGCCGTCGGCGTACGCAAAAC
This sequence comes from Cupriavidus necator, assembly GCF_016127575.1. Classification (NCBI taxonomy): domain Bacteria; kingdom Pseudomonadati; phylum Pseudomonadota; class Betaproteobacteria; order Burkholderiales; family Burkholderiaceae; genus Cupriavidus; species Cupriavidus necator. The sequence goes on from NZ_CP066019.1 coordinate 2,213,489, forward strand.
CGCCGAAGGCGTGATGTGGTCGCGGCTCCAGAATTGTCCCGCCAATTTGGCCGCATTGGCATCCGTCGACGCGTCACCACGCACGGTCACATTGCGCCTGACGGAGTGATGCCGCACGCGGCAAGCAGGAAGGGAGGACTCCTTGCCTCCCCGCAGTTGCGGGTCGAGTCTAACCCGCAGCCGAAAACCAAGCTAACGATGGATAGCCGCCTGCGTAAGCCTGAGAGCCGTCACTGCCCATCACGCAAATGAATGATTTCAACGCTCGACGGGCATTCGGACGATGTCAGGCCTGCAAATCGAATGATGCAGGTAGCTGCGTCGGGGTCTCCCTCAACGTATTTGTCCAGAGCATGACCGATTTTATTGGGAAATCTGACAGGGATGAGGCGGAGCCGCGCGAAATGCTCCTCCATCCGAGCTCGGACGAAATGTTCGGATGTACCTAGACTTGTGTCACCCCAAAAAGTGTCATGAAAGACAAAGAGCTTTGAGAGTGCCAGGTCCCAAGGATTTACTGTGAAAGCCAGATCAACGGGGTGATTTCCCCACTTGTCATAGATGGCTTGGCCAACATGTCCGCTCCCCACTGCCGGCGCAAAGGCTGCGATCTTAATGCTACGAATATTGGGGTTGTCCAGCGGACGGACACGATTCTCCGGATCGTTTCCGAAATTGCGCTCATAAACAGGGTCGGCCACTGCTGAGAGGGCCACAGCCGTACCTCGCGAGTGCACAAGAAAGCGGAGATCGACAGGCTTCGAAAGCCGATTCAAGATGGGCCGCAAACCCCTCTGGCCAGCGTAGTTGGAGCTCAGAAGCGCATCCGGCCAGAAGGTAAGTCGCGTTTGCTCCGTCATGATCTCCGGGTTGCGCGTTCGAAGTCCGTCCCAGTAGACCTCAAGAATAACCGCCGGCTTTTCACTTCCAAGCAGATTACGGGAACCGCTGTACAGCCGTTGCGCGGATTCGAAGTCCTCATTGAAGCCATGCACCAGCACCAGGAGCGTGTCGCCAGCGGCAAGCTTCGAATTGAGCGCTGCAACAACGGCATCTTCCGCTTCCCGCCGTTGCTCTGGACCGTACAGTCGCCGACCGTGATCGCCATGTTCAAGAATGTCGCTCAGTGCAAAGCGAGAATTCACGCCCGGCGCCCGTTGCGGCCAGGGAATGCTGGAAGCGTCTCGGGGATAAACATCCCCAAGCTGGTCGAAAGCCACCCTCACGAGATTGCTGGAAGGCGCTGGCTCACCAGCCAACACATAGTCGCCGGGAGGCCGCACGTGCATGCCTCCGCATGCAGCGAGCAGCAGGCAACTGCAAATCGCCGTTATGAGCCTCTTCATAGAACTCTCCTTCCTCTTGATTTTTAGGGTTTTTTACACCAGCGCCCACGCGATAAAGGAAGCCGACCAGGCGACCGCCAGGGCAGAAGGAAGCCTGCGCGATGCTATCAAAAAGAACGCAGGATGTGCTGGGCACGCAATCCGCAGTCGCATCAATGAAGTCAGCAACAAAGGAATGGCGGGCTGCTGTCCATGCAGGGGACGCATAGGGGTCATCGGCCTTGTCGATGGATGGCGGGGCAAGCCTCCGGGCTTACCCGGAGACGCGCCGACTGCTATTTCGCGGTGCGGAATACTCCGCCGCTTTCCTTGACGATGCCGCGACGCCTATGCAAAAGTCGGTGAAAACGAACGATCGTGCGGGAATACTCCCGACACCTCGTCACCGGATCGCAACGCCGCCGTCCACGCCGACGCGGCCAAGTGCCCCGGCTTGCCGGGCGGCCAGCGTGCCGCATCGCACAGGAGACAACCATGCAGTACCTGCAACACGCATCTGCACACCCGCACCGTGACCGCCACGGCGCGCCCTGGGCCAGGCCATCCCGCCCGCGCATCACAGCGCGCGAGCCGGCGCTGCCGCCCGCCTGAGTTCCACCCCCGACTTCCTGACCGTGGCCGCGCCTGGCGCCGCCGCGACGGAACACGCACGGCCTTTGCCGCTGCGTGCCTGGTTTCCCGAACCGCACGAGGTACCCCTGTGGCATTGTTCCTTCAACAGTTCCTGAACGGCCTGACGCTGGGAGGCGTCTACAGCCTGGTGGCGCTTGGCCTGACGCTGGTCTACGGCATCCTGCACGTGCCCAACTTCGCGCATGGCGCCTTCTACATGGCTGGCGCCTATGTGTCGTACTTCCTGATGACATCGCTGGGCGTGAACTACTGGCTGGCGATGCTTGGCGCGGCGCTGGTGGTGGCCGTATTGTCGATGGCTGCCGACCGGCTGGTGTTCCACCCGCTGCGCAACTCGCCCGAGCTGCACGACATGATCGCAGCGATCGGCATCCTGCTGTTCCTGGAAGCCGGGGCGCAGGCGCTGTGGGGCGCGGACTTCCACCGCATGCCCACGCCCTATGGCCAGATCGTCGACGTGTTCGGGCTGACCGCGCCGCTGCAGCGCCTGCTGATCATCGGCGCCGCCTTTGCGCTGATGGTGCTGCTGCACCTGTTCCTGACGCGCACCATGACCGGCGCCACCATCATGGCCATGGCGCAGAACCGCGAAGGCGCCGCACTGGTCGGCATCGACGCCACCCGCGTGACGCTGCTGGTGTTTGCCATCTCCGGCGCGCTTGCCGCAATCGCCGCCACGCTCTACGCCCCGATCAACCTGGTCTACCCCAGCATGGGCAACCTGGTGATCACCAAGGCCTTCGTCATCATCATCCTGGGCGGCATGGGCAGCATCCCCGGGGCCATCGTCGGCGGGCTGATCATCGGCATGGCCGAGAGCTTCGGCGGCTTCTACGTTTCCACCGACTACAAGGACATCATCGCCTTCGTGCTGCTGGTGGTGATCCTGTCGATCCGGCCGCAGGGCCTGTTTGCCGGCAAGACGGCCTGAGGAGCACAACACAATGAAAGCACTGCAAGGAAAAACCGGCTGGACGCTGCTGCTTGCGGCGGCCATCGCCTTCCCGCTGATCACGCCCAACAGCTACTACCTGACCGTGATGACGCTGGCCTTCATCTATGCCATCGCCACGCTCGGGCTGAACCTGATCACCGGCTACACCGGGCAACTGAACCTGGCCCATGGCGGCTTCATGGCCATCGGCGCCTATACGCTGGGCATCCTGACGGTGGACCACCAGGTGCCGTTCTGGCTGGCCTTCGTGCTGGCCGGCGTGATCTGCATGGTGCTGGGCTATGTGATCGGCGTTGTGTCGCTGCGCCTGAAGGGCCATTACTTCTCGATCTTCACCATGTGCGTGGGCTACATCATCTACCTGCTGATCGAGAAGTGGGAAAGCCTGACGCATGGCACGGTGGGCCTGATCGGAATCCCGGTGCCGGCCGCGATCGGGCCGCTCAGCTTCGACAGCGTGCAGGCGCAGTACTACCTGGTGCTGTTCTTCCTGGCGGTCGGCACCTTCCTGATGCACCGCATCGTCACCTCGCTGCTGGGCCGCAGTTTCATGGCGGTTCGCAACAGCGACGCCCTGGCCGAGGCCCTGGGCATCAACCTGATGCGCACCAAGGTGCTGTCGTTCGTGCTGTCGGTGGGCTACGCCGGCTTTGCCGGTGCGCTGTACGCCGGGCAGGTGCGCTTCCTGGGGCCGGATATCGCGCGCACCGACCTGACCTTCGACATGGTGATGTCGATGCTGGTAGGCGGCATCGGCACCATCTTCGGGCCGCTGCTGGGCGCGGTGCTGGTGCCGTGGATCACGCAGTCGCTGCAGTTCATGCAGGACTACCGCATGCTGGTGTTCGGCCCGGTGCTGATCCTGCTGATCATCTTCGTGCCGGACGGCATCGTGGGTTCCTGGCTGAAGAAGCACGCACGCAAGGCCGCGGCCGAACGGCGCGGCAAGCTGGCGGCGCAGTTCCCTGCACAACCCGTCACCGCTGTCCCGACCACCCGCGCCGGAGCCGACCATGCTTGAGATCCGCAACCTGACCAAGAAATTCGGCGGCCTGACCGCGGTGCACGATGTCTCGGTGACCTTCGAGCCAGGCCATATCAACGCCATCATCGGCCCCAACGGCGCTGGCAAGACCACCTTCTTCAACCTGGTGGCGGGCACGCATGCGCCCAGCTCCGGCCAGATCCTGTTCAAGGGCGAGGACGTGGCCGGCCTGCGCGCCGACCAGATCGCGCGCCTGGGCGTGGCCCGCACCTTCCAGGCCACGGCGCTGTTCGACCGCGCCACGGTGCTCGACAACCTGATCGTCGGCCACCGCCTGCGCACCCACTCGGGCCTGCGCGACGTGCTGTTCAGCACGCGCCGCCTGCGCGAGGAAGAGCGCTTGTGCCGCGACAAGGCCGAAGCGGCGCTGGACTTCGTCGGGCTGTCGCACCTGGCGCATGAGGTCGCCGCCGATATCACGCAAGAGGCGCGCAAACGGGTGGCCTTTGCGCTGGCGCTGGCGACCGACCCGGAACTGCTGCTGCTCGACGAACCCGCTGGCGGCGTGAACCCGGAAGAGACCGTGGGCCTGGCCGAGCTGATCCGCAAGATGGTGCGCCATGGCAAGACGGTCTGCCTGATCGAACACAAGATGGACATGATCATGCGCCTGGCAGACAAGATCATGGTGCTGAACTACGGCGAGAAGATTGCCGAAGGCACGCCCGCGCAGATCCAGCAGGATCCGCATGTCATCGAGGCCTACCTGGGAGCCGACCATGTTGCAGCTTGAACGCGTCTCGCTGTCGTACGGCAGCTTCCGCGCCCTCGACAACATCACCCTGCACGCCGGCGCCGGCGAGCTGGTGGTGCTGCTGGGCGCCAACGGCGCCGGCAAGAGCTCGATCTTCCTGGCGATGAGCGCGATCCACCGCATCAGCGGTGGCAGCATGCGCTTCGATGGGCGCGAGCTGTCGGGCATGAAGCCGTCGCAGATCGTGCAGGCCGGGCTGGTGCACTGCCCGGAGGGCCGCAAGCTGTTCCCGGCGATGAGCGTGGAGAAGAACCTGGTGCTGGGCGCCTACGTGCACCGGCGCGATGGTGCGGGTATCCGCAAGACGCTGGAAGAGGTCTATGAACTGTTCCCGATCCTGCGGCAGAAGAAGGACGACCCGGCCGGCTCGCTGTCCGGCGGGCAGCAGCAGATGGTGGCGCTGGGCCGCGCCCTGATGAGCCGCCCGCGCGCGCTGTTGCTGGACGAGCCGTCGCTGGGGCTGGCGCCGCTGGTGGTCAAGCAGATGTTCGAGATCATCCAGCGCATCAACCGTGCCGGCACCACCGTGCTGCTGGCCGAGCAGAACGCCTACGCGGCGCTGGGCATCGCGCATCGCGCCTATGTGATCGAGAGCGGGCGCATCGTGATGGAGGGGGATCGGGATACGTTGCTGAAGGATGAGGGGATTCGGAAGGCGTATATCGGGGGGTAGGTTCAGAGGAGCCGGCCTCGCGACAGCAAAACACAACCAGACCTAGCAAGTGCAGTACTTTCAGGAGACATAGCAATGCAAAGCAAGATCATGCGCCGTATCTTCCCGCTGGCCGCCAGCGCCGTGGCCGCCATGCTGGCCTCTGGCGCCGCATTGGCGCAGGAAGTGGTCAAGATCGGCTATACCGGCCCGCTGTCCGGCGGCGCCGCGCTGTATGGCAAGAACGTGCTGTCGGGCGTGCAGATGGCGGTGGACGAGATCAATGCATCCGGCCTGGAAGTCAAGGGCAAGAAGGTCAAGCTGGAGGTGGTGGCGCTGGACGACAAGTACTCGCCCGCCGAGGCCGCCATCAACGGCCGCCGCCTGGTGCAGCAGCACAAGACCCCGGCGGTGTTCGTCCCGCATTCGGGCGGCATCTTCGCGCTGCAGGCCTTCAATGAGCAGGAGAAATTCCTGGTGATGGCCTACTCCAGCGTGCCGCGCATCACCGACGCCGGCAACAAGCTGACCATCCGCATCCCGCCCGCGTACACGGGCTATATCGAGCCCTTCGTCAAGGCACAGATGAAGCGCTACGGCAAGAACGTGGCGCTGGCCCCGGCCGACCACGACTACGCCAAGGCCTGGGTGCAGGCCTTCGTGCCGGCGTGGGAATCGGCCGGCGGCAAGGTGGTGGCCAACAACCCGATGTCGTACACCAAGGCCACGGACTTCTACAGCGGCGTGTCGCGCGCGATGAGCGAGAAGCCGGACGTGATGTTCGTCGGCGGCCCGTCGGAACCGACCGCACTGGTGGTCAAGCAGGCGCGCGAACTGGGCTTCAAGGGCGGCTTTATCGTGATGGACCAGGCCAAGATGGACGAGATGGCCAAGGTCACCAACGGCCTGGGCATGCTCGAGGGTTCCATCGGCGTGCTGCCGCTGGTCAACGACAGCCGCCCCGCCGCGCAGAACTTCAACGCCAAGTACAAGAAGCTGCATGACGGGCGCGATGCCACCACCGAGATGTCGCTGAACTACACCATGGTGTACGCGCTGGCCGGTGCGATGAAGCTGGCCGGCACCACCAGCGACGCGGCAGCGATCCGGGCGAAGATGCCCGACGCGGTCAAGGGCCTGGCCAAGGAGGTCAACCCCAACGAAGTCGACGGCATCGACGCCAAGGGCGGTTCGATGGCCGACACCATCGTCGGCTGGGTGCAGAACGGCAAGATTTCGCAGGTCCGGCTGTCGGAGCTGGCGAAGTAAGCCAGGCCGCGACGGCGCCCGCGCGGCACCGCGCAAGAACAAACCCCGGCAGGCCGCGAGGCCTGCCGGGGTTTCTGCCTTCCGGGCTCCGTCAAGCGGGCCGTGCCACTGCCGGCGATCGCCGTCGCGCCCGTTGCGCGCCTCCATCTCGCCGCGTTAGTTCTGGGCGCGCTGTTGCTGTTGCTGCTGTTGCTGTTGCTGCTGCTGGCGCTGCTGCTCCATCTGCTGCCGCTGGCGCTCCTGCATCTGCCGTTGCTGGTCCTGCTGGTGCCGCTGCTGCTCCTGCATTGCACGTTGCTGCTCCTGCGCGGCACGCTGCTGCTCCTGCATGTGGCGCTGCTGCTGTTCCGCCTGCTGGCGCTGCATGGCCTGCTGTCGTTGCTGCTCCTGCACCTGGCGTTGCTGCTCCTGCATCTGCCGCTGCTGCTCCTGCATCTGGCGTTGCTGTGCCATCTGCTGGCGCTGGGCCGCCTCGGCCTGGCGCTGCTGCGCCTCCTGCATTTGCCGCTGCTGCTCGAAACGCTGGCGCTGCATCTCCTGGCCCTGCCGCTGCTGCTCGGCCATCTGGCGCTGGCGCTCCGCCTGCTGGCGCTGCTGGTCGGCGGCCTGGCGTTGCTGGGCTTCGGACTGGCGCTGCTGCTCCATCTGCTGGCGCTGGATGTCTTGCGCCTGGCGTTGCCGCGATTCCTGCATCTGCCGCTGCTGCTGGGCTTCGGACTGGCGCTGCTGCTCCATCTGCTGGCGCTGGATGTCTTGCGCCTGGCGTTGCCGCGATTCCTGCATCTGCCGCTGCTGCTGGGCTTCGGACTGGCGCTGTTGCTCCATCTGCTGGCGCTGGGCGTCTTGCGCCTGGCGCTGCCGCGATTCCTGCATCTGCCGTTGCTGCTGGGCCTCCTGCATCTGGCGCTGTTGCTGGGCATCCTGCATCTGCCGTTGCTGCTCAAAGCGCTGCCGATGCATTTCCTGCGATTGCCGCCCCGGATCGGGACGGTCCTGCCCATCCGCCCACTGGCGCTGCTGCATGCGCTGCTGATCCTGCTGGCGTTGCTGGTCGCGGGCCTGGTCCTGCCACTGGCGTTGCTGGGCGTCGCGTTGCCGGGCCTCCTGCTGTTGCCGCTGCAGATCAGGCGCCTGCCGCTGCTGCTCGCGCAGCGCGCGCTGCTGTTCCCGCTGCAGCTCCATCTGCTGGCGCTGCAAAACCTGCTGCTGTTCGCGCTGCATGCCCTGCGCCCGCCGTTGCGGGTCGGCCGGTCCGCCCGGCTGGCCCGGCTGGCCAACAAAGCCGCGGGCTTCGTCGGGCCGGCTGCTCTGGCCGCGGCCGTTGCCGCGCCAGGGTTCGCCCGGGGCGTTCGAATAGTTGCGATCGCCACGTGCGGGGCCATCGGCATCGCCGCGGCCGGCGCGCGGCTGCGACGGCGCCTGGTCGCGCGCGGCGATGGCCGCCTGGCTCATGCGCACATCGGGCGCCCGCTGCACGTCGCGCCCGGGCCGCCGCTCATTGCCGCCGCGCCAGGCCGGGCCGGCGCCGGGCACAACCCCGCCCTCGCGCGCGAAGCGGCGGGCCAGGTCGTCCGTGGCGGGCCGGCCCGGCGGGCGGGCGGCGATGGCCTGGCGCTCGAAGCCATGGCGGGCCTGCGGCGGCAGCGGCCGCATCGGGGCCGATCCCACCAGGCTGCCCTTGACCGGCGCCACTGGCGGCGCCCCCCTGGCCTCGCCTGCCGGCAGGTTGCGCCATTCGTCGCGATGCATGCCGCGCACCGGGCGGCCTTCGACGAAATTGCGTGCCGGCATGCCGGTGATGGCGCCGGGCACGTTGCGGTTGGCGTAAGGCGGAGGCCGGCGGTCGCCCATCACGAAGTTGTTCACGGTGACGCGATTGATGCGGGCGACATAGGTCGGGCTGGCGCGATAGACCGGCCGGTACGCGTCATGCGGCCCCAGCGGATACCAGGCCACGCCCGGCCCGCTGCCAACGCGCACGCTCCAGTTCGGGCCGCTAACGCCGACAAAGGCCACCACCGCGGGGGCGTAGCACGGGCGCACGCGCGGGCCCGGCACCCAGCCCCAGCGCGAGCCCACATAGGCCCAGCGGCCGTAGTGCGAAGGCGCGAAGCCCCAGGGCGCGTCGTCGATCCAGGTCCAGCCCCACGGCGCGATCCAGGCCCAGTGCCCGGCGCTGTACGGCGCCCAGCCGGCGCTGACCACGTGCGGGAACCAGACCGCGCCGTAGCCGGGGTCTTCCTGCCAGTCGCCGTAGCCGTCCAGCGCGGCGTAGCCCGGCATCTCGCGCGGCACGTAGCGGGCGGACGGCGAGGCGTCTTCGCGCGCGTCGCGGGCCGCGGTCCAGCGGTCGAAGGCGTCTTCCGGCGCGCCGCCGCCACCGGCGTCGGTCAGGTCGGTGCCGGCAAAGCGCATGCGGTCGCCGCGCTGCAGCTCGATCGAGCGGCTGTCGCCGTAGACCACGGCGCTGCCGTGGCGCATGGTCACGGTGGTGGTGCTGCCGTCAGGCGCCACATCCAGCCGGTAGTCGCCCGGCTCGCGCGGCACGAAGGCCAGGTTGGGGGTGTCGACCTCGACCGTCTGGCCCGGCGGCAGCGCGCGCACGCGCAGCTGCAGCGTGCCCTGGGTCAGCTTGACCTGCGTGGCGCTGTCGTCCAGGTTCAGGATGCTGGCCGCGGTGGCACCGCCCAGCCGGACCGCCACCGTGCCGGCATGCACCTCGGCACGGCCGCCGTGGTCAAGCCAAAGCCGGTCGCCGGTGGTGAAGGGCCGGTTCAGGCCTGCGGCAGCCCAGTCGTCCGAGCCTGCCGGCGCAAAGCTGAGATTGCCGTCGACGGCGGTCAGCGTGGCAATGCGCGAGGAAGGATCGGCTTGCTGGTACTGGCCGTCAGTCGTCGGCGCATCAAGATAGGCCTCGCCGGGAGGGCCGGCGGGCACCTGGGCCAGTGCAGCCGCCGCCACCGCCAGGCCGGCGGCGGCCATGGCCGTCAGCGCCAGCCTGCCACGGAACTGGCCTCGAGCAGGGGGGACAGATTGGGAAGGATCGAACATGGAAGTCAGGACCAGGACAAAACGCATAACGCACCGGGGCGGCCGGCCGATGTCAGCGGCAACCCTAATGTCACCATACATTGCCCCGGATGCCGCGGCACGCCCGGGGCGGCAGACTTTGTAAGTTCGTATTTCGCCATGCGGCCATGCCGCGCGGGCAGGACCGCTATCCCAGGCAGGCTGCGGGCGGGCGGGGGGTCAGCGGGTGCCCGGGACGAGCAGGCTCGCCGTCAAAGGTGGAAACAACTTCCCTGACAGGGCGGGGGGCAAAACGGCGGCGGAAGCGGCTCAGCGGCCGGACTGCTGGCGCAGCATTTCGGTCAGGCGCTCGGCCGGCATCGGGCGGCCGTACAGGTAGCCCTGCGCCTCATGGCAGCCGTTGGCCAGCAGGAAGTCGCGCTGCTCGGGCGTTTCCACGCCTTCTGCGACCACGCCAATGTGCAGGCTTGCGCCCACGTTGATCACCGAGCGCACGATTGCGGCATCGACCGGGTCTTCGGTCACGTTGCGGATAAAGGACTGGTCGATCTTGAGCCGGTCCACCGGGAACGACTTCAGGAAGCTGAGCGAGGCATAGCCGGTGCCGAAGTCATCGCAAGTCAGCGTCACGCCGTCGCGGCGCAGCGCCTGCAGCTGGTCCGCGACCTCGTCGCCCTGCTGCAGCGCGATGGTTTCGGTGATCTCGATCTCCAGGCAGTCCGGGGCCAGTTCCAGCGCGCGCAGCACGTGGCGCACCTCGGTCAGCAGCCGGCTTTCGGACAGCTGGGCCGCGAACAGGTTGATCGCCACCCGCGGCGGCTGGGGAAAGGCCAGCGACCACGCGCGCGCCTGGGCGCAGGCGGTCTGCAGCAGCCACATGCCGACATCGCTGGCGATGCTGCTGCCGGCCAGCGCGTCGATGAAGGCGGCCGGCGCCAGCAGGCCGCGGGTCGGATGGCGCCAGCGCATCAGCGCCTCGGCACCGTGCACGCGGCCGTCGCGCAGGTCGACCTGCGGCTGGTACAGCAGCTCGAACTGGCGCTGGGCATAGGCTTCGTGCAACGCCTGCACCAGCGACAGCCGCGTGGTCACGTCCGAGCGCATCTGCGGCTTGAAGAAGCGGATGGTGCGGCCGCCGTCGTGCTTGGCGCGGGCCAGCGCCAGGCTGGCCGCGGCCAGCACGTCTGACCCCTGTTCGCCGGCGGCGGGGATCACGCAGGCGCCGATGCTGGCCAGCACATGGTGGCGGCCACCCGCGTTCTCATGCGGGGAGGACAGCATCGAGAGGATCGCCGCGCCGACATGGCGCACCAGCGTGGGATCCGCAATGGAGGGAAGCAGCACACCGAACTCGTCGCTGCCAATGCGGCCGATGGCAGCGTCGCGCGGCGAGGCGTCGCGCAGGCGGCGGGCCACGCGCTGCAGGATCAGGTCGCCTTCGGCATGCCCGTGCATGTCGTTGAAGGCGCGGAAATCGTCAATGCCGATCAACAGCAAAGCACAGCGGGGCACCGCCTCGCTCTGCAGGCGTGCCTCCAGCCGCTTCAGAAATCCCTGGCGATTGTCAACGCCGGTCAGCGGATCGAGATCCGAGCCTGGCGAGGCGCCAGTCGCCTTCGCCCCCGACTTGGCCACCATCCCTGCCCCATCTGTAATTGTCGACATTGTTACCCGCTAGCAATTTAGCAAGTGTGACGAAAACTTGGAAAAAATCAAGCAGTTCCGATTGTGGCGGGAATGGCTATGCACCCGCGCAACGGCGCCGCATTGCGCGTTGAATCGGGTCCCGGCTTACAGTACCCTACCGCGCGTCGAGGCCGCCCGCCGCCGCCGCGCCGCCCCTTGCTACCCCGAGAGGAGCCCCTGAGGCGGCTTTGCGGGGAATGGCCGCTCCTGAACAAGAACATCACCGGGACCACACCGTGAACGAATGGACCATCCGCACGCGCATCCTGGCAAGCTTTTCGCTGATCCTGCTTGTCATGGCGCTGATGGGCGTTGTCTCCTACACCCGCCTGAGCGCCATTGAGCGCGAAACCACGCTGATGCTGAAGGACGCGCTGCCCGGACTGAACCACAGTACCGGCATCCGCGGCATCTGGGGCGAGCGCTACGTGCTGGCGTGGCAGACCATCAATGCCGCCGACGAGGCCGAGCGGCGCAGCTTCCAGCAACAGGGCCAGGACGCCGCAAGCCGGCTCGACAAGGTCGAGCAGCAGTACGAGACCTCGATCACGCGCGACGAAGACCGCGCCGCCTTCAGGGCCTATCGGGACGTGCGCGCGCAATACGAACAGGCAGCCCAGATCCTGACCCGGACGGGCGAGTGGAACGGCGCCGCCGCCTCAGCCGCGTTGCGCGGCACCGTGCATGACCGCTGGATCGAGGCGCGCAAGGCCGCCCAGCACCTGGTGGACGACAACAGCGCGGTCAATGCGCGGGCGGCGCGCGGCATCGACGACGCCGTCAATGCCGCCAAGATCGGCATCGAAGCGGCACTGATCGTGGCCCTGGTGGTCGCCATCGTCTGCGGCTACCTGCTGCTGCGCGCGATCACAGTGCCGATGCAGTCGATCGTCAACCTGCTGTCCGGCATCCGCGGCGGCGACCTGCGCCTGCGCATGGCGCTGCGCCGCAAGGACGAATTCCAGGAAGTGGAGGCAGGTTTCAACCAGATGACGGGAGAGCTGACCTCGCTGGTGGGCCAGGCGCAGCGCACCGCGATCCAGGTCACCACCTCGGTCAACGAGATCGCCGCGACGGCGCGCCAGCAGCAGGCCACCGCCACCGAGACCGCCGCCACCACGACCCAGATCGGCGCGACCTCGCGCGAGATCTCGGCCACCGCGCGCGACCTGGTGCGCACCATCCATGAAGTCTCCAGCGCCGCCGAGCAGGCGGCCGGGCTGGCCGGCACCGGCCAGGTCGGGCTGTCGCGCATGGAAGGCACCATGCAGCATGTGATGGACGCCGCCGGCTCGGTCAATGCCAAGCTGGCCACGCTCAACGAAAAGGCCAGCAATATCAACCAGGTCGTGACCACCATCGCCAAGGTGGCCGACCAGACCAACCTGCTGTCGCTGAACGCCGCGATCGAGGCCGAGAAGGCCGGCGAATACGGCCGCGGCTTTGCCGTGGTGGCGACCGAGATCCGCCGCCTGGCCGACCAGACCGCGGTGGCCACCTACGATATCGAGCAGATGGTGCGCGAGATCCAGTCGGCGGTGTCGGCGGGCGTGATGGGCATGGACAAGTTCTCGGAGGAAGTGCGCCGCGGCATGTCCGAGGTCACGCAGGTCGGCGACCAGCTGTCGCAGATCATCGCGCAGGTGCAGTCGCTGGCGCCGCGCGTGCTGATGGTCAATGAAGGCATGCAGGCCCAGGCCGGCGGCGCCGAGCAGATCAACCAGGCGCTGATGCAGCTGTCCGAGGCCGCGCAGCAGACCGTGGAGTCGCTGCGCCAGTCGAGCCAGGCGATCGACGAACTGACGCTGGTGGCCAACGACCTGCGCAGCGGCGTCTCGCGCTTCAAGGTCTAGGGCCTGCGCCCCGCCGCCATGAAACTTTTCCTGCTGTTCCGCCTCGGCGCTGACCACTATGCGCTCGATGCCGCCGAGGTGGCCGAGGTGCTGCCGCTCACGCGGCTCAAGCAGATCCCCGGCGCGCCGGCCTGGGTGGCGGGCCTGATGGAGCGCCGCGGCCAGCCGGTGCCGGTGATCGACCTGCCGGCGCTGGCCACCGGCGTGCCGGCGGCGCTGCGCACCAGCACGCGCACGGTGCTGGTCCACTACCGCCGCCATGGCGGCGAGGCCGGCCGGCTGCTGGGCCTGCGCCTGGAATCGGCCACCCAGACGCTGCGCTGCCCGGTGAAATCGTTTGTCGACGGCGGCATCGCCGGAGCCAGCCCGCGCTACCTTGGGCCGGTGCGGCACGACGCGCGCGGCCTGCTGCAGTGGGTGCGGGTCGATGCCCTGCTGCCGGACGACGTCCATGCCATGCTGTTTGCCGACACCTCCGGGGAGGCCGCGGCATGAGCACTGCCACGCACATCGAGGCCCTGCTCAAGGCCCGCATCGGCCTGGACGCCGGCGCCATCGGCACCGGCGCGGTAGCACGCGCCGTGCGTGAGCGCCAGCAGGCACGGCAGGCGCCGGACACCCAGGCCTACTGGGACTTGCTGCACGGCACCGCCGATGAATTCCAGGCCCTGATCGAGGCCGTGGTGGTGCCCGAGACCTGGTTCTTCCGGCATCGCGAAGCACTGCTGGCGCTGGGCCGCCTTGCCGCCGAGCGCGCCTTTGCCGACGGCAGGCGCACCCTGCGCGCGCTGAGCCTGCCCTGCTCCACCGGCGAAGAGCCCTACTCGATCGCCATGGCCATGCTCGATGCGGGCGTGCCGGCGGGCCGCTTTGCCATCGATGCGGTGGACATCAGCGCCCGCGCGCTGGCCCGCGCACGCCAGGGCGAATACGGCGCAAACGCGTTTCGCAGCGCGCCGCTGGATTTCCGCGACCGCTATTTCACGGCCACGCCCAGCGGCTATGTGCTGGATGCACGCGTGCGCGCACAGGTGCGGCTGCTGCAGGGCAACCTGGTCGATCCCGGCCTGCTGGCCGGCGAGCGGCCCTATGACTTCGTGTTCTGCCGCAACCTGCTGATCTACTTCGACGCGCCGGGGCAGCGGCATGCGGTGCAGACGCTGGCGCGGCTGGCCGCTGCCGACGGCATTCTCTTTGTCGGGCCGGCCGAGGCCAGCGTGCTGAGCGCGCAGGGCCTGGAGCCGGTCGGCCTGCCGCTGACCTTTGCCTTCCGCAAGCCGTCCGCCGTGCCCGCCGCCAGGGCGGCGCCGCGTGCGCCCGTGCACGCGGCCCAGCCGCCGCGCATGGCCGCACCGCCACGGCTGCCGCGGCCGCCTGCCTCGATGCGGCCCGTCCCGGTCACGCCCCCGCCCCTGCGGCCCGCAGCGCCCGCGCCTGGCAACGATCAGCGCGCCGCGCTGGCTGCCATTGCCGCCCAGGCCGACCGCGGCGAGCTGGAGGCTGCCACCGCAGCCTGCCTGGCGCTGCTCGAGCGCACCGCGGATGCCAACGCCGACGCCTATTGCATGCTGGGTGTGCTGCACGACGCCGCGGGCCGCGCCGCGCAGGCCCATGCCGCCTACCGCAAGGCGCTGTACCTGGACCCGGCGCACCAGGAAAGCCTGTACCACCTGGCCGCGCTGCTCGATACCGAAGGCGATCACGCTGGCGCCATGCACCTGCGCCAGCGCGCGCAACGCCACACCCGCAAGCACCATGGCTGAGCCCCCAGGCATTCTCCTGCGCACCGAAAACGTCGACGACTGCTGGCGGCGCATCGGCGTGCGCGGCGACGGCTCGTGCCCCGCCCTGGCCGAGCACGCGCACTGCCGCAACTGCCCCACCTACGCCCGGGCCGCGGCCATGCTGCTGGACGCGCAACGGCTGGACGTAATGCCGGAGGCACTGCCCGATGCCGCCACGTTCACCGACGATGACGGGGCCTTGCCGGCAGAACGCGGCACCGCGCTGGCCTGCCTGGTGTTCCGCATCGGCGATGAGTGGCTGGCCTTGCCAACCGCAGCGCTGAGCGAAGTCACCGCCCCCTGCCCGATCCATTCGCTGCCGCACCGGCGCGATGCCGCCGTGCTGGGGCTGGCCGCGGTGCGCGGCAACCTGCTGGCCTGCCTGTCGCTGGCCCGGCTGTTCGACGCGGGCGCCGGTGAAAGTGCCAGCGGCAGCCGTTTCCTGATCCTCGGGCAGGGCCGCGCCGCGATCGCGCTGCCGGTGGCCGAGGTGTCTGGCATCGCCCGCGTGCCGCAGCCCGCGCTGCAGCCGCTGCCCGCCACCCTTGCGCGGGCCTCGGCGCGCTACACGCAGGCGCTGTTCCTCGACCAGGGCCGCAGCGTCGGGCTGCTCGATGCCGCACTGGTACGCCAGGCGCTGGCCAGGAGCCTGGCATGAATTCCGAGCAACTGCGCGACGCCTCGCTGCTGGAACTGTTCGCGCTCGAGGCCGATGCCCAGGCCGAAGTCCTCAATGCCGGCCTGCTGGCGCTGGAGCGCAACCCGGCAGCCGCCGAGCAGCTCGAAGCCTGCATGCGTGCCGCCCACTCGCTCAAGGGCGCGGCCCGCATCGTCGGGCTCGATGGCGGCGTGCGCGTAGCACACGCCATGGAAGACTGCCTGGTCGCCGCACAGGGCGGCATGCCGCTGACCGCCGCGCATATCGACGCGCTGCTGCAAGGCACCGACCTGCTGCTGCGCATCGGCCATCCGCCCGGCGGCAATCCGGGCTGGGCCGAGCACGCGGGCCGCGCCGAGATCGATGCAGTGGTGCAGCGGCTGGGCACGGTCGATGGCGGTGCCGCGGCGCCGGTCGTGCAGGCACAGCCAGCGCCGGCCCCGTTACCGGAACCAGCGCCCGCGATACCGGCGCCGCCGGCACCGGCAGACGACACACAGGAGCGCATGCTGCGCGTGAATGCCGACGCGCTTGACCAGTTGCTGGCGCTGTCCGGCGAGGCCATGGTCGAGTCGCACTGGCTGCGCCCCTTCGGCACCTCGCTGCAGAAGGCAAGGCGGCAACAGGCACGCGCACTGCGCGCCGTCGATGCGCTGCAGCAAGCCTTGCAGGACGGCAACGCGGGCGCGGCTGCGCACACCGCGCTGGCAGAACTGCGCCAGCTGCTGGACGAAAGCCACGATCAGCTGGCCGCGCGGCTGGAAGAGTTCGAACAGTACGATCACCGCGCCACGCGGCTGGCGCGCCGGCTCTATGACAGCGCGCTGGCCTCGCGCATGCGCCCGCTGGCGGACGCGCTG
Source organism: Cupriavidus necator (assembly GCF_016127575.1). Taxonomy (NCBI): domain Bacteria; kingdom Pseudomonadati; phylum Pseudomonadota; class Betaproteobacteria; order Burkholderiales; family Burkholderiaceae; genus Cupriavidus; species Cupriavidus necator. Next base: position 2,230,014 of record NZ_CP066019.1, read on the forward strand.
ACCGGCTATGCGCGCATGGTGCGCGACCTCGGGCGCGCGCTCGGCAAGCCGGTGCACCTGGACCTGATCGGCGCCGGCACCCAGGTGGACCGCGATATCCTGGAAGCACTGGACGCGCCGCTGGCGCACCTGCTGCGCAACGCGGTGGACCACGGCATCGAAGCGCCCGAGGTGCGCGCGGCGCAGGGCAAGCCGGCGGAAGGCCGCGTCACGCTGCAGGCGCGCCACAACGCGGGCCGCCTGGTGATCGAAATCTTCGACGACGGCGCCGGCGTCGACCTGGAAGCCCTGCGCGACGCCATCGTGCGGCGGCGGCTGGCGTCCGCAGAGACCGCGGCACGGCTGTCGCAGGCAGAGCTGCTCGACTTCCTGCTGCTGCCGGGCTTCAGCATGCGCGACTCGGTCTCCGAGGTCTCCGGCCGCGGCGTGGGCCTCGATGCCGTGCAGGAGATGGTGCGCCGCGTGCGTGGCAGCCTGCGCCTGACGCAGCAGCCGGGCCAGGGCCTGCACTTCCGGATGGAGTTGCCACTGACGCTGTCGGTGGTGCGCGCTCTGCTGGTGGAGGTCGCGGGCGAAGCCTATGCCTTCCCGCTGGGCCGCGTGCTGCGCGCGGCCTCGGTGGCGCGCAGCGAGATCGAGCAGACCGAAGGGCACCAGCATTTCCGCCACGAAGGCCGCGCCATCGGGCTGGTCAGCGCGGCGCAGGTGCTGCAACGCCCCGAGGCTGACGCTGCCAATGCGCACGCGCAAGTGCCAGTGGTGGTCATCGGCGAGGCCGAGCGCATCTATGGCATTGCCGTCGACCGCATGCTGGGCGAGCGCCTGCTGGTGGTGCAGCCGCTGCCGGCGGCACTGGGCAAGGTCCGCGACATCGCCGCCGGCAGCCTCACCGACGACGGCACGCCGGTGCTGATCTTCGATGTCGAGGACGTGATCCGCTCGGTCGAGAAGCTGGTCTCCGAGGGCCGCATCGAAGGCGTGCGGCAGGCGGCCGTGGCCAGCGTCCAGGCGCGCGCGCGGCGCGTGCTGGTGGTGGACGACTCGCTCACCGTGCGCGAGCTGCAGCGCAAGCTGCTGGCCGGGCGCGGCTATGACGTGGCGGTGGCGGTCGACGGCATGGACGGCTGGAATGTGCTGCGCGCCGAGCCCTTCGACCTGGTCATCACCGATATCGACATGCCGCGCATGGACGGCATCGAGCTGGTGCGCCGGATCCGGCAGGACGCCGCGCTGCGGCAGCTGCCGGTGATGGTGGTGTCGTACAAGGACCGCGAACAGGACCGCCAGCGCGGGCTCGAGGCCGGCGCGGACTATTATCTGGCCAAGGGCAGTTTCCACGACGCCGCGTTGCTCGACGCGGTCCATGACCTGATCGGCGAGGCACGCCCATGAAGATCGGCATCGTCAATGACTCGGCGCTTGCGGTAGCCGCGCTGCGCCGCGCGCTTGCGCTGGATCCGTCGTTCGAGATCGCCTGGGTCGCCGGCGACGGCGAACAGGCGGTGCAGATGGCCGCGCGCCAGACCCCGGACCTGATCCTGATGGACCTGCTGATGCCGGTCATGGACGGCGTCGAGGCGACCCGGCGCATCATGTCCGCCACCCCCTGCGCCATCGTGGTGGTGACCATGGACCTGGGCCGCAATGCCTCGCAGGTGTTCGACGCAATGGGCCACGGCGCCATCGACGCGGTCGACACCCCCACGCTGGTCGAGCCCGACGCCCAGCTTGCCGCCGGGCCGCTGCTGCGCAAGCTGCGCAATATCGGCCGCCTGCTGGCCGGCCGCGTGGCCCCGCAGCATAGGCTGACGGCAGCGCCGCGCGCAGTGGCCGCACCACGGCTGGTGGCGATCGGCGCCTCGGCCGGCGGCCCGGCCGCGCTGGCCACGCTGCTGGGCGCGCTGCCGGCGGACTTCGGCGCCGCGGTGGTCACCGTGCAGCATGTGGACGAAGCCTTTGCCGCCGGCATGGCCGACTGGCTCGACGGACAGTGCAAGCTGCCGGTGCGCATTGCCCGCGCCGGCGACGCGCCCCAGGCCGGCACGGTGCTGCTGGCCGGCACCAACGACCACCTGCGCCTGGCCAGTCCCACGCGCATGGCCTACTCCGAACAGCCCTGCGACTACCTGTACCGCCCCTCCATCGATGTGTTCTTTGAAAGCGTGGTGGAGCACTGGCGCGGCGACGTGATCGGCGTGCTGCTCACCGGCATGGGCCGCGACGGCGCGCTGGGGCTGAAGGCGATGCGCGAGCGCGGCTTCCTGACCATCGCCCAGGACCGCGCCACCAGCGCCGTGTACGGCATGCCCAAGGCCGCCGCAGCCATGGGCGCGGCCGCGGAGATCCTGCCGCTGCCGCGCATTGCGCCGCGGCTGGTGCAGGCATGCGGCGGCACCGTGCCGCTTTGACCCGATGCAATACGTCGCGGCCGGCACCGGGACCGTGACACCCAGGAACTGAACATGCAACCCGAATTACCCAACCGACCCGCAGCGCCTGCGGCCGACAAGGACTACCTTGCCATGGTGCTGCTGGTGGACGACCAGGCCATGGTCGGCGAAGCGGTGCGCCGCGCGCTCTCCACCGAAGCCGACATCGACTTCCACTACTGCGCGCAGCCCGACGAGGCCGTGGCGGTGGCGCAGCGGACCAAGCCCACCGTGATCCTGCAGGACCTGGTGATGCCGGGCGTGGACGGCCTGACGCTGGTGCAGCGCTATCGCGAGAACCCCGCCACGCGCGACATCCCCATCATCGTGCTTTCGACCAAGGAAGATGCCGCGACCAAGGGCGCGGCGTTTGCCGCCGGCGCCAACGACTACCTGGTCAAGCTGCCCGACAGCATCGAGCTGATTGCGCGCATCCGCTACCACTCGCGCTCCTACCTGAACCAGCTGCAGCGCGACGAAGCCTATCGCGCGCTGCGGCAAAGCCAGCAACAACTGCTGGAAACCAACCTGGAGCTGCAGCGGCTGACCAATTCAGACGGCCTGACCGGCTTGTCCAACCGGCGCTATTTCGATGAATACCTCGGCGCGGAATGGCGCCGCGCGCTGCGCGAGCAAACCCAGGTGGCGCTGCTGATGATCGACGTCGACGCGTTCAAGGCCTACAACGACACCTACGGCCACGTCGCCGGAGACGAGGTGCTGCGCCGCGTGGCCGCTGTGATCCGCGACAATTGCGTGCGCCCCACCGACCTGCCCGCGCGTTTTGGCGGAGAGGAATTCGCCATGGTGCTGCCGGCGACCTCGCCAGGCGGCGTGCGGCTGCTGGCCGAAAAGGTGCGGCGCGCAGTGCAGGGGCTGGCCATTGCCCACGGCGGCTCCCCCACCGCCGACTGCGTCACCGTCAGCATCGGCGGCGCCGTGCTGGTGCCCCAGCCTGACCAGGCGCCGAACCAGGTAGTGGAAGCCGCTGATGCAGGCCTCTACCAGGCCAAGCGCAATGGCCGCAACCAGGTGATGATGGCGCAAGGCTGAGTCACTGCAGCAGCACAGCCGCAACAACCAGTTACACACTGGCGGCCACCGGCCAACCGGGCCACCAGCCCGGCCAACGTCCCGCCAGGCCCCGCACCTGCGGGCCTGGCCGGCCCCGCCACGCACGCACGCGTCACCGCTTGTCGGAATTGTCCGACATGCGATTCGGAGCCCCGCGCCTGTCTCGCCCCTGGGTTGATACCTATCGTTGCATCACGACAGGTGCAATCGCTGCGCCTGCAACAACAGACAGCCAACTGGCCACGCGACCGGCGCGCCCCCGCGCGGGCATGGGCCAGATCGTCTCTGACTCCTCCAACAGCAAGAGGTGACCCATGTTCCGATCCAAGACCCTGTTTATCGGCCTCGCGTTAGCTGCCACTGCAGTCCTGACTGCCTGCGGCGGCGGTGATGACGGCATCGACGACCGCATCGGGCTGAGCAAGCCGACGATCCGCGTGATCCACGCCATCACCGGCGGCCCGAACGTCGACGTGCTGCAGAACGGCACCCTGACCAGCTTCGTGAACAAGCCTTACAAGTTCGTCTCGACCTACTTCAATGTCGAAACCGGCAACCAGCTGATCTCCTTCAACACGGCTGGCACGCAGACGGAACTGGGCCGCGCCACCCTGACCGCCGCCACCGGCCACAAATACACCGTGGTCGCGCTGCCGGGTGCGAGCTCCGCTGAAACGCTGACGATCGACGATCCGTTCGAGAAGGGCCTGCTGTCGCACAAGGCACGCGTGCGCAGCCTGAACGCCTCGTTCAATGCGCAGAACATTGACATCTACCTGACCTTGCCGGCCATCGACCTGAACTCGGTGGGCCCGACCTTCGCCAACGTGGGCTACAAGCAGGCTGTGCCAGCCTCGGGCACCGACTCGATCGACGTGGATGGCAACACCACCTACCGCCTGCGCATCACCACCGCGGGGACCAAGACCGTGATCTTCGATTCCGGCGCACTGACCCTGGCCAACAACGCTGACTGGCTGATCACCACGATCCCGGTGGATGGCATTGCCGGCCTGACGCCGAACAAGATCAAGGTGCTGGTGGCACGCGGCGATGATGAGTCGCAAGCTGGTCTTGAACTCGTAACGCAGTAACAGCGTGCTTGCAGCTGCCTGCGGCAGGCGGGCAGCATGCAGAAGGCCGGTCCGATGGGCCGGCCTTTTTTGTCTGACGGGTGGCAGCTGACTGCCCCTACTCTTCTGCCCCCGGCTCCAGCTCCGCCTTCAGCACCGCCAGGTGCGACATATAAGCCTCCAGCTCCGCCCGCCCCTGCTCGGTGATGCAATAGACGCGGCCACAGCCTTCAACCAGCTCGGCAGTAATGGCCCGCGCCATCATCAGGCTGCGCAGGATCGGCCGCAACGAGCGGATATTCTTGTCGATGCCGCGCTCGCGCAGCCGGTCGACCAGGCTCAGGACCGTGGACGGGCTCGACTGCACAAGCTTGAGCACATGGATGCGTGAGAAAAGCCGGTCAAAGATGGGCGGTTTCATGGGCGCTGTCGGCGCACCCGATGGTGCGGGAATCCTGATCATCATGCGCAGCCCATGACTGCTGCCGCAGTCGGGCGCTCTCTGGTCTTGATGGCGGGCGGATACGCGATCGGCCCGCGAAAGCAAACGGGGTGCGCGAAGGCACCCCGTTTGCTTGCGTTGCGTGCGCCGGCCGGCATCAAACAGGCCGGCGCCCTTCCGGGGAGCGCGCGTGGCGCTATTCTTCCTGGAACGCTTCTTCGCGCTTGGCCTTGATCGACGGCAGCGCCACTACTGCAACCAGGGCAGCGGCTGCGATCAGCAGTCCGACCGACAGCGGCCGGGTCACGAACACGGTGAAGTCACCACGCGACAGCAGCAGCGTGCGGCGGAAGTTCTCTTCCATCATCGGCCCCAGCACGAAGCCCAGCAGCAGCGGAGCGGGTTCGCAGCGCAGCTTCAGGAACAGGTAGCCGATGATGCCAAAGCCGGCGGCCATGAACACGTCGAAGGTCTGGTTGTTGACTGAGTACACGCCAATGCCGCAGAACACCAGGATCGCCGGGTACAGGAAGCGGTACGGCACGGTCAGCAGCTTCACCCAGATGCCGATCATCGGCAGGTTCAGGATGATCAGCATCAGGTTGCCGATCCACATCGAGGCGATCAGGCCCCAGAACAGCGCCGGGTTGCTGGTCATCACCTGCGGGCCGGGCTGGATGTTGTGGATGGTCATCGCACCCACCATCAGCGCCATCACCGCGTTGGGCGGAATGCCCAGCGTCAGCAGCGGGATGAACGAGGTTTGTGCCGCGGCGTTGTTGGCAGACTCCGGACCTGCCACGCCTTCGATCGCGCCCTTGCCGAATTCATGTGCGTACTTGGAGGTCTTCTTCTCCAGCGAGTACGCCGCGAACGAGGCCAGCGCCGCGCCACCACCGGGCAGGATGCCAAGCGCGGAGCCCAGCGCGGTGCCGCGCAGCACAGCCGGGATCATGCGCCTGAAGTCTTCCCTGGTCGGGAACAGGTTGGTCACGCGGTTGGTGAAGGTCTCGCGCGCTTCCTTCTGCTCCAGGTTGGCGATGATCTCGGCAAAGCCGAACATGCCCATGGCCAGCGCCACGAAGTCGATGCCATCGGTCAGTTCCGGCACATCGAATGAGAAGCGCGCCGCGCCCGAGTTCACGTCGGTGCCGATCAGGCCCAGCAACAGCCCCAGCACGATCATCGAGATCGCCTTGGGCAGCGACCCCGAGGCCAGCACCACGGCGCCGATCAGGCCCAGCACCATCAGCGAGAAGTATTCGGCAGGGCCGAACTTGAACGCCAGTTCAGACAGCGGCGTGGCAAAGGCTGCCAGGATCAGGGTGGCCACGCAGCCGGCAAAGAACGAGCCCAGGCCGGCGGTGGCCAGCGCCACCCCCGCTCGTCCTCGCCTTGCCATCTGGTAGCCGTCGATGGTGGTCACCACCGATGACGATTCGCCAGGCAGGTTGACCAGGATGGCGGTGGTCGAACCGCCGTACTGGGCGCCGTAGTAGATGCCGGCCAGCATGATCAGCGCGGCCACCGGCGGCAGCGTGTAGGTGATCGGCAGCAGCATGGCGATGGTGGCCAGCGGCCCCAGGCCCGGCAGCACGCCGATCAGGGTACCCAGCACGCAGCCCAGGAAGGCGTAGGCCAGGTTCTGCAGCGACAGGGCCGTGGAAAAGCCCAGCGCAAGGTGATCAAACAATTCCATGGTCGGCGCTCCTTAACCGGTGATAAAGGCCGGCCACACCGGCATCTGCAGGTTGATGCCGTAGACGAATGCGCCAAGGCTGATCAGCACCAGCACCACGGCGTTGAGCAGCGCGCCCTTCCAGCTGAATTCATGGCTGGCCATCGACGACACCATCACCAGCACGAACACCGACAGCACCATGCCCAGCGGCTTGAGCAGCAGGCCGAACAGCACCACCGAACCGAGGATCCACAGCAGCGTCTTCAGGTCCCAGCGCGCCAGATGGTCTTCCTCGCCCTTGGGCGACAGCGAGGACAGCAGCACCACCGCCCCCAGCACTGCCAGCACCAGTCCCAGCAGGAATGGAAAATATCCGGGTCCCATCTTCGCGGCCGTTCCCATGGAATAGCCGCGAGCGACCCAGGAAAAGCCCAGACCGACCAGAACGAACATCAGGCCGGAGGCAAAGTCCTTTTGGCTGCGTATGCGCAAAACGATTCTCCTCAAAGTTCACGAAATGCCATGCCGGGGACGCACTGGCTCGAGCGGCAAGGCATGCGGCGCGCATGCTCCCCGACGGTTGACCCGAACCTTAGAGACGTGATCTTTCAGGTGCCTTTCATTTGTCTTGGTTTAGGGGTATTCACCGATACCCCTTGGAAACAAGGGCAAATCCAGCCTATTTACGAAAAAAATACATCACAACGTGATGTATCTCTTGGTGAAGAATCCGGAAGAAAAGTCGACGGGAATGTCAGGCGAACAAGACGGCACGCGCACTTGCATCAAGGCAAGGCGCGGCCGGAAGGATGCGCGCCTGCTCTGGCCAGGCAGGCGACGCGTGCGCTGGGAGGGAGTGCCAGCGATGACACGATGACACACCGATCTTTCGAATGGCTTTCAAAGCCGGCGGCACGATCGCGGGCCGCTGCAGCTCAGCGCACGACTGCGGGCTCGGGCGTTGCAGAGGCGGTCTCCTCGACGACCTCGCCCGCGTCTTCGCAGGGCGTTCCCATGCTGGTATCGGGCGCCTGCCCCACGGCTTGCGCCGGGTGCGGCACGGTGGGCAGGATATGGCTGCGGCGCCAGTTGCCGAAGCGGTAGTAGCCGGCCGCCAGCACCAGCGACACCACCGAGCCCAGCGGAAAGCTCCACCAGATCGCCTCGGCGCCGATGCGCGGTCCCAGCAACCACGCGAACGGCAGCCGGATCACCCACATCGACAGGAACAGGATCACCAGCGGCGCCATCACCGCGCCGGTGGCGCGCACCGTGCCGAAGATGACGATGGTGAAGCCAAACAGGATGAACGACCACAGCACCACCACGTTGATATGCTGCGCGATGCCGATGGCGACGCCGTCAGTGCCCAGGAACAGCCCCAGCGGATGCCGGTTGAACAGATAGATCAGCGCGACCAGCGCACCGGTCATCACCACATTGATCAGCAGCCCCACGCGCGTGATGCGCGACACCCGCTGCCACAGTCCGGCGCCGACGTTCTGCGCCACCATCGATGACACGCTCGCGCCTACCGCCAGCGCGGGCATCTGCACATAGGTCCACAGCTGCGAGGCCACGCCGTAGGCGGCGGTGGTCTGCGAGCCATAGGCATTGACCAGCGCCATCATCACGATCGCCGACGACGAGATCACCACCATCTGCAGGCCCATCGGCAAGCCCTTGACCACCAGTGCCCGCAGGATTGCCGGATCAGGCCGCAGCAGTGCAAGCTGGCCACGGTGCAGCAGCAGGAAATGGTGGCGCCGGTACAGCAGCACCATCATCGCCGCCAGGCTCGCCAGTTGTGCCATCAGCGTGGCCAGCGCCGAGCCCGCGATACCCAGCGGCGGGACCGGGCCCATACCGAAGATCAGCACCGGGTTGAGCGCCACGTCCAGCACCACCGACAACAGCATGAACCAGAACGGCGTGCGCGAATCGCCCGCGCCGCGCAGCGTCATCATCACGAAGTTGTAGAAGTACATGAATGGCAGCGCCAGGAAGATGATGCGCAGGTAGCTCACCGCCAGCGGCGCGGCGTCTTCCGGCGTGTGCATCGCCGCGAGGATGGCCGGCGTATAGAAATAGCCCAGCGCCGAGGCCAGCACCGACAGCCCGACAAAGAAGGTGGTGCTGGTGCCGACCACGCGACGCGCCTCGTCCAGGTCGCGCGCGCCCACGGCCTGTCCGATCATGATGGTGTTGGCCATGCTGATACCGAACACCACGCCCAGCAGGAAGAACAGAATGATGTTGGCGTTGGAGGTTGCCGTCAGCGCGGCCTCGCCCAGGAAGCGGCCGACCCAGACCGAATTGATCGAGGCGTTCAGCGACTGCAGGATGTTGCTGCCGAGCACCGGCAGCGAGAACAGCAGCAGGGTGCGGCCGATCGGGCCGGTGGTCAGTCTGGCGTCTGGCTTCATGAGGCGTCGCGCATGGGGAAATCCGGCCAGTCTATTCCTGCCCGGAGGCAGCTACAAGGACACACGGCCGGCACGGCGCCGTGCTTTTTACCTGAATGAGTTATTCCCCTCCGGTTGCGGCCCCCTGCATACTCGGCACGGGACCACCGCGTCCTAGGCCGGCTGCCGGAAGCAATGCCCGGCATGCGCGTGCGCCCTTCAGTCGCAGTCAAAACGAGGAGGTGGGGTCATGTTTGTCGGTTTCCAGCCTGTTTCCGGCGCCCTGGTGCCGTTTGCCTATGACTGGCCGATGGTGGGCCTGTCGTTCCTGATCTCTGTCTGCGGCGCCTACGTGGGCCTGCGCTGGTCGCGGCGCGTGCGCATGCCCGACGGCCGCCTGGACGTGGACCGGCTGTTGTGCGCCAGCGTGGCGCTGGGCGGCGGCGCGGTCTGGTCGATGCATTTCATCGGCATGGTGGCCTACCAGACCCCGACGCACCGCGAGTTCGGACTGTTCATGACGCTGGCTTCGCTGGTGGTCGTGATGGTGCTGGCCGGCGCCGGACTGGCGATCGCCTCGCGCCCGCGCGGCAGCCGTACCGACAACGTGATCAAGGGCGGCGTGCTGACCGGGCTGGGCGTGGTGGCGATGCACTACACCGGCATGGCCGCGATCCGCTCCAACACCCGCTTCGACTGGGACCTGGCCATCATCGGGCTGTCGGTGGTGATCGCCGTGGTGGTGTCGGTGGTGGCGCTGTGGCTGGCCACCACGGTGAAGACCCGCGGCAAGCAGCTGGCAGCTGCAGTGGTCATGGGCGTCGCCGTCTGCGGCATGCACTACACCGGCATGTCTGCGGGCACCATGATCTGCACCAGCCCGACCTACGCGCCCAGCCTGTTCGCCATCGAGGGCGACAGCATCGGCTATGCGGTGTTCGGCCTGACGCTGATCACGCTGCTCGTGATCCTGGTGGTGGAAGCCACCCGCACCGGGGCTGAAGTCGTGCCGGTGGCGCGCACGCGCGATGCCGCCTGACATCGGCTGAACCGGCCGCGGGGACATTCCCGCACATTCCTCCTGGGAACACACCCGGCGCGCTGCATGAACGCGGCCGCCGGGTTAAGCTTGCGGTTTCACCGCCCACCAGGAGAACACACATGTACCAGGATCTCGCCCTCTATATCGACGGAGAATTCATCAAGGGAGGCGACCGGCGCGAGCAGGATGTCATCAACCCGGCCACGCAGGAAGTGCTGGGCAAGCTGCCGCACGCCAGCCGCGCCGACCTGGACCGCGCGCTGGCCGCCGCGCAGCGCGCCTTTGAAACCTGGAAGAAGACCTCGCCGCTGGAGCGCGCCAGGATCCTGCGCCGCGTGGGCGAGCTCACCCGCGAGCGCGCCAAGGAGATCGGCCGCAATATCACGCTGGACCAGGGCAAGCCGCTGGCCGAAGCCGTCGGCGAAGTGATGGTCTGCGCCGAGCACGCCGACTGGCATGCCGAGGAATGCCGCCGCATCTACGGCCGCGTGATCCCGCCGCGCCAGCCCAATGTGCGCCAGATCGTGGTGCGCGAGCCGATCGGCGTGTGCGCCGCCTTCACGCCGTGGAACTTCCCGTTCAACCAGGCCATCCGCAAGATCGTGTCGGCGCTGGGCGCGGGCTGCACGCTGATCCTGAAGGGGCCGGAAGACTCGCCCAGCGCGGTGGTGGCGCTGGCGCAGCTGTTCCATGATGCGGGCCTGCCCCCGGGCGTGCTCAACATCGTCTGGGGCGTGCCCAGCGAGGTCTCGACCTACCTGATCGAATCGCCGATCGTGCGCAAGATTTCATTCACCGGCTCGGTGCCGGTGGGCAAGCAGCTGGCGGCGCTGGCCGGCGCGCATATGAAGCGCGTGACCATGGAGCTGGGCGGCCATTCGCCGGTGCTGGTGTTCGACGACGCCGACATCGACCCCGCCGCCGAGATGCTGGCGCGCTTCAAGCTGCGCAATGCCGGCCAGGTATGCGTGTCGCCGACGCGCTTCTATGTCCAGGAGAAAGCCTATGACCGCTTCCTGGCGCGCTTTACCGAGGTGATCGGCTCGATCAAGGTCGGCAACGGCCTGGAGGACGGCACCCAGATGGGGCCGCTGGCGCATGAGCGCCGCGTGCTGTCAATGGAGCAGTTCCTGGACGATGCCAGCCAGCGTGGCGGCAAGGTGGTGGCAGGCGGCTCGCGCCTGGGGGACAAGGGCTATTTCTTCGCGCCCACCGTGGTCACCGACCTGCCCGACGACTCGCGTCTGATGACCGACGAGCCGTTCGGCCCGGTGGCGCCCGTGACGCGCTTCAAGGACACGGCCGAGGTGCTGCGCCGCGCCAACAGCCTGCCCTTTGGCCTGGCCTCGTATGTGTTCACCAACTCGCTGAAGACCGCGACCGAAGTATCCAACGGCCTGGAAGCCGGCATGGTCAACATCAACCACTTCGGCATGGCGCTGGCCGAGACCCCGTTCGGGGGCATCAAGGATTCGGGCATCGGCAGCGAAGGCGGCCAGGAGACCTTCGATGGCTACCTGGTAACCAAGTTCATCACCCAGGCCTGAGCGCCCGGGCGCGGTGCAAGGCGGCTTGCCGCCGGCTCCCTCCCCGGGGCCGGCGGCGCCTCCCCGTCAGCGGAAGAAGATACCGCGCGTCAGGAACGTATGATTCGCTTCTTCCGCCATCAGCCAGACCAGCACCAGCAGGCACAGCGGCGGTACCAGGATGGCGCAGATCAGCGCCATGCGCTCCCATGCCATGTGCATGAACACTGCCACGATCAGCCCCGCCTTCAGCCCCATGAACACCAGGATCAGCGTCCAGCGCAGGTAGCCGGTGACATGGAAATAGTCGACCAGGTACGACAGCGTCGACAGAACGAACAGCAGCAGCCAGATCTTCAGGTACAGCCCGATAGGATGCTGCTGGCCGGAGTGCGCGGCATGCCCGGCATCGTTGCCGGAGCCATGCGCTGGCGTCACCGGGGTTGCGGGAGTTGCCGGATTCGATGCCATGGCCGTCACCAGAGATAGAACAACGCAAAGATAAACACCCAGACCAGGTCGACGAAGTGCCAGTACAGGCCCGCGATCTCCACGATCTGGTAGTTGCCGGTGGCCTCGTAGCGTCCGCGCAGCACGCGCGTGGCCACGATCAGCAGGTACACCACGCCGCACGACACATGCAGCCCGTGGAAGCCCGTGATCATGAAGAAGGTCGAGCCGAACTGCGCCGCCCCCATCGGGTTGGTCCACGGGCGCACGCCCTCGTCCACGATCAGCTTGGTCCATTCGAAGGCCTGCATGCCGACGAACATGACGCCGAACAGCGCGGTGACGAACATCAGCAGCGCGCACTCGCGGCGCGCGCGCCGGTAGGCAAAGTTGACCGCCATCGCCATGGTGCCGCTGCTGGTGATCAGCACGAAGGTCATGATGGCGATCAGCAGCAACGGAATGTCGGCGCCACCCACGTGCAGCGCGAACACCTCGCTGGGGTTGGGCCACGGCACCGTGGTCGACATGCGCACGGTCATGTAGCCGGTCAGGAAGCAGCTGAAGACGAAGGTGTCGGACAGCAGGAAGATCCACATCATGGCCTTGCCCCACGACACCTTGAAGGCCTGCTGGTCCGACGACCAGTCGGCCAGCAGGCCGCGCACGCCGCCCACCGGGGGCGCGGGCGCCACGCCGGGTGGGCTCGATGGTGAAGACAGTTGCGTTGACATGCCGGTCCTCCTTGCTGCCGCCGCCGCTAGGCCGTGCCGCAGATATAGCGCACCAGTTCGGGCGTAAGCCACCCCAGCGCCGCCAGCAGCACCACCCATACCGCCAGCAGGAAATGCCAGTAGCGCGCGCACAGCCGCATGCGCAGCACCGCGGCCTCGCCGCTGCCGCGCGACGACATGGCAAAGCCCCAGCCGGCCAGGCCGCCCAGCACGTGCAGGCCGTGCATCGCGGTCAGCAGGTAGAAGAAGCTGCCGGCCGGGTTGCCGGCAGGCATCACCTGCATCGCGCCCAGTGCCTGCCAGGCCCACAGCTGCGAGGCGACGAAGCCGGCCGCGCCCAGACCGCCCAGGCGCAGCGCCTGCCTGGCCACGGCCATCTCGCCCCGGCCCGCGGCGCGCGACGACACCGCCATCGCCACGCTGCCGGCGCCCAGCAGCGCGGTGGACAGCCACACCTGCCAGGGCAGCCCGATGCGGTGCCAGTCCGGGCTGTCCATGCGCAGCGCATAGGCGGTCAGGAACAGCGCAAACAGCGAGGTCACCACGCCCATGAACACCCACAGGCCGATGCTCGCGGGGGCGCGCCCTTGCGGCCGGTGGTTGGCGGCATTCTCGTCGGACGGGCTGCCGCCGAAATCGTCGCGGCTGACCTTGTACAGGGCTTCGGCGTTCATGCGACGGCTCCGCGGCTGGCATGCGGTTCAGGCTCGGCCCCGCCCTCTTCCGGCGGCGCGTTCTGCGCGATAAAGTCCTCGCGCGCGCCCGGCACGCTGTAGGCATAGGCCCAGCGGTACACCACCGGCAGGTGCGGCCCCCAGTTGCCGTGCGCGGGCGGCGTCTGCGGCGTCTGCCATTCCAGCGAGGCCGCGCGCCACGGGTTGGCGTCGGCCTTGCGGCCATGCCACAGGCTCCACACCAGGTTGAAGACAAAGAGCAGCTGCGCCGTGGCGACGATGAAGGCGGCCACCGAGATGTACATGTTCATCACATGCGCCGACTCCGGGATAAAGGCGTAGTTCTCGTAGGCGTAGTAGCGGCGCGGCATGCCCAGCACGCCCAGGTAGTGCATCGGGAAGAAGATGGCGTAGGTGCCGACGAAGGTGACCCAGAAATGGATCCGGCCCATGCTGTCGTCCAGCATCCGGCCAGTGACCTTCGGGTACCAGTGGTAGAGGCCGCCGAACACCACCAGGATCGGCGACACGCCCATCACCATATGGAAGTGCGCCACCACGAAGTAGGTGTTGGACAGCGGGATATCCACGCTGACATTGCCCAGGAACAGCCCGGTCAGGCCGCCGATGACGAAGGTGCTGATGAAGGCGATCGCGAACAGCATCGGCACGGTGAAATGGATATCGCCGCGCCATAGCGTGATGACCCAGTTGTAGACCTTGATCGCGGTGGGGATGGCGATGATCAGCGTGGTGGTGGCAAAGAAGAAGCCGAAGTACGGGTTCATGCCGCTGACGAACATGTGGTGGGCCCACACCACCACCGATAGCACCCCGATCGCCAGGATTGCCCACACCATGGTGCGGTAGCCGAAGATGCTCTTGCGCGAATGCACGCTGACCAGGTCCGAGACGATGCCGAAGGCCGGCAGCGCGACGATATACACCTCGGGGTGGCCGAAGAACCAGAACAGGTGCTGGAACAGCAGGGGGCTGCCGCCCTTGTACTGCAGCTGCTGCCCCATCGACACCATCGCCGGCATGAAGAAGCTGGTGCCGAGGGTCTTGTCCAGCAGCATCATCACCGCCGACACGAACAGCGCCGGGAACGCCAGCAGCGCCAGGATGGTGGCCATGAAGATGCCCCATACCGACAGCGGCATGCGCAGCAGCGTCATTCCTTCCGTGCGCGCCTGCAGCACGGTGGTGACGTAGTTGAGGCCGCCCATGGTGGCCGCGACGATAAAGATCGCCAGCGACACCAGCATCAGGATGATGCCCCAGTCATGGCCTGGGGTGCCGGGCAGGATGGCCTGCGGCGGGTATAGCGTCCAGCCCGCGCCGGTGGGCCCTCCGGGCACGAAGAAGCTGGCCAGCAGCACGATCACCGACAGCAGGTAGACCCAGAAGCTGAGCATGTTGAGGAAGGGGAACACCATGTCGCGCGCCCCCACCATCAGCGGGATCAGGTAGTTGCCGAAGCCGCCCAGGAACAGCGCCGTCAGCAGGTAGATCACCATGATCATGCCGTGCATGGTGACGAACTGGTAGTAGCGGTTGGCGTCGATGAACTCGAAGCGCCCCGGGAAGCCAAGCTGCATGCGCATCAGGTTGGACAGCGCCACGCCCACCAGGCCCACCACGATCGCCACGATGGTGTACTGCACGGCGATCACCTTGTGGTCCTGGCTCCAGACATAGCGGGTCCAGAAGCTCTGCGGCGCGTGATGGGCGGCATCGTCGGCGTAAGCCATGCGGGTCTCCTCACTTCCTGGCGGGCGCGGGTGCCGCCGAGGGCGGCACGGCCACGGCCGTCGAAGTCGTATAGGTGCCGGACGCGGCCCCGGGCGTGGCAGCGGGCGCCCCAGAGCCAGCGGTTGCCGTGGTGGCGGCGCTGGTCACGGCAGCCGGGCCGGCGGGCACGTCCGCGGGCGCCACCGGCGCCACCGTGCCGGCTTCCGCCGCGCCGCTGCCGGCCGACTTGATATAGGCGGTCAGTGCCGCGACCTCATCCTCGCTCATCGGCAACTTCGGCATCACCGGGCCGAAGCCCTTGACCAGCCGCGCATTGGGGTCGGTGATCTCCTTGTGCAGGAAGGCATCGTCCACCTTGGCGCTGCTGCCGTCGACAAAGGTCTCGGTCTTGCCGTACAGGCCCTTCCAGGTCGGCCCCACGCCCGGATTGCCGTCGATGCTGTGGCAGCCGACGCAGCCCTTGCTCTGCGCCAGCGCGCGTCCCTTCTCGACGGTGCCGGCGTCGCCCGCGGCGCCGGGTGCGGCAGCGGCCATTGCCGCCGGCGGTGCCGCGGCCTTCGCCAGCGTCATGGCAAAGGTCTGCTGCCTGGCCAGCCATGCCTCGTACGCAGCCGGTTCTTCCACCACCACCGTGCCGCGCATGTTGTAGTGCCCCACGCCGCACAGCTGCGCGCACAGGATATCGAAGCGCCCCGCCTGCGTCGGCGTGAACCAGAACGACGTCACCATGCCCGGCACCATGTTCATGCGCGCGCGGAACGGCGGCACGTAGAAGTCATGCAGCACGTCCTTGGAGCGCAACAGCACTTTGACCGGCTTGTTCAGCGGCAGGTGCACCTCCGGTCCGACGATCACGATATTGTCCAGGCCACGCGGATCGTCGGGGTCCAGCCCGAGCGGATTCGCACCGGTGACAAAGCGCGCATCGGAAGCACCCAGCTGGCCGCTCTTGCCGGGAAAGCGGAAGGCCCAGGACCACTGCTGCCCCACCACTTCCATCACCATCGCTTCGCGCGGCGGGCGCACGTAGTCGGCGTAGACGAACAGGCCCGGCGCCAGCAGCAGCACCACGCCCAGCGTGGTGCCGCCGATCAGCCACAGTTCGAGCTTGCTGTTCTCCGGGTGGTAGGACGCGCGGTGGCCGGTGCCGCCATTGGGATGCGGTGCCTCATGCCGGAAGCGCCAGACGATGTAGCCGACAAACAGGTTGATGCCGATGAAGAAAATGCCGGTGATGACCAGGGTAATGGTCAGCGTGTCGTCCATCTGCTGCCAGTTGGACGCCAGCGGGGTCGCCCACCACGGGCTCATGAAATGGAAGAGCACCGAACCGACGACCATGACTACGAGTGCGATGGCCAACGCCATATCCACCCTCCTCCTCGCGCGCGGCGAGGGATGCGCAAGTCACGCAGGTAGACATAAGACTAGTGCATGCCGTCAGGTCACTGCAAGGCGACATGCCAATGCATTGGTGTCGCACTGCACAAGCGCGCAGCGCGAGAAAAAGCGGCGGCGGGAACCCCTGGTTCCGGCCGCCGCAGGTCTTGCGCGCGTACCCGCCCAAAGGCTGGCGCGCGCAACGCAACCGCCATGAGCCGGCGCTCGCCGCGCCCTGCCCCGAAGCGCTGTCAGTGCGATACGTCCTTGCTCTCCAGCTTCCAGTAGCATGCCGCCGCGGCCATCCCGAAGATCAGATGCCCGATGAAGGTATGCCACCCGCGCACCTCGACAAACCAGTGGAAGGCCAACGTCATCACATAGAAATTGAAGAAGTACACTACCATGCCAAACACGGCGCCCGCCAGCATTGCCATGCCCAGGCTCGAATCCAGCGTGAATGGCGCGATGATGGCCGCCAGGATCATGCCCAGCACGGCGCCCAGCACGAAATGGATCACCAGCGCCGCGGCCACCGTGCCGACGGTAAACGTTGCGCTCTGCAGCACGTCCTGGCCCATCAGGATCCCGGCGATCATGCGCGTGGCGATCCACGGGTTCACGCCCGACACCATCGACGACCAGAACAGCTCCAGCACCAGCAGCAACGCCCCGGCCGCCAGCCCCGAGACCGCTGCCGCGGTCCAGTCCGGCTGCCGCCGCACGTAGTGGTGCGATTGCATGTGAAGTTCCATAGCCACCTCCGTCTCTCTCGGTCCGCGGGGCATTGGACTTGAATGGGAACGGGGCCCCGCGTCTCTGATCAGCATAGGACACGTGTTTCCCGCTTCGGGGGTTCGCATGGCGAAAAACGTGGGGCATGCGTACGCAGCGCAACGCCTGAACCGTCCTAAGTGCGCGCATCGGTACCTGGGTGGCATCCGCATCTCCCGGGTTCGGGACAATCCCGATGCACGCAGCCATGCATCGGGCACACACTGCCTATACTGGAATCACAAAAGAGAGACAGGAGACCGCCATGCACTTCACCGCGCATGATCTTGTATTCCTGATTCCGATGGCGCTGGTAGGCGTGATCGCCATGGGTTCGATCCCGGTGACTGCCAAGTACCTGCGCATCAGTTGCCGGACCATGGGCGCCCTGATCGGCGCACTGGTTGCCGTGTTGGTGCTAGAGGCATTACCGCTGCTGATCTGACCCCAGAGGTCGGACAGACGGTTTTTGGGGAGGAGGGCCGTTATGTCGATCGGCCTGCTTGCTGCCGTCATGGCGGCGCTGCTGTTCATTACCGTCTTGCGGGCCATCTGGCGCTGCAGCCATCCGTACCGGATGCGCTACCGGCGTTGCGCTGCACAACGGCAACGCGCCGGGCTGTGCCGGCATACGCTGCGACGGCACGGCTAGGCCCCAACAAGCGTTCTTCTGCACCATTGCCCGGTACGCGAACCGGGCAGTAGTCCATCATGCCGTCGGCGCGCGCAACGCCGCCAGCGGCGCGTTCACTGACTCCCCCAGCCGCTCCATCAGCGAATAGCGCGCCACGTAGTGGCGGAAGTGCTCGATGAACGCGGCCTCGGCCGGCGTCTGGCGCCGCTCCGGATTCCACAGCAGGTACATGTCGATATCGGCCACGCCCTCTTCGGGCGGCAGGCGCCACAGCCGTTGCTGGGCGACATCGTCGGCAACGATATGTTCGGGCAGGCAGCCAATGCCATAGCCCGCGAACACCAGCCGCCGGATTTCATCGAGGCTGGGCGAGGTCGCGACGATCTGGCCGGAAAAGCCGTGCTGGTCGCGGAATACGGCCAATGGCGCCAGCACGTCGCCAAGCTGGTCGCTGCTGAACGAGACGAAGTGCTCGGCCAGCAGGTCGGCAATGGCCAGCCCGGTGCGCCCGAACAGCCGGTGATGGCGCCCGCAGAAGATGGCATAGCGCTGGCGCAGGAACAGCATGTGCTCAAGCCCGTCGCCCGACTGCCGGCCCGGCTGCCGGTACAGGCTCAGGCCCACGCCGCCAGCCTTCTGCGCGAGCGCGTCCGCAATCTCGGTGCTGCGCATCACGTCCACCTGCAGCGTGACGCGCGGATGCTGCCGATGGAACGCGGCCAGGCATTCGTCATAGACGCCTGAATGGATACGGCTCACGGTCAGCAGCCGCAGCAGGCCGCTGACTTCGTCCTGCTGCTCCGCCAGTTCAGCCCCCAGCCGCGCCACGCTGCCATAGACGTCGGTGGCGATGCGCAGCACTTCTTCGCCGGCCCGGGTCAGGCGGAAATTGCTGCCGCGCCGCTCGATCAGCGTGTGTCCCAGATGCTCTTCGAGCCGGCGCAAGGCCAGGCTCACCGCCGGCTGGGTGATATGCAGCCGCACCGCGGCGCGGCTCAGGCTGCGCTCGTGGACGATGGTCAGGAAGGTGCGCAGCAGGTTCCAGTCGAGCCGGTCGGTCAGCAGGGCCCGGTCCAGGGCAGAACGCTCCATCACGCAACGTATAAATTGAAGTTATATGAAAAATAAATATTAGAAATTTGACTGATATTTGTCAACGCGCGATAACTCCTCCCACAGCTGCCCCTGATGCAGCGGCACAAACATAGTGAGGAGCCAGTCCATGCAAGTGTCCCCTTCCGGCACGCGCCAGCCCGTGCGCGCCGCCACCGCCGCCTTTGTCGGCACCATGATCGAGTGGTACGACTTCTACATCTACGCCACCGCCGCCGCGCTGGTGTTCGGCCCGTTGTTCTTTCCCGGCGGCGATCCCTTCCTGAGCACGCTGGCGTCATTCGGCACCTTCGCGGTCGGCTTCTTTGCCCGTCCGCTCGGCGGCATCGTGTTCGGCCACTGGGGCGACCGCATCGGCCGCAAGCAGGCGCTGATGATCACGCTCATGATGATGGGCGTGGCCACCATCGGCATCGGCCTGCTGCCGACCTACGCCACTGCGGGCGCGATCGCGCCGGTGCTGCTGGTCCTGCTGCGCGTGGTGCAGGGCATCGCCGTGGGCGGCGAATGGGGCGGCGCGGTGCTGATGGCGGGCGAGCATGCCCCCAAGGGCCGCCGCACCTTCTTCGCCTCGTTCGCGCAGCTCGGCAGCCCGGCCGGCCTGATCCTGTCGCTGCTGGCTTTCCGCGCGGTCACGTCGATGGAGCACGAGGTGTTCATGGACTGGGGCTGGCGCCTGCCATTCCTGGCCAGCGCGGCGCTGCTGCTGGTGGGCGTGGCGATCCGGCTGGGCGTGAATGAATCGCCCGAGTTCGCGCAGGTGCAGGCGCAGCGCAAGACCGCCAGGCTGCCGCTTGCCGAGGTCTGGCGCACGGCCCGCGTGCCGGTGCTGCTGTGCATCGGCGCCAATACCATCGGCATTGCGGGGGTGTACTTCACCAACACCTTCATGATTGCCTACACCACGCAATACCTGTCGCTGCCCAGGACGCTGATCCTCGACTGCCTGTTCGCCGTCGCCATCATCCAGTTCCTGGCGCAGCCGCTGGCCGCCTGGCTGGCAGAGAAGCTTGGCGGCGCGCGCTTCCTCAAGCTGGCCGCGCTGCTGGCGATGGCTTCACCCTATCCGATGTTCCTGCTGGTGCAGACGCGCCAGGCGCCGGCCATCGTGCTCGGCATCGCGCTGGCGGTGGTGTGCATGGCGAGCTTCTATTCGGTGATCGCGGGCTTTGTCAGCGGTGTCTTCGAAACGCGCGTGCGCTACTCGGCGATCTCGTTGTCCTACCAGGTCTGCGGCGCGGTGGCGGGCGGGCTGACACCGCTGGTGGGGACCGTCCTCGCGCAGCGCTTCCAGGGCCAATGGTGGCCGCTGGCGGTGTTCTACACCTTGCTGGCCGGCGTGTCGCTGCTGTGCATCGCCAGCATCGATGCACGCCAGCGCCAGCAACCACAACCGGCCGCGCAAGCCGCGCAGGCCTGACGCCTTTCCACGGACATTGCAAACCCCATGCTGACGTTTTTCCATCCCGAGCAATTGCTGCACCATCCGCAGAGCTACTACTCGCGCGGCAGGATGCGCTCGCCGCAGGAGCTGCCTGCGCGGGCGCAGCGGCTGGTCCAGGCGGCAGAGGCGCTTGGCTTCGCGCTCCACGCCCCCGCCGACCACGGCCTCGCGCCGCTTGCCGCGGTGCACGACCAGCCTTACCTGCAGTTCCTGCAGGACGCCCATGCCAGCTGGCGCGAGCTGCCGGAGGACTGGGGCGACGAGGTCATGTCCAATATCTTCGTGCGCGAGCCCAACGCCCTGCGCGGCGTGCTGGCGCAGGCCGCGCGCTATCTCGCCGATGGCAGCTGCCCGGTGGGCCTGAACACCTGGCGCTCGGCCTACTGGTCGGCGCAGAGCGCGGTGGCCGGGGCCCGGGCGCTGCTGGACGGCGCGCGCCGCGCCTACGCCTTGTGCCGGCCGCCTGGCCATCATGCCCGGCGCGACGCGGCGGGCGGCTTCTGCTACCTGAACAATGCCGCGATCGCCGCCCAGGCCCTGCGCGCGCGCCTTGGCCGCGTGGCCATCCTCGATACCGACATGCACCACGGCCAGGGCATCCAGGAGATCTTCTACGACCGGGCCGATGTGCTCTACGTGTCGATCCACGGCGACCCGACCAACTTCTATCCGGTGGTCGCGGGCTTCGACGATGAGCACGGCCGCGGCGCCGGCACCGGCCACAACCTCAACCTGCCGATGCCGCACCGTTCGCCCGAGTCCGTCTTCTTCGACAAGCTGGACACCGCACGCGGCGCCATCGAACGCTTCCAGGCAGACGCGCTGGTGCTGTCGCTCGGCTTCGACATCTACCGCGAGGATCCGCAGTCGCTGGTGGACGTGTCCACCGCAGGCTTCGGCCGCCTCGGCCGCGCCGTTGCCGCACTGGGCCTGCCCACGCTGGTCGTGCAGGAAGGCGGCTACCACCTCGATTCGCTCGCCGCCAATGCAACGGCCTTCTTCGGCGGCATCCAACAGTCAGGGACGGGCGTATGAACGCAATCACGATCAATGGCGAACGCCTGTCGCAAGCGCTGATGGACCTGGCGCGGATCGGCGCCACGCCCAGGGGCGGCAATGCGCGTCTGGCCCTGACCGCGCTGGACGGGCAGGCGCGCGACCTCGTCACCGGCTGGATGCGCGACGCCGGCCTGGCGGTGCGCATCGACCGCGTGGGCAATATCTTCGGGCGCCGGGCGGGCCGCAACGACGCGCTTGCCCCGGTCATGACCGGCAGCCATATCGACACCCAGCCCACCGGCGGCAAGTTCGACGGATGCTATGGCGTGATGGCCGGGCTGGAAGTCATGCGCACGCTCAACCAGCACGGCGTGACCACCGAGGCGCCGCTGGAACTGGCGATCTGGACCAATGAGGAAGGCGCGCGCTTCGTGCCGGTGATGATGGGATCGGGCGTGTTCGCCGGCGTTTTCCCCGAAGCCACCGCTTTGACGGCAACCGACAACGCCGGCAAGTCCGTTGCCGGCGAACTCGCGGCGATCGACTATGCGGGCACCGCGCCGGTCGGCCACAAGGTTGGCGCGTACTTCGAGGCGCATATCGAGCAAGGCCCGATCCTCGAGGCCGAGGACAAGGTCATCGGCGTGGTGACGGGGTCGCTTGGCCTGCGCTGGTATGACGTCACGGTGACGGGCATGGAGGCGCATGCCGGCCCCACCCCCATGCCGCTGCGCCGGGACGCCCTGCATGGCGCTTCGTTCCTGTTCCAGGAAGTGGCGAAGATCGCGGACGACTTTGCCCCCGATGGCCGGGGGACGGTCGGGGTGGTCAATGTCCACCCGTCTTCACGCAACGTCATTCCGGGGCGGGTACAGTTCAGCGTCGACCTTCGCCATCTCGATGGCGGCCAGCTCGACCGGATGGAAGCAAGGCTGCGCGCAGCGTGCGCGGCGCTGGCCAGCGGCAGCACTACAGGTGCCGCGCTGGCGGTGGAAGTCGAAGCGATCCAGCGCTTCGAGCCGACGCCCTTCGCGCCCGAGCTTGTGGCCCATGTCCGGCACGCGGCCGCGGCGCGTGGCTACACGCATTGCGACATCGTCACCGGCGCTGGCCACGACGCGGTCTACCTGGCCAGGGTAGCGCCGGCGGCAATGATCTTCGTGCCGTGCAAGGACGGCATCAGCCATAACGAGATCGAGGACGCCAGGCCCGAGCATCTCGAGGCGGGCGCCAATGTGCTGCTTGCCGCCATGCTGGCGCAAGCCCGGGGCTGAGCCCGCATGGGTCGGCCGGACAGGAAAGTGCGTGCGGCGTTACAGCTCGATCATGGCGAATTCGGCCTTGCCGACGTCGCATTCCGGGCAGCGCCAGTCCTCGGGGATGTCTTCCCAGCGCGTGCCGGGGGCGATGCCGTCTTCCGGCCAGCCCTGTTCTTCGTCGTAGACCCAGCCGCAGATCACGCACACCCAGGTCTTGTAGGCGACGGCGGCTTCCAATTGATCCTGCTGCAAAACACACTCCTGAATCGGCTATGGAACGGATTGTCCGGGCCGAATCATACCGGTTTTCCGGGCCGGGCCTGTGGCGGCGCCGCACCGTGCGGCGCTGCCGCCCCGGCTAGCCGCGAATGGAGAAGTCCACGCGGTTGGGCGCGCCCTTGTCCTTGATGCCCTCGGCGCTGAGCTTGGGCGCGGTCAGGAACAGCCGGCTCTCCGACACCTTGCCCTCGCGTTCGAGCGACTGCTTGACCACCAGTGCGCGTTGCTCGGCCAGGCGCTTCAGGTCGGCCTCGGTGACCGTGGCGTTGGCCATCAGCAGCTTTTCCATTTCCTCGGGCGGCAGGGATTTGGTGAAGCCGACGAAGTTGCGCGGCTTCTTCATCGATGTGCGCTTGTAGACCTGCTCCAGGTACTTCGGGTACTCCTGTTTCGAGACCTTGATCTCGGCGCCCTGCTCGCCGGCTTCGTCGTTGTCGGCCTCGCCGCCCACCTGTGCGCTGTCGCGCTGGTCGCGCCGCTTCTGCTCGGCCACGCGCGCATCCAGCCACGCGCGGCGCGCGCCGGCCTCGTCGGTGGCCGGGTCGATGCGGCCGCTGATTTCCAGCCGCAGCGCGGGCCTGTCATTGAGCGCCTGGCCCAGCTTGGTGATCTTGTCCCTGGCCGCCGGCGTCAGCGCCGCGGTGCCGGGCGCGAACTCGACATAGCCCAGCTCCTCGCCCCCGCCGCCGCCAAAGGCCGAGGCGATCAGCGAGAACGGCGACGTGATCGCCTTGGTCAGCAGATTGACGATCACGCGCACGATCACGCCGCCGATGCTGAACTCCGGATCCGACAACGAGCCCGACACCGGCAGGTTCACGTCGATCACGCCGTTGCGGTCCTTCAGCAGCGACACCGCCAGCAGCACCGGCAGCTTGGTCGCATCCGGGCTGTCGACGCGCTCGCCGAAGGTGAGCTGGTCCAGGAACAGGTGGTTGCTCGCATCGAGCTTGCCGTTCTCGATCTTGTAGGCCACGTCCACCGTCAGCTTGCCCTTGGTGATCGGGTAGCCGGCGTACTTGGCCGCATACGGCGTGAGCCGCGTCAGTTCCACGCCCGAGGCCTTGGCGGCAATGTCCAGGAACAGCTGCTCACCCAGCGGATTGAGCTTGCCGCTGATATTGACCGGCGCATCGTCGTCGATGCGGCCATCCAGCACCAGGTCGGCCGGCGTGGGGTCGCCCGACGACACCTTGGACACCTTGCCCTTCATGCCGGTCAGGTTGGCCGTGTAGTTGGGCTTGACGAAGAAGTCCGAGAAATTGATATTGCCCTTCTCGACCGAGACCCCGCCGATGCGCACCTGCGGCTTGGGGCCGCCCGGCTTCTGCTCGACCTGGGCCGTACGCGTATCACCGGTCTGCACCGGCGGCGTTGCCGGCGCCGAGGCCGGGTTGGCCTGCGTCAGGCTGGTCGATGGCGCCGCCTCGCCCTTCTCGGCGCCGCCGGCCATCACGTCCTGCAGGTTCAGGCGGCCGTTGGCGTTCAGGATCACGCGGGCATAGAAGTCAGACAGCGCGACATTGCCCAGGCTCACGCGCATCGGGCCCTTGCTCTCGTCCATGGCGAAGTCGATGCCCGATACCGCCAGCGAACGCCAGCGCAGGAAGTCTTCGCCGCTGACGCGGTCCACCGTGCGCACGTTGCCGGTTTGCACGTTGCCGCTGAACTGCGCGGCGATGGGCTTGCCGGTTGGCGCATCGACATTGAGCTTGCCCCTTGCCGTCAGCGTGCCGGTGCGCAGGGCGGCGTTGAAGCGGTCAGCCAGATAGGGCTGGAGCGGGCTCACCTCGACCTCGCGCAGGTCCAGCTGCAGCCGGCTGGCGGGGACGGTCGGCAACACCGTGCCATCGACGCCGATCACGCCGCGGCGACCGGATTCGGCATGCAGCTTGAGCGGCACCGCCGCCGGCGTCAGCGGCCAGGCGACCGAGCCGGTGCTCAGCGCGATATTGCGGAACTGGTGGATCACCGGGCGGCCGCGGTTGGCCCCGGCCGGCTGGTAGTCGGCCAGGCGGGCGCTGCCGCCTTCCACCGTGACCTTGCCGATGTCTGCCTTCCAGCCGCCACCCGCTGGCTTGCCGTTGGTGGCGGGTGCGGCTGCTCCATTCCGGCGCGGCGTGGCGCGCACCTGCTGCGCCGATTCGGTAGCCCACAGGCGCGCCATCTCGATCAGCTCGCCGCTGTGGTCGCGCGTGGCAGCGAGCTGCGGCCTGGCCAGGGTGACCTGGCTGGTGGCGAAGGTCTGCTTGGCCAGGTCGAACTGGATATCGTCCAGCACCAGTTTTTCAGCCTGCAGCAGCGGCAGGTTGGCGCCCTCGCGGTCGGCGGCGCGCTCACGCGCGCGGCGTGCGCTGCGCGGGGCGGCATTGTCGTTGCCGGCGGGTCTTGCACTGGCATCGGCATCGCGTGCGGCGGCCGGAACCGGCATCGTCACCGGATCGCGCGTGGCCACGTAGAGCGGCGCCAGTTCCAGCCGCGATTTTTCCAGCACGAACTGGAACTGCGGCGTGCCCCACGACATGCGGTAGTTCAGTTCGGCATTGACCGCGGTAGTGCCGAACTGGCTGCGCAGCTCGCGCGGCCACCATGCGGCAAACCCCTGCGGCCGCAGGCCGGTGGTTTCCAGCGTGCCGGCCATCGAGCCGTCGCGCAGCAGCAGGTCGCCGGCATGGTGCAGGGTCTGGCCATCGGCCACGGTCAGCGTGGCCTCGATCCTGGCCGGCTTGTCGCCGTCGGTGCCGGCGAAGCCCTTGACCTCGGCATCGAGCGGGCCGAGTGCAAGCTTGCCCGGGCCCGATGGCGCCAGCGCATCTTCAAACCCCAGCCGGGCCTGCCTGACGACGATGCGGTCGACCGCATAGCGCCACGGCACGTCTTTTGGCGCCGCCTTGGCCGGCGCCGCCTGCACCCCCGAGGCGGCGGCCGCTGCCGGCGCCGAGGCAGGCGCCGGCGCGGGCGCCACGCCATCCGTGGATTTGCTGACCGCCTGTGGCAGGAACGCCGTGGCCAGGTTCAGCGAGCCATCCGCGCGCCGCGCGGCTTCCACGCCCAGCCCCTCGATCTCAACGCTGCGCAGCTGCGCGCGGTGAGCCAGCGGCTCGAGCTTGCCGATATCCACCGCCAGGCGGCCGCTCTTGACCAGCGGCTGGCCGACGCGCGTGACGACCTCGGCATCGCGCAACGCGGCCGTGCCCATCACCAGCATCTCCTGCGTGTCCTTCTGCTGTCGGAATGCCACGGTCAGGCGCGTATCGAGCTTGCCGGACTTGACCTCGGCATCGCGCAGCGGCGGCGCGAACGCCATCAGGCGCGCGACCTCCAGGCCGTCTAGGTTGACGTTGAGCCGGGTCTGGCGCGAATCGGCAAACGGCAGCACTTCGCCGTCCAGCGCCAGCGGCGTGCCGTTGACCCGTGCGCTCAGCGTGGGCCGCGTCACGATCTCGACGTCATGCGGCAGGTTCGACAGGAACGGCAGGGTCAGCGTCAGGTTGTCGACGCGCAGGCTGGAACCGAGCTGCTTGTCGTCATAGCCGAAGCTGCTGCCGGTAACTGCGATGTTGTTGACCGAAAAGCGCGCCGGCTTGGCATCGGGCGGCTTGGGCGGCAGGGCAGCAAGCTTCTCCTGGACGTCGGCAAAGCTCATGCGGCCGTCGGCGTCGCGCACCACGTGCACGGCCAGCCGGTCGACGTGGAGGTTGTCCACCACCGGCGCCAGGTGCCAGACCGAGGCCAGCGAGGTATTGGCCTCGGCCTCGCCCAGCGTCAGCGCGGGGGTCTTGCCATCGCGCTCATAGATAGTGAGATCGGTCAGCGTGGCCGCCAGCTCGAACGGGCGCACGTGGGCCCTGCCCAGCGTAACCTTGCGCCCCAGCGCGTCGGTCGCGTTCTTTTCAATCAGGTATTTGAGCAGCGGCGGGCCGCCAAAATACCCGGCCAGCCCAAACACCGCGAGCGCCGCGACCACGCCGCCGGCGACGCGCGTCGTCAGCCGGCCGCGTGGCGTGGCAGCCACTGCCTGGATGGATTGCTTGAAAGCCATGTCGTTCCAGAAGATCTGACCCCGCATTCCGGCGCTGCACGATGGTTTGTGCCCCGGATTTCACATTTTTCGACATTATGGCAACGGTTTCGGACAAAGCAAAGAAATCAGAATTGACCCCTCAACGCTGCGTAGGCCGATCTGGTATCTTTACGCCCTTTGCGAAGCGTTTCGTCGCAAGCCTGCGGCTTACCCGCCACATCGGGCCTGCCTCCCCTGCGCTGTACCCTCCGGCCACACCCATCACGTATTCCGTGCTGCGCGCTTCGCATGCGATCTCTTCCATGCGAGTCCATTCATGTCTACCACCAGCAGTACCGCCGCAGGTATCGGCGCGCCGCGAGCCAGCGCGCGCCCGCTGACCGGCCAGGATTACAAGACCCTTGCCCTTGCCGCGCTTGGCGGCGCCCTTGAGTTCTACGACTTCATCATCTTCGTTTTTTTCGCGACGGTCATCGGGCAGCTGTTCTTCCCGCCGTCGGTGCCGGACTGGCTGCGCCAGTTGCAGACCTTCGGCATTTTCGCGGCCGGCTACCTGGCCCGGCCGCTGGGCGGCATCATCATGGCGCACTTCGGTGACCTGCTCGGCCGCAAGAAGATGTTCACGCTGTCGATCCTGCTGATGTCGGTGCCCACGCTGCTGATGGGCCTGATGCCCACCTACCAGTCGATCGGCCTGGCCGCGCCGGTGCTGCTGCTGGTGCTGCGCATCCTGCAAGGCGCGGCCGTCGGCGGCGAAGTGCCCGGCGCCTGGGTGTTCGTATCGGAGCACGTGCCGGCGCGCCATGTCGGCTATGCCTGCGGCACGCTGACCGCGGGGCTGACTGCCGGCATCCTGCTGGGTTCGCTGGTCGCCACCGGCATCAACAGCGTCTTCACCCCGGCCGAGCTGGCCGACCACGGCTGGCGCGTGCCGTTCCTGATCGGCGGCGTGTTCGGCATCGCCTCGATGTACCTGCGGCGCTGGCTGCATGAGACGCCGGTCTTCGCCGAACTGCAGAAGCGCAAGGCGCTGGCCGCGGAAATGCCGCTGAAGTCGGTGGTGCGCAACCACCGCGGCAGCGTCGCGGTGTCGATGCTGCTGACCTGGATGCTGTCGGCCGGCATCGTGGTGGTGATCCTGATGACGCCCACCTTCCTGCAGAAGCTGTATGGCTTTGACGCGCGCACGGCACTGGTCGCCAACAGCGTCGCCACGCTGTGCCTGACGATCGGCTGTGTCGTCTCCGGCGCATTAGCCGACCGCATCGGTGCGCGCCGCACGCTGTTCGTCGGCGGCCTGCTGCTGGCCATCTGCGCCTATATGTTCTACACGACGATCTTCACCCGCCCCGACCTGCTGCTGCCGCTCTATGCGCTGACCGGCTTCCTGGTCGGCACCATCGGCGCGGTGCCGTTCGTGCTGGTCAATGCGTTCCCGGCGCAGGTGCGCTTCTCGGGCCTGTCATTCTCGTACAACGTGTCGTATGCGATCTTCGGCGGGCTGACGCCGATGGTCGTCACGCTGATGCTGAAGCAGGATCCGCTGGCACCGGCCCACTATGTGGTCGCGCTGTGCGTGCTGGGCATGGTGACTGCGCTGTTCGTCAAGGACCGCTCGCGCGGCTGACGCGGCTGCTGCAAGGAAAAAGGGAGGGCAGGCGCCCTCCCTTTACTTGTGCGCGCTTGATGCGCATTGGTGCTGCCCGACTTCAACGGCGGTGCTGGCTGAAGAACTGCCACATCATCGTGCTGGCATCCGGGCCGATATCGCTGTGGTAGCCATAGCTGGCATCGCCGCCGCTCCAGGCGTGGCCCAAGCCCTCCACTTCCACCAGCGTGACCAGGTCGCGGCGCCAGCGGCCGAAGCGGTATTCATGAGACCGGCCCGGCGCTTCGTCCTCCGGGCCGGACTGCGCGGGCGCACCGGCGAGCCGGTCTTCCAGGCCGTTGTAAGCCAGGAACTGCCGCGCCAGCAGACGGCCATTGACCGGATGGACCGCGTCGTCGGCCAGGCCGTGGATCACCAGCGCGGGCATCTCGGGACCGCCCGGCGTCACGCCGGCGGCATCCAGCAGCCATGACGGATCGGCCGCCGAGCCTTGCTGCATGGCCCGCAGGCCGGCGCGCGGGTTGTCGGCGGCGCCGATGACCACGCCGGAATGCAGCGCCGCGGCCGCCACCTTGCCCGGGTAGCGCAACGCCACCACCGCGGCCATGGCCGCGCCGGCGGACATGCCGGCCAGGTAGATCTCGCGCTCGCGCACGTCGTGGCGCGCAGCCAGCGCATCGATCAGCGCGGCCACCGCCTGCGCCTCGCGTCCGCCCTCAGCGGCGCCCAGGTCGAACCACTGCCAGCAGCGCTGCACCTGGCGCCGCAAGGGCTGTTGCGGGTAGGCCACGATAAATCCCTCGCGCTCGGCCAGCGCATTCATGCGGGTGCCGGCCGACAGGTCATCCGGCGTCTGGCGACAGCCATGCAGCACCACCACCACCGGCAACGGGCCGCGATGGGCCTTGGACGGTATGTAGAGGTGATACGAGAGTTGCGGCACCAGTTCGCCCGGCAGCGGCGCCAGGCGCAGCCTGTGCGCCTGCCAGGTACCGGGCAGGGAACCCGGCGCGGGTGCTGGCCGGGCGGGCCGGACCTTGCCCGGCGGGCGGTCAGGCCGAGCCGGCGTGAGCGGATTAAGCGAATCCACGCGGTCCAGCCAGGACTTCACCTGGGCTTCCGTGCGGGCTTGCGCACGGCTCAGTCGCCGGATCTGCGCGTGCCAGTCAGCGGCAAAGCTTTTGGTCATGAGGACTCCTGATCGTGTGACGCGATCTCCTCCTATGCCTTTATTGTTGCGTTGCAGCATATCACAATCCGCATTACGCCCGCCGGCGTGCTCCCGCGCTTATGGCACAAACGCAACGAGCCTCGCCCCCGTAATGCGAAATTTTTAAACCAGCCATACGAAAGAATGCAGATCGCAGCGAGATGGCTTGCGTTGCCGGCGTTTTATACTTGGCCATCGTCACCGGAGGACAATGACACCATGCCGGACAGCGGCGCCCCAGCCTGCCTGCTCTGCCTCTTTCGCCACGTTTGCCACAATGCCGGGCCACAAGCCCCCCTGCCGCACGCGCCGATGGCGCTGCAGCCGGAGCTGGTAGAGGTGCGCACCGGCGAGCATGTGTTTCGCCAGGGCCGCCCTGCGCTGACGGTCTACCCGCTGCGCCATGGCAGCGCCAAGCAGGTCTATGAATCGCCGCTGGGCTGGCGGCAGGTAACGGGTTTTTCGCTGCCCGGCGACGTGCTGGGGCTTGAGCCGCACGAAGGTCCGGTCTATGGGACTGGTGCAATCGCGCTGCAGGATGCAATGGTTTGTGCGGTCTCGGTCGAATCCCTGCGCACCCTCATGCAGGCCGCCCCATTCCGTGAAACGGTGCTGGAAGCGATGCGCCGCAACGCCGAGCGCGAACGCGTGCTGCTGGTGGCGGTGGGGTCGATGAGGGCGCCACAGCGCCTGGCGATGCTGCTGCTCGACCTCGCCGGCGAGCAGGCGCGCCGCGACGGCAACCGCGACGGCGCGCTGACGCTGGCGATGTCGCGCACGGACATCGCCAGCCTGCTTGGGCTAACCCTGGAAACGGTGTCGCGGCTGCTGTCGCGCTTTGCCTCGGTCGGGCTGATCTCGGTGCGCCAGCGGCACCTGCGCATCATCGACCGCGACGGGCTGGCCGCGGTCTATGCCGACCTGGATCCGGCCCCGCGCCAGGCGGCGGCCAGATCAGAAGCCTACGGCGGGGAGTTCGGCGAACCCCGGCTGGCCTAGACGGCTGGCCGGGGCGCAGGGGCCAAGGGCTCAGCGGTCCGCCACGCGCTGCCAGCCGGCAGGCGAAAAACTGCGGATGGCCTTGGCGCGCGATGCGGTGCCGGGCCCGAGGTCGCGCTCATAGAAGACGCGGTCGCTGCCGAGCATGAAGCTATGCACGCCGGTATCGCCATAGCGGGCCGGCCAGGCAATCAGGCCATACTTGGCGTCGCTGCCCTTGGCCGGCGGCAGGATCCGGTAATGGTAGCCGTAGAAAGCATCTGCGGCGGGCGTATCCGGGCCCATGGCAAGCGCATCGGGGCCGATCGGGCTGGCGTCCTGCTCGCTGGCCGCGGGCCAGTACAGGCCGTTGGTCTTGCCCGGCGCGCTGATCAACTGGGTCGCGTAGCGCCCCAGCCCCACCTGCTCCGCGTAGCGCTGCTGGGCATCGGCCAGCTGCAGCAGCGTTTCCATCGTCACCAGTTCATTGCGCCCGAGCCGGCGGCGGCGCACTTCCTGCTGGCCGGCACGCAGGTCGAACTGCCAACCGTCCTTCTGCTTTGCCAGCGGCACGGGGAAGGTCCATCCGCTCTGCCCGACCGCGATCAGCGCGCGGCGCTCGCCATCGGGCTGCACGGCATGGTGGCGCGCCCAGGCGCCAAGGAATTCGTACACGTCGTCGCGGTTGATGGAGCCCTCCGGCACCAGCGACTGGTATTGCTTGCCCAGCACGCGCTGCAATGCATCGCCGTCGCTGCGCGCGATGGCATCACCCAGCGCCTCGGCGGCAGCGTCAGGGCTGGGGAAGACCTGCTGGGCCATCGCCGGCAGGGCCAGGGACAGGGCCGCGGCCGCCGCCAGCGTGCGCAGCGCGCGCGCTCGGGCTGCGGCAGAGAAGGGATTAGCGGTCATGTGCATCATGACTTACCTCCGACCATGGCCGAAATGTTCGCCGCCGCCGAGCCGGCCTCCACCGCCGCCGCCCAGACCACCGCCCTGGTGCCCGCCGCCCTGGTGGAGCCCGGCCGGGCGCGCATGCGGCGCTTCCCGCTGCGGCGTCGCCGCGCGCTGGGTCTGCTGGCGCACGCGGTCGCCGTTGCCGGCATCGCGCAGCGCGCTGTCCCGGTTGGCATTGCGCGCACGGTCGCGGGCCTGGGCCTGGTCTGCGCGCTGGCGGTCGGCGCCGGCCGGCCGCGGATTCTGCACGCCACCGCCGGCGGCACCCGGGCGCGAGCGGTCTGCCACCCCGCCCGCATGGCCCGGTATGGATTGCCCGGTACGGCCCTCGAACGACTGCGCGGCGCGCTCACGCGCCTGGTCGCGCTCGGAAGGCTGGCGCTGCACCCCGCCGCCGGCGGCCCCCACGCGCTGGCCGGGTTGCGCAGCCTGCTGGCGGCTGGCGAGGCCGGACTGGCGCTGCTGGTCATAGCGACCGCGCACCGCCGCATTGTTGTAGGGCACGTTGCCGCGGTTGGCGGGGTTGTGCTGCCAGTTCACGTTGGCACGGTTGACGTCCAGGCGCTGGTTGACGTTGATGTTGTTGTAGCGGTTCACATTGATGTTGACGTCGTGGCTATTCCAGTTGAACCCGCCCCACATCGCATCGACCGCCGCCACGCCAAGCCCGAAGCCGATGCCCGTTACCAGTGCCGTGGCAAACACGGAGCCGGGCGGCGGCGGGTAATAGGCCGGCGGATACGCGGGATACGCCCAGGTACCGTAAACCGTGGTCGGGTTGTAGGTCGGCACGTAGACCACTTGCGGATTGGCCGGCTCGATCTGCACGATCGTGGTGCCGCCGGTGGTCTGCGTCACGACCTTCTGCTGCTCGGTCGTCTTCAGCGTGCCGGCTTTCTGCGCCTGCACCCGCAGCCGCTGCACCGAATCCATCACGTCATTGGGCTGGGCCAGGAAAGCGTCGCCGACCGACTGCACCCACTGCGGCTGGCGGCCCATCATGTCGAGCACGGAGGGGAACGCGGCCAGCGACTGCACGCTGGGGTCCCAGGCCTGGCTGGCGACCGCCTTGGTCGCGGCATCGCCAGACAGGCTGGGATTGGCCTTGGACCATTGCGCCGCAGCTGCGACGTCGGCCGGATAGGTGGCAGCCATCAGCACCTGCGACAACAGCGCATCGGGATACAGGGCAATCGGCGCGGTCAGCTGGTCAAGCTGGGCATTGCTCAGCTTGGACTGCGCCATCGCTGGCCCGAGCGGCGCCATCAGCATCAGTGCCAGGCACCATGCGAAGAGGTGTTTGAAACGGTGCATGTCGGCTCTCCACAAATACGCAGGTGACGGCCCGCTGCCGGGGGGCGCCTCAGCGGCGCTGCTGCGTGCATTCCTGGCGATACGCCTCTTCCAGGCGCTTGCGGTCTGCCTGGCGTTCCAGTGTCGGATATGTGCGCCCGTCGGCAGTGGTTACCGACGACTTGCCAGTGGACCACTGCGGCCCGCCGGGCAGCGCGTTGACCTGGTCCAGCAATGACTGGCAGTGCTGCCGCTGCGACGCAGACACCTTGCCATCAGGTCCTTCCACCACGGCCGTGGCTTCGTCCAGCATCCGTGGCGGCGGCGGGGCCACCATCGGAGTGCCGGCGGCCGCAGCCGCCGATGCAGCACTGGCTGCCCACGCCGGGACAACCACCATGGCGGCGCATGCCAGCACGCCCGCCTTGATCAGAAACTTCGTCAAACCAATACTCCAGAACCCTCCGCGGCACGTGGAAGCGACACCGCGGCGCATTGCAAGTTGCAAGAACCGTCCGCCGCTAGCGATCCTTGCCAGTGCCATTGCGGCGGCCGGTACGGTTGCGCATCAGCTCAAGCTTGAGCAGCGCATCCGCAAGCATACTCTTCAGCCGGGCATTCTCTTCCTGCAGCTCGCGCAGCTTGCGGCCGTCACGTGCATCACCCTGGCTGGGCTGGCCGTAACGGGCCCGCCATCCGTAGAACGAAGCATCGCTGAAACCATAGCGCGCGCACAGCTCACGCACCGGCACGCCGCTGGCCGCCTCGGCCAGGTAGCCGCGGATCTGCTCTTCCGAATACCGTCTGTTCACGAATCTCTCCGCATCACAACGGCGGGCCACAAGCGGCGCCAGCCGCGCCGCCAACCGTGCCGACTCTGGCCCTACGTTAGCCCACGGCCGCGCCAAAAAGCAATTCAGTGTCTTCGCTGCGCGAGTTAAGAAAATTATCTCTGCACAAGCTGCCGCCGGCGCTGGCGCGCATTGCCAAATTTCGTTAAGCCAATTTGGAGTCCAGTTAGATCATTCGCGCTGCGCATCGCGGAAACGAAGATGCCGGCCGCGATAACACATGGGCATGACGACCTTCTGCACGGCAGTGATCGTGGATGAATCGCCCGGTGGCCCCGATTTCAAGCCATGTATTGATGTACAGACAAAGAGGTACTAAACAAAATTAGAAGACTGCCATCAATTCAAGTTTCTATGACTTTTGCTGAGCATGTATTAAGATTCCTCGGCACAACTAAATTTCGCACGCCTTCGCGCGGCGCCCTGGCGGCGCCGGCAGAAGAGCGGCCAGGCAGCCCGCACCACCCAGACGTGGTGCGCGTTCACGCTGCCAACAGTACCGGGCCTGAAGGATCGAATCGTCACTGCGCCATTTGTCGACGCAAGTCGGACATTTAGGAGTCGTGCCATGCGTTTTCGCAGCATCCTGCCCGGGCTTTCGCCCACCTGTCTTTCATCCGGACATGCCCGCAGCGCGCGCCGTGCATGCCGCTTGCGCCTGTCACTGTCAGGGACCGGATCGTTGCCCTGACACCAGGCCGCGCTTGCGCCCTTTGTTTCGACGCAGTGCTGTAGGTGTCGGACCAACAAGAAAATAGAGAAAACAAAGTCATGGATCGGGAGAAGTCGGAATGCGTCACGTCAGCACGAAGTTGTTGCATGTCTTTGTCCTGGTCATGGAATACCGGGACCTCAGCGCCGTTGCGGCCTGCACGCAGGGACGCGTGCCGACGGTGGCCTACAGCCTCGCGCGCTTGCGCGAAATCACCGGCGATCCGCTGTTCGTCAAGCGCAACGGGATGCTCGAACCCACACCGCATGCGCTGCGCCTGGAGCAGACGGCGCGGCAGATCCTGGCCAAATGGAACCAGCTGGTGCGCCCCGGCGAGCCTGGCCTGAGCAAGCGCCGTGACGACGGCAGACGCGTTTCGATCGGCTTTTCATCGTCGATCGGCGACCCGGTCATCACCGAGATCCTGACCGCACTGTGCGAGCAGTTTCCGCGCGACAGCTTTATCACGCGCCCGGTGATCGCCGACGCCACCCTTGCCGGCCATCTCGGCAGCGGCGAACTGGACTGCGCCTTCATCGTCGACAGCGGCCACGATCCCGAACGCGTGCGCCAGCACAACATCATGGCCACGCCGCGCCGGCTGGTCAGCGCCACGCGCGGCGGCAGCCATGACGAAGGCGAAAGCGACTGGATCCTGCTGCAGGAAGACTGCGAGGCCGGCAGCCCGCTGCGGGCCTTCCTGAGCCGCCAGGCCAGCACTCCGGGGCATCGCGAGACCGTGGTCCCATCATGGCATACCCAGATCACGCTGCTGCATTCGGCCGGGGGCATCTGCCCGGTGCTGGACTTCAACGTGCCGCTGGTCACGCGCGAGCGCAAGACGCGCCTGCTGGCACCGCCGAGCAGCTTCCCGGAATGGGCCGCACTGCATTTCTGGGCACCGGAGCGCAGCGGCGACAAGGGCGTGCTGCGCGACATCATGGATGTCGGCAGCGCCGTGCTGCGCGCCCCTCTCAAGGCCATCGACAGCCGCCGCAACGGCCGCGCCGCAGCCCACGCGCAATCCGCACTGGCGTGACGCAACGCCCCGCAGCGGCGGCGCCCGCAAGGCGCTGGCAGCCCCATGGCGCCAGCGCCTTTTTCTTTGGCTGCGCAGAAGCGGCGGCGTTCTTATTACAGTCTTGAGACATTTTTCCGAGCGCTGACCCTGCGCTACACTCGCGCCAATTTGACCGGTGCAGGCCGCTGCGCCACGGCGGCGCTTTGCGAATCCTCCTAGTTTCGCCAGACCGCGCGGCCGATATCCTGCAATGGCATTGCCGCGGTCCGGCCGTCTCCCGTTTGGCCCGGTCCCGGGGCAATGCACGCAGTTGTCTGGCGTCGTATTGTTTGGCGTCGTTTTTGCGCCGCACGTCTCGCTGACGTGCGGCGTTTTCTTGATGCCGGCGCTGCCACGAACAAGAATCGAGGAGCAACCAGATGACATTGAGGATCCTGCTTGCCGACGACCACCCCCTGGTCAGCGCAGCCGTCGCGGACCGCCTGCATACCCAGACCGGGTGGGAGGTGTGCGGCTGCGTGACCAGCGCGACGGCCTTGCTGAACAGCGTGGAAAGCCTGCGTCCCGATGTCGTGATCACCGACTACCACATGCCCGCGCACGGCGAAGGCAACAGCGACGGCCTGCGCCTGCTTGCCAGCCTGCGGCGGCGGCATCCGTCGCTGGCCGTGATCGTGCTG
The DNA here is from genome assembly GCF_016127575.1 of Cupriavidus necator. Taxonomy (NCBI): domain Bacteria; kingdom Pseudomonadati; phylum Pseudomonadota; class Betaproteobacteria; order Burkholderiales; family Burkholderiaceae; genus Cupriavidus; species Cupriavidus necator. Next base: position 2,266,516 of record NZ_CP066019.1, read on the forward strand.
ACCATGATCACCAATCCGCTGGTGCTGCGCTCCATCCTGGACACCCAGGTGCACGGCCTGCTGCTCAAGGACTCGCCCCTGTCAGAACTGGTGACTGTGGTTTGCCGTATCCAGCGGGGCTTCCACTACATCGGCAAATCCGCGCTTGAAGTACTGTCGCAGGCCGATCCCGGCAACCCGGCCACACCCGGCCAGGCCGGCGCGGAGCGCCTGTCCCGGCGTGAAATGGAAGTATTGCGGCTGTACCTGACCGGACGGTCCGTGAGTGAGATCGCCGTCCTGCTCTGCCGCAGCGTCAAGACCATCAGCCGGCAGAAGAACTGCGCCATGCAGAAGCTCGGCGTCACCAACGACCGGGAACTGTTTGAATTCGCGGCGCTGAACGGCATGCTGCTGACTGCCTGAGCGCCAGCGGCACGGGCGCGGCCGTATCAGGCGGCGTCGGCTGCCTGTGCCGCATGGGCCTGCGCGTATGCAATGCCGGCCTCCAGCCGCGCCAGTCCGCGCGACAGCTCGCGCATGGTCGACGGCGACACCTCGGCAAGCACATCCTCCAGAAAGGCTGAGCGCAGCGGCATGGCGTGCGCCACCACCTGCTGGCCGGTCCGTGACAGCGTGACGTGGGTCACGCGGTTGTCGCGTTCCGAGGTGCTGCGCTCCACCCAGCCAAGTTCCTGCATGGCCTTGAGCTGGCGCGTCAGCGCGCCGGGGTCCATGCCGACCAGGTCAGCCAGCGCCTTCTGGCCGATCGCGCCCTCCTGGTGATGCAGCGCATGCAGGATGCGCCAGCGGGGCAGCGGCAGCCCCAGGCGCTGTTCGAACGCGGCCGCGTAGGCGCGGTAGGTGCGGCCGAACTGCTGCAGTACGGCCACGCTTTGTCGCTCCAGTTCCATCCGTTTTCCTCAGGTTACGTTCTTCAGTCGGCTGCCATGGCGGGCGCCGGCGCCCGGGTCAGCTTGATCGACGGTACCCGGCGGGCGCACCACACACCCAGCGCGGCAGCCACCGCAGCCACCACCAGGCCGAGGTGGATGGCGCTGACCAGCGATACGCGCGCCTGTTCCAGCAGCAGGGCGCCATTGTGCCCGGCCTGCTCCAGCTGGCCGAGCAACGCGACTTGCGAGGCCTTGTCGATCAGCACCTGCGGATCCGCCATGCGCGCCGTCCATTGTCCGGCATTGGCGGCGGACAGCGCATGTTCCACACCACCGGTATAGCTGCGCGTGACCAGCGTGCCCACGATGGCGGTGCCCACCATGCCGCCCACCATGCGCAGCGATTGCAGCATGGCCGTGGCAATGCCCAGGTGCTCGCGCCCTGCCGTCTGCTGCGCAAACACCGTCAGGTTCGGCATGATGAAGCCTAGCCCGAACCCGCCGATCAGCATGATCGTCAGCAAGACGCCGTGCGGCATGCTGCGCGTGGCCTGCGACAGGCCAAGGCAGGACACCGCCAGCATGCCAAAGCCGGCATAGAGCATGGTATTCGGGCGGTGGATGCGCGTGACGATGCGGCCGTTAAGTATGCTGCCCGCGGTGATGCAGACCACCAGTGGCGTGATCAGGATGCCCGCCTCCTTCGGCGAATAGCCAAAGCCGCCCTGGAACAGCAGCGGCGCATAGAGCAGCAGCGCGAACATGGTGAAGCCCGTGAACACCGCCAGCCGGAACAACGGCGCCAGCCCCGGGTTGCGGAACATCTCCACCGGCAGGATCGGGTTGGTACAGCGTTGCTCCCACCGCCACAGCGCCACCAGTGCCACCGCCGCCAGCACCAGCAAGCCCCCCGTATAGGCATCGAACCCGCGCGCCGGCAGCAGTTCAACGCTCAGCTGCACGCACCCCAGCCCGGCTGCGATCAGCAAGGCGCCGAGCCAGTCCACGCGGATCGGCCCGCTATGGGCCTGCTGGCGCAGGTGCGGCAGGTAGCGCCACGCAAACCACAGCCCCAGCACGCCGATCGGCAGGTTGACATAGAACACCGCGCGCCAGCCGTACCACTCCGTCAGCAGCCCGCCCAGCGACGGCCCCACCGCATTGGCAATGCCGAAAGCCGCGCTCATCATCACCTGCCAGCGCAGCCGCACATGCGTATCCGGAAACAGGTCGGCAATGCAGGCAAAGGCAGTGCCGACCAGCATGCCCCCGCCAATCCCCTGCAGCGCGCGCGCCAGCACCAGGAACGGCATGCTCGGCGCCATGCCGCACAGCGCCGAGGCCACCGAGAAGACCACGATCGATGCCAGCACGAACGGCTTGCGCCCGTAATAGTCCCCCAGCCGCCCGAACACCGGCACGGTGATCACCGATGTCAGCAGGTAGGCCGTGGCTACCCAGGCGTAGTACTCGAAGCCTTGCAGCTCGGCCACCACGGTCGGTAGCGCCGTGCCGACCACAGTCTGGTCCAGCGCCACCAGCATCACCACAAAGGCCACGCCCAGCATGGCCAGCAGGGATTCGCGAAACGGCAGCACCTGGCCGTTGGCCTCGGACTTTTCTGGCTGTGGGGTCACTTTTATTGCCCGATCAATCGTTGCGTTGTCAAGCATTATAGACACGGTTCGGCCAGCGCGTCATGGCGCGACCAAATTTGACGCCGCGCCCATGCCGCCGGCCTACCCGATTTCAGGGATTTCCGACCATTCCTGCGATAAGTAACATCGGGCTTGGCCGCCTGCTGGCACGCATTGACCGACCCGGAGAGAATCCCATGCCCCTTCCATTGTCCATGCCGCTAATGACAGCAGCCTCCCATCTGGTCCAGGCATACTCCATCGCCAACATTCAACATGGACAGGTCACCCGGCTGACGGGATATGGGCGCCCGATCCTGGATGCCGCGTACGATGCTGCCGACGAACTGCGAGCCTGCTGTGACAGAAAGTACCAGTGGCTGGTCTCCTTCCTGGATTACCTGCGGCCCAGCCAGTTCGCTACCATCAAGGTCGATGCAATCAAGCGCATAAATGCCGCATTCAACATCACAGCAAGCGCCCTCCCGGAGATCAACTCCCTGTCGCGATGGAAAGCGCTTGGCGAGGCATGCGCTCGCGTGGCACAGCAGGACAGGATCTATCTCGATCGCTTCTATCGGACTCGCAATGCCCGAAGCGCACTGTCGGATATCGAGGAAATCTTTTACACCGCCAACAAGGAAGGAATGGGCGATGATGCGCTGCGCGTGATGAAAGCCGTAATGCAAAACGGGGGCAACGCTGCCGGCATCACGTCCAGAACCATTGTTGCGCTGGCCAGGATGCTGCGTGCCCATCCTCCGTTGAGCGGATTCATGGGATATACGCGCTGGGGGCCGGGCGACCATGGCAATCCCGATGCCAACCTGCGCGCCCATGCGTTGAAGCATGTCTGCCGGCAACCGTTGCTGCTCGAAGTCGGCGTTGCCGAAACCATGTTCTGGTGGGATTTCCTGCGCATACAGCTGACCCTGGCAGATTACAACCGCCTCGCCGTCAACCCGAAGCCACTGGTTCAAAGCCTGTTTGATGGCCTGAACCCTCTGGCTGGCGACCACTTGCGCCGCTTTCTCATCCATCAGGCATTCAATGACGAACCTCAGCTTGCCGATTTTGCCCTGCAACAGGCACTTAGGCCCTATCGGGACGTTGCCATTGAAACCAGCAGGGTGCTGAATCGGGTCATCATCCAGAGCAATGGCGAGAAGGTCTTCCTCAGCGGCGCCTCGGGAAACATCTTCATCATCGGCAGGTTCGAAGGCACTGAGCTGGGCATCTCCTCGTGCTATTGGGCGACTGATATTGAAAGCAAGCTCAGAGGGGCAAGATCCAACATCTGCTGGGAGGTCCGCAGGTAGGCTAAGCGGGGCTGGCTCCAGATTGCGGGCGGTCGCGTCGTCGAGCACATCCGCGCATCCGGGCTCGGCGAAGCGCTTTCATTTCACGAATTTGTGAAACACGCAAAAAAAACGCCTGCTGGGGAAGCAGGCGGCAGGGAAAATTCTCGCGACGGGACGCACCCGGGAGAATGCGGAGCGATCGGGAAGACGCTCCACAAATGCAGTATCGCGCCCGGCGCGTGACCGCTCCATCAGGCATGCCTTAAATCGGCCGTGTAGTTGGCACCCTGCGTGCCGCCTTGCGACTCCAGCCCGTCTGCCAGCAGTTCCAGTTCGGCATGGAAGGCCTGCCAGTCCGGACCGATGGCAACCAGCCCCGAGCGCCGGACCGCCTGCTCCAGCCAGCGGCACGCCTGGCTCTGCAGCGCATGGCCCATTACCGACAGCGCCCCGGCCAAGCCGTGCAAACGTTGGGCAAACGCTTCGGCGTCGCCCGCCAGCAGCGCCTCGGCCAGTGCGCGCTGGTCCCGCCGCAGCGCGTCGGCATGCAGCAGTGTGTCGCCGCCTGCATGCGCGCCCGGCGCTGCCCGCGTCGCCATATGGGTGCCGGACAGATCTTCCAGCAGCTTGCGCAGCGTGCCCAGCCCCACCGGCTTGGTCAGGCATCGGTCGATGCCGGCCTGCTGGCATCGCTCGGAGACATCGGGCCCCACGCTGGCGGTGACGGCAACGATCGGCGTGGCGAGGCCGGCATCGCGCAGGCACCGCGCCAGCGTGAAGCCATCCATGCCAGGCATCTGCAGATCGGTCAGGACCAGGTCGTAATGCCGGCCCGATGCCATCAACAGGGCCTCGGGCCCGTCACCGGCCAGATCGACCTTCTGCCCCAGGTTTTCAAGCTGTTCCCGCATCACCACCTGGTTGATCGGATGGTCTTCCACCAGCAGCAGCGCCAGCTGCACGGCAGGCGTATCGTCGCGCGCCGGCACGGGCGCCTGCGTTGCCGTCACCTCCACGCCTGCCGCTGCCGCGATCGCCGCCAGCAAGCCGCGCCAGGCATAGGGCGATGCCACCACCGGGGTCTGCGTCAGGTCCGGCACTGCCGGCGCCATGGCCGACACCACCACATCGGCGTCGTTGCAGCGAGGCATGGCCTGCTCATCGCACACCAGGACATCGACCGGCGTGGCCGGCGGCGCGGCGGGGTCATACTTGACCGCCCGTGCGCCATAGAACTGCAGCAACTGCTCCACGCCCTGGTAGAGCTCGCGCAAGGTGACATTGAGGCCGACCGTCAGTCCCCGCAACGCGGTCCGCGGCCAGGCATCGGCCGGCGCCTCGGCGCCAGCGCTGGCCAGCGGCAGGCTGACGGTAAAGCAACTGCCCAGGCCGGGCTCGCTGACCAGCCGTATCTCGCCAGACATCAGCCCGACCAGCCGGCGGCAAATCGACAGCCCGAGGCCTGTGCCGCCGTAGTGGCGCGTGTCCGGCTGCTCGGCCTGGACGAAGGGCTCGAACAGCCGGCGCTGGTCTCGCGCGGCGATGCCGATGCCGGTGTCGATGACGCGGATTTCCACGCCGCCGCCCGGCTTGCGCATGGCCGTGACGATCACCTTGCCTTGCTCGGTAAATTTCACCGCATTGCTGACCAGGTTGTTCAGGATCTGTTCGAGCTTGACCACGTCAGCCATCACCGGCTCAACCAGCGAAGGATCATTGACGCACAGCAGGCGCAGCTGCTTGCGCGCCGCTTCCGCGGCAAAGCGCCGGGTCACGTCCTCGACGATCTCCTCGACGCGGCAGGGCCGCAACTGCAATGACATTTGCCCTGCCTCGATCTTGCTGAAGTCGAGCACGTCATTGATGATGTAGATCAGCGACTGCGACGCGTGCTGCATGACCGCCAGCTGGTCGCGCTGGCGCGAATCGAGCCGGGTCAGGCCAAGTAACTCGATGCTTCCCAGCATACCGTTGAGCGGTGTGCGGATTTCATGGCTCATGGTGGCCAGGAACGAGGACTTGGCGTGGTTGGCGGCATCCGCGGCGCGGATCGCCTCGCGCAGGCGCGCCTCGCTGCGGCGCGCGTCGGTCACGTCGTTCAGCGCGCGGAGCACGGCCGCCCGCCCTTCATAGGTAATCTCCACCTGGCGCACTTCCAGGTACCGGGTCTGGCCGTTGCGGCCGACCAGATCGACATCGAAGCAGGGCTGCACCCGCGGCATGCCTTCGGTTGTGGTGCCCTCGCTCGTCAGCCGCGCGTCACAGGCATCCTGCAACTGCGCCAGGCCGGCGGGCGTGGCCTGGTCGGTGATCGAGTGGGCCGCGGCATTTGCCAGCAGCACCTGCCGGGTGCTGCGCTCGACGATCATCAGGCCCACGCCGGCCACTTCGATCACGAAGCGCCCGAGCGCATCGCTTTCCTGCAGGCGCAAGGACTGACGCTGCGCAGGGCGCATGATGCGGCGGTCGATCAGCCAGATCCACGCCAGGATCAGCATCGACAGCGAGCCGGTCAGCCCCAGCATCCATAAGGCGTTCTGCCGGAACTGGTGCCATACCTGGCCCAGTGCGATCACGCCGACCGTGCGCCAGCCCCACGCGTCAAACTGGTATTCCAGCACGACGACATAGTCCAGAAGCCCTTGCCGTACCAGCGCCGAACTCACCCTACCCGGGCGCGTACCGGGCGCGGCCAGCGATGCCGTGACCGACTGGCCGAGGGTGCCGGCCGGCATGCCATCCGCACTCAGTGCCATGCCGGCATCGGTCACCAGCACGAAATCGCCGTCAATGGTCTGTCCGTCCGGCAGCATCGGCGACAGCGGGAACTCCATGGCCAGCACCGCGGCCGGTTCGCCACCGACTTGCACCAGCGTGGCGAAAGTGACGGTGCGCATGCCGCTGACCCAGTCCAGCGCCGGCGGCAGCACCACCGCCTGGCCCGGATGGGCGCGCAGGCGTGCGACCAGCGCGTCATTGCGCAGGCGCGCGAGCGTGTCACGCAGGAAGGTCTGGCGCACGTCATCGCGCTGCATGAGCGCGCGTGCCGGGTCCAGCCGGCGCGGGATGACATAGAGCTGGTCGGCCTGCAGGTCGACCAGGTAGGCGTTCTGCACGTCGCGGTACTGCAGGTTGTTCACGCGGAAGGTGAATGTCATCACGTCGGCCAGGCTCTTCAGCCTGGCGCCCGGCGCCCTGGCGCTGGCGGGCGGGACCAGCAGCGGGATGTACTGCCGGTCGCCCCGGCGCCGCAGGCGGTCGGTCCATTGCTCATCGCTGACGGCGGCGAGTTCATCGGCCAGGCCGATATCGGAAAGCCGCGTCAGCGATCCCAGCGCGCGCACGGTCAGCGCCTCGGCCCCGTGCAGCTTTGCCTGCAATTGCTCGGACTGCGACTGCAGCACCATCTCCTGACGCTCGACCGCCTCGTGCAGGCGGTAGCGCAGCAGCACCCCCCACGACAACACGGTCAGCCCAAGCACGCAGGCGGAGAACAGGTAGACCAGATAACGGATCTGGCGAATGCTCAACGGCAACGCGGAGCTGCTGTCGATCGACATCAGCCGTTTCATTGAATACCTCGTTTTGACATCGAGACTGTCCGGAGCGTCCGGACAGTGCATGGGTCGTAGTGCACTTGGCAAGCGACGTACCGGGCCTCACAACATGCCGCGCCGGATGGCAATGGCGGCAAGCTCCACGTCGTTCTCGGCGCCGATCTTGCGCATGAGGCTCTGCTTTTGCGTACTGATCGTCTTGACGGTCCGGCCGGTGCGCATGGCGATCCCGGTCACGGACATGCCCGACAGGTAGAGGCGCAGCACTTCGCTTTCACGCCTGGTCAGCAGCTCCGCCCAATCGCCGTCCGGCGGACCGCTGCAGGGCCTGCCCCAGATCAGCGTGCAAGCGGTTTCCGATACGGAAGCCAGCCCCAGGTATGCCATCCAGACCGCTTTCATGATCTCGTCGACACCGTCCTTGGCTGTCACGACATTGCGGCAGCCGTCCTTGAGCAACTGCAGCACGGCGGCACGGTCGACGACGTTGGCGATCGCGACCACGCGCTGCCCGCCCAGCTCGGCGAGCCGCGTGCCAATGCGCGCATAGCCGGAAGGCTCGCGGTCTTTGGTGTCCCACAGCGGGTAACGCAGTGTCACGACATCACACGAGCCTTGCTGCAGCGCTTGCACCAGGCTCGGTTCGTCGCCCGCCACGCCAGCCAGCTCGATGCAGGCGCTGGCCGCGAGCCGCCGGCCCAGCAGGCGCCGCATGACAGGTTGCGAGTCCGCGATGATCACCCGGATTTTTTCCATGGCCGCCTTAGGCTCCAGCGTTGTCGTTCCTGCATTCAGGATGAACCATGCGCCTGGCTTTCGAAATCAGCCAAGCCTGAAAAAAGCGGGGATATTTCCGAGGAGAGGAATAGCGCACGCGCCGCCGCACGGGAGGAGCCGGCCGGCATCGGCGCAGCCAGGGATGCTATTCAGCGGAGGGAGGGGAAATGCAACGCGGCCCGGGGACCGGCCGCAAGGAAGGGGATGATGCCAGGATCAGGGGCCGCCCAGCAGGCCGTTTGTCCTGGCGTATTCGTAGAGTTCGTAGTCGTTGGTCAGGCCCAGCTTCTTCATGGCGATGCTCTTCTGCGCGCTGATGGTCTTGCTGCTGCGGTTGGCCTGGCGCGCAATCTCGATGACCGGGACACCGGCCGCACACTGCCGTATCACTTCCAGTTCGCGGCGCGTCAGGACCGGCCGCTGTGACGGCTCGTCGAGGCCGCCCGAAGCCAGGATCGCACGCACCGATGCGGGCTGGTAGCTCAGCCCGCTGAACGCGGCACGCACCGCCGGCACCAACTCCTGGACCGGATCGGTCTTGTTCAGGATCACGGAAATGCCGACCTTCTGGATATTGCGAATCAGCGCCGGATTATCCAGCATGGTCATCACCACGATCCGGGTGGTGGGATAACGGCGGCGCAGCATCTGCAGCATTGGCAGGCCGTCGCCAAACTGGCCGCCCGGCATGGAGTAGTCGGTCACGATAACGTCGCAATCCGTGCTTTCAAGCAACTCCACCAACTGGGTCGAATTGGCGGCACTCCCCACGATCTGCACGCCCACTTCGTTCGCCAGCACCCGGCTCATCCCGTCAAGGACGACGGGGTGGTCATCTGCAATGATTACCTTGATCATTTACGATCCCCCTGTTTTTTATCGGTTCTGCGGCCGCGTAGCGGTGCGCCGCCGAACTGCCGGCATTCAATGCCGGTCATCTTCGCTGCTCTGAATATTAGGAGTCTTCCGAGAAGACTGAATTAAGGAATTCCTTAAATAGTATCCGGCCAATTGCGTCGTGCCGCATCCTGGCTGCCTTTATCGCTTTCAGGGTCGTCAAAGTATGCTGCAAGATACAACGCCAGGTTGTCGACATGGGCTTGCACGACCGCCAGCGCCTGGGCCGCACCCAGCTCCAGTTCCCGGCACAGTTCGACAATCTCCTCGCCATCCTCGGCATGCGCCATGGCGCCCCTCATACGATGGGCATGGTGGCGGATCGCCTTCATTTCCCCGCTGGCTGCGGCCGCGGACAGTTGCCTGAAATCCTCGCGCATGGTGCGCTCCAGCAGCGCCATGCTGGCAACGTTATCCTCCACATGGGCGGCGCCCGCCGCGCCCGCGGCCCTTTGTGCCAGGCCGGATGCCTGTGCCGGCAGCACGGCGCGCAGACACTCGGCCAGGTCGCCCAGCAGGATGGGCTTGGACAGGTAGCGATTCATGCCGGCTTCGAGGCAGCGCTCGGCCTCACCCTGCGCGATGCTCGCGGTGAGCCCGACGATGGGCAGCGTCGCCCCCTGCGCACGCAGCGTGCGGCTCAGTTCGTAGCCGTCCATGCCGGGCATATGGATATCTGTCAGCATCAGGTCAAACCTGTGCTGGCGCAACACCGCAAGCCCTTCTTCGCCACTGGCAGCAAGCGTCGGCCGGCAGCCAAGGCGCTCAAGCTGCTGCTGCATCAGCAGCCGGTTGTAGGGATGGTCGTCGACCACCAGTATCTCCAGCCCCAACTGCGGCGTGGGGTCGACAGGCGCAGCCAGCGGTGGCGCACTGACCGGCGTCATGCCGGCCGCCTTGCAAAAAGCCCGCAGGATGCCCGCCTGATGATAGGCACTGACCAGCCAGCTGCCAGCGATCTGCTGTGGTTCCGCCGGGCCGTCGGCGCGCGCAAAGACCACGCCGGCATAGCCATCGGGAATGGCCTCGACGTGGCGGGTGGCGACCAACAGCACCATCCCTGGTTCCGGCGCCGGCCCGCGGCAAGCGATCGCCCTGCAGCCCATGGCGCGCAGATTGTCGATGGCATTGTTGCGGATTTCATCATTTTCCGACAGCACGGCCACCGGCGGCAGCACCGGCTCCACCTGTTCGCGCGGCCCGGCTTCCGGCAACCTCAGCAATACCCGGAAGACGCTGCCCTTGCCCGGTTCGCTCTGCACGGAAATGCTGCCGTCCATCAGGGCGGCCAGGCGTCTGCAGATCGACAAGCCCAGGCCCGACCCGCCAAACCGCCTTGCAGTGGAAGCATCTGCCTGCACGAAAGGCTCAAACAGCCGCGCCTGGACCTCGGGCGCAATGCCTGGCCCGGTATCCGCCACCTCAAGCTGGATGCCGATCCTGCCGTCCGCATCGGGCGCTTCACTCTGCGGCGCGCGCTGCAGGCGCACAATGACATGGCCCTGTGCCGTGAATTTCAGCGCGTTGTCGAGCAGATTGCCGATAATCTGGCGCACCCGCACCGGATCCCCGATCAGGCAAGGCAGGCCGGGCTGTGGATAGCACGGCAGCGCGATGCCTTTTTGCAGCGCGATCGGCGCCTGCGCGCGAACCGTCGATTCCAGCAGGTCGACCGGATCGAACGGCACGGCGTCCAGTTCGATCTGGCCGGCTTCCGCGCGGGAGTAGTCCAGCAGGTCATCCAGTATCTGCAGCAGGACCTGCGACGAGGACTGGATGGTCGACAGCATCTCGCGCTGGCTGTGCGCCATCTGTGTCAGGGACAGCAGCTCCAGCGTGCCCAGCATCCCGTACAGCGGCGTGCGGATTTCGTGACTCATGGCGGCCAGGAACTGCGATTTGGCAGCGCTTGCCTCATCCGCCAGCCGACGCGCGCGCGCGAGAGCGCGGTGCGCTTCGCGTTCGCCGGTGACATCGTGGATCGCACACAGCAGCACGTCTTCACCCTCGAAGCGGGTGTGGCGGCCGACTACCAGCACGTCGCGTGCACCCCCATGGCCGGATGGCACCTGCAGCTCCAGCCGCGCGGGCTGGTCGCCCCGCCGCGCCAGCATCTGGTCCAGCCACGGGCGGCCCGCAGTGCGCGTGTCGAGCGGCAGCCATTGCGCAGCCAGCGCGTTCTCGAGCCGTACATGGGCATCGGCTGTGCGCACCACCCGCAGGCCTACCGGAGCGGCCTGCATCACGGTACGGTTGAAGCGTTCGCTGTCCTCGATCCGTTCGGCGTCTTCCTGCATCGGCACCAACATCCGGCGCCGCAGCATGCCGGCACCGGTCAGCACCGCAAGCACACCAAGCCCGTAGAGCAGAAGCGCGGCCGCCAGCGCCGAGCCATGATCGGCCAGCGCCTGCGACAGCGGATAGGCGTAAGCCGCGCGCCAGCCATGGTCGCGTTCCATGCGGCCAATCATCAGGCTGCCCTGCTCGAACCAGTAGGCTACGCTTTGCCCGCCGCTGCCCAACTCACGCGCCACCCGCTCACCCAGCGCTTGCGGGCGCAGCCAGCCGGCGTCGCTGCCCCGGTACAGCAGGCGCCCTTGGCCATCGAAGAACATTGCCCGGCTGCCTGACGCGGTATGCGTGGCATCCGGGATACTGACGTCGTCCATCAGCGCGCGTACGGGAATGGCAGTCGCGCCATACGCCACGAGATTGCCGCTGGCGTCAAGGACTGGCAGAAAGCAGCTCAGTATAGGGCCCCGCTCGATGGTGCCCTGGTACGGCCCGGTCCACAGCGGTGAGGCGACCGGCGTCTCGGCTTGCGCTTCGCGCGACCGGTTCGCCAGCGCTTTGGCCCAGTTGCTGACAACCTCAGCGAGCAGCGGCCCGTTCAACCCCGGCGCACCCGGAAGCGCTGGTGTCACGTATGCCTGGCTCCCGTCGGCAGCCAGGAAAGCCGAGCGCATCCTCTGCGGCGCCTTACCCCAGTACGCGCGCTCGAAGATGGCGAATCGAACGATGTGCGAAACCGTGGCGGGACGCTGCGCCGCTGGCGCGGACGTGCCCATCAGCATGGTGGCAGGATTGGTCAGTCCAGGCACTTCGACGGCACGGGCACTGCCTGGAGGCACGCCCGTCAGCATGGCTTCGAGCTGGCCCGCCAGCCGGTCGCTGCGCACCAGCCGATACTCCGGCCCGGAGATTTCTGCCATGCGCCGTATGAAATACTCGTGCATGGCCTTCACTTCCAGCACCGCGCCAAAATGCAAGCGGTTGGCCGACGCCTGTTCCCACAGGATGCGCTGGAACAGGCTATGGAGAAACAGGGCAAGGAAGCCGCTCATCACGAAGATCAGCAGGCCAACGACAACGGTGAGCAGGCTGCTGTGCACCTGCCGGTTCGCGCGCGACAGCCAGCTGACCATTGGCGGGCTCCGTCTCGGCAGCCTGCCTGACGCCGCGTAGCGCCCGGCGCGGGGATCGGCAAGCGCCCAAAGTGGGTGAAATACTGTCTCTGGGATTATGCATCACATTGCAGCACGACAGATGTCCTCACCAATCCCATCGCCGGCCAAAACAAGAAACCCAGCGCGGCAGCATACAGCGCCGCACAGGGCTCAGTGGCATTACGCGGAGGGACTCGTCCCTACTGGTAGGTCATGGTGAACGTCATTCCCGAGTTGGCGGCGCCGGCCGCCACCGTGCTTCCGGTCTGGTAGTAGCGTGCCTTCAGTGGAATGACGTAGCTGCCACCAGTGCTGGCTATAGTCGCTCAAGACCTTGGTGGTCCCCAGCGGAAAACATTGCCGGAATCATCGAGCAACTGCACGCCGATGCCGGATGCCGTCGAGGAGGCATCGAGCGATACCACCGAGTTGGCGGCATCGAGAGCCGGGGTCACGGCATCGATGCGATAGCTCACCGAAGTCATGCCGGCCGGGCAGTTGTTCAGCGCGATATTGAATCCCGGCGATGACGTATAAGTGCCCGGCCCGGCAAACTCCTTGTTCTGATGCGTGCCCACCGGGGTATCGCGCGGCACGCCGTATGTACCAGTGGGCGCGGTGAAGTCCAGTGTACCGGCACTCGGTGTGCAGGAGAAGGTCGCGCCGAACGACTGTCCATGCAGTGCCAGGCAAAACAGCAGCGCAGCTGCCTTCAGTATGCCGTGCCATGGCCTGGCCGTCGCCTGGCCTCTGCTCACTGATCGTGTGAGGACAGACAATATCTTGTGCAAGGCGCCACCGCGCTGGCTTTGATATGGGCTTGTAGAATTCAACATCCTGATGTCCTGCGCATGCCGTGGCTGGCATGCATTAAGAAAATGGGGGCGGCACCATTCGCTCCAGCTTTAGCGGCAAACCGCTTCCACGGTCTGATACGAGGCATTCGCGTCTTTTTCAAGCTTCGGCAGGACATAGTCCAGCTTGCATGCTTCCGCAACGGCCCTACCCCACTTCACGCTCAGCTGGCCTGCATCCGTCTTCAGCCCGCGCGCAATGATGCGCCCGCCCTGAGCGACAGTGCCGACGCTCTGGCCTTGTGCATCGAAGACCTCCGCCCCGAACGGCAGCGGCTTGCCATCCGGTCTGTTGGCCCGCAGAAGCGCCGCACGGCCAGGGTTGTCGGTCTCGAACTTCATCTTCACAATCGCGCCTGCGGTCGGCGCCACGTTCTGCTGCGTCGTCTTCAGCTCAACGCTCATGGGCAGCCCCTTCGGGTCGATCTCGATCTGGTTGGTGGCGAATGGCGTCAGGGTCGGCACCACGGCGTGGCCCCAGGGGTCCACGCGCAGGCCGCTGCCGTTGGCCAGGCGCGCACCCGCGGCATCCTTGGCCTCGATGATGGCCATGGTGTCGCCCACCGTGGGCGTGAAGGCCACGCCCCCCGCATAGGCCACGATGCCGCCGCTGATGCCCAGGCCTGCTTGCGAGAAGTCGCGGCCCTTGCTGGCACTGGCCGTCATGGTCGCCATCGGCGACACATAGCCGACGTTGGCGCCGACAGTGGCTGCATCCCTGGTGTCGCCGCCACCGGTGTAGCCGGCGTTCACGCCGTAGGTGAAGGCGCTGTCCTGGCCCAGGGTGCCGGTCACTGTTTCCTGCAGCGACGTGCCCCCGGTGGAATCGTGGCTCAGGCTGGTCATCGAGTACGGCGCGTGCTGACCCTTGCCCAGCGGGATACCCACGTTGAGCATCACCCGGGTGTCCCACTTGCCTGAGCCGACGTTGAACTGGCGCGACGCCGAGACGCCATAGTTGATGCGCTTGTAGCTGTTGTTATAGCCCGCCTGGAACTGGGTATCGGAACCGCCGCGGTTCCAGTAGTTCTGCGTGGAGCCGGACAGGTAGAACGAGCCATAGCCTTGCGGCAGCATCTGGTTGATGGTCACCTGCAGGCGCCCGCGCTGGATGCCGCCGAGGAACGTGCCAGGGCCCAGGCCGCGCTGGTCCAGGTCGCGCAGCGCCATGGCATCGGTCATGCTCAGGTAGCCGCTGCTGGAATAGCGGTAGGCGGCCAGCGTCAGGTTGGTGTTGGTCGGTGCCACCAGCTTGCTGTACGACAGCCGCATGCTCTGGCCGCTCCGGTTGGGTGCATTCTGCAGGTTGGTCCAGGCCTGGGTCACGTCGGCGCCAAAGGCGCCGAAGTCCGTGTTCAGCGCCCCGCCGCCCATCACCGCCGTGTAGTCCTGTGCCGCGATGACGCCGCCGTAGCCGGTCAGCATATTGCTGATGCCGTGCTGAACGGTTGCCTGCATCAGCATCGGCCTGCTCTGGATCGACGTATTGCGGTACTGGCCGACGGTCACGCTGTAGCGCGTGACGCCCGGGCGCAGCGCATTGACGGCTGCGGCGTAGGGCACGCGCGAGGTATGGACGCTGCCATCGGCTTCCGTGACCACCACCTCGAGATCGCCGCCGTAGCCGGTCGGATACAGGTCATTGATCTCGAATGCGCCGGGGGCAACCGTGGTTTCGTAGATGGTGTTGCCGCCCTGGCGGACCTGCACGCGGGCGTTGCTGTTGGCAATGCCATGGACCACCGGCGCATAGCCGCGCTGGGATTCCGGGTACATCCGGTCGTCGCTGGCAATCTGCACGCCACGGAAGCCGAAACTGTCGAACAGGGTGCCGTCGGTGAAGGCATCGCCGATGATCAGCTGGCTCCTGATCGGCGCAATCGAGCGCTGCAGGTTGGTCTGCACGCTCTGGTAGCGCGTGCCCTCGACGTCGCCGTGCGTCAGGTTGCCCAGATGGCGAAAGCGCCAGCCACCGAAGTTGAGTCCGGCGTTCACCCCGACGTAGCTCTGCGTGGTCGATATCCCGCTGGAGTCGGAGTGATAGACGTTGGCGTTGTACTGCAGGCGCGCCGCGGTCACGCCTTCGTCCCAGTACTTGGGATCGACATAGCCGCGCGCCGAGCGCGACATGGCGATCTGCGGCACCGAGACGTCCAGGCGCTGCTCGCCGTTGTCGAAGCTGGCCGTGGCATCGGGGATCAGGTCGGGCAGCGACACGCACCCCGTGTCCAGCCGCGCCGACGCCTCCGGTGACAACCTGGCCAGGTCCACGCCCATGCGCTCGATCGCGGCACGGTCAAAGCACGGCTGCACGTTGCGGCTGTCTTCGCCCACCTGGCGCATCGTCACTTCGGCACGGCCCAACCAGACCTGGTTGACGTACAGCTCTGCGCGATAGTTGCCCGGCAAGGCCACGTTGCCCTTGTTGAAGCGGCTCGCGTCGATGCGGGCACCGCCGGGCTGCTGCAGGAAGGTGTCGTTGAATTCCACTTCCGCCACCAGCGTCGGCGCGCTGTTACCACCGGGCGCGGCCCATGCCCCCACGCCGGCGAACAAGGACAATACCACCGCACTGGCCGGACGCAGCCGGGACGGGAAGGAAGAGGTCTTCTGGGTTTTCATGGGTTTATGCCGGATATCTGGCCTTGCGCGGGCAAGACTTGCCCCTGCCGCTGGTTGCGGCATCGTCAATCGGAGAAATCAGCTCGGAAGAACGCCGGACGCGGCCCGGCGTGTGGTCAGCGCGAAGCGGCCTTGGTGGCGCTGCTGCCCAGTGCGGCTTCGCCGCTTACGGCGCCGCCGTAGTCATTGATGGCCTTGTAGCGAACCCTGGCTTCGGTGCCTTGCGCAACATCGCCGGTCAGCGGGAACGTTTTGGCTTCGCCCGGGCCGACCATGCCGCCTTCTTCAAACTTCGCGGTCTTGCCGCCGCCAACCAGTTCGAGGTTGGCGAAAGAAACGTGATACTTGCTGGGGTTGCTTGCCTCAAGCGCCGGCTTGCCGCCTGCATGGGTGACGCGCCAGCTGATGCTGCCAGGGGCGTCGTCGGCGTTGCCCTCCAGGCCCGCGGGGCGGAAGAAAAGCTTGATGCGCGAGCGGAAAGCCAGCTGCAGCTTGTTGACATCGGCTTCTTCGGCGGTGGGCTTTGGCGGGATCTCCAGCACATTGAGCCAGAACACGGATTCGCGGTCCTGCGGCAGTGGCTCGCCGGTGTAGATGATGCGCAGCGTCTGGCCCTTTTTCGGGTCGATGCGCGACACCGGCGGCGTCACGGTGAACGGTACGTCGATGGACGACGGCGCAGCCTTCGCGTCGCCCTTGTCGATCCACGCCTGCGTCAACGCCGGCGACTGACCTTCGTTGGTCAGCTTGATCGTGGTCTCGGTGTCTTTTGCCTTGTAGATGACCCGCGTGCCCGCTATGACCACGGAAGCTTGCGCGTGCAGCGCGCTCATGAGCCCCAGCGCAATCACGCCGGCGGAAATCAGGGACTTGATGGACGTTTTCATGATGGTTGCAGCGGACTTGACCGGGTGAAGCGGCACACACTCAATATTCGGAAGGCGCGGAGCGCGCCGGTAACACGCTCCGCGCCCTGTGGTACCAGGGCTTACTGGTAAGCGATCGAGTACATCACGGTCGAGTTGGCGGCACCGGCCGTTGCCGCGCCAGTTGCGTAGTACTGTGCGTAGTACTCCAGCTTGGCCGCGCCGCTGTTGATGGCGACTACGCCGGAATTCTGCGCGGCGTCGGCAAAGCCGGCCTTGATCGGGCTGTTATCGGTGCCGCCGTTCAGCAGGCGGATCTGCACGTTGGTGGCGCCGCCGGCGTCCACGATCAGGTTACCGGTGGTGGTGTCGGTGGTCGGGCCAGCCTCGAAGTAGGTATGCACGTTGCCGGTGTTCGGCGTGCAGTTGGTCAGGGCGATATAGAACGGCGTCTGGCCAGCGGTGTCACCAGCCTGGACCAGGGTGGAGGCCGAAACGGTCGGCAGTGTCACGGTAAAGTTCTTGCTGCCCGTGCCGTTGCCGTTGATCGTGCAGGTCTGGGCGGTGATCTGCCCGTTGAAGGTGATCTGGCCGTCGGCATTTGCGGCATGTGCAAACTGCGCGCCCATGGCGGTACCGGCGACGATCAGAGCAGCGAGGAGCTTGGTATGGGTCATGATGGGTGATTCAAATAAGTTGATAGGTAGATGGCTTTCGGATCCAACGGATCCCGCCCCGCCCCGTGCCGCCATTGAACCGCCAGATCTGTGTTGCAGTTGCCGGTTGCCCCGGGGACAGCTGAACTATATGTATGGCACCTAATGCCACCAATCAGGCAAGCCTTAGATCTTGCTCGGAATTTTTTCCTTTGCCGCGAACAGCTCGCCGTGGTTCTTATGCGTCATGAGGTGTAAATCTGACTTGCCGGCGCAAGGCAGATGTGCCTGCGAAGAGCCTGGACGGTGAGGAGACAGGCGCCGGATTGATCTGCATCATGGCAGCCGCATTGAAGCGCCGCATCTACGCCAAAGGGTACGCGCCGCTTGCAGCGGCTGCATGGTGCAAAGGCCATCTCCGCAGCATCCGTCCGCCCTTAACTGGCCAAAGTCCCGGCCGTGCCAACAGCGCCGTCACACGTCCTGCGCGGCAGGCAGACCTGCAGCGCCAGCCCGCGCGGCGCCACGTTGTGCGCCGACACCGTGCCGCCATGCGCGGCAATGCCCGCCTGCGCGATGCTGAGACCCAGTCCCGCCCCGGTCGGATGCCCCGGACCGCTGCGTACGCGGTAGAAGGGTTCGAACAGGCTCGCCAGCGCGTCTTGCGGAACGCCGGGCCCGCCGTCGACGATGGCGATCCGGATCGCCGTCTCATCAGCCTGCAGCGTCACGGTCACGGGCGCGGGGGGGTCGGTGTACCGGATCGCATTGCGCAGGATGTTCTCGATGGCGCTGCCCAGCGTCGCGGCATCTGCGTCGACGATCAGTTCATCCGGGGGAGTCCAGCAGATCGCCACGCCCCGGGCCGCGGCTTCGAAGCGGGCATCGGTGACGATGACGTCGAGCAGTTCCGCCAGGTCGATCGGGCGGAGCACCGGCGCCATCGCATGCAGCCGCGCCAGCTGCAGCGTGCGTTCGACCAGCGCGTCGAGCCGTTCCGTCTCGCGCTCGATGCGCTCGAACTGCAGGTCGAGCATGGCATCGCGCCGCCGCGCCAGTTCCAGCGACAGGCGCAGCCGCCCCAGCGGCGACCGCAGTTCATGCGCGATATTGCGCAGCAGCTGCTCGCGCCAGTCCATCAGGCGCTGCAGGCGGTCGGCCATGGCATCGAAATCGCGCGCGAGCTGGCCCAGCTCGTCGGCGCGGCGGGCCAGCACGGGCGGCGTGCGCGTGGCCAGCTCGCCGTCGGCAAGCGCTTGCGTGGCTTCGCGCAGGCGCCGCACGGGGCCGGTGACATGCCGCGTCAGCGCCCAGCACAGCGGCGCCGAGACGGCCAGCGCGAACAGGCCTAGGGAGAGCACCACAGGCGACAGGTGCAGCACCTCCCAACGCGACGAATCGAACGGCAGGAACAGCATCAGGAGCTCGCCGCCTTGCGGCAGCGCGATGGGTTGCGGGTCCCACCATGACACGCGCGCGCCAGGCCCGGGCACATGCGCGACAGCATGGCCGATCAACCCCGCGCGCCACATCGGCACCAGCCGGTCGGCCAGGCGGTTGCGCAGCCGCGCCGGCAACGGGCGGCCCAGCAGTTCCTGCAGCGTGTCGTCGACAATGTAGATGTCCAGCGCCGAGGCGTGCGAATCGATCGCCCGCAGCCAGCGCTCGAGTCCGGGGCGCCCCTGGGTCTGGGCGACTTCCAGCGCATCCTCGGTCAGCACCGCGGGGCTCAGGCCATCGAGCGCGTCGAAGCGGTACCAGGCCACCGCGGCCGTCAGCGCCATGCCGATGCCGACGATCGCGGCCATGCCCAGCCAGAAGGTCAGGAAGTTGCGCCAGAACAGCGGCAGCGGAAACAGCGCGCGCACGCGGCGGCGCCAGTTCACGGCGCCTGCACCAGCAAATAGCCCTGCCCGCGCAGGTTGCGGATCAGCAGCGGCGAAGTGATGCCGTCCAGCGCCAGCTTGCGGCGCAGCGCGCTGATATGCGTGTCGAGGCTGCGGTCGTAGCGTTCCGGCGCGCGGCCCAGCGCGAACCGGCCGATCTCGGCGCGCGCAACCACCCGGCCCGGCGCCCGCATCAGGATTTCCAGCACGCGCTGCTCGGCCCCGGTCAGCGGCGCCTCGGCGTTGCCGTGGATGGCCAGGCCTGATGCCAGGTTCAGGCGCAGCGCGCCAGCCTCCAGCCACGGCGCCTGTGCGGGCGCGGCAGGCGCGGCGCGGTGGAAACGGCGCAGCACCGCATGCATGCGCGCCTTGAGCTCGCGCGGGCTGAACGGCTTGCTCAGGTAGTCGTCGGCGCCCAGTTCCAGCCCCAGCACGCGGTCGGCTTCATCGCCGTGCGCGGTGAACATGATCACCGGGCGCTGCGAGCGCGCGCGGTGCAGCCTGAGCAGGTCCAGGCCGTTGCCGTCGGGGAGCATCAGGTCCAGCAGGGCGACGTCGTAGTCGTTGCGGGCCAGCAGGGTCTCGCCCTGCTGGCGGGTGTGCGCCAGCGTGACGGTGCAGTGATCGGGCTCCAGGTACTCGCGCAGCATCTGCGCCAGTTCCAGGTCGTCGTCGATCAGCAGCACGCGCGCGAGCGGCGTGTGGAAGCACATCAGCATGCAGCTTGCCGGGGCCTTGCGGACGTGGACGTGGCCGCCGGTCCCCGGTTCCGTCAAGAAACGTCAAGAAAACAAAAGCTATCCAAAGTGACTGGTAGGCACCTTCATCTCGAATTTTAATATGAGAATGATTGTTATTTACAGAAGACAGGGAAAATGATGAAGTTCAGGCAGGTCGCCGGGATCGGGGCGGCAACAAGAGCGGCGGCAGGGTTGCCAGCACCGGCGGGCGTACAACGGGGTCAATGGATGCGGATGCTGGCGGCGGCATGCGCCGCCTCCGGCATGACGGGAGCCTGGGCACAGGCGCAGGCGCTGAAGACGGAAGCCACCCTCGCCACCGTGGTGGTGACGGCGGCCGGCAGTGAGCAGGACATCCGCGACGCGCCCGCGTCGATCAGCGTGGTCACGCGCAAAGACCTGGAGAACAAGGCCTATCGCGACATCAACGATGCGCTGGTGGAAGTGCCAGGCGTAATCGTCAGCGGCGGCGGCGACCGGACCGACATCAGCCTGCGCGGCATGGGCGCCAAGTACACCCAGATCCTGATCGACGGCAAGCGCCAGAACTCGCGTGAGACCCGCACCAACTCCGACTCGTCCGGCGTGGAAAGCAGCTGGACGCCGCCGCTGTCCGCGATCGAGCGCATCGAGGTGGTGCGCGGGCCGATGTCGTCGCTGTACGGCTCCGACGCCATGGGCGGTGTGATCAACATCATCACGCGCAAGGTGCCCAGGACGTGGACGGGCGAGTTGCGCGGCGACGCCACGCTGCAGGAGAACAGCGACTCCGGCAATCTCTACCAGGGCAACTTCTACCTGGCCGGGCCGCTCAAGAGCGAGCTGCTGGGCCTGCAGCTGTACGGCCAGAGCACGCACCGCATCGAAGACGATATCGACTACGGCTTCCGCGGCCGCCGCGCCGAGAGCCTGACCGCCAAGCTGGCGCTGACGCCCACGCGCAACCACGACATCGTGTTCGAGGCCACCGGCATGCGCCAGCTGCGCAGCGAGACCGTGGGCAAGACCGTGCCGCCGCTGCCGCCCGGCACCGCCTGCCCGCGCTCCGGCTGCCCCACCTCCTCCGAGACCGACTACCGCAGCGAGAAGTACGCGCTGTCGCATACCGGCCGCTGGGGCTTCGGCGTCTCCGACAGCTATATCCAGCAGGAGGAGTTCGACAACCGCAGCCGCCGGATGAAGATCAAGAACCTGGACCTGCGCACCAGCTGGGCCATGCCACTGGGCAACCATATGCTGTCGGTTGGCGGCGAATACCTGAACCAGCGCCTGAACGACCAGACCGGCAACCAGATCGCCGGCGGCCCGAACCAGGTCGAGCGCTACCAGTGGGCGCTGTTTGCCGAGGACGAGTGGCGCCTGGCGCAGAGCTTTGCCCTGACCGGCGGCGTGCGCATGGATCACGACCAGAACTTCGGCCAGCACTACAGCCCGCGCTTGTACGGCGTGTGGCATGCGGCCGAGCGCTGGACGGTCAAGGGCGGGGTGTCGACCGGCTTCCGTGCGCCGGACCTGCGCCAGACCGTGGCCGGCTGGGGCCAGACCAGCCGCGGCGGCAATATGTACGGCAACCCCGACCTGAAGCCCGAGACGATGTTGTCGCAGGAACTGGGCCTGCTCTATGACAAGGGCAACGGCCTGCAGGCGGGCGTGACGCTGTTCAACAACGACTTCAAGGACAAGATCACGCGCGTCGCCTGCCCGGCCACGCAGTGCACCGACGCACCTAACCGGTTCGGCGCCAACCCGACCACCTACATGAACGTGGACCGCGCCTACTCGCGCGGGGTGGAAGCCAGCCTGCGCTGGCCGATCGCGCAAGCGTGGTCGCTGACCGGCAGCTATACCTATACCAAGTCGGAACAGAAGAGCGGCCAGTACCAGGGCCAGCCGCTGAACCAGTTGCCGATGCACCTGCTGGTGGCCACGCTGAACTGGCGGCCGAGCGAGAAGATCAACGCCTGGGCGCGCGTCAACTACCGCGGCAAGGAAAGCCAGCCGATCACGGGGCCGTCATCCAGCACCGTGGTGGCGCCGTCGTACACCTTTGTCGACCTGGGGGCGACCTACACGGTTACCAGGAACGTGTCGGTGTTTGCCGGGATCTACAACCTCTTCGACAAGCAGGTGAACTACACCGACTATGGGCATGTCGAGGATGGGCGCCGGTACTGGATGAGTGTGTCCGTGAAATTTTGAAGGTGGCTGTTCTTGTTGTTGCCATGCGATTCGGCTGTGGCTCTTGGCAGGCGTGGGCTGTTTCGCCGGCGCAGCCGGCGAAACAGCCCAGTCAAGAGCGACACCCCGACCGCATTGAGCAGCAATCCCCAAATCCCCCCAACGCGATGCAAGCGCAGTGTGCCCACCTCAGCTCGCCAAATCATCCGCCCGGCATCTTGCCGGCACCTCTCCGTATAGAGCCATCAACGCGCCGGCAATCGCGTTGGTCCAGCCAAAGCCATCCTGCAACGGATACTCGCCCCCGCCCCCTCCCCGGGCCGGCCCTTCGATATGCCGGATGCGGTATTTCTCCACCAGCTTGCATTCATGGGTGTAGAGACTGGCCACGGTCGCCAGCCAGCGCTGCGCAATCTCACGCGCCAGGTCGTCATGGCCATAGCGTGCCAGCCCGCGCACGGCCAGCCATTGCAGTGGCGCCCAGCCATTGGGATGGTCCCATTGCTGGCCCGAAGCACATTCCGTGGTGGCCAGCCCGCCGTCAACCAGCAGCCGGTCCTTCACCGCCTGCGCCACGGCTTGCGCCTGCGACGGCAGCGCAAGACCGAGATAGAGCGGCATCACCATTGCCGCGGTCAGGCACAGCCGCGGCGCGCCGCGGCACCAGTCGTAGTCGACAAAGGCGCCCGCGGTGTCGTTCCACATGTATTGCAGGATGGCTGCCTCGCGCCGCTGCGCCGCCACGCGGTAAGCCTCCGCCGCGGCATCGCCCGCCTGCTCGCACAGCACGGCGAGGCGCGTTTCCAGGTGCCAGAGCAATGCGTTGAGGTCGACCGGCAGCATCGCCGTGGTCCGGATGGTGGCAAGGTCCGCGGGCTGGCCGGTGGGCGTGGATGGCGAATCGAGCCAGCGCGAGCTGAAGTCCCAGCCCGATTCCGCCGCGGCGCGCAGGTCGCGGAACACCAGGTGATGCGGCCGGCCGCTGCGCATTGCGGTCTCCATGTCTTCCAGGAAGGCCTCTTCGCGCGGCCACGGGCGGTCGTCCCAGTAGCGGTTCAGCACCGCGCCGTCGGGCAGGCACACCACCCGTCGGTGCGCGTGGCCCGGCCGCACGCAGTCGGCACCGTCCATCCAGAAGGCGTATTCCCGGCGCAGCTGCGGCAGGAAGTCGATGGCGCTGGCCAACTGCTCGCGCTCGAGCAGGTCCACCATCAGCGCAAACACCGGCGGCTGCGAGCGGCTCAGGTAGTAGTTGCGCGTGCCGTTCGGCACCAGGCCATAGGTGTCGATCAGGTAGGCGAAGTTCCGCGCCATCTCCACCATCAGGTCGCCGCGCCCGCTGCCGGCCAGCCCCTCCATGGTGAAGTAGGAGTCCCAGTAATACAGCTCGCCGAAGCGCCCGCCCGGCACCACGTAGCGGTGCGGCAGCGGCAACAGCGACGACAACGGCGGATGGGCCACGGGCTCGCGCGTCAGCACCGGCCACAGGCCGTCGATATGCTCGCGCAGGGTGCTGGCCGGGTCTGACACGTAGTGGCTCTCCGGCACGGTGGCGCGGGTGAAATGCGCCTGCACGAAATCAGCCAGACAGAAACCCGGCGTGTCGCGCGTTTCGCGGTAGCGTGCCACGATCAGGTCCGGGTCGCAGTTGGGAATGCAGTCAGGGAAGGTCTTGCTGTCGGCAAACAGGCCGCTGTGCTGGACGTCGACGAACAGCTCGCAGTAGCGCGCCGCGGGCGACAGCATGTCGGCGCAAGCGCAGCCGGGCAGCGTGTGCGGCGGCGGGCAGTCCCGGTCCGTGACCAGCGCCGGCTGCGCCGCCGCATGGACCTTGCCGGGCGCCGCCGATGGCCCCGGCACCGCGCCGGCGCCGTCAGGGGTGGCCGGGGCCGTGCGCGGCACCGTGCTGCCGCCGGCAGTGGCGCCGGACGACTGCGGAATGGCGGGTTCGGTCTCGGGCTTGCCTGTCGGCTGCATGGGCGCCTCCCTGCACCGGGCGCTGCCGGCTCATGTGGATAGGAGCCGCGAAGTGCGGGTAAGTTCGCGGCCGCCCCCGCAAAGCGCCCCATGTGTCACGCAGGCGCCCGGGCGCAGGCGTTCACACCTCCTTTTCGCCATGCTGCACCGGTATCGCCGGCGCGGCTTCGCGCACCCCCAGCTGCATGAAGATCCAGGCCGACGCGCACGTGATCAGCCCCATGCAGACAAAGGTGGCATGAAACGCCGGCAGCACCGCCGTGGAATCGCCGCCGAAGCGGTGCTGGAAGGTCGCCAGCAAGGCGCCCGCCGCGGTCACCGCCAGGCTCATCGACAGCATCTGCACCATCGACAACATGCTGTTGCCGCTGCTGGCGCCGGCCCCGCTCAGGTCCTTCAGCGTGACCGTGTTCATGGCCGTGAACTGGATCGAATTGACCATGCCGAACAGCGCCAGCAGCGGGACCAGCAGCCACAGCGGCAACTGCGGCGTGATCAGCGCAAAGGCTGCCATCACCAGCCCCACCACGAAGGTATTGGCCACCAGCACGCGGCGGTAGCCGTGGCGCTGGATCAGGCGCGTGGCCAGGCGCTTGGAGGCCATGCCGGCGGCGGTGACGGGCAACATCATCAGGCCCGCATCGAACGGCGAATAGCCCAGGCTGATCTGCAGCGTCAGCGGGATCAGGAACGGCATCGAGCCATTGCCGATCCGGGCGAACAGGTTGCCCAGCAGCCCCACGCTGAAGCTGTGGATGCGGAACAGCCGCAGCGGGAACAGCGGCTGCTTGCGCCGGTTGGCGTGCAGCCCGTAGGCGGTCAGCGCGGCCATGCTGGCGATCAGCAGCATCAGCACGGTGGCATGCTGGAAGCCCAGCCCGGCCAGCCCGTCGAGCGAGAACGACAGCGACAGCATGGCGATGGCCAGCAGCAGGTAGCCGGCGATGTCAAAGGGCCCGATGCCGGTCAGCCGCGCGTTGGGCATATAGCGCACCGTGGCCAGTGCGCCCAGCAGCCCGACCGGCACGTTGATCAGGAAGATCCAGTGCCACGACAGCACCTGCGTCAGCCAGCCGCCCAGCGTCGGCCCGATCAGCGGGCCGAGCATGCCGGGGATGGCGACGAAGCTGAGCGCCTGCAGGTACTGCTCGCGCGGGAAGGTGCGCAGCACCGAGAGCCGCCCCACCGGCAGCAGCATGGCCCCGCCCACGCCCTGCACCACGCGCGCGCCGATCAGGAAGTTTAGCGTAGGCGCGTAGGCGCACAACAGCGAACCCACCACGAACAGCCCGATGGCGGTCTGGAAGATGGTGCGGGTGCCGAAGCGGTCAGCCAGCCAGCCCGATGCCGGGATGATCACCGCCATGGTCAGCGAGTAGGCAATCACCACCGACTGCATCCGCAGCGGACTCTCGCCCAGGCTGTGCGCCATCGACGGCAGCGCGGTGTTGACGATCGTCGAGTCCAGCGTCTGCATGAAGAAGCCGACCGCCACCACCCACAGCATGATGCGGCGGGTGCGGTCGTCGGGCTGGGGTGTGGTCATGTGGCGGGCTCCGGGCCGGCCGGGCCCCGGAATCCCGGTATGCGCCGGCCAAAGCCGACACCTTAAAGGTCTATCGCGGAACAGGCAAATCGATGCGTGGCCAAGCGCCTCGCTGCCCTAGTCCAGGCGCTGGCGCTGGTCCTGGCTGAAATAGGCAAGCCGGTACAGCCGCCACGGTGCCTGCGCACTGTCGCGGCAATAGCCATAGCGGAAGATGTCTTCCAGCGCGGGCAGGTCGTAGCGCAGGTCGGTGAACCAGACGCAGGCGACCGCTGCGCCCGGCGGCACGGATGGCGATGCCCGCATCGCCGTGATGGCGGACAAGGCCGGATAGACCGCGAACTGCCTGAAATCGGCAAAGTCCGGCCGCACCCAGAGCTGCCATGCCAGCGCCTGCTCAGCCAGCGCCTGCTCAGCCGGCGCCTCCAGCAGCTGCGGCCGCTCGGTCCAGACCATGCGCCCGGGCGGTTCGTAGGCCCTGGCCATGGCCGGCAGGCGCCCCAGCACCTGCCATTGCGGCACCCAGGCCCGATGCCCGGCCAGGTTGACGTGGGCGACGCGGTAGTCCGTCTCCGCGCGGGCAATCAGTTTCCAGTTGAACGGAGAGAACGGCTGGGGCAGCGCATCCACGCGCTGCGCCTGGATACCGGCAGTGCGCAAGGATTCGTTGCCCAGTTCCAGCGCCCGTTGCCTGAGCACAGCCTGGACGCCGACATAGGCACACAGCAGCGCCATGCCCGCCAGTGCCGCCCGACCGCGCCACTGCAGCGCCAGCAACAGTGCCAGGACCAGTCCGGACACGACAATGCCGCTCAACAGCGGATCGATCAGGAAGCTGGTGCCAAGGCTGAAGCGCCGTTCGGAGCCGGGATAGAAGATGCGGGTGCCATAGACCGTGACCAGGTCCAGCGCGATGTGGCTGGCCACGCCGAGGCAACTGACGGCGAACGCTTCCCTCCAGGCCTCGCGCCGGTGCGCCGCCAGGCAGAACAGGCCGGCAAGCAGCGCGCCCCAGGCGGGGAGCAGCAGCAGCGAATGGGTCGGCCCCTGGTGCCACTGCGCCAGGAAACGCAGCGGATGGACCAAAAAACCCAGGAAATCGATATCCGGAAAGGCACCGGCCGCAGCGCCAAGCAGCAGGCGTTCGCGCGTGCTGAGTCGCCGGCCGGGAACCTCGGCGACAGGGATGGCGAGCGCGGCCTGCGCCCCCATCAAGGCATGGGTGATCGTGTCCATCCGGACCGGGCTCCCTTGTCGCCAGGGCGGCGCCAGGCCAGGCGCTCGGCGCAGCGCAGTTGCCGTTCGAGCCACGCTTGCGTGTGGCCGGAATCCGGAGAACGGTCGCGTAGCCAACAGCCAAAGGTGGAAAGGAAGATTCCGGTCAGCACGACCTCGCCCAATTCGCGGCGCCAGCCGGATTCGGGCAGGCGCGCCGATTCCCGCAGCCATTGCACGGTGCGGCTGATATGCAGCAGGCCCTGCACCTGCAGATGCACGTGCTCCGGCTGCAGCTTGTAGCGCAGCATCTGGGCGGTGAGCTGCCGGTGCGGGGCCAGCGCCTCGAGCCAGGCGAGGATGGCCTGCTCCAGGCGCTCGCGGTGGGACAGGGCGGCCCAGCCTTCACGCGAGGAAGCGCGCACGAGCGCAAGGTCGGCCCGCTCGAACCAGGCCTCGGCCAGGTCGTCCTTCTGCCGGTAATGCCGATGGATCTGGTCCAGGCCGATGCCCATGTCGTCGGCAACGTCATGCAGGTGCAGGGCATCCCAGCCGCTGCGCTCGCCCAGCATCAGGGCAACCTCCAGGATCCGGCCTGCCAGGGCTGCGTCAGCGTTCATGGCTTTGCCATCCTCGGGAATGCGCGTCCGCGCTCTACCTTCCAGCATAGAGAGGCAACCCGTACGCGGGCGCGGATTTCATTGTCATGTGCACGATGCTGCCGGATCGGCGTGCAGTCGGGGCTTGCCCGCCTGTGCCCGGTTCGGCACCTGCCTCGACAATTTCCGCACGCAGCCTATCTTTAGGGTGTCAGTCCAGGCGTCATCGACAAGGGCCGCCGTGCCAGCCAGCACTCGGCGGCGGCCGCGGTGTCGCGTGGACAGAGGCCGTACGCGCATGAAAGCGGATTCTCCCCCGAGGCAGAACTACGAAGATGCCCTGCTCGGCATCGTGCGGGAGATGTCTTCGGCCATGCGCCCGCCGGCAGAGTCCGAAGTGACGGTCGCGCTGGACAGCACGCTCGAAGGCGACCTGGGCTTCGACAGCCTCACGCGCGCCGAGCTGCTGACCCGCCTTGAACACCGCTTCGGCGTCAGCCTGCCGGAGCAGGTGCTGGCCCAGGCCGACACCCCGCGCGCGCTGCTGCGCGCCTTGCTCGCCGCCCAGGACCTGCCGCCCGGAGCGAGCGGCACGCACCTGCGCCAGGCCCGCCCTGCCCCGGCGGCACAGGCGCCCGACAGTGCCGCCACCTTGCCGGACGTGCTGCGCTGGCACTTGCGCAGCCACCCGGAGCGCACCCACATCATCCTGCAGGACGGCGACGGCGCAGACACGCAGATCAGCTTTGCCCAGCTGCACCGCGGCGCTGCGGCCATCGCGGCCGGGCTGGTGTCCCGCGGCGTGAGCGCGGGCACGGCCGTGGCCATCATGCTGCCCACCAGCCCCGAATACTTCTACAGCTTCTGCGGCGTGCTGCTGGCGGGCGGGATTCCGGTGCCGCTCTACCCGCCGGCGCGGCTGGCGCAGATCGGCGACCACCTGCAGCGCCACGCCGGCATCCTGGCCAACGCGCAGGCGCCGGTCCTGATCACGGTGGCACAGGCGCGGCCGCTGGCGGCCCTGCTCAAGGCCAGCACGGGAACGCTGCATAGCGTGCTCACGCCGCAGGAGCTGGCGGACGGCGGCGGCGCCCCGGTCCATCCGATGCTGCGCACGCACGACATCGCCCTGCTGCAATACACCTCAGGCAGCACCGGCTCGCCCAAGGGGGTCGTGCTCAGCCATGCCAACCTGCTGGCCAACCTGCGCGCCATGGGCAAGACCCTGGCCGTCGGCTCGCAGGACGTCTTTGTCAGCTGGCTGCCGCTCTATCACGACATGGGCCTGATCGGCGCCTGGCTGGGCAGCCTGTACTACGCCTACCCGCTGGTGGTGATGTCGCCGCTTGCCTTCCTGGCGCGGCCCGAGCGCTGGCTCTGGGCGATCCACAAGTACCGCGGCACGCTCTCGGGCGGGCCCAACTTCGCCTTCGAACTGTGCCTGCGCAAGCTGGCCAATGCCGACCTGGCCGGGCTGGACCTGTCCAGCTGGCGCTTCGTCTTCAATGGCGCGGAGCCGGTGAGCCTGCAGACCATGCGCGTCTTCATGGAGCGCTTTGCCCGCTACGGCCTGCGCCCGCAGGCTGCCGCGCCGGTGTACGGGCTGGCGGAGGCCTCGCTGGGCCTGGCCTTTCCGCCGCTTGGCCGAGGGCTGGCGGCCGACCGCATCGACCGCGACAAATTCACGCGTACTGCCGTGGCCGTGCCCGCGGGCGAACACGGGCCCACTGGCGAGCGCGAGACACTGGAATTCCCGTCCTGCGGCCGGCCGCTGTCCGGCCACGAAGTCCGCATCGTCGACGCCACCGGACGCGAACTGGGCGAGCGGCATGAAGGCCTGCTGCAGTTCCGCGGCCCTTCAGCCACCAGCGGCTATTTCCGCAATCCCGTGCAGACCCGCCAGCTGTTCGACCGCGGCTGGCTGAACACCGGCGACTATGCCTATATCGCCGCCGATGAGGTCTATATCACCGGGCGCGCCAAGGAAACCATCGTTCGCGGCGGCCGCAATATCTATCCCTATGAACTGGAGCAGGCGGTCGGCGCCATCCCCGGCATACGCAAGGGCTGCGTGGCCGTGTTCGGCAGTCCCGATCCGGATAGCGGCACGGAACGCATCGTGGTGATGGCGGAAACCGCAGAGAAGGATGTGCAGGCGCGCCGCGCGCTGCACCGGCAGGCGCTGAAGACCGCCCTCGACGTGCTGGGCATGCCGCCCGACCATATCGCGCTGGTGCCGCCGCACAGCATCCTGAAGACATCGAGCGGCAAGATCCGGCGCGCCGCCTGCCGCGAGCGCTTCGAGCACGGACGCCCCGGCCGCGGCGTGGAAGCGCCCTGGCTGCAGATCGCGCGCTTTGGCTGGCGCGCGCTGCGGCCGGAACTGCGGCGCGGCCGGCAGACCGCCGCGAGCCTGTCCTACGCGCTCTACACCTGGCTCCTGTTCGCAACGCTGGCGCCGGCGACCTGGCTGGCATCGGTTGCGCTGCACCGGCCGGCACTGGGCTGGACGCTCAGCCACCACGCCGCCCGGCTGTTTCTCAGGCTGGGCGCGGTGCCCTGGTTCGTGCAAGGGCTTGAGCACCTGCCGCGCAACCGGCCCTGCATCCTGGTCTCGAACCACGCCAGCTACCTGGACGGCATCGTGCTGGTGGCCGCGCTGCCCACGCCGGTATGCATGGTCGCCAAGCGCGAGCTGCAGCGCCAGCGCATTCCCGGCACCTACCTGGCCAGCATCGGCGCGGACTTCATCGACCGCTTCGATAACGTGCGCGAGCACGAGGATGTGGAGCGCGTGGTGGCCGCGGTGCGCGCCGGGCATTCGGCGCTGTTCTTCCCCGAAGGCACCTTCGGCCGTGCGCCGGGGCTGCAGGCCTTCCGCTCGGGCGCTTTCCTGGCGGCCGCGCGGGCCGGCGCGCCTGTGGTGCCGGTCGCCATCCGCGGCACCCGCTCGGTGCTGCGCGACGGCCAGTGGCTGCCGCGCCGCGGGCCAATCGGCGTGGTCATCGGCAGCCCGCTCTGGCCGGACGGCGCAGACTGGCCCGCCGCCATGCGCCTGCGCAACACCGCCCGCGCCGAGATCCTCCATTACTGCGGCGAACCGGATGCGCGGCGCACGACGCACCGGGATGCGAGGCGGGCCTAGTGCCCCGCGCCGCGAGGAACTTGCCATGACATCTGCCGACGGAGCAGGACCCTAGCGGCATGGATACCTTTGCCACCGCCCCGATGTGGGCCGGCTTCCTGGTCCTGGTGCTGGGGACGCTGGTGGTGGACGTGTTCGTCCTTGGCGGCCGGCACGCGCACCGCGTTTCAACGCGCGAGGCGCTGGGCTGGACCCTGGCCTGGTCGACGCTGGCGGTGCTCTTCGGCATCGCCCTGTGGTGGCTGCTGGCCGGAAGCGCCGGACGCGAGACCGCAGACCGCAAGGTGCTGGAGTTCTATACCGGCTACCTGATCGAGCTGTCGCTGTCGGTCGACAATATGTTCGTGTTCGCGATGATCTTCGGCTATTTCGCGGTGCCGCCGGAGTTGCAGCGCAGGGTGCTGCTGTTCGGCGTGGTCGGCGCGATCGTGATGCGCGCCGTCATGATCCTGCTCGGCGTGTGGCTGATCAGCGAATTCTCGTGGATCCTCTACGTGTTCGGCGTGTTCCTGCTGTTCACCGGCATCAAGATGCTGTTCGTCTCCAGGCGTGCCCCCGATCTCTCGCGCAATCCCATCGTTCGCTTCCTGTGTGCGCATATGCGGATCACCGCGGACTATCACGGCGAGCACTTCTTCGTGCGCGTCGACGGCCTGCGCCATGCGACACCGATGTTCCTGGTGGTGCTGCTGGTCGAGGCGACCGACCTGGTGTTTGCCGTCGACAGCATTCCGGCCATCTTCGCCGTCACCACCGACCCGTTCATCGTCTTCACCTCGAACATCTTCGCCATCATGGGGCTGCGGGCGCTGTATTTCCTGCTGGCCAACCTGGCGCAGCATTTCCATTATCTGAAGTACGGCCTGGCCATCGTGCTGGCCTTTATCGGCGCCAAGATGCTGGCCGAGCCGTGGTTCCATGTGCCGGTGCACTGGTCTCTCGGCGCCGTCGCCATGACGTTGTTCGTGTCCGTCCTGGTCAGCCGGGCCAGGGCCAGGCGCACGCTTGCGCACGCCGGGGACGAACTGGGCGGCCACTGCGCCCCGCGCGAGCGCAGGGCAGGGAACCGGCGCACATAAGGAGCGATTCCATGAACAAGATCCTGCTTGCGACCGACGGGTCGGCCTATAGCGACGCGGCCGCCCGCTACCTGGTACAGAATCCCCTGTTCAGCCGCGATTTCGTGGTGCACGTGGTGCACTGCGAACCGGATGTGGCTGGCGACATCAAGACCTTCATCGACCGGTCCACCCTGGATGCCTGGCATCGCGAACAGAACGACAAGGCGATGCAGTCCGTGGCGAGCATCCTGGACGAGGCCGGTATCGCTTGCGAGTGCCACGGCTTCGTCGGCTTCGCACCGGCCCGCATCGTCGAGTACGCGGGCAGCATCGGCGCCAGCCTGATCGTGATGGGCTCGCACGGCCGCGGCGGCTTCCTGGATGCCATCATCGGCTCGGTCGCCAGGCGAGTGCTTGCCCATGCGCACTGCCCGGTGTTGCTGGTCAGGAGCTAGTGCCCTCTGATCGCTGAGAAAACTGGCCTGCTGGCGGTTTGCTTCCCCTCGCAAACCAATGCCTCTAGCTGGCGCGGTTGACTGGGAATTGCTGGAGTCTGGCTACAGATCGCAGGGCACCCGGCGCCTCGCCGGATTGTGCGGCCGGGGCGATTTTACCTCGGTGGCTTGCGCGCCGCCGCAGTGACCGTAACAGTAACGGGCTGGTGCTGTCATTGCCACAGCCCGCCCCCCGCCATCGAAGGGTGAAAGCGGAACCAGGTTAAACAGGTTCAGGAAGAAGCCCGCAATAGGCCAACGCCAGCAGTGACCCGCTGTCGGCGCTACGCTCAAGGTAATAGCAGACTAGCAGGCTGCTGAAGTACTGCCGCACAAACGGAATGCTTTCCGCCTGTGCAGGTAAGCACTGCTTGATTTCACAATCCGGAAGCTATGCGCCCCTGAATCGTTTTTTTCGGCTGTTGGGCGCCCGTTTCCGGCATTCTTGGCCCGCTTACTGCAACTGCGGACGGATTTTTCCCAGCGAACGCATGCGCACGAGGTGTAGGCGGCCATGCTCAGCACGAACATCTAGTCGCCTCGCTTCAGTCCGCGCACCATCACCTGGCGCATGCGCCCGACCGTCTTGACCCAGCCGAAGCCTTGCTCGATCAGCTTGCGCTTTTGCTGCGAGATGGCATATCCCTCGCTGCGGGCAATGGCATCAGGAACCGCCGAGCGCCGACCCGAGGTGTTTTGCGCCACATGCGGCGTCACCTTCATCTCCAGGCAGGCTTGAATGAACTCCTGCGCGTCGTAGCCTTTATCCGCGCCCACGGTGACTTCCACATTCAGATCTTCAGTCACCTGCCTGGCATCGTTGATGCATGACCTTCGCGGGCCTCGCGCTCGGCGTGTCCGTCCGCATTGGTCACCATGGCGCTCACCACCAGGCCGTGGCGGTTGTCGCTCAGGGTATAGCCCATGTAGCGCAGTTCACTCGCAGTCTTGCCCTTGCGGTACAGCCTGGCATCGGGATCGGTCTTGGACTCGTGCGTGTCGTTGCTGCGCTTGCGACCCTTGAAGTTACCGCCGTCGTTATCGTCCTTGTCACCGCCGTCCTTGCGCACAAAGCTCTTGTGGCCTGCCCACGCCTGAATCAGCGTGCCGTCGACGCTGAAGTGCTCCCCCGACAGCCAGTTCTTCTTCTGCGCGATAGCCAGCACCTCGTTGAAGAACTCGATCACAGCATCATGCTTAGTCAGCCGTTCGCGGTTCTTGGTGAAGACCGTTGGCACGCAAACTGGGGCGTCCATCTATAGCCCGATGAACCAGCGAAACAGCAGGTTGTACTGCGTCTGCTCCATCAATTGACGTTCGGAGCGGATGCTGTAGAGCACCTGCAGCAGCATGGCGCGCAGCAACTTCTCCGGCGCGATGCTAGGCCGGCCACCCTTGATGTCGGCCTCGTACATCTGCGCGAACAACCGGTCCATCTTCACCAGCGCCTGGTTGGCCATGGTTCGGATCGAGCGCAGCGGGTGCGACTTCGGCACGAAATCATCCAGACGCCGCATGGTGAACAAACTTTCGGTGAAGGTGTCTCCGCCGCGCATGAATGTGGGGTTGGATGGGGTCCTCAAATCAACGCTTCAGCCAGTTGTCACGCTGACGTCCGCTGGAGGTATTTCAGCGACCTGTTAATCCTTGCTTCAACAATTTCATCCTATCCATACCTTGTGGCAAATCATTTTGTCGCCCCACTAATGTATCGGATATGCCGTCCATCGATCATGGATAACATTGTGGTTCTGATAGCCCGTTGGTCGGGGGCAGGCTGATTGCCGTGACTCAATTCCACAGGGCCTACCGGGTTCGACACGTTACTGATTCGAGGGCGCGGCGTCAGCTTGCGGCCCCTTCGTATGTCTTTCACGGACTGCCAACATGCCCGTAAGTAATGCTCTCGATGCGAATCCAATCACATGAGAATGCCAACGTAGTTTGATTTTTGCATACAAACCGCACAGATACTGATTCTTCCATATCCTCCCATTCGAACTTGTCGATGATGTTCTCATGCCCCCAGTGGCTGAAGGACAAGCAGCTCAAGCCGACAAATGATAGCTTAATATGAACCACGTCATAGTTCTTGGGCCATCGGTCAGGGCAAGATTTTGGCTTCTCTTCAGTTATAAGCTTGACCGATAGCCGCGGCTCATCGCGCTTGACATGGACGTCAGAAAGTTCAGATCCACTAAGTGACGGAAACTCACCATATATGGAAATCATGGCTTTGGGATTCATTAACCTCGCAGTTGTCTTCATTTCTTATTCCGGCAATTGAAATGGTAATGATCGTCCATACCATCGACTTTGCCCGTCCGAGTATTGTCTTCGGGGCGTACATTATGGTGCGACGGCTGGTCGCCAACACCTCCTTCATTGTAGTAGTGCCCTGCCGAGTGGTCTTGAATAATCACATTCTTCCCATTCAACTGATAGGTCAACTCTCTGGTCATGATCGGGTGCTTGTCGTTGCCGAGGATCCAAGCACCGCTTGAGTCAGTTAATGGAACCATTTTCTGACTTGTTGGTTGCTGAGACATTGGAATGCCAAGCTGTCGCCGAACTTCTCTCAGACTAGCGCGCCGCGTCTGACTGCATGCCAGCCCGAGCGGATCAACCCAGCTTATC
Source organism: Cupriavidus necator (assembly GCF_016127575.1). Taxonomy (NCBI): domain Bacteria; kingdom Pseudomonadati; phylum Pseudomonadota; class Betaproteobacteria; order Burkholderiales; family Burkholderiaceae; genus Cupriavidus; species Cupriavidus necator. The sequence goes on from NZ_CP066019.1 coordinate 2,301,482, forward strand.
GGGTTCGGCGCGTACTGATTCAGGTTCAGCCCGCCAGCCAGCCCGATAGGGTCTTTGGAGACGAAGCGCCCGGTTCCCGGATCATAATACCGGTGCCGGTTGTAGTGCAGCCCATTCTCGTGATCGTAATACTGCCCCTGGAAGCGCAGCGGATTCTGGATGCCGGCCTTCCTCGCGGCGTTCGAGATTGCCTCCTGCGCGGCGCCCCATGCCTTGTACTGCGCGCTCCACGCCAGCTCGCCCGCCTCGTCGGTCAGTTCCTGCGGCGTGCCCAGGTGGTCGCATTGATACCAGGCCAGCGCCTCGAACGGCTGCGGCGCAATCTCGCGGGTCCACAGCGGATCGTCGTCCAGGTCGTAGTCGCCCTCCCAGGCGGGTTCAGGCAGCAGGTCGATGGCCTCGCGCCGCACCGCCTGCGCCAGCGGCACCAAACTGCCCGGCTCGTACAGGTAGTGCGTGGTGCGCTCCGCACCCGGTATTATCCGGAAGTGGTCGCCGACACCGGCCTCGGGTTCCTGGCGGCTCTCCCACGCAAGTTGGTCACCGTCCCAGCCATACAGCGTGAAGGCGCAGCCGTATTCCTGGTTCAGCCGTGCCCGCTCGTTGCGCCGGTAGATTTCGCCGTCATTCTGATTCTCGAAGTAGTTGGCCGATGACGACTTGGACAGCCGCCGCCCAAGTGCGTCGTACCGGTAACGCACCTCCACCTTCGGATTGTGCCAGCCCACCAGCCGGTTGAAGGCATCCCAGGCGAAGCGCTCATGGACACCGTTGACCACGCGCAAACTCAGGTTGCCGCGCTCGTCCCACTCGTAGTGGGTACCGGCGTACTGCTTGAGCAGGTTGTCCACCAGCTTCGGGCGGCCTTGCAGGCGGCTGTGGAACTCGGGCCGGCCACGGGCCGGGTCGGCTTTGAATACGCGCGTGTCGGGGTCGTGCAGCAGATTGCCCGCCGGGTCGAAGTCAAAGGTTTCCACCCCGAGCGCGCTGTTGGCCTCCAGCAGGCGCCCCACCGGATCGTAGCGGTATTGCAGCGTGCCGCGCCGCAGGTCGCGGATGCTGGACAGTTGCCCCGCCGCATCGTATTGGTACTCGCGGCGCAGCATGCGCTGGCCCGCATGGGCGCCCTCGACGTGTGAAAGCGTCTGCTCCAGGAGGCGTCCCGCGGGGTCGTACACCTGCGACTGCGCCAGCCGGTTGCCCTGCGTGCGGGCAATGTCCCGGTGCAGGTTGTCGCGCTCGAACTGCACCAACTCCCGGTCGTCCAGCATCACGCCGTGCACATGGCCCGAGCCGTAGGTAAGCACGCCCACGCGGTGCCCGTCCGGGCGAACGGTGGCGATGCGCTGGTTCAGCGCGTCGTATTCGTGCCGCCACACGGCCACCAGCGGCTCCTTCAGGCAGCGGTAGTGCTGGTGCTCGCGTACCACATTGCCCGCTGCATCGTGGAACCATTGCAGGCGGCTGTCGGCGTTTTCGGCCAGGATCAGGCGCCCGTTGCCGTTATAGGCGAAGGTTTCCGTCAGTACATGCGGCACCCGGTTGTCGGCGTCAATCAGCCCCGCACGGCGGCGCGTGAGGCGACCCATGGCGTCAAAGACGAAATCCGTCATCAGTTGGCCCGAGTCCACCGTCCAATCCAGCAAGCCGCTTGCCGGGTCGTAGTTGTACTCGGTCGTCTTGCCGTCGAAACCGCTCTCGCGCAGCAGGCGCCCCACCGGGTCGTACTGGAATTCGGTGCTGGCGCTGTTCTCGTTGGTGAGCGTGGCCAGCCGTCCCAGCCGGTCCCACCGGTAGCCGAGCGTCTGGCCGGCGGCGTCGGTGCGCTCGGCAATCAGACCGACCTCGTTATAGCGCCAGGCGGTGCGGCGGTGCAGCGCATCGGTGTGCACCAGCAGCCGCCCCTCGGCGTCGCGCTCGAAGCGCTCCACCCGCTGGTCGGGATGGGTAACGCTGGCGAGCTGCCCGGCCTCGTAGTGGTACTGGGTGGCATTGCCCGCCGCATCGGTGAACCTGACCAGTTCCCCGCGCTCGCCGTACTTCCAGGCGCTGGTCTTGCCCGAGCAGTCGGTGTAGCTGGCCAGCTGTCCGGTGGCGGTGAAGGCGAGCTGCTTCTTGCCGCCCTTGGCATCGGTGATCTCCACCGGCAAGCCCGACTTGTTGTAGGCGTATGCTGTCTTGTGCCCGAGCGGATCGATTTCCTCGGTCAGGTTGCCCTTGATATCGTAATCGCGCAGCCACAGCCCGCCCTCGGCGTCGCGGATCTTGATGAGCTGGTCCTTATCATCCCAGGCGTAGTGCACCACGCTGTCGTCGGGGCGGATGTGTTCGACCAGATTGCCGCGCTCGTCGTAGGCATAGCGATCGACCGCGCCATCGGTGTGCACATGCTTGACCACGTTCTTGGCGTGGTCGCGGAAGAACCACTCCGACAAGCCATCCGGGTGCTGGATGCGATAGGTGTAGCCGAGAATGTCGTAGTAATGCCAGGTCTCGTTGCCATGGGCATCGGTAACGTAGGTCAGCCGGATGTTCTCGTCCCACTCCAGGCGGGTATCGAAACTACCATCGTCGGCCCATTCGCGCACGGCCCTGGCGTCCGGGCCGTCACCTTGCCACTGCAGGTTCATGCCGCGCCCGGTGCGGTCGGTATAGCGCGTGACGAGATGGTGCTGATAGGTGTACTCCCAATGCGCGGCGTTCTCGTCCTGCGCCATGGTGAGGTCGCCCGCATCGTCGTAGGTGTAGCGGGAAAGCTGGCGCACCAGCTTGCTGTCTGCGATCTGCCACAACTCGGCAATGCGGCCCTTGGCATCCGGGCGCACACCAACGTGGGCGAAGACGGTCTCGCCCTGATAAGCGATCACGTCCGACAGCACGGTGTCGCCGTCAATGCGGTGGTCGTAGTGCAGCGCGACACCTGCACCGCTTCTAAGCGTAATGCCGGTCAGGCGGAAGCGCTGACCATGGCGCCGGTAGGTTTCCTGGCTCTCGAAGCCGCGCGCCAGCGTCAGGCCGTTCTCCGACACCCGCACCAGCGTCACGTTATCGATGGGGTCGTGGTGGAACTTGCCCACCGCCGGCAGCGGGTAGTCGTGGCTGCGCCCGTCGGCGGCATGGTAGCGCAGCGCTTCCTGGCCCTCCTTGCGTATCACATCAAAGCGCGTGGTGTACGGCGTGATCCAGCGCGCGCCCTGTTCACCGCCGTCATAGGCGCCCAGGCTGGAGCGGTAGGTGCGCGCCCAGTCGATGGGGAACAGCCCCGGCAAGACAAAATCGGTGTGCGACAGCGTTTCGTCGCCCATTGCAAAACTGATGCTGTTGGTGCTGCCCGCCGGCGCGGGACAGTTCTTGCAGCGGGGGCTGGCCTTGGCCGGCGCCTGGTGGCTGCTCACCTCCAGTTCGCCTTCGTGGCCGGTCTTGCGGGCCTGGCTGGTTTGCTTCGGGTGGACGTTGGCGGCCTGATGGTTGCCTTTCCTCTTGCGCCAGGCAGCCACCGCCTGGACCAGCATCGACAGCAGCCAGCCAATGCTGTGCTGTAGCCTCGGGTCGGCGAGCCTGGTCATCTGCGCGCGCAGCACGGGCCCCATGGTCCGCAACTGGCCGACATGGGCCACCACCGTCTGCCGGATTTCGGCCGGCATGCCAACCTTGACCGCCGTGTTGACAACGGCCTTGCCAGCGGCCTTGTAGGCGTTCCAGGTAGCGTTCAAGAAGTTGCCAATGGCCTTCTTGGGATCATGCAGGAGTTGGCTGGCACCTTCTCGTGCCTGGCTGACCGCTGTTTGCGCATTGCCGGCAGCGTTGAGCTTGCCCAGCGCCACCTTCTCCAGGCCGCCGGCGACCTCCAGCACCATCTTCTCGCCCAGCACCCCGGCATCATTGAGAATGGTGGCGAGCTTGGCCTGCGCCTTGGCCACGAAGTCATCGATCTCACCGATGATGGTGGCGTTCAGGTGCCCGACCAGCACCTCGATGATCCCATCCCCCAGCGCGGCCTTGGCCGCCTGGCGTAGCTCCTGGCGCACCAGCGCCAGCGTCGGGCGCAGGCTCATCCTCGCGGCGGCCATGGTCGGCGGCGCGGGCAACACGCCGATCAGGTTGATGCCCAGGCTCACCCAGTCCAGGAAGTTCTGCGACTTGGTGCGTACCAGCGTGACGACATCGCCCAAGGCGTCGACCAGCGCGATAATGTTGCCCACCACCGGCAGGCTGCCCGCCACGGTCTTGATGCGCTCCAGCGTCACGAGGCCGCCGCTGGCGCTTTGCAGCCAGGCGTCGAACCTGGCGGCGCCCTTGCCGATGTCCTCGAGCGCGATGGTGTTCAGGGGCGCGACGGCGGTTTGCGGCTCGCGCGGCTTTGCTGCGGGTGTAGGTTCAGCCATAGGTCAAGTCAAGGATTGTTCGTATTCTTGGCTCGATGTGCTCAGACAAAGCCGGGCACGCGCATCGTGGTCTGCGTGGGATGCGGGCTGGCCTTGGCAAGCGTCGGCGTGCCTGCGGTTGGCATGGCCTCGCCCAGCAGGCTCTGCGCACCGGACAGGCCCAGGCCAACCAAGCCGGCAGGACCGGCCTTGACCGCGCCGGCCACTTGTTGCGCCAGTTGCAGTGCCTGGGTGGCCTGTCCAGCGGCTGCCAGCACCTGGCTTGCCATGGCGCCGGCGGCGGTGCCGACAGCAATGCCTGAAGCCTGCGTCAGCGCGCCTGCGCCGTCGGCCGATGCGCCGGCCGGCGGCCAGGTTGGCTTGGCGACATAGCTGCCCTCGGCCCAGGTATCGGTCGGGTCCTTACCAAAGCTGACCCTGGCCGGGCCCGGTGCGATGCCGCTAACCGCCGCGAAGCCCTTGGTGTCGAGCTTGCCAGTGGTGACCTTGCCCAAGGCGTCCTCGACCGTGAAGTCGCCACCATCGATACCCAAGCGGTTGGCGTAGTGATTGAACAGTTCGAGATTGCCCTTGCCGGGCTTGGGCGGCTCGGGGAACTGCGCGACATACTTCTGCGCACTGGTGAAGGTATAGCTGGCCGCGTGGATGGTGTATGGGCCGCTCGTCTTGTGGGTGATGCCGCCCGCGTTGTAGATGGTGGCGCTGCCACCGCCCGCCACCACCAGTTCCTCCTTGGCCGACAGCGTGATGCGGTTGGCCGTGGCCGTGACGTTCAGCTTCGCCAGCAGGTTGATGCTGTCCTGCAGCGCGCGCAGGTCGATGTCGCCCCCGGCGGCGACCAGCCGCCAGCCCATGCTCTGGATGAAGATGCGCACGCCCCGGCTTACGCTCGCCAGCAGGCGCTGCCCGATGGCGAGGCTCGTGTGCCCGGCGCTGGTGAAGGCCAGGTGCTCTCCAGCGGCGAAGTGGGTCGAGCGCGCGGTACTGGCCTCGATGCCGGCCGGGCTAGCCAGTACCAGGTGGGGCGCGGCCAGTTCTGGGAAGTCGCCGGTCTCGGCGTTGGCGGTACCATTGCCCCGGATGTCGTCGTTCTGCGCCTTGATGATCTTCGCGACCTCGGCTTGGTCGGTGCACTCTTGCGCGTCGTGTTCCTGCGCCAGTTCCGCCAGCGTCTCCTGCTGGTCACGCGCCACCGTGAGGCGCTGCACCGTCTCGCCCATGTCCTTGTGGTGGGCACTGGCGTTGGCGCGGGGCTCGGTGGTAAGCAGCATGCCATTGGCACGCACCACGCCCTGCGCGTCGGAGCGCAGCTCGAAGCCTTCGCCACGCTTGTCCTTGCGGCCACTGCCGCGGATGATGCGAGTGAGGAAGCCCAGCCCCAGCCACGAGGTCTGGTGGTCACTCTGCAGCTGGGTCTGGATCTGTCCTTCGCTGGCGTCCTGCACAAAGGTATTGGTGCGATTCCCGTGCACCTCCTTGCTGACGAAGCCCGACAGCGCGTGGAACTCCGGTAGCGGCCACTGCGGCATGTTCAGCTTGTTGGGCACGCTGCCGGTCACGATAGGGCAATCCGGATCGCCGTTCAGGTGCTCGACCATCACCTCCTGACCGATGCGCGGCACGTGCACGGCGCCGAAACGCTCGCCCTGCCAGGACGAGGCCACCCGCACCCAGCATGAGCTATTGGCGTCGCGCTTGCCTTGCCGGTCCCAGTGCAGCTGAATACGGATGCGCCCGTACTCATCGGTCCACGTTTCCTGGCCCTCTGGACCGACCACGGTGGCGGTCTGCGGCCCGTGGGCGCGCGGCTTGGGCTGGGTGCGCTCGGGGCGGAACAGTTCGTTGGACGGCTGGGCGGTGAATGCCACCTCGCAGCGCCACGGCTGGCTGCCGCCCGACGCTTCCGGTACGTCCTCGATCAGCAGGTGCGTGCCGAGAATGATGTATTCGCGGTTGGCCTTGGGCTGGATGAAGTTCGCCAGCGTGAAGGTGCAGCCGGGCACCATGGCGCGCACATTCCCGCGCCCGCTGGCGCGGCTGCCATGCTGGCGCAGCGCTTCCATGCGCTGCCGGGCCACCTGGTCGCCTTCCTTCCACGGGTCGTTGCCGGTGGCCGGCTGGCTGTGGTCGCCAGGGAACTCGTAGATTTCCTGGCCGGCGTGCGCGGTGTCGAGTGGATCAGCAGCGCGTACCGTCAAGTCGGCCCGCGTCTTGACGAAATCGTAGTCGGAACTGGTCCACTGGCCCGACACCAGCCGGTCGTGCAGCTCGAACTCATGGAGGTGTTCCTCGTCGATGCGGTCGGACGAGCGTGCCCAGCGGATCGAATGGTAGGCGGAGCTGGCAAACGGGGCAAAGGCGCCGTTGCCGTCGGTCAGCACCAGCCGGTGCTTGCCCTCGCTGTGTTCGATGTGCCAGGAAATCCCCCATTCTTGAGTGAGGCGCTGGAAGAAGTCGAAATCGCTCTCGCCATACTGGACCTGGTATTCGCGTTTGGGGTAGCGCGCCACGTCCAGGCGCCGCTCGACCGGGAAGGTATAGTCCGAGAGCAGCGTGTCGAGGATTTCGACGGCGCTTTGCTGCTGGAAAATGCGGAAGTCCTTGGTCAGTGTCGCCAGCCACAGCCAGGGGCGCAGGGTGAGGCGATAGACAATCTGGTGACCGACTGCAATGGGGCCTCGCACATCGGTGACCATGCCCGTGATTTCTCGCGTGCCCGCGCCGACACCGCCCGCCATTCCGGTGCCCATGCCGTCGAGCTGAATCGTGACGGTCAGCTCCTGGCCGCGCAGCGCCTTCGTATCGAGGTCCGCCGCCGGGCCGAACAGCGCTTGGCGGTCGTCCGGCGTCTTCAGCTCCAACTCGTATTCGAACAGTTCGCACAAGCGCTCGGTGCCAGACAGCTTGGAAAGCACCAACGCGGGCTGCCCCATCAATTCGGGCAGGCCATTGCCCTTGACAGTGACGGTACGAGAGGAAAGCGATCGGCTGCCCATGCAAACACGCTCCGTGAGAATGGATTGGTGACTGCCACAGGCAGCCAATGGCTAGCTATTTTGCGGGGCGATCGCTGCGCCCGCACTTGATGCGCATCAATACGCCTTTTATATGGAAGTGGAGTCCAGCCGGATATCGGACGTTTCCTATAAATGAATGCGATCTATTTAAATCAGAATTAAAAAAAATCTGAGTTTTCAGGCGGGATTTTCGTTGGCTGGTATGAGCGGACAGGCCGGCGCGCGTGAGTCTCCCGCGATGCCATGACGATTTCTTGCAATGGAGGTTACGCGGTCAGTGTGTGCCACCAGCGCGCCTGCGTCGTACTTGGCGTCGCTGGCGAGCGAGTTGTCGATGGTGGTGAGAGCGTAGGGGGGAGCACACCAACGGTATGCCGGAACCAGTGGCATTAGCCCGCTCTGAGGGATACAGGACAGCTTTGCCAGCCTGACGGCATAGAGTCCTGATCCGCAGGCTGACCGCTATCCGGCGCGCCTCAAAGGGCAGCGCGCAGCCCCAGGAAGAAGCGCCGCCCCGGCGCGGGTTCGAAATACCGCCCGTTGGCCTCGTTGACGATCACCGAGCCGATATAGCGCCGGTCGGTGAGGTTGTCGATGCGGCCGAAGACGTAGAGCCGGGTCGGGCCGATGCGGAACTCATAGCCGGCGCGCAGGTTGAACACCGCATAGCCTGGCGCGGCCTGCGTGTTGAGATCATCGGCGTAGACGCGGCTGTCCACGCGCATCTCTGCCCCCAGCGTCAGCGGCGCAGCCGGCCGCCATGACAAGTCCGCGCCCAGGCTGTGGCGCGCGGTGCCGGGCAGGCGCTTGCCGGCCGCCACGGTCTGGCCCTGCGCGTTGACGAAGCTGTCGCCAAAGTAAGCATCGAGCCAGGTATAGGCCAGTCCTGCCTCGATACGGCTGCCGCCGCCCTTGCCCGGCGTGCCCACCTCACCGAGAAAGCCGCCGCGCCAGCCCAGTTCGAAGCCGCGCCGGTGCACGCCGCTGACATTCTGGTAGACGGTGCGCCCGGCATTGTTCGATTGGGGCACCACCTCGTCGTGGCTGTCGGCATCGAACAGCGCCGCCTCCAGCCGCTGCCCCGCCGCCTGCCACTTGATGCCGATCTCGCCCTGGCGGCTGGTGGAGGCCTGCAGCCCCAGGTTGCTGCCTACGCCGCCGGGTCCGTAGGCGACTTCGGTCAGCGTCGGGGTCTCGAAGCCGCGGCCGAGGTTGGCGTAGACGTTGAGGGAATCGAGCGCGTGCCACACCACGCCAAGCACGGGGCTGACGTTGCTGTAGGTCGCGCTGCCACTGTCATCGGGGCTGGCCGCATTGATGAAGTGGTCGTCAATGCCAAGCCGCACCCGGCTGGCGCGCACGCCGCCCACCAGTTGCCAGGCCGGGTGGAAGGTCCAGTCGAACTGCGCAAACGCGCCGAGGTCGGTCGCGGTATTGGTCTCGTCGCGGCGCAGCGCGCCCTGCGTGCCGTTCTGGTTGACGTAGCCGTTGCGGCCATCGCGCATGCCGTTGGCTTCGAGCCCGGCGCTCCACAGCAGCGGCAGGCCGGCGGCGGTGGCGGTGCGCCGGCTCCATGACAGCGCGGCGCCGCCGTAGGTGCGGTCCAGGTCGACGATGCCGCCGGCCGAATTCGGCGCGGCTCCGCTGAAGCCCAGCCGCTGGTACAGGTTGCGCGTGCCGCCGTACAGGCGTGCCGACACGCTGTCGGTCCCGGTCAGCTGGTGGTCCACCACCACGCCGGCCTGGGTCTGCTCGACGTTCTTGCCGGTATCGAACTGGGTCGCCGCGGACACCGCCTGGCGCGGATTGGCATCGGCCTGCGCGCGCGTTAGCCCCAGCGGGTCCTGCGCCAGCGGCTGGTTGAAATAGTTGAACTGGCCGGTCACGCGCGTGCCGCTCGCCGGCTGCGCCACTACCTTGGCATTGAGCTGGTAGCGGCGCGCCGCGCTGTGGTCGCGGTAGCCGTCGGTCTGGTAGGTCCAGGCGTCGAGCGAGCCGCCGAGCCGGTCGTTGCCGCCGGCCAGCGCGATGCCCGCCTGCCACTGGCCATCGGAGCCGAAGCCCGTCGACGCGCGCCCGCTGAAGCCGTCCTTGGGCGGATCGGGCGTGAACACCTGCACCACGCCGCCCGACGCATTGCCATACATCTGCGCAAACGGGCCGCGCAGCACCTCGACCCGGCTGGCGTTGGCAAGGTCGGCAGTGGAAGCCTGGCCCTGCCCGTCCGGCATGGTGGCCGGGATGCCGTCGACATACAGGCGCACGCCGCGCACGCCGAAGGTGGAGCGCGTGCCAAAGCCACGCACCGCCAGTTGCAGGTCCTGCGAGTAGTTCTGCCGGTCGCGCACCGCCACGCCCGGCACGCCGGCCAGCACCTCGGACAGGTTCACCAGCGGCGTGGCGCTGCGCAGCGGATCGACCGGCACGCTGTCCACCGCCGCCGGCGCGTCAAAGCGGCGCTGCTCGCTGCGGGTGGCGCTGACCACCACGTCGGGCAGCGTTTCGGCGGTGGCGGCGGCCACTGCCGTGCCGGGCGGGTCGGCGGCACGCGCGCCGGCGCTGGCCAGGACCAGCGCGGCGAACGCCAGCGCGGAGCGGTTCGCGAACGGGATGCGGGGGATACCGGAACGGCGCTGCTGCCGGACCGCCAAAATCTGCCTGCCGCCTGGTTTCATGGGATCGGAAGCGGTTGCGGGTTCTGGCGCGGAGGATGGAGGCGCCGGGCACAGGTGAATGTGTCGCAACTTTATCGTGTCCACAGCACTATTGCCACGCGCTTGGCCGCGGGGAAAACCCGCGGAGGAGATGGAGCCGGCACCGGATTCCGGTTGTTCAGAAAAATTCAACAACTGATTGCATGGACGCTCACGCAGTCCGCCCCACGGCTCCCTACACTGCTTTCACCACCCGCCGCAACCGCACCAGTCCATCACGCGATGCAGCATAAGGGTATTCAGATTTTCGCTACTACCAAGGGGATCCACCATCATGACCACCGCACAAACCCGCGTCGCCATCGTCTACCACAGCGGCTACGGCCACACCGCCAAGCAGGCCCAGGCCGTTGCGCGCGGCGCCGGCAATGTCGCAGGCACTGAAAGCCTGCTGATCCCGGTCGAGGACATCGACCAGCACTGGGACACGCTGGAACAGGTTGACGCCATCATATTCGGCGCGCCGACCTACATGGGCAGCGCCTCGGCACAGTTCAAGGGCTTTATGGACGCCACCTCGCGCAATGTCTTTGCCAAGGGCGGCAAGTGGGCCAACAAGGTCGCAGCCGGCTTCACCAACGCGGCTTCGCGCTCCGGCGACAAGCTGGCCACGCTGCAGCAGATCGCGATCTTTGCGGCGCAGCACGGCATGCACTGGGTCAACCTGGGCCTGCCCCCGGGCCACAACAACTCCAAGTCGACCGAGGACTCGCTGAACCGCCACGGCTTCTTCCTGGGCGCCGCCGCACAGTCCAACGCCGATGAAAGCGCCGACGTGGTGCCGCCGCTGGCCGACCTGCGCACCGCCGAGCACCTGGGTGCCCGCGTGGCCGAAGTGGCGCAGCAACTGGTCGCGGGCCGGCGCGCGCTGGCGGAACTGAAAGAAGCTGCCTGATCCGGTCGCACCCAGACACATCGGCCCCACATGGGGCCGATTTTCTTTTCCGGGCAGTCGCGAGCCCTGGGCGCTCAGTACAAGACTTCCAGCTCGTCGAACAACTCGCTGTCCTTCTGCGCCGCCGAGCGCGCGCGGCGCCGGATTTCCTGCAGCAGGCAGTCGGTGAAGCACTGCGCCGCGGGGCTGCGCACCGCGTTATGGCGCGTGATGATGCCGAGCCGGCTGGTCTCGTCCTGGTGATCCCGCTCGGTCTCTATATCCGCCGCCACCTGGAAGAAACCGCCGAAGCGCCGGCCGCCGGCGCGCCGGGCCATGAACGCGCAGGCCTGACTGAAATCTTCCGTGGGCACGGCCGCGTGGTGGTGGCCGGCGTGCTGGTGACGATCGGCGGCACCTCCGCCACCTATATCGTGCTGCACTACATGACCAGCTACGCGGTGACGGTACTGAAGATCCCGCTCGGGCTCAGCATGGCCGCCGGCTGCGTCGCCGCACTGGTGCAGGTGGCCCTGTCTGCGTATGCCGGCAGGCTGTCCGACCGCATCGGCCGCAAGCCCGCCATCCTGTGGTCGCGCGTGGCGATGCTGGTGCTGGTCTACCCCGCCTTCCTGCTGCTCAACGCGCGGCCGTCGCTCGGCACGCTGCTGGCCGTGGTCGCGATGCTGGCCCTGCCGCTGGTGCTGAACGTAGTGCCGTCCGTGGTGCTGATCACCGAGCTGTTCCCGCGCCGCATTCGCGCGAGCGGGCTGTCGGTGGTCTATTGCATCGGCGTGCTGGTGTTCGGCGGCTTCGCGCAGCTGATCGCCACCTGGCTGATCGAACTGACCGGCAATGCCAGCGCCCCTGCGCTATATGTGATCGGCTGCGGCCTGATTTCGCTGGTCGGGCTGGCGATGGCGCCGGAGACGGCGGGCAAGCGGCTGGACTGACTGTGGCAGACTACCCACCGGACAAGATCCGGCGCGCGCGCTCCAGCACCGGGCGGTCCACCATCTTGCCGTCCACCGCCACCGCGGCGCCATCGGCAGCGGCAGCCGCGGCCATGACGCGCCCGGCCCAGTGCCGTTCATCGGCCGACGGCGCCAGGCCGTCGTGCACGCCGCAGACCTGGCCCGGGTGGATCAGCAGCTTGGCGCCAAAGCCGAAGGCCCGGGCGCGGCGCGTTTCCGCGGCAAGTGCGGCGTCATTGCCGATTGCGGTGCAAACGCCATCCACGGGCGCGGGCAAACCCGCCGCGCGGGAATGAAGCACCAGCCGGCTGCGAAAGTAGTGCAACGCCTCACCGTCGTCCTGCACGTCGAGATCGAACATCAGGTCGATGCTGCCGAACAGCAGCCGGACCACGCCGCCGGCACGGGCCAGCTCGCGTAAGCCGGCGAAGCCGGCGGCGTTCTCGACCAGCGGGAAACAGCGCACACCGGGCAATGCCGCAGCAAGCGCATCGACGCCGGCCGAATCGGCCTTCGGCAGCACGATTTCCGAGACACCCTGTGCGCGGCACCAGGCGAGATCGTCTTCGTAGTACGCGGTATCGGCGCCGTTGATGCGCACCAGCATGGCGACGCCGGCTGCCGCTGCCTGCTGGCCCAGCGCCGCCCACGGGGCGCCAAGCCCGTCGCGGGCCTGCCCCTTGTCGGCGGGCGCGACCGCATCCTCGAAATCGACAATGACGGCATCGGCGCCGGAGCCGATCGCCTTGGCGATGCGCTCCGGGCGCGAGGCCGGGACAAACAGGTAGCTGCGAGGATTGGCGATCGGCATGGCTGCTCCTTTCAGACTGCGCCGGCCGAGCGCAACGCGGCAATCTGCGCCGCGGTCTGGCCCAGTTCGGCCAGGATGGCATCGGTGCTCGCGCCGAGCGACGGAATCGGGTCCATGCGTGCCTCGGTCATGCCCGGCGGCAGCAACGCCGGCACCGGACCCACCGGCGTGTCGACCTGGCGCCAGCGCTGGCGCGCCGCCAGCTGGGGGTGGTCCCAAACGTCAGCGATGGTATTGACCCGCGCATTGGCAATCCTGGCGGCCTCCAGCCGGTCGGCCACTTCGGTGGCGGTCAGGCCCGAGAAGCTGTCGACGATGCGCGCGCGCAGCGCGGCGCGGTTCTGGTTGCGCAGGCTGTTGCTGGCAAAGTCGGGATGCGTGGCGAGATCGGGTTCGCCCAGCACCGCCTCGCAGAACACGACCCACTCGCGCTCGTTCTGCAGTCCAAGCATCACGGTCTTGCCATCGCCGGTCGGAAACGGGCCATAGGGATAGATGGTGGCATGTGCCGCGCCCGCGCGCGGCGGCGGCTCGGCGCCATCGAAGGCGTAGTAGAGCGGGAAGCCCATCCACTCCACCATCGATTCCAGCATCGAGATATCGATGCGCTTGCCGCGCCCGGTCTTGCCGCGTTCCAGCAGCGCGGCCAGGATATTGGTATAGGCGTACATGCCGGCCGCAATATCGGCTACTGAGGCACCTGCCTTGACGCCGTCGTCCGGCGTGCCGGTCACGGAGACAAAGCCGGACTCGCTCTGGACCAGCAGGTCGTAGGCCTTCTTGTCGCGGTACGGGCCGTCGCTGCCATAGCCCGAGATATCGCACACGATCAGGCGCGGGTACTTTTCGCTCAGGCTGTCGAAGTCCAGGCCCAGGCGCGCGGCCGCGCCGGGCGCGAGGTTCTGCACCAGCACGTCCGCGCGTTCGAGCAGTCCGGCCAGCACGGGGGCGGCCGCGGCGTGCTTGACGTCGAGCGTGAGGCTCTCCTTGGAGCGGTTGGTCCAGACGAAGTGCGAAGACAAGCCGCGCACGCGCGTGTCGTAGGCGCGGGCAAAGTCGCCGCTGCCAGGCCGCTCGATCTTGATGATGCGCGCGCCCAGGTCCGCCAGCTGGCGGGTGCAGAACGGGGCCGCGATCGCCTGCTCCAGGGAAACGACGGTGATGCCTTCGAGGGGATGGGGCATGGTGGTATCCGGTTTTGCGCAATGTCCTGACGGCAATCTACCGGAGCGGGCCGCACCTGGGAAATACCGATTGCCGAGGGGATCATAAGTAAAATGAATACTTTGGAATTCTCCCGGAGCCTGCCATGGACCTGCGCGCCATGCGCTATTTCATCGCCATCGTCGACCAGGGCAGCCTGACGCGGGCAGCCGAAGTGGTCTGCGTGGCGCAGCCCGCACTCAGCCAGCAGCTGGCGGCGCTGGAAAAAGAGCTGGGCGTGCCGCTGGTCCATCGCGGCGCCAAGGGCGTCAAACCCACCGAAGCCGGCCGCACACTCTATCGCCACGCCCGCAATATCCTGCGGCAGGTGGAGATCGCCGGCGCCGAGGCCCGGGTGGCCGGCACGGATGTTACCGGCATGGTTGCCATCGGCCTGCCCACCACGGCGGCAGCGGCATTCGGCATGCCGCTGATCCGCGCGGTGCGCGCCCGCTATCCGCAAATCCGGCTGCAGCTGTTCGAGAGCATGAGCGGTTATATCTCGGAGCTGCTGGACCACAACCGGCTGGACTTCGCCATCCTGTTCCGCGATGTGCCGTCGCGCGCGGTGGAACTGGAGCGGCTGGCAAGCGAATCGCTATACCTAGTCGGGACGCTTCCCGTGACGCGCGGGCGCGCAAAGGCGCAAGCGAAGCCTCGGGCGCTGGCCGGTGCGGAAGGCGCTACGGTCGCGATCAAGGCACTGGGCGAGCTGCCACTCGTGCTGCCAAGCGGCTCGCAGGGCCTGCGTGAAGTGGTCGAACTTGCCTTCGCGCAGGCCGGCGTGTCGCTGAACGTGGTGGCCGACCTGGATTCGCTGCCCTTCCTGCTGGCGACCGCGCGCGAGGGCCTGGCCTGCACCATCCTGCCCGCGTCGTCGCTGTCCGACGCGGACAGCGAAGTGCCGCGGCACCTGATCGTGCCGGAACTGCGCCGCACGCTGTCGCTGTGCTGGCCACGCGCGCTGCCGCGCACCAGCGCGGCCGAGGCCGTGGCGGAGATGCTGCGTGAGCTGGTGGCCGAGCGCATTGCGGCGGGCGGGTCGCTCAAGCCGCTCATTTCGCCGCCTGCGGCCGATCAATAAAACTTATGCCCGTAGTCGGCGATTGAATTTCACGCCGGCGCGGCAGTCGGCTAGAGTTGCCACCAGCCTGGGCCGGCATTCACGGCCCCGCAATTCCAGGAGACACCATGCAACGCACCCGCCGCGCCCTGGCAGCCGCCGCTGCCCTGGCCGCATGCCTGCCGCTGTTCAGCGCCAGAGCCCTCGCCGCCGCCCCCTATCCGTCCAAGCCCATCCAGATGATCGTGCCGCAGGCACCGGGCGGCACCAACGACATCGTCGCGCGACTGGTCGCCGCGACCCTGTCGCAACGGCTCGGCCAGCAGGTGGTGGTGGAAAACCGCCCGGGCGCCGGCGGCAATATCGGCACCCAGGCAGCGGCCCGCGCCACGCCGGACGGCTACACGCTGCTGATGACCATCAGCAGCACGCAGGCCATCAACCCGTCGCTGTACCGCAGCATTCCGTTCGACCCGGTCAAGGATTTCGAGCCGATCGCCCCGGTGGCAAGCGTGCCGAACGTGCTGGTGGCCAATCCCGCCTTCCCCGCCAAGTCGCTGCCCGAATTGATCGCGATGGCCAAGGCCAGGCCGGACTACTACCGCTATGCCTCCGCCGGCAATGGCACGCTGAACCACCTGCTGGGCGAGATGCTCAACAGCATGGCCGGCATCAAGCTCGAACATGTGCCCTACAAGGGCGTCGCGCCGGCGCTGAACGATGTGCTGGGCAACCAGGTGCCGCTGGCCTTCGCCAGCCTGCCGTCGGTGCTGGCCCATATCAAGGCGGGCAAGGTGCGCGCGCTCGGCGTCAGCTCCGCCAAGCGCTCGCCGTTCGCGCCGGACATTCCCGCGATCAACGAAACCGTGCCCGGGTATAGCGGCGACCTCTGGGTCGGCCTGTTCGCGGTCAAGAATACGCCGAAGGACGTGACCCAAAAGCTCGGCCAGGCCATGCAGGAGATCCTGGCGGACAAGACCCTGCGCGACAAGCTGGCGGCACAGGGCGCCGAAGTGATGACGGGCACGCCGCAGCAGTTCAGCAAGATGCTGGCGTCCGACATGGACAAGTGGGCCCGCATCGTGAAGGCATCGGGCGCGCAGGTGGACTGAGCGCGGCGTTCAAGGGCGCGCCAACCGCGCCCGGAACACCACGAGCAAGCCTAGCATTGCCGCTGCCAGCCCAAATTGCTGCAGCCCGCCAATCCCCACCTTCCCGCGCTCCCCTTCAATCCACTCGAACCGCGGCGCATTCCGATACTCGTCCGTCGACACGCCACGATAGCCCATGATGCGCGGGACGAAGTACGCGCGCCACTGCGCTTCGAAGCGGTCTACCCGTGCCATGAAGCTGGCGTACCGCGGCGCGTCACTGCCTGCCAGCCGGTCGGCAGCAAGCAGCAGCGACAGTGGCGGCGACAACCAGCCCCATCGTTCCGCCTGCTCGAAACGCAGCGCGCGCGCCTGGTCGAACGCGGACACGACCGGCCGGATATGCGCTGCCTGGTCGAGGTAGCGCGGCATGAAGCTGACCGGCCATGCGTGCTGTCGTGCCGTGGCCGGGGCCCACTGCGGATTAGCCTGATACCACTCGTCCACCAGGGCCGACATCCTGGCTTCCGCGCTCTGCTGCGCCGCGCGGATCTGGACGATTGCCGCCAGCCGTGACGGCATCGGCATCGTGCGATCCGCCAGCGCCGCGACCATCGCAGGCGTGCCGAAGGTGGCGATGACCCACAGGCCAAGCCCGGCCAGCACCGCCGTGGCACCGGAACCGGGCAGCAGGTTGAGCGCACCGCTGGCCGCACTCCAGAACGCGATGAACGCCGTCACGCAGAACAGCCATGCGAGATACGCCGACAGCGTTGCTGCGGGGTCCAGCACGAATGCCAGCGTGGAAGCGAGCACTGCAATCAGCCAGACGGCGCCCGCCCGAACCGCGATGGCGGCGAACAGCACACGCCCGCCGGCCGCACCCTGCGCCATCAACATCCGCCACGTGCCATGTTCGCGCTCGCCCTGGACCATGCCTGCGCACAGGCAAACCAGCATGAGCGGCGCCAGCAGCGCGATCGCCGTCGCCAGGTCGAAGGTGCCATAGCGCTGCAACAGCGGGTTGGCCAGCCGCTCCTCGTTGCGCGCGTCGGTGTGGCGGCTCTCGACAGTGACGCGAACCGACGGCGGCAGCAGGTCCAGCACGCTGCTCGCCAGCGCCAACCCGCCACCTGGCGGCAGCTGCGCCACCGGGGCTTCCGACCTGGCGAACCGGAATGCCGCCATGGCGGCCTGCTCCGGCGATGCCGGCGATGCCTTGGCCTGGGCAAGGCGCAACGCCGCCTGCCCGTTTGCTTCCAGCTGCTGCAGCTTCTCATGCCATGCGCGCGCACTGAGACCCGATGCCAGCGCGCACGCGCACAGGGCGGCAGCAAACAGCAGCAGCGCCCAACGGGCACTGCCCGCCGCGCGGAAGCGGCGGCATTGCGCGGCAAGCGCCTGCCTGGTCTGTCTTATGGGGTTCATGGCTGTATCCTGCGAAGAGAGAAGAACAGGCCGGCCACGGCCAGCCCGCACCACCAGAACATGATCGCGATCTCCGGCAACGCTGCCCGCAGCGCGAACAGCGCCGGCGGCATGGTGTAGGCAAAGGGCCGGATTGCGCGCCAAAGCGCAGCGCCTGCGTACCTGGCATCGAACGAAGTCATGCCGCGCGTGTGGCTGGCATCCCATTCATCGATGGCCGTGTTGACGCTGCGCCGATAGCGCTCCGCGGCGGCCTCGTAGTCGCGCTGGTGCGAGAGATCCGTTCCCGCCATCTTCATGGCGAAGTTGCGGATCGCCAGCGTGGGGCTCAGCAGCGCGGCGGCGCGCATCACGTTCTCCTGCGCCGCATAGCGCTGCCACAGCGCATCGAAATGCAGCGCATGGACCCGGTCGGCGTAGGCGTCGCGCTCCAGCCGCCGCAGCGGCGCCGCGCCCACGGGCAGGTCCTCGAGGCGCGTGACGCCATAGCGCGACAGCAGCGCCGCGTCATGGCGTTCGGTGCGGGCCGCCAGGTTGCCGTCGCCCGGCAATCCCTCCGTGAAGTCGCGCTGGATCGCCGCCCAGAACGCTTGCGCCGACGGCAGCGGCACGGCATGCCGCGCAACCGCCGCGCCAATGCCCGGGATCACGAAGACAAAGGCCAGCCACAGGCCCACCAGCACGAACAACGCGCTCCTGCCGTCGGCCAGCCAGGCCGACACCGCCAGGCCCAGTCCCACCAGAATCGCGGTGTATAGCAGATAGGCGGCACCCAGGCCCGCTGCCCGCCACCAGACCGCACCATCCAGCGTGCCGCCGGCGCTGGCCGCGATGACCGGGGCCAGCGCGACGGCCAGCGCAAACACGGCAAAGCCCGCGCCCAGCGCCAGGAATTTGCCGGCCACGAGCCTGGCCGGCGCCACGCCGGCGCCGTGCATCATGCGCAGTGTGCCGCGCTGCCGCTCGCCGCTGACGGCATCGAAAGTGACTGCGATCACCAGCAGCGGCAACAGCACCGCGAACACGAAGCCGGCGCTCAGGTCGCCGAAGCGGGTGGATGGCAGCGCATCCTGCGCGGGCTCGAAGCGCGCCACATTGCGCCGGTGCGGCTCCAGCCACAGCGCCTGGCCAAAGTAGTCGCCCAGCCCCGGCTCGATCACCGTCAGCGCGGAGGCGGGCCGGAACACGTACAAGCCGAAGTGCGCGCCGCGATGCGGATGCTTGTCACCCTGGTCGTCCCACTGCTGCCGCGTGGCGGCGGTAACCTGCGCCACCTCGCTGGCGACGGCGGCATGCCGCTGCAGCGAGGCCAGGATGGCGACGGCCAATACCGCGGCGCCGATCGCAAGCAGGGCTGCGAAGCGCCCCTCCCTGGCCATCGCCCTGAGTTCCTTCACAACCACGGTCCTGATCATGGCGCAACACCCTGCGCGCGCGCATGGGCCAGGTAGGTTGAGGCCAGTGCCTCGTGGCCGACGGTGGCCGCGTCAAACTCGGCCACCAGCACGCCGGCACGCAGGATGCCGATGCGGTCGGCGAGCTGCCTGGCGTTGAACAGGTCATGCGTGGCCATCAGCACCGCCGTGCCCGCGTCCGCCGCTTGCCGGACACGGCTTGCCATGTCATCGGCCGCGGCCGGGTCCAGCCCTGAGGTCGGCTCGTCAAGCAGCAGCAATGACGCGGATTTGGCCTGGGCGATGGCCAGGCCCACCTTCTGGCGCATGCCCTTCGAGTATTTCGCTACGCGCCGGCCGTGCGCGTCGCGGGCCAGCCCCGCGCCGTCCAGCAGCGCCGTGGCCTCGGCACGCGACAGGCTGATGCCGGCAATCGCGCAGAAGTAATCCAGGTTTTCCGCGCCGGACAAGTAGGGATACAGCGCGACGTTCTCGGGCAGGTAGGCGACGCGCCGCCTGACCGCAGCCGGATCGGCAACGGGCGACAGTCCGTCGACCAGCACCGTGCCACCGGCCGGCGGGACAAACCCCAGCGTCACATCGATGGTGGTGGTCTTGCCCGCGCCGTTGCCGCCCAGCAAGGCGTAGATGCAGCCCTTCGGCACGGTAATATTCAGGCCGTCCACCACGCGACGCCCGTCGCGATGGACAACCAGGTCACGAATTTCAAGCATGTCGTGTCTCCGTCGAATACGTCAGAAGAAATAGCGTGCCGCCATGCCGGCCTGCCATTTCGGCTGCGGCGCTACCAGCAGCCCCGCTGCGGACCCATACGCGGCCTCGGTCGAGAACCGGTGCGGCTGCAGCACCGCGAACAGCGACAACTGGTATTGCTTCCAGTCGAGCACCGCACGCAAGTCGAAGCGCGTGTAGGCTGGCATGAAGCGCAACTGGGTCTGCGGCGCCCCCATGTAATAGGGAATACCGGTAGTCAGGTAAGCATCGGCATTGACCGTCAGTTGCGCGCCCTGCAGCCGCTGGCGGTACTCGGCGCCCAGCTTGAGCTGGTGCCGGGGAACCGAAAGCCTGGCCCCCGTGTTTGGCAGCGGGTTGTTTGCTTCGGCCTGGATGATCTGCCCGTAGCTGGCGTAGACCGACACCGGGCGGATGGGCCGCCAGCGGGCCTCGAGCTCATATCCCTTGCGCGTCGTGTCGCCGACCGACTTGAACGATCCGTCCGGCTGCCCCACGATCTCGTCCTCATTCAGCGTGTAGTAGGCTGCTGCGGTCACGGTCAGGTTGTTGGCCGGCGTCGCGGTAAAGCCCACGTCGTAGGATTTCACCTTCGACGGCGATACGTCATAGACCGTGCCGCCGGGAGCGCCCAGCGGGCCCGTGGCCCCGCTGCTGCTGATCTGCTCCGCGGCCGGCGAACGGAAGCCCTGCGCGACGTTGGCGAACAGGTCGAGCCGGGGCAGCACCGACCAGACCGCGCCGAGCTTCGGCGTGGTGACGCCCGAGAAGTAGTCGGTGCTCGCTGCCGGCAGCTTGCGGTTGACGATGTCGTAGTCGAACCAGTCGCGCCGCAGGCCGGCGGTCAGCTTGACCGCTTCGACGGGCCTGAACTGCCCCTGCACGAACAGCCCGTAGGTGAGCAGGTCGAGCTGCTGCGCGTTGATATAGTTCGCAGTGGGCACGCCACGCACCCAGATCTGGCGCTGCGCGTCGCCGCGGTCGCGGCGCACTTCCGCGCCGACCATGAGCGCGGCCCGGTCTCCGAAGGTGAAGTTGTTGGCCAGCCGGCCGCCGAAGATATTCCGGTCATCCGAACCCACGGTGTGCTGCACGCTGCTGGTGGCAATGCCACGCTCGCGCTCGAAGGCTTCCCCGTACAACGTCGCATACCAGCCGTCCTCGCCATGCGCCGGGGCGCGATTCAGCGCGAACATCGAACGCTTGCCGCTGCCGAAGCCCGGCAGCCCGTATTGCGTGGAGCGCGGGTCCACCTTGCCGGATTGCAGGTCGCTCAGCAGCAGGTAGCCGGCGGCTGTCGATTCGGAGCGATAGTGGTTGAGCCGCAGGCTGTAGACGCCGTCGCCGATCCTGGTCGACAGCTTCCAGAAAAAGTTGTCGCGGTCGGTGCTGCCGTCGTACCGGTAGCTATGGGTGCGGTAGATATCGGCCACGAACAGCGACTTGATCGGCTCAGGCCCGGGCCGGAACGCATGGCTGCCTGACAGGACCAGTGTTGCGCGCTTGCCGTTGTACCGGTCGAAGCCGATGCCGATGCTGGAGGGCACGTCGCCCGACTGCGTGCTGATCGGCACGGCACCCGCCCGGTTCTGGTCGCCATACAACGCGGACACCGGCCCCTTGATGACGTCAATCTGGCCGATCATGTCCGGGGTCAGCCATTCCAGGAATGCAGGCCCATGCCCGGCGCCGGCCTGGCTGGACGGCATGTTCTGCGGCACCCCGTCCACATAGACTGCGGTGTCGGCGCCGTGCGTGCCCTGGGTGGCGAAGCCGCGCATGCGGAAGCCGTTGCCCGTGTCGCCCTGGTCGATGTTGTTGGCCACCACCCCAGGTACACGGCGGAACATGTTGGAGATGTCCCGGCCGATATTGATGGTGCCCAACTCGTCGGCGGTGACGACCGAGACCGCGGTCGGCAGGCCGGTGCTGTCCGTGGTCACGAGCTTGCGTTTGCCTTGCAGGCTGGTGTCCTGCGTCGCCACCACGCTGACTTCCGGCAGCACCGTATGCTGGCCTTCGGCAAATGCGGCCTGACTGAAGACGCCCGACGAGAGCGAGAGCAGTGTCCAGGCCAGGGGGCGCGCGGCACCCGTGTTTTCGTTCTTGTTCATGAGGCCTCGCGGCAGCCCGGCGGTATCCGCTACGGGCACCGGGCTTGCCGTACAAAATTCAGACGTGAGCATGCCGCCCGCCTGGCATGACGCAGCGGACGCGCAATCAGATATACGGGAAAGGGATGCGGCCGGGGGTTAGCCGGCGGCGCGGGGCAGCGCCGGTGGCGCGCGCAAGGCGGGCGGAGAGAGGAAGCGGGTACGCCATGTCGGCGCGGCGACATCGACCTGCCGTACCCGTGACAACAGGCGCAGGATGACGCAGAGCATTTGCACCGCGATGGCGGCGCTGATGAAGAGATGCAACCGGGGCGAGCACCACAGGCAATCGCATTCCGTCGTGCCATCGGCAGGCACGCGGTCCGTGTCGGACGTGTCCGGCGTGGCGGCCGTATCGGGGATTGCGCCTGCGCTTGTGTTCGCCACGACAGCCTCCAGCCGCGTTCCCGGTACCGCATGCACGTGCGTCACCGCGGCCCACGCCTGCACTAGCAAGAGCAGGAGCACGGCCCAGATGAGACGAACGAAGTTCGCATGCTTACGCATTGATGGAGGCGCTGGCTGTGTCGACCGGCGCCATATTAACGCAACTCAATTGCAATTGTAAGTCGATGCCGCGACAAGCCTGTCCTGCAAGCCGCTAAAGACTGCACCGTTCCCGCCGTTAAGCAAGAGTTGGCCAGCGAAGACATTGGCAAGACAGGCAGCCGGCACGCCGGCGCCTGCACTTCTGGGGTGGAAACGGGGGAGAGACATGCAAAACCTGGGGATTCGCATACGCCTGGGCGCGGCGTTTGGCGCCATGTGGTCGCTGATGGCGATCGGGATCGCGGTGGCCTTGCCGCGGATGCAGGAGGCGGCCGATGCGCGGCGCCTGCTGATCGCGTTGGGCGTGGGTGGGCTATGCCTGGCGGTGGGCGCGGTCTGGGCGCTGGCGCGCAGCATCGAGGCGCCGTTGTCAGAAGCCGTCTACATAGCCGAGACCGTGGCGGCGGGCGACCTCAGCCAGGAGTTCGACACCGAGCGCGGCGGCGAGTTTGGGCGGCTGCTGGGCGGCCTGGGAGAGATGGAAGACATGCTCACCGACCTGGTGACACGCATCCGCGCTTCCACCGATTCGATCACCGCCGCTTCGCACCAGATTGCCGCGGGCAATACCGACCTGTCGCAGCGCACGGAAGAGCAGGCGGCGGCGCTGGAAGAGACCGCGTCAAGCATGGGCGAGCTGACCTCGATGGTGCAGCAGAACACCGAACGCGCGCGCGCCGCCAACGGGCTGGCGGCAACCGCATCGGGAATCGCCGCGCGCGGTGGCGAAGTGGTGGGCAACGTGGTGCAGACCATGTCGGCGATCAGCGCCAGCTCGCGCAAGGTCACGGACATCATCGAAGTGATCGAAGGCATTGCCTTCCAGACCAATATCCTGGCGCTGAACGCGGCGGTGGAAGCCGCGCGCGCGGGTGAGCAGGGGCGCGGCTTTGCCGTGGTGGCCGGCGAGGTGCGAACGCTGGCGCAACGCAGTGCGTCGGCGGCGCGGGAGATCAAGCAACTGATCGACGATTCGGTGCAGCAGGTGGACAGCGGCTCGGCACTGGTGGGCCAGGCCGGCGAGACCATGCAGGAGATCGTTCAGGCAGTGGCCAGCGTGACCGGGCTGCTGGGCGAGATCACTGCGGCCTCTGAACAGCAAAGTGCCGGGATTGCGCAGGTCAACGAGGCGGTGGCGCAGATGGACACCGTGACGCAGCAGAATGCGGCGCTGGTGGAGCAGGCGGCCAGTGCCTCGCACGAACTGGCGGGCCAGGCCACTGAGCTGCAGCGCGTGGTGGGCGAGTTCAGGCTGGATGCGGAACCGGCGTCAGCACAGGCGCCGGGGCATGGCGCATTCAGGCAGGTTGCTGCGTTCGGCTGATGTGGGCAGCGCGGATTGCTGACTGATTGCGCGCCCCCTCTCCCGCAAGCGGGAGAGGGGAGCGAACCAGCGGGAGGCAGGACCCTTCAGCAATTCAAGCCGTCACGCAAGCCGGCAGCACTGCCTGCACCGCCGCCGCAAAGCGCTCGACAATCCTGTCGATATCCTGCGGCGTGCAAATAAACGGCGGTGCGAACAACACGTGGTCGCCATGCACGCCATCGACCGTGCCACCCATCGGATAGACCAGCAGGCCGTTCTGCACGGCGGCGGCTTTCAGGCGCGCATGCGTCTTCAGCGCCGGATCGAGCGTGGCCTTGCTGTCGCGGTCGGCCACGAACTCCACACCGACGAACAAGCCGCGTCCACGGATATCGCCCAGGTTGGGATGGTCACCCAGCACCTCGCGTAACCGTGCGCGCAGTTGCTCGCCGCGCGCCAGCACGTTGGCCAGCAAGTTGTCTTCGGCAATGGTCCGCTGCACCGCCAGCGCCGCGGCGCAGGCCGTGGCATGGCCGATATAGGTATGGCCATGCTGGAAGAAGCCGCTGCCGCCGACGATGGCGTCGTAGATCCTGCGCGTCGACAGCATCGCGCCGATCGGCTGGTAGCCCGCACCCAGGCCCTTGGCAATGGTGACGATATCGGGCACCACGCCATCCTCTTCGCACGCGAACAGGAAGCCGGTACGGCCCATGCCTGACATCACTTCATCCAGGATCAGCAGCACGCCGTACTTGTCGCACACGGCGCGGATGCGCTTCAGGTAGTCGCCCACCGGCGGCACCGCGCCGGCGGTGGCGCCCACCACGGTTTCGGCAACGAAGGCGGCCACCGTGTCGGGGCCAAGTTCCAGGATCTTGGCTTCCAGCTCGTCGGCCAGGCGCTGTGCGTATTGCGCGTCGGTCTCGCCGGCCTGCTGGTCGCGGTAGGCATAGCACGGCGACACGTGGTGCGCCGGCACCAGCAGCGGCAGGAAGGGCTCGCGCCGCCAGGCGTTGCCGCCGATGGCCAGCGCGCCCAGGGTGTTGCCATGGTAGCTCTGGCGGCGCGCGATGAAGTGGCGGCGGCTGGGCTGCCCTGCTTCGACGAAATACTGGCGCGCCAGCTTCAGCGCCGACTCCACCGCTTCGGAGCCGCCGGAGACAAAGTAGACATGGTCGAGATCGCCCGGCGCGGCCTGCGCCAGCGTCTCGGCCAGCGTTTCCGATACCTCGGTGGTGAAGAACGACGTATGCGCGTAGGCGATGGTGTCGAGCTGCGACTTGATCGCCTCGATCACGCGCGGATGGCCGTGCCCCAGGCACGACACGGCGGCACCGCCGGAGGCGTCGAGATAGCGCCGGCCTTCGCTGTCGATCAGTTCGATGCCCTGCCCGGCAACGGCAACGGGCAGCTTCTGGCGCGGATTGCGATGGAATACGTGGGTCATGATGGTGTGGTGGTGGTGCCGCGCGTCAGCGGCGCAGAGCGGAATCGGTGTCGGCGGGGTGGCGCTCCAGCACGCGGCCGGAAAACGCGGGCAGTGCGCTGCCTTCGCTGTCCGTCTGTGTGGACTGTTCCCAGACCCTGGCGCCGTTGACCCAGACGCCGTGGATGCCGGTGCTCAGTTGCAGCGGGTCTTCAAAGGTGGCACGGTCCTGCACCCGGTCCGCATCGAACAGCACCAGGTCGGCAAACGCGCCCGGCACGATCCGGCCGCGGTCCGCCAGCCCGTATTGCTGCGCGGCCAGGCCGGACATCTTGTGGATTGCGGTTTCCAGCGTCATCAGCTGGTCTTCGCGCACCATGCGCGCCAGGATGCGCGGGAAGGTGCCCCACTGGCGCGGATGCGGGCGCGGATCGAACGGCAGGCCGTCCGAGCCGAAGATGGTCAGCGGGAACTGCGCAATGCGCTCGACATCGCGCTCATCCATGATGAAGTAGATCGCCGCCGCGGGGCGCAGCTTTGCCAAGAGCGCGTCCTCGTCCAGGCCAAGCTCCTGCATCAGCTCGTGGAAGTCGCGGCCGCCCGCAGGCGGGTAGCCGGTGGACCAGGTGATCATGGTGCGCGTGGACTGGCGCACGCGGTCCAGCCGCAGCATGGTCGAGGTCGCGGGATAGGGATGGCAGTCCAGGCACAGCGGCTGCAAGCGCGCGGCGTCGGCCAGCAGGCCGAGGGTTTCGACCGAGCGGCCATGATTGCGCTTGCCCGCGACCTTGTGG
Source organism: Cupriavidus necator (assembly GCF_016127575.1). Classification (NCBI taxonomy): domain Bacteria; kingdom Pseudomonadati; phylum Pseudomonadota; class Betaproteobacteria; order Burkholderiales; family Burkholderiaceae; genus Cupriavidus; species Cupriavidus necator. The sequence goes on from NZ_CP066019.1 coordinate 2,327,420, forward strand.
TGGGAAAACACCACCTGGCAGTCAAGCGCGCGGCCAATGCGCAGCGCTTCTTCGATCGACGGCACGATGTCGTCGGTCTCGTCGCGCAGGTGGGTGGAATAGAGGCCGCCGTGGGTGCGGACCGGCTCGCACACGGCGATGATCTCGGTTTCGGTGGCGGCTGCCGCGGGCGGATAGAACGTGCCGGTCGAGACACCGAAGGCGCCCGCCTCCATTGCCAGCCTGACCTCGTCGCGCATCGCAGCGATTTCTTCTGCATTGGCGGCCCGGTTCAGCTCCGGCATCGCGCGCACGCGCAACGTCGAATGCCCGAGCAGCGGCACCACGTTGACGTTGGCCGGCGTCGCGCGCAATGCGTCGAGCCACTGCGCGAAGGTATCGAAGCGGAACAGCGCGGGCGGCCCCAGCAGGTCCAGCGGCTGCGGCGGCGCGCTGCTGACCAGCGGTGCCACGCTGATGCCGCAGTTGCCGGTGACCACGGTGGTGATGCCCTGCGACACCTTGGGCGTCATGTCCCGATGCACCAGCAGGTAGCCGTCGTCGTGCGTGTGGGCATCGATAAAGCCCGGTGCCAGCACGCGGCCGGCTGCGTCCACGGTATGGTCCGCGGTCATGTCAGCGCAGTCGCCTACGGCGACGATGCGGTCGCCCGCGACTGCCACATCGGCCGCGCGGCGGGCTGCGCCCGTGCCGTCCACGACCGTGGCGTTGCGGAAGATCAGGTCGGCGCGCCGGTGCGCGGCTGGTTGCGATGCCATCGTCAATCCTTGTCTCGTTGGCGGGCCTTACTGCGGCGTGATGCCGGCCTGCCTGACCACGGCCGCCCATTTGTCGGTTTCACGCGCGGCATAGCCGGCCAGCGCCTGCGGCGTGCCGCCGACCGTCTCGGCGCCCAGTGCGGCGAACTTGTCCTTGATGGCCGGATCCGCCAGCGCGCGGTTGAAGGCGCCGTTGAGCTTGCCCACCACCCCGGCGGGCGTGCCTTGCGGCGCGACCAGGCCGCCCCAGGCCACCCCTTCGAAACCCGGCACGCCAGACTCCGCGATGGTGGGCAGCGCCGGCAGCAGCGGCGAGCGCGCCAGGCTGGTCACCGTCAGCGGCTTGAGCTTGCCGGCCTTGATCAGCGGCAGGATGGTCGGCATGTTGTCGATCAGCACATTGACCTGGCCGCCCATCACATCGGTGGCGGCCTGCGGGCTGCCCTTGTAGCCGACGTGCGTCCAGGCCAGCCCCGCCTTGTCCGCGAGCAGCTGGCCAGTCAGGTGGCCGGACGTGCCCTGGCCCGGCGAGGCATAGGTGACCTTGTCCGGGTTGGCCTTGACGTAGGCCACCAGCTCGGCAAAGGTCTTCACCGGCATCTCCGGCCTGACCGCGATCACATTCGGCACCTTGAACAGCAGCACCACCGGCACGAAGGCATCGGGCCGGTACGGCAGCTTGCGGAAGGTGCTCTTGTTGATCGACAGCGTCACGTTGTTGGCATAGCCGAGCGTGTAGCCGTCAGGCGCGGCGCGTTCCAGTTCGGAGATGCCGATCACGCCCGAGGCGCCGGGCTTGTTGTCGATCACGAACGACTGGCCCAGCGACTTGCCGACTTCGGCGCCCAATGCGCGCATCAGCACGTCGGGACTGCCGCCGGCGGCTGACGGCACCACCAGGCGGATCGGGCGCGACGGATAGCTGTCCGCCATTGCCGGGCCAGCCAGGCCCACGGCGCCCAGCCACAACAGGGTGGCCATGAACCGTCGCTTTTGCTGCTGCCTTTGATCTTGCATCTCGATATCCCGTTCAGTACCTGGGTTGGACCCGGCTACGCGTTTGCAGTATAGGGGCATGACCCGAACCAATGCAACATTTGTTTCTTAAATGCTCATCATGAAACAATAACGATGCGACGCCGGCACGAATGCCTTTGCCGCAACGGCCCGAACTCCATGAAACAGTCGTTACAGCCATCGGGGCGTCGCGCTGCGGCACAGCCCCTGCGCCTCAAGGAAGCGCGCCGCCGCCAGTGCCTGGCTCTCGAGCCCGGGCGCGGCCACGATCTGGATGCCTGCGGGCAAGCCCTCGCCCGCGCACGGCGCGGCTACAACGGGCAGGCCCGCCAGCGACAACGGGCGCGTCAGGTGCCCGGCATCGGCACGTGGGCAATAGATGCGGCCGGTGCCGTTGACGGTGTCGGCACCGATCGGCGTGGCCGCATAGGGCGTCGAAGGGGCCAGCAGCAGGTCGACGTCATCGAACAGCGCCAGCAGCCGCTGCCGCCACGCTGACTGGTACTGGCGCGCGATGTCATACCAGCCGCGCGGCATCGCCAGCCCGGCCAGGATGCGCTGGCGCACGAAGGCGCTGTAGCCGCCATGGCGCTCGGAGAAGCCCATGGCCTGGTGGTTGCGCCCGACTTCGTAGGCGGAGATCACCGAGGCGGCATCGCGCGAACTGTCGGCGTCGGGCAGGTCAATGGTGCGCACCGCGCCAAAGGCCGAGGCCACGCGCAGCACCGCCGCCTGCACCGCGGGCTCGGCAAAATCGGAAAAGCCGCGGCCGAGCACGCCGACGCGCAGCGTCGCGGCACCACGGCCTTGCGGATCAGCAGGCGCGTCCACGCCGAGCATTGCCGCATAGGCCAGCGCGAGGTCACAGGCGCTGCCGGCCATCGGGCCGACCGTATCCAGGCTCTGCGCGTACGGCACGCATCCGGCCAGGGACAACCGCCCCGTGGTCGGGCGCAGCCCCCAGATGCCGCAGAACGCGGCCGGGGCGCGGATCGACCCATTGGTATCCGAACCCAGCCCGAACGGCACCACCCCGGCAGCCACCAGCGCCGCGGTGCCGGCCGACGAGCCGCCGGTGATGCGCGACGGATCGAGCGGATTGCGCACCGGACCGCCGATCACGTTCTCGCCGGTAGCGCCGCACGCGTATTCGTCCATCGCCGCCAGCGCAACGGGCACCGCGCCCGCGGCGACCAGCGCCTCGACCGTATCGGCATGGCGCAGCGCCGGCGGCTCCTGCGCGCGTGGCGCGGCGCCGGCCAGCGTGGCGTGGCCGCGCACGTCCAGCAGGCTCTTCACCACGAACGGCACGCCCGCCAGCGGCGGCAGCAGCCGGCCCTGCGCGCGCAGCCGGTCCAGCGCGGCGGCCTGCGCCAGTGCGCTGTCCGCCAGCAGCGCCGAGCAGGCATTGAGCGGCGCGGCGGCTTCGGCGCGCTGCAGGGCGTCTTGCACCAGGTCGAGGGCAAGCCGCTCGCCGCTGCGTACTTGCGCGGCCATGGCGGCGGCGGTCGGCGTGTCAGCAACCATGCTGCCCCTCCGCTTGCGCCAGCGCCTGGCGCAGGCCCGCCACCATGGCCGCCATGCCGGCCAGCAGCGCGGCGGCCTGCTCGCAATCCTGGGGTGCCACCGGCACCTGCAGGCCCGCGGCGGCTTGTGCCACCAGGCCGGCGGGATCGTCATCGCGTGCTTGTGCCATGGTTGCTTGCGCCATCCCTCAGCTCCGCGATTGCATCAGCTGGCGTGGAATCGCCAGGATCAGCACCGCCGCGGCCAGCATCAGCCCGGCCAGCGCCAGCACGCCCAGCGAGATGCTGCCGGTGCTCTGCTTGATGCCGCCCATCAGCACCGGGCCGATCAGGCCGGCCAGGCTGGCCGCGCTGTTGATCATGGCAATGCCGCCAGCCGCGGCGGTGCCGGCCAGCACGCGGCCCGGCAGGCCCCAGAACATCGACAGCGTGGCCATCAGGCCGGAAATGCCGATAGTCAGGAACACCATCGCCATCACCGTGTTGTGCGGGAACAGCGTGCTCGCCCACATGCCGACGGCGGCCACCAGCAGCGGCAGCGCGGAGTGCAGGCGGCGCTCGCCGGTGCGCTCGGCGTGCGCGGCGTTGACGTTCATCGCCACGCACGCGACCGCATACGGGATCGCCGTCAGCATGGCGATCTCAAGCGGCGACGACATCCCGGTCGACTGGATGATGGTGGGCAGCCAGAACACCAGGCCGTAGTTGCCGATATTGAACAGCAGGCAGATCGCCATCAGCATCCACAGGACCGGCGACTTGAGCGCGGCGATGAAGCGGGTGTTCTTCTTCGCGTTCTCGGTGGTCAGCGTGTGGGTGATGGCGCCCGCCTCGGCCGGCGTGAGCCATGGCGCGGCCTCCGGCGACTCGGGCAGCATGCGCAACAGCAGCAGGCCCAGCACGATGGCCGGGAGCGCCTCGATCAGGAACATCCACTGCCAGCCTTGCAGCCCGTGCAGGTCATGCGTGGCTGACATCAGCGCGCCGGAGATCGGGCCGCCCAGCACCATGCCCAGCGGCATCGCCAGGAACAGGATCGACATGATGCGCGACTGCCGGTCGGCCGGGTACCACTTGTTCAGGTACATCACCGCGGCCGGGAAGAAGCCGGCCTCGGTCACGCCCAGCAGGAAGCGCGCCGCGTAGAACTCCATCGGCGTGGTCACGAACATGGTCGCGGCGGATACCAGCCCCCACAGGATCATGATGGCCGCCATGCTGCGGCGCATGCCGAGGCGGTAGATCAGCAGGCTGCTGGGCACCTGGCACAGCATGTAGCCCCAGAAGAAGATGCCCGCGCCCAGGCCATAGACCACGTCGCTCAGCCCCAGCGCCTGCTGCATCTGCAGCTTGGCGAAGCCCACGTTGACCCGGTCCAGGTAGCTGAAGAAATAGCACAGCACGATAAACGGCACGATGCGGCGCGTGACCTTGGCGAACGCGGCGGCGGCGGCGTCCGGCAACACCGCGGCGTGGCCCGGGGACTGCGGGATGGCTGGCTTGGCCAGGGACATGATGGATCTCCTCCTTGTACGGGCGCGCGGTATCCGGCGCCATGGAGATGCCATCATAGCGGAGTATGAAACAAACGTTCCACTAACGTTTACACTGAAACAAACGGTTTTATTCCTTCACGTGACGCGGAAGACCCGCCAAATGAAAAAGGGCGGCAATGCATGCCGCCCTGTGGCGCTGTCAGGCTGGTGCGCGCGGCTTGTCCGCCGCACGCTTGCGCGGGGCCTTGCCGCCGCCTCTTGCCGGCGGCGCTGCCGGCCCGGTGACATCCTGCGAGGCGCCGACCATGGTCAGGGCGTTGCCGTGCTCGTCCAGCGTGACCTCGCCTTCCTCATGGATGTCGCGATGGCTGCCGTCGGGCAGCTGGATGCGGTAGTTGACACTGTACGGCGCCTTGTCGACGATGGCCGCGCGGATGGCCGCCTGCACGCGCGCGCGGTCCTCCTCGACGATCGACGCCAGGTAGCGCTCCATGGTCACCTTGAACGCCTGCGGGGCCCAGCCGAAGATGCGGTAGGCCTCGTCGGTCCAGGCGCAGTCGTCGGTCTGGATATTCCAGTACCAGCCGCCCAGGTGGGCAATCTCCTGCGCCTTGGCCAGCAGCGCCTCGTTCTGGCGCAGCGCAGCCTCGGCGCGGCGCCGCTCGGTGATGTCCAGGCTGACGCCGATCATCTTGACCGGGCGCTGGTCGAAGTCGCGCACCAGCGTGGCCCGCGACGAGATCCAGCGCGTGGTGTCCCCGTGCACGACGCGGAACTCCCACTCGTGCATCTCCTGCGCGCCCAGCGTGCGCGCCAGCACCTCGCGCAGGCGCGCGACATCGGCCGGATGCACGCAGGCCCAGAAGTCGTCCATGTTGCGGATGTGGCGGCCGAACAGCGTGACGTCGTTGGACGAGTAGGTCAGGCCATCGGTCAGCACGTTCCATTCCCAGGTGACGATGCCCGAGACCTCCTGCGCGAACTTCATGCGCGCCTCGCTCTCCATGATCTCCGCCAGGTGCTTCTGGCGCAGTTCCTTGATGTGTGGGTCAGAGGCGGTGCTGGCCTCCAGGTCGGCGATGGCCTGCTCGCCGTAGCGCAGCCACAGCCAGTTGACGCCCAGGAAGCGCGCCAGCGCGAGCAGCCGCTCGTATTCGATCTCGCCGCCGCGGGTCCACTTGTGCACCGCCGACGGCGATACCGACAGCGCCTCTGCCACCTGCTTGAGCATGATCCTTTTGCCTTCCAGCACCCCCTTCAGGCGCGTGGCAAAAGTGTCTTCCGTCATGGGCATCCCCTCCGCTTTTTTTCAACCGATGGTGAATTGAGTAACTCGAACCTTACACCATCACCGCAAATCGCGCGAATTGATAGCCATGGACCATCAAGCGAGCAAATTTCATCGGTTTTTTGAATTGCAATACACCTGCGCTCCTCACTAGACTTCACTTCACATCACCAACAGTAATTTAATTAACTGTTAGTGAATCGATAAGGCAACGAGACCAACAAGGAGACAACCCATGCAAGAGACCACCGCCCCCGCCTGCGGCACCACCCCGCCGCTGGCCTATACGCTGCCGGCCCACTACTACACCTCGCAGGAAGTCTTCGAGCAGGAGAAGAAGACCATCTTCGCGCGCAGCTGGGTGTGTGTGATGCACAAGAGCCAGGTGGCCGAGAACAACCAGTACGCCACAGTGAAAGTGGCCGGCGAGAACGTGTTCGTAGTGCGCGGCCGCGACGGCGTGTTGCGCGCGTTCTACAACGTCTGCCCGCACCGCGCCCATGAGCTGTTTGCGGATGGCGCGGGCAAGGCCAAGAACGTGATCACTTGCCCGTATCACGCCTGGTCGTTCGGCCTGGACGGCAAGCTGATCCACGTGCGCAACGCCGAGAACGTGCCGGGCTTCTGCAAGGACAACGCCGGCCTGACGCCGGTGCGCGTGGAAGAATTCTGCGGCCTGGTCTTCGTCAACCTGGACATGGACGCGAAACCGCTGGCCGAGCTGGCAGGCGGCCTCAACGACGAGATCCGCGCGCGCTGCCCGGATGTCGACAAGCTGGTGCCCGCGCACAAGCTCACCTACGAGATGAAGGCCAACTGGAAGGTGGTGGTCGACAACTACCTGGAATGCCTGCACTGCCAGACCGCGCACCCGGCGCTGGTCGAGTCGATCAGGATGGAGACCTACAAGCACGAAGTGCGCGGCCTCTACACCAGCCAGGTCGGCCAGACGCGCTCGGGCAGCGACGCCTTCACCTATGACAGCGACGCCCCCAACACCGACTTCGCCGCCTACTGGCTGTGGCCCAACGTGACGCTGAACGTGCTGCCGGGCGATGGCAACTACGGCGTGTTCTACATGTTCCCGGTGGATGCCGACACCACCATCCAGCACTTCGAGTTCTACTTCCGCGACAGCACGCCCACGGCCGAGCAGGAGCAACTGATCGAGTACTACAAGAACGTGCTCAAGCCCGAAGACCTGAGCATCGTCGAATCGGTGCAGCGCGGCCTGAAGTCGCGCGGCTACCGCAACGGGCAGGGCCCGCTACTGGTCACCGACGACAAGACCTCCGCCATCGGCGAGCACGGCGTGCAGCACTTCCAGCAGATGGTGCTCGACGCCCTGGCCGCCTGAAACGAACCACCGAACCGGAACCGCAGCAATGATCCTGACCCAGCTCTATATCGACGGCCAGTGGCAGTCGCCCATCGACCAAGGCACGCGCGCCATCCTGAGCCCGGCCGACGAGTCCGTGATCGCCCAGGCAGCCGAAGCCACCCGCGCCGACGCGCGCCTGGCCATCGCCGCTGCGCGCAAGGCCTTCGACGGCCCGTGGCGCCAGACGACGATCCGTGACCGCGCCAGGCTGCTGAACAAGATCGCCGAACTGATTGACCGCGATGCCGAGAAGCTCGCCCGACTGGAGTCGCTCAACACCGGCAAGACGCTGACCGAGAGCCGCACCGACATGGGCGATATCGCCGCCACCTTCCGCTACTTTGCGGGGCTGGTCGCATCCGAGTCGGGCGCCGTCAACGAAGCCCCGCACCATGTGATCAGCCGCACCCTGCGCGAGCCGGTTGGCGTGTGCGGCCTGATCACGCCGTGGAACTACCCGCTGCTGCAGGCCGCGTGGAAGATCGCGCCCGCGCTGGGCGCCGGCAATACCGTGGTGATCAAACCCAGCAACCTGACGCCGCTGACCACGCACCACTTCACGCAACTGGTGGCCGAGCTGGACCTGCCGCCGGGCGTGTTCAACCTGGTGACCGGCGGCGCCGAAGTCGGTGCCGAACTGGCCGAGAGCCTGGACGTGGACCTGGTGTCCTTCACCGGCGGCGCCTATGCCGGCGAAAGCATCATGAAGGCCGCCACCGGCAACTTCAAGCGCATCGGCCTGGAGCTGGGCGGCAAGAACCCGAACATCGTGTTTGCCGATGCCGACCTGGACGCAGCGGTCGACTACGCGCTCAATGCCGCGTTCTTCCACGCCGGGCAGGTCTGCTCCGCCGGCTCGCGCCTGATGATCGAGGACGGCATCTATGATGCATTCATCAGCCGGCTGGCCGAGCGCCTGCCGCGCATCGTGATCGGCAACGGCTTCCACGGCGAGACCCAGATGGGCCCGGTGCAGTCGGCGCAACAGCACGAGAAGATCCTGGGCATGGTGCAGGCCGGCATTGCCGAGGGTGCACGGCTGGTCCACGGCGGCAAGCGGCCGGCTGGCGACGTCTTCAAGACGGGCTACTGGCTGGAACCGACGCTGCTGGCCGACGTGACGGCAGACATGAAAATTGCGAAGGAGGAGATTTTCGGGCCGGTGATCACGGCCGAGCGCTTCCGCTCCGAGGAAGAGGTGCTGCGTGCCGCCAACGACACCCCGTACGGCCTGGCCGGCGCGGTCTGGACCCGCGACCTGGACAAGGCCAACCGGATGTCGCGCGGGCTGCGCTTCGGCACGGTGTGGGTCAACGACTACCACCCGTACTTCCCGGAAGCGCCGTGGGGCGGCTACAAGGCGAGCGGCATCGGCCGCGAGCTGGCCCGCATCGGCCTGGACGAGTACACCGAACTCAAGCACAGCTATATCAACCTGGCCCCCAAGGCGATGGGCTGGTTCGGCGCCTGAGCGCAGCTGACTTCGCAATCGCGCGCGCGGCAGGCCCTCCCCCGGGCCGCCACGCACGGCGTCAAGCAAACAAGGAGATTGCACCATGCAGGCAATCCATGAGTACGACTACATCATCGTCGGCGCAGGCTCGGCCGGCTGCGTGCTGGCCGCGCGGCTGACCGAGGATGCCGATGTCTCGGTGCTGCTGCTGGAAGCGGGCGGCCCCGACTGGCGCCTGGACTGGCGCACCCAGATGCCGGCCGCGCTGGCGTATCCGCTGCAGGGCACCACCTATAACTGGGCCTACGTGACCGAGCCCGAGCCGCATATGAACAACCGGCGCATGACGCAGGGCCGCGGCAAGGGGCTGGGCGGTTCGTCGCTGATCAACGGCATGGTCTATATCCGCGGCAACGCGATGGACTACGACGGCTGGGCCGAAAACCGTTCGCTGGAGAACTGGAGCTACGCCGACTGCCTGCCCTATTTCCGCAAGGCCGAGACCTATGACAAGGGCGCCAACGACTACCACGGCGGCAACGGCCCGCTGCACGTGACCACGCCCAAGGCCGATATCAGCCCGCTGTTCCGCGCCTTTATCAAGGCCGGCGAGCAGGCCGGCTATGGCCAGACCGATGACCTGAACGGCTACAAGCAGGAAGGCTTCGGCCCGATGGACCGCACCACCACCGCGCGCGGGCGCCGCTGTAGCACCTCGCTGGCCTATCTGGACCAGGCCAAGGACCGGCCCAACCTGACCGTGCATACGCGCGCGCTGGCGGACCGCATCCTGTTCTCCGGCCAGCGCGCCATCGGCGTCTCGTACATCCAGGGCGACCATGTGCGCGAAGCGCGTGCGCGCCGGGAAGTGATCGTCAGCAACGGCGCGATCGCCTCGCCGCAACTGCTGCTGCGCTCGGGCGTGGGCAATGCGGACGAGCTGCGCGCATTTGGCATCGAGTCGGTGGCAGACCTGAAGGGCGTCGGCGAGAACCTGCAGGACCACCTCGAGATGTACCTGCAGTACGAATGCACCAAGCCCGTATCGCTGTACCCGGCGCTGAAGTGGTGGAACAAGCCCGCGATTGGCGTCGAATGGTACCTGCGCGGCACCGGCACCGCGGCCTCCAACCACTTCGAGGCGGGCGGCTTTATCCGCAGCAGCGATGACTTTGCCTGGCCCAACCTGCAGTACCACTTCATCCCGCTGGCGATGAACTACGACGGCAGCAACCCGGTGCAGTCGCATGGCTTCCAGTGCCACGTGGGCTCGATGCGCTCGCCCAGCACCGGCTTTGTCAAGCTGGCCAGCCGCGACCCGCGCGTGAAGCCGCGCCTGCTGTTCAACTACATGGCGCACGACGTCGACTGGCGCGAGTTCCGCGCCGCGGTGCGCCTGACGCGCGAGATCATCGGCCAGCAGGCGATGGACCAGTTCCGCGGCCGCGAGATCAAGCCCGGCATGATGATCCAGAGCGATGCCGAGATCGACGCCTTCGTGCGCGAGCATGCCGAGACCGCGCTGCACCCGTCCTGCACCTGCAAGATGGGCGACGCTTCCGACCCGATGGCGGTGGTCGACAACCAGGGCCGCGTGCACGGGCTGTCTGGCCTGCGCGTGGTCGATGCCTCGATCATGCCGAAGATCATCACCGGCAACCTGAACGCGCCCACCATCATGATGGCCGAGAAGCTGGCCGACGTGATCCGCGGCCGCGCACCGCTGCAACGCTCGACGGCGCCTTACTACAAGGCCGCCACCGCGCGCGGCGGGGCGCAGGCAGACGCGGAGCGGCATCCGCCAGCCACTGCGCGAATGCCGATGCCGATGCCCGCCTGACCAGGCGGCGCGGCGCGCGGGCTTCCCGCCAGAACCCCTGACCGACGCATGTGCTGCCGGGACTTCGGTCCCCGGCGGGCAGCGTGCGTCCGGTCGGCGCGCCGCGCACCCACACCACAAAGCCGGCTACCCAGAACAAACCCAGACCGGCTGCAAGGAGGAGACTTCCATGCTGCGCAAATACTTTGATTCAAGACGGGCCCTGCAAGGCGCCCTGCCCCTGCTGCTGTGCCAGGCGCTGAGCGCGCAGGCGCAGACCAGTGCCGAGGCCGAAACCAGGCTGGCCGTGGCGCCGGTGCCGCAGGTCACGGCGACCGTGCCGCCGGCCGAGGCCGCATCGCCAGCGCCGCTGAGCGCCAACCTGACCCTGACATCGCAATACGTATCGCGCGGCTTCCGCCAGACCTGGGGCAGGCCTGCGGTGCAGGGCGGCATCGACTACGCCCACCCGAGCGGCTTTTCCGCGGGCACGTGGATGTCGAGCATCAGCGACAAGTTCATCGAGGGCGGCACCGTCGAATGGGATCTGTATGCCGGCTACACCGGCACCATTGGCGACTTCACCTATGCCGGGCAGGTCTACTACTACCTGTACCCGGGCGCGAAACTGCAGTACGCGCAGACCAAGTACAACTACGGCGAAGCCGTCGCGTCGCTGACGTACAAGTGGTTCAACGTCAAGTACTGGCTGACCTATACGCCCGACTACTTCGGCTACAACAGCGCCTCGCTGCTCGCCGGCAATGACCTGCACAGCCGCGGCTCCGGCTACCTGGATATCAACGGCACCTTCGACCTGGGCCACGGCGTCACGCTGCTGCTGCACTACGGCCAGGAGCGCGTGCGCAACTTTGCCGCCTACAACTTCCGCGACGTGCGCGTGGCGCTGTCCAAGGCCTTCGAGGGCAGCTGGACCGTGACCGGCGCCTATACCCGCGGCTGGGGGCGTACCGACGTCTACGACAAGTACACCACCGGGGCGCTGGATTCGTCCGGCAACCCGTCCGTTTCCAACCCGCTGAAAAGCACGTTCCTGGTCTCGGTGACCAAGACGTTCTGACGGCAATCTTCAACCGCTGTTTTACCGCTTCCTACCACCATGGCCTCCCTGGGTCTTACCGACGCGACCGGACTTGTCGGCGTTGCCGCCTACGTTGCCGCGCATTTTGCCGTGCAGGTCCTGCACAAATCCCCGACCGGCAGGCTGGCCGTCGTCCTCAACGTGATCGGGCCGAGCTGCATCCTGATCTCGCTGACCGGCGCCTTCAACCTGGCGTCGTTCCTGACCCAGTGCTTCTGGCTGGGGCTGACGCTGCTGGGCTGGTGGCGCAACCGGCGGGCGGGGCATGCGGTGGTGGAAACGCTGGGCGGACCGCGCCCGGGACAGCCCGTGCAGCAGTAACGAAGAGACGGCCAGGACGCTTGGCAACGACGATACAAATCTTCCGTTGCCTTGGCTCCCAGCCGTTTCTATACTCACCGCGAAACACTATTGGTAATCTAATTAACCTACAGTGAATCGACAAGAAACCCGAAAGCCTGAGACCCGTAACGGGCCGCATGGCAACCCCGGGATGACAACAGGAGACAAGGATGAGAAACGCCCCCAGAATCCCCGCCAGCCATTCCCGACCGTCGTAACCCCCGGCAGGCAGTACCGCAACGTACCCACCCAGACCGCAGACGGCAGACCGTGACGGAGCGCAGCTCCAGATAAACGGCAACCCGGGAAGCAAGGAGACATCGTGTATTCACAGAAAGACGTGCTGTCGATCGGCGCGCAGGCGCCGATCGCCCCCGCCCAACCGCAGCAGCAAACCCAATCGCATGAACTGCAGCGCACCCTGACCTGGAAGGATGCCTTCTGGGTCACCAGCGGCGTGCCCGCGGGCGTGCTCTTCACCATCGGCGGCGTGTCCGCCACCATCGGCAACCCGGCCTGGGTGATCTGGATCCTCGCCATCCTGGTCGGCTTTGCGCAGTGCTTCGTCTATGCCGAGATCTCGGGCCTGTATCCGCACAAATCCGGCGGCGCCTCGGTGTATGGCGCGCTCGGCTGGGTGCGCTACAGCAAGTTTGTCGCACCGGTCTCGGTGTGGTGCAACTGGGTGGCCTGGTCGCCGATGCTGGCGCTGGGCACCAGCCTCGCCGCCGGCTACATGCTGAGCGCGCTGTTCCCGCCCGATTCGGTCATCAACACCTGGCAACTGACACTGGTGGACCTGGGCTTTGTCAGCAAAGGCCTGACGCTGCGGGTGAACTCCACCTTCATCCTGGCCACCGCCTTCCTGCTGGTCACCTTCAAGCTGCAGCACAGCGGCGCCTCGGCCGCGGCCACCACGCAGCGCATCCTGGGCATTGCCTCGCTGACGCCGCTGGTGCTGATCGCGCTGGTGCCGATGTTCACCGGCGACATGCCGTCCACCAACTTCCTGCCGCTGCTGCCGCTGACCCATGACGGCGCCGGCGCCCCGGTGCTGGGCGGCTGGAACGCCGCCGGCATCAGCACCGCCATGGGCGCGATGTTCCTGGCGTGCTGGTCGACCTTCGGCTTCGAGACCGCGGTCTGCTACACCCGCGAGTTCAAGGATCCGCAGAAGGACACCTTCAAGGCGATCTTCTGGTCCGGCGTGCTGTGCCTGTTCATGTTCATCGCGGTGCCGATCGCCTTCCAGGGCTCGCTGGGCCTGTCGGGCATGCTGGAACCGGCCATCGTCGACGGCTCCGGCGTGGGCGCGGCCATGGCCAAGTTCGTCGGCGGCGGCGCGGTGGTGTTCAACGTGATCGTGGTGATGCTGGTGCTGGCGATCCTGCTGATCGTGATGACCTCGATGATGGGTTCGTCGCGCACGCTGTACCAGGCCTCGGTCGACGGCTGGCTGCCGCGCTACCTCTCGCACGTGAACGAGCACGGCTCGCCCACGCGCGCGATGTGGACGGACCTGGTGTTCAACCTGTTCCTGCTGCTGATGTCGAACTACATGGCAGTGCTGTCGATCAGCAACGTCTGCTACATGATCTTCGTGTTCCTGAACCTGCAGTCGGGCTGGATCCACCGCATGGACCGCCCGGACTGGGCCCGCCCGTACAAGTGCAAGAACTGGCTGCTGGCACTGGGCGCGTTCTTCGGCTTCTTCGACCTGGCCTTCGTCGGCGCCGGCGCCAACTTCCAGGGCGAGCACACGCTGCGCAACGGCCTGATCGCCGCGCTGCTGATCGTGCCGGTGTTCGTGTACCGCCACTACATCCAGGACAAGGGCCGCTTCCCCGAGTCGATGCGCCGCGACATGGAGCTGCCCAATGCGCGCGCCGGCGTGCTGCCCTACGTGGCGCTGGTCGTCGGCGGGCTGGTGGTGTGGATCGCCGCCAGGCTGACGGTGATCACCTGACGGCTCCGGCAGGCCGGCCCGGTGCCGGCCTGCCCCCCTTCCCGATTTCCCTGCTTTCCCTGAATTCCGAGGTACCGCCATGACTGACACGCTCCGCGTGCGCGTCGGCCGCGTCGAGCCGCTGGCCGCCGGCATCAAGCGCTTCACCCTGCAACCCTGCGACGGCGGCGCGCTGCCCGCCTTCGACAGCGGCAGCCACGTGGTCGTCCATATGGACGGCGGCCGGCTGCGCAACGCCTATTCGCTGACCAGCACGCTGGGCGAGCCCGGCCACTACCAGATCGCAGTGCGGCTGGAAGAGGCTTCGCGCGGCGGCTCGCGCTATATGCACGAGCAGGTCGGCGAAGGCGACGAACTGCATATCGGCGCGCCCGGCAACCTGTTCAGCCTGGACCACGGCGCCGGCCGCCACCTGCTGATCGCCGGCGGCATCGGCATCACGCCGTTCATGACGCATATCCAGGCGCTGGCCGCGCGCGGCGCGGCGTTCGAACTGCACTACTGCTTCCGCAACGCCCGTTCCACCGCCTTCCTGGACGTGCTGCCCGCCACGCTGCAGCCCGGCCAGCTTCACCTGTACGAGAGCGACAGCGGCACCATGCTCGACCTCGCCGCGCTGATCGCCGCGCAGCCTGCCGACACGCACGTCTATGTCTGCGGCCCGGCGCCGCTGAACGACGCCGTGGTCAACGCCGCGCGCGCCGCGGGCTGGGACGCGGGCCGCATCCACTTCGAGCAGTTCCGCAACGAGGTCGACGCCACCGGCGGCGCCTTCGAGGCCGTGCTGCAGAAAAGCGGGCTGACGCTGCAGGTCGGCGCCGACGAGCCGCTGCTGCGCGCCATCGAGAAGGCGGGCATCAAGGTAGACTGCATGTGCCGCGAAGGCATCTGCGGCTCCTGCGAGACCACCATCCTGGAAGGGCAGGCCGATCACCGCGACCAGTACCTGTCGGATGCCGAAAAGGCTGCGCAGAAGACGATGATGCTGTGCGTGTCGCGCTGCAAGGGCCAGCGGCTGGTGCTGGATCTCTGACCATACTGAGGCCATTCGCAACCTTTCGGTTGCGCTTCCCCGTCCGGTCTCCTAACATGCAACCACAACGTTGCCCATTCATGCCTGAACAAGGAGACCGGACATGGCTTCATCCACCGACCGCATCGAGCGCAGCATCCTGCTGGCCGCCCCCATCGAACGCGTCTGGCATGCACTGGCCGACGCCGACACCTTCGGCAGCTGGTTTGGCGTGAAATTCGACGGCGTGACCTTCGCCCCAGGCCAGCGTGCCGTGGGCAGCATCACCTATCCCGGTTATGAATACCTGAAGTTCGACGTAGAGGTCGAGCGCATGGAACCACCGAGGCTGCTGTCCTGGCGCTGGCATCCGGCGCCGATGGAGCGCGGCCGCGACTATTCGGCCGAACCGCCCACGCTGGTGGTGTTCGAGTTGAAGGAAGCCGAAGGCGGCACGCTGCTGACCGTGGTCGAATCCGGCTTCGACCAGATCCCGCCCGAACGCCGCATGGAAGCCTTCCGCATGAACAGCGGCGGCTGGGACGGGCAGATGGAAAACATCCGCAAGCATGTCAGCGGCGCAGCCTGAAACCCCGCCCGCGCTCGAACTGCGCGATGCGGCGACCGTCTTCGCCGCGCTTGGCGACGAAACCCGGCTGCGGCTGGTGGCAGCGCTGTGCGCGGGCGGCGCGCTGTCGATCGCGCAGCTGACCGCGGGCAGCGCCATGACGCGCCAGGCGGTCACCAAGCACCTGCAGGTGCTGGCGCAGGCCGGGCTGGTGCGCGACAGCCGCGCCGGCCGCGAGCGCCTGTGGCAGTTCGAGCCCGGCCAGGTCGAAGCCGCGCGCCGGTCGCTGGAAGCGATCGGGCGGCAATGGGATTTTGCGCTGGCAAAGCTGAAGCTGGCGGTGGAAGCCGAGCATTGACCTCCCCCCGCACGCCAGCGGTTTGCTCCCCTCTCGCAAGCAATGGACACCCTTTCACTCGCCGCTATACTGGGAGCCCCGCCCATCACAGCGAGAGGAAGCGCGCAGTGGCTGACCACGACCTGTCCAGGCTGAAAATCGACCGGAGCGCCGCCGCGGCCGGCGCCGGCATCCGCCCCCGGCGCAGGTGGCTGCGCTATGCAGTGATCGCGCTGGCCGTGCTGGCCCTGGCCGGCATCGCCATGAAGCTGGCCGGGCCGCAGGCGGTGCAGACCGCCACCGTCACCTCCGCCTATCCCACGCAGAATTTCACCGTGCTCAATGCCACCGGCTATGTCGTGCCGCAGCGCAAGGCGGCGGTCGCGTCCAAGGCGCAGGGCCGGCTGGAATGGCTGGGCGTGCTGGAAGGCTCGCGCGTGAAGAAGGACGAGATCATCGCACGGCTGGAGAGCAAGGACGTCGCCGCCTCGTTCGCGCAGGCCCAGGCACAGGTCCAGGTGGCGCAGGCCAACCTGGCGCTGCAGCAGGCCGAGCTGAAGGACGCCGAGGTGAACCTGCGCCGCTCGAAGATCCTGATCGTGCCGAACGCCATCTCGCGCACCCAGTACGACGCCGACGTGGCGCGCTTTGACAAGGCGCGGGCCTCGGTCAACAGTTCGCGCGCGGCGATCGCCTCGGCCCAGGCCAATGCCCGCGCGGCCGAGGTCGCGGTGGAGCAGACCGTGGTGCGCGCGCCCTTCGATGGCGTGGTACTGGTCAAGCATGCCAACGTGGGCGACAACATCACGCCCTTCTCTGCCGCCGCCGACACCAAGGGCGCGATCGTGACCATCGCCGACATGGAGACGCTGGAGGTGGAAGCCGATGTCGCCGAATCCAATATCGGCAAGATCCGCGCCAACCAGCCGTGCGAGCTGCTGCTGGATGCGCTGCCGGGATTGCGGCTGGCGGGGCAAGTGTCGCGCATCGTGCCGACGGTGGACCGCTCCAAGGCCACCGTGCTGGTCAAGGTGCGCTTTGTCGACCGCGATGCGCGCGTGCTGCCGGACATGAGCGCCAAGATCGCCTTCCTGTCGCGCACCGCCTCGGCGCAGGACCGCCAGCCGGTGGTGGCGGTGCAGCCCGCCGCCGTGGTCACGCGCCAGGGCCGGGAGCTGGCCTATGTGGTGAAGGACGGCCGTGCGCATGAGGTGCAGGTCAAGACCGGCGACAAGCTGGGCGAACTGGTGGCCGTGCAGGGCGTCAAGCCCGGCGACGTGCTGGTGCTGTCGCCGGCCGACAATCTCGGCGACGGCGACCGCATCACCGTGGCCAAGCCGTAGAGAGGACCACATGAGCGCAGCACCGCTGGTGCAGATCAGCCACCTCGCCAAATCCTACCGGCGCGGCGTGCAGACCGTGCCGGTGCTGACCGATATTTCGCTCGATATCGGCGAAGGCGAATTTGTTGCGCTGATGGGACCGTCGGGCTCGGGCAAGAGCACGCTGCTGAACCTGATCGCCGGCATCGACCGGCCCGACAGCGGCACGCTGCATGTGGCGGGGCTGGACATCACGCGGCTGCCGGAGGCCGAGCTGGCCGACTGGCGCGCCGCCAATGTCGGCTTTATCTTCCAGTTCTATAACCTGATGCCGGTGCTGACCGCGTTCGAGAACGTGGAGCTGCCGCTGATGCTGACCAGCCTGCCACGTGCGGAGCGTCGTGCGCGCGTGGAACTGGTGCTGGACATGGTCAACCTGGCCGACCGCATGAGCCACTACCCGTCGGAGCTGTCGGGCGGCCAGCAGCAGCGCGTGGCGATTGCGCGCGCGCTGATCACCGACCCCGCGCTGATCGTCGCCGACGAGCCCACCGGCGACCTCGACCGCACCTCCGCCGCCGAGATCCTGGCGATGATGCAGCGGCTCAATGCCGATGCCGGCAAGACCATCATCATGGTCACGCACGATGCCCACGCCGCGGCCGCGGCCGGGTCGCTGGTGCACCTGGAGAAGGGAGAGTTGATCCGTGGCGAGATTGCCTAAGTCGTCATGTACGCACTCAAGCTGATCACCCGCAACGCGCTGCGGCACAAGCTGCGCACCACGCTGACGGTGTTCGGGTTGGTGATCGCGGTACTGGCGTTCGGGCTGCTGCAGACGGTGATCGATGCCTGGTATGCGGGCGCGTCTGCAGCATCCAGCGCGCGGCTGGTCACGCGCAATGCGATCTCGCTGGTGTTTCCGCTGCCGCTGAGCTACGAAAGCCGCATCAGGGGCGTCGACGGCGTGACCTCGGTGGCGCGCTCCAACTGGTTCGGCGGCGTCTACCGCGATCCCAAGAACTTCTTCGCGCAGTTCGCGGTATCCGATAACTACCTCGACCTCTATCCGGAATTCATCGTGCCCGACCAGCAGCGCGCCGACTACCAGCGCGACCGCAAGGGCGCGCTGGTCGGGCGCCAGCTGGCCGACCAGTTCGGCTTCAAGCTTGGCGACGTGGTCCCGATCAAGGGCACCATCTACCCCGGCACCTGGGAGTTCGTGGTGCGCGGCATCATGGAAGGGCGCGACGAGAGCACCATCACGCGCCAGATGGTGTTCCACTGGGAATACCTGAACGAGACCGTGCGCAAGCGCACCCCGCGCCAGGCCGACCAGGTCGGCGTCTTTGTGCTGGGCGTGGACAACCCCGACAACACCGCCGCGATCTCGCGCAATGTCGATGCGGTGTTCCGCAATTCACTGGCGGAGACGCTGACCGAGACCGAGCAGGCCTTCCAGCTGGGCTTTGTCGCCATGTCCAACCAGATCATCGCGGCGATCCGCGTGGTGTCCTACGTGGTGATCGTGATCATCATGGCGGTGATGGCCAATGCCATGGCGATGAGCGCACGCGAGCGCACCGTGGAATACGCCACGCTCAAGGCGCTGGGCTTCGGCCCCGGCTTCCTGGCGCTGCTGGTGTTCGGCGAGTCGCTGGCGATCTGCGTGGCCGGCGGCGCGCTCGGCATGCTGGCGACGCCGCCGGTGGCAAGCGCCTTCAAGCAGGCCGTTGGCGGCGTGTTCCCGGTCTTCACCGTGTCGCCCCAGACCATGCAGCTGCAGGCGGCCTGCGCGCTGGCGGTGGGCGTCTTTGCCGGCATCGTGCCGGCGGTGCAGGCTGCGCGCGTGCGCATCGTCGAGGGCCTGCGGGCCATCGGCTAGCGCGCGGAGGCTGATGTGGCGATCCCGCTGACCTATATCGCGCGCAACCTGTGGGCCAGGCGCCTGACCACCGCGCTGACCGCGGGCGGGCTGGCGCTGGTGGTGTTCGTCTTTGCCACCATGCTGATGCTGGACGCCGGCCTGAAGAAGACCCTGGTCACCACCGGCGAGCAGAACAACGTGGTGCTGATCCGCAAGGGCGCCGAGACCGAGATCCAGAGCTCGGTCAACCGCGACCAAGCCAGCATCATGGAGATGCACCCGGCCGTGGCCATGAGCGGCGCTGGCCGGCCGCTGGCCTCGCGCGAGGCGGTGGTGCTGATCTCGCTTACCAAGACCAGCACCGGGCAGCCGTCCAACGTCGTGATCCGCGGCATCTCGCCGCCGGGCATGGACCTGCGCCCGCAGGTGCGGCTGGTGACCGGACGCATGTTCCGGCCGGGCTCGTCCGAGATCATCGTCGGCAGCAGCATCGCCGGCGGCTTTGCCGGGGTGCAGATCGGCGAGCACCTGCGCTTTGCCCAGCGCGACTGGACCGTGGTCGGCCACTTCGACGCCGGCGGCAGCGGCTTCGACTCCGAGATCTGGGGCGACGTGGACCAGCTGATGCAGTCGTTCCGGCGCAATGCGTATTCGTCGATGGTGGTGCGGCTGGCGGATTCGGCGCTGTTCGACCGCTTTCGCGCCGATATCGACGTCGACCCGCGGCTGGCCGACGAGGCCAAGCGCGAGCAGGCCTTCTACAGCGACCAGTCCAAGGCGCTGTCCAGCTTTATCAAGATCCTCGGCTTCACGCTGTCCACCATCTTTTCGGTCGCGGCGATGATCGGCGCCATGATCACCATGTACGCCTCGGTGGCCAACCGCGTGGCGGAGATCGGCACGCTGCGCGCGCTGGGTTTCAAGCGCGTCAACGTGCTGACCGCCTTCCTGATCGAAGCCGCGCTGCTGGGGCTGGTGGGCGGCATCGCAGGCCTTGCGTGCGCCACGCTGATGCAGTTCGCGTCGTTCTCGACCACCAACTTCCAGACCTTCGCGGACCTCTCGTTCCGCTTCATCCTGACCCCGGCCATCGCGCTGCAGACGCTGGCGTTCTCGATGGTGATGGGGCTGGCGGGCGGATTCCTGCCGGCGGTGCGGGCGGCGCGAATGAATATCGTGGACGCGTTGCGGGCGCGCTGAGCGAGGGTTCGCTCCCCTCTCCCGCAAGCGGGAGAGGGAGCACGGCATCGGCATTCACGGCCCGGTAGTCGCTGCGCCCCACCCCCAACCTTTCCTTGCCTTATTCCACCCGCGCGTCTACAACCCGTAGTGATGCATGCTCCCCGTCAGGCATTGCCGGCGGCCAGTGCACCCCCGGCACGGCCAGCGGCGCCCGATGGCAAGGTACCCCCGCAACCCTCTCCGCCAGGACGCCCCCGATGAACCTCGACCTGCTGGGCTCGCTGCTGACTGCCGTCGTGGTGCTGCTGATCGGCACGCTGGTCAACCGCAGCGTCGGCGTGCTGTCGCGCTACAACATTCCCGACCCTGTCACCGGCGGCCTGCTGTTCGCGATCATCGCCTCGGTGGCGCTGGCGGCAGCGAACTTCCGCGTGGTGATCGATCCCGGCATGAAGCCGGTGCTGCTGCTGATGTTCTTCGGCGGCGTCGGGCTCTGCGCCGACCTGCGCATGCTCAGGCGCGGCGGCAAGGCGCTGGTGATCTTCCTCATCATCCTGCTGCCCTACATCCTGGTGCAGAACGTGGTGGGCGTGGCCATGGCCAGGACGCTGGACCTGCATCCCATCTTCGGGCTGGTGAGCGGCTCGATCACGCTGGTGGGCGGCCACGGCACCGGCGCCGCCTATGCCGAGCGCTTTGCCGAGGTCAACAACCTGCAGGCGGTGATGGACCTGTCGATGACAGTGGCCACCATCGGCCTGATTGTGGGCGGCATCATCGGCGGCCCGGTGGCGCAGTACCTGATCTCGCGCTACAAGCTGCGCTCGACCGCGCGCGAGGCCGGCGACACCGAGGAAGAAGCCGCCGCGGTTTCCCCCATCACCACCGTGGGCGCGCTGGCCTCGCTGGCCGGCATCCTGGCCGCGGTGATCGGCGGGCGCTGGATCGCCGCGCAGATGCCCACCGGCGCCATCACCATCCCCGGCTTCCTGTGGTGCATGATGCTCGGCATCGCCATCCGCAACCTGCTGCCCTTTGCCGGCGTGCGCTTTGACGACCGCGCCACCGACCTGATCACCAATATCTGCCTGTCGCTGTTCCTGGTGATGACCATGATGGCGCTGGACCTGGCCGAGGTGGCGCTGTCCGCCGGCCCCTTCCTGCTGATCATCGCCATGCAGGTGGTCTTCATCATCCTGTATGTGGTGCTGGTGTGCTTCCGCTTCATGGGGGGTGACTACGAGGCTGCGGTCACCTCGGCCGCCTTTATCGGCTTCAACATGGGGTCGACCGCCACCGCCATGGCCAATATGCGCGCCATCACGTCCCGCTACGGGCCGGCACCCACCAGCTATTTGATCACGCCGCTGGCCGGCGCGTTCTTCGTCGACCTGATGAACGCCTTCGTGCTGACCATGCTGCTGGCGTTGCCGCTGATCGGAGGCTGACATGCGCCGCGCCCTCTTCACCCTCCTCATTGCCTTGGTGGCCAGCGCCTGGCTGGCAGGCTGCGGCGGCGGCCCGCCCGCCGACGGCATCCGCGCCGGCATCAACGAGCGGCTGGCGCAGGCGCTGCCGCCGGGCACGGTGGAACTGGCCGGCCTGGACCGGCGCGGCTCGCAGGCAGACACCAAGGCCCCGGCCGGTGAAACCCGCCGCGTGGTGTACTTCGATGCGGAACTGAAACTGCTGCGCGACTACGACTTCGGCGCCTGGGACTCGCCCGGCGTGGCCGGGCTGGTGTCGGCGCTGGGCGCGGGCCCGCGCGGCATCACCGGCATCACCAGCGGCGGCAACAAGGCCGGCGACATCATCCGCGCGCATGGCACGGCGCTGTACCGGCGCGACGGCGAGCGCTGGGTCGGCGTGCTGCCGGCCGGCTACCGCCCCGCTGAAGCCCCGACCGTCGCCACCGATGCGCAAAGGGGCCCGGCGGCGATCCTGGACGCGATGCGCAAGGTGATCGAGTCCGTGCAGAAGGATGCCTCGCCGGCGCAGCGCGCCGTGATCGAGCAGGAGCTGACCACCGCGCACGCCAACATCCGCGCGCGGCTGGCACGGGTCAACGAGGGCTATGCCATTGCCGCCGGCGCCGAACACGGCCAGTACCTGCGCTTCGCGAAGGCGCTGGTGGACGGGGCACGCGTGCGCGCGATGCCGCTGGTCACGCACGGCGGAGAAGAGAACCTGCGGCTGCTGCGCGCCGGCAAGGTCTCGGTGGCGCTGGCGCAGGGCGATGCGGCGCTGGAAGCCTACGAGGGCAAGGGCGTGTTTGCCGCCGACGGCCCGCAAGCCTCGCTGCGCGCCATCGGCAGCCTCTACCCCGAGCCCGTGCACGTGCTGGTGCGCGACGCCGATCCCGCCCGCTCGGTGTCAGAGCTGCGCGGCAAGCGCATCGCCGTGGGCGAGCGCGGCTCAGCCTCGCGCGTGACCGCGCTGCGTGTGCTGGCTGCGCATGGCCTGACCGACAAGGACTTCAAGGCCGAGGAAGTTGGGCTGGGCACCGGGCTGGTGGCGCTGCGCCAGAAGCAGGTCGACGCGGTGATCCAGGTGATCGGCGTGCCGGCCGACAGCATCCGCGACGCGCTCGGCGAAATGCCGCTGCGGCTGCTGCCGCTGGACGAACGGGTCATCACCGCGATGGTCGGGCAGAAGGCGGGCTATTTCCGCGCCACCATCGCGCCGGGCACCTATCCCGGCCTGCACACGCCGGTGCGCACCATCGCCACGGCGGCGATCCTGGTGACCGGGCCGGACCTGTCCGATACCGAAGTGGCCGAGCTGACGCGGCTGGTCTACCGCCACGGGCGCGACTTTGTCGCCCGCGGCAGCGCCCAGGGCGCGCAGATTGCCGTGGCAACGGCGCGTGAAGGGCTGATGATCCCGCAGCATCTGGCGGCGGCCAAGGCGCTGGACGCGCTGGCGACACCCGGCATTCCGCCCGCCAAGCCCGGCGGAACGCCCGCGAAGCCCGTTGCAACGCCTGCGGCTTCGGGCGCCCGTGCGCAGTAAGGCCCGGCGGGCGGGCCGCCGATCAGCCCGCCGCGCTCGCCAGGCCTTCAGCCAGCCGGCAGCGCCGGTCCAGGAAATCGCTGGCGTGGCCGTTGCTGCCGGCCGCGCTGTCGACGGGCTGGTCGATCACGACAAAGCCTGCCCCGCCCTGCCGCTCCCGCACATAGGTGACAAAGATGCCGCGGTCCGGCGGCGCTGCGGCGGCGCCCCCCTTGGTGCCGTCACGCACGAGCTGGAAAGGGTCGACCGCCAGCACCGGCGCGCTGGCTGGCACAAAGATCGCGCGCACCGGCTTGTCCTCGAGCCGCAGCGTGGTCCAGCCGGTGCCGATCGGCCCGGCCGCGCCATTGACCACGGCGCGCGCGGCCGAGCTGATGCAATCGAGATGGATATGCAGCTGGTCCTGGCTGCGCGAGGCGCGGGAATTGATCGCGAGGCCCAGCATGTCGTCGGGCACGGCCTTGCCAAGCGAGCGGCCAACGATGCCGCGCGCGGCCCAGCCGAAGGCCCAGGGGTTGGCGCCTGCGCCGTCCCAGGCTCTGGCGTCGTCGATGCCGGTCATCGTCCGTGCCGGGATCACCAGGTAATGCGACTTGCCGATCGCGTCCTTGTAGAGCACCAGTCCCTGGGACCGATCCACTTGCGCGCAATCGGGATGAGCCGCCGCGGTACTGCCAAGGCAGCGCTGCTGCACGTTGCGCCACAAGCCATCGCGGCCGCCCGACAGGACGCCGACGACGCTTTCGGCGGTGCAGCCGGCCAGGGCCAGGATGGCCGCCAGCCACAACGCGGGGGCACCGCGCCAACCGCGGGCCGGCTTCAGCGCCGGCACGAAACTCCGTAGAAAGTCCCGGCGCGTGGATTAGACACCACATAGGCGTGGCGCTGCGCCCAGAACTGCGCGGTACGGAAGGCTTCGGCCTCGCGCTCGCTCCAGTCCGTTGCAAGCAACGGCAGGGCTTCGGCATCGGTGGTGAGATAAACCCGCGCCTGATAGCGGGCGGATTGCAGCGTGCCGGTACGGATGGTGCGGATCGTGACGTGGAGGGTCATAGGCAGCTTCTCGACTAGGCGACTACCAAATCATAACCACTTCCGTGTGTTGGATTGGTGAAACCGTTGCGAATGTGCTAAGGCACCACAGATCTGTCAGGATCCGGCCCCGGCGCCGACATACCCGCATCCTCATGCCTTCGGGAGAAAAACATGCCGCCCAACCCGCTCCGCAAGTCCGCCATCCTTGTGCTGACCCACCTTGCCGCGCTGGCCGTGGGCTTTGCCGCGGGCATCTATGTCCTGCCGATCCTGACGGAGCAGGCCGGTGCCAGTGCCGAGCAAGTGCAGGCTGTATCACAACAGTCGCGCTACACCGGCACCTTCCGCAAGGACTTGGCAGGCAGCGACGCGCTGCACTGGGCCAGCGGCCAACTCCATGTTTCGCCGCAGGCGCTTGCCTTTGAAGGCAGCGTTGCACCGGGGCCGGACTATCGGATCTACCTGGCGCCGGAGTTTGTCGACAACAAGGAGGCCTTCCTTCGGATCAAGGACCGGTCGCTGCAGGTTGGTGAACTGAAGACCTTTGGCAACTTCACCGTGGCGTTGCCGGCTGGCGTGGATCCGGCACGGTATGGGGCGGTGGTGATTTGGTGTGAGAGGTTTGGGCAGTTTATCGGGGCGGCGGGGTATCGGTAGTCATCGCCATGCCGCCGGATATCGCGATGTCGCGCTTGGCGACAACAAGAACACCCCGCAACCAAAGGGCGAAGACCAGAGAAAAAGAGGCCGATCAAATCAACCGGCCCAACGACCCCCCGCAATACCAGCCGCAGGTGTCGATATGACAGTCAAGCGCCCGCCCATGCAGGCATCACAACCTGCCAGGCGGGCATCAGGCAGTTACGCTCAGAAGCGATGACGCAGGCCAACGGTAGCACCGGTCTGGTTCTCACCAGCCACCACCGTGCCAACACCATTCAGGCCCAGCGCCGAACCCGACTTGTTCTTCGAGTACCCAACATTCAGGTACACATCCGTACGCTTGGACAGCGAGTAGTCCGCCGACAGCACGAACATCCACGGATCCGCGTCGCTATTGCGGGTGTCGTTGTAGTAGGCCGCGCCGGTCAGCTGGAAGGCAGGCGTGAAGCGGTACTGCGCGCCAGCCCAGTACACGTTGCTGCGGGTCGAAATGGCGCTGGCGCTCGACACGCCGTCGTCCTTCAGCCAGCGGTAGCCGGCAAACACCTTGGCGCCGCCAAAGGCATAGGCCGTACCCACCGCGGCGCGCTTGGCGGCACGGTCCTGCAACGTCACGGTGGCGCCCTGGTACTGGTCGTAGGCAGCGCCGACCGAGAAGCCGCCCGCGGCGTACGACAGGCCGCCGCCGAAGTTGCGCGCGACCTTGGGCTCGCCCGGGACTTCGCCGTTGTTGTCGCGACCGAAGCTGTAGAAGCCGGTGGCGGTCAGGCCGCCGAACTTGCCGGTGTACTTGATGGCGTTGTCGGCGCGGCCATTGAAGGCCGAGTCAACGCTGTTCAGCGAGTAGCGCGGGCCCACGCCCATCGGGTCGAAGGCGCCGAACAGGTCGTACAGCGCGTTCTGCTGGCGGCCCAGCGTGACCGCGCCCCAGCCGCCCTGCAGGCCGACGTAGGCCTGGCGGCCGAACAGGCGGTTGCCCTGGCCCGAGGTGCCGGTATCGATGTCGAACCCGCTCTCCAGCACGAAGATACCCTTCAGGTCGCCGCCCAGGTCTTCGGTGCCGCGCAGGCCCCAGCGCGAGCCGGACAGGTTGCCAGAGTTCAGGCGCGTTGCCGTACCCTGGGCGCCGTTGCTGCCCGGCACGTGGCTGATCACTTCGACGCCGGCATCGACGATGCCGTAGAGCGTCACGTTCGACGCGGACTGGGCCGACGCCACCCCGGATACGGCCGACGCGGCCGCTGCTGCCGTCATTGCAAGGAGAGCTTTCTTCACTGTAATTTCTCTGTGTTCTGTTTGAGGCACGACACCGCGCCGGACCCAGGCCGGGTCGGCAAGGCCAACCAGGTCCAGCCGGGCAACCCGGCAACGGCGCATCGTCCGCACAAGTTGCGGCCTCGGCATTGTCGCGGCGCAATATGTAACCTTTGTGACCCATGCTTCGTAGCAGGAAGTGACGGATAGCCCCAAATGGGGGTTTTCCCTGTAACCAAGGGGAACGTTTTGGTACGATGCATGCTTTTCCGACGACGGTAATGCCAGTGCCCCGTGCCGCCATGTGCCTGTGCCTCGACCGCTTCGCCTCATGAGGCTGGCTGAGATCAAGACCCGGCTTGCCCCGCTGCTCGCCTCGCTGCAGGCTTCATTGCCTGCCCCCCTCCAGCAACGCCTGTCAGGCATGGCCGCGCGCCTTGCACGCGCCGGCCTGACCCGGCCCGGGTCGCTGCGCCCCACGCGGCGCGGCGTGCTGGTGGGCCTGGCCGCCATCCCGGCGGCCCTCCTGCTCTATGTGCTGGTCCTGATCCCGTTCACGCCGGGCATCAGCGATATCCGCAAGGCCAAGTCCGAGCAGCCGGCCCAGGTGCTGTCCGCCGACGGCAAGGAGCTGGCGGTGTTCAAGTGGGCCAACCGCGACTGGGTGCCGCTGTCGCAGATTTCACCCAATGTGGTGGCTGCGCTGATCTCCACCGAAGACCACCGCTTCTACCACCACCACGGGCTGGATTGGCGCAGGCTGGCCTCGGCCGCGGTGCATACCTTCTCCGGCGACCGCCAGGGCGGGTCCACCATCACCCAGCAGCTGGCCCGCAACCTCTATCCCGATGAAATTGGCCGCGCGCCCACGCTGACGCGCAAGCTCAAGGAAGCCATCACCGCGCTGAAGATTGAGGCGCTCTATACCAAGGACGAGATCCTCGAGACCTATCTCAACACCGTGCCGTTCCTGTACAACGCGTTCGGCATCGAGATGGCGGCGCGCACCTACTTCGACCGCCCGGCGCGCTCGCTCGACGTGCTGCAGAGCGCCACGCTGATCGGCATGCTCAAGGGCAACAGCTACTACAACCCGGTGCTCAACCCCGAGCGCGCGCTCGACCGGCGCAATATCGTGCTGGGCCAGATGGTCAAGCGCGGCAAGCTGGATGCGGCGCGCTACGAGCAGCTGAAGAAGCGCCCGCTGCGCATCGACTTCGAGCGCCAGACCGAGCCGCCAGGCCCCGCGCCACATTTCGCGCAGCAGCTGCGCAAGTGGCTGATCGGCTGGGCCGACCGCAATGGCTACGACATCTACGCCGACGGCCTGGTGGTGCATACCACCATCGACGCCCGCCTGCAGGCCATGGCCACGCAGGCCGTGGTGCAGCAGGGCAACCGGCTGCAGGCCATCGCCAACGCGGCCTGGGCGCCGCGCGCGGGCTGGGCCGCCAACCTGCCGCTGGTGCAGGCCTTCGTGCGCGAAACCCCGGAGTACCGTGCCGCCATCGCCGCCGGCACCGCGCCGGAAGAGGCGCTGCGCCATCTGATGTCCGACCATGCCTTCATGCGCGCGCTGCACCAGCAGAAGACGCGCATCCAGGCGGGCTTCATGGCCATCGATCCGCGCAACGGCGAGATCCGCGCCTGGGTCGGCAGCCGCGACTACACCCAGGACGCGTTCGACCACGTGCAGCAGGCGCGCCGCCAGCCGGGCTCGACCTTCAAGCCCTTTGTCTACGGCGCGGCCTTTGAAGAAGGCAAGACCCCCGACGACACGCTGGTGGACCAGCCGGTGGAAATCGAACTGGCTGGCGGCGAGGTCTGGCGCCCCACCGATGAAGGCCGCCCCACCGGCCGCGCCATGACGCTGCGCGACGGCCTGGTCTATTCGCGCAACACCATCACCGCGCAGCTGATGCACGAAGTGGGGCCGACGCGCGTGGCGCGGCTGGCGCGCGACATGGGCGTGCGCGACAGCCAGCTCGACGTGGTGCCGTCGCTGGCGCTGGGCACCAGCCCGGTCACGCTCAAGGAGATGGTGGCCGCCTACGGCACCATCGCCAACGCCGGCGACTACATCGCGCCCACCATGGTGACGCGCATTGAAGACCGCCAGGGCAATGTGCTGCAGGTGTTCCGGCCGGCGCGCGCCGAGCACGCGCTGCCCGCCGCCACCACGCAAACCCTGCTCGACGTGATGCGCGACGTGATCGACCGCGGCACCGGCGCCAGCATCCGCTCGCGCTTCGGCATCCGCGCCGACGTGGCCGGCAAGACCGGCACCACCCAGGACAATGCCGACGGCTGGTTCATCCTGATGCATCCGGAACTGGTGGCGGGCGCCTGGGTCGGCTTCAACGACAGCCGCGTCACGCTGCGCAGCGACTACTGGGGCCAGGGCGCGCACAGCGCGCTGCCGATGGTGGGCGACTTCTACCAGCGCGCGCTGCGCTCGCGCATCGTCGACGGCCGCGCGCGCTTTGCCGAGCACGAAGAGACCAGCCTGTTCGCATCGCTGGGAACGCAGCTGCGCGGCTGGTTCAGCCAGCTGTTCACGCGCGACAAGGCCAGCGAGACCCCGGCGCCGCGCCCGGCACCGCGTCGGCCGGCGCTGCCCACGCCGGAGGCCGAGGTCGCGCCGCCGGCCGGCGCGGCATCGTCTGCCGCGGTGGATGTCGGCCCGGATGAGTCCAGCCTGGCGCTGGATCGGGGGGAGACGGTGATTGCGGTGCCGCAGGACATGAGCGCGGGCAGCGCTCCGGTTGCGCCACCCCCTCAGGCCGAACCAGCGCCTAACGCCGCCCCTGCCTCCCCGGCTTCCGCAAATCCGCCCGCACCGCCTGCGCCCCCAGCGCCCATCACGCCCCTCGCGCCAACCATCATCACCCCAGCCAACGGCAGCAACTGAACGCCCCTCCGGACAGCGCGGCGCGGGGGCTACACCAACCCGATATCCCGCCCCCGCACCCCCGGAAACACCTGCGCCAGCCGCGCCTCATCGAGCCCGTACAGCCTGCGGAAGACCCCGCCCAGCACCGCCCGGTACTCATTGCGCACCGGCCAGTCGCGGTTCTGGTTGAGCGTGGCTTGTTCCACCGCTACCTGCTCACCAATGATGCGGCCGCCACGCACGGTGCCGCCCGCGACCCAGTAGACGGTGCCGTGGCCGTGGTCGGTGCCGCGCGTGCCGTTCTCGCGGAAGGTGCGGCCGAACTCGGACAGCACCACCACGGTGGTCTTGTCCCACACAGGACCCATCTCGGCGGCGAAAGCAGACAGGCCGCGGCCGAGGTTGTCGAGCAGGCCGGCCAGTTGCCCCTGTGCGCCGCCCTGGTTGACGTGGGTGTCCCAGCCACCCACGTCGATAAAGCCCAGGTTGAAGCGCTCGCGCATCAAGCCCGCCATGCGCCGGGCCTCGACCTCGAATCCGCGCGCGCTGAGCGAGCGGCGGTTGGCGGCCTGCATTTCCTGCATGCGCGCGGCCATGGTGCCGGCGTCGTTGCCTGACATGCCGGGCTGCGGCTGCGCCTGGCGCGCCACCGTTTCGCGCAGCTCGAAGCCTTCATCGATCAGCGATTCGAAACGCGTGCCACGGTACATCTGCGCCAGCAGCTTCGCCTGGCGCGCATCGAACGGGGCGCGGCCGCTGCCCTTGAGCGAGACATTGGGCACGTCGCGCGGACCGGACAGCACCATCGGCAGGCCGTCGGTGAAGGCCACGGGCGCGGCCTGCCCGCCCATGGCCTGCGCCAGGCGGTTCAGGAAGCCGCTGCCGCGCAGCGCGGCCACGGACTTGCGGTCCTCGCCTTCGCCGGGCAAGCCGGCCTCGATCCCGTCCTGGGTCTCGAAGTGGCTGCGCGACAGGTCGTGCGTGCCGGCGAACGGCACGAAGGCCAACTGGCCGCGCTGCCATAGCGGCAGCATGGTCGCGGCCAATGCCGGGTGCAGCGCCCAGTCGCCGATGCCGCGCGCGGCGCTGTCGGCGGCAAAAGCCGGCGCCAGCGCCACTGCCGCGTTGGGGTCAGCGTCCGCACCGGCCGCGGGCGGGCGGCGAATGGCGATATTGGGCCGCGCGGCGTAATAGAAATCACTGCCGGCCGGCACCAGCGCGCTGGTGCCGTCATAGCCGCCGCGCAGGAACACCAGCAGGAAGCGCGCATCGGCCCGCGCCGGCAGCGCATAGACACGCGAGGCGATGGCGGGCAGGGCCAGCCCCAGCGTGGCGCCGCCCATCGTTTTCAGCCATTGTCGGCGTTGCATGGTCTGCTCCCTGTCAGCGCTGCATCCACTCGGGCGACCCGAGCAGCACGGTATTCCATTCGGCCTGCGATTCCGCCTGGCCCAGCGCGGCGCGCGTGGCGGGGCCAAGGGTGGCTTCGATGGTGTCGAAGTACAGCTTGTTGCCGATCATCGGAAAGCGCGCGCCGCGCGGCCTCGCGTCATCGCCGGCAAACAATCCCGCCGGCCCCGAGCCGATCGCGCGCGCGATCTCGAAGCGCCGCACCATCTGGCCCGAGCTGGCCCACGCGCTTTCCGACGATGGATAGCCGTCCGGCGCCACGTGGCCGTAGAGCGGCTCGCCGAGCTGGTTCAGCCAGTTCATCACCGGGCGCAGGTTGGTCACGGGACGACCTTCATAGGCGAGCCGCATCGACGACACCACATAGACCATCGGATCCTTGAACTTGCGCGTGGGCGCCGCCAGTTGCCGGTCCAGTTCCGGCGCCAGGAACAAGGTGCGCAGCACCGCGGCGATATCGCCATCGGTGTACGTGAAGGTCTGCGCCATGCGCTCGACCAGCGCCGGCGGCGGGTTGTCGGCGATGAAATAGGCGGCCAGCTTGGCGCTGATAAAGCGCGCGGTGGCCGGCTCGCGCGCCAGGATCGACACCGCTCGCGCCACTTCGTCGAAGCCGGCCGGCTCGATGCGCTGGCCCAGCAGCATCTTCGCACCGAAGTCATGGCGCGCGGGGTTGAATTCGAACAAACCCTCACTGCGGTACAGCCCCGCGCGCGCCGGCGGCAGCCGCGGCAGCGGCGTGCCGCGCAGGTTGACGCCCACGCCGGTCAGCACGCGCGCCAGCTCCTGCACGTCCTGCTGGGTGTAGCGGGAGCCGCTGGGGCCGCCCGATACGCCCATGGTATGCAGCTCCATCAGCTCGCGCGCGTAGTTCTCGTTGATGCGGTTGGCGCTGCTCTGGGTGTTGTCGAGGTAGACCAGCATGGCCGGCGCGGTCACGCTGGCCATCAGCAGGTCGCGGAAGCGGCCCAGCGCGTGCGGGCGGATGGCGCGCTCTTCGTAGTCGGCCAGCAGCAGCCGGACCTGGCCCTTGCCCGAGTAGACGTTGAAATGGTTCATCCAGAACCACGTCATTTGCTCGCGCAGCTGCGCCGGAGAATACAGCGCGCGCAGCAGGTGGCGCCGCGCGGCATCGGCCACGATCTCGCGGCCCTGCGCGTTCAGCGCCTGGCGGGCCTGCTGCTTGCTGTCGTCGGGCAGCGCGTCGATGCGCTGGCGGGCGTCGCGTGCGGACTGGATCTGCGCGGCGGCATCGGCCTGCAGGTTGGGCAAGGCTGCGATGACGGCCGCCAGTTCGGGCGGATCGGCCAGCGGCAGCGTCAGTTGCTGGTCGAGGAAGCCCTTGCGGCCCAGCCGGCGCAGGTCGCCAAGGGTGGTCTGGTCAGCGCCGTAGGTGACAGTGTTGAGCCAGCGCAGGTCGGTGGCGGCGGTGCTGCCGCCAGCCTCGGCCGGCACCTGGGCGCAGGCGGCCAGGCACGCTGCCAGTGCCAGTGCCGCGGCGGCCCGCCAGGCGGCGAGCGCGCCCCGGCCGGATTGTCTCGAATGCTGCGCCGGATTCATGCCTTGCTCCTCGCCCTGTTCGATCAACATCACTATGTTACGTGGCAAGCGCACATTGGTTGACCCGGAGGCGCCGCCGGAGTGTTACCAGTGCTTTCAGCACGCCGATTGCCGGATTTGCCAAGACAGCGGCGCGCTGCCTGGCTAGCCTTGCGCTCTGTCCCTCCGATCCCGCCCCCGGCGGAAACGCCTGCTTGCATGTCGCGCCCCCTGTCCGCTGCCGCCTGGCTGCCCACCGTTGGCTTTGTCCTGATCTGGTCCACCGGCTTTATCGTCGGCAAGGCCATCGTGCCGCTGGCCGATACCAGCCTGTTCCTGCTGGGCCGCTTTGCCGTGGCGGCGCTAATGTTCGTGGCCTGGTCGCTGGCGGCGCGCGCGGCCTGGCCGCCGCTGCGCGAGGCGCCGCGCCACCTGCTGGCAGGCGCGCTGATGCAGGGCATCTACCTGTGCGCCGGCTACGGCGCCGTGGCCAGGGGCCTGCCGCCGACGATCATGGCTCTGCTAGGCGCGCTGCAGCCGCTGCTGACCGCGCTGCTTGCCATCCCCCTGCTGAAGGAGCTACCTTCCAGGCGGACGTGGCAGGGCCTGGCGCTGGGTGCGCTCGGCGTCGCGCTGGTGGTCGCCCCGGCGATGCAGGCCGGCATTCACCCGGCCGCGTCGGCCCTGTCGCCCTGGATCGTGCTGCTGGGCGTGCTGGCCATTGTCTCCATCACCATGGGAACCCTCTTGCAGAAACCCGCCATCGCCGCCTGTGACTTGCGCGCCAGTTCCGCCTGGCAGAACCTGGGCGCCATGCTGGTAGCCGCCGCGATGGTGGCGATCCAGGCCGCCGACGCGCCGCTGCACTGGCATGGTGGCGTGGCGCTGTGGGCCGGACTGGCATGGGCGGCGATCGGCCTGTCGGGCGCCGGCACCTGGCTGCTGGTCAGCCTGGTGCGGCGTGGCCAGGCCGCCAATGCCGCGGCGCTGATGTTCCTGGCGCCGCCGCTGGCCGCGCTGCAGGCCTGGCTGCTGTTCGGCGAACGGCTGGATGCGGTGCAGGCGCTGGGCATGGCGGTGGCCGGCGCGGGCGTCTGGCTGTGCCAGACCCCTGGCAGGTTGCGGCATGCCGAAGCCCGCTGAACCCCAAGCCTCGCCGCTGGTCGAGCATCGGCGCTACCGCCCGCAGCCTGACGGCCACCAGCACGGCTACCACCAGTTGCTGTTCGGTCTGGCCGGCGCCACCGAGCTGGAGATCGACGGCCACGTCTATCGCGTGGACGACCGCACCGGCCTGATCGTGCCGGCCGGCAGCCATCATGAATTCCTGGGCTTGGACGGCAACCTGCAGCTGGTGGCGGACTTCCCGGCGCGCTCGGTGGCACTGCCCGCGCGGCTGATGACGCGCCCGCGCACGTTCCCGCTGGACGGCGCCTTCGGCAGCCGCGTGCGCGCGCTGGCGGCATGGCGCGCCGCCGCAGCAGCACGCGGGCCGCAGACCGACTGGCACCTGGCGGCAACGCTGGCCGCGGCGCTGGCGGACTGCCTCGGCATGCCCGGCGACGAGCAGGTATTCCCGCTGATGGCCGTTGATGCCTACCTGCGCGCCAACCTGGCCGCGCCACTGCGCGTGGCGGAAGTCGCCGGGCATTTCGGCTGGAGCGTGCGGCGCTTCCAGACCCTGTTTGCCGAGGCCTTCGGCGATACCCCGCACCGCTACCAGACCCGGCTGCGGCTGGACCGCGCGCTGCAGCTGCTGACGCAATCCACGCTGCCGCTGGCCGAGATCGCGCTGGCGTCAGGCTACCCGGACCAGACCACCTTCACGCGCAGCTTCACGCGGCGCTTCGGGCAGCCGCCCGGGGCGTGGCGGGCGGCCGCACGCGGCTAGCCTGCCTGCGCGGTAGTCGATTCTGGCACCGGACTAACCGTGGTGACCCTCTCGCGTCGAGGCGAGTTAGAGGGCGGCGCAGGTTGAACGTGCGGCGTATAAGGCTTCCGCCCCTTGCGAGATCCGAGCGCTTAGCGCCGCATTGATCTGCGTCAGACTCAGATCATGCAGGGAAGCTATTGTGTCAATAGGGCCCCGCGAGTCCCGATATCGCATCGGACTCAACGGTCTGCTTGCCCAGTTTCCCAGGAGGGCGCCATGGCCACCCCACTAGCCACCTCGCTTCCAACTTCACCTTCCGCCGCGCTTTCCACCCCGGGCCCGACACCGCTTGCCGCCTGGCATACCGACCATATCCATTTCGCCTCAATGCTCGACCTGCTGGAAAAGCAGGTCAGCACCTTCCATCAGGGCGAGCAGCCC
Organism: Cupriavidus necator; assembly: GCF_016127575.1. Classification (NCBI taxonomy): domain Bacteria; kingdom Pseudomonadati; phylum Pseudomonadota; class Betaproteobacteria; order Burkholderiales; family Burkholderiaceae; genus Cupriavidus; species Cupriavidus necator. The sequence goes on from NZ_CP066019.1 coordinate 2,361,976, forward strand.
GACTACGGCCTGATGGCCACGATCATCCAATACCTGCGCAACTATGGCGATTGCGTGCACCACCCCCGTGAGGATGTTGCCTACGCGCTGCTCGTGGACCGGGATCCCGGCACGCGGATCATCATCAGCCGGTTACTGCAGGAACATCGCGTGATCGCCACAGTCGGCGCGGAATTGCTCGACCGCCTGCGTGAAGCCCAGAGCGAGGTGGTCACCTCGCGAGCGGCACTGGAAGCGGCCGCCGCCATGTACCTGGTGTACTACCGCAACCATCTGTCCACCGAGGAGAAACAGGTCATGCCGCGCGCCGCCCGGTTCCTGACCGAAGCGGACTGGGCGGAGGTCGCCGCCATCGATCCGGCCAGTGCCGATCCGCTATTCGGCGCCAATGTGGAGAGGCGCTTCGCGACTTTGCGCAAGCAGATCGACAGTGAAGCGAACGCGTCCATGCACTGAACGTCGGTCGCTTCGCGGCACTGCCGGGCCTCGGCTCAGAACTTATGCCTGCGGCGAGTGTCTTGGCCCTGGCAGAAACCGTCCCGGGCTTTTTAACGGCATCCGGCAACAGCAATGACGGACAGGTATTGCAGCCTATTTGCCGCTCTGGCGGCCCAGCAGCACCGTCTCGCCGGTCTCGCTCGAGTGCCGGCGCAGGGCGTCGCGGACCGAGGCGCCGGTGCCCTCAGCCCACCCTCAGCCTCGCCATGACGATGGTTCTTCTATAGCAACCACTCCCCGATCATCCGCAGGATCTCCGCCTTCACGGCTGCAGGGTCCATGGAAGCCCGGTTCAGGCGGTGCACGGAGATACCGCGCAGCAGGCTCATCAGGATGAAGGCCGCGGATTTTGTGTCCACGTCCGCCCGGATCTGCCCAAGGGTCTTCGCCTCGTTGAGCTTGTACTCGACGTAGGCCATGTTCTTTTCGTTGTAGTCGTGGACAAAGCCATGCAGCGGCGAGTCGGCAACGGACGAGTCAAGCACGATGAAAAACATCGCGCGGATACTGTTGACCGCGTTTTCCGGCCGCTGGGTGTAGGCGTCCACCAGCGAATAGATGCCGTGAATGCCGCGGGTATCGCTGCCGTCCTTCTTGCGCTGGGCATTGAATTCACGCGAGAGCTGTTCCAGACATTCCTCCAGCAGCTTTTCCTTGGAGCCGAAGTGATTGTGCGCCAGGCCGCGGCTATAGCCCGCCTTGGTGCCGACTTCATTCATCGTCAGCCCGGCGAGGCCTTTTTCAGAAATCAGCTCGATTGCGGCCTGCACCATACGGCTGACAGACTCCTCACGCCGTTGCTCCTGGGTGCGACTGGTTTGCTGTTTCATAGGTAGTGAGCGATATGTCGCCTGCGGCGCGCCGACCGATGCATGGATCGGCCGGCTATGTCTCGAAGCAGTGGTAATGGTCCATGGCGCCGTTGTGGCTGCGTTGAACAGGATATGGGTCTGTTCACGCGGAGCTGCACGGCGCCCAAATTGTACCGAAGCGAACGGGCCACTTTTCAGAACTGCGTCGACACAAGGCCCTGCGTGCGCAGTTTCCGGCGCAGCAGTAAGGCCAGGCGCTCAACTCGGCCGGATATTGGCTTTTTCCGCCACACCCTTGAAGCGCAGGTATTCCGCACGCTGGAATTCCCCCAATTCGCCGAGCGCCTTCTTCAAAAAGGTACCCGCGCGCTTGGACTGGTATGCCTTTGCCGCCTCGGTCCCTTGCGCGGCGGAAATCGCTGCGGCAAGCTCCTTGAGCTTGTCCTGCGGGGTGCCGGCCTTCATCGAGAAGGACGACCACACGTAGGATTCAAAGTCCGCATAGCCCAGTTCCTTCATCGTCGGGACATTCGGCAACAGCTTGTCGCGCGCCCCGCCGGTAATCGCGAGCACGCGGAGCTTCTTGGCCTTTTCCATGGGGGCGATGCCGGTGATGTCGTTGAGGGCGATGTCCAGCCGGTTGCCGATCAGGTCCGTCACCATGGGCGCTCCGCCCTTGTACGGCACGGGCGTGGTCTTGATACCCGTTACCTGCGCCAGCCACTCGCCTACCAGGCGATAGCCTTCGGAATAATTGCCGATCGAGATCGGGTTGCCCGTGGCCTTGTAGCGGGCCACCACATCCGCAATGCTGTTGTAGGGTGAATCGTTGCCGGCCACAAAAGCGGCGGCGGAGATCGCCAGGCCGTGCAGCGGCACCAGGTCCTTGAACGGGTCGTAGCCCAGGTCCTTCACCATCACCGGGTTCACCGCGATCAGCGAGTTGCTGCCCAGCAGGATGGTGTTGCCGTCCGCCGGCTCCGCCAGCACAGTGCGCACGGCGATGAGGCCGCTGGCCCCCGGCTTGTTCTCGACCACGATGGAGCGTCCCAGCGCCTTGCCGATCAGCTCCGCGTAAAAGCGCGCGCCCTCGTCCGAGCCGCTGCCCGCCGTGAAGGGCACGATGACGCGAATCGCCTTGCCCTGCGCCCGGGCGATGTAGGGGAAACCCAACGCTGCCGCGCCCGCCAGCAGCGTGGCGCCAAATTGTCTCCGTTGCATGGTGCTTGTCTCCTGTATATCGAAATGGTTTGGCCTTGGCCGGATTCAGTCTTCAAAGACCGGCAGCCGCCTTTCGGCCATGGCCTTCACGCCCTCGGCCATGTCCGGCCCCGCAAACTGGGTAGCCTGCTCCGCGCTCTCGCGCGAGATGGCGTTGCGGATGTGGCTGAGCGAGTCCGCCTTCAAGGTTTGGCGGGTGGACTGCAACGCACGCGGCGATGAAGTGGCCATTTCCCGGGCCAGTGCCATCGCGGCGGTGCGCACCTCCGCCTCGGGGACGATGAAGTCCACCAGCCCCAGCTCACTGGCGCGGGCGCCATCTACGCGGGCGCCGGTGTACAGCAACCACGCCGCCATCTGCTTGCCGATCAGCGCCGGCAGGGTGTAAGAGAGCGCGAAGCCAGGGTGAATCCCGAGCCGGTTGAAGTTGGCCGAAAACCGGGCCTTTGCGCATGACACCCGGAAGTCCGCCGCGAGCGCCAGGCCAAGGCCGCCACCCACGGCCGCGCCCTCGATGGCGGCCACAATCGGCTTGCTGAAACTGAAGATGCGCAGTGCCTCCAGATAGATGGGATTAATGCGCGAGGCGCTGCGCCCCTCCGCGCCATTGCGCCGCGAAAAATCCGCCCCCGCGCAGAACGCGCTGCCGCCCGCCTGCAGCAGCACCGCACGGCAGGTCTTGTCGGCCTGCAGCCGGTCCAGCTCGTCGGCAATCCGGGCAATCATCTCCACATCAAAGAAATTGTGCGGCGGGCGGTTCAGCTCGATGATGGCAACATGGCCGTCGCGGCTGGTCAGGATGGCCTGGTTCGGCGTCTCAGACATGGGTGGCGGTCCTTTCTGCATGCGTGGGTTGGGCTTGGTGGTCAGCCGGCGTTGCCGGGGCATCCGCCGACGGCAGGGTGCGCGCGGTCAGGTGCGGCCAGAACTGGTCCGAGCCTGCCTGGATGAACGCCTGGCCGAGGCGCTCTGCCCATTCGGTGCTGCTGCCGGCCTCGGCACGCCAGGCCCACAGGCGCCGCGTGGCAAAGTTCAGCGGGTATTCGTAGGTAAAGCCAATGGCGCCATGCACCTGGTGCGCAATCGAGGCACCCGTGCGCACCGCGTCGCTGGCCGTCACCTTGGCGACCGCGGCGCTGAATTCAGCCTGGGGCGCGCTGTCCTCCTGCATGGCGGGCAGATCGCGCAGTGCGGTGGCCGCAGCCGCGTAGCTGCAGGCCACTTCGCCGGCCAGCACGGCAATCTGCTGCTGGATAGCCTGGTTCTTGCCGATGGGCTTGCCAAACTGCACGCGGTCCTTCACATACTGCACCGCCAGGTCCAGCGCGTAATCCAGCGCGCCGGTCAGCTGCGCGGCGGTGGTGGCGGCGTAGAACACTTCCAGCGGCCGGCTCAGCCCGGAAATGCCAGCAGGCAGCACATGCGCCACGGGGGCATGGTCAAGCACCACCGTGTCGGCCGGCAGCGATGCGGCATCGGCCTTTGGCTCCACCCGCACGCCAGTCCCCTTGGCATCCACCAGGCAGACGTGGCCTGCCGCCTCCACCACCAGCCAATGGGCATGGCGCGCCCACTTCACCGCTGTCATCGTGCCGGTGAGGGTGGCGGGCGTCCCCGCCTCATTGCCGGTCAGTGCCAGTGCCCGCGTCTGCGCGCCGGCGGCCAGCGCAATCACGCTGCCGGCCGCCAGGTCCAGCCCGCTGCGCGATGCCAGGTACTGCCCCACCACCGCCTGCGACAGCGGCACCGGCGCCTGGGTATAGCCGACCTGGTAGAACAGGGACAACGCTTCCGGCCACGAGGCCTCGATGCCGCCATGCGCCTCGCGGCAGAGAATCTTGGTCATGCCGGCGTCGGCGATGGCTTGCCACAGTGCGCCGGCAAATTCACCGGTCTCGACAGCGGTCAGCAGCTCGCGGCTCACCTCGTTGGCCAGCAGTCGCTTGACGGTTTCTTCAATCATGTTGTCGCTCATCGCAGCCCCAGTCCTTTCGCAATAATTCCGCGCAAAATCTCTCTCGTGCCCCCTCGCAGTGAGAACGATGGCGCCGCCAGCGTCACCAGGTTCAGCACCTGGTCGAACTCGCTTCCATCCCCCAGTCTGTCGGGGAATACCTCGTAGGCAATGTCGGGCAGCGACTGCTCCAGCAGCGCCCCCTGGTCCTTGACGATGGAGGCGGCCAGCGACGGGTCCTGCCCCTCGGCCATCATCAGTGCGATGCCCTGCGACATCTGGCGCAAGGTGGCATAGCGCGCGATCACCTTGCCGATGGCCACGGCCTGCTGACGGTTGCCTGCCTGCGCCGCATCGAGCATCTCCAGCAGCAGTTGCGTGCTGCTCAGGAAGCGCTCCGCGCCCGATCGCTCGTACTTCAGTTCATTGATCACCTGGCTCCAGCCCTTGCCCTCCTCGCCCACCAGGTGGTCATCGGGCACGAACACGTCGTCGAGGATCACTTCGTTGAAGATGCGCGTGCCGAGCTGCGAGACGATGGGCCGCACCGTCACGCCGGGGCGGTCCATCTCGATGAAGATCTGGCTCATGCCGGCGTGGCGGTCATCGCCACGTTCCCTGGTGCGCACCAGGGCCACCATGTAGTGCGCATGGTGCGCGCCCGAGGTCCACACCTTGCGGCCGTTGATCTTCCAGCCGCCTTCGACCTTGGTGCCGCGGGTCCGGATGGAAGCGAGGTCCGAGCCCGAGTCCGGCTCGCTCATGCCGATGCAAATGAACGCCTCGCCCCGGCGGATCTGCGGGATGATTTTGGGAGCAAGCTGGTCGCGGCTGTAGCGGATGAGCAGCGGCCCCATCTGGCGGTCGGCGGCCCAGTGCGCGCCCATCGGGGCACCTACGGCCAGCAGTTCCTCCAGCATCACATAGCGCTCCAGCATGCTCTTTCCGCCGCCGCCGATGTCGGTTGGCCAGGTCATGCCGAGCCACCCCTTTTCGCCCATCTTCCTGGAGAAATCCGGGTCGCGGCCGGCCCAGTTGTATGCCCGCTCGACGCGTGAATACTTTGTGATGTGCTCCCTGGCAAAGGCTCTTGCCTCCTCCCGGAGCGCCTCGCATTCGGGTGGCAGGTCCCCGACCGTGACGTGCAAAGTATCCATGTTTATCCTTACTTGCTTGCGAACAAGCAACACTATAGAGTGGATACAACGAATCTGCTCTAGGTAATAACGATGAGAAGCGAGGCAACCATGAACGCAAGCGACATGACGAACGACCAGAAGAAGCCGGACGCCACCGCTCCCCGAGGCCCTCTTGCCGGTATCCGCGTGCTGGATCTGACCGCGGTGGTACTGGGTCCCGTCGCCACCCAGGTGCTGGCGGACTATGGCGCCGAGGTGATCAAGGTAGAACCTCCCGAGGGCGACCTGATGCGTGCAAACGGCGTGAGCCGCACGCCCGGCATGAGTTCCACCTTCATGAATATCAACCGCAACAAGAGTTCGGTGTGCATCGACCTCAAGGCGGAAGAAGGCAAGGCACAGCTACGCCAGCTGATCGGCCGCTGCGACGTGCTGGTGCACAACATCCGCATCAAGGCGATCGAGCGGCTGGGGTTCGGCTACGATTCGGTGGCGCAGATCAACCCGGGCATCGTCTACTGCGCCGCCACCGACTTTGGCGAGGGCGGCGCCTTTGCCGGCCAGCCCGCATTCGACGACATCATCCAGGGCGCCTGCGGCCTGGCCCATCTGGTGGGACACGAAAGCGGCGTCCCTGACTACCCGCCCACCCTGCTGGCCGACAAGATCGCGGGCCTGGCCACGGCCAACGCCATCCTGGGCGCGATCGTCCACAAGGTCCGCACCGGCGAAGGCCAGTACGTCGAAGTGCCGATGTTCGAGACAATGGTCGCCTTCACGATGACGGAGCATCTGGGCGGCCACGGCTTTCAGCCGCCCATTGGCGACGCCGGCTATGCGCGCCTGCTCAAGGGCGGCCGCAAGCCCTCGCCCACCAAGGACGGGTACATCGCCCTGCTGCCCTATACGGAGCAGCACTGGAAGGCCTTCTTTCACCGCTTCGGGCGCGGCGAATTCATCGAACAGTTCAACATCAGCAGCCGGATCGAGCGCAACAAGAACATCCAGGCGATCTATGCGGAGCTGCGCAACATCACCGCGCGGTACACCACAAAAGAGATGATGGACGTGTGCCGCGAGATGGATATCCCGGTCGCGGAAATGTATTCCATCCACACCATCCAGACCCATCCCCAGGTACAAAGCACCGGGCTGTTCCAGACCATGACGCACCCCACCGAAGGCGACGTGGTAACCACCCGCCCGACGGCCCTGTTCTCCAGGTCGCCTGCTTCCATCTATAAGCCTGCCCCTCGTCTCGGCGAGGATACTGAGCGGGTCTTGGGTTCCAGGTCCGTGAAATGTTCGAATTGAAGCCGAACCTGAAAAACACGGCCAAGCAGCCGCCCATTGATCCCAAAGTGGAGAAAGCGTCTAATCATCAAGAGAAGGGACCTGAAGTGACGAGGTCTGTATGCACTGCACAAACTGCGGATCCGAGAACCCTCCTGACGCGAGGTTCTGCAAGGATTGCGGATCACGACTGGGCCGACGCTGCCCGCACTGTGGCCACGACTCGGGTTCGGCCGACAGGTTTTGTACCGCATGCGGCGCATCGCTGGCCTTACCCACTGTCGGCCCTTCCGATGAAAACCAGCTGACGGCGGCGCCCGCTCCCATCGACTACACCCCACGCCACCTGGTCGAACGCATCCTGGCGCAGCAGGCGGCGATGGAAGCCAGGGGCGCGACCGCCGGCGAGCGCAAGACCATCACGGCGCTGTTCGCCGACATGGCGGGTTCCACGGCGCTGATCCACGACCTGGACCCGGAAGAAGCGCGCCGCCTGATCGATCCCGTGATCGCGCTGATGATGGAGGCCGTGCACCACTACGAAGGCTATGTCGCCAAGTCGCTGGGCGACGGCATACTGGCCCTGTTCGGTGCGCCCATCGCGCATGAAGACCACCCGCAGCGCGCGCTGTATGCGGCGCTGCGGATGCAGGAAGCGATGCGCCGCCACGGCGACCGCATCCGCCTGGAGCAAGGCATACCGCTCCAGATCCGGGTGGGCATCCACACCGGCGAGGTGGTGGTGCGGTCCATCCGCCGCGACGACCTGCATACCGACTACGATCCGGTAGGACACACGATCAACATTGCCTCGCGGATGGAAAGCATCGCCACGCCGTCGTCCATTCTGGTCAGCGAGGCGACCTGCAGGCTGACGGAGGGGTATTTCGACTTCAAGGCCCTGGGCGCAACCCAGGTGAAGGGCATTAGGGAGCCGCTTGCCGTGTATGAAGTGCTGCGCCTGGGCGTGTTGCGCACGCGCCTGCAGGTGGCGCAACGCCGCGGCCTGGCGCAGTTCGTAGGCCGCGAGGGTGAGCTGGCGCAATTGCGTGACGCGCTGGAGCGGGCCAAGGCGGGACACGGGCAGATCGTGGGCGTGGTCGGCGAGGCCGGGGTCGGCAAGTCACGGCTGTTCCATGAGTTCAAGGTGCTGTCGCAGCGCGGCTGCATGGTGCTTGAGACCTTCTCGGTGTCGCACGGCAAGTCGTTCGCGTACCTGCCGCTGATCGACCTGGTGAAGAATTATTTCCAGATCGAGCCGCTCGATGATGAGCGCAGGTGCCGCGAGAAGGTCGCCGGCAGGATGCTGATGCTGGACCGCACACTGGAAGAGCTGCTGCCTTACCTGCTTTTCCTGCTGGGTATCAGCGAGCCGGGTTCGGCATTGCCGAACATGGATCCCCGCATCCGGCGCCAGCGCACCTTCGACGCAATCACGCGCCTGCTGGTCCGAGAGAGCCACAACCAGCCGCTCGAGTTGATCTTCGAGGACCTGCAATGGCTGGACAGCGAGACCGAGGCGTTCCTGGATGTCCTCGCCAGCCACCTGCCAGGTGCCAGGATCCTGCTGCTGCTCAACTATCGGCCCGAGTACCAGCATGGCCGACATCAGCCGGACCGTTACACCGAGCTACGGCTCGATCCGCTGGGCCAGGCCGAGGCCCAGGAACTGCTCGCCGCGCTGCTTGGCGACGATCCCGCGCTGATGCCGCTCAAGCGGCTCATCCTGGACAAGACCGAGGGCAATCCATTCTTCATGGAGGAAGTGGTGCAGACCTTGTCCGAGGAGAAGGCCCTGCTCGGCGAACCTGGCCACTACCGGATCGAGCAGACCCCGATCGCGCTGCATATTCCCACCACGGTCCAGGGCGTACTGGCCGCCCGCATCGACCGGCTGCCCCGCCCCGAGAAAGACTTGCTGCAGAGCCTTGCCGTGATCGGCAAGGAGTTTTCCCTGAGCCTGATCCAGCGCGTGGTCTCCCAGCCGGAGGAACAGTTGCAGCCGCTGCTGGCCAGGCTGGAGGCCGGCGAATTCATCTACGAGCGGCCCGCATTCCCGGATACGGAGTACATGTTCAAGCATGCGCTGACCCAGGAAGTCGCCGGCAGCTCGCTGCTGACCGAGGAGCGCACCGCGCTGCACCAACGCACGGCGCAGGCAATCGAAGCCCTGTTCCAGCATCAGCTGAAGGATCACTACAGCGAGCTGGCCCGGCACTACAGCCTGAGCGGCAATGAACCGAAGGCCGTCGAGTACCTGCAGTGCACCGGCCAGCAGGCAGTGCAGCGCTCCGCGTACCACGAAGCGATCCGCCACCTGAATGCCGCGCTGGAATTGCTCCAGCGCCAGCCCGATTCGCCCGAACGCGCCCGCCAGGAACTCACGCTGCGCCTTGCCATCGGGCCGGCGCTGATCGCCGCCAGGGGCTTTGCCTCGTCCGAGGTCGAAACCACTTACAGCCGTGCCCTGGCGCTGTGCGGCGAGGTCGGGGAGACCCCGCAGCTTTTTCCCACGCTGGTCGGCCTGCGCACGTATTTCTCCCTGCGCGCCGAGCATCGCAAGGCTTACAAGCTGGGCAAGCAACTGCTTGCCCAGGCCAGGAAGACGCAGGACCCGGAGCTATTGGGCGAGGCCCATGTCTCGCTCGCCACGACCTTGTATTACTGCGGGAAGTTCAGGGCCTCCGATGGCCACCTGCGAGATGCGCTCGCCCTCTATGGCGCCAAACCGGATCACGTCCATGTGAATATGCATGGCGTCGACCCGGAGTCACGGGCGCTATCCTTTTCGGCATTGGTCCTGTGGAATCTCGGCTATCCGGACCAGGCCTGCAAGCGAGCACAGAGTTCGCTCACGCTGGCCCGGCAGCTGTGCCATCCCTTCAGTCTCGCGCATGGCCTCTGCCTGGCGGCCGAGCTGCACCAATTCCGCTGCGACCCAAGGCTCACGCTCGAGTGCGCCGACGCGGCCATCGCGCTCTCAAGCGAGCAGGGCTTCCCCGTGTGGCTTGCCTGGTCGACCTTCCTGCGCGGTTGGGCCCTGGCCGAGCAAGGGCAGCATGAGCAAGGCATCGCGCAGATGCGCCAGGGGCTGGCGGCGTACCACGCTACCGGCGCGGCGCTGGGGCATTCGCACTTCCAGCAACTGTTGGCGCAGATCTACGCACGCATGGGACAGGTGGATTCAGCCCTGGACGCGCTAGCCGAAGCGCAAGACGCGGTGCAAAGGACCGGTGAGCACTATTGCGAAGCTGAGTGGCATCGGGTCAAGGGCGAGATGATCCTTCACGGCTGCCGTTCTGATGGCCTTCTGTCTGAAGATGACGCGCAAGCGTGTTTTCACCAGGCGATCACGGTAGCCCGCAAGCAGAATGCCAGGTCGCTGGAGTTGCGGGCCTCACTGAGCCTTGCACGGCTCTGGCAACGCCAGGGCAGGCCCGAGCCGGCCAGGCAACTGCTGGACCAGATCCGCGGCGCATTTACCGAAGGGCTGGACAGCGCGGACATGCGCGACGTCGTGGCGGCATGCCGTTGATGACGATTTCGCCGCCAGCGGCGATTTGCGCCAGTGTTTACATTCTGAATCTCCTGATTTCCACTCAGGCCGCCCTGGCGGCCAGTGCGGGATAGTCGGTCAGCCCGCGTGCGCCACCACCAAACAGCGTGTCGCGGTCATGGGGGTTGAGCGTCGCGCCAGCGCGCAGGCGCTCCGGCAGGTCGGGGTTGGCCACGAACGGCCGGCCGAAGGCAATCAGATCGGCCCATCCCTCGTTCAGCGCGGCCTGCGCACGTTCCGCGGTGTACTTGCCGGCGTAGATCAGCGTGCCCCGATACACCTCGCGCAGCCGCTGCTTGAATGCGGCGGGCATATGCGGTGCATCGTCCCAGTCGGCCTCGGCGATATGGATGTAGCCCACGCCCAGCTCGCCGAGCAGCTTTGCCGCGGCCGCATAGGTGGTTTCCGGATCGGCGTCGACGCAGCCATTGAGCGTGGTCAGCGGCGCCAGGCGGATACCGACCCGGTCCTTGCTGGCCGTGCCCTCGATCAGCGCCTGCGTCACCTCGCCCAGGAACCGCAGGCGGTTTTCTAGCGAGCCGCCATATTCGTCGGTACGGTTGTTGGCTTCCGAGTCGATGAACTGGTTGACCAGATAGCCGTTGGCCGCGTGCAGTTCCACACCGTCGAAGCCGGCCGCCATCGCGTTGCGCGCGGCCTGGCGGAATTCGTCGACGATGGCGTGGATCTCTTCCACCTTGAGCGCGCGCGGGTGGGATGCCTGCACGAAGCCCGGCTTGCCATCCTGATCGGCGACGAACACGTTCACACCGTGCGCCGGGATGGCGGACGACGACACCGGTGCGTGGCCATCGAGCAGACTGACATGGCTCAGGCGGCCCACGTGCCAGAGCTGCGCGAAGATGCGACCGCCCGCTTCATGCACGGCAGCGGTGACCTTGCGCCAGCCGGCGACCTGCGCCGGCGTGTGGATGCCGGGCGTCCACGCATAGCCCTTGCCGAGCGGCGAAATCCAGGTGCCCTCGCTGACGATCAGGCCGGCGCTGGCGCGTTGCGCGTAGTACTCGGCCATCAGTTCGTTCGGCACGTCGTCGGGCTGGCTTGCGCGCGAACGCGTCATCGGCGGCATCACGATGCGATTGGGCAGCGTGAGGGCACCCAGCGAATGCGGCTGGAACAGCGGATCGTGTGTATCGGACATCATGGCCTCCTCAGTCCCAGGCCGGGGCCAGGCCCTCGGGGCTGACCTCGCGGCCGTTGCGCTCCAGCGCGGCGATCTGGGCCATGTCGTCGGCGTCGAGCTTCAGGTCGCGCGCCAGCAGGTTGCTGGCCAGGTTCTCGCGCCTGGTCGACGATGGAATCACCGCATAGCCGAGTTGCAGCGCCCATGCCAGCGCAACCTGCGCGACGGTGGCGCGGTGCTTGTTCGCGATCTGCGCCAGCACCGGGTCCTTCAGCACCTTGCCGTAGGCCAGCGTCATGTACGACGTCACGGCGATGCCCTGCTCCTTCAGGAACGCGGCGAGCTTGTGGTTCTGCAGATAGGGGCTCAGTTCGATCTGGTTGGTGGCGATTTCGCCCTTGCCAACCGCATCGAGCGCCTGCTTCGTCAGTGCGATATTGAAGTTGGAAACACCAATCTGCCGCGTCAGGCCCAGCGCCTTGGCTTCGGCCAGCGCCGCCATGTATTCGGGCAGCGCCACGCCATTGCCCGGCGCCGGCCAGTGGATCAGGGTCAGGTCGACGTAGTCGGTGCGCAGCTTGTCCAGGCTTTCGCGCAGGCTCGGCACAAGCTTGCCGGCGGCGTAGTTCGCCGTCCAGATCTTGGTGGTCACAAACAGTTCATCGCGCTTCACGCCGGCCTTGGCGATAGCCTGGCCGACGTCGGCCTCGTTGCCGTAGATCTGTGCCGTATCGACGGCGCGATAGCCCAGGTCCAGCGCGTTGCGCACCGAATCGATCACGGCCTGGCCGGTCAGGCGGAAAGTCCCGACACCAAATGAAGGAACGCTCATGGTGCAACTCCTATGAAGGAAACTCGAATGCACGCAGTTTGCCGCCCTTACCTTTGCGGATAAAGCCGTGTATAAGGGAAATTCATTTGATTTGAAATCAATAATGAAGACGACCATCGACGAACTGCTGGCCTTTGCCGCCGTGGTGGACACCGGCTCGATCACGGCGGCCGCCGAGCAGCTCAAGCTGACGGTCTCCGCCGCCAGCCGCACCCTGGGCCGGCTGGAGGAGAAACTGCAGACCACGCTGCTGCGGCGAACCACGCGGCGGCTGGAGCTGACCGAGGAAGGGGCGGCATTCCTGGAACACGCCCGCGCCATCCTGGCGATGGTTGACGAGGCGGAAGAGCAGATCGCGGCGCGCCGCCTGCGGCCGGTTGGGCGCTTGCGGGTGGATGCGGCAACGCCGTTCATGCTGCATGTGATCGTGCCGCTGCTGGAGGGCTTTCGCGCCAGCTACCCGGAAGTGGAACTGGAACTCAACTCGAACGAAGGCATCATCGACCTGATCGAAAAGCGCACCGATGTGGCGTTCCGCATCGGCCAGCTGAAGGACTCAACGCTGCATGCGCGCCCCATCGGCACCAGCCGAATCCGCATCCTGGCCAGTCCCGGCTACCTGAAGCGCCACGGCACGCCCACCAAGCCGGCGCAGCTCGCGCAGCATGCGCTGCTGGGCTTCACGCAGCCGGAATCGCTGAACGACTGGCCGCTGCGCGACGACGACGGCAGCGTGCTGCATATCAAGCCAACCATCGCCTCGTCCAGCGGCGAGACCCTCCGGAGCCTGGCCCTGAACGGCCAGGGCATTGCCTGCCTGTCGGACTTCATGACGCGCGACGATCGGCAAGACGGGCGGCTGGTGCAGCTGTTTGCGAAACAGACCCTCGATGTGCGCCAGTCGATCAACGCGGTCTACTATCGCAACACCGCGTTGGCGTCCCGCATCACCTGCTTTGTCGAGTATGTGGTCAAGGTGCTTGGCCAGAAGCCGTTCGAGAGCTAGTTTTCATATTTGATGCCAGATCAAAAGTATTTGACCGATACACGGCTTAATCTGCAAAGATGAACCGGGCAAACTGCGCTCCATCGAAACCCATTCCCTGGAGCACAAATGAGCCCCCTCTTCAAGCCCTTTGCCATGGCCGAGCAAACGCTATCCAACCGGATCGCCATGGCGCCGCTGACCCGTTCGCGCAACCCGGACGGGGTGCCCAACGATCTCAACGCGCTCTACTACGGCCAGCGTGCCGACGCCGGCCTGATCGTGACCGAAGGCACGGTGATCTCGCCCAGCGCGCAGGGATTCCTGTTCAATCCGGGCCTCTACACGCCGCAACAGGTTGAAGGCTGGCGCAAGGTGACCGACGCGGTGCATGCGAAGCGCGGAACGATCTTCACGCAGCTCTGGCACGTCGGCCGGGTGAGCCACGTCTCGATCCAGCCTGGCGGCATCCAGCCGGTCAGCGCAACCGACCAGGTTGCGAAGAACACCAAGGCCTGGGGCTATACCGCCGACGGCACGCCCGGTGCGGTCGATGTATCCGCGCCGCGCGCGCTGGCCAGCGGTGAGGTCTACGGCGTAATCGCCGATTTCGCGGAAGCCGCGGCCAATGCGATCGCCGCCGGCTTCGACGGCGTGGAACTTCACGGTGCCAATGGCTACCTGATCGAACAGTTCCTGAACCCGACGGTGAACGACCGCACCGACGAATTCCGTGGCGACACGCTGGAAGGCCGTACCCGCTTTGTACTGGCTGCCATCGACGCCGTGGCAGCCCGGATCGGCGCGCATCGCACGGCCATCCGCCTGTCTCCCTATGGCGGACTGGGCGACATGGCCGAGTACCCTGAGCTGGAGCAGACCTATCTCCATCTGGCCGACGAGCTCTCGAAGCGGAATATCGCCTACGTCCACCTCATGGACCAGAGCACGCGCGGCAGCTCGGCCACGCCGGGCGACTTCCTGGCAAGGTTCCGACGTCGCTTCACGGGTGCGCTGATCCTTGCGGGTGGCATGACACGCGCACGCGCCGAGCAGCTGATTGCCGATGACCTGATCGACATTGCCGCCTTCGGCGAGCCGTTCATCGCCAACCCCGATCTGGTTGCCCGGCTTGAGAACAACTGGCCGCTGGCCTCGTCGGACCGCGCGCACCACTACGGTGGCGGCGCCGAGGGCTACACGGACTATCCCGCCTACGACGGCGCCGCCGCAGCCTGAACTGCGCCAGACCACCTCGCGCAGCTTCACGCGGCGCTTCGGGCAGCCGCCCGGGGCGGGGCGGGTGTCCGCACACGGATAGCAAGGCTGCACTCAGTCCATCGAGCCACACGATTGCGCGCGGGGGTGTCGCCGCTCAGGTCGTCAGCAATTTTTCCTGATTTTCACCACGAATTCAGCAACAAATACCCGCGTTATCTGATTAACCTGCCCGCTATTTTCCGTTTACGGCCCGCCGCGGACGAGAAAATAGCTGCTCCCGCCGGCCCCACGAAGGCCGGCGCGGCCTTTCTGATGACACGGAGACAACGACACATGAGTGCAAGCGCAGAACATCTGCAACGCGGCCTGGGCGAACGGCATATCCGGCTGATGGCGCTGGGTTCGGCCATCGGCGTGGGCCTGTTCCTGGGCGCCGGCAATGCCATCAAGATGGCCGGCCCCGCCATCATGCTGGGCTACCTGATCGGCGGCGCGGTGATCTTCCTGATCATGCGCGCGCTGGGCGAAATGGCCGTGCACAACCCGGTGGCCGGCTCGTTCTGCCGCTACGCGCAGGACCACATGGGCCCGCTGGCCGGCTACCTGACCGGCTGGAACTACTGGTTCCTGTGGCTGGTGACCTGCGTGGCGGAGATCACCGCCGTGGCCATCTACATGGGCATGTGGTTCCCCGACGTGCCGCGCTGGATCTGGGCGCTGGCCGCGCTGGCGGCAATGGGCTCGGTCAACCTGATGGCGGTCAAGGCCTATGGCGAGTTCGAGTTCTGGTTCGCCATGATCAAGATCGTCACCATCGTGCTGATGCTGATCGGCGGCGGCGCCATGATCGTGTTCGGCTTTGGCAACGGCGGTATCGCCACCGGCATCTCGAACCTGTGGGCGCACGGCGGTTTCATGCCCAACGGCGCCTCCGGCGTGCTGATGTCGCTGCAGATGGTGATGTTCGCCTACCTCGGCGTGGAGATGATCGGCCTGACCGCCGGCGAGGCGCGCAACCCGAAGAAGTCGATCCCTGACGCGATCAACTCGGTGTTCTGGCGCATCCTGATCTTCTACGTGGGTGCGCTGTTCGTGATCCTGTCGCTGTACCCGTGGAACGAGATCGGCGCCCAGGGCAGCCCCTTCGTGCTGACTTTCGAGCGGCTGGGCATCAAGACCGCCGCCGGCATCATCAACTTCGTGGTGCTGACCGCGGCGCTGTCGTCGTGCAATGGCGGCATCTTCAGCACCGGGCGCATGCTGTACAACCTGGCGCAGCAGGGCCAGGCGCCGCAGGCCTTTGCCAAGGTCGACCGCAATGGCGTGCCGCGCCGCGCGCTGCTGGTGTCGATCGCCGCGCTGCTGTGCGGCGTGCTGCTCAATTACCTGGTGCCCGAGCAGGTCTTCGTCTGGGTGACGGCGATTTCCACCTTCGGCGCGGTCTGGACCTGGGCCATCATCCTGGTCACGCAGATCCAGTTCCGCCGCAGCCTGTCGGCGGCCGAGCGCAAGGCGCTGGCCTTCCGCATGCCGTTCTGGCCCTATGGCTCCTACATCGCGCTGGCCTTCCTGGCGCTGGTGGTGGCGCTGATGGCCTACTTCCCGGAGACCCGCGTGGCGCTGTACGTGGGCCCGGGCTGGCTGGTGCTGCTGACGGTGTGCTACTACGCGCTGGACATGCGCTCGCGCGGGCCAGTCAGCTACCGCGCCTGAGCTTGCCGTAGCCAGCGGGGTGCGCCGGCCGGCGCGCCTCGCTACAATGGCTCCCGGGCAATCCAACGCCAGGGGGCCGAATGTCCGAGACCACTGAGGTTGCTGGCAACGCGGCGGCTGCGCCGCCGCGCAACAGCGCCGCCGATGCCGAGGCCCGCGCCATCGCGGTTGCCGATACGGTCGCGCGCACTGCCGTCGAGCAGGCCGACCATGCCATGCGCCACTGGACCGACCCCACCGCGGGGCCGGTACGCATCGGCTCCGCGCAGCACCTGCAGATGTTCTGCAATATGCTGCTGCAGACCCACAACCCCTACAAACCCGCCGTGATCGACTGGCCGAAGCTGTCGCCGGAGGCCCTGCACCGCGTCACCTCGCTGCCGATCTGGGATATCGCCGTGCAGACCGAGGGCCGCGCCTCGATCCGAGTCAAGACCTTTGCCCAGACCGTCAGCGATCCGCTGCTGCGCATCGCGCTGGAAATGGACGGCGGCGAAGAGGCGCGCCACAAGGTGGTGCTGTCGAAACTGGTCGAGGCCTACGGCATCGCGCTCGCGCCCGAGCCTGACTACCCGCCCCCGGACGATCCGGAATGGGGCTGGCTGGTTACCGGCTACAGCGAGTGCATCGACAGCTTCTTCGCCTTCGGCCTGTTCGCCGCGGCCAGGCGCTCCGGCTTCTTCCCCGCCGAGCTGGTCGAGACCTTCGAGCCGGTGATCCAGGAGGAAGGCCGGCATATCCTGTTCTTCGTCAACTGGGCCGCCTGGTACCGGCGCACCCTGCCGTGGTGGCGCCGTCCGCTGTTTGCGCTGAAGGTGGCGCGGGTGTGGGCCTTCCTGGTCTGGGAGCGCATCGGCATCGCGCGCGGCATCGACACCGACGGCGTGGCCCAGGACGCCAACTTCACCATGAACGGCTCGGCGGCGCTGGGCGAAGCCCTGACGCCGGGCGCGATGATCGACCTGTGCCTGGCCGAGAACGACCGGCGCATGGCCGGCTACGACGCGCGCCTGCTGCGCCCGGAAACCGTGCCGCGGCTGGCCCGGCTGGCGCGGCGCTTCGTCAAGTAGGGCCGGCCCATGCACCTTGCGTTGGCATTGTCGCTGCTGTCGCTGGCGGTCTGGCTGGTGCTGATCTTTGCCCGCGCGGGCTTCTGGCGCGTGCGCAAGCCGGCTGCCGCACCGGATCCCGCAGCCTGGCCGGAGGTGGTCGCGGTCATCCCCGCCCGCAACGAGGCCGACGTGATCGGCCGCGCCGTGGCCGGCGTGCTGGGCCAGCGCTACCGGGGCCGGCTGGCGCTGGTGGTGGTGGACGACCACAGCCAGGACGGCACCGCCGATATCGCCCGCGCCGCCGCCGCGGCCACCGCGCGCCCGCGGGGGCTGACCGTGATCGGCGCTCGCGAGCTGCCGGCCGGCTGGAGCGGCAAGGTCTGGGCGCAGTCCGAAGGATTGGCCGCGGCCGACGGCATCGCCCCGCAGGCCCGCTACGTCTGGCTGACCGATGCCGATATCTGGCACGGCCCCGGCGTGCTGGCCGGTCTGGTGGCGCGCGCCGAGCACGAACGGCGCGACCTGGTCTCGCTGATGGTCCGGCTGCGCTGCGAATCCGCCTGGGAACGGCTGATCGTGCCGGCCTTTGTCTTCTTCTTCGCCAAGCTCTACCCCTTCGCCCGCGTGCGCGATGCCCGCTGCCGCGTGGCGGCCGCGGCCGGGGGCTGCATGCTGGCCAGCCGCGCGGCGCTGGCGCGCATTGGCGGCTTTGCCGCCATCCGCGGCGAGCTGATCGACGACTGCGGCCTGGCCGCGCGCATCAAGCCCGGCGGCGCGATCCGGCTGGACCTGGCCGACGACAGCGTGTCGTTGCGGCCCTACAACGACTGGCGCAGCCTGTGGGACATGATCGCGCGCAGCGCTTATACGCAATTGCGCTACTCGCCGCCGCTGCTGGCCGGCGCGGTGGCGGGCATGGTGCTGACCTACCTGGTGCCGCCGGTGCTGGCGCTCGGCTGGCGGCTGTGGCCGGCATGGCTGGCCTGGGGCGCGATGACCCTGGCCTACCTGCCGATGCTGCGCGAATACCGGCAGCCGGCGTGGCTGGCGCCGCTGCTGCCGGTCACGGCGCTGTTCTACCTGGGGGCAACCATCGACTCGGCACGGCGCTACTGGCTGCGGCGCGGCGGGCAGTGGAAGGGCCGGGCGCAGGCGCCGGTGCGGTCCTGAGCGCTCCCTGCCAGCTTAGCGCTTGTCGAGATACCCCTGCGCCCGGAACCACTCCAGCGCGTCCCGCAAACCCTCCTGGTATGGCCGCGGCTGATAGCCCAGCACCTTGCGCGCCTTGTCTGATGTAAAGAACATCCGGTACCGGGACATATTGAGTCCATCTACAGTGATGAACGGCTCCTTGCCGGTAAAGCGTGCCGCCGCCTCCGCCCCGTACGCCAGCGGGTACAGCGGCCAGCGCGGCAGCTGCATGGTCGGCGGGCGCCGGCCGCACAGCTGCGCGATGTCACGCAGCATCTGCTGCAGCATCACGTCCTGGCCGCCCAGGATGTAGCGCTCGCCGGCCTGGCCGCGTTCCAGCGCCAGGAAATGCCCTTCGGCCACGTCATCCACATGCGCCAGGTTCAGGCCGGTATCGACAAAGGCGGGGATCTTGCCCGTGGCCGCCTCGACGATGATGCGCCCGGTCGGCGTCGGCCGCACGTCGCGCGGGCCGATCGGAGTGGACGGGTTGACGATGACCGCCGGCAGGCCGCGCTCGGCCACCAGTTTTTCGACCACGCGCTCGGCCAGCACCTTGCTGCGCTTGTAGGCGCCGATGGCCTCGTGCGGGCGCAGCGCCGCGGTCTCGTCCACCGGCGCCCGCGCGCCGGCCACGCGCAGCGTCGCCACGCTGCTGGTATAGACCACCCGCTCGACGCCGGCCTGCTGCGCGGCCTCCATCACGGCCAGGGTGCCGTCGACGTTAGTGCGCACGATCTCCTCGGGGTCCGGCGCCCACAGCCGGTAGTCGGCGGCCACATGGAACAGGTAGCGCACGCCCTGCAGCGCGGCAGCCACCGCGCCGGCGTCGCGCATGTCGCCTTCCGCCACGCTCACCGGCAGCCCGGCCAAGTTGGCGCGCGGGCTTTGCGGGCGCACCAGCACGCGCACCCGGAAGCCGCGTGCCAGCGCCCTGCGCACCACCGCCGAGCCCAGAAAGCCCGAGGCGCCTGTCACCAGCACGTCATCGTTTTTCGTCATAAGCCCGTTTTCCCGTGAGGCGGAGTCGCCCCGGGCCAGCCTCGCGCTGGCCAAGGCGACTCCAGACAAAGCCGGCGTGTCGGGTATATAGTAACCACCGTGCGACGGAAATGTGATCTGCGGTGGATCTCCGGTGGATGCCGGTGCATTTCCTGTCCCGCCATCCCAAACACTGAAACCCGTTGCAAAGGGTCGGGGGGCTTACTCTATGCAGGTGATTCTTGCTCAGCCCCGGGGCTTCTGCGCTGGCGTGGTGCGCGCGATCGAGATCGTCGACCGCGCCCTCGTCAAGCATGGCGCCCCGGTGTTCGTGCGGCATGAGATCGTGCACAACAAGCACGTCGTAGAGGGACTGAAGGACAAGGGGGCGCGCTTCGTCGAAGAACTGGACGAAGTCCCGACCGGCGCCGTGACGATCTTCAGCGCGCACGGGGTCTCGCGCGAGGTCATCGCCGATGCCAGCCAGCGCCAGTTGCATGCCATCGACGCCACCTGCCCGCTGGTGATCAAGGTCCATACCCAGGGCCGCCAGTACGCGGCCAGCGGCCGCACCGTGATCCTGATCGGCCATGCCGGCCACCCGGAAGTGGAAGGCACCATGGGCCAGATCCCGGGCAAGGTGATCCTGGTGCAGAACGAGGCCGAGGTCGCGCAGCTGGACCTGCCCGCCGACACCCCGGTCGCCTATGTCACGCAGACCACGCTGAGCGTGGACGACACCCGCAATATCATCGCCGCGCTCGGGCGCCGCTTCAGCAACCTGGTCGGTCCCGATACGCGCGATATCTGCTACGCCACGCAGAACCGCCAGAGCGCGGTGCGCGACCTGTGCAAGCTGGCCGACGTGATCCTGGTGATCGGCGCGACGAACAGCTCCAACTCCAACCGCCTGCGCGAGATCGGCACTGAAAGCGGCGTGCCCAGCTACCTGATCGCCGAAGGCGCCGAGCTGGACCCCGCCTGGGTGCGCGACGCCAACGTGGTGGGCATCACCGCCGGCGCCTCCGCCCCCGAGGAAATGGTCGAGGACGTGATCAACGCGCTGCGCCGGCTGGGCCCGGTGGATGTCACCACCATGGCCGGGCGCGAGGAACATGCCGAGTTCCGGCTGCCGCCCGAACTGGCCGACGTAAAGCCGCAATCGGCCCCGCGCAAGGCCGGCAAGGAACCCGCCGCAGTCGCGGCCGCACCGGCCACCGCCAACGAGAATATCGCCGGCTGAACCCAACCAGAGGAAGCTGCCTTGGCTATTCCGCTACTGCAGGTCGCCCGCGTGGGCGCCTACATCGTCGGCAAGCATCTGTCGCGACAGAAGCGCTATCCGCTTGCCCTGATGCTGGAACCGCTGTTCCGCTGCAACCTGGCGTGCTCAGGCTGCGGCAAGATCGATTATCCGGATCCCATCCTGAACCAGCGCCTGTCGGTGCAGGAATGCCTGGAGGCGGTGGATGAATGCGGTGCCCCGGTGGTGTCCATCGCCGGCGGCGAGCCGCTGCTGCACAAGGACATGCCGCAGATCGTGCAAGGCATCATCGCGCGGCGCAAGTTCGTCTACCTGTGCACCAATGCGCTGCTGATGGAAAAGAAGCTGGACCAGTACCAGCCCAGCCCGTATTTCATCTGGTCGGTGCACCTGGACGGCGACCGCGAGATGCATGACCGCTCGGTGTGCCAGGAAGGCGTGTACGACCGCTGCGTCGAGGCAATCCGGCTGGCCAAGCAACGGGGTTTCCGCGTCAATATCAACTGCACGCTGTTCAACGATGCCCAGCCCGAGCGCGTGGCGAAGTTCTTCGACTCGGTCAAGGCGCTGGGCGTGGACGGCATCACCGTGTCGCCTGGCTATGCCTATGAACGCGCGCCGGACCAGCAGCACTTCCTGAACCGCGGCAAGACCCGCCAGCTGTTTCGCGACATCCTCAGCCGCGGCCGCGCCGGCAAGAACTGGGCCTTCAGCCAGTCGACGCTGTTCCTGGACTTCCTGGCCGGCAACCAGACCTACCACTGCACCCCGTGGGGCAACCCGGCGCGCACCGTATTCGGCTGGCAGCGTCCGTGCTACCTGGTGGGCGAGGGCTATGCCGCCACCTTCCGCGAGCTGATGGAAGAAACCGACTGGGACGCCTACGGCACCGGCAACTACGAGAAGTGCGCCGACTGCATGGTCCACAGCGGCTATGAGGCCACCGCCGTGGCCGACACCTTTGCCCATCCGCTCAAGGCGCTGGGCGTGAGCCTGCGCGGCGTGCGCACCAGCGGGCCGATGGCGCCCGATATTGCGCTGGACCGGCAGCGGCCGGCGGAATACGTGTTCTCGCGCCACGTCGAGATCAAGCTCGAGGAAATCCAGCGCGCGAAACCGCGCGCCAACCGGCCGCGGCCGGCCGAGGCCAACGCCGCGGCCACGCACTGACCGCACTACCGATGGCCGCGGAACTTGCCGCCACCCTCCCAGGCGCTGCGCTGACCTGCGTGTCGGCGGCCTATGCGCTGGCCGCGGCCTGGCTGTCGCATCGCGCGCCGGCGGCAAGCGGCGGCACCGCGACGACGCCGGTCAGCGTGCTCAAGCCGCTGTGCGGCGCCGAGCCCCGGCTGTACGAGAACCTGGCCACGCTGTGCCGGCAGCGGCATCCGTCGTTCCAGCTGGTATTCGGCGTGCATGCCGCGGACGATCCCGCCATCGCCGTGGTCGAACGGCTGCGCCGCGACTTCCCGGCGTGCGACATCGCGCTGGTGGTCGATCCGCAAGTGCACGGCACCAACCTGAAAGTCAGCAACCTGGTCAACCTGTTCGCACAAGCGAAGCACGATGTGCTGGTGATCGCCGACAGCGATATCGCCGTGCCGCCCGACTACCTGGCGCGCGTGACCGCGCCGCTGGCCGACGCCGGCGTGGGCGTGGTCACCTGCCTCTACCGCGGCAATCCGACTGGCGGGCGGTGGTCGCGCATCGGCGCGCAGTTCATCAACGACTGGTTCGCGCCGTCGGTGCGCATCGCCCACGCGGGCGGCTCGCAACGCTTTGCCTTTGGCGCGACGATTGCGCTGCGGCGGGATGCGCTGGTTTCGGTCGGCGGGTTCGAGGTATTGGCGGACCGGCTGGCGGATGACTTCTGGCTGGGCGAGCTGACGCGGCGACAAGGGTTGCGCACGGTGCTGTCAGACGTGGTGGTCAGCACCGATGTCACCGAGGAACACTTTGCCGACCTTTGGCGGCATGAGGTGCGCTGGCTGCGCACGATAAGGTCGCTCAATCCGCTGGGTTTTGCCTTCACCTTTATTACCTTCACCTGGCCGATGCTGGTGCTGGGCGTATTGCTGGCGCCGCTCCCTGCTGTTCTTGCCCTGGCGACCCTCGGCGTGATCGCGCGCAGCATGATGGCGGGCAGCGTGGCCGCTGCGTTGCGCGCGCCGTTGCGCGATGCGATGCTGCTGGCCGGCTGGGCCGTTGCGCTGACGGGCAAGCGCGTGCGGTGGCGCGAGCAGGTGCTGCCGGTACATGATGGGCAGCACTCCGGGCGAGCGCCTGCCCTCTCCCCCGCCCCTCTCCCGCAAGCGGGCGAGGGGAGAAAACAGGCGGACAGGGAGCCGCCATCGCGTTATTCCGCACGCCGTCCTGCGGCAGCGTCCGTTGATGTGACGACGTTGAACGCAGCGGCGGTTCGCTCCCCTCTCCCGCCTGCGGGAGAGGGGCCGGGGGAGAGGGCCGGCGTATCCACGAAGTCCCCACCCCCAACCCCACCCTTCACCGGCATCCATCCCCAGAGGCCGCAATGAAAAAAACCCTGTTCCTCCAGGCCCCTTCCTTCGACGGCTTCGACGGCGGCGCGGGCTCGCGCTACCAGGCCAAGCGCGAGATCAAGTCGTTCTGGTACCCGACCTGGCTGGCGCAGCCCGCCGCACTGGTGCCGGGCAGCCGCGTGCTCGACGCACCGGCCGACGGCCTGACCGTGCAGCAGACGCTGGATATCGCCGCGGACTATGAACTGGTCATCATCCACACCAGCACGCCCTCGTTCCCCACCGACGCCAAGTTCGCCGAGGAACTGAAGCAGCGCAAGCCGGACGTGATGATCGGCATGGTCGGCGCCAAGCCCGCAGTCGATCCGGGCGGCACGCTGGGTGCCAGCGAGGCCATCGACTTCGTCTGCCGCGAGGAGTTCGACTACACCTGCCAGGACGTGGCCGCGGGCAAGCCGCTCCAGGACATCCTGGGCCTGTCCTATCGCTTGCCGGACGGCTCGCTCGAACACAACGGGCAGCGCCCGATGATCGAGAACATGGACGAGCTGCCCTTCGTGGCGCCGGTCTACCAGCGCGACCTGAAGATCGACAACTACTTCATCGGCTACCTGAAGCACCCCTATGTGTCGATCTACACCGGCCGCGGCTGCCGTTCGCGCTGCACCTTCTGCCTGTGGCCGCAGACCGTGGGCGGGCACCGCTACCGCACGCGCTCGGCCGAGAGCGTGATCGCCGAGGTCAAATGGATCAAGGAGAACATGCCCGAGGTCAAGGAGATCATGTTCGACGACGACACCTTCACCGACTTCAAGCCGCGCGTGGAAGAGATCGCGCGCGGGCTGGGCCAGCTGGGGGTCACGTGGTCCTGCAATGCCAAGGCCAACGTGCCGTACAGCACGCTCAAGATCATGAAGGAGAACGGCCTGCGCCTGCTGCTGGTGGGCTATGAGTCCGGCGACGACCAGATCCTGCTGAACATCAAGAAGGGCCTGCGCACGGACATCGCGCGCCGCTTCACCGAGGACTGCCGCAAGCTGGGCATCCAGATCCACGGCACCTTTATCCTGGGCCTGCCGGGCGAGACGCGCGAGACCATCGAGAAGACCATCGAGTACGCCAAGGAAATCAACCCGCACACCATCCAGGTGTCGCTGGCCGCGCCCTACCCCGGGACCACGCTGTACCGGCAGGCGGTGGAGAACGGCTGGCTCGAGGAAAACAAGGTCATCAACCTGGTCAACGACCAGGGCGTGCAGCTGGCCGCGATCAGCTATCCGCACCTGTCCAGGGAAGACATCTACCACGGCGTGGAGACCTTCTATAAGCGCTTCTACTTCCGCCCCGGCAAGATCTGGGAAATCGTGCGCGAGATGCTGGGCAGCTGGGACATGATGAAGCGGCGCCTGCGCGAAGGCGTGGAGTTCTTCCGCTTCCTGCGCTCGCACGAGGCCTGATCCTGGCCCACGCGCTTTCCTGTGCCTCGCAACGCGCGCTGATCGTCACCGCCGACGACTTCGGCCTGCACCCCGCCGTCAATGAGGCGGTGGAGCTGGCCCACCGCGACGGCGTGCTCAATGCCGCCAGCCTGATGGTGGGCGCGCCCGCCGTGGCGGATGCGGTCGAGCGCGCGCGCCGGCTGCCGTCGTTGCGCGTGGGGCTGCACGTGGTGCTGGCCGACGGCCCGGCCACGCTGCCGCGCGCGCGGATCCCCGACCTGGTCGACGCCGAAGCCCGCTTCGGCTCGGCCATGGCCCTGGACGGCTGCCGCTTCTTCTTCCTGCCGCGCGTGCGCCGCCAGCTGGCGGCGGAGATCCGCGCGCAGTTCGAAGCCTTTGCCGCCACCGGCCTGCCGCTTGACCACGTCAACACGCACAAGCATTTCCACCTGCACCCCACGGTGCTGTCGCTGATCCTGTCGATCGGGCGCGACTACGGCCTGCGCGCGATGCGCCTGCCGCGCGAGCAGGGCGCGCCGTTGCCGCTGCGCCCCTGGCTGGCGCTGCTGCGCCGGCGCCTGGACCGCGCCGGCATCGCGCACAATGACTACGTGGTCGGCATCGCGCGCAGCGGGCAGATGGACGAGGCAGCCCTGCTGCAGGCGCTGGCGCAGTTGCCCGCGGGCGTGGGCGAGATCTACCTGCATCCGGCCGTGATCTCTGGCGAGGCCATTACCGCATCGATGCGCGGCTACCGCCACGCCGACGAGCTGGCCGCGCTGCTGTCGCCGCGCGTGCGCGCCGCGCTGGAGCGCGCGGCCAACCGGCGCGGCGGCTTTGCCGACGTGCTGGTGCCCTGATTGTTCAAGATGAAACGCATTGCTTACCTGACCGGCCTGATCGGGCTGCTGGCGCTCACCGCACTGGTGATCCACCAAGGCGCCAGCGACATCGCCGCCATCGTGGCGCAGGGCGGCTGGCTGCTGCTGTTGCTGGTGCCCCTGCATGCACTGCCGCTGCTGCTCGATGCGCAAGGCTGGCGCGTCCTGCTGACCTCGGCCGACCCCGAGGAGAAGGCGGGGCTCGGTTTCCTGTGGTGGGTCGCCACGGTGCGCGAAGCGGTCAACCGCCTGCTGCCGACGGTGGGGGTCGGCGGTGAACTGGTCGGCATCCGCCTGACGCGGCTGCGCATCCGCGACACCACCGCCGTCACCGCCAGCATCGTGGTTGAAGTGATGCTGACACTGTTCTCGCAGTACCTGTTCTCGGCCATGGGGGTGCTGCTGCTGGTGGCCGCGCTGCAGGACAGCGGCGGGGCCTGGATCATCCTGGCCGGGCTGCTGCTGTCATTGCCGGTGCCGGTGCTGTTCGCGCTGTCGCTGCGGCACACCGCGATCTTCGAGAAACTGGAAGGCGCGGCGCGCAAGCTGTTTGGCGAAGATCACCGCATCGTCGCCTTGATCGACGGTGCGCGGCTCGATGCCCATATCCGCGCGCTCAACCGGCGCCGGCGCGAGCTGCTGGCGGCACTGGGCTGGCAACTGGCAGGGCTGGTCAGCGGCACGCTGGAGATCTGGCTGGCGCTGATGCTGCTGGGCCATCCGGTGCCGGTCTGGCAGGCGCTGGCGATCGAATCGCTGACCCAGGCCGCGCGCCACGTGGCCTTCTTCGTGCCGGCCGGGCTGGGCGTGCAGGAAGCGGTGGTGATGCTGCTGGGGCAGGTGCTGGGGATGGATGCGCAGGTCTCGCTGGCGCTGGCGCTGGTCAAGCGCGCGCGCGAGATCCTGTTCGGCGTGCCCGCGCTGCTGTCATGGCAATGGGTGGAGCTGCGCCACTGGCGGCGCAGCCGGCACACGGGCCACGCCTCGCCCTGATGGCGTGCGGCGCTCAGGCGTCAGACGCCTGGCGCGCGTTATGGGTGGTCAGGTACTTCACCAGCCCGTCGACCCCGCTGCGCGCGACGATGTCCGCAAACTGCTTGCGATACACCTCGATCAGCCACGCCCCCATCATATTGATGTCATAGATCTTCCAGCCGTTGGCTGTGCGCTGCAGCCGGTAATCGATCTGCATCTCGTCGGCATTGTTGATCACACGCGTCTGCACCACCACATCGGTGGCGCCGCTGCCGGACTTGACCGGCTGGTAGCGGAACTTGACGCTCTGCTCGCGCAGTTGCGCCAGCGACACCGCATAGCTGCGCACGAGCAGCATCTGGAACTGCTCATGGAGCTGTTGCTGCTGCTCCGGCGTGGCCGTGCGCCAGGCACTGCCCAGCGCCAGCCGCGTGGTGCGCTGGAAATCCGTGTAGGGCAGGAACTGCTTCTGCACCACCGCGGTAATCTTGGCGAGGTCGCCGGCGCGGGTGTCGGGATTGGACTGGATGGTGCCGATCACGCCCTCCACCGCGGCCTGCACCAGCCGCTCGGGGCTGGCGCGCAGGTCGCCGGGCTGGACTGCCTGGGCGTGCGCTACGGAAACCATGGCCACCGCCGCAAGCGGCGCCAGGGGAAGCAAACCGTGAATCGTCATCGATATGAGAACCAGGAAGGACGGTGAAGCGGCGCCGGCGCTGCAGCGCCGATGCCAGGCTGACAGTTTATAGCGGATCGGCCTGAATCGCGGATGCCCGGGCCGCGCATGCCGCATGCGCCACGCTGCCAGCCGATATACTCGCGGTTCGTGCTCCTTCCGGATCCGCCCATGCTGACTTCGCTGCTGACACGCATTGTCCGGCTTGCCACTGCCTGGCCGTGGCGCGTCATCATCCTGGCGGCATTGCTGACCGCCGTCAGCGGCGTCTACGTGGCCCGCAACTTTGCGATCAACACCGACATCGGCCGCCTGCTGGAATCCGACGCCCCCTGGGCGGTGCGCGATGCCGCCATCGGCGACGCCTTTCCCCAGCGCAACCAGTTGATCCTGGCGGTGGTGCAGGCGCCCGCGACCGAGCTGGCCGATGCCGCCGCCGACGCGCTGGCCGAGGCGCTGCGCCGCCAGCCGGCACGCTTCACCGCGGTCAGCCAGCCCGGCGGCGGTGCGTTCTTCGCGCGCAACGGATTGCTGTTCGCCAGCACCGATGAAGTGCGCCAGCTCACGCAACAGCTGATGCAGGCGCGCCCGCTCGTCAACGCGCTCGCGCATGA
This sequence comes from Cupriavidus necator, assembly GCF_016127575.1. Classification (NCBI taxonomy): domain Bacteria; kingdom Pseudomonadati; phylum Pseudomonadota; class Betaproteobacteria; order Burkholderiales; family Burkholderiaceae; genus Cupriavidus; species Cupriavidus necator. Next base: position 2,389,915 of record NZ_CP066019.1, read on the forward strand.
CCCGACCCTGCGCGGCCTGTCCGATCTCCTCGCCACCACGCTGGCGCTGCCGCTGCAGATGGGGCAGGTAAAGCTGGGCGACATGGCCAGGCTGCTGGGCAGCAGTGCACGGACACTAGACCAGGTGCTGGCCGGCAAGCCCGTCGCGCTGTCCTGGGCAGGGCTGCTCGACGACAGCCTCAAGCCCGGGCCCGATGGCCAGGTCTACAGCTACATCGCGCTCAGCCCCGTGCTGGACTACAGCGACCTGCAGGCCGGGGCCGCCGCCTCGCGCGCGATCCGGCAGGCGGCGGCCGAGCTGCAGCTGGCGCAGCGCTACCAGGCCACGGTGCGGCTGACCGGCCCGCAGGCGCTGGCCGACGATGAATTCGCCTCGGTCAGCGACGGCGCCGTGCTCAACGGCGTGCTGACGGTGCTGGTGGTGGTGCTGATCCTGTGGCTGGCCTTGCGCTCGGCGCGGCTGATCGTTGCGGTGCTGGCCAGCCTGTTTGCCGGGCTGCTCATCACCGCCGCGCTGGGGCTGGCCATGGTTGGCGCGCTGAACATGATCTCGGTGGCGTTCGCGGTGCTGTTCGTCGGGCTGGGGGTGGACTTCGGCATCCAGTTCGGCGTGCGCTACCGCGCCGAGCGCCATGACCGCGACCATATCGTCGAAGCGCTGGGGCTGGCCGCGCGCGCGGTGGGCGCTCCGCTGGCGCTGGCGGCCGCGGCCACGGCGGCGGCGTTCTTCTGCTTCCTGCCCACCGACTACCGCGGCGTGGCCGAGCTGGGGCTGATCGCCGGCGTGGGCATGATGGTGGCATTCGCCACCACCTTCACGCTGCTGCCGGCGCTGATCTGCGTGCTCAAGCCCGGCGGCGAGCCCGAGGCGCCGGGCTTCGCGTGGCTGGCGCCCGCGGACCGGTTCTTCGACCGCTATCGCAAGCCGGTGCTGCTGGTCACCCTGCTCGCGATCCTGGCAGGCGCGCCGCTGCTGCCGCACCTGCGCTTTGACTTCGACCCGCTGCACCTGAAGGACCCCAGGTCCGAATCGATGGCCACGCTGCTGGCGCTCAAGGACGCGCCGCAGGCCGGCACCGACGATGTCAGCGTGCTGGCGCCTTCGCTGCCGGCCGCGCGCGATCTGGCCGGCAAGCTGGCGGCGCTGCCCGAGGTGGCGCGCGCGGTCACGCTGCAGACTTTCATCCCCGCAGACCAGCCGCCCAAGCTGCAGGCCATCGGCCAGGCCTCGGCCGCGCTGATGCCGGCGCTGACGCAGCCCACCGCCACGCCCGCCACCGACAGCGCGCGCGTCAGTGCGCTGCGCAATGCCGCGCGGCAGCTGGCCATCGCCGCCGACGAGCATCCCGGTCCGGGCGCGGCCGAAGCCGCGCACCTGTCCGCCACGCTGAAGCAGCTGGCGGCCGCCGACGCCGCCACGCGCGACCGCGCCGAGCGCGCCATCGCCGTGCCGCTGCAGCTGGCGCTGGCACGGCTGAAGCTGGCGCTGGGCCCGCAACCCGTCAGCGAGCAGACGCTGCCGCCCGAACTGGTGCGCGACTGGATCACGCCGGACGGGCGCGCGCTGGTCAACGTCAGCCCGAAGCTGCCGCCGCCCGCCAGCGCACAGCGCGAGGCCGCGCTGGACCGCTTCATCACCGCGGTGCAGCGCGTGGAGCCGACCGCCACCGGCGGGCCGATCGCGATCCGCGGCTCGGCCGATACCATCATGGCCGCCTTTGCGCAGGCCGGCATCTGGGCGGTGGTGTCAATCACCATCCTGCTATGGATCACGCTGCGCCGCTTCGGCGATGTGCTGCGCACGCTGATACCGCTGCTGGTTTCGGCCATCGTCACGCTGGAATTGTGCGTGCTGTTCGGCATTGCGCTGAACTTTGCCAACGTGATCGCGCTGCCGCTGCTGCTGGGCGTGGGCGTCGCGTTCAAGATCTACTACGTGATTGCCTGGCGGCACGGCAAGACCCAGCTGCTGCAGTCCAGCCTGACGCACGCCGTGCTGTACAGCGCGGCCACCACCGCCACCGCTTTCGGCAGCCTGTGGCTGTCGCAGCATCCCGGCACCGCCAGCATGGGCAAGCTGCTGGCGCTGGCACTGGCGTGCACGCTGGTCGGCGCGGTGTTCTTCCAGCCGATCCTGATGGGCCGCCCGCGCGAAGGCGCCCATCACAAACATGACAAGGCCGCCCGGTCATAATCACAAACCCGATGCGGCCGACCCCGACCCCCTTCGTACAATGCCTTTACGCCAGCGCGCTACATCCGTTGCCACCACCGCCATTGCCGCCGCCCTGCTCGCCGGCTGCGCCACCGGCCCGCAAGCCAGTCCCGACGATCCGCTCGAGCCGATGAACCGCGCGGTCTTCACCGTCAACGACAAGCTCGACCAGTACGTGGCCGTGCCGGTGGCCAAGGGCTACAAGGCGGTCACGCCGGAGCCGGTGCGCACCGCGGTCACCAATTTCTATTCGAACATCGCGGACATCGGCAACTTTGCCAACAACCTGCTGCAGGGCAAGGGCGTTGAGGCAGCGGAGAGCTTCATGCGGGTCGCGATCAATTCCGTGCTGGGTATCGGCGGACTGATCGACATCGCCACGCCCGCCGGGCTGCAGAAGCATTCGCAGGATTTCGGCCTGACGCTGGGCACGTGGGGCGTGCCGTCGGGACCCTACCTGGTGCTGCCGCTGTTCGGCCCCAGCTCATTCCGCGACGGCGTGGGCCTGTATGTGAATTTCCAGTTCGACCCGACCACCTATGCCGAGCCGGCGGTGCGCAATTCGCTGTTCGGGATGAACGTGGTGGACGTGCGCACCAACCTGCTGGGCGCCACCGACCTGCTGAAGCTGGCGGCGCTGGACAAGTACGCCTTTGTGCGCGATGCCTACCTGCAGCGGCGCCGCTACCTGCTGGGAGAGAACACGTCGCTGCCGGACTACGACGAAGACGACGACGGCGGCACGGCCGCAGCACCCGCCGCGGAGGCGCCGGCGGGCACGCCTGCGCCCGCGCAGCCGCAGGCGCCGCGCTGACGCGGGGTCTTAGCCGCCGATCCCCAGCAGCACCACCTCGAAGGTAAGCGTGGCGTTCGGCGGAATCGTGCCCGGCACGCCGCGCGCGCCGTAGGCCGTGGCCGGCGGGCAGGTCAGCTTGGCCTTGCCGCCCACCTGCATCGCCTGCACCCCTTCGGTCCAGCACGGGATCACGCGGTTGAGCGGGAACGAGATCGGCTGGCCGCGCTTGTACGAGCTGTCAAACTCGGTGCCGTCGGCCAGCGTGCCGCGGTAGTGGACCTGCACCGAGTCGGTGGCCTTGGGCGAGGCGCCATTGCCCTTGATCAGGTGCTGGATGGTCATGCCCGACGCCAGCGTCTGCGGCGCCGCAGCGGGTGCGGCCGGGGCCGAGGCGGCCGGGGCGGCAGCGGAGGCGGCGCAGGCCAAGGTCAGGGTGCCGAGGAAAAGCGCAAGTGTTTTCATGGGAAACCTGGTCGTGAGGTCGTGATTGGGGATGCGGCAGTTTAACCGACACACGGCAACGATATGGCGGCAGCGGCATATAGCGCACAACGCACCCCGGCCGTGCGCCTTGCGGCAGGCATGGTGCGGCGCACCCCGCCGCATCCGTTACACGGGGCGTTTTGCCGTCTACGATGGTTCGTGACAGCCCCGCTGCCGCGGGCGCACGGAGATTGCCATGGCACTCACGGATTCACGGGACCTTCCGGTCTCGACCCAGAACGCCCGCTCGGTCGAGCAGTATGAGACCGCCCTGCAACTGCTGAACGGCTACTACGGCGACCCGCTCGCCGCCATCGACACGGCGCTGGCCGCCGACCCCGACTTCGCCATGGGCCACGCGCTGCGCGCCGCGCTGATGGTCACCTCTGGCGACGGCATGGCCGAGCCCATGCTGCGCCAGAGCGTCGAAGCCGGCGAAGCCCGGCACGCCCGCGCCAACGACCGCGAGCGCCGCCACATCGCCGCGGCACGGGCCTGGCTGGACGGCGAGTTCGAGCGCTCGGTCCGGCTCTACGGCGATATCGTGATCGACTATCCACGCGACCTGCTGGCGATCCAGACCGCGCATCTCGGCGACTTCCTGCTGGGGCAGTCATCGATGCTGCGCGACCGCGTGGCGCAGGCGCTGCCGCACTGGGATGCCGGCATGCCGGGCTACGGCTACCTGCTCGGCATGCATGCCTTCGGCCTGGAAGAAACCCAGCTCTACGAGCGCGCCGAGGAAAGCGGCCGGCGCGCGCTCGAGCTCAATCCGCGCGACCCGTGGGCCGTGCACGCGGTGGCGCACGTGATGGAGATGCAGGGCCGGCTGGACGACGGTATCGCCTGGCTGGACGGGCGCCGCGACGACTGGTCCGACGACAATATGCTGGCCGTGCACAACTGGTGGCACCTGGCATTGTTCCAGCTGGAAGCGGGCAGGACCGACGAGGTGCTGGCGCTGTACGACCGCTATATCAAGCGCCCCGCGCCGGCGATCGCGCTGGACCTGGTGGATGCCTCCGCGCTGCTGTGGCGGCTGCACCTGCGCGGCGTGGACGTGGGCCGGCGCTGGCAGCCGGTGGCGGACGACTGGCTCGGCCGCGGCGCGGCCGGCTACTACGCCTTCAACGATGTCCATGCCGTGATGGCCAGCCTGGGCGCGCACCGGCCCGCTGCCGCCGACCAGGTCCGCGCCGCGCTGGAGCGCGCCGCCCTGGGCAACGGCACCAATGCCATGATGTCGCGCGATGTGGGGCTGCCGGTGGCCGATGCCCTGATCGCGTTCGACCAGGGCGATTACAGCACCGCCATCGACCTGTTGATGCCGGTGCGCCTGATCGCCCACCGCTTCGGCGGCAGCCATGCACAGCGCGACATCGTCAGCCTGACCCTGCTCGAGGCGGCGCTGCGCGGCCGCCGCAGCAACCTGGCGATCGCGCTCACGGCCGAACGCGCCGCGCTCAAGCCCATGAGTCCTAGCCTGCACCGGCTGGTGCAGCGCGCCGACTCGTGCCGCGCATAAGTCTCCCTGCCGCGGCCGGGATCGGCGCCTATACTGCACCTGTCCTGACCGGAGACCACCCATGCCCAGCTTCCGCGCCCTGTTCCGCCCCGCCCTCTTTGCCGCCAGCGCCGCGCTGGCGCTGGCGGCCGTGCCGGCCATTGCCCATCACGGCTGGTCCACCTACGACGAGACCAAGCCGCTGACGCTGACCGGCAAGATCGTCGAGAGCCACTACGAGAACCCCCACGCGCATATCCGCATCGATGCCGGCGGCAAGCGCTGGCTGGCCGTGCTGGCACCCGTGTCGCGGATGGAGGCGCGCGGCGCCACCGGCGACAAGGTGGCCGTGGGGCGCGAGGTCACGCTGGTCGGCTACGCCAGCAAGGAAAAGGCCGACGAGCTGCGCGCCGAGCGCATCACCGTGGACGGCAAGACCGTCGAGTTGCGCTGAGCGGGCGCGCGCCGCATGTCGGTGCTGTTCGCGCAATGGACGGAGTGGGCCGGCGCGCTGGCGCGGCTGCCGTTCCCGATGGCCCTGCGCAGTTCGGCCTGGGCCTATCCCGCGGTAGAGATCGTCCACCTGGCCGGCATGGCGCTGCTGTTCGGCTCCATCTTCGTGGTCGACATGCGCCTGGCCGGGCTCGGCCGGCGGCTGCCGGTGAGCCTGCTGTTGCGCCATGCGCTGCCCTTCACCGTCGGCGCCTTCATTGCGGTCGCGGCCAGCGGCGTGCTGCTGTTCCTGGCCCATGCCGATGAGCTGGCCGCCAATCCCGCGTTCCTGGCCAAGCTGTGCCTGATTGCACTGGCGCTGGCCAATGTGCTGTGGTTCCACTTCGGTCCCTATCGCAGCCTGCATGCCGGGCAACCGGGCTGGGACAGCGGCGTCGCGCCGCCGGCCGGCGCGCGCGTCAGCGCCATTGTCTCGATGGTGACGTGGTCGCTGGTGATCTGCGCCGGGCGTCTGATTGCTTATGTCTGATGGCCGCGGGACTCACGGCGGCGCCGGAGACAGCATCCCCAGCATGGCTACCAGGGCCATCACCAGCGCGGCGGCGCACGCCTCCAGCAGCAGGCTGCGCCGCAACGCCAGCGTCGCCGCCCGATGCTCCCCGGCCTGCACCGCCAACGCCAGCCGCGGGCTCAGGCGGAAGCGGTTCGCGGCAGCCAGGCCAAGCATCGCCACGAACAGCGCGAGTTTTGCGACAAGCAGCCCGCCATAGGACATCGGCGCAAGATCCGGCAGCGCCGGGCCCACGATGAACCAGTAGTTGAGCGCGCCGGTCAGCAGCAGCGTGGCAACAATGATGGTGCCGATACGGGCAAACCCGTTCGAGGTGCGGCTCAGCAGCACCACCGCCGCCCGGTCCGATACCGGCCGCGCCAGCGACAGCAGCACGAACGCGGCCAACGCGCCGACCCAGGCGCCGGCGGCCAGCAGGTGCGCCACGTCGGCGCTCAGGTGGAGATAGCGCAAGGCGCCCTCATGCATCGCGCCGTGGCCGCCCCAGGCCAGCGTCGCCAGCGCAATCCCGCCGAACCCGGCCAGCGCAGTGAAGCGCGCGCCCGGCCGCCTGCGCCAGGACACGCAGGCCAGCACGAACAGCAGCAGGGCCGCCAGGCGCACCGACCACGCCAGCCCGAAATCCGTCCCTGTGACGATCATGGCGAAGACGTGGGCCTGCAACGCGGCGTAGTCGGACTCCCCTGTCATGGCCAGCGCCATCACCACAAGGGCAGCCAGCGAAAGCCCGATGCCGGCGATGGCGCAGCCCAGCGCAAGCGCCTGGCAACGCTTTGCAAAGCGTGAGGCCCGTTCCCCCCGATGCAGCGCATAGGTGCAGAACAGCGGCAGCCCGAACAGCAAGGCCAGGTCGAAATAGAGCGCCAGGCGCAGCCCGGCGGCCACCCAGTCCGGCTGCTGCAATCACTTCACCGTGAAGGCAATCTTGCCGTTGACGGGATGGGTATCGGACGACACCGCCCGCCAGTCCACCCGATAGCTGCCCGGCGGCAGCGGCTGCGTGGGCGTGATCACCATGGTCTTGGGGTCGTCGCTGCCGGAGACTTTCACGGCCATTTTCATCGGCGCATGGTCAGCCATGCCCGGCATGCCGGTCATCACCAGGTTGGCGCCGGAAAACTGGGTGACCAGGCTCTCGGAGAACTGCAGTTCGATCTTCTGCGGCGCGGCCACCTCGGCCTTGTCCGCCGGCGTGGACGACACCAGCTTCGGGTGCGCGAAGGCGATGCTGCTGGCCAGCGCGGCGGTTGCGGCAAGCAGGGTCTGGATCAGGGGGCGATTGGCATGCATGGTTGTCTCCGCTTGGGGATGATGAAGTTGTGGTGTCAGAACCAGACCCGGACACCGGCGACGAAACGCGTTTCGCCCGCCTTGCCGCCAGAGGTCCGGATCATGTCGGCGGTATTGCCGAAGGTCTGGTAGCGCTCCACGCCGATATACGGCGCGAACTGCCGGCTGAACTCATAGCGCAGCCGCAGCCCCACGGTGCCGTTGGACAAGCCGCTGCCGATGCCCACCTCCGGGTCGTTCTTGCCATAGAGGTTGGCTTCGATGCGTGGTTGCAGGATCAGGCGCTGCGTCAGCAGCAATTCGTATTCGGCGGACAGCCGCAGCGCGGTGCGGCCGCTGGTGCCGACATAGGCAGTGGCATCGACCTCGAACCAGTACGGCGCCAGCCCCTGCACCCCGAACGCCAGCCAGTTGCGCGCCGGGCGCCCGCTGCCGGTGTCGTTGCGCAGGCCCAGTTGCGTATCCCAGTAGCTGGCCACGGCGTGTCCCCACAGCAGCTCGGTGCGGGCCTCGTGCAGCTTGCCCTTCGACGCTTCGCCCTCGGCCTTGAGCACCAGCTTGTCGTAGCTGTTGCCGAACCACGCCTGCGCTTCATAGGCGGCGGCATTGCTGCCATTGGCGTGGGCCCACTCCAGGCGGTCGACCAGCACCGAGGCGAACAGGTGCTCGTCGGCCATCACCAGCTGGCGTTTGTCGCCCAGCGCGTACTTGCCGACGCCCAGCTGGTAGCCGCCGGAATAGGCATGCGGATCGCGGGCGTCGGGCGGCGCGCTGCCGCCCTGCATCTTCATGTCGCCGTGGTCCATGGCAGGGGCGGCCATGCCCTGCGTGTCCGGCGTCGGCGCACCGCCACCGTCCATGGTCTGGATCCCGTCCTGCTCCATGCCCTGCATCTGCCCATGGTCCATGCCCTGCATGGCGGCCGGGGCATCGTGCTGGTGCGCATGGCCGGCATGCGGGTCCTGCGCCTGGGCTGCGCCGATTGCGGTCAAGGCCAGCGCCACGGCCAGTATCGTCTTCTTGTGCCTGTGCATGGAGATTGCGAATTCAGGTTGAACCATCACGCCACCACCACTTCGCGGAACATGCCCGCATCCATATGCAGCATCAGGTGGCAATGCCAGGCCCAGCGTCCCAGCGCATCGGCGGTGACCAGGAAGCTGATGCGCTGCGCCGGCTGCACCGGGATGGTGTGGCGCCGCGCCTGGAAGCTGCCGTCCGGCGTTTCCAGCTCGCTCCACATGCCATGCAGGTGCATGGGGTGGGTCATCATGGTGTCGTTGTGCAGGATCACGCGCAGCCGTTCGCCGTGCTTGAAGTGGATCGGCGTCGACTTGCCGAACTCGACGCCGTCGAAGGACCAGGTGTAGCGCTCCATATTGCCGGTCAGGTGCAGCTCGACCTCGCGCCCGGGGCCGCGCGCATCCATGGCGCCGCCGATGGTGTGCTGGTCGGCCAGGGTCAGCACGCGCCTGCCGTTGTTGCGCAGGCCGATGCCGGGATCGTCCAGGTAGGTGCGGGCCATGTCGACGCGCATGTCGGTGCCCGGACCGTATTCGGTGCGGGCGTGGCGGGCGGTCTTGCTGGGGACCTTGAGCGGGTCGGCGGCGGCCATGGCGTGCTGGCTGTGGTCCATGCCGGCGTGGTCCATGCCCTGCATCGGCGTGGCGCCGTGCTGCATGCCGCCGTGTCCCGCATGACCGCCATGCCCGCCGTTGCCCGTCATCGCGCCCATCATGTCGGTCATGGTCAGCCATTCGGCCCGGTCTAGCGCGGGCACCGGCGCCGCCAGCCCTTCCCTGACCGCCAGCGTGCCGCGCGCATAGCCGGTACGGTCCATCGATTGCGCGAACAGCGTGTAAGCGTCGTCGCGCGGTTCGACAATCGCATCGCAGGTCTCGCCGGGGCCGAAGCGGAATTCATCGACCGTGACCGGTTCGATATCCTGGCCGTCGACCTGCACCACCCGCAGCTTCAGCCCGGGGATGCGCACGTCATAGAAGGTGTTGCCCGAGCCGTTGATAAAGCGCAGGCGCACGGTCTCGCCACGCCGGAACAGCCCAGTCCAGTTGCCGGCCGGCGTGACGCCGTTGGCCAGGTGCGTGAGCGTGGCGCTGGACAGGTCGGCCAGGTCGGTCGGGCTCATCCGCATCTGGTTCCACATGCTGCGCTTGTCCAGCGCCTGCTTCAGCCCGTCGCGCGAGACGTCGCGGAAGAAGTCGACCACGGTCGGCTGGTTGTAGTTGTAGTAGTCGCCCTGGACCTTGAGCTTGGTCAGCACCCGCATCGGATCTTCGTCGGTCCAGTCCGACAGCAGCACGGTGTGGTCGCGGTCGGCCCGCACACTTTCCTGGCCCGTGGCCGGATCGATGACGATGCCGCCGTACACACCGGTCATTTCCTGGAAGCCCGAATGCGAGTGGTACCAGTAGCTGCCGGTCTGCGCGACCTTGAAGCGGTAGGTGAAGGTCTGGCCGGGCGGGATGCCGGCAAAGCTGATGCCCGGCACGCCGTCCATCTCAAACGGCAGGATGATGCCGTGCCAGTGGATCGAAGTGGCCTCGCGCAGGCGGTTGGTCACGCGGATGGTGACCGTGTCGCCCTCGCGCCAGCGCAGCGTCGGGCCGGGCAGCATGCCGTTGATGGTGGTGGCAATGGCCGGCTTGCCGGTAAAGTTGACCAGCGACTCGCCGATCACCAGGTCGAACTCGGTGCCGCGCAGGACCGGCGCCGAGCCGGAGCCGGCCGGGGCAGCCTGCCCGGCGCGCTGGCCCACATGCTGCGCCCACGCGCTGCCGCCGACGCCAGCAAGGCTGGCCACCACGCCGCCGGCAACCAGCCCTTGCACGAAGCGGCGGCGGGGTAAATCGGGCAGCACAAGGCGGGTACTGGGGTGGCGTCGCATGTCATCAGTCCTGGTAGAAAGCATGCCAAGCGTAGCCAAGGCCACCCTACGCACGTCTGACCGGAACATGACATTGCGGTAATCTTCCGGTCATGTTGGCGCCCGCGTTGCCGGCGTAGAGTTGCCGGACCCTGCCCAAAGGGCCGATCGATCAAGGAAAGTGCTGTGAAACTGCTAGTGGTGGAGGACGAGTCCAAGACCGGCGAATACCTGCGCCAGGGGCTGACCGAGGCGGGCTTTGTCGTCGACCTGGTGGCCAACGGGCTGGACGGCCAGCATCTGGCGATGACCGAGCCCTATGACCTGGTCATCCTGGACGTGATGCTGCCGGACGTAGATGGCTGGCGCATCGTGCAGGCGCTGCGCGCGGCGGAGATCGCCGTGCCGGTGCTGTTCCTGACCGCGCGCGACAGCGTGGCCGACCGCGTCAAGGGGCTGGAGCTGGGTGCGGACGACTACCTGGTCAAGCCCTTCGCCTTTTCCGAGCTGCTCGCGCGGGTGCGCACGCTGCTGCGCCGGGGCACGGCGCAGATGGCGCTGGACCGCATCCAGGTGGCCGACCTGGTGCTGGACCTGGGCCGCCGCCGGGCCACGCGCGCCGGGCGCCGCATCACGCTGACCAGCAAGGAGTTCGCCTTGCTGGAACTGCTGGCGCGCCGCCGCGGCGAAGTGCTGCCGCGCTCCTTGATCGCCTCGCAGGTGTGGGACATGAACTTCGACAGCGACAGCAATGTCATCGACGTCGCCATCCGGCGCCTGCGCGCGAAGATCGACGATGAGTTCGAGCCCAAGCTGATCCAGACCGTGCGCGGCATGGGCTATGTGCTGGAAGCCCCCGAGGCAGCGGAGAACGCTGAATGAAGGTCCGGATGTCGCTGACGGCACGGCTCACCATCCTGTTCTCGCTGTCGTCGGCCGCGGTGCTGCTGGGGCTGGGCGTGCTGATCTGGCTGGCGATCGACAATCATTTCGCCGACGAGGACTACGCCGTGCTGGGCGACAACGTGCGGCTGATCCAGAAGATCGCGGGCGAAGGCCCGGCGGCGTCGCTGGCGCAACGACTGGGCCCGGTGCTGGAACACCATGCCGGATTCCTGGCCGAAGTGCGCGCCGCGGACGGCAAGCGCCTGTATGCCACGCAGGACTTCGACTTCGGCATGGCCCTGGCCGCCGCCGCGCAACTGCCGGCGCAGCGGCATGCCTTCACCTGGGAACAGGGTGGCCAGACCTACCGCGGCATGCGTGCGCTGGCGCAGGTGCCGCCCGGACAGCCGGGGCCGCTGCAGGTCGTGGTCGGCATGGACACGGCACTGCATGCCCACTTCATGCACGCCTTCCGCCAGTCGCTGGCCTTCTACGCCGCGCTGGCCGCGCTGGCGAGCGGGCTGCTGGGCTGGTGGGCCGCGCGCCGCGGGCTCTCGCCATTGCGCACCATGGCCTCGCGCGCGCGCACTGTCACCGCGCACAAGCTCGACGAGCGCATGCCGGTCGATGCCGTGCCGGTGGAAATGGCCGACCTGGCCGCGACGCTCAACGCCATGCTGGAACGCCTGCAGCGCGATTTCGCGCGCCTGTCGGAGTTCTCATCGGACCTGGCGCACGAGCTGCGCACGCCGATCACCAACCTGATGACGCAAACCCAGGTGGTGCTGTCGCAGCCGCGCGATGCGGACAAGTACCGCGACGTGCTGGCGTCCAACGTGGAAGAGCTGCAGCGGCTGTCGCGCATGGTGTCGGACATGCTCTACCTGGCGAAGATGGAGCACGGCATCACCCTGCCGAACGCCGAGCCGATCGAGGTCGCTGATGAGGTCGCTGCGCTGTTCGATTTCTACGATGCGTTGGCTGAGGACAAGGGTGTGCGCATGGCCGTGCGCGGCAGTGGCCGCATCACCGGAGACCGGCTGATGCTGCGGCGGGCGCTGAGCAACCTGCTGTCGAATGCGCTGCGGCATACGCCGGCGGGCAAGGGCATTGTGGTGGAGATCTTGCCCGCTGCCGAAGGGGTGACGGTGGTCGTCGAGAACGAAGGCGAGACCATCCGGCCTGAACTGCTGCCCTCGCTGTTTGACCGGTTCTTCCGCGCGGACAAGTCGCGGGCGCGGCCCGAGTCCGATGGTGCGGGGCTGGGGCTGGGGCTGGCGATCACGCAGGCGATTGTGGCTGCGCATGGCGGGGGCATTGGAGTGGAGTCGGAGGGGGGGCGGACGCGCTTTGTCCTGACGTTCAGGGCGTAGGGAGTGAGGGAGACTGCGCCGTGCCAGCGCTGATCGCATCCGCCGGCAACCCAGGCAGCATGGCGCGTATCGCGGGGACGAGCTCCCGCGTGAGCACCGTCCGCGTGATCCGGGCAATGTCTTCGGCAAGGTCGGACCATTCCGCCATTCGGCAAAGCAGGTAAAAATCGCGCTGGCCCAGCCGCGATGACGGGATCGGCACCAGCTCGACCTGATCCAGCCACACCCGCGATTGCCAGAGGCAAAGGGGCGTGCTGACGGCCCACCCAAGTCCCGCAGCCACCAGGCTCAGCAGCGGATCGGTCGCATCGAACTCGAATCGACGTGCCGCTTCCACGCCGATGTGGCGCAGGTATCGCTCGACTTGCTGGCCGATGACCGAGCGCTGCGTGTACCGGATCAGCGGCAGATCGCCGACACGGTCGGCGAGGTCTTGCGCCTTGGACAACGGCAGTACATGGCTGCCTTTGGGAAATACGGCCACCCAGCTTTCGGAAAACAGAAGTCGCTGGGCAATGCGTGCTTCGGCTACCGGCACTTCGGTGCAGATCGCCAGGTCCAGCTCCCGGCCCAGCAGCTGGGCATTCAGGCCCGGGGTCAGGCCAGACCATAGCTGCATTTGCCTGGCAGACCCTGACAGCCCGCGAATCAACGCCGGCCCCAACGTCGCTGCAAAGGAGTCCACACAACCGAGCCGTATCTGGGCGTGGTCCAGCCGCACGCGCTTGCGCAACTCCTCATCCACATGCCGGGCCTCGGCCAGCAGGCGGTCCGCCATCTCCAGCAGGATGTTCCCTGCGCGCGTGGGCCTGGCAGGCCGCACTTCCCTGTCGAACAGCTGGATCCCGTATTCGACTTCGAGTGAGCGGATCATCTGGCTGACCGCGCTTTGGCTGACGCCGAGCCCTTGTGCGGCAAGGGCCATGGAACCGGATTCACAGACAGCCATAAAGACCTGTAGCGCGTGCAGGTCGGGCACGCGCGCGCGGCGCCGAGTCGGGGAAATCGCGGAGGGCATGGGAGCGGACTTGGCCATGGGCTTGCCTGCAACAGGGAGCGGTGTCGGCCACTATAACTTAAGCAAATCTAAATTTTTCTATAAATATCTCTTCAACTAAGGCTCCGGGGCTGCCGTCGCTCCTAGGCTTGCATCCAGTTCTGATCCCACCAGGAAATCTCCATGCAAAGCTACGACGCGATCGTTATCGGAGCCGGCGTGATCGGCAGTTCCGTCGCCTGCCATCTCGCCCGCCAGGGCTGCACTAACGTGCTCGTGCTCGAGCGCATGCAGATCGGTACAGGAACCACCTCCCAATCCAGCGGCATTCTGCGGACGCACTACTCGGTCATCGAGAACGTCCGGCTGGCGCAAGCGTCGTGGCAGGTGTTCAACGACTTTGCCGCTTACCTGGGCGACGAAGAGGCCTCCGCGGGCATGGTCAAGTGCGGCTACCTGATCGCCGCGCCGGATGGTCCCAGGCTGTCCCCGCTGCGTGCCTCGCTGGAAGCCCAGCAGGCACAGGGGATCGAAGTGCGGCTGCTCGATGCAAAGGAAGCGCAAAGCCTGCTTCCGATTGCCCGCTTCGACGACGCTGCGCTGATCGGCTACGAGCCGGAAGCCGGCTTTGCCGACGCTTACCTGGTCGCCACCGGCTTTGCGCGGGCGGCACGCCGCCTCGGGGTCAGGATCCTCGAAGGCGTCGGAGTCGAACGGTTGTTGCTCGACGGCGGCAAAGTCGCCGGCGTTGAAACCTCGCGAGGAACCTTCCTCGCCGGCACCGTCATCAGCACCCAGAATATCTGGGCGACCGAAATCGAGCGCTGGACCGGCATCGCCAGCCCGGTCGTCCCCGAGCGCCATGCCGTGCTGGCACTGGAAGCGGCATCGCCCTATACGTTCCAGATGCCGGTGTACAAGGACCTCGGCTCTCCCGGCATGCTGTATTGCCGCAGTTACGGCGGCAGGCAGATGCTGGTCAGCGAGGGCACCGTCGGTGAGACGCTGTCGTCGCCGGACAACGAGCAAGGCGACATCAGCATGAATTACATGGTCGAAGTCGGCGCGCAAGTCGCCGAGCGCTTCCCCACCTATGCGGACGCCGGGATTGCTTCGTCCTGGACCGGCGTCTACGACGTGACGCCCGACTGGAACCCGGTGCTCGGGTGTCTGCCCGAGGTACCGGGTCTCGTGGTGGGTTACGGCTTCTCGGGCCACGGCTTCAAGCTGGCTCCCGCGGTCGGACGCGTGCTGGCCCAGGCAGCGCTGGGCATCGAGACCGAGATTGACATCGCCCCCTATTCCCTGGAGCGCTTCCGCAATGGTGCGCTGCTGACTGGCAAGTACGGTCTCGGCGCGGTGTCCTGAGCCCGCGTTTGCAGTGCTGCCGATCCGGGTCGCAGGGCACCATCACTCCCCTTGTCGCGGATAGATGGTGATGGACAGGAACCTGATCGGACACCTGGTCAGACCTACCGGGCCATGCGGTATCTCGCCGGCGAAGGTCAGGGAATCGCCGGGTTCGAGCGTATAGGTTTGCTGTCCGCAGCGATACTCGACCACGCCCTCCAGCATGTACAGGAATTCGGTGCCGGGGTGCTGGAAGGTCGGGTAGCGCTCGGTGTCGTCCTCGATCGTGATCAGGAACGGCTCAAAGGCTTTCACGGGGCCCTGGTCATAGGCCAGCAGATGATAGGTATGACCGCTCCTGGTGCCGCGCCGCACCACCTCCATCCCCGCTCCATGCCTGACATGCTGCGCGGCAGCCGACGCGCCATCGTACTTGCTGAACAGCACCGCCATTGGCACGCCCAGCGCGCGGGCGATACGGGCAAGCGTATCCATGCCGGCCATGGTGCTGCCGGTCTCGATCTTCGACAGCATCCCGCGGCTCAGGCCTGCCTGTTCCGCGACCTGGGCAATCGTCAGCCTTTCCCGCAGCCGCAGTTCGCGAATGACCATGCCCACCGATTCCTCAATGTGGGGCACTTGGGCTTCAAAAGGGGGCTCGGCATGGGTCTTCATGTGGGTCTCTCAGTCATTGACGCACCAGGAGGATGATTCATGATGGGCACATTTGTTGCTCCACAGGAATCATCGCAGATTTGCGTCCCAGTGAGCAAGTCATGCGCCTGGCGCTGCGAGGCGCATTCCAAAGTCGGAAGGAGCCGATCCATGAAGTCAGAGTTGAGTGCGCATCTTGCGGCGCCAGCCGGGGCGCTGACCCCGGCTCCGCGGTTCAACACCGTCGAAGACGCTCAAGACTATCTGCTGGCGCGCGGCGTCAGCTACGTCCTCGCGCAGTTCGTCGATATCCACGGCGTCGCCAAGGCCAAATCGGTGCCAGTGGCGCATCTTGGCTCGGTCCTGGCAGAGGGTGCGGGCTTTGCCGGCTTTGCCATCTGGGGCGTCGGCATTGAACCGCATGGCCCGGACTTCATGGCTCGCGGGGATCTCGATACCATCGGGCTGGTGCCATGGCAGCCGGGCCTGGCCCGGATCGTATGCGAAGGGCATGTCGATGGTGCGCCATGGCAGTACGACAGCCGGGTCGTCCTGAAGCGGCAGATCGCCAGGCTCTCGCAAGGTGGCTACACGCTTTATACCGGCCTCGAGCCTGAGTTTTCGCTGCTGCGCCGTGACGACAAAGGCGGCATCGGTCCGTGCGACCCGAGCGATACGCTGGCCAAGCCTTGCTACGACTACAAGGGGCTGTCGCGCACGCGTACTTTCCTGGAGCGTCTGTCCAACGGACTGCGCGCCGCGGGAATCGATGTCTACCAGATCGACCATGAAGACGCCAACGGGCAATTCGAACTGAATTACACCTTCACCGACTGCCTGACGTCTTGCGACCATTTCATCTTCTTCAAGATGGCGGCATCGGAAATCGCCAACGAGCTGGGCCTGGTGTGCTCCTTCATGCCGAAGCCGTTTGCAAACCGCCCCGGCAACGGCATGCATATGCACATGTCGATCGGCGATGGCCAGCGCAACCTGTTTGCTGACAAGAGCGACCCGCGCGGGCTGGACCTGTCCCAGCTGGCCTATCACTTCCTTGGCGGGCTGCTGGCCCATGCGCCGGCGCTCACGGCGCTTTGCGCGCCCACCGTCAATTCCTACAAGCGGCTCGTGGTGGGCCGTTCCCTCACCGGCGCCACCTGGGCTCCCGCGTATATCAGCTATGGCGACAACAATCGCTCGAGCATGATCCGCATCCCCAAGGGCCGGCTGGAACTGCGGCTGCCCGATGGCGCCGCCAACCCGTATCTCGCCACAGCGGCCGTGATTGCGGCGGGGCTTGACGGCATCGACCGGAAGCTCGATCCCGGCGCACCGCGCAACACCAATCTCTATGAGTGGAGCGAGGCGCAGCTGGCCGAAGCCGGCATCGGCCTGCTACCCCAGAACCTTGGCAGCGCGCTGGATGCCCTCGAAGCCGATGCGCTGATAACCGAGGCACTGGGACCCGTTGCGCAAGAGTTCCTGAAGCTCAAGCGCATGGAGTGGCTCGAATATCAACGGCATGTCTCGGACTGGGAAGTGAAGCAGTACCTGGAATTCTTTTGAAGAAGGAATCACGCTATGTGCGGAATTGTTGCATTGTTAGTCAAGACATCTTCGCTGCGGGAAAAGCTTGGCGAGCTGATGGTGCCCATGCTGATCGGCATGACCGAGCGTGGCCCGGATTCAGCGGGATTGGCGGTGTTCTCGGCGCCTGTGGAAGAACGCCACAGGAAGATCAGCGTCTATGCCGGCTACACCGATGACGGCGAACGCTATGACTGGAATCGCCTGGCCGACGCATTGAATGCGGCCCTCGACGTGCACGCAACCGTGCAGGCACAGGGAAACCATGGCATCGTGACCTTCCGCGGCGAGCCAGAGCGCGTCAAGGACTGGATCGCCGCGAACGACCCCAAGCTGCATGTGTTCTCGACGGGCCGCAGCATCGACCTCTACAAGGACATCGGCACCCCGGCTGAAGTGGCAGCCCGTTACCGCTTCGCCGAACTCCAGGGCAGCCACCTCGTCGGCCATACCCGCATGGCCACCGAATCTGCCGTCACGCCCGATCGCGCACACCCGTTCACCGCCGGCGAGGACTTTTGCCTGGTGCATAACGGCTCCCTGTCGAATCCCAACGGCATCCGGCGCATGCTGGCGCCCCATGGCATCCACTTCGACACCGACAACGACACCGAGGCGGCAACGCGTTTCCTGGAATGGCGGCTGCGCGAAGGCGACACGCTAGAGCAGGCGCTGCAGGCAGGCTTTGATGTCCTGGATGGCTTCTACACCTTCCTGATGGGAACGCCCACGGAACTGGCGCTGATCCGCGACCCCTTCGCCTGCAAGCCCGCGGTAGTGGCCGAAAGCGACGACTACGTCGCCATCGCGTCGGAATTCCGCTCGCTGGCCCACCTGCCCGGCGTCAGGCACGCCCATATTTTCGAACCAGCACCCGAGGAGATGTACGTATGGAAAGCGTGAAGTTTGACCTCGCGGTCACGCCGCTGCGCGAAGTCAACCAGTACCTGCACAAGGACGTGCCTGCGCAAGGCGGCTTGCGCGTGCAGATCGACAACCCGAACGGCGCGCACGCGATCGCCGCCGGATTGAATGCGCCTGTCGACGTGGTCATCGAAGGCCATGCCGGCTACTACGCCGCCGGGATGAATCAAGGCGCCACCGTGACCATCAACGGCAGCGCCGGAACCGGCGTCGCCGAGAACATGATGAGCGGCAAGGTCCACGTCAAGGGCTTCGCCTCCAACGCCGCAGGCGCCACTGCCCACGGCGGGCTGCTGGTGATCGACGGCGATGCCGGCCTGCGTTGCGCGATTTCGCTGAAGGGCGCCGATATCGTCGTCGGCGGTTCCGTCGGAAGCTTCTCGGCGTTCATGGCGCAAGCGGGCAACCTGGTGGTGCTCGGCGACGCCGGCGAAGCGCTGGGCGACTCGCTCTACGAAGCCGCCATCTATGTGCGTGGCAAGGTGAAGAGCCTGGGCGCCGATTGCGAAGAGAAGACCATGGGCCCGCGCGAACGCGTGGTGCTGGCCGGCCTGCTCCACCGCGCCGGCCATGTGGATATCGACCCGTCGTCGTTCAAGCTGTACGGGTCTGCCCGCACGCTCTACAACTTCCATGTCGATAACGCAGGAGCCTATTGATATGAATGCCCCGACCCAACTGCAGGACCTGGCATCAAGTTCCACCCAGACTCCACCGCGCTATTCCGCGACGTTCGACCCGGCTGCCCTGGCCGAAATCCGGCGCGCCGCGGCCACCGGCATCTACGATATCCGTGGCGGCGGCGCCAAGCGCAAGCTGCCGCATTTCGATGACTTGCTGTTCCTGGGCGCCTCGGTCAGCCGCTATCCGCTGGAAGGCTACCGGGAGAAGTGCGGAACCGACGTCGTCCTGGGAACGCGCTACGCCAAAAAGCCGATTCACCTGAAGACGCCGGTCACCATTGCCGGCATGAGCTTCGGCGCGCTGTCCGCCCAGGCCAAGGAGGCACTGGGACGCGGCGCCACCATCGCCGGCACGAGCACGACCACGGGCGACGGAGGCATGACACCGGAGGAGCGCGGCCAGTCGCAGACGCTGGTGTACCAGTACCTGCCCTCACGCTACGGCATGAACCCCGACGACCTGCGCAAGGCTGACGCCATCGAAGTAGTGATCGGACAGGGCGCGAAACCCGGTGGCGGCGGCATGCTGCTGGGACAGAAGATCAGCGCGCGCGTGGCAAGGATGCGATGCCTTCCCGAAGGCATCGATCAACGCTCGGCATGCCGGCATCCGGACTGGACCGGCCCCGACGACCTCGAGATCAAGATCCTCGAACTGCGGGAAATTACCGACTGGGAGAAACCCATCTACGTCAAGGTTGGCGCCACCCGCCCCTACTATGACGTGGCCCTGGCGGTCAAAGCCGGCGCCGATGTGGTGGTGCTCGATGGCATGCAGGGTGGCACCGCCGCGACGCAGGAAGTGTTCATTGAGCACGTGGGTATCCCCATCCTCGCGGCCATCCGGCCCGCGGTGAAGGCGCTTCAGGACCTGGGCATGCATCGCAAGGTTCAGCTGATCGTCTCGGGCGGCATTCGCAACGGCGCGGACGTCGCCAAGGCCCTCGCCCTTGGAGCAGATGCCGTTGCCATCGGCACGGCTGCACTGGTCGCGCTGGGGGACAACGACCCGCGCCATGCCGGCGAGTACCACAAGCTCGGGACCGTTCCGGGGGCTTACGACGACTGGCATGAGGGCAAGGATCCCGCAGGCATTACCACGCAGGATCCGGAACTGGCTTCTCGCCTGGATCCGGTACAGGCCGGGCGGCGCCTGGCAAACTACTTGTCGGTCATGACGATGGAAGCGCAGATCATCGCGCGTGCCTGCGGCAAGTCGCACCTGCATAACCTGGAGCCCGAAGACCTCGTTGCACTGACCATCGAGGCGGCGGCGATGACACAGGTGCCGCTTGCCGGGACCGCGTGGGTGCCCGGGCAAGGTGGGTACTGAGTTCAAGTGGCACCCAAAAAAGCCGCCCACGCCAGTTACGGCCATTGGGGGAGCTGGCGTGGGCGCGAAGACCACCGGATGCGGCTCCAGCGGCAATACGATGCTACGCAAATCCGCCTGTGGCGACTGCCAACAATTGTGTCGGCGGCCGTAGCATGGCTTGCGGCCGATGCTGTGCCGCTCAGGCCACCGGCAATTCGATACGGAACTCCGCCCCCGCCCCAGCCGCACTGCGCACGCTGGCCTTGCCGCCATGCCGCTCGGCCACGGCCCGCACCAGCACCAGCCCCAGACCCGTGCCTTCCGGCGCGCCCTGCTGCCCCTCATGCAAGCGCGCGAACGGTTCGAACAATCGTGCCTGGTCGGCCTCGGCAATCCCCGGCCCATGGTCCTGCACGGCAACGACAAAGCTGCCCGGCTCACGCGTGAGCGAGACCGTCACGGTCCCCGCTTGCGGGCTGAACTTGATCGCATTGCTGACCAGGTTGGCGATGGCGCGCGCCAGCAGTGTCGGTTCACCCTGCAGCACCGCGGGCTCGTCAGGCAGGTCGATCTGCAGCGTCACGTCGCGGGCATTGGCCAGCGCCCAGAGCTGGTCCGTCGCATCCAGCACCAGGCCACCCAATTCCACTTCCATGAACGCCAGGGTCTTCGACTCCGCGCGCGCCACGCTGATGAAGTCGTCGGCCAGCGTCATCGTGCGGCGTGCATGGGCGGCGATGCGTGCCAGCACGCCGCTGTCCGTGGCGACGTCGCCGGCGGCTGCCCCATCGCGCCGCGCGCGGCGCTCATGCAGCTCGATCAAGGCCAGGATCGATGCCTGCGGCGAGCGCATGTCGTGCGACAGGAAGCGCAGCATCTGCTCGCGCTGGCGCTCGGCAATGCGGATCGCGGTGATGTCGATCACGCTGACGATCAGGCCGGCCACGGCGCCGGCCTCGGCGTGCAGCGGCGCGCCATGCAGCAGGTAGCGGCGGTCGCCGCGCCCGGCCACCTCGATGCCGCCGTCGGGAACCGGGACCGGAGCGATGCGGGCGCCGGCGTGGCGGTCGTGCAGCGACTGCCAGTACGCCAGGGCCGGTGCCGGCGCGGGAAAGATTGCCTCGATCAGCGCGCGGATGGCGGCCCGCGGCGGCCCGGCCGCGCCCGGCGCATGAGCGGGCTCGCCGTCCAGCACCGCGGGCGCCAGCGCCACGCAGCGCCGGTTGGCCAGCATCACGCCGCCATCCAGGTCGCAGATCGCGGTGGCATCGGGCAGGCTTTCCAGGCCATCGGACAGGAAGCGGCGCGTGCCGCGCAGTTGCGCGCTCATGCTGTAGACGGCGCGCATGCGGCTGTCGAGCGTGGCGCCGGTATGGTGCGGCGCGGCAATCAGGCCGGGTTCGCGTTCCAGCCGCGCCAGTTCGTCGGTAAGGAAGCGCAAGGCCGCCTCCTGGCGCAACCAGCTCCACAGCGGGTAGAACAGCACGCAGCCCAGCGCCGCGGCGGCGGGTGCAAACCATAGCCGCGCCAGCGCCAGCAGCAACAGCGAGCCTCCCAGCAGGGCCGCCAGCAGCAGCCCGGTGGCCACCAGCGCGCCGCGCGGGGGCAGGCGCAGCGCGGCCAGTGCGGCCAGCAGCACCGCCAGCAGCGTGCCGCCGACCTGCCACGCGCGCGGCACCGCCACAATCGCATCGCCGTCGGTCAGCGCCTGCACGGTATTGGCCAGGATCTCCACCCCGCTCATGCCGCGGCCATCGCGCGACACCGGCGTCGGCAGCACGTCGCCCATGCCGGTGGCGAGCGCGCCGATCAGCACGGCCTTGCCGGCAAAGATGGCGGGGTTGGCGCGGCCATCCAGCACGTCGCGCGCTGACACGCGGGCAAAGGTGCCGGGCGGGCCGGCATACGGGATACGCAGGCGGCCGCTGCGCTCCCAGCCGTTGGCTTCGGTGATCCGGGCCGGCTCCTGGCGCGCGATGCCGGGCGGCTCGGCGGCGCGACCGAACGCCGCCATCACCGCGGCCAGGTGCGGCACGCCGGCGGCGGCCACCGGATGGGGCCCTTCGCTCAGATAGACCTGGCGCGCCACGCCATCGGTATCGACCACCATGTTGATATGGCCCACCGCGGTGCCCAGCCCGGCCAGCGGGTAGCGCACCAGCATGCCGGCGGGGCCGGATTCGGCCACCACCGGCAGCACCACGTTGCCGGCCCGGGCCAGGCTGCGGGCCAGCACGGCGTCGTCTTGCGGATAGCGGGTGTCGCGCTCGGACAGGATCACGTCCACGCCGATCACGCGCGGCCCGCCGGCGGCGATGCGCTCGACCAGCTGCGCCAGCACCGCGCGGCGCCACGGCCAGCGGCCGATGGCGGTGATGCTGGCGTCATCGATGCCGACGATGACGATGTCGTCGCGGGCCGGATGGTGCTGGGCGCTGATGGCGATGTCGTAGGCGGCCAGGTCGGCGCGCTCGGCCCAGCCCTGGCGCGCGGCCAGCACCACCAGGGCCAGCACGGCAGCAAGCAGCAGGCACCATTCGATCAGCGTGCGCTGCCCGAAAGCGTGCCCGGGCGCGGCCGGCGCCGGGCCTGGCGCGTCAGTTGAGCCGGATGCGGCCACCACCGTCCGGCCGGTCGC
This sequence comes from Cupriavidus necator, assembly GCF_016127575.1. Lineage (NCBI taxonomy): Bacteria > Pseudomonadati > Pseudomonadota > Betaproteobacteria > Burkholderiales > Burkholderiaceae > Cupriavidus > Cupriavidus necator. The sequence goes on from NZ_CP066019.1 coordinate 2,412,517, forward strand.
CCGACCCGATTGCGCCGCCCTGCGAGTCGCGCAGGAGGGCATTGACTTCAATGCGCTGCGGCGCGGAGAACGCCGCCGGGTCAGGTGTCACCCCCGGCGCCGCACGTGCCACGCGGATGAAATAGACGCCGGGCGCGGGGCGCGGCAGGTCAATGGCATTGGTGGTGGTGTGCTCGTCGGCCAGCAGTGTGGCAAAGCCGGCATCGGCCGACACCTGGACCCGGTAGCCCGCGCCGGCGCCGCTGCCCTCGGGCCAGCCGATATGCAGCGCGCCGCCGTCGTCCTGCAGGGTCGGCACGGGCGGCTTGGGTTCGACGCTGAACGGGACCGCGTCCGACCACGGGCCCGGCCGGCCCGCCGCATCGACGCTGCGCACGCGCCACCACCAGCGGCCCGGCACCAGCGCTTGCGTGGCGGCGGGCTCGGAGGCCGCCTGCACCACGGCATCGCGCGTAAAGGCCGAATCGGCGGCCAGCGCCAGTTCGTAGCGCGCCGCGCTCGGCACGGTGGCCCATTCGAAGGCGACGGCTTCGGCATAGCGCACCGCATCGGCGGCAGGCTGCTGCGTGAACGGCGCCGGCGGGTTCAGCCGCACCGACACCGGTGCCTGGGCGTCATGGCCGGTCAGCTGGTGCTTGTCGATGGCACTGACGCTCAGGTACAGCGTGCCCTCGGGCAGGCCGTCGACGCGCGCGGTCGTGGCAGTGGCGCCACTGGCGGTGCCGGTCCAGACCAGTTCGCTCAGCGCCGCATCGCGCGCCACCAGCACGCGGTAGGCGGTGGCGCCCGGCACCGGCTGCCAGACGGCTTCGAAGGACGGGCCCAGCACGGTATCGGCCGGGGGCAGCAGGGCCGGCGCCGGCAGCAGCGCCACCGGCTGCGACAGCTTGCCGCCGGCCGACACGCCGATGCCATAGCCGGCACCGACCGAAGCCGCCGCGGTCATGGCACGCTCTGCTGCCGGCCTGGCGCGGGCACCCCGCGCCGCACTGACGCCGACGCGCCCTTCCAGCACCTCGCTGCGGCTTCCTGCCGTGTCGGCCGAGACCCGGTAGCGGGTGCCGCGCACGCCGGTCACCATCATCGGCGTATGCAGCTCGAAGCGCCCGACGCCGCCGCCCTGCGGTGCCACGCGCGTATCGGCGGCACCCTTCTCGATGCGGATCACGGTGTCGGTCAGGCCGCTGCGCGCGAACATGCGCAGCCGGCTGACCGAGAGCGTGGTGGCCGGCGGCACCGTGACGCGGCTGCGGTCCGGCAACTCCAGCGTGACCGAGCCGCCCGCGGGGGTCTCGATGCGCGTGGTTTCGTCCAGCGTCATGCCGGCCTGCACCGGCCGGCCATTGGCGCGGACCGCACCGGCCACATGGACCACACGCGCCGACGCGGCCTGCTCGGGAATCTGGCTGAGCGGGATGCGCAGGCGCGAGCCGGGCACCAGCCGGTACGGATCGGCCACGCCGTTCAGGCGCTGCAGCGTGCGCCACCCCTGCTCGGACGCCATGTAGCGCGAGGCCAGGCCGATCAGCGTATCGCCCGGCTCCACCAGGTAGATAAAATCGGCGCCTTCCGCGCCCGCGGGCCCGGCGTGCGCCGGAACCGCCATGCCGGCCAGCAGGGCCAGCGCGGCACCACCGATCACCTTACGCATCCGCCCCGGCCTCATCCGCCTCCACATCTGCCGCGGAAGCCTCTTCAAAGCGATAGCCGTGCGAGTACACGGAGGTCAGCCGCACGCCGTTCTCGGGGCGCAGCGCCAGCTTGAGGCGCAGCCGCGAGATATGCGTATCCAGCGTGCGCGAGCCCGCGCCCATGGCGCGGCCCCAGACGGCCTGCTCCATCACCTCGCGCGCCAGCAGGCGCCCGGTATTGCGGAACAGGAACAGGGCCAGCTCATATTCTCGCGGGGACAGCAGCGCCGGCTCGCCGCCGACGGTGATGGTGCGCGCGTGGGTATCGACGATGTAGTTGCCGCGCCGGATCAGCTCCACTTCCTGCGCCGCCTCGGGGTAGGCGCGGCGCAGCAGCGAACGCACGCGGGCGATCAGCTCGCCGGCGCGGATGGGCTTGAGCATGTAGTCGTCGGCGCCCACGGTGAGGCCGTCGACGATGTCGGATTCGGCGGTGCGGCTGGTGACGAACAGGATCGGCGGCATATTGCCGGACTTCTGCCGCACCCAGCTGACCAGCTCATAGCCGCTGGTGCCCGGCAACTGCCAGTCGACCAGCAACAGGTCATAGGCGCGCTCGCGCAGCGCGCGCAGAAAGTCCGCACCGTTGGCGAAGGACTCGCACTCGAAGCCGGCTTCGCTCAATATCTGCCGGATCAGTTCGGCCTGATCCGGATCATCCTCCACGGAGGCAATTCGCATACCTCTACATCCTTCTGCCAGCTTCCGACTGCAACTGCGGTCTCTGCCACGGCATGTCGACGGCTCGGCCGGCAAGTCATTCCTCATATTCACCCCCAGGGGGGCGCGGCCGTCGATCTGATCCGACGGGCCAGGCCGAAGCCCGCCGGCTGCCGCCATGTTACCCAATCGCAGGCCCTTCCGTCGAGATGCCCCGACGAGGGGTGGTGGCGGCAACTGCGCCGATCCCTCCGCGATCGTCTTTCGATCTGCATCATCCTTGCCGCCATCGCGCCGCCCGGGGAGCCGGCCGGCGCGGCCCCGGCAGGGCCTATTGCAGCATGTAGGTCTCGTACTCCAGCCGGTCCAGCTTGCGGTCCAGCAGGTACAGCGCCAGCGCCACCACCACCAGCAGCGACACCGCAAAGCCGTAGCCGTACCAGGCCGGCCCCAGGTGCAGCGTCAGCAGCGTCAGCGCGAAGTTCAGCACCACGAAGGTCGCGGTCAGCAGCAGCACCTCGCGGCGGCGGTCCAGGTAGAAGTAGATGTTGAGCACCCCCAGCAGCACCACCTGCAGGCTGGCGCCGATCACGTCCACGTACAGCAGCGGCAGGTACAGCTCGGAAATGCCCAGCAGCCGCAGCACCCACACGCCCACCGCGAACAGCAGCAGCGCGGCGATGGCCTGCACCTTGACGATCTCGTACAAACCCAGCCGGATGGTCTGGACCATGGTGTTGCGCATGTCCTCGATATGCTCGAGCGAGCTGCCGCCGCGCACCGCGTTGTAGAACGCGTCGTAGTACTCGACGAAATCGGTCTCGATGCGCACCAGGAACACCGCCATGCCCGGGATGATTGCCAGGTAGGCCAGGAACACCGGGATGTCGTAGATGATCGACGCATGCAGCGGCCCGATCACCTGCTGCCCGGTGGAGGGCGCGTACCAGAACATGAACTTGTCGATCCAGATACCCAGGTTGTAGAGCAGGCCGATCGCGACCAGGCTGGGGTAGGCATGGCGGCGCTGGAACACCTCGAACGACATGAACTGGCGGCTGGTGTAGTTGCGGTAGATCAGCGTCACCATGCCGGTCAGCAGGCACAGCTGGCCGGCGGCGAAACCGCCCAGCAGCCCTTCCAGCCCGTGGCCGCGCAGCACCAGCGCGGCGCCGACCGAGATCGCGTAGCCCAGCAGGAAGGTCCACACGATGGCCTTGTACTGCTTCATGCTCGACAGGAAGATCGCAGCAATCCAGATATTGCTCAGCACCACGAAGCCCGCCACCATCAGCAGCCGGTACAGCACCGACTGCTCGCCGAAGCTGAATACCGCGCACGCCACGCCGATGCCGCCCGACAGCACCGTCGCCAGCAGCGCCACCGCGTGGTAGTTGCTCAGGACCAGGTGGTCGCGCTTCTCGAACAACCGGTCCGAGGTGAAGCGCGTGAACGCCAGCTGCATCGGCCCGGTCAGGATCAGGCTGCCGGCGATCAGGTAGGTCACCGACACCTGGAACTGCGTGATCAGCGAGCCCGGCACCACGAAGGGCAGGCTCAGCATGCCGATCAGCAGGATGCCGACGATGGACAGGATCCATGGCCCGGAGCTGATGATGCCGGCATACGCGTAGGCGCTCAGCATGCCCGACAGGTTGTCCCGCCGCAGCATCTTGCGCAGCTCGAATCCAATGCCAGCCATGCTCAGGCCCCTCCGTGGACCGGGCAGCGCGCGGGGTTGCCGCCGCCCTGCCGCTCAGGTTCGCCATGCCCGGCGCCGTCTGCCTGCGCCATCAGCCGTTGATACAGTTCGCGGTAGCTGCCCACCATGCGGTCCTGGGTGTAGTAGCGCTCCACGCGCGCCACGCCGGCGGCCTGGGCCGCCTGCCAGCGCGCCGGGTCCCGCAGCAGCCCGAGCGCCGCCGCGGCCAGGGCCGCGGGGTCGGCAATGCGCACCACCTCGCCGGCCGAGCCCAGCGCGGCGTCGTCGCCGGGCAGGCCGAACAGCAGCTCGCGGCACGAGCCCACGTCGGTGGTCACGCACGGCACGCCGGCGGCAAAGCCTTCCAGCACCACCAGCGGCAGCGCCTCGCTGATCGAGCTCAGCACCAGCACGCCCACCTGCGGCAGCAGCGCGTCGATGCGCTGGAAGCCCAGGAACTTGACCTTCTGGCCCAAGCCCAGGCTCTCGGCCAGGCTGCGGCATTCACGCGCGTAGTCGGGATCCTCGTCCTCGGGGCCGGCGATCCAGCCTTCGGCGTCGGGGTACTCGCGCACCACCGTCAGCATGGCGCGGATAAAGGTCTTGACGTCCTTGATCGGCACCACCCGGCCAATCAGGCACAGCACCGGCGGCACGCCCGGCTTGCGGCGGGCGCGCAGCGGCGCCAGGCGCGGCAGGTCGATGCCATTGGGGATGCTGCGCGTGCGCACCTCAGGCGCGCCGTCCTGCACCTGGCGGCGGCGATTGCCCTCATACAGCGCGACGATGTCGTCGCCGGCGTCGTAGCAGACCCGGCCGATGGTCTCGAAGAAGCGCACCCACAGTTCGCGGAAGTAGCTGATCTGGGAGATGTCGCGCTCGAACACATTGCGGTTGTCGCGGATCCACTGGCTCTGGAACAGGTCGATCTTGCGTTCCTTGGTGTAGATGCCGTGCTCCGACACCAGCAGCGGGCGCTGGTTGCGGTGGCGCAGCAGCGCCCCGAGAAAGCCCGCATAGCCGGTGGAAACCGTGTGGTAGACGCGCGCCGGGATCAGGTTGTCGGCAATGCGCACCAGCTGCCACAGCGGCTTGTGCATGATGCGCACGGTCCAGAAATAGTCCGTGAACGACGGGTCCGTGCAGAAGCGCCGGTATTGCTCGGTGATGGTCTGCCAGGCGCGGCGGCTGTACAGGAAGGCGTCCTCGCCCAGCGCCCCACCCTCGCGCAGCGCCGGCATCAGCTCGCGCATCATGGCGCCGGCCTCGGCCTCACGGCCCGGGTCGCGCAGCAGCTCGTGCAGGCGGTCCGAGGCGTCGAACGCCTTGGCATCGCCGGTGCTGCCCTGGACCAGCGGCGGCGGCGGGAAGTCGTACAGGTAGTGCGTTTCCAGGTGCACCACGTTGGGCGGCAGCTGGTAGGCCATGTCGCCATAGTCCTCGCGCCGGCTGCCGATAAAGACGATGCCGAAGCGCAGGTCCGGGAACGCGCGGATCATCTGGTTGACCCAGCTCGACACCCCTCCGCTCACATACGGGAAGGTGCCTTCGAGCAGCAACATGACGTCGGCCGACGTCGCTTTTACCAGGATCTTGCTCATGATTGCCAGTACCGCAGCAGGGGCCGCACCAGCGGGAGCGGCGAGGGGCTGTCAAACGATGCCATCAGCTGGCGCACCGCGGCATAGTCGCGTTCCAGGTAGGCGGCCTCGGCCAGGTGCGGCAGCACGCGTTCGCGCGCGAAGCCGAGGGATTCGGCGCGCTGCAGCCATTCACGCGCCTCGCGCGGGGCATTGCGCGCCAGCGCCAGGCGTCCGCGCATGTACCACAGCGAGGCATTGCTGTCGTCGTACTGCAGCGCCGCGCTGGCGTAGCGCTCGACCTGGCTGGCGGTGTAGCGGTAGACGTCGCCCTGCACCAGGTTCTGGTAGATCAGTTCCCAGTACAGGTCTGCCAGCCGCTTGCTGATCTCGGCGCGCTCGCTGGCGCTGTTGGCGCTCTCCAGCCGCGGCAGCTCGGCCAGGATCTGCTGGGTCAGCTGCTTCTCGGCGCCGTCCAGCATGCCGTAGGCCAGCAGCCGCACGTCGTCGACGCTGTCGGCCAGCAGTTCGCGCAGCACCGGGCTGGCGGTGCGCGCCGGCATCGACTGCATCGCCACCAGCGCGGTCATGCGCTCGGGCAGGGGCGCGCGCGCATTGCCCAGCTGCGCACGCAGGCGCGCGCCGCCGCCGTGGGTGACGCGCGACATCAGGTGCGTGACGAACTCGGGCAAGCCCACGGTGCCGATGCCGCTGGTGTCCACGCGCCGCGGGAACAGCTTCGAGAACAGGTAGCTGCCCAGGCACACCAGCGCGCCGCCCAGCGGCACGAAGAAGCAGAACAGCGCGAGAAAGCCATAGCTCCATCCGAACGGCACGCGAAAGCGCCGCGGCAGCAGGCGCCACAGCAGCAGCGCCGTCAGCGCGGCGGCCACCGCCTGCATGCCGAAGAAGGCCAGCAGCAGCGCGGTGCTGTTGCCGGCGCGCGCCAGCAGCGCCAGCGCGGCGATCTGGGCGACGAGCCCGCTGGCGCCGAGCTTAAACATGGGGCGCTTCCCCGGCCGGCAGCGTGGCCGGCGCGATCGCGCCATCCACCTGGGCCCGGCGCAGCAGCTTGACCAGCGCGTCTTCCGAGCCGGCGCCGGGCACCGCCAGCGTATAGACGCCGATGCCCGCACTGGTGAAGTCGGTGCCGAACTGCGCGCGCAGCATGTCTTCGATGCGCACCAGGTAGGCCGCCACCGCCTGCGCATCGGACAGCGGCATCAGCGTCAGCATCGCGCGGTGATGGGCGTTGACCACCGGCCACGCCACATCCAGCGCGCGCCGGCTGCGCACCACCTGCTCGAACAGCGCATCGCGCTCCGGATCCGCGTCGAACACCAGCGCCACAACCGAGCTTTCGATGCCGGTCTCGCGCCGCAGCCGCGACAGCCGCGCATAGTCCAGCGCAAACGGGTATGGGCAGGCCGGCAGCGCCGCCTGGATGGTGCGGGTGGCGCCGGCGTGCTCCACGCCGTCGGCGTAGTAGCCCAGCAGCACCATCAGCATCTGCAGGTTCTCGTAGGTCAGCGACAGGAACGGCATGCGCTCGACCACCAGCAGGCCGATCAGGTGGTCGGAGCCGGCCAGCACCGGCGCCACCGCCACGTAGCGCGTCTGCGCGCCATGCTGCAGGCCGTCGGCGCTCAGGTGCGCCAGCTGGCGCGTGTCCAGGCAGTGGCGCACCAACGGGTCGGTGGTGTCGAGCGTGAATTCCGGGCCGATGCTGGCGACCGGGACGCCATCCACGTGCTCGCCATCGCAGGCATGGAGCGCGGCTGCCTCAAGCTGGCAGGCCTGCGCCACCACCTGCAGCATCGGCTGCGCACCGGCCAGCACCTGGCCGGTGCGCGCGGCCTCGTCCAGCGCCACGCTGCGCAGCTGCGACAGCGTGTCGCGCAGCGTGGTGGGCCGCGCCAGCAGGTCGTTTTCCAGCCGCTCATGCGAGATGCGCAGCAGGTAGTGGTTCTTGGTCAGCGCCGCCAGGCGTTCGTCCAGGTAGCGGTTCACGGCGCGGGCGCGCGCCAGGCGCGTGCCCCAGATATCGCCGAACTGTCCGGCCACCAGCACCAGCAGCAGCCCGCCGAGGAAGAACAGGCGCGGGAAGGGCCCTGCCATCACGCCGGTCTGCTGGTAGAAGTACCAGCCGCCCAGCAGCATCAGCACGCTGCCCACGCCGATCAGCGTGCCATAGCGCAGCGCCAGGATCACCGGCAGCAGCCAGGCCCACGGAAAGCCCATGCCGAGCAGCAGCGGATTCTGCGGCAGCACCAGCCACGCCAGCCCCATTGCGGCCAGCATGGCCACCACCAGTTCCACCACGGCCGCGCGCCCGCTGACCGCCGGCGCCAGCAGGCGCGCATAGCGCCCACCCAGGCCGATGCCCTGTCCTTGCCGCGCGCGATATGTCTTGTCAGCCGTATTGGCCACGCTCATCCCCTTGCTTCAACCATTGCATCGCCGCATCGGTGTGCAGCCTCTTCCTGGTGGCTTGCCGCCGCCTCAGCCTTGCATCAGCGGCGCCAGCAGGCGACGCAGCAGCTTCTGCGCGGTGCCCGACAGCGAGGCGCGGCTCCAGCCGCTGTCGCTGCCGGTGGCCGACCACACCACTTCACCGCTGTTCACGTCCAGCAGCTGCAGCGAGATGCCGACCGCAGGCTCGCCGTCCACGCCCACCTTGTAGCGCCATTCCTGCACCGCGCCGGTCAGCGCGTAACGGGCCTTCTCGGCACGCGCCCATTCCAGCGCCTTGCCCACGGCTTCGCGCTCGGCCGGCTCGAACAGCGTTTCCGGGTTCAGGCTGGCCGGATAACGCTTCAGGCTGGCCACGCCGCCGGTCTTCAGCAGGCTCTCGGCAATCGCCTCGGCGCGCAGGCCGGCCTGCGGCGTCTCGGTGTAGTTCACGATCGGCAGCACCGCGATGATCTCGCCGCGGGCCAGCGCCGGCGCGCGGCCGACATCCGTCACCGCACAGCCTGCCAGCCACAGTGCCGCGCCCAGCGCGCCGCACCATGCCGCCAGCCGCCTGGCCACTGTCTTGCCCGTCATTGCCGTGGTTTGCTTGTTCATCTTCATCCCCTTTTCCATGTCCTGTTGTTACCCGATCCCTGCCATCCGCTGCCGCCGGCTCAGTACAGCCAGCGATAGCGCATTCCCAGTTCCGTCAGCGGCCTGCCACCGTTGCGCGCCGCGGTCTCATGCGAGATATACAGCGCCAGGTGGTCGTTGCCGAATACCGATCCGGCCACCCCGCCCTGCACGCGGAAGTTCTGCCGTGCGCGCGTGTCGCGCAGCAGCCCCACTTCACCGAACGGCCGCCACTTGCGTGTGTATTCGTCCAGCAGCTCAGTGCCGAAGCCGAACAGCACGCCGGCCTGCGTGAAGCCCTGCGGCATGTAGAACGCCGGCGTGGCTTCGTCGCCGACCGGCACCAGCGACGCCATGCGCGGCGTCAGGCCGCCGCCGTTGGCACTGTAGTTGGCATGCGTGCCGACCACGCGCACGGTGTAGTCCGGATACGAGGTGCGGATCCTGTAGCCGGCCTCGACGTCATAGACCATGCCATGCCCGAGCGCGCTGCGGTCCTGCCCGCGGAAGCTGCTGTACTCGATGCGCGCGCCGACGAACTCGCGCAGGCTGAAGCGCCAGGTTGCGCCCAGCCCCACGACGTCCTTGGCCCCGCCCACGCGCAGCGGCGCCGATTCGTCGGCCGGCTGGTTCAGCCCGGCCAGCGTGCTGAACTGCAGCCGGCCCTGCTGGTTCCACTCGCCGAAGAAGCGCGCGGTCGCCATTGTGTCCAGCCCCTCGCGGTAGCCTGCCGTGGCACGCCAGCGCTTGCTGTTGTCGCGATAACCCAGCGACAGGTCGGCGCGCCGGTCGGACGACGGCACGTTCACCAGCTGCTGCGGATCGGTGCTGCGCTGGTCGCGCCAGGTGCCGCGCAGGTTCAGGTCATACCCGTCCCACAGGCGCACGCCACCCGCGAGGCTGCCTTCGGTATATTCCAGCGGCTTCTGGTGCATGAAGCTCACGCGCGGCTCGATCGCCTGGGCGTTGTAGAGCAGCGTCTCCTGCAAGGAGTCCTGCAGCGTGTCATCGGAACGGGCCCGCTCCTGGGTTTCGAAGGCCAGCGTCTGCGCGGCGCTGATGCGGTTCAGTTGCTGGTTGGCCTCGATCTGGTTGGCCACCGGCACGCGGCCGGCCTGGCGCTCCAGGATACGGTCAAGGCTGTTCATGTCCTGCCGGTCCAGCGCGATCGCCACCTCGGCATAGGCCGGTCGCTGCAGCCGGTTGACGTACTGGCGGGCCAGCCAGCTTCGCGCCAGTTCGTTGGATTCCGCGGACATCGCCCATGCCAGCGCGGCATCGCGCCCGGCAGCGGACAGCGCGGCATCGCGGCGGGCCGCATTGCGCGCGACCTCCGCGGACGCGGGCGCGGTTGCCGCCTCATGAAGCGGCGGCAGCCCGGCCACCTCGCCCAGCTGCGACGGCGCGCCCGCCATCGGCGGCACCAGTTCGCGCGCCGCCGTGGAAGCGCGGTCCGCGCGCAGCATCTGGATCACCAGCGCGCGCGAGACATCGCCCGAGGCAAAGATCTGCCCCAGCGCCACGGTCTGGCGGCGCAGGTCCGCGCGCGAAGGCGCGCCGGACTCGTTCTCGTACTCTTCGTCGCCGTCGGTGTTGTCGGGCCGCAGCCGGGCATAGCGCACCCCGCCCTGGGACCAGCCATGGTGCAGGTCGATCCAGGCCTGGCGGCGCACGCGCCAGGCCATGTCGGTCTGGCCGATGGCTTCATAAGCATCGGCCATCAGGCTGAGCCAGAGCGGATCGGCGCTCTTGCCGTCGTTGAGCTTGCGCAGGTAGTGCATGGCCGCGCGCCCGTCCTGGAAACGCATATGGCCCGCGGCGAAGGCGCCCCACAGGTCGGGGTTGTCTTCCGCGTCGTCCTTGACGCGGCGCATCACCGCGCGCACTTCGGTATCGCTGCCCTGGTCGACCAGCGTCCACAGCAGCGCCGCCAGCGTTTCGCTGTCGGCATCGCGCAGGCCCGCGGCGCGGCGCAGGTCGGCCAGGGCGTGGTCGCGCTGGCCGGTCACGCGGTAGTACTCCGCGCGCCGCATCAGGAAGCGGCTCGACTGCGCTGCCGCCTGGCGCTGCTCGGGCGTCATGTCCTGCAACAGGCGCCCGATACGCCGGTAGGCGTGGGCACGCGTGTAGTAGTACAGCGCCAGTTCCAGCGATTCCGGCTTGCCGCCGCGGCGCCAGTCGGCCTCGGCGATGCGCCCGGCGTCGATCGGGGTCTTGTCGTAGTAGGCGATCAGGTTGGAGAAATCCGCCTCCTGCGTGTCGCGGACCTCGTCCAGGCAGTCGTTGCGCGCCGGGCCCGCCGGCCTCTCCATGCAGTGCTCGTCCTGCGTCTGCGCCGCCGCCAGCATCAGCTGGCGATAGCCGTCCTTGAGCAGGTCGTCGCGCTGGTTCAGCCGCGCCAGCTCGGTAAAGGTGCGCCAGTAGAGGATGTCATCCTTCCCGGCCGTGGCACGCGCCGGCAGCATGGCGTCCAGCGCCTGCGCCAGCTTGCCGCGCACATAGAGCAGGTTGGCGAGCTTCAGCGCATAGGCGGGGCGCGGGCCGAAGCGCTGCTGCATCTGCGTATAGATCTGGAACGCGCGCTCGTCCTTGCCGGCGCGCTCGGCCAGCGCGGCGTGGCGTTCCATGATGTCGCGAGCCCTGGGGCCGTGGCTCAGGCCTTCGAGGAAGCGCATGGCCTCTTCCGGCTCGCCCAGGCGTTCGTAGGCAGCCACCACCTCGTCCACGGTCTTCAGGTCCGAGCCGCCCGCGCGGTGGCGCAGCGCGGCCAGGTAGGCGCGATCGTCGGACAGGCCCGGGGCGAGCCGCATCACTGCATCCCACGCGCGCTCGTCGTTGGTGGCGCGGGCATAGTCGAGCCAGCTCTTCAGGGCCACGGCCGGCTGGCGGTTCCATTCGGCCACCTGCGCCAGCCGTTCGCGCCAGATCGCCTCGCCCGGCAGCCGGCGCACCGCGGTCTCGGCCACGCGCTGCGCCTGGTCGAGCTTGCCGGCTGACAGGAACACGCGATAGGCGAGTTCGTAGTCGTCGGCGTTGAACGGCTTGTCGGCTGGCTCCGCCGGCGCCTGCGCGGGCGCAGCAGCTTGCGCCGCAATCTTGCGCGTACCCAGCTGGCCGGAGGCGGCCAGCGCTTCACGCAAGGCCAGGCCGCGCGGCCCGTCGAGGAAGACCAGGCCGCGCTCGGCCCACGGCTGGCTGGCGGCGATACGCCGCGCCTCGGCCTGGCGTGCGGCCAGCGCCGCCGGGCCGGCATCGCGCGTGCGCGCCGAAACCTTCAGCAGCCGCTCGACATAGCGGCTGGCCTGCTCCGGCTTGTTGGCCGCCAGCGCCAGCTTCGTCAGGTAGCGCAGCACCTCCGGATCGTCCAGCAGCTTGCCGCCGTGGCGCTCGGCCTGCGCCAGCGCTTCGTCCAGCAGGTTGCCTGACTGCAGCGTCTGCACCGCCTTCAGGAACAGCGCGCGCCGCTCGGCCAGCGTGGTGGCGGCCGCCTGCTGCGCGAACAAGGCGTTGGCGGCGTTGCGATAGTCGCCGCCCGCGATCGCCATGTCGGCCAGCTGGCGGTTCCAGAAGGCCGCGTTGTTGCGGTCCTGGCTGGCCAGCGCCGCATAGAACTTGCGCATCGCGTCCTGGGCGCCGGCCTGGCGCGACTGCGTGGCCAGCGTTTGCAGGTCGGCCAGCCCCCAGCTGCGCCCGGCAGCCTGGTCCAGCAGGCTGCGCAGCTGCACCAGGTTCTGTTCGCGCTCAGGCGTATCCGGCAGCGCGGCCCAGGCGCGCTGCTGCGCGATCTCGATGCGCGTGCGCAGGATCTGGCCCGACAGGTCGGTGCCCTGCACCGCCTGCATGCGCGCCAGCATGGCCTGCGCCTCTTCCAGCCGGCCGGTGCGCGCGTATTGTTCGGCCAGCACGCCCATGAAACCGGGGTCGTCGGGCGTGACCTTCCACCAGGCTTCCAGGTAGGCCATGGTCAGCCCGTCGATGGTGCGGCCCTGGCCCAGCAGGCGCTCGCGCAGAGTCTCGCGCGGGAACATCAGCGCCAGGCCGATCCCCACCATCGCAGTGAAAGTCAGCACCAGCGCCGGCGGCAGCAGCCGCTCGCGCTCAACCGGCGCAGCGGACTTCGACTTGTTGCCTGGCATGGTTCGGATCGGTGACGGGTGCGGTATCCACGCGCAGCGTGTTGCGCTCGCGGACGGCCTGTACGGGCTTGCCATCGACGCTCACACGGCAGTTGCCGGCGTTGGCAAGACGGAAGAATGGCTTGAAGTAGCCGCTGAAGGCGAAGCGCGTGACGCCATCGCGCTGCGACCATTCGCGTACGATGCCGTTGGCTTCGGCCAGCTGCGGCGCGGCCGGGGCGGTGACTGTGTCGCGCACGGCGAAGCGCGCATCGCCGCCATCCAGGTGCAGGTAGACGCCGCCGCCCGGTGCCGGCGAGGTGCCGGTCACGCCGTGCGCCGCGCCCACGTCGGGCATGCCCGCGCCGCTCCAGCGCAGGTTGCGCAGGTTGCCGTCGCCGCGCACGATCCATTCAGCACCGGTGCCGCCCGGCTGGCCGTCGCCCACATCCCGCGCCACGGCCATGTCCTGCCAGTCGAGCACCTTGCGCACGTAGTCGGTGGAGTGCAGCGGCAGCAGCGGCTGCGCCAGCACATAGTCATAGACCTTGCGCAGCGCCTTCAGCGACGCGGCCTTGGTGCCCGAATAGCTGTGGTAGTAGATATTGACCGGCTTGAAGCGATAAGGCTTGTCGGTCAGCTCGTAGGTCTCGATCACGCGCTCGAAGCCGTAGAACGGGCCGTGCCAGAGGTTGGTGTAGACGTTCTCGTTCTGGTTGGGCGCAAACACCTGGAAGGTGCCGCCGGGCTTGTTGATGCCTAGCGGCGCGATCGCGATCCAGCTCGGGTTGCTGCGCGTGATCAGCGTATCGCCGCCGTTCATGTTGAGCACGCGCGCCTTCTCGGTGAGCCGCAGCGCCTCGGCCGGCGGCTGGCAGTCGCCCGACCACAGCAGCATGCTGACCGGCTTGCCGGCCGGCGCCAGCGTGCGGTTGATGTAGTCGATGGAGCCGCCGATCTCGCGGTTCAGGTCCATGCTGTAGCCGGGGATGCTCAGGTGGAAGGCCTCGTCGCCCTCGACCACCGCGGCGCCGCTGGATTGCGTTGGCTGCCCTGGCTGGGCCGGCACGGTGCGCGACCACTCGAACGGATGCGAGAAGGTATGGCTGGCCACCTCGACATAGGGCTGCGCGAAGATCTTGCGCGCGATCGGCTCAAGCTCGGCGCTGAGCCTGGGGTACATGCCGTCCTTGCTGACTTCGCCCTGGATCACCGACATCGTCATCGGCAGCCGGTAGCGGTCGAAGATCTCGCGGAACAGCACCTCGCCGGAGAAGCCGCCGCCGGGAATCTCGGCGCGCGAGGCAAAGCCGTCGCCGTCGATATGGATGGTCAGCAGGCGCCGGCCGTTCTCGGTGGTGACATCGGGCACGGGCATGGCGGGCAGGCGCAGCGCCGCGCGCAGGAAGTCCAGCGGCTGCACCACCCAGCGGCTCTGGCCGTTGCCGTTGCCGCTCTGGCGCACCGCATACGGCCCCAGCACATAGCCGCCCCACGGCGTGATCGCGGCGGCGTCATAGGTCAGCGTGCCCGAACGCAGGCGCAGCAGCGAACGGTAGCCGGCGCCGTCCGGCACCTGGATCGCTTCGGCCTGGGTGCGGTCGGGGGCCACCGGCATCTCGAAGCCCATCATCCGGTCCTTGGCCAGCACCTCGACCGGGCCCGACACGCGGCCCTTGACTGCCTTCAGCCCGAAGCTGCGCGCCACCGTGCCGCTCACGCTGGTGCCGAAGTCGTTGAGGAACACCACCGGCATGCCCTGCGCCATGCGCGCCTGCACCCAGGCATGGAAGCGTCCCGGCTGCGCCGTGACATTGCCTGACAGGTACACCACCACGCCGGCGTAGCGGTCCGGCCCGATCTCGGGCAGGTCCTCGCTGGTCTCGGCGAAATCCACGCGATAGCCAAGGTAGTTGAGCGGCATCGAGACAAAGCGCACACCCTCGGAATCATCGATCGACACCCCGGGGCGGCGCTCCTGCACTACCAGCACGCGCCGGGGCAGCACCTCGACCTTGCCGATGCCGACCGTCTGCAGCCCGGGATCGGCCACATAGGGCGTGATCCCCAGCGCGCGGATGCGCTGCGCGGTTTCGCGTGCGCAGCGGCGGTCCGCCGGCGGACAATAATCGATCGAGATCACCGGCAGGCGGTATTGCTCGCGGATGGTGCGCGCCTGCGCCAGCAGCCAGTCGCGGTCAGCCTGCGCAACGTCGACATAGCGGCCCTGGGCCTGGTTCCAGCCGCGGAACAGCGACTCGAAGGCAACGGCATAGGCCAGGTCATGCACCTGCGGCAGGATCTCGAAGCCGCGGTTGAAGACCAGGCGCGCCTCGGGGTAGCGCGCCTTGATCGCGCGGATCACGCGCACCAGCCCCGCTTCCTGCCGTGCGCGCTCGGCGTCGGTCCTGGCGGCAAGCTGGTAGGAATCGAGGGTATCGAGGAAAAAGCCACGGAAGCCGCGCTGCCACAGCGGCGCGATCACCTTGTCGACATAGAAGGCGGGCCAGCCGTCGGCTGCCTGGTCGATGACCGGCGCGTTCCAGGCGTCATTGCGCCCGACGAACCAGGCCTTGGGGATGTCCTTGAAGTAGGCGCGGCTCTCCAGCACCTCGCCCACGCTGACATAGGCAAACCAGGCCGTGGCCGGCGTCGCCGCCTGGCGCGGGTCGAAGCCGCTGTCGGGCTCGACCACGGCGATGTCGAAGGCTTGCAGAGCGTCAACCGGCGGCTTGGCGCCGTAGTGCAAGGCGATCGACGGCATGGATGGCGCCTGCGCCGCGGGCGCCGGCGCGGCCGCAGCCGTCGCCGCCCCGAGGGCCAGCGCCAGCGCGATGCCTTGCACCCGCTGCGCCATGCGCATCCCTACCCACCCCGATCGGAACGGCATGCGGCCGCCCCGGTTCCCTTGTGCTTCCTCCAGCTGCTTCACAGGCTTACTTCCTCTTGTCTGCGCACGCCGGCAAGTGCCTCACGCACGACATTCCCTGAGGCGGTCGCTGCCGCCTTGTGTCCGACTGTGGATCTCAGAATCGGAAAAATCTGATGGTATCCGGAAACGAATGCTAGGACAGACGCATGGATCACATTGTCAACAATTGTCCCAACACTGAGACATTGAGCCGGCTCGCGCGTTAACGCGCGCCACCGTGCTGCGGGCGCACGTCAGCCGCGCTTGCGGTACGGCGGGCGCGGCTCGGCTCGGCTCGGCTCAAATGCAAACAACGAAAACAGTCCAGGTCCCGTGCGCGACGGGTGGTGGGGCTGTCCGCAACCGAAATTCCGGACAGCTAGGTTTGAAACGCCATGATGGATTCCCCGTTCCGAGCTTTTATGTATGGGCCCGCATACAGTGGGCGCGCTCATGTATGTCTGTGCACGACGCGAGCGCGGCCACCGGCCTGGCCTTTATTGTCAGCATAATGATATATCCGGGCCGCGCCGGCTTCCCCCGAACGCGGTAGGGATTGGGTGCCGTAAGAATTTGTAAAAAAGATGGCACGCCCATGCACCGGACGACCGCCATTATGCACGGCGGTGTGGCATCGCGCTCGCTGGCGGTGCACGCACAACCAAACCCGCGATAAAAAAATCAGGGAATTCACTGAACTGAAGCTGAAGTAGAAAACGCTAATATCTCCTATCGGAACCTCTCATCATGATTAGGCGCTTAGCCTGATTGACACGCCGGGAAAATTCGGCAGAATGATTCCCACTTGTGCAGCGCCCATGCGGTGTGTCTTTTGGTGTTGTCGTTCCGTGACGTTTTCGGTTGTCACGACAGCGACATATCGAAGTCATATGGAATGCGCTGGCGGGGAACATAAAAAGGATCCGCTGGGTGCGTTGCACACGGTGTATAACGAGCGTTTTCGCTCATTTTGAAATTCAAGGTTGAGATAGATATGGAAACCGGTACCGTTAAGTGGTTCAACGACGCCAAGGGCTTCGGCTTCATCACGCCGGATGAAGGCGGCAACGATCTGTTCGCGCACTTCTCCGCAATCGAAGGCAATGGCTTCAAGTCGTTGAAGGAAGGCCAGAAGGTACGCTACGTCAAGGCCATGGGCCAGAAGGGCGAGCAAGCCACCAAGATTCAGGCCCTCTGATACCGGTGGATTCCGGGCCGGTCCAGCGGACCGGCCGGAAGGAAAGCCCCGCAGCTTCGGCGCGGGGCTTTTTTTATTGGCGCGCCGGCACCGGGGCCGCCGCTGCGGCAGTCTTGCGACGAGTGAAATTGCTATAATCTGCCGACCCACAACCGCCCTCCCGCCAGTGGGCGCGCACGGATGCTGCGCGATCAGTGCGGGACGGTATGCAGCGTGTCGAGGAGTTACGTGGCCGGTACTCAAATCGCAACGCAAGACACCCCTGTCGCCGCCGACCATGGCAGCCAGGCGGGCCCGGCGGCCTCGGCCGGCAGTTCCTTCCATGCCGCGCTGCGCATCCTGCCGCCAGCGCAGCGCCAGGCCATGTTCGAGATCTATGCGTTCTGCCGCGCGGTCGACGACATCGCCGACGGCAACGCACCGCGCGCCGAGCGCCTTGCCGCACTCGATGCCTGGCGCCACGACATCGCCGCCTGCTACACCGGCAATCCGCCTCGCGCCCTGCAGCCGCTGAGCGCGCAGATCCGCGCCTTCGACCTGCAGCAGCAGGATTTCCTCGCCGTGATCGACGGCATGACCATGGACGTGGTGCAGGACATCCGCGCCCCCGACGCGGCCACCCTCGACCTGTATTGCGATCGCGTCGCCAGCGCTGTCGGCCGGCTGGCGGTGCGCGTGTTCGGCCTGGAAGAAGCGTGCGGCATCGCGCTCGCGCACCACCTGGGCCGCGCACTGCAGCTGACCAATATCCTGCGCGATATCGACGAAGACGCTGCCATCGGCCGGCTCTACCTGCCGGCGGAAGCGCTGGCCGCGGCCGGCATCGGCGCGGACACGCCCCAGGCCGTGGTGGCCCACCCCGCCGTCGGCCAGGCCTGCGCGGCCGTGGCGCGCGAGGCCCAGGCGCACTACGACCAGGCCTACGCCATCATGGCGCGCTGCCCGTCGCGGCAGGTGCGCTCGCCGCGCATCATGGCCGAGGTCTACCACCGCATCCTGGCGCGGCTGCGCACGCAGGGCTGGCGCGCGCCGCGCCAGCGCGTGCGCCTGCCGCGCGCCCAATTGCTCTGGATCTTGCTGCGCCACGCCATTGGCTGAGCGCTGCCCCCGATGCATGCCGGGCGCGGCCGCGCCGTGCGCCGGCACAAGGAGTCTGCATGTCGATGAACGAGACCGCCTTTGCCACGGCAGTGCCACGGATTGCGCCGGCCAGCGCGGGGGACAGCCCCGCGCCGCGCGACGCCGCGCAGGCATTGGACCAGGGCATCGGCCGCGCGATCGACGCGCTGCTGCACCAGCAGCGCCCCGACGGCCACTGGGTCTACGAACTGGAAGCCGACGCCACCATTCCCGCCGAATACGTGCTGATGGTGCACTACCTCGGCGAAGCCCCGGACCTGGAGCTTGAAGCCCGCCTGGCCCGCTACCTGCGCCGCATCCAGAATCCCGATGGCGGCTGGCCGCTGTTCCATGAAGGCCGCTCCGACGTCAGCGCCAGCGTAAAGGCCTATTTCGCGCTGAAGATGGCCGGCGACGACCCCCAGGCCGCGCATATGCAGCGCGCGCGCCGGGCCGTCCACGCGCTGGGCGGCGCCGAGGCCAGCAATGTATTCACGCGCACGCTGCTGGCCCTGTACGGCGTGATGCCATGGTTGGCGGTGCCGATGATGCCGGTCGAGATCATGCTGCTGCCGCAGTGGTTTCCGTTCCACCTGTCCAAGGTCTCGTACTGGGCGCGCACGGTGATCGTGCCGCTGCTGGTGCTGAACAGCCTGCGCCCGCAGGCGCGCAACCCGCGCGGGGTCGGCATCAATGAGCTGTTCGTCGGCAACTGCCATACGGTGGGGCTGCCGCCGCGCGCGGCGCACCAGCACGCCGGCTGGTACACGGTGTTCCGCGGCCTGGACGCGCTGCTGCGCGTGGCCGAGCCGCTCGTCCCGCGCACGCTGCGCCGGCGCGCCATTGCCGCGGCGCAGGCCTTCGTGCGCGAGCGGCTCAACGGCGAGGACGGCCTGGGCGCCATCTTCCCGGCAATGGCCAACAGCGTGATGATGTTCGACGTGCTGGGCGTGCCGCCCGACGATCCGGCACGCGCGCTGGCGCGGCAATCCGTCGAGCGGCTGCTGGTCGAGCACGGCGACGAAGCCTATTGCCAGCCCTGCCTGTCGCCGGTGTGGGATACCGCGCTGGCCGCGCACGCGCTGCTGGAAACCGGCGAGGCACGCGCGACGGCCGCGGCCGGGCGCGGCCTGGACTGGCTCAGGCCGCTGCAAGTGCTGGACGTGCGCGGCGACTGGGCCGTGCGCCGCCCCCTGGTGCGCCCCGGCGGCTGGGCCTTCCAGTACGCCAATGCCTATTACCCGGACGTGGACGACACCGCCGTGGTGGCCGCCGCGATGAACCGCTACATGCGCGCGCACGATGTGCCGGGCCGCTATGACGAAGCCGTGGCGCGCGCCGCCGAGTGGATCGTCGGCATGCAGGGCGGCGACGGCGGCTGGGGCGCGTTCGAGCCCGAGAACACGCATCTCTACCTGAACAACATCCCCTTTGCCGACCATGGCGCGCTGCTGGACCCGCCCACCGCGGACGTATCCGCGCGCTGCCTGTCGATGCTGTGCCAGATCGGCGCCACGCCGGGCAAGAGCGAACCCGCCGCGCGCGCCCTGCGCTACCTGCTGGCCGAGCAGATGCCCGACGGCAGCTGGTTTGGCCGCTGGGGCACCAACTATATCTATGGCACCTGGAGCGCGCTGTGCGCGCTGAACGCAACGGGCCTGGCACCGGAAGCCCCCGAGATGCGCCGCGCCGTGGCGTGGCTCGAGCAGATCCAGAACGCCGACGGCGGCTGGGGCGAGGACGGCAGCAGCTACCGGCTCGACTACCGCGGCTACGAGCCCGCGCCGAGCGTGGCCTCGCAGACCGCGTGGGCGCTGCTGGCGCTGATGGCAGCCGGCGCCGCGCAGCATGCCGCGGTGGCGCGCGGCATCGACTACCTGCTGCGCACGCAGCAATCCGGCGGCCTGTGGCATGAGCCGCGCTTCACCGCCGTGGGCTTTCCGCGCGTGTTCTACCTGCGCTATCACGGCTATGCACGCTACTTCCCGCTGTGGGCGCTGGCGCGCTACCGCAACCTGCAGCGCGGCGGCGCGCACCAGGTGCCGTGGGGGCTGTGACGGCACCGTTCGTGCTGGTCGTCACCGGCATGGCGTTCGAGGCGCGCACCGCCGCCGGTCCGCATTGCCGCGTGGTGCACGGCCTGCGCGGACTTGCACTGGAACAAGGCGTTTCCGCGATGGCAAGCCGGCACTGCATGGGCATCCTCAGCTTTGGCGTGGCGGGCGGGCTGGATCCCGCGCTGGCGCCGGGCGCCCTCGTGCTGGCGGACTCGGTATGCGCGGCCGGCGAACGCTACGACACCGACATGACCTGGACCCGGGCGATGCACGCGGCGCTGCCGCATGCCAGGGTCGGGATACTTGCCGGCGCGGACCAGCCGGTGCTTTCGGTTGCCGCCAAGCAGATGCTGCACCGGGCCACGGGGGCGCTCTGCGTCGACATGGAATCGCACCTCGCCGCGCGCATGGCGGCGGCTTGCCGGCTGCCGTTCGCGGCCTGCCGCGTGGTGATCGACCCGGCCAGCCGCGCGGTTCCGGCTGCCGCGGCGGCAGGCATGGGTGAAGACGGCAAGACGGATGTCGGCGCGGTGCTGGGCGGGCTCTTGCGCGCGCCGTGGGAACTGCCGGCGCTGATGCGGCTGGCGGGCGATGCGGCGGCCGCGCGCGGCGCGCTGCGGGCGGCACGGCTGGCGCTGGGGGATGAATACGGCTTGCGCGATATGCGGACGCAGGCCGGCTGACGTCTGAGCTGGCCGCTGGGCTGCTCAGACGCCAGCCTGCCCCTCACCCAAACTTCCTCACCGCATCCAGCGCCAGCCCGCTGCCGATGCTGCCGAACCGGTCCCCTTCCACGCAACGCGCTTGCGGCAACAGCGCCGCCAGCCGCTGCCGCAGCAGCGGCACGCTGCTGGAGCCGCCGGTGAAAAAGATGGTATCGACCGCGGCGCCATCGACGCTAGCATCCACCAGCAGCTTCTGCACGGTCTGCTCGGTCTTCACCACCAGCTTGTCGATCGACGCATCGAACTCGTCGCGCGTGATGGTCAGCGTCAGCCACTGCTCCAGCCGGTGCAGGTCCACGTCGGTGCTGCCGGCGTCGGACAAGGCGATCTTGGCGGCTTCCACCTGGATCGCCAGCCAGTGCCCGGCGCGCTCGCGGATCAGCCGCACCAGGCGGTCGAGCTTCACCGTATCGGCCGCGTCGCGGTAGTTGTCCATCACCATCGACCACGCCTTGCGCGTATAGACCAGATTGATGGTGTGCCAGCTGGCCAGGTCGAAATACTGGCTGGACGGCATCGCCTTGCCGTTGCGCAGCGCGCTGCCCAGGCCCAGCAGCGGCATTGCGCGCGCCAGGCTGAGCGCGCGGTCGAAATCAGTGCCGCCGATATGCACGCCGCCATTGGCCAGGATGTCGTCGCGCCGGTCGCTGCGCGCGGCGCGCTCGGGCGACAGGCGCACCAGCGAGAAGTCCGAGGTGCCGCCGCCGATGTCGGCCACCAGCACCAGTTCCTCACGCGTGATCCGGGCCTCATAGTCGAAGGCCGCGGCGATCGGCTCGTACTGGAACGCGATCTCGCCGAAACCCGCGTCGCGCGCGATCTCGGCCAGGGTGTCTTCGGCGATCTGGTCGGCGGCCGGGTTCTCGTCGATGAAGAACACCGGGCGGCCCAGCACCGCACGCGAGAATTCCGCGCCGGCGGCCTGCTCGGCACGCGTCTTCAGCTCGCGGATGAAGTGCGCCAGCAGCTTGCGGAACGGCATCGCCTGGCCCATCACCTCGGTGCTGTCGTCCATCATCGAGGTGCCCAGCAGGCTCTTGAGCGAACGCATCAGCCGGCCTTCATAGCCGGCCAGGTAATCGCCCAGCGCGGCGCGGCCATAGCTGACCAGCGGATCCTCCGCGTGGAAGAAGATCACCGAGGGCAACGTCACCTTGCCGTCCTCCAGCGGCAGCAGCGCCGCCGGCCGCGCCGGATGGCTCCAGCCGACCGTTGAGTTGGACGTGCCGAAGTCCAGGCCGCATGCGTTTGACATCATTGATTCCGTTTCCTGCAAGACACCACTAAAAAAGCCCGCGCGCCAGCGGGCCGCGCGGACGGGGCGCCATTGTATGGCAGGTGCCGGCCAGGCGCCCGGCTTGACACGCCCAAACGCGGCTCCTATCCTCCGCATGTTCTCTGTTAAAGATCGTCATTCTGTTGTACAGAACATGAAAAAGCCACTGCGCCATATCCGCGTGCTCGACCTGACCAATGTGCTGGCCGGGCCGTTCTGCTGCCACCAGCTTGCCCACCTGGGCGCCGAAGTCATCAAGGTGGAAACCCCCGGCACCGGCGACCTGGCCCGGCAGCTGGGCGCCGATGCCGAGCTGAACCAGCGCCTGATGGGCGTGTCGTTCCTGGCCCAGAACCCAGGCAAGCAGTCGGTCACGCTCAACCTGAAGCACGCGCGCGGCAAGGAGGTGTTCCGCAAGCTGGTGCAAAGCGCCGACGTGCTGGTGGAGAACTTCCGCCCCGGCGTGATGGACCGGCTCGGGCTGGGCTACGAGACCCTGAAGCAGGACAACCCGCGCCTGATCTACTGCGCGATCTCGGGCTTTGGCCAGGACGGGCCGCTGGCCGGGCTGCCGGCCTATGACCAGATCATCCAGGGCATGGCCGGCGTGATGAGCATTACCGGCGATGCGCAGAGCGCACCGTTGCGGGTCGGCTATCCGGTCTCGGACACCATCGGCGGGCTGACCGCGGCGCTGGCGGTATCGGCGGCGCTGGCGGACCACCAGCGCACCGAAGGCTATTTCGTCGACGTATCGATGCTGGAAGCCACGCTGGCCACCATGGGCTGGGTGGTATCCAACCACCTGATCGCCGGCAAGGTGCCGGCGCCGATGGGCAACGAGAACATGACCGCCAGCCCTTCCGGCACTTTCCGCACCGCGGACGGGCTGCTCAATATCGCCGCCAACAAGCAGGAACAGTTTGAAGCCGTGTGCCGCGTGCTGGGCCGCCCCGAGCTGGCCGCCGATCCGCGCTTCGCGCAGCGCCAGGCGCGGCTGGCCAACCGGGGCGAACTGACACAGGCGCTGGAAGCAGAGCTGGCGAAGAAGCCGGCCACCGAATGGTGGCCGCTGCTGACCGAGGCCGGCGTGCCCGCCGGCCCGGTGCTGGACGTGCCACAGACGCTGGCGCATCCGCAGGTGCGCGAGCGCGGCATGATCGGCGAATTTGCCGATGCGCCCGGCGTGGGCCGCGATATCCGCGTGGTGCGCACCGGCTTCAAGCTCAACCGCGAGGCCCCGGCCGTGGACACGCCGCCGCCGGAGCTGGGCCAGCATACGCGGCAGGTGCTGGCCAGCCTGGGCTACAGCGATGCGGACATCGACCAACTGAGCGAGGAGCGCGCGATATGAGCGGCATCGAAACCAGCGGCCAGCCCCGGGATGACGCCATGGACCCGGGCCAGCGCCTGTCGCAGGACTGGTGGCGCACCGGCATCATCGACATGCGCCCGGGCGAGATCCGCTACCGCGGCTACCCGATCGAACAACTGATCGGCCGGGTCTCGTTTGCGCAGATGATCTGGCTGATGCTGCGCGGCGAGTTGCCCGGCCCCGGGGAGGGCGAGCTGCTGGACGCGGCGCTGATGGCCGCGGTCGACCACGGCCCGCAGGCGCCCAGCATTGCCATCGCGCGCATGGCGGCCACCTGCGGCGTGGGGCTGAACAACGCCATGGCTTCCGCCGTCAACGTGCTGGGCGACGTGCATGGCGGCGCCGGCGAACAGGCGGTGGCGCTGTACCAGGACGTGGCGCAGCGGCTGGATGCGGGCGGCGCCATGGACGACGCCGTCACCGCCGCGCTGCGGCACTACCGCGACCTGCACGGCAAGTTCATTGCCGGCTTTGGCCACCGTTTCCACCCGGTCGACCCGCGTGCGCCACGGCTGCTGGCGCTGGTCGACCAGGCCGCGGCCGATGGCGTGGTCAGCGGGCGCTACGCGGGGATCGCGCGCGCGGTCGAGGCGGCGCTGGGTGCCGGCCGCGGCAAGCCCATCCCGATGAATATCGATGGCGCCACCGCGGTGATCTATGCCGAGCTGGGCTTTGCCGCACCGCTGGCGCGGGGGCTGTTCTGCCTGTCGCGCTCGGTCGGCATCCTGGCGCATGCCTGGGAGCAGACCTGCGAGGGCGGGCGCAACAAGGGCCCGATGCCGCGCCAGTTCCTGTGGACCTATGACGGTACGCCGCAGCGCGACGTGCCGGAGCCTGGCCGGCAGGCATAACCGGGTCAGCCGGCCAGGTCGGGCTCTGGCTCCAGCAGCGGCGCGGGCGATGCGCTCGCGGCCGCCGGCGCCGCCATGGACGAGGCCAGCACATAGCGGTCGCGCCCATGTTCCTTGGCGTGGTAGAGGGCGCGGTCGGCATCGGCAAACAACAGGCGCCACAGCGCTTCCTTGCTGCCCGGGCCGCCGCGCAGCTGCGCCACGCCAATGCTGACGCTGGCATGGCCGCGCCCGGCGGGCAGTTCAATCGCGCGCACCTTGCGCAGGATACGGTTGGCCAGCGCCGAGGCCTGCTGCTCGTCGGTATGCGGGCACAGGATGCAGAACTCTTCGCCACCGTAGCGCCCGGCCACGTCCGAGGCGCGGCGCGAGTTGTCCAGCGCATGCGCGACTTCGCGCAGCACGGCGTCGCCAGCGTGATGGCCGAAGGTATCGTTGACCTGCTTGAAATAATCGATGTCGATCACCAGGCAGGACAGCGCCTGCCCGTCGCGCTGCCAGCGCGCCACCAGCGACAGTGCCGACATCTCCAGCGCCCCGCGGTTGAGCAGCCCGGTCAGGGCATCCACGCGCGCGCCGCTTTCGTTGTGCGCGACGATCTGCTCCATCGCCATCACGGTGAAGCCGAACAGGCCCAGCAGCGTGGCCATCAGCGGCGCCAGCAGCCAGGCCGAGCCGACCGGGCCGGCAAAGAACAGCGTCAGCGGCGCGGCGCCCGCACCGCCCGCCACGGGCAGGTTCATGGCATGGCTGAAGCCGGCCAGCTGCGTGGCCAGATGCACCAGGCTGGCCACCAGCACCAGCGGCGCGCCGATGCTGCGGCGCCCGCGCCCGGCACGCGCCAGCGTGGCAAAGGTGCCCAGCGAGACCAGCGCCAGCAGGCCGTAGACGATGCGCAGCACCACCTGCTGCCCGTCGGGCATGCCGCTGGTGGCCGCGGTCAGGCCAAGCCCGATCACGCCCGCGGCGGCCAGCGCCGCGGGATGGGCCGGCACGCCGTAATAGACCCGCACGCCGCGGTAGATCAGCAACCAGCCAGCCACGAACGCCAACGCTCCCAGCGTGCCCAGCTGGCCGGTGCCGCTGGCCGCGCTGATGGCCAGCGCCAGGCCCGCGGCCGACACCAGTACGTGCCCGAACGCCCACAGCCGCCCCGCCTCGCTCGCGCGCAGCGCGAACACCAGCCCCGCCGCAATAATCAGCGTGCTGCAAAAAAACACCATCATCACCACCGCAATGGTCTGCTGGTCCAGGTGCACGGGGATTTCCTCAAGGATGCCGTCTGCCGCGCCGTCATATCGAGCGGCGGGCATCAGGCCACAGGGGCGCGACGCAGGCATCTCTCGCACTTGTTTTCACAAAATGTGACATGCGTTGTCTTCAATGCCAGCCGCATGATAGCCCGCGCATGCAGGCGCGTGGCACCCCCGACAAGCCGGGTCGGGCCGGCTGCACACGCAAGCCCGGCGGCTCAGCCCGCGGAGGCATTGTCCGCAATGCTGTCCGGAAAGGTGCCGCCCAGCGCCTGGGTCAGCGCGCGCGCCGCATGCAGCACATCGACGCGGAAGTCTTCACGGTAGCGCGAGGCCGGGCAGGTCAGCGTCAGCGCGCCGCACAGCACATCACCGGGACCGAATACCGGCGCCGACACCCCGGCAAGATCGGGGCTGCGGTCGCCCACCAGTGCCGCCACGCCCTCGTGCCGGATGCGCTCGTAGAGCGTGCCGGACTCGCCGGCAAAGGCGCGCAGCACGCGCGCGCCGGCGCCCCGGTCGCGCGGCAGCAGTTCGCCGGCGCGGACATGGTCGCGCACCGGCTGCGGCGAATCGACGCGGTACAGGCACAGCCGGTGCTCGCCCTGCTCGACATGGAAGGCCGCGCTTTCACGCGTGATGCGCACCAGCTCGCGCAGCGCCGGCATCACCACCGCCTCCAATGAGAACGACGCGGCGTAGACGGCATTGAGCCGCGCCACCTCGGGCCCCAGGCCATAGCGCCCGTCGGACTGGCGCCGCACCAGCCCGGCGTGCTCAAGCGAGGCCAGCAAGCGCAGCAGCGTGCTCTTGTACAGGCCGCTGCGTTGCGCCAGCTCGGCCAGCCCCAGCGCGGTATCGCCGAGACGGAACACCGACAGCACGAACAGCGCCCGGTCCACGGCGATGGCGCCGCCCGCGGCGGCGTGCTTGTCGGCTTCTGAAACCTGTGCGGCTTTGCGTGGCATGGCGGACGGCGGCGATCCTGGCTGGACCGGATGACGGAACGATGCGCCAACGTATAGAACGCACCCCGGCTTGTCAATCCGCCCTGCTCCGTGTCAATGACCCGGCACACGTGCGGCGAGCTCGCGCAACAGATGCCGCATGCGTCCACGTATCCGCCCGGCGCGCTGGCGTTTTTCTGCAACACCGCGGCCGGCCTCTGCCGCCGCCCGGGCCGCTGCCAAAGCGCCTTCGCCGCCCCCTCGGCTACCGCATGCGCCACATTGCTTGCGCGTACTCGCCACTCCCGGCTTTGCAAGCGGAATTAGAGGGAAAGTTACCTGCTTTTGATTCAGCAGCCGCTGCACGGGGTGGATAAAATCATGTGTTGCTGACCTTCGCGCAATCCCTGCGCTGCTTTCCGTACCCTCGCTGCAATGTCTCACCGCCGTGCTTTTCCCGACCCTGGTATGACCGTTCCCGCTCTCTCGCTTGGCGCCATCCTGGATGACCTGCGTAGTGCCCCGCGCCCGCTGACTTCCGCGGAGTACACATACCTGGCCCACCTGCGGCAGCGTATCGTCACCGGCGACGCAGACCTGTGGACCACGCTCGAGACCGCGGGCGTGCCATGCAGGGAACGCCGCCTGTCGCCCGAGGTGGTGCAGGCACTGACCGCGATCGGCCATTTGCCAATGCACTGAGCCCGGCGCACGCCACCCCACATTGCAGAAATTTCCCCGGATCATTTCGGAAAACCGCACCCTCCAGCCTGCCTGCGTCCCGCTACGATCGATTTCCTTTCGATTCGCCGGGCACCGTGCTTTCAGTCAACTGCCAAGCATGCCCCGCCACGGCCCAGCCATGGCTTACCCATCCAGCAACCGGCGCGTCAGCTTCCTGTCGTTGCGCGCCTATGTCGCAGTGATGCAGCACCGTGATGCCGTCCGCGCCGCGCAAGCGCTGCGCATCCATCCGCAAAGGCTGTACTACCACATCCGCGGCCTCGAGGCCGCGCTCGGCAAGCCGCTGTTCAGCACTTGCAGCCCGGACTGGCTGCCGACATCCACGGGCGTGACCGCACTGCCCAAGGTCGTCGCCATGCTGGCCATCTGGGATCAGATCGAGGCGGGCATCCGTGCCAGCCAGCCTGCCGCGGCGGCCCGGGAAGCCGAGCCCGGCGCCATTGCGCGCTACGGCGCCGCATTCTGGGTGCGGCAGGCGACGATGTAGCGTCAGGCCAGCCGTTCGCAGCAATAGGCCTCGGTGCGATAAGGGAAGGCAACCTCGGCACGGCCCGCCAGCGCGGGATGCCCGTCGATGACCGCCTGCAGCCGTGCGCGCACGCGGGCCTGCTCCGCTGCCGGCAGCGCGGCAATGAAGCTCACCGACATCACCCGGTCCACGATCACCTGCTGCGGCGCCCCCACATGCGTGTAGGGCTGGCACTGCAGCGCCAGCGGCCCAAAGCCCTCGGCGGGAAAGACCCGCTTCCAGTCACCCCTGTAGAAACGCGGCGCGTCGCCTTCATACGGCATCATGATGGCTGTCAGCTGCGCCACCCAGTCCACGCTTTCATCGCGCACGTTCCATACCAACCCGAGCCGGCCGCCAGGGCGCAGCACGCGGCCGATTTCCGCCATCGCGCCCGCATTGGCAAACCAGTGGAAGGCCTGCGCGCAGACCACGGCATCGACGCTGGCATCGGCCAGCGGAATGGCCTCGGCACTGCCTTCCAGCGCCTGTACCGACGGCAGCGCCACGGCCAGCTGAGCGCGCATCTGCGCCACCGGTTCGACTGCGATCACCGTCGTGCCGGTCTCCGCCAGCCGGCGCGTGAACTTGCCGGTGCCAGCGCCCAGGTCCAGCACGGTGCGGCCGGCGCGCAGGCCCAGCGTGCCGCGCAGCCAGGCGTCGATTTCAGCGGGATATTCGGGGCGTCCGCGCGCGTAGGTATCGGCCTGGCTGGCGAATCCCTGTGCGGCGGCCTGGTGGATGGCGGTCATGGGCGAGCTCCGGTTGCCTACCGGAGGCGTAGCCTACGCCCCATGCCGGCACGGGGCAAGCGGGCGGCTAGTGCTGCATGCCCCAGCGGCGCACCGTCAGCCGTTCCAGCGTGGTGAACACCAGTCCCTCCACCAGCAGCCCGATCAGGATCACCGCGGCCAGCCCTGCAAAAACGCGGTCGGTGTAGAGCTCATTGCGGTTCTGGAAGATAAACCAGCCCAGCCCGCCCTGCCCCGACGACGCGCCGAACACCAGCTCGGCCGCGATCAGCGTGCGCCACGCAAAGGCCCAGCCGATCTTCAGGCCCGACAGGATCGCCGGCAGCGCCGCCGGCACCAGCACCAGCGCGACATAGCGCAGCCCGCGCAGGCCGTAGTTGCGGCCCGCCATGCGCAGCGTCGGCGGCACCGCCCGGAAGCCCGCGTACATGTTCAGCGCCAGCGGCCACAGCACCGAATGGACCAGCACGAAGACCAAGCTTTTGGTGCCCAGCCCGAACCACAGCAGCGCCAGCGGCAACAGCGCGATCGCCGGCAGCGGATTGAACATGGCGGTGAGCGTGTCCAGCACATCGCGCCCGAAGCGCGTGGACACCGCCAGCGAGGTCAGCACGAACGCCAGCACGATCCCGGCCGCATAGCCGCGCAGCAGCACCGACAGCGAAATCGCCGCCTTGCCCGGCAGCTCGCCGCTGGCCACCGCGTCGCCGAAGGCGCGCATCGTGGCCAGGCATGACGGCAGCAGCAGGTCGTTGTCCTGCACGCGCGCCACCAGCTCCCAGATCAGCCCCAGCGCCAGCAGGATCACCGCCTTGCGCAGCCAGCCGTGTTGCCACAGGCGCTGGTGCCACGGCAGCGCGCGCGCAAGCGGCGCTTCGGTGAAGGGTTCAGACTCGCGTTCGTATTCGGGCCGAAGCGTGTCGGCCAATGTCAGTGTCGGTTGCGTCATGATGCGATGTCCCGGTTCAGCGGCCCGCCGCGCTGCGCGCACGCGGCGCGGCCTCGGCGGCGGGTTCGTCGAACAGCAAGGTATGGATGCGTTGCGCGGCGGCCTGGAATTCGGCGCCGCCCTGGCTGGCCAGGCTGAACTGGTGGCTGTTGAGTTCCGCGCGCACGCGGCCCGGGTGCGGCGACAGCAGCAGGATGCGGCTGCCCACCACCAGCGCCTCTTCGATCGAATGCGTGACAAACAGCAGCGTGAAGGCCGCGTCGTCCCACAGCGCCAGCAGCTCTTCCTGCATGCGCCGGCGCGTGAGCGCGTCCAGCGCGGCAAAGGGCTCGTCCATCAGCAG
This sequence comes from Cupriavidus necator, assembly GCF_016127575.1. NCBI lineage: Bacteria > Pseudomonadati > Pseudomonadota > Betaproteobacteria > Burkholderiales > Burkholderiaceae > Cupriavidus > Cupriavidus necator. Next base: position 2,442,360 of record NZ_CP066019.1, read on the forward strand.
CACCTTGGGGCGCATCGCCAGCGCGCGCGCGATCGCCACGCGCTGCTTCATGCCGCCCGACAGCGTATGCGGATAGGCATCGGCAAAACCGGCCAGCCCGACCTTGTGCAGGCTGTCCAGCGCCAGCTCGCGCGCCTCCGCCCGCGACAGCTTGCGCGCCTGCCGCAGCGGGAACATCACGTTCTGCGCCACCGTCTGCCACGGCGGCAGCTGGTCGAACTCCTGGAACACCACGATGCGGTCCGGGCCGGGCTGCAGCACACGCCGGCCTTCAAGCCGGATCTCGCCCTCGCTGGGCGGAACGAACCCGGCAACCGCCTTCAGCAGCGTGGACTTGCCGCAGCCGGACGGGCCCAGCAGCACGAAGCGGTCGCCGGCATGCACGTCGAAGCTGACACGATGGGTGGCGCGCACGATGCGCTCGGGCGTCCGGTATTCCAGCGACACGCCATCGACCTGCAGCAACGGCGTGGCGCGCTCCGACACCACGCGCAGGTTATGGATGGCCATGCTCAGCTCCCCTGCGCGGTGACCGGGTCCTGGAAGAAGTAGTCCTGCCAGGACTTGGGCTGGTTGCGGATCGCGCCAACGCGGTGCATGAAAGCGGCCAGCGCAAAGGTGTTCTGCGGCGCCACGCGGAACTGCACCTGCGGATTCTTCAGCACGCGCAGCAGCAGCGCGCGGTCGGTTTTGGCCTTGCTCTGCCGCAGGTAGATGTCGGCGGCCGCTTCCGGATTGGCGGTGGCAAAGGCCGCGGCCTCGGCCAGCGCATCGACGAAGGCGCGATAGGTCTTGGGGTTGTCGCTGCGGAACTTCTCGGTCGCGTACAGCACCGTGGAAGAACTCGGACCGCCCAGCACGTCATACGAATTCAGCACGATACGCGCGTTGGGGTTGCCCGCCAGTTCCTGCTCCTGGAACGGCGGATTGCCGAAGTGGCCGGTGATCTCGGTGCCGCCGGAAATGATCGCCGCGGCGGCATCCGGGTGCGGCACCGCCACGGTCCACTTGTCGAGGCGGTTGTATTCCTTGTCGCCCCATTGCCTGGCCGCAGCCAGTTGCAGCACGCGCGACTGGACCGAAACGCCCACCGCCGGCAGCGCGATGCGGTCCTTCTCGGTGAAGTCGGCAATCGACTTCACCTTGGGGTTGTTGCTGACCAGGTAGTACGGGAAGTTGCCCAGCGATGCCACGCCCCGCACGTTCTGCTTGCCGTGGGTGCGGTCCCACAGCGTCAGCAGCGGGCCCACGCCGGCGCCGGCGATATCGATGGCACCGGACAGCAGCGCGTCATTGACCGCGGCGCCGCCCGACAGTTGCGTCCATTCGACCTTGATGTCGACACCCTGCTGCTTGCCGTGCTTTTCAATCAGCTGCTGGTCGCGCGCCACGTTGAGCAGCAGGTAGACCACGCCAAACTGCTCGGCGATGCGCAGCTTGCCTTCGGCGTGCGCGTTGCCGGTGATGGCCAGGCCGGCGCTCAGCGCCAGCAGGCCGAGCTTGCGGGAAAAACGAGAAAACATGACAGAACTCCGGGGAATACAGTGGATTGGCGCTCGCCGCTGCGAGCGCCCTGGGATGACTTGCGACACCGTTTCCGCCTTCAGCGCGGCACGTCGCCTTCGATGGTGGTGCGGTACATCACGCGCCGCTGTTCCGGCGGACAGCCCGCGGCAAGATGCAGCAGCGAGCGGTTGTCCCAGAACACCAGGTCATGTGGCTGCCACTGGTGGCGGTAGATGTGGGCGGGCTTGACGCTGTGCGCGAACAACTGGTCCAGCAGGTCGCGGCTTTCCTGCTCGGGCAGGCCGACGATGCGGGTGGTGAAGTGCTCGCTGACAAAGAGCGCCTTGCGCCCTGTCTCCGGATGGGTGCGCACCACCGGCTGCAGCACCGGCCTGACCTGCGCGATCTGCTCCGGCGTCAGGTCGGGCCGCCACGGGCTGCGCTGCTGCAGCTCGGCATAGCGCGCCAGGTAGGTGTGCTCGGCGTGCAGGCCATCGACGGCGCGTTGCAGCGCCGACGGCAGCGTGTCCCAGGCCAGATGCATGTTGGCGAACAGCGTGTCGCCGCCTTCGGCGGGCAGCTCGCGCGCATGCAGCAGCGAACCGAGGCTGGGCTTTTCCTTGTACGACAGGTCCGAATGCCAGAAGTGGCCGGCATCGCCGAGCCCGATCGGCTTGCCGTTCTCGACCACGTTGGACACCACCAGCACTTCCGCATGGCCCGGCAGCTGGAACTGGTGCAGCACGTGGATCTGCAACGGCCCGAAGCGGCGGCTGAAATCGATCTGCTGCGCGGGCGTGATCTGCTGGTCGCGGAACACCACCACGTGGTAGTCGAGGTGGGCGCGATGGATGCGGACAACATCCGCGTCGGACAGCGGCTGCGACAAGTCGAGCCCGATCACTTCCGCGCCCAGCGGCGCGTCCAGCGGACGGATCTCGAAGTTGCCCGCGTCTGCTGACAATGCGGTGGAAAGCGGCGCGCTCTGCTGGCGCGAAACACTAGCGTGGGCGGTTGCGGTCGTCATGGCAAGCTCTGGCACGGGGGAAACCGATGCGGCATCCGGGATGCCGCGTACAAGCTTGCACTGTAGAGAGCCGGCCATTGCACCGTCAACGAATCATATTGCTGGCCCTTATCCGCTTATCGCATATCCATGTCTCGACATTTGCCAGCCATCAGGGCTTGCCGGGGCAAGCGCTGCGGCACGGCACGTTGGCCGTATCCGGGCGCGCGTCGGCGACAAAGCCATCGCGGTTCGGCATCTTCACCTGCGGCAGCGTGCGCGCGTCCAGCACCGCATCCGCGGGCAGGATGCCGTTCTTGTGCAGCAGCCACGCGGTGACGGCATAGACCTCGTCCGGTGCCAGGCTCTGCGGCGCGTTGTAGGGCATGGCACGGTTGATGAAGTCGAATACCGTGGTCGCATAAGGCCAGAAGCTGCCGATGGTCTTGACCGGGTCCTTGCCCCTGGCGGCGTCCTTCAGCGTGCCCTGCCCGCCCACCAGCGCATCGGCCGGCTTGCCTTCGCCATTGACGCCGTGACATGCGGCACAGTGCTGCGCATAGACCTGCTGGCCACGCGCGACCGTGCCGCTGCCCGGCGGCAGGCCCGTGCCGTCCGGGGTCACGTCGATATTCCACGCGGCAAGGTCGAGCTCGCTGGCGGGGCGGCCTATGCCGTAGGCCTGCGCAAGGACCGTTTGGGCCGCGCAAGCCAGCGCCAGCACGGCGGCGGCGCCACTGATTCGTTCAAGCGCGCGCATTGGCAATACTCCCGTCCGCGGCCACGCGCCAGCGCTGGATCGCGTTGTAGTGATAGGTGGAAGCCACGCCGCGCGCGGCCACCAGCTGGTCCGGCGTGGGCTGGACGTTGCCGGCTTCGTCGATGGCGCGGCTCTCCAGCGAAGCTGGCCCGCCATCCCAGCGCCACGGCAGGCGGAAGCGCACCAGCGCGCGGTCCAGCACCGGCTCCTGCAACTGCGCCTCGCGCCAGCTGCGGCCACCGTCGACCGACACCTCGACGCGGCGGATGCGCCCATGGCCCGACCACGCCAGGCCCGAGATCTCATAGAACCCGCGCTCACGCAGTCTGTGATCCGGCGCGGGGAAGGTAATCACGGACTTCACGTCCATCAGGAAGGTGAACTGCCGCGCGCTGCCGTCGGGCAAGGAGTCCGTGTACTTCGACGTCTCTTCGCGCGACATGAACGGCGCGCGCCCCAGCTTCAGGCGCCGCAGCCACTTGATGGACATGTTGCCCTCATAGCCCGGCAGGAACAGCCGCAGCGGATAGCCATGCTCGGGCCGCAGCATCTCGCCGTTCTGCGCATAGACCAGCATTGCATCTTCCAGCGCCTTGGCCAGCGGCACGCTGCGCGTCATGGCTGCGCCATCGGCGCCTTCGGCCAGCACCCAGGCCGCATCCGGCGCCACGCCGACTTCATCGAGCACCACGGACAACGGCACGCCGGTCCACTCACAGCAAGACAGCAGGCCGTGGCTGATCTGCACGGACTTGGCACCGGGCGCCTTCCACTCGCGTCCGGTGTTGCCCGAGCACTCCAGGAAATGGATGCGCGATACCGACGGCAGGCGCACCAGGTCGTCCATGGTGAAGATGCGCGGGCGCGCCACCAGCCCGTGCACCGCCAGCCGGTGCTGCGCCGGGTCGATCAGCGGGATGCCGGCGTGATGGCGCTCGAACACCAGCCCGGTCGGCGTGATGATGCCGCGCAGGTCCTGCAGCGGCGTCATCGACGAGTTGGCGCCGGGAAGCGGCGCCGCGCTGCGGCTGCGCCGCACCACGTCTTTCTCGAACGGGGACGGCTGGCCGTAGGCATGCCACAGCACGGGCTCGCCCGGCGTGCGCGTCCACGGCGCAACCGTCAGGGGCTCAGCGCGCGCCGCAGTGGCGGCGCCGGCCGCGGCGGCGCCCAGCACCGCCCCGCGCTGCAGGAAGCGCCGGCGGCCGGAAGTCAGGTCATTGCTCATCGTTAGGGCGTGGTCAGTCTGGTAGCGATCAAAATGCGCAGACTGTAGGACAGCACCGGCACTCGGCCAACGAAGAAGAATGCATGCCGATATGCCAACGCCGCGCTGCGCGCCATATGCGCGGGGCCGATAACCAAAGCCGGAATCATTCGTTCAGGTCCGCGCGCCGCGCCGCTTATCGTGGAGCCGTCCTCCACTTCAAGAAGGTCTGCACGATGACGACCCCGCGCCCAGATGCCACCGCTGCACCCACGCTGACCCGCCGCGAGCTGCTGCGCTGCGCGGCCTGGTCCGGGCTGGGCATGGCCGCGTCGCTGTCGCCGCTGTCCGCGTTCAGCGCCAGCCCGGCCGCGCGGCCCGACGTGATCCGCGTCGGCGTGGCCCAGCCCGCCACCGGCACCCCGCCCGGCTTTGCCGGCAGTTCGCTGGCGATTGCCCATGCGCGCGGCTGGCTCGAGGAATCGTTCAAGCCGACCGGCACGCGCGTGGAGTGGTTTTTCTTCAAGGGCGCCGGCCCCGCCGTCAACGAGGCGCTGGCCAACCGCCAGCTCGACTTCGCGCTGCAGGGCGACCTGCCGTCCATCGTGGCGCGCTCCGCGGGCCTGAAGACGCGGCTGGTGCTGGCCACTGGAGTGCGCGCCAACATCTACGTGGGGGTGCCGCCCGATTCGCCGCTGAAGACGGTCAGCGACCTGCGCGGCAAGCGCGTGTCGCTGTTCAAGGGCACCAACATGCATCTGCCGGCGCTGCGCCTGCTGGAAGCGAACGGGCTGTCGGACAAGGACCTGCGCCTGCTCAACCTGGACACGGCCGGCTACCTGGCGGCGCTGTCCACGCGCGACATCGACGCCGCCATCGGCGCCATGGACATCCTGCGCCTGCGCGACAAGGGCGCGGTGCGCATCCTGTACTCCAGCAAGAACCAGTCGCCGATCTACACACGGCAAAGCCACGTACTGGTGAGCGACGATTTCGCCGGGCGCTATCCGGAAGCCACGCAGCACCTGGTGAAGGCCGCGGTCGAGGCGGCGCGGTGGGCCTCGGACGAGAGCCATCGCGAGGAGGTGCTGCGCACCTGGGCGCGCGCGGGTACGCCTTATGACCACTGGAAGGAGGACTTCGACGGCGAGCCGCTGCGGGTGCGGCTGAACCCGAATTTCGATCCCTTCCTGGTCAGCCGCCCAAGGATGCGGTCGAGCAGGCCTATCGCTTCAAACTGAGCCGTACGCGCTTTGACGTGGACCAGTGGATCGACCAGCGCTTCCTGAAGGCCGCACTCAACGACCTGAGCCTGCAGAGCTACTGGCCCGTCTACCAGCCCAACGGCAAGATCCTGGGAGCCTGACACCATGTCCGTCGCCGAATCGCTTTCACTGCCCGCCGCAGCAGCACCGCGCGCGCCTTCCTCACGCAAGCCACTGCGCTGGCAGGATGCCACACGCTGGCTGCTGGCCTGGCCGGTGCCGCTGGCGCTGCTGCTGGTTTGGTACGTGGCCGCCCGCAATGCCTGGATTCCGCCGCAGGTGCTGCCCGCACCCGAAGACGTCGCACGCACGCTGGCCGACCTCTGGCAAAGCGGGGAACTGCAGGCCAACCTGGCCATCAGCGCGCTGCGCGTGGCCGGCGGCTTCGCCGTGGGGCTGGCCGGCGGCCTGGCGCTGGGCGCGGCCATGGGCCTGTCGCCGACGTTGCGCGACTACGTCTACCCGACCTTCAAGGCGTTCAGCCAGGTGCCGGTGCTGGGCTGGCTGCCGCTGCTGATGCTGCTGGTCGGCATCGACGAAGCGCTCAAGGTGATCCTGATCGCCAAGGCCGCCTTCGTGCCGGTGGCGCTGAACACGTACAAGGGCATCGGCAGCGTGCCGACCCGCTACCTGGAAGTGGCGCGGGTGCTGCAGCTCACGCGCTGGCAGACGCTGTCGCGCGTGGTGCTGCCCGCCGCGGCCGCGCCGGTGTGGAACGGCGTGCGCTACGGCCTTACGCACGCATGGCTGGCGCTGGTGGTGGTGGAGCTGCTGGCCTCGTCCGAGGGGCTGGGCTACATGATCGTCTACGGGCGCCAGCTGTTCCAGCTCGACATGGTGCTGGCCGCCGTGGTGGTGGTGGGCGTGGTGGGCTTTGCGCTGGACAAGACGCTGGCGCTGGCCGAAGGCGCGGTGCTGCGCTGGCGCAAGCCGGGCTTCTGAGGCGAGGCCGCGATGACCACGTCCGCTATCCGCCCCCGTATTCGCCTGCACCGCGCCTTGCGCGGCTGGGTGCTGCCGCTCGCGCTGCTCGCGCTGTGGTGGGCCGCCGTGCGCTTTGGCTGGACCACTTCGCCGCTGCTGGTGCCGGTATCCAGCGTCTGGGACACCGCGGTGCGCCAGCTGCAGAGCGGCGCGCTGGCCACGGCATTGGCCGCCAGCCTGTGGCGCGACCTGGCCGGCTTTGCCATCGGCGCCAGCGCCGGGCTGGTGTTCGGCACGGCGCTGGGCCTGTCGCGCCTGTTCGAACGCATGGTCGGTCCGAGCTTTCACACGGTCAAGCAGATCTCGCTGTTTGCATGGATCCCGCTGATCTCGGTCTGGTTCGGGCTGGGCGATGCCGCCAAGGTGGTGTTCCTGTCGCTGGCCGCATTCTTCCCGGTGGTGCTGAACACCTTCGAAGGCATCCGCGCCGTGCCGGCGGACCTGCTCGAGGTTGCGCGCGTCCTGCGATTCAGCCGCACCCAGGTGCTGTGGCGCGTGGTGCTGCCGTCGGCGGCGCCGTCGATCTTCGCCGGCATCCACCTGGGGCTGATCTATGCGTGGCTGGCCACGCTCGGCGCCGAGTACCTGCTGGTATCCGGCAAGGGCATCGGCAACACCATGACCGACGGCCGCGAGAACTTCTGGATGGACCTGGTGATCTTCGGCGTGATCGTGGTCGGCCTGGTCGGCTTCACGCTGAACTGGATTGCCAGCCGCATCGAATCGCGCCTGCTCGCCTGGCGCGGGCGCTCGGTGGCAGCGGGCTGAGCCACGCTGCACCTTATTGAACGGAGACTGCAAATGCCACATGCCGGCACGCTAAGCATCGCGCACCTGCACAAGCAGTACGAAGTCGAGGGCCGGGCGCTGCCCGTGCTCGAGGACATCACCCTGACCATCGCCCCGGGAGAGTTCGTCAGCATCGTCGGCGCCAGCGGCTGCGGCAAGTCCACCCTGCTGCGGCTGGTGGTGGGCCTGGAAGAGGACTACCGCGGCAAGATCCTGCTGGACGGCAAGCGCGTATCGGGCACCAGCCTGCAGCGCGGCATCGTGTTCCAGGAGCATCGCCTGTTTCCCATGGCTGTCGGTGGAACAGAACATCCGGCTGGCGCTGCTCAACACGCCGGGCAGCGACGCGGAGAAAGACCGCAACGTTGCCGAGCATATCGCGCTGGTTGGCCTGCGCGGCTTCGAGCAGGCCTATCCGCACCAGCTCTCTGGCGGCATGTCGCAGCGCGTGGCGATTGCGCGGGCACTGGTGACGCGCCCCGAGATCCTGCTGCTCGACGAGCCCTTCGGCGCGCTCGACGCGATGACGCGGGCCTACCTGCAGCAGGAACTGCAGCGCATCTGGCAGGCCGAGGGCATCACCATGATCCTGGTCACCCACGATGTCGAGGAAGCCGTCTTCCTGGGCGACCGCGTGGTGGTGATGGAACCCCGGCCCGGCCGCATCCGCCGCATCCTGCCGGTGGACCTGCCGCATCCGCGCGAACGCGCCGGACTTCCCTTCGCGCGCGTGCGCGATGCCGTGCTGCGCGAATTCGCCGGGCCGGAGCCTGTCGTGCAGCGGACCCCCGAACCTGAACTCGCCTGACCCAACCCTCTTACATCCCCGGAGCTTCGCGATGACCCAAGCCAACGCCACGCAAGACCAGACCGTCCAGCTCGACATCCACCCGGTTGCCGGCCGCATCGGCGCCGAGATCCGCGGCGTCGCGCTGCACGGCGACCTGCCGCCCGCCACCTTCGCCGCCATCCGCGCAGCCTTGCTCAGGCACAAGGTGCTGTTCTTCCGCGACCAGGTCCATCTGGACGATGCCGCGCAGCAGGGCTTTGCGCGCCTGTTCGGCGACACCGTGCCGCACCCGACCGTGCCCTCGCGCGACGGCACGCAACTGCTTGAGCTCGACTCGCAGCACGGCGGCCGCGCCAATTCCTGGCATACCGACGTGACCTTCGACCTGGCCTACCCCGCGGTCTCGGTGCTGCGCGCCGTGACCGTTCCCGCCGCCGGCGGCGACACGGTGTGGGCCAACACCGCTGCCGCGTACCAGGACCTGCCCGAGCCGCTGCGCGAACTGGCCGACAAGCTGTGGGCACTGCACACCAACGACTACGACTACGCGGCCACGCGCGTCAATCCGAGCGACGAAGGGTTGAAGCGCTACCGCGAGCTATTTACCTCGGCGCTCTACGAGACCGAGCACCCGGTGGTGCGCGTGCATCCGGAAACCGGTGAACGCACGCTGGTGCTGGGCCACTTCGTCAAGAAGCTGCTGGACTACTCGTCGGCCGATTCGGCGCACCTGATTGCCGTGCTGCAGGGCCATGTGCACCGGCTGGAGAACACCGTGCGCTGGCGCTGGCGCGCGGGCGACGTCGCCATCTGGGACAACCGCGCCACCCAGCACTACGCCATCAACGACTATGGCGACGCGCACCGCGTGGTACGCCGGGCCACCGTGGCCGGCGACATCCCGGTCGGCGTGGATGGCCGCCGCAGCAAGGCGGTGAAGGCGGGCGTGCGCAACGAAGGCGCGGCGCCGGCCAACCAGTCCGCCGGTGCCGCGCAACGGCAAGCGGCCTGATTTGGCCAGTTGCTTCCGGGGAGCACGATCCATGTCACAGCAAAAGCCGGCGCGCCAGCTGCATCTGGGCGCCTTTCTCCAGGCCACCGGGCACCATGTCGCCGGGTGGCGCCATCCGGGCGCGCAGGCCGATGCCGGGCGCAACCTGGCGCACTACATCGCGCTGGCGCAGCGCGCCGAGGCCGCGGGGTTCGATGCGCTGTTCCTGGCGGACGGCGTTGCCATCCGCGGCATGGATGATGCCACCCTGCCGCGCACCGCGCGCGCCGCCACCTTCGAGCCGCTGACACTGCTGTCGGCACTGGCGGCAGTGACGCAGCGCATCGGCCTGGTTGCGACCGTCTCCACCACCTACAACGAGCCCTTTCATGTGGCGCGAAAGTTCGCCTCGCTCGACCACCTCAGCGGCGGCCGCGCGGGCTGGAACGTGGTGACGTCGTGGTCGGATGCCGAAGCGCGCAACTTCAGCCTCGAACGTCATCCCGCGCACGCGGATCGCTACGCCCGCGCCGAAGAGTTTGTCGACGTGGTCACCGGGCTGTGGGACACCTGGGAGGACGATGCCTTCCTGTATGACAAGGACAGCGGCCGGCATTTCGATGCGGACAAGCTGCACACGCTCGACCATCGCGGCGCGCACTTCCAGGTGCACGGACCGCTCAACGTCGCGCGCCCGCCGCAGGGCCATCCGGTGATCGTGCAGGCTGGCTCGTCGGAGGCCGGGCAGGAACTGGCGGCCCGCACCGCCGAGGTCATCTTCACCGCGCAGCAGTCGCTGGCCGATGCGCAGGCCTTCTATCGTGGCCTGAAAGCGCGGCTCGCGCGCTATGGCCGCACGTTTGATCAACTCAAGATCCTGCCTGGCGTGTTCCCGGTGGTGGGCCGCAGCGAGGCCGAGGCGCAGGAGAGGTTCGAAGCGCTGCAAAGCCTGATCCATCCATCGGTGGGGCTGGCCCTGCTGTCGCAGCACCTGGGCGGGATCGACCTGAGCGGCTATCCGCTGGACGGCCCGCTGCCCGACAACCTGGCCGAACCGAACGGCGCCAAGAGCCGCTTCCAGCTGGTTACCGGCCTGGCCCGTCGCGACGGGCTCACCATCCGCCAGCTGTGCCTGCGCGTGGCCACCGCGCGCGGCCATTGGTCGATCCACGGCACGCCGCAGTCCATCGCCGACCAGCTGCAGGCGTGGTTCGAGGGTGAGGCCGCCGACGGCTTCAACGTGATGCCGCCCTGGCTGCCGGGCGGGCTCGATGACTTCATCGAACTGGTGCTGCCGGAACTGCGCCGGCGCGGGCTCTTTCGCGAGCGCTATACGGGCACCACGCTGCGCGAGCACCTGGGGCTGCGCCGGCCCGAGAACCTGCGCTGGCGGCAGGTCGAACCACCGCTCGCGGTCGGGGCATGACCGCTGCGCTGCGGCGCCGCGCATATCCAAATGCAATAAGCTTCCTTGCCTCGCGCGAGCGCCGTCGGCAACCATAGCGGCCACGCCGCAGGGGCGTGCGCGGGCCGGCTGGTACCATCGCACGGCCTGGTGCGCCCGCGCGGCGCACCGCTCGGCATGCCCGGCGCCATGGCAGGCACTGCCCCGTCGCGCCGGTCCGGCACCCAACAGCGAGACGAAGAGAGAAGAAGATGAGACTCGAAACCCTGGCCGTCCATGGCGGCTATTCGCCCGATCCCACCACGCGCGCGGTGGCCGTGCCCATCTACCAGACGGTGGCCTACGCCTTCGACAGCGCCCAGCACGGCGCCGACCTGTTCGACCTGAAGGTGGCCGGCAATATCTACAGCCGCATCATGAACCCGACCAACGACGTGCTCGAGCAGCGCCTGGCCGCGCTCGAGGGCGGCGTGGGCGCACTGGCGCTGGCGTCCGGCATGGCGGCAATCACGTATGCGATCCAGACCATTGCCGAGGCCGGCGACAACATCGTCTCGTCGAGCCAGCTCTATGGCGGCACCTACAACCTGCTGGCGCACACGCTGCCGCAGTCCGGCATCGAGACCCGCTTTGCCGATGGCCGCAACCCGGCCAGCTTCGGCGACCTGATCGACGCGCGCACCAAGGCGATCTTCGTGGAGTCGGTGGGCAACCCGCTCGGCAACGTGGTCGATATCGAAGCCATCGCGCGCGTGGCGCACAACCACGGCGTGCCGCTGATCGTCGACAACACGGTGCCGTCGCCCTACCTGTGCCGTCCGTTCGAGCATGGCGCGGATATCGTGGTGCATTCGCTGACCAAGTACCTGGGCGGCCACGGCAACAGCGTCGGCGGCGCCATCATCGACAGCGGCAAGTTCCCCTGGGCCCAGCACAAGGAACGCTTCAAGCGCCTGAACGAGCCCGACGTCTCCTATCACGGCGTGGTCTACACCGAGGCGCTGGGCCCTGCCGCCTATATCGGCCGCGCGCGCGTGGTGCCGCTGCGCAATACCGGCGCGGCGCTGTCGCCGTTCAATGCCTTCCTGATCCTGCAAGGCATCGAAACCCTGGCGCTGCGGCTGGACCGCATCACCGAGAACGCGCTGGCGATTGCCCGCCACCTGCAGCAGCATGCCAAGGTGGACTGGGTCAACTTTGCCGGCCTGCCCGACCATGCCGACCACGCGCTGGTGCAGAAGTACCTGGGTGGGCGCGGTCCCGGCATTCTGTCGTTCGGCCTGAAGCAAGGCGGCCGTGAAGGCGGCGCGCGCTTCCTGGACGCGCTGCAGCTGTTCACGCGGCTGGTCAACATCGGCGATGCCAAGTCGCTGGCCACGCATCCGGCGTCGACCACGCATCGGCAACTCAATGCGGAGGAACTGAAGGCAGCGGGCGTCAGTGAGGACATGGTGCGGCTGTCGGTCGGCATCGAGCATATCGATGACCTGATCGAGGACCTGGATCGCGCGCTGGCGGCGGCCTGACCGCAGGCTACCGACGTCAGAGCGACCCGCTGGTTTGCTCCCCTCTCCCGCTCGCGGGAGAGGGGCAGGGGGTGAGGGCAGGCGGTCGCATACCGCCAGCACAACCTACCCCCCACCACGCTTGCCGTGCGCCTCCAGCACAAAGTAGCCGATCGCCCCGATCATCAGCGGAATCAGGTAATACATCGCGCGATACGCAATCAGCGCCGCCAGCAGCAGCCCGTGCGGCACCTGGCCGCCCAGCATCGTCAGGAACACGGTCTCGATCACGCCGAGGCCCCCGGGGATCCGCACCACCACGCCCGCCAGCCCCGACGCGAGCAATACCCCAAGCACCGTGAAGTACCCCGCATGCGTATGCAGCAGCGAAAACAGGATCGCCGCCATTGCCATCCAGTGCGCCGCCGACAAGAGGATTTGCAGCGCCGCGAAGCCGACCGACGGAACGTAGATATCGTGGTCGCGCACGGTCCGGTGCCGGCCGTGCCAGGTGGCACAGGCAGCCAGGTAGGCAGCCGGCACCGCCAGCATCAGCGCGCCCAGCACCCGTGTCAGCGCGGCGGGAACGCCCCACTCGGGCGGCAGCACCACCAGCTGCGCCACCAGGATGCCCCCCGCCAGCAAGGCATAGCCGAGCCAGTTGCTGCTCACCACCACCACGAACAGGCTCCAGATCTGCGGCAGGGTCAGCCCGGCGCGCGTGTACAGGCGATAGCGCACGCCCGCGCCGCCCAGCGTGGCCCCGAGGTTGAGGCTGAGCGTGTAGCTGACATAAGAGATCGCCATCACCCGCCGCGCCGGCAACGGGTGTCCGGCATAGTGGCAGCCGAGGCGGTCGAACTGGCTGTACAACAAGCCGCTCAGCGCAACGAAGGCCGCCGCCGGCGCCAGCGTGCGGGCGTTGAAGCCGCGCAGCGCGGCCAGCACCGCGTCCCAGTCGATGGTGCCCAGCTTGCGCGCGATCAGCGCCAGCACCGCGGCAATGAACAGGATGCCGATGGCACGGCGCCACGCGGGCCAGTGCGCGTGCTGGCGGATGGCCGAGAAGGTCGTCGCGCCCATCATTGCGCGCCTCCCCTCGTCGCCGCGCACCGCAAAACCGGCGTCAGGAATGTGCAGGAATGCAAGCCTGCGCGCGCCAGCCCGGCATGCAATTTCTGGCCTGCCTCGGCTTCAAACAGGATAAAAGTTTCCGGCAGTGCGCTTTCGCGCGCGCACGGGATGGCGCCGGCCCCGCACGACAGGCGCCGCTCTGCGCCGTGCCCTGGCCGGCGGAAACGATTGGAGGCGGACTGCATCGGTGTCATGACCTGAGAAAGCCGCAAACACCGTGCCAGCACGGGCACGTCAACCACGGCCACGGCTGCGCCGCCAGCGCGCCAGGGCTGCGGCCGCCAGCGCACCAGCGGCAAGCCCGGCAATGAACACCGCGGCAGTGGTCCCCTCCCAGCCCGCCGCGGCCGCAACATCTGCACGGCCCCGCGCAAGGGGCGCGAGCGACTGCCAGTCGGCAGCCGTGAACTGCGTCATCGCCTGCGCCCCGTCCAGGCCATACACGCAGATCTCCCCGCCCGGCAGCTTGCAGAAGCGCTCGCGCGGGCAGGCCTTGAGGATGGCCTGCGGGGCGCCCTCGCCGCAGCTGGCCCCGGCGCTGCGCAAGACCTGGATCGTGACTTCGGGATGCCGGGTAAGTTGTTCGGGCATGGCGGCCTCCATACGGGTGACGCTGTCCTTCAGCGTAGTGCAGCCAGGCGCCGGCGCCCTTATTCACCAGCGGCATATGACCATGCGTAATAACTCGTTCGCCTATTGCCTGCCTTTCCATACAATGAGGCGACGCCGCGGCGGGACGCTGCCGGCCTCCAACAACATAACGGGGAGCATCAGATGCAATACGGGAAATTCGGCTTCGTCGCACGGCTGGCGGCAGCGGTGCTGGCACTGGGCGTGATGCAGGGTGCGGGCGCGGCCGATCCGGACAAGAAGGAAATCCGCTTCGGCGCCACCGCCGGCCCCTACGCCGACCAGATCCGCTATGGCGTGAAGCCGGTGCTGGAAAAGCGCGGCTACAAGGTCACCATCATTGAGTTCAGCGACTACGTGCAGCCCAACCTGGCGCTGGCCGACGGCGCCATCGACGCCAATGCGTTCCAGCACGTGGCCTACCTGAAGAAGTTCTCGGCCGACCGCAAGCTGGCGCTGACCGACGTGATCCAGGTGCCGACCGCGCCGATCGGCATCTACAGCCGCAAGCACAAGGGCCTGGCCGAGGTGAAGCCCGGCAATACCGTGTCGCTGCCGAACGATCCCACCAACCTGGCGCGCGCCATCGCCATCCTGCAGCAGATCGGCTGGGTCACGCTCAAGCCGGGCACCGACCCGATCCGCGCCAGCGAGCGCGACATCGACGCCAACCCGCACAAGCTCAAGCTGATCCAGCTGGAAGCCGCCCAGCTGCCGCGCTCGCTCGACGACGTGGACTATGCCTTCGTCAACGGCAACTATGCGCTGGCCTCCGGCCTGAAGCTGACCTCGGCGCTGGCGCTGGAGAAGATTCCCGACTATTACATGAACCTGGTCGCGGTGAAGACGGCGGACCTGAACAAGCCCTTCGTCAAGGACATCCGAGAGGCCTACGAGTCGGCGGAGTTCAAGGCCGTGACGCAGCAGCGCTTTGCGGGCTTCGTGCAGCCGCCGTACCAGCGCTGAGCCACCGCGCTCTCGCCAGCAAGAAAGCGCCGCCAGGCGCTTTCTTGCATTTGGGACAGCTGTCGCGCGCATTGTGCGCAGCAAGACAATTTTGCGCCGCGCGCGCCGCGCAAATGCCCTACACTCAAGCTCAAGTCCCCCGCGCCCAAAAAGCACGGCAGGGATCACAACGCGATCATTGCTGCGGATAGCTGCGAAGATCCTCGCGGCCGTCCCAGCGGATCCTGTCGAGACAACCGCATCGAGAGACCTGCCATGTCCACGGTTGCGCGCTTTGAGATCGGCTACACCCGCTACCTTGCCCCGCCGGGCGACACCTCCTCCCCCACTTCTCCTCCCCCACCCCTTGCCAGCAACCCCGACGCGCTGCTGCCGCTGTACCAGGCGATGGTGCTGACGCGCCAGTTCGACCTGAAAGCGATTGCGCTGCAGCGCACCGGCAAGATCGGCACCTTTGCCTCGGCCCTCGGCCAGGAAGCCATCGGCGTGGGCGTGGCCTTTGCGATGCGGCCCGAAGACGTGCTGGTGCCCTCGTACCGCGACCACGCGGCGCAGTTTGTGCGGGGCGTCACGATGGCCGAGAGCCTGCTCTACTGGGGCGGCGACGAACGCGGCAGCGGCTTTGCGGCGGCGCCGCATGACTTTGCCAACTGCGTGCCGATCGGCACCCAGGTCTGCCACGCGGCCGGCGCCGCCTATGCGTTCCAGCTGCGCGGCGAGCCGCGCGTGGCGGTCTGCCTGCTGGGCGACGGCGGCACCTCCAAGGGCGATTTCTATGAGGGCATGAACATGGCCGGCGCGTGGCACGCGCCGCTGGTGATCGTGATCAACAACAACCAGTGGGCAATCTCGATGCCGCGCAGCGGCCAGACCGCGGCGCAGACGCTGGCGCAGAAGGCCATTGCCGCCGGCATCCCCGGTGAGCAGGTCGACGGCAACGACGTGGTCGCGGTGCGGCACCGCGTCGGCGAGGCCATCGCGCGCGCGCGCGACGGCGGCGGCCCGGCGCTGATCGAGGCCATCACCTATCGCCTGGGCGACCACACCACCGCCGACGACGCCTCGCGCTACCGCGACGAGGCCAGCGTCAAGGCGCACTGGCAGGAAGAGCCGCTGCTGCGGCTGCGCACGCACCTGCTGGCGCTGCACGCGTGGGACGCGGCGCGCGAGGAAGCGCTGGTCAAGGCCTGCTCACAGCAGGTGGCGCAGGCCGTGGAGACTTACCTGGCCGTGCCGCAGCCGGACCCGGCCGCGATGTTCGACTGCCTGTACGCAACCATGCCGGCCGAATTGCAGGCGCAGCTGGAGATTGCCCGGCGCTTCCTGGCGCCGCACGGATAACCAGCAAACCCTGCGCCTTCACCTGGCGACCACAGCGAGCGAACCATGGCGGAAATCAATCTGGTCGAAGCAGTCAACCTGGCGCTGGCCCATGCGCTCGAGCACGATCCCGATGTGCTGCTGCTGGGCGAGGATATCGGCGTCAATGGCGGCGTGTTCCGCGCCACCGCGGGCCTGCAGGCGCGCTTTGGCGCGGCGCGCGTCATGGATACGCCGCTGGCCGAAGGCGGCATCGTCGGCGCGGCGATCGGCATGGCGGCAATGGGGCTCAAGCCGGTGGCCGAGATCCAGTTCACCGGCTTTATCTACCCCGCGGTCGACCACATCATCAACCACGCCGCACGCATGCGGCATCGCACGCGCGGGCGCTTGTCATGTCCGATGGTGGTGCGCTCGCCGTGCGGTGCCGGCATCCATGCACCCGAGCATCATTCCGAAAGCCCGGAGGCGATGTTCGCGCATATGCCCGGCATCCGCGTGGTGGTGCCTTCATCGCCCGCGCGCGCGTACGGGCTGCTGCTGGCGGCCATCGCCGATCCGGACCCGGTCATCTTCCTCGAACCCACGCGGCTGTACCGCCTGTTCCGCCAGGAAGTGGCCGACGACGGCGCCGCGCTGCCGCTGGACACCTGCTTCACGCTGCGCGAAGGCAGCGACATCACGCTGGTGAGCTGGGGCGCGATGGTGCAGGAGACGCTCGCCGCCGCGGACGCACTGGCAGGCGAAGGCGTGACGGCCACGGTCATCGACGTGGCCACGCTCAAGCCGCTGGACATGCAGACCATCCTGGAATCGGTGACGCGCACGGGCCGCTGCGTGATCGTGCACGAGGCCCCGCGCACCGCCGGCTTCGGCGCCGAGATCGCGGCGCAGCTGGCCGACGCGGGCCTCTACTCACTGGCCGCGCCGGTGCAGCGCGTGACCGGCTTCGACACCGTGGTGCCGCTGGCGCGGCTGGAATACACCTACCTGCCTGGCGTCGCCCGCATCGTCGACGCGGCGCGCAAGGCGATGGCAGCGTAATGCGAGAGTTGCCGACGATAGGCAAGGAGTGCCGATGAGAATCTTCAAGCTGCCCGACCTGGGCGAAGGCCTGCAGGAGGCCGAGATCGTGACCTGGCACGTCAAGACCGGCGACACCGTGGCCGCTGACCAGCCGCTGCTGTCGGTGGAGACGGCCAAGGCCATCGTGGAAATCCCGTCGCCCTATGCAGGCACCATCGCCAAGCTGTTTGCGCAGCCCGGCGATATCGTCCACCTGGGCGCGCCGCTGGTCGGCGTCGAGGGTGCGGGCGAGGATGCCGACGCCGGCACCGTGGTGGGCTCGGTCCAGGTCGGCACGCACGTGGTCAATGAAGCCGCGCCCGCGGGCTCCGCGGCACCCGCCGCGGCCATGGCCGCCCGCGTCAAGGCCACGCCGGCGGTGCGCGCGCTGGCGCGCCGGCTCGGGGTGGACCTGGCAATGGCCACGGCATCGGGCCCCGAGGGCGTCGTCACCGCCGCCGACGTGGAGCGGGTAGCCAGCACGCTGGCCGAACTGGGCACGCCGGAACAGCTGCGCGGCGTGCGCCGGGCGATGGCGCAGAACATGGCGCGTGCACAAGCCGAAGTGGCCGCCGCCACCGTGATGGACGACGCCGACATCCACGCCTGGCAGCCCGGCGCCGATGTCACCATCCGGCTGGTGCGCGCCCTGGTGGCCGGCTGCCGCGCCGAACCCGGCCTCAATGCCTGGTACGAAGGCCAGACCGCCCGCCGCCACGTACTGAAGAAGATCGACGTCGGCATCGCGGCCGACCTGCCCGAAGGCCTGTTCGTGCCGGTGCTGCGCGACGTCGGCAACCGCGATGCCGCAGACCTGCGCCACGGCCTGGACCGCATGCGCGCCGACATCCGCGCGCGCACCATCGCGCCGGAGGAGATGCGCGGCAACACCATCACGCTGTCCAACTTCGGCATGATCGCGGGGCGCTATGCCGCGCCAATCGTGGTGCCGCCGACCGTGGCAATCCTGGGTGCGGGGCGCGTGCGCGAGGAAGTGGTAGCAGCCGGCGGCGTGCCGGCGGTGCACCGGGTGATGCCGCTGAGCCTGACCTTTGACCATCGCGTGGTGACGGGTGGGGAGGCGGCGCGGTTTCTGGCGGCGGTGATTGCGGATCTGGAGATGGCGGTGTAGCGGTCGAAGACAACAGGGAGCCGACGAGCAAATAGCCTCGGAGAATACTGCCGCCCCTCGTGTACGCTCCCCTCTCCCGCAAGCGGAAGAGGGGAGCAAACCGCCGGTGTGCTGGCACCGATCGGGAATCGGGCGCTGCGGTGGCCCTGTATATAATGCGTTTCCGATCGCCGCTGCCGTCAAGCCGGACCTATCCGGACAGCCGGACCCCCCTCATGGAATCCAAGACCGCCCGCCTTACCATCCTGATCGATCCGGTCAAGAAAAAGGCCTTTGAAACCCTGTGCGCCTCACAGGACCTGACACCGTCGCAGGTCGTGCGCCAGCTGATCCGCGAATACCTGGCCCAGCATGGCGTGGAATACGCCACCAAGCCCAAGCCTGCGGGCAGCACCCGGCAGAAGAAGTGACTCAGCGCGGGGCGTCGCCCTCGCCTGCATCTTCGCTTGCCAGCTCGCCGCAGCGCTGCACCACCTGCGCCAGCGAATCCACGTAGTTGCCCTCCCCCAGCGCCGCCAGCACGCCTGCGCGCGCCAGCTTTTCCCTGACCCGCTCGTTGGCTTCGGCCAGCACCACCGGCACGCCGCGCTTCTGCAGCGTCACGATCACGGCCTCCAGCGTCTGCAGTCCGGTCATGTCCATGAAGGGCACGCGGCCCAGGCGGATCAGCAGCACGCGCGGCTCGGTATGGGTCTGCACCAGTGCGCGCTCGCACGCTTCCACGGCACCGAAGAAGAACGGTCCGTCGATGGCATAGACCAGCACGCCCGGCGGCATCCGCGCGGGCAGGCCGGCGCCGGTATCGCCCAGTTCGCGCTCTACGTCCACGACATCCTGGCGCGCCACCTCCACTGACGCCGACATGCGCCGCAGGAACTGCAGCATGGCCAGGATCACCCCGATATTGACCGCCACCACCAGGTCGGTCAGCACGGTCAGGGTGAAGGTGATCAGCAGGATGGCCACGTCGGCGCGCGGCGCGCGGCGGACCATGCGCGCGAACTGGCGCCCCTCGCTCATGTTGTAGGCCACCACGAACAGGATCGCGGCCAGCGTCGCCAGCGGCACACTGGCCGCGAGCGGCGCCAGGAACAGCAGCACCATTACCAGCGTGAGCGCATGCACCACGCCGGCCAGCGGGCTGTTGCCGCCATTGCGGATATTGGTGGCGGTGCGGGCGATGGCGCCGGTGGCGGCAAACCCGCCGAACAGCGGCGCCAGGATATTGGCGATGCCCTGGCCGACCAGCTCCTGGTTGGAATCGTGCCGCGTGCCCGCCATGCCGTCGGCCACCACCGCGGACAGCAATGACTCGATCGCGCCCAGCATGGCGATGGTGAAGGCCGGCCCGGCCAGCTCCAGCACGCGTGCCAGCGTGATGTCCGGCAGCGCGGGCACGGGCAGCCCGCGCGGCAGGCCGCCAAAGGCGGTGCCGATGGTGGCGACGCCGTCAAAGCGGAACAGCGCCTGCACCGCGGTGGCAACCAGCAGCGCCACCAGCGGCCCGGGGATGCGCCGCAGCCAGCGCACGCGCGGCGCGCCCACTACCAGCGCCAGGCTGCCCAGCGCCAGCGCGGTGGTGGCCGGGTGCCATTGCGGCAGCGCCTGCAGCAGGTGCCAGAGTTTTTCGTGGAAATGCTCGCCGGCGACCGGCGGCAGACCGAAGAAATCGCGCCACTGGCCGACAAAGATGATCACGCCGATGCCAGCCGTGAAGCCGACGATCACCGGCGCGGGAACGAACCGGATCACGCTGCCCAGCCGCGTCAGCCCCATCGCCAGCAGGATCAGCCCCGCCATCAGGGTGGCGATCTGCAAGCCGTCGATGCCATGGCGCGCGGTCACGGCGGACAGCACCACGATAAACGCGCCGGTGGGCCCCGCGATCTGCAGCCGGCTGCCGCCGAACAGCGACACCGCCAGCCCGGCGACGATGGCCGTGTACAGGCCCTGCTCCGGCTTGGCGCCTGACGCGATCGCAAACGCCATGGCCAGCGGCAGCGCCACCACCCCGACGATCACGCCCGACACGATGTTCGGCAGCCAGTTGCCGCGTCGGAACAATCCGGCCAGCCAAGCTTCGCGCAGCGCGATCATGCGTCAATCCCTCGGGTTCGAGCAGGATGATGATGGTGCATTGGATAATAACAGCATGTTAATGCCCGCCGGCTTGCGGCTCGCGCCGTGATATTCGCCACGCCTGCACTGTCGCTTATGCCACTCAATTCCTATACTGGATTGGCTCGCCCGGGCGTACGGGGTATGGGCCAGGGCGGACGCGGCAATCTTCTGCAATCGGAGGCCCATCATGTTCAAGCACCTCCTTGTGCCTACCGACGGCTCCGCACGCGCCGACGCGATGGCGGCCCGCGCCATGGCCTTTGCCAGCCGCATCGGCGCCCGCGTGACCGGGCTGCATGTGATTCCCGAGTACCACGTACTGACCTACCGGCTGACCAGCCTGCAGGACACCAAGGACACCTTTGCCGCAGAAGCAGCGCGCCACGCGGATACCTTCCTGGCCGCGCTCAGCCACACCGCGGCGCAGGCCGGCGTGGCCTGCGAGACCGTTACGGCCACCGACGACCATCCCTGGCAGGCCATCATCCAGTGCGCGCAGCAGCGCGACTGCGACCTGATCGTGATGTCGTCGCATGGCAAGCGCGGGCTGCAGGCGCTGCTGATCGGCAGCGAAACCCACAAGGTCCTGACCCACAGCACGATCCCGGTGCTGGTCTTCCGCTAGGCGGCCGGGCGAACAACGAGACAGCGCGATAGCGGGCAACAGTGCGCGGCGACGCGCGTTTCCAAACCACGCCAACTGCAAGGAGCGCAACCATGGCGATTCGACTGGGCGAGCAAGCCCCTGATTTCACCGCCGACACCACGGAAGGCAAGATCAGCTTCCATGAATGGATCGGCGACAACTGGGCCATCCTGTTCTCGCATCCCAAGGACTTCACGCCGGTGTGCACCACCGAACTGGGCTATATGGCCCGGCTCAAGCCCGAATTCGACAAGCGCAACACCAAGATCATCGGCCTGAGCATCGACCCGGTCGGCGACCACCAGCGCTGGGTCAAGGACATCGAGGAAACGCAGAACTGCACCATCAACTATCCGATGATCGGCGACGCAGACCTGAAGGTGGCCAAGCTCTACGACATGATCCACCCCGAGGCCAGTGGCAGCGGCCCGCGCACGGCGGTAGACAACGCCACCATCCGCTCGGTGTTCATCATCGGCCCGGACAAGAAGGTCAAGGCCATGCTGGTGTACCCGATGAGCGCCGGGCGCAATTTCGACGAGGTGCTGCGCCTGCTGGATTCGCTGCAGCTCAATGCCAAGCACACCGTGGCCACGCCGGTGAACTGGAAGCCGGGCGAGGACGTCATCATCCCGACATCGGTCTCGGACGAGGAGGCCAAGAAGAAGTACCCGCAGGGCTTTAAGACCCTGAAGCCCTACCTGCGCACGGTGGAGCAGCCCAAGTAAGGGGAGCGAGAAGCGCCAGCACCAGGGAGTGCGGCCGGGCGTGGGGGTCACGCCGGCCGCCGCCGGGCCTCCCGGGCAGTCACGGCCGGGAGGCCCGACTTGTCCACAGGAACTATCCACAGCTTCAGTGGATATCCCCCCTCTTGACAACCGCAAAGGGCGCGCCGGTGCTGGAATTCACTGGAGTGCCCGTTTTATAGGCAACCCTCCGGGCTACGGGAATGGTTGCGGGCGTTCGAATTTTGTGCCTGTTGCGATTCTTCCGCCACCGGGCGCTCAGCGCGTCAGCACCTCGCGGATGGTGTCGGCCAGTTCCTTGGCCACGAATTTCGCTACATAAGCGTCCGCGCCCACCTTGCGCACATGCTCCTCGCTGGCCTCTCCCGACAGTGACGAGTGAATCACCACCGGCAGCGACTTCAGCCGGCTGTCCGCCTTGATCTTGCGGGTCAGGGTGAAACCGTCCATCTCCGGCATCTCCAGGTCGGTCAGCACCAGCGCCACCTCGTCCTGCACTGACCTGCCATGGCTGGCCGCCTCGGCGGCGATGCGGTCGAGCAGCTCCCACGCCTCCTTGCCGGACTTGGTCATCACCACCGGCGCGCCCAGCGCCTTCAGCCCCTGCTCGATCAGGCCGCGCGCCAGTGCCGAATCGTCGGCGGCAATGACCTTGGCGCCGGGGCGCAGGCTCAACTGCGGGCCGACCGTGCCCGGGTCCACGTCCGGCTGCCGCGTCGGCAGCACATCGCGCAGGATCTGCTCGACGTCCAGCACCTGCACCAGCCGCGACGGGTCCGCGCCCCCGGCGGTGTCCCCGTCCAGCTTGGCGATGCTGGTGACGTGGCCGGTCCGCACGCTGGCCTCGGCCGAATGCACCTGGTTCCACTCCAGGCGCACAATTTCCTCCACTGCCTCTACCGCGAAGCCCTGCGTCGAACGTGCATATTCCGTCACCAGCAGGATGCCCAGGCCGCTGCGCGGCTTGCAGCCCACCAGCCGGGGCAGGTCGATCACCGGGATCACCTGGCCGCGGATATCCGCCATGCCCAGGATCGACGGGTCGGCCCCCACCACGGTCGTCACGTGCGGCATCACCAGGATCTCGCGCACCTTGAAGACATTGATCCCGAACAGCTCCGTCTGGCCGGAATGCTCGGCTTCGCCAAGCCGGAACAGCAGCAGCTCGAACTGGTTGTTGTTGGTCAGGTTGGTCCGTTCGTCGATGTCCCTCATGGAACTGCTCATGCTGCGCTCCCGTGCCGTGCGTGTGGTTTTTACCGCCGTCGTTGTCATCAGCCTGCGGCCGCGGCGGATGGCGGACGGCAGGGTTCATGACTGGATATCGGCGCGGGGCAACGGGAGTTGAGAGGCGCACGCAGCGCGTGTTCGGATTTCATCCTTGCATATCCGGATTGCTTCGTTCCTCCGGCGCAGCGTCGTCCATATAGTGGTTCCCAACTTGTCATAACACGCTATGTCGATCCCCATGACGACCCGGACCAACGTGGTACCCGTCCCCGCCGCCGCAGCCATGCCGGCACCGATCCCGCTGCCGCTCTATACGCAAATCAAGGACGCCTTGCGCGCCAGCATCCTGGACGGCACCTATCCGCCGCACCACCAGATGCCGTCGGAAAGCGAGCTGGGCGAGCGCTTTCGCGCCAGCCGCATCACCGTGCGCCAGGCGCTGGGCGACCTGCAGAAGGAGGGGCTGATCTTCAAGATCCATGGCAAGGGCACCTTCGTCTCCAAGCCCCGCGCCTTCCAGAACGTGACTTCGCTGCAAGGCTTTGCCGAGGCCATGTCGAGCATGGGCTACGAGATCCTGAACCAGATACGCAACTGCAAATGCGTACCTGCCAGCCGTCACGTTGCCACGCAACTGCGGCTGCGCGAAGGCGATCCGGTGGTGGAGATCCGGCGCGTGCGCCTGCTCAACCGCGAGCCGGTGTCGCTGGAGCTGACCTGGGTGTCCGAGGCCGTCGGCCGCCGCCTGCTCACTGCCGACCTGGCCACGCGCGACATCTTCCTGATCCTGGAAAACGACTGTGGCGTGAAGCTCGGCCATGCCGACCTGAGTGTCGACGCCATCCTCGCCGACGACGAGCTGACCCAGGCCCTGCGCATCGAGGAAGGCGCGCCGGTGCTGCGCATCGAACGCCTGACCCATGACGCGCAAGGCACGCCTATCGATTACGAGTTCCTCTACTTCCGCGGCGACGCGTTCCAGTACCGGCTGCGCGCAGACCGGCACAAGACCGCGCCAGCCGCCAGCGTCACCAGCCCAGCCGGCCATGCACGGCCCCGCAAACCAGCCAGCAAGGGGAAGCCCTCCGCATGAATACCCTGACTCACGAATACGACATCGTTGTCGTCGGCGGCGGCACCGCCGGCCCGATGGCCGCGATCAAGGCCAAGGAACGCAACCCCGCGCTGCGCGTGCTGCTGCTCGACAAGGCGCACGTCAAGCGCAGCGGCGCCATCTCGATGGGCATGGACGGGCTGAACAATGCCGTGATCCCCGGCCACGCCACGCCCGAGCAGTACACCCGCGAGATCACCGTGGCCAACGACGGCATCGTCGACCAGTCCACCGTTTATGCCTACGCGCGCCACAGCTTTGCCACCATCGAGCAGCTGGATCGCTGGGGCGTCAGGTTCGAGAAGGACGAGACCGGCGACTACGCAGTGAAGAAGGTCCATCACATGGGCTCCTATGTGCTGCCGATGCCGGAAGGACACAACGTCAAGAAGGTGCTGTACCGCCAGCTCAAGCGCGCGCGGGTAGAGATCACCAACCGCATCGTCGCCACGCGCGTGCTGACCGACGCCAGCGGCGCCGCCGGCGGCGTGATGGGCTTCGACTGCCGCAGCGCGGACTTCCACGTGATCCGCGCGCGCGCCGTGATCCTGTGCTGCGGCGCGGCCGGCCGCCTGGGCCTGCCCGCTTCCGGCTACCTGATGGGCACCTACGAGAACCCGACCAATGCCGGCGACGGCTATGCCATGGCCTATCACGCCGGCGCCGCGCTGGCCAACCTGGAGTGCTTCCAGATCAATCCGCTGATCAAGGACTACAACGGCCCGGCCTGCGCCTACGTGACCGGCCCGCTGGGCGGCTATACCGCCAACGGCAAGGGCGAGCGCTTTATCGAATGCGACTACTGGAGCGGCCAGATGATGTGGGAGTTCTACCAGGAGCTCCAGGGCGGCAACGGCCCGGTGTTCCTGAAGCTTGACCACCTGGCGGAAGAAACCATCCAGACCATCGAGACGATCCTGCACACCAACGAACGGCCCAGCCGCGGCCAGTTCCACGCCGGGCGCGGCACCGACTACCGCAGGCAGATGGTGGAGATGCATATCTCGGAGATCGGCTTCTGCAGCGGCCACAGCGCTTCCGGCGTGCATGTGAACGAGCGCGCCGAGACTACCGTGCCGGGCCTGTACGCGGCCGGAGACATGGCCGCCGTGCCGCACAACTACATGCTGGGCGCCTTCACCTATGGCTGGTTTGCCGGGCACAACGCGGCCGACTACGTCGCCGGCCGCGGCCTGCCTGAAGCCGATGCGGCCCAGGTCGAGGCGGAGCGCGCGCGCGTGTTCGCACCGCTGGCGCGCGAGAGTGGGCTGCCGCCCGCCCAGGTGGAATACAAGCTGCGCCGCATGGTCAACGACTACCTGCAGCCGCCCAAGGTCACGCGCAAGATGGAAATCGGCCTGCAGCGTTTTGACGCCATCGCCGAGGACATCGGCCAGATCCGCGCCGCCAATCCGCACGAGCTGATGCGCGCGGTCGAGGTGATGGCGATCCGCGACTGCGCCGAGATGGCGGCACGCGCCTCCCTGTTCCGCACCGAGAGCCGCTGGGGTCTCTACCACCATCGCGTCGACTATCCGCAGCGCAATGATGCGGACTGGTTCTGCCATACGCACCTGAGCAAGGATGAAGCCGGGCGCATGGTCAGCCACAAGCGCGCGATCGAGCCGTACATCGTCCCGGTGGCAGGCGACGACGCCACCGCCTACCAGCGGCTGCGCGTCAGCCGCGGCCAGGCCGCCGCCACGGCCGCCACTGCCGAACCCGCCACCCTGGCTGCCGCCTGAAGGAACCCACGCCATGGCCTACACCCCGCATGAGATCGCCCAGCGCAGCAGCGCGCCGGTCACCATCGATGAAGACAAGTGCATTGCCGACAAGGGCTGCACGGTCTGCGTCGATGTCTGCCCGATGGACCTGCTGGCCATCGACCTGACCAAAGGCAAGGCATTCATGCAGTTCGACGAGTGCTGGTACTGCATGCCCTGCGAGAAGGATTGCCCGACGGGCGCGGTCAGGGTCGAGATCCCGTACCTGCTGCGTTGATTGCCCCGCTTCATGACAACAGCACCACAGAGATAACCCCATGAAAGCCTCCACCAGCATCCACCTGCTGCTGGCACTGGCCGCCGCCAGCCTGGCCGGCACGGCCAGTGCCGAAACCATCCGCGTTGCCATCGGCACGCAGGACACCACCATCAACTGCGCCACCGGCGGCCTGCTGATCCGCGAACTGAAGCTGCTCGACAAGTACCTGCCCCGCACCGGCAAGTACAAGGACGTCACCTACGACGTGCAATGGAAGAACTTCACCTCCGGCCCGCCGCTGACCAACGAGATGGTGGCCGACAAGCTGGATATCGGCGCCATGGCGGATTTCCCCGGCTCGCTCAATGCCGCTGCCTTCCAGAAGGCCGGCAAGAAGAGCCTGTTCATCGCGCCGCTGTCGGGCAACGCGATCGGCACCGGCAACGGCATCGTGGTGCCGGCGGATTCGCCGGTCCAGTCGCTGGCGGAGCTCAGGGGCAAGACCATCTCGGTGCCGTTCGGCTCCACCGCGCACGGCATGCTGCTGCGCGCGATCAAGCGCCAGGGCTGGGACCCGGACAAGGACGTGACCCTGGTGTCGCAGTCGCCCGAGGTCGGCGGCTCGGCGCTGCAGGCACACAAGGTGGACGGCCATGCCAACTTCGTGCCCTTCCCCGAGCTCTTTGTCTTCCGCGGCTTTGCCCGCAAGATCTATGACGGCGCCCAGGCCGAGGCCCCCACCTTCCACGGCGCGCTGGTGAACGCGGAATACGCGCAGAAGTACCCGGAGATCGTGGTGGCCTACCTGCGCGCCGCGATCGAGGCCGACCGCCTGATGGCGGCGGAGCCCGAGAAATACAGCGAGCTGATTGCCCGGGTGACCGGCATCGACGCCGAGGTGGACTACCTGTTCCATGGCCCGCTCGGCCTGCAGAACCGCGACTACACCTGGAAGCCGGAGTACCGCCAGGCGCTGCAGACCTCGATCGAGACGCTGAAGCTGCTCAAGCGCACCGATGCCGACCTCAGCGCCGACACCGTGATCGACGAGCGCTACATCCGCGAAGCCTTCAGGCTGGAGGGGCTGGACTATGAAGCGCGCCTGAAGTCCTACGACAAACAGCCCCTCGCGGCGAAGGACGCGGGCAGCGGCAAACCCATCGCCGAGCCGAAGCTGGCCGCGCAGCTGTGGCTGCGGGGCGAGTCCAGGGTGCGCGCCTATGCCTCGCCGGCTGCAGCATTCGCCGCGCTCAGGCAGGCTGCAAAAGAGGGCAAGCAGGCGCGCGTGCTGTATGTGCATGACCGCAATACCGGCCTGAAGCTGCTGGCCAGCAAGGCGTGGTACGTGCAGGACGGCAAGGGGCAGGCGAGCGCCTTCCTGCTCAAGGGCTCAGCGGATGGCTGGGCAAAGGCCAATGGTGGCAATGTGCGGGACTTTGCCGCAGTCAGCGGCGCCGCGGTCGCCGTGGCCAGCAACTGACGCGGAGCGCGCCCATGACCTCGATCAGCCTTGAAGCGGGGGCGCCCCCGGTGGCACCGGCCGCGCCGGGCGCGGCACGCGTGCGGCTGGCACGCTGGCTGGTGCGCCTGGCCGCGCTGGCCAGCTGCATCGTGCTGTGGCAGCTGGCCTCGTCCCACCGGGCCCACCTCGGCCTCGTCACCTTCGCCAACGTGCCCGCGCCCAGCGACGTGGTTCCGGCGGCCTGGCAACTGCTGCAGTCACCCAAGCTGGTGCTGCACCTGAGCAACAGCCTGTACCGCGTGTTTGCCGGCTTTGGCGCGGCGGCCGTGGCTGGCATCGTGCTCGGCATGGCGATCGGCCGCTCGCGCTGGCTGGAAGACCTGCTGCTGCCACCGCTGGAGGTGCTGCGCCCGATCCCCGGCGTGGCGTGGATTCCGCTGGCAATCCTGATGTTCCCGTCTTCGGAGCTGAGCATGATCTTCATCACCTTCATCGGGGCGCTGTTCCCGATCCTGCTCAACACCATCCACGGCGTGGAGCGCACCGACCCGCGCCTGGTCGCCACGGCGCGCAGCCTGGGCGCGCGCCGCTGGACCGTCTTCCCCGAGGTGCTGCTGCCCGCGGCGCTGCCGAGTATCGTCACCGGGCTGGCGATCGGCATGGGCACGTCCTGGTTCTGCCTGGTCACCGCCGAGATGATCGCCGGCCAGTACGGCATCGGCTACTACACGTGGGAGGCCTACAACCTGCAGAACTATGCAGACATCGTCGTCGGCATGCTCCTGATCGGTGCCTTCGGCATGGGCAGCAGCGCGCTGATCAAGCGCCTCGGCGCGTGGCTGATGCCGTGGACCCGCCTGCAGCAGGTGCGCGCATGACGAGCCAACCGATCCGCGCGGGCCACCTGCAGGTGCGCGGCCTGGATGTGGCGCTGGGCCAGGGCGATGCCGCCTTCACCGCCGTGCACCAGCTATCCATCGACATTCCCGCCGGGCAGTTCGTCTGCATCCTGGGGCCGTCGGGCTGCGGCAAGTCCACGCTGCTGGGCGCCATCGCCGGACACCTGCCGGCGGCGGCGGGCGAGATCCTGCTCGACGGGGCGCCGGTGCGCGGCCCCGCGCCGGAGCGCGGGCTGGTGTTCCAGCAGCACTCGCTGTTCCCGTGGAAGCGCGTGCTCGACAACGTCGCCTTCGGCCTGAAGATGCAGGGCGTGCCCACCGCCGAGCGCAAGCGCGAGGCGCAGGCCCTGCTGGACCTGGTCGGCCTGGGCGGCTTCGCGCAGCGCTACCCCGCCCAGCTTTCCGGCGGCATGCAGCAGCGCGCGGAGATTGCGCGCGTGCTGATCAACCGGCCGCGCGTGCTGCTGATGGACGAGCCCTTCGGTGCGCTCGACGCGCAGACCCGCGCCCATATGCAAGCCCTGCTGCTCGAGGTCTGGGCGCGGATGCGCACCACCGTGGTCTTCGTCACCCATGACATCGACGAGGCGCTGTTCCTGGCCGACCGCGTGCTGGTGATGTCGCCACGGCCCGGACGCATCCTTGAAGATATCGCTATCCCCTTCGAGCGGCCCCGCCGCGCCGAGTTGATGACCGATGACGATTTCATCCGGCTCAAGCGCCGCTGCCGCGACCTGCTGCACGACCACACCCAGGCCAGCGCGCTCGCGACCGCCGCCTGACCGCTATCGACCTGACTGCCATCCATGCCGCAAGCTTCCACCCTGCCTGACGAATCCCTGTTTGATCTCGATCCCTCCATCGGCGCGCTGACGCTGCGCCTGGCCGACCCCGACCCTGCGGTGCGACGCGTGGCCGTGCTGCAACTTGCCGACCTGGAGGATGAAGACGGCGTGCCGCTGCTGCTGCAGCGCCTGCAATCGGACCCTGCCGAATCCGTGCGCGCGGAAGCCGCGCGCACGCTGGCCAGCTGGGAACAGGAAGCGGTCGTCCCGGCGCTGGCCGCGGCACTGGCCGACCCCAGCCGCGAAGTGGCCGAAGCGGCAGCACAGGGACTGTCGGAACTGAAGGCGCCCGCCTCCGGTGCCGCCCTGCTGCCGTGGGTCACGCACGGCGATCCCTTTGTCCGGGCGGCCGCGTGGCGCGGCCTGCGCGAGCTGCGCTATGCGGCCGGCTTCGATGCGGCCATGGCGGCGCTGTCCGACGCGGCCGCCCCGGTGCGCCGCGAAGCCGTGGCCGTGCTGGGCTGGCTCAGGCGCAGCGAAGCCCTGCCCGCGCTGGCACAAGCTGCGACCAGCGATGCCGATACCGACGTCAGGCGCGCCGCCGCCGGCGCGCTCGGCCTGGCTGCCGACCCGTCGGCGCGCGATGCGTTGCTGGCGGCCCTGCGCGACGGCGCCTGGCAGGTGCGGGAAGAAGCCGCGCAGACGCTGGGAAAACTGAAATTCCCTGAAGCCGTGGGCCCGTTGATCGACGCGCTGGAGGACCGCTACTGGCAGGTCCGCCTGCAGGCCGCCAGGGCTCTCGGCAAGCTGCGCGACCGCGCGGCGCTGGTGCCGCTGACGATGCAGCTGGCCCACGCCATCAGCAACCTGCGCAAGGAGGCCGCGCTGTCGCTGGGGAGCCTGCGGGATGCGGCAGCCGTGCCGGCCCTTGCCTCGGCCGCCGACGATGCCGATCCGGAGGTACGCAAGGCCGTACGCATTGCGCTGGCGCAGATCGGCGCGCCGGAGGCTCATGCATGAGCGGCGGCATGGTCGTACCCACGCGCCTGGAGCTCTCCCGCGCCAACGGCGCGCTGCGCGTCTACTGGCCAGACGGCCAGTGCCAGTCGCTGGACCCGGGCCGCTTGCGCGCAGCCTGCCGTTGCGCCGCCTGCCGCGGCAAGCCCTCGGAGGCCGGGCCGGGCGACACGCAAATCGTCGCCCTCGGCGAAATGGGCTATGGTGTGCAGATCGTGTTCAGCGACGGGCACGACCGCGGCATCTACCCGTGGCCGTACCTGCAGGCGCTGTAGCCGGGCGCTTACCCGCCCGCCAGCGCCTGCAGGATATGCACCTCGTCGGTTTCCTTCAATGGCGCGTCCAGCCGCATCAGCTGCGTGCGGTTGACGAAGACGCGGATATACGGCCGCAGCTTGCCCTGCTCATCGACGATGCGAAAGCGCATGCCGGGGAACTGGCGGTCAAGGTCGTCGAGCAGCTCGGCGATGCTGGCGCCACGGGCCTCGACGTATTCGCGCTGTCCGGTATAGGAGAAGAGCGGCGTCGCGATACGGACCTGCATGGAAGTTCTCCGGTCGGCTGATGGCATTCAGGCAGGGCGCGCCACGGTAACCGCGTAGACCTGCGGCAGGTTGCGGGCGATGCATTGCCAGCCCTCGCCTTCATCGGCACTGGCCCAGATCTCGCCGCCGGTGGTGCCGAAGTACACGCCCACCGGCGCGTGGCCGTCGGTGGCCATGGCCTGGCGCTTGACCGTGAACCAGCCTTGTTCGGCGGGCAGGCCGCGGTCCTGGCGCTGCCAGGTTTCGCCGGCATCGCGCGTGACATACGCTGCCGGGCGGCCGCCCGGGCTGACGCGCGGCCAGACGTCGCTGCCATCCATCGGGAACACCCAGACCGTGCGCGGATCGCGGCAGTGGGCGACGATGGGGAAGCCGATATCGCCCACTTCCGCCGGCATGGCTTCGCCGATGCGTTTCCACACGCCTTCGCGGCGGTCCATGCGGTAGATGCCGCAATGGTTCTGCTGGTACAGGATGTCCGGGTCGGCGGGATGCTGCAGCATGCAGTGCGGATCCTGGCCGTACTCGGGATTGGGATCGGGCAGGAAGGTGGCGAGGCTGCCGCGGTTCAGCGGCTTCCAGTCCGCGCCGCCGTCGGTGCTCTCGAACACGCCGCCGCTGGACATGCCGATATACAGGTGGCGCGCGTCGCGCGGATCGACCAGCACGGAATGCATCTTGGGGCCGTCGGGCGTGCCGTCCTGCTCGCCGCCGGTCCAGGTGCGCCAGTTCGGGTGGTCGTTGAAGCCTGATACCGGCTCCCAGGTCACGCCGTGGTCGGCGCTGCGGAACAGGCCCTGCGGCGAGGTGCCGGCATACCAGGTGCCGGGCTCGCTGGCATGGCCGGGCGTGAGCCAGAACACGTGGTCGACGACGCGGCCGGTCTCGCCCTCCGGGGCCTTGTCGAAGGCGGGCGGGCGCGCGGCTTCGGTCCAGTTGCGGCCGCCGTCGGTGGAGCGGAACACGGTCGGGCCCAGGTGGCCGGTGCGCGCCGCCATCAGCATGCGCGACGGTTCACGCGGGTCCTGCACGATATGGTGGATGGTATGGCCGAGGAACGTCGGGCCCTCGATCTGCCAGCTGCGGCGCGCGGCGTCGCTGGTCAGGAACCAGGCGCCCTTGGTGGTGGCCACCAGCAGCCTGACGGGGCCGGTGTCGGTTTCGGGTGTGGGGGAAGTCGTCATCTTGGCTCCTGCAAGAAGGCCGGTGAACGATGCTTTCTGAGTCTAGTACATGTAGACAGTGTTCACAATTAAAGATGGCAGAGCTGTGGCCGGCAGGCCGGCCACAGCCACCATGATTACGAAGTAGCACGGAGTTAAAAGCGGAAGCCCGCAACTTGCCTGGACATTGCGCGCGAAGTGTGGCATAAGCAATGTTCCCCCGATGCTTTCGCGCCCCGACACCCATGCTTCGCACTGTCCGCTTCGCCACCCTGAACCGCCCGGCCCTGCCGGCGGCAGGCGTGCGCGCCACGCAGCGCCCGGGCGCCGCCATCGACCTGGCCGACCGCTTCCACGCGTACGCCCAGGTCCGCCGCGCCGTGCTTTTCCTGGCCGTGCGGGCAGCTCGGGGCGCCACCCTCCAGTCCTGAGCTTTCCCGCACGGCCCATGTCGCGGATGCCATCCGGCACCCGCTTGATCATGCAGCCAGGAGAAAGCCAGACATGTCCCCGCTCTACCGCCATACCTTCTGCGCCATGGTGGCGCTTGCCGCCCTCTACCTGATCCTCAATCCCTGAGCCCCAGTGGAGTCTTGCCATGGTGAATTTCCATGCCCTGCGCCTGCCGGCGCCGGCCCTGCCGCGCGCGCTCGAACTGCGCATCGACGTTGAGCTCGCGCCGGGCGATATCGAGCGCGAGCTGGGTGCCCTGCACGACCGCATCGGCCAACCCGGCGACTGCCTGCATGCGATGCCGGCGCTGCCCGCGGGCGCGCCAGGCCTGCGCCTGCGCTATCGCGAGGCCGACGGCGAGTACTACGTGTATGTGGAAGATGTGATGCAGCGCCGGCTGGCCGGTTATACCGTCTTCAACCGGCTGATCGAGGTCGGCCGCCGGGCCGACCCATGGGTACGGGCGCCGCACACAAAGTTTGCGCCCGCTTACCAGCGCCGCGGCCTGGCTCGGGCGCTGTACCGCTGGGCGCTGGATGGCGGGCTGTGCCTGCTGAGCGGGGCGCGCCAGTCGGCCGGCGCCAACGCCCTATGGCAGGCGCTGGCCGCCGATTACCCGATGGGCTATGTGGACTTGCGCCACAAGACGCTGACCTGGCTGGGCCAGGCCGTCGACGCGCCAGTGCGTGAGGGCCTGCATACGCGCATGCTGCTGCTCGGGCGCGGCTGGACCCTGGACGCGTTCATGGCCCGCACCGGCATGTACTGAGGCAGCGCGCCCGCTTACAGCCAGCGGATCGGCGCGGCCTCGCGTGCGTTGGCTACGTACAGGGTCCAGCCCTGGGCAAAGTAGGCGCGCACCCGCGCGGCCAGCGATTGGCCGCCGCCCACGCGGGCGTAGTAGGCAACATCGCGTGCCGGCTGGGCGGCGGGCTTCGATGCCTTGGCTTGGGCGGGCTGGCGATAGAGGGTGTCGGCGAGTACTTGCATGGCGAATATCCTTTCCGGTTGGATGGAAGTTGGTGCGCCTCACGAGGCACATCCAGCCGTGGTTCGGCCCGGATCGGGAGGCAGTTCAGGGTTATCCCTAGTATAGAGAAGTTGCGCCTGAATCATCCGGGTCTGTACCTATAGGCCGTATATGGGGTGCGTGATAATGGCCGCCTGCCGCACGCGCCACCTGATGCCAATCCGCCAATCCAAGGTGCCCAATCGTCACATTCGATATTCCTCGATGCACATGCCGCGCATTGCCTGCCGGTGATGATGCATGGCGCGTGGTCACCTAGCCTTCAGCCTTGCCCGGATCGCGCCCGCAGAGGCACCGACAAGCGGCACACCGATAACAGCGGGTTGGCCAGGTTTGCGCCTCCAGCCCAGACCAGAACCACGTGAGACACGCCTGACGACAGTCCGTACGACGGACGTTGCAGCGCCCGCAAGGAGACAGCTCATCATGATCGAACAGCCCTATCCGTCGTCCGCGACGGAAGCCGATGCTGCACGCCCCCAAGTCCCCGAAGTCCGGAGCCGGATCGACGCGTTTTTCGAGATCACCGCGCGCGGCAGCACCCAGCGCAAGGAAGTGGTCGCCGGGGTGACCACCTTCATGGCGATGGTCTACGCCGTCTTTGTCGTTCCCGGCATGCTGGGCAAGGCCGGCTTCGACACCAGCGCGGTCTTTGTCGCGGTGTGCCTGACCACCGCCTTCGGCTCCCTGCTGATGGGCCTGTGGGCCAAGCTGCCGATCGCCATCGGCTGCGCCATCTCGCTGACCGCATTCATGGCCTTTGGGCTGGTGCTGGGGCAGGGCCTGTCGCCGGCGGTCGCGCTCGGCGCCGTGTTCCTGATGGGCGTGATCTTCACCGCGATCTCCGTCACCGGCGTGCGCTCCTGGATCCTGCGCAACCTGCCCGCCGGCGTGGCGCACGGCACCGGCATCGGCATCGGCCTGTTCCTGCTGTTGATCGCCTCGAATGAAGTCGGCCTGGTGGTCAAGAACGCTCACCCCGGCCTGCCGGTGTCACTGGGCAAGATCACCTCGTTCCCGGTGGTGATGTCGGTGCTGGGCCTGGCCGCGATCTTCGGCCTGGAGCGCCGCAAGGTGCCGGGCGGCATCCTGCTGGTGATCATCGCGATCTCCGCGCTGGGCCTGGCCTTCGACCCGGCGGTGAAGTTCACCGGCGTGTTCGCGCTGCCGTCGCTGAGCGCACCCGGCCATGAATCGCTGATCGGCGCCATGGACGTGCGCGGCGCGCTGACGGCAGCAGTGCTGCCGAGCGTGCTGGCCCTGGTGATGACCGCGGTGTTCGATGCCACCGGCACGATCCGCGCGGTCGCCGGACAAGCCGGCCAGCTCAACGCTGCCGGCCATATCCACAATGGCGGGCGCGCGCTGACCGCGGATTCGGTCAGCTCGATCTTCTCGGGGATGTTCGGCGGCGCTCCGGCTGCAGCCTACATCGAGTCGACCGTCGGCGTTGCGGCCGGCGCCAAGACCGGCCTGACCGCCGTGGTGGTGGGCCTGCTGTTCGTTGCGGTGATGTTCTTCTCGCCGCTGGCCGGGCTGGTGCCGTCGTACGCCACCGCGCCCGCGCTGATGTACGTGGGCCTGCTGATGCTGTCGAGCGTGAGCCGCCTGCACATGGACGACCTGGTCGACGCGATGGCTGGCCTGGTCTGCGCCGTGTTCATCGTGCTGACCTGCAATATCGTGACCGGCATCATGCTGGGCTTCTGCACCCTGGTGGTGGGCCGCGTGGTGGCTGGCGAATGGCGCAAGCTCAATGTCGGCACGGTGGCCATCGCGGTCGTGCTGGCTGCGTTCTATGCCGGGGGCTGGGCCATCTGATCCTGCCGAAAGCTACTGCCGCGTCCCGGGCGCCACGCCCGGGACGCTGACAACCAGATGTCTCCTCCACCGTGATCCAGGTGGATTTCAAGCCCGGGCTTCCTGCTTTCCCGGGCTGTTTTTTTGGTGGCTTGCCTGAAAGGTCCCGCGCTTGGCGAATGGCGTTTCGCTAAATCGCCTTCATTGCCCGGCCTGCATTGCCGCCACATCCATGTACACCAGTTCCCAGACATGGCCATCGGGATCCTGGAATCCATGCCCGTACATGAATCCCAAATCCATCGGCGGCTTGTAGGTATTGCCACCCGCCGCGACCGCGGCATTGACCATTTCATCCACGCGCGCGCGGGTTTCCATCGACAGGCAAACCAGCACCTCAGTCGATTTCCGTGCATCGCAGATTTCATTGGGCGAGAAGCTGCGGAACTTGGCTTCGGTCAGCAGCATCACGAAAATGTTTTCGCCGACGATCATGCAGGTGGCAGTGTCGTCGGTAAATTGCGGATTGAAGGAAAAACCCAACTGCGTAAAGAAGGCAATCGACTTTTGCAGGTCGCGGACGGGCAAATTGACAAAAATCTGCTGGCTCATCAGGGGCTCCGGTAGTCGTGTCAGAGGGGGCTGCGCCGGGCGCAGACAAGCAGTCTAGGCGCTAAAGGCCGGGGGCGTGCGTATTTTCATTGTCCTTAAATGCGGGCAAAACGGGCGATGCCCAGCCCAATACCGGCTGCATCGTGGGCTGTGCGACCGTCAATTCAGGCCAGCAAACAATCAGTCCGTGCAATCTCCGTTATTTTTTGTAAAATTTTTTTAGGTGAACCGACACCACACTTCTAGTACCATGCAGCGGCCTATTTGCAGAAAGGGGATATAAATGGCGACATACAAGCAACTCCTGGCTGAGAAGGAAGCGCTGGAAGCCAAGCTGAATGAAGTGCGTGCGACGGAAGTCGCCGGCGTGATCGACAAAATCCGGGACCTGATGACTGAATACGGCCTGACCGCCGAAGACATCCTGCCGCGCCGCAAGCGTGGCCGCCCGGCTGGTTCGAGTGCCAAGAAGCCCGCATCCGCCTTGCCGCCGAAGTACATGGACCCCAAGACCGGCAAGACCTGGTCGGGCCGCGGCCGCGCGCCGGCATGGTTGGGCAAGCGCCCGGAGCGTTTCCTGATCGAGCAGTAAGCCGCCAGCGCGGCCAGCGCGCGCCCGTCTCACGCGCCCGCTTCAATCGATGGTGCCATCGGCCTGCCGGGCGCGTCACTGCGCCTGGCAGACATACTCCTTGCGCAGCGCCCTGAAGCCCTGCTGGGTCGGCTCCGCCGTCAGGCGCGCGCCGCCACCGGCCAGCGGCTGCATGCGCAATACCTGCGCCGAGCACTGGCTCGCGGTTTCGTCCCGCTGGTAGCGGATCTCATACTGGCCGCCGGCAACCGGCACGAATGACACGCCCGCCGCGCAACGCAGCTCGGGCAGCGGCGGCGCCGCGGCCGAGGTCACCGCCACGTAGATGCGCCGGCCCGCCTCCACCAGCCGCTCGCGCGTGCGAGCCGGCGGCTCGGGCGAGCGCCCGGCCATGTCCAGGCTCCGGTCCCGACCCATCGCAGACAACTGCCTGCCGGTTCCCGCCAGCACCAGCGGCCGCGCGGGCACCGGGCATTTGGCCGGATCGACCACGGTGAACGAAGTGTTGTCGTCGGTGCTGGTCAGCAGCCGCACGCTGGCGGCCGGGGCGCCGGCAGGCACCCGGTATTGCGCCACGCAGCCGGACAGCGCCACGGCGGCGGCAAGCATCGGCAACAAGGCAAGACGAGGCAGGACTGCGGACGACCGGTCATGGCGCATGGCGGCGGGCAGGTAGAACGATTGGGCCAACAGCGGACGTTGGCGGCACGATGGCGGCAAATCCGGCAGGGATGCCACACGATGACGGCGCGGCCAGGCAACACGCCGCGCCCTCAAACCAACCAGCATACCTGCATCCGGCGCTTGGCGGCAGCCGCATAAACCCATGTTGAAAACCTGCGTGTGATATCCACAGAATCTGTGGATATCCTGGCCCTACATTCCCCGAAAGCCCCGGTCTGTGCGGCAACCCACCGGAGCGCCCAAATTTTAGGCAACGGGTTGCAGGCGCGCCGGAACCCGGCAACGGTGCGGCACCCCCGCCGCCAGCACGCCGTTGCGCTGCCCAGGCCACACTTCATCCCCCCGCACTCCCTTGAAGGGGGCACCGGCACCGCGTAATCTCAGTGTTACCGGGGGCTGCACTGGCGCACTTGCGCCAACTTGCCAGCCAGATAATGACAATGACACAACAAGAGCCTATCCAGGCCGGGCCGTTGCCTCGTGACCTGCTGCACGCACTGCGTGACGGCGGCTACGACGTATCGGGACTCGCGCCTGCCCCGGAATCCGACACCGACTCCGACCCCAGCGACCTCAGGCCCGCCATGCCGGCGGCCGGCCCGCAACAGGCCTGCCACGTGCTCTGCGCGGTCTACCGTGCCACCGGCGATCCAACCATCGGCCTGTGGCTGGGCAGCCGGATGCAGACCGACCTGCTCGGGCTGGCGGGCCTGACGGCCATGGCCGGGCCGTCGCTGGGCACCGCGCTGCGGCGCATCGCGCGCTACCAGAAGCTGCTCGCCGGCGACCGCATCGAACTGCGCCGCCAGGGCGACGAAGCCTGGGTCTGTATCCGCCCGAGCGATCCCGAGGCGCCCGACACCCGACCGCGCATCGACATGGAGCTGTGCTCGCTGCTGGCCTTCGGGCGCCAGTTCACGCGCAAGCCGCTGCATCCGCTGCGGGTGTCGCTGCGCATCGGCCAGCCGGACTGGCACCTGCGCTATACCGAAGCATTCGACTGCCCGGTGCGCTTTGGCGAGCCCGAAGACGCCATCGTGTTCGGCCGCCGCGACCTGGCCTTGCGCCTGGCTGCCCGCGTGCGCAGCGGACCGGCCGGCGCGGGCGCGGGCCATGCCGCGCGCGAAGCGCGGCCGGCGTCCGCGTCGCTGGACGATGTGCGCGCGGCCCTGCAGGCGCTGGCCGGCGACCGCGCCCTCAGCCTGGCCGCGGTGGCACGCCACCTGGACATCAGCGAGCGCACGCTGCAGCGCCGGCTGATGGCGGCGGGCACGAGTTTCCGCACGCTGTGTGAAGAGGCGCGCCGCGAGCTGGCTGGCGGCTACCTGGCCGGAGGCGCGATGTCGCTCGGAGAAATCGCGTTCCGGCTCGGCTTTGACGATGCCAACTCGTTCTTCCGCGCCTTCCGCCGCTGGACCGGCATGACCCCGGGCGACTACCGGCGCGCGGCGGCGCCTCCACCCGCGTAGGGCAGGCCGGCTCACCC
Organism: Cupriavidus necator; assembly: GCF_016127575.1. NCBI lineage: Bacteria > Pseudomonadati > Pseudomonadota > Betaproteobacteria > Burkholderiales > Burkholderiaceae > Cupriavidus > Cupriavidus necator. Next base: position 2,481,186 of record NZ_CP066019.1, read on the forward strand.
GCCGTGGGGTTGCTCCCACGGCGGGTTGTCGCCGAAGCGCCCGGCCAGGAAATCGACAAAGGCGCGCACGCGCGGGGGCACCAGCCGCCGCTGCGGCATCACGGCGTAGATGCCGGTGTCGGCGAGCGGGTAATCGGGCAGCACCTGCACCAGCCGCCCGGCGCGCAGGTCGGCGCAGACATGCCAGGTGGAATGCAGGGCGATGCCAAAGCCCGCCAGCGCCGCATCGGACAACAGCTCGCCGGTATTGGCCTCGATCCGGCCGCGCACGCGCACGGCAATCTCCCCGCCGGCGCCGTCGCCCAGGCGCCAGACATCCTGCCGGCCCTGGCTGCCCACCAGCACCAGGCAATCGTGCCGCGCCAGGTCCTGCGGGGTGCGCGGCGTGCCGCGCCGGCGCAGGTAGTCCGGCGCGGCACACAGCAGCCGCCGGTTGTTGGCCAGCCGCCGCGCGACCAGCGTCGAATCGTCCAGCACACCGATGCGGATGGCCAGGTCGAAACCCGCGCTGACCAGGTCCAGCACGTTGTCGGTCAGGTTGACGCTGAGCGTCAGGCCGGGATGCAGCGCCAGGAATTCCGGCAACAGCGGCGAGATATAGAGCCGCCCGAACGAGGACGACGTGGTCACCCGCAGCGTGCCCGATACCCCGGTGCCGGCCTGCCGCAACGAGGTGCCCAGCGCTTCTAGGTCGTCCACCAGCGCACGCCCCTGCTCGGCCAGCACCACGCCTTCCGGGGTGGCGTGCAGCCGCCGCGTGGTGCGATGCAGCAGGCGCACGCCCAGTTCACGCTCCAGCCGCTGCAGCCGCTGGCTGGCCACCGCCACCGACAGGTCCAGGCTGCGTGCCGCGGCGCTGATCGAACCCAGGTCGAGCACGCGCAGGAACAGGCCGATATCGCCGATCCGGTCCATGATTTTCAAGATTCCATTGAAACTGATTATGGATCATGCCGGTTTTTACTGAAGACGGAAAGGCACAGACTGCGGGCTTCCTTCCTTTTGCCGACGCATCCCCCGAACATGGCCCCCCCAGTCTCCACCAACTCCACACCCGGCGCTGCATCCGCCCGCGGCCGGCTGCCGGTTGCGCTCTACGCGCTCACCGCCGGTTCCTTCGGCATCGGCTGCGCCGAATTCGTGATCATGGGCCTGCTGCTTCAGGTTGCCGCCGACCTGCGGGTGACCATCGCCGCCGCCGGCATGCTGGTGTCCGGCTACGCGCTGGGCGTCTTCGCCGGCGCGCCGGTGCTGACCCTGCTGACGCGGCGCATGCCGCGCAAGGCCGTGCTGCTGGCGCTGATGGTGATCTACACCGTCGGCAATGCCGCCTGCGCGCTGGCGCCCGACTACACCACGCTGATGATCGCGCGCGTGCTGACCTCGCTCACGCATGGCACCTTCTTCGGCGTCGGCGCGGTGGTGGCCACCGGGCTGGTGCCGGAGGACCGCCGCGCCTCCGCGATCTCGGTGATGTTCTCCGGCCTGACGCTGGCCACGCTGCTGGGCATGCCCGCCGGCGCCTGGCTGGGCCTGCACCTGGGCTGGCGCTCGACCTTCTGGGCGATGACCGTGATCGGGCTGCTGTCGCTGGCGGTGATCGCGCTGCTGGTGCAGAAGAGCCAGGACCACGGCGCCCCCGTGGCCCTGCGCGACGAACTGGCCACCATCGGCCGCCCGCAGGTGCTGCTGGGCCTGTTGATGACGGTGCTGCAGTCGATGGGCATCTTTGCCGTGATCACCTACGTGCAGCCGCTGCTGACGCGCGTGTCCGGCTTTGGCGAGGCGGCGGTGTCACCGATCCTGCTGCTGTTCGGCGCCGGCATGATCCTTGGCAACGTGCTCGGCGGCCGCTTTGCCGACCGCACCCCGACGCGCGCGGTGCTGGCCACGCTGACCACGCTGACGCTGGTGCTGGCGGCGATGACGCTGGCCATCCACAGCCAGGTGCTGGTGGTGGCCTTCGTCGGCATCCTGGGCATCGCGGCCTTTGCCACGGTCTCGCCGCTGCAGCTGCGCGTGCTGCGCCACGCCCAGGGCGCGGGACAGAACCTGGCCTCGAGCTTCAATATCGCGGCATTCAACCTGGGCAACGGCCTGGGTGCGTGGATGGGCGGCGTGGTGGTCGATCACGGACCGGGTCTGGCGGCATTGCCGTGGGTTGCGGCACTGGCGCCGATGGCTGCGCTGGGGGTGGCGCTATTCAGTGTGCGGCTGGAACTGGGGTCAGCGAAAGTAGCGCCGATTCCGGAATCGATTTGACGTTTCGCGGAACTTAGACCACAAGTCTCAGCGTCATGTCATCGGCCCGTTGGTTGGCGCCCGCGCGGTAATGCTCATTCATCCTCCGGCGAGGATTCCAGCTGTTCTAACGTTGGCAGCGCCCCGTGCAAATCTTCGGGCAGCGTTTCCGTCATTCGCACAATGTAGTCGAGGCAATAGTGCAACAACCTGTTGCACTATTGCCTCGTCTGGCCAGGCTGCAGCGAACGTCCGAATGTATTTCAGGCTTCGCGATGAAAAACCAGCCATCTCGGGGAACGATTGACGCAAATCGCCCGCAAGCCTGTCGATCACCTTTGTCCCCCAGCCTGCTGCTGTCTGCTGCGGGAGAATCGAACGCCCAAGCCTCCAGTAGAGCAGGATCAGTTCGCGGTTTACTGAAAGCGACGCGGCAAGGCGAGTACGGTGGACTTCTTCCTTGAGACGGCCCAGCCAAGCGGCATATTCGGCAGCGCCGGGCATGGCATTACGCTGCGATGCGAGACGTTTCGACATGGCGGCCATTCTTTCATGGCGCCACAGCGGCCTGTAGGGCAAGACGCAGAAATCAGACTACTCCACTCACTCAGCCAGGCTTGCCATCGACCCGCCGCCGAATCAGGCGCGGCGCATACGCCAGCGCATAGAGGCCGAACCCGGTCACCCAGCACGCCCCGGCTCCCCACACCCAATGCAGGTAGCCACCCGGCCAGGCCATCGGCCCGAACACCCGCAACACCGCCGCCGTGGCCACCAGCCAGTACGCCGCGGTTTCCGCGCGGCCGGCCACCAGCATGCGGCCGGTGTGACCCAGTGCGGTGCGCGTGATCATGGCGATGATCGCCACGCCAAGCACGCCGACAGTGAAGGCATGCGTCGCCAGCCCCGCCATCACCAGCCCCAGCGCACCCAGCGCCTGCAGCAGCAGCGCCACCGGCAGCCACGCATAGGCCAGGTGCAGCACCCACAGGATCGGCCGGTTGCCTACCGCATGGCTGCGCCAGCCAGCCACGCGCACGGCCAGCACCGCCGCGGCCAGCAATGACAGCGCCGCCGCCAGCCAGACCGGCAAGGGCAGCACCCCCGCAGCCAGTCCCAGCACCGCGGCCGGCACCACCATGCGCTCCACCTGCCGGTATTGCCGCAGGCGGAACCCCGGGATCGCGTTGGTCGTGAACATCGGGATGACGCGCCCGCCGATCACCACCACGAACAGCGTGACCAGCGCCACGCCCGCGCGGCAGGCCAGCATCGCACCGGCGTCATGGCCGCGCGCCTGCAGCCACAGGCTGGCGACATCGGCCGCGCCCAGCAGCCACAGCGCCAGGGCCAGCGGATAGTTGCGGCGGTTGCCGGCGCGGGCCAGCGTGCGCGTGAAGGCCAGCGCGGCCAGCGGCAGGAACGCGCCCTCGATCACGAAGGCCGCCGTTCCCGGCACCACCCACATGCCCACGCGCCCGGCCAGCCACAGCAGGAACAGCGCGGCAAGCGCGGCGCCAGTGGGCGTCGGCTGGCCGGTCCAGGCCCGCCCCGCGGTGAACAGGAAACCCACCACGATGGCCGCGGCAAAGCCGAACACCATCTCGTGCGCGTGCCAGAACATCGCCGGCATCACCGGCGCCGGGCCGACTGCGGCGGCGCCCGCCAGCATCGCCGACCACGCCGCGATGGCCAGCGCGGCGAACACCGCCCCGCCCAGGTAGAACGGCCGGAAGCCCAGTGCAAACAAGGCAAAGCCGCGCGGCGGCGGTCCGGCGGGCGCCTTGCCAGGCGGTGGCGAGCGCCGCGCGGGAAGAATGGGAATGGTGTCCATGGCTGGCTACGGGAATCGGGTGGTGCGGCGCGCGCCGGCTTCTTGATCCGGCGCACGGTCTGCCGCAGGTGCGCAAACGGATGCCATTCACGCTGACTGCACGATAGCACCGCCGCCGCGCCGGCGACCTCCGCCGGTAGAACTACCTCCAAAGGCAGGCTGCGCGCCCGCGTGCGCTGTACGGCCGGCGAATAGGCAGCACCAGTGGCGGCCCCTACTCTGGCATCACCCCCGCCAAAGTTGACACAGGAGCATGGCCATGGCCACCCACCCACGCGCGCCGGAGCCCATTGCGCCCGGCGCCGCAATCACGCTGGCGTCCAGCACTTTCGCCTTCACCATCTGCTTTGCCGTCTGGATGCTGTTCGCGGTCCTCGGCATCCCGCTCAAGCAGGAGCTTGGCCTGAGCGACACTGAATTCGGACTGCTGGCCGCCACGCCCGTCCTCAGCGGCTCGCTGATCCGGGTGCCGCTGGGCATCTGGACCGACCGCTACGGCGGGCGCATCGTCTTCTTCGTGCTGATGCTGGCCACCGTGATCCCGATCTGGCTGATCTCGTATGCGCACACGCTGTGGCAGCTGCTGGTGCTGGGCTTGTTCGTCGGCCTGGCGGGCGGCTCGTTCTCGGTCGGCACGCCGTATGTGGCGCGCTGGTTCCCGCGCTCGCGCCAGGGCCTGGCGATGGGCATCTTCGGCGCCGGCAACTCGGGCGCGGCGCTGACCAAGTTCGTCGCGCCGGCGATGATCCTGGCCGCCGGCACCTGGACCGTGGTGCCGCGCGTGTATTCGGTGGCGATGCTGGTCACAGCGCTGCTGTTCTGGGTGTTCTCGCGCAGCAACCCGGCGCACCTGGTCAAGTCCAGCGTCGGCTGGCGCGAGCAGCTCGCCGTGATGCGCGACCCGCGCGTGTGGCGCTACTCGCAGTACTACTCGGTGGTGTTCGGCGGCTATGTCGGCCTGTCGCTGTGGATGACCAAGTACTACATCGGCGAATACGGCTTCGACATCAAGACCGCCGCCTTCCTGGCCGCGTGCTTCTCGCTGCCCGGCGGCGTGCTGCGCGCCATCGGCGGCTGGATCTCCGACCGCTACGGCGCGCACCGCACCACCTGGTGGGTGATGTGGGTGAGCTGGGTCGGCTTCTTCCTGCTGAGCTACCCGCAGACCGATTTCATCGTCCAGACCACCAGCGGCCCGCAGGGTTTTCGCATCGCGCTGACGCCCACGGTCTTCACCTTCCTGCTGTTCGTGGTCGGCATCGCCTTTGCCATCGGCAAGGCCTCGGTATTCAAGTTCATCTCCAACGACTTCACGCACAACATCGGCGCGGTTTCCGGTGTGGTCGGCCTGGCTGGCGGGCTGGGCGGCTTCGTGCTGCCGGTGCTGTTCGGCATGCTGGCCGACCTGACCGGCGTGCGCAGCAGCTGCTTCATGCTGATGTACGGCACCGTGTGCGTGAGCCTGGTGTGGATGCACTACAGCCAGCGCGCTGAACGCCAGCGCAAGGCACAGGCCGTCGGCCTCACGCAGGCCGCCTGAGCGACGGCCCCTGTTACGCACAACAACCAAGGCACACTGTCATGTCCTCTTCCGTACTGACCCGCTGGGAGCCCGAGAATAAGGTCTTCTGGAAAAGCCAGGGCGAGCGCATCGCCTACCGCAACCTGTGGATCTCGATCCCGGCGCTGATGCTGGCCTTCGTGGTCTGGATGCTGTGGAGCGTGGTCGCGGTCAACCTCGACCGCGCCGGCTTCCAGTTCACCAAGAACCAGCTGTTCTGGCTGACCGCGCTGCCGGCGCTGTCCGGCGCCACGCTGCGCATCTTCTATTCGTTCCTGGTGCCGGTGTTCGGCGGGCGGCGCTTCACCGCGATCTCCACCGCACTGCTGCTGATCCCGGCGCTGGGCATGGGCTTCGCGCTGCGCGACCCGTCCACCGGCTATCCGACGCTGCTGGTGCTGGCGCTGCTGTGCGGGCTGGGCGGCGCCAACTTCAGCTCCTCAATGGCCAATATCAGCTTCTTCTTCCCCAAGGCGAAGAAGGGGCTGGCCACCGGGCTGAACGCGGGCATCGGCAACCTCGGCGTGTCGGTGGTGCAGTTCGTCACGCCGCTGGTGGTGTCGATCGCAGTGTTCGGCGCGCTCGGCGGCGAGCCGCAGCAGTACACGGCCAACGGCGCCACGCATGACCTGTGGCTGCAGAACGCGGGCTTTGTCTGGGTGCCGTTCATCATCGTGTCGGCACTGGCGGCGTGGTTCGGCATGCATGACATCGCGGATGCCAAGGCATCGTTTGCCGAGCAGGCGGTGATCTTCAAGCGCAAGCACAACTGGCTGATGTGCTGGCTGTACGTGGGCACCTTCGGTTCGTTCATCGGCTTCTCGGCGGGGCTGGCGCTGCTGACCAAGTCGCAGTTCCCCGGCGTCAATCCCACCGCTTATGCCTTCCTGGGGCCGCTGGTAGGCGCGCTGACGCGTCCCGTGGGTGGCTGGACCTCCGACAAGCTGGGCGGCGCGCGGGTCACGCTGTGGACCTTCGTCGGCATGATCGCCGCGGTGTTCGCGGTGCTGGCGGCGCTGCCGCATGACGGCGCCGGCGGCAACTTCACATTCTTCCTGGCCGCCTTTATCGCGTTGTTCGCGCTGACCGGCATCGGCAACGGTTCGACCTTCCGCATGATTCCGGTGATCTTCCTGACCGAGCGCCAGCGCGCTGCCGCGGGCAAGGGCGACGCGGCACAGAAGCAGGCATTGCAGGACGCCGGCAAGGAATCCGCCGCGGTGCTGGGCTTCTCCGGTGCGATCGGCGCCTACGGCGGCTTCTTTATCCCCAAGAGCTTCGGCACCTCGCTGGAGTTGACCGGCGCCGCCGACGCCGCGCTGTATTGCTTTATCGCCTTCTACCTCAGCTGCGTGCTGGTGACTTGGTGGCACTACGCGCGCCGCAACGCGCCCATGCCCTGCTGACCCTGTCACCAGTCCCGCCGGCCGGGCTAGTTCTTCCGAACTAGTCCCGTGCCCGGCGCCTAGCCCGATCGCCATGCGGCGGCTGTTCCACCAGCGAATTGGCTGCCGCCCGCCTCCCCCATAAGCTGAGAGTGTCCCTGCAAAGCTCCTGAAACCACCGGAGCGCCCGCAGCAAAGCACTCGCGGAGAACAAAGCAATGAGTCATTTCCTGGATCGACTGAAGTTCATGTCGCGCGTCAAGTCCACCTATGCGGATGGCCACGGCGCGGTGGTGAACGAAGACCGCAAGTGGGAAGACGGCTATCGCAGCCGCTGGCAGCACGACAAGATCGTGCGCTCGACCCACGGCGTGAACTGCACCGGCTCCTGCTCGTGGAAGGTCTACGTGAAGAATGGCCTGATCACGTGGGAAACCCAGCAGACCGACTACCCGCGCACGCGCCCGGACCTGCCCAACCATGAGCCGCGCGGCTGCCCGCGCGGGGCCTCGTACAGCTGGTACGTCTACTCCGCGCAGCGCGTCAAGTACCCGATGATCCGCGGCCGCCTGATGGAGATGTGGCGCGAGGCCCGCAAGACCATGGACCCGATCGCCGCGTGGGAATCGATCAGCCAGGATCCGAAGAAGGCCGCGCGCTACAAGAGCGTGCGCGGCCAGGGCGGCTTCGTGCGCGCCGACTGGAACACCGCCACCGAGATCATCGCCGCGGCCAACGCCTTTACCGTGAAGAAATTCGGCCCGGACCGCGTGATCGGCTTCTCGCCGATCCCGGCCATGTCGATGGTGTCGTATGCCGCCGGCGCACGCTACCTGAGCCTGCTCGGCGGCGCCTGCCTGTCGTTCTACGACTGGTACTGCGACCTGCCGCCGGCCAGCCCGCAAGTGTGGGGGGAGCAGACCGACGTGCCGGAATCGGCCGACTGGTACAACTCCACCTACCTGATGGTGTGGGGCTCGAACGTGCCGCAGACCCGCACGCCCGACGCGCACTTCTACACCGAGGTCCGCTACAAGGGCACCAAGACCGTGGCGGTGTCATCCGACTTCGGCGAGATGGTCAAGTTCGGCGACATCTGGCTGGCGCCGAAGCAAGGCACCGACGCCGCACTGGCGATGGCCATGGGCCACGTCGTGCTGAAGGAATTCCACGCCAGCGGCAAGTCCGCCTACTTCCGCGATTACGTGAAGCAGTACACCGACATGCCGATGCTGGTGCTGCTGCGTGACAACCAGGGCACGCTGGTGCCCGACCACTTCCTGCGCGCCTCGCACCTGGCCGATAACCTCGGCGAAGCCAACCATCCCGAGTGGAAGACCCTGCTGGTCGACGACGCCACCGGCGAGATCGTCGCGCCCAACGGCTCGATCGGCTTCCGCTGGGGCGAAGGCGCCCACAACGGCGGCGAGAAGATCGGCCGCTGGAACCTGGAGATGAAGGACGGCGGCAGCGGCCGCCCGGTCGAGCCGCGCCTGTCGCTGCTCGGCAAGGAAGACGAGGTGGTGGAAGTGGGCTTCCCCTACTTCGGCGGCGAACACGATGAACTGCTGCGCCGCCGCGTGCCGGCACGCCGGCTGACGCTGGCCGATGGCAGCACTGCGCTGGTGGCGACCGTGTATGACCTGCAGATGGCCAACTACGGCGTGGATCAGGGACTCGGCGGGCCGAACGTCGCCGCCTCGTACGACGATGACGTGCCCTACACCCCCGCCTGGCAGGAAAAGCACACCTCCGTCCCGGCCCGCCTGGTGACGCAGGTTGCGCGCGAATTCGCCGACAACGCCGACCGCACGCAAGGCAAGAGCATGGTCATCGTTGGTGCCGCGCTCAACCACTGGTACCACAACGACATGATCTACCGCGGCATCATCAACCTGCTGATGATGTGCGGCTGCATCGGCAAGAGCGGCGGCGGCTGGGCCCACTACGTCGGCCAGGAAAAGCTGCGCCCGCAGTTCGGCTGGGCCCCGCTCGCCTTCGGCCTGGACTGGTCGCGCCCGCCGCGCCAGATGAACGGTACTTCGTTCTTCTACAACCACACCAGCCAGTGGCGCCACGAGAAGCTGGCCGTCGACGAGATCCTGTCGCCGACTGCCGACCGCAAGCGCTATGACGGCCTGTCGCTGCTGGACCTGAACGCGAAGTCCGAACGGATGGGCTGGCTGCCGTCGGCCCCGCAACTGGGCACCAATCCGCTCGACGTGGTCGATGCGGCCGAGCGCGCCGGACAGGACCCGGTCGCCTACACGGTCGAGCAACTGAAGTCCGGCAAGCTGCAGTTCGCCTGCGACGATCCCGACAACCCGGCCAACTTCCCGCGCAATATGTTCGTGTGGCGCTCCAACATCCTGGGCAGCTCGGGCAAGGGGCATGAGTACTTCCTGAAGTACCTGCTGGGCACGCAGAACGCCGTGTTCGGCGACGAGAACGACGCGATCAAGCCAAGCGAAGTCAACGTGCGCCCGGCCGCCGAAGGCAAGCTGGACCTGCTGACCGTGCTGGATTTCCGCATGAGCACCACCTGCCTTTACGGCGACATCGTGCTGCCGACGGCTACCTGGTACGAGAAGGACGACCTCAACACGTCCGACATGCACCCGTTCATCCACCCGCTGTCCGAAGCCGTGCAGCCGCTGTGGGAAAGCAAGACCGACTGGGAGATCTACAAGGCCATCGCGAAGAAATTCAGCGAGATCGCCGGGCCCTATCTCGGCACGCGCAAGGACCTGGTGTGCACGCCGCTGCTGCACGACACCCCGGGCGAACTCGGCCAGCCGTTCGAACCGAAGGACTGGAAGGCCGGCGAGTGCGACCTGGTCCCCGGCAAGACCGCGCCGTCGATGACCGTGGTCGAACGCAACTACGCCGACATCTACAAGAAATTCACCTCGATCGGGCCGCTGCTGGACAAGCTCGGCAATGGCGGCAAGGGCATCAACTGGAACACCCAGCATGAAGTCAAGGAGATCGGCCAGCTCAGCCACACCGTCAAGGAGCCCGGCGTCAGCCAGGGCCGCCCGCGGCTGGAGAGCGCGATCGATGCCGCCGAGATGATCCTGACCTTCGCGCCCGAGACCAACGGCCATGTCGCCGTCAAGGCATGGGAGGCGCTGTCGAAGATCACCGGCCGCGACCACACCCACCTGGCCGAAGGCCGCGAGCACGACAAGATCCGCTTCCGCGACGTGCAGGCGCAGCCGCGCAAGATCATCTCCGCGCCGACCTGGTCGGGCCTGGAATCGGAAGAGGTCAGCTACAACGCCGGCTACACCAACGTGCACGAGCTGATCCCCTGGCGCACGCTGACCGGCCGCCAGCAGTTCTGGCAGGACCACCGCTGGATGCTGGACTTCGGCGAAGGCGCGTGCGTGTACAAGCCGGCCATCGACACCAAGACGGTGGCGCCGATGCTGGGCAAGAAGCCCAACGGCAACCCGGAGCTGGTGCTGAACTGGATCACGCCGCACCAGAAGTGGGGCATCCACTCCACCTACTCGGACAACCTGCGCATGCTGACGCTGTCGCGCGGCGGCCCGCACGTGTGGATCTCGGAAACCGAGGCCAAGGCAAACGGCATCCGCGACAACGATTGGGTGGAAGTGTTCAACGTCAACGGCACGCTGACCGCCCGCGTGGTGGTGTCGCAGCGCGTGCCCAAGGGCATGTGTCTGATGTACCACGCCCAGGAAAAAATCGTGAACGTGCCCGGCGCCGAGACCAGCGGCATGCGCGGCGGCATCCATAACTCGGTCACGCGCGCCGTGACCAAGCCCACTCACATGATCGGCGGCTACGCGCAGCTGGCCTACGGCTTCAACTACTACGGCACCGTGGGCAGCAACCGCGACGAGTTCGTGATCCTGCGCAAGATGAAGAGGGTCGACTGGCTGGAAGGGCCGCTCGCGGAAAAGACTAAGGAAGGAGCCTCGCAATGAAGATCCGTGCCCAGGTGGCCATGGTGCTGAACCTCGACAAGTGCATCGGCTGCCATACCTGCTCCGTGACCTGCAAGAACGTCTGGACCAGCCGCGACGGTGTCGAGTACGCGTGGTTCAACAACGTCGAGACCAAGCCCGGCATCGGCTACCCCAAGGAATGGGAGAACCAGGACAAGTGGCAGGGTGGCTGGAAGCGCAACGCCGACGGCACGCTGGAGCCGCGCCAGGGCGGCAAGCTGAAGATCCTGGCGAACCTGTTCGCCAACCCCAACCTGCCGCAGATCGACGAGTACTACGAGCCCTTCACCTACGACTACGAGCACCTGCAGAAGGCGCCGCTGGTGCAGACCCCGCCCACCGCGCGCCCGGTCTCGGTGCTGACGGGCCGCAAGATGGAGAAGATCGAGTGGGGCCCGAACTGGGAAGACGACCTCGGCGGCGAGTTCAGCTCGCGCGGTCGCGACAAGCTCTTCGACGACGTGCAGAAGGAGATGTACTCGACCTTCGAGAACACCTTCATGATGTACCTGCCGCGCCTGTGCGAGCACTGCCTGAACCCGGCCTGCGTGGCCTCGTGCCCGTCGGGCTCGATCTACAAGCGCGAGGACGACGGCATCGTGCTGGTCGACCAGGACAAGTGCCGCGGCTGGCGCATGTGCATCTCGGGCTGCCCGTACAAGAAGATCTACTTCAACTGGCAGAGCGGCAAGGCCGAGAAGTGCCTGTTCTGCTATCCGCGCATCGAGGCCGGCCAGCCCACGGTCTGCTCCGAGACCTGCGTCGGCCGCATCCGCTACCTCGGCGTGATGCTGTACGACGCCGACCGCATCGAGCAGGCGGCGTCGGTGGCCGATGAGCGCGACCTGTACCAGTCGCAGCTCGACGTCTTCCTCGATCCGCACGACCCGGCGGTGCAGGCCGAGGCGCTGCGCCAGGGCATCCCGCAAACCTGGCTCGATGCCGCGCGCAAGTCGCCGGTCTACAAGATGGCATGCGAGTGGAAGATCGCCTTCCCGCTGCACCCGGAGTACCGCACCCTGCCGATGGTCTGGTATGTCCCGCCGCTGTCGCCGATCCAGTCCGCGGCCGAGGCCGGCCACATGGGCATGAACGGCGTGATCCCGGACGTGAAGAGCCTGCGCATCCCGGTGAAGTACCTGGCCAACCTGCTGACCGCGGGCGACGTGATGCCGGTACTGTCCGCGCTGGACCGCATGCTGGCGATGCGCGCCTACAAGCGCTCGCAGGTGGTGGACGGCGTGCAGGACCTGGGCGTGCTGGAGCAGGTGGGCCTGACGCCCGCGCAGGTCGAGGACATGTACCAGACCATGGCCATCGCCAACTACGAGGACCGCTTCGTGATCCCGTCCTCGCACAAGGAGATGGTCGAGGACAGCTTCAACGACAAGGCCAGCTGCGGCTTCACCTTCGGCAACGGCTGCTCGGGCGGCGCCTCGGACGGCTCGCTGTTCGGCAAGAAGCCACAGGGCAGCGTCCACTTCGCCGACATGCCCAAGTCGCGCAAGAAGGCAGTGATGAGCTGATGCCTGCCACGAACCGCACGGAGAACAACATGCCCCTCTATCCCATCCTCAGCGCCCTGCTCGGCTATCCCGAGCAGGAACTGCTCGACGCCCTGCCCGAGATCGATGCCGCGCTGGCCGAATGGCCGCAGGCGTGCGAGCTGCTGGCCCCCGTGACCGGGCTGCTGCGCGGCGAGTCGCTGATCGCGCTGCAGGAGAACTACGTCGCCACCTTCGACCGCAACCCGGCGCACTCGCTGCACCTGTTCGAGCACGTGCACGGCGAAAGCCGCGACCGCGGCCAGGCCATGGTCGACCTGATCGACGAATACCGGCGCGAAGGCTTTGAACCCGCCGCGTCCGAGCTGCCCGACTACGTGCCGCTGTTCCTGGAGTTCCTCGGCGCGCTGGTGGCCGACGGCAAGGAAGCGCGCGCCGAGCAATTGCTGGGCGACGCGATCCACGTGCTGGCCGCGATCGGCGAGCGCCTGGCGCGCAACGAAAGCCCGTACGCCGGCGTGTTCGCGGTGCTGCGCACGCTGACCGACGTGCAGCCGCAACCGCAGCAGGAGCCGCCGGTGCGGGATATGGATGAAGCGCTGGAGACCTTCGGGCCGGGGGCTGATGGCGTGGAGCCGTTGCTGGCGCCGCAAGGCGGGCCGCAGGCGGTGAAGTTCTATCCGCGCGATCCGCGTGTCAGGGCGCCTATGCCGGCTGCCTGCTGACTCCTCACGCGGACCCGCGGTGTTCTCCCCTCTCCCGCTTGCGGGAGAGGGGAACACAGTTGGCAATTGAGACGACCGAACCTGCCTCAAAGGCAGCTACAGAGCAAACACCATGGCAACCCTCCACCAATTCCTCTATGGCATCTATCCGTACATCGCTGCCGCCATCTTCCTGTTCGGCAGCCTGGCCCGCTTCGAGCGCGAGCAATACACCTGGAAGACCGACAGCTCGCAGGTGCTGTACCGCGGCAACCTGCGCACCGGCAACATCCTGTTCCACGTCGGCATCCTCGGCCTGTTCTTCGGCCACCTGGTCGGCCTGCTGACGCCGGTGGCAGTGTGGAATGCGCTGGGTGTCTCGCACGGCTTCAAGCAGGCCGTGGCAATGGCCGCGGGCGGCGTGATGGGCACCATGTGCCTGGCCGGACTGCTGATCCTGCTGCACCGCCGCCTGACCAACGCCCGCGTGTCGGCCGTGACCCGCACCGGCGACAAGGTGCTGCTGCTGTGGCTGCTGGTGACGCTGCTGCTGGGCCTGTCCACGATCTTCGAATCCGCCAGCCACATGGACGGCCACATGATGGTGCAACTGATGACCTGGGCCCAGCACCTCGTCACGCTGCGCGGCGACGCCGCCAGCTATATCGCCGATGCGCCGCTGCTGTTCAAGGCGCACCTGTTCATGGGCATCACGCTGTTCGCGATCTTCCCGTTCACGCGGCTGGTGCATGTGTGGAGCGGCTTCGCCTCGGTCGGCTATCTCGGCCGCGCCTGGCAACTGGTGCGCAGCCGCTGAGCGCCGCCACCCGACAAGGAGAAACAGCATGCCTGTCACCGTCAACGGCGTGGAACTGCGCGACGCCGATATCGAACGCGAGCTGGACCACCATCACGATGCCGCCAACCCGGCGCGGCTGGCCACCATCTCGGCCATCCTGCGCCAACTGGTGCGCACCGAAGCCGACCGCATCGGCCTTGCCGCCGAAGGACTGGACGACGACGCCCTGGCGCTGGCCCTGCTGGAACGCGAGGCCGGCATCCCCGAGCCCGACGAAGCCAGCTGCCGCCGCCACTACGACAGCCGCCCCGAGCGCTTTCGCGACGGCGAATGGGTCGAGGCCGACCATATCCTGTTCCAGGTCACGCCGCGCGTGCCGCTGGACGCGCTGCGCGAGATCGCCGCGCAGACGCTGGCACTGGTGCGCGGCGATCCTTCCACCTTTCCCGAGCACGCCCGCGCGCTGTCCAACTGCCCGAGCGGCGCCAACGGCGGCCGCCTTGGCCGCGTGTTCCGCGGCGAGACCGCGCCGGAATTCGAGCGCGCGCTGTTCGCGGCGCAGCAGGACGGCGTGCTGCCGCATTTGCTTGAAACCCGTTATGGCCTGCATATCGTGCGCGTGCTGGAACGCTGCCCCGGCACGCGCCTGCCCTTCGATGCGGTGCGCGGCGACATTGCCCGCGCCCTGGCCAGTGCCGCGCGCGACCGAGCCTGGAAGCAGTACGCCAGCCTGCTGATCGGGCGCGCGCGCATCGAAGGCATCGAGCTGGAGGGCGCCGACAGCCCGCTGGTGCAGTAGCGCCTGGATGCCGCCATGCATCACATCGAACAACTGCTCAAAGGTTTCGAACGCTTCCAGCAACGCTATTTCGACGACGAGCCCGGGCTGTTCGACACGCTGCGCACCGGCCAGCGCCCGCCCACGCTGCTGATCGGCTGCAGCGATTCACGCGTCGATCCTGGCCTGCTGCTGGGCTGCGATCCGGGCGAGCTCTTTACCGTGCGCAATATCGGCAACCTGGTGCCACCGTGCACCGGCCGCCATGAAGGCAGCCTGCACGGCGTATGCGCGGCGATCCAGTTTGCCGTGCAGCAGCTGCGCGTGGCCCGCATCATCGTGATGGGCCACGGCGGCTGCGGCGGCATCCGCGCCTTGCTGGCGCAGCCGGCCGACGCCGGCGACCATGCGCCCGACGAAAGCGAAGACCCCGACTACATCGGCGCCTGGGTGCGCATCGCGGCACCGGCGCGCAGACAGGTGGAGGAAGCCCTGGCCGCGGCCAGCGCCGCCGAGCGCCAGCGCGCCTGCGAACAGGCGGCGATCCTGGTGTCGCTGCGCAACCTGCAGACTTTCCCGTTCGTGCGGCGCGCACTGGAGGCCGGCACGCTGACGCTGCACGGCTGGTATTTCGACCTGCAGGCCGGCGCGCTGCTGGCCTATTCGCAGCGTGCCGACAGCTTCCTGCCGCTGGTGTGCCCGCTGCCCGCCCAAACTGAACTCCGCGAACCCTGCGAACCCTGACCCCATGCATCCCTTCATCCTTGGCATTACCGGCACCTCCGGCAGCGGCAAGACCACGCTGATCACGGCACTGCTGCCGTGGTTCCGCGCACAGGGCCTGACCGTCAACGTGATCAAGCACAGCCATCATCCGCTCGAACTGGAGCCGCCGGGCAAGGACAGCGCGCGCTTTCGCGGCGCCGGCGCGGCCGAGGTGATGGTGGCATCGCCCTATCGCTTCGCCATCGTGCGCGAACTGGCCGACGAGGCCGAGCCGACGCTGGCCGAGCAGGTGGCGCGCCTGCGGCCGGCCGATATCACGCTGGTGGAAGGCTTCCGGCGCGAGGCGATTCCGCGCATCGAGGTCTACCGGCCGGCGCACGGGCGCGCGCCCTACTACCCGGGCGACCCTTCGATCGTCGCGCTGGCCACCGACGCGCGCATGGACTCGGTACTGCCTTGCATGGCCCTTGACGACATTGCACAGGTGGGGGGCTTCATCCTCGCCATGAAGGACGAGGCGGGGGCGGCGAGCGCGGCCGCCGCGTTCAGTCGCTCGCGCGACGGTGCAACGGCCAGATGACGTTCACGGCCTCGCCGTCGTTGCGGTAGGCGTGGCAGGTGTCCAGTATCCAGGGCCGGGGTACGGGCTCGTCTCCCGCCAGCTTGGCATGCCACGGCGACTGTTCGCGCTGGACCGACATGATGGTCTGCATCGCGGTGGTGGCCAGCGGCCCCAGCAGCTCGGTCAGGTGGGTACAGCCCTTGGCGCCCCCCAGGCGCGCCCTGGCCTGCTGCCGGAAGCCGCCGCCGATGCGCAGGCCCTCGAGCTGCCGATAGGCGGCGTTGATCTCCGCGCAGTATGGCGTCGGTCCGGTCTCGGTGCGGGCCTCGAAGCGCCGGATCACCAGGTCCGCGCCGATCGTCATGCACAGGCGCATCTGGTGAATGAAGCCCCCGTCGGGCACGCTGACAAAGGGCAGTTCGGTGGCGTCGGCGGAAATATCATCCATATCGGCCTCGATGTCATAGAGGCCATCGTCGCGCAGATAGCCGCGGCATTCGATCTGGCGGGTGTGACGCAGCGTGCGTCCGGGTTGGGGCGTGGGGGCTGTTTCCATGCGTGTTTCCGTCGGGCTTCTGGTATTGCCGGTCATGATGGACGCTAGCGGCGCCGGAATCGCCCCCCAGTATCGGGTGGCGCGGCTCCGGTGCCGCGCAGGATCGCCGCCAGATGGCTACCAGCTGCTGTCCGAGCTGCCCGCGCCGGAGGCACGGTGGCTGGCAAAGTGTTCCAGCAGGAAGTCCACCAGCGCCCGCACCTTGTCCGGGCGATGGTTGCGCGCCGGGAACACCAGGTGGATATCCGCGGGCGCGAACTGCCATTGGGGCAGCACCCGGCGCAGGGCGCCGCTGCGCAGGGGCTCCGCAACATCCCACTCGGAGCGCACGATCAGGCCCTGGCCATCGAGCGCCCAGGCCAGCGCCGATTCCCCGTCATTGGTGCTCATGGTGCCGCGGACCTTGATGGTCTCCTGCTGCGCGCCATGGCGCAGGTGCCAGGTGCCGAAGGTCTCGTCGGCTTCGCGGATGAAGATGCAGTTGTGCCGCGCCAGCTCGCGCGGGCTCGATGGCTCGCCCCGCGCTTCCAGGTAGGACGGCGCGGCACAGAGCAGGCGGCGGTTGTTGGCCAGCAGGCGCGCCGTCAGGCGCACGTCCGGCATCTCGCCAAAGTGGATCATGGCGTCCAGGCCCTGCTCGACCAGGTTCAGGGGCCGGTCGGTCAGGTAGAGCTGGACCTCGATATTCGGACAGCGGCGCGAGAACCCCGACAGCGCCGGCGCGATATGCCGCCGTCCGAAGCCGAGCGTGGCGCCGATCTTCAGCAAGCCGTGCGGGGTGCTGCCGGTGCCCGCGATCGATCGCTCCAGCGCCTCCATCTCCGCGAGGATCCGCGCTCCCTCCACCAGATAGCTCTCCCCTTCCGGCGTCAGGCTGATGCGGCGCGTGGTCCGGTGCAGCAACCGGACGCGCAGCCGTGCCTCCAGCCCCGCCAGCCGCTTGCTGACGGCGGGCGGCGTCACGCCAAGCTCCTGCGCGGCGCCGGTCAGGCTGCCCTGCTTGTTGATGCACGCAAAGAACGCGACGTCCGAGAGGTTATCCATTGGTGAATACCAGGAAACAAAGAAGTAACTGAGTTTAAATTATGTGCCCATAGGTGAATGATACGATGGTTTCCATAACGATTCCTAAACCAGGAGACACCCATGAAAGTTGCCCACCTCACGGCCTTGCTGCTGTGTGCCGCGTCGATCGGCACGGCCGCGGCGCAGTCCTATCCCCAGCGCCCGGTGCGTCTGGTCGTGCCGTACGCCCCGGGCGGCAGTGCCGACATCGCCGCCCGCCTGGTCTCGGATGCCTGGTCGAAGAGCCTGGGCGGCACCATCGTGGTCGAGAACCGTGCCGGCGCCGGCGGCAATATCGGCGTCGATGCCGTGGCCAAGGCCGCCGCCGACGGCTACACCATCGGCCTGCAGACGGTGTCCCTGGCCATCAACCCGGGTCTGTTCCCGCGCATGCCGTATGACACGCTGAAGGACCTGGCCCCGATCGGCATGGTCGCCAGTTCGCAGCACGTGCTGGTGGTCAACAACAACGTGCCCGCCAGGAACCTGCAGGAACTGATCGCCGCTGCCAGGGCCACGCCGGGCAAGCTGACCTACGGGTCCGCGGGCAACGGCAGCACCTTCCATATGTCGGCCGAGCTGTTCAAGTCGGTGGCCAACGTCTCCATCGTCCACGTGCCGTACCGCGGCGGCGGCCCGGCCCTGGTCGACACCATCGCGGGCCAGGTCGACATGAGCTTCCCGGTGATCTCGGCCGCGCAGCAGCATGTGCAGGGCGGCAAGCTCAAGGCGCTCGCCGTCACCGGCAGCAAGCGCGCGCCGCAGTTGCCCAATGTGCCGACCGCGGCCGAGGCGGGCCTGCCCGGCTATGCCTTCGAGACCTGGTTCATGGTGTTTGCCCCGGCCGGCACGCCCAGGCCCGTGATCGACAAGCTGAACGCGGCGCTGAACACCGCGCTGGCCGCGCAGGCAACCCGTGAGCGCATGCTCAAGGAAGGCTTCGAGCCCACCCCGACCACGCCCGAGGCCGCGCGCCAGCGCCTGGAAAAGGAGATGCCCGTGTGGGCCAACCTGATCAGGCAGCGCGGCATCACCGCGGAATAACGACAGACAAGGCAGTTGCCATGACCCCCAAGACGCTATACCAGAAGCTGGTCGACTCCCATACCGTGGCCAGGCTCGACGACGACAACGTGCTGTTGTACTGCGACCTGCACCTGATGAACGAGTACACCAGCCCGCAGGCCTTCGCCGGGCTGCATGAACAGGACCGCGGCGTGCTGGTGCCCGGACAGAACGTCTCGGTGGTCAGCCATATCATCCCGACGCACCCCACCGCGATCCGCGTGATCGCGGATCCGGCCTCGGCGCTGCAGGCCACCAACCTGCGTGCCAACTGCGAGCGGCACGCGATCCCGCTGTTCGACACCAACGACACGCTGCAGGGCATCGAGCATGTGATCGCGCCCGAGCACGGCATGATCCGGCCGGGCATGGTGGTGATCTGCGGCGACAGCCATACCACCACCTACGGTGCGCTCGGCGCGCTCGGCTTCGGCATCGGCACCTCCGAGGTCGAGCATGTGCTGGCCACCCAGACGCTGGTCTACCGGATGGCCAGGACCATGCGCATCCGCGTGGACGGCAAGCTGCCCGCCGGGACCACCGCCAAGGACCTGATCCTCAGGATCATCGGCGCGATCGGCGCGCAAGGTGCACGCGGCTATGTGGTGGAGTACTGCGGATCGGCGATCCGCGACCTGAGCATCGAGGCCCGCTTCACGCTGTGCAATATGACTGTGGAGGCCGCGGCGCGCGGCGCGCTGATCGCGCCGGACGCGGTCGCCACGGACTATGTGCTGCGCCGCGCCGTGGATATCGAAGGCCCGCAGCGCGACGCCGCGCTCAGCTACTGGGCGACTCTCCAAAGCGATGCGGACGCCGTGTTCGACATGGACTTCGTGTTCGACGCAAGCGAGATCGAGCCCTACGTCACCTGGGGCACCAGCCCGGACCAGGTACTGCCGGTTTCCGGCCAGATCCCGTTCCCGGAAGACCAGCTCGACGAGGCCGAGCAGCGCTCGGTCGAGCGCGCGCTGGCGTACACGCACCTGCAACCGGGCGCCGCGCTGGCAGGCACGCCGATCCAGCACGTCTTCATCGGCTCCTGCACCAACGGCCGCATCGAGGACCTGCGCGCGGTGGCCAGCGTGGTGCGCGGCCGCAAGGTGGCCGCGGGGGTCAGAGCCATGGTGGTGCCCGGGTCGGGCGCGGTCAAGGCCCAGGCCGAGCGCGAGGGCCTGGCCGAAGTCCTCACCGCCGCCGGCTTTGAATGGCGACAACCGGGCTGCTCGATGTGCCTGGCCATGAACGACGACGTGCTCGCCGACGGCGTGCGCTGCGCTTCCACCACCAACCGCAATTTCGAGGGCCGGCAGGGGCGCGGTGCCATCACCCACCTGATGAGCCCGGCCATGGCCGCTGCGGCCGCCGTCACCGGCGTCATCACCGACGTCCGCAAGCTGGAGATCACCCATGCCTGAACCCACCTGCATCGCCGGCAAAGGCGCCGCCATCCGCTTCGAGAACCTCGATACCGACCAGATCATCCCCAAGCAGTTCCTGCGCGGGATCGACAAGTCGGGGCTGGCCGAGGGCATTCTCTACGACCACCGCTTCGACGCCAGCGGCGCGCCGCGCCCTGGCTTCGTGCTGAACCGGCCCGAGTACGCCGGCGCCAGCATCCTGGTGAGCGGCGCCAACTTCGGCTGCGGCTCCAGCCGCGAGCACGCCGTCTGGGGCCTGCAGCAATTCGGCATCCGCGCCGTGATTGCGCCGAGCTTCGGCGAGATCTTCTATTCGAACGCGATGAACAACCGGCTGCTGCTGGTGATGCTGCCACGCGAGGTGATCGGGCCGTTGATGAACGACGTGGATGCGGACGCGGCCAACACCATCAGCATCGATGTCGAGGCGATGCGCGTGCGCACGCCCTCCGGCGACTACGCCTTCGAGCTGTCGGCACGGCACCGCCGCATGTTTATCGAAGGGCTGGACATGATCGGCCTGTCGCTGCGGCAGCGCGGCGAGATCGAGCAGTTCATCCAGCAATACCGGAGCGCGTTCCCGTGGACAACGAACGTGGCCAGGCGCACGCGCGACCGCCTGAGCGCGACCTGAAGCCTGCCCTGCAAGCGCGTCGCCTCCGCGGCGCGCTTGCCCCGCTGCAAACGACAAGGATCAACACCACCCCACACTTCGTTCCCGCACCGCCGCCACCGTTTGATGCCAGTCAATTCCATGTCGTCAGTGTGTCCGCATGATTTCCACACGACGACAGGTGCCCGCCACGCAGGCATGGGCACCGCGAAACAGCTTTCCTCACCGCTGATCCACGGCACCCATGAAAGCAAAAAACTGGCTGTACCCGGCAATCGCGGCATTGCCGCTCTCACTCTGGCTCGGGCTGCCACATGCAGCCACCAAGGCAGAACCGAAGGCGGAACCGAAAGCCGCCATCCCCACCCTCACTGCCGCTGAGTTCGACCACGCCCGGCAGATCTACTTCGAGCGCTGCGCCGGCTGTCACGGCGTGCTGCGCAAGGGCGCGACCGGCAAGTCGCTGACGCCGGACATCACCCGCGCACGCGGCACCGAGTACCTGAAGACCTTCATCAAGTATGGCAGCCCCGCCGGCATGCCGAACTGGGGCACCTCGGGCGATCTTACTGACCCGGAAGTCGACCTGATGGCGCGCTATATCCAGCTCGACCCGCCGACCCCGCCCGAATACTCGCTGGCCGATATCGAGAAAAGCCGCAAGGACATCCTGCCGGTGGCCCAGCGTCCGACAAAGAAGATGAACCAGTACAACCTGGACAACCTCTTCTCGGTGACGCTGCGCGATGCCGGCGAGGTCGCGCTGATCGACGGCGACAGCAAGCAGATCATCAATATCGTCAAGACCGGCTACGCGGTGCATATCTCGCGCATGTCGGCGTCCGGGCGCTACCTGTACGTGATCGGCCGCGACGCGCGGCTGGACCTGATCGACCTGTGGCTGCCCAAGCCCGATATCGTCGCGGAAGTGAAGGTCGGCATGGAGGCGCGCTCGGTCGAGACCTCCAAGTACAAGGGCTATGAAGACAAGTACGCCGTGGCCGGCTCCTACTGGCCGCCGCAGTACGTGATCATGGAAGGCGACACGCTCAAGCCGCTCAAGGTGGTCTCCACGCGCGGCATGACCGTGGACAACGAATACCACCCCGAGCCGCGCGTGGCGGCCATCGTCGCCAGCCATTTCCATCCGGAGTTCGTGATCAACGCCAAGGAGACCGGCAAGATCCTGATGGTCAACTACTCGGACTTGTCCAACCTGAAGACCACCACCATCGATTCGGCCAAGTTCCTGCATGACGGCGGCTTCGACGCCACCGGCCGCTACTTCCTGGTGGCCGCCAATGCGTCCGACAAGATTGCCGTGGTCGACACCAAGGAAGACAAGCTGGCCGCGCTGATCGACGTGGGCAAGACCCCGCATCCGGGGCGCGGCGCCAACTTCATGCATCCGAAGTTGGGCCCGGTCTGGGCCACCAGCCACCTTGGCGACGAGACCATCAGCCTGATCGGCACCGACCCGGCCGGACACCCGGCGCAGGCGTGGAAGGTGGTGCAGACCATCAAGGGCCAGGGCGGCGGCTCACTCTTCATCAAGACCCACCCGAAGTCGTCCAACCTGTGGGTCGACACGCCGCTGAACCCTGACGCCAAGCTCAACCAGTCGGTGGCGGTGTTCGACACGCGCAACCTGGAAGCCGGCTACAAGGTGCTGCCGATCGCCGACTGGGCCGGCCTGAAGGGCGCGGGCGCCAGGCGCGTGGTGCAGGCCGAGTACAACAAGGCCGGCGACGAGGTCTGGTTCTCGGTCTGGGGCACCAAGGACGGCGAGTCCGCGCTGGTGGTGGTCGACGACAAGACCCGCACGCTCAAGACCGTGATCAAGGACAAGCGCCTGATCACCCCGACCGGCAAGTTCAACGCCTATAACACGCAGCACGACGTGTACTGAGCCGGCGCCACCATGCGTAATCACATCGCCTGGCGGCGCGCTGCGCTGGCGGGGCTGGCAGCGGCCTTGCTGGGCGCAGCGCCCGGCGCGGCGGCCCAGCCCACCGCTGCCCGGCAGGCGCAGCTTGCGCACTGGCTGCGCGATGACTGCGGCGCCTGCCACGGCATGACGCTTGGCGGCGGGCTGGGCCCGCCGCTGACGCGCGAGGCACTGTCCGGCAAGCCGCCCGAGGGCCTGGTCGCCACCGTGCTGTACGGCCGCCCCGGCACCGCGATGCCGCCCTGGCAACCCTTCATGACGCAGGATGAAGCCCAATGGCTGATCGATCGACTGCAGGCCGGCAAGCCACCGGCCGCCTCGCCGCAAGGCAACTGATCCGCGGCCTGGCCGCGGCCTTGTGCGCCACCGTTGCCGCCGCGCTGGTGGCCGGTTGTGCCAGCGCCGCGCGCGGCACCGGCGACCTGGGCGTGGTGGTGGAGCGCGCCGCCGGACGGCTGCAGATCGTCGAGACCACCGGCATGACCCGGCTGGCAACCGTGGAAGGACTCGGTGATTTGTCCCATGCCAGCGTGGTGTTCTCGCGCAACACACGCTACGCCTATGTCTTCGGCCGCGACGGCGGCCTGACGCGCGTGGACCTGCTCAGCGCCCGCATCACCCACCGCGTGCTGCAGGCGGGCAACAGCATCGGCGGCGCGATCTCGCAGGACGGCCGCGTGGTGGCCACGCAGAACTACGCGCCCGGCGGCATCCGCCTGTTCGATGCCCAGACGCTTGAGCCGCTGGCTGACCTGCCGGCCATCGGCAATGACGGCCGCCGCTCCAAGGTGGTGGGCCTGGCCGACCTGCCCGGCCGCCGCTTTGCCGCCAGCCTGTTCGAATCCGGCGAAATCTGGATCATCGATGCCGGCGATCCGCGTCAGCCGCAGGTGACACGCCTGCCCGCCGGCCGCGAGCCGTACGACGGACTGGTCACGCCCGATGGCCGCTGGTACCTGGCCGGCCTGTTCGGTGAGGACGGCCTGGCGCTGGTCGACCTGTGGCAGGCGCCGCTGCAGTCGCGCCGCGTGCTGTCCGGCTACGGCCGCGGCAGCGCGCCGCTGCCGGTCTACAAGATGCCGCACCTGCGCGGCTGGGCCATGGCCCAGGGCTTGGCCTGGCTGCCGGCGATCGGCCGTCATGAGGTGCTGGTGGCCGATCCCGCCAACGGCTGGCAGCAGGCCGCGCGCGTGGCGCTGGCCGGCCAGCCGGTCTTTGTGATGGCACGCCCCGACGGGCGCCAGGTCTGGGTCAACTTCGCCTTCCCCCACAACGACACGGTGCAGGTGATCGACACCGCCACGCGCCAGGTGGTGCGCACGCTGCATCCCTGCCGCGGCGTGCTGCACATGGAGTTCACGCCCAAGGGCGAGTCCCTGTGGCTGTCCTGCCGCGACGACAACCGTGTCGAGATCTACGACACCGCCAGCCTGGCGCGAATTGCCACGCTGCCCGCCGACAGCCCCAGCGGCATCTTCTTCACCGTGCGCGCGCAACGGTTCGGCATGTAAAGGGACACCATGTACGATGAACTGAGCGTCTACGACACCCTGCAGCGCGATTTCCCGCTGCAGCCGCGGCCCTACCAGGCGCTGGCCGGCAAGCTCGGCCTGTGCGAGCACACGCTGCTGAGCCTGCTGGCGCGCGACCTGGGCAACGGGCGCATCAGCCGCGTCGGCGCGGTGTTCGCGCCCAACGTGATCGGCGTCAGCACGCTGGCGGCGCTGTCCGTGCCGCCGGCCCAGCTGGACCGCGTGGCGGCGCGCGTCAGTGCCTGCGCGGCGGTCAGCCACAACTATGCGCGCAGCGGCCATCCGTGCAACCTGTGGTTCGTCGCGGGCGCGCGCGAGCGCCGCATGCTCGATGTCACGCTGGCGTCGATCGGGGAAATGACCGGCCTGGCGCCGCTGGACCTGCCCATGGCCCGCGAGTATCACATCGACCTCGGCTTCCCGCTCGCGCGCCCGGGCAGCGCACGCGCCCGCCGCGCTGCCAGCGCGGCCGCTCCCGCCGCGCCTGTCGCCCTGGACGATGACGACTGGCGCCTGGTGGCCGCACTGGAAGCCGGCCTGCCGCTGACGCCACGCCCGTTCCACGCACTGGCAGCGCAAGCGCGGATGGCGATGCCTCAGGTCCTGGAGCGGCTGACGCGCTGGTCCGCGCAGGGCGTGATCCGGCGCCTGGGCGTGGTGCTGCAGCATGGGCGCTTCGGCTTCGGCCACAACGCCATGTGCGTGTGGGATGTGCCCGACGCGCACGTGGACGCCATCGGCATGCGGCTGGCGCGGCTGGCGCGCGTGACCCTGTGCTACCGCCGCGCGCGCCGGCTGCCCGACTGGCCCTACAACCTGTTTGCGATGGTCCATGCGCGCAATGCGCAAGACTTGCTGCCCGCGCTGGCGCGCATCCATGCCACCGCCGGGCTGGAACATGCGCCCGGGACCGTGCTGGTCGGCACGCGCTGCTACAAGCAGCGCGGCACACGCTATGCCATGCAGGTGTCGGCATGACCCGTGCCATCGCCGCACTCGACCCGCTCGACCGCCGCATCATCAACGCGCTGCAGCGCGGCCTGCCCCTGGTGCCGCATCCGTATGCCGAAGCGGCGGCGGCGCTCGGCATCACCGAGGCCGAACTGCTGGAGCGGCTGCGCGCACTGCTTGCCGCAGGCGTGCTGACACGCTTCGGCCCGCTGTACCAGATCGAGCGCGCGGGCGGCAGCTTCGTGCTGTGCGCCTGCCATGCACCCGCCGAGCGGATGGGCGCCGTGATCGCTGCCATCAACGCGCACCCCGAGGTCGCCCACCACTACGCGCGCACGCATCACCTGAACCTGTGGTTCGTGCTGGCGGTGGCGAGGCAGGAAGATGTCGCGCCGGTACTCGCGCGCATCGCGGCGGCGGCCGGCGTCGAGATCCTGCCGTTCCCGAAGGAACGCGAGTTCTTCGTCAACCTCTACCTGCCCGCCTGATGCCCAAGCCTGTCGATCCCGTCGACCTGGCGCTGATCCGCGCCACGCAAGCAGGACTCCCGTTGGTGCCGGCGCCCTACGCGGCAGTGGCCGGCGCACTCGGCCTGACCGAACAGGAAGTGATGGCGCGGCTCGCCGCGATGCATGCGCGCGGCGTGCTGCGTCGTATCGGCGCCGTTCCCAACCACTACCGGCTGGGCTGGCGCGCCAACGGCATGACCGTGTGGGACGTGGACGATGCGTTCATCGACATGCTCGGCGAGCGCATCGGCGCCCTGCCCTTCGTCAGCCATTGCTATCGCCGTCCGCGCCACTTGCCGCATTGGCCCTACAACCTGTTCGCGATGGTCCATGCGCGCTCCCGCCAGGACGCCGCGCCGCAGGTTGCCGCGATCGCGGCACTGCTTGGCGACGCCTGCCGCGCGCACGACGTGCTGTGGTCCACCCGCATCCTCAAGAAAACGGGGCTGCGCCTGCCGCCGCCCGGCCCAGACCAATAGGAAACCCCGCCCATGTTCCGCCTGTCCCGCTTCATGGAAGCCCTGCGCGATGCCGGCCCGGTGCCGCCGCCGCGCAAGCCCGCCGGCCCGGTGGTGATCTGGAACCTGATCCGCCGCTGCAACCTCAACTGCCGGCACTGCTATGCAACCTCCGCCGACACGGACTTCAAGGGCGAGCTGGATACCGCCGAGGCGCTGCGCGTGCTCGACCAGTTGCGCGATGCGCGCGTGCCCGCGCTGATCCTGTCCGGGGGCGAACCGCTGCTGCGGCCGGACCTCTACGAGATTGCCGCACGGGCGCGCGCACTCGGCTTCCACCTGTCGCTGTCGTCCAACGGCACGCTGCTCGATGCGGGGCATGCCGCGCGGCTAGCGGCAGCGGGCTTCGACTACGTCGGCGTCAGCCTGGACGGCCTGCCCGCCACGCACGACCGCTTCCGCCGCAGCGACGGCGCCTTTGCGCAGGCGCTGGCGGGCCTGCGCGCCGCGCGTGCGGCCGGCCTGCGCGTGGGCGTGCGCATGACGCTGACCGAAGCCAACGCGGCGCAACTGCCCGACCTGGTGGCGCTGACCGAGCATGAGGGCATCGACAAGTTCTACCTGTCGCACTTCAACTATGCTGGCCGTGCACGCAGCCATCGCGCCGAAGACGCGCACCATGCGCGCACCCGCGCCGCGCTCGACTGGCTGTTCGACCACGTCTGGCAGCGCACGCAGCAGGGCCATGCGGGCGACTTCGTCACCGGCAACAACGATGCGGATGGCGTGTACCTGCTGTACTGGATCGCCAGGCGCTTGCCGCATCGCCTGGTGGATATGCGCCAGCGGCTGGAACACTGGGGCGGCAACGCCACCGGGGTCGGCGTGGCCAATATCGACAACCTCGGCAATGTCCATCCCGACACGATGTGGTGGCACGTGACCGTGGGCAATGTGCGCGAGCGGCCGTTCGGCGAGATCTGGGCCAGCCGCGCCGATCCGCTGATGGCGGGCCTGGCCAGCACGCCGCGTCCGCTGCAGGGGCGTTGCGCGGGCTGCGCATATCGCGCCATCTGCAACGGCAATACCCGGGTGCGCGCCTTTGCGCTGACAGGCAACGCCTGGGCGGAAGATCCGGGCTGCTACCTGAGCGATGCCGAGATCGCGCATGCGCCGGGCACGGAGGTGGCGGCATGAAGACCGTGCTCCGATGGCTGGTCGGCCTGGCCTTTGCCTGCGCCACGCAAGCCGCCATGGCCGCCGACCCCGCGGCGCTCTACAGCCAGCACTGCGCCGCCTGCCATGGCGCGGACCGCCTCGGCGCCATGGGCCCCGCGCTGCTGCCGGAAAGCCTGGAACGCCTGCGCGCCAGCGAACTTGACCAGGTGCTGCACGCTGGCCGCGCCGCCACGCAGATGCCGGCATTCGCCGGCACGCTGGCCGAGCCCGACTTGCAGGCCCTGGCGCGCTGGCTGCGCACGGCACCCGCAGCCACGCCGCAATGGAACGCGCAGGCCATCCGCGCCAGCCATATCGTCCACCACGCCCCCGGCAGCCTGCCGGCGCGGCCGCTGTTCGGCGCCGATCCGCAGAACCTGTTCGTGGTGGTGGAGGCCGGCAGCCATCATATGACCGTGCTCGACGGGGACCGGCTGGCACCGGTCCATCGCTTTGCCACCCGTTTTGCGCTGCACGGCGGCCCCAAGTTCAGCCGCGACGGCCGCTATGTCTACCTGGCCAGCCGCGATGGCTGGGTCAGCAAGTACGACCTGTGGAACCTGGCCTATGTGGCGGAGATCCGGGTCGGCGTGAACACGCGCAACATCGCCGTCAGCGATGATGGCCGCTGGGTGCTGGCCGGCAATACGCTGCCGCGCACGCTGGTGCTGCTCAATGCCGAAGACCTGTCGCTGGCGCGGGTGATCGACGTGAAGGGGCGCAATGGCGAGGCCTCGCGCGTCTCCGCCGTCTACGACGCCGCGCCGCGCCACAGCTTTATTGCCGCGCTGAAGGATATCGCCGAGGTCTGGGAGATTCCGTACGCCGATGCGGCCGGTGCGCCGCTGCCGGCGCTGGCACCTCGCGTGGTGGTGCTGGACGATGTGCTCGACGACTTCTTCTTCGACCAACCCTATCGCCATATCCTGGGCGCCTCGCGCAAGGGTGGCGGCCAGGTGATCGACCTGCAGCAGGGTCGAAAGGTCGCGGCGCTATCGCTTGGCGGCATGCCGCACCTGGGCAGCGGCATCACCTGGCAGCGCGACGGACGTGAGGTGATGGCCTCGCCCGACCTCGGGCAAGGGCGCATCACGGTGATCGACATGCAGGACTGGCACACGGTCGCCACCGTGCCGACCAACGGTCCGGGCTTCTTCCTGCGCAGCCATGAAAACACCCCCTACGCCTGGGCCGATGCCATGATGAGCCCGAGGCGCGACACGCTGCAGGTGATCGACAAGCAAAGCCTGCGGGTGGTCGGCAGCGTTACTCCGAGCGCGGGGCGCACCGCTGCCCACGTCGAATTCACGCGCGACGGGCGCTACGCGCTGGTCAGCCTGATGGAGCGCGACGGCGCCATCGTGGTGTACGACGCGGCCACCTTGCAGGAGGTCAGGCGCCTGCCGATGGACAAGCCCATCGGCAAGTACAACGTCTTCAACAAGACCACGCGCTCGGCCGGCACCAGCCACTGAGCCGGCGTGGTGATGCCCGATCGCAGGAGCCCGAGATGAATCCACCCCTGAAACCCGGCAAGGTCTGGCTGGTCGGCGTCGGCCCGGGTAGCCCGGACCTGGTCACGGTACGCGCCATGCGCGCGCTGGCCGCGGCCGAGGTCTGGCTGGTCGATGACCTGATCGCGCCGGAGATGTCCTGCTATGCCAGCCCCGGCACCCATGTTGAGTGGGTCGGCAAGCGCGGCGGGCGCTGCTCGGTCAGCCAGGAACGCATCCAGAAGTTGACGCTGCAGCACGCGCTGGCCGGCCGCAGCGTGGCGCGCGTCAAGGGTGGCGATCCGCTGCTGTTCGGGCGCGGCGGCGAAGAAGCCGCCTTCCTGCGCGGCCACGGCGTGGCCGTCGAGATCGTCAATGGCATCAGCAGCGGCATCGCCGCCGCGCAGGCACTGGGGATTGCGCTGACGCACCGCGCGCACTGCCACGGCGTGACCTTCGTAACCGGCCATACCAGCGCGCACGGCTCGCCCGACTGGCAGGCGCTGGTGCGTGGCGGCACCACGCTCGTGATCTATATGGGCATGAGCCGGCTCGCGGCGATCCGCGACGGCTTGCTGGCGGCGGGCATGCGCAGCGACATGCCGGCGGCAGTGGTGATGCATGCCGGCAGCGAGCAGGCACGCAGCTGGACCGGCACGCTCGGCACGCTCGCCGAAGCGCTCGCGGCGGGGCTGGCCAGCCCGGCCGTGATGCTGGTGGGTGGGGTGGTTGCAGACACGCTGCAAGCGGTGCACGCGATCGTGCCGGACGCTGGCTCGCTGGCCGCGTAGCGTCGGCTGCCAGCAAGTTCTACCGAGTTCCGGCGACCCGATTGTGTGCTCCCTCTCCCGCTTGCGGGAGGGGGAGCAAACCCGCAGCATGCGGATGCCGTCAGCAATCGCGCAGTGCACTCACCTCAATACGGTAATCCCACATAATTCTCCGCCAGCACCCGCGACGCAGCCTCCGACCCCACCACATAATCCAGCTCCGCCCGCTGCATCCGCAACGAGAACGCATCCGCATCCGGGAACCGGTGCAACAGCGAAGTCATCCACCACGAGAAGCGCTCGGCCTTCCACACGCGCTGCAGGCAACGCGCGGAATAGCCATCGAGGCCGCTGGCATCGGCACGGCGGTAACGGGCTTCAAAGCCTTCGGACAACGCCAGCACATCACTGGCCGCCAGGTTCAACCCCTTGGCCCCGGTAGGCGGCACGATATGCGCCGCGTCGCCCGCCAGGAACAGCCGGCCAAAACGCATCGGCTCGGACACAAAGCTGCGCAGCGGCGCAATGCTCTTCTCGATGCTGGGCCCGGTCACCAGCGCGCTTGCCGTCTGCGGATCGAGCCGGCTGCGCAGCTCCTGCCAGAAGCGCTCGTCTGACCAGTCTTCCACGCGCTCGCTAGCCGCCACCTGCACGTAATAGCGGCTGCGGTGGCGCGAACGCATGCTGCACAGCGCGAAGCCGCGCTCATGGCTGGCATAGACCAGCTCATCGGCAACGGGGGGCGTCTCCGACAACAGCCCCAGCCAGCCGAACGGATAGACCCGCTCGAACACCTGCCGCGCCGCGGCCGGCACGCTCTCGCGGCAGATGCCGTGAAAACCGTCGCAGCCGGCGATGTAGTCGCAGGCCACCTCGTGCATGGCCCCATCCTTGCGATAGCGCACGGACGGCGTGCTGCCGTCGAAACCGTGCACGCTCACCTCCTGCGCTTCATAGACGGTGGGGGTGTCATCGGCGCGGCGCGCATCCATCAGGTCGCGCGTGACCTCGGTCTGCCCGTACACCGTGACGCTGCGCCCGATCAGCGCATGCAGGTCGATATGGTGACGCTGCCCGCCGTACGACAGGGCGATGCCGTGGTGGACCAGGCCTTCCGCATGCAGCCGCCCGGCCACGCCGGCGCGTTCCAGCGCGTCGACGGTGACGCTCTCCAGGATGCCCGCGCGGATGCGGCCAAGCACGTATTCGGGACTGCGTTGTTCGATGATGATGTTGTCGATGCCGGCGCGTGTCAGCAACTGGCCGAGCAGCAGGCCGGCCGGGCCGGCGCCGATGATGGCAACCTGGGTGCGCATGTCTTGTCTCCTTGTGGTTATCGGTCTTCTGCCGCTAAAGATAGTCGGCGGAGACCCGCCAAGGAATGGACAGATCGAACCAATGACAGGACAATCGGAACATCGATGGTAAACACCTAAGCCACCGTGAAACCTGTCCCGACGTACTCTCTGTATGGCATCAATCCCTCGGAACTGCTGGAAAACCAGCTCCATTTCGAATCCATTGCCGCACGCAGCCGCCTGCACGGATGGGAGATCAAGCCCCATCGGCATGATCGCTTCCTGCAAATTCTGTACATTCACTCAGGCGCCGGCGAAGCCTTGCTGGAGGAGCGGCGCGAACGGCTGCGCAGCGGCTCGCTGGTGACGATGCCGCCACGGCACATCCACGGCTTTGTCTTCACGCCGGATACCGACGGCATGGTCGTGACCATGACCGACAGCCACCTGCGCACGCTGCTGGCGGGTGTGCCGGATGCGCTACCGCTGTTCGCCGATCCGCGCCACGACCGCGTGCGCCGGGGCCACCCGCTGGCCGATACGCTGGCACTGGTTCGCGGCGAGATGGAAACCGTGTCCGCCTGGCGCGGGGCGTCGCTGTCGGCGTTGCTGACGCTGCTGCTGATCGGCATCGCGCGGCTGGCCAATGCCGCCG
Organism: Cupriavidus necator; assembly: GCF_016127575.1. Classification (NCBI taxonomy): domain Bacteria; kingdom Pseudomonadati; phylum Pseudomonadota; class Betaproteobacteria; order Burkholderiales; family Burkholderiaceae; genus Cupriavidus; species Cupriavidus necator. Next base: position 2,512,810 of record NZ_CP066019.1, read on the forward strand.
CGCCGGCCGCGGCGCGCAGCGACAGCCGGCCCGCGCGGCATTTCCGGCTGTTCCAGCAGTTGCTCGAATCCGACTATCGTGAGCACAAGGACATCACGCACTATGCAAGCGCCATCGGCATCACACCCACGCAGCTCAACCGCGTGTGCCGCCAGGCTTGCGGGCAGTCGGCCCTGCAGATGATCCACGCGCGCGTACTGGCCGAGGCGCAGCGCGACCTGCTGTTCAGCGACCTGGAGGTCAAGCACATCGCCCTGTCGCTCGGGTTCGCTGACGCGGCCTACTTCTCGCGCTTCTTTGCACGGCTGGTAGGACAGGCGCCGACTGAGTTCCGGCAGTCGGGGCGTGCGCGGCTGCCGGCATTTGCGATGCCACCGCCCGCGGATGCGGCGGGCTGACCGCTCAGCCTGCCTGGTCGATTTCGGCGAACACCTCCTCGGCCAGATGAAATGCCGAGTTCGCCGCCGGCACGCCGCAATAGATCGCGGCCTGCAGCAAGACCTCCTTGATCTCGTCGCGCGTCACGCCGTTGTTGGCGGCGGCGCGCAGATGGAGCTTCAGCTCCTCGGCGCGGTTCAGCGCCACCATCATGGCGATCGTCAGCAGGCTGCGCGTATGCCGCGGCAGGCCTTCGCGCGTCCAGATCTCACCCCAGGCATAGCGCGTGATGAGGTGCTGGAATTCCTCGTTGAGCGGGGTCAGCCGCGCGAGCGAACGGTCCACGTGCGCGCTGCCCAGCACCTCGCGCCGCACGGCAAGGCCGGCGTCGTAGCGCGCATGGTCGTCGGTCACCGGCAGCCGGCCGCGCACGAAATCGAGCAGCGCCGCCGTGAAGCGGCCGGGCTGCTCGAAGCTGGAAATATGCGCGGCGGGCAGTTCGACAAAGCGGGCGCCGGGAATCGCGTCGGCCAGCGCGCGGCCTTCCTGCGCAGGGGTCGACGGGTCCTGGCTGCCGGCGATGACCAGCACCGGCACCTGGATCGATGCGACCGACTCGCGGAAATCGGCGTCGCGCACTGCCGCGCAACTGGCCGCATAGCCGCGCGGAGCGAGCCCGGCCAGCACATCGCGCAGGCCGTCCAGCGCGCGCTCGGCCGTGGCGGCAAACTCCGGCGTGAACCAGCGCTCGACCGAAGGCGCGACCATCACGGCCATGCCTTCGCGCCGTACGGTCTCGATGCGGGTATTCCAGCCGTCGGCATTGCCGATCTTCGCGGCGGTATTGGCCAGCACGATATGCGAGAACCGCTGCGGCGCATGGATGCCCAGCCACATCCCGGTGAGCCCGCCCATCGACAGGCCACAGAACACCGCCTGCCCGATCCCCAGCGCATCCAGGATGGCGATGACGTCCTGCCCGAGCTGCGCCACGGTAAAGGCATCGCCCGGCGCGGTCGAGCGGCCGTGGCCGCGGGTGTCGTAGCGCACCACGCGATAGCGACCGGCCAGCGCGGCAGCCTGCGGCTCCCACATGGTGTGGTCGGTGCCGAGCGAGTTCGAGAAGAGGATGGCCGGCGCGGACTCGGGGCCGTCAACGGTGTAGAAGAGCCGGGCGCCGGCGTGGTCGAGGTAGGGCAATGCAGTCTCCTTGGGTGCGCGGCCGGCGGCGTGGCCGGCGCATCGCGGTAGTTCCGGGCTCAGGGCAGTCTCAGGACTGGCGCGCCACCAGTGCGGATTGCCAGGCCTGCACGGCAGCGTCCGCAAAGGCCGCTGACTGGCCCGCGTAGTTGGCGGGGTCGGCAAGGCGATCCAGCGCGGCGTCATCGAGCAGGCGGGCATGCGCCGGATCGGATTGCAGCGTGCGGGCCAGCGCGTCACGCAGGCTGGTGCCGTCGGCGACGGCACGCTGCGAGGCGCGTTCCACCAGATGGTGCGCCGGCAGCCTGCCGATCCTGCTGCCAAGTTCAAGCATCGCCGCCTCGCCGAGGATCAGGCCATGGGTCAGGCCGAGGTTGGCACGCATGCGCGCCGCATCGACCTGCAGCCCCGCCACGACCTCGCCCATCTGGCGCAGCGCGCCGGCGGCCAGCGTCACGATCTGCGGCAGCGTGTCCCACTCTGCCTGCCAGCCGCCCAGGGCGCGTTCATGTTCCTGCACCATGCCCGCCAGCATCGTCGCCACCAGCGGGGGCACGCGCACCGCGGCCGTCAGCACCGCCGCGCAGCCGACCGGGTTGCGCTTGTGCGGCATGGTGCTGGAGCCGCCGCGGCCGGGGCCAGACGGCTCGGCCACTTCCGCCACCTCGGTCTGCATCATCAGCGAGATATCGCGCGCCATCTTGCCGAGCGTGCCGGTCAGCATGCCCAGCGTGGTGGCAACCTCGGCCATGCGGTCGCGATGCGCGTGCCACGGCAGCACGGGCGCGGCCAGGTCCAGTTCGCGGGCCAGCGCGGCGGTCACCGCGGGCGCGGCCTGGCCAAGGCTGGCGAGCGTGCCGGCGGCGCCGCCGAACTGCAGCGCGCGGGCCTGGGCGCGGGTAGCATCGAGACGACCGAGATCGCGGCGCAGCGCATCGAGCCAGCCCGCGGCCTTGAGGCCGAAGCTGGCTGGCAGTGCATGCTGGAGCCAGGTGCGGGCGACCATCGGCGTGGCCCGATGCGCCGAAGCCAGCGCGGCGCAGGCTTCGCCCAGGCGCACCAGGTCGGCATCCAGCGCGCGCAGCGCGTCGCCGGCCTGGAGCACCAGTGCGGTGTCGATGATGTCCTGGCTGGTGGCGCCCCAGTGGACAAAGCGCGCCGCCTCGGCATCGCGCGCGGCCACGGCGGCGGTCAGTTGCCTGACGAAGGGAATCGCGAGATTGCCGGCAGCGACTGCGGCTTGCGCAAGCGCGTCGCGGTCAATGATGCCGGGATCGCGGCAGACGTCGGAGATCACGGCCGCGGCCGCGGCAGGGATCACGCCGCTGTCCGCTTCGGCGCGCGCGAGCGCGGCCTCCACGGCAAGCATGCGCTGCACCGTGCCGGCGTCGGAGAAAATGTCCAGCACGGCCGGGCTGCCGGACATGGGATCGGTAAGACGCGTAGCGGTTGGCATTGGGGGCGATGGGTAGCGTGAGTGGCCGTGACATCGACGGCCACCCGATTATGCGTCTGTTGCCGGCAGCGAGTGCCTCAGATATCGAAGAACACCGTCTCGCCCTGCCCCTGCAGCGCCACATCCCAGCGCAGCGTGCCGTTGCCGGCATCGCTGGCAATCAGCGTGCCGCGGCGCTCGGCGGGGACCAGCGCCAGCACGGCATCGGCGGCATTGGCGGCCGCTTCGTCCGGGAAGTACATGCGCGTGGCGACATGCTTGACCAGCCCGCGCATGAACACCGACACCATGATGTGCGGCGCCTGCGGCCGGCCGTCCGGGCCGGGCACGGTGCCGGGCTTGACGGTGACAAAGCGGAACGAGCCGTCGGCCTCGGTCGGCACGCGGCCGAAGCCGGTAAAGCCGGGCACCAGCGGCAGCTCGCGCGCATCGTCGGGGTGGCGGTAGCGGCCGGCGGGGTTGGCCTGCCAGATCTCGACCATGCCGTCCGGCACGGGCTCGCCGTCGGCGTCGGTCACGCGGCCTTCGATCACGATGCGCTGGCCAGCCAGTTCCGGCGCGCTGGCGGTCAGGTCGGCGCAGTTCAGGCCGCTCAGGCCGATATGGAGATAAGGGCCGACGGTCTGGGATGCGGTGGCGTAGAGCATGGTCTTACTCCATCGGCGTGGCATCGCGGCCACGCAGCACGATATCGAAATGGTAGCCGAGCGCGTATTCGGGCTGGGTCGTCTCCCAGTCGAGGCTGGCCACAAGCCGGTCGCGCGCCTTTTCGTCCGGCACGCAGTTGAAAATCGGATCGAACGGCAACAGCGGATCGCCGGGGAAATACATCTGCGTCACCAGCCGCGTGGCGTAGGCGTTGCCGAACAGCGAGAAGTGGATATGCTGCGGCCGCCAGGCATTGTGGTGGTTGCGCCAGGGATAGGCGCCGGGCTTGATGGTCTTGAACTGGTAGCGCCCGCTGGCATCGGTGACGGTGCGGCCCTCGCCCGAGAAATGCGGGTCGAGCGGCGCATCATGCTGGTCGCGCTTGTGCACGTAGCGGCCGGCCGCATTGGCCTGCCACACCTCGATCAGCGCGTTCGGCACCGGCCTGCCATTCTCGTCCAGCACACGGCCGGTCACGAGGATGCGCTCGCCGATGGGCTCGCCGCCGTTGCCGACGGTGAGGTCGTTATCACCTTCGCGGACGAACTCAGCGCCAAAGGTGGGACCGGTCACTTCAGACAGCGACTGCGGCAGCGCAATCAGCGGCTGGGCCGGCGAGCGCTTCTGCGTCGAGGCATAGGGGTCGAAGCGGTATTCGGGCTGGGTGTCCCAGTAGGGACGGCGGTACTGGGCAAGACGGGTCATCGGGCAGTCTCCTCGTCGTTGGAATGGTTTGACTTTAAACAACACATAAAGTCATGTAAATTAAGATTACTGTTAAATACGATAACTTTTAGGCATGAAACCACAGGCCCCTCCCGCACTCGAAATCTTCCGCAATCGCGTGCGGCTGCGGCACCTCTATTGTTTCGTGGCGGTGTCGCAGACCCAGCACCTGGGCCGTGCGGCCGAACGCCTGGGCCTGACCCAGCCGGCCGTCTCCAAGACACTGAGCGAGCTCGAGGAGCTGGCCGGCACCCGCCTGCTGGTGCGGCAGCGGGCCGGCACCGAACTGACCACCGCCGGCACGCGCTTCCTGCGCCACGCCCTGCGCATCCTCGCGGATATCGATGCCGCGGCGGACAGCATGGCCGGCGCGGATGCGCTGCCGCAGGAGCGCATCCGGCTGGGTGCGCTGCCGAGCGTGGTGCCGGCCGTGCTGACCGACGCCCTGCTGCGTTTCCGCGCCGCGCATCCCGAGGTCGGCCTTGCCGTGCAGACCGGCATGAACCGCAACCTCATCGACCAACTCAAGGCGGATGTGCTCGACCTGGTCATTGGCCGCATGGATGACCCGGTGGCCATGGAGAGCCTGTGGTTCGAGTCCCTGGGCCAGGACTCGCTGGCTCTGGCGGTTCGCCCCGGGCATCCCCTCGCCGCCGTATCGCGGCCAACGCTGGTGGACGCGCTGGCATGGCCGCTGGTGATTCCGGCCGCGGGCTCGATTCCCCGCCACAACACGGAAAGCCTGCTCGCCCGGCACGGCCTGCCCCTGCCGGGCGGATGCGTGGAAACCTCGGATGCCTATCTCGGACGCCTGCTGGCCCGGCAGAGTGACAGCGTGTGGGCAGCGCCGCTCTCCGCAACCAGGCGCGCGGTGTCCGAGGGAGATCTGGTACTCCTGCCAATCGATACGCAGGGCACCGAGGAACCGATCGGCCTGCTGCGGCACGGCGACCGCACGCTCACGCCGATGGCCGAGGCGTTGGCAAACTGCATTCGCGCCGCGGCCCAGCCTGCTTCCGCTCAGTGACTTGCGACGCTTGCGCCGCCATTGACTGAGTCGGCGGCACCCGCAGGCCGGCTGCTGAAATGCTTCACCAGCAGTGCACCGGCGGCAAGGAATGCCGGCACGGTAAGCAGCGTAAAAATCGTGTCGAAGCCCAGGTGCAGGCGCAGCAGTTCAGCACCGAGCAGCGCGCCGGTGATGCCGCCGAAGCGGCCGATGCCAAGCATCCAGGCAACGCCGGTAGCACGGCCCTGCGTCGGGTAAAAGGCCGCGGCCAGCGAAGGCATCGAAGACTGGGCGCCGTTCATGGCCGTACCGGCGAGGAAGATCAGTACGCCCAGCAGCACCTGGCTGCCGGTGCCGTGGCCCACTGCGTAGATCAGTACGCCGGTTGCAGCATAGGTGATGGCGATGACCTTGTTCGGATTGAAGCGGTCCATGAACCAGCCGGCCGCGATGGTGCCGATGCCGCCACCGAGCGGAAACAGCGCCGTCAGGAATGACGCGTGCTGGATCGAGAAACCGGCGTCCTTCATCAGCGTCGGCATCCAGCTCGTCAGCAGGTAGAAGATGACGAGGCCCATGAAGTAAGTGGACCATAGCATCGCCGAGCCCAGGCGATAGCCGGGCGCCAGCACGGTGCCGATGGCGGATCGGGTCGCAGGGGCCTGCTCGCCGATGATGAAGTTGTTGGCCCTGGACAGGTCTGCGCCAGTCACGCGTCGCAGCACGTTGCGGATCTGGGTGGCAGGATAGTTGCGCAGGACCATGTAGCGCACGGACTCCGGCAGCAGCGCCACCAGCAACAGCGCGAGCGCAAGCGGCACGATGCCGCCAAGCAGCAGCACGCTGTGCCAGCCGAAGTGCGGGATCATCGCGGCGGCGACAAAGCCGCCGGCCGCGGAACCAAGCGGAAAGCCGCAGAACATGGTGTTCACGAGCACGGCACGGCGGCGTTGCGGCGCGAACTCTGATGTCAGCGTCACGGCATTGGGCATGGCGGCGCCCAGGCCAAGGCCGGTCAGGAAGCGCCAGACCGTGAGCCAGCCCAGCGTGGGCGCAAACGCGGTGGCGAGACTGCAGGCGCCAAAGAAGAAGACGGACAGCACCAGCACCTTCTTGCGGCCGACCCGATCAGCCAGCGGACCGGCGAAGATCGCACCGAAAGCAAGACCGAACAGGGCCGCGCTCATGACGGGCCCGAGGGCGGCTTTCTCGATCCCCCAGTCCTGCACCAGCGCCGGCGCGATATATCCGATTGCGGCGGTATCGAAACCGTCAATGGCAACGATCAGGAAGCACAGCACAAGAATGAGCCACTGGTACCCAGTGAATCGCTGTCCGTCGATCAGGGCCTGGACGTCCGTGACGCCGCCCTTCGTTTGGGTGGGATGTTGCACTGCTGTCTCCGTTTTCCTGGAAATCGCACTAGCCATCCTGCAGGCCGGACATGCGATTTTGTTCTAATGGCGAACCGCTGTTCTCCAATTGAACGGAATCTTAGGCAACGGGCATTGCGACTCAGAATTAGCGTTAACCCGGCGGGAAATTGGCCGTCCAGCATGTGGATTTCACCGGAACGCGCCATTTTTTTGGAACCAGATTGAACATCTGGATCAGGGAACAGTGCTTTCTATCAGAAAACGAACTGTTCGTGAAATCTACTATCAGACTAGCCTTGCGGTATTTCGGCGGTATAACCAAATTTCATGCAAACAGCGCCAACTCTCAATTTACATTCCGAAACCCGCGACCTATAGTCCCTGGCCCCGGTGCGCCGAGCCGATGCAATCCTGCGGTGCCGTGCCTGTCCAATGTCTCAGGACACGCGGCGCCACAAGCCGCCGGCCCGAACAAATCCATCCGATCATGCAACGCCTGCTTCTCATCCTTGGCTGCCTGCTGATCGCAGCCGCAGCTGCCTGGCCCTGGCTGTCGAAGCTGCCGCTCGGGCGGCTGCCCGGCGATATCCATATCGTCCGGGACGGGTTCAGCTTCTACTTTCCGATCACGACCTGCATCCTGGTGTCGGTGCTGGTGTCGGTCGTGATCTGGATCTTCCGGCGCTGAGCACTGCGTGGCGGACTAGGCTTGCGCCTCGGTCCGGAACACCGCCACCGCCCGCTGCATATGCAGCGCCTGCTCCTGCAGCGACTGCGCCGCCGCGGCGGCCTCCTCCACCAGCGCGGCGTTCTGCTGCGTGACCTGGTCCATCTGCGTCACCGCCTGGTTGACCTGGGCGATGCCGCTGCTCTGCTCGCGCGAGGCATGGCTGATCTCATCCATCATCGCCGTCACGCGGCCGATGGCGGCAACGGTGTTCTCCATGGTCGCGGCAACGTCCAGCGCCAGCGTGTTGCCCGACGCCACGCGCTGCGCCGATTGCGAGATCAGCGTGCGGATCTCCTTGGCCGAGCTGCCGGCGCGCTGCGCCAGCCCGCGCACTTCGGTCGCCACCACCGCAAAGCCGCGGCCGGCCTCGCCCGCGCGCGCGGCCTCCACCGCCGCATTCAGCGCCAGGATATTGGTCTGGAAGGCAATGCCGTCGATCACCGCGATGATGTCGACGATGCGCCGCGAATCGGCCTCGATCTCCTGCATGGTCTGCTGCATGCGCCCGACCGCGTCGCCGCCGGCGCGCGCCACGTCAGACGCCTCGCGCGCCAGCTCGCTGGCCTGGCCGGCATTGCTGGCGTTCTGCTGCACGGTGGCCGTCAGCTGCTCCATGCTGGCCGCGGTCTGCTCCAGCGACGAGGCCTGCTCCTCGGTGCGCTGCGACAGGTCGATATTGCCCTGCGCGATATCGCCCGCCGCCGCCAGCACGTTGTGTGCGCCGGCCTTGGTGTCGCCGATCAGCGCGCGCCAGCTGTCCACCAGCGACAGCAGGTGCCGCTTGATCTCGCTCAGTTCATCGCGCCCGCGCACCGCGATGCGCAGGGTCAGGTCGCCCGCGTTGATGCGTTCGACCATCTCCGCCACCTGCCGCACGTCGCCGCGCGTGCCGCGGCTGAAGCCGATGAACAGGTAGAACGCGGCGGCCACGGTCACCAGCGCAATGCCCGCCAGCAACACGAACTGCCTTTCCTGCGCCGCGACACGCTGTGCCAGCATGGCGCCAGCGACCTCGGCAAACGCCTTGTTGGCGGCCGCCACGCCTTCGATGGCGGCGGTGGCCTCGTCGAAGTAAGTCTTGGCATCGATGTCGATGCCGGTCGCGCCCAGCATCCGGACCTTGAGCGTGCGATGGAAATTGTCCATCGCGGCGAGTCGCGCCAGCGCGGCGCCGATGCGCGGCCGGTACGCCGGTGCCGCGTTCCCGACGCGCGCGATGTCGCGCCGCACCGTTTCCAGCCCCTCGTGGATCTGCTCGGCGAGCGCGCCCAGACCCGCCTGCTGCGCGGCATCGGCATAGCCGCCCTGCGCGATGATGCCGGCCCCGCGGCCGCGCGCCAGCGCGCTCAGTTCGGCCAGGCGCGGCATCGGGCCCACCAGCAGGCTGATCAGGTAGTAGGAGCCCGCTTCGCTGTCCAGCGCCAGTTGCGAGCGCTCAGCCACGTCGCCGATAAACGCCTGCGTCTGCCGCACCAGTGCGCTGTGGCGCTCGAACAGCGGCCCGGCCATGGTGTCCAGGCCAAGCCCGCGCAGATGCTGCCAGTCCTGCTCCAGCTTGCGCGCCCCGGCCCCGAGTTCGAAAGCAGGATTCTCCGCGATGCTGCGCGTCAGCCCCGCCAGGCTGGCCGCGGCCTTGTTGTCGGCCCCATCGAAGGTGGCGCGAAAGGCCGCATTGCCCGACAACACCGCATTGGCGGCGCCGCGCCGGACCTGGGTCTCGCGCATGAAGTCGAGCGCATGCCCGACCACGGTGAGCCCCCGCACTTCATCGCCGGTGGTGCGGATCGATCGCGCCGCATCGCTCAGCACCACATACATCGTGCCGCATAGCGGCACCAGGAACAGCACGGCGATCAGCGCGAGCTTGCGGTTGATATTCAGGCGCGCCATCAGGCGCTCGGCGGGAAGGAAAATAGGAGTCATGGCGGTCGCGGAACTTGGCTTGGTTTTCCTCCTATCGGCCTTGATTTGCAGGCCTGAAGCACGAATTTCGAAGGTCTTGATGATGCGCAAATCCAGTGCAGAAAACGCGCTGAAGTGGGGCAGAAAGCACGGGTTGCGGGCAGCGTCGGCACCGCTGCCTGCCCGCGTGCACCGAAGACGTGTGGGGCATCGGGCAAGGGGTGACGGCGGCCTGTCCGGCCTTGTGCCCTTGACGGCGTCGTCTTCGGCGCCTCCCTGAGCAAGCTCATGCGCGACGGGTCCGCTCGCCGCGCTCGCGCCGCCGCGGGCCCGGGCTCCCGACCATACCTGGCGTGGGAATCGCTTGCCGCATGGCATCGACAAACAACCTGAGCTTCGCCGGATAGAAGCGCGCATAGGGGTAGACCAGGTAGATCGGCAAGGGATCGGCCTGCCACTGCGGCAGCAGGTGCAGCAGCCTGCCGCTGGCAATGTCATCGGCAAAGATCCAGGCCGAGCCGACGGCAACGCCCAGCCCCAGCCGGGTCGCCGAATGCAGCGCATAGAGGCTGTCCGTGCTCATGCGCGGCTGGAATGCGATGCCTTGTCGCGCCAGCGTCTGCGTGTTCTGCAGCACGACCTCATTGCGATAGAAGGTGCGCAGCGCCAGCCATGGCAGGTCCTCCAGGTCTTCCGGCCGGCGTGGCAGCGGCTTACCCTCAAACAGCGACGGTGCGGCAATGACCGCGCGCGGCACGTCTGCGAGCCGCACCGCCACCACGCCGGGTTCATGCACTTCGCCCACATGGATCGCGCAATCGATGGCCTCGGCGATGAAATCCGGGGTGCGGTCATGCAGCAGCCATTCCACCGAGACTTCGGGGCACTGCTGCAGGTAGCCGGCCAGCGGGCCGACCAGCAGCTCCTGCCCGAAAGCGTGCGGCACCACCACGCGCAACGTGCCGGCCGGCGCATGCCCGACCCCGCGCACGTCGGCCTCGAACATGGTCCAGTCGGCCACCAGTTCCTTGGCACGCTCATAGCAGCGCTCGCCGTCCTCGGTCAGCTTCATCGCATGCGTGGAGCGCTGCAGCAGGCGCACGCCGAGCAGCCGCTCCAGCGTCTGCAGGCGCCGGCTGACGGTGGGCTGGGTCGTCTGCAGCTGCGCTGCCGCCATCGAAAGGCTGCCGGCCTCGACGATGCGCACAAAGGTCTGCAACAGCTCGATGCGGTCGGCGCTGGTGGCGCCGCGGGCGGCTGCCCTGCCCTGCATGGTGGTGGTTCGCTGCGATGCTGGCTGGCGTTTCATACGCATCTCGTATAACCATTGTTCATCCCGCACGTCTACCAGAATCAGCCCGCGTGGACAACACTTCGAGCCATCCAAACCTGCCTGCGGATCTCGCAACCTCGATATGTCCTCTGTTCCCGCCACCCCATCCGCCGCCACCATTGCCAGCCCGCCCCTGCCGGGACGCCTGGTGCTGCTGCTTGCCGTCGGCGCGGGCCTGTCAGTCGCCTCGCTGTACTACAGCCAGCCCATGCTCGGGGTGATGGCACCCGACCTGCATGCCTCCGATTCGGCAACCGGCGCCATCCCGACCCTGACGCAGCTCGGCTATGCGCTGGGCATCCTGCTGCTGGCGCCGCTGGGCGACCGCTATGACCGCCGCCGCATCATCGTGGCCAAGGCAGTGGCGCTGGTCGGCGCCTTGCTGCTGGCGGGCCTGGCGCCCGGCATTGGCGCCTTGCTGGTATCCAGCCTGGTGGTGGGCCTGGCCGCCACCATGGCCCAGGACATCGTGCCCGCTGCAGCGGCGCTGGCGCCCGCGGCGCAGCGCGGCAAGGTGGTCGGGACAGTCATGACCGGATTGCTGCTGGGCATCCTGCTGTCGCGGGTGGTGAGCGGCTTCGTCGCCGCGCACTTCGGCTGGCGCGCCATGTTCATGATTGCGGCGGCCAGCATCGCGGCGGTCGCGCTGGTTGCCCGGCGCCAGTTGCCGCGCTTCACGCCCACCACGGTGCTGCCGTATGGTGCGCTGCTGGCCTCGCTGGCGGCGCTGTGGCGCGAGCATGGCGCCTTGCGCCGCGCGGCCCTGGCGCAGGGGCTGCTGTCGGTGGGCTTCAGCGCGTTCTGGTCCACGCTGGCAGTGATGCTGCATGGCGCACCATTCCATCTCGGCAGCGAGGCCGCGGGGGCGTTCGGCCTGGCCGGCGCCGCTGGCGCGCTGGGCGCGCCGCTTGCCGGGCGCCTTGCCGACCGCAGCGGGCCGGAGCGGGTGACCCGGCTGGGCGCGGCACTGGCGGCGCTGTCGTTTGCCGCCATGCTGCTGACCCCGCTGGTATCGCCGCATGCGCAGTTGTGGCTGATCGGCGCCAGCGCCATCGGGTTCGACCTCGGTGTCCAGATCGCCCTGGTCGCGCACCAGACCATCGTCTATGGCATCGATCCGGGCGCGCGCAGTCGCCTGAATGCCGTGCTGTTCGTCTGCATGTTCACCGGCATGGCCGTCGGCGCCGCGCTCGGCAGCCTGGCACTGGCGCGTTTCGGCTGGACCGGCGTGGCTGCGCTGGCGAGCGCCGCCGCGCTGGCTGCGCTGGCCGTGCGGCTGGCACCGCGGCGTGGCGCGCGCTGAGGGCAGCCCCGGCCTGGCATGCTGAGCCTTCGCGCCGAGGCTGCCGGACCTCTACGCGACGGGCGCGAGCCCCTCCCCGTCCGTGCCGGCCTCCTCGCCGTCTCCCGGCGCCAGCGGAACCTCCACCGTCAGCGCCGTACTGCCCGGCGCCGACCGGATCTGCAAGCGCCCGCCGATGGCCGCCGCGCGCACCTGCATGTTGCGCAGCCCGCGCCCGCCGCGCGTGGCCCCGGTGTCGAAGCCGCGGCCGTTGTCGGCCAGCGTGATCCGGATCACCTGCGCGTCCATGTCCGCGTGGGCGGTCACGGTAAGGGCGGTTGCCCGCGCGTGCTGCAGCACGTTGGTGATGCCTTCGAGCAGCAGGTATTGCAGCTCCTGCACCTTGCGCGCGGTGAAATGCGCCAGCGCGGGCAGGCGCTCGACCTCCCAGTGGATGTCGAGCCCCCCATCGGCGATGCGCGGACCCAGGCGGTAGCGCAGGTTGCCCAGCACTGCCGCCAGGTCGCCGCCGGTGTCCTGCATGGCGTCGATGGAAAGCTTCAGCGAATCCAGGGCGTGCCGGACCTGCACGGCGATTTCCGGGGAGCTGGCCTTGCCGGATTCCAGCATCGAGATCGTGGTGACAAGCTGGCTGCCCAGGCCATCGTGCATGTCGCGCAGGATGCGGCCGCGCTCGCGCAGCGCGGTCTCCTCGGCGGCGATCTTCTGCGTGCGCGCGAAGGCCGCGCGCAGCTGCGCCTCGCGCTGCGCGACGCGCTCGGTCAGCACCTGGTTGGCGTCCTGCAAGCTCTGCACCGCGCTGGTGTAGCGCTCCACCAGCATCCACGCCATCACCACGCTGAACGGCACCGACACATAGCGGGTCATGGAATGGACCCAGTAGTAGTCGCCGGTCAGCCAGACCTTGATCCAGTCCGCCAGGAACAGCAGCGCCGACACGCCCACGGTGGCGGCCAGCAGCGTCGCCTCGCGGCTGGGCCGGCGCAATGCGCCCCATACCATCGCGCCGGCCACGGTCAGGATGATGCCCACCTTGACCAGCCAGCTCAGCGGAAAGACCATCGGGTGGCTCGACATCGCGGCCAGCGGCGCGACCACCGGCAGCGCCAGCCACAGGTAGGCGTTGAGGGTGCGGTGCAGCCAGCGCCACGGCACGCGGATCACCAGCAGGCAGAAGCGGGCGATGGCGCCCAGGAATACCTCGCGCGCGGCGGCGACGATATAGCTGCGCAGCTCCGCGGGAATCGCCAGGTCATCGACAAAGTAGTCGAGCAGGCGCACGCTCCAGGCGACCTCGGCCAGCCCGTACAGGCCGAACAGCGGGTCGCGCTGGCGCCACCAGATCAGCAGCGCGAGGCCGCCCAGCACGACACTGAGCACCGCCGCAATCAGCGGGCCGACCACGCGCAGGCGGAAGGCCTGCTCGAACTGCGCGCGCACTTCAGCGGCCGGACCCACCGTCACCGGCAGCAGGCCCGAGCGCGCATAGGCGCGCGCCGCCACGGTGATGCGCAGCAGGTTGCCGTGCGCGCGCGCCAGCTCGGGCGGCACGGCCACGTAGTAGGGGCGCTTGGCCAGCGCCGACGAGGGTGCGTCCAGGCGCCCGCCGGCGGCGATCAGCACGCCATTGACGCGTACCTCGTAGCTGCCGCCGGCCCATGGCACGAACAGCCCCCCGGGGTCAGCCGCGGGCCAGTTGCGGTCAAAGCGCAGTTCGTAGGCCAGCGTGCCGGACTTGCCCGGCTGCTCCCGGTCCCAGTAGTCAGGCAGCGTCAGCGGGCGCGCCGGCAGCACCGTGCCGTCGGTCAGCGTGGCCGAGCGCGTGGCCGCGGCCAGTTCCATCGTGCCCGCGGCTGCCGCCACGCCGGACAGCATCAGGCAGGCCCATGCCAGCAGCACGACAAGCACGATCCGGAGGTGGCGCGGCCGATGCAGCATGGGGTGGGGTCACAAGGACTTGAGCAGGCCCAGCTTGGCCGCCTCGAACACGGCCTCGCCGCGCGAGCGCACTGCCAGCTTGCCGTAGATGTTCTTGATGTGCGATTGCACGGTATGCACGCTCAGCCCCAGATAGCGGGCAGTCTCGGCATAGGTATAGCCGCGCGAGATCAGGTCCAGGATCTCGTTCTCGCGCACCGACAGCACCACGGCGCCGGTGGCCGCGGCATCGCGCGCAACCGCCTCTGCCGGCGCGCCGCGCAGCCGGTTCACCACCTGCCGCGCGATCAGCGGGCTCATCGGCGAGCCGCCCGCGCGCAGTTCGCCGATGGAGGCGGCGATGCGGTCCGTGGTTTCGTCCTTGAGCAGGTAGCCGATGGCGCCCGCCTCGATGCTGGCCAGCACGTGGTGGTCGTCGCCGAACACCGTGACCACCATGCAGTCGCAGGCGGGATAACGTTCGCGCGCGGCGCGGATCACGTCGATGCCGCTGCCGTCCGGCAGGCCGAGGTCGCACAGCAGCACGTCGGGCTGGTGCTGCGCCAGCCAGGCCAGGGCCTCCGCCGCGCTGGCGGTGCAGCCTGCCACCACGGTGGCCGGCGCATGCATCTCGACGGCCTGCACCAGGCGGCTCAGCGCCGCCGGGTCATCCTCCACGATCAGGACACTAGTTGTGCTTGCCATGCCTGTCTCTTCCCGAGCCATGCCGTTGTGCCGCCCGTTGCGCCGGGCACGACGGCGGATTCTGACATATCCGTCCGCACCAAGGACGGCCGCGCGGCCTCCCTCAGGGTAAACGCCGCCGCCCCCACCCATCGCACAGTCTGCCGCGGTTTCCCATCCCATATTCTGGGGAGGCGCCTGAATCCACCTGCCCCTATGATCCGGCAAAACAGCCCAATCAGCCGCAGCCAGCAGTGCGGGCAACAAGACAGGCAAACAAGCGGGAATACGGGGAAGACCACCGTGACACATAAGACAGCCGGCACACCGGCCGCACGGGAAATCGGGCATGCAAGGGGGGAGCCCGCAGGCGCCATCCCGGCAACGGCCGCGGTGCGGCTGGCTGCCGGGATGGCCGCGTGCGGGCTGGCGGCGTTGCTGGCCGGTTGCCTGGCCACCGCACCGAACACGGCCGGCGTGGCCGCCATGGAGCTGGACGTCAGCCGCAAGGGCCCGGTGTCCGGCGTCGGCCTGGACGGTCACGACATCGTGGCCATGGCTGACCAGATGATGCGCGACATCCTGGCGCAGCCGCGTTTTGCGCCGGGCAAGGATGGCAAGCGCCCGCGCATCGCCCTGGACAGCGCCAACTTCATCAACGACAGCTCACAGCCGCTGGACCGGCAACTGATCGTGGACCGGCTGCGGGTCAGCCTGAACCGCGCCGCGCAATCCCGCATCCAGTTCGTCAGCGCGCAGACTGCCCTGGTCGAACGCGAGCGCCAGGCCAAGCGCAGCGGCGCCACCGATGCCGGCACGCTGGGCCTGACCCGCGCGCGCATCGGTGCCGACTACAGCCTGTCCGGGCGCATCGGCTCGCTCGACAGCCGCAGCGCCGCCACCGGCATGGTGCAGCGCTACATGCAGATCTCCTTCGAGCTGGTCGAGGTCGAATCGGGCGAGCTGGTCTGGAGCAACATCTATGAATTCCAGCGCGCCGCGGCCGACGATGTGGTCTATCGGTAGGCGCGCCGGCGCGCTGGCGGCCTGCCTGCTGGCGCTGGCTGGCTGCTCCACCACGCCCCCCGCCCATCGCGGCTGCACGCCGTGGCGGCAGCAGCATGAGCGCCCCGCCCTGCCCGTCTCGTTCCTCTCGCCGGAGCTGGCCGACATGGTCGGCGTGCGCGAGCTTGGCATCGCACGCACCGCCAGCGGGCTTGGCTCCGTCAGTGCGGGCCTCTACAACTGCGCCGAATTCGACGTCGCGCTGCTGGTACGCACCCGCTTCCGCCCGCAGCAAGGCGGCACCGCCCCCGAGCCGCCCAGCGCCTGGCGCACGCTGGTGCTGCCGCCGCGCACGCAGCTCGACTACGCCGAGCACGCCGTCATGGCCGGCTCATTGCCGGGTGCGCTCGAAATCCTGGACGCGCAGCGGGCGCAGCAGCCCTACCGCCCGGGCCAGCTCTACCCCGCGCTGCCCAGGCCAGCACGCCCATGACGATGCGTTATGCCCGGTCCTGCCGGCACCCCTGACATCCATCCCGTTCTGCAGCCATGACCGGAGCTTGTTCCATGCCACGTCCTTCCTTGCTGGCGGCCACCCTGGCCGCCGTCCTCCTTGCCGGCTGCGCCGCCCCGCAGATGGCGCTGAAATCCACCCGCACCGGCGGCGACAGCTCGCCCCAGGTGCGCGCCGATATGGCCGGCAAGGCCGACCTGTCCAGCCTGAACGTGGGCGATACCGTGGCCGTGTCCCCCGGCAACAGCAAGGTCGTGGTGGCCTCGACCCCGCTGGTCTACACCCTGTATGAAGATGGCATGGTGACCCAGGCCGAAGTCAAGCGGCAGCTGGCGGTCAACCGCAAGGACGTGCCCAGGATCGAATTCATCAAGGGCGAACTGCACCGCGGCGACTTCATCCGCCGCGAGATCCTGCTGGACCTGCACAGCAAGGACCCCGACGAGTTCAACCGCACCATCCACTTCCTGGCCTTCAACCGCGGCGACAAGGCCTTCCGCGGCGACCTGACGGTCTATGACCTGCTGCCCGCCGAGCTGGAACTGGTCAAGCTGGGCAGCGCCAACAAGTACACCGACCAGACCATGGTCAAGGGCGTACTGAGCGGGCTGCCGTTCCTGTCGCTGGTGACGCTGGCGATGGACAACTATTCGAAATCCGATGAGCAGGTGGCGATGCGGCACGAGCGGCTGGACCAGGTGCAGAAGTTCACGTTCCAGCGGGTGGTGCTGGAGCCGGGCCAGGCGATCGGCTTCACCATGAACGTGCGCTACCAACTGCCCGGCGAACAGGAGCTGGCCGATCTGCGTGAAACCGCCGCGCCGCTGGCACAGCACCGCTGAGGCCGGCAATGCGGATCCGCAAGACTGCCCGGGGGATGCGGCGCACCGCCGCCGCACTGGCCGCGCTGGCGCTGGCCGCGCCCCTGCCGGGGGCGGCAGCCTGGTTCGACGGCGAAGAGAAGCGGCTGGCGGCCGAAGCCGACCGCTTCGTTGCCGACAAAGCCGCCGAACTCCAGCGCATCCTGCATACGCTGTACATGGAAGGCGAGTGGAATGCCGTGCTCAACTTGAACCTGCTGGGCCTGGCCGCGATCGAGGCCGGCCAGCCGCGCCTGGCCGGGCGCGCCTTCGACATGGCCGCGGCGCGCATCCTGCGCATCTATGCCGACGACCCCAACGCACAGCAAGCCAAGTCGCTGTGGTCCGCCGAAAGCGTCAAGGACTGGAAGGGCGAACCGTACGAACGGGCCATGACCTTCTACTACCGCGGCCTGCTCTATGCCAGCGCCGGCGACTACCAGAACGCCCGCGCAGCCTTCCTGCAGGCCGACATCCAGAACGCGTTCGGGCAATACGAGCGCTATGACGGTGATCAGGGCGGCTTTGCGCTGATGGCCTGGCTGGCGGCCTGGGCCTCGCAATGCGCCGGCGACAGCGCGCGCGCGGCTGAGCTGGCGGCGCGCGCGGCCAGGCACGCACCGGAGCCGTTCTACGCCCAGCCGCGCGGCACGCTGCCGCGGCACCTGAGCGTGTTCGAGCTTGGCATCGGCCCGGAGAAAGTCACGCTGGGCGACACCAGGAGCATCCTCGGCTTCCTGCCGCAAGGCGCGGCAGGCAGCACGCCGCGCATCGCCTATGCATCGGCGGTGAAGCCGATGGCCTCAGGCACTGCCGCCGACCTCGACCGCGTCGCGCTGACCCGGGGCGGGCGGCCAATCCAGGGCATCCTGGATGGCAAAGCCGTCTTCAAGGAAAACACCGCGACCATTGCCGATGCCGCGGGAGCGCTGTCCTCGGGCCTGGTGAATGCTGCGTTGTCGGGAGCCAACAGTGGCAATGCCGGCCTGGCGCAGGGACTGGGCGCAGCCGGGGCTGCCGGCTCGCTGATCAGCCTTGCCGCGGGGGCGATGTCCAGGGCGGCCAATGCCGAGGCCGATACCCGCTACTGGGCATCGCTGCCCAAGATCGTCTACCTGCAAGGCCTGGCTGCGCCGCTGGCATCGCCGGCCGTGCAGTTCACCCCTGGCGGCGGCGGCAAGCCGCGCTCTGCCCTGCTGCAAAGCCGCCATGGCGAATGCTCGCTGGCCTGGGGCCGTGAATATTCCGCCTTCGATGCCGAGCATGGCGGCGTGGCCAATCCCTCGCCCTGGCCGGCCGAGCCGGTCGAGTCCGGGCGCGAGCGCGCCAACGCGGTCCTGCGCACCGAACTGCTGGCCCTGCCGTTCGGCCAGTAGCACAGCCCCCGTTTGGGGGATATTTCCCACTTTTCCCCGAAATTAGAGCGCTTTTGCCAGTTCTGTCGAATTTTGCAACCTGTACGCTACAATGCCTCGTCGTCAGCCGACGGGGCTGGCGGATCTGGAGAAAAACAGAATGAAGACGGGAAAACTGGTGGTAGGGCTGGCGCTGGCCGGGTTGCTGGCGGGATGTGAATCGATGGACGGCGCAATGTCCTCCATCAGCGGCGTGCTCGACGGCACCGGCGACGTGCTGAGCGGCGACTTCCGCATGCTGGCGGATCCGAAGCCGGCTTCGCTGGGCGATATCTGGTCGGACTGGAAGAAGAACGAAATCACCGCGAAGAAGAAGTGGGATTCGCAGGCAATCCTGGTATCGGGTACGGTCTCCCGCATCACCAAGGTGGATGGCCTGGGCAAGTCGGACGACACCATCGCCGTCTACTTCAAGGACTCGGTCAATCCGCAGTGCACCGGCAAGGCGCTGATGCGCGACGCGCTGATGGTCAACCAGAAGAAGATCAGCAACCTGCAGACCGGGGACAAGGTCAACGTCACCGGCGTGCTGGCCACGCGCGATTCGGAAATGGCC
The DNA here is from genome assembly GCF_016127575.1 of Cupriavidus necator. Lineage (NCBI taxonomy): Bacteria > Pseudomonadati > Pseudomonadota > Betaproteobacteria > Burkholderiales > Burkholderiaceae > Cupriavidus > Cupriavidus necator. Next base: position 2,531,822 of record NZ_CP066019.1, read on the forward strand.
AACAGCAGCAATACCGAATGCTATTTCGCGTTCAGCAAGTCGAAGATCGAATCAGCGGCCAATACCACGGCAGCTGCCGGCAGCGCGGCCGCTCCCGCCAAGGCAGCCACGACCACCAAGTCGACCAAATCGACAAAGTCGACCAAGACCAGCAGCACGAAGTAAACCAGCCAAAGGCGGCGACGGGCGGCAGTATGGCCGCCTCGCCCCAGGCTGCGCGTCTGGCGTCCCTGCCTCGCACCATGTGGATCCTGCGGCACGGCACGCCCGTCCGGCCCTGCATCCCTTACAAGCTCTGAAACCGTTGCACGGTAGCGCACGCCAAAGTGCCGCAAATCCCCGTCCGCGGGGCACCCCCCTCCACACGGTACGAATCTTGCCCCTTCCTGATTACCCGCCAGCGGTTCGCGCACGGCATGTGCGCCCGCACATGGCGCCACACGCACACTGTCAGGAAAACAGCATGGGCTACTACTACGATGAGCGCAATGCGCGCAACGCGCGCCAACGCCGCCAGGCATGGCAGGACGATGACTGGCAACCTGAATCCGAACAGGAGCGCTGGCAAGCGCGGCGTCGGCGCCAGCAAATGGCCCCGGGCCAAACCAGCTACGGCGGCCCCGCCCGCCCGGACCGGGATTTCAACGAAGCGTACGGCGCCCGCAGGTACCCGGCACACCCGTCCGGCGAGCGTTACGGCAGCAACCTGCGCTACGGCCTGAACGGCGGCTATGGCTGGGAGCGTGCCAGCGAATGGCGCGACCCGCAGGCGTGGCAACGCGACGACGACAACGCCGAGCGCCAGTGGCGCCGCAGCGCCGAACGCGCACGGGATCCGCGTGAATCGCCGCGCACGCGCGGCCATGACACCCACTTCGGCGACCTGCGCAGTGACACCCGCTACTGGGTCGACCCGCACGAGGACTGGGAAGAGAAGCAGCGCTATGAAATCCGGCGCCACAGCCCGGGCTACCGGGAATATGCGCAGCGCCGCGGCTGGGAAACCGACAGCCCCGATGACGAGCGCGAAGGCTCGCATGGCGTGCTCTACAACCTGGGCCGCCGCATCGGCGAAGCCGTGGGCGACTGGTTCGGCAGCTCCGAACGCCGCACCGGCCCGCGCGGCTACCAGCGCAGCGACGAGCGCATCCGCGACCAGATCTGCGAGCAGCTCAGCTACGCTCGCGGCGTTGACGTCAGCGACGTCAGCGTCGACGTCAGCGAAGGCGTGGTGTCATTGACCGGCACCGTGCGCGACCGCGGCCAGAAGTTCTATATCGAAGACCTGGCCGACGGCACCTACGGCGTCAAGGAAGTCAACAACGACATCCGCGTGCGCCGCGAGGCCCCCGAAGCCCGCAGCACCAGCGATGTGACCGGCAGCACCTGGCGCGGATAACGCCAACGGTGGCGGGCGCCCCAGGCCGAGATCGGCCTAGGCGCCCGCCACGCCAACCTCCGCCGCCAGCCGTTCGCGGATAAACCCCAGGAACGCACGCACACCCTCAGGCAATGTGCGGCCGGCCAGCGTCTGCAGTTCGACCGCGCGGCTGCGCATGCCGCGCTCCCGGATCGAGGCGGCGTGCAGTTCACCGCGGCGCAACCTGTCGCCCACGGTGACGGCGCCGGAGATCGACAGCCCGCCACCGTGCAGCACGAAGCTGGTCAGGGTCTCGAAGTGGTTGGTCACCAGCACCGGCTCGAACACCACCCCGCGTTCGCCGCAAGCGATGTCGAACAGCTGGCGCACGGTGTTGTCGCCCTCCGGCAGCGCCAGGGGATAAGGCTGCATCTGCGCCAGCGTGACGCTGCGAAAGCGCGCCAGCGGATGGTCCGGCCGCATGATGGCGATCACCGGCGCGGGCTGCCGGTGCTCCACGCGGATGCCCTGCTCCGCGGCGCGGCTGTAGGTGATGCCGATGTCCGCATCGCCATGCAGCACGATGCCGGTGACCTCGGCCGGCGACGCCACGCGCACATGGAACTGCAGGCCCGGATAGCGCTGGCGGAATTCGGCAATGATGCGCGGCAGGAACTCGATCGCAAACCCCGCCGAGCTGGCCACCCGCACCCGGCCCCGGCGCAGGCCCTGCAGCGCGGCAATCTCTGACACCACCCGATCGGCTTCCAGCGCGCCGCGCAGCGCATAAGCTGCCAGCAACTCCCCGGCGGCACTCGCCACCATACCACGCGGCCGGCGGTCGAACAGCGGCACGCCGAGCAACGCTTCGAGCGCGCCGACCTGGCGGCTCACGGCCGACACGGTGACATTCAGCCGCTGCGCCGCCTCGGTCAGCGAGCCGCTGCGTATCACCTCCAGGAAATAGCGCAGCGAGGTTTCCTGCAGGCGATGCGACAGCATGGGCGGCTCCGGGGGCTGGTTTGCGTTTTACGCAAGGATATTTGAAAAAATCATCGATTGCGGGAAACCGTGCGCCGCCCGTATGCTTTTTCCCGACACCACAGGAGACCCCCGAGCCATGGCGCCCACCCGGACCCCCGATCCCATCACCGAACTCGATGCCGTCGCCCTGTCGCGCGCCATCCATGCGCGCGAGGTCTCGTGCGTGGAAGTGCTCGATGCCTTCCTTGGCCAGATCGACCGCCACAACCCGCGCGTCAATGCCATCGTGGCTCCGGTGGAGCGCGACACCCTGCGCGCGCAGGCCGCCGGGCTCGACGCCGAACTGGCACGCGGCGCCAGCCGCGGCCCGCTGCACGGCTTCCCGCAGGCGCCCAAGGACATCAGCCCGGCCGCGGGCATGGTCACCACCAAGGGCTCGCCGATCTTCGCCGGGCAGGTCAGCGAGTACGACGCCGTGATCTTCGAGCGCATGCGCGCCGGCGGCGCGGTCTTCGTCGGGCGCACCAACTCGCCGGAGTTCGGCCTGGGCGGCCATACCTACAACCCGGTCTACGGCACCACCCGCAACGCCTTCGACCCGGCGCGTTCCGCCGGCGGCAGCAGCGGCGGCGCCGCGGTGGCCGTGGCGCTGCACATGCTGCCGGTGGCGGATGGCTCTGACATGATGGGGTCGCTGCGCACGCCCGCGGCGTTCAACCACGTGTATGGCCTGCGCACCTCGGTCGGCTGCGTGCCGCACGGCCCGGGCGATGAGGTCTTCTTCCAGCAGTTCAGCGTGGCCGGCCCGATGGCGCGCAACGTGCCGGACCTGGCCCTGCTGCTGTCGGTGCAGGCCGGCTTCGACGCGCGTCTGCCGCTGACGCACCGCGCCGAAGCGCCCGGCACCTTCACGCTGCCGCCCGAACGCGACTGGGCCGGCGTGCGCATCGGCTGGCTGGGCAACCTGGGCGGCCACCTGCCGACCGAAGCCGGCGTGCTAGATACTTGCGAGCAGGCACTCACGCACCTGCGCACGCTCGGCTGCACCGTGGACACCGCGCTGCCCGAGTTCGACCTGGAGCGACTGTGGCACGCGTGGATCGACCTGCGCAGCTTCTCGGTGGCTGGCGCCAACGCGGCGCTGTACCACGACCCGGCCAGGCGCGCGCTGCTCAAGCCCGAGGCCGCATGGGAGATCGAGCGCGGCCTGGCCCTGCCGGGCACGCGCGTGTACGAAGCCCTGTGCGAGCGCAGCGCCTGGTACCAGGCACTGCGCTCGCTGTTCGAGCGCTTCGACTACCTGGTGCTGCCGGCCGCGCAGGTGTTTCCGTTCGATGCCGACTGGGACTGGCCGCACACCATCGACGGCCGCGACATGGACACCTACCACCGCTGGATGCAGGTCGTGGTGCCGGCCACCATGGCCGGGCTGCCCGCCCTGGCCGCACCCGCCGGCTTCGGCCCCCAGGGCCTGCCGGCCGGCATCCAGATCATCGGCCCCGCGCAGGCCGACGCCGCCGTGCTGCAGCTCGGCCATGCCTATGACCAGGCCGGCGGCTTCTCGCGCGTGCGCAGCCCCTGGCTCGATTGAGCCTTCGGCTGGTCCCGGCCCCGCTTCATATTGCTTCCGATTGCCTTCTATTCCTACAACTGCCGGCAGGAGTGCCAACGATGACCGCAATGCCCCCGAAGCCGTTTCTCGCCTGCGCCGCCGCCCTGACCGCGGTGCTGTCCGCAACGCCCGCCGCCGCGCAGGCCCAATCCTGGCCGGACCGACCGATCCGGCTGGTGGTGCCCTTCGCCGCGGGCGGCGCCACTGACGTGCTGGGCCGCCTGCTGGCAGTCGGCCTCGGCGAAAAGCTCGGCCAGTCGGTAGTGGTCGAGAACAAGCCCGGCGCCAGCACCGTGATCGGCGCCACCCAGGTATCCAAGGCCGCGCCCGACGGCTACACGCTGCTGCTGGCGGCCAGCACCACGCTGACGCTGAACCCGGCCATCCGCCAACACCTGGGCTACGACCCCATCAAGAGCTTCACCCCGCTGGGCCTGGTCGCCGACATGAGCCTGGTGCTGGTAGCCAACCCGGACACGCAGATCACCACGCTCAAGGATCTGGTGACGCAGGCCAAGGCGCACCCCGACAAGTTCTCCTACGGCTCGTTCGGCGCCGGCTCCTCGGTGCATTTCGGCGCGGAGATGCTCAAGTCCGCCACCGGCATCCGCATGGTCCACGTGCCCTTCAACGGCAGCGCCCCCAGCCTGACCGCGCTGGCCGGCGGCCAGGTGCCGATCGCGGTCGATACCGTGGTGGCCACCCTGCCGCTGATCAAGGGTGGCAAGATCCGGCCAGTGGCAGTGCTGTCGCCGCAGCGACTGCCAGCGCTGCCGCAAGTACCGACCGTCGCGGAGAGCGGCTATCCCGGCTTCCAGATGGGCACGTGGTTCGCGCTGCTGGCACCCGCGGGCCTGCCCGCGCCGGTGCAGCAGAAGCTGGAGAAGGCGCTGGCCGAGGTCGCCAATGCACCCGCCACCAAGGCACGCATGGTCGAGCTGGCGCTGACGCCGGCCTACGGCAATGGCGCGGCGGTGAAGGCGCGGGTGGAGAAGGAATTGCCTGAGATGCGGGCGGTGGCGGCGCGGGCGGATATTCGGGCGGAGTAACGAGATGGCGGGCCGGCCCCGGCCCGCTGTGGCTTACTCCAGCACGCGCATCGTCCGCTCGCCGTCCGGTGCCAACTGATGCAGCACTTTGCCCTTGAAAACGGTGGCCTTCAGATCGTCCAGCACGTCCTTGGCGCCACCATAAGGGGCGAACACGTCGATCAGGAACGCCTTGTCGCCCGACTTCCAATCCCCGGGCGCCAATTGGTACGGCGGCATGGCAAACCGCTCGACCACAGCGTCGGAGAGGTAGGCCCAGGTCACGAAGGCTGTGGGCATTTCACCCCGCATGTACAGCTTGGCCTGCTCCAGGATCAGCGGCGGCATCACGCGCCACTCCAGGTCAGCGAAGAAGCTGTGGCGCGTCGTTGGATTGTTCATCATCAGCCAAGACACCGGGCCCAGCAGCGGGATCTTCTTGATCACGCGCTGCGCTTGCTCGGCAGCAAACTTCATCAGCTGTTCGTTGTCGGTCGGAATAGTCATTGGATACTTGTCCTGGGTTGTTTCATGCCGGCAGCAGCGGGCATGGCAGGCACTGCCGGTGTTTCCTGCTGCGCATTGTTGGTCAGCAGCGCATTCACTCCCTGGACATCCGCCTCAGTCAGCGTGCCGGCCGCCGCCTTCAGCCGCATGCCTTGCAGGATAGTGTCGTAGCGTGCCTTTGCGAGATCACGCTGCGCCGCAAAGAGTTGCTGCTCGGCATTGAGCACGTCGATGTTCACGCGCGTGCCGATCCGGTAGCCAATTTTGTTGGCATTGACCGAATCCAGGCTCGACGTGACCGCAGAAGTCAGCGCCTCGACCTGGGACAGGCCACTCGTCACACCACCATAGGCTTGCCGTGCCTGCGTCGCCGCCTGGCGTCGCGCCGCTTCCAGCTCCGCGCGCGACTTGTACCGATTGGCGATTGCCTCAGTCACGCGCGAGTTGACGGCGCCGCCCTGGTAGATCGGGATCGTCAGCTGCAGCCCGATGGTGCCGGACTTGACCCGGTTCTCGATGTCCGCGGGCGAGGTCATCGAACCTGAGGTGTAGTTGTTGCCATAGCCAGCCGTGAAGTCCAGTGTCGGCAGGTGCGCCGCGCGGTTCCTGGACACCTCTTTCTCGGCAACTTCGACCGCTGCCAACTGCGTGCGCACTTGCGGGTTGTTCTCCCGCGCGTGACCCATCCAGGCATTGACATCCTTCGGCTCGGGACCCGGCAGGGTCACGTCAGCCTTCAGGCCCGCTACAGGCTCGGGCAATGGCCCGACCAGCCGTTCGAGTTCCGCCTGCTTCGCCTCCTGATCGTTGAGCGCCTGCACCAGCTGCGAGCGCCCAAGGTCGTGGCGGGACTGCGACTCGTATACATCGGTAATGGTCGCCTCGCCCACGTCGTAGCGACGCTTGGCAAGCACACGCTGCTGCTCCACTGCCCGCAATTGCGCCCTGGCAACTGTCACGCTGTCGCGCGCGGTCAGCAGATCGAAGTACGCCTGCGAGGTGCGCAGGATCAGGTCGCTCTCGGCCTGGGCGAACTGTCCTGGCGATTGCCGTTGCCGTTCAGGTTGATCGAGGGCAGCACGCCGGCGCGAGCCTGCAGCAGCTTCTCGCGTCCGGCCTCCAGCGCGTAGCGTGATGCCTCGAAGGTTGGGTCGCCCCCCTGCGCCATCCTGTAGACCGACAGCAGGTCGATGGCGCTGGCCTGGCTCGGGACAAGAGCGCCGACCGCGGCCAGCGCAGCCACAGCAGCGCTGGTCAAATCATGCATGCGCACCATCACCGCTCCCGCAAGGCTTCATCCTTGTAGCGCATCAGCGGCGACAGGAAGTAGGAAATCATGCGGCGTTGGTCCACGCGGATATCCGCGGTCACGCTCATCCCCGGGGTCAACGTCCCCTTGCGCCCATTGACTGAGTTCGGCGTGGCCATCGTGTCGAGCTTGATGCGCACAGGATAGATGGGGCCAAGCTTCTGATCATTGATGGCGTCGGTACCCACCCACTGCACTTCGCCCTCGATATATCCGAAGCGGGTGAAGTCAAAGGTTTCCACCTTGGTAATGACCCGCTGGCCGCGCTTCACGTAGCCGATGTCCTTGTTCTGCACCTGAGCATCCACTTCCAGTGCAGTGTTCTCGGGCACCACGATCGCCACCGGCTGCGCCTGGGTCACCACGCCGCCAACGGTAGTCACCGCCAGTTGCTGGACGATGCCGTCGATCGGTGCGCGCAGCGTCTGCAGGTCACGCCGCATCGTTGCCTTGACCAGCTCCAGCTCGGCCGTGGCAGACTTGCGGCTTTCCTCGGCCAGCTCTGCCGCATGCCGTGCGCTGAACTCTGCCACCGCCTGTGCGCGCTGCTGCTGCGCGGCGTTGAGGCCCGCGCCAGCTTCGGCCAGCCGGTTGGTCTGCAGAGCCAGTTCCTTCCTGAGGTTGATCAGCTCCAGCCGCGTCTCGATCAGGCCGGTTTCGGCGATATGCCCGGTCTTGACGAGTTCCTCGCGCATGTCGTTCTTCTTGCTGACAAGCGGCAGGCTGGCGCGGATCTGCTCCAGACTGGCAGCGGCCCCTTCCCGGTCGGCACGCTTGCGGGCAATTTCAGCGTCGAGCGCCGCCAGCCTGGCGCGTTGTTCGGCCAGCGCGCTGGTGAGCAGCGCCTGCTGCGTCCGGGCGATATCCGCAGGCAAGCCTTCGACGGCCTGCATGGTGGGCTTGCCGTCGAGAAGCGCAGTCAGCCGTCGCACCCCGGCTACGGCCTCCCATTGATCGCGCTGCAGCCGGTCACGGTCTGCTGCAGTGGTGGTCGGGTCGAGTTCGACCAGGATGTCGCCAGCCTTGACCTTCTCACCGTCGCGCACATGGATCTCGCGTACGATGCCGGCTTCGAGCGGCTGCACCACCTTGGACTTGCCCGAGGGAATGACTTTTCCCTGCGCGGAGACCACCACGTCCATTTTCGCCATCGTGGCGTAGACCAGCGCAAGGACGGCCATACCGCAGATACTGCCAGCGACGATCCGTGCCATGCGCGCGGGACGGCGGTTGGCGATGCCCATGGCGGCCGTGGCAAAGGCATCGGCTGCCGCTTGCTGGTCAGGCTTCATCGGCTCAGACATGAGCGGCTCCCGGCAACGGTTGCACAGGGGCCTTGTGCTTGATAGTGAGGGTTTCCAGCACACGCGACGCCTCGAACAAGGCGCGATACTTGCCCTCGCCAGTGATCAGGTCAGTGTGATGGCCTTGCTCGACCAGTTGCCCGCCATCGAGCACCAGGATGCGGTCGGCCAGGCGCAGCGTGGAGAGGCGGTGCGCGACGATAAAGACGGTGCGGCCCGCACAGATCTTCTCGAGGTTGTCGTGGATGACGCGCTCAGACTCGTAGTCCAGGCTGGCGGTGGCCTCATCGAGCAGCAGCAGGCGCGGGTTGGTCGCAAGCGCCCGCGCGATGGCGATGCGGGCGCGCTGGCCGCCCGACAGCAGGCTGCCGCGCTCACCGATCACGGTGTCGTAGCCTTGGGGCAAGGCATTGACAAAATCGTGTGCCCCGGCCAGCTTGGCGGCTGCCATCACGGCCTCCAGCGACAGGCCCGGATCGGAGATGGCGATGTTGTCGCGCACCGACATGTTCATCAGCGCGGCGTCCTGCGACACCACGCCTACCTGGCTACGCAGCCAGGCTGTGTCCACCGTCGCCAGGTCGAGCCCGTCGATCGTGACCGTTCCACCAGTGGGTGAGTAGAGGCGCTGCAACTGGCGGATCAGCGTCGTCTTTCCGGCACCAGAAACGCCGACAACGCCCACGACTTCCCCAGCGGGGATGGAAAAGGAGACATCCGACAGCACTTGGGCGCCGTCGGCCTGATAGGCAAAGCTCACCCGGTCGAAGCGGACAAAGCCCTGAATCGCTGCCCGTTGGGTCTGGTCCGAAAGCTGGCCCGCCTCGGCCGGCGTATCCATGATGCCGCCCAGCCGCCTGACCGCCACGCGCATCTGCTGGAATTCCTGCCACAGCGACGAGAGCTTGATGATCGGTGCATTGACCCGGCCCGACAGCATGTTGAAAGCAATCAGCCCGCCCACGGTGAGGTTGCCGTCGATCACCTGCATGGCACCGACGCCCAGCAGCACCACGGTCAACACCTTGCTGGTCAGATTGATGACCTGGTTGGTCCAGTTGCCGGTATGGCCCGATTCGAATGCGGCTACCGCGTAGCGCACCAGCCGGCTTTCCCAGCGGCGCTGCCAGTTGGCTTCAACGGCCTGACCCTTGAGGGTCTCCATCGCGCCGATGGTCTCCACCAGGAACGCCTGATTGTCGGCGCCCAGTGCGAACTTGTCTTCCAGCTTCTTGCGCAGGATCGGGCTGATCACATACGACGCACCAAAGAAGATCGGCAGGAAGCAGATCACGATAATGGTCAGGAGCGGGCTGTAATAGAACATGACCGCCAGGAACACCAGCGCGAAGAACAGGTCCAGCCAGGCGGTCAGCGCCTGCCCGGTCAGGAAGTTGCGCGCCGTCTCCAGTTCGCGCATCGAAGCCATCACGTCACCGGCGCGGCGCGAGTTGAAGTACGACATCGGCAGGCGCATCAGGTGCCGGAACAGGCGCGCGCCCAGTTCGACATCGACGCGATTGGTCGTATGGGTGAGCAGGTACTGGCGCAGGCCATTCAGCATCGCCTCGAACAGCGCCACGCCAGCCAGGGCCACCAGCATCACGACCAGCGTCGCCTGCGAGCGGTGGGCCAGCACCTTGTCGATCACGACCTGGAAGGCAAGCGGCGTCACCAGTGCAAAGAGTTGCACGACGAACGATGCCAGCAAGACTTGGGTGAGTTCGGTTTTGTACTTCTTGATGGCCTGCCAGAACCATGCAAAGCCGAACGCCGAGGTGCCGGCATTGGCCGTGCCATCGGTCAGGGATGCCACGCTGCGGCCGGCTTCGATCCAGGTATTGGCGAACTCGCCGGCGAACGCCGCCGCTGGCACTGCCTGCGGTGGCTGGTCCGGGTCCCGCTGCACGTGGACGACATCGGCATCCACCTTGCCGACCAGCACAACCCGGCCACTGCGGGTCAGGGCCAGCGCGGGCAATGCTGCGCGACGCAGCTTGTCCACCCCGCCCTCGACCAACCTGGCGTCGAAGCCAAGGTCATCCAGGCCCCACAGCAGCCGGCTGGCGTCAAAGTCATCACGCACGTCCCAGCGGCGTGCGAGGCCCTCGGGATCGGCCTTGACCTCATGCAGGCGCGCGAATACGGCAAGCATGCCAAGATTGGGCAGTGTTGGCTTCCGATTCATGGCCGCCCCCGTGCCAGGGCCATCACAGCCCGAAGCAATGCATTCATCGTTCTATCCCATCGAAAAAATCAAGCGCTCCCGGCGGGTGGCGTGTTTCTCCCCCGCGGGATAGTTTTTATTGCCAGGCTCAGTGACTGCGGGCCTTCATATGCCGAATATCAAGGTCATGACGGTTGGCCCATGCCCAAGTCCACCGCGCTGGCCTGTGCGGCGCGGTCCATCATTTCGGCAAGGGTGTCCTCACGCGGAGGGACAAAGCCGCCAGGGGCCTGAGACCCATCGGCCGTCGTCAGCAGCTTGTTCCACTGGAGGCAACTCCATTGCACGGCTTCCGCGCTGTGCGGCGGATAGGGACAAGCTGAAGATGGCGTCTCGGCGGTGGCGAGCAGCTGTGCCACGGCGTCGGCGGCAAAGGCAGCATCGATCGGCTCGTTCGGCGCGATTCCCTGCTGGACCTCTTCCAGGTACAGGGCGAAGCCGGGCAGCGGCACATCCTTGCCAGCGAACATCACGTCTGCGGCCTCACTCTTGCTGCCATCGGTGTGCGTGACCTCCACCGTGCCGAACACGACGTTGCCATGATCGAGGTGGGCCTCGCCCTGTCGCTGGAGTGCGATGGAGGCAATGCCAGCCTGATCCAGTGTCTTGTGCTCGGCCTCGCTGAACTCGCCATTGCCATTGACGTCCTGCACTACCTTGAACTGGCTCCAGGCAGCGTCTTCCTTGCTGATCCTGCCGTCGCCATTGGTGTCGAAGGTGGCCAGCGCCTCAAGGTCTGTCTTCGTGCCGGGCGCGAAATTGGTCAGGCGCGTCTCTTCCACAATGATCTTGCCGTCGCCGTCGGCATCGAAGCCTAGTACGCCGTCGGTCGCGGCGGCCCATCCGATTTGCTCAGGCTGGCCGTCATGATTCGCGTCGGCCCTGACGTTGGATTGATCCGCCGCTAGCAACTCCACGCCGTTGCCATTCAGGTCTATCACGAGGGGCGTGTAGCCGCCACTTGCATTGGTGCCCTTGTGGGTAGCGTTAATCACCACGTCCATGAATGCCCCCTGAGCATCGGCAATACGGATGGTGAAGGCGTCAGTACCGGTGTAAGGGTCTCCCGCATGGCTCTCGTACTGCCAGTTGGCATAGCGGCTGACGAGCTCACCTGAGTGTTCAAAGCCATATTCGGTTTCCCGATAGGTGTTGGCATAGGCGTAACCGTGTTGCGGCGCCTGAACAATCGATATGACAATGGCCGCTGTATCGCCATCTGGATCGTAGGCAATGATCCGGCCCGTTTCTCTTCGGGGATCATTGGCGGGGACAAGAACCCGATCTGACTCATAGCTTGCCCCCGCGAAAAAGTAGTCGCCATCCATCTGGTCTAGTGCCAGTGGCTTGAGCATGCCATTCTGATAGTGCGATGGTGTATAAGGCCGCCCGCCGGCATCAAACAGTTGGCCTTGCAAGTTCAGCGACAAGGCCAGTGCTTCGTCATAGACTGGCTGAAAGACAGGGCCATCACTGTATACATACTGCCCGGCAGAGCCCGCACCTGCACCCGGAGCAGCCTTGCCCACCACGACCGGCGGGCCGACGTAATACCCAAAGATGGCGCGACCATACTCGACGGACTCGATGATCGGCGCCTTGTTCACATGCTCAACATGCAGGAAGGCCGTGGCCCAGGTCTGCCCTCCGTAGGGATCGGACACCAGGTACTGAAAGGACGCTTGCCCATAGAAGTCGTGGTCAGGCGTGAACCGGACTTGGCCATCGGCCTGGATCTCGACCGTACCGTGCTGCGCATTGGCAACCTGGGTGACTGCGAGCGCGTCGCCATCCGGGTCCGCGTCATTGGCAAGAAATTGCGCCGTATTGATGACGAACGGCGTGTTCTCATAGCCCGAGAAGCCATCATCAACCGCGACCGGTGTCGTGTTGATCTTCTCCAGGTTGATGGTCGTGGTCGCCATGGCAAAGCCGCCTACACCATCCGAGATGGTGTAGGTGAAGTGGCCTTGTGCACCCGGGTAGCCGCCAAAGCCAGGCTCCGGCAGGAAGGTCACCGAGCCGTCCGCATTCAGTCGCACAGTGCCGTGCTCGGCCCCGGACACGCCCACAATGCGCAGATCGCCATGCGGGTTGTCGATGTCGAAGTCATCCGCCAACAAGGCCGCCGCGGTCAGCGTAATGGCCACGCCCCTGCGTCCGTCCACGATATTGTCATTGGCGATCGGCGCATCATTGACTGGCGCCACGTGAATAGTCGCCGTCGCGGTCGAGACGCCCCCCACGCCATCGCTCACTTCATACGTGAAACTGGCATCACCAAAGAAATTTGGATCGGGCACAAAACGGATGGTCCCGTCCGGGTTCAGCGACACGGTACCGTGCGTGGCGCCGTTGACGCGGGTGATGGAAAGCGCCTCCGGTGGGTTGTCCACATCCGTATCATTGGCAAGCAGTGCGGCGACATCTATGGTCAGCGCGGTGTCCTCGTTGCTCGCAATCACATCGTCGCGCAGCCGCGGAGCATCATTGACGGGAGCCAAGTCAATGTCCACCCGCCCGGTGGTGATGGCGCCGTGCGGGTCCGACACGGTGTATTCGAAGCTGGCGGCACCGAAGTAATCCGCTTCCGGGATAAAGGTGACGGCTCCGTCGGCATTCAGACGCACTTCGCCGTGCTGGGCGTTGCCGACCGCTACCAGCGTGAGCGTGGCTTGCGCATCGTCCACGTCCCGGTCATTGGCAAGCAAGCTGGCCGCGGTGAAGGCCGCTACCTCGTCCTCATTGCCACGGAAGTCCTCGCCAGTCACGATCGGCGCGTCATTGACCGGCGCCAGATCGACCGTGGCCATCGCCTCGGTATAGCCGCCCGCGCCGTCGTAGACGGTGTAGAAGAAGGTCGCGGTGCCGAAGAAGTCCTGCTCCGGCACGAAGCGGATCTGTCCTTCGGGGGTCAGCTCGACCGTGCCGTGCTGGCCGTTGCGCACCGAGAACACGGTCAGGTCCGAGTGGGGGTTATCCACGTCCCAGTCGTTGGCCAGCAGCGTCGCCTGCTCGATCAGCAGTATGGTGTCCTCGTCGGTGGCGACGGTTTCACCCGCCACCACCGGCACGTCATTGACGGGGCGGATTTCGAGGTTGACGGTAGCGGGCGTCAAGCCGCCGTTACCATCCGACACCCAGTAGACAAAGCTGGCCGGCCCGAAGTAATCCTGGTCAGGCAGGAAGCGCACGTTGCCGTGGGCATCGAGGGCCACCAGGCCGTGCGTGGCATTCGAAACACGCAGGATGCTCAGCACGTCGCCGATGGTGGGCGTATCCACATCGAAATCGTTGGCAAGCAGCTGTCCCGAGGTGAACAGCAGGCCGGTATCTTCATCGAAAGCGGCCGTTTCACCGGCAGTGACCGGCGCATCATTGACCGGCGCAATGTCCAAGTAGACGCGGCCAGTCGCCTGCAGGCCATACTCATCCTCGACGGTGTAGCGGAAACGCGCCGGCCCCCAATAGTCTGGGTCAGGGGTGAACACAATGCGCTGGCTGCCGTCGGGCAGCAGTGTCAGGGTCACCGTGCCATTCTCGCCGCCGTAGACGTTGATCAGGCGCAGTGGCTGGGTCAGGACGTCGCGCGAGGTATCGTTGGCCAGCAGCACTGCCGCATCGATGGCATAGCGCGTGTCCTCGATGCCTGCGACCTGCTCATCGGCTACGTCCGGCGCGATGATCTGAATATCCTCGCCGTTCGGCCCAGCTGCCACGCGGCCGGGCGTTGTGGTCAGGATCGTATCGTCACTTGCGGCATCGTAATTGACACCAACCGCCGGCACTGATCTGATCAGATCCAAAGTGACTTCGACTGGCGACCCGAGCGTTGCCTCGCTGCCAACCGGGCGCGTCGCCGGTGGCAAGGCGTTGACTGGCACCTGTACAAAGGGCGGCTGAGCCACAGTCGGTTGCGGCTGGTCCGGCGAATCAACCGTCGTTCCAAGTTCCACCGGCAGGCGGCTGATGGTGTTGTTGCCGGTTGTATCGATAGCGGGGGCTGGCGCATCAGGCTGCCCGCCACCTTCTGCCGCGTTGGCAACGCCGGTCACGGCACCCGCCGCGACACCCAGCAGCGCGCCGGTGCCCGCAAACAGGCTGTCGCTGCTCTTGATCCACTGATCGCGGATCGCAGCGAAGGCATCAGTTGGGCTAGCTGGCGGAGCGCTGGTAACACGGCCGTCCGCCGGGCGCACCGTGTCAGTACGCTGCGCAGGCCTGCCGGGATTTGGGTCCTTCGAGGTCAGGCGGCTGTCATCCGGCTCGACACGGGTGGCAGTAGCCCGCCCGACCGGGGTCGTGCCCTCGCCATCAGCCACGCGGTCATCGCCAGCGACGATCGCGTCTTCGGCAAGCGTCTGCTCGTGCTGCTTGTCGCTGGCGGTTTTGATGCGACTGTCGCCTTCGGCAACTTGCATCTCAGCGCTGGCGTCTTCCAAGGCTACGCCGCCATGGGTATGGCCAGCTTCGCCCGTGTAATCATGAGTGACGACGGCATTCAGGACCGTCTCGCCGCCTTCCTTCGCGTGCAGCATGCCGGCAAAGGCATCGAGCCGGCCATCGCCGTCCGTGTCCACAAACGCCACCTGATAGGCGTCGCCGCGCACATCCGCTGTCAGGTGGTGCTCGGTGACCATCATGACGCTGCCATCGGCGGCGCGCAGGACGGGTGGCGTGCTGGTGAAATCCAGGCTGGCGATACCCCGGTCGAGGAACGATGCGAACTCGCCCTGATCGGTCTGGCCGTTGCGGTTAACGTCCAGCCAGATGCCCAGGGCGGCAAAGGCCGGGTCGGAAGTGTCCAGCTTGCCGTCGTGGTTGACATCGAGCCATTGCACGCTGTTGCGGGCATGGGCGGCGGAGGCATCCGGGTCGTTGGTCAGGATCTCGTTCTGCCCGATCCTGCCATCGCCGTTCACATCGATGGAGAGGATGCCCTGGTTGGCGTTCACCCAGTCCGTCTGCTCGATGTAGCCGTCCAGATCGACGTTCTTGCCGATCCGGCCAGGGTTCACACCTGCAGGCAGTTCCGGCTTCAGGTCGACCGTCAGCGCAGTAAAATGCTGGCGGATGCCGTCAGCGTCTGCCTCAGGCATGCCTGCGTCGGCCTTAGCCTCATGCCAATCCGGGCTGTGCAGTTGCAGGCCAGCTCGCGACCGGTTCTCTTCAATGCTGCCCGTTGCCGGAGCAGTGACGACGCCAGATTCGCGCATGTGGGCGAGCACCGATTCCGCTTCCCAGGCCGGGACGATGGCAGCGAACGCCTGCTGCATGAACTGCTGCGCAATGGTCGCCTGGCTGGTGTCATAGCGCAAACCAGCGCCATCATAGTAGCGTCTCTGCTCCTGGCCGTTGTCGTCGATCCACTTGAGATACAGCTGACCGCCGTTATCGTTCAGGCGCGCCCCATCAGGATCGAAGAGATAGCCGATGGTCGGCAGGCGCTGTGGAATGATGGCGTAAAGTGGGTTGCCGTTGGCATCCACCTGCTGGGCAAGCGACACCTGCAGGGCGTCGATCAGGCTTTGCAGGATGTTGGCAGGCGTCGCGCCGCCGTCCTCGGCATCGGTGGTCTTGAGCACGTGAATGCTGCCGTCCGGATTCCACACAGCGGTGGCTTCACCTTCTAGCGTCGGAAGATCCTTTGCGGACAGCATTGAGCCGATCATTGTCACGGCGATAGCCGCGAAGGCAACAGGTGGGCAATAGGAGGTATAGCCTGCCACCGTCATGCCCGCAGCGATGGTACTCAGTGCCGCCCCGGCAACCTGATACTCATTGCCATCCTCGATGGCCATTACCAGCGTGACAATGCTTGCGACCAGCGCCAGCCCACCAGCAATCTGCCCTGTCGTCGCAGCGCTATCCAGCAGAGTGCCAGCGGATGCCGACTCAGCCTGGAATGCAACAATTCCTTGTTCCTTGAGCGCGTTGGCGTAGATGGCTGCCGCCTGGCTGCCGAGGTTGGTACTGGCAGCAGCGATGCCCAGTCCGTTGCCGTCTTGAATGGCGTTGAACAGGTTCAGGCCAGCAGCGAGGGCATTCAGTCCGACGCCGACGCCATCGGGCAAAAGTTTGCCGCTGCCGAGGCGATCCAGATTGATCAGCATCGCTGCGCTGGCGGCCACAATCGCCTTCGTGTCGCCGGATTCGATTGCCTGGATCAGGGACAGCATGCTTTGGACGCTGCCAAGCGCGTCCACAGGGCTTATTGCCTCTGGCACGGGTGTGGGCTGCGAGTCAGGCCGCGTATCATGCTCGTCGAATGGCAGACCACCGATAGCTGGGCCTGTCAGGTCCAGCTCACCGCCTGCGCTAACAGTGACCATCTCACCATGCAAGCCAGTAAGGCGGACATTACCGTCGTCGGTTGCCACAGTAGCAAGCACATTGCGCTGCCCATCCACCAGCACTAGTGTGCCGTCTCCGAGAGTGTAGAGGGTAACGTCCCTGCCATAGAGATGCTCAATGGTGCCTTGCCAGTGGGCGGCCCGCTCAGCAAAAGCCTGATGTTGAGCGGCAAGCATTTCCTCTGTAGGCGTAGCTGCATCGGAATGCGTGCCACTATGGTCAGCAAGCTGAATGCGATCCCCACCAAGCCCAGCTAGCGCATTGCCAACACCGATAGCGCCGCGGGCGTCCGAGAACGGCAACCTATCGAGCAATTGCTTGAATTGATCTTGGACATGACTGCCAATTTCCCGCAAGGTATTGGCTGCATCCACTCCCATGGATTCGAAGAAGCCTGCCTGGTCGATTCGACCAACAGCATCCATGAAATTCTGCAACTCTTTCCCGGACGCTATGCCCGGTGCCTTTTCCAGCCAATCGCTTGCCATGGCGCGCACCACCGGATCAGGCGAGGTCGATGCGCCGTACATGAACGCCAGCGTGGCGGTGTTGGCCGCAAGTGCGTCGCTGTAACCACCACCCGTGTCGCGCAGCATGCTCCAGAACCGCTCGACTTGTGCCGGGCCACCCATTTTCTCCATCAGGCGGAAGGGGGTATCTAGGGTCCAGGCGGAAGGGGGAAGACCATTGTCTTTGAAGACCTGGCGGTGAAAGTTCCAGACTTCCCTGCTATCGATGTCACGTGTGACAGGCAGACTACCGTCGATAGTCTGTTGATACAGCGCATCAAGATAGCCTTTTGCCATGTCCAGCTTAATCTTCTCAACCTGCGCCCCAGTCAACGGCCTCCCCAGGTCCTTGGCAGTGTTGTGCATATACGTCAGCGCTGAGGCGCCGGCGATACTAGTGGCGTCGGCCACACCACCGGCCCAGCCTGAGTACTTGTATCCGTAGCCTTCGAGCCGGCTATAGACTTGCGACGGAGTAAGCGTGCCTGCGTTAAGCTGAAACCTAATATCTTTCAACGACCGTGCAGATATCGGATTTGGCATGAGCAGACCGTCTTATCGCTGTTGAAGAGTAGGCGTGGCGGCGGGCTCGCCGGGCTGCACCCGGAAACCTAGGATCAATTCACGTGCCTTACGTTCGTATTCCATCCACTGACTCAACGTACGGGCATCGTATTGGAGATTCACTTCGGCCTTCATTGAGGGATAGAGAGAAAAGCGATGGATGCAGACATTGCGCGGACTTTCCTCGAACGGCTCCCCATTTGCGTTGCATTCAATGAATGACACGTCCTTGCCATCATTCGTAAAGAAGAACAGGCGATCCCTCGATACAACAGGACCACTCGGATAACGCACAATCTCTTCGGATCTGTACTCGGCTAGTCCATAGCGTGTCTCGGGCTGCCGGTCGTATCGCCTATTGCGGAACCTGGCAAGCCCCTTAACTGTGACATGCTGATCGTAGGGATTGCCTAGCACCATCTTTTCTTTATGTACGTTCAGTGATTGATTGGCGCTCACCCCAATCGGCAGCCATTCCTCTGGCCCCTCCATCGACTTCTGCGCTCGGTAGTAACTTGCCTCGTTCGCCGCCGTCCTCGGCGCAAAGTCCGGCAGATGCACCATCAGGGGTAGTGAATTGATCTTCGAAGCAAAGGTGCGCACCGGCGCCTTCCAGTTGCGACGCTCTGGATCAAATACACTCGGATCTCCTTCGTACTCGGTCACCAAGTGGGTGTAGTTCAGCGGGACGGAAACCGGCACACCGCCAAGGTCACCAATAATCGGATCACGTCCCCGTGGAAGATCAAAGGGACCGGCCCATGCAGCCAAGCGCGCATTAATGGCCACCATAGCAACTGCAATGAGCAGCAACATAGGCGCCGCATACATCAGGCAGCGGCGAACTGATCGTTTCATTGATGAACTATTCAACATACTGCAGCCTACTCTTTACTCTCATGATGAGCACATCAGCAGCACCCCAAAAATCTGATTGCGGATATCGTCTTTGGCATGTAATCGTTCCTTACTCTCAAAGCTTGAGTGCAACGCACTCACCCAAGGCCACCAGCGAACCGAAACTTGGGAGAGCGCTGGAACAGGCCCCTAAGAATCCCGGCGCACGCATCATACCAAATCCACTTTCCGGATCATGCGGGAATATTCCCCAAGAACTACCGGAAGATTCGGAAAATAAATAATAAGATCAGAAATTAAATTCTCTAATACCAGTCCGGGGATCGAGTCCATGCTGGGTCGCGCCAGGATACCGCGAGCGATCCGGCCCACTCCTTTGTTTATGGCAATTGTTTACATTTGCTCTTGACATGTCCTACAGCGCGCTCTTGAACAACTCCAGCGGCACACAGTCGCGATGCTTGTCGTTCGGCTATATTGCAGCGCCGCCCTCAGAATGGGTCGTGGCCGAGCCTGTGCAGTCGATGCCGGGAATAGCGTTGTCGCGGGCCCTATTGCACATGCGCCGCGAACCCCACTGCCCCCGGCTCAACCTCCTCACGCAGCGTCAGTTGCGGAATCCGGTAGTCCCCCGCGTTCTGCCGCCGGAAGGGGATCGGTGCGGTCGTCCCCAGCATATCCAGCCGCTGGCCCAATTCCTCGCGAATCCCCGCAAAGCGCGCCTCATCAACCTTGCTGGTCCGATACACCAGGTACGGCGGCAGCACGTCAGACCCGGGGTAGTACAGGATTCCGTGATGGATCGGGAACAGGATGTCGTCGATCGGGCCATTGATCCCGCGCGGGCTGTAGTGCGACTCCCAGCCGCCGGTCGTGACAATCAGCATGGCACGCTTGCCGGCGAGGCTGCCCTCGCCATAGCGGTCGCCCCAGCGCTCGTCGGAGTGCTCACCCACGCCGTAGGCAAAACCATAGGCATAGACGCGCTCGACCCAGCCCTTCAGGATGGCCGGCATCGAGAACCACCACAGCGGGAACTGCAGGATCACGGCGTCGGCCCAGCGCAGCTTTTCCTGCTCATGCGCAATGTCATCGCTCTGCAGCCCGTTCTCGAAGGCGTGCTTGGAATCCAGTGACGGGTGGAAGGGTGCGTTGCCCGGCTGCGCCTTGGTGTCGGCGCCGTCGAGCTGGGCCTTCCACTGCATCGCATACAGGTCCGAGACCTGGACCTGGTGCCCGGCATCGCGCAAGCGCTGCACGGCAAAGTCGCGGATCGCGCCGTTAAGCGACCTCGGTTCCGGGTGGGCATACACAAGCAATACGTTCATGACAGCGGCTTCCAATGATTGAGTGAACCCAGCATAGGCCGTCGTCAGCTATATTAGAAATGAATATCCAATATCCCAGGTATTGTCATGAATAATCTCAGACGGCTGGACCTGAACCTGCTGGTGACGCTGGATGTGCTGCTGTCCGAGCACAACGTGACCCGCGCGGCGCAGCGGCTGCACCTGTCGCAGCCTTCGGTCAGCGTCCACTTGTCGAGGCTGCGCGATTACTTCGGTGACCCGCTGCTGTTGCCGGGCCCGCGCGGCATGCGTCCCACCGCCAAGGCGGAATCGCTGCGCGAACCGTTGCGCGAAGCGCTGGCCGCGCTGGAGCATGCGGTCTCGTCCGATACGCCGTTCGATCCCGCCGCCTCGACCCACACCTGGCGCGTGGCTGCGACCGACTACGGCGAATCGACCATCGTGCTGCCGGCGCTGCAGGCGCTGCGCATGGCGGCGCCCGGCGCGCGCCTGGCCGTGGTCGAGATGGTGCCGCCGCGCATCGCCCGGCAGGCCGAGCGTGCCGAACTGGACCTGGCCTTCCATACCACCGATGGCTCGCCGCCGGGCCTGCACCGGCGTGCGCTGTTTACCGAGCGCTATGTGCTGGTGGGCCGCGCCGGCCATCCGCGGCTGAAGCGGCGGCCCACGCTGGCGCAGTTCTGCGCGCTCGACCATGTGATTGTGTCGCCGGACGGTGGCGGCTTCTACGGCGTCACCGACGAGGCGCTGGTACTGGCCGGCATGCAGCGGCGTGTGGTGCTGTCAGTGCCCCACTTCCTGTTTGTCACGTCGGCCGTTGCCAGCACCGATCTGGTGGCGATGCTGCCCGAGCGGCTGGTGCGCGGCGTGCCGGGACTGAAGGTGGTGGAACCACCAGTCGAAGTGCCGGGCTATGAGATGTCGATGTTGTGGCCAGAGCGCGTGCATCGCGATCCGGCGCATAGTTGGCTGCGTGAACTCATCGTCACATCGGTCTGAGCGGCGCTGCCTCGCACGTTTGCATACAAAACTGGAATACAATCAGCTCTTTCAACGCTGCGGCATGGGGTGGTACCCGGTGCCGCCCCAGTTTTGGAGGAGACCATGACGTATTCAGAAACGGGCCTGACTTCCCGCCACGTGGCCGCGCTCGCGCCGATCGAGGATTACCTGCAGGGCCATATCACCGGCAAGGCCGAGTTCATGTACAAGGCGTTTGCCGCCGACGCGCGCATCGTCTCGTTCCGTGATGGCAAGCTGCATTCGCTGACGGTCGAGGAATTCGCCTCGGCGCGCTGCCCCGGCCATCCCGCGGCAGACGAGGCGCAGCGCAAGCGCTTTATCACGCAGTTCGATGTGGTGGGCAATGCGGGCGTCGCCAAGGTGGTGCTTGAATACCCGGGCGTGACCTTCACCGACTACATGACGCTGCTGGAGATCGACGGCGTCTGGAAGATCGTCAACAAGACTTTCAGCGCCGCACCGCGCTGAAGATGGGACAGCTGCTGCGGCAAAGCGCCGCAGCGGTGCAGCCCAGGCCCTGCTTTGCGGCAGCAGGCAATCCTGCCCTTCATCCGCTCGCGCCCGACCACGCGCGCCACTTCGGCGATCACGCAGTCGTTGAGTTGCGTTCAGCCCGGCAGCACCGCCGTCGCTTCGATCTCGAACAGCATGTTGTCCAGCGCCAGCCGCGGCACCGGGATCAGCGTGCAGGCCGGCGTTGGCTTGTCGCCCCACATCTCGCGCAGCGCCGCACCGAAGGTGCGCAGGCGGTCGTGCGAGTGGTCGACCACCAGCACCGTGAGCTTGGCCACATCGCCCACGTCGGCGCCTGCCGCTTGCAGCGCGATGCGCAGGTTCTGCATGGCGCGTGCCACCTGGCGCGGGAAATCGAGCGGCAGGCAGCCGGCCGCGTCCTCACCGCCCTGCCCCGCGATATAGACGATGCGGGCCGGGCCTTCCACCATGGCCACATGCGAATAGCCGTTGGGCCGCGGGTCGTACAGGCCCTCGGGATTGATGAGGCTCAGCGAGGGATTGGGGCGGGCAACCGGCATGGTGGGCATTGAAGGCAGCGCGGGCATAGAAGGAGAACGCAAGGATGAGGGCGAGAACGGGAACATGGTCATCAGCTCTGTATTTGAGGCGTGGCGAACAATGGAGTCGCAAGTATCAAACCTCAACCTAAATTGAGGTCAAGCGCAGCCTTGGTGTTAGCATGGGCATTCCTCCGTTCCACTGGTGTCTTCCACTGCCGATGGCCTCCGCGAACAAGCCCCCCTCACCGCGCCGGCGCCGTGCCGCGCCTTCCGAAGAACTGCTCTCCGTCGGCGAAGTCGCCGCGCGCACGGGCATTGCCGTATCCGCCCTGCATTTCTATGAATCGCGTGGCCTGATCGCCAGCACCCGCAGCGGCGGCAACCAGCGCCGCTATGCGCGTGCCGTGCTGCGGCGCCTGGCCGTGATCCGCGTGGCGCAGCGCATGGGGTTGCCGCTGGCGGTGATCGCCGATGCCATGCAGAAGCTGCCGGACGGGCGTGCGCCCACCGCGGCCGACTGGCGCCGGCTGTCGGCGAGCTGGCGCGATGACCTGGATGAACGGATCCGGACGCTCACGCAATTGCGTGACCAGCTGGATGGGTGTATCGGGTGCGGGTGTCTGTCGTTGAAGGCGTGCCCGTTGCGGAACCCGCATGACGCGCTGGCCGGGGAAGGGCCGGGGCCGCATTTCCCGCCTACTGCAATGTCTGCAGGTAAGCCAGCAGATCGCTGATCTGCTTGTCGTCACTGAGCCCCCAGAAGCGCATCTTGGTGCCAGGCACGACCTTGCCGGGCGAATGGATGAAGGCACGCAGCGTGTCATGCGACCACACCACCTTTGAAGCGCGCATCGCCTCCGAATACTGGAAATCGCTGGTGCCGCCCGCGGCGCGGCCGAAGATGCCGTTCAGCTGCGGGCCAAAGCCTGCGCGCGCGTTGCGGCCGACGTGATGGCACGAGGCGCAGCGCGTGGCGAAGAGTGCCTTGCCGGCCTGGATATCGGCGGCAGTGGCTGCGGTGGGGACGGCGGTGAAGGCGGCCAGGGCCAGCAGGACAAAGGCGGTACGGCGCATGGAGCAGCTAGGGAAGGAAAGGGCTTCGGCAACGAGGTTGCATGATACAGGCGTAGCCAGGACGTCCCTGCCCTGCAGCGGGGTTACACCACGTCACACTTGCAACACTTCGCGCGCCCCATATTACAGGCCCGCCCCCTACAGTGAGCCCATGTCCAACGCCCCTTGGGAGGCAACCATGAAACGAATCATCGCAATGGCGGTAGCAGGTGGTGCAATGCTGGTGGCCAGCGCCGGGGCGTACGCCGGTGTGAATATCGATATCGGCATCGGCGTGCCGGGCGTGGTGGTGGCCCAGCCGGCGCCAGTCTATCGTCCAGCCCCGGTCTATGCCCCTGCGCCGGTGTATGCGCCGGCTCCGGTTGCCTATGCGCCCAGCCCGGTAGTGGTGGCACCGCGCCCCGTCGTGGTGGCACCGGTCCCGGTACGCTATGACTATGACCGCGGCTATCGCAGCGACTACCACCGGGGCTACTACCGGGAAGGCTACCGCGAAGGCTATCGAGACCACCGCCGCGACTGGCGCGAGCGCGAATGGGCACACCGTCATGGTCACAATGACGGCCACGGCCACGGGCGCCGCTGGGACTGACGGGTTCGTATGGGGCGGGCGCCACGGCCACGGCCGCGGCGCCCGCCTGCAAGGATTCGCCAGTCAGGCTACCCTGTCGGCAATTTCCAGATCCGGGCCGGGGCCATACCCCTGCCCATGCCAGGAGTAGCCATGCCCCAACCCATCAAGATCGACTTCGTCTCCGACATTGCCTGCCCCTGGTGCGCCATCGGCCTGTCTTCACTGCAACTGGCGTTGCAGCGCCTTGGCGATGCGGTGGATGCCGAGATCGTCGTGCATCCGTTTGAACTCAACCCGGGGATGCGCCCGGAGGGCGAGGCGATCGTCGACTATCTCGGCAGGAAGTACGGGCGCACCCCGGCGCAGATCGCAGAGACCCAGGCCATGATCCGCGAGCGCGGCGCCGGCGTGGGCTTTCCGTTTGGCGAGCGCACCCATGTCTACAACACCTTCGACGCCCACCGGCTGCTGCATTGGGCGGGCCTGGAAGGCAAGCAGCTGCCGCTGAAGCTGGCGCTGCTGCGCGCTTACCATGCCGATGGCAAGGACCCGAGCAATCACGAGGTGCTGGTCGAAGCCGCGCAGGCCGTTGGCCTGGATGCCGCGGCGGCGCGCAAGGTGCTGGACAGCGATGACTATGCCGATGCGGTGCGCGCGGAAATCCAGGAGTACCAGCGCATGGGCATCCAGTCGGTGCCATCGATCATCTTCAACAACCGCTACCTGGTCACCGGCGGGCAGCCGGTGGAGGCTTTCGAGCAGGCCATCCGGGAAGTCGTGGCCGAGGCGCAGCAGGCTGGCAACAGTTGAGCCGCCACGCATCGGCAGGATAAAAAAGCCCGCCCCGAACCCCGGGCGGGCAAACACTGCCTCTCGCTCCCTATCTTTCAACGTGCCGCCGGCTTCATCCCTGCCGGCACCGCATCCGCCGCCAGCGGCGTACGATTCGCCAGCCCCAGCACCACCTGCCAGGCAAACGACACCGCGCCGACGATAAACACCACGTCGCCGAAGGTGCGCACCCAGCGCAGGGTCTGCAGGATGGGCTGCTGCATGAAGGCCTCGCTGCGCGCATACCAGGTGCCATGCTCGACGCTGGCCAGGAACTGGATGATGCCGATCGGCAGCAGGCTGGTGCCGATCATCAGCACCAGGCCGAGGTTCAGCCCCCAGAAGGCGGTCTTCATCAGCGTTGGGCTGAGCCGGTAGGCCGGGCGCACGTAGCGCAGCACCAGCAGCGTGAAGCCCAGCGCCAGGAACCCGTACACCCCGAACAGCGCGGCATGGGCATGCACTGGCGTGGTGTTCTGTCCCTGGATGTAGTACAGCGCGATCGGCGGGTTGATCATGAAGCCGAACACCCCGGCGCCCAGCATGTTCCAGAACGCCACCGCGACAAAGCACATCAGCGGCCACTTCAGGTCTGCCATCCACGGCGCGCGCCGCTTCAGGCTCCAGTTCTCCCAGGCCTCATGGCCCAGCACGATCAGCGGCACCACTTCCAGCGCGCTGAAGGCGGCGCCCACTGCCATCACGGGCGTGGTGGTGCCGGCAAAGTACAGGTGGTGGAAGGTGCCGGGAATCCCGCCCAGCATGAACAGCGAGGCCGAGGCCAGGCTGGCGGCCGTTGCCATCGGGCGCGACACCAGGCCCAGCGTGGAGAAGATGAAGGCCAGCGCGGTGGTGGCAAAAACTTCGAAGAACCCTTCCACCCACAGGTGCACCACCCACCAGCGCCAGTACTCCATCACCGTCAGGCTGGTGCGTTCGCCGTAGGCCAGGCCCGCGCCGTAGAACAGGCCGATTGCCACCACCGACGAGGTCAGCAGCGCCAGCAGGTTGCGGTCGGTGCCGCGCGCGCGCAGCGCCGGCAGGATGCCGCGCATCATCAGCACCAGCCAGATCAGGATGCCGGCGAACTTGCCGATCTGCCACAGCCGGCCCAGGTCGACATACTCATAGCCCTGGTGGCCCAGCCAGAAGTTCAGGTGGGCAGGCAGCTTCTGCGCGATCGCCAGGTAGTTGCCGGTGAACGATCCCACCACCACGACCACCAGTGCCCAGAACAGGACTTCGACGCCCAGGCGCTGGTACTTCGGGTCCTTGCCGCCGTTGATCAGCGGCGCGAGGAACAGGCCCGCGGCCAGGAAGCCGGTGGCGATCCAGAACAGCGCGCTCTGGATATGCCAGGTGCGCACCAGTGCGTAGGGGAACCACTGCGAGACGTCGATGCCGTAGAACTTCTGGCCTTCGACGGTGTAGTGCGCGGTAAAGCCGCCCAGGAACACCTGGAACACGAATAACGCCACCACCAGGAACAGGTACTTGCCGAGCGCGCGCTGCGACGGCGTCAGCGCCACGGCCAGCAGCGGATCGCGTGCCGGCGCCTGCGGCGGCGCGTCTTCCTTGCCGCGCAGGAAGGCCCATGCCCATACCAGGAAGCCGACCCCGGCCAGCAGCACCACCACGCTGATTACCGACCACACCACGTTCTCGCTGGTGGGCTGGTTGCCGATCAGCGGCTCGTGCGGCCAATTGTTGGTGTAGGTGGCTTCGTGCCCCGGGCGCGCGGTCGATGCGGCCCACGCGGTCCAGAAGAAGAAGTGCGTGAGTTGTTCGCGGCGCTCGGCGCTGGGCAGCGTGTTCTCCTTCATCGCGTAGTGCTCGCGCGTGGTGTGCAGCGCCGGCGCGTCGGAGAAGAGCTGGTCGTAGTAGGCGGCGGTGTCGGCAATGGCCTGCGCGCGGCGCTTCGACACGGTCAGCACGTTGGTGGCCGGATCGGTGGCATTGCCGCGGTACTCGGTGCGCAGCTGCTCGCGCAGCGCGGCCTGCGCCGGCGCGTCGAGTTGCGCATAGGGCCGGCCGTTGGCGTCCTGCGCGGCCAGCTCCAGCCACGCGCTCAGTTCGCGGTGCAGCCAGTCGGCGGTCCAGTCCGGCGCCTGGTAGGCGCCGTGGCCCCAGATGGAGCCCAGCTGCATGCCGCCCACGGATTGCCAGGCGGTCTGGCCGTCCAGGATCTCTTCACCGGTGAAGAGCGTGCGGCCCTCGGTCGTGACGACCTTGGCCGGCATTGGCGGGGCCTGCCGGTACACCTCGACGCCGTAGTAGCCGAGCAGGGAGAACGTGACCGCCAGCACGGCGATCAGCAGGAACCAGAGTCTGCGGTAGGAACCCATGATGCGAAGTCGTTGGTTATGGTGGCGGGAGGGCTCAGGCGTGCGTCGAGCAACCGCAGCCAGTGGCTTGCGCGGCGGCGGTGGCGACCTCGAACAGCACGTTGTTTTCCAGGTGGATGTGTTCCATCAGGTCTTCGCGCAGCGTGCGCAGGCCCAGGTAGAGCGCGCGCCAGGTATTGCAGGCCGCGCGCGGCAACGTGATGTCGTTGGTCAGCGCCGCCAGCCGCTGCAACGCCACGCCGTGGTCGTCATGCTCGGCGCGCATCACCGTGATCGGCCGGCCCGCGGCGGCATGCAGGCCGCGCGACAACATCGGGAACAGCACCTGCTCTTCCTTCTGCATATGCGTTTCCAGCTCGCCCAGCATCTCGCTCAGGTGGTCGGCCAGGCCAAGCGGGCAATCGGGCCGGTCACCGTGCACCTGCTCGACGCGCCGCGCCAGGCGGATCAGCTCGGGCAACTGCTCGCGGTGGCGCGCATGGAAGCGCGTGAGGATATGTTCGATCAGCTCGGCCGGCGCCGCCGTGTTCCAGTCCTGTGCCGACGACCCTTCGTCCTGCAGCGCGCGCAGTTGGGCGTCGATGGTGCCGACGGCAGCCGCATCGAGACCCTTTTGCTGCGCGGCGTCGCGCAGGGTCTGCTTGCCTCCGCAGCAGAAGTCCAGCCCGTAGCCGTGGAAGATCCGGGTGGCACCAGGGATCAGGCGGGCCAGTTGGCCAAGCGAGTGGTCCTGCAAGGTCATGATGGTTGCTCCATGTGTAAGTTATGCCTGCACGACTTACGCGAGGAGCGTGCCTGAAAAAAACCTATCCAGATCAATGGGTTGAAACACTGACGGTAATTAATACCCTATACTTCTCGCGGTACTTATCACCCTTACGGTATTTTTAACCATGCTACCGAGCGCGATGTATCCCGAGTTGCTGGCCGACCTTGTCACCGACCTGCCGCATGCGGTGCGCCTGCAGCGGCTGGTCAGCATGCTGCGCACGCATTTCCGCTGTGGCGCGGTGGCGCTGCTGCGGCTGGAAGAAGACCACCTGCGCCCCGTTGCGGTCGATGGCCTTGTGCGCGATGCGCTGGGCCGGCGCTTTGCGGTCGGCCTGCACCCGCGCCTGGCCGCGATCCTGGCGCGGCGCGGGGTGACCTGCTTCCATCACGACAGCATGCTGCCCGACCCATACGACGGCCTGATCGACGAGCACGTTGGCGAGCCGCTGCCGGTGCACGACTGCATGGGCACCAGCCTGGCCGTGGACGGCCAGCCCTGGGGCGCGCTGACGCTGGATGCGCTGGCGATCGGCACCTTCGATGCCGCGGCCCAGGCCGAGCTGCAGCGGCTGACGGTGATCGTGGAAGCGGCCATCCGCACCACCCGGCTGGAAGGCGAGATCCGCGCGCTGCAGCTGGCACGCGGCACGCCCGAGGCCGACGAAGGCACGGCCCAGCATGGCGACATCGGCGGCGAGATCATCGGCCAGAGCGAGGCCATCGCCAACCTGCTGCATGAGCTGGAGGTGGTGGCCGATACCGACCTGCCGGTACTGCTGCTGGGCGAGACCGGGGTGGGCAAGGAGCTGTTCGCGCACCGGCTGCACCGCCAGTCGCGCCGGCGCGCGCAGCCGCTGGTGCATGTCAACTGCGCGGCGCTGCCGGAGTCGCTGGCTGAAAGCGAGCTGTTCGGCCATGCGCGCGGCGCGTTCTCGGGCGCGACCGGCGAGCGCCCGGGACGCTTCGAGGCCGCCGACGGCGGCACCCTCTTCCTCGATGAAGTCGGCGAACTGCCGCTGGCGATCCAGGCCAAGCTGCTGCGCACGCTGCAGAACGGCGAGATCCAGCGGCTGGGCTCGGACCGCCCGCGCCGCGTCAACGTGCGCGTGATTGCCGCGACCAACCGCAACCTGCGCGAGCATGTGCGCGACGGCTCGTTCCGCGCCGACCTGTACCACCGCCTGTCGGTCTACCCGATCCCGATCCCGCCGCTGCGCGAGCGCGGCAACGACGTGCTGCTGCTGGCCGGGCGCTTCCTGGAGCTGAACCGCGCGCGCCTGGGGCTGCGCAGCCTGCGGCTGTCAGGCGGTGCGCAGGATGCGCTGCGCAGCTACCGCTGGCCCGGCAACGTGCGCGAGCTGGAACACGTGATCAGCCGCGCGGCGCTGCGTGCCGTCAGCCGTGGCGCGGGCCGCAATGACATCGTGACGCTGGAGCCTGAACTGCTCGACCTCGACGGACTGGAAGTGCCCGCGGCACACCATGCCGGCGCCGGCATGGCCAGCGCGTTCGCCGCCCCGGCGCTTGCTGCAGGCATCACCCTGCGCGACGCGGTCGAGCAAACCCAGCGCGCCTGCATCGAACAGGCATTGAAGGACCAGGGTGGCAATTGGGCGCAGGCAGCGCGCCAGCTGGGTATCGATGCCAGCAACCTGCACAAGCTGGCCAGGCGGCTGGGGTGCAAGTGACTGACACACTCGGGTGCCAGGATGCCGACATGGCGATGCGCGCCATTACCGCATAAGCTAGTCCGGGTGTGCCGCCCACATGTCGGCATCGCCGTGTGCAGCAACTGCCGCGCTGCGCGCACGCCCACCACCGGAGATTCCCGTGATGATGACCGCAATGCAAACCTTCTGGCCGCTCGGCTTCCGGCCGTTTCCCACCTTCTTCTCCGGCGCGCAGCAGGTCGAGGCCATGCAGGCCGACCTGGCGGACAACTGGCGCCGCATGGCCGAACTCAACCTGGAGTTCGCCCGCACCATGTATGAGGAGTTGCAGTTCGATGCCATGGGCGCGATCCTCGCGCCGGAGCCAGAGGCCTTCTATGCGCGCGAGATTGCCTGCGAGCTGCCGCTGATCGGCGGCCCGCTGCACTATGCATCGGCCATGCTGGAGCTGTACGCCCGGGCCCAGCAGAAGTGGATCGATGGCTGGGGCCACCTGCTGACGCGGGGCCTGATGCCTGACTGGCAAGACATGCAAAAGGACGTCACCGACGTCCCCTTCTGGCTGGTCCGCGAAACCCCGCGGCCGGCATGACCCGGCCGCCCCCGCCTTGCGCCGTCGCGGCGATCATCCCGATCGGTTCGCCCGGCGCCAGGTAGTGGCGCGCGCGCACCCCTTGCCTGCCACCTGTTGCATCGGCGCACCCACTGCCAAGCCAGCCGCGCAGCCCGGTATCATGCTGGCTGACGAGATCGCGGATCGCCGGAACCAACGCCCGGGTCTCGGGACGCGCTCCGCCTTCAATGCCCTCATATTCCCTGGTTCTCCTGCTTACCGTCGCCGTGGTCGCCTGCATCGGCATGGCCATCGCCACCTGGCCGCGGCGCGACGATCCGACCGTCCAGGCGTTCCTGGTGCTGGCATTCGGCGCGGCGACCTGGAGCGGCGGCCGCCTGCTCGAGATCAGCTCCACGGACCTGGAAGGGCGCATCCTGTGGGCCAAGATCCAGTACCTCGGGATCGTCGCCGTGCCGATCGGTTGGCTGGTGGCGATGGTGCACCTGAGCCGCCCGCGCTATGTGGTGCCCTGGTCCAGGCTGTGGCTGCCCGTGCTGGTGGCCGTGGTCACCGTGGTGATGGTCTTCACCAACGAGCGCCACCGGCTGATCTGGCCGCGCATCACGCTGATGCCTCCCGGCGTACTGCCCGGTGCGGTGTTCGACCATGGCATCGGCTATGCCGCGGTGGCGGCCTGGTCGTACCTGCTGCTGGGGGTGAGCCTGCATTTCCTGGTGACGGCCGAAGTGCCCAACGGGGCCTTGTCGCGGCGGGGCCGCGCCATCCTGGCGTCGGGCCTGGCCTTGCCCCTGGTTGCCAATGTCGCCTACCTCAACCGCTGGACCGGGCCGCTGGGCGGGGACCTGACGCCGGCGACGTTCTCGCTGATGGCGGCGCTGGTCTGGTTCTGCGCGCTGCGCACGCACCTTGACGATATCGGCCACTACGCCCGCCTGCAGGTGTTCGATGCCCTCAGCGAGGGCTGCGTGATCGTCGACAGCCATGGCGCCATCGTCGAATTCAACCCGGCCGCCGCGCAGCTTTGGCCGGCCCTGCGCCGCGGCGACCCACTGCCCTCCGGCTGGGAAACCGCGCTGCAGCACTCGCCTGCCGACACTGCCAGCCTCGCGGCCACGCCTTTCGTGCCACCGGGCGCGCCCTTCGAGCTTACCGTGGAGCGTGTCGCCCGCCTGGACGGCAGGCAGATCGGCAGCCTGCTGTTTTTGCGCGACATCAGCCGCTTCCAGTCGCGCGAGCTGGCCCTGACCGCGCGGCTCGGCCAGACCGAAGAGCAGTTGTGGCAGGTGCAGGCCGACCTGGACATCGACGCCCTGACCGGCATCCGCAACCGGCGCTACTTCCAGCGCGAGTCGATCGCGGCCGTGACCCGGGCGTGCGAGCGCAGCCAGGCGCTGGGCCTGCTGATCCTGGATGTGGACCAGTTCAAGCAATACAACGACCTGCATGGCCACGTGGCCGGCGACGACTGCCTGCGGCAGATTGCCGGCGCCCTGGCCCGCACGCTCTCCGGCGAGCAGTTCTGCGCCCGGCTGGGCGGCGAGGAATTCGCGGCGGTGCTGCCCGGCGCCACGCGTGAAGAGACCCGTGACGTGGCGCGCCGCATGGTGGCCGTTGTGCGCGATCTCGGCATCGCGCACAACGGCACGCCGGTGCAGCCGGTGGTCACCATCAGCGTGGGCGCGGTCTGGACCGTGCCGGAAGCGCCGCGGCTGGAGCCGCTGCTGCACCGCGCCGACAGCGCTATGTACCGGGCCAAGCGCGCGGGACGCAACCGCTTCATGCTGGACGGCGACGCCTGAGCGGCACGGCTACGACGCCGCACCTGCCCGCCCCACGGTGGCGCCGTGCAAGGCCACCAGCCGCGCCGCCGCCTGGCTGACCCATGCGGGCCGCGGCGCGGCGTCGAGCCAGTACTTGACCTCCAGGCCCAGCGCGGTATCGCCGCTGATCACCAGCCGGCGCTGGAAGAACAGCGTGTCGGTATCGGCCTCGCCGCCCAGCAGGCGCAGGTAGTCGACCGCGCAGGCGCGCAGCGTCAGCTCAGCCTCGGCGTCCGCTGCCGCGGCACGAAAGCGCCCGCCTTCGCAGCGGAACGGCACGGCCAGCCCAAGGTCCTGCACCGTCAGCAGGAAGGCGTGTCCGTCCAGTGCGGCCGGTGGCTCCAGCCATCCCGCTCGGCGCGCCAGCTCCAGCGCCGCCACCAGCGGCAGCGCCCTGGCACGGGCGGGCATGCGCCGGTGCACGCCCGCGATCAGCTTGTGCAGCGCGCTCATGCCCGGGCCTCCCAGGCGATGCCCGCGCTGCGGTGCCAGTAGCCGTTGCAGGGCTGGGCGCCGGTCGGCGTGATGCCGCTGGCAGCGGGTGCCTGTTCACCAGCACGAATCGCCGCGAGCTGTTGCACCACCTGCAGCGTGCCGGATGAATGCGGGCTCACGCGCAGCATCCCCACCCCCATCCGCGCCATCGCCAACGCCTCTGCGCACAGGTCCAGGCAGGTGGCGCTCTGCGTCTGCACGCCGTTGAGCGTGAAGAACGCCTGCCCCTCGCCGGTGGCTGCCACCAGGCCGTCGGGATAGTCCATGCAGCGGAACTCGCAACTGTCCTTGCGCAGGCGATGGTGGCGCGCGGTAAAGCAGCGCGCCGAGAACGCCAGCGGCAGCCGGCCCCAGACAAAGGCTTCCAGGCGCATGCCGGTGGGGCGCGCCGCTGCCAGCGCGGCCAGTGTGGCGCCATCCATCTCCACCGGCGCGACGCAGCCGGCCGCGCCCAGCCCGGCCAGCCACGCCAGCGTATCGGCGTGGTAGACATTGAGGTGGGGGCCGCCGACAAAGGGCCGCCCTTGCATGCAGCGCACCGCGCCAAGGTCGTTGGCCTCGACCAGGTAGTCGTCCTGGGCGCAGGCGCGGCGCATCCAGGCGATGTCAGTGTCGGACTCCACCAGCACCGGCGTGGACAGCACCACCTCCTTGCCGGCATCGCGCAGCATTTGCGCAATCTCCAGCCATTGCGCATGGCGGACTTCATGGCGGCGCGTGCAGACGGTCTCGCCGAGATAGACGCGGTCGACCGGCGCATCGGCGACCGACGCATAGAACTGCATCACGGCCTCGCGCGGCCAGTAGTACAGCAGTGGGCCCAGGGCGATGCCGAAGGCGGGCATCGCTACGGTTTGCGGCATCGCGGCCGCGGCAATCTCTGGCATGGGAAGCTCCGTCATGGCCGGTTCAAGGCAGATCGATGTCATGGGTGTCACCGCCACGGCCGGTCATAGGCGCCTTGCGTGACCTGGTCGCCTTCGGCATGGCGCCCCAGCGTGCTCTGCCACTCTTGCCGCGGCACGAAGCGTGCCGGATCGGCGCAGGCCGCGTCGATGGCCGCGCGCAGCACACCGACCACATCGCCCACATAGCGCGGGCTGCGCTGCCGGCCTTCGATCTTGATGGCAGCGATGCCCATGTCGATCAGCGCCGGCAGCAGCGACAGCGCATTGAGGCTGGTGGGCTCTTCCAGCACGTAGCCGCGCTCGCCCTCCACCTCGAAGCGGCCCTTGCACAGCGTGGGATAGCCGGCCGGCTCGCCCGGCGCATAGCTGTCGATCAGGATGCCCGACAGCCGCGCCTGCATGGTGCCGTCCTGCTCGGTCCAGCGCACCGCGTGCGCGGGCGAGCAGACGCCCTTGTTGTTGGGCGAGTCGCCGGTGGCGTAGGACGACAGCAGGCAGCGCCCCTCGGCCATCACGCACAGGCTGCCGAAGCCGAACACCTCCAGTTCCACGCTGGTCTGGCGCGCCAGCTTGCCGATCTGCGCCAGCGACAGCACGCGCGGCAGCACCACGCGGCGGATATGGAAGCGCTCGCGCATCAGCTCGATGGCGTCGGCGTGCGTGGCCGAACCCTGCACCGACAGGTGCAGGCGCAAGCCCGGATGGCGCTCGCACGCATAGTCCATCAGGCCGGCGTCGGCCATGATGACCGCGTCGGCGCCAAGGTCCGCCGCCGCATCGACCGCGCGCTGCCATTGGGCCACCGCGCCCATCTGGGCAAAGGTGTTGATCGCGAACAGCACCTCGGCGCCGCGCGCGTGGGCTTCGGCCACGCCGGTGCGGATGTCGGCCTCGGTAAAGTTCAGGCCGCCGAAGTTGCGCGCGTTGGTGGCATCGCGCAGGCCCAGGTAGACCGCGTCGGCGCCGTGCTGCAGCGCCATGCGCAGGGCCGCCAGCGAACCGGCGGGCGCAACGAGCTGGGGCCGGCGCGGCACGTTCGCCGCGGTGGATGGAGCTGGGGAGGCAGGGGTCATCGGTGATGGCGCCGGCGGCGGCGCGAAGATGAAGACAGCCGCCGATGCTAGCCAAGCGCTTGCAGCAGGGGCTTGACCGCGCGCAAACCCACGCCAACCGCACACCGCCCGCGCCGGCCTATGCCGGTCGGCGTAGGCCGATGGCAGGCCACCACCGCGCGCTTGACCTGCGGCAAACGCCGGCACGTGCCGCTGTGCCACGCTTGCCCGGTCATCCACGCGGCTGGCCGCACGCCGGCCCCGCGCCCATCCTCTTCCGGAGATTTTATGAATCAACCCTGGCTCAAGCTGGCCGGCCGCCGCCTGCTGCCCATCGTGCAGGGCGGCATGGGCATCGGCATCTCGGCCCACCGGCTGGCCGGCGCCGTCGCGCGCGAGAACGGCGTCGGCACCATCGCCAGCATCGACCTGCGCCACCACCACCCCGACCTGATGGAACGCACCCGCGGCAGCCGTGACAAGCCCGCCATCGAAGCCGCCAACCTCGAAGCGCTGGATCGCGAGATCCGTGCCGCGCGCACGGCGTCCGAGGGCCGCGGGCTGATCGCCGTCAACGTGATGAAGGCGGTGGGCTCGCACGCCGCGCTGGTGCGGCAATCCTGTGAAAGCGGCGCCGATGCCATCGTCATGGGCGCTGGCCTGCCGCTGGACCTGCCCGAACTGACCGCCAGCCACCCCAGGGTGGCGCTGATCCCGATCCTGTCCGAGGCGCGCGGCATCGGCCTGGTGCTGCGCCGCTGGATGAAGAAGGGCCGCCTGCCCGATGCCATCGTGGTCGAGCATCCGGCCCATGCCGGCGGCCATCTGGGCGCGGCCAGCATCCAGGACCTGTCAGAGCCGCGCTTTTCGTTTTCGCGCGTGCTGGCCGAATGCCGCGAGCTGTTTGCGCAGCTCGGGCTGGCCTGGGACAGCATTCCGCTGATCCTGGCCGGCGGCATCGACAGCCATGCCAAGGTGCGCCACTGGCTGGGCGAGGGCGCCGCCGCGGTGCAGCTGGGCACGGCCTTCGCCGTGACCGAGGAATGCGATGCCCACCCGGCCTTCAAGCAGGTGCTGGCCACGGCGCGGCCCGAGACCCTGCGCGAGTTCACCAGCGTGGCCGGGCTGCCCGCGCGCGCCGTGCTGACGCCGTGGCTGTCGCGCTACCTGTCGAGCGAGTCGCGGCTGCAGCGCCGCGCCAGGCCGCGTGAATGCCTGGAGGGCTTCGACTGCCTGCAGGCGTGCGGGCTGCGCGACGGCATTGCCCGCATCGGCCAGTTCTGCATCGACCTGAAGCTGGCGCAGGCCGTGCGCGGCGACGTGGAGCGCGGCCTGTTCTTCCGCGGCCGGGGTGCGCTGCCCTTCGGCGAGGCGATCCGGCCGGTGGCGGAGCTGATGCACTATCTGTTGACGGGGGAAAAGCCCGCCGGGCTGGCGCCAGCCTGACGGCAACAGCTTCAGCAATCTGAGCGAGCCAACCCGCAAGGCCGGCAAGTGCAACGGGCGCCGCACACCCGCAGCAGGAAAGACTT
This sequence comes from Cupriavidus necator, assembly GCF_016127575.1. Classification (NCBI taxonomy): domain Bacteria; kingdom Pseudomonadati; phylum Pseudomonadota; class Betaproteobacteria; order Burkholderiales; family Burkholderiaceae; genus Cupriavidus; species Cupriavidus necator. Next base: position 2,567,436 of record NZ_CP066019.1, read on the forward strand.
TGTCAGCAATCTGAGCGCGGCGGTAATCCGCCGCGCTTCTTCATCTCCCGCATGCATCGCAACGCTCCCAGCAGTTGCCACCCCAGCCACGCATTGGCGCCCGCCAGCAGCACGCCGCCAGCACGGGCCAGCGGCGCCGGCGCCAGCGGCACCGCCAGCAGCAGGACGTAGGCAGCCAGCAGCAGCCATGCCTGCCGCCGTTGCCGGCCCGGCACGATGATGGCCTGCATGGCCGGCACCCGCGCGCGCGGCGGCAGCAGCCGGCGCAGGTGCAGCCAGGCCAGGAACGGCACGATCTTGCCGAGCATGGCCGTGACCGGCAGCACGCCCACGCCGACCAGCGCCATGGTGCCGGCCCACCATGCCAGCGGCAGCCCGGTGGCGGGCAGCACCACGGCCGCCGCCCCCAGCAGCGCCGCGCCTGCCATGCTGGCGCATGCCACCGGCCAGAGCAGCCACAGCGGATCATGGCGCCGCCGCGCGCGCAGCGTGCCGGCCAGCCCGCATGCGCCCACCACCGCCACGAACGCCAGCCACACGAGCAGCACGCCATACGCCAGCGCACGGTGATCCGGCCACAGCATTGCCGCGGCGCTGAACAGCGCCAGCGGCAACCAGTGCGCCATGGGCAGCCAGCGCCCGATCGCCGCCGGCAGGCGTGGCACCTGCCAGAACATCGGCAGCACGGTGGTGGCCACGCCGGTCACCAGCGCCGCCAGCCAGCCGCCCAGCACCCACGCCATATGCAGGCCGAGCCAGCGCGCCACCGGCACGCGCCACCAGCCGCCGAAGGCGCCGGCCAGCACCATGCCGCACAGCACCGCGACCATCAGCGGCGCGCCGATGCCGGCAAGGGTGCGCGTGGTGGCATCCACTGCGGCCACGCGCCGGCCCGCAGCCAGCAGGATGGCCCCGGCCAGCAACGGGATCACGGCCACGGCCGCAGCCGCCTGCATCGCCACAGGCTCGCCGCCGAGCAGGCCAATGCCCAGGGCAGTGGCCACGCCCGCGCCGGCCGCGGCCATGAACGGCGCAAGCAGCCCCGCACCCGGCACGGCCACGCCGGCCACCACCGGCATCATCTGGAACAGCGCGCCCACCATGACCGGCAGCAGCATGCCCAGCGCCAGCACATGCACCGCCACCAGCGCCAGTGGCGCAAAGCGGTCCGGCAAGCCGCCGGGCGGACCGGCGGCAAGCAAGACTCCCGCCGCAGCACCAAGCCACGGCGCCGGCATCAGGCAGCCGAACACCACGGCCAGGCGCGGGGCGCGTTCATAGTCGAAACTGGCTGCCTTCACGCCTTGCTTCTCCCCATCAATGTTGGGACCCGATGCTAGGCTAGGGCAGGTCGTGGGGATTTGACCGCAGATAAGTCCGACGATGTATCCCCGCGCCATGCGGTGGAGCGATATGTCACGACGTGACAGGCCTGGTGTGTGGGCGGTATTCCCCGCAAATGACAAGCCGATGCGCCGCCGGCCGCACATGCCAGACGCCGAAGCCGGGTTTTCTTGATCTGGCGCAGGAAGCCCCGCGTGCTGCGCAGGGAAAATTGCCCTCGATGCCAGCGCGCAGCCATGCACGCGCCGGCCGCCGGGCCACCACCCGGCTTCCCCCGACTGGTAGCCCCCGATACCGCCATGTTCCGAACCGATCCTCCAGCCGCCAGCGCCGCGGCGGACTTCCGCGCTGCCGGCCTGTCGGCGCTGCGCGACCGCCTCTCCACCCGCATCATCTCGCTCTCGCTGGCCGTGCTGCTGGTGGTGCTGGGCATGATTGCCGGCACGCTGTGGCTGTCATGGAAGCTGGAGGGCGCGGGTGCCGCCATCAATGACGCCGGCAGCCTGCGCATGCGCGCCAACCGCGTGGCGATCGAACTGACGCTGGCGCAGGCGCGCCAGGACAATGCACTGGCCGAGCAGGTGCAGGCGCTGGACGCCACGCTGGCCCTGCTCAGGAAAGGCGACGCGGCGCGCCCGCTGTTCCTGCCGGACGAACCCGCCATCCATGCCCAGATGACCCGTGTCACGCAGGGCTGGCAACAACGTCTGCGCCCGCTGGCGGTAGCCGGAACGGGCGAGCACGCAGCGCCGGCAAGCTATATCGCCGCACTGCCCGGCTTCGTCGCGCAGGCCGATCGCCTGGTTGGCATGATCGAGCATGACAGCGCGCGCAAGACCGACTGGCTGCGCTTGTCGCAGATCGCGCTGGCGGCAATGGCCTGCGTCGGCACCGTGGCCGTGATCTACCTGCTCTACCTGTGGATCATCCTGCCGGTGCTGCGGCTGCAGGACGGCCTGCGGCGCATGGCCGCGCGCGAGTTCTCGCTGCGCCTGCCGGTGGAAAGCCGCGACGAGTTCGGCACCCTCAGCGAAGGCTTCAACCGCATGGCCGGCGAACTGCAGGGGCTGTACCACGACCTGGAGACGCGCGTGGCACAGAAGACCGCCGAGCTGGAACGCCAGAACCGCGACCTGGAGACGCTCTACGACATGGCCGCCTTCCTGAACCAGGCCGCCGATGCCGAGGCCATGGCGCGCGGCTTCCTGGAACGCGTGATGCGCCAGTTCGATGCCGATGGCGGCAGCGTGCGCGTGCTGGACAGCCGCCATGGCAGGATGCACCTGCTGGCAGCCGCCGGCCTGCCGGCCGCGCTGGCAGAATCCGAATCCTGCGCGGCGGCCAACGCCTGCCATTGCGGCGACGCCACGCGCGAGGCCGTGGTCGCCATCGTCGACCTGCGCGCGGCGCAGCGCCAGGGCGCCGCCGGGGATGCCACGCCCTGCAGCCGCAACGGCTTCCAGTCGCTGGCGGCCTTCCGCATCGAAAGCCAGCGCGGCGCCACCGGCGTGTTCGCGCTGCACTTCCGCACGCCGCGCGCGCTGCCCCCGTCAGACCGCCAGATGCTGGAAACACTGGGCCAGCACCTTGGCACCGCGCTGGAACACCTGCGCCTGTCCGCGACCGCGCGCCAGCTGGCGGTGGTGGAAGAGCGCAACCTGGTGGCGCAGGGCCTGCACGACAGCATTGCCCAGGGCCTGAACTACCTGAACCTGCAGGTGCAGCTGCTGGACGCCGCGGTCGAACGCGACGACCTGGCCGAGACCCGTGAGATCGTGCCGATGCTGCGCCACGGCGTGGAAGAGAGCTACCAGGACGTGCGCGAACTGCTGAACAACTTCCGCTCGCGGCTCGGCACCGGCGAGCTGCGACCGGCGGTGGAAGAGACCGTGGGCCGCTTTCGGCGCCAGTGCCGCACCGAGGCCACGCTCGCCATTGACGAGAGCGGCGGCGCCTGGCCGCTGGCGCCGGAGCAGCAGCTGCAGGTGCTGTTCATCCTGCAGGAGGCGCTCTCCAATGTGCGCAAGCACGCCATGGCGGCGCACGTGGCGGTGGCGCTCAGCCACGGCCGCGATTTCCGGCTGGTGGTGCAGGACGACGGCGAGGGCTTCGATCCGGAGGAAATCGCCACGCGCGCCGAAGCGCATATCGGCCTGAACATCATGCGCGAGCGCGCGGCGCGGCTGGGGGCGCAGCTGCACGTGCAGGCCCGCCCCGGCCACGGCGTGCGCATCGAACTGGTGCTGCCCGCCGGCCGCTCTTCCGGCGCCCGCGAGTTCGCCGACACCCGCCCCGCCCCCACGACCACCGAGACCCAGCCATGACCATCCGCATCCTGCTGATCGACGACCACACCCTGTTCCGCTCCGGCATCCGTGCGCTGCTGCAGCGGCAGGCCGACTTCGAGATCGTCGACGAAGCCGCCGACGGCGTGGAAGGCATCAAGCGCGCCAAGCAGCACCGTCCCGACGTGATCCTGCTGGACCTGAACATGCCCGGCCTGTCCGGCCTGGAGGCCCTGCAGCTGCTGGTGGAAGACCTGCCGCGGACCGCCGTGATCGTGCTGACCGTGTCCGAGGAAGCCGAGGAACTGGCTGCCGCGCTGCGCGGCGGCGCGCGCGGCTACCTGATCAAGAATATCGAGACCGAGGCGCTGATCGCCGGCATCCGCCGTGCCGCGGCCGGCGAGCCGGTCATCTCCGACAGCATGACCGCCAAGCTGGTGGCCCAGTTCCGCGCTCCCGCACCGGTGGCCGCGGCGCGCCAGGACGAAGCGCCGCGGCTGACCGCGCGCGAGCGCGAGATCGTGCAGGGCCTGGCGCGCGGCGAAAGCAACAAGGAGATCGCGCGCGACCTGGGTGTGGCGGAAAGCACGGTGAAGATCCACGTGCAGAACATCCTGAAGAAGCTGAACCTGGCCAGCCGCGTGCAGGTGGCCGTCTATGCCGTCGAACACGGGCTGAACGCAGCGTTCTGAACGCGGCGCAGTGGCCGCCACGACAGCCCTGCATGTTGCGCGTCCGGCACCCCAACGTCGTCCGATTCCTACAGCGATTTCAGCCCTAGTCCGGGGGGACGCCGGCGCCCCCTGATCTAGGCTGAACTGTAAGCAGTTGGCTCTCCGAGGCCACCCGGTCCGGAAGCCCGGCTTGCCAGATCCACAACAAGGAGCACGCCATGGGAATCGGCACCATTCTCCTGATCATCCTTATCCTGCTGCTGATCGGCGCGTTGCCGGCCTGGCCCTACAGTTCCGGCTGGGGCTACTGGCCTAGCGGCGGCCTGGGCCTGATCGTCCTGATCGTGGTGCTGCTCGTGGTGCTTGGCCGGATCTAGCGTTCCCGGCCAGCCTGCGGGCAACGCACGCCGGCTGGCGCACGCAGCGGCGCCAGCGCGGGGCTACCCTTGTCGCTGCCGCGCCGGCGCCCTATAACGAAGCGCGGGCGTGTGCCACCGCATCGCCCGGTTCCTTCCCCCATTTGCAAGGAGACCCAGATGCCAGCCAAATCCAAGGCGCAACAGCAGGCCGCGGGAGCGGCGCTCTCCGCAAAGCGCGGCGAAAAGAAGGCCGGATCGCTCAAGGGACCTTCCCGCTCGATGTATAAATCGATGAGCGAGAAGGAACTCGACAAGATGGCTTCGACCAAGACCAAGGGCATGCCGAAGCACAAGTCAGACAGTTGATCGGCAAGCTTGCTCACTCTCCCGCCCGTGGGCGAGCGAGCAAGCCCAAGCGGGCTGCCAGGGCCAGCCACCACCTGCTATCTGGCACCGCCCTTCTTTCCCCCGACCCTCCCCCTCGCCGGCCCGCCGCAATAGCCGGGCAAACGTCTTGCCCGGGTGCTGCGCGCCAGCCGGATCGACTCCGCCAGCGCCAGCCCGAATCCCGCAACGCTGCCCAGGTCCTGTTCCACCCGCTCGCGCAGGAAGGCGGCCCAGGAGAAATCGCCGGCAGCGCTGCCAGGCTTGCGGTAAGCCCCGGCCTCGCGCGCAAAGGCCGCCAGGCTGCGATAGGGATCGTCGCGCATGCCCCGCACAGTGGGCGGCAGCGCCTTCGGGCCCAGCAGCTTGCCGTGCTCGTCGTAGGGATGGACATGGCCGAGACGGCGCATCCGTTTCCAGAACGCCGACGGGCTCAGGCGGCTGAAGTCATGCAGCACGCGCACGGGTGCCTGCTCGTAGCCGAGATCCAGCCACGCCCGCGCCCAGTGATGGTGATCGATGATATAGAGGCTGCCGCCCGGCCCGGCCACGGTCTTGACGCGATGGCGGCGCATGAAGCGCCGCAGCGCCGCGTGGTCGTCCGGGTTCGCGTGGCGCTGCGTGACATCCATCTTGTAGCTGACGTGGGCATAACCGAGCGTCAGCTGGGTCGGGCGCAGGCGAGCCAGTTCGGCAACGGCGTTGCCTCGCGCGCTGCGCGGCGTGCCTGGTTCAGCGCTGTCGGCTGCGGCGACGCGGCGCTCAGTCGTTCTCGGCACGCTTCTGGTCGACGAAGTGCTCAAGCTCGCTGCCCGGGTCTTCGTTGCCGGTGCTCTCTTCGGCAACCGCCTCGCGTGCGAGCGGGCGTGGCCAGTACTCACCCTCGCCGCCGCGTATGGGCTCGCCGTGGCGGGCGGGATTGAAATCCGTCCACTGGCCGCATTCCCAGTTGCCTTGCGCGCATTCCAGTGCGCTCGCCCCGGCTTCACGCAGCACGTCCACGGCAACGGAATCGAGGCCGTTGTTGACGCATGCCGCCAGCATGACGCGGTCCACCGCGCCGCTTTCCGGCGCACTGTCCGGCCCCACCGACATGATGGATACGTCCCACACGGAGAAGCCGCGCGAGAACAGGGTACGTGCCACGTCTTCGGCGCTGGCAATCGAATCGAAACGTCCGGCTACGATCGATGACATGATGACTGACTCCCATGATGGTGGCGATGGTCATGACTGCTGTCATCCACATTGCAAGAGCCACGCCTGCGCCTGCTGTGCGGCACGCCGCGCGCACGGCCTGCATGGCGCGCACGCCGGCGTGCAATATTTGCAAAGGCGGCCCCGGAACTACATGCCCCGCCCTGGCGCCTCAGCCGTTGACGACCTCGCCGCCGTTGATGTGCAGGATCTGCCCGGTGATATAGCTGGCCGCGTCGGACGCCAGGAATACAAAGCCCGCCGCCACCTCGAACGGTTGTCCCGGGCGGCCCATCGGCGTCTTCTTGCCAAACTCGGCCACTTCCTCCGCGGTGAAGGTCGACGGGATCAGCGGTGTCCAGATCGGGCCCGGCGCGACGCCGTTGACACGGATGCCGCGCTCGACCACCTGCAGCGCCAGGGAACGCGTGAACGATACGATCGCACCCTTGGTGGCGGAATAATCCAGCAGGTGCTTGCTGCCGCGATACGCGGTCACCGAAGTGGTGTTCAGTATTGACGCGCCCGACTTCAGGTGCGGCAGCACCGCGCGCGTCAGGTGGAACATCGCAAACACATTGGTGCGGAAGGTGGCCTCCACCTGGCTGGCGTCGACCTCTTCCAGCGAGGCCTTGGAGTGTTGCTCGGCGGCGTTGTTGACCAGGATGTCGAGCTTGCCGTACTGCTGCAACGCCTGTCGCGCCACGGCCTCGGCATGCGCGCGGTCGGCGAGGTCGCCGGCGATTGCCAGGCATTTGCGGCCCGCCCCCTCCACCAGCTCGACGGTCTCGCGCGCATCGGCATGCTCATCGAGATAGGCGATGGCGACATCGGCGCCTTCACGCGCAAAGGCCACCGCAATGGCCCGGCCGATGCCGCTGTCGCCGCCGGTAATCAGCGCCGCGCGCCCGCGCAGGCGGCCGCTGCCGACATAGTCGTCAGCGCCGCTGTCCGGCTGCGGCCGCATGGCGGACTCCAGGCCAGGTTGTCGCGACTGGTGCTGGGGCGGGATGCTGGTCGGTGTGGACATGGCTGGCTCCTGTCTGCGCGGCCGCATCGCGGCCCTTGCAGGTGCCGCGCAAATTCCATGCCGCAAACGGCGAGCCCGGGCCACGCCGCGGCCCGCGGCCGTGGCTGACACGCCGCCCGTAACCCTTACATCGCCCGGCAATCCTTACAGCGATCCGGGACGGCCAGCCCGCCTGGCCCCCGCGCGCGCGTCGGGGCACGGATATTGCGGCCATTGCAGGCATGAACATCACCGGCCCGGCGCGCCTGCGGCGGTTGCCGCACGGGCCCGCCGCACCTGGCAGTGCGGCGGAGGACGCCCGGGCCCCACAGCCAGGAGGCAACCATGTTCAACTTCCGCAACGAGCGCAGCCGCAGCGGCCCCCGCAGCGGCAGCGAAACGCAGCGCCGCGAGCGCGGCCCGGCGCAACGGACGCGCGACCAGGGCCGGGGCAGCGGCTCGGAGGACTGGGGACAGGAATGGGGCGAGGACTGGCGCGGCGACAGCAGCGGCCAATCCGCGCCTCCGGGCCGCGAACGCGAGTCCGATCTCCATGGCGGCCCGTGGTACCAGCAGGGCACGCCTGCCGGCCAGCGCCGCGGCAGTTGGGGCGAACCGGGCTATGGCGCGGCCGACACGGGCGGCACCGGCCATCCGTACAGCAGCGGCTATGGTGGCTACCGGCCGGCCCCGCAGGACAGCGGCTACCGCAGCGAAGAACGCGAATCGGGCTATGGCTACCGCGATGAAGACCGCTTCGGCCCGCGCGGACGCCGCAGCGAACTCAGCGATGAGGATGACCCGCGCCAGCCTGGCCGCGGCTGGCACGGTGGTGAAGAAGAATGGGGTGAACGCGGCGGCCGCGCCATGCACTGGCGCGAAGGCATGGAACGCGACCGCGCGCAGCGCGCCGGGCAGCCGAGCTATGGCGGCGGCTATTTTGGCGATGCCGGCAGCGGTGGCCAGTCGTACAGCGGCGGCCAGCGTGTGTACCCGGATGATCCGGGCTACCGGCGCCACGCGTCCTATACGGCGCAAGCGGGAGCGCCAGGCGGCCAGCGCGCCGGGCGCCGTCCGGTCGGCCCCAAGGGCTACCGCCGCGCCGATGAGCGCGTACGCGAGGATGTGTGCGAACGCCTGGCGATGAACCCCTATGTCGATGTCCACGATGTCAGCGTGGAAGTGGCCAACGGCGTGGTGACGCTGGACGGCACCGTGCGCGAGCGCCGCGAGAAGTACGTGATCGAGGACATTGCCGATGCCGTGTTCGGCGTCACCGAGGTGAATAATCACCTGCGCGTGCAGCGCCAGCCGGGCGCCGCGTGGGCGGCGGGCTCCGAGGTCGGCGGCGACGATGCGGCCGGCACCGATACTTCGGGGATCTCGCCTGAGCGCACGCTGAACAAGAGTTGATGCGCCCATGCGCCGCCAGCCTCGCAAGCTGTGCCCGGACAGCAAGCTGATGGTGCCGCTGGATGCCCTGCGTCCCACCCAGATCACGGTAGGCGGCTACCACGTCGCGCAGAAGGTCCATGTCACCCGGCGCGTGCCACCGGAGGACCGCGCCGCGTTCCTGGACCGGCACCGCGTACACCTGGTGATCGGTCCGGAACAGGCCCTGTACGTGGTCGATCACCATCACTGGGTGCGCGCCTGGCACGATCTGGGGCTCACCCATGTGCCGGGCGTGGTGCGCGCCGACCTGAGCGACATGGACGTGCCGGCGTTCTGGCGCCACATGGTGGCCGAGCACATGGTCCACCCTTACGACGAACACGGGCGCCGCCGTCCGCTGACGGAACTGCCTGCCGGCATCCACGACATGCGCGACGACCCGTATCGCAGCCTCGAGGCCTTCGTGCAGCTGGCCGGCGGCTATCGCAAGGTCAAGACCGCCTATATGGATTTCCGCTGGGCCGACTATTTCCGCCGCCACGTGGCGGGCCCGTTCGACACCCCGCATCACTTTGCCATCGCGCTGGCGCAGGCGTTCCGGCTGGCCCACGCCGCGGGCGCGCGCGGCCTGCCGGGCTACATCGGCCCATTGGGGTGCTGAGCCGGTTCAGCTGTCCTGGCCTGCTGCCATCGACATGGCGCAAGCCGCTATTGGGCGCCGGATACCACCGCCGGCACGCTTGCGGACTCGGCCTGCGGCATGCCCGGCTCGCCGGTGGCCGCCTGCGGTGCGGGCCGCTCCGCGGGCCGCTCGGCGCGCTCGGCGCTGACCGGGCCGGCGCGCGCGACGGTGATCATCTCGCGCAGCCAGTTGACCAGCAGGCTGCTGTAGCCGCGCTGGCTTTCCTCTTCCGTCAGGCCGTGGTCGGCACCCTTGATCACGCGGTAGGTCATGGAGCTGGCGTGCACGCAGGCATCCACGTAGCTCATCACCGCGGCGTGCGGCACCACCTGGTCGTGCTCGGATTCGATCACCAGCACGTCGCCGGCAAATTCCGCGCAAGCGCGCAGGGCGCGGTTGCTCTCGGGCGGCACCACGCTGCGCCGGTAGGCCACCAGGTCCTGTTCGCGATGCAGCTGGCGCTTGGGCAGTTCCCAGCCCGAGTCCATGTACAGCGCCGGCGCGCGGAACGCCATCCAGCGCACCTGGCGCAGCGTGCTCAGCAGCGCAGCCAGGTAGCCGCCGTAGCTGCTGCCCACCACCGCGATGGCGTTGCGGTCCACTTCGGGCTGGCGCACCAGCACATCGTAGGCGGCCACCACGTCGGCCAGGTTGCGCATGCGGCTGACGGTCTCGTATTGCGCCTGGGTGCCGGCGTGCCCGGTCAGGTCGAAGGTCAGGCAGACGCAGCCCAGGCCTGCCACCTTGCGCGCGCGGGCCAGGTATTGCTGCTGGCTGCCGCCCCAGCCGTGGACAAACAGCACGCCCGGCAGCCTGGTTTGCGGGCTGATCAGGGTGCCGGCAATGGTGCCGCCTTCGCTTTCTATCTGCAGCAGGTCTTCATGCGTTGCCATCGGAATCAGGCTCCAGTCGTGCGTATTTGGTCAACGGACCAGCGTGCCGGTCTTCTCCCTGGAAGTAGATCTCGGCGTCGTCCGGCACGCGCACGCCCTTGCCATAGACCTCGCGCGTGGCAGCCACCACGCGGGCGCGGCGCGGATCCTCGCGCAGCGCAGCCAGCGCCGCCAGTTCGGCGCCGGTCGCGCCGCCCACCCGCCAGGACTGTTCCAGCACGCCCCCAAGCACCTGCCCGTGGCCGGCGCTGCCCGCGGGCGGGCCGAAGGCGACGTCGTAGTTGCAGCGCGACAGCACCATGTTCCCGGCATCGCCATAGCACGCGAGCGCGGCTTCGTGGTACACCATCGCGGCCCGCACCGCGGCCAGCGTGCGCGCGTCGAACGGGTGCCGCAGCAGCGCCTCGAGGCCGCCGCGCACCATCGTCAGCGTCGAGCCACCATAGACCTTCTGCCCGTGGTTGTTGGCAGTGAGCCCTTGCGTGCCGCAATAGCTGGCCCGCAGGCCCGCCAGTTCCACCTGCCCCACGCTGTAGGTCTGCGGCGCGTCCAGGTCGCGCTCCGCCACCAGGCCATGGGCTTCCACCACGTCGGGCGCCATCGCGGCAAGCGCCTCGTCCAGCGAGCGTTCGTCGTGGACCACGCGCTGGCCCAGCCCGCCGACGCCATACGGTTCTTTCAGCCGTACCGGCCCCAGCGCCAGCAGGCGCATTGCCGCAATCCGCGCGTCGCCGAGCGTGAAGGCGGTGAAGCCCGGCAGGGTAGCGCCCACCACGCGCTGCACAAAGTCCTCGGACCAGCCCTGCGGTGCTGCCGCGCCGGGTGCCACGAGGCCGTGCGTGATCGCCTTGGTGGCCACGAAGGCGTAAGGCACCACCCCGCCAAACAGGTCGCCCGCGCCCCGCACGCCGAGGTCCTGGGCCAGCTTGCGCCCCACCAGCGTCTGCGCGGGCACCAGGTACGGCACAGGCAGCCCCGCATCAGGCGCGGCGTAGGCGCCTGCAAAGGTGAGACCCGCGATGTCGGCGACCTTGCGGGCAATATTGGCAAGGGTCGTGCCATGGTGGCTGTCGGCCTTGCCCAGGGTCTCGCAACCGTAGACCATCACCGCGCGGCTGCGCGCCGGCAGGTTGCCCGGGGCGGCGCGCTTTTGATTCGTTGCCTTGCTCGGTTCGGACACGGGCGGCTCCTTGCTGGTGGCTGTCGCTCGATGGAATGGAAGGGGCCGCATGGGCTAAGAGCTGGGTGCCACGGTGGGTGAGCGGCTCCCGGCATCGCTGCCGTCCAGCCGGCGCCCGCGCGCTGCGCGCGCCTGCCGCTTGGCGGCGTGGTTCTCGCGCGCCTCGTCCAGCGAATGGCTCGACTTGATACCGTCTTCCTTGTCAGCCAGCTCGGCCAGGTGGCGATAGAAGGTCACCAGCTGGCGCAGCTCTTCCTCGTCCAGGTCCTCGATCGACACCAGCATATTGCTGGCTTCGCGGTGCGAGGCGAGCAGTTCATTGAGCTTCAGGTGGACCGCGACCGCGTCCTTGTTCTGGCTCTGCTGAATCAGGAACACCATCAGGAAGGTGACGATGGTGGTGCCGGTATTGATGACCAGTTGCCAGGTCTCGGAATAGGAAAACAATGGGCCGGTGATGGCCCACGCGGCCACCACACCGACGGCCAGCACGAATGCGATCGGCGATCCGGCCTGGCGCGTGGCCGCGCCGGCGAAGCGGTCAAAGGCATGCAGCACGCCGGAATGCTTGCCGGACCCGGGTCGATGGTCAATGGCTGGCGGGATTGGGCTGGAATTGTTCATTGTTGGCGCTCCCACAGCGTGTGGCTGTTTGTGACTGGCGTCATTTGGTTGGTTTTTTGGCACTTGGCAAGCGCTGCTGTTTCGCCGGCGTAGCCGGCGAGTTACTTTTTGTCCGAGCGACAGAAAATAACCAAAGAACGCGTCGCCTATGCGGCTGGCAATCAGTTCCACGGTGTTGGTGGTACGCACGGTGCTGCTTGCCGATTGGGCGTGGTTGCCCGTTCGACCCTGCTACGCCATGTGAGTCAGTGACAGTGCCTGCGTTAACCCACTATTGAACGATCCCCATGCAGGGCATAGGCCGCCTGCTGCCAGCCATATCGCGGGGACGCCTACGGCTGCTACGCAGGCCCAAAATGCGTTGACGGTCATTGGGCGCTTGCGCGAAGCGCAGCCGAAGGCGTTGATGCGATGTCGCTTGAGAGCGCGGGCCACCGCCCGACTCCGGCGAAACAGCGGCGCTTGCCAAGAATGACGAGCGACCGCATGGCGCCAACCCAAGAGCCAACGCCCACTCCTCATCACCTCCTCTTATCATCCCAAGGGTCATACCGATCCGCCTCCCAATAAGGCGAAATCCCGTAATACTGGTGAATGCTGGTCGCCCACTGCGAATCCGCCATGCTGGGCCAGTGGTCCTTGTCAAACCCCGGCGCGGCCTTGAGCCGATCCCTTTCAACACCAAGCACAAAACACTTGCGCCGCGTATCGAGCGTGAGCGCCGACCACGGCAAGGCGAAGAGTTTTTCACCAATGCCAAGGAAGCCGCCCATGGCCAGCACCGCGTAGGCCACGCGCCCACCCAGCACGTCGATCATGATGTGGTCGATGGTGCCGATATCGTCGCCGGCGGGGTCAACCACCTTGTTGCCCTCGAGCGTGTCGGCTGCCATCACGAATGGGCCAGGGCCCGGGGAATCGCGGTCGATGCCGCCGACGATGGATGCGCCGTGCGGCGGCCGTTCTTCAGGGGGCTCAGGTTGGACTCGGGTCATGGCTATCTCCGTTTGGCGGGCCGCGGCGCGGGGCCCTGGGTAGAATCCCGCCGCGGCACCTGGACTCAGGGTTGCGGAAATGCGCTTCAGCGCTTGCTGGCCGACCCCTTGCGCTGGCCGGCCGGCTTGGCGCCCACGGGCTGCTCTTCACTGCCCCGTTTGAGCTTCCAGTCGACATCGTCGCGCGCGGTCTGCGTCTTCTTCTCGGCGTGCATGGCTGCGCTCGGCGAGATCGGGTCGCTGGCCGGGAACGTCATCTCCAGCGAGTCGTCCACGGCGGCCTGGTAGGTCTTGGCTTCCTTGCCCCGTTGCTTGTCGCCTGCGGCGGCCTTGCTGCCTGCGTGGGCCTTGCCCGCGGATGGCCCGCTCATGCGGGCAGCCAGGGACTTGTCGGATTTCGCGCCGGACGGCTTGTGAGCAACCTGCGCGGCCTTGTCGGATTTGCGGCTGGCTTTGGGCATGGTTGTACCCTCCTTGGTTGGGTCATTCATCCATGCAAGGCGCGGGCCAGAAACGGGAAAGGACAGGAGAGTGGCGGGGGAGCGGTGCGGGCGCTGCCGTGACGCCGCAGGTATGGCAAGTGCAACCAGGGCCGGCCGGCAAGCGCTACGCGTAGCGCACGCGACAGGCCGGTAAAAACTACATGAATTCGCGGCGCCGCTTCAGGCGCTCATGTGGCGCGGGAACCTGACGGCGATGCAAACCCTGATCCGGTCGTTATCGCAGCCATCGCTTTCCGCGCTCAGCGCCGCCCCGTGCATTTCGACCATGCGGCGCGTCAGCAGCAGCGCGCTGCTCTGCCGGGCCGGGGTCGCGCCGTCCGGCGCCGCCCGGCGCCCGAAGAAATCGGTCAGCGCGGTCAGCCGGCTGGCGCTGCGCTGCTGGTCCAGCGGCGGGCTCTCGGTAATGCGCAGCTTCACGTGATCCGGCTCGCTCAACACCTGCACGCCGACCGAGCCGCCGGCCGGCGCGCGCCAGATGCAATGCACCAGCAGGTGCCGCAGCAGCGGGGCCAGCCGCTCGGCGTCGCCATCGATCAGATAGGCTGCTTCCGACGAATCCGCCGCACCGTCAGTGGCGACCGGCGACAGCAGCACGCCACGGGCTTCGGCGGTGGGACGCCGGTCGGCAATGGCCTGGGCCGTGAGCGCCAGCAGGTCCAGGCGCTGCCAGCGCGGTGCGCTCTCGTCGGCCAGCAGCCGCACGGCCTCTTCCATCTCCTCGATCAGCGCCAGCTGCTGCTGCATGCCGAAGCGAATCCCGTCCAGCGCGCGCTGCGCGGGCGCCGGCATGGTATCGAAGGCACGGTCCAGCACGTAGGCCCAGCTCTGGATGGCGTTCAGCGACGAACGCAGGTCATGCGCCGATTGCTCGATCAGCGCGCTCACCTCTTGCACGCTGCGCACGGCGCCGGCCGGCGAGGAAAGCGGAGCGTCCGGCATCGCGGATTGCGGGGGGTGCTGCGTCATGTGCGGCTCGGCATTGGCACGTCCCCGGCCGGATTGGCCGGGTTGTATGCGTTGGAGGAAGCAAGAAACGTGCTGCACAGGGCGCTGCGGCTCACTGGCACGGGCCCGATCCCCGCTAACGCAGGCGCTGCCTCACGCCATCAGCCGGTAGCCGACGAACCGGTGTCGTTGCGCGAGGCGCGCAGCCACTCTGGCAATTCGCCGCGGGCGGCATAATCTTCCAGCCGGTTGTACAAAGTCTTCAGGCTGATGCCGAGGATCTCGGCCGCGTGCTTCTTCACCCCCGCGCATTGCTCCAGCGTGGCGAAGATCAGCTGCCGGTCGGCATCGGCAAGGGACATGCCCACCGGCACCGACACCACCGCCGCGCCCGGCGCCTGCGTGGCCGCGACCTGCAGCGGCACCTGCACTTCGGTGATGAGGTCGTCGTCGGACATGATGAAGGCGCGCTGCACGAAGTTGCGCAGCTCGCGCACATTGCCGGGCCAGGCGTGCAGGCGCAGGCTGTCCAGCACATTGGGCGCGAAGCGGCGCTGGGTGCCCTGCTCGGCATTGAGCTGGTCCAGCATCAGGTTGGCGATCTGGATCACGTCGTCGCCGCGCGCGCGCAGCGGCGGCAGTTCTACCGGGAACACGTTCAGCCTGTGGAACAGGTCCGCGCGCAGCTTGCCGTCGGCCACCGCATCTTCAGGGTTGCGGTTGGTGGCGGCCAGCACGCGCACATCGGCATGGCATTCGCGGTTGGTGCCCACGCGCATGAAGGTGCCGGTCTCCAGCACGCGCAGCAGCTTGACCTGCAGCTCGGCGGGCATCTCGGTGATCTCGTCCAGGAACAGAGTGCCGCCGTCGGCGCGCTCGAAATAGCCCTTGTGCTGGCGGTCCGCGCCGGTAAAGCTGCCGCGCTCGTGGCCGAACATCTCGCTTTCAATCAGCGTGGGCGAGATCGCGCCGCAGTTGACCGCCAGGAACGGCTGCCGCCGCCGCGACGAGAGCTCGTGCACGGTCTGCGCGGCCAGTTCCTTGCCGGTGCCGCTTTCGCCGATCAGCAGTACCGTGGCTTCAGTCGGGGCCACGCGGGCAAGCTGGTCGTAGACCACCTGCATCACTTCGGAACTGCCCATCAGCCGGCCGAAACGGCCGTAGCGGCGCAACTCGCCGCGCAGCGAATGGATCTCGGCGCGCAACTCGCCGGTGGTGGCCAGGCGCCTGAGCACGGTCTGCAGCCGCGCCACGTTGATGGGCTTGACCAGGTAATCGGTGGCACCGGCGCGCAGCGCTTCGACCGCGCTTTCCACACTGGCATAACCGGTCGTGAGGATCACTTCGACGCCCGAGGCGCCAACCTCGTCGAACAGCTCCATGCCGTTGCCGTCCGGCAGGCGCAGGTCCGCCACAATCGCCTCCGGCATGCGCCAGCCGATCTGCAGCCGTGCCTCGCGCAGGGTGCCCGCCGTGGCGGAGCTGAAGCCTTCCATGGCCACGATCTCGGCTAGCGCGGCACATGCGTTTTCGTCGTCATCGACAATCAGGATGTGGGGCATACGATCCGTCAGTGAGACCTATTGGAAACTTGGGCGAAATCCGCTGGCGCCTCCGTTCGCGGGCCACGGCGGTCACGCTGCCGGGCTCGGGCACGCCCGCCGCCACGCTCCATGCAAGGCGTGGCGCGACAGGCACAGGGGCGGCACGGGTCTCGACTGCGACATTGTCAGTCGGTTGCACAAGTCCACTGCGTAATGCCAGTCTAAGCGCGGGCAGGCACGGTCGTTGCCGGTGTCCGTCTGACACAGCTGTCGGATGTTTCCGCGCGGGCTCAGACACCTATGGCAAGCCCCTGCGCCAAAGGCTAGCATAGGAACTTCTCACGACAAGCCCGCCCCCGACCGAGGCCTTCATTGTGCCCGTGACCGCCAGCACATCGCGGCGCAGCAACGCCGCTCTCTCTGGGCAGCCCGCCAGCCACGCCGCCAGCACATCCGAGCCGGCGCGCGAGCCCGCGCCGCGCCGTGCCATACCCTCGCAGGTGTCGCTGCTGTGGGAAAGCGCGTCGCCCGCCATGCAACGCCTGCTGGCCCAGATCGAGCGCGTGGCGCCCACCGATGTCACCATGCTTGCGGTAGGCGAAAGCGGCTCCGGCAAGGAAGTGGTGGCGCGCGCGGTACATGAGCGCAGCGCGCGCCGCAACGGCCCCTTCATTGCGGTCAACTGCGGGGCGATCCAACCCACACTGATCGAGTCGGAACTGTTCGGCCACGAGAAAGGCGGCTTTACCGGCGCGATCGAGCAGAAGGCAGGCTACTTCGAGCAGGCCCATGGGGGCACGCTGTTTCTCGACGAAGTCACTGAAATGCCGCTCGAGATGCAGATCAAGTTGTTGCGGGTGCTGGAAGGCCGCACCTTCCACCGCGTCGGCGGCGACACGCCCATCGCCACCGACGTGCGCATCCTGGCAGCCACCAACCGCGACCCGGTCGAGGCAGCGCGTGCCGGCCAGTTGCGTGAAGACCTGCTGTACCGGCTGGCCGTGTTCCCACTGCATATCCCGCCGCTGCGCGAGCGGCCCGACGATATCGTGCCGCTGGCACGCCACTTCCTGGCCGAGTACAACGCCATGGAGCGCACCGACAAGGCCTTCTCGGCCGCCTCGCTGGAGCGGCTGGTGCGCTATGACTGGCCGGGCAATGTGCGCGAGCTGAAGAACGCCGTCTACCGCGCCTTTATCCTGGCCGACAAGGTCGTGGAGATCGGCAACCCCAACCTGGCCACGCAGCCGCCGCGGCCCACCACGGTAGACGGCGTGGTCAGCGTGCGCGTCGGCACCACGCTGGCCGACACCCAGCGCGAAATCATCATGGCCACGCTGGCGCGCTTTGACGGCGACAAGCGCCAGGCCGCGCGCGCGCTCGGCATCAGCCTGAAGACGCTGTACAACCGGCTGGACGCCTACCGCTCCTTGTAAGGCAGCGGCGCGGCCAGCGCGCGCGACAGGGCCTCGATCGCCAGCGGCTTGGTCAGGTAGGCATGGAAGCCGGCCAGTTCGCTGCGCCGCTGGTCTTCGGCAGTGCAGCGCCCAGTCAGCGCCAGGAACTGCACCGCGCGCGGGGCGCACGCCTGGCGCAATGCCGGCAGGACTTCAAAGCCCGACATGTCGGGCATTTCCAGGTCGAGCAGCACGCAATCCGGGCGGAATTCGGCAACCAGGTCCAGTGCCTGCTGGCCGCCATGGGCGGCGCGCGCCTCATGGCCGAGCAGGCCCAGCAGCTCGGCCATGCTGTCAGCCGAATCGGCATTGTCGTCCACCACCAGCACGCGGCGCCGCGGCACCGGCCCTGGCGGCGGCGTGCCGGCCTCGCGGCGGCGGGCGCTGGCGCGCGGCAGGATCACGGTGAAGGTGCTGCCCTTGCCCGCGCCACCGCTGTCGGCCTGGATCGCGCCGCCGTGCGCTTCCACCACGGCCTTGGCCAGCGCCAGCCCGATGCCCAGGCCGCCGCGGCTGCCGGCGCCGGCCTCCTGCGCGAACAGGTCGAAGATGCGGTCCAGCGCCGCCGGCGCGAGACCCCGGCCGGTATCCGACACGGCGGTGATGACGCGCGCTGACTCCACGCTCACATGCACGCTGACGATACCGCCGCGCGGGGTGTACTTGACCGCATTGCTGAGCAGGTTCAGCAGCACCTGCCCCAGCCGCGCGGCGTCGGCGCGCACATAGGGCGAGCTTGCCGGCAGCGCCAACACGAGCCGCTGGCCGGCGGCTTCCAGCACCGGGCGGATTGCCTCGATGCTGGTGGTTACCACGTCGTTGTACGAGGTGGGCGTCAGCTCCATCTTCAGCTTGCCGGCGGTCACGCGGCCTACGTCGAGCAGGTCGTTCACCAGCCGCTCCAGCTGGTGCAGCTGGCGGTCGATGATCCCGGCGCAGCGGCGCACGCGCGTGTCGGCATCCGGGGTCAGCTCGATCACTTCGACTGCGTTGCGCACCGCCGCCAGGGGATTGCGTAGTTCATGCGCCAGGATGGCCAGGAACGATTGCAGCCGGCGGCTGCCGGCCTCCAGCATTTCCAGCCGCAGCGCATCGCTCAGGTCGCGCACGGTCCACAGCAGGCTGGTCGGGCAGCCGGCGGCGTCGCGCACCAGCACCATGCGCGTATGGCAACGCACCACCGAGCCGTCCTTGCGTGCCACGCGCTCTTCGCCGGCCCACTGGCCGCACGCGCGCGCGGCTTCCAGCGCCGCGCGGTCGCGCCCCGCGGCGGCATCCTGGCGGGAATAGAGCAGTGCCAGCGGCTGGCCGACGGCTTCGGCCTCGACGTAGCCGGCCAGCGCCTGCGCGCCGACGTTCCAGCTGCGGATGGTGCCGTCCAGGTCAAGTTCGCACACCGCGGTGCCGGGCAGGTTTTCAGCCAGCAGCCGCATCCGGGTATCGGCGAGCCGGGCATGCTCGGATGCAGCCTGCTGCACGGTAATGTCGCGGCACGACACGATAAAGCCGGCGGCCTGGCCTGCCGCGGACTCCACGGACGAGGCATCGCCATGCCTGGCCGCTACGTCCGGCCCGTCGGCAGCGCCAATGGCCCGCATGAGGCAGGACGCCTGCAACAGGCTGCCGTCGCGCCGCACGCGCCAGCCCTGGTCGCGCGCGCTGCCTCCGAGTGCGGCCGCCTGCAGCCATTGCTGCGGCAGGCCGGCAGCGACATCGTCAGGACGATGCAGGCAGGAAAAGTGACGGCCGGTGATTTCCTCGGCGCTGTAGCCGAACACGCGCCGCGCGGCATCCGGCCACATCGCAATACACCCGTGCGCATCAGTCTCGAACACGGCGCAGTCTTCCACCGCGTCGAGCAGGCGCCGGTACTGTGCCGCCAGCAGGAGGCCGGCATCGTCCGCCAGGGTGCAGTCCGGCTCGCCGACGAGTGACGTACGGATGCCTTTTGCCGCATGCGGCTCGGACATGAGCATACCTTCTGTGTGATGGGGAAGACAGCAGGCCCCGTGCGCGGGCGGCCTGGCGCCGCCGCCCGGCGGAGGCCCGAATGCCCGCAACTGCGGGCATTCGAGTCAATGATAGGCGTTCGCGGCCCACGCGCCACCAATGTGCGCAGCACAGGACACTAGCGCTTGTGCCGCAACTGGTACACCGCGGCAACCGCGGCGGAGGCGCCCACCACCAGCGCAGTGGCCAGCATCGGGTGCCGCGCGGTGGTGGTGTAGGGGCAGGAGTGCAGCGCGTTGTGGCTGCCGCTGCGTTCCTGCAGGCCGCTGCCGCTGCCATACAGCGCGTTGTCCTCGAGCGGACCCGCGGGGTGATGCGTCTGTTGCGCGCGGCCCATGAAGCGGCGCATGAAGCGGTCGAAGGTGTGCGGCGCGTGGTACGCCGCGGCCGAGAACGCCTTGGCGGCAGCACCGACGAAAAGCTCGCGGCGCGGGTTCGCGGCAGCAAACAGGATCGCGTCGGCCGCCAGCGCCGGGTCATACAGCGGCGGCGGCATGCGCGGCTCGACATCGAGGAAATTCTTGGCGTGCATCGCCAGCGGCGTTTCCAGTCCGGCAGGCTTGATCAGCGTCACGCTGACCGGCGCCTGCTCCTGCTCCAGTTCCAGCCGCAGCGAATCGGTAAAGCCCTTGATCGCGTGCTGCGAGGCCGCATAGGCGCTCTGCAGCGGCAGCGGGCCGTCCGCCGCCTCGCTGCCCATGTTGATGATGGCGCCGCCGTGCTCGCGCAGGTGCGCGGCCGCCGCCAGCGAGCCATGCACGGTGCCCCAGTAGTTGGTATCGAACAGCCGCCGCTGGTCTTCCAGCGGCACGTCGCAATGGCGGCCGAAGATGGTCACGCCGGCGTTGTTGATCCAGGTATCGAAGCCACCGAAGCGCTCGATCGCAGCCTGCGCCACCTTGCCAACCTCTTCATGCTTGCCGACATCGGCCACCACGGTGATGACTTCATTGCCATGGTCGCGCAGCTCTTCGGCCAGCTGGTGCAGCGAGCCCTCGCTGCGCGCCACCAGCACCAGCCGCGCGCCCTGCTGCGCCGCCTTGCGCGCCGTCACCAGGCCCACGCCGCTGCTGGCACCGGTCAGGACGATGACCTGCGAGCCAATGTTCTTCAGGGTTGGTTTCATCGCCGCTTCTCCTCGGGGAGGCCCGGCACGGTGCCGGGCATGCCGCTGGGGAGTCGCAAGGAGCGTTCCTGTCCGGGGCGGCCCTGGCTGGCGGCGCCACGGCAGGCGGGCTGCCGCAGATTTACAACACCCGGTAAGAACCACATGGCGCGACGCGCATGGGGCTGCCGCCGGGCGCTGTAGGACGGGCGCCGATTTCAGCGGCGGCATGTGCTGCCTAAGCTGGATACATCCCACCTAACCGGCGACAGCAATGGCCAAGACCACGCGACCGACAGCGCCAAAGGATCCCGGCAAACGCCGCGCCGCGGCAAAAGGCGCCGGCAAGCCCACCGGCAAGCGCGCCAGCACGGCCCGCCCGGCGGCACGCGGCGCGCCAGCCGCCAAGGCCGCTCCCGCCGCGCTCGACAAATACCGTCGCATGCGCGACTTCGGCGCCACGCCTGAGCCCAGCGGCGCCGCGCGCACCCGCGGCAAGGTGCACAAGCGCGCCGGCGAGCTTTCCTTCGTGATCCAGAAGCACGCGGCGCGTCGGCTGCACTATGACTTTCGCCTCGAACTCGGCGGCGCGCTGAAAAGCTGGGCCGTGCCCAAGGGGCCGAGCCTGGACCCGGCCGACAAGCGCATGGCCATCCATGTCGAGGACCATCCGCTGGACTATGCCGGCTTCGAGGGCGTAATCCCCGCCGGCCACTATGGCGCCGGCACGGTCATCGTCTGGGACCGCGGCACCTGGTTGCCGGTAGGCGATGCCGAGGCCGGCTACCGCGCCGGCAAGCTGAAGTTCGAGCTGCGCGGTGAAAAGCTGCACGGTCACTGGACCCTGGTGCGCATGCACGGCAGCCGGCAGAAGGAGCAGGACGCCTGGCTGCTGATCAAGGAGCGCGACGAGACCGCCGTGCCGGCATCGGAGTTCGATGTGGTCGAGGCCTTGCCGGACAGCGTGCTGGGCGGCACGCAGCGCAAACCCGCGGCAAAGCGCGCGAAGTCCGCGCAGCCGCCTGACGAAGCCGCACCAGATGCACACGGCACGGCGAAATCCCTGAAGCCGCCGCGCGGCGCGCCGCGCGCGGCCTTGCCGCTGGCGCTGGCGCCGCAGCTGGCCACGCTGGTGGAGCAGCCTCCGTCCGACGCGCAGGCGTGGCGCTACGAGATCAAGTTCGACGGCTACCGGCTGCTGGCCCGCATCGACGGCAAGGATGTGCGCCTGTTCACGCGCCAGGGCAACGACTGGACCAGCAAGCTGCGTGCGCTGGCGCGCGACGTCGGCACCCTGGGCCTGCCCGATGGCTGGCTCGATGGCGAGATCGTGGTGCTCGGCAAGCATGGCGCGACCGACTTCCAGGCGCTGCAGAATGCCTTCGATACCGCGCGCGTCGAGGGCATCCAGTATTTCGTGTTCGACCTGCCCTACTTTGCCGGCCATGACCTGCGCAAGGTACCGCTGGTGGAGCGGCGCGCCCTGCTGCGCCGGATCTTCGCGCACAACACCTCGCCGCGCCTGCAGTTCAGCGAGGACTTCGAGGCCGGCCCTGCCGACATGCTCGAGGCAGCCTGCCGCATGAAGCTTGAAGGCGTGATCGGCAAGCGCGCCGACGCCGCCTATGTCAGCGCGCGCACCAGTACGTGGATCAAGCTGAAATGCACCTTGCGCCAGGAGTTCGTGGTGGCGGGCTTCACCGACCCGAAGGGCAGCCGCGCCGGCATCGGCTCGTTGCTGCTTGGCGTGCACGACAGCGGCGGGCGGCTGCGCTACGCGGGCAATGTCGGCACCGGCTTCGACGCGCGCACGCTGGGCGCGCTGCGCACGCAGCTGGACGCGTTGCGCGCCGATTCCGCGCCCTTTGAGAACGTGCCTGCAGGCGTAAAGGGGCACTGGGTGCGGCCAAAGCTGGTGGCCGAGGTCTCGTTCGGCAGCTGGACCCGCGAAGGCCGCGTGCGCCATGCCGTGTTCCACGGCCTGCGCACCGACAAGCCCGCGCGCGCGGTGTCGGTGGAGCGGCCGGCAACGCCGGCGGCCAACGGCAAGCCCGCGGCAACCACGGCAAAGCATGCCGGCACACGGCCGAAGGCGGCGGCAAAGCGCACCACCGCCGCCGGCGGCAAGGTCGCGATCAGCCATGCCGAGCGCGTCATCGACACAGCATCCGGCCTGACCAAGGGCGACCTGGTGCGCTACTACGAACGCGCCGCGCCGCTGATCCTGCCGCACCTGCGCGGGCGACCGATCGCGATGGTGCGCGCGCCATCGGGCGTGGGCGGCGAGCAGTTCTTCCAGCGGCATAGCGACACGCTGCGGGTGGACGGCCTCAACGTGCTCGATCCGGGCCTGTGGCCTGGGCATCCCGCGCTGCTGGAAATCGCGTCGGCCGAAGCCCTGGTGGCCGCGGCACAGCTCAATGTGGTGGAGTTCCACACCTGGAACGCCGGCAAGCGCAGCATCGAGCGCCCCAACCGCATCGTCTTCGACCTGGACCCGGGCGAAGGCGTGCCCTGGCCACAAATGCAGGAAGCCGCCGCGCTGATGAAGGCGCTGCTCGATGAACTCGGCCTCGCCAGCTTCCTGAAGACCAGTGGCGGCAAGGGGCTGCACGTGGTGGTGCCGATCACGCCGCGTGCCGGGTGGGACGAGGTGAAGGCGTTCGCGCATGACGCGGTGCGCCATGTCGCCGCCACCGTGCCGCAGCGCTTCGTGGCCAAGAGCGGTCCAAGCAACCGCGTTGGCAAGATTTTCATCGATTACCTGCGCAATGGCATAGGCGCCACCACGGTGGCGGCATTCTCGGCGCGGGCACGCCCGGGGCTGGGGGTATCGATGCCGGTGTGGTGGGAGGAACTCGATAGCCTGCAAGGCGCGGCGCAGTGGACCGTGGCCAATGCCGGCCCGAGGCTCGACGCCGTGGCGGCCGACGACCCATGGGCGGACTACGCCGAAACCCGGCAGGCGATCACGCGCGCCGCGGCGCGACTGGCACGCGCCCGATAGCCCCCCGTTCCCGCCGGAGATCCACAGCAGTCGCCAAGCGGCACATTTCTTGCCGCATCCCGGTCATGGCACACGGCCCGGCACCCCCGCCGCGTGCGCCACGTTGCACTGCTGCCAGTGCAGCGACGACATGGAGACGTGATGATGAGCCAACTCAGGATCGCCGCGAAGATTCGAGCCACCGCTGCCGCGCCACGCAACCGCCGCGCCTTGCGCCACCTGCTGGTTTCCTGCGCGATGCTGTCCTTCGCCGCCAGCCCGGTGCAGGCACGCCTGCCGGCACCGACGCCCGAGCAGCAGCTGGCCGCCGAAGCCAAGAAGTCCAAGGAAGCCGAAGCGGCCAAACAGCAGGCCGAGGCATTAAGCCGGGTCCAGGACCGGATCGCTGCGCGCTTTGGCAAGGGCGCCACCGGCGGCGGCACTACCGAGCCCGGCAAGATCCCGCAGAAAGCTGCCGAAGCGGCCGGCTCAGCCGGACCGCACGGCGGCACCTCCCCCAGCGCCGAAGCGCATGGCGGCGAGGCGGCCCGCCGCTGAAGCGGGCCACGCATGCCACGCCGTTGCCGCGCTGCGTGCCGGGCGACGCCTGCCCGGCACGCCTCTTGCCACTCTGCCAGCGCAACAGCCTGGCAAAGCCGCAGGCGTGCTGATGCATAAGGGGAATGGCGATGGACGACTTCTGTGCGCATGTAATACCTACAACCGGCGGCCGCGCCAGCGCGGCAAAGCTTGCAAGCGGGGCAGCGCGGCCGGCGCGGTTTTACACGGCGCCGCCGCGGACCATCCCGGGCCCTGAGCAAACCTCCGCGCGGGCGCGCAAGCGCCTGTCAGCGTGATGCCATGACGCCGCATGCCGCCAACCCGGCCCCGCTGATCCTGAATGTCGATGACCGCGAGGGGCCGCGCTACGTCAAGAGTCGCATCCTCCATCGCGGCGAGTATTCCGTGATCGAGGCCGCCACCGGCCATTCGGCGCTGTCGCTGGTGCGACAGCATGCGCCGGTGCTGGTGCTGCTGGCCGCACGCCTGCCCGATATCAGCGGGCTGGAAGTCTGCCGGCTGCTCAAGGCCGATCCACAGACCGCGCACACGCTGGTGCTGCTGACCTCGCCAGGGCTGGCGCAATCGCGCCAGCGCGTAGAGGCGCTGAACTGCGGCGCCGACGGCTACCTGGTCGAGCCTGCCGAGCCGGAAGAGGTGTTGTCGAGCATCCAGGCGCTGCTGCGGCTGCGCGGGGCAGAGGACGCCTATCACCGCACCTCGCGGGCACTGCATGAGCATGAAGACATGTTCCGCCAGGTGGCCGAATCGCTGGCCGACGTGGTGTGGATCCTCGACCCGGCCGAGCCCCGCCTGCTGTTCGCCAGCCCCTCGCTCGCCACGTTGTGCGGCCATAAGCCCGAGCAGCTGACGCAAGAGCCGCGCCGCTGCCTGGAGCGCGTGGCGCCGGCCGACCGTGCGCGCGTGGAAGCGGCGTTCGCCAGCATGCTGGGCGACGGCAGGCTGGACATCGAGTTCCGCCTTGCGCGCCCGGACGGCGAGCTGCGCGATATCCGCGCGCGCGCGTTCCCGGTACGCGGCGCGGAAGGCCAGCCGGGCGACGACCGCACGCCGCCGTTGCGCATTGCCGGCACCTGCCAGGACGTGACGCTGCAAAACCGTGCCGGCCGCGCGCTGCATGACGAGGAACGGCGCAAGGACCAGTTCCTGGCGATGCTGGCGCATGAACTGCGCAATCCGCTGGCGCCGCTGCGCAGCGCCGCGGACCTGTTGCAGCAGCTCTCGCCCTCGCGCGAGGACATGTTCCGCGCGCGCGACATCATCGGCCGGCAGCTGCACCACCTGACCCGGCTGGTGGACGAGCTGCTCGACATCTCGCGCTTCAACCAGGGCCGCATCACGCTGCGCGAGGACCTGGTGGAACTGCGCACCGCGCTCAATACCGCGGTGGAAGCCGTGCGCCCCACGATGGACGCCTGCGGCCATACGCTGCGCCTGTCGCTGCCCGAGCAGCCCCTGCCGGTACGTGGCGACCTGGTGCGCCTGGCGCAGATCTTCAGCAACCTGCTGCAGAACGCCGCGGCCTACACGCCCGCCGGCGGCCAGATCGTCGTCGATGCCAGTCTCGAGGACGGCGCGGCGAACACCGCGCCCGATGCCGCGTCCGGCGCCCGCGTCACCGTGCGCGTGCGCGACAACGGCGCCGGCCTGTCCGAGGCACTGCAGCGGCAGCTGTTCGATCCGCTGGCCGCGCGCGACGACGGCACCCAGCCCGAACCGCCGCGCAGCGCGATCCAGCAGGACGGTCCCGGCATCGGCCTGACGCTGGTGCAAAAGCTGGTGCGGCTACATGGCGGCACCATCCGCGCCGACAGCCCCGGCCCCGGACAGGGCAGCACCTTCACCGTGACGCTGCCGGTAGAGCCGTGGCAGAAGTGGCACCCAGGCTCCGGCCGCACCGCGCCGCACCGCGGCGTGCCGCGCCGGATCATGGTGGTGGACGATAACCCTGACGCGCTCGAGGCCATGATGATGACGCTGCAGACACTTGGCCATACGGTGGTGACCGCCGCCGACGGCCCCAGCGCGCTGGCGCGCGCCACCGATGCCCGGCCGGAGGTGGTGCTGCTGGACCTGGGCATGCCCGCCATGGACGGCTTCGAGACCGCGCGCCGCCTGCGCGCGCTGCCCGAGATGCGCGGCGCCACGCTGGTGGCGCTGACCGGCTTCGGCCAGCCCGAGGACCGCCGCCGCGCGCTGGAAGCCGGCTTCGACCAGCACCTGGTCAAGCCGGCCGACCTGGACGCGCTGACACGGCTGCTGGATGCACTCAGCGCGGACCATTCCTAGCGCGATGCCGATGCCAGCCGCCGCTCCCATCCACCCTTGAACAAGGAAGCTCCGTGCATACCACGCCCGATCCCGACATCCCGCCGCGCAAGCCTGAAACCCCGCCGCCGGAACCTCCGCCGGGCCCGCCCGAACCAGTGGCAGACCCGCCTCCGGGCGATCTGCCGCCACCGCCGCCGCAACGTGCCCGTGCGGCTGGCAAAGGAGCCCTCACGTGTCACGCATCATCTGGAAAGGCGCCATAACCTTTGGCCTGGTCAATATCCCGGTAGTATTGCGGCCCGCGTCGCGCAGCCAGACGCTGGACCTTGACCTGCTGGACGTGCGCGACATGGCGCCGGTGGGCTACCAGCGCATCAACAAGAGCACCGGCAAGCCGGTCGACAAGGAGTATATCGTCAAGGGCTACCAGTACGCCAAGGACGAATACGTGCTGCTGAACGAGGAAGACTTCCGCCAGGCCAATGTCGAGGCCACGCAGACGGTGGATATCGTCAGCTTTGTTGACGCGCAGAGCATCCCGCCGTACTACTTCGACACGCCCTACTACCTCGAGCCCGACAAGCGCGGCGAGCGCGGCTACGCGCTGCTGCACGAAACCATGCGCCGCACCGGGCGTGCCGCGCTGGCGCTGGTGGTGCTGCGCGCCCGCCAGCACCTGGCCGCGATGCTGGTGCACGGCGACGCGCTGGTGCTCAACACCATGCGCTTTGCCGACGAGGTGCTGCCCATCTCCGAACTGCGCCTGCCCAAGGCGACCACCGGCAAACCCACCGGCGCGCATGCGCGCGAGATCGAGATGGCCACCAAGCTGGTCGAAGACATGAGCGAAGACTGGGAGCCGGAACAGTACCGCGACAGCTATCGTGACGACCTGATGGCGCGCATCGAAGAAAAGATCGACTCCGGCAAGACCCACCAGCTGACCCCGCCTGCGGAAGAGGAAGAAGCGCCGCGCCAGGGCGCCAAGGTCATCGACATGGTGGCGCTGCTGCGCCAGAGCCTGGGCCAGCGCGGCAAGGAAGACAAGGAGGACGCCACGCCCGCGCGCCGCAAGGCCCCTGCGCGGCATGCCGCCGCCAGGAAGCAGCCCGCTGCCAAGCGGGCTGCGACCCCGCCTGCCAAGCGCGCCAGCACCGCCGCCAAGACCAAGCGTGCACCGGCCAAGCGCGAGTCGCACGCGCCGGCCGCGCGCAAGAGTTCAAGCACTACGCGCAGGAAGCACGCGGCTTAGGCAGGGGGGCCAAATTCCGATTGCGTTCTCCCTCTCCCGCGCGCGGGAGAGGGAGCAAACCCTCAGCATCGGACAAACCCGCTTACCGCGATGACACCTTCAGGTTGTCATTGACCGACGTCACGCCCTCGACGCTGCGGATCGCGTCGAGCGCCAGGTCGTGCTGCTGCTGGCTCGGCACCGTGCCGCTCACGTCGACCGTGCCCTGCCTGGTTTTCACACGGATGCCGGTGGACTTGAGGTCCTTGGTCGTGAGCAGCTTGGTCTTGATCCTGGTGGTGATGGCACCGTCCTCGACGGCCCGCTTGGCCTTGTCGGCGCTCATGTCCGGGGCGGCGCCCCGGTCAGGGTCGGCACGGCCGGGCATGCCCGGCGCGGAATTGACGGGTGCCACAGGGGTATCGTCGGCCGCAACCAGGATCAGGCCGCTCTTGTCGAGCGCCAGCGCGCTACCGGCTACCGCCAGCGCGGCAGCAACACAGGCCATCCGCACGGTGCGCGCGGGAATTCGGGAAAAACGCATGGCTGCCTCCTTTTTCGGGTCACCAGCGCATCCGTTGCCGGACTTGCCTGGCACGCGGAACCACTGGTAAGGCATATTTCAGCAAGCTCCATACCTGCCGGGCAGGCCGCACCAGGCGTCCGCGGCGGGGCCCACGGCGTGTAAATCGGGCCACCCGTTGTAAAAGCGCCCGCCGCGTGATGTGCTGCATCCCCCGTTACAGGCCGTTGCTGGCGGCACCCCGGTCCTTCCATCCTTGGCATGGCGATTGCGAAACAGGGGATGCGGCAGTTCGCCGCGTCAAGGAGCTAGCAATGGGACAGCAGCAACAGCCGGGTCAATCGCAGTCGGGCCAGAAGCCGCAGGAACAGAAGCAGCAGGAACAATCTGGCCAACGCGGCAGCCAGCAGCAGCCGGGACAACAACAAGGCGGCGGTCAGATGGGTAACCAGGACCGCAAGCAGGACCAACAGCAGCAGCAGGATCGCGGCAGCTCGCAACCGGGCCAGCAAAGTGGCCAACGCAGCGGCCAGCAAAGCGGCCAGGGCGGGCAACAGGGTGGGCAACAAGGCGGACAACGCCAGCCGTAAGTAAGCCGCGCCAGCCACGATAACAGGCAGCTTTCCGGGTATGTGCGGCCGCAACATGCGGTGCGGCCGCAGGGGCATACGCCGGAGATTGACAGGCCGGGACTCCCGCAAGGGGGCTCCGGCCCTTTTTGCGGCAACCGCCGCGGCATGACCCCGCGCACATCGCCCCGCATCCCGTGTATGCTGGCCCTGACTTCCCCATTCAGGCACCGGCCTTGTCCAGCTTTACCGACCCCGCCGCCGGCCGCTCTGCGCAGCCACGACGCGGCCCGCTGAACCATCTCTCCACCAGGCTGCGTGAGCGCGCCGGCGCGCACGTGCGCGCGCTGACCCGCAGCAATTCCGGCGTGACCCTCGACTACGACAACCCGCCGGGCGATCCCGGTCTGTTCGGGCCCGACGCGGTCTGCTGGCGCGTGCATGCCGACTTTCCGGCAATGCTCGCGGGCGGCGTCAGTGCGCTGCTGCTGCAGACACTGCATCCACTGGCACTGGCCGGGGTCTGGGACCACTCCAGCTTTCGCACCGACATGCAGGGGCGCCTGGGGCGCACCGCGCAGTTCATCGCCGGCACCACCTACGGCAGCCGTGCCGATGCCATGGCGCTGATCGGGCGCGTACGGCGCATCCATGCCGGCGTGGTCGGCGTGGCCCCGGACGGGCGGCACTATGCCGCCTCCGACCCGGCGTTGCTGACGTGGGTGCACGTGGCCGAGGTCTCAAGCTTCCTGGCTGGCTACCTGCGCTATGTCGGACCACTGAGCGGCACCGAGCAGGATCGCTACTACGACGAGGTTGCGCGCATCGCCCAGATGCTGGGCGCGGCCGACGTGCCGCGCTCGCGCGCCGAAGTCACGGCCTACCTGGAGGCCATGCGGCCTGCGCTGCTGGCTAGCGAACGCACCAGCGAAGTGGTGCGGCTGGTGCGGAAGATGCCGGTGGCCAACCCGCTGCTGCAGCCGGCGGTGCGGATCATGGCCGACGCGGGCATCGCATTGCTGCCGCCGTGGGCACGGCAACAGCTCGATCTGGACGGCCCTTCGATACGGCGCCCGGCAGCACTCGCGGGCATGCATGTGCTGGCACCGACGCTGCGCTGGGTGCTGGGCGCCGGCCTGGCAGCGCGCGCACGGCGGCGCGTGGCCCGCGGCACCGCCACGACGGCAGGCTAAGGGCCGCGCCGGCTATCGGCGTTCAGCTGAACCTCTTGAACGGAAATGAGAATTGGCGGCAAAAATCCTCCCATTTCGGAGGATTGCGCGGCGCGAAAGTGGCGTTAAATCTGCTTGGGCAGTCCGAACGGCCGGTCGGTTTTTACTAACCGCACCAGCCACAGCGCCACAGAGCGCGATTCAAACGACGCAGGCAAAAAAAGAAGCCTACGCGCGGGGTGCTCGTAGGCTTTTCAGGACTGCTCGAGCTGAAAAGCTCTTGCCAAGAATATAAACGCGCTTACATGAGGTGTAAATCCCGTTTCTATCAGGGGATTCCCTTATGACGATATGAGATTATTTGCGCACTTTTGATTGTTCTTAGCCCTGACGCTACATCAGGGCACTTTTCATATGGGCTGGCAATTTCATCGCGAGCCCGGTCCAACCGGCCTGTCGCCCCGCCGCCCTAGCCGCGGCATGCGGCAGCGCACAATGCTGTACAATATCACGGCCTCGAGAGCAACACATTTTATAGAGCGGCGACTCTAGATCCGAATTGACACACGGTTCGTCAACGCTTGTAGAACTTTGTTACTCTCAGCCCTGAATTATTCCCCTTCTCTTCTGGCAGCGCCAACCGCCGGCACACGCGCCGTTACCGAGAGCGGATGTTTCTCGTGCCGCCCTGGCCGTGGCGCACCCCAAGCCATTAGCCGCCAGAACCCTTGCGGGCTCTTCCGGAGTCGTTGTGAAGAAGAAGGAAACCCGGCCCAAGTCACGCAGCCGGAGACAATTGCAACACCAGCAATTTGCGGCATACAGGACCAGCCAGGCCCCGGTGATCGTCCACCTGGCCACCGGCGCCCGGCTGCAGGGCCTTGTCTTGGCGTCAGACGACTACGTGGTGCTGCTTGGCCGGCAGCCGGACGACATCCGGCCCACGGTGGTCTACAAGCGGGCGATCTGCCTGGTTACGCTGGCCAATGCGCCGGACGCGCCGGTGGTGGCGCCGGCTCCGGCGCCGGAGCCGGACTTCCTGCCGATCTACATCCCCCGCACCAGCAAGCGCCGCTAGGCCAACGCCCGCCCCACGCGCCTTCCTGCCCTGCCGCGCGGCGCCTCAGCCCGCCCTGCCGGTACCCCGCGAAACTATCGCGGAGATCACTCTAAACCTTTCTCTTGCCCGGTCGATAACCCAAGCAACGGAGGCACTCTACGCCCTGCAAAGCAGGCCGCCAACGTTACGGCACTAGCCGGAATGCCCAAAACTTTGCATATAGGAGTCGTACCATGGCGCAAGTCATTAACACCAATTCGTTGTCTCTGATGACTCAGAACAACATGAACACGTCGCAATCGTCGCTGAACACGGCGATCCAGCGCCTGTCGTCGGGCCTGCGCATCAACAGCGCCAAGGACGACGCCGCCGGCCAGGCCATCGCCAACCGCTTTACCTCGAACATCCGCGGCCTGACGCAAGCCCAGCGCAACGCCAACGACGGCATCTCGCTGGCACAAACGACGGAAGGCGCGCTGACCGAAGTCAACAACAACCTGCAACGTATTCGTGAACTGTCGGTCCAGGCGGCCACGGGTTCGAACTCCTCGTCCGACCTGAAGTCGATTCAGGATGAAATCAACCAGCGCCTGTCTGAAATCGACCGTACGTCGCAACAGACCGACTTCAACGGCGTCAAGGTTCTGGCCGGCAGCAACAAGCTGTCCGTCCAGGTTGGCGCCAACGACGGCGAGACCATCTCCATCGATCTGAAGCAGATCGACAGGACCACGCTGGGCCTGAGCGGCTTCTCGGTGGCCAAGAACTCGCTGGACGTCGGCCCGAAGATCACCACGATCAACGCTGCCGCTGGTACCGGTTCGTTCAACGTGAGCTTCGCTGCGGGCGACGTCACCAAGATCAACGCCGCAACCGGCAAGACCTTCGCCGCAGCGGACCTCGAACTGCACGAAGTCAAGACGGCTGCCGGCGCGAACTCTGGCCAGTTCGTCGTGAAGGCTGGTGACGACTACTTTGCTGCTTCGGTTGATCGTGCCACCGGCGCCGTGAAGCTCAACGAAGCTGATGTCGCATTCGACGACACCGCCAATGGCATCGCCGGCCCCGTCACTCTGCAAGACCAGGTAGTGCGTGTTGCCAACGATGCTGCAGGCGTAGCCACGGGCTACGTCACCGTCCAGGGCAAGAACTACGTCGCTGCCGGCACCCTGGCCGACGGCGGTGCCGCCGGCACCCTCAACGTGGCCGTTGGCACGATCTCCCTGAGCGGCGCCACCCCCACAGCCGAATTCACGGGCGTTCCCACCGGCAACGCACTGAAGAAGATCGACGCCGCGCTGAAGCAAGTCGACGACCTGCGCAGCTCGCTGGGTGCCGTCCAGAACCGTTTTGACTCCGTCATCTCGAACCTGGGCACCACCGTGACCAACCTGTCCTCGTCGCGCTCGCGCATCCAGGACGCCGACTACGCAACGGAAGTGTCGAACATGACCCGCGCGAACATCCTGCAACAGGCTGGTACGTCGGTCCTGGCGCAAGCCAACCAGACCACCCAAGGCGTGCTGTCGCTGCTGCGTTAATCGCATCGGCGAATGGCGCAGGAAGGCTGGGCCGCAAGGCCCGGCCTTTTTGCCCGAGGAGCATTTCGCAGGCAGCCCGACTGCCTGCAAAGCGTTTCTCCTGGAACTGAACCCTGCCAACCCGGACGGAGTATTCGATGGCGCCTCCCCCGACAGTGAACCCCTTTACCGTGCGGATGCCAGCCGAAGGCTTAGCCGTTGCCATGCCATCTGGCGGCGCCACCACCATGGCCAGCCATGCTACGCAGCGACAGGATCGTGCCGTGGCCAGCGACCACACAGAAGCCGCACAGGGATTGGAAACCAGCGCCGCCATCGGCGAGCTGGTCGACGCGCTCAAGACCACCACCATCGGCCTGCGCTTCGAGATCGACGATACCACGCACCGCGTCATCACCAAGGTGATCGACAAGGAAACCGGCGACCTGATCCGGCAGATGCCCACCGAAGAGGTGCTGCGCATTGCCCGCGCCATCGACAAGCTGCAGGGGTTGTTCATCAACCACGCGGCCTGAGCCCTGAATATCAGTTGAAGACGAGACAATAATATGGCAACGATCTCCTCCATCGGCATCGGTTCCAACCTGCAACTGAGCGACCTGCTGGACCAGCTGCAGAAGGCCGAGCAGGCACCGCTTGACGCCATCAATGCGCAGGCCAAGAGCTACCAGACCAAGTTGTCGGCCTACAGTCAGGTGCAGAGCGTGCTGGACGCCTACCAGGGCGCGGCGAAGAAGCTGTCCGATGCTGCCACCTTCGGCGCAGTAAAGGCCAGCATCGGCACCACGGACGTGATGAACGTCACCACCGCTGCCAACGCCGTGCCTGGCAGCTACAGCATTACTGTCAACACGCTGGCCACCGCGCAGTCGCTGGTGAGCAGCAACGTTGCCGACCAGAAGGCCGCGATCGGTGGCGGCGAGCTCGTGTTCGACTTCGGCGAAGCGCTGGCCACCGGTGGCGCCGCCACTAGCACCAAGAAGGTCACCATCCCCGCGGATTCTTCGCTCGAAGGAATGCGCGATGCCATCAACAAGGCCAGCATCGGCGTGACGGCCAGCATCGTCAATGACGGCAGCGCCAGCCCTTACCGCCTGGTATTGACGTCGGACAAGACCGGAACGCAAGCCACCATGCGGGTGTCGTCGACCGATGCGGCACTGAACAACGTGGTTGCGTTCGACCCGGCCGCGGCGCCCGCCGCCAACAAGATGGAACAGAAGGTGCCGCCTGCCAATGCGACGCTGACGATCAACGGCATCGACGTGGTCAGCCAGAGCAATTCAGTGGTGGACGCAGCGCAGGGCGTGACCATGAACCTTGTCAAGCCAGGCACGACATCGCTGGTGGTGACCCGCGACAACGTCGCAATCAAGGCCGCCGTCCAGGCTTTTGTCACCGCCTACAACAACATTCAGAGTTCCGCCAAGTCGCTGACGGCATTCGATACGAAGGCCGGTACGTCCGCGGCATTGACCGGCGACGGCACGCTGCGCTCGATCCAGTCCAGCCTGCGTTCAATGCTGGGCGGTGCCATGGATGACGGCAACGGCGGCACGATCACGCTGATCGACGTCGGCATCTCGTTCGACAAAGACGGCACGATGAAGCTGGACGACACCAAGCTGACCAAGGCGATAAACGAAGACCTGGGTGGCGTCACGTCCCTGTTTTCCAGCACCACCGGCGACGGAGGCATCGGCAAGCGCGCCAGCACCTATATCGAGGGCCTGAGCAAGACCGATGGCGCGCTGAAGGTGGCTCAGGATGGCATCACCAAGACGCTGAAGGACCTGGAAGACGACTATGACCGCGTCCAGGACCGCGTTACTGCCACGGTGGCTCGATACAAGGCCCAGTTCACGCAACTGGACCTGGTGGTAGCGCAGATGAACCGTACCAGCAGCTACCTGACGCAACAGTTCAATGCGCTGAACAACAGCACCAAGAAGTAACCGTCCCGCCGCACACCACAGCCTGAAGGAACCCAACCATGTTCGCCCGCGCATCCGCCAACGCCTACGCCCAGGTCGGCGTCCAGACCGGCGCCATGAGCGCCAGCCCGCACAAGCTGATCGCCATGCTGTACGACGGCGCGCGCGCAGCCATTGCGCGGGCGAAGTTCCACCTGGAGGGCGGCAACGTCATCGAACGCGGCAACGCCATCTCCAAAGCCATCGACATCATCGATAACGGCCTGCGCGCCGTGCTTGACCATGAGGTTGGCGGCGAGATCTCCGCCAACCTCGAATCCCTGTACGAATATATGGTGCGCCGGCTGATGCTGGCCAACCTGCGCAGCGACGCGGCCCTGCTGGCCGAAGTCGACACGCTGCTCGAAAGCCTGGCTTCGGCCTGGGCGCAGATCGACGACACGGCCGCGGATCGGCAACCCGCCTTACAGGACAACTGACATGGCTTCCCTTCCCGAGTTTTTCCCGATCGTGGACTGCTACGAGGAAATCCTCGCGCTGTCCGCACGGATGCACGAGGCCGCCCAGGCGGCTGACTGGGACACCGTCACCGCGCTGCAGCAGGGCTACCTGGCCCTGGTGGACCGCCTGCGGCAGATGGACCACGAGGCACCGTTCTCCGATGCGGAACGCATGCGCCGCTACCAGTTGCTGGACCGCATCCTCACTTACGATGCCCGCATCCGCGACCTGGCCATGCCGCAGCTGAAGAAGCTCGGCGACATGCTGACCAGCTCGCGCCGCCAGATCGAACTGTCCGCCGCCTACGGCGCCACCGCCTGACGCAGCCTGACCGCTGCGCTACTCCCCGCGGCGGGCCGGAAAGCCCGCCGTCTGCATTCACGCGACCCGTATGACCGGCATCCATCTGCCTCCAGGCCTGGCACCCGGTCAGGCCCCGGACCCACAACCGCTGCGCACGGCGCTTGCCATCGACAAGCTGACGGCGCTGCAGCCCGTGCCCGAGGCCACCGAGTCGAATGTCCAGAGCTCCACCGGCCAGGCGATCCGCCACAGCCAGCACGCCACCGGCCCCAACGCCTTGGCAGGCCAGGCTACCTTGCTGCCGGGCACTTCGACGCAGGAATCGCTGAGCGCGGCGGCGCGGGCCATCCTGGCGGTGATGGACGGTACCGAGGCCCAGCCGGTGCGCAGCGCCGGCCCGCTGCTGGCCGCCGCGCCCACGCCAGCGTCGGCGCAGGCTGCGGCGTCGGCGCTTGCCAACACGGTCGGGCAGAGCGGCCTGTTCTACGAATCGCACCTTGCACAGTGGGTTGCCGGCGCACGCGCGTTGCCCGGCATCCGCCAGGAGCCGCAGGCGCAAGTACCGGTGCCGGCCCGGGCGGCTGCCCCAGGCGGCACTGCGCAGGCCGCCGCAACCACGCTGCCGTCTGCGCTGCTGACCTATACCGGCGGTGCCGCAGCGGCAGAGCCGGGGCGGCCCTCAGCGCCGCCGCTGATTCCGGCCTCGCAGGTGCTGGCTGAAGCGCTGGCCTCGGCCGGCAATCCGCGCGTGGCCCACAGCCATGCGGCGGCGGAACAGGCGCTGCGGCAAGGCGCCGCCACCACGGCGGCCTACAGCCGCGAAGCCGCTGCCGAACCGGGGGCCCAACGCCAGTCCGCCGCGGCGCTGGCCACGCAGGCCTACCAGAGCACCGCGGAGGCTGGCGCGCGCGCTGCAGCGCCGGACAGCCTCATCCCCCACGCGGCGCGCGCCGCCGCTGGCCTGCCGGACACCGCCTCGGCAGACGCCGGCAGGCAGGCCTCGGCAGCCGGCCCGGCCATCCATCCGGCAACCGAAGGCGTGGTCCGCCAGCAGCTGGAATTGCTCGCCACGCAGCAGTTCCGCTTTGCCGGCGAGGCGTGGCCCGGCGTGCCGATGGAGTGGGAGCTGCTGCGCCCCGATGCGGATGGCGCAGCGCAGGTCCATAACGACAACGCCCGGCCATGGTCCAGCCGCTTGCGGCTGGAATTGCCGAGCCTCGGCATCGTCGAAGCGGTGCTGACACTGGGACCGGCGGGGCTCGACGCCCGCGTGGCAACGCCTGAGACCGATGTCGCGGCGCGTTTCATCGCGGCACGGCCGCTGCTGCGCAACCAGCTCGAGGCGCAGGGCATCGTGCTGCAGCGCCTGAGCGTGCAGACCCAGGACAACATGACGGTAGGAGCGGCGCGATGAGCGAAGCGGCGCAAGACCGCGGCGCGGCGATCGCGCTGTCCTACCAGCACAGGGACAGGGCCCCGCGCGTGGTCGCCAAGGGCTATGGCGTGGTGGCCGAAGCCATCATCGCCCGCGCGCGCGAAGCGGGCGTCTATATCCACGATTCGCCCACCCTGGTGAATCTGCTGATGCAGGTCGACCTGGACAGCCACGTGCCGCCGCAGCTCTATGTGGCCGTGGCGGAACTGCTGGCGTGGATCTACCACCTTGAAGCGGGCAGGGCCGCAGGCGCTGAAGCGCAGGCCTGAACCGGCAGGCCTTCCTGACGACAAGAGCCCCTGGCCGCTTGCGCGCGCCAGGGGCTCTTTGCGTTCAGGGCAGGCCGGTGGGCTTTACACCGCCATATTCATCATTTCCTGGTAAGCCGCCACCAGCCGGTTCCGCACCTGCACCCCGGTCTGGAACGACACATTGGCCTTCTGCAGGTCGATCATCACGTCATTGAGCGCCACGCCGGGCTTGCCCAGCTCGAACGCCTCGGCCTGGCCGTAGGCGCGTTCCTGCGCGGCGTTTATGCGGCCCAGCGAGCGCTGCAGCTCGCCGGCAAAGCCGCCGCCGACCGGCGCGGCGGACTGGCTGGCACTGTTGCCCGAGGCAACCTGGGACATCCCGCGCAGTTGCTGCAGCATGCCCTCGATGGAAGAGATAGTGGTCATTTGGCTCGTCGTATGCCGGTCCACCGGCAGAGTTCGTCTTGTGGCGCGCCCCTTGCATCACAGTGCAGCCTGCCGGCAGGCGGGCTTCAGGCGGTTCGCACCCAGTTTCAGCCCCCGCAGAGTACCCGCCGTCTCCGCGCTCCCATGGGCCGAAATCGGACAAAAAACCGCGTCTATTCGCCGGATTGTCGCGCTCAAGTCTGGCCGATCATTGCCACCGTGCCGGAAGAGCGCGGGCTGTCGTCCCGTGCTGGCTCCGGAAATCACCAGACAATCATCGATTCGGGAGTACGCGTGTTTTCTCTGCAGCGTAATGTGAGCCGTGCCGTGAGCCGCGCCGACGACCAAGGCGGTCAGCATCGCCCGTGCCGTCGCCAGCATCGCGGCGCCGGATCCGGAGCACGCGCATGACCGCGACCGTGGCACTGCCCGGGCGCCCGGCAGAAGTGATCGAGCGCCTGAAGGCCAACCCGAAGCTGCCGCTGATGCTGGCCGGCGCCGCCCTGGCCGCGGCCATCGCGGTGGGCGTGCTGTGGTCGCGCAGCCCGGACTACAAGGTGCTGTACAGCAACCTGTCCGAGCGCGATGGCGGCGCGGTGCTGCAGTCGCTGCAGCAGATGAACGTGCCGTACAAGTTCGCCGAAGGCGGCGGCGCGGTCATGGTGCCGGCCGAGAAGGTGCATGAGACGCGCCTGCGCCTGGCATCGCAGGGCCTGCCCAAGAGCGGCACGGCCGGCATGGAGCTGATGGACAACCAGAAATTCGGCATCAGCCAGTTTGCCGAGCAGGTCAACTACCAGCGCGGGCTGGAAGGCGAGCTGGCGCGCTCGATCGAGTCCATCGCCGCGGTGCAGTCCGCCCGCGTGCACCTGGCCATCCCCAAGCCGACGCTGTTCGTGCGCGAGCGCCAGAAGCCGACCGCGTCGATCGTGCTGCAGCTTTACCCGGGCCGCGCCATCGATGAAGGCCAGGTCGCTGCGATCAGCCACCTGGTGTCGTCGAGCGTGCCGGAGCTGACGCCCAAGTCGATCTCGATCGTCGACCAGCACGGCAACCTGCTGTCGAACACCGGCAACGAGCGCATGCTCGACGCGACCCAGCTCAAGTACGTCCAGGCGCTGGAGCAGAACTACCTGAAGCGCATCGAAGCGATCCTGACGCCGATCGTCGGCAAGGACAACGTGCGCGCACAGGTGACCGCCGACGTCGACTTCTCCATCGTCGAGCACACCGACGAGAGCTACAAGCCCAACCAGGACCCGACCCGCTCGGCGATCCGCAGCCAGCAGACCAGCGAGTCGACCCAGCAGGGTGTCACGCCGCCGGGCGGCGTGCCCGGGGCGCTGTCGAACCAGCCGCCGGCTGCCGCCGCCGCGCCCGTGACCACGCCGCAGACGCCGCGTGCGGGCCAGGCGCCGGGACAGGCCGGTGCTCCGGCTGCCGGGCAACCGGGACAGCCGGGGCAAGCTGCCCAGCCAGGTCAGGGCGCCCAGGTCGCCAATGCCACCGCTTCCAGCGGCCCCAGCAGCAATCGCCGCGACTCCACCGTCAACTACGAACTGGACCGCTCCGTGCGCCACGTGCAGCAGGCACCGGGCGGCGTGCGCCGCCTGTCGGTGGCGGTGGTGGTCAACTACCGTCAGCAGGCCGATGCCAAGGGCAAGCTCGTGGCCGAACCGCTGCCGCCGGCACTGCTGGCGCAGATCCAGAACCTGACCAAGGAGGCGATGGGGTTCTCGGCCGACCGCGGCGACTCCATCAACGTGGTCAACAGCCCATTCACCGCCGAGCGCGAGAAGGCCGCGCCCGAGGTGCCGCTGTGGAAGCAGCCCGACATGATCGAGCTCGGCAAGACCCTTGCGGGCTACCTGCTGCTGGCACTGCTGGCGCTGTTCGTGTGGTTCAAGGTGGCGCGCCCGGTCCTGCGCCGCTACACCTCGCCGCCGCTGCCGGCGCCGGAACCCAGGGACGAGACCGAGGCAGTGCTGCTGCCGCCGGACGAGCCCGCCAACCCGGAAATCCTGCGGCTTGCCGCCAAGTATGAAAGCGACCTCGCGCTGGTGCGCGACGCCGCACAGCGCGACCCGCGCCTGGTCGCCAGCGTGATCAAGAACTGGATTGCCAATGACAACCGCTAAGGGCATCTCCGAATCCGGCCTGCAAAAGAGCGCCGTCCTGATGATGGCGATCGGCGAGGATGCCGCGGCCGAGGTGTTCAGGCACCTGTCGCAGCGCGAAGTGCAGGAGCTGGGCTCGGCCATGGCCACGCTCAGCTCGGTCACCCGCGAGGAAATGGCCGAGGTGCTGGGCGAGTTCCGCACCGAGACCGAGCAGTACCTGGCCCTGAACGTCGATTCCAATGCCTTTATCCGCAGCGTGCTGAACAAGGCGCTGGGCGAGGAACGCGCCCAGTCGGTGATCGAAGACATCCTGGAGTCGCGCGATCCGGGCGGCGGCATCGATTCGCTGAACTGGATGGACGCCACGGCCATTGCCGAGCTGATCCGCGACGAGCATCCGCAGATCATCGCCACCATCCTGATCCACCTGGACCGCCAGAAGTCGTCCGAGGTGCTGGCGCTGTTCACCGACCGCCTGCGCAACGACGTGATCCTGCGTATCGCCACCTTCGGCGGCGTGCAGCCGGGCGCGCTGCAGGAACTGACCGACGTGCTGACCAAGCTGCTGGCGGGCCAGAGCCTGAAGCGCAGCCGCATGGGCGGCGTGCGCACCGCGGCCGAGATCATCAACCTGATGAGCACCGCGCACGAAGAGGCTGTGATCGACGGCGTGCGCCTGCACGACGGCGACCTGGCGCAGAAGATCATCGACGAGATGTTCCTGTTCGAGAACCTGCTCGAGGTCGACGACCGCGGCATCCAGCGCGTGCTCAAGGAAATCGCCACCGAGTCGCTCATCGTCGCGCTCAAGGGCGCGCCGCAGGAACTGCGCGACAAGTTCATTCGCAATATGTCCACCCGCGCCGGCGAGATGCTGCGCGAGGACCTGGACGCGCTGGGCCCGGTGCGCGTGTCGCAGGTCGAGGCCGAGCAGAAGGCCATCCTGCAGGTGGTAAGGCGCCTGGCGGATGCGGGCGAAGTGCAGATCGGCGGAGGCGACGATGCCTATGTCTGAGGCAAACCCTGAGCGCGGCCAGGCCGCACGCCGCGCGCCGCGCGGCGACCCGCTCTCTTCCCTTGCCGGCAACGGCGCGGCCGCCGATCCTGGCGGCTTTGCGCCGTTCGAGCCCCCGCGCCGCGCGCGTGGCGGCGCGGCCGGCTGGCAGCGCTGGCAGATGGGCTCGCTCGATCCCCGGGAAAGCGAGCCGCCCGAAGCCCTGGCCGCCATGCCATCCGAGCCCGCACCGCCGCCGATCGATTTCGAGGCGCTCGACGCGATGCGCGAAGGCGCGCGCAAGGAAGGCTATGCCCAGGGCTACACCCAGGGGCAAACCCAGGGCTACGGCGACGGCCACCGCGAAGGCTACGCCCGCGGCCTTGAAGCCGCACGCAACGAGGCCACGCAGCTGCAGGCGCTGGCCACCAACTTCCGCAGCGCGCTCGGCGGCGTGGACGACCAGGTCGCGCGCGCGCTGGTGTCGCTGGCGCTCGACGTGGCGCGCCAGCTGGTGCGCACCGCCCTGGCAAACGACCCCGCGGTGCTGCTGCCGGCCGTGCGCGAGCTGCTGACCAGCGAACCCGCGCTGTGCGGATCGCCCAGCCTGCTGCTGCATCCCGACGACGTGGCGCTGGTGGAAACCCACCTGCATGGCGAACTGGCGGCCGCCGGCTGGACCGTGCGCGCCGATCCGTCGGTGGCGCGCGGCGGCTGCATCGCCAGCGCCGCCAGCGGCGAGCGCGATGCCACGCTGCCTACGCGCTGGACCCGCGTGGTCAAGGCGCTGGGCCGCGACGATCCATGGGAGCCGCCACATGCCTGACGCCGCCGAGCAGGCCACGCCAGCGCCGGATCCCGCGCTGGCCCATGCGCAACGCTGGATCGGCGCGCTGGATAGCGCCGCGGCCGGCATCGCCGGGCTCGACAGCAAGCGCAGCTGCGGCCGCCTGACGCGCGCCGCGGGCCTGGTGCTGGAAGCCGTGGGCCTGCGCCTGCCGGTGGGCAGCGACTGCCTGATCGAGCTGCCCGCCGGGCAGTTCACCACCGACAGCAATGCCCCGCGCACCGCGGAAGCGGAAGTGGTGGGCTTTGGCGCCGACCGGCTCTACCTGATGCCGCAATCCGATGTGGTGGGCTTGCTGCCGGGCGCGCGCGTCTACCCGCTGGAACCATCGCCGCAGCCGGCCGGCATCACCACGCCGCGCGAGCCGGGCTCCAAGCGCCTGCCGGTTGGCGCCGGCCTGCTGGGCCGCGTGCTGGATGCCGCGGGCCGCCCGCTCGACGGGCTGGGCCCGATCACCGCCGCCATGGAGGTGCCGCTGGCCGGCGAGCAGATCAACCCGCTGATGCGCGCGCCGATCGAGACTGTGCTCGATACCGGCGTGCGCGCCATCAACGGCATGCTGACGGTAGGACGCGGCCAGCGCATGGGACTGTTCGCGGGCTCGGGCGTGGGCAAGAGCGTGCTGCTCGGCATGATGGCGCGCTATACCAGCGCCGACGTGATCGTGGTCGGCCTGATCGGCGAACGCGGCCGCGAAGTGAAGGAGTTCATCGAGAACATCCTTGGCCCCGAAGGCCGCGCACGATCAGTCGTGGTGGCCGCGCCGGCCGATACCTCGCCGCTGCTGCGCATGCAGGGCGCCGCCTATGCGACGCGGCTGGCCGAGTATTTCCGCGACCAGGGCCAGCATGTGCTGCTGATCATGGACTCGCTGACGCGCTACGCCATGGCGCAGCGCGAGATCGCGCTGGCCATCGGCGAGCCGCCGGCCACCAAGGGCTATCCGCCCTCGGTCTTTGCCAAGCTGCCGACGCTGGTCGAGCGCACCGGCAACGGCCCCGAAGGCGGCGGCTCGATCACGGCGTTCTACACGGTGCTGACCGAAGGCGACGACCAGCAGGACCCGATCGCCGATTCCGCGCGCGCCATCCTGGACGGCCATATCGTACTGTCGCGCAGCCTGGCCGAATCCGGCCACTACCCGGCCATCGACGTGGAAGCATCAATCAGCCGCGCCATGACCGCGCTGATCCCGGATGAGCAGTTCGGCTCGGTGCGTCGCTTCAAGCAGCTGATGTCGCGCTACCAGCGCAACCGCGACCTGATCAGCGTAGGCGCCTATGTGCCGGGCAACGACCCGGAGCTGGACCTGGCGATGCGCCTGCACCCGCGCATGGAAGCCTTCCTGCAGCAAGACATCCACGAGCGCGCCGGCTACGACGACGCCATCGCCCAGCTTCACAGCCTCTTCGACAGGAGTGAACATGCTCAAGCATTCACCGCTTAATACGCTGGCTGACCTCGCCCAGAACGATACCGATGCCGCCGCGCGCGAGCTGGGCAGGCTGCAGGGACTGCGCACGCAGGCTGAGCAGCAGCTCAACCAGCTCACCGAGTACCGCCATGAGTACCGCGCGCGCATGCAGGTGGTGGCCGCCGAAGGCATGACCTCCAGCCGCTGGCAGGACTTCTCGCGCTTTCTCGATTCGCTCGACCATGCCATCCGCCAGCAGGGCGCGGCGCTGGCCAAGGCCGAAGCCGACCTGCTGGCAGGGCGCAACCACTGGCAGCACCAGAAGCGCCGCCTGAACTCCTTCGACACGCTGATCGCGCGCGCCGAAGCGAAGGAAGACCAGGTTGCCGCGCGCCGCGAACAGCGCGCCAACGACGAATACGCAGCCCGCCTGGTCCGCACCACGGCCAGCCGCCTGAGCGAAGCCTGACCCGGGCCACACCCGTAGCCAACCCATGATCGATATCAGCCAGATTGTCAGCAGCGCCGCCAATGCGGTCGAGGGCGCCAGGCGCGCCACCGCCGACGCAACCGCGAGCGGATTCGGCGACGCGCTGTCGCGCGCCCGCGAAAGCAGCAAGGCGCCCGCGCCGCCGGCCGGGGAAACCGCCGCGCGCGACCAGCCCGCATCGCGCCAGCCCGCGGCGCAGGCCGACGCCG
This sequence comes from Cupriavidus necator, assembly GCF_016127575.1. Classification (NCBI taxonomy): domain Bacteria; kingdom Pseudomonadati; phylum Pseudomonadota; class Betaproteobacteria; order Burkholderiales; family Burkholderiaceae; genus Cupriavidus; species Cupriavidus necator. Next base: position 2,610,880 of record NZ_CP066019.1, read on the forward strand.
GCAAGCCGCAGCCAGCCGCCGCGGCCGGCAAGAAGCCCGCGGCCGGCCACAAGGATGAAAACCAGGACCAGGATGACACCGCGGCGGCCACGCCGACGGATGCCGCAGCCGCTGCCGCAGCGGCCCTGGCACTGATGCTTCCCGCCGCAGCCCCGGCCAGCCCCGCTGCCGCGCCGGCCGGCGCGGCGGGTTCCGCCCTCGCCGGCGTTACCGACACCGGCGCCGCCGCACTGCAGGCGGCACTGGCAAATGCCGCGCAGCCGGCCACGGCAGATGCCCAGGCCGAGGCCATGCCGGCGGCCGCCACGCCGCTGCCGGACACGCTGCAGGTCGTCACCACCGAAGCCCGGCCCGCACAGCCTTCGGTTGCCGAAACGCTGGCCACCATCGCATCCCAGCGCGCCGCGATGCAGGCCAGCGCCAGCGCAGGTACCGACGGCAAGGCCGGCACGGCGCAGGCCATCCCGGGCGACGTGCTGGCCGTCCAGCAGCAGGACGCCAGCGGCCAGTCTGCCGGCGGATCGGGCAATCGCCCGGAAAGCGGCATCGCCCGGCACCGCGCCGATCCGCTCGCCGCCAACCCCGGCACGGCGGATGCCAGGCCCGTGGCAACGCCGTTCGCCGCCGCACAGGCTGCCGCCCGCACCGGCGAGGCTACCGCGGCCAGCCCCGACAACACACCAGCCGTGGCCGCCGCGCTGGCCGGCCAGGCTACCCCGTCGGCTACTGCAGCCGCTGCGGCCGCCCGTCCCGTGGTCACACCGCAGCTGTACGACAGCCAGTGGCCGCAGGCCCTCGGCCAGCAGATGATCCGCATGAGCACGCAAGGCCAGCAAAGCGCCGAACTGCAGCTGAACCCGCCCGATCTCGGGCCGCTCAAGGTCGTGCTCAACGTGGTCAACGACCAGGCCCAGGCCCAGTTCGTCTCACCTCACCAGGCCGTGCGCGCCGCGGTGGAAGCGGCGCTGCCGCACCTGCGCACCGCGCTGTCCGAAAGCGGCATCCAGCTTGGACAGACTTCGGTGGGCGCAGACGGCTTTGCCAGCCAGACGGGCAATGGGAACGGGCAGCAACAGCAGGCACCGCGGAATGGGCGCGGGCAAACCAGCTTTGCTGCCGGCACGCTGGCGGCTGTTGAGCCGGCGGCAGCAGCCAGTACGACAGCGCGTCCCGCACGCGTGCCTGGGCGTGGCGAGATCGATACGTTTGCCTGAGTTCGCGCTGTGTAGCGCGTGGTGATTGCGTGCCACGGAAGAAAGCAAGGCCGCCCGACGGGCGGCCTTTGTCATGTCGGCGGCGCAACGATTCATGTACTTCGCTCACAATCCTGCAACCAGATTTAACGGATTGCTGCTAGAATCAGTAAACATTTTTGCTTACCCTTGATTTCCCCTGAGGTCTAGGAGAATGCGGGTGAAGCGGAGTGAATTCCGGCGATGGCTCGCCGGACAGGGCGCCACCTTCAGTGAAGGCGCGAAGCATGTGAGGGTGTATCTCAATGGCAGGAAGACCACGCTGCCACGGCATCCCAGCCACGAGATCCGGGAGGGGTTGCGCAAGGCGATTCTCAAGCAACTCGGCCTGTCATGAGTCTTCCATCTCACGCCCCAACTTGCCCTTGTCGTCAAAGGAGTCCCAATATGCTGCGTTTCCCTGCCAACATCGTCCCGGACGACGGTGGCTTTGCTGTGTCGTTTCCCGATATCCCCGAAGCCCTGACCAGCGGCGACACCATCGAGCAGGCCCGCGAAATGGCCGCCGATGCGCTCGCCACGGCCATGGAATTCTATTTCGAAGATGGCCGCCCGGTGCCACTGCCGTCGAAGGCAAAACGCGGCCAGCATCTGGTTGAACTGCCGGCCAGCGTGTCGGCGAAGGTGCTCCTGCTTAACGAGATGATCGCGCAGGGCGTGACGCAGGCGGAACTGGCGCGCCGGCTGAATACGCGCAAGCAAGAGGTGCAACGTATCGTCAACCTGGACCATGCGACCAAGATCGATACGATCGAGGCTGCATTCCGGGCGCTGGGGAAGCGGCTGGAACTGACGGTTGCCTGACCGCGCCAGGGCGTCCGTAAACCTCCACCCATGACTTTCGACCTGTTCGACGACCTGCCACCGAACGGCCCCGCCAGCCCCGCCATCGAACCCCTCGCCGACGGCGCCGTAGTCCTGCGCGGCCTGGCCCGTGCGGATGCCGAAGTGCTGCTGGCCGACGTCCAGGCCATCATCGCGCTTGCGCCCTGGCGGCACATGATCACCCCCGGCGGGCTGACAATGTCGGTGGCGATGGTCAACTGCGGCACGGTCGGCTGGGTCTCCGATGCGCGTGGCTATCGCTATGACCCCGTCGATCCGCTGAACGGAAAGCCGTGGCCGGAGATGCCGGCGAGCTTCCGGAAGCTCGCCACCACTGCTGCGGCGCAAGCGGGTTTTGCCGGTTTCGAACCGGATGCCTGCCTCATCAATCGCTACGAGCCGGGCACCCGGCTCTCGCTGCACCAGGACCGCGACGAGCGCGATTTCAGCGCGCCCATCGTTTCGGTCTCGCTGGGACTGCCCGCGGTGTTCCTGTTCGGCGGCATGCGCCGCGCCGACCGCCCGCAGCGGGTGCGGCTGGCGCATGGCGACGTGGTGGTGTGGGGCGGGCCGTCGCGGCTGGCCTTCCACGGCGTGGCGCCGCTGGCCGACGGCGACCATCCGCTGCTGGGGCGGCTGCGCATCAACCTGACATTCCGCAAGGCGCTTTAGCCATCACCGCCGCCTTGGCACTTTGCCGGGGGTTTTCTACAGTCAATGGACTGTCCTGAACGCCACCGTGCAAAGGCCCACACCATGCATCTCGACGGCTCCTGCCATTGCGGCGCGATCCACTTCTCGCTTGAATCCGACTCACCTAGTCCGTATATGCATTGCCATTGCTCGATCTGCCGCAAGACGGCCGGCGGTGGGGGCTACGCGATCAACATCGGCGGCGACGCGGCCACGCTGCGCGTGCGCGGGCGCAAGCACCTGGGCATTTACCACGCCGTGCTGCGCGAACCCGGCAAGCGCGCGCGGCGCTCGCCGGCGCAGCGGCATTTCTGCGTGAAATGCGGCAGCGCGCTGTGGCTTTGGGACCCGCGCTGGCCGGAGCTGGTGTATCCGCATGCATCGGCTATCGACACGCCGCTGCCGCGCCCGCCGGAGGTGGTGGAGGCCTCGCTGGAATCGGTCGCGCCCTGGGTCGACGTGCCCAAGGGCAAAGGCCATGTGCACTGCGACACCTGGCCGGAGGAATCGCTGGCGGACTGGCACAAGCGGCACGGCCTGTCGTCGCGCTGAAAGACTCCCGTTCGCGATATGAACGTTTTCATCGGCCGGCCTTGGCAGCTCAGGCGGGCAGGAACCCTTCGACGGTCAGGTAGCGCTCGCCGGTGTCGTAGTTGAAGCCCAGCACGCGCGCGTTGGCCGGCAGCCCGGGCAGCTTCTGCGCGATCGCGGCCAGCGTGGCGCCGGACGAGATGCCGACCAGGATGCCTTCCTCGCGCGCGCAGCGGCGTGCCATCTCGCGCGCGGGCTCGGCATCGACCTGGATCACGCCGTCGAGCAACGAGGTATCGAGGTTCTTCGGGATAAAGCCCGCGCCGATGCCCTGGATCGGGTGCGGCGCCGGCGCGCCGCCGGAGATCACCGGCGAGGCCACCGGCTCCACGCCAAAAACCTTGAGCTGCGGCCACTTGTCCTTGAGCACGCGGGCGCAGCCCGTCAGGTGGCCGCCGGTGCCGACGCCGGTGATCAGCACATCCAGCCCCTCGGGGAAGTCATTCAGGATTTCCTGCGCGGTGGTGCGCGCGTGCACGTCGACATTGGCGGGATTCTCGAACTGCTGCGGCATCCATGCGCCCGGCGTGGCCGCAACCAGTTCCTCGGCGCGAGCGATCGAGCCCTTCATGCCCTTCTCGCGCGGGGTCAGGTCAAAGGTGGCGCCATAAGCCAGCATCAGGCGGCGGCGCTCCACCGACATGCTGTCCGGCATCACCAGCACCAGCTTGTAGCCCTTGACCGCGGCCACCATGGCCAGGCCGATGCCGGTATTGCCCGAGGTCGGCTCGATGATGGTGCCGCCGGGCTTGAGCACGCCACGGCGTTCGGCGTCTTCCACCATCGACAGCGCGATGCGGTCCTTGATCGAGGCGCCGGGGTTGCTACGCTCTGACTTGATCCAGACCTCGTGGCCGTTGCCGAACAGCCGGTTGATGCGGATATGCGGGGTATTGCCGATCGTCTGCAGGATGTTCTGGACCTTCATCGTATTCTCCGTGGCGGGCGCGGTGTCGCAGGCTTGGAAGCCGCTGGCACCGCAGGATCGAATGACGGGATGATTTTAGAGCAAGGCGCCGCTCGGGCTGCCCGACTGCCGCCGTGATCGTGATGCTGGTGCGCGGCTGAAGCGCGCGCAACGGGTTACTTGCGGAACACCAGGCAGAGGGGTTCGCCATCCCGGTGACAGATACGAAAACCGCTTATATATAGTGTTATTCCGTGTGTGTTGATGGTTTTTAGGTGCCCCAAGCCGGCGATTTGGGGCACTTCCGCCGTAGTATGGCCGTCCCAACAACACACATATAGGGGTGCACTAAAATGGCAAACTTTGAGCACAGGGGCACCACGGTTCGTGCCCTAGTCCGCATGAAAGGCCAGCGAGTCAGCGCTACTTTCGACAATGAGAAGGCGGCGCATGAGTGGGCGCGGAAGACTGAAAAGCGCATCAGCGAAGGCGAAACCATCCGCAAGTACGATGACACCAGCGACCCTTCCGTCGCCTATCTCCTAGAGAAGTACGCCCGCGATGTTTCTGGTGGCAAGCGTGGGGCTAAGGTTGAGCGCTATACGCTGACAGCAATGTCCCGCGACTTTCCGGAGATATTCGGCAAACGCGTAAGTGAGTTTCGCAAGGACGATGTGGAGGCGTACATCAAGAAGCGCGGCAGCACGACAAGCAGGTTTGGCCGCAAGGTCGCACCGGGCACGATAATTCGTGAGGTGACGGTTCTGTCAGCGGTGTTTAGCTACGCCATTCGGCGCTGGGAAATGCCGTTCTTTAAGAGGGAGAACCCAGCCCAAGGCATCGACAATAGGCCAAAGTCCACAGAACACAGGAAACGGCGCGTCAGTGACGACGAGGTCAAACTCATTTGCGCACAGCTCGACTATGTAGAGGGCACTGTCCCCAAAACGAGCAAGCAATGGACTGCATGGGTCTTTCAGTTCTGCCTAGCAACAGCAATGCGTAAGGGTGAAGTGCTTGCCGCAACGTGGCAGCACGTACACACCGACGAGCTATATATCCATTTGCCGGAAACCAAGAACGGCTACGCCCGGGACGTGCCGCTAAGCCCACGCGCAATCGCACTGCTGGCAAGCCTTAAGCAAGGCAAGGGCGCTCAATTGGTCGCGCCAGTCAAATACAAGACCCTGGACAGCGCATTCTGGCGCGCCAAAACGGAGATCGGCATTCAGAACCTACACTGGCACGATAGTAGGCACGAAGCAACGACGCAGTTGGCAAAGAAGCTCACAAACACCCTTGAGCTTGCAGCCGTGACCGGGCATAGGTCGCTGGCGATGCTGCATCGCTATTTCAACCCGACCGCGACAGAAATGGCGCGCAAGCTCGTATAGAGGGGCGGCATCATGGAACATCATCAAGGTTTCCCCGGTCGCGAGTTGTACGAAATCCGGCGCGCTCACGCGATCCAACAGCGCATGACTGAGCCACCCGCATGAGATGACGCGGACGCGGCGACACACAACATGCTTCGGATGTGGCACGACAAGATTGAAGCGTGGATGCTGGAACAGGCGGGCATCGACTTTACGCCCAGCGAAGTGCAAGCTGGCTTGAGTGCTGTAAAGTAGCCGAAGTCAGTTTGCCCTCCCACGCCGATGGACGGAAAGGCCAGCCCCTATCCCGTTCCGGCGGAAACGCCCAAATAAGGGAGCCATATGACACGCGCGAACATAAAAGAGGTGTTTCACTGGATAGGCCATCGGACCGCCGAACGCCGCCAAGCGGCTGATGGTGGCTACTTGTATCGCACCCCAGAAAACCAAAGCCTCGCCATCGCCTTGGCCGTCCCGCTGTTCAGCACAGCTGATGCGACGTATAAGGGCGCCAACCTTTGGGAGATTGATGGGTTCGTCGAGACGTTGGAGTCGACGTGCGACCACGAAGCCGAGGCCTTGCGTTCACGACTAAACAGGGTGCGCGAATGCTGGGCAAATTCAGGTGACATGGAGCTCTGTCGCGCCCACATTGACGTTTTGAACGAAGCCTTGTTGCGTCGATATGAAGTAGCTCGCCTGCGTAATCTCGCCAATGCACATGAGGCACTTGCAAGGGCTGCAATACTGTCCGCCGATGCAAATACGCCGTTGCCGTTACACGCAATCTCGTTAGATGCGAAGCAACCTACGGAAATCCGCCAGCCAAATACCAGTACAGCAGCGGAGGCAAGCACCTGGCTGTCAATAGCACGGAAGATTGCGCTCGAATTTATCCAGCGCCATAGGGAGAAAGGGCTCGCTCCGGGGCTGCAGGACGTCTCCGATCACGTCGCTACCGCGCTGCGCTCAGCTGCAATTTATGGGCACCATAGGCGTCCGCTGTCTGCGGCCTACATCAAGCGCAATGCGCTCCAAGGCGAGTGGTGGAAAAAGAACAAGCCACAAAGGGACTAGACGGCCGGGGGAATTGGAGGATGTCGTCTCCCCGCCGAATTCCCATCATTGAGAAAGCAGGCAAGAAGCCAGCAGCCATAAGGGTCTGCTGGCTTTTTATTTTTTCCCCTTGCGGGGAAAATTTCCCCGTACTGGAGTGGAAACGCCTCTCAACACAGGAGAGTTTCCATGAACATCTTTCGCTCCGTGAGCGCTCATGCGGGCTTGCCCGACCTCCTTACTACTGCAGAGTTTGCCGCCGCACTGCGGTGCGCACCTCAAACCGTCAGGAAGAATCTCTCCGCCAAAGGGCATCACCACGGTATCAAGCCGCTGAAGCAGGCTAGCGGCAGGCTCCTGTGGCGCGCCTCCGATCTGATGAAACTGCTGGGTATTGAGACGCAGTAAAGCCGGCTACCGGCAATTGCTGCTGTCGCGCTCGCTCCATCGCTCAATCGGAGAGGCACACCATGGAAAACGGCCATTTTGAGCAAGGCCGCGCCCGCGACGCGCTGTCTTGCCTCGACGCCGGGTGCTCACGTGGCGAATGGATTCGCTTGGGCATGGCCGCGAAGGCGGCCGGCCTTTCCTTCGAGGACTTCCATTTGTGGAGTCAGAACGCGCCGAACTACAAAGGCGAACGCGATTGCCTGACGGCGTGGAACTCCTTTGACGATGGCCCGATTACCGAGTCAACGCTCTTTCGCGCTGCCCGTGATGCCGGCTGGCAGGGTCTCTATAAGGCGCCTCGGAATGGCGTAGGCACCATCCACGCATTGATCCAACGCCCGAAGGAACAAGCCGAACCACAGGTCGCTCCGAAGGTGCGCATCGATCCTGTATCCGCTTTTGACGCCTACCCTTCCGCTCCGGCGGAGCATCCCTATATCGTCGCCAAGCGCGGCACGGCGGACGGTTTGCGCATTGTCCCCATAGAAAATCCGCTGGCAATCCGGGGGAGGTCCGTGGCTGGTTACCTAGCCGTCCCGGTACGCTCGCTCGACGGCGAACTGCGGACGGTCCAATACATCCCGCCTCCGGGCGCGGGCGAGAAGCTGAACGCGCCAGGCGCTTCCTTCGGTAGCGGCATGTTCGTCGTCGGCGAAGTCAGCGCCGATGGTCGCATTTACATCTGTGAGGGCATCGGCCACGCATGGGCTGTGGCGCGCGCAGACTATCAAGCAGCTGCCGTCGTCACGTTTGGTGCGGGCCGGTTTCGGGTCGTCGGACAAGCTCTGCGTGAGCGCTACCCCGATGCGCGCCTTGTATTCGTGGCAGACCGTGGCAAGGAAGCCGAGGCCGAAGGCATCGCCCGCGAACTCTGTGGCTCGTGGGTGGTCGCGATGCCCGGCGACAAGCCGCCGAATTACGACGCGAATGACTACGAACTCGAGCACGGCACCGAGGCGCTGGAGAGCTTGCTGCAAGCCGCCAAGGCACCGCCCATGCACTACCAGTTGCAATCGGGGGCCGATCTGATGGACGTGCCCATGCCGCGCTGGCTAGTGCGGGGCGTCCTGCCTGCCGATGCCCTCGCCGCCTTGTTTGGCCCCTCTGGCTCCGGCAAATCCTTCATTGCCCTGGACCTGTGTGCCGCCATCGCAGATGGGGCGCCAGAATGGTTCGGTCGCCGCGTTACTGGCGCGCCTGTCACGTATTGCGCTTTGGAAGGTGCGCGTGGGCTGCAAAAGCGGATACATGCATGGACTATTAGGCACCATCGTCCGTTGCCGGCTCGCCTGAGATTTATCACGCAGGGCATCGACCTGCGTAACCAGGACGACATCGCGGACCTCGCTGCCGCCGTCGTTGCTAGTAGCGCAGGTGATGGCCTGTTGGTGCTTGATACGCTGAACCGTGCCGCTCCAGGCGCCGACGAGAACTCCAGCAGGGACATGGGTGACCTCATCGAAGGCGCAAAGGAGTTGCAGCGGCGGATTGGCGGCGTCGTTTTGCTGGTTCATCACACTGGAAAGGACGGCACGAAAGGTCTGAGGGGGCATAGCAGCCTATACGCCGCGCTGGACGTCGCCATCGAAGTATCGCGCACTGACAGCCGCCGTGAGTGGTCCATCGCCAAGAGCAAAGACGACGAGGATGGTGCTCGGGCTGCCTTCGTACTGCGGGTGGTGGAACTCGGGAGTGATCCAGACGGCGATCCGGTTACATCCTGCATCGTCGAGCCAGATGGGGCAACCGCCGCCGACACGGTGCAGCGGTTGAAGCTACCGCAAGGCTCGAACCAGAAGATTGCCTATCAGGCTATCGGGGAGTTGTTGCGCCATGCAAAGGACTTCGACAAAGGCGGCGCGCCGAACGGTCGCCCCTGCATCCAGATCGACTCCGCATTTGCAGCCGTTGCTGCGCGAATGCCATGCGCCGAGGAAAGCCGCCGGTACGTCGCGCGGCGCGCGGTAACCGCAATGGTCGGCAATGGCATTTACCAAGTCCGGGAAGGCTGGTTATGGCACGCATGAAAAACACCAACAAATTCCAACAAACGCCAAAATTGTTCGGTTCTGTTCCCTAACAGATTCCAACACACCCCTTTAGGGGTGTTGGAATTGTTGGGCAAATCCGCGCCGTGGGCGCACCTTCGATGAGAGGTGAAAGAGATGACAACGTTAATTCAACCCCCGATCTGGAATAGCCCCACCGACGCGGTGGCCGGCCTCGCACCGTTCCTGAATAGCGAGAACGCCGTTGACCATGTTCTCGTGAAAGTCGACGACCAGAACGTCGCTCACTTCGACAACGGGCCGCTCTATAGGGAAGCCCGCTACGTCTATGGCTACACCGGCACCCATCCCGCCGGCCCCATGGCCGCCTGCTGGTACGACTCCCGTACGGGCTTGCGGTTGCACAACGTTTCTGCGTGGACGCTTGCAGAGTAGTAAAACGGCACCATTGGAGAACCACCATGACGCTATTCAGCTTTCTCGACAGAGCCCATCTCACTAAGGGTGACGAAAAAAAACTGCGCGACATTCTGAATTCGGCTGAGGCCGAGGAAATCCTTGCTCGCGTCGAACAGACCACCATCGATATGCGCAAAGCCCTCCGTCAGCGCCTCGACAGCCTGGACGCACGGCACGACAAAGGTATCGCTACCGCCAGCGCCACCCATCTGAAAGCGATCCTTGCTCGCGAAGCCGCAGAGGTGCAGCTCGCAGCGGCGCGGGCCGAGGAAAGCCTCACCAGTGCTGCTAGCTACGCGGTTGAGGAGATTAAGGCCACAGAAGCCAAGGAACTGAGGCAAGCGCTGATCGATTCGCGCGACGACCGGCTTGACGACTACTACCGGGAGCTGGATAGCGCCTTGGGCCAGTCAAGGCATCTCACTCGCATCACCTCGTTTCGCCATGGCTCTTGGCTGGGGGACCGGATGACAAGGTACGAGTCCAACGCCGAGCAAGTGACGATGCTCCGGAGGCTACTTATGGATGCACTAGAGGACGTGAAGAGCATGACCTTGGAACCGCTGAGCCGCAATGAGGTGTCCGAGCGGCTTACAGCGTGGAGCCACAAGCTGGAGTCGCAGCTCAATGCATTCTCGCTGGCAACACCCCGGCTCGATGAGAACGGCGCTGTGGCATCGAGCCGCGTGCCACTGAAGTTCGTCGAAGTGCTCCAGGCCAATGGCGTAGCGGAGCCGGGCGACGTCCCGCCGCAAAAGCCGCCGGCGGCGCAACCGCGCCCTACTGCCTCGTCTGTGTCCGAGTCCGCGCATGCGGCATTGCCTCAACTGGCTGGCCCGAGGCGCTCCGATTGCGCAAAGCCGAAGTGCCTCGCCGTCGCGTCGTACGTCAATCCGAAGCTTACGGCAGCAGATCGTGCACGGGCTAGGGAGTTGGGCTGGTTGCGGGAGCGCCACAAGGCGGCTCAAGCGTCTAAATCCGAGATGGCTCAACTTGTGGATATGAACGGCGCGCTGATTGATCACCGTATGCCGATCAAGTAGAGGAAAGGGCTGCTCCGGTTTCGGGGCAGCCCCTTGCTTGTTACAAACCGCACAGGTCCTCCGCTCCAGAGTACTCCTGCGGTTCACTAATCTGTTGAGCCCACGGGCGAATGTGCTCTTCTTCATCGAAGATTGGCGGTGCCTTCAATTAGAGCAAGACTGACGGCCTAGTCCCAGTCTTGGTCGGCCTCCTGCCCATCAGCATTGCTTATCCATAGTTCGCCATCGTCATAGGCGCTAACACTTAGCTCGCGATGTCTATAGCGGATCGCGGTCGTCGATACCAGTCTAATGCTTCCGTCCACATACTTGAGCCGGAACGCATCTTCAGGCTTGTCGGTAAGTAGCCCCTTGTCGGCGAACAAAACGATGTTTATTCCGCCGGCTCTCTGTACCGAAGAGAAGAGGATTCCATCGAATGGCTTCTCATGGACATGGGCAAGGTATTCAGCCATCGTTTGAGTAATGAGGTAATCTGACTCCCGGCCTGGAACGATTGGCTGAGATATTAGGCTGTGGAGTCGGCGCAGGAATTCGCGACGTTCAAGCTGGTCGGTGAAATCCGTTTGAAAGTAGCTCAGTGCCTTCCCGCTGCGTGCGTCGTCCAGACGGGTGAAGTCCAGAACGCGTAGCGCATGCGTGGTCTGCATGGTAATGATTGCGACCTCGCTTCCGAGCGCCGGCCGCATCTCCGCCAGACATGTTTCTGAATCTCTCGCCCCATATAAAACTACGACGCCCTCCGCATTCATGCGGCCAGCTCTAGCGTTCTCGGCTGGAGGCGGCCCTACATGCTTTATCGGATCGGCGTAGATTTCTTTGAGAAGCGATCGCGAGCTACACAAGCGGGCTCGAAAGATCTTCGTCCCCTTTGGCAGGACGCGAACGACAGGGTGGAGTCGAGTGCCTTTTCTGGCGCGCAATTCATCGATTCCTTGAAACAGCTTCTCGAATAGTGCGCGCGCGGACGGGCTGAAGAACCGACGCCCATGCTTCAGTTCATTCAGTGTGTAACTCCACTCCTCAAAGTAGCGACCAGTGCGAATTCGTGTGGGCACGTAGTTACTTGTTTCATCCCAGTAGGCCTCTCCACCATCGCCCGGCCAGTAGTCATCTGCGTCGACAATTGCAGAGACAATCTCGTCTTCGAAGTCAAAGTACTGGCCTAGCACGTCCTGGACGAAATACGAAAGTGAGTCGCCCTCTTGTTCCCACCACTCCGAATCGTTGTCCCCGAACCTCTTCACCGTTTGGCCAAGGCCGAAGTGCTCGCGCATGATCGGCTCCATGATTTGGCCAAGGCGTCGGATTGTGATTGCCTCGCGCTCCAACTCGTCGCAAACCGAGCATTCAATCTTCTCCCCCTCCGCCTTGATGATCTCGCTTAGGTGGAGATCTTTGACGCAGCCGTAGCAGACTGCTCGTTCCATAAATGGCGCTCCTCACGTAGATTGCTCGAGTAATTTTACCGCTGCGGCATGTCCCTCGGTGCTTCGGCGTCTCCATCATTAAAGCGTCGCAGCTTAAATCGTCAGGTCATGGTCAGCCGGCTCGGTGTTCCATGGAGGTAAGCACGGCTCTCTTCGACTGCGAAGGGCAGCCTAGAATCGTTCGGTGTTCTGGCAGAGGTAGTGGATTAGGCCATTTGGTCGGCTTGATGCGCAGGCGGCGCAGGCTCGATAATCCGGGAAGTCGAGATCCAGGGAGTCGATAATGCGACGTCTCGTTTGGCTGTTGCTGTTCGTGATGGCTTCTGCGATGGCCGTCGAGTCTGCGCCAGAGCTGAGGTCCGCCGTTGAACAAGGGGCGCAAGGTTCCAGGGTTGGAAAGTTCTTTTGGATACGGCCAACACGGGATGGAAAGTCAGAGGTTCCGATCTATGAAACCGTGGAAGGCAGTTATGATGCGGTTTATGTGACAAGAGTGACGCGATTCAAGGTCGTAGGGTATGACCCCGCAGGAGCTGGGTGGTACCAGCTCAAGTTCGACGACGGCAAATCGGGCATCATCCCGTGGCGGGTATTCGAGGACTTTTTTGGATACTGGGGCTACGCCCAAATCCTCGAGGAGGATCCTGCTGCCATCCAGGCTAGAGAAGATGCTGAGAAACGGGCTGAGCAGTTGGCCACTCAACGGGCGGCGAAGCGTGAACGCGACGCCGAGCGTCGCCGTATCACGGCAGCCAAGCAGCAGGCGGCGAAACCTGGCGTCAGGATCGGGATGACGAGTCAGCAAGTGCTCGAGGACACCCATTGGGGAAAGCCGCAGTATGTCAATAAGACCCAAAACGCCTATGGAATAACTGAGCAATGGGTCTATCGGACTGGGAATTACCTCTATTTCAGAAATGGTGTATTGGAAACGATCCAGTATTGAGCCGCCGCCTTGAGAATTTTGATAGAGATTGCGCCGGTTATCTTTAACGCGCGCTGGTGATGGCTTTATTCAGCGCGCGACATCTACCGCCACTTGCCTTTGCTAGTCACTTAATATGGTAACGGCCCGGCCATTCGCCGGGCCCTGAACCACTGGGCTTTACTCTATTTCCACGATACGTGCCTCCGGAACCATATATTCAACCATCCTCCTGTTGGACCACACATCGGGATTCGTCGAAATCTGTATATAGCCGGAGGTCCTCACCACCTGTGGCACCTCGGATCGACGGATGAGCCAGTACACCCAAGGCGAGTCGTCAAGATACTGGGCGGAGAAGCGGTCATCTTTCTGGGCAGTCAGCACAAGCCAATCACACTCGGTGTGAGCGTTGCTGAACGACCAACGCTTATCCGTCGGGTTCGCGCTCTTGACCTGCAATGTCTTACCCGTTCTCGTGAGTACATCGTGCGCATCTGCGTAACCTGGAGAAACTGTTCCGCCAACTAGTTCGGCCACGCGAAATTCAGCGAGTTTGCCGTGATGCAGTTCCTTCAACAGGCGAATCGTTTCGCACTGTTGCCGATAGAAGCCCAAGGGAATAGAAATATACGAGACCGGCTTTCCGTCTTCGATTTGACGGGTGATTCGATGCGGCATTTCGAATGCTCCTTTCGCTGTGGTTGAGATAAAGCAGCACGCAAGGAGCGAAGTCGGCACCCGGGACTCGAGGGAACGTCGCGCACATTGCGTGCGGCCGCTAATCAGTGTGATTAGCAACTTTTGACTAGCCCCTCTGGGCCCCGATATCGCGAGGACATCATGCCAAGTCTCGAATTTAGCGCCGTTGCACTGCTTTGTCGAGTCGACCACCTTCATCGGGGAGAAGATCAAGGCGCACGCCGGACAAGACACTGCTGAGCGCGGCTATAGCGGCGGAAGATGCAAGGCTCGTGCAGCGTGATCTATGACTGAAATCACCACTTATCGTCGACGGGGATCTGGATCACCGACTCACGGCCGGTCGCGGCGCCACTTCGGCAAGCCGGCATGCCCAACGGTCTGCGGGCTGCGAAAAAGATGGAATGTAGCGCTGGCTTTCGTCGGCGCAATTTTGCGTTGACGCTCGTTTGGACGTGCCCGGCCCTAATGGCGCGAAGCGGAAAGAGCCCCGTGTATCGGGATGACGAAGACGGGTTAATTGTCCTCGCCATCTCTATACGACGGCGGCTTTTGCGGTCGGGTGCTGGCCCCCGCTAGATCGAGCGCAGAGCGCATGCACAGCTGCAAGCGACGTGGCCTAGCCCGCACGGGTGGGGAGGGGGTATCGATCTCTGCATGTTGCGGCGCGGTGATCGCGCGTGAGCTGCGATTTTTACGGACGCGATTTTGACACCGGGGGGGGCGGAATCGCCACTTCCGAGCGCTCTCGCATCTTGTGCACTTCGGCCTAGGCGTTATCTGAGCGTGTGCAGCGGCATTGAGGCCTGCGTCGGTGGCGTGGTCCGACGCTGCAGTGGCAGCCAATCGCTTTCAGTGAGATCCAACCGTTCACATGCGCCTTGCCGCCTTCGGGCTGGGCTCACCTACGCACTGAAGGCGAACCGTCTATTCCACTGTGCCTAATCTGGAAGCCGCTGCGCAGTAAACAATTGCGGCACGCTGGCAATCCCCCAAGGCCCGGTGCATATCGGAAGTGTCCAAGTTCCCATCTTTTGCAATCTCAGCCAATCGGTAGCTTTTCCGGTCGGGCCATGCACGCCGTGACATTTTTAGTGCACACGAAACTGGATTTGCAAATGTTATCGAACTCTTTCCGGCGGCCTTGGAAATAAAGGCCATATCAAATTCGGCATTGAACGATACGAGTCGCAAGTTGCCCGCGAATTTGGCAAAGTCTTGAACTGCAGACTCTAGGGAGACTCCCTCTGCCTCAATCATTTCAGGTGTTATACCGGTAAGTTCCGTAATTTTTTTCGGTACTTTCCTTGATGGCTTTACCAAAACCTGAAATGTATCGTGATTGTTTGAGTTTCGATTCACTCGGATTGCACCTATTTCTAGGATTTCATGTCGCTCCGAGTCAAGTCCAGTTGTTTCAATATCGAACACAACAAATCGCTCCGGAAGGTGTGCCAGTGGATTGCTAGCTACCAGTCGAGAAGAAGTGCTGAAAGAAGTTGAAGGAACTGGATCGCTGCTGTCCTTCGTTAACTTATAAATGAGGACGGCAATTAACCCTATAAGCCCAAGGAAAATAATCAATTCCATAACGCTTCCTTTCTTGAACCTAAGCGTTCGGGAGTCCGGCTCCCATGCCTAGTAGATCCGTCTTAACCTACCAGTTTTCCGGGCGGCAACCCATACCCCACTAAAGAGGGGACATAACGTTCTTGCTCCGTCCACCCGAGCCCTACCCCCTTGGAACGCATGCCATGATCTTGTCGTAGTCCTGCAGGCTGATGGGCGGCGTTTTCGCTCCAAATGCCGCTGCCGCTGACGCTGCGGCAGAGTTACCCTCACGCGCCATGCTAGCTACCGTTGCCTTCGCCTTGTTACAAGCATCTAGGCTCGCATATTCACCTAGGTACACGGGATTGAAGATGACCCATAGCAAGATGTAGGAACATTTTGACTTTTTGTTTTTGATTAACGTCGGACGTCTATCGGCTCGGCGCGAATTCGACTAGCGCGTTTTCCTAACCACTAATAGCGTCTAGCGGCAAATATCGCGGAGTTCGCCGACAAATGCGCGAACCCCGTCAAATGGACCCCAGCCGGACATTGCCTTCGTGTAAGTAACTTTTCTTGCCGTCGGATCGACGGCCCAAACTTCCATAGTCGATCTGCCGTTCTCAACGGTTCCGCAGACAATGGAATTTGGCGTGAGGTAATTGCAGGGCAAATTAGAGGGGGAAACACTGCTTCGCGAAGGCTCGACCCTTACCTGAAAATCGGTGGAGGAGATTCCATCTTTAGTGAGGGCGTATTGCTCACCAGAAAGCGCGCTGTAGCCTTTTAGGCCGCCAGCAACCCAGCACTCAGCTATGGCAGGAGCCGGAAGAAGGCTGATGGCGACAATCAGACTCGCTATCCTCATCTTGTTCTCTCATGTCTTTGAATGGGGACTTTAAGAGTAGCATGAGCCAATCATGATGAACGATTTGGAACCCCAAGAGGAAGGCAATAAATCCCGGACCCTCCATAGGTGCAATCTATCACACGAGACTCAGGCGCAGGATGCCTCCACCACCAGTACAATTCTGGGCCATCAGAAAACAAACGAGCACTGACTGGGAGGCTCACCGAATATGCGACTCGAAGCCGTAGAGGTTCTTGGATTCAAACGCCTGCAGAAAATTGAGCTGCTTACACCGTCAATGACAGTGCTCGTCGGAGGCAACAATTCAGGCAAGTCGTCGCTGCTTCAAGCCATTCATTTCGCTGTTACTGTTCTCCAGTCAGCCCGTCTCTCCGCTGATGGGGGGAAGCCAATGAACACGCTTGGTTTCGATCAGTTCATATACAAGCCAACGGGCGACCTTATTCAGCTCAATCATGGCACTCCGATTACGTCAAAAACGGGCCCGGAGTTCACCTTCACCTATACCGATGCCGGCGCAGCGGAGCATCTGGAGTTCCAACTCAAGTTGCGTCGGGGAAAGAATGCGAACATCGCGATCACGTTTGAAGATGAAAGCACGTTCTTTATTCGCGCAGCCAATCGGAGCCAGCCTTTTTCTGTCTTCGTGCCTGGTCTAGCAGGAGTGCCTCTTCGGGAAGAATTAAGAACACCATCGGTCGTCGCAAACGGAATCGCCCAAGGCGATTCAAATATCTATCTTCGGAATGTTCTTTACCGAATCTGCAAAGACGATGCAAAGCTGATGCGATTCCACGAAGTGATCGCCTCCGTCTTCCCAGGTCTAACCATCTCAACAGCATTCGACCCCGAAGCTCACCTGTACATTGATATCTCTGTGCATCTGGATGGGCGCACTGTGCCGCTCGAAATGGTTGGCACCGGCGCACTTCAAGCCATTCAGTTGGTGGCATATGTCACAGCCTACGATCCGGCACTCCTTTTGCTCGACGAGCCTGACGCGCATTTGCATCCGTCAAACCAAAAGCTATTGGCATTGACGTTACAGAAAATAGCCGAGGCCGGCAGCACCAAGGTAATCTTGGCCACGCACAGTCGCCACATGTTCGACGCACTCGCACGCGACGAAGCAACCCAAATTATCTGGCTGAAGGATGGAGGAAAGCAGGAAGGAGCCGAGCGGAATAACCTTTCCGTGTTACTCGATCTCGGCGCACTGGATAGCTTCGAGTTAGTACACGCCGGCCAAAAACGAATTGTCGTCCTCACGGAAGACACAAAGGTCGCTAGGTTGGAAATCTTCCTGCGTGCGAATGGCCTGAATGATGCCGACTACTTCCTCCAACCCCTACACGGCGTTAACAATTTGGCGGCAGCGGTCCCCATCGCCGATTACTTTACGAGGCAAGGTGACAATACTCACGTCTTAGTACATCGCGACGGGGACGGCATGACAGATGCTGAGAAGACTTGGTGGCTAGAGAACGAGTCAAAGAAGCTGCCTGATCGAACAACTGCCTTCATCACGCCGTTCACTGATATTGAACATACCTTCTGCAGGCCTGCTCACATTTCGGCCGTCTACGGTATTCCTGAAGCTGACTCCGAAGCAATGATGGCAGCAATCATCGCTGCCAACCAAGCTTTGCTTGCAGCCGAGTTTGCGCAGAAGAGAGTTAGCCTCAAGGACACCACACTTAAAAGGATGAAGGACGCCTCATCCGCAACAGACATGCTGGCTGGCGGTTTGAAATTCGAACACATCAAAGGCAAGAGGCTGATGGCGCTTGTGCAAACAGCTCTTCAACAGGCGGGGCACAACCCGATGCGGTTGACAAGCACACCATCTGCAGCGCTTGTGTATGCACCTCTGCGCGACAAAATTGCCGCCATCAAGGCAGCAGTGGCTGCTGCTGAGGCAGCTGCTCAGGCCGCTGCTCCTGAGGCTGCCGCTGGGGCAGTGGCTGAAGTGGCTGCTGCCGGCGAGGCTGCCGCTGCTGGCGAGGTTGTGCAGCAATAGGCTAGTGGACTAGTGCGCAAACCGCTTCGGCGGCACCGCGCCGGGTCCATCGCCGACCGCGTGAGCGCGTCCACGGCTCGTTAGTAGGCCACGCTCCGAAGTAGAATGCTGCCGAATATGGACCGTTCGGAGACCAATGGTGGCATTTCAAATAAAACGTATTGTCGTGCCCTATGAATCGCTCAAGGAAATGGGCGCCGAGAACCAATATGCGCTATATCTGCTTGGGCACATTTACAACGAGATAATGTGCCTAAACAGGTGGTCGGTCCTGGCGAGGCGAGATGTTTCTGGCGGTGTCGACGCAGAGCAGGCCGGCGCGGTCTTTAATATCATGTTCGTGACGCGGATTCTGGCTGGAAAACTATACGAGGCAAAGTTAATAATTAGCCAGAAAATTGTTAAGCAGTTCCTAGAAGGATATTGCTACCCACATATGCCAGAATCAGACATCGCCGGATTGAAGGCTCTCAACAGGGCTATGTCACAATGTAAGTGGATTAATCCCGCAAGGAATGGGCATGCGATGCATTACCCGGAGTTTGAGAACTGCAAAGAAGCTATAAATGCATTGAATTTTGGGAAGCAAGGTTTTGAGATTTTTGCTGGCGGCAGCTTCGGTGCGACGATGTATCGCACCTCCGACGTCATGGCAGGAGCCGCCTTTATTTTCGAGGCCAATAGAGATTGGGGCGTCGGCTTAAACACAATTGTCGAAGACGTGCTGAGCTTAAGTCATCAGGTCACTGAGTTCACCAACTCTGCAATCGGCGCTTTTGTCAATAGCATAAAGTCTGGCTCTCGGTCATATAGCGAAAGAGTCAAGATTAAGGATGTTCCGAAATTTCCCATTCCTGATATGACGGACTTCGTCTTGCCATACTTCATGGTGGTAAGGGACAAGGACTAACGTCGGAATCTCTTGAACGGTACTGCCCCCGGCCGCTTAATTTTCATCCAGTCGGGCGAGCGCTCGCCATCCCGATACAGCGACCCGGCGCGCTTCCCGACTACTCCCTCTAGGCCGAGCGTGAGAACGTGGCCGTACAGCCATGCGCCATCCTCTATGCTGTCCACGTACAGGATTCCCGCCGGCGAATCGGCCAACAATCGGCGGAGTGCCGACTTGCGACGCTCTATAGGCTGCCCGCACAAGTCTTCCCCCTTCCCTACTAGCAGGTCAAATACGCAGTGGGCGACCAGGTCCGCGCGCTTGTACCAACCCTTGCGCCGGGCCCGCGCCCGCAACCGCTCGAAGTCGCTCCGGCCCGATGTCGTCTAGCTCGCCGACTATGAACTGGAACGGGTAGACTACTTCCTGGCACAAACGGTCGAGCGCTGGGGAGCGCAAGGCCAAGGCCCGCCGCCGGTCAGTAGTCAAACGGCGATGGATGAGAAGTCGGGCGTTGCTGGAAAGAGCAGCCTTCACAGGTGGAGGCCAAAAACGGCAGTCTGGGGAGAAATAACAGTGAAACTCCGATTTAAATCCCTACTCGCATTATCAATAGCATCAATGGGAACAGCGAATGCGGCCCCGTTCGGAGACTGGGCTACGGGAACGACCACCGATGGGAATCTCTACGCTGCCGTTGTAAATGAGAGCCAGAGCGTGTTAATGAAGGTTTGCGTTTCGGGAGATAGCACTTGTATTTGGTACCTCGGCACGCAAACCAGATGCGAATCTGGAGGAAAATCCCCTGCCCTCATAAATTCATCACTTGGTGCGACGACTGTGGAATTGGTCTGCGACAGACAAATTCAACTGCGCAATACAACAGGCCTGCATTATCGCTATGCCATCCTCAACTATGACCTTATGGACAAAATTGCTGCGTCCGCAACTGGCGCCTTTGGCATTGCCGTGGCTCTGGAAAGCGGTCGATTTGCAGTCTATAGGTTCTCGAGCAGCGGTGGAAAGCAAGCTGTCTCGACGCTAGAAGAAGCCGCACTGAGACTATACAGAAAAAACAATTCTCCGGCGCCAGCGGCAAATAGAGACTCATTGCTATAGGCGCATCCTCTAAGGCGGGAGCGTTTAGAAATGAAAGCCAACCGAGCTGCCCCGTCGAACGTACCGCAGAAACCGGCGTGCTGAAACGCCTCGGTTGACACGACTCACATAAAACAACGCTTTAGGAGCGAGAAGTGAAGGTCAAACTGTTCCCGTTGGTGGCCGTTGCTATGCTATCCACGAACGTCATGGCGGCTAAGTGGGAGGCAATAGGCGTAGGCGGAGAGAACACTCTCTTATACGTCGACGCGACGAGCATCAGTAGTAGCAAAGGTCTGAAGAAGGCTTGGCTTAGATACAGCTACACCACACCGCAGAAAGGCGATTACGTCACCAAATTCAAGGACTATCGATCTGTCCTTACAATGAACCATTTCGACTGTGCAGGCCGTCGTAGCGCCGTGTCCAAGCAGGTTATCTATGAGGGGGATGATGGCACGGGTGAGGTTCTAGGGACGAACTCCATCAAGAACGTCGAGAATGCGCTAGACGACGTAACGCCCGGTACGCTGGGAGAGACTGCGCTGATACGTGTTTGCGGAAAGTGACTTCCGAAGCCGAGGCGAGTCGCTGAGGGTTGCCCGGCAAGAGGGGCACAATGAATGTGAATTACCACGCATACTTCCGCCAAGGCAGTTGTATGCACGCTGCGTCACCTACGGAAAGTATAGTAGTGCCCCAATTTGCCCCAAAATTCAGCTAACTATTTGATTTTATTGAGATGGAACGTTAGGCTGAAGTTGTTGGCCGGCATCGGCACCGGCTCGTCGCAGCGCATGCCCTGCGCCTCGCCCAACGCGATCACGGCTTCCATGTCGCGCACGCCCCAGTCGGCATCGGTGGCGCGCAGCTGCGCGTCGAAGGCGGCGTTGCTGGGCGCCGTATGCGCGCCGCCGCGGCGATAGGGGCCGTACAGGAACAGCACGCCGCCCGGGCCCAGCAGCTTGCCGGCGCCTGCGAAGAGCGCCTCGGCCGCAGCCCACGGGGCGATATGGATCATGTTGATGCAGACCACCGCATCCGCGGCGTCGATGCCCCACGGCTGGCGGCAGACATCCAGCGCCAGCGGCGCGCGCACATTGGCCAGGCCCGCATGCGCGGTCCACGCGGCGATCGACGCGCGCGCGGCGGCTTCCGCATCGCTTGGCTGCCAGGTCAGTCCCGGCAACGCTGCCGCGAAGTGCACGGCATGCTGGCCGGTGCCGCTGGCAATTTCCAGTACCGTGCCGCTGGCGGGCAGCACTTTGCGCAATACCGCAAGGATCGGCTCGCGGTTGCGCTCGGTGGCGGGCGCCATGCGGCGTGCATCGGGGTCTTGGGTGGAGCCGGTCATGATGGCATGCTCAGCGGGGGAAAGCGCCTAGCGTAGCAGAATCGGCGCGCCGGGGGGCGCGCTGCCGCAGTGCGTCAACGGCCCCCCGGAATCCGGTAGATCAAGCGCTCAAACTTGCGCGTCGTGGCCTGGCCCACGACCGTGCCGCCAAGCGACTCTGCGATCCGGCGGCTGGGCCAGTTCGGTTCGGCCACGGGATAGACCAGGTGCGCCGGCGACAGGTTGTCCTGCGCCCATTGCGCCAGCGCAGTGACCGCTTCCAGGCCGAAGGCATGGCCGTGGCAGTCCTCGCGGATCCAGATGCCGAGTTCCGGCGCGGGCGTGTCGGCATGGTGCAATCCCGCCAGCCCCAGGAACAGCCCGTCGTCGGCACGCCGGATAGTGAGCACGAATTCCGAGCCTCGCGCCATGCCTGCCAGCCAGCCTTGCCACACGGTCTCGAAAGCCGCCGGCGAGGGCGACGGATCCCAGTCCATGAATCGGGCAAGCGTCGGGGTGATGCAGGCAAACGCCTCGGCTGCGTCGTCGCCACGAAAGGGCAGCAGGCTGAGGCGCGCGGAGTGGATGTGCGGAAGCTGGTCAGGCATGACGGGCGGGAGGCTGGGCATGAACCGGAGTTGTCATGTTAGACGATCGTGCCCCAATAAAAAACGGCGGGCCGAAGCCCGCCGCCCTCATCGGCACTGCGCGACGCGTCAGGCCTTGGCCAGCCTGACGCCAGTCGGATCGCCCGTCAGGTAACCCACGGCGGCACCGAAGCGGTCCTTGTAGTTGGCCATCACCTTCGCTTCAAGCGTCGGCCGCACCTTGTCGTGCAGCGGCGATTCCCAGTCGCCAACGTGCTGGAAGTTGCTCATCACATAAGTCCAGCCGTTGATCTCGTCCACCGCGTGCAGGCCGGTGGATTCGGCGCCGACCGGGCACGACAGCACGCGGCTGAGCACCTTGGTATCGACGTTGTACGCCCACAGGAAGTTGTTGACGTGGGTGTTGCTGTCCTCGCCGACAAACAGCGTGCGCAGCTTTTCCGAGAACTTCAGGTTGTCGGGCGTGGCCACCTTGTCCGGGTTGGCAAAGTTGCCCAGCGCATCCTGCTGCTTCATCTTGCCGCCCCCCAGGTCTTCGCTGACCAGCGCGGGCACCGCCGCCATGTCGACCGGCACCCATTCGCTGTTGATGGCCGTGCCGGTCTTGTCGGCCTGGCCGCCCTTCAGGTTCAGCTCATAGACCGCGCCGGAGTACGGGCCTTCCACCTGGATATCACCGGCGTTGGCGGCATTGCCCGTGAGCATGCTCGACTCGATGCGGGACATGGCCGAGTAGGCCTTCTTGTCCTTGATGTTGACCGTGGTGCCTTCCATCTTGGTGAAGCCCAGGCTGCCGCCGACCAGGGCGGCGTAGCGGTGCGTTTCCAGGAACGCCGCGGCCTTTTCCATGCCCGGCATCAGCTTCACCCAGTTCGGCTTGCCGTTGTAGATGATGCGGGTGTAGCTGACGTCAGCGGGATCGGTGGTCTTGACATCCATGATGTCGGCCAGCCTGATGCCGCCGTCGACCAGCGCGCGGATTTCGGCACTGGTGGCGCTGCCCAGCCTGATCCACGACAGCGTGGCGCTGCCCGGGCCCACGCCCGAGGTCTGGTGCCACTTGGCCACGTACAGCGTGCCGGACGACAGGTCGCGGGCGCGGTCGGCGATAAACAGGAACAGGCCGCCGTTGGTGGCATCGTCGCCCATCAGCACGGTGCGTTCGTCGGGCATGACCTGTACCAGCTCATGCGAGATGCGGCCCAGGCAGTAGTGCTTCTTGATGGTGCCGGTGCCGTCCGGGTTGACCGTGACTTCCGGCAGGTGGCCGTAGTTGTAGGCGTTGGCGCGGGCCGGGTCGCCGTACAGGTTCTGGCTGTAGCCCTGCAACTGCGTGACCGCGCTGGCGTTCAGCAGGTCGGTCTCGTACTCCTCGCTCGACAGGTGGGTGTTCCACGGCGACAGGCTGGCGCCGCAGGTGATCCACAGGCCGTTGACGCCCGAGGTATCGACATTGTGGTACTTGACCGGGGTCAGCTTGCCGGTGGCCGGGTCCTGGTCCAGCGTCACCACGGCGATCGGCGACGGCAGCAGGCCGTACATGCTGACATTGCCCTGGTTGCGCGTGGTGTACTCGAACTGCACCACCGCAAACACCGTCTTGCCCTTGACACCGGGCACGGTCGGGTTGGCCAGGGTCAGCAGCGAGCTGCCGTCCGGCGCGTCGGAGAAAAACTGGCGCTCCTTGCCGGCCACTGAGGTGTCCATGATCGGCTTGTTGTTGATGTCGTAGTAGCCGCCGGCCAGGATGGTGCCGCCCTTGCCGTCGGGCAGGGTGTCGCCGGTGATGAAGAACGGCTGGTAGGCCAGCTTGTAGGTCTGGCTGCTGCCGTCGCTGAACGACACCTTGAGGCTGGAGCCCACCGTGGTGGTCGCCATGGCGTCGGGCGTTGCCAGCGTCGGCGCGCTCATGCCAACGAATTCGGCCGTGGTGAACGTGGCCGCCTGGGCCGGCGGAAGCGGCGCGGCGACAGCGTCGTCGCCACCGCCGCAACCTGCCAGCAGGCTGGTGGAGGCAAGGCCAAGCGGCAGCATCGGCGCGCCGGCCAGGAGCTTCAGGGCCTTGCGGCGGCCTGCATTGGGTTGTTCAAGCATGTTCTCGATCCGGGGAAGAGGAAGGGATATGTTGTTCACTGCGTATTTGCGCCGGTCCCGCGGGCGGGGCCGGGCACCTGTTGGCACAGGCGGGCGGCGGGCGGCATTGCGCATGGCCGGAGCGGATCGTAGGCGCTGTTTGTGACACCAAGTTGACGATACAACACAAAAGCGGCGCTTTCGGCTGAGCCAGGATGCCGCTGCGGTACACTCGCCCTTTGCATCCGCGGCTCCACAGGCGCGGATCCGTTGAATGCCGGCAGCCGCCGTTTCTGCCTACTTCCGCCCTTCCGCTTGCCCACTTACACGCTAGCCAACCCCGTCCGGGCCGAGATCGAAATCCGCAAGAGCCGCTTCCTGGCGCTGGCGCTGCCCGTTGCCGACCGTGACGCCGCCATGGCGGCGCTGCAGGCGCTGCGCGCCGAGCACCCCACCGCCACCCACGTGTGCTGGGCCTTGCTGGCTGGCGGCGCCTCGGGCATGTCCGACGATGGCGAGCCCTCCGGCACTGCCGGCCGGCCCATCCTTGAAGTGCTGCGCCACCATGACCTGGACGGCGTGCTGGCGGCGGTGGTGCGCTATTACGGTGGCGTCAAACTGGGGGCGGGCGGGTTGGTGCGCGCTTACACCGATGCCATCGCGGCCGCGCTGAAAACGGCCGAGCGCGTGGAACGCATCGCCTACGGCACCCTGACGGTGTCCGTCGACTATGCCGACGAGCCGCGCGTGCGCCGCTGGCTCGACTACGACGCGCAGCCGGGCTGCACGCTGGCCGACACCGCCTATGGCGCGCTGGCCACGCTGGTCCTGCGCATGCCCGCAACCCAGCTCGACGCCGCGCGCGACGCCCTGCGCGACGCGACCCACGGACGCGCCCAATTCCCGGAAGCGGAGGGTGAGGACCATGGCTGAACGCGAGCCGGTGGCGCCCGACGACCGCGCCGAATTCACCACAAGCGTGCTGCCAGGCAATACCCGCTTCGCCGCGCCGGCGGAGCTGAGCCTGCTGGAAGCTGCCTTGCTCGAAGGCGTGTCGCTGCCCAACTCCTGTCGCAACGGCACCTGCCGCGCCTGCGCCAGCCGGCTGCATGCAGGGACGATCCGCTATCGGATCGAATGGCCGGGGTTGAGTCTGGATGAGAGGGAAGAGGGGCTGATCTTGCCGTGTGTGGCTTGTCCGGCCAGTGATGTGGTGATTGAGCCGGTAAGTTTGGGGTAGGGGTCAGTCGAAGGTACTATTCGACACTTTTGTCGAGGTCGGGCAGCCGTGTCAGGTCTTGCAGGAAGCCGAGACGAGACTTCGCCGTTCGCTCGCTCGGAGAAAACGCGATCACCTTCGTAACCGGATGACAGCGCGATATCCATGAGGCGTCAAGCCTGCCTCACCCCCCAACCTCCAGAAAAAATCGCAACGCCAGCTTCAACCCATCCGGCCCCGCCGGATCGGAGAACGCCTGCCCGCCTGCCCCGCCGCTCCAGGCGTGACCCAGGCCCTCGATCCGCACCAGGCGCACGTAAGGCGACTTTCCCTCCGCCCAGTCGAACACATCCATGGCACGGCGCATGCCGCGCTGGATGCGCCGTGCCGGCGCCGCGGACAACGCGTGCGCATCCTCCGGCTGCAGGTGCATCCACATGCCCGCCGCGGCGGTGGCGTTGCTGAAGTCGACCACGTGGTCGGCATCGCCATGCAGCAATAGCAACGGCGGCGGGCGGCGCCCTGCCAGTCCGAACCGCAGCGCCTGCATGGCCTTGGCATCGGGCCCGTGCCCCCCGCGCATGGCGCGCGCTGCCTGGGCGGCATTGCTGGCGCTCCATGGCACCGCGCCGGAGTGCGACCCCACTGCGGCAAAGCGTCCCGGATAGCGCAGCCCCAGCATCAGCGCCATCGCGCCGCCCGCGGACAGCCCCAGCACGCTGATGCGGTCCGCGGCAACCGGATGGCCGCGGCAAGCCTGGTCGATCAGCGCCATCAGCAGACCGGCCTCGACACCACCCTGCGCGCCGGGCCGGAACCAGTTCCAGCAGCGCTGTGCGTTGGCCTGCGAGGTCTGTTCAGGCAGCAACACCACCCAGCCGGCTTCGCGCGCCACGGCGGCGGCGCGCGTGACCGCGGCAAAGCTGGCGGCATCCTGGCCGCAGCCATGCAGCAGCACCAGCATCGGGGCGCGCCGCGACGCCGTGACGCCGGCCGGCACAAAGATGCGGTAGCGGCGCGGCGCCACTGGTGCGCCCCATGCGCCTTCTTCCCAGCGCCCGCTGCCGCGGTTCTGCGGCGCCTGCACCGGCGATACCACGCCCGACAGTGCGCGCTGCGTGGCGGCCGTGACTGCAGCCGATTGCTTCACCGCGTTGCGCACGATGGCCTCGGTCATCGGCCTGGTCAGGTTCTGGTTGACGGCGCGCTGCAGGCGGCGCGCATTGCGGGCCGCGGCCTTGTTCAGCGTGGACCAGAGTTTTGCACCGGATGAGCGGGGCATGCGGCGTCCTGTCGGCTGGGGTAACCCGTACATCATATGCGCAAGCTCAGGCCGCCTTGCATGCAACGCGTGCCGGATCACTGCCTACAATGCAAGGGCCGTGTCGCCCCGAGACATGGACAGGAGGCAAGCATGAGCGATGTGACAAACGAGTTCAGGCCTTTGGATCCTGGCCGCATCAACCTGATGGATCCGCTTGAAGTGCAGTACTGGTGCCGGGAGCTGGGCTGCAGCACCAGCGACCTGGAGAACGCCGTCGATGCCGCGGGCGACCATATCTCCGCGGTACGCGCGCAACTGGAGTCGAACCAGGCCGGCGCGCGGCCTGGCTGAAATCCCGAGACAAACGGTGGCAGGCAGGCATCCCCGGCTGAGCGGGGATGCCTGTGGAGCGTGCCACGTGAGATGTCGGCGCCGTGTCCGTTCCATGCCGGCATGCGCGGCACGCACCAATCGCATGCGTGCATGCAGTCCGTACCCTTGTTAAACGCTGTGCAGACCGGAATTCAGCAATGCCTTATTCGCTGGACGGTAGTTTTGCTGCATGATTTCCGGCCCGGGCAAAAGACCCGGCACTCAAGACGGGGACAGCTTGACAACACCACGTCGGAAACCAAGGGGTTACCAACACTAGGACGCATCGACAATGAACACCAGGCTGCCGATTATCACGGTTTGCACCGCCTTGCTTGCACCTGCCGCGTGGGCCGGCAATGACCCGCACTGGAGCTACACCGGACCGACCGGTACCAGCCACTGGGCCGAGCTCGACCAGGACTACAAGACCTGTGCGCTGGGCAAGCACCAGTCGCCCATCGATATCCGCACCAGCAAGGCCCGGCCTGCGGACCTGAAGCCGATCGGCTTTGGCTACGCCGCGGCGCCCGCCACCGTGGTCAACAACGGCCACACCGTACAGGTCAACCTGCCCGCAGCGGGGCAGATCGAACTCGACGGCGTGCCCTACAAGCTGCTGCAGTTCCACTTCCATACGCCCAGCGAAGAGAAGATCAACGGCAAGGCCTATCCGCTGGTCGCGCACCTGGTGCACCAGAATGCAGAAGGCAAGCTGGCGGTGGTGGCGGTGCTGTTCAAGTCCGGGCGGGAGAATGCGGCGCTGAAACCGGTCTTCGCGAGCCTGCCGGCCAAGGCCGGAGAGTCGCGCGAACTGACGGCGCCGCTGGATGTGGCGGCGTTGCTGCCGGCCCGGCAGTCGTACTGGGCCTTCACCGGCTCGCTGACCACGCCGCCGTGCAGCGAGGACGTGCGCTGGCAGGTGCTGAAGACCCCGGTGGAAGTGTCGCCGGCGCAGTTGGCCGCATTCCGTCAGCTTTATCCGATGAACGCCCGCCCGGTGCAGCCGCTCAACGGCCGCACGGTGCAGGTCAGCCACTAGAGGACGGCGCCCGATAGAAGTACCAATCGGGCGGCAATGACCGACTGTGCGCTCCCTCTCCCGCTTGCGGGAGAGGGGAGCAAGCCAGCGGCAGGGTCAGGACAGCCCGCGCAGCGCCAGCTCGCCGCCCAACACCAGCAGCCCGCAGAAGAACAGCTTGCGGAAGCGCTCGGCGCTGATCCGGTGGCGCAGCCACTGGCCCAGGAACATGCCGCCGAGCGCCGGCACCAGCGCCAGCGCCGAGGCGCCCAGCACCGGCATATGCAGCAGCGACCCGCCCATGGCCAGGCTCACCGCCAGCGCAATGGTCGATACCGTGAACGACAGCCCGAGCGCCTGCACCAGGCTTTCCTTGTCCAGCCCGAGTCCCTGCAGGTAAGGCACGGCGGGAATCACGAACACACCGGTCACCGCCGTAATGCCACCCGTGACCAGCCCGATCAACGGCCCGAGCCACCGCTCCGCCCCTGCCGGCACCACCAGCTTCACCGCTGCCAGCCCGACCACCGCGTACAGCACCAGCGCCACACCCAAGGCCGAGGTCGCGTGCGTCGTCATGCCGGCCGGCACCCATGCCGCGCACAGCCAGGTGCCGGCGCAGATCGCCACCAGCATCGGCCACAGCCGTAGCATCAGCTGCCCGAAGCGCGGCCCGCCGAACAGCTGCACCACGTTGGTCACCATCGACGGCGCCACCAGCAGCGCCGCGGCCTGCGCGGGCGGCATCACCAGCCCCAGCATGCCCACCGCAACCGTGGGCAAGCCCAGGCCCACCACCCCCTTGACAAAGCCTGCCAGCAAGAACGTCAGGCCGATAAAGGCGGCTTGGGTGGCGATTGCTTCCATCGTCATCGCTGCTCCCCCTCAGCCCGCCTTGTGGTCATGCACCGCGCGGCTGTCCGCCGGCGCCTGGTCGCGCTCGTTCAGCCCGTAGTCGCGCAGCACCTGCGCCACGCGCAGCCGGTAGCCGGCAAACACGCCGCCGCGACCGGCCGCCTGCGCCTGGCGATGAGCCAGCGTATTGCGCCAGGCGATCACCGCGGCCTCGTCGCGGAAGAACGACAGCGACAGCAGCTTGTTGGGGTTGGTCAGGCTCTGGAAGCGCTCCACCGAGATAAAGCCGTCGATGGCCTCCAGCTGCGGGCGCAGGTGCGCGGCGATATCGAGGTAGTTGTCCTGCCGGCCCGGCGCGGGCTCGACTTCGAAGATGACTGCGATCATGTTGTCTCCTGGGGGCAATGGCGGGAATCAAAGGAAATGCGGAATGCGTGCGTTCAGCGACGGACGATAGCGGAATGCCTGCGCCAGCGCGGCCGGGTCGGCCCCACGCGCACGCAGCGCCGCCACCGTGGCGGCAGCCAGCGCCTGCGCCAGGCGGTCGCCGGGACAGGCATGGCGGCCGTGGCCGAAGGTCCATGGCCGTTCGCTGGCCGCGGCACCACTGCACGACGCCGCGGCCAGCAGCACCAGCACCGCGTCGCCGGCCTTGACGGCGTGGCCGCACAGTTGCGCATCGGCGGCCAGGAAGCGCCGCGTATTCTGCACCGGCGGATCCTCCCGGGCGACCCGCGCCACCACGGCATCGAGCGGCAGCCCTGACTGCGTCGTGTCGCGACCCAGCCGCAGCAGCGTATTCCCGGCCAGCGCCGCGGTGGCTTCGCAGGCTTGCACCAGCAGGCCGATGATGTTGGCGGCGACCGCCTGCGCGTCGATGCCGGCGGCACGGGCTGCCTGCCGCAGCGCCGGCAGCGGCCCTGCGCCGTCCGCCGCATCGGCAAGCCAGTGCCCCAGCCATTGAGCGGCCTCGGCGCCTGCGCGCACGGCCGGTGCATCGGCCAATGGCGACTGCGCGCCGGCGAAGGCCGCAACCCGTTGTGCGGCTTCGGCCGCGCTGCTGCCTTCGTTGGCAACCGGCAGGCCAAGCAGGTCGGCGACCGTGACGACCGGCAGCGTGAACAGCCAGCGATTGATGCACTCGCCGGACATGGCGGCCCAGGACGCTTCGCCGGCATCGAGCACCGCCGCCAGCACCGTTGCGCGCTGCGCCGCGGCGGCCGGGTCGATACCCGCCAGCATCGGCATCAGCAGGGCCTTGAGCGGCGCGTGCGCGGCGCCGTCGTTCATCCGGACCAACCGGCCGAACAGCTCGCCGGCGGCGGTGCCGGCCAGCGCGGGCGGCACCGGCTGTGCGGGCGGCCGCACGCGGCAGTCGGAGTGGGCAAGCACGTCGGCCACTTCCTGCGGGCCGGCGGCAACCCACAGGCCAAGGCGGTCATCGCGGAAGAATGGCTGGCTGGCGGCCAGCTCCCGGTAGTACGGGTACGGGTCGGGATGGGTGACGGCGCTGAGCGGATCGATATCGGTATCGGGCATGGCGGCACAGTGGATGGAAGTGCTGAGTCCTTGCAGCGAACCCAGCGCCCGGGGGCGGGCGGACAGTCACATCATGCCGCCGCGGCGCAGGCCGAAGGTTCATGGTGACATGAACTATCGAATGAAGTGACGCAACGCCGCCACACCCTGGGACTTCACGCATCCATTCGCGCCAGCTCCCCTTCCCCTTGCGCCGCTTCCGTCGCCGGCTCGTCGTTCCGGTGCGCCAGCCGGTACAGCACCGGCAACACCAGCAAGGTCAGCGCCGTCGACGACAGGATGCCGCCGATGACGACCGTCGCCAGCGGACGCTGCACCTCGGCACCCGTGCCCGTGGCCAGGGCCATCGGCACGAAACCAAGCGACGCAACCAGCGCGGTCATCAGCACCGGCCTCAGCCGCGTCAACGCCCCATCGCGGATCGCCGCATCCAGCCCATGGCCTTCCTCGCGCAGCGAGCGGATAAACGACAGCATCACCAGCCCGTTGAGCACCGCCACGCCGCACAGCGCGATAAAGCCCACCGCCGCCGAGATCGACAGCGGAATGCCGCGCAGCCATAGCGCCAGGATGCCGCCGGTCAGCGCGAACGGGATGCCGGTGAAGACCAGCAGGCCGTCCTTGACGTTGCCGAACATGGCGAACAGCAGCACGAACACCAGCCCCAGCGCCAACGGCACCACCACGCGCAGCCGCGCGGTGGCGGACTGCAGCTGCTCGAAGGTGCCGCCCCAGCTGGTCCAGTAGCCCGCCGGGATCTGCACGCGCGCGCGGATGGCGGCCTCGGCCTCGGGCACGAAGCTGCCGATATCGCGCCCGCGCACATTGGCGCTGACCACGATGCGGCGCTTGCCGTTCTCGCGCGAGACCTGGTTGGGGCCCGGTGCGATATCCACGCTGGCGACTTCGCTCAGAGGGATATAGCTGGTGCGCGCTGCGGCTTCCTTCGGCAGCGGCACCGGCAGGCGCCGCAGCGCTTCCACGTCCTCGCGCACGGCATCGGGCAGGCGCACCACGATGTCGAAGCGCCGGTCGCCGCTGAAGAAGGTGCCAGACACCTTGCCACCGATGCCGATCGCCACCGCATCCTGGATATCGCTCAGGTTCAGGCCATAGCGCGCCGCCTTGTTGCGGTCGATCTGGACTGTCAGCATCGGCAGGCCGGTGGTCTGTTCGACCCTCACCTCGGCCGCGCCGGGGATGCCCTGCAGCACCGCCGCGATGCGATTGGCGGTCTGCTCCAGCACGGCGTTGTCGTCGCCGAACACCTTGACCGCCACGTCGGAGCGCACGCCCGAGATCAGCTCGTTAAAGCGCAGCTGGATCGGTTGCGAGAATTCATAGTTGTTGCCCGGCAGCTTGCCCACCTCATCGCGGATCGCGGCGATCAGCTGGTCGCGCGTGCGGCGCGGCTCGGGCCATTGCGACATGGGCTTGAGCATGATGTAGCCGTCGGAGATATTCGGCGGCATCGGGTCGGAGGCGATCTCCGCGGTGCCGGTGCGCGCAAAGATGCGCTCGATCTCCGGGAACCTGGCCTTCAGCGCGGTTTCCACCTGCTGCTGCATCGCCACGGATTGCGTCAGGCTGGTGCCGGGGATGCGCAAGGCCTGGATCGCCAGGTCGCCTTCATTCAGGCTGGGCACGAACTCGCTGCCCAGCCGCGTGGCAATGGCCAGGCACAATGCCACCGCCACGCCGGCAAACGTCAGCACCACTGGCGTCGCGGCCAGCGAGCGCTCCAGCAGCACCGCGTAGCGGCGGCGTGCCCAGGCCATCAGCCGGTTCTCGCGCTCAGCCACGCGGTTGCCGATAAACTGCGCCACCGCGGCCGGCACGAAGGTCACCGACAGCACCATCGCGCCCAGCAACGCCAGCACCACGGTGAAGGCCATCGGGTGGAACATCTTGCCCTCAACCCCGGTCAGCGCAAAGATCGGCAGGTACACCACCATGATGATCAGCTGGCCGTACAGCAGCGGCCGGCGCGCCTCGCGCGCCGCGGCAAAGACTTCATGCAGGCGTTCGCTGCGCGTGAGGGGATGGCCGTGGCGCTCCTGCGCATGCGCCAGCCGGCGCACGCAGTTCTCGACGATCACCACCGCGCCGTCGACGATGATGCCGAAGTCCAGCGCGCCCAGGCTCATCAGGTTGGCGCTGATGCGGTAGTGCACCATGCCCGTGAAGGTGAACAGCATCGACAGCGGGATCACCAGCGCGGTGATCAGCGCCGCGCGCAGGTTGCCCAGGAACAGGAACAGGATGGCGATCACCAGCACCGCGCCTTCCAGCAGGTTCTTCTTGACCGTGGCAATGGCCTTGTCGACCAGCGTGGTGCGGTCGTACACCGTGACCGCCTGCACGCCCTTGGACAGCGTGCGGTTGATCTCGGCCATCTTGCGGTCCACCGCCTGCGAGACCGTGCGGCTGTTCTCGCCGATCAGCATGAACACGGTGCCCAGCACCACCTCGCGGCCGTTCTCGGTGGCCGCGCCGGTGCGCAGCTCGCCGCCGGTCTGCACGGTGGCCACGTCACGCACGCGGATCGGCAGGCCCTGCGCGGTGCCGACGATCACGTCGCGGATATCCTCAAGCGAGCGCACCTGCCCCGGCACGCGCACCAGGTACTGCTCGCCGCGGCGCTCGATATAGCCGGCGCCGACGTTGTCGTTGTTCTTCTCCAGCGCGCTCACCACGTCGGCCAGCGACAACCCGTACGACGCCATGCGCTCCAGGCTGGGCGCGACCACATAGGCGCGTGCATGGCCGCCGATGGCATTGACCTCGGTCACGCCGGGCACGTTGCGCAGCTGCGGGCGGATCACCCAGTCCTGGATCTCGCGCAGGTCCGACAGCGTATACGGCGTGCCGTCCGGCTTGCGCGCACCGGGGTCGGCCTCGACCGTCCACAGGTAGATCTCGCCCAGCCCGGTCGAGATCGGCCCCATCGCAGGCGTGATGCCGGCGGGCAGCTTGTCGCGCGCTTCCTGGATGCGCTGGTTGACCAGCTGGCGCGCAAAGTGGATACCGGTGCCGTCGCGGAAGATCACCGTCACCTGCGACAGCCCGTAGCGCGACAGCGAGCGGGTCTGCTCCAGCCCGGGCAGGCCCGCCATCGCGGTCTCGACCGGATAGGTGATGCGCTGCTCGGTCTCCAGCGGCGAATAGCCCGGCGCGGCGGTGTTGATCTGCACCTGCACGTTGGTGATATCGGGCACCGCGTCGATCGGCAGCCGGGTGTAGCTGTACAGGCCCAGCGCGGCCATGCCCAGCACTGCCAGCAGGACCAGCCAGCGTTGCTCGATGGCAAAGCGGATCAGGCGTTCAAACATGCGTGCCTCCCGCTCAGTGCTCATGCCCGGCGCTGGCTTTGCCCAGCTCGGACTTGAGGATGAAGCTGTTGGCCGCGGCGTAGCCCGCGCCGGCCTGCAGGCCCTCTGTCACCTCCACCAGCTTGCCGCCAGCGCGCCCGGTCTTGACCGGCTGCACCGCAAACCCGCCCGGCACGGTGATGAACACCACGCTCTGGCCGTCGACCTGCTGCACCGCGTCGGCCGTCACCGTCACCGTCACCGGCACCTGCGCCGGCGCGCCCAGCACACTGACCGTGACGAACAACCCCGGGCGCCACGCCATGCCGGGATTGGCCAGCGTCACGCGCGCCTTGGCCGTGCGCGTCTGCTCGCCCAGCAGCGCGCCGACGTAGGACACCTTGCCCTCGGCCTGCGTGTCCGAGGCGCTCGAGCGCACCGTGACCGCTTCGCCCACACGCACCTGGTGCAGGTCGCGCGCGGACACCACGAACTCCGCCCACACCGAGCTCAGGTCGGAGACCGTGAAGACGCTGGTGGCTTCCTGGACCGCTTCGCCCAGCGCCAGGTGCTTCTCGACCACGATGCCGTCGAACGGGGCACGCAGCGCAAACTGGTTCAGGCTGCCGCCCTTGCCCGCGCTGTTCTCCGTGGCGCCAATCGCGGTCAGCTTCTGGCGCGCGTTCTGCACCGCGATCTGCGCTTCCTCAAGCGCCGTGCGGGCCTGCTGGTAATCCTGCTCGGCGGAGATCTTCTCCTGCCACAGCGTCTTCTCGCGCGCATAGGTGGCACGCGCCAGCCCCTCGCGCTTCTGCGCCGCCAGCAGCTCGCTGCGCTGCTCGGCCAGCGTCGTGCTGGCGAGCAGCGCCAGCACTTCGCCCTTGCGCACCTGCTGGCCAAGGTTAGCCGGCACCGCCTGCGCCACGCCCGCCACGCGCGGCACCACGTGCGCGGTGCGGTCTTCATTGAAGCGGATCTCGCCGGGGAAATCGACGCTGCTGCGCAGCGGCGCCGCGGCGGCGGTGGCGATGCCGATGCCGGCCTGCTGGATCTGCGCGGGCGTCAGCGCGATCAGGTGCGGCTTGCCTTCGGCTTCCGGCTTCGCCGCGGGAGCGCTGGCGTCAGCGTGCGCGGCCGCATTGTCTCCTTCGTTGCCATGTTCGTGCTCGTCGCCATGCTCGGCTTGCCCGTGCCCGGCCTCGCCGGTGGCGCTGCCGCCCTTGCCGGTGGACAGGATCGCCGCGCCGCCCAGCAGCCCCGCGACCAGGATGGCCACCACGGCGGCCCGTTGTTGCTTGCTCATTGCCATGTCTGCAGCTTCCGTATCAGTGTCCGAGGATGCGGTCGATGCTGGCCGCCGCGTCATAGGTGCGGGCCAGCACGTCCAGGTAGCGAATGCGCGCCCGGAACAGCGTGCGCTGGGCATCCAGCACATCGAGGAAATTGAATTTGCCGGCCTCGAACCCGCGCGAGGCGGCGGCATAGGCCTGCTCCGCCGCGGGCAGCACCGAGGCCTGCAGCGTCTGCGCCGCGGCGCGCGATACCGACAGCTGCGTCGACGCCTGCTGCAGCTCACCCGCCAGGCGGATGCGCGTGGCCGCGTGCGTGTCCTGAGCCTTGTCGGCCCGGCGCAATGCGGCGTAGAGGTTGCCCTGGTTGCGGTCAAACAGCGGCAGCGGGATCGCCACGCCCAGCACGGCCATACCGCGGTTGGCCTCGTTGTCGCGCTTGGCGCCCAGGCTCACGGTCACGTCGGGGTACTGGCGGCTGCGCGCCACGGCGACTTCAGCGCGGCTGCGCTCGGCCACGAGGCGGCTTGCCGCCAGCTGCGGCGAGTCTTCCAGCGCCGCTTGCAGCGCTGCCGGCGCGGGGCGCGAGGGCAGTGCGTCAAGGTCACCCTGCGCCTGCGCAAAGTGCGGTACGGCATTGCCCCACAGCGCGGCCAGCGACTGCCGTGCGGATTGCAGCGCGCCGGTGGCCTCGGCCAGTTCCAGCTCGGCATTGGCCTGCTCGACCCTCGCGCGCGTTTCTTCCAGCGGCGCGACCTTGCCGGCGGCCACGCGCCGCCCGGCCGCCGCGGCCGCCTTGCTGGCGATGCCGACCGAGCCTTCGGCGAGCTTGACGCGCTCCTGCGCCACCAGCACGCCAAAGAAGCGTGCGATCACCGCGGCGCGCAGCTCGGCGCGAGCGCCGCCCAGCTCGGCCTGTGCCAGTTCGCGCCCGCGCTCGGCCACGCCGATGCGCGCGGCGCGCTTGCCGCCGAGTTCGATCGGCAGGTTGATCTGGCCGGTGGTGGAGCGCGTGGCCTTGCGCGTGTCTTCCATCGACACGGCCAGTTCGGGATTGGGCAGCACGCGCGCCTGCGTGACATCGCCCTCGGTGGCGTCAAGCTCCTTGCCCGCCGCGGACAACGTGAAGCTGCCGGCTTCGGCCAGCGCCAGCGCGGCGTCGAGCGTCAGCGTGCCGGCAGGCTCTTGCCCCGGCGCCGGCGAGGATGCCGATGGCTGCGCCATGGCAGGGGGCGGCGTCTGCGCGACGCCATGGATCGGGCTGGAGAGAACGGCCGCCAGCCCAAGCGGCAGCAAAAGTCTTCGCATCGAATTGCACCAGGAAAGAAACCGGGAGAATTCGGCGAGACGCCTGACGTCAGGAAATCAGGGAGATCAGGAAAGCGTGGAAGCGTCGTCTCGCCGGCTAGGCAAGACGCGGCCACTGCGGACGGTCGGGCGCCCGCGCACTGTGCGAAGAGAAGCTGGGCTGCGGCGCCGGTGGCACCAGTTCCACCCGGCGCATGGCGTGCACGTCGGGCGCGTCGGCCCGTGCAAACGGCAGCGAAGCGATATGGCAGACGCCGCAGTCGGGATCGGGCAGGCCGAGCTTGGCCTTGTCCTGCGCCCTCTGCGCGGGCTGGTCCTGCTTGCCGCTGTCGGCCTTGTGCTGGTGCTCGTGGTGCCCGAAATGGGCCTTGGCCGAAGCCGCCACCTCATGCCGGCAATACGCAGCGGCTCCCGCCCAGGCGAACTGGAGCGGCAGGACGAGCGCAAGAAGGATGAGGATGAGCCGTTGCATAGGGGAAGTGGCAGCTGCCCTGGCCGCCGAGCATCAGGCGCCGGGGAAGTGCAGCGAGCCGCAAGTTTAACCGAGCCGCACCGGGCATTCCGGCGACGGGGTCATTACATTTGCGTCATGCCACGGGTCATTTCCGCCCTCGCCCATTAATTCAATTTTTTTGAATAACTTGTCCGGCAACTGACCTGCTTCCGTATCGATGGCGCTCCTATAGTTCTGTACATGAACGGCACGCACACAACGCAAAGCCTTCTGACAAATTCAACGAGCTTAAGGAGAACCATCATGACCAAGACCACCCGCCTCGCTACCGCCCTGCTCCTGTCGCTGGCCGCCCTGGGCGCCGCGCAAGCCGCCACCGCCGCCGAACAAGTGCCCGGCGACAAGTACGGCTACAGCTTCCGCAGCACCGTGCCCGGCGACAAGTATGGTTATGAGTTCCGCAGCCATGATGTGTTCACGGAAGGCGCCCGCGTCGGCAAGGCCGATCCGTTTGTCGACGGCGCACGCACGCTGGCCGGGCTGGACCGCAGCGGCGTGTCGGCCGCCCCAGCGCGCAGCTTCGACACCTATTCCGAAGGTAGCCGTGCCGGCAAGTTCGATCCCTATGGGGAAGGCGCGCGCGCCTGAGCGATACCGGCACCCGGCCAGCAAGAAGGCCAGCGAATCCGCTGGCCTTTTGTCATTCGTCGCGCCCCAGCCTGTGCATGGCCTCGCGCAGGGTCCGCATCTGGGCGCTGAAGCTGGTGCAGGCGTCGCAGATCGCCAGGTGGGAGCGCATGCGCAGCCGCTCGCCCCATGACAGCGGCCGGTCCAGGCCCTTCATGGTGAGGTGGTGGATCTCTTCGCAGTTCGGCAGCAGGCGGCGGGAAGGGCGGGAATCTGGCATGTTGCTCAGTGGCTTATCCGTTGCATGGGCGGGGGGCCGGGATCAACCGGCCTTGCCGGGCCGGCCGCGCTGGCCGAACCAGTGCAGTTCCAGGCATTCGCGCAGGCGCATGCGGGCGCGGTACAGCATCGCCCAGGCATTGGTCGCGCTGATCTGCAAATGCTGACAGATTTCTTCGGTGTCCAGCTCCAGCCACTCGCGCATCATGAAGATCCGGCCGGTGCGCTCCGGCAGGCGGTCAACGCACAGCTGCAGGATCTCGAAGAACTCGCGGCGCTCAAAGGCGCGTTCCGGGTTGCCCCAGTCGGATGGCGGGTCCTGGTAGTGGCCGTTGCGCGTGAACAGCGCGTCGAAGGCATCGTCGTCGGATTGCCGCTGGCCTTCGGCATCGGTGGCCAGCGCCAGCCTGACCTCACGCTTGCCGCTGCGCAGGGTGTCGATGATCTTGTGCTTGAGGATACCAACCAGGTAGGTGCGCAGCGTTGACTGGCCGGCGAAGCGCTCAGGGTGCTCCAGCGCCGCCAGCAGTGTTTCCGAGACGGCATCCTCGGCCAGTGCCTGGTCGCGCAGCTGCAGGCGGGCAAAGCGCAGCAGGTAGGGGCGTATGGCCTGGAGTTCGGCGGGGTCGAGACTCATCGGGGATCGGGGCGCGGTTGCCTGGACGGATGGCCCATGATACCCGCGCCTTACCCGATCCCGTGGGATTGCCCGCCGACCGCGCGTCAGCGCCCGCCGGCGATACGCATCGGTCGGCCATTGGGGTCTCTCAGGAATTCGTTCGCGGTATAGCGATGCTCCTGCTTTTCGCCCATGACGAATACATACAGGTTGACGCTCGCCCAACTGCAGGCGAGCCCTTCGCTGGCAAGCACGCTGAGGCAGTTGTGCAGGTTTTCCCGCGTGGGCTTGTAGTGGCCGCTGTTGTTGTCGATCACGCGCAGCGAGCCATTCCTGATGGTCAGCGTACCTGCGCAAATAACATCATTGCCCGCGTTGAACGACGAGTGGTTGAAGAACATGGCGTCATCCAGCGGATCTGCATCTTTAATGAACAAGGAGCCGTACTTGTCCATCGCATAGGCTGTCACCTTGACCGCATGTGTCGTGATGCGCTGGTTATTTACGTCGTACAGAAGTCCGTCGTCTCCGACGATCGCCATATACCGCATGCGTTCGCTCTTTGTCAGATAGTTGACATCGCCTGTGACAAGGTTCTCCCGACCGATGGCATCGAGCAGCTGAAAATCCTCCAGCGTCAGTGCGTGCACATCTTTGCTGGCAATCGCCTCGGCCTCTGCGCGCCGTTGCGGGTTGGCCGGCATCATCTGCGAGAGATTCTTGTGCGTCAGATGGACACCGCTGCCCGAGATCGCCTGGACCTTGCCCGACTGGAGATAGGACAGACGCTCGTTCTGATAGTCCGCGCCCATCGGCCTGAGTTCGCGCACGTAGGGCGAGCGGTCACCGTGGTTGACACCGGAACCGAGCACCAGCAGCTTGCGCCGGTCGAATTTCATCCGCCCGCGCAAGTCCGGGGTGAGAATACCCAGCTGGGTCAGGCGCGCATAGAGTTCCTGCAACGCTTCGCTGCCGAGATTCGTGATTGCACGACGGCGCGTGACGAACAGAGCATTGATCTTTTCAGCGCCGCCAACCAAGCCCTGACGGCTTTCCGGCTTGCCGCGCTTGAGCTTCAGCCAGCCGATGCACGCCGTCACGATCGCGTTCAGGCTGGCGATCTCCCGCCGTGCGTCCCGTGCGCCGTTCATCTCTCGCCAATAGTCTTCCAGCGCGCAATCGACCGCGCGGATATTGCTGCCACGTGCCAGGAACTTCCAGTCCCTGGCGGTGGCGGCGATGAACGTCTGGTATTGGGTCCTCAGCATGTTCCAGCTCCCCTTGTCCACTTGATGTCAGAAAATGCCCGGGCTCGGATGCCGTGCCAGCTAGTTGTCCAGCAGCGCCAGATACCGCCCGATATCCCCGTCCTCACGCAGGATGTCCTGCATCAGATCCGCCAGTGGCATCTGCCCCCAGCGCACCGCGCGCCGCAGCAGGTATGGCGTGGGGCTGTGCGGCTCATGGCGCGCCAGGTAGTCGGCCACATCCCGGATCAGCTGGTAGGCATGCGCACGGTCCTCGATGCGGCCGTGCGCCAGCATGGCGGTCTGCCCCGGCCCCGCGGCGGGCAAGACCGGCATCGGCTCGGGATCGTCCACGGGATCGTTGTTACCGGCCGGCCCCGTGGCGGCGGGTTCGCCACGGTGAGCGCTGCCTGCTTCGTCCCCGCGCAGCGCCGCCACCGCCCGCACCAGCCGCGCCAGCGTGTCGGTTACGCGCGCCAGGCTCGGCGCTTGCGCCCCCAGCAGCGCGTCGATGCGCCGGTCAAACCCAGCCCATTCGGCGCTGGCGCCGTGCAGGTCGCGCCACAACGCATCCAATCGGGCCCGGTCGGGCGCGTGATGCGCGCGCTGCAGCAGCGCCTCGCGGCCCAGGCTGTCGTAGTCATCGACCGGCGCCAGGCTGCGTTCCCACAGGTCCAGCGTGATGTGCAGGGGTTTCTCGTCGGCCAGCGACAACAGCGGGACATGCAGCGCCAGCACCGCTGGCAAGGTCTCGTTGAGCCATGCGATCGGGGCGCAGCGTGCCTCCGCATCGCCGGCTTCCATGCGCGGCCAGGCGCTTTCCCAATACGCGTCCGCCAACGCCCCCAGCAAGCGCACCCCGGCGCAAAAGCCGGCCGCGCCGTGCAGATGGATCCACGCCTCGCACAGCCATGCCGCCAGCTGGAAGTCCTTGCTGCGCGTGGCCAGCGCCTCGCTGGCGAGCGCGGCCACGCGTTTCCAGTCAGCCTTGACCAGCGGGCGCTCCCATTCCCGCATCGGCAAGGACTCGTCGTCGTGCTGGCGCGCTTCGGCGATGGCGCGATAGACCGCGTCGTAGCGCAGCGAAGCGCCCGCGGGATCGTCGCCCGGCACCGGCGCAAGCAGTGCCTGCGCGTCCGGGATGCGGTCTTGCGTTGGCGTCGTCATAGGTTGGTCCATTCAGGAGCCCGGGTGGGAAAGCTTTGCGGCCACGGCAGCGGCATCTTCCTGCCCGCGGCCGTCAGCACCAGACGCAGGAACACACGGCCGCGCACCGGCCTGGGCGCCGCCGTGAAATCCGGCGCGGCGCTGCCCAGCGGAAAGTCGAAGCGCAGCAGTTGCGCCGTGCTGTCGGCGCGCCCGCCCGGATCCGCGATGCGATGGCGCGCAATGAACGACAGCAGCGACCACGGGTCGGCAAAGCGCCAGGTCATGGTCTTGCCGTCGGCGGCCAGCGCGCGCTGTTCGGCGTCAGGCAACGCGACCATCGGTGAGTCCTTGGCAAAGCGCAGCGTCAGCGTCACCGGACTGCCGTAGTCCCAGTGCAGCGAGCGCGGCGCATCGCGCATCGACAGGCTCTGCGCGCCGATCGTCAGGGTCCAGTCGATGATCTGGTTGCCGGCCAGTTCCGCGCCGCGGTTGACGCGGAACTCCGCGCTCACGTCATAGCCCGCGGGCGCGCCCTCCTCGACCGGATACAGTGGCGCGAGCAGGGTCCTGACCTGGTCGAAGCTGTCGATGAACTGGTGCACCGGCACGCCGGACGCGATATTCCTGAGCGGCCCGTCGCCACGCGCGGCCCGGTACGTCGCCGAGAGCGGTTCATAGCGCTTGAGCACCCGGCCAAGCTCGGCATAGTCCGCCGTGCGCACCTCGCCGGCGTTGGCGGCGCCGCCAAACGGCGCGCGCCCGGCCAGCCGTTCATTGAACGTGGCCGAGAACCCGTCCCACTGCCGCTGCAGGTCGGCAAAATAGCCTTGCGCACAGCGCGCGAGCAGGCCGTCGTACAGGCGCACGTGCAGCGCGGCAAAGTAGTCATCCCCGCCGGCAGGCCGCGCCGCAAAGCGCGCCAGGCACACGCCCTGGCCGGACTCGGCCGCCGCGGCCTGCACGAACTGCTCCAGCATCAGCAGCCGGCTGTTCGGGTTCTTGAGCCGATAGCGTTCCAGATCGCGGTTCAGCGCCTGCCAGCGCAATGCCAGGCCGGAGCCGGCGTCGGCGGGCGAGAGCGCGGCAAGATACACCGCGGCCTCGCGGCCCAGGGCCTGCGCACGCGCCGACTGCTGGTCCAGGTACGGCCCCAGCGCCGCCGCGTCGTTCAGCCCGAACGCCGTCAGCAGCGGCGAGCGCGGCGCACGGGCCCCGTCGCCGGCGCTGCCCTGCCGGATCGCGTACAGCTCGGACTGCTGCAGCAGCTCGTCCACCGCGCGCAGCCGTGCCAGCGCATCGCGCGAAACCAGCGCATCGAGGTCATCCACGCGCGACATGGCATGCATCTCGCCCAGCATGGTCTTGATGCGCGCGATTCGGCCCAGTGCAGCCTCGAAGCCGGCGCTGCCGCCATCGGCCTGCAGCGGCGCCATGATTGCCGCGGTCGCGACCTGGTCGGTCACCAGCCGCGCAAACTGCTGGTCCACGCTTTGCGCAATCGCATCGCGCCAGGGGCCTGGCAGGCCCGTCAGCCCCTCGTCAAGAAAGCGCTTGCGCATGTCGCCCAGGGCGATGGCCTGGTCAAGCTGCTGGCGATCCCACAGCACCGCCGACCCGGCCGGCACCGACGGCAGCGCCAGGTCGCGCGGCGGCGCCATGAACGGCTGGTTCAGCAGGGCGGCGAGCCGGTCGCGCAAGGCCAGCCGCTCGGGCGTGACCACGAAGCGGCCGTCCTTGTCCTGCCACGCGATCCCGCTGTCGGGTCCGCTGAAGCGCTGCGCCAGCTCGCCGGTGAAGGCCTGGAAGCCGCTTTCAGCGCGTGCGCGCGCGGCTGCCACCAGGTCTTCGCCGAGCAGCCGGTTCTGCGCGGCCTGCGCCAGCGTGCGCGCGTAGACGGTGCCCGCGGCGAACTGGGGCT
Organism: Cupriavidus necator; assembly: GCF_016127575.1. Classification (NCBI taxonomy): domain Bacteria; kingdom Pseudomonadati; phylum Pseudomonadota; class Betaproteobacteria; order Burkholderiales; family Burkholderiaceae; genus Cupriavidus; species Cupriavidus necator. Next base: position 2,653,516 of record NZ_CP066019.1, read on the forward strand.
GCCTGATCCAGCCGCCCTTGCCGGACGCCAGCAGTTCCTGCTGCGTGCCGATCGCCGCGACAATGCCGCGGTAGTCGGCCAGGACCCGGTTGACGCCACTGCCGGCATTGGCCCCGCCGGCCAGTTCATCGAGGCTGGACCTGACGGCGCGCTCGGCCACCAGCAGCGGGTTGTTGTTGAAAAGCCGCTCGTCGAGCTGGCGCGCGCCCTTGTCGAAGGTGCAGCGCAAGGGCGGCACCAGCGCGGTCAGTGCCCTGCCGCCGGTTGCCAGGCTTGCGGCACCACGCCCCTTGCCAGGGTCGCGCTGGAAATACGGCAGGCTGCCCGAGACCTCGCCCTGCAACTCCGCCCCCAGCGCATAGCGCACCACCAGCCGCAGCGCATCGGCGTTGGCAGGCTGCGGCGTTTCCAGCCGGTGCAGCGCTTGCAGCGCAGCGTCGAACTGGTCGACCGCGGCAACGTACTGCTGCAGCGCGCGCATCTCCGGCATGTCTTCCAGCGCCAGGCTGCGTGGCGGCAGGGCCTCGCCCCGTGCGCCCGGCGGCGCCAGGCAGCTGTCGCCGATGATCAGCTGGCCGGTGCTCGGGTCGCGCCCCACGCCTGTCAGCGTGTCGACGCGTGCCAGCAGTTCGCGATCGATGGTGTCGAGCGCGATCTCGCCGAAGGCGCGCTGGAAGCGATCGTGCACGCGCCCGTCCAGGTCGTCGATAAAGGCCCACGAGCCCGGCATGAACCAGGACGAGACCGACTGCGCGCTCAGGCGCTGGTTCATCGCGATCAGCCCCAGCGCCTGGCGCCGGTACCAGTCCGGCGGCAGGTCCTGGCCGCGCTGCGCGGCCAGCGCGCGCTGCTGCGCGCCGGCACGCAGTTCGCCAAGCGCGGCCAGCAGTTCGGCATGGCGATGTCCCATCTGCCATGCCGCGACCAGCAGTCCCCCGGCCCACGCGCACAGCACGGCCATGCCGCCCCAGCGCAGCGCTCGGTGCACCAGCGGCCGCGCCAGCTGCTGCGAGCGCGATGGCCGCGTCAGCCCGTACTCCAGGAAGATCTTCTTCTCGAACAGGTCGCGCAGGAACGCCGGTTGCCGCATCAGCTCGTTGAGCAGGTCGGCGGACGAGCTGGCGCTGGCTGCCGGCGCCAGCTCCGGCGCGTGCGCATCCTCTGGCGCCAGTGCGTCAGGCTGCGCCGCACGCAGGCGCGGCGCGGCGAAGGCGGGTGCATGCGCCGCCAGCTCGCCGCTGTCGCCGGTCAGGTAGACGCCGCGCAGATAGAAGGGCTCGTGATAGGCGCTGGGCCGCAGCAGTTCGTCGACATAGCGCGTGAGCTGCCCGCGCATGGCTTCGATGCGCGCCGGCAGCAGCAGCGACTGGCAGGCATCCACCTCCTGCGCCCCTATCGCCAGCAGCTCGGCCACACCGTCCGACACCGCGCGCACCACGCCCGACATGGCCGCATCGATCCAGCCCGACTGGTAGGTGGCCGACAGGTCGTACGGCGAGGACCAGCCCAGCATGCCGGCGCGCATCGGCTCTGGCAGCGCGCGCGCAAAGTGCGCGAAGCCCGGCAGCGACTCACAGCCCGTCACCACCACATAGACCGCGAAACGCACCGCAAAGCGGTTCTGCGCCAGCCATAGCCGCCGGTGGGCCAGCTTGGCCCGGCGCACCAGCTCAAGCTGTGCGTCGGTGTCGTCGGCCAGCAGCATCGCCGCCGGCACCGTCACCACCACGCTGTCGAAGGGCCGTTGCGGGCGATAGCCGCGGCACAGGCCGAGGAACTCGTCCCAGGGCTTTTCATCGGTATCGTCGTCAGGCGAGCCCAGATAGGCCGCATTGATGTCGATGACCACGCCGCGGTCAAAGAAGTGCCATGAAATACCCTGCGTGGCGGCCGCATTGGCAGCGTCGGAGCCCAGCACGCTGGCCACGCCGGACTGAGCGATCGGCAGCGGCCGCGCATCCTCGCCCTCATTCAGGACCAGGATCCACGGAATGTTGTAGCGCTCGGCGCGCGAGGCGATATTGCCCTCGACCAGCTCGATCGCCTGGCGGAACGCGGTGCGCAGCGAATCGGTGCGCAGGCGCACGATCTTGCGCTCGGCCGCCGGCTTGGCGCGGGCCCGCTGCGCAGCGAAATACAGCACCGCGCCGAGCACGGCCAGCGCCACCAGCGTCAGCACGCCGATCGAAATCAGAAACAGGTTGCTGGTCAGCATGCGCCTGCCCCCCGGGCGCGGATGGGCTGCCGGCGCGTCATGGCGTGCCTCCGGCCACGGTGTCGGCCCGCAGCGCTTCGCGCACCGGCCAGGATTGCCACAGCCACGTCACCTCGGACAGCGCCAGCAGGGTGGCCAGGCCCAGCAGGAACACCACGGTCCAGCGCGTCAGCGTGGGCAGCTTGCGCGGCGCGATATGCGAGAGCGTGTGGGCGTACGCGGATTCGCTGAGCACGCGCTCGCGTCCGCCCAGGTCTGGCCGGCGTTGGTAGATGAACTCATACAGTTCCTCGCGCAGACTGCGCAGCCGCGCTTCGGCATCGGCGCCGCGAAAGCGCCCCTGGAAACCAAGCCCGAGCGTGAACAGGTACAGCCGTGCCAGGTTGCGGCGCGACGGCTCGCGGTCCAGCAGCAGCTGCTCGATACGGCGAAACACCTGGTCGCCTGCCACGTTGGTGCGGAACAGCGTCGATTCGAGCAGATGCCCATGCCACGCGGCGCGGCCGGCCCAATCGGCGTTCAGCAGGATTTCATCGGCGAGCACCGCCTTCAGGTAGCGGGCATCGGCCACGTCCTCCATCTCGAAGCGCGAGCTGTCGCGCCGCGATTGCAGGGTCTGCACTTCCAGCAGGTTCAGCAGCTGGCGGTTCATGCCTTGCGCGGCAGCTTCGCCGCTGAGGTCGGGTTGTTCGGAGAACCGCTCCTGCAGCTTGACGAGTTCATCCAGGAACGCCCGGAACTGCCCGGTGGCAAGATCGTCTTCCTCGGTTTCCGGTCGGTAGCGCGCCATAGTCTGTTTGCCTTGATAGTCTGCCGTCAGCCCTTGACGAACAGCAGCATTTCCTGCGGCCGCTGCACGCTGGCGCCTTCATTGGGATTGCCGATCACCATCGCCTCGTTGGCATGGACCAGCGCGGGATCGGCTTCGATCTCGAACAACAGGTAACCCGAGCCGGAACGCACCCCAAGGTCCTCGGCATGCTCGACCACACGGCGCACCGCGCCCAGCACGCGCCGCGTGCGCAGCGACGGGTAGACCGACTGCGAGCCCACCACAGCGCCCGACATCCAGGCCAGCAGGTCGCGCTCTGACTGCCCGCGCAGGCCCACCACCAGGCGCTCGCCGATCCAGTCCGGCTGCAGCACGATGTCGAACGCGCCGTGGCGGAACTCGAACTTGTGCTCGCGGTACTCTTCGCTGACCTCGGCCAGGGTCTCGCGCAGCGCGCGCAGCAGCGGCGTGAACACGGCCATGGGGTCGGCGTGTTCATAGTCGTCCGGCACCGGCGGCAGGCCGCCCGGCTTGAGCAGGCTGAGCGACCCCAGCACCGAGGCCAGCGCCAGGTAGAGTGCAAGCGGGTGCAGATGCGGCGTGCGCAACACCGCCTCCAGCAGCGGCAGCGCGGTCACCAGGCTGCGCAAGCGGTCCTTCAGTTCCAGCTGGGTCAGGCGGTCGTCCGCCCGGGATGACGGGATCGCGGTCTGCTTGGCCACGAACGCGGCCTTGCCGCGCAGCTGGGCCACCAGCGACGCCACCGCCGTCCACAGCGCGCTGCCGCGTGCCACCTCCAGCAACGGCGGCAGGCGGTCGCCGAGCCGCACGATCTCGTTGTCCTTGTAGACCGCGCCCAGGCACAGCGACACATGGAGCGGCGACGGCCTGGCGCCGGCATCGAGTGCCAGGCTTGGCAGCAGGCGCGGAATGTCGGCGGGCGGCGCTTCGGACACCTCATCCTCCACCGGGGCGCCCGCCACCGAGCGGAACCGCCGCACCTGCCCGTCCTTGCGGTTTGCGGCCGCCACCGGCAGGGTCAGGTAAAGCGCCAGCATGCCGCCGGCAAGCGCGTCGGCAAACGGCTCGAGCGCCAGCTCCAGCGGCGGCTGGCGGGCATCGTCGCGCGCGTAGGACACGGCAGTGCCGTCCGGCATGATGGCTTCGAGCTGCAGCACGCGCACCACGCCCGCCGGCAGCAGCCCGGCGTCGAACTCCAGCCGGCGCACGCCCCAGCCAAACGGTGCGGCCGCGAGTGTCTGCCACGCCACCAGCGAATCGAGCCGCCCGGCCAGCAGCTGGAGATGCTGGGGCGCCAGCAGCATGCCCTCATGCCATTCAACCCGATCGACCGGCAGCGCGCGCTCAGACATGGGGGGCTCCCGGGCCGTACGCGGCCGTGGCAGGAAAAACCAGGTTCATTTGGTCACAAGCACGGTAAAGGCGGCGCTGTCGAGCTGCACGGCAAGCGTGCCGTTGAATTGCTCGACGCGGGCGCGATGCGCGCCCGGCGCCTGGTAGTTGGCGAACACATAGGCCGCGGCGACGCGCGGCCCCTCCAGGTCTTCGGCCGGCACGTCCAGCCGCTGGCCGGGCACCAGTTCCCAGCTGCGATAACGCAGCCCGCTCGGATAGGTGCTGCCCAGGTCGCTGCGCCCGGCAAACCACTTGGCCGCGGGCAGGTCCGCCAGCCGGGCCTGCAGGGCCTCGTCGCTGACCAGCACCACGTCGACGGCCACCGGGCTGTTGCCGTTGGCATCCGCCGCCGCCGTCAGCGTGACTTGCTTCCATTTGACCTTGTCCCCCTTGAAGCCCAGCCATGAAGAGGCCGCGCAGCCCCCGAGCAGGCCAGCGAGCGCAGCCGCCGCCAGCAGCGTGCCGGCGCGGCGCAGGGATAAGAGATGCACGGGCGTCGTCATCATCAGACTCCTTCGTGGTTGCGGATGCGGCATCATTTCGCACCCACCCCGATGCCCATCAGCACGATCAGCAGACCGGCCAGCAGCGCGCAGGCGCTGGCCAGCGCCAGTTGCGCGCGCGTCAGCACCAGCCGCACCGCCGCGGCCTGTGCGGCGGGCAGCCGTGGGCCCGGCACGTGCGCGCGCCCATCCGCGCCCTCCATCCGCTGCGCCGCGACGCGTTCCATCGGCAGGCCCACCGACACCAGCGCAATCACCGCGCAGGTGCAGACCAGGCTCAAGGCATTGCGCGGCCCATCGCAGATCGGGTCGATCGCCAGCAGCAGCACTGCGGCTGCCTCAGCCGGCAACTGCAGCACCGACAGCGCAACGCCCGCATAGGCGATCGTTCCCAGGCCGCCCTGCCCCGCCGAGAGCCAGGCCGCGATGGTGGCGGCCATCGCGATCCATGCCACGTCGCCGGCGCCCACGGGGCGCCCGTACAGGTTGGCGACGAACACCGTGGCCAGCGCGAAGTACAGCGCCGAGCCCCCGCGCACGAACACCGCGCCCAGGGGCACCACCAGCTCCACCAGCCCGCGCGGAAAACCCAGCCGCGCGCTCATGGCCTCGATTGTGTGCGGGATCGGCGCGGTGGCGCTGCCTGAGGCCAGGCCGACCAGCATGGAGCCATTCAGCTCGGTCACCACCTGCGAGAACGGCAGCCGCGCGCAGGCGGCAATCGCGGCCGCGGCCACGCCGCTGAGCAGCAGGCAGAGCATCAGGAACGTGACCAGCACCCCGGCCATCGCGCCCATGGTGGCGCGGTCGGCATGCATCGACAGATGGGCCGCAAGCCCGAATGCCAGCACCGGGATCAGCAAGTTGGCGTGGGCGATGATCTGCTCGAAGGTGCGGTAGATCCCTTCGAACACATTGCTCAGCATGCCGGTCTGCTCGCGCGACAGCGCTGCGAAGGCAAGCCCGAACAGCAGCGCCCCGGTGAGCACGCCCAGCGTCTGGCCATGCGCCAGTGCGCGGTAGAAGTTGTCGGGAATGATGTTCCCGAGCGCGTGCGGCAGCTTGTCCGTATTGGCCTCTGCCTTGCCATGCAGGTCCACGCGCACCTCGCCGCCATCGGCCACGCCGCTGAGGATCAGCGCGCCAAGCTTTTCGCTGGCCTGTGCAGGGAGTTCCGCGCCCGGCGCGGTCAGCAGCCCCGCCAGCGCGCCGGCCAGCGCGCACACCCCCACCACCCCGGCAGCCGTGCCGAAGATGGCGCCGAAACGCGCCCCGGCGCGCGGCAGCGCCAGCACCTGGCGCAGGCCGAAGAAGGTGGCCACCACCAGCAGCGGCACCGCGGCCATGTTCACCACCGACAGGTAGAGCTGTCCGACCAGCCAGGCGAAGCGGCCCAGCGGCCCGGCCACGGTGCCGGCGAGCGCGCCCGCCACCAGGCACAAGAGCAGCCCGGGCACGCTGTGCGAGAGCCAGTTCAGGGCTTTCATGCGGCCTTGTTCCAGCCGCGCGCCAGCGCGAACGCCACCGTCGCCCGTGCCAGCTCGTTGGTGCTGTCGACCAGCATGAGCGGCGGCGCGGCCAGGCCGCGCGCCGCCACCGGGATTTCCGTGCAGCCCATGATCGCGGCGCCGACGCCGAGCGCCGCGATCCGCGCCAGCGCGCTGCCAAGCGCCTCGCCGGCCTGGTCCAGGGCGCCGGCCTTGACCGCCCGGATGCAGGCATCGACCTGCAGCTGCACCGGCTCCGGCGGCACCACCGCCGCGATCCCGCGCGCGTCGAGCGCTGCCTGGTAGATGCCGGAGGCCAGCGCACCGCGCGTGGCCAGGATGGCCACGCTGCCGGTATCGGCAGGCAAGGCCGCCACGCAGATCCGCGCGATATGCAGGATCGGCGCCGCGCTGTGCGCGCTCAGTTGCGCATACCAGTGGTGCGAGGTATTGCACGGGATCACCACCAGCCCCACCTGGTTGCGGTTGAGCAGCTCGATGCCGCGCAGCAGGTAGGGCAGCGGCAAGGCATCGCCAGCCAGGATCGAGCGCGAGCGGTCAGGAGTCTGCGGCAGGTGCGCCACCACCATCGGCAGGTGGTCCTGGTCACGCACGGCATCGGTAAGCCGAACCACGCGATCGAGAAAATCCACTGTCGCCAGCGGCCCCATGCCGCCCAGCACCCCGATCATGGTCATGCCAGTACTTCCGTTGTTCATATGAGCCGACCCTAAAGCTTCAGCGGCCGCGGGCAGATCACCGACACCGCCGCGGTATTGCCGACCACCAGGATCAGCGTGCGCAGCATGTCGCAGACCGGGTCGACGGCAAGGAAGAGAATGAATGCGGCCTCGAATGGCAGGCCAAGATAGGCACAGGTCATGCCGACCAGCGAAACGATCACCAGGCCCGTCATGCCGGCCGAAGCAAAGCCCGCCAGCACCGAGGCCAGCAGCACCGTGGCGATATCGACCAGGCCCAGCGGATGGCCGTACAGCTGCGCGATGAACAGCGTGGCGCAGACGTAATAGACCATCGGCCCCACGCGCAGCAGCGAGATCGCCAGCGGCACCAGCAGTTCCACGCGCACCCGGGCAAAGCCGAGCCGGTCGACCAGGCACTCGATCATGCTGGGCATGCAGGCCGCGCTGTTGCGCGTGGCCAGCGCCAGCGCAAATGGTGAGCGCAGCGCGTCCAGCGTGGCGCCCAGGCTCTGGCTGGAGCGCTTCCAGATGATCCCGACGGCCAGTGCCAGCAGCAGCACCGACGCGATAGAGAACGCCAGCACGAACTGCATCATCGCCTGCAGCGGCTCCAGTCCGGACTTGCCCAGCTGCGCCGCGCTCATGCAGAACAGGATCACGGGCAGCGGATAGCTGAGCCAGTGCATCAGCTTCTGGCAGGCGTGGTAGACCGTTTCCAGCGACAGGCTCAGCCCGATGGAAATGCGCTCGGGCACGCGCCCCACGGCCAGGCCGAACATCAGCGCGAACACCAGGGCCTTGAGGGCGTCGCCGTTGGCGAGCGCGGCAAAGATATTGGTCGGGATCAGGCTGGTCAGGACTTCGGACAGGCTCAGCGACTTCTCCTGGATATCCTCGCCGTAGAGGTTCATCACCGTATCGCTGGACGTGGCATCGCTGCCCACCATCGCGCCGAAGGTCTCCATGGTGGCGCTCGACAGGTTGCTGCCCGGGCGCATCACGATCAGCACCAGTGCCGACACCAGCGCCACCAACAGCGACGCGCCGACAAACACCGTCACCACGCGGATCATCAGCCGCGAGGCCCCACCATCGCGGAACAGCCGCTGCAGGCTGAAGATCACCGCCGACACCATGAACGGCAGCGTGGTCATCTTGAGCAGGTCCACGTAGACATCGCCCACCACGCCCAGGTGCCGGGCCAGCGCGGGCCAGAGCAGCCCGGTGGCGCCGCCCAGCGCCAGGCTGCCGATCACCACCCACGGATTGAGGGCAATGGCGTAGAGCTTGCCGGCATCCAGCTTCATGGACGCGGCGCGCTGTGCCTGGGCCGCGCCCGGCTTCATGGCGGGCGCGCTCATCGCGTGGCCGCCTGCAGCACGTCCGCCACCTCGAGCCGCTTGGGCCGCTCGGCGAGGAACTGGTTGACAAAGCCCAGCAGCGCCGGCGCCGACACGTTGACGGCGATGCCCAGCGTGTCCTCAAGATCCTGCAGCGTCACCACGCGCAGGCGCAGCGCAGCGGTCGGATCCGCCTTGAGCACGCGCTTGACCTCGAACTCGTCGCGGTACACCGCGGCGACGCGGCCGTCGTTCAGCGCCTTCAGGGCTTCATCCCAGGTTGGATAAGCCGTGACGTAGGCCTTGGGAAAATTGTTCACCACATACTCCGAGTACGACGAATTTCCGACCACGCCAATCGAGCTGTCATAGGCGCGGATCACCTCCGGCACCGGCCGGCCGCGTGCCATCTGAGCGAACTTGACGCGATTGAGCAGCAGCGCGCGGTTCAGCCGCAGGTAAGGTGTGCTGAAGCTGATGATCTGCATGCGCGGCAGCGTGCGCGACAGCTTGCTGATGGCCACGTCGGCCTGTCCCTGCGCCAGCAGCTTGACCACCCCGTCGAAGGTGGTGGCGTCGCGGTTGAAGCGCACCCGCACGTTGAGCTTGCGCGCAAGCTCGCGCGCGAGGTCGATATCGAGCCCGCTCAGCTCGCCGTTGCGCTCCTGGAAGAACGGGGGCTGGTCCACCTTCAGCACCGCGACCACCAGTTCGCCGCGGCTGGCGATGCGGGCGAACTCCGGCGCCATCAGGCGTCCGTCAGGCATCAACACCAGTCCGTTCGGTGTGGAGACTGGCGCAGGGGCGCCTTCCGGCAACCCGCCCTGCGCGGCAAACGATGCCGCCGGGTGGGCCGGTGCCGGCGTGTAGGTGGCCTGCGCATGGCCAGCGGCCGGCAGGGCAAGCGCGGCGCCCGCGAGGGCGCGCGCCAGCCAGCGCCACGCGCGTGTTGCCGCGCGGCGGGAATCAGGGACGGGAGTCAGCGACATGGCGTCAAACGGTTCATGTTTCAGGGAGTCGAGGGCGCGCCTGGAGCCGCGGCAAGGCCAACGGCAATGGCGGGCGCCTGGGTGGCGGCGGGCAGCGTGGCAGTGGCCGGGGCCGCGGGCGCCACGGCCATGGGTGCGGTGTCCGCACGCTGGAGTACGCCAGGCCGTCCCAGGCGGGCGCCGATCTCCACGCCCATCAGGAACAACAGCGCACACAGCAGCACCGCGCAGGTCACGGCGATTGTCACCATGCGCGAGCTCATCGAGAATACGTAGGTCATGCTTGCCTCGGCGGTCATCAGGGGGTCATCACGGTGGCCTGCGCCGGCGCGACGATCTGGATCACGCCGCCCCATGCGCACATCAGTTTCGAGCTGTCCTGCAGCGCCGGCGCGCCGCCGATCTGCACGGTCGGCGCGCCCGGCAGCCACGGCGCCGACGTCGCCGGCACGCAGGGCATCGGTGTCAGCACGCCCTGCGCCGCGGCGGTGGCCGCGGCCACCTGCGGGTTGCCCAGGCAGTTGCACATGCCGAAGGGCGGGATGTTCACCATCGGCAGGTGGTCCATCACGCTGGCCGCACCGGTGCCGGCCAGCACGCGGCCCAGCGGCAGCACGACCAGGCTGGACGGCGCCAGCCCGAAGCTGCACTGCATGGTCGCGCCCATGGTGACCTGCAAGGCCATGGCTAACCCCTCAGCCAGCGTTCGAGACGCTGTGCAAAGCCGGCGGGCACTGCCGCGCCCTCCTCGCCATCGGCGGGTGCGATCGCCTGCCAGTCGCCGCGGGGATTGCCGTCGGCGTAGCTGCGCACGGCGATGACCTCGCCTTCCGGGTCGAACCTGCGCGCCATGCCGTGCAGCAGGTCGTTGCGGTACGGCAGCGACTGCGCCAGCGTGCCGCCGGCGCCGTACTCACGGGTCTCGCCCTCGAGCCTGCCGGCGCGGTAGCGGCTGCGGCGCACCACCGCGCCCTCATGCGCATAGACGGCCTCGTCCTCGAGCCGGCCCTGCCGGTAGACGCAGCGCGCGGTCACCTCGCCGGACGGCGCGTAGCACACGCTCTCTCCCGCGAGCTGCCCGTCGGCGTACAGCTGGCGCGTCTCCAGCCGGCCGTTGCGGTAGGTGGCGCTGGTGCCGTGCAGGCGGCCGCCGGCATAATGCGCTTCGTATTCGAGGCTGCCATCGGCGGCATAGGCACGCAGCAGCCCCGCCAGTTCGCCATGTTCGTATTCGGCATCCAGGCGCAGCGAGCCATCCGGATGGAAGCACTCGAACCTGCCGTGGGGGCGCCCGCCGGCCAGCGGCACGCGCGACACCAGGCGGCCATCGCCGTCATAAGCTTCGGCCATGGCGGGTCCTGGATCGGGCGGCGTCGGGGCAGCTAAAGTCATGGCTCTGTTCCGCGGCTCAGTTCAGTTTCACCAGGGCGCCCTTGAGCTCGAGCATGCCGCCGCTTTCCACCGTCTGCGCGGCCGACGCCTTCTGCCGGACCATCATGGCTTCGTTGCTCAGGGTGGTACCGGCCTTGCTGCTCAACGTGGTGCCGGCCTCGCACTGCAGCGAGGTTCCCGCCTTGAACGCGATCGATCCACCGACCTCGATCACCAGGTTGCCGGCCACCGTGAGCTTGTAGTTGCCGCCAACGTCGTGCGCAAACGCCGCGCCGCTGGTGTGGGTCTCGTCGCCGTCCGCCTTGACCTGGCGCGTGCCGCTCACCTTGTGTGTTTCATTGCCGGACCGCACTTCGAGCGCAAGGTCGCCGGCCTTGACCAGGTGCGATTCGCCGCCCGCCTCCACCATGGTGGACAAGGTGTCTGCCACCGAAACCGTCATGGCGCGCTGGGCGCGCAGGAACAGCTCCTCGGCACCAGCCTTGTCTTCCATGCGCAGCTCATTGCCGGCCGACCCGCCCTTCGATGCGCGCGAACGGATCACGCTCTGCGTCTGCATGGCGGGCAGCGGCACCGGTACGCCGGACTGGCCGTTGTAGACGCTGCCGGTCACCAGCGGCCGGTCCGGGTCGCCATCGACATAGCTGACCACCACCTCCTGCCCCATGCGCGGCAGGAACAGGTGGCCCCAGCCGGCGCCGGCCCAGGCCTGCGCCACGCGGACCCAGCATGAGCTGTCCTGGTTGGCGCCGGGCGCACGGTCCCAGTGGAACTTCAGCTTGATACGGCCATGCGCATCGGTCCAGATCTCTTCGCCCTGGGACCCGGCCACGGTCGCGGTGTGCGTGCCGGCGACCAGCGGCCGCGGCGTGCTGAGCGGCGCGCGGAATGGCACCGACAGCGGCAACACCGACACGGTATTGCCATAGGCATCACCGCTCCAGGCATGCTCCACCGCGCGCACCACGTAGGCGATATCGAGCGCGGGATCGACGTGGCCGTGCAGCGTGAAGCGGATGCCCGCGGCCAGGTGGTGGCACGCGCTCTCGCCCATGCCCGTCTGCGCCTGGGCCTGCTGCGCGCCGGCCCGGATCGCGGCCTTGCGGCTGGCGTCGGCGGCATCCTTGTGCCGGCCGGGAAACACGTACTGCTGCGCCACCGGCGCCGCGCCGGCCTGGGCGGTGCCCTGCGAGGTCCGGGCCTGCAGGTAGTCGTAGTCGGCCAGAACCTGCGTCGCGGCGCCAAGCTGGCGCGCCATGCCGAAGGCGAGCATCCGTGCCGCGCCGGCCTGCGGGCGCTCCATGTCGTGCATCGCCAGGTCGGCGCAGTGCGCGCCGGGCGGGTGGGCCGACGGGCTGTCGGCCAGCACCATGGTGTGCGCGCCGTCCGCGAACGTGAAGAAGTAGAAGATGCCTTCCTCCTCCATCAGCCGCGAGATGAAGTCGAACGGGCTTTCGTCGTACTGCACACAGTACTCGCGCATCGGGTAGCGCGTTTCCGTGATGCGGGCCTCGAACGCCACGTCGAAGGACTGCAGCACGCGGCGGATGATCTGCGGCGCGGACAGGTTCTGGTAGATGGCGCGGTCGCGCCCGAGGGTCAGCAGCCACAGCCGCGGCGCCAGTTCCGCGGTGTAGAAGCCATGGTTGTGGTCGGCGCCGGCGTGGGCAAAGCGCGTGACGATGCCGTTCAGGTAGCGGGGCGCGCCGCCCGGGTGCTGCAGCGTGACGGTGAGGCGCTGGCCCACGATGCGGCCCGCGTCGAGCGCCTTGTCCGCCGAGCGCATGCGCAGGCTGAAGCGGAACAGCTCGGACAGCGCCTCGCGCCCGGCAAAGCCGTCGAGCAGCAGCACGTCGCCGCCAAACGGCGTGGCCAGGGTCGCGAAGCTGCCGGCCTGGGTGGCCTGTGTCGGGATCATGCGTCAGCACCCCGCTTGCGGCAGGAAGCGGAACGCCACCCCGCCGCCGGTGTCGAGCGAGAGATGCACGCCGCCGAACGGCTCCGAGATCGACAGCTGCTCCAGCACGCGCCGCGCCAGTTCCGGCAGCACCGACTGGGTCAGGATATGGTCGACATTGCGCGCGCCGCTGTCGACCTCGGTGCAGCGCTGCGTGATCGCCTGCGCCAGCGCCTCGTCCCAGCTCAGGCGCGCGTTGTGGTTGCGCGCAAAGCGCTGCGCCAGCCGCGCCAGCTTGAGGTCGACGATATTGCGGATCTGCGCATCGCCCAGGTGGTAGTACGGCACCAGCACCAGGCGCGCCAGGAACGCCGGGCTGAACTGCCTGAGCAGCGCCGGGCGCAGCTTCTCGACCAGTTCCTGCGGCGGCGGGCGCCGGCCGCCGCGCGAGGCCTCGGTGATCACGTCCTGCGCCGCGTTCGAGGTCAGCAGGATCACCGTGTTGCGGAAATCGATCGGCACGCCTTCGCCGTCTTCCATCACGCCCTTGTCGAAGACCTGGAAGAACAGCTCCAGCACGTCGGGATGCGCCTTCTCCATCTCGTCGAGCAGCACCACGCTGTACGGGCGGCGGCGCACCGCCTCGGTCAGCACGCCACCCCGGCCGTAACCGACATAGCCCGGCGGCGCGCCCTTCAGGCCCGACACGCTGTGGGCCTCCTGGAACTCCGACATGTTGACCGTGATCATGTTGCGTTCGCCGCCGTAGAGCAGGTCGGCCAGCGCATGCGCGGTCTCGGTCTTGCCGACGCCGCTCGGGCCGACCAGCAGGAACACGCCGACCGGCTTGCCCGGGTCATCGAGATCGGCGCGGAACGTGCGGATGCGGCGCGCGATCGCGTCGAGGGCCTCGTCCTGGCCCACCACGCGCTCGCCGAGCTTGTCCTGGAGGTACAGCACCGTGTGCAGTTCGTCGGCCAGCATGCGGCCGACCGGGACACCGGTCCATCCCGAAATGACCTCGGCCACTGCGGCCGAGTCCACGCATACCGGCACCATCGGCTCATCGTTCTGCACCGCCTCCAGGCCTTTTTCCAGGCGCGCGAGACTGGCGCCAAGCGACTCCGCGCTGTCGGCGTTGTCGTCGTCCTCATGCCTCGCCACACCGTCGGCACCGGCCTCGGCCTGGCTCTCCTTCTCGAGGAACGCCGCGATCCGGCGGCGCCAGGCCAGGATTTCCTCGACGGCCAGCTTCTCGGTGGCGAGCTTGTCGCTGAGCCGCGCGTGCTGCGCCCGGGCTTCGTCGCGCTGGCGCGTGACGGCAGCGATTTCGTCGGCGCGCCCGGTGCCGGTGGCCGCCTCATGGCGCAGGATGCGCAGCTGGTTCTCGGCGCTTTCGATCGAGCGCCCAAGCGCTTCGATCGCCTCGGGCACGCCGCTCTGCGCGGCCGCCACGCGGGCGCAGGCGGTGTCGAGCACGCTGATGGCCTTGTCGGGCAACTGCCGGCCCGAGACATAGCGGTGCGAAAGCTTGACCGCGTCGCGCACGGCGTCGTCGAGGATCTCCACGCCGTGGTGCGCTTCAAGCTTGCGCACCATGCCGCGCAGCATGTCCACGGCCGCGGCCTCGGCCGGCTCGTCCACCTTGACGATCTGGAAGCGGCGCGCGAGCGCTGGGTCGCGCTCGATGTACTTCTTGTACTCGGCCCAGGTGGTCGCGGCAATGGTGCGCAACTCGCCGCGCGCCAGCGCGGGCTTGAGCAGGTTGGCGGCATCGCCCTGCCCTTCGCTGCCGCCGGCGCCAATCAGCTGGTGCGCTTCGTCGATAAACAGGATCACCGGCACCGGCGAGGCCGCCACCTCGGCGATCACGGACTTGAGCCGGTTCTCGAACTCGCCCTTGACGCCGGCGCCGGCCTGCAGCAACGCCAGGTCCAGCGAGCGCACCGACACTTGGCGCAGCGCCGGCGGCACGTCGCCGGAGACGATGCGCTGGGCAAAGCCTTCGACCACCGCGGTCTTGCCCACGCCGGCCTCGCCGGTCAGGATCGGGTTGTTCTGGCGGCGGCGCAGCAGCACATCGATCAGTTGCCGGATTTCACTGTCGCGCCCGCGCACCGGATCGATCGCTCCGGCTCGCGCCAGCGCCGTCAGGTCGACAGTGAACTGCTCCAGCGCCGATGCCTGCCCGCTGCCGGGTCCGCGCTGCGGCATGCCGAACGCTGGCGTGGCCGCCGCTGCCGGGATTGCATCGGTTCCGGGCCCGCCGCCAACGGCGGATGCCCCCAGCAGCGCGGGCAGGGCCTCGCGCAGCGCCGCACGCGGAATCCGCAGCAGCGCCGGCGCCGATTCCAGCAGCATGCCGCGCAGGCTTTCCACCTCCAGCAGTGCCAGCAGCAGCGTGCCGGCGCGCACTTGCTGCTCGCCGAGCAGCATCGAACTGAGCAGCCAGGCCTCCTGGAACAGCGGCGAGAAGTTAGGCGACAGCGCCGGCGTGCGGCCGTTGCCGCGCTTGAAGCCGTCGATCGCCTTCTGCAGCTGCGACACCACCTGCGCGGGCGCCAGGTCGAAGTGCGCGAGGATCGCCTGCAGGTCCGTGGCGCCGCCTTCCAGCAATTGCAGCAGCAGGTGCTCGACGTCGACGCTGTAGTGCGTCTGCCGGACGCAAAGCTGGGCGGCCTGCTCCATCGCGTGCCGGCACTCGGGATTGAGGCGGCTGAGCAGCGTGCGGATATCGATGTCCATGTTTGTGCCGGTCAGGATGCGTGCGCTCGCAACGCCAGTTGCACCGGCGCGGGCCGTGCCTGGGCGCCGCCGGCCAGCCAGGCGGTCCAGCCCAGGCGCGCACCGAGCCCCAGCCCCGCGGGCTGGCGCGTGCCGAGATGGAGCGCGAGCCGCACATCGAGCGGTTGCGGCACATAGGCGCGCACCAGCGCCGCGACCAGCGCGTGGTCGCGCCCGCCGGGCAGCAAGGCCCGCAGGCGCTCGGCTCCGGGCACCTGCACATCAAGCCGGATGCCGGCGGCCTGGTCCCAGGTGCGCCGCCCCAGCACCGCACCGCCGCCGAGCGTGATACCCCCGGCTGCACCGCGTCCGCCGAGCCGCACGGCATCGCTGGCTTCAACCGGCAGCCAGCCGCCGAGACACTGCGTCCCGCTCACGCCCAGGCCGAGACGGTCCCCCAGCATGGCCAGCAACCCCGCCATCGAACGCGGCGCCGCGCCCAGCAGCCCGGCATGGCGCAGCCACGGCGCCGCGCCGGCGGGTGCATTGGCGGTTGAGGGCCCACGCTGCAAGCCGAGGTTGCTGAGCGCATCCAGGCACGCCGCCAGCGTGCCGCCGGTCGGGCGCTGGCCGCCCAGTGCGGGCGAGTGCTTGCGCCGGCCGCGATACAGGAAGGACAGGAAGCGGTGATTGAAGCTGTCGAGCAGGTCGCCCATCGCGGGGTCGCGCGCGGCGCGGCGTTCGAGCAGCATCTCGGTGTATGCGAGCGGCAGCGGCCCGCCTGCCCCCGCCAGCGACATCACGGGCGTCGTCAGCGTGAACGGGCGCCCGCCCCGGCCAGCGCCTTCAGCGGACGCGTGCACCGCGCCGATGTCGCGCGGCTGGAAGGCCAGCGAGACCAGTCCGCGCAGGCGCACCGCCTCCCCGGCGCCATTGCCGCGGCCGACCGGCTGAGCCCCCGGCACCGCGCGTTCGATCAGGCTGATGGCCTGGAACAGGTCGAAGCCGGCCGGGTTGGACGCCAGGCGGTCGATCAAAGCAGCTGCTGGCTGCCCGTCATCGCGGGCCATTGCTTCCATATCTCGTCTCCGCGGCGCACGACCAGCCGCACGAAGGAATTGACTGAGGCATACAGCGCAAGGAAGCGCGCCAGCACCGCTCCCAGCAGCAGCGGCGAGCCGCCGACAAAGGCATCGGGATCGAACTCGATCGAGACCTCGGTGCCACGGCAGTAGCCGCGCCAGGCCTCGGTGCCCACGTGCGCGGCCGCGCCGCGCGCGCGCACGCTGCGGATGCCCCGCACCTGGTCCTGCTGGCGGTGGCCGTCGCCCGCGAACAGCCGCAGCATCTGCTGCACCTCATGGCGCCCGGTGCCACCGCCGGCCAGGGTGCCGTGGTGCAGCGTCAGCAGCGAGATCAGCGGCCACAAGGTCTCGCTGCCCATGGGCGGATTGCGCTGCACGGTCGGCTCATAGAGGCAGCGCACCTGCGCGTACTGCGACACATCCTCCAGCACCATGCGCGCACCCACCGGCACCTGCTCCGCGAGCCGGCGATTGGTGCACAGCACGTTGGCGTACGCCACGGGTGCCGCCGGCAGGCGCTGCACGTTGCCCGCATCGATGAAGCTGAGATACATGTCGGTGCCGGACAGGTTGGCCCGCAAGGTCGGCTCGCGGCGCGCGTGCCAGAACAGCTCGCCTTCGGCCGGGTCGTCGGTGGCCGCCGCGAACGGCGGCACCGCCAGCGAGCGGTCGCTGGCCGGATCCGACAGCACCACCGACCGGATCGAATGGATCTCGGTCATCGCCTCGCGGCGCTGGTCTGCCACCAGCCGGTACTCATAGTGCCGGTGGTCGATCATGATGGGCTCGCTGGTCTGCGAGAACAGGTTGATCGCCGGCACGCAGCCAAGCCGGAACATGCCGGCATGCAGCCGGCCCAGCCCGGGTGCGCTGCGCTGCAGGCGCAGCACCACGTCGCAGCTGCGGCCCTTGCCGAGCCGGCCGGCGGGCAGGTCCAGGTCGAAGAAGTGAAACTTGCGCGCGAAGGCGAAATACTCCTGCATCAGCCCGTAGGCCGGCTGCGCATGCGGCGGCTGCGGCAGCACGTTCTCGCCGGGGCCGTAGCCGGCCTCGCGCCACGCGCTGGCGGGCAGCCACGCCGGCGGGCCATCTGGCGGCTCGACGCTGACGCCGGCCACGCTGGTGACCAGCAGTTCATACAACGGCACGGTCACCATCCAGTCGCCGTGCAGATGGATGCGCAGCGTTCCCAGTTCGAGCTCGGAGAAATCGACGCCGTCGGCGCATTCAAGCGTCAGCCGCAGGCCGTTGTCATCGGTCATGCGCGCGTGCGTGACCGCCAGCGGCCACAGCGTCGTGTCCCACGCCGTGCGAAAGCGGCACATCTCGCCGCCCTCGGTGCATGCATGCAGGCCGGTGTGGCGCGGCACGGCGTAGCCGGCGGTCACCTTGCCCTGGGCCGCGTCGAGATCGAACTGCACCACCGTCATCGACGGCACCGGCTGCACCAGCGACGGGCACACGTTCTCCAGCAGCGCCGCGGCAACTTGCGGGAACACCTGGTCCAGGTCGCGATGCACGCGCGCCGCCAGATAGGCGGTGGCTTCGATCAGGCGCTCGGTATGCGGGTCGAGCGATTCGGTGCCATGCAGCGCAATGCGCGCGGCCACGTTGGGATAGCGCTCGGCAAACGCGGCGCCTTCCGTGCGCAGGTAGGCAAGCTCGCGCTTGTAGTACGGCAGGATGCCGCCGTCGCCGGCACCGTCTGCGATGCCCTCAGCCATGATCGCCCCAGCGCGGGTCAGCGGCCTGGCCTGCCGCGGCGAGCTCGAACGCCACGCGCACCGGCGCGGCGCCCAGCGGCAACTCGCCGTCGATCACCAGGACCGGGCGCGGGGTGTCGCGCTCGGCAAAGCGTACGCGCGCCTGGCGCAGGCGCGGCTCGAACATCGCGATCGCATGCGCAACCAGCGCCGCAATCGCGTCGCAGTCCGGCACCGACTGGAACGAGCGGAAGGAGAAGTCCGGCACACCGTAGTCGAGCACGGTCCCGTCCGACTCCAGGAACTGCGCCGCCGTCAGCCGCGAGCGCGTATTGAGCAGCCGGGCAAGCTCGCGCGCCACCGACTGGCGCAGTGGCTCGCCCTGGAGCAACTGCGCCGAGGGGGCGTTCGCACCCGCCGACAGCCGCTCGAACAGCGGCATCGGCGACCCGGTGACGATGACGGACATGTGCAGCCCCGCTTACGCCGCCTTCTTCTGCGGCTCCGGCGGCGCGGACACTGCGCAGGCCATGTTCTCCACCAGGTCCCAGCCGAACGCCGCCGTGCCTTCCTTCTGCGCGTCGCCCTTCTGTTGCGTGAAGAACGCGGTGATGCGGGTGAAGTCGAGCGTGAACGTGTCGGAGGAATCGCCCATGCCGCCAGCGGTCTGGATGGACTCGACGATCGCGTCGCTCAGCGTGTAGGTCATCTCCGAGCGGAACGCACCGTCTTCGGTTCGTCCGATCTCGAGTTTCACATCGCCGAGCGACTTGCCGGCGGCGCACGCGGCGTACAGGCCGGGCGTGGCCTGGTCGGTCTTCTTTGACATCGTCATGCTCTGGAACTGCGCCTTGCCCGAGGTGCGCTTCGAGTTGGCCGGGTCATTGGTCACGGCCATCGCCACGCCGTGCGAGAACGAATAGATCTGGATGCGCTCGGCGGCACGGCCAGTCTGCTGCTTGTTGCTGCCCTTGATCTCGGGGATGTCGAGAATGATGGTGTCCATGGTGTCTGTGCTCTCTCAGTTCCGTTATGTCCGGGGATGCCGGGATGCGAGTCTGCCGGTCTACGCTGCCGCTGCCGGCAGGTCTGCAACCAGGCGGATCGATGCGGTCAGTTCTTCCATCTGGAAGTGCGGCTTCAGGAAACACGTGGCACGGTAGGCGCCGGGCTTGCCCGGCACCTCGGTCACGTCGACGCGCGCGGCGCTCAGCGGAAAGCGCGACTTGGCCTCCGGCGTCGCGGAGGGATTGAGCAGCACGTAGTCGGCGATCCAGTTGTTCAGGTAGCGCTCCACGTCCCCGCGCGTCTGGAAGCTGCCCACCTTGTCGCGCATGATCACCTTCAGGTAGTGCGCAAAGCGCGAAGCCGCCAGCACATACGGCAGCCGGGCAGACAACTGCGCGTTGGCGTTGGCCTGGTCCTTGTTGTAGACCTTGGGCTTGTTTGCCGTCTGGCTGCCAAAGAAGGTGGCGCTGTTCGAGCCCTTGGCATTGACGATGGCGATGAAGCCCAGGTCGTTGAGCTCCTTCTCGCGGCGGTCGGTGATGGTGACCTCGGTCGGGCACTTGAGCGCGACGTCGCCTTCATCCGTCTTGTAGGTATGCGCAACCAGGCCGTCGACCTTGCCGCCGCCTTCAACGCCGCGGATGGCGGTCGACCAGTTGTACTTGGCATGCGCGTCGGTGATGCGCAGGCCCAGCTGGTAGGCCGAGTTGGCCCACAGGTACTTGCTGTGGTCGGTGCCGTCGACGTCTTCTTCGAAATTGAAGCTCTCGACCGGATTGGTTCTGGCGCCGTAAGGCAGGCGCGCCGCGTAGGACGGCAGCACCAGCGACACATAGCGCGAATCCTCGGTTTCGCGGAAGCCGCGCCACTGCGCCAGCTCCGCGCTCTCGAAGATCTTGGCCAGGTCGCGCGTCACGCCCAGCTCGGTGAAAGCGCGCAGGTCGAACAGGCTCGGCGCCGCGCTGGTGATGAACGGTGCATGGGCGGCGGCTGCCACCTTCGATATCCGCTCAAGCAGCGCCACGTCCTGCGGATGGCGGCCGAAGCTGTAGTCGCCGATCAGCAGCGTGTAGGGATGGCCGCCGAAGGTGCCGTACTCTTCTTCGTAGATCTTCTTGAACAGCACGCTCATGTCGTGGTCGACTGCGGTTTCAAGATCCTTCAGCAGCTCGGCCTTGGTCACGTTGAGCAGGCGCAGCTTCAGGCTGGTGCCGGTCTCGGTGCCGTAGACCATGTCGTGCAGGCCGGTCCACGCGCCTTCCAGCGCCTGGAACGCGGGGTCGTGCATGATCGCGTTGAGCTGGTCGCTCAGCAGGCGGTCGATCTCGGCCACGCGCTCGTTGATGGTTGCCACCAGGCTCTTGTCCGGGCTGGTGCGCATGCCCTCGTCAAGGATCTGCGAGGCCAGCTGGCCGATCAGCTTCCTGGCATAGCCGCTCTGCGACGGCTCCACCGCCATATTGCCTTCCTGCACGATACGGTCGAGCAGCGTCAGTTCACGCTCGGCTGCGGCCGTGGTGCTCCCCTTTGATTCGGCGCTCGCGTTGTCCGCTGCGGAGTTCTTTGCCATCTGGTTCACCCTTTGTGAATTCGTTGCGTCCTGCGGGCCTCGATGCCCGCGCCCGCCGCCGCGTCATGCCGGCGTGGCGTCTCCGGTTTCCGGCTGTGCCGCCGCGGCGCCGGAGTCGGCTTCGCTGCGCACCAGCTTGAGCTCATCGGCGTTGTTGACGATGCGCTCGAGCAGCACGTCGAGTTCGTCGTTGCCATCGAGCTTGCCGAGCAGGTCGCGCAGTTGCTGGCGTGCTTCCAGCAGCTTGGCCAGGCGCGGCACCTGTGCCACCAGGCTTTCGGGATGGAAGTCGCTGAACTTGTCGAAGCGCAGTTCGACCTTGAGATTGGTGTCGCCCTTCATGGTGTCGGGCACGGACAACTCCAGGCGCGGCGCGATCTTGCCCATGATCCCGTCGAAGTTGTCGCGGTCGATCTCGATGAAGCGCCGTTCCTTGAGCTTGGGCGGCGGCACTGCCGGTTGCCCGGACAGGTCCGCCAGCAGGCCGACCACCATGGGCAGCTCGCGCTTCTCGACCGCGTCACCGACCTCTACGTCATATGAAATCTGGACCCGAGGCGGGCGATTTCGCCCTACCCACTTCTGCAGACTATTGGACATGGAACTCTCCGGAAGGACTCGAATGTGTCCGGTCAAATCATCGGTTTCGCACGGCAGCCCGTGCTGAAGGCAAAACCAGTCCCCCGGGCCGGCGCAACCGGTCCGAAAAAGGTCGAAGCGCATCGCGCCGCAGGGCCGGCATGGCGGCTGCGGAAGACGGATGCCCTCGCTGGCAAACCCACTTTTTGTTACCCGTTCCTACCTGGCGCAGTGCGCAGGCAGCAGGCTGCACGCGCTCGACCCCGCTGGTGGCTCCGCGCCAGCCGGCTCGCGCATGGCGTGCTGCGGCACGACGAAGGCACCTTGTCTTTGCGCGCCGTTCCATCGTTGACCCTTGCTGTGTTTCTAGTTGCGGCGCGCAAATTCAAGCGGAATTTAAGGTGACGGTGAGGTCGGGCACAATCCCTGAGAATTGGTATTTTGATCAGCAGGGCTACCGCCCGAGGTTGCGCCGCGCGGTATCGCAAACCTGCCTGGCTGGCCCCCAGCCTCATTCGGGGGAGATGGCTTGCCCCAACGCGGCAGCAGCCTCTGCCTGATTTCAGGTATAGGAAAAACCGCCTGATTGGGCTTTACTTCTACCCAAGGCCCAGCTGCATGCCATGTAATACCGTGGCATGCGCCGCTACCAAGGGTCAAACCAGAACGAGAAAGGGGTCAGCCATGTCAATCGCATACGACAGTTGCCGTATTGCATCACTGCGGGTCCGATGGTGAAATCAGCGCCGCTGATCATCTGAACTGCACCCGACCGGGCATGCAGCTCGCATCCCTGGTCGCACCAGCCCCCATGCCTTTCTCCATGCCAACGAACGCGACGCTCTCCGATAGCCGCCGAAACGTCATGCGTGGCCAACTGCTGCTGGTCGGGCACGAGAGCCCGATGCTGACGCGCCTTTGCGGGATCCTCACCGTGCTCGACTACGCGGCCGGCGCGCTCTCGTTCGCGGGCACCATCGCGCAGGCCTGCGCGCTGGTGGATCAGGGTCCGTTCGACATGGCGCTGGTCGACACCAGCCTGCCCGATGGCAGTGGCATCGAGCTGATCCGGTGCCTGCGCGAGCGTGCCCCGGATCTGCCCATCGTCGTGATTGCATCACCGGGCACGGACACGGAAATCGTCGGCGCGCTGATCGCCGGCGCCACCGGCTACCTGCTCAAGGAGCGCGACGACATCGAGCTGACGGTGTGCCTGCGGGGCGCGCTGCGCGGTGGCACGCCGATCGATCCGTCCATTGCCAAGCGGCTACTCACGACATTGGTACCCAAGGCCGCACCCGCCGAGACCAGGCTTTCACCGACGGGAAGCGTAAAGCCGCTGCTCAGCGCACGCGAGACCGAGATCCTCGTCTTCATCAACAAGGGGTCGACCAACCGCGAGATCGCCGACGCACTGTCACTGTCGCGGCTGACCATCGAGTCGCACGTCAAGAACATCTATAAGAAGCTGGCGGTCAAGACGCGCACGCAGGCTATCTTTGAAGCGCGTGCGTACGGCGTGCTGAACTGAGGCGCTAGCCCATCCCTGAGTTGGCGGCGCCGAAGCGGAGCGCCGTTCCTCGCTGCGCATGCTCGTGCCAACGGCATCTGGTTCGATCGCGCCATGCTATGACACATAATCTTGAATGTGCGCCAGCTAATGGCACAAATTGGATATTTGTGCCATGGCATGAGAAAATGACCACGGGGCCGTTTCCCTGGACAGGACAAGAGATCCGGCCTCGAATCTCACGAGGGTGCACATGAGCCGACAGTTGCGGTTATCAGCGCCGAGAACGCTGCGTTCTTCGAAGAGATGCGACGCAGCCTGGGCGCGTTCGAGGATAACTTCGAGACCTACCTCGAGGAATGCGTATGCTTCTCCGTGCGCTACCTCGACCGGCACAACGGTGGCTTCCACCACACCTATCTGGCGAAGGGCGCAACGTCGGAAGTCTTCACCTACATCCTCGAGAACATCGCGCCGATGTGGCGCGACTTGCTGGCAGAGCCGTATCAGCGCTATGCCGAGTGCCACGGCCCCTCCGTCGCTTCCCTGGACAGCGTCATCGCCCTGATCAGTCGGATCGGGCTTGCGTACTGCCTCGTCCCCACTGATGAGCGCGCGATTCGGGAGCAGTTGGCGATCCTCCGGCCAAACCATCGGCGATGACGGAAAGCGTCCGACGCCGCCGCGGCGGGCCCGGGGTGTTTCGTCGTTAGACGCGTCATCCGGCCTCGCACGCCGTCACTTCCCTGAACGCAGCTGCGCGAGGATCTTTCCTGCATGCCGACACGCTCTGATAGTCCGTTGTACCGGAGGGCCAACGCTACCGCCGCGCAAGATGTGCAATGATTCGCTGGACAGCCAGCGGCAAGCACATCCCTGAGGCTTCCGTTTTCTCATTCACCTGACGCTCAGGATTCTTCAATAATGTGGCAACCGGATCCCGTCACTCTTCGGCTCTTCATCGCGGTCTGTGAGGAAGGCAGCATCGCCCGTGCCAGCGAGCGAGAGGGCATGGCTGCGGCAGCAGTGAGCAAGCGTGTGGCCGATATTGAGCGCGCACTCGGCACGCAACTACTGATCCGCAGCTCACGTGGCGTGAACCCCACGCCGGCGGGAGACATCCTTCTTCGGCATGCCAGGCACCTGATGCAGGGTGTTGAACAAATGCAATCCGACCTGAGCGAGTTCTCCTCTGGAGTCCGGGGCCTGGTCCGGGTTCTTGCGAACATTTCCTCCATCGTTGAGTTTCTGCCTGAAGAGATCGCGTCCTTTCTGCAGACCCACGAGAACATTCACGTAGTTCTTGAGGAACGCGCAAGTTCGGAGATCGTCAGAGGCATTGCCGAGGGCAGCGCAGACATTGGCATCTGTCGTGACTTTGTGGCGGAACGGGAAGTAGAAATGCTGCCATTCCGCGCGGATCACTTCTGTGTCGTCGTGCATCGCAGCCACCCTCTGGCGAGCCGGAGCGAGGTATCTTTTGCGGACACGCTCGGCTACGAGCATATTGGCTTCGCACCCAACGTCGCCCTGCATGCGCTTACCCGCAGAGTTGCATATGAGAACAGGCGGACCATCAGGTATCGGGCCAATGTCACTACGTTCGACGCGGCGTGTCGGCTGATTCACCTAAATCTAGGCCTTGCCGTGCTGCCTGCAGAAGCCGTAGAAAAGTACCAGCCGCTCTACGATCTCTGCGTAATCAAGTTGATCGATGCGTGGGCGACACGAAAATTCGTCATTTGTGTTCGCCACGCCGACCAACTCTCTTCCGCTGCGAACCGATTTCTTGCGCATTTGACGCGAACACTGCCCTAGGGAAATCCCGGCAAGGTTACGGCAAGCGGGGGCCGCCGGTTCGACCATCGCGTAGGACGATGGCTGCCATCGTCGGAATGGGATTGCTGCAGGCCCCCCGTGGAGGCAAGCTCTGACCCCTGAGCGTTTGTGGGAATTTGAGCTTGCCCCGGGCGGCAGCAGGGAGCAGTTCCCCAAAAGCTCGGCGCATTCGGAGCACATAAATGAGTAGCGCAAGCACTTCGGCAGCGCAACGTCTACCGCTGAGCGGAATTCGAGTCATTGAAATGACTCACATGGTCATGGGTCCGGCATGCGGACTGATCCTTGCTGATCTAGGGGCGGAGGTAATCAAGGTCGAACCGCCCAAGGGTGACAGCACTCGCCGGTTACTGGGGGCAGGCGCAGGGTTCTTTCGGGCATTCAACCGAAACAAGAAGAGCATCGCAGTCGAGGTGAGCGAAAACAAGGACATGGAAGCCTTGCTGAAGCTGATTGACGGCGCCGACGTCTTTCTTGAGAACTTCAAGCCCGGGCGGATGAAGGCTCTCGGCCTGGACTATGAAACGCTTCGCAAGCGCAACCCGAAGCTGATCTATGTCTCGCACAAAGGCTTTCTTAGCGGACCATACGAGAAACGTCTCGCTCTCGACGAAGTTGTACAGATGATGGCGGGGCTAGCCTACATGACGGGCCCGGTCGGACGCCCTTTACGAGCTGGCAGTTCAGTCAATGACATTATGGGTGGCATGTTCGGCGCAATCGGCGTCCTGGCTGCCCTGTACGAACGCAACGCCACCGGCGCAGGCAAGGAGGTTCAGTCCGGCCTGTTCGAGAACTGCGTCCTCCTGTCTGCGCAGCATATGCAGCAGTACGCCGTGACCGGACAACCTGCGGCCCCGATGCCGGCACGGATCAGTGCCTGGGCAGTCTACGATGTGTTCCAGCTGGCGGACGGTCACCAGATGTTTATTGCCGCCACGGGAGACGCCCAGTGGCGGACGCTTTGCCACATCATCGGCAGGAACGATCTCCTTGAGGACCAGCGCCTGCTTTCCAACAACGACAGGGTACTGGCAAGAGATTGGCTGTTGCCGACGCTTGGAGAAACGCTGAAGGCCTTCCGTGCCGAAATGCTGACGGCTGCTTTTGAAGCAGGCAACATACCGTTTGCTGAGATCACCCGTCCCGAAGAGCTCTTCGACGACCCGCATCTCAAAGAGAGTGGCGGGCTGGCGAAGCTTCAGGTCGATGACGGCAGCACCACCGAAGTTCCCCTGCTGCCGTTCTCGCTGGATGGCGCACGGCTACAGCCTCGCATGCCAATCGCGCGCATTGGCGAGCACACCCGTGAGGTTCTGGAATCTGCCGGTTGTGCCGCAAGCGACGTGGATGCCATCGTGGCCAAGCACCGCGGGCCCGGGCTCGCCCAACCGGCGGCTGCCCATATGGATTGACCCTGCCGCCACGTGATACCCAGCATGGTGACGCAATCCATTCGTGACCGTAGAAGCCTGGCGACGTTCAGGCTGGTTCAGAGATATCGAGAACAGGAGACAAGGATGAAGAAGGGAATGACTGCAGCATTTCTGCTCATGTGTGGCGTGATGGCGGGAACTTCCGCGGCCCATGCAGAAACAACATGGCCAACCAAGCCAATCCGGTTGGTTATCCCTTTTCCGCCTGGTGGCGGCACGGACATCCTGTCTCGCATCGTCGCAAACGAGGTGTCTCAGACCACCAAGTGGACGTTCGTCCCAGACAACAAGCCTGGTGCCGGCGGGACAATCGGTATATCCGATGTGGTCAAGGCCGCCCCGACTGGATACGACATCGTGATGGGGCAGAAGGACAATGTCGTGGTCGCGCCATGGGTGAACAAAGCCGTGACCTACGACCCGCGCAAGGATCTCGTGGCGATCGCTCATGTCGCCTACGTCCCCCTGGTTATCGTCACGCCTAAGAATTCGCCTTACAAATCGTTCCAGGATCTGGTGACGGCCGCTCGGAAATCACCTGGCACGGTCACATACGCGTCGCCGGGCAACGGCACCACAGCCCATCTTGCCGCCGAGATCATTGGCCATGCCGCCGGCATCAAGCTCTTGCATGTCCCCTACAAAGGCTCCAACGCTGCGCTGGTCGACACCATGGCCGGGAATGTGAACATCATGATCTCGTCAGTCCCATCGGCCCTGGCGCAGATCAAGTCGGGCAAGGTGCGGGCCATGGCCGTCACCTCAGCGACGCGTAGTTCCGCCTTGCCCGAAGTACCCACCGTCGCCGAGAGCGGGTACAAGCAGGTTGACGTCAGTTCCTGGTATGGACTCTTCGCCCCTGCGAAGACACCGAAGGACGTTGTGGAACGCATTGGCGTGGAAGTGAACAAGGCAATGGCCAAGCCAGCCGTCATCCATAACATCAACGAACAGGGCGCGGAAGCGAAGTCCATGTCCGCAGCAGAATTCTCCCAGCTTGTGCAAAGCGACTATCTGAAGTGGAAGGACATCGTAAAGGCGTCCGGAGCCACGGTCGAATGAGCAGGATCGGCCAAGCCGTACGCATGCCATAGCAGATCTTCACGGGAAACCGGCACGGTCGAAAGAACTCGCGCGCTCCAGCCGCGCTGAGGGGCACCTGGTTGCGCGCAGCCCTCTGCAGCGAGCGATGAAAGACCGTCCAAGGGCTCACTTCCGCCTTTGGCATGGCTGGCCGGTACCCGGCCCTGAGCAGAGCAGCCATGATATGGCTCCACCGGGCAGACATGCTGGATACGGCACTCCCAGTACGTTAGTTCCGCAATCCTCAATGTTCCGCCGAATCAATACTCCTCCGGCAAACCTCGGTTCATACAATGATCGGCAATGCATTGTATTGATCAAGTAACGGTACGCCGAGGCTATATCTCCCGTCTCAATCGAGAAATACCTCCGTACGTCACTGCGAGGAGTATTTCAAGAAATGGCCAGGCTGGGTATAGACATTGGCGGTACGTTCACCGATTTCGCACTTGAGGTTTTTCACGATGGTGCCGTGCGTCACCACTTCCTCAAGGTACTTACAACGCCCCACGCACCAGAAGTTGCAGTTGTGGAAGGCACCCGCCAGATACTGGCTGCAGCGGGCCTTCAGCCGGCTGATGTCAAGACCCTCGTGCACGGCACCACATTGGCGACCAATGCGGTCATCGAGCGTCGTGGCGCACGCATCGCGTTCCTTACCACAGAGGGATTCCGCGATACCCTGGAAATGGGCAACGAAAGCCGGTACGACCATTATGACCTCTATGTGGAAAAGCCAGAGCCGCTCGTCCCACGTTGCCTGCGGCTGACGGTGCGGGAGCGCCTGGCGTCAGATGGCAAGATCCTGCTTCCCCTGGATGAGGAGGGCTTGCGAGAACTATTGCCGACGCTTGATGCAGCAAAGGTGGAAGCTGTCGCGATTGGGTTCATGCATAGCTTTGCCAATCCGGAACACGAACGTCGGGCCGCGGAACTGCTGCGCGCATGGCGTCCCGGGATACGCGTTTCCCTCTCCTGCGAAGTCGCGCCTGAAATCCGCGAGTACGAACGCTTTGCCACGGTTTGCGCGAACGCCTACGTCCAGCCCGTCATGGCGGGATACCTGGAGCGCCTTGAGCGCGAAATGGAGACTCTTGGCATCGCCGCGCCATTGATGCTGATGCTCTCCAATGGCGGCTTGTGTGAAGCCGAAGTAGCGCGACGCTTTCCGGTGCGCTTGCTCGAATCAGGGCCGGCAGGCGGAGCCATTCTCGCCGCCCATGTTGCGCGAACGCTCAAGCTGGATCGTGCGCTGCTCGTCGACATTGGCGGGACGACAGCGAAGCTCTGCTTTATCGATAATGGCGTGCCCCAGACTGCGCGCGCAATGGAAGTCGCGCGTATCGCCCGTTTCAAGGCCGGAAGCGGCATTCCGCTGCGCTTCCCGGTCATCGAACTGGCTGAAATCGGCGCCGGTGGCGGCTCCATTGCACACCGGGACACGCTCGGTCGGCTGCAGGTGGGACCTGAAAGTGCCAGTTCGGTGCCAGGGCCGGCTTGCTATGGCCGAGGCGGCACAGCACCCACGGTCACGGACGCGCACCTGCTGCTGGGCAGAATCGACCCCGACGAATTCGGCGGCGGCAGGATGAAGCTCGATCGAGGCGCGGCCCAGCGTGCGTATGAACGACTGGGCGACGCGCTCGGCATGTCGGCCCAGGATGCCGCCTGGAGCGTCTGTGAAATTGTCGATGAGAACATGGCGAGCGCAGTGCGCGAACACGCGGTGGAAGTCGGCAAAGGGCTGGATGGCCGAACGCTGATCGCTATTGGCGGCATGGCCCCGCTCCATGGGGCTCGACTCGCCGCCAAACTCGGGCTGGACCATGTGATCGTCCCTGTCGGGGCAGGTGTGGGCTCGGCCTTGGGCTTTCTCCGGGCGCCTGTCTCTTTCGAAGCCACCCGCAGCGTCCTTCTTTGCACGGCGCAGTTCGATCCCGATTCGGCCAATGCCATCGCCGATGCCCTCATCGCAGACCTGCGCCAGCTGGTTCGCCGAGCTGCCTCGACGCAACCCATGACAGAACAGCGCATGGCCTGGATGCGCTACCATGGCCAGGGCCACGAGATTCGTGTCCAGTTGCCGTCCCGGCGGTTCCAGGCTGGTGACGGCGAATCCCTGAGGCAGGCCTTTGAGGCGGCCTACCACGCATCCTACGGCCGCACGGTCGAAGCGGGGCAGGTCGAGATCCTCGGCTGGACCATCCGCGTTGAAGCCTCGGAGGTCCAGGCGACCCCCGCTCCGATGCCTGGGCACCCACCCGCGGCCAGGTCGATGGGAGCAGCGTCTCCCGGATTCCGCGATGCCTTCGACCAGGGCGCGAGAACCTGGGAAAGCTACGCGGTTCATCGCATCGCGGAACTCGAGCGGACGGATCCCCTACCGGCGCCGGCTCTGCTTGCGACAAACGAAACAACAGTCGTGGTCCCGCTGGGCTTTACCTTTGCATTGGGGTCGACTGGCGAACTCCAGCTCCTGCGCAATCAGGATCTGGGTGCCCAGGGCACTACTGTCGCCTCGGCCGCAATGCCTGCCAGTATCCGCCTGCAAGTCCTGTGGGACCGACTCAATGCCCTGGTTGAAGAGCAGGCACGCACCATGATGCGGACCGCATTCTCGCCGACCGTACGAGAAGCCGGCGACCTGGCAGCCGGACTCTTCGATTTGCAGGGACGCCTTGTCGTTCAGGCGGTTACCGGAACACCAGGCCACGTGAACTCCCTTGCCGCATGCACGGTGCACTTCCTGAAGAAGTACCCGCTCGCGGAGATGAGCGAAGGCGACCATTTCATTACCAATGACCCGTGGCTTGCCTCGGGGCACCTGCACGACATTACTGTGTTGTCTCCGGTATTTCAGGCTGGCCGGCCCATCGGCTTCTTTGCCTGCACCTGCCATCAGGTCGACATCGGCGGCCTTGGCATGGGGCCGGATGCAAAATCGGTATATGAAGAAGGCCTTCAGATTCCAATGCTCAAGCTGGCGCGAAAAGGCCAGCTGAATGAAGACCTTCTGGAGATGGTGCGAGTCAATGTGCGTCAACCCGAGGCAGTGATTGGCGACATCCTTTCCTACGTCACCGCCAACGAGAGCAGCGGCAGGCGATTGGTGGCAACGCTGGATGAGCTGGGTGAAGCGGGACTGGAAAGGATAAGCGCCTTTGTTTGCGAGCGCTCCGCCGCCGGCATGCGCGCAGCGATAGAGAAACTGCCGCGTGGTACGTTTCACCACAGCATGGAGCTCGATGGCTACGATACTCCAGTGCATATCGAGTGCCAGGTCACAATTGCCGAGGATGGCGTTTCAGTGACCTTCGATGGCACTTCCGGCGCCAGTCAGCGTGGCATCAATCTGGTTCTGAATTACACGCGGGCCTATGCCTCCTTTGGGGTCCGGGCGGCGGTCGCGCCTTCCGTTCCCAACAATGCCGGTTCGCTTGCGCTGGTCGAGGTCAATGCCCCGGTGGGCTCGATTCTCAATGTGGAGCGCCCGGCCCCGGTCTGCGCACGACATATCATCGGGCAGTTCCTGCCGGAAGTCGTTCTGGGCGCGCTTGCCGCTGCGATGCCTGACCGCGTGCCGGCAGAGGGTGCGGCATGCAACTGGGGCCTCCAGTTGCGTGGGCAGGGTACCAGCGAGCAACCGCAGGGATTCGAAATCCTGTTCTTCAACTCCGGCGGATCAGGTGCGCGTCCGAACAGCGACGGGCTCTCCGCAACTTGCTTCCCAAGCGGCATCCGTTCCATCCCAGTGGAAATCTGCGAAAGCGTTGCTCCCATCGTCATATGGAAAAAGGAATTGCTGCCCGGATCGGGAGGCGCCGGCAAATGGCGAGGCGGCCTGGGTCAGCGCGTGGAAGTGTCCACCCGTGACGGCACTTCATTCCAGTTCTTCGGTCTCTTTGACCGTGTGCGCAACCCCGCGAGAGGCCGCAATGGCGGCATGGACGGGGCACCGGGATGGGTTGGCCTCACCACCGGCGAGACCCTCAAGTCGTTAGGCTTGCAGACGGTTCCCTCCGGCGAAGTGTTGCGCATCGACGTTCCCGGCGGGGCGGGCTTTGGCTGCGCCGAAGCGCGCGACAGCGACGCGCGCCACCGCGACTCGGAAATGGGGTACGTGGCATGAAAAGCGGCGCGGTGATAAGCACCCGAGGCGGCTGGCAAAGGCTTGCGCCGGCAACAGCGCCGCGCCCGACCAGCCCGTCCTTCAAGCGCCTTTTCGCAATCTGAACCCGTTTCCTCATGAAACGGGTTCCAAATCAACTTTGCCTCCATTGGAGGCAAAGTGCAGCCTGAGACTAATTCCTAACCACATCAACTCCCATGAAACCATTCATCGCTTCGTTGGCACGCTGTCTTGTGGTGTTACCCATGGCGCTCGCTGCACAGACCGGTATGGCGCAGGAGGGTCCTGTCAGGATCCTCGTCGGTTTCCCGCCGGGCGGCGTGACCGACGTCGTTGCTCGCCTGCTGGCCAAAGGCATGCAGGCAGAAATCGCGAGACCAGTCATTGTGGAAAATCGTCCAGGAGCCGGCGGTCAAATCGCGGCACAAGTCCTCAAATCCGCCCGCCCCGACGGCAATACACTGTTCCTGACCAACAGTCATACCACTGCCATGATTCCCTTTACGAATCTCCATCCGGGATTTGACCCCCAGAAGGACTTCGTTCCAGTTGGCCTGGTAGGGACGATGCCGAACTTCTTCGTCGTGAATCCGGAAATGGTAGGGCCCGAAGTCGACAGCCTGAAGGCCTTTTCTCAATGGGCAAGAGCAAAGGCCGGCCGGGGCAACGTCGGCGTTCCCGCACCGGCGAGCGCGCCGGAGTTCTCCATCTCGCTGCTGAACAAGGCCTTCGACGCGGACCTCAAGGCCGTTGCCTACAAGGGAGATGCGCCGATGGTGCAGGACCTGCTGGCAGGACAGATTCCCGCGGGGATCTGCGCAATGGCCGCCGCGCTGCCTCACGTCCGCGCCGGCAAGCTCAAGCTTCTGGCTGTCGATGGACCGGAACGGCTGCCTGGCTTTGACGTCCCCACCTACGCCGAGCGCGGGGTCAACGGCCTGAGCGATGCCATGACAATCGGCATCGTCGCGCCGGCCGGCATCGCGCCGGCGCTGGTGACAAAGTACAACACAGCCATCAACAAGGTCGTCGGATCGAGGGCCTTCCAGGATCGGGTTGCCGAATCCGGCATCATCGCCAGCACTGGCACTCCGGATGACATGGCGCGCGTTACGGAAGGCAGCAGGAAGGCCAATGCCCAGTTGGTGAAAGCGGCCGGATACCAGCCGCAGTAACGGCTCTGCGGCAGACTGTCAGTATCAGTCTGCCGCAGCATCGCCGGGGTCAGGACATGGCGTCAATCGTAGCAGGCAGGGCTCACGCTCGCGTGCAGCCAGTGGACCAGTGTTACCGCATCGAAAATCGGCAATCCGGTGGCCTCGCGGAGGGCCCTGGAATGTCGCGGGAAATTGGCACACTCGCAGACGATAGCGCCCACATCGGGGTGCCGCTGCAGCAGGCGCCGCGCTGCCGCAGCCACTTCCTGGCGATGAGCCGGTCCATCTACCCGCAGCCGGTTCTCGCGATGGTCGCGAAGCAATGTACTGCTTTCATCGAGCGCTTCGACTGGCAGGTCGGGCGGCACGCCGATCGCACGAAACAGTTCACCGGTGAGCCCCGCTCGTGTTGCCGCCAGGATCCCGACGCGGCGTCCTGCCGGCAGGAGTTGCTGCACCATCGGGATCTGCAGAAGGCTGGAGGTAGCGACCGGAACGGCACAGCTTGCCGCCAGTCGGGATTGCAGCGGCGCCAAAAAGCCGCAACTGGTGGCAATCGCATCAACCCCGGTAGCCACCAGCTCCCTTGCACCGGCCACCAGAGCTGCCAGCATCCCCTCGGTGTCGCCGCGGGCTGCCGCCGCCGCATCGGCGCCGCGCATGACCGCATACTGGACCGGAAATGGCCAGGTTGCGGCATGCCCGACGTCGCCGGGCAGCCGCTCGAACCCCGTGTCGAGCATCAGGATCCCAATCGAAACACCGTGTACGGTGCGTGACCGCCGTCCGGCGTCGTAGGCATCCATGGTCAATCAACGAAGCAATTGCATGACTCCATGCTCGCAGGAATCGGCCGTCCCAGCTGCGTGAGCTTCTTTCGGCTGATTAATGTCGTGTAGTCCTCGGGGCCCGGCTTGACGGGCGCCAGCTCAGAGGGCCGCTTGCCATCCAGGATCTTTGCTGCCAGTTGGGCTGCCTGCGCACCCTGCGCTGCATACGAGGCGGAGTAAGCGACTGCCACCACCCCGCTTTTCTTGATGAGTTCTGTCTCCGCGCTCAGGATAGGAATCTTGTAGCGGTCGGTAACGGAGGCCACGGCCGGCATGGACGACTGCACGAGATTAGAGCCGATGGCATAGACGAAATCGACGTCCGACAGCATCTGCGTCCGCTGCGGCACGTCCATCGAGGCATCGACACTAATACTACGCAGGGTCAAGCCTTGCCGCGCCGACGCCGCTTCGATCGCCTTGATTGCCACCACATCGTTTGCCTCCCCTGGGGAGTACAGCACGCCGAACCGCCTGGCGCCGGGGAACATGCGCTTTGCGAAGCTCAGCACGGCGTCATAGTCCATTGCACTGGCCGATCCGACGAAGCGCGCGCTACCCTGGCGCCAGTTGGGCACGAGACCAGCCGCCACCGGATCGCTGATCAGACAGAACACCATCGGCAGAGACTTGTCCGTGATACTCGACAGCGCTGCCTGGGAAACCGGGGTTGTGACTGTCAGGATCACCGCCGGCCTCTTCGCCTCGATCTGCCCGAGGATCTGGGGGATCATCGCGGGCGTGAAATTCGCGTCGCTGTAGACGTACGTTGTGTTCCTTCCTTCCACGTAGCCATGCTTGCGCATTTCCTCCTTGAAGCCGGAAACGCTCTGATCCAGCGCGGGATGCGGACCAAAGTTGGCGATGCCGATAACGGTATTGCCTTGGGGGCC
Organism: Cupriavidus necator; assembly: GCF_016127575.1. Lineage (NCBI taxonomy): Bacteria > Pseudomonadati > Pseudomonadota > Betaproteobacteria > Burkholderiales > Burkholderiaceae > Cupriavidus > Cupriavidus necator. The sequence goes on from NZ_CP066019.1 coordinate 2,687,777, forward strand.
GCCTTTCGCGGCCGTCTCGGCCGCGCCACTGGGCGCGGCCAGCGTGGCAGCCGCCAGCGCCAGGCCCGCCATGGCGACGCCCGCCGTCTTGAATCTTGTCAACATGATCGTTCTCTCCGGGGAAGGCGTGGTACAGGTTGCCCTGGGTTCAGAGGGATTCCGAGAGCTCGTCCAGTGGCTTGATACCGCCTTCGTTCGCGATGAGCGCACGTTTGCGGACATAGCGCAGGATGCTCGTCGCACCGTAGCGCGAGCCACCCATGCCAGAGAACTTGAAGGCCGTCTTCTCCCCGTCGAACATCATGCCGCGTTGCAGTTCCGTGTCATTGATGCTGACACCACCGGCTTCCATCTTCGTCGCGAAATCGCCGGCGGTATGCGTATCCGGACCAAAGACTGCACCGCTGAGGCCATAGATGGAATCATTCGCAAGGCGCACTGCCTCATCTTCGCTGGAGAAGCGCATGACCGGCACCACGGGGCCGAACGTTTCCTGCGTCATCAGGTCCATTGAGTGGTCCACATCGACCACGATGGTCGGGTCGAGCCACACCGCACCGCCGACATTCTCCACCGCACCGCCGGTAACGATGCGGGCACCCCTGACGACTGCGTCTTGCAACTGTGCCCGGACAATTTCCGCTTGGGCGGCATGAATGAAGGGCCCGTAGTGACCCCCGTCCGTGGCTGCCGAACTGCGGCGAAGCGTCTGAACCTGTCGGACCAGTTCCTGCACGAAAGCCTCATGGATGGACTCGTCCACGTAGACCCGCTCGATTGCGTAGCAAACCTGCCCGGTGTTATAGATGGCACTCCGGAGGATGCTGGTGGCGGCACGTTCGAGATCTGAGCCGGCCAGCACCACTGCCGCGTCCTTGCCGCCAAGCTCAAGGAATGCCGGGATGAACCGCTCCGCGGCGGCAACCGCGATCTTGCGTCCGGTCCCCACGCTTCCGGTAAAGACAATGGCGTCGACTTCCGCAAGCAAGGCCCGACCCGTTTCCGCTGCGCCCTGGAGCAGCGTGATCACGCCCTGCAACTCAGGCACGCCTTCAATCGACGCACGCAACGGCTCCACGAAGCGGGGCGTCACCTCGCTTGGCTTGATGACTACCGCGGCACCGGCGAGCAATGCGGGGATGGCATCGATGAAGGAAAGCACCAAAGGGAAGTTCCACGGACTGATGACGCCGACAACCGGATATGGGACCAGGGTCGTCTTGAACACGACATCGCTGTTATTGCGGAACTTGCGGAATGGCTGAGCGAGGACTTCCGGTGCAGCTTCGGAATACCCATGAATGAAATGGATAACAGCACCGAGTTCTTCCCGGGAGATTCTGGCGCGAGCGGTATCAACTGTCAGAGCACCGGTGATGGCGTCCGCCTTGCTTTCCAAAGCCCTGGCCCAGGACGACAGCGCTTGAATACGGTGTTCAAGCCCTTTTTCGTACCACTCCCGTTGCGCGTCCCTTGCCCGCGCTACCGCGTGGCTTACCGTACTTGCATCCGCAGGGATGAATTCGTAATCCAGTTCGCCGGTACGGGGGTTCCTTACTTTGATCACTGCCATGCGTTCCTCGTCGTCAATCGCACCCCGCTGTCGGGTATGGGGACGATCCTATGCGAGGAACACGGCGGGTCGTATCGGGCCCGACCAACGAATGCCGATCGACTAGAAAATGCTGCAGATTGCCAATCTCCGGCCGCGGCAGGGCTTACAGGTCTTCTCCTGCGGTAACGCCCGGCGCGGATGAGGAACGGGCCCGGACGTTGCGCAGGTCGGCCATCCGCCTGGCATCCTTGGGAGCGAAGCCGAAGTAATCGCGGAAAGACGCCGTGAAACTCGTCTGGTGCTGATAGCCCACTGCGAACGCCACCTCGTTGACACTCAGGCGTTGGTTCCCCAGCATCTCCAGTGCCCTGTCCATGCGCGCCCGATGGCCGCATTCAAACACTGTCATACCGTAGAGAAACTTGAAGCCGCGCTTGAGTTTGGATGTGTTGGTCCCCACGGCGCGCGCCAGCTCCGGGATCGTCATCATGTGCCGAAGGTCGCCGACAAGAAGATCTCGCGCCTTCTCAATCAGGCGCAGGTCGCGCGAAGAGAACACCTCGGCGGTATGGTGGCTTTCGAGATAGGCCTGCCACAGATCCAATGATGCGCACATCACCTCGTATGCCTTGGCCTGAGCGAAGAGCAGCCGCCGATAGCCTTCGTACGGATTCTCCAGCAGTTGCTTGACAGCGGTCAGCACCTCGGGATTGACCGGCATCTGGTGGCAAAACACTTGCTCATTTCGCAGCTTCTGCAATTGGTGCCAAAGGGGGCCATCAACACCCATGGAGGCCCGCAGAAAACTGTGGAAGTATTCACGGCTGATATAGAGGCCAACGGAGCGCCAGAGGCCCGGGCCGCACGACACCTGGTAATGCATGTCATCGCCCTGATGCACCACAGTGAGGTTCGGCGAAGTGACTTCGATCCTTCCGGCCTCGGAGAACTCAACGCTCACCGGACCGGCGACCATGAAATGGAATTCGATATAGCCCTCGGGCAGCACGCTCTCACTATGCTGCCGGGTAAGGTAGCCATCCGAGACCACCAGGAGGATCTCATCCCGGATGCTGATCAGCTCCCACTTCCCTTCTTCGGGGTCGTCAGAGACCGGAACGGATCCACCATACAGGCCGGCCTCTCCGTGCGGAGCGGAAGACAAAAACCCCAGCTGATCGCGAAGCGCACTGAATGCCTCGCTGGTACGAGCGTGATGGCCAGCCAGGCGCGTACGGAACAAGCCATCGTTTCCCGGCTCCGGCGACGTAAGATTCAGACTGGCCATCATGTCTTCCCCAAGCAATTTCTGGATTGCGCCGCTAGCGCTTGCGCGGGCGCGATTGACCGGGACGCGGCAACGCCGCGAACGCCAACGATGCCACCGCGGCCCCGGCAAGACGGCGCAATGTCGCCGCATCGCGGCTCATCGTAATGCCCGCCGCTGCCGCCCTGGTCACGCCAAAAGGAATTGAGTTCGGATTTCCTATGTTCCCAGCGCTACCGCACAGGCTGGACAGGTGCCCGTTAAGGTAACGTCAGCCTACCTTCCGAACTATCCGAGAAAACCATGAGGCACTACTTGAGCCGTCTGCAAGCACGCGGCGACCTGGCAATTGTGGAGCGCGAAGTCGATCCCCGTTTCGAAGCGGCTGCGGTCGCGCGGCAACTGCAACGTGTCTCGAACCAGGCCGTGCTCTTCAAGAACGTGCGTGGCTCCGCACTTCCGGTTGTCATGAACCTGTATAGCGACCATGAGCGGCTGCGCGAGATGATTCGTTGCGGTACGCGCACCTTCTGCGAGCGGCTGGACGAGGAAATTGAAGTCGCTGCCACGCTTCAAACCTATGCGGAAGAGGATACTCAGCCCGAGCGCCTCCGGAGCGGGAAGCTCAGCGACCTGCCGATCCTGACTTACCACGAGCGGGACGGCGCCCCGTACATTACGTCCGGCGTGTTTCTCGCACGTGACCCTGACACAGGCGTGCCTAACCTGTCGTTCCATCGCTCAATGGTAATTTCCGATAATGAACTACGAATTCGGCTGGGAAGCTCACACGATCTCGCCCGCTATCAGGCAGCTGCCGAACGCCAGGGAAAGGCGCTGGAAGCCGCCATTCTGATCGGCGCCCCTCCCGAAGTCTTCATGTCGGCCTGCGTCTCGCTGCCGCCCCAGGCAAACGAGCTGGCACTGGCCTCCGCGATGCGAGGCGGCCCTTTGCGCACACGCCGGTGCCAGACCATCGATCTTTCCGTTCCCGCCGCGACCGACATCGTGATTGAAGGCCGGATCCTCCCAAACGTGCGCCGCCCGGAAGGTCCTTTCGGCGAATTCATGGGCTATTACGTCGATGTGGGTGACAACCACGTATTCGAAGTCACGCACGTCGCCTGGCGCACCGGAGCAATCTTCCAGGGCCTGATCTGCGGCTCTGACGAAGACCTGCGGCCGCTCGAGGCCGCCACCGCCGCGCGCATCTATCGCGCCATCAAGGGACAGGTACCGGGCATCATCGATGTGTCCTGCAAGCCCACGGTGATGAACACCGTCATCAAGCTCCGGAAGCAGTACGAGGGGCACGCACAGCATGCGCTGCTCGCGGCAATGGGCGCGCATCTTGACTACAACAAGCTTTGCATCGTGGTTGACGAAGATGTCGACATCTACAACCTGGATGAAGTGATCTGGGCTTTCGTGACGCGGGGGCGTGCAGACACCCGAACCATGGTGCTGAACAATGTCCCGGGCTTCTACCGCGATCCGCACAAAGATCACTGGGGCCGCCTTGCCATTGATGCGACTAAACCATGGGGACGCGAAGCGGAGTTTGAACGAAAGCGCATTCCAGGCGAAGTGGAAATTGAACTTGGCAAGTATCTGCCCGCTTTTGCGTCGGAGGTGCGCTGACATGAGCAAGGACCGCACCCGCATAGTCGTTGGCATCAGCGGTGCCACCGGTGCCATCTACGGTGTCCGGCTGCTGGAAGCCTTGCGGCTGCTCGATGTCGAAACCCATCTGGTGGTGTCGGCGTCAGGCTGGCTGACCTTGCGGCAGGAATGCAGCATAGACAGGCACGCAGCACAATCGCTCGCCGATGTAGCCTACGACATCCGAGACATTGGTGCCGCCCTGGCAAGCGGATCCTTTCGGCACCAGGGCATGGTCGTGGCGCCTTGCTCCATGCGAACATTGGCCGCGGTCGCCCACGGGTTCAACGACAATCTGCTGACCCGCGCTGCCGACGTAACCCTGAAAGAGCGGCGGACATTGGTGCTCCTCGCACGGGAAACGCCACTGACTCTGGCTCATCTCCGAAACATGACTGCAGCAGCTGAGATGGGCGCCGTCATCATGCCCCCGGTGCCGGCCTTCTATGCCCTGCCCAAGACGCTCGATGAGCTGATTCGCTATACCGTATGGCGGGTACTGGACCAGTTAGGTCTCGCTTCGGAATCCGCCTACCAACGTTGGGAAGGTATGCGGACACATGTGCGATCGGTGCGCGCACAATCTGATGACCTCAGCGTGCTGCACGTCTAGCGGCAAATCCTGACTCTCCTTGTCCCAATGGGGCCGTAACCCCGGCCAGGACAACCAGAGCAAACCTGGGCAAATGGCACCTCTCCAAACCTAACGCGCCTGCCTGCGCACCAATACCCACTCTGGCATGACCCGACCGATCGGCCGGGCATGCCGCTCCAAGGAAGCTCTGTTCCGCTATCCAACATAAAAAGAAGCCGTCCCGAGGGACGGCTTTCAAGTCGCGGATGGAGACACCGCATAAGGAACCAAAGAAGAAACCGTTTTGAATCAGGCAGCCCGTGCAAGGCGCTCCTGCGCCACCTTGCGTGACTTTCCTGGTTTGCGCTTGGCAAGGATAAGAAGTGTGATCAGCACAAAAACCGCAGTTACCATTTTCAGATCCGACGGCTGGAAGCCGAAGGCCAAGACGATCGAGATCAGTTGAAAATACACAACCGAGCCCAACACCGGCGCCGCCACCTGCCGCAGGATCGTCCGGTTCCCGATGATCGCCTCACCGAGCAGCAGCGATGCCAGCCCGTTGATCAGCGTGCCGAAGCCCATGTTGACGTCGGCGAAACCCTGGTTCTGCGCCAGCAGACCGCCTCCGAGCGCTGCGATAAGGTTTGCCAACCCGAGCCCTACCAGCACATAGACCTTGATATTGATGCCCTGCGCCTTGGCCATCGCAACACTGGAGCCAAGCGACCGCATGGCCATCCCGTGCTGTGTCCCCAGGAACCAGAAGATCAATGCGATCAATGCGATATCCACTACGGCAAGCAATGCAATTCGGCTTGTCAGGGTTCCGTCGTCACCGGGCAGGTACTGGAAGAGATTTGGGAACGTGAACAAAGCGGTGTTCGGCTGGCCCATGACCCGGATGTCAATCGAATACAGCATGGACAACACCAGGATGCCGCACAAGAGCGTATTCACCTTCACCTTCTCATGAATATACGCAGTGGCGCTTCCCCCCAGGAAGCCTGCCGCGGCACCGATGAGTAGCGACGACACGGGTTCCAGTCCGACGCTCAGGCATTTCGCCGTCACGCATGCACCAAAGGCAAGGGTCCCTTCACCTGTCATATCTGCGAAATTCAGGATCCGGAACGGGATCATCACCGCAATGGCAATCAGGGCGTAGATGAGCCCTTGCATCAGGCCCATTGGCACCAGGTTGAGGAATGTATCGAACAGGTTCATGCGCTCACCATGCGAAGGGAGGGGTTCTCGTCGTCGAAAGCGGCAATCAGCTTTTCAACTGTCATGCGCCGTTTCTGCTCCAGGGACAAGTCGGCAACAACAGCGCCATGCCGCATCATGATTAGCCGGTTTCCATACTGCAATGCATGGTGCATGTTGTGGGTGACCATCAGCGTAGTCAGCCCGGCCTGGTCAACCACTTGCGAAGTCACTCGCATCACGGCTTCGGCGGTCCGCGGGTCCAGCGCCGCGGTATGTTCATCCAGCAGCAGCAACTGAGGCTCACGGAGGACCGCCATCAGCAGCGAAAGCGCCTGGCGCTGTCCGCCTGAGAGCAGGCCTGCCTGTGCCTTCATCCGATTTTCCAGGCCCAGGCCGAAGGTGCCGAGCCTCTGCTGAAACTCGCGAGCCTGCGCCGAGGTCAGGCCACGGCCGAAGGTCCTGCGCTGCCCGCGCAAGGCGGCAACAGCAAGGTTCTCTTCGATATTGAGCGCCGCGGCAGTACCGATCGACGGATCCTGAAAGACTCTGGCGATGTACTTTGCGCGCAGGTGCGTGCCGAGCGGGGTCACATTCACGCCGTTGACGCGGATGCTTCCCGAATCCGGCAGGACTTCACCGGCGAGCATGCTGAGCAGCGTCGATTTTCCTGCCCCATTCCCTCCTACCACCACCACGAAATCGCCCTGGTTCAGTTCGAGGGAAACGCCGTCGATCGCAACCCGTTCGTCAGCTGTGCCGGCATGGAAGGTCTTGTGCAAACATTCGACTTGCAACATGGTGGAAGCAGAATTTGGAGTTGACTGTGGCATGTTGCGGGCTCGCCGGGCAGCTAGTTGATAAAGCATTGGCATGACTCCATCGCGGGCGGAATGGTCAGCCCGAGTTGCTTGAACTTGGTGGTATTGATGGTGGAAACGTAGTCGTTGGGCGAGGGCGTCAGCACGGGAAGCGCGGCCGGCGCCGTACCCTTGAGCACGCGCGTTGCCAGGGTCGCGGCATTGACGCCAATGGAGCGGAGCGAAACGGCATAGTTCGCTGCCGCGATGCCGCTCTTCACAAACTCTGTTTCCGAGCTCAGGATCGGCACTTTCAGCCGGTTCGTCACAGAGGCCACCGCCGGCATTGCTGACTGCACAAGATTTGAGCCAGTCGCGTACATAAAATCGGTGCCGCGCAGCATCTCTGCTCGCTGAGGGATATCAGCGGTAGTATCGACACTGATCGCCTTGAATGTCAGCCCTGCCCGCCTGGATGCCTCCTCGAGCTTGCGGGTAGTGGTCACGTCATTCGCTTCGCCAGGGTTGTACAGGGTGCCGAATGACTTGGCGTTCGGAAACAGCTTCTTGGCGAAGACCAGGACCGCGTCAAAATCCTGGATATCCGAAGCCCCTACAAAGCGACTGCTGCCATGGTCCCATCCTTCAACCAATCCTGCGGCAACCGGGTCGGTCACCATGGCGAATACCATGGGAAGTTTTCGGTCGGCCACGGCAGATAGCGCCGTCTGCGAGACCGATGTAGTCAGCGTGAGAATAACGGCGGGCTTCCTCGACGCAATCTGCGTAAGCATCTGGGGCATCAAGGCTTGCGTGAAGTTTGCGTCCCCGTAGACATAAGTGGTGTTCTTACCTTCCACGTAGCCGCTGCGCGCCATTTCCTCCTTGAATCCGGCAATAGTTTGCGAGATGGATGGGTGTGGGCCAAGGTTGGCAATCCCGATCACGGTTTGCGCATGGACAGCGGGCACGAGACCCAGCACGGCACCAACAACGGAGACGCAGGATAAGGTATGCAGCAGGAATCTCTTGTGACGGGGCATGGGTATCCTAAGGCATGGAAAGGACATCGGAGCTGTATGAACAAGGCGTGCAACGCCGTGCCAACCAGGAACTTTTTAGCACCGATTCCGCCTGGTTTCCGCCGCCCCGGCGGACAACTTCCGATCAACTTAATGTTTCAGTCGTTTCGCCTCAATTTTCCTGGACCGAACGCCTGGGGTACTGGCCCGAGCAAGGGAAAATGCTGACCTCAACCTCGGCCACGCACGCTGTCAATGCTCCCAATTGTGGCAATCGAATACCGATTGCTAGGAATTCCGCTCTGAGCCGTCCGATCCGCTTGTCCCCCCTCTTGCCCTGGCCTAGGCTGCGCTAGCCTCGTGCTGCCCGTGTTGTCAAGCCCGGCTCCATTGCGCCGGCACCGGACCGCGACCTGGCACAAAAAAGGGGAGAGTCAATGCAGTCAAAGCGGGGAAAAAGCACTAGCAAAGTGCGTAAGGTATGGCAAGTCACGTTGGCGGCCACCATCCTGAGCGGATGCGCGGAAAGCGCGCTCGCCCAGAGCAGCGTCACGCTTTATGGCTTCCTCTATAGCGGGGTGCGATATGTCAACAACAGCGGTGGCCATCACGTGACGGGATTGGCAACCGGCCCATCGCGATGGGGCCTGAAAGGCCACGAAGACCTGGGGTCCGGATTGCGCGGCCTGTTTACGCTTGAGAGCGGCTTCGACATGAGCACGGGAAACTCACGGCAGGGTGGCAGGCTGTTTGGCCGCCAGGCGTATGTCGGGCTCTCTGACCGTTCGGCGGGTACCGTGACACTTGGGCGCCAGTACGACCTGGTAGCGGAGTGGATCGCGCCGTTCACCCCACCTGGCAAGTGGAATGGCTATATGGCGCACGTCGGCGACAATGACAATACGAACTGGCAGTTCCGCATCAACAATGCGGTCAAGTACGTGACGCCAAACTTCGGCGGCTTCCAGGCCGGCGCCATGTATGGTTTTGGCGAAGTTGCAGGCGACAGCCACCGCAATTCGACCATGAGCTTTGGCGTTACCTACGCCGGCGGCCGTTTTCGCGCCGCCGCCGCTTACTTGCACATCGATAATCCTGCAAGTGCAGTTCCGGAGGGCAACTGGAATACCATCCTTTTCCCGGCCGTTTCAGCCACGTCGCCACTGCAGCCGAATCGCATCGCCCCGTCGAGCATGTCGGTTGCCGCGCTTGCAGGCCAGTACGATCTCGACAAACTCAAGCTCGCCGTGTCATTTACCCAGAGCCGCTACAAGGACTTGGGCGATGCCGCGGACGGGCTTACCAACGGTGATGTGCGTTTCAACAATATCGACGTCAATGGCTCCTACAGCGTCGCGCCCGCCTGGCAGCTCGGCCTGGGGTACACGTACACAGCCGGGAAGGTGCAACCGACCGGATTCACGCCGAAATATCACCAGGTCAATGCGGTAAGCAATTATTTCCTCTCCAAGCGAACCATTCTCCAGGCCGCCGTTGCGTACCAACGCGCAGCGGGGGACGCACAGAACGCCTACTTGCTGTTCGGCAGCAGCGGCGCGTCCAGCACAAGCGGGCAGCTCATGTTGCTGGCGGGTATTTTCCACGTCTTCTAACCGGGCCCCAGGCATCGCGGCACGGCGGGGAGATGGCCCCCGCCTTGCCGCAGCCTCGCCCAACCTGTTGCACTACTTGTGATGAATCATGAATCCGTGCCGGCCCGCTCAGGGGCCGCTGTTCTTGCCGACCTGATCCGAGAGTATGGGCACCGGCATGTCTTCCAGATCCCTGGCGAGGGCATCCTCGAGCCACTGGATGCCCTCGCTACCCGCCATCCCGAAATCAGCCTCGTCACCTTCCGCCACGAGGCAGGCATGACCTACGCCGCGCAGGCCTACGCGCGGCTTGGCGACCGGCCTTCCATCTGCATGGCGGGTCGCGCTCCGGGCGCCCTGAACACAGCCCTGGCGCTGCATACCGCCGATACGGATAGTGCGGCGATGATTCTTGTCGTCGGGCAGCCGGCAGCCGCAGAGGCTGAGCGCGACCCGATGTCAGGATTTGATTTGCAGCAGGCGTTACGCCCGCTCGTCAAGGACGTCATCACTGTCACCACCGCCACGAGACTGCAGGAAGGGATGATGCGCGCATGGTGCAAGGCCAGCAGCGGCCGGCCCGGGCCGGTGGTCCTGGTTGTCACCGAAAATGTGTGGCGCGAGGATGCCACCTGCGCTCCGCTGCCTGCGCCCTCCATACCAGAGCCCGGTCCGGCGCCAGGGCAAGCCGGTGCGGTTGCGGGCCTGCTCCGCGAAGCCCGTCGCCCACTAGTGCTGGTAGGCGGCAGTGGCTGGAATGACGCAGCGCGACTACGCCTGCATGCCTTGGCACAAGCCCACAACTGGCCAGTCGCCGCTGGCTATCGACGAGCAGATCTGTTCGACAACGACGACCCACACTATGCGGGCGAACTCGGCATCGGTCTCAATCCGCTGCTGGCAGAGCGGATAGTGCAAGCCGACCTGATACTCGCCATCAACCTTCGCCTCGGCGAGATCAATACGTTCGGGACCGGTGGCTTCGGTGGATTCCGTCTGCTCGATGCCCCGCGGCCGGCCCAGCGCCTGGTTCATGTGCATTCCAGCGCCGACGAACTCAACCGCATTTATCGCGCCGACGTGGCGATCCAAGCTGCTCCAGCGCCCTTTCTTGAGGCGCTTTCAACAGCCCTTTCTGCGACTTCTTGGTCTTCCCCTGATTCCGACTGGCCAGAGGGCTTTCGCATCGCGCGCGCGGCGTTCGTCGGGAAGGGTGACTGTCCAGGAGCTGTCGACCTGCGAAAAGTCTTTATGACGCTGCGAGAGCGCCTCCCTGACAACACCGTCTTTACCGCTGGCGCGGGTGCCTACGCGATCTGGCTACATCGCTATCTTGCATTCCGCCAGCCCGGCACCATGCTTGGCGCCAAGAGCGGTGCCATGGGATACGGATTGCCGGCCGCCATTGGCGCAGCGATGGCGCGGCCGGATCGGCTGGTTGTGGCCGTGGCCGGCGATGGCTGCCTGCTCATGCATGGTGAAGAACTGGCGACGGCAGTCCAGCAAAATCTGCGCATCATCATTATCGTTATCAATAACCAGGGATATGGCGCCATCCGAAGTGCCCAGATCCGGCAGTTCGGGCGTGCTGTCGGCAGCGCCTTGCGAAACCCGGATTTCGTAGCCTATGCAAGAGCCTTCGGCGCCCTCGCGGAACGCGTTCAGACGACCGCGGAATTCCTGCCGGCTCTGAAGCGAGTACTGAATGGAACCGGGCCGGCGCTGATCGAGATTGCCGTACCCGACACCGTAGCGAAGCCCGAATGAACCAACCTATCTCCATCGTCGTCGTTGGTGCCGGTATTTCCGGACTCACCGCAGCTTACCGGCTCACGGCTGCCGGCTTCACCGTCCAGGTTCTGGAAAGCCAATCGGCCGTGGGCGGGCGAATGGCACAACGGCGCGAGGGTCCCATTTCATACAACACCGGTGCGCGCCTGATTTACCCGTTTGGCCAGGCGTTTCACTCCTTGCTCGCCGAACTGGATCTGACGCGTGCGCTTGTACCGCTACGCAAGCTCGGCGCAAACGCCGCAATCGGCGGCGATCGTTACCGTGTCGAGCTGATGCCTGGCCCGCGCACCCTCATGACGCCCGGGCTGGATTGGCGCAGCCGGATACGCATGGTCGCGGCGGGAGTAGGTCTCGCGCGCCTGCGCTCGCGTACCGATCCAGACGCTGCGGCCTCATACCTGGAAGGCGACACCGAAACCCTGGCGGATTACATCAGCCGAACCACCACACCCGCCGTACTGAAGCAACTCATCGAACCCATCTTCCGCGGAACGCGTAGCTGGAATCCGGAGGATATTTCGGCGGCATTCTACGTCAGTACCATGCCGCATCTGCTCGGCAAGGACACCGTCTACACCCTGGCAGAAGGCATGGGGCAGGTGACTCAGGAACTGGGCCGTCGGGTGCCAGTTCTTTGCGACGCAAGGGCCTATGCCATCGAACGACACGCCGAGGGCCAATGCATCGTACGCTATCGGCGCCTCGGACAAGAACATGAGCTGCGCGCGAATGTTGTCGTCTGCGCCACGGAGGGCGCCCAAGCCGGCAAGCTTATCGTCGATCCTCTCGACGCGGAGCGCTCGATGCTCGAAGCAGTGCGATATAACAAGCTGGGTGTCGTTCACTACGCGCTGGAAGGGGATATTCCTGCCGAGCTGGAGTTCTCAGGCCGTCAGTCAACGACTCGCATTGCGACCTGGCAACAGTTGCCGGCGGCACCGATCGCAGGACGTTCGCACGCGCAACTCTACTGTCAGCTGACACCCGAGGCAGCCGAAGAAGCGGATCGCCTCGGCCTGGCCGATTCGCTCGACACCCTTATCCGGTCGGAAGTCAGGCAGCGCATTCCCCGCTTCGATAGTCGAGTGCACACTATTGTCAACCAGTGGATTCCGTACAAGCTGCCGATCTTCTACCCTGGCTATTGCCGGAAGGTGGCCGACTTTCTCACCTGGCAGTCTGCCGCGAGACGATCCGTCTACTACTGCGGGGATTACCTGTCCCAAGCGCTCCTGACCGGAGCTTGTGCAAGCGGCGACTCAATCGCAAAAGCAATCCTGGCGCACCACGGTTAGCTCATGGTTCACCAAGGACTGGCTTGGCAAGTAGGATTCAGGCATATCCGGTGCCGCTGATGAGAAACCCCGGCCACGTTGTGATCCGGGGTATTTGGAAGAACTGCTCACGGCCCCGCGAACCTATTCGTTCGCGGAACGCGCAGAAGACCCGCTAGCGGTCACGAAATACCCTGAAATTTAGCGAGCCAGACTTTCAGCTGCAACGGTCAGGAGATGTTTCCCGCGACTCGCATCTCCTTGTTCTCCTCGCTTACGAATTCGTCATCACCTTGCAGTACCCGGCGAGCTTGCGTAAGGTCGAGGTGACCTTCCCACGCTGCGATTGCTACCGCACCTACACAGTTTCCGATCAGGTTGAGCGCCACCCGGAAGAAGCCCATCAGCTTGTCCACCGACAGGATAAGCGCCACACCCAAAACGGGAATTGCGGGGATGGCAGTCAACGTCGCTGCGAGCACGACAGTCGCCGACCCGGGGATGCCATGCGCGCCCTTGGAAGTCAGGAGAGAGACCAGGAGAATCAGGGCGAGGGTTCCACCTTCCAACGGCGTGTTGGTCGCCTGTGCAATGAAGATGACGGCGCACGTCAGCCAAATCGAGAAACCGTCGAGGTTGAACGAGTATCCCGTCGGAATAACAAGCCCCACCGTAGTCTCTTTCACACCAAGGTGGCGCAACTTTGCCATCACCAGCGGCATCACGGCATCCGATGAACTCGAGCCCAGGGCGATGAGCAGCTCGCTCTTCAGGTAGCCGATGAACTTGAACAGGCTAAGACCGGAAAGCCGCATCACCACACCCAGCACAAGGAACAGGAAGATTGCGCATGCGGCATAGTAGGCCAGGACCAGTTGGCCAAGCTGCTGGATGGTGGCAAAGCCAAACTTTCCGACGGTGAAGGCCATCGCCCCTGCAACGCCGAGCGGCGACAGACGAACAATGAAGCCAATGACACGAAAAAGGACTTCGGAAAGGCTGTCCATCAGCTGACCCACCATCTTTCCTTTTTCACCGGCGATTTGAAGCGCGCAGCCGAACAGGACTGCAATCAAAAGCACCTGCAAAATGTCGCCCTTCGCGAAAGCCGAAAGGAAAGTGGACGGAATGATGTTCAGCAAGAAGCTCTTTACGTCCGAAACGTGTGAGGCATTCTCGACGAAGGTTTGTATCGACTTCGGATCCAGCGTGGATACATCGATATTCATGCCTACGCCAGGCTTCAAGACGTACGTGACGAAGACCCCAATCAGTAGCGCAATTGTCGTGACAATTTCAAAGTAGATAATTGTCTTGAGCGCTACACGCCCCGCCGTCTTCAGATCCCCTGCATGCAGGATCCCAGTCACGACGAAACAGAAAACAATGGGCGCAAGCATCATCTTGATGAGCTTGATAAATGCTTCCGCCAGTGGCAGCAGTTGCACCCCAAAGGACGGGTACACGAAACCAATAAGCGCGCCAACTGCAAAGCCCAAGAGGACCTGGATATGTAACTTCTTCAGATACTTAAACACAATTTTTCTCCACCATCCGCCTTCGAAGCCATCGTTGATTCCGACGGGTTCTTCGCTGTTACTTACTTCTCTGCGGTGCCGCAACCGAGAATTGCATGTTCCATTTCCTGCCTGAACGCGGGAATCACCGGCCGCACCTCCTCTGGAAGCACAAACTTGTCGCAGTTCGGACCGGCGCCGATCCGGTCAACCACAACGAAGTCACAAGCTTCGGTGGGCAACAGCACGTGATGCCAAACACCTGGGGCGTAATTGATGCCTTGCCCTGGTTTGGCGATGAAGGCGCGGACCTCGGCCGCATCCACCGAAACTCCCCGGGGAGCGACCACTACGATAAAACTGGTCGGCTTCATGGGAATGAAGGCTTGGCTCGACAATGGGTGACGTTCGAGGAACACCACCTCCAACGGCAATACGTACGGCTTTGCGCGCATGATGCTGATGCCAGCCTTACCACCAAGAGCCAGAGCATCAACCACGGCGAGGTCATGGTAGCGCTCAACCATGCCTTCGTTGATGTGATGGAAGGCGCCCGGGGAAGCCTCAATGACCTCGCCGAACGGCGAAAAGGCCGCCTTGGTCAAGGGCTCCAATTTCAGGGTGATACGCATAGGTCTCCTTTTATGCTTATGACTTTGTCAGGTTCCGGCCATACTGGTCTGACCAGTAATAACTGTAGACTTGCCAGAAAGCTCGGTCAAGTGCTATATGTGATAATTATCAGACCAGTATGAAGTGTCACCTACACAGACTATGAAAGCGACTTCCGCTGCATTGGCACCCAAGGCGCCGCTGACTGCTCCCGCGCCACCAGGGCGTCGGCCACCTATCGCATTGCGCACGCCTGTCACGCAGCACGCCTTGGAGCGCATGCAGACATCCATCTACAGCGGCGAATGGGCGGCGGACAGCCAGATCCCCTCACAGCGTGAGTTGGCTGAGCTGCTCGGCGTAAGCCGCTCTTCCTTGCGCGAGGCAATTTCCTCGCTGGAGGGAATGGGGCTGGTGCGGGTAGAGCCCGGCAGAGGCGTGTTTGTAGCATCGCTCGAGCAGCAGGCTGCCGTCGGCAGAAACTCTGAAGTTCATCAGATCGACCATACACCGAGTGAACTTTATGAGGCACGCCTGTTGATGGAAGGTTGGGCCGCCGCCCTCGCATCCATCCATATCACCGATGACGACATCGCCGCCCTACGAAAACTGCTGGGGGAGATGGAAATCACGGTAAAGGACCACGATGTCACACGGCTGAACCAGCTGGATTTCGAGTTTCACTCGCTGATAGCTTCTTGCTGCGGCAATCGCCTGATTCGTGCACTACTTGCTCCGATTTTCTCGGAGGAAGAAATGAGCGCCCCGCGCCTTTCCGACACGGCATTCCTGAGCAGCCGCGTCAAAGAGCACAAGGAAATCGTGGAAGCCTTGGCAACGCGCAACCCTGGCCTCGCTCAAATGGCCATGCGTAACCATGTCCTGCGCAGCGCAAAGCGTGTCCAGGTAGAGCTGCCTGAGCACGTACATCAGCTGCCTTGATGCACCACAACTGCATGCCGTTGGCGGGACCGTCGCCTGCCAACGGCCGCAGCATGCGTCAGAAGGTGAAATCGCGATTCACGTTCTTGTAGAGCAGGTATGTCGCCTTGGACCAACCGGTGGCATAGAAGAACTGCGGACAGAACGGTGCCATGTAGATGAAGTCCTCCGCCCAGCACTCGTGCCAGTCATTTTGCAGTAGGTACATCCCCTGCCCTTCCAGCATATAGAGCCCATGTTCCATGACATGCGTTTCCACCATGGGAAAGTAATTGCCAGGCTCGAAGCTCAGGATGTTGATGGCAAAGTCGAACGCCGGATTTTCATCGGGCAACAGATGCTGCCAGGTTCGGCCCTTGGTGTGCTTGTTCACCTTCTCGACATTTTGCTCGTGTGAAACCAGGGCTGCCGGGGCTTCCACGCCTTCGAGGCGTTCATAAGGTTTCTTGATCCATACGACGCGCGCTTCGTCGGCGCCCGGGTTGTACACACGTACGCCAGTTCCCGCGGGCGCGTATGCGAAGCCCCCTGCCTTGAGCTCGTGTGTCTTGCCCTCCAGTTCGAGCGACACATTGCCTGAAACAACGTAAAAGAAGGCCTGCATACCGTCGTTTCGCAGGGTCGTCATTCCGCCGCCACCCTGGATCTGCAGCAGCAGCTGGGCAAACTTCGCGCCCAGACCTGGCGTAGCTTGAACGCTGATGGTGGTCTTCTCAATCCCCGGAATACGGCTTTCCAGAATGCCCTCAGGAGGCATCACCGCATAGTGAGTCGTTACGGCCGCACGATGATGAGCGAACACACCGGGGGGCTGAATTTGCCGCTTCGTCATTTTTTTGAACTCCTTGGGTAGGTGAGGGAAGCACCATGGCATGGTGCTTGAGGTTAGAAGCGATGGCGCAATCCGACAGAAGCGCCGAATGGGTCGGCGCCAGCGGCCGCTCCGGTGCGGCCGTTGGAAAAGTCATACTTGGCCGCCGCCTGATTGAGAATCTTCGATATCGTTGTGCGAATCATTGTTCGCTTACTCAGGTTGTAGTTGTAGCCGAGCGTCCACAACTGTGCGCCGGTCTGGCTGCTCGAACCACAGTTGACTCCGTTGCCTCCCGTGTCCCCTTGGCAACGAACATCATTCGCACGCCCGTACATGGCGTAGATTTCGTGGGCTCCCCAGTCATATTCGGTAACAAAAGCCCACGCATCCCGGCGCAAGCGGCCGTCACCATTGGAGAACTGGCCATCGCTGACCGAACGGTCATACAGACCGCCGATGAGCCACCGCTCTGTCACCTGGTACTTCACGCCGACGCGATGTTTTTGGTCGTGGCCATTGGTCTGTGCCAGGCCGGCCTTGTTCTTGTCGTGTCTGTCCTCGTACGCATAAGCGACGTAGAAGGGACCTCTTGCATAGGCAAGCCCGGCACCAATGACGTGGTCGTTGCGGCCGGTCCCGTCGGCGCGGACCTCTCCAAATCCATACTGCGCGCCTACCTCGATCCCATAGAAGGACGCCGAACGGTAGCGCACCGAGTTTTGCAACCGTGAATCGTGGTCGGTCGAAATGCCGTTCATGCTCGAAACCAACGACTGCAACGCCCCGATGCCCGTATTTGCGCCTGGCGTAAGATCAAGGGCGTTGCCCAGTGCGCGCACGCTGGTAGTGTTCACACCCAGCGTGAGAGCCCCCACCGGCCGATGGCGCAGTCCTACGAACGTATCTCGATTAAAGAAGGGCGTGCTGGACGCACCAGAATCAATCGAAAAGTTGCCTTCCAGCTGGAAGAAGGCGTCCAGACCGCCGCCTAAATCTTCTGAACCCCGGATACCCCAGTACGACCCTTGCGAACTCAGTCGGGTAGTTCCCGGCTTGTCAGCCGCCGGGCCCGCAGTCGCGCCCTTGGCGCTTACATAGTCAATCGCAGCGTCAGCCACGCCATAGAGCGTCACGCTACCCTGCGCTGCGGCGCCGGCCGTGAGTGCCGATAGGACTCCGCCCACCAGTATACGTTTCACATCTCTCTCCCCGTTGTTATTATCATACTGGTCATACCAGTATGATACGATACTCACACGTGTTGGCAGAGTCAAGCACACTTTCGAGGAGAGGCTGATGAACGGCTTGGGTGGGTTAAATCAGACTGAAAACGGGGTCATCGTGGGGCTGCTGCAGCTTCGGAAAGCGGATATCGCAACGGCGGAGGACCTGCGCCTCTCTGCCGAGAGGCTCGCCTCGTTTGTGCACCAGGTAAAGGCGGGGCGCCCAAATGTCGACATCATTGTCTTTCCCGAGTATTCGCTCAATGGCGCCTCGAAGGCGTTGAGCGCTGATCTCCAGTGCACTGTGGATGGACCCCATGTTGGCGTGCTTCGTGACGCGTGTCGCCTGGCAAACGTATGGGCATGCTTCTCCTTCATGGAACTCAACCCGGGCGGCAACCCGTACAACTCAGCGATTCTGGTCAACAATGAAGGCCAAGTCTGCTTGCACTACCGCAAACTTCACCCGTGGGTTCCTGCAGAGCCGTGGGCGCCGGGGAACCTTGGCATACCGGTGTGTGAAGGACCCAAGGGTTCCAAGATTGCCGTCGTCATCTGCCATGACGGGATGTTTCCCGAGGTCGCTCGGGAGTGCGCCTACAAGGGCGCCGAGTTGATGATTCGCATCGCCGGCTACTCTTCGTCACTGCGTCATCAATGGCACCTGACCGCACAGGCCGATGCCTTTTGCAACCTGATGTACACAGCAAGCGTTTGCGGATGCTCAGCCTCTGGCCCATTTGGTGGAATGGGCGAGGCCATCGTCGTGGGTTTCGATGGAGTACCAATCCGCCACGGCAGCAACAAGGAAAATGAATTGATTACTGCCGAAATCCGACCGGACCTGGTACGCGAGGCACGCCGAACCTGGGGTGCTGAAAACAATATCTACCAGCTGGGCCACAGAGGCTTCGTGGCCGTCAGCGGCGGCGCGAACGACTGCCCGTATACGTACATGCAAGACCTGGTCGCTGGGCGGTACAGTCTGCCGTGGGAAGATGAAGTCCTCGTAAAGGATGGCACGATGGCCGGACACCCTCCCCCACGGCGAACGTGACGACCGGTGCCCACTTCGCCAGGTTGGCGAAGCGGGTTTCCAAATGGCTACGGTCAGCGCGCAATCAGTCCAGGCGCTCCCAGGAGCCGGAGTCTTGTCACTCCGCCGTCGGGGTAGATATTCAGTCTGACATGGGTGACGAGCGTATCCCGAAGCGCCGCGCTCAGCTCGACAGCATTCTGGCATCCGCCCTTCAGGTTACTGCGCCCTACCAGTTCCGGCCAGTACATCGCCTGGTTCAGAACCACCTCGTCGGTGGCACTTTCGAGGCATGCGCCTTGCAGCGAAAAGGCGGCAGGAAAGTTGCCCGTGTAGTAGGTCGTATCGACCAGGACGCGCTCCAGCGTCCCCGGTGCCGCCAAGGCAATCACGGCCCAGTCATGCCCCGGCTTCCTCAGACGCCTGGTTTCCCAGCCCTTGCCCCATTCCACTGAGGGACCTGGCGCAATCATGGCCCGTACCGCGCCGAAGTGCGTATCACTGCAACCTACAATGCGGGCACCGTTTTCCAGTGCCGCCAGATCGCACTGGCCAGCCGGACCGAGCGCCTCCGGCAGTTGGACCAGCCCAAAGACACGAAAGCGAGCCATCCCGCCGTCCGGAAAAATGTTCAGCCGGACATGTGTGAAGACCCCTCTTGCGTCGACTGAAACCAGTCGTTGGCTGTCCCCGGCAAGCTCGGTCGCGGGCACGAGCGCGGTCCATTCGACATCGGCGATATCGTCATCCGCCGAAATGGCGCAGGCTTGCACTGACGCGGCCAAAGGATAGTTGCCGGTGTAGAAGCTGGTGTCGAATCCTATCGCGGTGATCTGGCCTGGCCGGCCAAGCTTGATAACACACCATTCGTTGCCAGCCTTGCGTCGACGAGACGTCTCCCATCCATCTACCCAGCGCATCCCTTCGTCATCGTGATAGTAGTAGTTCGCCGCTTTCGGGTTGAGCATGCGCGATGCCGGCGCATACCACTCGTCGGACGCCGCTACGACTGTCGCGCCCAGACGCTCATCCGCCAGATCCACGTACGCCCGTTCACTGCGAAGGAACGCTTCCGAAGGTTCCGAACGCTGCCGAATCATGGTCCTGTCATTACTTCCGCCTGCCATCATCTGCCTCCCTAAATTGTCCGCAATGCAGACTGATTGAATCCGCCGCACCCCAGCCAGAGCTGACATGCGGCGATACCTGACGGCGTTAGCTCCAAGGCCTGGAACAGCGCCGATATGAAATGGAAAGGCCTCCCCGCTCATGAATGAGTGCGCCGAGATCGGCGAGCCGCTCTTGCCCTGTCGTCACCGTAAGCACGTGGTGGCCAGACAGTTCGCCGCTGGGGCAGGCAAAGCGCGTAGGCCCGTAAGGAATCAAGAGTTCTCCGCCTACATCGTCATTCCCTCCATAGAGCAGAATCTGGCCCACGGCTGGCCGCGATATGCCTCCATTGCCGATATGCTTTGCGGTTCCTCCCAGGCGAGCGAAAACCGCATGGCCGCTCCAGCGCCCTTGCAGGAACTCCCATTGAGCCGGCAACCTCTCCATCAACCAGTCACATGCTGCCGGCGAGAGGTCTTGCTCAAGTCTTGCCAGAAAGGAATAGGGACCCGCCTTCATCTCGATATCCATAATTTCTCCGATTCGCATATAGGCAATGCAGGGGCCTGGCCAAGCCAAGGCCATTGAACAACATCAACCGCGGAAACGCATGGCGGTTCCGATGGCACACGCGAACACGATGGATAGGCACGCAGCGATGGCTATCATGGCGTTCGCCAGGCCCATCAGCCCTGCCACATATCCAACGAGCAAGCCACCCACGGCAGCGCCGGCGCGAAACGTCATGACGTGGAGCGCGACTACCCTACCCTTATGCGTCTCAACGGCTTGCATTTGAGCGAATGCACTTGAGCAGATGTTCACAGCGGCCTGACCGAGCGCAAAAATCCCGATGGCGAAATAACCGCCTAGTTCCGAGGACGATAGCGAAAGCATTGCGGTGCCTGAGGCGAGAAAGACAAGCGAAATCACCTGGACCTTCAGCAGCGTCCGAATGTGACTGACAAGCGAAAGCAAGAGGCCAGCCGCAATAGCAAGGACTCCAAACAATGCATTGATATTGCCGAGCACCCTTGCATCCTGTCGCAGGATGCTGTCGACGATTGCCGGCAGCATGTCGATAACGGGGCGACCCAGCATCGCATACGCAAGGTAGACCAGGAAGACCAGGCGCATGGATCGGTCGTCAAGGACTGCGGTGAATGCACCCTTCAGCGTTACGAGGAAGGATTCCCGCCTGGGCGGCCGTACTGGCTTGGTCTCACCGTCATTTCCGGAGAGAACTCGCACAAACATGGCATCTGCCAGTGCGGTGACGCCACTCAACGCGAACGCAAAAAACGAGAGATTGTTCGTTATCAAGTACGCCGCCCCAAGCGGGCCGACAGAACGTGCGATATTCATCGAGACAGAGTTCACCGACACAGCACTGGCGATTTCGGTCTTCTCGACCAGCTTGGTGAGCAATACCTGGCGGGCCGGCTGCGAAAAGCTTCCGCATATCCCGACGAGTAGCGCACACGCAAGCAACGCGAAAATCGTCAGGTTTCCGGTGACGGCAAGCGCCGCCAGGACTAAGGACGTCAGACCACAGGTCGCATCAGCGATGCGGACGACTTGCCTGACCTTGCCTCGGTCGACCAGTATCCCCGCGAGCGGGGATACGACGAAGGATGGTGCAAACTGGACGAAGATCAGAATGCCGAGCAGCAGTTCAGAATGAGTTTGCTCCCATGCGTACCATCCCACGACCACCTGCTGAACCCATGTCCCAATCTGGGCCGAGGTATGAATCAGGTAATAGGCAGCAACCCGCGGCTGGCGAAGAACTCTCATGCTCGCAAAGTCATGGACTCCACACCCATGTCATTGCGAGAATAAGTATCCTGCATCAAAGATGAATCGGCCTCGACCAGCGAGTTCGCGTAATGGCACCGGACAGCACGCCCGTCCCCATACTCGCTCAACGCCGGCCGTTCATTGCACACGTCCGACCGATACGGGCACCGCGGGGAGAAGCAGCAGCCTTCCGGCCTTTGCATTGGGTTCGCAACGCCCGCCAGGATTCGATTCGCTTCATCCTGTTCCCGCCGCACCAAGGTCGGCGTACTTGCGAGCAGCGCTTTGGTATAGGGATGGGCCGGATTTCCCAGAACCTGCTCGGCAGGTCCATATTCGACGACTTCACCCAGATACATCACGGCAATCTCATCTGCCATATGACCCACCACAGCGAGGTCATGGCTGATAAACACCAGCGTCAGCTGAAACTCCTTCCGAAGTTGCAGCAGAAGGTTCAGGATCTGAGCTTGAACCGAGACATCCAGCGCCGACGTCGGCTCGTCGCAGACAATCAATGCCGGGTTGGTTGCAAGGGCACGTGCAATTGCAACGCGTTGGCGCTGCCCACCGGAGAGCTGCCCGGGTGAAGCGTGGTGAAGCCGGGTTGGCAGACCGACCTTCCCGAGCAAGCTGGTCACGTGCGCGTCACGTTGTGCCGCGGGCATGGCCGCAGACAGGTCAAGCGGCCGCCGTACAATCTCGCTCACACTGCGACTCGGATTGAGCGATGAGTAGGGATCCTGAAATACGGTCTGCACAAGGGCTGCCCGCTGCGCGGGCTCATACGCTCCAATGGGACGTTCATCGAGCAGCACTTCTCCTGAAACTGGCTGCTCCAACCCGAGAAGCATCCGAGCAAGCGTGGACTTCCCGCATCCCGACTCACCCACGATGGCCAGTGTCCGGCCCTTCTGAAGACGCAAGGACACGTCAACCACAGCCTTGAGCGAGAGCCGTGGCTTGAACAGGCCGCCGCGGACCTGGTACGTCATGGAGATGTCCTTTGCTTCCAGCAGTACATCTCCCGCCGGCCTCCGCAACATAGCCATAGGTGTCTCGACTTCCTCCGGCTGCGGGGCGCTGGCAAGGTGACATGCACCAGAGTGCTTCTTGTCGTAGGCACGAAGCTTCGGCGCTTCGAGACCGCATCTGGCGAATGCGTACTTGCACCGACGCTCGAAGACGCAGCTGGCTGGCTGGGAATAGAAAGACTGGACGGTGCCCGGTAGTGTAGGAAGCAGAGTGCCGGCCTCATGCTTCCCAAGGTCCGGGATCGACCGTAGCAGGCCCTGCGTATAGGGATGCCGCGATGCGGCGAAGAGTGTGCTCGTCGGTGCGGCTTCTACGATTTCTCCGGCGTACATGACGGCAACGTTGTCGGCGACTGATGCTACGGCCCCCAAATTGTGGGAGATCAGCAGCAATCCCATGCCGAGCTCTCGACGCAGGTCATCCAACAAGTCCAGGATCTGCTTTTGGACCGTGACATCCAGGGCCGTAGTGGGCTCGTCGGCGATGAGCAGCTGCGGGCGATTCATGAGCGCCATGGCAATCATGATGCGCTGGCGTTGCCCACCGGAGAACTCATGCGGGAACGATGTCATACGCTTGGCCGGCGAGGCAATACCCACCCGCTCCAGCAGCTCAATCGCGCGTCTGCGGGCATGGTCGCCGGCCACCGCCTGGTGGCGCCGCATTGTCTCCGTCAACTGCCTGCCGATGCTGTAGACGGGGTTCAAGGCCGTCATTGGCTCCTGGAAGATGTATCCAACCTGAGTCCCTCGCACGGTGCTCGCCAGGTCGCGCTCAGACATGCTGGTCAGGTCCAGGCCATTTACGCGCAGCGTGTCAGCCGAGCACTGTGCGCGCCGTGGCAGCAATCGTGGAATCGAAAGCGCAGTTAGCGACTTGCCGGAACCTGACTCACCGACTACTCCGAGGCACTCTCCCTTGTCGATTTTGAGGCTGACGTTACGGACAGCATGCAATGTGCGCCTGTTCTCCAGCGGCAGCTTGATGCTGAGATTCTCTACTTCAAGAAGCATGGCGTTCAATCCCGAGTCTGTGGCTGGATGACATCGCGCAACCCATCGCCGAGCAGGTTCACGCCTATCACGAGAAGAAAGAGAGATGCGCCGGGCAGCAAGACAATCCATGGATTGAGGAACATCACCGCCTTGCCTTCCGAGATCATCAACCCCCAGGACGGGATGGGCGAAGGCACTCCGACGCCAAGGAACGACAGCGACGCTTCTGCCAGGATAGAAACCGCCACTTCCGCAGTGAATACGACCAATAGCGACCCAGCCAGGTTGGGCAGGATGTCCCAGACGATGATTTGGCGAGCACTGGCGCCAGCCAATTTCGATGCCTTGACATAGTCCAGTTCTCGAATCCGCTGCGTTGCGCTGCGCGTCACGACCAGATAGAGCGTCCAGTGCATCAGCCCGATAACGCAGACGACGGTCGTGAGCGACGGCTGAATGAAATAGATCAGAGTCATCGCCAGGAGCAAGCTCGGAAGCGCAAGCTTGCACGTAAGGCCGAACATGACAGCGTGGTCAACCAGGCGCCCGAAGTATCCGGCGATCGAACCCAACGTTATTCCGATGACGGCGCCGATAGACGCGGCGCAGAAGCCAATGGTGAGCGATACTCGCGCGCCCTCGAGCAGGCGCGCAAGAACGTCTCTACCCAGCTGGTCCGTGCCGAGCGGATGCTGGAGTGCGCCCCTGGCATCCCAAGCCGGCGGGCGCAGTCGCATCATCAGATCCTGCGCGTATGGGTCTGTCGTCCAAATCAGCGGCCCGAAAAGCGCAACCATGATGTAGGCAAGTACCACCCCACCACCAATGCGCACGCTTCGGTTGCGAAGGATTCGTTTTGGCAGACTGTCGCGCCTTTCAGCATTCGATGAGGCGCTTACTTCCGTAGTCAGAGCAATATCGGTCATCTCATGCAAGCCTAATTCGTGGGTCAAGCCAGGCGTTGAGGACGTCTGACACAAAAGTCATCAGCACAAACATCACCGCGAAGACAAGCACCAGCATCTGTAAGGTAGGGATGTCACCGGTAAGCACTGAATTCAGTGCCAACCGGCCCAATCCATTCATGGCAAAGACGACCTCGGTAACGACCGATCCTCCCAGCTTGTTCCCCAGTTCGATGGCGAGCACGCTCACCACCGGAAGAATCGCGTTACGCAAGGCGTGGCGACGCAGAAGGCTCCAGCCGAAGAACCCTTTTGCCCGGGCGGTCCGGATAAAGTCCGCCGAAAGTACTTCCATCAGCCCCGACCTGGTCAGCCGCATGACATTCGGGACCGCACCTTTGCCGAGAATCACCGCCGGCATAATGTAGCTCTGCCACGAGTCGTCTCCGGACACCGGAAGCAAGCCGAGGTGAACGGCGAAAAACAGGATGAACAACAGTCCTACCCAGAAATTCGGGGCGGCCTGTATGGCGGCTGCGACTGAGAGCGCGGTGCGGTCTATCCAGCTGCCTGGCCGCAGTGCGGCAGCGACACCAAGTGGCAGGCCGATCAGGATGGTGACCAGCATCCCGCTCAGCGCCAGTCGGATGGTGACCGGTGCATGCTCGAGGATAATTTCCATGACTGGCTGCTTCATGACATAGCTGACGCCCAGGTCACCTTTTAACAGCCCGCCCACCCATGTCACGTACCGCTCTGAAGCGGGCCTGTCCAACCCGAGGTCTGCGCGGACTTGCGCGATTACGGCCGGGTCATCGGTATCGCCAACGATAGCCGCGGCCGGGTCGACGGCAAAGTTGAGCAGCGCAAAGGTGACAATCGACGCCGTCAAGGCGACGGCGATTGCCAACAGGATCTTCTGCGTAACGAATCTAAGCACGATGTCGTTTCCCTAGTTCGTTCACTTCTTTGCCTTCCACGTGGCTAGATACAGCCGTGGCATGCCGTCAGCAGCCTGCGGAAAATTCAGATCCGGCGCCAGGACGAAGTTCTGGGTGAATTCAAACAGAGGTACCCAGTAGGCTTGGTCAAGAATGCGACTCACCGCCTCCCGCCCGAGCTCCTTACGTGCTGGGATGTCGGTTGTGGACAGGAACTGTTCGAGACTCAAATACAGTCGCTGGTCGTGATGGAAGTCACTGGGCGAGCCCTTGCCGAACAGATTGGGCAAGAGCGCGCCAGCATCCGCGACGCCCAGGGAGCCGTTGTTCTCGAAATATGCTGAGATCTGGTTTTCATCGCGCGCCTTGAGCACAGCGGGCGATTTGGCGACGCGCAGATTGGCGTTGATTCCGGCCTTTCGCCACATCGCGACGACAGCTTCCAGCGTTTCCTTTTCACGCGATGCCCACAGATCAAACTGAAGTCCGTTCGGATAACCCGCCTCAGTAAGAAGTTGCTTCGCCTTTGCGATGTTGTAGTTGTACTTGGTGACGTCCTGGGCGCAGCCGAACTGTATCGGCAAGCAGGGGGTATAGGCAGGAGCCGAACGTCCGCGAATGAGCTGCCTTGTCAGAGCCTCCCGGTCCACCGCGTAGTTGAGGGCCTGACGTACCTTCAGCTTGGTAAAAGGATTGTCCTTGCCGGTGCGCCCGGCCGCGTCCAGCACGATGAAGCCGATGCGCATGGACGGCGACGCCACAAAGACTGCTTGCTTGGTACTTCCAACCTCATCGGCAATGTCCGTTGGAATGTTGTATGTCCAATGAACGCCGCCGGAAAGAACCTCCGCTACCTGAGTTGCGTAGTCTGGAATCACCTTGATGCGAATGCGCGGGATTTCTGGCGTGCCTTTCGGGGATTCCTTGCGATAGCCGGCAAACTTTTCCAGCACGACTTCTCGTCCGGGCAGGAACGAGGTGACTTTATAGGGGCCAGTCCCCACCATTTTTCGCGACTGCGCCTCGACATCCAGGCCGCTGGGCGTCCCCGCTTTGTCGTACGTTCCGCTCTTGACAACCCGACCTGTCGTTGCCAGAAAATGCAGCGCCAGAGGATTCGCGCCCTTCATTCTGAACACCACGGTACCAGGCGCTTCCCCCTTCTCTACTTTCGCCAGCCATCGCTTGAACTGATCCCCCTTCTTGGCAGTGCTTTTGGGATTGATGATGGACTGGAATGTATAGATGACGTCGTCGGCTGTCACTTTGCTGCCGTCATGGAACTGGATGTCCTCACGCAGGGTGACTTCAAGAACGGTCGGTTCGAGATATCGGTAGCTCTTTGCCAGCAAGGGCGTCGGCTGCTGCGTCGCCGGGTCGATGTAGAAGAGAGAATCGTCAATCAGGAGACTGAGGATTTCGTTCTCGCGAGAGGTGGAGTTGAAATTGTCCAATACCAATATTTCTCTCGCGACCGCTGCGACAAGCGTGCCGTCTGCGGGCTTGGCGTCCGCGGCAATCGGTGAGAAACATCCCCATAGGATGGAGAGGCCTGCCAAGCTGCTGCGAACTCGTTTCATGCTCTGTAATCCCCCTGAACATACGATTTTTTGCCGTTCTGGTCATACTGGTATGACCAGTGTCGAGACACTATAGTCGGGGGGTTGAGCTACTGTCAAAAGAGGGTTTTCCCGCAGTGGCAGCGCCCGATTGCCAACTCGCTGGCGTGTGCCGCCTATACTCCGCATGCCACCTTTCATCCGGAGCCAAACCATGGATTACACCCCGGGCATCAGCCACCTCGCCGCCCTGCTCGCCGATCCCGGCCGCGCGGCCATGCTGTGGGCGCTGATGGACGGCAGCGCCCGGCCCGCCGGCGAGCTGGCGCTGATCGCCGGGCTGTCGGCCTCCTCCACCAGCGGCCACCTGGCCCGCTTGACCGAAGGCGGGCTGCTGGTGGCCGAGACGCGCGGGCGCAACCGCTACTACCGCCTGGCCGCGCCGGAGATCGGCGTGGCGATCGAGGCGCTGGCGTCGGCGTCGCTGGCCAGCCAGCCGCCGCGGCTGCGCGACGTGCCGGCATCGCGCACCGCGCCACCGGCGCTGCGCCAGGCGCGCACCTGCTATGACCACCTGGCGGGCGAGCTGGCCGTGGGCCTGTTCGAGCGGATGACGCATTCGGGCTGGCTGATGCTGGACGGACAGCGCGTAGACCTGAGCGGCGACGGCGCGCAGGCGCTGGCGGGGCTGGGTGTCGACGTGGAGGCGGCGCGGCGCAAGCGGCGCCAGTTTGCCTGCACCTGCCCGGACTGGAGCGAGCGCAAGCCGCACCTGGGCGGCGCGCTTGGCGCGGCGCTGTTGGGCAGCCTGCTGTCGCGCGGCTGGGTCGAGCCTACGCGCACCTCGCGCGCGTTGCGCGTGACACCGGCGGGCCAACGCGAGATCATTCGCATCGCGGCCTAGGAGACCGCAGCAAGCAACAGGAGAAAACAAGATGGCCACACCCCTGGACGACGACACGCAGGACGCGATTGCGCGTTTCTTCGCCCTGATCAACCTTGGCGACAGCGCGCAGACCTCGGCGCAGCTGTCGATGTTTGAAGATGCCCTGCTCGATGCCGAGGACGATGACACCGATGGCCAGGAACTGCTGTGGGTGATCCGTGAGGTCATCGACTGGCAGTCCGGGTTCTTTGTCGACTGGAAGGATGCCCAGTCCTTTATCGGCTGCCTGAACCAGTTGTGCGAACGGATCGACCTGGAGATCGACTGGGGCAGCGACGACCCCGAGGAAGAAGCCTTCCTGGAGACCACCAGCGTGCCGGAACTGATGGAGCTGGCGCACAACCAATTGCGCGTGGCCGGCTATACGCTGTGGAACTGGGATACCGGCGGCGACGCCTACGGCGGCTGGATCACGCGCAGCGAGGACGACGAGGAGATGCTGGATCTTGCCGAAGTGCTGCACTTTGACGTGCGGCCGGCCGAGCAGCCTTATTGACCGATGCCCGCAAGCGGAGGCCGCGGCAGCTAAGCGTTCTCCCTCCGCTTGCCGTACGGGCGCCGCGCCTCCGGCACCCCCAGCGTCTGCTCCAGCATGTCCAGCAGCACCCGCACGCTGGCCGGCATCAGCTTGCGCGCCGGCATCAGCACGTAGACCTTCAGCGGCGATGAGGCATAGCCCGGCAGCACCCGCACCAGTTGCCCCTGACCGACCGCATCCTGCACGAAGCGCGGCGACAGCCGCGTCACGCCCAGCCCGTCGAGCGCCGCCTTGAGCCGCAGCTCGGCGTTATGGGTGCAGATGCGCGGCTCGACATCCTGGCGTGCAATCTCCACGCCGTCGCGCAGGAACTCCCAGTGGCGGTCGTCGGCATTGCCCAGCGTGGGCCACCCCTGCAGGTCCTGCGGCGTGCGCGGCAGCCCGCGCGTCTTGATCAGTGCCGGCGCGGCATAGAAGGCGCGCTCAACCAGCACCACGCGCTTGCTGGCGAACGAGGTGTCGTGCAGCGCGGTGTCGGTCATCACGAACGCGAGGTCGTAGCCGTGGCGGATCAGGTCGGGCTGGTCCCAGCTGACATCGACCTGCACGCGCAGGCCGGGGTGGGCGCGCAGCACGCGCGTCAGGCTTTCGGACAGATGCTGGGAGCCGACTTCATAGGGGGTGGAGATGCGCAGCAGGCCGCTGACTTCGGCGCTGTCCGAGGTGGCCTCGGCACTGATTTCATGGAGTTCGGCGAACAGCGGCGCCACGCGCTCATACAGGCGCTGGCCGCGTTCGGTCACGCGCACGCGGCGCGTGGTGCGCTCGAACAGGCGGATGCCTAGCTGGCCTTCCAGCCGTGCCACCGCGGCGCTGGCGGAAGATTTGGGTACCTCTGCCAGCTCGGCCCCCTGGGTGAAGCCGCCGCCTTCCACCACGCGGCAAAAAATCTCCCAGTCCTTCCATTCGATTGTCTTCATGCGGCGCCTCGTCATTGCGGTGCGCCGCGATTGTCCCACAGCGCGAACCATGGCGCTGTGGGCGGCGGCCCTTAATCGAACAGGATCACCGAGCGCGCCAGCTCGCCGCGGCGCAGTTGGTCGAAGGCATCGTTGATGCGCTCCAGCGGCAGGCGCTGCGCGATCAGTTCGTCCAGGTGCAGGCGGCCGGCCATATAGAAGTCCACCATGCGCGGCATGTCCACCGGGAAGCGGTTGGAGCCCATCAGCGAGCCCTGGATGCGCTTCTCGCCCAGGAAATCGCTGCCCTTCAGTTCAATCTTGACGCCCGGCGCGATCATGCCGATGACCGTGGCGGTGCCGCCCCGGCGCAGCATGGCAAAGGCCTGCTCGGTGGTCTGCTTCAGGCCGATGGCCTCGAAGGCATGGTGCACGCCGCCGCCGGTGAGGGTGCGCACGGCATCCAGCACATCGGCATTGCCGGCGTCGATCACGTCGGTCGCGCCGAACCTGCGCGCCAGCTCCAGCTTGGCCGGCACGCGGTCGATGGCGATGATGCGCCCGGCACCGGCGATGGCGGCGCTGTTGACCGTGGCCAGCCCGATGCCGCCGCAGCCGATCACGGCAACGGTCTCGCCCGGCTGCACCTTCGCGGTATGGATCACCGCGCCCATGCCGGTGGTGACCGCGCAGCCGATCAGCGCGGCGCGGTCCAGCGGCATGTCGCGCCGTATTGCCACCAGCGCGTGCTCATGGATCAGCATCTGCTCGGCGAACGCCGACAGGTTCAGGAACTGGTTCATGGGCCCGCCCTGGCGGGCCATCAGGCGCGGCTCTTCGCCTTCGCGGCGGCGGGTATCGGGCTCAATGCACAGCGACAGGCGGCCGGTCAGGCAGTGTTCGCAATGGCCGCAGTAGGCCGACAGGCAGGTGATCACGTGGTCACCGGGCTTGACCGTGCGCACTTCGGCGCCGACCTGCTCGACCACACCCGCGGCCTCGTGGCCCAGGATTGCCGGCATCGGGTACGGGTAGGCACCGTCCAGGAAATGCAGGTCCGAGTGGCACACGCCCACGGCGGCGGTGCGCACCAGCACCTCGCGCGGGCCGGGCTTGCCGATGGCAACGTCTTCGATAATCAGCGGGGTCTTGGGTTGATACAGGACAGCGGCCTTCATGAAGCTCCTTTGCGGCAGGCAACGAAGCGGAAAACCATACGCCCAAACCCGGGTTCAGGAAAGGCGCGGTGCAGCACCGCAGCCAGGCTTATAGCTCTTCCTTGATCGGGAGCACGCGCAGCACGCCGATGCCCAGATGCTGCAGCGGACCCATGCCGGGTTCGCTGTCATAGACCATGAGCTGCCCCTTCTCGCGCGTGGTCCAGGTCAGGCGCCGGTTGCCGCCGTCGCCATCGGTCTGCATGCCGACGCGATAGGCCATGTCGAGCAGCCCGTGCTCGGTGGACTTGATCATGCGCTCGGCCAGCGCCGGGCTGTCCAGCACGACGCCCATCTCGGTATTGAGCTTGGCCGAGCGCGGGTCCATGTTGAGCGAGCCGATGAATACCAGGTGCCGGTCGACGATGTAGTTCTTGGCATGCAGGCTGGCGCGGCTGGACGACAGCCATGAGCGCGAGCGCGAACCGCGCGCGGCCTTGCCGCTGCTTGCCAGTTCGGCGTAGGCGCTGGGCTTGAGCTCGTACAGCTCGACGCCCGCGGCCACCAGCGCCAGCCGGTGCGGGGCGTAGCCGGCATGCACCGGGCTGACATCGGTGGCGGCAAACGAGTTGGTCAGGATGCGCACGCGGATGCCGCGCTTTGCCAGGGCGATCAGCCAGGCCTCGCCATCGTCGTCCGGCACGAAGTACGGCGAGATCAGCAGCACTTCCTTCTGCGCGCCGTTGATCATTTTCTCGAGCCGGGCGGTGGCGTGCCCGGGGTCGTCGTCGGTCTGGTGCGTAATCTTGGCGGCCTTGTCGGAGACCACGACAGCCTTGCCGCTGTAGGCAGGCATGCGGCCGCTCTCGATGCCCTTGGCCAGGCCGGACTCCAGCAATTCCTTCACGTAGGGGCTGGCGACGGCCTGGTCGCCGCGTGCTTCCAGGCCCTTGCGCAGGCTGCGCATCTCAACCGGCGCTTCCTTGCCTGCGGGGATCAGCGCCACCACCGGGTATGAGGACTGGTCGTTCCAGTATTCGTCGAACACCGCCGATACCTGCGGCACCGCCGGTCCGGCAATCAGCACATCGAGGTCGCTGAAGTCCATGTCGGCGCGCGCGGAGAAGTAGGCATCGCCGACATTGCGCCCGCCCAGCAGGGTCATCTGGTTGTCCACCGTCATCGACTTGTTGTGCATGCGCCGGTCCAGCCGCTTGAAGCCGGCCAGCATTTCCAGCCAGCGCACGCTGCGGTTGGCAAACGGATTGAACAGTCGCACCTCGATATTGGGATGCGAATCGATGGCCGACAGGATCTTGTCCATGCCACCGGTATGCAGGTCGTCGAGCAGCATGCGCACGCGCACGCCGCGGTCGGCCGCGTCGATGATGTCGCCCAGCACGGCGGCGCCGGTGCCGGTGGTCTCGAAGATATAGGTCTGCAGGTCCAGGCTGCGTTGCGCCGCACGCGCCATCGCCAGCCGCGCAGCGAGCGCGTCGGGCCCGGACTGCAGCGGATAGAACAGCGACTCGCCTGGGTGCTGCGCCAGGCGCGGCGCCAGCACCTTGCCCAGCGGGGTGTCGGCGGTACTGACCGGGGCGCTCGAGGGGGTGCGCTGCGCCGAGGCTGGCAGGCTGGCGCACCCTGCCAGCAACCCGGCCGCCAGCGCCGACCCGAGCATCGCCGCCGTCAGCCGGCGCAGGCCCCGGCTGGCGCCCGCGTGCCTCGCGGCACGGCTTGGCCGGGTATCGAACGGAACATGACAGAGCGTCTGGAACATCCGTGAGGTCTCCCTGCGGCGGGATGGGATGGGGCTGGCCCCGCGCGCCGGCCGGCATGCAGCGCCTGCTACCTCGCACGATATACCGCGCGCCGCTGCCGTGGCAGCGGTGCCATTCCTGTTCCGCGTCGGGTGTTTGTCCTACATCGCATGCACAGGCAATGCGGTCACGCGGCCAATGCGGCACACCGGGCGGCGCGCGGCTCGCGCAGCGGCTTTCCCTGCACAACGATTTCTCTTATGATGCCGCCCAATATACCGGCCGGTAGAACCGGGAGGAGGCACTGGCGGCGGGCCGCCGCGACCCGTGCGGCTGGCGCTTCGGCGCAGCTTGCCGCCTCTCGGCGATGCCGGCATAGTTGCGCGCCTTCGCGACCTTTTGTCCTGGCGCGCGCCCAGACCGGATCCTGATGTCAAGCCAACCTTCCCAGCCCACCTCTTCCGGCGCCCCCGCGCCGACGCTGCGCCGCACCCTGCGGGCACGCCATCTCACCATGATCGCCATCGGCGGCTCGATCGGCACGGGGCTGTTCGTGGCCTCGGGTGCCACCATCGCACAGGCCGGCCCCGGCGGCGCGCTGGCCGCCTATATCCTGATCGGGGCGATGGTCTATTTCCTGATGACCAGCCTGGGCGAGCTGGCGGCCTATATGCCGGTGTCGGGCTCGTTCGCCACCTATGGCGCGCGCTATGTCGATGAAGGCTTCGGCTTCGCGCTCGGCTGGAACTATTGGTACAACTGGGCGGTGACCATCGCGGTGGAACTGGCCGCGGCCCAGCTGGTGATGCAGTACTGGTTCCCCGACACGCCGGGCGTGCTGTGGAGCGCGCTGTTCCTGGGCCTGATGTTCCTGCTCAACGCGATCTCGGTGCGCGGCTTCGGCGAGGCCGAGTACTGGTGCGCGCTGGTCAAGGTGGTGACGGTGATCGCCTTTATCGGCATCGGCACGCTGATGATCTTCGGCATCCTGCGCGGCGACGTGTCGGCCTCCCACGGACTGGCCAACCTGACCACCGGCGACGCGCCCTTCGTCGGCGGCCTGCCGGCGCTGATCGGCGTGGCCATGATCGCCGGCTTCTCGTTCCAGGGCACCGAGCTGATCGGCGTCGCCGCCGGCGAATCGGCCGATCCGGCCAAGAACATCCCGCGCGCGGTGCGCCAGGTGTTCTGGCGCATCCTGCTGTTCTATGTGCTGGCGATCCTGATCATCGGCATCCTGATCCCCTACACCGACCCGAACCTGCTCAAGAACGACGTGCAGACCGTGGGCGTCAGCCCGTTCACGCTGGTGTTCCGCCATGCGGGCCTGGCCTTTGCGGCAGGCGTGATGAACGCGGTGATCCTGACCGCGGTGCTGTCGGCCGGCAATTCTGGCATGTATGCCTCCACCCGCATGCTGTACAACCTGGCCACCGAAGGCCGCGCGCCGCGCATCTTTGCGCAGCTCACGCGCAACGGCGTGCCGCTGATGGCGCTGCTGGCCACTACCGCGGTGGGCGCGCTGTGCTTTCTCACCTCGTTGTTCGAAAGCAGGTCGGTCTACCTGTGGCTGCTGAACCTGTCCGGCATGACCGGATTTATCGCGTGGCTGGGCATTGCGGTCAGCCATTACCGCTTCCGCAAGGGCTTTGTCGCGCAAGGGCTGGACCTGGACCGGCTGCCTTACCGCTCGCCGTTCTTCCCCTACGGGCCGATCTTCGCCTTTGCGCTGTGCCTGATCGTGACGCTTGGGCAGAACTACCAGGCTTTCACCAGCGGCAAGATCGACTGGGTCAGCGTGGCCGCCACCTATATCGGCATCCCGATCTTCCTCCTGATCTGGCTGGGCTATCGCATTGCGCGCAAGACGCGCTTCGTGTCCTATGCCGAGATGCAATTCCCCGCCCTGCCGGCCAGACGCGATGCCGCCCCGGCGCGCGCCGCCGTGCCGGCAATCGGTGAATAAGCGCCATTCCCGCGCGCTTCACAACCAGCAGTACACAAGAGCAAGAAAGCACAAGCACAACAACAACAAGGAGCATCGCTTTGAAGAGAGCAATCCGCATGAGCATGCTGGCGCTTGGCGCCGGCATGGCACTGAGCCTGTCCGCGCACGCCGCGCCGACGCTGGTGGAATCGGTGCAGGGCTACACCCTGAAGCAGGACAAGATCACCAGCTTCACCGGCCTGGTGTTCGACCAGGGCAAGGTGCTGGCCACCGGCGACGCCGCCGCACTGCGCGCGCAGTACCCCGATGCCAAACGCATCGACGGCCAGGGCAAGACCCTGCTGCCGGGCCTGATCGACGCCCACGGCCACGTGTTCCGCCTGGGCTTCAAGACCACCGAGATCTCGCTGTCCGGCACCAGGACGCTGGCCGAGGCGCAAGGCATGATCCGCGCCTATGGCGACAAGAACCCGCAGCGCAAGTGGCTGCTGGGCTATGGCTGGAACCAGGTGAACTGGAAGCTGGGCCGCTTCCCGACCGCGGCCGAGCTGGACGCGGCGGTGTCGGACCGCCCGGTGCGGCTGGTGCGCGTGGACGGCCACGCCGCGTGGCTCAACACCAAGGCGCTGCAGGCCGCCGGCATCACGCGCGACACCAAGGACCCGGCCGGCGGACGCATCGAGCGCGATGCCAACGGCAACCCCACCGGCGTGCTGGTCGACAAGGCCATGGCGCTGGTCAACAGCGTGATCCCGCCGTACAGCGACGATGACCGCCGCGCCGCGCTGGCCGCCTCGCTGGCGCACATGAACGCGCTCGGCCTGACCGCAGCGGGCGACGCCGGCGTGACCGTTGCCGAGGACAAGATTTACCGCGAGTTCGCCGACCAGGGCAAGCTGACCACGCGCATCTACGGCATGATCCGCGACACCGGCGACGACTTCAAGGCGCTGTCGGCCAAGGGGCCGCTGGTGGGCTATGGCAACGACCGCTACTACCTGCGCGCGGTCAAGCTGTATGGCGACGGCGCACTGGGCAGCCGCGGCGCCGCGCTGATGGCACCGTACTCGGACGACCACGTGCACAGCGGCCTGCTCTTCATGAGCGATGCCGCCATGCAGACCGCGATCAAGACCGCGATCAAGGCCGGCTACCAGGTCAACATCCACGCCATCGGCGATGCCACCAACCACCAGGTGCTGGATGCCATGGAAACGGCCTACAAGGACGTGGGCGGGCGCCAGTTGCGTAACCGCGTCGAGCACGCGCAGGTGATCGCGCTGTCGGACATCCCGCGCTTCAAGACGCTGGACCTGATCGCCTCGATGCAGCCCACGCACGCCACCAGCGACATGAACATGGCCGAAGACCGTGTCGGCAAGGATCGCATCAAGGGCGCCTATGCCTGGCAGACGCTGCTCAAGCAAGGCACCGTGATCGCGGGCGGCTCGGACTTCCCGGTGGAATCGGCCAACCCGTTCTACGGCCTGCACGCCGCGGTCACCCGCACTGACCATGAAGGCCGCCCGATCCGCGGCTGGCATCCGGAAGAGGCCATGACCCTGCCGCAGGCATTCCGCGCCTTCACCCTGGACGCGGCCTATGCCGAGCACCAGGAGAAGACGCTGGGCTCGCTCGAAGCCGGCAAGTGGGCCGACTTCATCCTGGTCGACCAGGACCTGTTCAAGGCCAAGCCGGCAGACATCTGGAAGACCCAGGTGCTGGAGACCTGGGTGGCGGGTGAGCGGGTGTACGCGAAGGACGGCAAGCGTTAAGCCGCCATCCACGGCATGCCGCCATTCGCGGCGGCTTGCTGTCCTTGAAAAAAAGCGCGCGGCACTGATCGTGCCGCGCGCTTTTCATTTGCTGGCGGTCTGGACTGCGCGTTACATGGCCAGCTCGCTATGCGACCCAAGCCGGACAAGTTGCAGTGTCCAAGGGTCTGGCTTCCGATAGATCAGCAAAAGGTCTGGCCGAACATGGCAATCCCGGAAGTCCTTCCACTGGCCGCCAAGCGCATGGTCGCGAAATTTGTCCGGCAGCGACATGTCACTCGCCAAGGCAGTCAGGATTGCAAACCAGTCACCAGCCGGGCTTTGCAGCAGCGCCTTGAACGGCCCTTTGAGTTCGCGCTTGTAATCGCGCTTGAATTGGGTCGTCCGTTCAATCGTCCTCATCGTTGAGATCCGCCATCAGGTCGCTCACCGACCCGAACTTGCGGAGGCCACCGGCCCGCGCCTCTTTTAGCGACGCAATGGTTGCTGGATTGGGAGTCATCAGTTCCACAGGCAATGCCTTTTCACGTGCCACGCGCGTCAAAAGCATGCGCACGGCGTCTGAAACCGTCAGTCCCATCGCTTCCAGAACGATCGCGGCCTCTTCCTTGATTTCAACGTCGATACGGGCTCGGACAAAGGTCGAAGCGGACATGACAGGCTCCTGCGAACAATAGCGAAGTGGAGAACGGATAAGTGGACATCTCGACCAGTTTGAGATTTGTCCACGCCAATTGTATTCACATTGTAGCTCATATGAGCTACGTCGCCCAGTTTGATGCCGCCCCGTTGTTTTCAACCACAAGGCTCATTTGGCGTCTTGACGCCCCATCCCAACGCTAGCATCATTCGGTCTTTTCATAAATGCGAATTATTCGCATTTGTACCTACATTTACATACAGGCTTGCCTGTCTCCTGCCCCGGCGGGTCCCCTCATGAATCGTCAAGTCATTCGCGCCGCGCGCCTGCGCGCACCCATGCCCCGCCATCTCGCCGTGCTGGCACAACTGGCTGTCGTGGTCGGCTTTCCGGCAACCGCCGCGCTGGCACAGCAAGCCGCGGCGCCGGCGGATGCGCAGTCGCTGCCCGCGGTGACCGTCAGCGCCTCGGCGGTCGACGATTCCGGCCTGCAGCTTGAGAAAAAGGCCAGCACCGGCGCGCTGGGCTCGCGCACGCAGCTCGACACCCCGTACTCCACCACCATCGTCACCGGCGAAGACCTTGCTGAGCGCCAGGTGGCCAAGCTGGGCGATGTGTTTGCGATGGATGCGTCGGTCAGCGACAACGGCAACGGCTACAACAGCTGGTCCAGCTACCTGAGCGTGCGCGGCCTGCAGATCGACTGGCAGAACGGCTTCAAGATCAACGGGCTGCCGTTCGTGGCCTACGGCATCACGCTGCCCTACGAGCACATGGAGCAAGTGGAACTGCTCAAGGGGCTGCCGGGCTTCATGTACGGCTTCGCCACCCCGGGCGGCATCGTCAACTACGTCACCAAGAAGCCGACCGACACCTTCTCCGCCTCGTTCGAACTGGGCTACCGCGCCGCCAATGTCTGGAGCGAGCACGTCGACCTGGGCGGGCGCGCCGGCCCGAACAATATGTTCGGCTACCGCCTGAACGTGACGCACGAGGAAGGCACGCCCTACAACGCGCGCAATATCAAGCGCGACAGCGCCTCGCTGGGCCTGGATGCGCGCCTGACCAGGGACCTGACCTGGACCTTCGACTCGATCTACCAGGACCGTCGCGCCACTGGCCAGATGCCGTCGTTCAGTCTGTGGAGCTACGGCGACACGGCCCTGCCGGCCGCGGTGTCCGGCCGCATCCGCAACTTCGCCGGTGCCGACCAGCACCTGAACACCAACCTGCAGCTGTACAGCACCGGCCTGCGCTACCAGATCAATCCGGACTGGGCGGTGAGCACAAACTACAGCTTCACCAAGGTCAACCGCAGCCGCAACGAAAGCACCTACAACCTGCTGAACCAGGCCGGCGACTACAGCGACCAGCGCTACGACACCGCGCAGAACCAGCAGGTGGGCCAATGGCAGGCGATGCTGGAAGGCAAGTTCCGCACCGGGCCGTTCGGGCACCAGCTGGTGGCGGGCCTGTCGTGGCAGAAGCAGATCGACCGCTATGACAACAACGGCTTCGGCGCCGTCATCGGCGCCGGCAATATCTTCGAGCCCAACACCAACACGTACTTCAGCTCGACCGCCTTCAACAAGGTGCGCAACAGCGACATCACGCAGAAGTCGGTGTTCGCCAGCGACACCGTCCAGCTGAGCGAGCGCTGGTCGGTGCTGGCCGGCCTGCGCGTGACCAACTTCGAGCAGAACGGCTACGTGCCGGTGAGCTCCAGCTACAGCAAGAACGGCGTGGTCACGCCCACGCTGGCGCTGATGTTCAAGCCCGTGCCCACGGCCACGGTCTACGCCAGCTACGTGGAAGCGCTGGAGCCCGGCTCGATCGTGCCGGATGGCTACACCAACGCTCGCCAGCTGCTCAGCCCGATCCGCAGCAAGCAGTATGAAGTCGGCGTCAAGGCCGACCAGGCCGCCTGGAGCGCCACCGCCGCCGCCTTCCGCATCGAGCGCGGCGCCGAGTACGACAGCATCAACGGCGGCGTGCCGACGCGCCAGCAGGACGGCACCTCGATCTACCAGGGGCTGGAACTGGCCGGCGTGTACCGGCTGGGCCCGCAGTGGGAATTCGGCGCGAGCGCGATGTACCTGGACTCGTACTACGACAAGGGCCTGGCCAACAACGGCAAGCGCGTCGCCGGTGCGCCTGACCTGGTGCTGGCCGGACGCATCAGCTACCGCGTGCCGTTCGTGCCCGGCCTGCGCCTTGGCGTCGATGGCAAGTACACCGGCAATACCAAGCTGAACGCGGGCAATACGCTGGAGGCCGGCGGCTACACGGTGTTCAATCTCGGCGCGAGCTACAACACCCGCGTCGCCGGCAAGGACCTGACGCTGCGCGCCGCGCTGAATAACGTGACCAACAAGCGCTACTGGGGCTTCCAGTACGAGAACTACATCCAGCCCGCGGATCCGCGCAGCGTGAGCCTGACGGCGAAGATTGCGTATTGAGATTGGCCGGACTGCAAGGCCGCCCGCAGAAGCCCCGCTTCTGCGGACGCCTGCCTTCAGTCGACCTTGACGTCCAGGTCTTTCACGACGCCAGCCCATTTGGCCAGCTCGGCGTTGACGAAGCGGCTGAGTTCGGCCGGGGTGCTGCTTGCCGGCGTCGCCCCCTCCCCGTTGAAGCGCTGAATAAGCTTCGGCGATGCCAGTGACCTGGCGACGGCCCGGTTCAGCGCATCGATCACCGGCTGTGGCGTATTTTTCGGTGCCAGCAATGCATTCCAGGTATTGATCTCGAAGCTGCCGAAGCCCGGCACTTCACGCATGGCGGGAACATCCGGCAGCTGCGGCGACCGCTCCCTGGTGGTCACGGCGATGGCGCGCAGCCTGCCGGCCTTCACCTGCGGCAGGGCGCCAGGCAGCGTGGCGAAGCTCAGTTGCGTCTCGCCGGCGATCACCGAAGTATTGGCAAGCGCTCCGCCCCGATACGGCACATGCACCAGCTTGGCATTGGCGCTCTGGGCAAACATCGCACCGGCCAGGTGGACCGGCGAACCGTTGCCGCTGGATGCGTAGTTCAGCTCTCCCGACTTCTTCCGGGCCAGCGTCACCAGGTCAGGCACGTTCCTGGCGGGCAGGTTCGGGGTCGTGATCAGCACGAGCGGGATCGAGGCGACCATGCTGACGGGCGCAAAGCCGCTGACCGGCTCGTAGCCCAGCGTTTTCTTGTACAAGGCTGGGTTGATGCCGTGGCTCGACACGGTTGCCATGAACAGCGTATAGCCATCCGGCGCCGACTGCTGCACATAGGCGGCGGCCGAGTTGCCGGCCGCGCCGGGCTTGTTCTCGATGATCACCGACTGCTTCAGCTCGCTGGCCAGTTGTTCGGCCAGCGCCCGCGCCAGGATGTCGGTGGTGCCCCCGGCCGCATAGCCCACCACGATACGGATGGGCTGTTGCGGATATTGGGCCGCCGCGTGCCCTGCCAGGCCCAGGCCGGCCACGGCCATCGCGAGGACAAGCCTCTGCTTCGTGTTCATGCCATATCTCCTCTCTTTTGTATGTGTCCCCACGTCATGCGTGGCGGTATTGCCGATATTCCCGGATCGCCGGGATGTAACGCTTATTGGCCCTTGAAGACGGGGCTGCGCTTTTCGGCGAAGGCGCGCTTGCCCTCGCGGTAATCGTCGCTGGCGAAGCACTGCATGACGAGCTGCTGCATGCCCGCGATATCGACCTGCGGGCCCAGCTGCTGCAATTGACGAATCATGCGTTTGCCGGCGCGCAGCGTGAGGGGCGCATTGGCGGCAATCTGGTCCAGGCGTGTCTGCAGCGTCGTGTCGAGGTCGGCCGCATCGGTCACGTGATGGACCAGGCCAAGGGCCTTGGCGTCCGCCGCCGCATAGCGGTTGGCGGTCAGGAAGATTTCGAGCGCATTGGCGGCGCCGACCGTGCTGACCAGATTCCGGATTGCGGTGAGCCGGTAGCCCAGGCCGAGCTTGCCGGCCGGAATGGCAAAGGTGCTGTCGGACGACGCGATCCGGATGTCACAGCACAGCGCGATATTCAGGCCGCCGCCGATGCAATAGCCCTTGATCCTGGCGAGGGTCGGCTTGGCGTGGTCGTAGAGGGCCAGCTGGGCAGCCTCTGCCACTTGCTCATAGGCCGCGACGGCCTCTTCGCCGGAGCGCAGGTTGTCGAACTGCGCGATGTTCGCCCCGCTCACGAAGGCGCGCTCTCCGGCGCCAGTCAGCACTATCGAGCGCACTTCGTCGTCCTGCTCGAACGCTGCGAGCGCCTGGGGCAGTGCCGCCCACATGTCGAATGAGACGGCGTTGTGGCGGCCAGGGTCGTTGAAGGTAATCCAGCCGGTGCGGCCGCGTTTTTCCACCAGCAGGGTATCGGTAATCTCGCCTTGCAGTATGCGTGTCGTGGTCATGTTGTCTTTCCAGGCGCTCGGGCCTTATGTCTTTCAATACCGTTGGTCAGGTGGTAGCGCATGGCGGCGCGCGCCTGGTCGGCGTTCCCCGCGGCAATGGCGTCGAAGATCGCGTGGTGCTCCTGCTCGACTTCCGCGATGCGCGTGGTCCCGGTCGAGGTGGAACGCAGCGTGCGCACGGAGTCGTGGAGCACATGGCTCAGATGGGCCATCAAGCGGATGAAGTACGGGTTGTTGGTCGCATTGCCCACAGCGAGGTGAAAATCGAGCGCGGTGTCCGCGCCCTTTTCCCAGTCTGCGCCCGCTTCATCGACCTTCGCCAGCGCCAGTCGCAGCGCCTCCAGCTGCGCGGGCGTGCGGAACCGCGCCGCCAGCGCGGCCGCGCCCGATTCGATCTCGACGCGCAGCTGGAAGACATGCTCGAGCGCATCCTCATGCAGCAGCTCGTCGGTGACGATCTCGAAGTTGCGCTGCCCGATGCCCTGCGCCACGAACGTGCCGGTGCCGCGCCGGGTTTCAACGTAGCCGGCCAGCTTCAGGCGCGCGATGGCCTCGCGCACGACATTGCGGCTCACGTCGAACGCGGTGGCCAGCTCGTTCTCCGTGGGCAGCTGCTGCCCGTGGGCCAGGGTGCCGTCCAGGATGCGCTGGCGGATCTGGTGCGCGATCTCGTCGGGCAGGTTGTCCGGCCGGCGCAGGCTCGTGAATCCGCGAATCTCCATGCCAAGTTGGGCCTTCATCAGAATCTCCGTCATGTCCGTGGCCCCGGAAGCGGGGCAATCATGGCGGATATGGTAGCGCCCAATCAGATGACCCCCTGCGCTGCAAGCGCTTCGATCCGCGCGGAATCCAGGCCGAGCAGCGAGCGGTACACGTCGTGGTTGTGCTCACCGCTCTCCGGTGCCGGCGCCAGTTCGCCCAGCGAGGTCCGGCTCAGGATCACCGGCTGGCCGACGACGGAGATCGTGCCCAGCCTGGGGTGCTCGATGGGCTGGCTCATGCGCAGATGTTCGACCTGCGGATCGGCGAAGGCCTCGTTCATGCTGAGGATGGGGCCGCACGGCACCCCTTCGCGATTCATGCGGGCGATCCATTCCTCGGTGGTGCGGGTGCGCGTGCGCCCGGCGATCGCGGCGTTCAGCGCCGGCCGATTGCGGGCACGCAACGGCACCGTCAGGAAGCGCTCGTCCGCGATGAGTTCAGGCACCTCAAGCACCTTGCACAGCCGCGCGAAGATGTCGTTGCCCATGGCGGCAATATTCATGTAGCCATCCTGCGTCGGGAACACGCCGGTCGGGCTGCTGGTGGGATGATCGTTGCCGCTCTGGCCCGGCACCTCGCCATTCATCAGCCAGCGCATGGCCTGGAAGTCCATCATCCACAGCTGCGATTGCAGCAGGGAGGTCTGCACCCACTGGCCCTGGCCGGACACTTCGCGTTCCAGCAGCGCCACCATCAGGCCGATCGCGCAGAACAGACCGGCGGTCAGGTCCGCAACGGGAATCCCCGCGCGCATCGGTCCGCGCCCGGGTTCGCCCGTGACCGACATCATGCCGGAGATCCCTTGCGCGATCTGGTCCAGACCCGGGCGCTCGTGGTACGGACCATCCTGCCCGAACCCCGATACGCTGCCATAGACGATGCGCGGATTGACCTTGCGCAGCGACTCATAGTCGATGCCCAGCTTGAACTTCACGTTGGGCCGGTAGTTCTCCACCACCACATCGGCCTTGCGCACCAGCTCCAGGAACAGCGCGCGCCCCTCCGGATGCTTGAGGTTGAGCGTAATGCTCTGCTTGTTGCGATGGGTGTTCTGGTAGTCGGCAAACTGCGCCGAACCGCCCGGCTTGTCATCGGGCGCCTGGCCCGGCTCTTCGATCTTGATGACGGTCGCCCCCCAGTCGGCGAACTGGCGCACGGCGGCCGGACCGGAGCGCACGCGCGTGAGGTCGAGTACGGTGAATCGGGAAAGCGGACCATGCCCCACAGTTGTCTCCAATTTTGTCTCTTTTCCAGGCCATCTACAGATGGGATGTTGGACATCCTATATTCAGGATTCGCACGAATCAAGCCGGGGGTAAACCCCTGAGGACATTCCGGATTGGGCGAGAAGACTTCAGGGAAAGCGAATGTTGACAATCACGAATCCGTGATCTACAACATCGTCTACACACTAAATCAATTTTGTAGACAATTTTGTAGTCAATAAAAAGCAGCTTTCCACCGGCGCACACCAAAGAGCCCAACGGCCGCATGTCGCCTATCGTCAAGACACACATCTGCCAGGAGACTCAGATGATGCAAACGACCGCAACCCCCGCCGACGCACCGCAGGTGCAGGCCGGGCATGCCGCACACGGCAACGCCCTGATCAAGCCGGGGTATGACGAACGCCTGACCAATGAGGACCTGGCGCCGCTGCGCAAGCAGACCTGGGGCACCTACAACATCTTTGCCTTCTGGATGTCGGACGTGCACAGCGTGGGCGGCTATATCACCGCCGGCAGCCTGTTCGCGCTGGGGCTGACCAGCTGGCAGGTGCTGGTGTCGCTGCTGGTCGGCATCCTGATCGTGCAGTACTTCTGCAACCTGGTGGCCAAGCCCAGCCAGGTGACCGGCACGCCTTATCCGGTGATCTGCCGGGCCTCGTTCGGCGTGCTCGGCGCCAATATCCCGGCGGTGATCCGCGGGCTCATCGCAGTGGCGTGGTACGGCATCCAGACCTACCTGGCTTCCAGCGCCTTCCTGGTGCTGGCGCTGCACTTCTTCCCCGCGCTGGCGCCCTATGCCGACGTGAAGCTGCACGGCTTTGCCGGACTCTCCACGCTGGGCTGGGCCGCATTCATGGTGCTGTGGGTGTTGCAGGCGCTGGTGTTCTGGACCGGCATGGAGACCATCCGCAAGTTCATCGACTGGGCCGGCCCGGCGGTGTACGTGGTTATGATCGCGCTGGCGATCTGGCTGGTGAACAAGGCCGGCTGGGAGAACGTCAATTTCACGCTGAGCTTCGTCAAGTACACCGGCTGGGAAGCGGTGCCGGTGATGCTGAGCGCGATCGCGCTGGTGGTGTCGTATTTCTCCGGCCCGATGCTGAACTTCGGCGACTTCTCGCGCTATGCCAAGGACTTCAAGTCGGTCAAGCGCGGCAACTTCTGGGGCCTGCCGGTCAACTTCCTGGGCTTCTCGCTGCTGACCGTGATCACGACCTCGGCCACGCTGCCGGTGTTCGGCAAGCTGATCACCGACCCGGTGGAGACCGTCAGCCATATCGACAGCACCTTCGCCATGCTGCTGGGCGCTTTCACCTTCATGACCGCGACCATCGGCATCAATATCGTCGCCAACTTCGTTTCGCCGGCATTCGACTTCTCCAACGTCTCGCCCAAGCACATCAGCTGGCGCACCGGCGGCATGATCGCGGCCGTGGCTTCGATCTTCATCACGCCGTGGAACCTGTACAACAATCCGGCGGTGATCCACTACACGCTGGACGTGCTGGGCGCCTTCATCGGCCCGCTGTTCGGCATCCTGATTGCGGACTACTACCTGGTGCGGCGCCAGCATGTCGACGTCGACGACCTGTACACGCTGAACCCGCGCGGCCGCTACTGGTACCGCAACGGCTTCAACCCGGCGGCGGTGGCCACCATGATCCCGGCGGCCATCATCCCGATCCTGTG
The DNA here is from genome assembly GCF_016127575.1 of Cupriavidus necator. Classification (NCBI taxonomy): domain Bacteria; kingdom Pseudomonadati; phylum Pseudomonadota; class Betaproteobacteria; order Burkholderiales; family Burkholderiaceae; genus Cupriavidus; species Cupriavidus necator. The sequence goes on from NZ_CP066019.1 coordinate 2,732,747, forward strand.
CGTGGTGGTGCCGGCCTGGCAGTCCGCGGCCAACTACAGCTGGTTTATCGGCATGGGCATTGCGCTGGTGCTGTACCGGCAACTGGCGCCGCGCATGATGCCCGGCCACTTCGGCAGCCGTGCCGCCAGCCAGGCCTGAGCCCCGGAACCATTCTTTCGACTGCACGATTTCGACCGCACTTAGCAGAGCCGCGTCTATGAAGCTGAAGATCATCAACCCCAATACCACCCAGAGCATGACCGACAAGATCGGGCAGTGCGCCGTCGCCGTGGCGGCACCGGGAACGCGCATCAGCGCGGTCAGCCCGCGCATGGGACCGGCTTCCATCGAAAGCCACTATGACGAAGCCCTGTCCGTGCCCGGCATCCTCGACGAGATCCTGGCCGGCGAGCAGGAGGGCGTGGACGGCTACGTGATCGCCTGCTTCGGCGACCCCGGCCTGTACGCCGCGCGCGAGGTGGCACGCGGGCCGGTGATCGGCATCGCCGAGGCCGCCATGCATATGGCCAGCGTGGTCGGCAGCAGCTTCAGCGTGGTGACCACGCTGGCGCGCACCTGCAATATCGCCTGGCACCTGGCCGAGCGCTACGGCATGAAGCGCTTCTGCAACAACGTGCGCGCCTGCGACCTGCCCGTGCTGGAACTGGAGCGCCCGGGCTCGGACGCGCGCCGCATCATCACCGAGGCCTGCCGCCAGGCGCTGGTTGAAGACCGCAGCGAATGCATCGTGCTGGGGTGCGCCGGCATGACCGACCTGTGCGACGAGATCGCCGACGCCATCGGCGCACCGGTGATCGACGGCGTGGTGTGCGCGGTCAAGATGGCCGAGGCGCTGGTCTCGGTGCGCCTGGGCACCAGCAAGCGCGGCGACTGGGCGCGGCCGCTGCCCAAGGCGTATGCGGGCATGCTGGCCCCTTATGCGTTGAACTGAACCGTATGACTTCCCGATCCAATTCCGACTCCACCACCATGCTCCAGTCCCGCTATCCACGCGATCTCATCGGTTACGGCGCCCGGCCGCCGCACGCCCGCTGGCCGGGCGGTGCGCGCGTTGCGCTGCAGTTCGTCCTCAACTACGAAGAAGGCGGCGAAAACTGCGTGCTGCACGGCGACGCCGCCTCCGAGCAGTTCCTCTCCGAGATCGTCGGCGCCGCGGCCTACCCCGACCGCCACATGAGCATGGAGGGCATCTACGAATACGGCTCGCGCGCCGGCGTCTGGCGCCTGCTGCGCGAGTTCGAGAAGCGCGGCCTGCCGCTGACCATCTTCGGCGTGTCGATGGCGCTGCAACGCCATCCTGAACTGACCCGCGCCTTTGTCGAACTGGGCCACGAGATCGCCTGCCACGGCTGGCGCTGGATCCACTACCAGGGCATCGACGAAGCCACCGAGCGCGAGCACATGCGCATCGGCATGCAGATCATCAAGGACCTGACCGGCGAACTGCCGCTGGGCTGGTACACCGGCCGCGACAGCCCCAACACGCGCCGCCTGGTGGTGGAGCACGGCGGCCTCCTGTACGACTCGGACTACTACGGCGACGACCTGCCCTTCTGGACCGAGGTGGAAGTCACCGGCGGCGAGAAGAAGCCGCACCTGGTGGTGCCGTACACGCTCGACTCCAACGACATGCGCTTTGCCACGCCGCAGGGCTTCAATACCGGCGAACAGTTCTTCCAGTACCTGAAGGATGCGTTCGACGTCTTGTATGAGGAAGGCGACCCGAGCGGCCAGGACAGCCCCAAGATGCTGTCGATCGGCATGCACTGCCGCCTGCTCGGCCGCCCGGGCCGCTTCCGCGCGCTGCAGCGCTTTCTCGACTATGTGCAGGGACACGACAAGGTGTGGATCTGCCGCCGTGTCGATATCGCCCGCCACTGGGCGCAGGTGCACCCGTTCCAAGCCGCGGGCGATGCCGCAGCCGTGGGCACGATGCCCGAGGAAGTTGCCCCGGCCTGACAAATGCCGTCCGTGTCGCCATATTTGTGTACGATATAGCCGTCTTTCGTCGCCAGTTCCGGCGACAGGCTGAAATGTCCGTCCCCTGATATGGCAACCACATCGAAGAAGGCGGCGCCCGGCGCGGCAGCAAAAACGCCGCGCCGGCCCGCGTCCAAGGCAACCCTGAAAACGGCACCCAAGGCCGCCGCCAATGCCGCACCGGAGGAAAGCGCCGGCCCGGAGGCCGCCGCCAGCGAAGCTTCCGCCACCGAGGCCATCTACCTCAGCCTGCTGACCGCGATCATGGAGCATCGCCTGCTGGCCGGCACCAAGCTGGTCGAGGAACGGCTGTGCGAAGTGACCGGCGCCAGCCGGGCCCGCATCCGCCAGGTCTTCGCGCGCCTGGCGCATGAGAAGCTGGTCACGCTGGTGCCCAATCGCGGCGCCTTTGTCTCCAGCCCCACGGTGGACGAGGCGCGCGAGGTGTTCCAGGCGCGCCGCGTGGTCGAGCCCGCGCTGGCGGCCGAACTGGCCCAGCGTGCCACGCCGGCCAAAGTCCGCAGCCTGCGCCGCCATGCCATGGAAGAAGACAACGCGCGCGCGCGCGGCGACCGCGCCGCGATGATCCGCCTGTCGGGGGAATTCCATATCCTGCTGGCGGAGATGGCCGGCAATGCCATCCTCGAAAAGCTGATCCGCGAGATGGTGTCACTGACATGCCTGATCATCACGCTGTATGACCGCCCCGGCGCACCGGCCTGCGCCGAGCATGAGCACCGCCAGCTGACCGACGCCATCGAGCAGCGCGACGCCGCGCGCGCCAGCGCGTTGATGGCGGAACACCTGGAACACATCGAGGGTTCGCTCGACCTGAGCGTGCCCGACAGCGGCGCGCCGGACTTCTACAGCATCTTCAGCAAGGGTTGAAGCACGGTGCGGGGGCGCCAGCGGGCGCCTCATGGCCGGCATTGCACTCCGCGCCCGGCAACCTAGACTGGCTGCATAACAATGCCGCGCGCAATGCGCCGCAGGGAGGTGCGCCATGGCTGTCGCTGCAGAACCCGTCACAACCGCCCGTCCACCGCTGGCCTTCGAACGGCTTTACGCGGATGCCGCCGGCGAATCCCACTTCGGCCCCATTTCCGTTGCCATCACCGAGCGCCTGTTCGCGCCGCCCGCGCGCGCCTTCTGGGTGTCGCCGCTGGACGAAGCCGCGCGGCAGGGCTTCCTGCTGGTGCCGGCCGGCTGGGTGGGCGCACTGCACCCGTCGCCGCTGCGCATGTGGATTTTCGTGCTGGCTGGTGCGATGGAGTTCGAAGCCAGCGATGGCGAGCGCCGGCCGCTGTCGGCGGGCAGTGCGCTATTGCTGGAAGACACCACGGGCAAGGGGCATGTCAGCAGGGTCGTCGGTACTGCCGATGCCACGCTGGCCGTGGTGCAGTTGCCGGAGAACCGAAGCTGAGCCCGCGGCGTGCCGGCAGGGCTGTGGCCACGCAACACGATCACGGAGCCCCATGATGATTGCTCCCGAGCCAGCGGCTCCGCCCAAGCCCGCGCCGCAACTGGTGCCCAACGGCTACCGCCAGGGCATCATCACCGCGATCACGGTGCTGCTCGGCTTCTCGCTGGCGTTCTGGCGGTTCTGGGGCTTCGAGAGTCCCGGCCACTGGAACCTGCGCGCGCTGTTCGCCGCGGTCTCGCTACTGGCCGCGGTGTCGCTGCAGATCGTGGCGCTCTACCGCGCGCTGCGCATCGAGGACGATGCAGTGGATGAATACCGCAAGACCGTGCGATGGTTCATCGCGTCGGCGCTTGCGCTGCTGGTCGGGCTGGCCGTGGCCATGATAGACGCGGCACTCGGCCCCTAGGCCGCCCGGCAGTCACGCTATCCGGCCCGGGAACGAACCTGCGCCTGCTCCTGGCTCGCGTCGCAGATAGCGCACCTGCAGCACCGCCCCCGCCAGGAATACCAGGAACAGCACGCCGACGATCCCCTTCAGTTCCGGCGCTTCCGCATTGGCAAAGACCGGATTGCCCACCGGCAGGCGCGTGCCGGTCTCGGTCAGGCCCGGGATGAAGTGGAAGAACACCGTCAGCGACAGCGACACCACCTCCACGTAGCGGCTCATGCGCCCGAATGCACCGCGTGCCGCGCAGACCGCGACCGCCAGCACCAGCAGCGTGACGATGCCCAGCACATGGGGCTTGCCGAATCCGCCGTGCTGGAAGATGCCAAACCCGGTCAGGCAACTCAGCACGGTGCCGATGACATAGGCCAGTCCGAGCCGGGTATGCAGGCGCACCATGCCGGTGCTCGAGAGCGCCACCAGGCCGCAGGCCAGTCCCGCCAGACTGATCAGGGTATGGATGATGCCAAGCTGCGTGAGTCCGAGCATGATGGTGCCTCCAGCCGGGTGGGTGCCGCAATGGATCTGGACAGGCGTGGCGGCGCGCAAGACAAGGCGAGTTGCGTGGGGGCGGGCCGCAACAGCAAGCCTTCATGTAAGGCGAAGCTTGCGGGGATTGCAAGGATGGCGGCAGCCGCGGGGCACCCGCCTTTGCCGATGTCAGAGCATCGGGGCACCGGCCCTTGCAGACTGCGCCATGGCCTGGCGCGCCACCGCGACCTCGGCCCTGCCGCGCCGGTGCGATCCCTGCAGGCGGCGCAGCGCCGCAGCGGCACCCGCCTCGATCATCACGCACAGCACGAAGTAGAGCAGCGCAACCGCTGCGAACACTTCCGCCGCATAGCTCATGCTGCGGCCATTGACCTGCGTGGCCAGTGTCGACAGCTCACTGACGCCGACGATATAAGCCAGCGACGTATCCTTGGTCAGCGCCACCCAGGTGTTGGCCAGGGACGGCAGCATGGCGCGCAGCGCCTGCGGCAGCACCACATGCCAGAGTGCCTGCGTGCGCGACATGCCCAGCGCCAGCGCCGCCTGGCGCTGGCCCGCGCCGATCGCGGCAATTCCCGCGTGCAGGCTCTGCGCGATAAACGCGGCGCCCACCAGTGCCAGCGCCAGCACCACGGTCAGCACTTCGCTGACCTGCACGCCGGCCAGCATCGGCAGCAAGAAGTAAGTCCAGAAGATCAGCATCAGCACCGGCACCGCGCGCAGCAACGCCAGCACGGCGCGCAGCACGCGCGTGACGCTGGATGGCGCAAGCTCCAGCAGCAGCGCCAGCGCAATGCCCAGCACCGTGGCGCCGGCGCAGGCGAGCGCCGCTATCCACAGCGTCAGCGCCGCGCCGGCCAGCGGGCCCTCGGGGAAAGCGCCTTTGAGCAAGTAGGGCAGCTGGCCCCATACCAGCGCCAGGCCCGCCGGCAGGCTTGCCATCCCATCAGGCATGACGTGCTCCGGTCCAGCCGAGGCGCCTGAGCAAGGCCGGCGCCACCGCCTGCAGCGACAGGATCAACGCCGCATAGAGCAGCGTGGCAATGCCGAAAGCCTGGAAGGCCATCAGCGTATCGGTCTCGACCTGGCGCGCGGTGTAAGAGAGTTCGGCAAAGCCGATCGCCATGGCCAGCGAGGTGTTCTTGATGGTCTGGCAAAACTGCCCCACCATCGGCCGCGCCGCAATCCGCAGCGCCTGCGGCAGCACGATGCGCCACCACGCGGCACGCGGCGCGAAGCCCAGCGCCAGCGCCGCGGCGAACTGCCCGCGCGGCACCGCGGCGATTCCGGCTTCGAGTTCCTGCGCATAGAAGGCGCTGGCATACAGGGCGATGCCGAATACGCTGGCCAGCGCTTCCAGCGACGGCGCGGGAATGGCCACGGCACACATCTGGAGGCCGCGCCAGTCCGAGATCGCGCCGATGGCCGCATCGCCCAGCAATTGCGCGGCACCGAAGTACCAGAAGAACAGCTGCACCAGCAGCGGCGTCTTGCGCAGCAGCCCGATCACCGCATTGGCCGCGATGGCCACGGGGCGCCACGGCACCCTGCGCAGCGCCAGCCAGGCTGCGGCCAGCGCGCAGCCGAGCAGGAACACCGCCAGCGACAGCGCCACCGTCATGGCAAAGCCGCCGAGCAGCCAGTGCAGGTATTTGGCCGGCAACGACTGCCAGAGAATGGAAACCATGGGTCAGGGGCGATCAGGCTGTGGCGTGCTTACTTGACCGTGCTGCCGATGGTGAAGTCGCGCGCCAGCGGCGCCTGGCTCTTCGGCCCGAAGTACTTGTCGTAGATGCGCGCCGCCGTGCCGCTCTTCTCCAGCTCCAGCAGGATCTGGTCGATGGCGGCCTGCAGGCGCTCCTCGCCCTTGGGCACGCCCACGCCCATGTATTCGCGCGTCAGCGTGAAGGGCGAGATCTCGAACTGGTCGCGGTTGGGCAGCGTGGCCAGCAGCGCGCCGAGCTTGGCGCCGTCCTGCGCAAAGGCCTGGATCGCGCCGGTGCGCAGCGCCTGCAGCGCCAGCGGCGAATCGTCATAGGCGATCACGCGCGCGTCGGGGTAGCGCTGGCGCAGCGTGGTTTCCTGCGTGGTGCCCTTGTCCACGCCCAGGCGCCAGGCCTTCAGTTCATCGGGCTGGCGCAGCGCCCCCTTCCTTGCGATGAACTGCAGCCCGCTGGCAAAGTAAGGCGTGGAGAAGCCGATCTGCTGGCGGCGTTCATCGGTGATGGTGAAGTTGGCCGCGACGATATCCACCTTCTGCGAGGCCAGCAGCGGAATGCGGTTGGCGGGGTTGGTGGCGCGGAACTCCGCCTTGACGCCAAGGCGGCTGGCAATCTCGTTGGCATAGTCGACATCCAGGCCCGCTGGCGCATGCGTCTTCGGATCGACAAAGCCGAACGGCGGGTTGGCATCGAACACGCCCACGTGCAGCACGCCGGCCTTGCGGATATCGTCGAGGCGATCCGCCAGCGCGGTACCGGAGGCCATGACGGCAACGCCGGCGACGATGGCGCCGCGCAGCAGGAAGGAACGGAAGGACATGGAAGGCACTCACTGAAGTCTGGATGGGCAGACGATAGCGGTGCGCGCCCCGATCAGGAACGAATGGTTTCGCAGATGGATATGCCGCCATGCCGGGCGGCGCGCGCTCAGGCGCCGAGAATCTCGATGCTGTCGACGCGGTCCGGGTAGAAGGCCAGGTGCGAGGCGATCGCCGCCACCGCGGGGTAAGGCGTCTCGTAGCTCCACACCGCATTGCGCGCGCGCTCGCCGCCGGCGGGGATGGAGAAGTAGCTGCAATCGCCCTTGTATGGGCAGTACGTCGTGTGCGCGGTACGCTCCAGCTGCGCCAAGTCGACATGCTCGCGCGGGATGTACTGCACCGGCGGGTAGGTCGCCTCTTGCAGGGTCAGCGCCGCGTCGCTGTCCGCAATGGCAATGCCCGCCACCCTGACCACCACCCTGCCGGCCGTCGGCGTGATGGTGATCGGGTGGTCGGGGCCGGGGATCCTGACTGGCTTGTCGGTCATGGCGCGTCCTCCTGCAGGGCATCGTCACGGGGGCGATGCTGCATTCTAGGCGTTCGCCGCGCGGCCTGCAGGCCGCGCCCGATGGTTCAGCCCAGCCGCCGCTATTCGACCTTGACGTTGGCCTTCTTCACCAGTGCGGCGTAGCGCGTGGCCTCGCTGCGGAAGAAGCTGGCGGCCGCCTCGGGTGTGCCGGGCTCGATCACGGTGGCCTGCTTCTTCATGGCCTCCAGCACTTCGGGCGAGGTGAAGGCCCTGGCAAATGCGTCATGCACGCGCTTTACCTCTGCCGGCGGCATGCCGGCGGGGCCGACCACGGCAAACCAGCCGGCGACGTTGTAGTGGGGCAAGCCTTGTTCGGCGATGGTGGGGATCTCCGGCGCGGCGGACGAGCGCTTGTCGCCGCACACGCCGATCGCGCGCAGTGTGCCGGCCTTCAGGTGCGGCGCCACCGCGTTGAGCGCAACCACGCCCAGTTCCACCTGTCCGGCGATCAGGTCGTTCATCATCGGGCCCGTGCCCTTGTACGGAACGTGGCGCGCACTCACGCCGGCCTCGTCCAGGAACATCTCCCCGGCCAGGTGGATGATGGTGCCGTTGCCGGACGAGCCGTAGTTGTAGCCGTCGGGCCTGGCCTTGAGCAGCGCCACCAGTTCCTTCACGTTCCTTGCCGGCACCTTGGGATTCACGACAAGCACCAGCGGCGTGGTGCCGATCACGCTGATCGGGGTGATGTCCTTGATGGCATCGAACGGCATGGTGCGGAACACGCTCGGGTTGATGACATGGTTGTTCGAGACCAGCCCGAGCGTGCTGCCATCCGGCTGCGCCTTGACCACGGCTGCGGCCCCGGTGATACCGCCGGCGCCGGGCAGGTTCTCGATCACCACCGGCTGGCCAAAGGCCTTGCCCAGGGCCGGACCGGCCGCGCGCGCGATGGTGTCCACGCCGGAACCGGCGCTGATCGGCAGGATCAGGCGCACCGGTTTGCCGGTATTGCCCTGCGCGAGCGCGCCGATGCCGGGCGCGGCCAGCGCGGCGGCCACGGTGGCGGCCAGCGCCAGCGCTGACTTGAGAAGGATGCGACGGGGGTGCATGAGGTTGTCTCCGTATCGTTATCGTAGGATCTTTGCGGGCTGCCGCTGTGCCGCGGCATGCCCGTCGTGGTACCGGTCAGCCGGCGCGGCCCTGGCCGAGCTGCAACAGGATCTCTTCGTTGTGCTCGCCGGCCCTGGGCAGCGGCCGGCGCACGCCCGGGCGGCGCCCGCCCATCAGCAGCGGCAGCAGCACCGTGGGCGTGGTCGAGCCGTCGTCGGCCTGCATCGGCACCAGCCCGCCGCTGGCAAGCAGGTGCGGATCGTCGAGCAGCTGGTCCGGGCGCACGATCGGCGCATAGGGGATGCCGGCGGCTTCGAGCCTGGGCGCCAGTTCTGCGCTGCGGTGGTGGCGCAGGATCGCGCCCAGCTCATCGAGCAGTTGCGGACGCACCGCCACGCGCGAGGCATTGCTGGCGTACTCGGGCTTGCCGAGAAGCTCCGGATGCTCCAGCACCTGGCACAGCGTCGCGAACTGCTTGTCGCTGACCGCGCCGATAAACAGCTGCTCGTCGCCGGCCAGCGTAAAGACGTCATACACGCTCCACGCCGACACGCGCGACGGCATCGGCGGCGGCGCCTCGCCGGTCATCGCAAACTGCTGCATATGCTGCGAAGCCAGGAATACGCAGTTCTCGAACAGCGCGCTCTGGATCTCCTGGCCGCGCCCGGTGCGGTCGCGCTCGCGCAGCGCGGCCAGCACGCCGATGGCGCCGAACATGCCGCCCATGATGTCGTTGACCGAGGTGCCCGCGCGCAGCGGCCGCCCGCTTGGGCCGGTCATGTAGGACAGCCCGCCCATCATCTGCACCACCTCGTCGAGCGCCAGCCGGTTCTCGTACGGGCCGGGCAGGAAGCCCTTGTGCGAGACGTAGATCAGGTGCGGGTAGTCGCGCGACAGTGTGGCGTAGTCCAGCCCCAGCTTCTGCATCAGGCCGGGCCGGAAGTTCTCCAGCAGCACGTCGCTCTGGCCCGCCAGCTCGGCCGCGGCGGCACGCCCTTCCTCGGTGGTGATGTCCAGCACCACGCTCTTCTTGTTGCGGTTGAAGGCGCGGAAGAAGCCGATGCCCAGGCCCGGCAGGTTGCGCGTCTTGTCGCCGCCGGGCGGCTCTACCTTGATCACCTCGGCGCCCAGGTCGGCCAGGATCATGCCGCAGGTGGGGCCCATCACCATATGCGTGAATTCGACCACGCGGATGCCGGCCAGCGGCAGGGAGTTGCTGTTGTCTTGGGTCATCTTGCGTCTCAGGCAGCGGCGCCAGCAGGCTGGGCCGGGAAGGTCTTGGGCAGGCCGGCGCGCCACAGCGTGCCGTGCAGGGTTTCGTCCTTGAGCCAGCCAGCCACGTCTTCACGCAGCGCCAGCAAGCGGCCGATATCGATGCCGGTGTCGATGCCCATGCTGCCGAGCATGTAGGCCAGGTCTTCGGTCGTGACATTGCCGCTGGCGCCGGGCGCGTGCGGGCAGCCGCCGATGCCGGCCAGGCAGGCGTCAAAGCGGGTCACGCCGGTTTCCAGCGCCGCGTGGACGTTGGCCAGGCCAAGCCCGCGGGTATCGTGGAAATGGCCGCACCAGAACCGATCGCCGGCGATATCGACGGCGCGCGCAAACAGCTCGCGCACCATGTGCGGGTCGGCATAGCCGACGGTATCGGCCAGGCTGACGCGGTCGGCGCCGGCATCGAGCAGCGCCTGCATCAGGCGCAGCACTTCATCGGGATCGACATGGCCCTGCAGCGTGCAGCCGAACGCGGTGCCGACACCGCCTTCGATCAGCGTCTTCGCGCCGCTGGCATCGCGCGCGGCGCGGATGCGCGCCACTTCAGCCACCACTTCATCCGGCGTCTTGCGCAGGTTGGCCAGGCTGTGCGCATGGCTGGCCGACAGCGGCACGAGCATCAGGTCCGCGCCGCTGGCCAGCGCATCCTGCGCGCCGCGCAGGTTCGGCACCAGCACCGAGACGAACAAACCCGGCAGCGTGCGCGCGAACGCGACCAGCTGCGCGGTATCGGCCAGTTGCGGCAGCAGGTGCGCGGGCACGAACGAGCCCACCTCCAGCTCGCGCAGACCGGCCGCGTACGCGCCGCGGATCCACGCTTCCTTGCTGGCCGTGGGCAGGATGGTGCGGATGCTCTGCAGGCCATCGCGCAATCCGACTTCGCGGATAACGGCGTGGCGGGGAAAGGGAACAGACATGATTCAGGGGCTTCCGGTTTGCGCCCCGCAGTGGGGCGACGGAAGAACTCTATGAGTTTCTGCCCAAGAGCTGAAGCGGTGATTCGCGCACGATAACATTCCGAACCGGAATGTCTGCCGGGCGCCGCACAGCTACATCCAGAAATTCCCGGATGAATGATTACCGGCAACCAAAGGGGCTTAACATTCCATTCCGGAAACACGCAGCCCCTTACCATGCGAGACCTCGACCTCACCAGCCTGCGCCTGTTCGTCGCCGTCTGCGAAACCCGCAACATGGCGCGTGCGGGCGAGCAGGAGCACATCGTGGCATCGGCCATCAGCAAGCGGCTGGCGCAACTGGAAGGGACGGTTGGCGCAACCCTGCTGGAGCGGCGCCGCCGCGGCGTGATCCCGACGCCCGCGGGCGAAATGGTGCTGGCGCATGCGCGCGCCATGCTGGCGGCGGCGGACCGCGTCGCGCGCGACATGGCCGACTACGGCGCAGGCATACGCGGGCAGGTGCGGCTGCTGGCGACGGTGTCCTCAATGGCGGAATCGCTGCCGGACGATATTGCCGCCTTCCTGCAGCAGCCGGCCAACCGCGATGTGCGCGTGACCATCGAGGAAAGCCTGAGCAGTGACGTGGTGCGAGCGCTGCGCGAGGGCTCGGCGCCGCTGGGCATCTGCTGGGACGCGGCCGACCTGGAAGGCTTCCAGACCCGGCCCTACCGCACCGACCAGCTCGCGGCAGTGGTCCACGCCTCGCATCCGCTGGCGCAGGCCGAGGACTGCCGCTTCGAGGACACGCTGGACTACGACCATATCGGCATGCCCGCCCAGACCGCGGTGCAGACCATGCTGACGCGCTATGCGGCCATCCTCGGGCGCGGCATTGGCTACCGCGCGGTGGTCTCGACCTTCGACGCTGCGCTGCGCTGTGTGCGTGCCGACCTGGGCATCACCATCATCCCGGCCGAGATCGCCGCGCCGATCGCGCCTACCTTCGGCCTGCGCGTGATCCCGCTGCGCAACGACTGGGCGCGGCGGCGCTTTGCGATCTGCTTCCGCGACCTGGAACTGCTGTCGCCGGCGGCGCGGCTGCTGGTGGCCTTCCTTGAACAGACCGCGGCGGCGGAAGCGGCGGCCGCCCCCGCGGACACCACGCCAGCGCGCAAGCCACGGCGCAATCGGCAATGACGCGGCGTGGCGCGCAACTTCCTGTGCCGTTCAAGGGTTAGCCCGAGGCAATTTCGCAAGCAAATGTTGGGGAGCGGTGCGTAGACTGGCTTGCGTTTTTCGCCCCGGCCCACGATGGTAAAAGCCGGCCCCCGGGCGATGCTGACCCGACCATGCGCGCCACGACGGCGCAGGAGCACGCAAATGAACTTCAACGGCAAGAACGTATTGATCACCGGCGCACGCGGCAACCTGGGCCGCGCCGTGGCACAGGCCTTCGCGCAGGCAGGCGCGCGCGTGGTGCTGCTGGACCGGCATGCAGCGCCGCTGCCCGAAGCGGGCACCGGCCACCTCACGCTGCAGGCGGACCTGCTGGATGCCGCCAAGCTGAGCGAGGCCGTCGCGCAAGCGGTTCAGTCATGCGGCCGCATCGACGTGGTGTGCAACCTGGCCGGCGGCTTCGCCATGGGCCCAAGCGTGCATGAAACCAGCGCCGAGGCCTGGAACCACGTGTTCGACATGAACGTGGGCACGGTGCTGAACATGGCGCGCGCGGTGGTGCCGCACATGCTGGCCGCCGGCGGCGGCGCCATCGTCAACGTGGGTGCCAACTCGGCGGCGCGCGGGCTGGCGCAGATGAGCGCTTATTGCGCCTCGAAGGACGCGCTGGCGCGTGTGACCGAATCGATGTCGGCAGAGCTGCGCGACCAGGGCATCCGCGTCAACGCGGTGCTGCCCAGCGTGCTGGATACGCCCGAGAACCGCCAGGCCATGCCGGATGCCGATGCCGCGCGCTGGGTCAGCCTGGATGCGCTGGCCGACGTGATCCTGTTCCTGGCCTCGGATGCGGCGCGCGCGGTGCAGGGCGCGCTGCTGCCGGTGGTCAACCGCGCCTGACGCGGGGCTTGCGCGCGGCCGGCTCGGCCGCGCTGATGGCGCTGGCCGCCTCCTGGATCTGCTGGCGCAGCCAGCGCCGCAGCCGGTCGGCATCGGTGCGCGCGTGCCAGATCTGCATCATGTCGACGTGGGGCAGCGCGAACGGCACCGGCAGCAGCACCAGATCAGGGTCGCGCGCCACGGCCTCTTCCGCGACCGAGCGCAGGCAGGTCAGCAGCAGTTCCGTGCCGCGCACCAGCCGGCTCGGCGCAAGGAAGCTCGACAATCCCGCCACCACCCTGCGCTTGTGCCCCTGCCGGGCAAGCGCACGGTCAACCACGCCGTTGAGGTCGCCGGTCAGCGTGGTCAGCAGGTGTTCGCACGCCAGGAAGGCGTCGAGATCCAGGCCATCGGCGATGCGCGGATTGGCGCGCGAGGCTAGCACCACGAAGTCCTCGCTGCACAGCCGCTGCTGGTGGAAGGTATCGGGCAGGTTCTCATAGAAACCCGCGATCGCCAGGTCGCAGGTGCCCTTCTCCAGTTCCTCGCGCGGCAGCTCGCCGCGCGTGTTGTGCGTGACCAGCACCACGCCCGGCGCCTGGCTGCGCAGCCGCGGCAGCAGGGCGGGCAGCAGCAGCTGCTCCATGTAGTCGGTGGTGTAGATGTGCAGGTGCTCGCTGCGCGCCAGGTAGTCGTGGCCGGCACAGGCATCATAGAACGCGTCGAGATCCCCGACCAGCCGCTGCACCTGTGGCGCCAGCGCGTGCGCACGCGGCGTCGGCGTCAGGCCGCGCGGCGCACGCACGAACAGCGGATCGCCGAGCTCGTCGCGCAGGCGGTTGAGCTTGTGGCTCAGCGCCGGCTGGCTCAGCGCCATGCGCGCGGCCGCGCGCGAGGCATTGCCCTCCTGATACAGCACGTGGAACACGTACAGCAGGTTCAGGTCCTTGCTGCCGATATTCATTTTTTGGATAGCAGAGATCTAATAATAGAAGTTTTCGAATCATAGTCCGCTGCCTAGGATGGTGCCAGTGCCGAGGCATTTCTCGCCCGGCTGCCTGTGAACCGACATGGAGCGGAACAATGAAAATCCTGATGGTGCTGACATCGCACGACCAGCTGGGCAATACCGGCAAGAAGACCGGCTTCTGGCTGGAGGAATTCGCAGCGCCCTACTACGTCTTCAAGGACGCCGGCGCCGACATCACGCTGGCCTCGCCCAAGGGCGGCCAACCGCCGATCGACCCGAAAAGCGACGATCCGGGCGCCCAGACCGACGCCACCCGGCGCTTCCAGGGTGACCCGGCCGCCAGGGCCGCACTGGCCAGCACGCTGACGCTGGACCAGGTGAAGGCGGAAGACTTCGACGCCATCTTCTACCCGGGCGGCCACGGCCCGCTGTGGGACCTGGCCGAAGACAAGCGCTCCGCCGCGCTGATCGAGCAGTTCGACCGCGCCGGCAAGCCGGTGGGAGCGGTATGCCACGCACCGGCGGTGTTCCGCCATACCAGGGGCGCGGACGGGGAACCGCTGGTCAAGGGCAAGGAAGTGACCGGCTTCACCAACAGCGAGGAAGAAGCCGTGCAGCTGACCAAGGTAGTCCCGTTCCTGGTGGAGGATATGCTCAAGGCCAATGGCGGGCGCTTCACGCGTGGCGAGGATTGGGCCAGCCATGTCGTGATCGCGGGGCGGCTGGTGACGGGGCAAAATCCGGCATCGTCTGATGCTGCGGCGCAGGCGCTGTTGAAGATGTTGAAGTAAGGGAAGGCGGCAAACGCGCCGCCGCCGGTTTGCACCCCTCGCCCGCTTGCGGGAGAGGGGTGCGTACGCCGAGCTTGATGGCTACTTCAAACGCATGGGTTGTCCCACTTACTGCGGCACCAACTCCAACCGCTCCCGGCTGGCCTTCTCCACCGCCTTGCGCGTATACACCAGCGGGAAATACTCCCCCTTGGCCCACAACGGCGCCAGGTCGCGGTAATGCGGGCTGGCGGGATTGCCCGATTGCCCCGGCGTGTTGATCACGCGCGAGGCATCCCAGTTGCCCACATCCAGCACCATGCGGAACGACGCGCCCGCGGTCAGCCGGAAGTCGGTATTGCGGTAGCTGGTGTTCATCGGCGTGAAGGCCGAGCCGCCGATCGGACCGGCGTTGACATTGAACTGCTGGCGTTCCGCGTCGCTCAGGATCGGGTCCATCGGATGCGTGAACACGGCAGTGTGAAGCTTGCCCCATTGCCATGCGCGCGGGTCGGGGCCGAGCTTGCCTTCCGCTTCCGCCATGGCGGCCTTCAGCGATTCGAGCATCACCGCATTGCGGCGCTCCACCGGCATCCACGGACCGGGCTGCTCCAGCACCGCCACCACGCGCGCGGCATCGCCGGCACCGACCAGGCGTGCGGCTTCGGGCGTCAGCGCGGCGCGCACCACGGCCTGGCGCAGGTGTTTGCTGAACCAGACTTCGAACAATGCCGCTGCGGCGCTGTCGGCACGCTCGTTGCCGTCCCAGCCGCGCAGCAGGTCCAGGCCGCGGGCCAGTTGCGGGTCGTCGCTGCGCACGTCCCTCAGCAGCGCCACCACGCGCTGGGCCGGCAGCGAAACGGTGTCGTTCTGCCACGCCATCGAGTCCTGCGCCGAGCTGCGCGCATTGGCGCCCACCACGGCCTTGAGCCGGCGCGCGCGCGAGCTGTCGCTCCATTCATAGCCCACGCCAAGTTTCGCGGCCGGGTGCTCGGGCGGGATGTTGTTCTCGTTGGCGGTGACGATGTAGCCTGGCGCGGGGTTGTAGGCCCACGGCAGCTCGTCCATGTTGCGGTAGCCGGCCCACTCGTAGCGGCCATCGCCCGCCACCGGCGTGAGGCCGTCCCAGTTGGGCCGCTTGACGGTCAGCCCGCCCGGGATCCAGCCGATATTGCCGCTGGTATCGGCATAGACCTGGTTCTCGCCGGGCGCGCCCCAGCGGTTCATGGCGGCGCGGAACTGGTCCCAGTTGCGCGCGCGCATATAGTCCATCGAACCGAAGTACGGCGCCATGCCGTAGTCGAGCCACGCGGCGCGCAGCGCCCACGCCTGCGCGCGGCCGGCATCGGCAACCAGCACCGGGCCGTGGCGCGTGAAGTCGATGGTGACCTTGCGCGGCGCGGACTCGCCCTTGACCACGATCTCTTCGGTGATGCTCTCCATCGGTTCCCAGCGGCCCTTGTACTTGTACTCATGCGGGTTGGCCGGATTGAGCTCGTAGCCGTACAGGTCTTCCTGGTCCATGTAGAAGCGCGTCAGGCCAAAGGCAATGGTGCCGTTGTGCCCGATCGAGATGCCGGGCAGGAACGGCTCGCCCGCGCCGATCACCGACATCCCCGGCGCGTTCAGGTGGCTGATATAGCGCAGGCTGGGCGCGCCGTGCGAGCGGTGCGGGTCGTTGGCCAGGATCGGGCGGCCGGTGGTGGTGCGCTTGCCGCCGATGACCCAGTTGTTCGATCCGAGGCTGCGGCCGGCGTCGCTGTTGGGGTCCACCAGTGCGTAGAGCTGGTCGAGCGGGATGCTGGCGGCCTGCGCATTGCCCCACGCCTCTTTCGGGAAGCGCGCTGCGGCGGTGGCCAGTTCGTAGGCGCGGCGCAGTTCGGCGGCGGGAACCGTGCAGGGGTCGATGCCGGGGCTGAGCCTGGGCTCGATCTGCGGGTCGAGTTCGCGGCGCAGCCAGTCGGCACGCGGGGCGTCCTGTTTGGCCTGGCAATAGAGCTGGGCGCGTTCGACTTCGCCGGTGAAGTTGAGCGTCAGGCCGTGGTGGCGGATGCGCACGATATCGTCGGCACGCCAGCGCGCAGGCTTGTAGTTGAGCTTGCGGAATTCCGGCGGCAGCAGCTCGGGCTTCTGCTCGGTCAGCGCCACATAGGCGTTCACCCCGGCCACGAAGGCCTCGGCCACGCGCTTGGCGTCGGAGCCATAGGCCAGCCATTCGCGGTACATGTCGCCGCGGAACAGCACCGCGCGCGCCATGCGGTCGCCATCGGCATAGGCCGGGCCGAAGTCCCTGGCCATTTCGCCGAGTCCGCGCTTGCGCCACAGGTCGATCTGCCACAGGCGGTCGCGCGCGGCCATGAAGCCCTGCACGAAAAAGGCGTCGTAGAGCGTGCCGGCATAGATATGCGGCACGCCCCAGCGGTCGACCAGCACGCTGGCGGGCTTTTCCAGGCCGGGCACGGCCAGCACGTTGTTGCGGACGGGGGCTTCGGCCATGGCGGCCGGGATGGTGGTGGCGAGCAGGGCCAGCGCAGCGGCCAGGCGGCGGGGGGTGCGTAACATCAGGTCTCCTCGGTGTTGTGATTGGCTGCAGATGTCTTGCAGTTCACACCGAAGATAGTGCATCGCCGGCCAGCGCGCGAGCCGCGCGGCCGATCTCCGCACGGCGTGTGCCGCTGCGGGTTCGCTCAGTAGACGTCGCGCCGGTAGCGGCCGTCGTCGGCAAGCCGGCGCAGCGCGTCTGCGCCGAGGATCCCGGCCAGTGCGTCATGGACGCCGCCGGCCATGCCCTGCAGGCTGCCGCAGACATAGATGGCGGCGCCGTCCGCCACCCATTGGCGCACCGTATCGCCCTGCGCGCGCAAGGCGTCCTGCACGTAGCGCGGCGCGCCGCCGTCACGCGACCAGGCATGGTCCACGCGCTGCAGCGTGCCGTCGGCCTGCCATGCGGCCAGGTCCCCGGCAAAGAACGCATCATGCTGCGCCGAGCGCTCGCCGAACAGCAGCCAGTTGCGGCGCCGCCCGGCCGCGGCGCGGGCCTTGAGCTGGGCGCGCAGCCCGGCCAGCCCGGTGCCGTTGCCGACCAGGATCAGGGGCCGGTCATCGGCCGGCGGGTGGAAGCTGCGGTTGGTGCGGATGCGCAGCGCGATGCGGGTGCCCACGGCCGCGTGTTCGGTCAGCCAGCCGGAGGCCAGGCCCAGGCGGCCGTCGTCGTAGCGGGTCTGCCGCACCAGCAGTTCGAGTTGCCCGTCCCGCGGCAGCGAGGCGATCGAATATTCGCGGTGCGGCAGCGGCGGCAGCGTGTCCACCAGTTGCTGCGGCGGCAGGCCCTGCATCGCCGCGAAGTGCGCCTCAGGCAGCGGCATGCGTGTGCCCAGCGCCTCGGCGAGCGTGGCGTCGCGGCCGTCGCAGCGCACCGGTGTGGCGCCGTCGAGGCCAAGCCGCGCCAGCAGCCGTTCAACCTCGGCCGGCGCGTGGCACGGGCCGATCTCGGCGATGTCGCCGGCTTGCCAGTCCATTGCCGCATCGTCCTGCGGCGCCAGCGACAGGTGGAATGCCGGCGCGCCCTGGCTGCCGGGGTTCAGATGACGGCGTTGCGCGAGCCGCCAGCTGTCATAGCGCGGGCGTTCCCAGTCGGCAATCTCCGCGCCGCCGCTCAGGGCCGACAGGTGGTTCTGCCAGTGGCGCAGTGCGCCGGCGTCGCCGTTGTCGACTTCGACCAGGTCAAAGAGCGGCTGCGCGCGGTGACGCTGCAGCCAGCCGTCGAGCGCGTGGCCGAAGGCGCAGAAGCGCGCGTAGCTGCTGTCGCCGAGCGCGAGGATGCCGTAGCGCAAGGACTGCAGGCCATCCGCGCCGGCCAGCAAGCGGCGCGCAAAACCGGACGCGCTGTCGGGGGCGTCGCCCTCGCCGGTGGTGCTGACCAGAAACAGCGCCTGGCGGCATGCCTGCAGGCGCCGCGCATCGACATCGGCCAGCGACAGCAGTTGCACCGGCACCCCCGCGCCGTGCAGCGCGTTGGCGGTCTGCAACGCCAGTTGTTCGGCAAACCCGGTCTGCGAGGCGTAGGCAACCAGCGTCGCGCCCTCTTCCGTGCCAGCCAGTGCCACCACGCGCACGCGCCGCTGGCGATGGTGGGCAAGCACCGCGCTGCAGAAGCCCGCATAGGCGGCCACCACGCCGGCCGCCATAGCCATGCGCGACGGCCCCAGCACGGACAGCGCGACGCCGCCGGCAACGGCAAGCCAGCTTGCGCCGGCGATGGCGGACGGCATGGCCTTCGCGCTCATGCCAGCATCGCGGCAAAGGCCGGGGACAGCTGTTCGTCGAAGCCGCCCGGCGTGCGCACCAGGAAGCGCGCGGCAATGCCGTGGCGGCGCGCGTGCGCCATGCCTGCCTGCGGGCCCAGCACGGTCAGCGCGGTGGACAGCGCATCGGCCAGCATGCACTGCGCGTGGATGACCGTGACCGAGGCCAGCGCGTGGCTGGCCGGATAGCCGGTGCGCGGATCGATGGTATGGGCGTAGCGGCGACCGTCACTGTCGAAATAGCGGCGATAGTCGCCGGAAGTGGCGACGGACAGGCCGTGCAGTGCCACCAGCGTCTGCCCCGCGGCATCGCTGCCCAGCCCCGGCGGGGCCTCCAGCGCGACCCACCACGGCATGCCGTCGGGCTTGACGCCATGGCCGCGCAGTTCGCCGCCGATCTCCGTCAAGTGGTGGTCAAGGCCCTGCTCACACAGGTAGCCTGCCACCGCGTCGACGGCAAAGCCCTTGGCGATGGCGCAGAAGTCCAGCGACACGCCGCCCGGCTGCCAGGCGCGCCGGCCCGTGGCATCGACTTCGATGCGGGCCCAGCCGCAGCGGCCGCGCGTGGCCTGCACCGCGTCTGGCGACGGCGGCGCGGTGCGCGCCGGTGCTGGGCCGAAGCCCCACAGGTCGACCAGCGGACCGGCGCTCGGGTCATAGGCGCCACCGCTGTCGCGCGCCACCAGCAGCGCGCATTGCAGCACCATGAAGCAGTCTTCAGGCAGCGCGTGCCAGCTGCCGGGTGCCGCGCCGTTGAAACGGCTCAGATCGGAATCCGCTTCCCAGTTGCTCATCTGCGCGATCACGCCATCTAGAACGGCCTGGATGCCGGCGGCGATGGCGTCCGCATCCGTGGCCGGCGGCAGCAGTGCCGCCACCGACCAGGTCGTGCCCATGGTCGCGCCGCCCCAGCGCTGCAGCCGCATATCGGCTGCGGGCGGCTGTGGGGGCGCGGTCAGCGCAACAGGTACCAGGACGCGGTTCAAACCCGGCAACCGGCTTATTGCGGCAGCACCTCGACCGTCACCGCATAGACGGCACGGCGCGATTTGGCCTGCTTGAAGGTGGTCTTGTCATCCTTCACCTCGGCTTCCATCCAGTACATGCCTGGGGCCGGCCACTTGACGCTGAACTTGCCGTCGGCGTCGGTGGTGGCGCTGAACTCCTGCAGCTGGTCGCGGTAGCGGATGCCGCCCGGCACCACCGAGACCTTCAGGTTGCTGGCGGGCTTGCCGTCGAGCAGCATGCGGAAGCTGGCGGTGTCGCCCGCGACCAGGTCGTTCGGGTGCGTGATCGGGGCCAGTTCCAGGCCGCGGCCGGCGGTGCGCAGGCCCTTGTCGCTGGGCTTGCCGGCGGTGATGAAGGATTCGATGCGGCCTTCGGCCTGGGTGGCCTGCAGGTCCTGCGCATTGGCCGGGACTTCCTTGGCGAAGTTCTCGGCCGAACCCCGCCAGCGCTTGGCCTGGCCGTCGACCTTGTAGCTGGCGAACAGGCCGTTGTTGACCACCGCCACGCGGTACGTGCCGGGCTGGGTCAGGTGCAGGTCGAAGGTGCTGCGGTACTTGCCGGTGGCAGCGTTCTCGGCCTTGACGGCGCTGCCATCGGGCGCGGTCACCTGCAGGTTGTCGAGCCGCATCGGCACGTGCTCGAAATAGAACAGGTCGTTGGAGACAGCGGCGTCCACGGTCACCCACGGATCGCTGCCTGACAGCACGGTAGCCGACGGCAGCAGCCACTGGCGGTGCGCGTGCGCGGCCAGCGGCGCCAGGGCGGCCAGGGCGAGCACGGCCACGCGGGTGGCGATGCGGGTAGATGCGGCGGACATAAGGGAAGGTTTCATCGTCTGGCTCCGGAAGGATTACGGCTTCAGTTCGACGGTCACGCCGCCGAGTTCGTGTTCGCCCTTGGCGCGGGCGGTCTGTGCGGCTTGCGGCGGCCACGTGAACGGCACGCGCAGCAGCTCGCGCCCGCCCACTTCACGCGCGGCTTCCACCACCAGCTGGTAGTTGCCGGCGGGCAGCTTGCCCAGCGGCGCCTTGTCGTCGCTGAAGCTCACGCCGTGCTCGCCCGGCGCGCGCGTGGCGCCGGAGATGCCGTCGGCCGGCATGTGCAGGTCGCGGCCGGCCTTGCGCCACCACTGGCGCATGTCCTTGAGCCACTTGGTGCCTTCGCCGTCCCTGAGCTTGCCGTCGTACCAGACCGCCAGGGTCTGCACCGGGCTCTGGTCGGCGCGCTCGACCCACATCGCCACATAGGGGCGGTGGTACTCGGCCACGGTCAGGCGCGGGATTTCGACCTTGACGTTCAGGTCCGCGGCCAGCGCGGGGCCGGCCAGGGGAACCGCGGCCATGCCGGTCAGGGTGACGGTGAGCAGTCGGCGCATATCGGAGAAACCTCGTCAGTGGGATGCAGGAAGGAAAACGGTTGGAACGGTTGACTCAATGGATAAACAGGAGCGCCAGCAGCACCGGGACCACCAGCCCCAGCCCCACCAGCGGCCAGGTCCCCACGCGCCCGGCCGCATGCAGCTTGAGCAGGAACAGGCCGGTCACGCTGAAGACCAGGCATGCCAGCGCGAACACATCCAGGAACAGGCTCCACGCGGCGCCGGTGTTGCGGCCCTTGTGCAGGTCGTTCAGGTAGGAGATGGCGCCGCGCGTGGTTTTCTCGTACTGGGCTTCGCCGCTGTCGAGTTCCAGGCTGACCCAGGCGTCGCCGCCCGGACGCGGCAGCGCCACGTAGATCTCGTCGGCGGACCATTCGGCCTCGCGCCCGCTGGCGTCGATGTCCAGCGCCTGCGCCAGCCAGTCGGCCAGCACCGGCGGCACCGGCGCCTTCTTTTCACGCCCCTGGGCATCGCCCGCCGGCGCTTCGGCCCGCACCTTGTCGAGCACGCGCGTGGGCATGGTGGCGTGGCGCGTCTCGACCGCGGGCCTGGCCTCGATCTGTGCGGCGTGGTTGAGCGTGAAGCCGGTAACGGCAAACATCAGCATCCCGATCAGGCAGATCGCGGAACTGATCCAGTGCCACTGGTGGAGATGCTTGAGCCAGAAGGCACGCCGCTGTTGGCCGGAGGCCGGCTGGGTTTCGGTCATTGCGGTTGGTCGGCGGGCGCGGCCCAAGTGGCGGCCCGGTCTTGCCTTGTGTACGGATAGCTGGAGCGTCCCTTGCGCGCATCACACGGGCTCAGGCGTGCCATTGTCTGCACAATGGTTGGCGGAAGAGAGAAGGATAATCGTTCGCATTTGAAATCGCAAACGGTCCGGGACGGCGCTGGATTACAGCGCATTACAACGTGAAGCAGCGGGACGGATCACTTGTCCGCGGCGCTCTGGTTCGCTGGAAGAGATGTGCAACGCACAAGCAAGACGGCACATGTAAGCCAATCAACCATATCACCCGAAGGGGTGAAATTACCCAGTCAAGTTAGTTGCCTCCTGCGCCGTTAAGGCGATGACTCACACGCATGCGACAGGCGCCACCGATGCATGACGCCGCCGGCGTGTCGCCGACAAGAAAACGCGCAGAGCGCGGAATATGGAGGAGTGGAAGCAATGCTGCACAACCTGAGCCTGAAGAAGAAGCTGTTATTGCCGCTGGTGCTGAGCTGGATCTGCCTGCTCGGCATCACGCTGTGGAACGCGTGGCAGATCCGCTCGCTACGCATGGAAGAGCGGCGCCTGGACCTGGCCCACGTCACCGACACCGCA
The DNA here is from genome assembly GCF_016127575.1 of Cupriavidus necator. Classification (NCBI taxonomy): domain Bacteria; kingdom Pseudomonadati; phylum Pseudomonadota; class Betaproteobacteria; order Burkholderiales; family Burkholderiaceae; genus Cupriavidus; species Cupriavidus necator. The sequence continues at coordinate 2,755,189 of NZ_CP066019.1, forward strand.
TTCTCGGTGGTGGCCGAGTACGAGGCGCTGGCCAAGGCCGGCAAGCTGACGCAGGACGAGGCCAGGAATCAGGCCATCGAGCGCGTGCGCGCGATGCGCTTCGGCAGCGATGGCTATTTCACGCTGATGCGCTCGGACACCGTGGTATTGATGCACCCGTTCAAGCCGGAGATGAACGGCAAGGCCATGGAAGGCACCAAGGACCCCAACGGCGTCTACCTCTTCCGCGAAATCGCCGGGATCGGCAAAGGGCCTGGCAAGGGCTTCGTCGAGTACCTGTGGCCCAAGCCCGGCGCGGATGCGCCGCAGCCCAAGCTGAGCTACGTGGCCAACTTCCGCCCGTGGGACTGGAACTTCATCGCGGGCCTGTACCTGGACGACATCGAGGCGGCGTTCCGCGCCGAACTGATGAAGGCGTTCGGCATCCTGCTGGGGGTTGGCTTGCTGATGTCGCTGGTGATGGTGCGCGTGGCGGCCAGCCTGCAGCGCCAGCTGGGCGGCGAACCTGCCACCACGGCGCACATCGCCGGGCGCATTGCCGAAGGCGACCTCGGCAGCCAGGTAGAGGTGCGCCCCGGCGACGAGCACAGCGTCCTCTATGCGATGCATCGCATGCAGGCGCGCCTGACCGGCGCAATCGGCAGCATCCGCGGCTCGGCCGATTCGATCGCGGGCGCGGCCAAGCAGATCGCCGCGGGCAACGCCGACCTGTCGCGCCGCAGCGAAGAACAGGCCGCGTCGCTGCAGGAAACCGCCGCCAGCATGGAGCAGCTCACCAGCACCGTGCGCCAGAGCGCCGAGAACGCGCGCCAGGCCAGCCACCTGGCCGAAGGCGCATCGGACATCGCGGTGCGCGGCGGCACCATCGTCAGCCAGGTGGTGGACACCATGGGCGAGATCAAGAATGCCTCGGGCAAGGTGGTCGACATCATCGGCGTGATCGAGGGCATTGCCTTCCAGACCAACATCCTCGCGCTCAATGCGGCCGTGGAAGCGGCACGTGCCGGCGACCAGGGCCGCGGCTTCGCGGTGGTGGCCGGCGAGGTGCGCACGCTGGCGCAGCGCAGCGCCACCGCTGCAAAGGAGATCAAGGCGCTGATCGGCAACTCGGCGCAGCGCGTGGATGACGGCGCGGTGCTGGTTGAAAGCGCGGGCAAGGCGATGGACGAGATCGTCGGCGCGGTCAAGCGCGTGACCGACCTGATGGCCGAGATGCGCGCGGCTACCGAGGAGCAGACCGGCGGCATCGAGCAGGTCAACCAGGCGGTGTCGCAGATGGACCAGATGGCGCAGCAGAACGCCGCGCTGGTGGAAGAAGCCGCGGCCGCCGCCGCCTCGCTGGAAGACCAGGCCGATGCGCTGCATCACGCGGTCGGCCAGTTCCGGCTGGCGCAGGCCTGACGGCAGCGCCTGCGCTTGTCACTTGAGCGTCATACGCACCAGACTGCTGCGTGTATCATGAAGCGCAACCGGCCGCCCCTTGCGGCCGGCATGGACTCAGACCACTACCGGGAGAGCGCATCATGATGGCATTCATTGGCACCGTGTTCGTTGGCCTTATCGTCGGCCTGATCGCCAGGGCGGTCAAACCCGGCGACGACAAGATGGGCTGGATCATGACCATCGTCCTGGGCGTGCTGGGCTCGCTGGCTGCAGGCTACGTCGGCCGCGCCATGGGCTGGTACCTGCCGGGCCAGCCGGCCGGCTGGATTGCGTCGGTGATTGGCGCGATCGTGCTGCTGGTGATCTACGGCATGGTCCGGCGCAAGGGCTGACTGGCGCGGCGCACGCCGGCGGCGTCCTGCGCGTCGGCCAGGGCCGGTACCTCGGGCGCGGCAGGCGCCTGCGGTACCGCGGCAGTATTGGGCGTGCCGCTGCGCGCCGGCCCCTGGAGGCTCTGGAGGCCCTGGGCCAGCGTGGCGCCAGGCACGGCGTCGGCCGGCGTGGCCATGGCGGGCACGCGCGGCGTACGCAGGCCGGGCGCGGCATCATGGCAACGCAGCAGCGGGCGGTCGCCACCCGGCGCCATCGCCGACACCTGCGGCGCGACCGCCCGCAGGACCCGCACCGCCAGCGCGCTGGTAAAGCTGTAGCGCGCCGCATAGGGTTCTCTCACATTGACCACTACGGTGCCGAAGAAGCGCTCGCCCAGCGTGAACACAAAGGTGGCCGAGCGGTTCACCGAGCGCGACGAAATCAGCCGCCCGCCCGGCCCATAGACCTGGTAGCGCTGGTCGCCGGTGCCGGTCTTGCCCGCCACCGCCAGCGTGGCGCCGTCGCGCCCGGGCACCGTGAAGGCGCCGCGGATCGACCTGGCGGTGCCGCGCTCCACCACATCCAGCATCGAGCGCCGCGCCAGTTCGGCCACTTCGGCCGGCAATACCCGCTTGCCCGGACCCGGCTGCAGCACGTAGCGCGTGGCGTACGGCGTGCCGTCGGCAAACGCCAGGCTGCGCACCGCCGTGTTCTGCGTGACTACGCCGCCCGCCAGCAGGATGCCGGCCAGCTCCGCCAGCGCGGCCGGCCGGTCGCCCGCGGCACCGATGGCGCTGCCGTACGACGGCGTCAGGGAATCGAACGGATAGCCCAGCCGCTGCCAGCGCCGCGCAATCCGCGTGAAGGCGTCTTGCTCCAGCAGCGTGCGGATGCGGTTGTCCTGGCCGGCCTTGCTGCGCGTGCGGAACAGCCATTTGTACACTTCCTGGCGCTCGGCGGTGCTGGCCTTCAGGATCTCTGCCAGCGTCGCGTCGGGGTGCTGGTCGAGGTACTCCACCATCCACAGTTCCAGCGGATGCACCCGTGACAGGTAGCCCCGGTCGTTCAGGTTGAACTTGTCCTTGCCGTACTTGCGGTACAGCGCGCTCAGGTCTTCGCCGGCCAGCTGCTTGTCGCCCAGGCGGGCGCGCATGATGCGGATGTAGCTGTCCTCGTCCAGGTGCGGCCGCGCGCTCAGCAGCGTCACCGACATGCGCACCGCATTCAGGTGCGGCGTAGTCATGCGCACGCGGCCCAGCAGCGTGGCCAGGCGCAGCTCAGAACTCTTGCCGCGGTAGCGCTGGTAGAAGTTCGTCATGTAGGCGCTGCCCTCCTGGTCGGCAAAGCGCTCCAGGTAGGCGCGCCGGCCGGGCGCGTCGCGGTCATCGAAGAGCTCGCCAATGTCCGGGCTGGCGTGGAAGGTCTCGTAGCGCACGATGTCGCGCATCATGCGGATGAAGACCAGGTTGACCGAGTGCTGGAATGCGGTCCGCACCGTCAGGTTGCGCATGCCCGATTCACGCTCGAAATTGCTGAAGCTCTGCAGGCCGCCGCCGGTGTAGAAGGCTTCGCCGGCGCCGCCGGAGTACTTGCGCTCCATGGCGGCATCGAGCATGGCCATCAGCTCGCGCTCCGCGGGCTTGCGCGCCTTAAGCAAGTAATCGACCGCCCAGTGGCTGAGCGCGTCCTGGCGTGCCAGCGGCACCGCGGCCAGCTGTGCGCTGGTCATGCCGGCATAGCGCGCGTGCAGCTCGCTGATGATCTCCAGGTAGGTCACCAGCGTGCGCAGCTTGGCCGTGGAACCCAGGTTCAGGCGCGCGCCGCTGTTGATATCAAAGGGCTGGTCGATATTGTCGGCCTGGATCCGCACCACGCTGGCATTGCCCACGCGCTCATACAGCGTGAAGCTCGTCATCAGTTTCGACGGGTCGTCGTGGTCGCGCAGCAGGTTGTGGCCGTACAGGCCCATGGCGCGCGCATCGGCCTTGTTGTTCACGCGCTGCAGCGTTTCGGTGACGATGCGCTGCGCCTCGCGGTTGACGGTGCTGTCCACGGTCAGGTCGAGCCGGTCCATGTCGTAGCGGCTCTCCACCCCGGTGAGCCGGGTGATATCGGCACGCACCCGGTTGACGGCCTTGCGCGTGACAAAGGGCTCCTGCGGCGGGCTCTGGGGTGGCGCGGCCTTGTCCAGCGGCTGCGCCAGCGCTACGTCGCGCAGCTCGGCGGTGATGACGTTGTTGGCCGCCAGCAGGCGCAGGTAGCTGCCGGTCAGCGCATCCAGGTTGGTGTCATCGCGGCGCAGGTGGTAGGACGGGCGGCGCTGCGAGATGATCAGCGACAGTGCGCGCTTGAAGGCCTGCGCCTGGCGCGGCTCGGGCGCGTGCTGGTCCAGTTCCTTGAGCAGCCGGTTGACCTCGCCGAAGTCCTCGCCATACCAGACCCAGAGCCCATCGCCGATGCCGTTGATCTCGCCGAAGCCGGCGCGCGCCGACAGCGGCACCGTGTTCAGGTAGTCGACCACGATGCGCTCGCGCGCGCGCTGGGTGTCGGGGCCGTCCAGGTAGGCACGCAGCGACGCCGACGCCATCTGGCGGAATTTCTCCGGGATCGATGCGGTGCGCCCTTCGGGCGAGTGCCGGTATTTCTCGATCTGCGTGGCCAGCGTGCTGCCGCCGGGCGCGTCATGCGACTTGTCGGCAAGCCGGATCACCTGGTCGAGCACCGCGCGCGACAGCCGGCGCCAGTCCAGCGCCGGGTTCATATTGGGGTATTCCGGGTTGAGCAGGCCCTGGTTCTCGACATAGAGCAAGGCGCTCACCAGCAGCGGCGGCACCGTGCCGAAGTCCGGGTACTGGCGCTGCGGATAACGCTCGAACGCCAGCGTCAGCCCGTTGCAGTCGCGCAGCAGCAGGCCCGCCTGGTTCTTCTCGCGGTAGGGCGTGAACAGGCCTTCGTCGATCAGCCGCACCATCTCGGGCGACATGCGCGCCTGTTCGGCGGGAACGTAGCCGCGCTGCTCCAGCCGCTGCGCGAACAGCGGCACCTGGCCGTAGCCCATGCGGGCGTCATAGGGCCCGGAATGCGGGAAACGGATGCTGTCGCTGGCGCCCGGCAGGATCTCGAATGTCAGCCGCTGCCCCAGGCTGCCGATCAGCCGCGCCTGCAAGTGCGAGTTGTGCACTTCGCTTGCGACAAAGCTGTACACAACATAGGCGCCCCCACCAAGGGCGACCGCCAAGCCAGCGAAGATCCAGCCACGACGCGACACGTTTGGGCTTCCCTGTTGGGCCGATGCAGCGCGCAGGGGCTGTCATGCACCGGCTCGAAGCGCAATGTTCTCGCGGCGCGCGCACGCCGCGCGCCGCCTGTCTTGATATTAGTAGGAGTAAAGGCAGCCTGCAGCAAGCGCACGCGCGGGCATTGTGCCGTTGCATACAGGCATCACTCCAGGCAGCGCCTGAGCCACATTGCGCCCCTGTCCGAAACGGTCATCAGGCTGCCTGCGCGCGTGCCACGGGCCGCCCCCCGAACGGATAGCCCGGGTCGTTGTAGCCGTGCGTCGAGGCATGGCCCGGCGACACCAGCGCATCGACCATCGATTCTTCCTCGGGCGTGATGACGGCAGCGGGCGCGCCCAGGTAGTCCTCGAATTGCGCGAGCGTGCGCGGACCGGCAATGACCGACGAGATAATCGGGTTGGCCAGCACCCACGCCGTGGCGAACTGGCCCGGGGTCAGCCCGCGCCCTTCGGCATGGGCCTTGAGCTGCTGTGCAATCAGCAGCGACTCTTCACGGAACTCGGTTTCCATCATGCGGCGGTCTGCGCGGCCGGCGCGCGTACCCTCGCCCGGTGCCTGCCCGGGCGCGTACTTGCCGGTCAGCACGCCGCGCGCCACCGGGCTGTAGGGCACCACGCCCAGCCCGTAGTGCTCGCATGCCGGCAGGATCTCCACCTCCGGCATCCGGTTCAGCAGGTTGTAATAGGGCTGGCATGCCACCGGGCGCGGCACGCCCAGCTCGCCGCACAGCCGTGCGATCTCCGCGATGCGCCAGCCGCGGAAGTTCGACACCGCCCAGTAGCGGATCTTGCCGCTGCGCACCAGGTCGCCCATTGCCCGCACCGCCTCTTCCAGGTTCGCGCCGGGATAATCGCGGTGCAGATAGAGAATGTCGATGTAGTCCGTCGCCAGCCGGTGCAGGCTGTCCTCCACCGCGCGCAGGATCCAGGTCCGCGAATAGTGCCCGTGATTGGGCGCCGCCTGCATCGCGTTGCCCAGCTTGGTGGCAAGTACCCAGTCGTGGCGGCTGGCGGTCAGCAGGCGCCCGACCATCTGCTCCGACGCGCCCTTGGTATACACGTCGGCGGTGTCGATGAAGTTCACGCCGTGGTCGCGCGCGCTGGCGACGATGCGGGCGGCTTCGGCCGCATCGGTCTGGTCGGCGAACATCATGGTGCCCAGGCAAAGTGCCGAAACGCGCAGGTTGCTGGCGCCGAGGCGGCGGTAGGGCATGGTGGTGGCGGGCATGGTGGCTCCTTGGGTGGGGTGGGATGGCGTCGGGTTGGTGAAAGCACAGGGCACAGGCGGAAACGGCAGACTGTGACCACGGTTCCACATTTTGCCGCGAGTCGGCGTGGCTTGCTGGCCCCCTGCCGGTTTCCGTGCGGCCCATCGGGGATCCAGCCCGGGAGAATTGGTTTCAATATGTTGCAGGCCGGCCAACGGGAGCCAATTTGCAGTCATATTCTCGCGTTTGCCGCGGAGGATGACGCTTTGCGCTACCCTCGCGGCGTTCATGCAAGAGAAGAAAAGAGTCGAACCTTATGAAAACGGAAACCACGGATGTCGTCATCATCGGCGCAGGGCCCGCGGGCTCGGTCGCGGCCGGCTTGCTGCGCAAGCATGGGATTCCGGTGCTGGTGATCGAGAAGGAGACGTTCCCGCGCTTTTCCATCGGCGAAAGCCTGCTGCCGCAGAGCATGGCCTACATCGAAGAGGCAGGCATGCTGCGCGCGGTGGTGGAAGCGGGCTTCCAGTACAAGAACGGCGCCGCCTTCGCGCGCGGCGACCAGCAGACCGCCTTTGACTTTCGCGAGAAGTTCTCGCCCGGCTGGGGCACCACCTACCAGGTGCAGCGCGCGCGCTTTGACGACGTGCTGATCCGCGAGGCGGCGCGCCAGGGCGCCGAGGTGCGCTTCTCGCACCTGGTCGAGGACGTCGACGTCAGCGGCGCGCAGCCGGAGGTGACCGTGCGTGCGCCGGACGGCAGCCGGTACAGCGTGCGCGCGAAGTTCCTGCTCGATGCCTCCGGCTTTGGCCGCATCCTGCCGCGCCTGCTGCAGCTGGAATCGCCGTCGGGCTTCCCGGTGCGCAGCGCGCTCTTCACCCACGTGGAAGACCGCATCGCGCCGGGCGCCTTCGATCGCAACAAGATCCTGATCAGCGTGCATCCGCAACACCCTGACGTCTGGTACTGGACCATCCCGTTCTCGGACGGCCGCTGCTCGCAGGGCGTGGTTGCCGAGAAGGCATTCCTGGACCGCTACACGGGCACCGAGACCGAACGGCTGCGGGCGCTGGTGGCCGAGGAACCCGGCCTGGCAAAGCTGCTTGGCAACGCGCAGTGGGACACCCCCGCGCGCCAGATCGCCGGCTATTCGGCCAATGTGAAGTCCCTGTGGGGCAACGGCTATGCGCTGCTCGGCAATGCCGGGGAGTTCCTGGACCCGGTGTTCTCGTCCGGCGTGACCATCGCCTTCAAGTCGGCCAGCCTGGCGGCGCAATGCCTGGTGCGCCAGCTTGCCGGCGACACCGTGGACTGGGAGCAGGACTTCGCCCAGCCGCTCAAGGCCGGCGTGGACTGCTTCCGCGTGTTTGTCGAAGCCTGGTACGAGGGCCGCTTCCAGCAACTGATCTTCCATCCCAATGCCAACTCCGAGATCCGCGACATGATCTCGTCGATCCTGGCCGGCTACGCGTGGGACCGCAGCAACCCCTTCGTGGCCGAGCCGCGCCGCCGGCTGGCGGTGCTGGAAGAATTCTGCCGCGTATGATGCGCCGCATCTGCACGCGTTCCGCGTTCGCGCCTGCGCCCGCAGAGGACTTTTTTCAAGGACACCTGGTATGACCAATCCGACCGTACTGGTTACGGGATCGTCGCGCGGCATCGGTCGCGCCATCGCCCTGCGGCTGGCCCGCGACGGCTATGACGTGGTGGTGCATTGCCGCTCGCGCCGCGACGAAGCCGACTCCGTCGCCGACGCGGTGCGCGCTTGCGGCCGCAAGGCCCGCGTGTTGTGCTTCGACGTGGCCCGGCGCGAGGAAGCCGCTGCCGCGCTGCTGGCCGATATCGCCGCACATGACTGCTACTACGGCGTGGTGTGCAACGCCGGCCTGGCGCGCGACGCGGCCTTCCCGGCCATGAGCGGCGCCGAATGGGACGAGGTGGTGCACACCAACCTCGACGCCTTCTACAACGTGCTCAACCCGGTGGTGATGCCGATGGTGCAGCGACGCCAGCCCGGGCGCATCGTCACGCTGTCGTCGGTCTCGGGCCTGGTGGGCAACCGCGGCCAGACCAACTACAGCGCGGCCAAGGCCGGCATCATCGGCGCCACCAAGGCGCTGGCAATCGAACTTGCCAAACGCGCCATCACAGTCAACTGCGTGGCGCCCGGCCTGATCGACACCGACATGGTCGAGCAGCACGTGCGCGACGAGGCGCTGCGCATGATCCCGGCGCGGCGGCTCGGCACGCCCGACGAAGTGGCCGCGACCGTGGCCTTCCTGATGTCGCCCGACGCTGGCTATATCACGCGCCAGGTGATCTCGGTCAACGGGGGCATGTTCGGATGAAGCGCGTCGTCGCCAGCGTGACCCCATGAACGGGGTCAGCATCTTCTTCCTGCAGGCGATGCTGGTGGTCGCCCTGCCCTATCTGCTATGGCGTGGTGCCGGCCTGCGCTCGGTGTTTCCGCTGGTTGGTGTGCAGGTGCTGGCCGGCATCGTGCTGGGGCCGTCGGTGTTCGGGCAACTGGCGCCGCAGGGCTGGACCGCGCTGTTCGGCCCTGATCGCCTGCCGATGCTGTCCGGCCTGCAGTGGCTGGCGGTGACGCTGTTCTGCTTCCTGACCGGCCTGCACCTGCGCGAAGACAGCGTGCCCGCGCACTGGCGCGCGACCCTGCAGATCTCGCTGGGCAGCATTGCGGCGCCGTTCGCGCTGGGGGCCGCTGCCGGCTGGTGGATGACCACGGCCGGCTGGCCGGTCGCGGGGGAACTGGCCAGCCCCTACTGGTTTGCCTGCGCCATGGGCATCTGCACCGCCGTCACGGCGCTGCCGGTGCTGGGTGCGCTGCTGCGCGAGATGCGCCTGACCGGCACCCGCCTGGGCCAGCTGGCCTTGCGCTGCGCGGCCGTCAACGATGCCTGGGTGTGGCTGTTCCTGACCCTGGTGCTGCTGCAGCATGGCGGCCAGGACGGCGCCAGCGGCCTCATCGTGGCGGCCCGCGCCGGTGCTTACCTGGCGTTCATGTTCCTGGCAGTGCGCCCCGCGCTGGCATGGCTGCTGCGCCGCCGCGCGCCGGAGACCGAGCTGCTGCTGGCGATGGCGCTGTTCCTGGTGCTGGCGTCGGCATTCCTGGGGGAGTTGGCCGGGCTGCACCATGTGATGGGCGGCTTCGTCGCCGGACTGGTATGGCCCGCACGCGAAGCGCAGCGTGTGCGCCAGCAGCTCGAACCGGTCACGGTGGTGGTGCTGCTGCCCTTCTTTTTCCTGGCCGCCGGACTGCGCACCGAGATCTCGCTGGATAATCCGATGACACTGTGGATCGCGTTGCTGTCGCTGGTCATCGCGATCACCGGCAAGATGGCCGGCGTCGCGCTGCCCGCGCGCCGCGCCGGCATGGGCTGGCACGAATCGCTGGCACTGGGCACGCTACTGCAGACCAAGGGCCTGGTCGAGGTGGTGGTGCTGACCGTGCTGCTGGACGCGCGCATCATCAGCACCGCGGCGTTTTCCGGACTGTTGCTGATGGCGCTGGCCAGCACGCTGCTGGCGCGGCCGTTGACGATGCTGGTAGCGCGGGGCCGGTTGCATTAAGCGCCATCCGGCCGCTCACACCGGAGTCAATCCCGGCAACCCTGCAATCGCCTGCGCCAGGTAGTCCAGCAAAAGCCGCACCCGCTCCGGCTGGTAGCGCCGCGACGGATAGACCAGGAAGGCTTCCTGCGCCGGACCGCTCCAGCGTGGCAACACGCGCTGCAGGGCGCCGCTGTCGAGCAGGTCCTGCACCAGCCATGCCGGCGTCATGCCAAAGCCGGCGCCGGCCAGGAAGCTTTCGCGCATCGCCAGCGAGTTGTTGACGCGGTAGCGGCAGGACGCGCTCACCGGCGCCTGCCCGCCGGGCCCGTCGAGCACGATCTCGTCGCCGGCGGCCAGCCAGGTGAAGCGCAGGATCTGGTGCCGCGCCAGGTCGGCCGGCTGCCGGATGCGCGCATGGCGTGCGAGGTAGTCGGGCGAGGCTACCAGCAGCCGCGGCGACACCGCGATGCGGCGCGCGACCACATTGGGCGGCAGCGAGGCGCCGAGGCGCACCGCGATGTCGACGCCCTCCTCCACCAGGTCGACGAAGCGGTCGTCGAACAGCAACTCCACCTCTACCTCCGGATAGCGCTGCTGGAACGCCAGCACCAGCGCATTGAGCCGCAGCACGCCGAAGCTGGCCGGCGCGCTGACACGCACCCGCCCGGCCGGCTGCCCGGACATGCCACGCGCATCGCTGACCGCCTCGCCGTATTCATCCAGCACGCGGCGCGCGCGCTCATGGAAGCGCCGCCCCGCCTCGGTCGGCGACAGGCTGGTGGTGCTGCGCTCCAGCAGCCGCACGCCCATCTCTTTCTCCAGCGCAGCCACGACCTTGCTGATGGTCGGCTGGGTCGACTGCTGCTCGCGCGCCACCGCCGACAGGCTGCCCAGCTCCACGGCGCGCACGAAGACCTGCATTGCCCTGATGGTGTCCATGCCGTTCCTTGTGTGCCCACTCATTCCATCATGGCATGAGCGATATGCCATTCTGCCCGCTACCTGTCATTTCTGGAATGCCCTACCTTTGGCGCCATCCCGGCACCAACGCCGGTCCACGAACCGAGGCAAACCATGTTCCGCATTCCCCGCATCCTGCGCCGCCTGACTGCGCTGACGTTGTCCGCCACCATCGCCAGCACCGCGGCGCTGGCCAGCCCCTTGCAAGACCCGGCCTGGCTGACCAGCTGGATGGCAAGCCAGCAGCCGGTGTGGCAGCCCGGCGCCCAGCCGCTGCCGACCGGCGTGCCCGCGGTGCTGTCCGGCCAGACGCTGCGCCAGGTGGTACGGCTCAGCGTGGGCGGCAAGCGCGTGCGCGTGGTGCTGTCCAACCCCTACGGCCGCCACCCGGTCGCGGTCGGCGCGGCGCAACTCGCGCGCCATGCCGGCGGTGGCAGTACCGATGCGGCGGGCAGCAGCGCGGTGACGTTCCGCGGCAGCGCGTCGGTGATCCTCCCGGCTGGCCAGTCCGTGGCAAGCGATCCGGTCGTCTTCGACTCCCCCGTACTGGGCGAACTGGCACTCAGCCTCTACCTGCCGCAACCGACAGCGATCGAGTCGTTCCATTGGGATGGGCGCCAGACCGCGTGGCTCGTGGCCGGCAATGCGACCAGGCAGGCCACGCTGCCTGCGCCGCAGTCGTTCAGCGCACGCATCCTGCTCAGCGAGGTGCAGGTCGATGCGCCCGGGCATGCCGGCGCCGTGGTGGCCATCGGCGATTCGATCACCGAGGGCAACGGCTCAACCCCCGACACCAACCGCCGCTGGCCCGACGTGCTGGCACAGCGTGCTGCCGGCAACGGCGTGGCTGTGCTCAATGCCGGCATCTCCGGCGGCCGGCTGCTGCGCGATGGCATGGGGGAGTCCGCGCTGGCGCGGCTGGATCGCGACGTACTGAGCCAGCCGCATGTGCGCACCGTGATCGCGGCGATCGGCATCAACGATATCGCCTGGCCAGGCTCCACCTTTGCACCGGGCGATGCGGTGCCGCAGGCCGCCGAGCTGATCGAGGGCTACCGCCGCCTGATCGCGCGCGCCCATGCGCGCGGCGTGCGCGTGATCGGCGCCACCATCACGCCGTTTGCGGGGGCGCTGCGCGATACGCCGATCCGCGGCTATGACAGCCCGGGCAAGGAAGCGGTGCGGCTGGCGGTCAACGACTGGATCCGCAACGGCGGCGCGTTCGATGGGGTGGTGGACTTCGACGCCGCGGTGCGCGATCCCGCGCGCCCGCAGGCGCTGCTGCCGGCGTTCGACAGCGGCGACCACCTGCATCCCGGCGACGCGGGCTATCGCGCCATGGCGGCGCAGATCGATGCGGCGCTGCCTGAGCTTGGCCGTCAGTCCCGGTCCGGCGCACCCGGTGGAAAGAGCGGGCGGTAAGGCCGCGCCTCGTCCACCGCGCGCGCGAACGATGGCCGCGCCAGCAGCCGGTTGCGATAAGCGCGCACATTGCCGCGCGCATCGGGGATGGGATGCACCCAGTCCGCGTAGAACAGCGATGGCGCGGCAGCGCAATCGGCCAGAGTGAAGGCGCCGCCCGCGGCCCATTCCCGGCCGGCCAGCGTTGGCTCGAGCCAGGCGTAGGCCGAGTCAAGCAGCTTGCGCGCCTCGGCCACGCCATAGGCATCGCGGTGCTCCGCCGGGCGCAGGTAGTCGGCCACGATGCGTTGCATCGGCGTCATCACGTACTGGTCGAAGAAGCGGTCGAGCATGCGCACTTCCAGCGCGGCGTCGGGCGAATCCGGCAGCCAGCGCACCGGGCCGCGGTGATGCTGGTCCAGGTAGTCGATGATGATGCTGGACTCGAACACCGTGCGGCTGCCATCGACCAGCACCGGCATGCGCCTGAGCGGCCACAGCCTGGCGAGTTCGTCCATGTTCTGCGCGTGTTCAGGCGACAGCATCCGGAATTCGAAGGGGATGGCGTTCTCGTACAGCGCAACCAGGACCTTCTGGCAATAGGACGAAAACGGGTGGGCGTATAGCTCCATCGTGGTCTCCGGTGGTGATCTTCGGTGGTGGTCGGCGCGCGACTACTGCTGCGCCGCAAAGCGATCGGTCGCGGCAATCAGCTGGTCCATGATGCCCGGCTCGGTCCACGCATGGCCGGCGCCTTCGATCAGGTGGAAATCGGCCGCGGGCCACGCCTGGTGCAGCGCATAGGCATAGCGCACCGGGCACGGCATGTCATAGCGGCCGTGCACGATCACGCCGGGGATGTCGGCCAGCTTGTGCGCGTCGCGCAGCAGCTGCCCGTCTTCCAGCCAGCAGCGGTGCGTGAAATAGTGGTTCTCCAGCCGCGCGAACGCCAGCGCGAAGTGCCCGTCGTCATGCTTGGCGCTGTTGCCGGCGTCTGGCAGCAGCGTGATGGTCTCGCCTTCCCAAACGCTCCATGCGCGTGCCGCTTCCACCTGCTTGTCCTGGTCGTCACCAGTCAGCAGCTTGCGGTACGCGGCCATCATGTTGCCGCGCTCGGCCTCGGGCACCGGCGCCTGGAAACGCGCCCATTTGTCGGGGAACATCTCGGACACGCCGTATTGGTAGTACCAGTCCAGCTCGGCCTGCGACACCGTGTAGATGCCACGCAGCACCAGCTCGCTGACGCGCTGCGGGTGCTTCTGCGCATAGGCCAGCGCCAGCGTCGAGCCCCATGAGCCGCCGAACACCAGCCAGCGCTCCACGCCGGCCAGATCGCGCAGGCGCTCGATATCGTCGACCAGGTGCCAGGTGGTGTTGGCCTCCAGCCCCGCATGCGGCGTCGAACGCCCGCAGCCGCGCTGGTCGAACAGCAGCACGTCATAGCGCGCCGGATCGAACAGCCGCCGGTGGTCCGCAGAGATCCCGCCACCGGGCCCGCCGTGCAGGAACACCGCCGGCTTGGCGCCGGGCGTGCCCACACGCTCGTAGTAGATGACATGCCCGTCGCCGACATCCAGCGTGCCGGTTTCATAGGGCTCGATTTCGGGATAGAGGGTGCGCAAGGCCGGCATGGATATGGGTCTACGGAGATCGGGAGCCACAGTGTACGCCGGAGGGAACGTCAAACAGTAGCCCGCCCCTTAACCGGCGAACACCGCCTTCACCCAGTCCCTCAGCAACCGCGTGGCGGGACGCTCCGCGGCGCGCTCGCTGTAGACAAGGTCATAGCGGAAACTCTCCAGCGTAAGCCCGAAGGGCTGCACCAGCACGCCCGAGGCCAGCTCTTCGGCGACCAGCGTCAGGCTGAGCAGGCCGACTCCCTGTCCCGCAATGGTGGCCTGCACGGCGTGGATCTCGTCGGTAAAGCTGAGGCCCGCCTGTGGATCGGTGACCTCGACGCCGGCGTGCGCCAGCCACTGGTGCCATACCGGCGCGCGCTCGTCATCGCGCGCGCCGGCGCCCCATTCGAAGTGCACCAGCGTGGCGTGCTTCAGGTCTTGCACGCTGGCCAGCTTCAGGCCGGGGCTGCAGACCGGCGCAAACCGGTCGCAGAACAACGGCTCGACCACCAGGCCGGGATAGCTGCCGCTGCCGTAGCGGATGGCAGCGTCCGCATCGTGGTCCAGGTCGACGACCTGGTCCGACGCATCCAGGCGCAGCGTCCAGTCAGGGTAGGCCGTGCGGAACTGGCCGGCGCGCGGTGCCAGCCGCCTGGCCATGAAGGCAACCGTCGACGTCAGCGTGGCAACGTTGGCCTGTGCGCTGCGCTGCACCGCCAGCACGGCGCGCTCCATCCCGTCCAGGCCGTCCCGCACCGCGGGAAACAACTGATGCCCGGCGGGCGTCAGGCGCACCTTGCGGGTCTGGCGCTCGAACAGCTTCACGCCAAGGCTCTCTTCCAGCAACCGGATCTGGTGGCTGACCGCCGTCGGCGTGACGTGCAGTTCGTCCGCCGCGTGCTTGAAGCTGGCGCGCCGGGCGGCGGCTTCAAAGGTGCGCAGGGCACCCAGTGGCGGCAGTTTGCGCAAGCCTCCCCCTTAGATGAGATGTATTCATGTGTCGACTGAAAAGCGACCATTTGTCGCGGCCTGATCTCCGCTCCGATACTTGACCTATCTGATCGGCCACCCAGGCGACCAGGTGAATTCTACTAAATCATCTACCGGAGTCAGCAATGCTACTGGAACAAGTCCACACCCAACCCGACCCTTATGCTCCCTATCTGCTTTCGCAAGCCATCCGGGCCGGCGGCTTCCTCTTTGTCTCCGGCCAGGCCGGGGTCGGCGACGATGGCGCCATCGTGGGCCGTGACGACTTCGATGCCCAGGCCGAGCAGGCGTTCAGCAACCTCAGGCGCGCGCTGCAGGCGGGCGGCTCGGGGCTGGACCGCGTGGTGAAGGTGACGATCTTCCTGACCTCGATGGCACACTTCCCGAAGATCGTCGCACTGCGCCGCAAGTGGTTCTCTGCCCCCTATCCGGCCGACACCATCGTCGAGGTCTCGGCGCTCTACTCGCCGGACGCGAAGATCGAGATCGAAGCCATCGCCCTGGCCGCAGAAGCTGCGCGATGACCACGCCCGCCGCGCCCTCACTGTTCGATACGCTGGCCCTGAACGGCGTGCCGCTGCGCAACCGGCTCGCGGTGGCGCCGATGACGCGCATCAGCGCCACCGCCGCAGGCGTTCCCACCGAGGCCATGACGCGCTACTACGCAGGCTTTGCCCGCGGCGGCTTTGGCCTCATCGTCACGGAGGGTATCTATACCGACCGTGCCTATACCCAGGGCTATGCCGGCCAGCCCGGTTTGACGGATGCGCAGCAAGTGGCCGCGTGGCGCCAGGTGGTTGCCGCGGTCCACCAGCAGGGCGGGCGCATCGTGGCCCAGCTGATGCACGCCGGTGCGCTGTCGCAGGCCAACCGCTTCCGCGACCACACGGTCGGGCCCTCGGCGGTGCAGCCCAAGGGGCTGCAAATGACCGTGTATGCCGGCAAGGGTCCATACCGGATGCCGCGCGCCATGGAAGAGGCGGACATCCTGCAGGCCATCGAAGGCTTTGCGCAGGCCGCCCGGCTGGCCCGTGACGCGGGTTTCGACGGCGTTGAAATCCACGGTGCCAATGGCTATCTGCTGGATCAGTTCCTGACGAGCTATACGAATCAACGCCAGGACGCCTGGGGCGGCAGCATCGCACAGCGCATGCGCCTGCCGCTGGAAACCGTCCGCGCGGTGCGCGTTGCCGTGGGAGCTGGCTTCCCCGTCGGCGTGCGCATCTCGCAAGGCAAGGTCAATGATTTCGTCCACAAGTGGCCGGAAGGCGCGGAAGGCGCGGCCGCCGTTTTCTCCGCGCTCGCGGCAAGCAGCGTGGACTACCTCCACGTGACGGAGCACGAAGCATGGCAGCCCGCCTTCGCGGACGACGGCGCGACGCTGGTGCAGCTTGCACGCCGTGCCGCGCCCGGGCTCACGATCATGGCCAACGGCAGCCTGCATGAGCCATCGCGCGCGGCCAGCCTGCTGGACGATGGCGCGACGCTGGTCGCGCTCGGACGCGGCGCCCTTGCGAATCCGGACTGGCCGGTGCTGGTGCGCGAGGGACAGCCGGTGCGGCCGTTCGATGCGGCCGTCCTCGCGCCGCTGGGCAATATCAAGGATGCCGAGCAGGCGCTGCGCGAAGCACGCGCGACGGTGACGCCAGGCTGACGGCATCGCCCGCGCTAGCGTTGCGCGTGATCCCTGCGCCAGCTGGCCGGCGCCATCCCGAACTGCGCAGAAAACCACCGGGTAAAGGAGCTGGCCGACCCATACCCCAGCAACTGCGACACCCGCAGCAGCGAATAGCGCGGGTTCTCCACGTACCGTCGCGCCAGTTCACGCCGCACGTCGTTCAGGATCTCAGTAAAGGTCTCGCCCGCGTCGTCGAGCTGGCGCTGCATGGTGCGCAGGCTCAGGCCCAGGCCCTCCGCCACGGCCTCGCAGGTGGCGCGGCCCATTGGCAGCATCAGGTAGATGGCGGCGCGCACTTCATGGCCGATGGACTGCGGGTTGGCGCGCGGCAGCGTGTCGATGAACTGCTGTGCGTAGCGTGCCATGACCGGATCCGCCGTCGGGTTCGGCGCGTCGAGGTCGGCCGCGCGGCAGATGATGCCATTGCAGTCCGCGTTGAACTCCAGCGGGCAACCGAACAGGCGGCGATGGATGCGCAGGTCGGCCGGCGGCGCATGCGTGAAGCTCACGCCGATCGGCTGCCAGCGCGGACCCAGCAGCAGCGCGCACATGCGGAAGACGACGCCGATGGCCAGCTCGGTGGCCTGCCGCGAGGGCGCGTCGCTGAGCACTTCCTGCCGGATGACCACGGCGCTGCCGGCATCCTCGAGCAACAGCGCCACCGAGTCATTGACCAGGTGCCGGTAGCGGATGGTGGTGGCAAGCGCGGCGCGCAGCGTGGGCTGCTGGCTGATCAAGAGGCTCATCACGCCAAAGTCCGACAGCTGGCGCGACTCCGCCATGCGCAGCCCGAAGGTCGGGCAGGCCGAGGCCTGCGCGGCGGCTTCCAGCAGCGCCACGCAGGCGCTGAGCGGGACGCGCTGGTCGGGATCGTCCAGCCAGGCCCGCCGCAGTCGCGCCTGGCGCAGCAACGGCTGCGGATCCAGGCCGAGGTCGCGCGAAACCTCGAGGAAGTTGGTTAGTGCGGCAGCACGTATCAGGGTTTCCAAGCCAGCGTTGCCTTGCGATGAGATGTCAGTCGGGGGCGCGGTCTGCCCGCCGCAGCAGCGATCATAGGGCCGCATGGCATGAAATGCAAAGTCATCGGGAGCCAATGCAAAGCCGGCCGGGGCAGCAATCTCTACAGTTCCCTGCAGCTGCAGCGTGTTCTGCACCAACCAGACTCCAGGAGACAAGACCATGGCAAACGTTGTCCGCATGTACGAGACCGGCGGCCCCGAAGTGCTTCGCTATGAACACATGGAAGTGGGCGATCCGGGCCCCGGACAGGTCCGCATCCGCCACGTCGCAGTGGGACTGAACTACGCCGACACCTACTTCCGCAATGGCACCTATCCCGTGCCGCTGCCCAGCGGCATGGGCGTGGAAGCCGCCGGCGTGGTGGTATCCGTCGGCCCGGGCGTGACCAACGTGGCGGCGGGCGACCGCGTCACCTACACCGGCTTCGTCAACACGCTGGGCGCCTACAGCACCGAGCGCCTGGTACCGGCCGCGCCGCTGATCCGCCTGCCCGAGAGCATTGCCTTCGAAACCGCCGCGGCCATGACCATGCGCGGGCTGACCTCGGCCTACCTGATGCGCCGCATCTATCCGTTCAGCCAGGGCGACACCATCCTGCTGCACGCCGCGGCGGGCGGGGTCGGGCTGATCGTGTCGCAGTGGGCCAAGCTGCTGGGCCTGACGGTGATCGGCACGGTGTCCACCGAAGCCAAGGCCGAAGTGGCGCGTGCGCACGGCTGCGACCACATCATCCAGTACACCCGCGAAGACGTAGCCAAGCGCGTGCGCGAGCTGACCGACGGCGTGGGGGTCTCGGTGGTATTCGACAGCGTCGGCAAGACCACCTTCATGGCGTCGCTGGATTCGCTCAAGCGGCGCGGCACCATGGTGTGCGTGGGCACCGCATCGGGCCCGATTCCGCCGTTCGACCCCGTGCTGCTGGCGATGAAGGGATCGCTGTTCCTGACGCGCCCGGCGCTGGCCGACTACATCGCCGACCCTGCGGAGAAGCAAGCGCTGGCGGGCGAGCTGTTCGACCACGTGGGCGCGGGCCGCATCCGCATCGGCATCAACCAGCGCTATGCGCTGGAAGACGCGGTCCAGGCGCACCAGGACCTGGAGGCGCGCCGTACCACCGGCTCGTCGATCTTCGTCATCTGAGAACAACAACAGAGGAGACCACACCATGCATGCAGAACCCCTGACCTGCACCATTGGCGCCGAACTGAGCGGCGTCAGCCTGGCCGATGCATCACGCGACGCCGGCCTGTTCACCGAGATCAAGGCGCTGCTGCTGCAGCACAAGGTGCTGTTCCTGCGCGACCAGGACATCACCCGCGCCGAACACGTTGCCTTTGCCCGCCGCTTCGGCGAACTGGAAGACCACCCGGTGGTAGGCAGCGACCCGGAGCACCCGGGCCTGGTGCAGATCTACAAGTCGCCCGACAGCAAGGTCGAGCACTACGAGAACTCGTTCCATTGCGACGCCACCTGGCGCCAGGCGCCGCCGATGGGCTGCGTGCTGCGCTGCGTGGAAACGCCGGCAGTGGGCGGCGACACCATCTGGGTGAACATGGGCGAGGCGTACCGCCGCCTGCCGCAGGACATCAAGGCCCGCATCGAAGGCCTGCGCGCCAAGCACAGCATCGAACACACCTTCGGCGCCAATATGCCGCCGGAGAAGCGTGCCGCGCTGGCGGCGCAGTTCCCGATGGTGGAGCATCCCGTGGTGCGCACCCACCCGGAGACGGGCGAGAAGGTCCTGTTCGTCAACGCCTTCACCTCGCACTTTGCCAACTACCACCGCGACGACGTGGTCCGCTTCGGCAAGGATTTCATGCCCGGCGCCGGCGATCTGCTGCACTACCTGTGCGCGCAGGCGGAGATCCCGGAGTACCAGGTGCGCTGGCGCTGGAAGAAGAACAGCGTGGCGATCTGGGACAACCGCTGCACCCAGCATTACGCAGTGCAGGACTATGCGCCCACGGTGCGCAAAATGGAGCGCGCCGGCATCATCGGCGACGTGCCGTTCTGACGGAGGCAGACATGCAACCAAACCTTGTGCCTGCGGCGCCGCAGGCTTATGCCTATCCCTTGCTCGTCAGGCAACTGCTGCTCAATTCGCTGTCGCTCTACGGCGACCAGCAGATCACGTACCGCGGGCAACTGCGCCATAGCTATCGCGACTTCCACCGGCGTGTCGGCCGGCTGGCTTCAGCGCTGGCGGCGCAGGGGGTGGCGCACGGCACCACCGTGGCGGTGATGGACTGGGACAGCCACCGCTACCTGGAATGCTATTTCGGCGTGCCGATGATGGGCGCGACGCTGTTCACGGTCAACGTGCGGCTGTCGGCGCAGCAAATCCTGTACACGCTGAACGATTCCGGCGCCGAGGTGGTGCTGCTCCATCCCGACTTCCTGCCGGTGATGGAAGAGATCCGCGGCCAGCTGACCAGCGTGCGCAGCTTTGTCCTGCTGGCCGACGGCCAGCACGTGCCGCCGACATCTCTGCCGTTCTGCGGCGAGTACGAGACGCTGCTGAGCGCGGCCTCGCCCGACTTCGACTTCCCCGAGTTCGACGAGAACACCCGCGCCGCCACCTTCTACACGACGGGCACCACCGGCGATCCCAAGGGCGTGTGCTACAGCCATCGCGATATCGTGCTGCATGCGCTGGCCTCGGCCACCAGCCTGTGCGCGCCGCGCGAAGGACAGCGCCTGCATCGGGAAGACGTCTACATGCCGATCACGCCGATGTTCCACGTGCTCGCCTGGGGCATCCCGTATGTCGCGGTCATGCTCGGGCTGCGCATCGTGCTGCCGGGGCGCTATGCGCCGGACATGCTGCTGCAGTTGCGCGAGACCGAGCGGGTCACGTTCTCGCACTGCGTGCCGACCTTGCTGCAGATGCTGTTGCAGGCGGCGCAGGCAAGCGGCCAGGACTTGTCGGGCTGGAAGCTCATCATCGGCGGCTCGGCGCTGCCGCCGGCGTTGTGCGAGGCTGCCCTCGAGCGCGGCATGGATGTGTTTGCCGGCTATGGCATGTCGGAGACCGGCCCCATCGTCGCGCTGGCACAGTTGCCGCCAGGCGACGCACATCGCGACCATGAGACCGAAGTGCGCATGCGCTGCTCGACGGGGCGGCCGGTGGCGATGGTGGACTTCCGCCTGGTGGATGAATCGATGCACGAGGTGCCGCGCGACGGCCAGGCGCGCGGCGAGATCGTGCTGCGCGCACCGTTCCTGACCAGGGCATACCATGGCAAGCCCGAGGCATCGGCCGAGCTGTGGGCCGGCGGCTACCTGCATACGCAGGACATCGCGGTAATGGGGGCCGACGGCTTCGTGCAGATCGTCGACCGGATCAAGGACGTGATCAAGACCGGCGGCGAATGGGTCTCGTCGATCGAGGTCGAGAGCCTGGTCACGCAGGTGCCGGGCGTGCAGGAGTGCGCGGTCATCGGCGTGCCGGACGCCAGGTGGGGCGAGCGGCCGATGGCATTCGTGGTGCGCAAGCCTGGCACAACGGTGACCGCGGATACGATTCGTACGTCGCTGCTGGCGCGCGTCGAGGCCAACCGGCTCAGCAAATATGCGGTGCCGGAATCCGAGCGGATCCTGTTTGTCGACGAGATCCCGAAGACCAGCGTCGGCAAGATCGACAAGAAGCGCTTGCGCAGCACCGGCGCCTGAGCCGGCAGCAGGAAGAAGAAAGGGCAGCCTCGGATGAGGCTGCCCTTTTGCGTTGCCGGGAACTGACTCAGGGCTGGATATTGAACGCCTTGACGATGCCGGCATTGCGCTCGAACTCCGTGCGCACTGATTCGCTCAGTTGCGGCAGGGGCTGCGCCGGCAGCGGCTCATAACCGAGCGCCTCCATGCGGTCACGCACCTTGGCAGAAGCCGCGGCCTTGTAGGCAGCCGCGTGGACCTTCTCGGCCAGTTCGGGCGACAGCTTCGACGACGCAATCACGCCCACCCAGTTGCTGAACTCCATGTCGGGGTAACCCATTTCCGCAAAGGTTGGCACCTGCGGCAGCAGCGCCGAGCGGCTCTTCGACGCCACGGCATAGACCTGCACCTTGCCGGCACGGATCATCGGCAGCGAGGTCACCATGCCGTCGTACATCACGGCAATCTGATTGCCCATCACCTGCGTCAGCGCCGGCGCGGAACCGGCAAAGGGCACATGCTGCAAGTCCAGCCCGGCCTTCTGGTTCATGATCATGCCCGCGTAGTGCGAAGCGGTGCCGGCGCTGTACGAAGCAAAGCTGAGCTTGCCCGGATTGGCCCGGGCGTAGCTGACCAGGCCCTTCAGGTCCTTGGCCGGCAGGCCAGGCGCGCCAATCATCACCATGCGCGAACGCGCCACGGCGGCGACGGGCCTGACGTCTTTCAGCGGGTCGAACGGCTGCTTGAGCACATGCGGGATCTCGGTCAGCACATTGCTGGCGGTGACCATGATGGTCTGGCCATCAGCGGGCGCGGCCAGCATGGTAGTGATGGCAATGCCGCCGCCGGCGCCCGGCTTGTTGTCGACCACCACGGGGTGGCCAAGGTCGGCCGACAGCTGGTCTGCCAGCAGGCGCGCGAGCACGTCCATGGTGCCGCCCGCGGGGGCGGGCACCAGCATCCGGACCGGCTTGCTGGTCCAGGCCATGGCAGCGGGAGCCGCCAGCGCCAGGCCGGCCGCCACGGCGGCGATACGCAGCAGGAATGAAGGGTGGGTGGGCATGTTGTCTCCGTTATGTAGTATGGATCTTCTGTCCAGCATTGCCGGGCGCGGCGTCACCGGGCGGTGAGCGCGATGCCTGGCGGGGGTGGGGAAGCGGGAGACGCGCGGGCCAGCGCCCGCAGCATTGCCTCCAGCAAGGCACGCGGCGGCCTGGCGCCAGCGATCGGCGGCGCACCGTTGATCACAAAGCGCGGCACGCCCAGGCCGGGATTGGGTAGCGGCACATCCTCGCCATGCAGCGGCGGCAGCCATGCCAGGTCTTGCACAGTGGCCGGTGCCGCCGCTTGCGGCATCGGCATGCCGGAGGCGATCGCCGCGGCGTGCAGCACGCGTGGATCGCCGAGGTCCTCGCCGCGCAGGAAGTACTCTTCAAACAATCGGTCGATCAGCACGGATGCGGCCGCCTCGCCACCAGCCTGGCGCGCATACCGGATCAGGCGATGCGCAAGCACGGTGTTGGGCAGCACTTCGATGCGGTCAAGTTCCAGCGTGATGCCGGCCTCGCGCGCCGCGGCGCATACCTGCGCCTGCCGCAGCGCCACGGCTTCGGCGCTGCCAAGCCGCGCCAGGCTGAACTTGCGATAGGGGATGCCGGCAGGCGGCAGCGTCGGAAACAGGAGAGAGCTGCGCCATTCGACCGTGACCGCTACATCGGGCCGTTGCTGGGCCAGCTGCGCCAGCGCCGTTTCAAGATGGCGCTTGCCGATCATGCACCAGGGGCAGACCAGGTCGAACCCGACCTGGATGAAGAGGGAGACAGGCTGGTTCATGGCAGAGCGCCCGTAGCGGCACGCTGCCCGCGGCGGGCCGGCGCCGCCGCCAGCACTTGCGCACGCTCCGCCTCGCTCATCTGCGCCCAGCGCCCGATTTCCAGCCGTGTCCTGGCGCAGCCCTGGCAATAGCGGTTGGCGAGGTCCATGCGGCAGATGTTGATGCAGGGATTGGCGAGGGCGTCAGGGTGATGCATCACGAACTCCGGTAGTGCATGGCAAGGGCCGGCCGGTATGCCGGCCCTGTGGCCAGGGTCAGGCCGCCGCGCGCAGCGGCAGGTTCTTCTGCCCCGCCTTGCGGTTGGGCGCCATGCCATTGGCTTCCAGCGTGGCGTCGGCGCTGTCGTACCAGGTGCCGATGCGGTAGATCTCGCGGGCTTCCTTGCCCGATGCGATCTCGCGGCCCAGTTCATGCGCCACGCGCACGCACTGCTCGATCTGCTGCACCGAGGTCATGCGGTTGCCGTGCTGGTCGATGATGGTGTCTTCGATGCCGCAGCGCGGGTGCAGGCCCATCGCCATCGCCATCATGTTGAACGGCAGCACGTTCTTCAGCAGCGACTCGGCGGTCAGCGTGCAGCCGTCCGGCGCGCGGTGCACGAAGTTGAAGAAGTTGAACGGGTTGGGGCCGTCGAAGCCGCCGCCGATGCCGATCCAGGTCAGGTTCAGCGGGCCGGTGTAGACGCCGGCGCGCACCAGCCGCTCCAGCGTTTCCAGCGCGTGCATGCCGGTCAGCTGGAAATGCGGCTGGATGCCCGAGGCCTGCAGCCGGCGCAGGTGCTCTTCCACCCAGCCCGGGCCGGCCGGCACGGTCATTTCGCGATAGGCGGCCTGGTAGGCCGGGTGTTCCAGCGAGGTGCCCTTCAGGTATTCCGGATAGAGCAACTCCATGATGTTCATCTGCGTGGTGTTGATCGCCACGGTCACCTGGTCGGGCTTGGGCTCCAGCTCCGCCAGCATGTGGCGGGTGTCGTCGGACAGCCACTTGGCCGCCTGGCCGTCGTCTTCCGGCGCAAACGAGATCGAGCCGCCCACCTGGATGATCATGTCCGGCACCGCGGCGCGCACGCCGGCGATCAGCTCGTTGAACTTGGACAAGCGCTTGGAGCCCTTGCCGTCCAGTTCGCGCACGTGCAGGTGCAGCACCGTGGCGCCGGCGTTGTAGCAGTCCACGGCTTTCTGGACCTGCTCTTCCATGGTGACGGGGATGTCTTCGGGAAAGTCCTGCGGCATCCATTCCGGGCCATAGGGCGCAACGGTGATCACCACCTTGTCCATGTTTTCGGGGTGCAGGGAATCGTCAAGGAATTGCATGGATGGCTCCGGTTGGTTAGTGGTTGGAGTATCGGTGAACGACCGGCCGCGATTTGACGATTGGGGACATCCGATTTACATTTCGGGACACTCAGGGAAAGCACGGAATCCGCCCAATGTCCTACTATCTGCGCAGCGCCAGCCTGACCAATTACGTGGAAGTCGCGCGTTCGCTGGGGCTCGAT
Source organism: Cupriavidus necator (assembly GCF_016127575.1). NCBI lineage: Bacteria > Pseudomonadati > Pseudomonadota > Betaproteobacteria > Burkholderiales > Burkholderiaceae > Cupriavidus > Cupriavidus necator. The sequence goes on from NZ_CP066019.1 coordinate 2,779,674, forward strand.
CCGTACCAGCAACTGAGGGCGGCAAAGATCAACCGCTCGGTCCTGCTCGATCCCGATATCCGCATCCCCGCGGCCTCGGTCGGCCGCTTGCTGGATGCGTCGGCACACGCCACCGGGGCCGACGATTTCGGCCTGCGCATGGCCGAGCTGCGCGAGTTCTCCAACCTCGGCCCGCTCGCCTTCGTGGTGCGTGAAGAGCCCACGCTGCGCCGCGCGCTGGAGTCGATGGTCCGCTACATGGGCCTGCAGAATGAATCGCTGTCGATGCGTATCGAAGACAGCGATGAACTGGTGATGATCCGGCTGCAGGTGCTCACCGAAGCGCCGGGCACCTTGCGGCAGGCCGCCGACCTCGCGGTCGGCGTGGTGTTCCGGATGCTGAGGCTGTTCCTGGGGCAGTCCTGGCGGCCGCGCAGCATCTGCTTCACCCACCCCGCGCCGGCCAACGCGGCCACGTTTTCACGCGTGTTCGGCATGCCCTGCACCTTCAACCAGGATTTCGACGGCATCGTCTGCCTGGCCTCGGACCTGGAGGCGCCGTTGCCGTCGTATGACCCGGTGATGGCGCAGCAGGTGAAGCACTATCTCGGCACGCTGCTGGCGCAGTCGACCGCGGCGACCATGTCGGACATGGTGCGCAAGCTGGTCTATGCGCTGCTGCCCACCGGACTGTGCTCGGTCGAACGCGTGGCCCAGCACCTGAGCGTCGACCGGCGCACCGTGCATCGGCGGCTCGGGCAGGAACATACGACCTACTCCGACATCCTTGCCGAGGCCCGTGCCGACCTGGTAATCCGCTACCTGGAGAACCGCGAGCGTCCGCTGTCGGAAGTGGCCGCGCTGCTGGGGTTTTCGTCGCTGAGCGCGTTCTCGCGGTGGTTCAGCGGGCGTTTTGGGCGCAGCGTGTCGGCATGGCGGGCGCAGGCGGGGTAATAGAGGAAAGGTTCTTTGCGAATTTGAGGGTGGTGGCTGTTGGCGGGTGTGGTTGATTGGGCTGTCGCTACGCGGTCGGTTGTCGTTCTTGACTAGCGTGGCTGTTTCGCCGGCGTAGCCGGCGACCTACTTCTTGTCCAAGCGACAAGAAGTAGGCAAGAAGCGCGTCGCCTATGCGGCTGGCAATCAATTACGCGGCGTCGGTCATATGGGCGGCGGTGCTTGCCGTTTGGATGTGATCGCGGTTCGACCCTGCTACGCCATGTGAGTCAGGGACAGTGCCTGCGATAACCGGCTTTTGAACGATCCCCAAGTCGGGCGGTGGCCCGCGCTCTCGAGCGATATCGCATCAACGCCTTCGGCTGCGCTCCGCGCAAGCGCCCAATGACCGTCAACGCATTTTGAGCCTGCGCAGCAGCCGTAGGCGTCCCCGCGATGCGGCTGGCAGCAGGCGGCCTACGCTTTTTGTCGCTCGGACAAAAAGTGACTCGCCGGCTAAGCCGGCGAAACAGCCACGTATGCCAAGAACGACAACCGACCGCATGGCAACAATCCAACTGCAGCCAACTCAAAACTTGTGCCGCATCCCCAAAGCCACGCCAACCATGCTGCGCTGCCCGTTGGCCGCCGCATAGCTGTTGCCCAACGACAGGCTGTTGGCATAGACCGTGGCCAGCGACTCCAGCATCAGCCCGGCATTGCGAGCATAGGCCGTAGACAGGTACACATCCGTGCGCCGCGAGAACGCATAGTTGGCAACAAAAGCAAGCTGCCACGGATTGGCGACCTGCGTATTGCCGAACAGGCTCCTGACATTGTCATAGTTGTACTCCAGCGTCAGCCCCACGGCGGGGGTGACCTGGTAGTTGGCGCCGATCCAGTAATAGTCATCGCGCTGGATCACCACGTCAGCGGCATTCTTGTTCTGACCCCAGCGATAGCCCCCCATGATCTTGGCCGGACCGAAGGCATAGCTCGCCGCCACGACCGCCTTGCGCACGGTGCCATTGCTGGTGCCGATGGTGGGGTTCCACTGGTCATAGCCAATAGTGGCGCCGAACGGCCCGGTGCCATATGCCAGCGAGGCCCCGTAGGCGGTGTCACGCCGGAACTGTCCGGGCACTTCGCCATTGCCGCCGATCGGCGTGGCAATGCCAACCGTTTGCGGCAGCGCCAGCCCGGCGCCGAACGACCAGTGCGCGCGCGCCGTCAGCGGGCCGAACTGGCCGGTGTACTTGACCGTGTTGTCCTCGCGGAAATTGGCGCCCGCCTGCAGCACCACCGGTTCATATTGCGTGGCGTAGGCAGTAGGCGAGAAGTTCGCCAGCGCTTCAAAGATCGACGTGTACTGGCGGCCCAGGCTGAGCTGGCCGATGCCGGCGCGCTGCAGCGCGACAAAGGCCTGGCGGCCGAACAGGCGGCCGCTCTGCTGCATGGTGCCGCTGTCCAGGCTGAAGCCGCTTTCCAGCACGAACGACGCCTGCCATCCCGCACCAAGATCTTCCGCGCCGCGCAGGCCCCAGCGCGACCCGGACAGCCCGCCCGAGGCCATGCGGAACACCTTGTCGCCTGGCCCCGGGTTGAAGCCGTTGGTGGCAACCGGCACAGCGCCGACGCGGTTCACGTACTCGACATTGACGTCCGCCACGCCATACAGCGTGACCGACGATTGCGCGGCGGCCGCCAGCGGACAGCCCAGCATCAGGGCCATGACGGTGCTTCTGGTTTTCATTTTTCTCCTCCTTGATTGCCCGGCCTTTGCGGCCGGATTCTTTTGTTGTGCCGCGGATGCGGCGAGGTCACGAATCGCGCGTGACCAGGGTGCCCAGTTCCGCCAGCAAGTCATGGGCACGCGGCCACGGGCCGTAGCCCGCGGCAGGGTTGAGGTGGCCGACGTTGCCCAGGTCCACCAGCCGGCCGCCCCATGCGGCGGCCATCTCCGCGACGCGCGCATGGCTGGCCAAAGGGTCGTTGCCGCTGGCAGCAACCAAAGTTGGGAACGGCAGGGGCGCGAGCGGCGTCGGCAGCCAGCCCCCCTGCACCAGCGCGTCCGGCGCCGGATAGCCGGGCGGCAGCGGCTGCGCGAAATCCGGCGGCGTCACCAGCAGCGCGCCCAGGATCTGGCGCTGGTGCCGTGCCGCCCAGTGCACGGTGATCATCACGCCGGCGCTGTGCGCGACCAGCACGACCGGCTTGTCGATGTCCGCCAGTTCCGCATCGAGTGCAGCGACGCGAGCCGCGCAGCTGAGCTTGTCGTGCTCCAGCGGCGGCACGCAGCGGACGTCGTGCCCCTGCGCCTGCAGTTCGGCTTGCAGCAGCGTTTGCCAGTGCTCGGCGACGTGGTCGCGCAGGCCCGGCACCATCAGGACAGTGTGGGTGGTAGCAGTCATGGTCGGATTGGAAAGAGTCAGGCAGGAATAACGTGAGGCACAGCGTGGCCATCCAGGCGGCGCAGGTCCGCCGCGTAATGCCGGCGACCGAGGCAGAACAGCAGGGCCGCGGCCGCACCGGCCAGCGGAATCCATTGCAGCGCGCCGGTCAGGCCGATGTGGTCGGCCAGCACGCCGGTCAGGAACGGGCCTGGTGCCAGCCCCAGCAGGTTGTTGATCAGGGTCAGCGTGGCAAACGCGGTCGCATGGATGGCAGGCCGCGTCAGGTTGGCCACCATCGCACTGGCGGGGCCGGCGGTGCCGCCCACCACCAGCATGCCCGCGCCGATCAGCACCAGCTGCGCGTGGCCCGCGGGCAGCCGGAACGCCGTCATCAGCAAGACGCAGCAAATCACGCTGTAGGCGATGGCCATCTGCCATTTGCGCGCGGGCACGCGCCGCGCCACGCGGTCGGTCAGCGCACCGCAGGCCACCATGCCTACGCCGGCCATCAGCACCAGCATTGCCGCGGCCACGCCGGCGCGCCCGGTCGCCATGCCGTAGTCGCGCGACAGGAAGCTGGGCAGCCAGCCCAGCAGCGCCGCCATCACCAGCAGCTGCAGCGCACTTCCCGCGCAGGCGCAGAGCATGGAAGGCACCGTCAGCAGCTCGCGTACGATCCGGCGCGGCTCCAGTTGCCGGGCCGAGGCCGCGGCGTCGCCGTTGGCCGCGCCCACGCGTTGCTGGAGCCCGCGCAGCCGATGCTCGCTGATCGTCAGGTAGTAGAGCGCCACCATCACCAGGCCGAAGCCGGCGATCCCGGCAAAGGCGATGCGCCAGCCAAAATGGGCCGACAGAACGCCGCCCAGCCCCATGCCAAGCACCGAGCCGAACGCGCCGCCGGCAATGAATGCCGCGCTGAGGCTGGCGCGCAGATGGCGCGGGAACACCGACACCACCACCGCGATACCCACGCTGCCATAGGCCGCCTCGCCGATGCCGACGCAAAGCCGCGCCAGGAACATCTGGCCGAAGCTGTCCGCCACCGCGCAGCCCAGCGTGGCCAGGCTCCACAGCGCCGCCATCAGGATCAGGCTGCGCACGCGTCCCCAGCGGTCGGCCAGCAGCGACAGCGGAATCGCGAGCACGCCCACCATCAGCGCCACCACGCCGCCGAGCGCGCCCAGCTCTGTATCACCGAGCTGCCATTCGGCCTTCAGCAGCGGAAACACCGCGTTGAGCACCTGGCGCGACATATAGTCCGACAGCAGCAGCGCGAACGTCAGCGCAAAGACGAGCCACGCATAGCGCGCTCCGGCAACAGCCGGCAGGGCCGGCGTGGCCGGCTCTGCGGCAAGGGCAAGGCGAGGTCTGGACATGGGCGTCTCCGGAAGCAGACCGGCGGTCTTCGCGCCGCCGTGCGTTCACAGCCCGCCCCCGAAGGGCGACGAGCGCAAGCAGTATCTGGCGATCGGGACCGCGCGGTTTGATATTCCGGGACGTACGTTTGACATTCCGGGACAGCTGGGGAAAACGCCGAGACGAAAAAAAACCGGCACCCGAAGGTGCCGGTTTCTGGCTGGCCCGCCGTCAGGCGAGGCGCGGCGACGCTCAGTCTTCCAGCTTCGGCAGCGAGGCACTGACCTTGGTCGACAGCAGGCCGCTCTTGGCATACGTCTGCAGCTTCTCGCGCGTGTCGACGATATCCAGCGTGCGCATGGTCAGCTGGCCGATACGGTCCAGCGGCGTGAACATCGACTCGCCCTTTTCCATGGTCAGCCGTTCCGGCTTGTAGGTCAGATTGGGCGAGGTGGTGTTCAGGATCGAGTAGTCGTTGCCGCGGCGCAATTCGATGGTGACTTCGCCGGTGATGGCGCCGGCCACCCAGCGCTGGGCGGTTTCGCGCAGCATGATGGCTTGCGGGTCGAACCAGCGGCCCTGGTACAGCAGGCGGCCAAGGCGGCGGCCGTTGTCGCGGTACTGCTCGATGGTGTCTTCGTTGTGGATGCCGGTGATCAGGCGCTCGTAGGCGATGAACAGCAGCGCCAGGCCCGGGGCTTCGTAGATGCCGCGGCTCTTGGCTTCGATGATGCGGTTCTCGATCTGGTCGCTCATGCCCAGGCCATGGCGCCCGCCGATGCGGTTGGCTTCCATGAACAGGTCGACGCTGTTGGCGAAGGTCTGGCCGTTCAGCGCGACCGGCTGGCCTTCCTCGAAGCGCACGGTGACTTCCTCGCGCTTGACTTCCACGTCATCGCGCCAGAACTGCACGCCCATGATCGGCTGCACGATGCGGATGCCCGAATCCAGGTGCTCCAGGTCCTTGGCCTCGTGGGTGGCGCCCAGCATGTTGGAGTCGGTCGAGTACGCCTTTTCGGCCGACATCTTGTAATCGAAGCCGTTCTGGCGCATGAACTCCGACATCTCGGCGCGGCCGCCCAGTTCGTCGATGAACTGCTGGTCCAGCCACGGCTTGTAGATCTGCAGGCCGGGGTTGGTCAGGAGACCGTAGCGGTAGAAGCGTTCAATGTCATTGCCCTTGAACGTGCTGCCATCGCCCCAGATATTGACGCCATCTTCCTTCATCGCAGCAACCAGCATGGTGCCGGTGACGGCGCGGCCGATCGGGGTGGTGTTGAAGTAGGTGATGCCGGCGGTCGAGATATGGAACGCGCCGCACTGCATGGCGGCGATGCCTTCGGCCACCAGTTGCGTGCGGCAGTCGACCAGGCGGGCTTCCTCGGCGCCGTAGGCCTTGGCGCGGCGCGGGATGTCCTCGTAGTCGGGCTCGTCGGGCTGGCCCAGGTTGGCGGTGTAGGCGTAGGGGACAGCGCCCTTCTGGCGCATCCAGAGGAGTGCCGCGCTGGTGTCAAGGCCGCCGGAGAAGGCGATTCCGACGCGCTGGCCGGAAGGAATGTGCTGCAGGATGGTAGTCATCGCCAGAAAATCTAAGTGAATTTGTCGGCTCTTGGGCGGGCTTCCAATACGCGCGCCGGGGCGGCGGGAAGCACGGCGACGCGGCCGGCCGAGTCACGCGCCGCGTCAGTGCCAAACGCGAATTGTGACACGGCAGCGCCCACGCGCCAAACGCGGGGACTGGCGGGGGCGCCGGCGCCACCTGCATCCGGGCCCGCCGGACCATTCAAATCCCGCGAACGCGCCTTTCAAAACTCTCGACTGGTTCGCGCCAGGACCCCTCCCTATACTCCGCCGCACTGTTGTCTGAAAGCGGAGTCGTCATGCTGCATCGTGCCCTGGAAGGAGTCCGGGTCCTGGACCTGTCGCGCATCCTGGCCGGTCCCTGGTGTACCCAGAACCTGGCCGACCTGGGCGCCGAGGTAACCAAGGTCGAGCACCCGGAGCGCGGCGACGATACCCGCGGCTGGGGCCCGCCCTACCTGGAAGCGCCCGAGGGCAGCGGCGACACCCGGCGCCTGTCCGGCTACTTCATCTGCTGCAACCGCGGCAAGCGCTCGGTCGCGATCGACTACGGCACGCCCGAGGGCGCGGCGCAGGTACGTGAGCTGGCGCGCGAGGCCGACGTGCTGGTCGAGAACTACAAGGTCGGCACGCTGCGCCGCTACGGGCTGGACTACGACACGCTCAAGGCGCTCAACCCGCGCCTGGTCTACCTGTCGATCACCGGCTTCGGCCAGAGCGGGCCGATGGCGGACAAACCCGGCTACGACTATGTATTCCAGGGCATGGGCGGGCTGATGAGCTACACCGGCCAGCCCGACGGCACGCCCGGCGCCGGGCCGCTGCGCACCGGCGTCGCCGTGGTCGACCTGAGCACCGGCATGTATGCCACCTCCGCAGTCCTGGCCGCGCTGTACCAGCGCCAGGCGACCGGGCTCGGTGCGCACCTGGATATCGCGCTGCTCGATGTCGCGGTGGCGATGAACGCCAACCAGGCTGCCAACTACCTGGTGTCGGGCCAGAACCCGCAGCGCAGCGGCAACGCTCATCCCAACTGCGCGCCCTATGAGGTGTTCCGCTGCGCCGACGGCCACCTGATCCTGGCGATCGGCAATGACAGCCAGTTTGCGCGCTTCTGCGCCGTTGCCGGCATGCCGGATCTTGCGCAGGACCCGCGCTATGCCACCAATTCCGCGCGCATCGAACACCTGCCCGCGCTGCGCGCCCTGCTGACCGATCTCTTCCCCACGCGCACCCGCGCTGCGTGGACCGATGCCTTCGATGCGGCCGGCGTGCCCTGGGGGCCGATCCACACCATGGCCGAAGTCTTCGCCCACCCGCAGGTCCAGCACCGCGGGCTGATGCAGATGGCCGAACACCCCGTCATGGGCCGCGTACCCATGGTGCGCAACCCGATGCTGGCCGGGCACGACCTGCCGCTGCCACCGCCGCCGCTGCTGGGCGAACACAGCCCGGCGGGCTGAACGGCGCGCAGCTACCCACGAGACCAAAAACACCGACACGGAGACACCGATGAAACCGACCTTCACCGCCATCGCGCTGCTGGCGGCATGCGCAAGCGGCGCCGCACATGCAAGCGCGTATCCCGACCGGCCGATCAAGCTGATCGTCCCCTACGCCGCCGGCGGCACCACCGACATCATTGCCCGCATCGTCGGCACGCGCCTGGGCCCGGTGCTGGGGCAACCGGTGGTGGTCGAGAACCGCCCGGGCGCCGGCGGCGCGGTCGGCAGCGCCTACGCGGCCAGGCAGCCGGCCGACGGCTACACGCTGGTGATGGAGGTGGAGAGCTCGCACGCCGTCAACCCCAACGTCTACCTGAAGACCGCCTATGACCCGGTCAAGGACTTCGCGCCGGTCAGCAACCTGGCCGACGTGCCCAACGTGCTGGTGGTCAACCCGGCGTTCCCGGCCACGGACCTGCAGTCGTTCATCAAGCTGCTGAAGGCCAACCCGGGCAAGTACTCGTTCGGCTCGTCCGGCAACGGCGGACTGAGCCATATGAACGGCGAGCTGTTCATGAACGCCACCGGCACGCGCATGCTGCACGTGCCATACAAGGGCCTGGGCCCGGCGCTCAACGATGCGGTGGCAGGCCAGATCCAGGTGGTGTTCGACAATATCCCGTCGTCGTCCGGCCTGATCCAGGGCGGGCGCCTGAAGCCGCTGGCGGTCGCCGCGCAGCAGCGCCTGAAGGTGCTGCCCAATGTGCCGACCTATGCCGAGGCCGGCCTGCCGGCGATGAACAACCCGTCGTGGTTCGGCCTGGGCGCACCGGCGGGCACGCCCTCGGCCATTCTCGACAAGCTCAACGACGCCGTGCGCCAGGTATTGGCCGAGCCCGAGGTGATCGCCGCCATCGAGAAACAAGGTGCGATCCCGGCACCGAGTTCGCGCAAGGCCTTCGGCGACCTGATCCGGGCGCAGAATGCGCACTGGAAGCAAGTCGTCGAGGACATCCATTTCACCAGGCTCCAGTAAGCCACAAGGAACGACATGAGCGCACTTCAGCAAGAACCGCACGCCGGCGTCGAGATCGACGCGCGCGGCATCGCCACCGTCACCATCCGCGAGGCGGGCTCGCTCAATATCCTGAGCACGCCGGTGATCGCATCGCTCACGCGCGCCATCGAAGCGCTGGCCGGCAATGACGCGGTACGCGTGCTGGTGCTGCGCGGCGCCGGCGAGAAAGGCTTTGTCGGCGGTGCCGACATCAAGGAAATGGCCGCACTGGACCGCGCCAGCGCCGAGGCCTTCATCAGCGGCCTGCGCCGCCTGTGCGACGCCGTGCGCCACCTGCCGGTGCCGGTGATCGCGCGCATGCCGGGCTGGTGCCTGGGCGGCGGGCTGGAACTGGCGCTGGCGTGCGATATCCGCATCGCCGCCGACAACGCGCAGCTGGGCATGCCGGAAGTGAAGGTCGGCATCCCGTCGGTGATCCACGCCGCGCTGATGCCGCGCCTGATCGGCAATGCGCGCACGGCGTGGATGCTGCTGACGGGCGAGATCACCGATGCCGCCGAGGCGCTGCAATGGGGGCTGGTGAGCCGCGTGGTGCCGCTGGCGGAGCTGGACCTGGAAATCGAACGCGTGGCCGCGCTGCTGGCCGGCTTCGGCCCGGTCGCGGTGCGCCAGCAGAAGCGCCTGCTGCGCGAGTGGGAAGATGCGCCGCTGGAAGTCTCGATCAACAACAGCGTGACCGAGTTCGGCAGCGCCTTCGACACCGGCGAGCCACAGCAGCACATGGCCACCTTCCTGAACCGCAAGCGCTGAAGCGCGGGGAAAGTGTTTACGGCGCCGTGGCTGCCACGGCGCCGCCTTCGCGCGTGGCCACCACGCGCGGATCGTTCAGCAGGAACTGCGCAAAGGCCTCGGCAAACGCCGGCAGCTTGCCGTCGGCGCGCACGATCAGGTTCAGTTCGCGCAGCGCCCACGGCTCTGCCAGCCGCACCCCCACCACGCGCGCCTCGCGCAGGGCCTGCGCCGCCACGCTGCGCGGTACCAGCGCCACCCCCACTCCGGCCTCGGCCAGCGACAGCACCGCATCGAAGCTGTGCGCATGCAGCCGCACGTTGGGCCCCTTGCCCGCGCGCTGCGCCATGTCGCGCAGGAACAGGAAGTTGCTGCTGGTGCGGCTCATGCAGACAAAGTCGAAGGCCAGCGCCGCGCCGAAGCGCACTTCGGGCTCGCGCGCCAGCGGGTGATCCGCGGCCACCGCAAGGATCAGCTCGTCGCGCGCGTAGCGCACCGAGCGCACCCCGGTGGCTTCGCCGCCCGTCTGGAAATCGCCCGCCAGGATGCCGACATCGGCTTCATGCGCCGCCACCGCCGCCAGGATCGACTGGCTGGCGCGCTCCTCCAGGTCGATGTTCACATCCGGGTTGGCCAGCAGGAAGCGGCTCACGCTCGGGATGATGAAACCGTTGAGCGAACTGCTGTTGGCCAGCAGCCGGATATTGCCCTTCAGTCCGGCAGAAAAGCGTCCCACCTCGCCGTGCATGCGCTCGACGCCAAGCAACAGTTCGCGCACATGGACCAGCAGGGTTTCGCCGGCCGGCGTCAGCTCCATGCCGCGCGCGGTACGCACGAACAGCGGCGTGCCCATCGCGTGCTCCAGGTTCTTCAGCCGGTAGCTCGCCGCCGACGCGGTGATATGCGTGGCCGAAGCGCCACCTGACAGGCTTTGCGCATCGGCAATGGCCTGGAACAGGCGCAGGTCGGTCAGTTCGTAACGCAAGGCAACTCCGTTTGGGGCAGGACGGTCGAAAGGATTGGCGCTTGGTGGTGTCGCGGCCATTCTAGTGCAGCACCGTGGACTTCCCGCCCGCCCTCCAGCCTGCACACACTCCGCCCATTTAATGTGGACGTCGTCCATTTTCTTTGCTAAGGTATTGTGGACGGCGTACACAAAAGCATGCGCCAGTTGCCAGCGCGCCGCCTGATTCGCGCGCCATGCCGATATCCACGGCCGCCCGAGCGGCGGCCTACCTACAGGAGTTGTCATGCAAGTCCAGCCCTATCTGTTCTTCGAAGGCCGTTGCGATGAAGCCGTTGAGTTCTATAAGAAGATTCTCGGCGCCAAGGTCAACATGCGGATGACGTTCAAGGACAACCCGGAGGCCGGCAAGGGCGGCGAGGGTTGCCAGCCCGGCGCCGGCACCGAAGACAAGGTCATGCACATGGAGTTCCAGATCGGCGACAGCGTGATCATGGCCTCCGACGGCCGCTGCTCGAACCAGCCCGACTTCCATGGCTTCGCCCTGTCGATCAACTATCCTGACAAGGCCGCGGTCGAAAAGGCCTTCAACGGCCTGAAGGAAGGCGGCCAGGTAGTGATGCCGCTGGACAAGACTTTCTTTGCCGACCAGTTCGGCATGGTCACCGACCGCTTCGGCATCATGTGGATGCTGCTGTCGGCACCGAAGTAAGCCGCGCATCGCGCAGGTTTCCCGGCAGCGACGCGCCCCTTGAGCATAAGGGCTTACAATGCGCCGCCTGCCGGAGAAACCACGCCATGGACGATCGCATCAACGAACTCGAAATCAAGCTCGCCTTCCAGGAAGACCTGCTTGATACCCTGAACAGCACCGTGGCGCGCCAGCAGCATCAGATCGACCTGCTGCAGGAGCAGTTCCGCGCGCTGTACCAGCAGGTGCGCAGCGCCGCCACCACCGCGGCCGAAGCCGATCCCCAGCAGGAAATCCCGCCGCACTACTGATCGACGCGGCCCGCGCCATGCAGGCCGATCGCCGATGTGACGGAACGCCATCCCGCCCGCGCGGTCTGACAGGCTGGCTCCATCCACCGCCGCCCTCGACAGGCGCGCCCCATCCGCCACATGCGTCTGAAACTTTCCCTGCTGATTGCCGCCGCCTGCGTCGCTGGTGCCTCCTCGGCGCTGGCCGGCTACAACATCTGGACCGGCGAGTACTCCCTCTCCCGGCAGGAACTGCAGACCGCGCTGGACCAGCGCTTCCCCGCCACGCTGCGCTACGCCGAAGTCGTCAGCGTGCAGCTCAGCCATCCCCGGCTGGTGCTGGACGAGGCCAACAACCGCGTCACCACCCATGTCGACGCACGCCTGACCAACGCCTTGCTGCCCTCCCCGCCGGTAGACGGCAAGCTCGCGCTGAACAGCGGCGTGCGCTACGACCCGGCCAAACGCGCGGTGCTGCTCGACAACCCGACCGTACAGCAGGTGGAAGTCGCCGGCATGGGGCAATACCGCGAACAGCTCAACGCCATCGGCGCTGTGGTTGCGCAGCAATTGCTGAAGGACTATCCGGTCTATACGTTCAAACCCGAAGAACTGCGCGTCGGCGGCAAGGACGTGGAGCCGGGGGCGATTACCGTGGGCAAGGATGAGGTGCGGGTGGAGGTGAAGCAGCGGTAGGCATAGCCTGCGGGCCAGGCTCGCTCCTTCTTCCTCTACCTCAACCCCGGCCACCTCTGAACACCACCCCCAACCCCGCCAGCACCGCCCCCATCCCCGCCATCGCCAGCGGCGCCATGCGGTTGCCCAGCAGCAGGTAGTCGAGCACCGCCGTGCCCGCCGGCACCAGGTAGAACAGGCTGGTGACGTTGACCAGGTTGCCCGCGCGGATCAGGCGGTAGAACAGCAGCGTCGCGCCGATCGAAATGACCAGCGCCAGCCACAACAGCGGCGCAGCAAAAGCCAGCGAAGCATCGAAGGCGAAGGGCTGGAAAGGCAGGCACAGCAGGCAGGCCGCGAGGCTCACGCCGTATTGCAGCGGCAGCACTTCTGCGGGTGCGCGCGTGATGCGCTTCTGCAGGATGGCGCCGACGGTCGTGCTGGCGAGCGAGGCCAGCGCGCACAGCACGCCTGCCAGCGACAGCCTGGCCAGCAGCAGGCTGTCCGCCACCACCATGGACAGCCCGGCGAGCGCGAGGGCCAGGCCCGCCATGCGAGCGGCGCTGAAGCGCCGCTCGGTCAGCAGCAGCGTCAGCATCGGCTGGGCACCAAGCACGGTGGCGAGCACGCCGGGTGTCATGCCGTGGTCGAGTGCAAGGAAGTAAAAGACGGAGTAGCCGCCGATCAGCAGCAAGCCGGTCAGGGCGGTGTACCGCCACTCGCCGCGCGGCGGCAGCAGGCGGTGCCTGGCCAGGCCGATCGCGCCCAGCACGGCGCAGACCAGCGCGAAGCGCAGCGTCAGCAAGGCGAAGGGCGTGGCGTGGTCTAGGGCCAGCCGGGCGGCGATGGCGCCGCTGCTCCACAGCAGCACGAAGAGGGGCGTGGCCCAGGCGGAAGTGTTGGTGGTGCGTGTGCCGGTGGCGGCGTCGAAATGCGCCGGGCAGTCTTTGTCGGTTGTCATGGATGTCATCTGTCGTCAGCTTGGCAGGCTCCAGCGACGCGCATGCGGCCATGGCACAGCGGCAGCGCGCACAGGCGTGCGGCTGCCGTGCGCACAGGGACACGGATGCGGGACTACCGGAGACGAATGAGGCTGGGGGGCGTGCCCGTCAGCCGCGCGGCGGCGGCGGCGGGTGCGCACCGCCGATGCACGGCGGCGGCGCGACAGATGTGAACGCAGGCTGGCGACGCACGCATGGCAACGCGCGGCCCGGGGGCGCGGCGTTGACGGGGCGTTGGCGGTCTGCGGTCATGGCGGGAATTGAAGACTTCGAAGATGTGGTCTGGCGATGCTATGCCAGTGCGGCCATCGCGTCAACGCGATTCTGTTGTGCGCTGCTCCAGCCGGGACACCAGCGCCTGCAGCGTCGGCGCGCATCCGGCTTCCACCTTCAGCGCCAGCATCGCGTCCGCCCGCGTGGTGCCCAGGTTGAGCGCGGCCACGGGCTTGCCCATCTGTCCGGCCCAGACGCAGAAGCGGTAGCCGGAATAGACCATCAGCGACGAACCGACCACGAGCATGGCATCCGCTGCTTCCAGCGCCGCGCGGGCGGCATCTACCCGCGGGCGCGGCACGGATTCGCCGAAGAACACCACGTCCGGCTTGAGGATGCCGCCGCAGCGCCCGCACTCGGGCACGCGGAACTGCGCGAACAGCGGCGATTCGAAATGCACGTCGCCATCGGCGGCGGGCTCGGCGATCACGTCGCGCAGCGCGGCGTTCTGTGCCAGCAGCCAGTCCTGCAGGCCGGCGCGGTCATGGCGCGTGCCACAGTCCAGGCAGATGGCGCTGGCCAGGCTGCCATGCAGTTCGATCACACCCTCGCTGCCGGCGCGCTGGTGCAGGCCGTCGACATTCTGCGTGACCAGCGCCGTGAGCCGGCCGTGCGCGCCAAGGCGCGACAGCGCATGGTGCGCGGCATTGGGCCGCGCCTGCCACGCCACCGGCCAGCCCAGCATGCTGCGCGCCCAGTAGCGCTGGCGCCCCGCGTGCGAGCCCAGGAAGGCCTGCAGCGTGATCGGCTGCGAGCGCTGCCACTGGCCGCGCGCGTCACGGTAGCCGGGAATGCCGGAATCGGTGCTGATACCCGCGCCGGTCAGCACGAACAGGCGCGGGTGGCGCTGCACGAAATCGAACAGCGCGGACGTCGGGTGCGGGAGTTGCAGCGGCTCGCTCAATTTGCCGGATCCTCGGCATGACGCGCCGCCTGGCGCGCTTCCCAGGCGCGCAGCTCCTCGCGGTAGCGGTCCATTTCCTGGTAGTAGTAGTCGAAGATGCAGGGATCGCAGCCGGAGCCGCAGCACTCGTCATCGCCGGGCCGCTCTGGCGGCACCGGGCGGGGGTCGTCGGGGGACACGGCAGGGGACGCTTGGGACACTGACAGTTCGCGAACAGGCGCGTTGGCGGATCAACCGCCAGTATATTCCCGCCGGCCCCGGCCTGCCGCCGGACCCCTCAGTGGCTGAGCAGCCCTTCGCCGACCGGGATCACCAGCGCCGTGCCCGCCAGGCAGGCGATGTCGTCCTCGGCAAGCCGGCGCGACACCACGCTGGCCAGCCTGGCGCCGATGCGGGCAAGTTCGGCGGCGTCGGCCAGGTAGACGGCGTCGATCACGCTCTGGTCGAACTGCAGGGCCGCGCTCAGGCGGCAGCGTCCGGGCGAGCCGGCCGGCTCGGCCTGCCAGCTGACCTGCACCTGATTGCCGTCGCTGCGGTGGTATTCGGCCGACATCGGAAACAGCCGGCAGGTATGCTCGCGGGCCCACTCGACCAGGGCAGTCATGGCGATTCCCCTTTGGCGGGACAGCGCGTCCGCCGGTACGCCGCGTCAGCGGCTCAGTACATGGTAGAGCCAGTCGTGCGCGCGTGCCGGCACGCCCAGCGCGCTGGCATCGATGCGCCGCCCCTGCACCCGCAGTGTGCCTTCGTGCAGGGCATCAACCGCTGCCTGGGCATCCGGGAACCTCCCCATCACGCCATTGCCCAGCATCAGCATCCAGTCCTTCTCGCGGGGAATGAGCGTGAGCTGTCCCGCTGCGGTCTGGCAAAAGAAATAACCGTACATGCAACCCCCAAGCACCTCGCCTGTGTCCATCTTAGAGCAGGGCACCATGGGGCCGCGTGCCGATCTGCACGCTTCCGAACGGCGTGATGAATTGTTTTTGCACGGCCGCGAGGGGGCGGCCAGAATGCCGCATTTTGCCCGAAGATAGCCGGACCTCCCCGCCCGGCTGATGCCGGGCCGGGCTACTGCCGCCCGTTGCGGCCGACAGCGAACCCCACGGTGCCATGAAGGCAGCCTCATTCCATTGCTTGCACAAACTGCTCGTGCCGGCGGTCCTGGCACTGGCTGCGGGCTCGGTCCTGGCCGCTGAGCCGGCATCCATGCCAACGGCCTCGGGCATCGAGCCGCCCGCAGACCAGGCCGCGGCAGCCACGCCGCAGGTGGCCGCGGGCGCGCGCCCCCGCATCTGCCTGGTGCTCTCGGGCGGCGGCGCGCGCGGCGCGGCCCATATCGGCGTGCTCAAGGTGCTGGAGGCGATGCGCATCCCGGTCGACTGCATCGCAGGCACCAGCATGGGTTCGCTGGTGGGGGGCGCCTATGCCACCGGCATGGCTCCCGCCGAAATGGAGCGGCTGGTCGGCGGCCTGAGCACCGACAGGATCTTCAAGGAACGCCCGCCGCGCCAGGACCTGACCATCCGGCGCAAGCAGGACGATTTCACCAACCTGTTCACGCCCGAGATCGGAGTGCAGGCCAGCGGCCTCTTGCTGCCCAAGGGCGCGGTCTCGGGCGTGCAGTTGGAGACCGTGCTGCGCCAGCTGGCCAAAGTGCCCGGCTACCGGGACTTCGACCAGTTTCCGATTCCCTACCGCGCTGTCGCCACGGACCTGGTGGCAGGCACGCCGGTGGTGTTCAGCCAGGGCGAGCTGGCCAACGTGATGCGCGCCAGCATGTCGGTGCCGGGCGCGGTGGCGCCGGCCGAGTACGAGGGGCGGCTGCTGGTCGACGGCGGCCTGACCGACAACCTGCCGGTGGACGTGGCGCGCAGGATGGGCGCCGATATCGTGATCGCGGTGAACCTGGGCACGCCGCTGATGAGGCGTGAGGAACTGACCTCGATCATCGGCGTGACCGGCCAGATGCTCAATATCCTGACCGAGCAGAACGTGCGTGCGTCGCTGGCCTCGCTGCGGCCCACCGACGTGCTGATCGAGCCGGCGCTGGGCGATTTTTCCGCGACCGACTTCGACCATCTGCCGGCAACTATCCCCATCGGCGAGGCTGCCGCGCGCAAGGTCGCCGACCGCCTCGCGCCGCTGGCGCTGCCGCCGGCGCAATATGCACAACTGCGCGCCAGGCAACAGGCGGTGCAGCCGCCTGACACCCGCCCGGTCGATGAGATCCGGCTGGCGCCGCTGCAGCGCGTCAACCCGGACTACGCCACCGCGGTGATGGAAACCAAGCCCGGGCAGCCGGTCGACCAGGCCACGCTGGACCAGGACATGCGCCGCCTGTTCGGCACCGGCGACTTCGAGCACGTCAACTACGGCATCCTGGAAGAGCCCGGCAAGCGCGTGCTGGCGGTCAATGCGGTGGAAAAATCCTACGGTCCCGACTACCTGCGCTTCGGGCTCGGGCTGAGCTCGGATTTCCGCGGCGATGCCTACTTCAACCTGGTGGGCAGCTACCGGCGCACCTGGCTCAATGCGCTTGGCGCCGAATGGCGCACCGATGCGCAGGTGGGCCAGACCTCGTCGCTGATCAGTGAGTTCTACCAGCCTCTGGATACGCGCCAGTATTTCTTTATCGCGCCGCGCATCGAGCTGGAGCGGCGCCCGGTCAATGTCTTCCAGGGCAGCACGCGCATCGCCACCTATGACCTGCGCCGCTTTGACGTCGCGCTGGACGCGGGCAGCCAGTTCACCAAGTACGGCGAGCTGCGCGTGGGCTTGCAGACCGGCGCGGAACACGCCACGCTGAGCACCGGCCCGGAGTCGCTGTCGCCAGGCCCGGGCAATATCCGGCGCGGCGCCATCACCGGGCGGCTCATCTTCGACCAGCTCGACAGCGTCGACTTCCCGCGCTTCGGCTATGCGGCCCGGTTTCACATCTACGGCTCGCAGCCGGGGCTGGGCGCCGACCAGGCTTATGTCAAGGCGCAGGCGGACGGCATCTATGCCCACTCGTTCGGCGAC
This sequence comes from Cupriavidus necator, assembly GCF_016127575.1. Lineage (NCBI taxonomy): Bacteria > Pseudomonadati > Pseudomonadota > Betaproteobacteria > Burkholderiales > Burkholderiaceae > Cupriavidus > Cupriavidus necator. The sequence continues at coordinate 2,796,987 of NZ_CP066019.1, forward strand.
AACACGGTCTCGCTGGCCTTCAAGGTCGGCAGCAATATCGGCGGCAAGCCGTTGCCGCGCTATGACCTGTTCCAGTGGGGCGGCTTCCTGCAGCAATCCGGTTATGCCACCGGGCAACTGCTGGGCGGCAACCTGCAGTTTGCGCGGCTGGTCTACTACAACAAGCTGGCGCGCCAGACCCTGCTGCAAGGCGTGTACGCAGGCTTTTCGCTGGAGGCGGGCCGCATGGGCGACCCGCTGGTGCCGGGGAGCCCGACCGGGCTGCTCAAGTCCGGCTCGGTCTTCCTGGCGCTGGACAGTCCGCTGGGCCCGCTTTACCTGGCCTATGGCCGCGCCGCCGCAGGCACATACAGCTTTTACCTGTTCCTGGGTAAACCCTTCTGAGCCGGTCAGCATAAGCATCCAGAAAATGTGAGCCGGCCGCACCCTACCAAAGTTGTATGTAATGTCTTAATTCAAATGTCTATACTTTTTACGTCACCAAGACCCCCTCTTGAATGACGACCTTCCCCGGTCGCCGCTCCCCAGCGGCGACATTTTTTTTGGGCGCCCGCCTGGCATGCGGCGCCTATGATCCGCGCCTCGGGCTGCACTGGCGGGCGCTCCGCGCCTTTGCTGCACCAGCGGGCACGGCGTGTGCGGCCTGTCGCGGGGCTCGGTGCGCTCGCTGGCCGCCACGGTGACCTTCATGGCGGCGGGCTTCCTGACGGTGCTGGTGCAGCGCCATTGGCTGGGAGGCTGACCGATGGGCACGCTCTTCTCATTGCTGGCCGGGCTGGTATTCGGCATCGGCCTGATCCTGTCCGGCATGGCCAACCCGACCAAGGTGCCTGGGGTTTCTCGACCTGGCCGGGGCCTGGGACCCGTCGCTCGCCTTTGTCATGGCCGGCGCGATCCTGGTGGGAGTGGTGGCCTTCGCACTGGCGCGCCGGCGCCAGCGCTCCTGGGCGTTGATGCCGTGCAGCATCCGGCCCGCGTGCCATGCGTGCCATGCGTGCCATGCGTGCCATGCGTGCCATGCGGGCGATGCGGGCGATGCGGGCGATGCGCGCATGCAGCAAAGGCTGGCCCCTGGCGGCCAGCCGGTTTAAGATTGCGCGATTATCGGACAACAAGCCCAGACAACACACCTCCCAATGGACGTCCTCCGCCCCCTCGGTCTTGGCCATGCACAGGCCGACACCGTCCGCGTTGCCCGGCCCCAGGCCGACCTGCTCGCCAGTTTTGCCGGCGATCCCAACTTCATGCTGTCGCTGGCGCGCGGGCTGACCGTGCTGGAGGCGTTCTCGGAACGCAAGCGCCCGCTGACGATCTCGCAGGTGGCGCAGCGCACGCAGCTGTCGCGCGCCTCGGTGCGGCGCTGCCTCTATACGCTGGAACAGCTCGGCTACGTCAGCCAGCAGGACGGCCAGTTCGCGCTGCGGCCGCGCGTGCTGCACCTGGGCCACGCGTATTTCTCGTCGACCTCGCTGGTGTCTCTGGCGCAGCCGATCCTGGACAACCTGAGCGCGCGCATCCACGAGACCTGCACGCTGGCGATCCTGGACGGCACCGACATCCTGTACCTGGTGCGCTCCGAAGTGCAGCGGGTGCTGAACTATTCGCTAGGCATGGGCAGCCGCCTGCCGGCCTACTGCACCTCCAACGGCCGGCTGCTGCTGGCGCACCAGCCCGCCACGGTGCTGGACGGCTTCTTCGAGCACGCCGAACTGCGCCCGCGCACGCTGCAGACCAAGGTCTCGCGCCAGGAGCTGGAAGCATGCTTCGAGCGCGCCCGCGAAGTGGACTACGTGATCGTCGATGAGGAGCTGGAACCGGGCCTGCGCGCGATGGCCGTCCCGGTGCGCTCGGCCTCGGGCATCGTGCTGGCGGGGCTGAGCGTGAGCGTGCGCGCCGCGCGTGTCTCTGAAACAGAGATGATCTCGCGGCTGCTGCCGCCGATACGCGAAGCCGCGGCGGCAATTGGCCGGCTGATCGGCTCCTGATTGCCGCTGACTACCCGGGCAGCCGCACGGGATTGAGGTAAGCCGGGTCCGGGTTGCGCGGCCTCGGCACCAGTGCTTCAGCCCCGGTGCGCCAGTTCCAGCGCAAATACCAGCCGCTGCAGGAAGTTCTCCATGCGCCCGTCCGGATGGATGAAGGCGCAGCCGAAATGGTGGATGGCGCTGTCGTCATGGCCCACCAGCCAGTGGCCAACCACCTGCAGGTCCAGCTCAAGCTTGCCCAGTTCGCGGAAGTCCAGCCGGCACTTGCCGACCGTGGTGCCGACCGGCAGGTGCTCTGCCGAGACCGTCTTCGAGCGCAGCCCCACGCCCGACAGCGACAGGTCGGCGATATCGAGCCCCAGCACGGTCTTGTCCGACATGTGGATCTCGCAGCGGTAGCCCCTGGTCACCAGCGTGCGCGCGCGGAAATGGCGGCGGCGCTGGAAGTGGTAGAGCTTCTCGGGGAATTCGACGACGAAGGCCGGGCCTTCCTCATAGCGCATGGCGGCCGGCTGGCCCACCACAAAGTTGACCGGCACGCCGCGCAACAGCCCCGAGAACGCATTTTCATCCGAGGTCATCAGCGACATCCGCTCGGGTTCCGCGTTGCACCAGTCGAACACGAAGGTGCGGTCGACCGGGTCGACGTGCAGGACCGACGTGACGAACTGGTGCCCGGTGCGGGTGCGCACGCTCAGCATGCACTTCTGCCAGGACAGGTCGCGCAGCACGGTGCCGATCTGCGAGTTGTGCGTCAGGCGATAACGGTCATCCGCCGGCTCAATGTCGGATTCGGCGCCGTTATCGGCTGGCCCGGAGGCATCGTGCTGATTCATGGATTCACGCAACATCTGGAGTGGCTGGGATCGCCGGGTACGGGGGCTTCGGCCTGCCGGCCGCGCGCATGTTAAGCGCGTGTCCCGATGCCCGGCAAGACGCATGCTCTCACTTCGGCAGATCTGTGGCAGAACTTGAGCACAGACTTCCGGGGGGTAGCGCGCACGGCGCTTTCAGGCGTCCGGGGGTAAAGGCGGCGGCGCAGCAAGCGTTGCCTGCGCCTCTTCGCGCAACCACGCCAGCAGCACCAGCCGGCGCGTGTCGTGTTCAAACGGCGCGGGCGACAACAAATGATAGGCCGTTCCGTCAGCAACGAAGCCGAACGGCGCGGCCAGCCGGCCATCGGCGATCTCGTCGGCGGCCATCAGCTGCGAGGCCATGGCCCAGCCCAGCCCCGCTGCGGCGGCCTGCAGGCTGAGGTAGAAATGTTCATACCAGGCGTCGCCGTCGCACTGCACGGCGGGGGCGGCATCGCCGCGCACCGCCTGCCAGCGCTGCCATGCCTCGGGCCGCGTGCGCGTATGCAGCCGCGCCGGGACCGTGGCTGCCCCCTGCGCAAGCTGTGGCCGGCACACCGGCCCCACCCGTTCCTGCGCTACCTCGCGCGCGTGCCAGCGCGCATCGAAGGCAAAGTCATTGCGCCGCAGTGCCAGGTCGGCGCCGCTGCGGGTGAAGTCGATCGGCCCGCCCGCAGCCATCAGGTGCAGCGGGATATCGGGATGGCGCGCGGCAAAGCGCGGCAGCCGCGGGATCAGCCAGCGCATGGCGATGGTCGGCTCGCATGACAGCACCAGCGCTCGCCCCGGCGGCTGCGTGCGGATGCGCGCGGCGGCGCCGGCCAGCACCTCCATCGATTGCGTGGACGCCGCAAACAGCGTGCGCCCCGCCTCGGTCAGGAAGACCCCGCGGTTGCGCCGCTCGAACAGCGCCACGCCCAGCGTGTCCTCGAGCTGGCGGATCTGCCGGCTGACCGCGCCATGGGTCAGGTGCAGTTCCTCCGCCGCCCGGACAAAGCTTTCGTGGCGTGCCGCGGCCTCGAAGAATCGGATCCAGCCCAGCCAGTGCATCAGTCAGTTTTTCTCACGTAATTGCGCGAGTATATATCGGTTGTGACGGCGCTTTCCGGCACGCAGAATTGGGTACGCCCGGATCTCCCGATGTGGCGATCTCCGGATAATTACAACGTAACCTGACAGAAAATGCCCCCAATCGCCGAATCCCTGGCGGTCGCCGCCGTGACCGTGCTGGCCGTTGTCAGTCCGGGCCCGGACTTCGCCATGGTGACCCGCAACAGCTACCTGTACGGCCGCCGCGCCGGCCTGCTCAGCGCCCTCGGAATCGCGCTGGGGGTGCAGGTGCATGTGCTCTATACGATGTTCGGGGTGGCGCTGCTGATGGCTCATGCGCACAGCATGCTGACGGTGGTGAAGATGCTGGGGGCGGCCTACCTGGTGTGGATCGGCGTCCAGACCCTGCGCAACCGCGAGGCGCTGGCAGCAGACCTGCAAGGTGCGCGCACGCTGCGGCCGTGGGCGGCGCTGCGCATGGGCTTCCTGACCAATGCGCTGAACCCGAAGACCACGCTGTTCGTGGTCAGCACCTACACCCAGGTGGTCGGTGCGCACACGCCGGTGCCGGTGCAATGGGCTTATGGCGGATTCATGTCGGTGGCGCACCTGGCGTGGTTCAGCCTGGTGGCGTGCGTATTCACCGCGCCGGCGCTGCGCGCGGCGATGCTGCGGCGCCAGCGGCTGCTGGACCGCACCATCGGCTCGGCCTTGTGCGGGCTGGGCGTGGCGCTGGGGCTCAGCAACCTGGCGTAGGGCCAGCCTGCGTCAGTGGCCAGGCCTGGCGCACGAGATGCTGGGGACCTTGCGGGCCGAGCCGGCTTTCGAACAGCACCAGCCGCTGCACGTGCCAGGGCTCGCTGGCCAGCGTGCGGTGCGTGTCGAGCCAGGCGCGCAGCACGCTTTCGGGCACTGACGGCTTGCAGCGCGCCAGCGTCAGGTGCGGATGGAAGCGCCGCCGCTCTGGGGTAATGCCCGCGGCCCCGGCCAGCGCCTGCCCGACATCGGCGTGCAGGGCGCGCAGCGCGTCCAGGCCGGGACCTGGCGCCAGGCCTGCCCACAGCACCGAACCCTGGCCGCTGCGGAAGCGCCCGGTACCGGCCGCCTGAAGCAGGAAGGCAGGCGCGCGGATGCTGTCGAGCGCGGCCTCCAGCGCGGCGCCAGGCACGTTGCACTCACCCAGGAAGTGCAGGGTCAGGTGGACCTGCTCTGGCGCTGCCGGCCGCACACCATGCGCGGGCGGCAGGGTCGCCAGCAGCCTTGCCGCCCGCGCGGGCGGGACTTCCACGGCAATGAACAGGCGCGGCATGGCAGCGCGGCCAGCGCCATCAGCCGGGCGTGGTGCCGACGCCTTCGCGCTGCAGCAAGGCGCGCTTGCGCTCGATGCCGCCGGCGTAGCCGGTCAGCGCGCCGGCGCTGCCCAGCACGCGATGGCAGGGCACGATCACCGACAGCGGGTTGCGTCCCACCGCGCCGCCGACTGCGCGCGCATGCGTGGGCGGCAGGCCCAGGGTGCGGGCCAGTTCGCCGTACGACGCGGTCTCGCCGCAGGGGATGGCCAGCAGCGCCTCCCACACGCGCTGCTGGAACGGGCTGCCGGCAAAGCGCACCGGCACGGTGAAGGTATCGCGGCGGCCGGCGAAATATTCGGCCAGTTCCGACGCGGCGCCGTCGAGCACCGCGGCATCGGCCGGCGACACGTCGCGGCTGTCGGCAATGCCCGCGGGATGGTATTTCTGCCCGGCGAAGAAGAGGCCGGTCAGGTGTGCGCCTTGCACGCGCAGCAGGATGGTGCCGAGCGGGCTGTCGATATGGCGATAGCTGGTCATGTGATCGTCTCCGGTTCGGCCGCGGCGCTGGCCGCGTCCTTCATCGCTTCGTAGCGATGCCACAGGTGGATGGCGGCGTAGGCACGCCACGGTGCCCATTGCGCGGTGCGCTCGTGCATCGCGCGCACGGTACTGACGCCCAGCACCTTGCGCAGCGCATAGTCGGTGCCGGGGAACGCATCGGGCCAGCCCAGCGCGCGCATGGCGACATACTGCGCGGTCCAGTCGCCGATGCCGTCGACCTCGCGCAGCGCCGCCACGGTCAGTTCCGGCTGCGCGTGCGCATCGAGGGCCAGCGTGCCGTTGGCCACGCGCTGCGCCAGCGCCAGCAGCGTGCGCGCCTTGCCCGCCGACACCCCGGCATCGCGCAAGCCTTGCTCTGGCAGTGTGGCAATGGCGGCGGCACTCGGGAACGTGTAGCGCAGGCCGTCCGGGGGCGTGCCGTCCAGCGCCTGTCCCGCGTGCCGCGCCAGCGCGCCCAGGATGCGCCGCGCCTGCACCACCGAGATCACCTGCCCCACCACCGCGCGCACCGCGATCTCGAAGCCATCGACGCTGCCCGGCAGGCGCACGCCCGGCATGGCCTCGGCAAGCTCGCCCAGGTGCCGGTCCACCACGTCCGGGCGGCAGCCCAGGTCGCACAGGCGGCGCACCTTGCCCAGCGCCTGCGGAATGACGCGCGCCAGCGAGGCCGACAACGTCACGCGCAGCACCAGCCGGCGCGGCACGTGTTCGATCCGTACCCAGCCGGTGTGCGTGCTGCCGCCGGCATCCACCAGCAGCGTGCGCATATAGGTGCCGTCCCGGATCGCCTCGATGCCATCCACCGCGCGGGTAGCCAGGAAACGCAGCCATGCCTCCCAGGCAAACGGCGGGCGGTAACCCAGGTCGAACACCAGCCGGTCGGCCACGCCGTCGGCGGCGCGGCGGCGCAGCGCCAGCGGCGTCAGGCCGTAGCGGGTCTTCAGCACATCGTTGAAGCGGCGCACGCTGCCGAAACCCGCCGCCAGCGCCACTTCGGTCACCGGCAGCGCGGTGTCGGCCAGCAAGCGCTTGGCCAGCAGCAGCCGCTGCGTCTGCGCGTACTCAAGCACCGACACGCCGAACTGCGCATCGAACAGGCGCCGCAGGTGCCGCTCGGTCACGCCGATGCGCGCCGCCAGCGTGGCCACGCTGCCTTCGGCCATGAAGCCCTCGTCGATCAGCGTGGCCGCTGCCTGCGCCAGCCGGCCTGAAATATCGGCCAGCCCATGCCCGGGCGCAAGCTCCGGACGGCAGCGCAGGCAGGGGCGGAAGCCATGCTTCTCCGCCGCCGCGGCGCTCTCGTAGAAGGTGCAGTTTTCGCGCTTGGGCGTGCGTACTGCGCACACGGGCCGGCAGTACACGCCGGTCGACGACACGCCCACGAAGAAGCGTCCGTCGAAGCGGCGGTCGTGCGAGGCGACGGCCTTGTAGCAGGTGTCGGGATCGAGGTGCATGACGGCATGCTACCGCTACCGGCAACCGCTTACCCGCTGGATTCGGACATTTCCCTCTGGCGCGCGGGCGTGGGCTGCGGCACAGTTCCTGGCAGGGGCGGCGGCTAGAATGCGCTTCGTGCCTCACCCGCCAACCCACTGCCACCGCCCGCCCGGAGACGCCATGCGCCGCACTGCCCTGCACCTGTCCTTGCTTGCTTCGCTTGCCTGCGCGCCGGCGTTGGCACAGCCGGTGCAGACCGCCCCCACGACGACGCCTGCCATGGCCACGCAGGTGGCATCGGTCGAAGGCATCACCGAATACCGCCTGCCCAACGGCCTGCGCATCGTACTGGCACCGGACGCGGCCAAGGCCACCACGACCGTCAACATCACCTACCTGGTCGGCAGCCGCCATGAGAACTACGGTGAGACCGGCATGGCCCACCTGCTCGAGCACCTGCTGTTCAAGGGCACGCCATCGCTGCCCGGCAAGACCATCCCGACCGAGTTCGCCCGGCGCGGCATGAGCGTGAACGGCACCACCGCGCAGGACCGTACCAACTACTTCGGCACCTTCAGCGCCAACGATGAAAACCTCGACTGGGCGCTGCGCATGGAAGCCGACCGCATGGTCAACAGCGTGATCTCGCGTGCCGACCTGGACAGCGAGATGACGGTGGTGCGCAACGAGATGGAAATGGGCGAGAACAGCCCCGGGCGCATGCTGATGCAGCAGACCATGGCCGCCGCCTACCGCTGGCACAACTACGGCAAGGCCCCGATCGGCGCGCGCAGCGATGTCGAGCACGTCAGCATCGACGGCCTGCGCGCCTTCTATCGCCGCTACTACCAGCCCGACAACGCGGTGCTGGTGGTGGCCGGCAAGTTCGATCCCGCCGCCACGCTGGCACGCATCGAGCGCTACTTCGGGCCAATCCCGCGCCCGACGCGCGTGCTGCCGCCCGAGCATACCGTCGAGCCCGCACAGGAAGGCGCGCGCGAACTGGTAGTGATGCGCCCCGGCGACAACAGCCTGGTCGCCGCGCAATACCACGTCAGCCCGGGTGCGCATCCGGACAGCACGGCACTCTCGCTGCTGACCCTCATCCTCGGCGATACGCCGGGCGGGCGGCTGTACAAGGCACTGGTCGAGCGTGGCCAGGCCGTGTCGGTCGGCACCGCGCTCTATGCGATGAAGGACCCGGGGGCGCTGCTGCTCATGGTCGAGACGTCCAAAGACCAGCCGCTCGCGGCTGCGCGCGCCGGGCTGATCACGCAGGTCGAGGGCTTTGCCGAGGCGCCCGTGACCGAGGCCGAGCTGGAACGTGCGCGCGTGCGCATGCGCAACGCGTACGAGCACTACATGAACGATCCCGGCGCGCTCGGCGTGGCGCTGTCCGAGGCCATCGCCAAGGGCGACTGGCGCCTGTTCTTCCTGGCGCGCGACCGCATCGAGACCACCACGCTGGCAGACGTGCAGCGCGTGGCGCTGAACTACCTGCAGGCCTCGAACCGCACCGTGGGCGTGTTCCTTCCCGCCGAGCAGCCGTCGCGCGCGCAGGTGCCGCCGGCGCCCGATGTCACGGCCATGGTCAGCGGCTACCAGGGCAGGCAGGCGATGGCCGCGGTGGCGGCATTCGATCCCAGCCCCGCCAATATCGAGGCCCACACCACGCGCCAGACGCTGGCCAACGGCATGCAGCTGGCGTTGCTGCCCAAGCCTGCGCGCGGTGAAGTGGTGCACGGCGCGCTGGTGCTGCGCATCGGCGACACGCAGAGCCTGCAGGGGCTGACCACGGTGGGCGCGCTGACCGCCTCCATGCTCCGACGCGGCGCGGCTGGCATGGACCGCCAGCAGATCGCCGACCGCATCGAGGCGCTGCGCGCGCGCGTCGGCATCTCTGGCAGCTCTGAGCGCGTGACCGTCAGCTTCGAGACGCGCCGCGCGCACCTGCCGGAACTGCTGGCCCTGCTGCGCGACCTGCTGCGCGCACCGACCTTCCCCGAGGCGGAGTTTGAGACGCTGCGCAAGACCAGCATCGCGGAGATCGAGAGCATCCGGCGCGAGCCGGGCGTGATGGCGTCTAACGCGCTGGGCCGCCATGGCGACCCCTACCCCGCTGGCGACCCGCGCCATGCGCGCACCTTTGCCGAGAACATCGCCGACCTGCAGGCCGCCACCCTGGCGCAGGTGCGCGACTTCCACGCGCGCTTCTATGGCGCGGGCCATGCGCAACTGAGCCTGGTGGGCGACTTCGATGCCGCGGCCGCGGCCGCGCAGGCAGCGCAGCTGTTCGGCGACTGGAGCGCGCAACAGCCCTACGCGCGCGTCGAGCGCCCCTTTGTGCCGATCCCGCCGGCGGAGTTCACGCTGCCCGCGCCGGGCAAGGCCAATGCCATCTACCTGGCCTCCACGCCGATCGACCTGACCAACGACGCGCCGGACTATGCGCTGATGATGATTGCCAACCGCGTGCTCGGCGGCGCCAGCCTGCGCGGCCGCCTGGCTGACCGGCTGCGGCAGCGGGAAGGCCTGAGCTATGGCGCGAGCAGCTGGGTGCAGGTGGGCGCGCTCGACCGCGCGGGACGCTTCGGCCTGCAGGCGCAATACGCACCGCAGAACCTGCCGCGCCTGCAACGCGCCGTGACCGAGGAGCTGGAGCGCTTCGTGCGCGACGGCATCACCGCGCAGGAACTGGCCGAGGCCGTCAGCGGCCTGCTGCAGCAGGGCATGGTCAGCCGCAGCAACGACGCCGCGCTGGCCGGCGCGCTGGCCAACCAGCTCTACCTGGGCCGCACCATGGCCTTCACCGCCGAACTCGAAGAGCGCCTGCGCAACGCCACGCCGGACGCCGTCAACGCGGCCATTCGGCGTTACATGCAGCCAGGCACGCTGTCGCGCGTCTATGCTGGCGACTTCAGCGGCGCACCGGCGCAGGCGGGCGCAACCGGCAGCGGAAGTGGCTCCGGCGCGGCCGGCAGCACAGGCAACGAAGCGGCCGGCGCGGCACCGCAGGCGCAGCCCTGACATACGCAGGAAACAATATTCGGCTGCACTGGCGAAAGGCCGCAGGCGCGGCCAGCGCAACATCGCAGTGGCAAGGCAGGGAGCGCTCGGCAGGCGTCCGGTGCAAGCCCCTTGCCGCGACCCCGGGTTGACTGTATATTCGTACAGTATAAGTCGATATAAGAGGTGTGGATGTCAATCGTGCGAGCTGGCAGCAAGGCAGAAGCGCTCAGGCTTCTGGCCTCGGAAGGTGTGCTGGCGCTTGAGCTGGACTACGAGACAGGATGGCAGGATGCCGTCGAACTCGGCAGGCTCGGAGAAAAGCGCGGTATCAAGGTGCAGTATCGCGGACAAGAAAGCATCGCCGTCCGTTCCCGCGAAGCCCTGATCGAAGGGCTGGCCAAACCCAAGGCCACGTTCCGTCAACGCAATCTCTATTGCCAGTTCGATCTCGGCACGCTGGCGGACCATGAACTGCTCGACCTCGAGGCCAAGGCCACGCGGCTCGGGGACTATATCCTCGCCGGCCACCTGCTGCGCGATGTCGATGGCGTGTGGCCGCAATAAGCGGCTTGCGCGCACGCCGGGCCACTAGAAGAGAAAAAGCCGCCATGCAGGCGGCTTCCGTCATATTGCGCTGAGCACGTTCTTCGTGCCCGATGCCCCGGTCAATGCCACACCCGCGTGGCGTTGGCCCAACGCGCCGCGCACGACGACTGCGCTACGGCCGCGTCGATCGTTTCGTTGGCGGCCTCCGCCGCCGGCACCGTCGCGGCAACATCCAGCGCGGCGCGCCACAGCACCGCCGACACCAGCGTCTTGCATTGCCGCCGTTCGCCATGCGCAAGCGCGAGCAGCCGCTCATAGCCGTCCAGCACGATCAGCCGGTCACCACGGCGCGGATGCAGCGACAGCGTGTAGAGGTGGTCAGACTCGCATTGCAGGCTGCCGCCGCTGACCGCGACCACGATTGCACCCGGCAACGCAATGCCGCTGGCCTGGACCTCGCCACGCAAGCGCGCCAGGTACGCGTGCGCGCGTGGATCGCAGGTGCCGCCCACACCGCCCGCCATCTCTGCCGGCAGCGCGCAGAGCGCCATCAGCTCGGCCGGCGAAACCGCCAGCGTATAGGCCTGCAGCGTGGGACGATAGGTTGCCACCACGGCGCGCAGCCGGTGCGGCGCATCGCCATCATGCCCTGCCTGCAGCGGGCTGTCCGGCCCGCGTAACTGCATCGTGTTCATGTCGACTCCTGCCGCGCGGGGCGTTTACCTGGTCAGTCGCGCAGCAGTTGCTTGGCGATGATCAGCTGCTGGATCTGCGTGGTGCCTTCATACAGGCGCAGCAGGCGCACGTCGCGGTAGAAGCGCTCGGCCTTGTACTCGGCGATATAGCCGGCGCCGCCATGGATCTGCACCGCGCGGTCGGCCACGCGGCCCACCATCTCGGTACAGAACATCTTGGTGCACGAGGCCAGCATGCTGACCTCCGGATCGCTCTTGCCGGCGGGCTTGGCGTCGTAGCGCTGGGCGCAGTCGCGCACCATCGACAGGCCGGCGTAGAGCTCGGCCTGGCTGTCGGCCAGCATCGCCTGGATCAGCTGGAAGTCGCCGATGGGCTTGCCGAACTGCTTGCGCTCCCTGGCATAGGCCACAGCGTCGGTGATCAGGCGATGCGCCATGCCGCAGGCCAGCGCCGAGATATGCAGGCGGCCGCGGTCGAGCACCTTCATCGCGGTCTTGAAGCCCACGCCCGGCACGCCGCCGATGATATTGGCGGCCGGCACGCGCACGTTCTCAAGCACCACGTCGCAGGTCTTGGTGCCGCGCTGGCCCATCTTCTTGTCCGGCTTGCCCAGCGAGATGCCCGGGGTGTCGGCCGGCACGATGAAGGACGAGATGCCCGAAGCGCCCGCGCCGCCGGTGCGCGCCATCAGCGTGAAGGCGCCGGCGCGCGGTGCGTTGGTGATGAAGCGCTTGGTGCCGTTGATGACATAGTGGTCGCCATCCAGCTCCGCCTTGGTCTGCAGCGAGGCCGCGTCGGAACCCGCATTGGGCTCGGTCAGCGCGAACGAGATGATCAGCTCGCCGCTGGCGATGCGCGGCAGGTACTGTTGCTTCTGTTCCTCGGTGCCATCCATCAGGATGCCTTGCGAGCCGATGCCGACGTTGGTGCCGAACACCGAGCGGAAGGCAAAGGCGGTATGGCCCAGGTCGTAGACCACATCGCATTCCTGCGACATCGACAGGCCGATGCCGCCGTAGTTCTCGGGGATGGAGATGCCGAACAGGCCCATCTCCTTCATGTCCGCGACGATCTCGGCGGGCACGTCGTCGGTTTCCTCCAGCGTGTCTTCGGCGGGCTTCAGGCGTTCGTCGATGAAGCGCTGCACCGAGGCGCGCAGCAGGGCAAAGGATTCTTGGTCAAGGGCCATGATGATTCTCCGGGTCAAGCCAGTGCGTCAGTCTGGCCGCCTATGGTACGCTGGTCGCGGGATTTGACAATCCACTGAAACTTGGACAGAAGCGTCAGTATAATTTGACAATCGCAGCCGGCCTCAACCCAATGTGGCGGATAACAGGCCCGCCACGCCGATGGCCAGCGCCGCCAGCGCATCGCCCGCGATCAGGCCGCCACCGACCAGCGATGCCGTGCTCATATCCTGCGGCAAACCCCGGGCCGGCCTTGCGGGCCTGGCCACGGCGGCGGCCACGCTCGCCACCACGCCGCCGGCCGCCATCCACCCGGCCGCCGCCAGGTTGACGAAGCCGCCGAAAGATGACGCATAGGGCGAAGGCAGGATCACCGCATCGAGCAGGAAATCCGCCACCCGCCCGCGCCGGCTGGCTTGCGCGAAGCGCTGCCACGCCTGCCGGCCGAGGATGGCCTTGCGCAATACCGCGGTAGCCAGGCCGAGCGCGAGGCCCGTTGCCACTGCCACATGCTGGCCGGCACGGCTTTGCGCCAGCCCGTGCAGCACGCCCACGATCTTGTATGTCATGGCCGAGGTCCAGCGCGCCGGCTGCTGGTCGGCCGGCAGGCTGGTCTGGTCCAGCGCCAGCACCGGGTAGGCATGCATGAACAGCCGTGCCATCGCCACCGCAACCAGCGCACCCACGACGATGCCCGCCACCTGGTAGCCGAACTGCACCATGCGGTCGCTGCCCAGGCGCCAGCCGGTGGAGCGGTCCTGCTGCATGTCGCTCGCCTCGGCCGTGGCCACCAGCAAGACCGTGGCGGCGATCAGCCCGACATGGGGCGCGCGCAGCCCGGCGGCGGCCATCAGGATCACGGACAGCACGAAGGCCGACGAGATCGGGTTCTGGTCGACCATGCCGACCGAGATGCCGTTGACCAGCGCAAACACCAGCACCAGCAGCACGGCCATCAACTGGAAACCCAACGGCTGGCCGAACCATGCCACGCCCGCCGCCACCGTGGCCGCGCCCCACAGCAGCGCCCAGGCCGCCACCCAGCCCATGCCCGGCCCGCGCCGCGGCGCAGGGTGGCGGCGCGCGCGCCACTGGCGGCACGCCTGCGCCAGCAGCAAGGCCACATCAACCGCAGCCGCCCCCATGATCATGCCCAGGGCCACCAGGAAGGTGGCCTTGCGATAGGGCTCGCCAGGCGCCATCCAGCCCGCGGCAACAAACCACGGGGTCATGGCCCAGCCGGCCAGCCCGCCCACCAGCGCGGCAATGCCCACGCGCGCGCCGACGATCATCCCGGCGCCGAAGGTCGCGGCCGACAGGTCCAGCGCCGCCAGCCACGGCATGCGCGCGGCGCCCAGGCCGCAGCCCAGGCCCAGTGCCATGCCGCCCCCGAGCCGCGCCACCGAACGCCGCAGCAGCGCCGGATCGGTCAGCGCGCGCAGGATATTGGCCACGGCCAGCCCCGACGGAAAGGTCAGCTGCATCCGGTCCACCAGCAATGGCGTGTACAGCATGCCCACACCCACCCCGAACATGCCGATGCACAGCATGTACAGCACCAGCTGCCACAGCGGCGGCTGCGCCATGCCCAGCCACGCCATCGCCTGCAGCACCACGGCCATGCCGCCCATGCCCGCCACCGACGCCGCCGCGGTCTGGATGTAGTTGGCACCGTGGCGCCCGGGCGCGCCATAGCCCGCCGTCACCACCGAGCCGAGGATGCCCGCCAGCACCTGCCCGCCGACGAAGAAGCCCAGCGAGAAATTCATATACGCGGCAGCGATGCCGCCCAGCGGGCCCAGCACCAGCATGCCTGCCGCGCCCAGCAGCACGTGGTACTGCCAGCTGCCCGGCGAAGGCAGCCTGGTGGCGCGGGGTGCGGCATCGGTCGGGAGCGTGGGCATGGCGCAGCGGGCGGGCTGAAGTAGTGTGCCTCTTGCGAAGCATAGGCCAAGGCCGGTCTGCGGCGATGTGCGACTTGTTCCCGACTTTCGCCGGATGGCCGTTTCCCGGCCGGGTTAACACTAGTTTCGTGCGCAACCATCTAGTCGATATAGTTGCGCACACAACTACATCGCAGAGACACTACGACCCCACCATGCCAGACTCCACCGCACCCCACGCCGCAGTGCCGCCGGCACCGCCGCCCTCGTCATCGCGCCCATGGCCGCAGCGCGTGCCGGTACTGATTGCCGGCGGCGGCCCGGTCGGCCTGACGCTGGCCGCGCTGCTGGCGCGCCAGGGCATAGCCGCGCTGGTGGTGGAAGCCGACGACGGCTACTGCGCCGGCAGCCGGGCCATCTGCATGGCGCGGCGTTCGCTGGAGATCCTCGGCTGGGTGGGCGCAGACCGCGCCACCGTCGAAACCGGCCTGCCGTGGGTGGGCGGGCGTAGCTACTACCGCGATGCCGAGGTGCTGCATTTCCGCATGCCCAGCGAGGCCGGCGAGCGCTTCGCCCCGATGGTCAATATCCAGCAGTACTACCTGGAAGCCTTCGCCCACGACGCCGCGCTGCGCGGCGCTGCGCCAGCGGATGTGCGCTTCGGCGCGCGCGTGCAGGCGGTGCGCCAGCACGGCAGCGGCGTCGTGGCCGAGATCCAGACAGGCGCAGGCGTGGTGCAGGTCGGCGCGCAATGGCTGGTGGCCTGCGACGGCGGGCGCAGCACCGTGCGCGAGCAACTGGGGCTGCGCATGAAGGGCACCCAGTACGAAGGCCGCTACGTGATCGTCGATATCGTGCAGAAGACGCGGCGCGAGGTGGAGCGGCTGGCCTGGTTCGACCCGCCTTCCAACCCCGGATCGACCATCCTGATGCACCGCCAGCCTGACGACGTCTGGCGCATCGACTACCAGATCCGCGACGACGAAGACCCTGACGAAGCCGTCAAGCCGGAGAACGTGCTGCCGCGCGTGCAGAGCCACCTCGACATGATCGGCGAGACCGAGCCGTGGCGGCCGTTGTGGATCTCCATCTACAACGCCAAGTGCCTGACCTTGCAGGACTACCGCCACGGCCGCGTGCTGTTTGCCGGCGACGCCGCGCACCTGGTGCCGATCTTTGGCGTGCGCGGGCTCAACTCCGGGCTGGACGATGCCGGCAACCTGGCCTGGAAGCTGGCGTGGGTGCTGCGCGGCCAGGCGCCCGAAAGCCTGCTCGATTCCTATTCGACCGAACGCGTGCATGCCACGCGGCAGAACATCGCCTACGGCGCCAAGAGCACCGAGTTCATGGCACCGCCCGACTTTGCCTTCCGGCTGATGCGCGAGGCCACGCTGCGTCTGGCGCAGCATGAGCCCGCGGTGCGGTCACTGATCAATCCGCGGCAGTCGGCACCGATTGCCTATACGGATTCGGCGCTGAACGGTCCCAGCGACTTTGGCGACGACTGTCCTGGCGCCGCGCCCGGCCTGCCCGCGCCGGAAATGCGCGTGGCAGGCCCCGACGAGGTCGTGCACCTCACGCAATGCTTCGGGCAACGGTTCACGTTGCTGTACTTCAGCGATGCGCCCACGCTGCCCGAGCCACTGGCCGCGTTCGCGCATGCGCATCCGGACGCCATGCAGACACACGTGGTGGTCACCGGCGGCAACGTGGCCGGCGCCACGGCGCTGGCCGACGTCGCCGGCCAGGCCCACGCCCGCTACGGCGCACGACCCGGCACGCTCTACCTGATCCGCCCCGATGGCTATGTCCTGGCACGCTGGCGCGAACCGTCATGGGACGCCGTGCGCGCCACCCTTGCCCCCCTGATGCAAACCGGAGCCCGCCATGCAAGCTGAAGACCTCGACCTCGCCTACACCCATCTGTGCGAGGCCATGGGCCGTGCCGGCGAAGCGCGCACCCCGCTGCTATTGGCAATGGTGTGCCTGGGCCTGATGAGCCGGCAGGAAGCGCTGGCGCCGGTGCTCGCGCTGATCGACGAAGCCGAGGCGCGCAGCCAGAAATAGGGAACATAGGGCTAGAATGCCGACGCCTGACAAGGACACGCCATGAAGCCACTGCCACGCCTCGACCAGTTCCTGACCTACCGCCTGCACCAGGTCAACAAGCTCAGCGACAAGGACAGCGCCGCCGCCTACCTGGAGCAATGCGGCCTGCCGCTCGGCGAGGGCCGCTGCCTGGCCGCGATCGGCGCCTTTGCGCCGCTGTCGGTCAACGAGCTGGCGCACCGCGCCAACCTGACCAAGGGCCAGGCCAGCCGCTCGGCGCAGGCGCTGGTGGCGCGCGGGCTGGTCAGCAAGGAGGCCAGCGAGGCCGACGGGCGCGGCGTGGTGCTGTCACTGACAGCACAGGGCAAGCCGCTGTACCGGCAGGCGATCACGATGATCGCCAGGCGCAATGCAGAGATCTTCGGCTGCCTGAGCGACGCCGAACGGGCGCTGCTGGGCAGCCTGCTCGACCGGCTGGTCGCGCACGCCGGCCAGCAGGACGAAGAAGGCGCCGAAGACGCCGGCGCCTGATCCTTCAGCGGCGCAGGTTGTCCACCTGCACGCGCGCGCCATCGCGGCGCGCTGCGTCGGCCACCTCATTGGTGACCACGGTCTGGCCGATCGGCGCCAGCGCAATGCCGGCCAGCTTCAGGTGCTGGATCGCAAACGGGATGCCGATGATGGTTACGAAGTTGGCGACCGCCGCCATCACGTGGCCGATGGCCAGCCACACGCCGGCAAAGACAAACCACAGCACATTGCCGACCAGCCCCAGCGCGCCGGTGCCGACATCGTCGCGTCCGCTCAGCTCGCGCCGGCTGATGGCCTGCTTGCCGAACGGGAAAAAGGTGAAAGTGCCGATCACGAAGCAGGCCTTGCCCCAGGGGATCCCGATGATCGAGATAAAGGCCAGCAGCCCAACCAGCCACCAGGCCAGGCCCATGACCACGCCGCCAAGGATGAACCAGAGGAAGTTGCCGATTGCGCGCATGTCATTCTTTCGCGAGTGAGGAAGAGAACACGCATGATACGCAACGGTGTGGTGCGGGCATGGCGCCGAGCGGGTCGTGGCAGCAAAGCGTACCCGTTTCTGCGTGCCTCGCCGAAACCGGCGGAACGGCATCGCCGGCCCTTCGGGAAACGCGTTCGACCCTTGTTTATAGGCATATTCCATTCTGCAAGACCGATCGCAAACCCCGCTGCCGCGGGCAAAGCGTACCCGTTTCTGCGTGCCTCCGCGCGTGCTGTCGCCTTCGGCAAGCCCGGCGCCGCAGCGCTAGAATGTGACGTCTGCCCGCTATCCGCGTGACGGACTCCGGGTGCATCCCACCCGCTGTCACCCTTCTCCGACTCCATCGCCTGCTCCGCTGTCCCCCATGAAGCCCACGCTGCTGATCCTGACCCAAGTCGCCACCCACCACCGCGACGCCATTGCCGAACGATTCGAGATCCTCTACGCGCCAGACGCCGAAGGCCGCGCCGCGCAGATCGCCACGCAGGGCGAACGCATCCGCGCGGTACTGACCATCGGCTCCACCGGCCTGACCGCGGCGGAGATCGACGCGATGCCGGCACTGGAACTGGTGTGCGCACTGGGCGCGGGCTTCGAGAACATCGCCGTGGCCCACGCCCGCGCACGCGGCATCGCCGTGGCCAATGGCGCCGGCACCAACGACAGCTGCGTGGCCGACCACGCCTTCGCGCTGCTGCTGGCGACCGTGCGCGCCGTGCCGCAGCTGGACGCGGCCACGCGCGCAGGCACCTGGCGCACTGCACTGCCGCTGCGGCCCAATGTCTCTGGCAAGCGGCTGGGGATCGTCGGGCTGGGCACCATCGGCCGGCGTATTGCCCGGCGCGGCGAAGGCTTCGACCTGGAGATCGGCTATCACAACCGCAAGCCGCGCGAAGATGCCGGGTACCGGTACTTCGACAGCATCGGTGCGCTGGCCGCTTGGGCGGACTACCTGGTGATCGCCACGCCGGGCGGGGCAGGTACGCGGCACCTGGTCGATGCAAGCGTGCTGGCGGCGCTCGGGCCGGCCGGGTTCCTCGTCAATATCGCGCGCGGCAGCGTGGTGGATACCGAAGCGCTGGCTTCAGCGCTGCGCGCTGGCAAGCTTGGCGGGGCGGGGCTGGATGTCTATGAGAGCGAGCCGGCGCCGCCGGTGGTGTTGTTCGACTGTCCTAACGTCGTGCTGACGCCGCATGTGGCTGGCTGGTCGCCGGAGGCCATCACGGCGTCCGTGACGCAGTTCCTGGAGAATGCGCGGCGGCATTTTGCTGGGGAGGGGTTGTTGACGCCGGTGGACTGAGGGGCAAGCTCTTGCATTGGACAACGGTACGCCGACAACAGCCCAAGCAGCAGCTAAGATCTACCCGGCCCCAAACACCACCCTCACCCTCAACCCCGGCCCCGCATCCTCCAGCACCACCCGCGCCCCATGCGACTGGGCAATCTCCGCCACGATGGCCAGCCCCAGCCCGCTGCCGCCGGTCGGCGCATCGGCCACCCGATAGAACCGGTCAAACACGCGCGCCCGCTCCTCAGCGGGGATCCCCGGCCCGTTGTCGCTGACAACCAGCTCAACGGCGCGCCCATCGGCGCTGCGACCCACCAGCACATCGATACGGCTTCCGGCAGGGATATAAGCCAGCGCATTGTCCAGCAGGTTGGTCAGCAGGATGCGCAACGCATCCACATCTCCACGCACCACCACCGGCGACGTGTCCTTGCTGCCGTCCAGCCCAAGGTCGATATTGCGATCCAGCGCTGCCTGCGCCATGTCCGCGACCACGCTTGCGGCCAGTTGATGCAGCTCCACCGGTTCGTGCCGGGGCATGGCTGCGCCCGGCTCCTGCCGTGCCAGCGTCAAAAGCTGGGTGACCAGGTGGGTCAGCCGCTCCAGCCCCTGGCGCAGCTTGCCGATCGCTTCGTCACGCGCTGCGCCGTTGGCGGCGCGCTCCACCAGCTGTGCCTGCAACTGCAGCGCTGCCAGCGGCGTGCGCAGGGCGTGCGCGGCGTCGGCGACGAAGGCACGCTGGGTGTCGATGGCGTGCGAGAGCCGCGCCAGCAGCTGGTTCAGCGCTGCGCTCAGCGGAGCGATCTCGTCCGGCATCTGGCGCACGGCCAGCGGCGCCAGTGTGTTGGCGTCGCGCGCGCGCACTTCGGTGGCAATTTCGCGCAGCGGGCGCAGGCCGCGCCCCACTGCCATCCACACCAGCCAGCCCAGCAGCGGCAGCAGCAACAGCAGCGGCGCCACGGTGCGCAGCGCCATGCGCGCGGCCAGGGTGCGCCGTGCGCTCATCGGCTGCGCGATCTGCACCACGGTGGGCCCAAGCTGCATGCTGTATAGGCGCCATTCGCCCTGCTGCGTGGTCACGTTGGAAAAGCCCAGTTCCGCACGCGCGGGCAGCGCCGGGTGCGAATGCGACAGGTACAGGCTGCGGCCGGAGCCGTCCCAGATGTGGATGACCACATCCTCGTCGGCGTGGGTCAGGTCGCCGGGCGAGCCCAGGAAAGGCGGCGCCACCGGGTCGGCGAACTGGCTGGGCAATGCCGCGGCCATCTGCTTCATCTGGTAGTCGAACAGCGCGTTGGCTTCCTGCCGTGCCTGCCCGTAGATCAGCGCCGTGGCGACGGCGATGCCGGCAAGCAGGCCCGCGGCCAGCCACCACAGCAGGGTTCGCTGGATGGAGCGCATCAGGGGGTGTCTCCTTCGCCCACGGATGCTGCATCCCCATCGAGGCGCGGCACCACATAGCCCACGCCGCGGATATTGCGAATCAGCGCCGCGCCGAACTTCTTACGCAGCGCGTGGATATAGACCTCGACGGTATTGCTGCCGACTTCATCGTCCCAGCCGTACAGCCGCTCCTGCAGCTGCGGCACCGACCAGACCTTGCCGGGCCGCGCCATCAGCGCGGCCAGCAGCGCGAACTCGCGCGCCGACAGGCGCACCGGCTCGCCGCGGTGGGTGGCCTCGCGGGTAGTGGGGTTGAGCACGATGTCGCCGTAGCTGACCAGCGGTTCCGCCCGGCCGGCGGCACGGCGCGCCAGCGCGTGCATGCGCGCCGCCAGTTCCTGCAGGTCAAAGGGCTTGACCAGGTAATCATCGGCGCCGGCATTGAGCCCCGCGACACGATCCGCGACGGCATCGCGCGCGGTCAGGATCAGCACCGGCGTCGGCACGCCGCGCGCGCGCAAGGTGCGCAGCACGTCGAGGCCCGGGCGCCGCGGCAGGCCGAGGTCGAGCAGGATCAGGTCATAGCACGCCTGGCCGTGCTGCGCGGTGCTGGCCGCGGCCAGGCCCGCGTCGCCGTCGCGCACCCAGTCGACGGTAAAGCCTTCCTGGCGCAGCGCCAGCTTGACGCTGTCGCCGATCATGGCGTCGTCTTCCACCAGCAGCACGCGCATGGCTATGCGTTCCGGCCGCGGCCGTCGAGCTGCTCGGCCAGTGCGCGCGCCAGTCCCGGCAGCGCGGGGTGGCTGGCGGTGATGACGTGGACCGGCACGGCCTCCAGCCAGCCGCGCATGCGGCCCTTGGCGACAAAGCGCTCGGCGAAGGCCGAGGCCTGCAGCGCAGGCACGAAGCGTGGCAGGATGCCGCCGCCCAGGTAGACCCCGCCACGTGCGCCCAGCACCAGGGCGATGTCGGCCGCAACCGAGCCGAGCAGGCCGAAGAACACCGCCATGGCGCGCTGGCACAGCGGGTCGTGGCGCTCGAAGGCGCCGGTGGTGACCTGCTCCGGCAACAGCGGCGCGAGCAAAAGCGTACCCGTTTCTGCGGCCAGCGCGGCATGGATATGCGACAGGCCGCTGCCGCACAGGAGCCTCTCCGCCGACACCCGGCCAACGTTGCGATGGGCGGCGCGCCAGGCGATCCATTCGTCGTCAGTGTCGGGCATCAGCTCGATATGGCCGCCTTCGCCGGCCAGCGCCACGGCTGCTCCGCCCGGCGCCGGCACCAGGCCGGAAACGCCCAGCCCGGTGCCCGGCCCGACCAGCGCGAGCGGCGCGGTGCGCACCGCGGTGCCGGCACGCACGGGCACCAGCCCGTCGGCAGGCAGGTACGGCAGGGCCAGCGCCAGCGCGGTGAAGTCGTTGATGGCCACCAGCGTCTGCAGCCCGAGCGCGCGCCGCATGCCGTCGATCGAGAACGACCAGTTGTGGTTGGTGAGCCGGACCTGGTCGCCGGTCACCGGGTTGGCCAGGCCGATCGCCGCGTGGCGCGGCACCGGCTTGCCCGACGCGGAAAGTCCGTCGAGGTATTGGCGCAGGGCTGCTTCGAGCGACGGGAAATCGGCCACCTTCAGCGCGGTCACCGGGCCGATCCGCATTGGTGCGGTTTCCAGTGCAAAGCGCACGTTGGTGCCGCCCACATCGCCGAGCAGGCGGGGGAAGTCAGCGCAGGAGGATGCAGTGGTGGCCATGGTGTCGGGTAGTGCTCCGCTTGGGAATCAGTCTGTCAGGTCTTGAACACGTCAAGCCCGTGCCGGTGCCGTGACAGCACCAGGCTGACCGGCAACGACGGCACAGGGCCCTGCAGCGCGCGTTCGAGCACCTCGGCCTTGGCCGCGCCCGACACTGACAGGAACACGCGCTCGGTGGCCAGCAGCGCCGCCAGGTTGAGCGTGATGCGGGCATGCGGCGCGGCTGACGGGCGCGTGATCACGTAGCCGGGCTGCGGCTCGCTCAGCGCGCCCTGCAGTTCGGGCGCATCCGGGAACAGCGAGGCGGTATGGCCGTCCTCGCCCATGCCCAGCACCACCACGTCTGGCTGGCGGAATGCGCTGTTGGCGCGCGCCACCGCCTGTGCCGGCGCGGCAGCGTCCTGCGCATCGGCAATCAGCGGCACGAAAGCGGCACTGGCAGCGGCCTCGCGCAGCAGGTGCGCGCGCACCAGGGCGGCGTTGCTGTCGGCGTGCTCGGGCGGCACCACGCGCTCGTCGACCAGCGTGATGGTCACCGCTTCCCAGCGCACGTGCCGGTGGCGCAGCCGCTCGAACATCGCCACCGGCGAGCGTCCGCCCGAGACCGCCAGCACCGCCCAGCCCTTGACGCGGATGGCCAGTTCCAGCGCATTGCCGATGGAGATGGCCAGCGCCTCGGCCTGGTCCATCGGGGTGGGATGCTCAAACACGCGCATGATGGTTTCCTTTGCGATTCTGCGAGCGCATGGCTCAGGCTTCCTCGTGCCACAGCCCGCCGTCGCGCGACATCAGCGCCGACGACGCGGCCGGTCCCCAGGTGCCGGCGGTATAGGGCTTGGGCGGCACGGTGCTGGCATCCCAGGTGTCGATGATGGGTTCGACCCAGCGCCAGGCCTGCACTTGTTCATCGCGGCGCACGAACAGGCCCAGCCGGCCGCGGATCACGTCGAGCAGCAAGCGTTCGTAGGCGCCGGCGCGGCGCACCTTGAACGAGTTGGCAAAGTCCAGGTCGAGCGAGGTCGGCGTCAGCTCCAGCGTGTCGCCAGGCTGCTTGACCAGGCAGTACAGGCGGATGCTTTCTTCCGGCTGCAGCTGGATCACCAGCCGGTTCTGCGGCGACAGCGTCAGCGGCCGCGGGAAGATCGCGTGCGGCACGTCGCGGAAATGGATCACGATCTCGGCCACGCGCGACTGCATACGCTTGCCGGTGCGCAGGTAGAACGGCACGCCTTCCCAGCGCCAGTTGGCGATCTCGGCCTTGATCGCGACAAAGGTCTCGGTGCGGCTGTCGGGCGCGATGCCCGCTTCTTCCAGGTAGCCCGGCACCGGCTTGCCGCCGATGGCACCGGAGCGGTACTGGCCGCGCACGGTCTTCTCGGCCACGTCCTGCGGCGTGATCGGCTTGAGCGCCTTCAGGATCTTGATCTTCTCGTCGCGGATGGCATCTTCGCTGAGGCTGGCCGGCGGCTCCATCGCCACCATGCACAAGAGCTGCAGCAAGTGGTTCTGCACCATGTCGCGCAGCGCGCCGGTGCGGTCGTAGAAGTCGCCGCGCGTTTCCACGCCGAGTTCTTCGGCGATGGTGATCTGCACGTCCTGCACCCACTCGCGCCGCCACAGCGGCTCGAACAGCGCGTTGCCGAAGCGGATCGCCATCAGGTTCTGCACCGACTCCTTGCCGAGGTAATGATCGATGCGGTAGATCTGCTCTTCGGCGAAGAACTTCGCCACTGCCGAGTTGATTGCCTCGTTGGATTCGAGGTCATGCCCCAGCGGTTTTTCCAGCACGATGCGCACGTTGGGCGCCTGGCGCGTGTTCAGGCCGGTGCGTGCCAGCTGCTCGCAGATCGACACGAACAGGTGCGGCGCGGTGGCGAGATAGCACACCACCACTTCAGGCTTGCGTGCCAGCACCTGCTCCGCGAGCGCATCGAAATGCGCGGGCACGCGTGCATCGGCCTGCACGTAGACAATGCGCGCGCAGAACTTGTCCCATGACTCGGGCGGCGCATGGGCTAGCCCGGGGCGCACGGTCTGCTCCAGCGAGGCGAGGTAGTCCGCGGTCGAGAGCGGCTGGCTGCCGGTGGCGAGGATGCGTGCGGCCGGATGCAGCAGGCCGGCGTGGTGGGCATCGAACAGGGACGGCAGCAGCTTGCGCCGCGCCAGGTCGCCGGTGCCGCCGAACAGCACCATGTCGAAATCAGGCATGCTCACCCTGGACTCCTTTAGCGATTTGAGGACCCGCCATGGAAGGCGCGCGGTGTGGCCAGTTTACGTGACTCGCCAGCGCTTGGCGAGGCGCAGGCCGCGGCACTTGCTTGGCAAAGGCATGACCGGAGCGCGAAGCGTACCCGTTTCTGCGTGTGCTGCGCAGTGGATCGTGCGGTACGCGGCAAAGTGCGCTAGGCTGAAAGCTCCCCCGCAGGAGAACCCCATGCCACGTCATCCAGTGCTCGAGCGGGTCACCGCCCGCATCGTCTCCCGCAGCGCCGCCTCGCGCCAGGCGTACCTTGACCGCACCCACGCCATGGCCGGGCAGAAGGTCGAACGCGCGCAGCTTTCCTGTACCAACCTGGCCCATGCGGTGGCTGCCATGCCGGACGCCGCGAAGATCCGGCTGAAGGCCGACGAGCGGCCCAACCTGGCGATCGTCTCGGCCTACAACGACATGCTGTCGGCGCACCAGCCGCTGGCGGCTTTCCCTCAGTGGCTCAAGGAAGCGGCGCTCGAGGCCGGCGGCACCGCGCAGTTTGCCGGCGGCACGCCCGCGATGTGCGACGGCGTCACGCAGGGCCAGGACGGCATGGACCTGTCGCTGTTCTCGCGCGATGTGATTGCGCTGGCCACGGCGGTGGCGCTGTCGCATCAGATGTTCGATGCCGCGCTGTACCTGGGCGTGTGCGACAAGATCGTGCCCGGGCTGGTGATGGGCGCGCTGTCGTTCGGCCACCTGCCGGCCGTGTTCGTGCCGGGCGGGCCGATGACCACCGGCATCAGCAACGACGAAAAGGCGCACACGCGCCAGCTCTACGCCGAAGGCAAGATCGGCCGCAAGGAACTGCTCGAGGCCGAGACCCGCTCCTACCACGGCCCCGGCACCTGCACCTTCTACGGCACCGCCAATTCCAACCAGATGCTGATGGAGATGATGGGCCTGCACCTGCCGGGCACGGCCTTCGTCAACCCCAACACACCGCTGCGCGAGGCGCTCACGCGCGAGGCCGCGCGCCAGGCGCTGAAGCTGGTGCACGGCGGCGAGCGCTATACGCCGGTGGCCGAGGTGCTGGACGAGCGCGCCTTCGTCAACGGCATCGTCGGGCTGCTGGCCACCGGCGGCTCCACCAACCACACGCTGCACCTGATCGCGATGGCGCGCGTGGCCGGCATCGTGCTGGGCTGGGACGACTTTGACGAGCTCTCGGCCGTGGTGCCGCTGCTGGCGCGCGTGTACCCGAACGGCAAGGCCGACGTGAACCAGTTCCAGGCCGCAGGCGGGCTGCCCGTGGTGATCCGCGGGCTGCTGTCGCTGGGCCTGGTGCATGACGACGTGACCACCATCGTCGGCCGCGGGCTGCAGGACTACACGCGCGAACCCGTGCTGCGCGACGGCAAGCTGACCTGGATCGACGGCCCGGCCGCGCCGCTCGACGACAGCATCGTGCGCGCCGCCGACGCGCCCTTTGCGCCGGACGGCGGCATCAAGGTGCTGGACGGCAGGCTAGGCCGCGCGGTGATCAAGACCTCTGCGGTCAAGGCCGAGCACCAGGTGGTGGAGGCACCGGCGATGGTGTTCGAGCATCAGGACGATGTGCTGCACGCATTCAAGCGCGGCGAGCTGGAGCGAGACTTCGTTGCGGTGCTACCGTGGCAGGGCCCGGCCTCGTGCGGCATGCCCGAGCTGCACAAGCTCACGCCCACGCTGACGGTGCTGCAGGACCGCGGCTTCCATGTGGCGCTGGTGACCGACGGGCGCATGTCGGGCGCGTCGGGCAAGGTGCCGGCGGCTATTCACGTCTGCCCCGAGGCGCTGCGCGGGGGCGCGATCGGGCGCGTGCGCAGCGGCGACATGATGCGCGTGGATGCGCCCGCGGGCGTGCTCGAGGTGCTGGTGCCGGATGACGAATGGCAGGCGCGCGCGCCTGCCCGTCCGGACCTCAGCGCCAATCGCCACGGCGTGGGCCGCGACCTGTTCGCCACCTTCCGCCGCCATGTCAGCACCGCGGAAAGCGGCGCCTGCACGCTGTTTTCGGACGAGGACGACGACGACAACAACGCACCCGTGCTCGGCTAGCCCAGGTGCTGCACCGGCCGGCGCGACGCCGCGCCGGCCGGGTGCGGCGCGCTCGCCGATGGCGCGCTGTCGGCCACCTTCACCGCACCCGGCACCGAGGCGGCGCCCGGCACGTGCAATTCCTGGATCGGCACCGCCAGCTTGCTGCCGGCTTGTTCCAGCACATGCTTGATGCGCTCGTAGAACGCGAAACGCACGTTCCAGTAGTCGTCATTCGAGGTCCAGTAGCGCACGTTCAGCGTGATGCCCTGCTGCGTGTAGTTGACCACCATGGTCTCGGGCCTGGGTTCGGCCAGCAGGCGCGGCTCGCGCGCGAGCATCGCGCGCAGCGCTTCCAGGCTGCGCTGCACATCGCTGTCGAAGGTCACCGTGGCCTCGATGTCTGCGCGCCGCGTGGCGTTCTCGCTGTAGTTGGTGATGGCGCTTCCCCACAGCTTGCCGTTTGGCACGCGCAGGCAGACGCCATCGAAGGTGGTCAGCTCGGTCATGAAGAGGCCGGTCTCGCGCACGGTGCCGGCCACCCCCTGCGCATCGATGTACTGGCCGACGCGGAACGGCCGCAGCAGCACCAGCATGATGCCGGCGGCAATGTTCTGCAGCGTGCCCTGCAGTGCCAGCCCGATGGCCAGTCCCGCGGCGCCCAGCATGGCGATGATGCTGGCGGTCTGCACCCCGAACTGCGACAGCACCAGCACGATGGTCAGCACGCGCACCATCCATTGCAGCGCGTTGGCCAGCAGCGGGCGCATGGTCTCGTCCACGTGCGTGCCGCTGAGCGCGCGCCGGGCGCCCCGGGCCACGCGGGCCGACAGCCACCAGCCGGCCATCAGGATCAGGATGGCTGCCAGGCAGTTCATTCCCTGGTTGATGGCGAACTGGACCAGGTAAGTCCAGCCCGCCTCCAGCTTGTTCGCATCGATGAAGTTCAGGTCCATGGGAGCGGCTCCGTTTGCGGTTGTTATGGAGGAGACAGGCGGTGCTGCGTACCCGTTTCTGCGTGCGGCAGCGGGCTGCCAGATCGCCCCCAGGCGCCTGGCGGGGAATTTCCCGCTTGACAACTTGCCGCACGTTGCCAGCGCGATGTCGGACGATCACCGACAATGCCGGCACGGCAATACAGTGAAGGGGACAAGCAAGGCGGGATTTGGTTTCCGGCGATTGCGTCACGCGGTTGCGTGCAGGCGCGCCAGCCCTTGTGCAATCAAGGCTGGCGGCGGATCAGAAAAATCCGAGCGAGGGAGGAACCAGGGGCAGCCAGGCCAGGCTCGGCGCGGCGGGCCGGCTGTGCGGCACAACTTTCAGCGACGAAAGTTGGCGAATAGGGGTCGGCGATACCGCCATCCGGGCATCGACAGGGACGCAGAAACGGGTACGCTCCCTGCCCCGGCAATGGGTCAGGCCGGATGATCGTGCAGCCGGTCGCGCGCGGCCAGCGCAGGAAAGAGCCGCATCCACAGCGCCACCACCAGCAGCGTGCCGACGCCGCCCAGGATCACCGCGCCCACCGGGCCCAGCAATGCCGCGGTGACGCCGGACTCGAACTCGCCCAACTGGTTCGAGGCGCCGATAAACACCGAATTGACCGCGCCCACGCGCCCGCGCATGTCGTCCGGGGTCTCGAGCTGGACCAGCGTGGAGCGCACCACCACGCTGATCATGTCCGAGGCGCCCAGCACCACCAGCGCCACCATCGACAACGGCAGCCAGGTCGATACGCCGAACACCACGGTAGCCACCCCGAACAGCGCCACCGCGCCGAACATGATGCGCCCGGCGCGCCGGTTCAGCGGATGGCGCGCCAGCCACAGCGCCATTACCAGCGCGCCGACTGCCGGCGACGAACGCAGCAGCCCCAGGCCCCACGGCCCGGTGTGCAGGATGTCGCGCGCGTAGATCGGCAGCAGCGCCACGGCGCCGCCCAGCAGCACCGCGAACAGGTCCAGCGAAATCGCGCCCAGCAGCACCGGGCGGCTGCGGATATAGGCAAACCCGGCAAACACGGTGCGCACGCTGACCGGCGCGGTCAGGCGCTGCGCGGCCTGGCGCAGCGTGATGCCGCTGACCAGCACGGCGGCAATGGCAAAGAGCGTGGCACTCAGCCCGTAGACCACGCCCGGCCCGGCCACGTAGGCAAAGCCACCAATTGCCGGGCCGATGATGATGGCGGCCTGCCCGGCGGAGCTGGCCAGCGCCACCGCGCGCGGCAGCTGGCGCGGCGTCACCACGCTGGGCAGCAGCGCCTGCAGCGTGGGGGTCTCGAACGCGCGCGTGGCGCCGATCAGCGCGACGAAGACAAAGATGTGATGGCTGTCGATCCAGCCGCTCAGGCTGGCCACGGCCATGCCGGCGGCCAGCAGCGCCTCGATCGCCTGACAGGTGCGCACGATGCGGCGCCGGTCGAAGCGGTCGGCCACGTGCCCCGACATCAGGATCAGCACCACCGACGGCAGGAACTGCACCAGCCCGACCATGCCGAGCATCAGCGGGTCGCGGGTCAGGTCGTACATCTGCCAGCCGACCGCCACCGTAAAGATCTGGTAGCCAATCGTGGTGCACAGGCGCGCGAACCAGTAACGGCGGAAAACGGCGTCGCGGAAGACGCTGTCCGGCGCGGCGGCCTGGACGGTGGCTGGGGAAGACATGGATGCGGGAGGGAGGCGGAGATGGCTGCGCACCGCCCAGCGCCGCCGTGCCGTTGAGGACGCCACGACAGCCATTGCAGTGCACAAAGGCAAGATTCTAAAGCGCCTGCTGAATACCTGCATACAGATGCCCACACGCGCACACCTATCGAAAAAAATATTAGTAGTTCACCTCTTTTAGGTGTCCGGACGTCTGCACATTGATGCACATAAACCACAATCCCGGGCGGCGGGTGCTGGCCGTTTCGCTTCTGAGAATCACTCGCATTTATAATCTCGGCCCATTGGCGCGGCCGCCCACGACGTCCCTCCCCTTGGCTTGCGGAACGCGCTGCTTCTCAGGAATCCATCTTGCAGCCCGCTTTCCGCCTTTCCGGGGGTGCCATCGGCGCCGCCCTGCTGTTCGCCCAGCTTGCCGCCCTGCCGGCCCACGCCGCTGATCCCGCGCCTGCCGCCAACCCCGAAGCCACGCTGAACGCCGTCACCGTGGTCGGCAACTGGCTGGAGAACGCCAACGAGGCCAAGGTGCTGGAGCATCCCGGCGCGCGTACCATCGTCGACCGCGAGACCTTCCAGGAAGCCGGCGCCAACAACGTGCGCGAGGTGCTGCGTCGCATCCCCGGCGTGCAGGTGCAGGAGAACAACGGCACCGGCGGCAGCGATGTCTCGCTCAACGTGGGCGTGCGCGGGCTGACCTCGCGCCTGTCGCCGCGCTCGACCATCCTGATGGACGGCGTGCCGCTGGCAGTGGCGCCCTACGGCCAGCCGCAGCTGTCGATGGCGCCGTTGTCGCTGGGCAACCTGGAAACCATCGACGTGGTGCGCGGCGCCGGCTCGGTGCGCTACGGCCCGCAGAACGTGGGCGGCATCATCAACTTCGTGACGCGCCCGATACCGAAGACCTTCGTGGCCGATGCGTCGGTGTCGACCGACATCTACAGCCACGGCGGCAGCGTCAAGACCAACCCGACCGCATTCATCGGCGGCACCAACGACAACGGCCTGGGCGGCGCGCTGCTGTACTCGGGCATCCATGGCAACGGCTATCGCGAGAGCAACGACCACGTCAATATCGACGACCTGATGCTCAAGGGCACGTACCGGATCTCGAAGACCGATGAACTGAGCGCGGCCTTCCACTACTACGAGGGCAGGGCCGGCATGCCCGGCGGCCTGACTTCGGCCCAGTATGCGGCCGACCCGTTCCAGTCGGTGCGGCCCTACGACAATTTCGACGGCCGCCGCAGCGACTTCAGCCTGAAGTACAGCCACAACGACAATAACCGCAAGTTCGAGGTGCTGACGTACTACACCGACAGCTTCCGCGGCAGCAACATCGAGCAGCAAGGCACCGGCACGCAGGCCAACCTGCGCCGCCTGACCGCGGCCCCGCGCAATTACCACACGTTCGCGATCGAGCCACGCTACTCGCAGCTGTTCCGCGGCGAGAGCATGAGCCACGAGGTCAGCGTCGGCTACCGCTTCCTGCGCGAAGCCAGCGACGAAAAGGCATCGCGCACGCTGTTCTACACCCCGGGCACCATCGATCCGACCACGCTGCGCTCGCCGGTGTACCAGTCGCGCACGGGCGGCACCACCGCCAATGCGGTCTATATCGACGACACCATCAACGTCGGCAGCTGGACCATCACGCCGGGCCTGCGCTATGAGTTCATCCGATCGTATGTGACCGACAACTTCACCGGCGCTCGCAACGACGTCTCGTCCAACGAGCCGTTGCCGTCGCTGGCGGTGATGTACCACGTCAGCGACCAGTGGAAGCTGTTCGCCAACGCCGGCGTTTCGTTCGGCCCGCTGCAGTACTTCCAGATCGCGCAGACCACCAACGGCCTGACGCCCGAGAAGGCCAAGACGTATGAGGTCGGCACGCACTTCAACGCCAACGGCTGGGGCGGCGAGCTGACGCTGTTCAATATCGATTTCGACGACGAGCTGCAACTGCGCGGCGGCACCGGCGGCGCGCCGGACGCGTGGACCAACCTCGGCGCCACCACCCACCGTGGCGTGGAATCGTCGCTGCGCTATGACTTCGGCGCGCTCGACAAGTCGCTGGCCGGCCTGTCGGCATACGCCACCTACACCTTCACCGAAGCCACCTACAACCAGGGCAACTTCGCCGGGCGCGACCTGCCGTTCTATTCGCGCCACGTGGCCACCGTAGGCATGCGCTATGCGCGCAACCGCTGGGCACTCAATGTCGATGGCTTCGCGCAGTCGAAACAGCGTTCGCCGGGCGATCCGAGCACGTCGACCAACTACCAGACGGCGGAAAGCGCAAACGGTGCGCTGGGCGATATCCCGGGTTATGCGCTGCTGAACATGCGGCTGGGCTATGACTTCGGCAAGTCGGCGCAGAATCTGAAGGTGGCGGTTGGGGTGAAGAACGTGTTCGACAAGCGCTATTTCACGCGCTCGACCGACAACAATGCGGGCAAGTATGTGGGGATGCCGCGGACGTTCTATATCCAGGCGTCACTGGCATATTGAGGCGAAATCAGGCTGAGGGGGTGCTCCCCTCAGGTAGCAAAACGGCTCGCAGTTGCGAGCCGTTTTTGCTTTTGCAGCTTTAGTACGCGATCAAACGATCTCGCGCGTCTCCATGAACTGCAGCTCCGGGAACCGCTCCTGTGTCAGGCGCAGGTTCACCATGCTCGGCGCCAGATAGACATGGTCGCCCGCGCCATCGAGCGCCACGTTATGCCCCGCCTTGGCGATCAGCTTCTCGATCTCCGCGGGCGTGCCCTTGAGCCAGCGCGCGGTCGCGCATTCATGCGATTCGAAAATGGCATCGACGCCGTACTCGTGCTCGAGCCGGTGCGCGACCACGTCGAACTGCAGGATACCGACCGCGCCCAGCACCAGGTCGTTAGAAGCAAGCGGGCGGAACATCTGTGTGGCGCCCTCCTCGGCCAGCTGCTGCAAACCCTTCTGCAGCTGCTTGACCTTGAGCGGGTTGTTCAGGCGCGCGCGGCGGAAAAACTCTGGCGCGAACGACGGGATGCCGGTGAACTTGAGCGGCTCGCCCTCGGTGAAGACATCGCCCAGGCGGATGGTGCCGTGGTTGGGCACGCCGATGATGTCGCCGGCATAGGCTTCTTCGGTGGTGTTGCGGTCCTGCGCCATGAAGGTGATGGCGTTGTTGATCGCCACGGTCTTGCCGGCGGACACGTGCAGCAGCTTCATGCCGCGCTCGAAACGGCCCGAGCACACGCGCACGAAAGCGATGCGGTCGCGGTGGCGCGGATCCATATTGGCCTGGATCTTGAAGACGAAGCCGGTGAACTTGGGCTCCTGCGGCTCAACCACGCGCGAATCCGTGTTGCGCGCCAGCGGCGGCGGCGACAGCTCGCACAGCGCATCCAGCAGCGACTGCACGCCGAAGTTGTTGATGGCCGAACCAAAGTAGACCGGGGTCTGCTTGCCGTTGAGGAACGCGTCCTTGTCGAAGGTGTGCGAGGCACCGCGCACCAGCTCGATCTCGATGCGCAGCTCTTCGGCCTGGCTGCCCAGGATGCGGTCCAGCTCCGGGTTGTCCAGCCCGTCCAGGATCGCGGCCGTGCCCTTCTCGCCGTGCGGATCGAACAGCTGCACCTTGTCGTTGATCAGGTGGTACACGCCGCGGAAGGCCTTGCCCATGCCGATCGGCCAGGTCATCGGCGCGCACTGGATCTGCAGCACCTCCTCGATTTCGTCAAGCAGCTCGATCGGCGAACGGCCTTCGCGGTCGAGCTTGTTGATGAAGGTGAGGATGGGCGTGTCGCGCAGGCGGCAGACGTTGAGCAGCTTGATGGTCTGCGCTTCCACGCCGTTGACCGAGTCGATCACCATTACCGCGGAGTCCACCGCGGTCAGCGTGCGGTAGGTGTCTTCAGAGAAGTCCTCGTGGCCCGGGGTGTCGAGCAGGTTGACGATGTTCTCCTGGGCCTTGCCATCGGCGGTCTCCCGGCGGTAGGGGAACTGCATCACCGACGAGGTCACCGAGATGCCGCGCTGCTTTTCCAGCTCCATCCAGTCCGAGGTGGCGTGGCGGTCGGCCTTGCGCGCGCGCACTTCGCCCGCGACCTGGATGGCGCCGCCGAACCACAGCAGCTTTTCGGTCAGGGTGGTCTTGCCCGCATCGGGGTGGGAGATGATGGCAAAGGTGCGTCGACGCGCAATTTCAGAAACGAGCGAGCTCACGGCAGCGGAGTTTGACTGGGAAATATTGGATGGCCCGGCGGGCGGCCGGGCCAGCGCCGGCAGCGCCCGCAGGCGATGGCGGGGCCGGGCTCTGCGGGCACGCGAAGGGAATGGGGCGCTATTTTACCGGTTTTGGGCACCGCTCCGGGTTTGTGGCGCCCAGGTGCGGCAAGTTATTCCGCCAGCTTCTCTGCCGGCTTGCCGCGCAGGCTGCCGAACTGCAGCGCGTACTGACGCGTCAGTTCCGCGCCGAAAAAGAAGATCTGTGCCGAGTAATACACCCATAGCATCAGCGCCACCACCGAGCCCGCGGCCCCGTACGAGGAGGCCACGGCGCTGTTGCCCAGGTACAGGCCGATCAGCCGCTTGCCGATCGAGAATAGCAAGGCTGTGATGACCGCGCCCATGGTGACGTCGCGCCAGGCAATGCGCGCATTGGGCAGCATCTTGAAGATCACCGCGAACAGCGCCGTCACCACGGCAAAAGAAAAGGCGGTGGAAAGCACATCGGCCACCGGCGCGAACCACGATTGCGTCCACAACTGGCCCCACAGGCGCTCAACCACGGCCAGCGCCGCATTGACGATCAGAGACACCAGCAGCATGAAGGCCAGCACCAGCACCAGGCTGAATGACAGCAGGCGCGTGCGCAGCAATTGCTGCCAGCCCGCCGTCTCGGGCACCGGCACATGCCAGATGTCGTCCAGGCTGCTCTTGAGCTCGGCAAAGGCACTCGTGGCGCCCACGAGCAGGATGCCCGTCGCCACCAGCGCCGCCATGCCGCTGCCGCCTGCGCGGTGCGTAGCCGCCAGGATTTCCTGGATGGCCGTGGCGCCCTGCTCGCCCACCAGGCCTTCAAGCTGCGAGAAAATCTCGCCGCGTGCGGCCTCGGCGCCGAAGAACAGGCCGGCGATCGAGATCACCAGCACCAGGATAGGCGCCAGCGAGAACAGCATGTAGAAGGAGAGCGCCGCCCCTTTGCTGGCCGCCCGATGCGCGAACCAGGAGTTGATGGCGGCAGCGACCACGCGCAGGGTGCGTGCGCCGGTATGGCGGTCCGGCAGCCAGTGCGGGCGATGCCTGCGGTGATGTGGCGCCGCGCTGCCGGCGGAAGAGGACTGGTGTTCGGTATTGTCGGTCACGGCCAGGTGCTGGCGCGATGCGCCAGGCGGATCGCGTGTGCGTTGCGCATGCCTTCGGGGCGCGGTCTGTGCGGCGAAGGCCCGTGCGTTCATCATACTGCGCATCGCGCGCTGCCCCAAGCCGGCGCAGGGAGGCAACCTGCTACAGTAGGACCAGGCACACCTGCCGGCGCAACCCGTGCCTGCGCGCCGGCGCAAGGAGGCACCGTGACCTGCAACCTCCGCACGCGCCCTGCGGCCGTGCTACTGATCATCGGCATGCTGGGCTGCGCCGGCTGCGAACGCAGCCAGCCGGGCCCCAAGCCCATTTCCGGCGCGGCGGCCAGCGCCACCCCGGCCGCGCCCGCCACGCTCAATCCTCCCGACACACCAGCCGCGCCGGCATCGGGGCAACCACGCTGACGGCACCGCAGGACACTGACCGGGGCGTACCTGTTTCTGCGTGACCTATCGGCGGCCGGTGCAGGTGTTGCCGGGCCGCGTCAACTGCAACGCCGGTTTCAGGCGTGCAACGCGTTGCAAGAGCGCGCCTGCGGGCCTAGCGCAGCGCGTTATCCCGCACCCCGCGTACGCAACGGGCACCCGGCGCCGCACCAGCGCGGCCACCACGCGCGCCGCCGCGCGCATGGCGCGTTGCAGCGGCGAAACCGATTGGTCTGCCACCGCGCCCCAAGGCCTGCCCGCGCTCGTCCCTCATACCGCAAACCCGCGTGGCATAAGCCTTTGCGGCCCTTGGCACACTTGTCGCTCAGGCAAAACAGGGGCACATGGGCCCGTGCCCATGGAACCAGCCATTGCATGCAGGAGAAAACCCAGACATGCGTCATCCGCCATCACGCATGACGGCGCGCCGGCGCTCCTACCGGCTCGCGGGTCCGCCGCCGTCGGTGGTGGACCTGCTGTCGTCGCCACTGCTGCCCCATCCGCGGGCGCGTACGCCGCCCGCCACGCCGGCCGCGCAAGGCGCTGGCTGCGCAGCGACGGCCAGGCACGGAGTTGCCAGGGCTGCCTTCCGGCGCCACGCGGGCAAGCGGCGCGCGTGACCGCAGGCAGTATTGGCAACGCAGGATGTCGCGGCAGGCTGGCGCCGCGAACGGAATGATGGCG
Organism: Cupriavidus necator; assembly: GCF_016127575.1. Classification (NCBI taxonomy): domain Bacteria; kingdom Pseudomonadati; phylum Pseudomonadota; class Betaproteobacteria; order Burkholderiales; family Burkholderiaceae; genus Cupriavidus; species Cupriavidus necator. The sequence goes on from NZ_CP066019.1 coordinate 2,832,348, forward strand.
GGTACGCGAGCCAGCGTGCCCGCGCGGATTTGGTGCTCCGTCCCCCGGCGGGCACCGTTTTTTCCACAGGGAGGCACCCGCCATGACAGCCGGAATGCTTGCCGCCACGGTGCTGGCGGTGTTCTCAACCAGCGCCGCGGCGGCAAGCTATGCCTGGTTCGACCGCCCCGAAGCGGCCAGCGCCGACAGCCACGCGGCGGTCAGCAATGATGTTTACGTGCGCGGCTTTGGCTGGGCCTGGGGGGAACTGCAGCTTTCGCCGGACACGCCGTCCGGTGCCGCCACGTCAACGCCAGGGCGGCAAGCGCGCGACAAGCCGGAGCGCGGCGCGATCGTGCCGTGGCGCCAGCATGACGAGAACGGGCCGCCGCGCCAGCCGCGCGGCAAGCTCAGCATGAACCTTGCCGCCGAGCTGATGGATGCGGCCAGCGGCGAGTCCGGGGCCAGGCGGCCCCTGGCAGTGGTGCGCTGACGTGCCGACGGGCACGAGGAAAGGCGGAGCCGGCGGGCGGACGTCGCCTGTTCCCCTTTCCTGCGGCGCCTGGGATTGCGTCCGGCCTCCGGCAACCTGCGCCGGCTTGCCGCTTACTCGCCCGCAGTCGCCTGACTCTCCACGCGGATGTTGTGCTTGTGCATGAGCCGGTACAGCGTCACGCGCGAGACATTGAGTTCGCGCGCGGCCGGCACCACGTGAAAGCCGTGGCTCGCCATCACGGTGCGGATGGCCTCGCGCTCGGCTTCTTCGCGGATCGCGTCAAGGGTCTTGCGCGGCAGCTCCGCCCCGCCGTGCAGCTGCAGGTCTTCGGCGGTGATCTTGCGGTTGTCGGTCATCACGATGGCGCGGCGCACGCGGTTGATCAGTTCGCGCACGTTGCCCGGCCACGCGTACTGCATCATTGCCTGCGTTGCGCAGGCCGAGAACCCGCGAATGCGCCGGTGGGCCTCGTGCCCGTGTTCGGCCAGCACCGCGTTGGCCAGCTGCAGGATGTCCTCGCCGCGCTCGCGCAGCGCCGGGATGGTCAGCGTCAGCACGCATAGCCGGTGGAACAGGTCGGAACGGAAGCGCCCGTCGGCCTGTGCCGCCACCAGGTCCACGTGCGTGGCCGAGATGATGCGCAGGTTCAGCGGGATCGACTGGTGCCCGCCCAGGCGGGTGATCATGCCCTGCTGCAGGAAACGCAGCAGCGCCACCTGGCTTTCCAGCGGCAGGTCGCCGATCTCGTCGAGGAACAGCGTGCCGCCCTGCGCCTGCTCGATCCAGCCGATCTTGCGCTGGTTGGCGCCAGTGAACGCGCCCTTCTCATACCCGAACAGCTCGGACTGCACCAGGTGCGAGGGAATCGCACCGCAGTTGATGGCAATGAACGGTCCCTTGCGCCGGCTCGAGGCATCGTGGATCGCCTGCGCGGCGAGTTCCTTGCCGGTGCCGGACTCTCCGGAAATGAACACCGGTGCCTCGTTGTGCGCCACCTTGGCCAGCGAGCGGAACATCGCCCGCATCGCCGCGCACTCGCCGATCATGGTGCCGCGCGAGGCGGTCTCCTGCGGGCGCGTGCCGTGCAGCGACGCCATGCCCTGCGCATGCTTGAGCGTGTAGAGCAGTTCAGGCATCGAGAACGGCATGCGCACGTAGTCGACGCAGTAGTCGCGGATCAGCCGGCGCACGCGCTCCTGCGCCAGCATTTCATCGGAGGTGATGGCCACCCACGTAATGTGCAGGTACTGCAGTGCCTGTTCGAGTTGCGCGAACTCGGCATCGCTGTAGTCGGACTGCAGGTCGATCACGCCTGCCATGGGCGGGCAGGCCCGCACCACGCGTTCAAGGTCGCGAATCTGCTGGATCCGGCGGATTTCCCATCCCGTGGCTGTGCCAGACGGGTCAAAACCAAAATCTTCATGACGCGACACGACCACGATCTGTGCAGTGCGTGACGCCTTGCACAGTCGGTCCATCACGATCTCCCGGACGTTAGGCTTGTTCTTGGTTCGGGCACCCGTGTCCGCCGTCGCGGCCTGCAGCCGCGGCGGACGGTGGGGCTGAACTGGCTGCGGGCACGCACCCGCGCGCGACGTCGGTATCACGAGCTGGACAGACTGCGGAGTTGCTCATCGGGCGCGGCAAGATCGTCCGCACCCACCTGGAGCTGAGCGCGGATACGCCGCCGCACAGCCTCCTTTTCACGCATCAACTCCAGGCGCGGCGCCTGCTGCGACTGGCCGGAGTATTGGTAGTAGAGCGTCTTGTAGGTCTGTTGGCTCAGGATCCATTCCTGCAACAGCGTGCGCTGGCGTGTCAGTTCGCCTTCGAGCAGGCGATGGCGGCGCAGCAGGTTGGCCACGGCCGCGCGTGCGCTGTCGCTGAGTTCGCTGTCGTCGGCAAGCAGGGCGGCCACCTCGGCCGTCGCGCCATCTTGGACGGTCCGCTTGCTGGGTGCTTCGCCTGCGGCTTCCCCCACGGCAGCCCAGGCATGATGGATGGCTCGGATGGAGCGGTTATTAGTCTCCCTGACAGGCCCGATAGCGGGTCGCCGGATCTCTCCTGCGGTCATGATAATCCCCGTTGAACAACATCCCCCGGCACTACACGTCTGCGGTTACCACTTGTCAGTCTTTGAACTGGTTTTTTGTCTGCGTGGCGCGCGTGTTTCCCGCACGCTCCCGGATGGTGGCTATGCCGCCTTGTTGACGGTCTGGACCGAAATGTCCACCGACCGGCGAACGGCGCTCAAGCGCTCTCGGTTGGCTCCGGCATCCTGCCGCATGCACCGGAGTCAAGAAGGGGCGCCTTGCCGCGCCCCTCTTTGCCACGTCTATAGTTCAGTGCATTTGGGGCACTTTGTCCAGCCCCGAGTGGGTGACTTACAGCCAATCTCATACTTTGGTATGAGGCCGCGCGCACACTGGCCCCCGGCCTGCCACCGCCACCTTTTCGGACACATTACGAGCAGTCGATGTCTGCATCCATGCTACGCAGAAACGGGTACGCTTTGACCCCCGAACGGGTGATGGCAGCACCGTCGCCGCGGGTGCCGCAAGCCGTGCCGCATGCCCGAGGGGTGGCGGACTGTCACGCAGAAACAGGTACGCCCGGCCGGTGGACCCGCTCGCGCGGCACGCAGAAACGGGTACGGCTGGCGGGTGTCGGACGGCGCTACGGCGCCCGCCCGGCATCACGATGTCAATATCATGACAGCAGCGCACCATGGAAAAAGGGCGGCCCTGGCCGCCCTTCCTTCATCCCATGCCGGCTGGCGCGCTCAATGCCCTGGCAGGTAGTAGAACTTGAAGATGAACACCGCCGCGATGATCCACACCATCACGGGCACGCTGCGTGCGCGGCCGGTCAGCAGCTTGAGCGCCGCGTAGCTGATAAAGCCGAACGCAACGCCGTTGGCGACCGAGTACGTGAACGGCATGCCAAGCGCGGTCATCACCGCGGGCACGACTTCGGTGACGTCATTCCAGTCGATCTCCAGCAGCTCGCGCAACATCAGGCAGGACACATACAGCAACGCCGGCGCGGTGGCATAGGCCGGCACCGTGCCGGCCAGCGGCGCGATGAACAACGCCGCGAGGAACAGCACGGCCACCGTCACCGCCGTCAGTCCGGTGCGCCCGCCCGCCTGCACGCCGGATGCGCTTTCAATATACGCCGTGGTGGAAGACGTACCGAGGAACGAGCCCGCCATGATCGCGGTGCTGTCGGACATCAGCGCCTTGTTCAGCCGGTCCATTTTCCCGGCCTTGAGCAGGCCCGCGCGGTTGGCCACGCCCATCAGCGTGCCGGTGGCGTCGAACAACTCCACCAGGAAGAACACCAGCACCACGTTGATGACGCCGATCGACAGCGCGGCGGATATATCTAGCTTGAACAGCGTCGGGCCGAGCGACGGCGGCGCGGAGAACACGCCGTGGAAGGTATTGCCGGCAAACGCAAAGCTCAGCAGCGTGGTGAGCAGGATGCCGATCAGGATCGCGCCCTTCACCCGCAGATGATCCAGTGCCACGATCACGAAGAAACCGATGATCGCCAGCACGGCCGAAGGCTGGTGCAGGTCGCCGATGGTCACCAGCGTGGCCGGGCTGGCGGTGACGATGCCGGCGTTCTTCAGGGCGACAATCGCCAGGAACAGGCCGATGCCCGCGGTGATCGCCACCCGGATCGAATGCGGAATGCCATTGACGATCATCTCGCGCACGCGGAACAGCGTGACCAGCAGGAACAGGCAGCCGGAGATAAAGACCGCGCCGAGTGCCGCCTCCCATGCAAAGCCCATGCCCTTCACCACCGTATAGGCAAAGTACGCGTTCAGGCCCATGCCCGGCGCCATCGCGATCGGGTAGTTCGCGTAGAAACCCATGATCAGCGTGCCGATCGCCGCGGCCAGGCAGGTGGCGACGAACACCGCGTCTTTCGGCATGCCCGCATCGCCCAGGATCGACGGGTTGACGAAGATGATGTACGCCATCGTCAGGAACGTGGTGACGCCGGCGAGGATCTCGGTGCGTACATCGGTCTGGTGTTCGCGCAGCCTGAACAGGCGCTCGATCAGCGAAGGCGCGGCCTGTGGCTTGCCGTGCGGCGGATTGGCGGTTGACGTGCCCGGCTTGGAAGCGGGTTCCGGCATCGACATGACTGGTCTCCTGATATCGTTATCGTGTGCGCGGCGACAACAACGGCGCGGCCGCAGGTGGCTGGCTTCGGCCTGAAGCATCCCGCGACGCCCCGCTGGGCGGCGAGCGTACTCTGGTGCAGGCCGGCCCGCTTCGCCATGGCACAGGCGAATAAGCGATATGCAAAAGGCGTGATGATCCCACAGCGCGAACCGCTGAATCCAGCGCCGCCACGGGGGTGCTCCGGGGCGTCCCCGGCTTGACGCTTGCGGCAATCCCCCGTATAAAGCCGCCTAGATTCAAGCGACGAGGCAACAGTTCATTCGTTAGCCACCGTCTGGTACTTCGGTTGTCCATGGTGTCCTTTCCTTGAGTTCCCCGTGTCGGATGACGTTTTCGTCATGCGATGTTTTTTGTCCTTTTTCTGGAAAGCAAATCATGCAAACCGGTATCGTCAAGTGGTTCAACGACGCCAAGGGCTTCGGCTTCATCAAGCCGGACGCGGGTGGTGACGACCTCTTCGCCCATTTCTCGGAAATCCGCGCCGACGGCTTCAAGTCGCTGCAGGAAAACCAGCGCGTGCAGTTCGAAGTCAAGAATGGCCCGAAGGGCCTGCAGGCCGCGAACATCACCCCGCTGTAAGCATTGACTGCCGGCGCGCCCCGCGCGCGCCGAACAGCGTAGAACCCCGCCCATGGCGGGGTTTTTTGTTTTCAGGCGCGGATAGCGCGATTGGCGGTGCTGTCTGCGCCACCTTCATCACATCCCGGCCCCCGCCGCTCCCCGCCTGCCCCGGTCATGCAGACCGCCAGGCGCTCCGCTCCAGCCCCCGCATGCCCATGCCGCCGCCAGCCGGCACGCCTGGCCTTGCGCGGCGCACTTTCCCGCTCACCATCCAGCCTTGCGCTCCACGCAGAATCGGGTACGCCTGCTGCACCGCACGAGGTCAGGCACGGCCCGTGAGCCTCGCAGAAATGGGTACGGTCTGTCCTGGCAGGCCTGCTTGCGCTGGGCAGCGGGTACGCAGAAACAGGTACGCCCTGCGGCACTTTGGTCTTTCCAGGAGCCTTCTGGCACGCAGAAGCGGGTACGCCCAAAAATTTTTTTTCGAATTCGATTCGGCCGATGGCAGCGGTTCTCCGGCCCGCATTCCTCCTACATATCCACAAAGCCGGGCCAGGCCGACGACGCAGAAACGGGTACGGCTAATGTTGCAACGCAATAACCATCGGAAGCCCTGAGGCTGCCGGCACCCCACGCAGAAACAGGTACGCCCACGGGCACAGGCGCACCACTCGACGCCACGCAGAAACGGGTACGCCAACGACATGCAAGGCGGTTGGCTACCCGGCTGAGCTTTGGCATCCATGATCTGTCTGCGCAGAAACAGGTACGGCGCGTAGCGCCGCGAGTTTCCCGCGTATACGTTGAGTGTGAGTGCTAGCTTTTTCTGCAACTCTCATGTAGAATGGAAACTTGGTGAAAGTTCCGTCAGAACAGCACCATAGGTCTGCGCAGAAACGGGTACGCATGACCCGGAAGAGCCCGGCAGGAGGTACGCAGAAACGGGTACGCTTCGCGGCGCACCAGGGTGCCAGGGTCGGCACGCAGAAATGGGTACGCCGCAGAAACAGGTACGCTGGGGCAGCACGGCAGCGGCCTTTCAGGCCAGCGCAGAAACGGGTACGCCTGACGTGCAAAGCGCCCGTCAGCAGCCCGGCAAGTGAACCAGTTTCTGCGGGGATAACCGGGCTCTGGCCGTACTTTCTGCGGGAAAGAGGCACTGGAACCCTCGCAAGCCGCGTATACCCGGCGCTCGCTCGCAGAAACGGGTACGGTTTGAGGAGTGGCCGCTGTGGAAAAGGCTGTGGAACCTGCAAGTTATCCCCGCAGAAACCAGTTCGCCCCACCCGCAGATACAGGTTCGGCTTGCCGCAGATACGGGTTCGGCCCTTCGCAGAATCGAGTACGGTTGCCCGCAGAATCGGGTTCGGTGGGGTTGGTTTTTCCCTTACGAATCAAGGCGCTGAACTTCACGTATACGGTTTACAAGTAGTTAACCCGTATCGGTATCGTTTACTGGTAGTGGATGGCTGGCGAACCGTGGACAACCCTGACGGGTTGCCCACCGTCCACCACCATGCGACCAGTCGTGAGATTCCCAGCCGGCAGAAAACAGGGCGAGCAAGGCAAGGGCTTTGCGTACCTGTTTCTGCGTGACAACCTTTGCGGCTTCGAGTACAAAGGCGGGTAATCCGAAGCACGCCAATATGCCCATCAAACGCTCCCCGGCCACCACGGGGGATCGAAGCGTCCTCGACCTGGACGCCGAACCCTCCCGCATCATTGTTCCCGGCAACGAGAACAACCTGGTTCCGTCCGAGAAATTCCAGCGTCTGTTCGACGAAGCGCAGGCCATGGAGCGTGAAGACGCCTGGCAAAGCGGTGAAGTCGGCTTCCTGAGCCGCGCCAGCGTCCAGGTAACGCTGCCCTACCGCGCGCCCAAGGGCGCGCCGCCGGTATGGACCCGCACCAGCGGCAATATCTCGCTGATGATCCAGCCTGGCTACTTCACGCAGCAACGTTCCGAACGTGCCACCAACGGCCGCCAGAAGCTGGTGTCCGAGACCGTCTCGCTGGGTTACCCCTATGGCTCCTATCCGCGGCTGATGCTGGCCTGGATCGGCAAGGAGATCATGGCGAAGAAAAAGCGCGGTGAATTCACCGGCACGGTAGAGGACCGGCGCATTTCGCTGGGCAATTCGCTGTCCGAGTTCATGTACAACCTCGGCATTCCGATGGCCACCGGCGGCAAGCGCGGCACGATGACGCTGGTACGCCAGCAGATGATCCGCCTGTTCTCGGCGACCATCGCCATCGTGCAAAACAAGTCGACGCCGAGCCAGAACCAGAACCCCAACCACGAGCCACTGTCGATCGATCGGGTGGGCTACCTGCTGGCCGATCAACTGTCGACCTGGTGGGACCCCATGCAGCCTGGTCAGGGGTCCATGTTCGAGAGCTTCGTGGTGCTGTCCGAGCCGTTCTTCAACGAACTGGTCAACCGCCCCGTACCGGTCGACATGCGCGCGCTCAAGGCGCTGAAACAGTCGCCGTTCGCGCTGGACGTGTATTCGTGGCTGACCTACCGCTTCTTCACCATCCAGCGCCGCACGGAAATCCCGTGGGAAGCGCTGCAGATGCAGTTCGGCACCGAGACCGAAAGCGAGCGCAAGTTCCGTGCGCTGTTCCGCAAGGCCCTGAAGGATGTGCTGGTGGTGTATCCCGGTGCCAAGGTCGATGCGGATTCGTCCAAGGCGCTGATCCTGCAGCCTTCCCGGACCAGCGTGCGCAAGCTGGGCTGATTTGCCAGCTTCCCGCCCGGGGAGATCCGCGCACGCCGTTGCACGTGCTCTCGGGACGGCATCAGCAGGTCCGGGCGGGCCGGAACTGAGGCCGGACACCATGTCCGGCCCCCGAATGCAAAAAAGGCAAGCGTTGAACGCTTGCCTTTTTTGTTTGCCCGCCGCGGACGGATCCGCAACGGGCGGGGTCAGCCGAGGCTGGTCAGGCCGGCTTGATTGCCGAAGCCTGCAGGCCCTTCGGGCCTTGCTTGACTTCAAACGTCACGCGCTGCCCATCCTTCAGGGTCTTGAAGCCCGAGCCCTGGATTTCCGAGAAGTGCGCGAACAGGTCTGCACCACCGTCGTCCGGGGTAATGAAGCCAAAGCCCTTGGTCTCGTTGAACCACTTGACCGTACCGGTTGCCATAGGAATTTCCTTTTCGAAGCAAGTTCTTGTACACAACGCAAACAACCGTTCAAGCACGTTGAGTTCTCGTAGATACCGAACGGAAGCCGACGAGGTTGACACGACTTGACTCGACTGTAGCGCGCATCATAACCACTTTGGATTGCGGTGTCATGTGCGGCGTAATGCGCACTATAGATACTTTAGGCACATCCCGGGCTGTTTTTCAAGCAATTTTACGGTACGGCTCGTTTCCGGCTGCCAAATGGCGGCCTCTGCTCTCTGCGTTGGCAACATATATTTTGTAAATTTGGAAAACGGTTGAAGCATCACGTGCTTTTGGCTACAGTTGCGCCTTAAGAATCAACCGCGCTTTCAGCGCTGAAAGAGAGGTCGCAGTGCCAGCCAAAATCATCACAGTCTTTAACCAGAAAGGCGGTTGCGGCAAGACTACGGTCAGCATGCACCTTGCTGGCACGCTTGGCCTGCGCGGCGCGCGCTCGATGCTGGTCGACATGGACGAGCAAGGCACCGCCACTCGCTGGGCGGCGCAGGCCAGCGACGAGCGGCCGTTCCCGGCTTCCGTGATTGGCCTGGCGCCCTCGGGCGGCGCCATGCACCGCGAAGTCCGCAAATTCGTCCAGGATTATGACTACATCGTCGTGGATTGCCCGCCGGCGGTGCATTCGGCAGCGCCCTCGAGCGCGCTGCTGATTTCGGACCTTGCCATTATTCCGGTGGTGCCTTCTCCGCCGGATCTGTGGGCGGCGGTAGCGGCCAAGACGCTGGCGCAGCACGCCCAAGTCCAGAATGAGTCCTTGCTGATCCGTGTGATGGCCAATATGGTCCAGCGCCGCGTCTCGATCGCGCGCCAGGCCATTGAAATCCTTGGCGACGACGGCGACGTACCGCTTTTGAATTCGATGATCGGGTCGCGCTCGGCATTCCGGGAATGCCAGGCGATCGGCTGCACCGTGCACGGCGTTGCCGGCGCACGCGAGGCGGTGCAGGAGGTCGACATGATGGTCGACGAAATACTGTCTTTGATTGAGCACTAGGTATGGCTACCAAACTGAAGAGCCTCAAGGCTGGCATGCTGGCCGGCATGGCGGCCGAAAAGACCCGCAACGATACGCTGGACCGCTTCGCTCGCGCGGAAGCGGCCATTTCCCAGCATCCGAATGGATTGCTGCAGGGCAGGGGAGCCGATGGCGCGCCCGTTTTCAGCGCTGAAAGTCTTGGCGAAGCCGCCGCGGGCCGGCAGCTGATCAGGATTCCGCTGGAGCAACTGCACGACAATCCTCTCAACGCGCGGCGCCTCTACGATCCCGCCGTGGTGCAGGAGCGGGCGGCATCCATTGCCACGCACGGCCAGAAGACCCCCGGCCTGGCCGCGCCCGATCCGGCGCGCCCCGGCCATTACATCCTGATCGACGGTCATTACCGCAAGCGAGCTCTGGCGTCTGCCGGCAAGCTCGAGATGGAATGTTTTGTCGAAAACGACCTGAGCGACCTGGACTTCTACCGGCTGTCGTTCATGCTCAACGAGCAGCGCTCGGACCAGTCAGCGCTGGACAATGCGATCGCCTGGCGCCAGTTGCTGGACGAAGGCAAGGTCCAGAAGGAAGAGGAAATCTGCGAGCTGACCGGCATGTCGGCCGGCACCGTGAACAAGACGCTGGCGCTGCTGCGCCTGCCCGAGTCCGTGCTGGGCGTGATGCGCGAGCGCCCGAGCGCGATCGGCATCGCCGCGGGCTATGAGCTGACGCTGTACTGCAAGCTGGCGGGCGAGGAGCGCACGCGCGAACTGGCGGCGCGCATCATCAATGACGGCCTGTCGAGCCGCGAGGTTGAAGCCATCCGCAAGCACGCGCAGGAAGGCAAGGCGCGCAAGGTCAAGGAAATCAGCCGGCAATACAAGATCCGGACCGACAGCGGCCAGTTGCTGGGCACCATCAAGGAATGGGACTCGGGACGCGTGATGCTGGACGTGCAGCTGAGCGACCGCAGTGCCCGCGAGGCGCTGGTCGAGGCCCTGAAGGCCCGCTTCGGGCTGGACAACACGCTGCTCTGAGCCGGGCAGGCAAGCCATGGCGCCGCTGCGGCAGCATTGCCGCCGCAGCGCTCAAGCCAGCAGGTCGCGCGGCGAGCGCGCGCCAAACTCCGGATCACAGGTCTTGCGGTAGCGCTCAAGCATGCTGGACAGCAGGGCATGCAGGCCACGCACCGAGTAGCCGGCCAGCGGCAATGCCGCCAGCTTGCGCTGCGCGCGCCGGGTCGGCGGCGCGGCCGGTGGACCGATCAGCGAGGCGTCTTCTGTGCCCGCACCGTCCCACTGGAGGTTGCGGTCACGCCAATGCCGGGCCAGCGCGTGCTGCGTGGCCAGGCCAAAGCCGGGCGTTCCGTCTGGCACAATGCTTTCCACACCGTCTTCCGGAACCCGCGCAGGCTGCTGCATCGGCGCCAGCGAACGCCGCGTGACCGAGGTCAGCCGGTCCAGGCTGAGCCGGTGTTCCCGCAACAGCAGGATTGCCGCATGGGCGGTCCGGTAGCGCTGGCCATCGTCGTCGCCGCCCCGGTGTTCCAGCCATGACAGGAAGGGAGCCAGGCTGGCCTCGGGAACCTGCAAGGTGTCCGGCCGCGCCGCCTCCGTTGCCGCCGAGGCATCGGTGCCGTCCGGGATCCGGGCTGGCCAGAGCGCTGTGACCGGGTAGCCGTTGGCATGCATCCAGCGGAACAGGGCGGCCAGCACCCGCATGCTATGCCGCACGCTTGCCGGACTGAGCGGGCCGGTGAACGGACGCCAGCCGGCCAGGTGGCGCGGTGCCCGCGGTCCGCACCAGCGGCTGCCCGGTTCGGGCTGCGCCAGGAAGCCCAGGTAGGCCCGGCGGTCGTCCAGATCGAGCTGCGACAGGCCCTTGCGCCGCTCCAGTGCTGCCCATAGCAGCAAGCGCTCCGCCTCCTTGCGGTAGGCCGAGAACGTGCTGCCGCTGTCGCCGGCGGCATCGCGCAGCCAGGCCTGGACGACGTCGAGGCCCTGACTGTACGGGCAGCTGGCGTCAGCGGCTAACGCGGGCGACGCGGTCATCCATTCCAGCGGCAACGGCTGGCGCATCCCTGGTCCCAGCCTGCCTCGCTCGAGCAGAGTCCGGTTGCCGACGTGCGCGCCCAGCAGCGGCTTGCCGTCCGGGTCCCGGAAGGCAGCACGGTTCTCGCTGAGCCAGCGGTTGACGGCCGCGCCGGCAAGCGCGCCAATGCGCGGGACGGCCCGCCACCAGGCGCTGCCGCGTCGGTTTGCAAGCTCAAAAAGAGAATTAAGGGTCACAATTTCAGCCTTGCGCAAGCGTCGCGCCAAGGCTGGTGCAAACCACAACTCCACGCCGTGCTGGGGGCGCGGCGCCGCCGTACCCAACCGTTCGAGCTCAGCCAGCGCGTCGACGCGGCGATCCATGCCGCGGTTGGAGCGGCCAGGGCCGGCCAGCAGCAGTTCGGCCAGGTCCGCCCGTCCGTGCAGGTGCGCGAGCTGGACCATCCGGTCGCGCAGGGCAAGCAGGATCCGCAGCGCAGACTCGGCCCCGGCTTCGTCGTCATCGGCTTCGTCGGCCAGGTAGCGGGGCACCACCATGGCCGCCGGCATGCCCTGCACATAGGCGCGTACCGCCGCAAATTCGCTGCGGGTGAGGCTGACCATCATCATTCCAGGAATCATCGGCAGGTATGCGCTGAATGGCTAACTTCTTGATTTATAAGGCACTTGAAGCGAGCGAGAATTCATCCGGCCCGAAATGCATAGATAAATACAATGCCGATAATTTTATGCGCGTTTTCACTGGAAAGTCATCCCCGCTGCCCTTGTGGCATCCGTATGCTGGTGTCAGGCAGTGCTCGGGGAAAACCCGCCGCAGCGCACCATCACCTTGCATTCGACCTACGCGTTTCATATGCTGCAGGTCAGGAGTTATAAATACTTAGATCAGACTTCAGTCGCATCTAAGACTCTTTCTACATAAGCGTCTTAACACGCAAAACGGGGCGATCCGGTATCTCCACGGGAAGGACGGACCTGCAGCCTGACGGGAAGGCTGCCGGGCGGTCTGGAGCGATGGCGGATCGTATGGAAGTGCAACCGCAAGATAGCGGAGCATTTCCGACAAGCAAGCGCGGATTGTCGCAGGGTCCGAACTTGCCGCAATAATAAGAGAGCGGCCATGGCCACCATCCTCTTGATCGAGCCTCACCCCCTCCTGCGCCTGGGTCTGCGCCATCTGCTGGCCCAAGCACATATTCCTGGTGACCTGATCGATATCGATCCCCTCGCCCCAGTCGATTCAGATTTGTGGCTGTACGATGCCGACCTGCTGATCTATGGCCTGCCAGCCGATCACGCCGGCGGCTGGGCCATGCTGGAGGAACTGTGCCAGCGGCTACGCCCGCAGCGCGTGCTGGTCCTCAGCGATCAGGCGGCCCCATCGCTGCCGGATGCAGGCTTGCCTGACCCGGTGCGCGGCTGCGTGGCCAAGAGCTGCAGTGCGGATGCGCTCGATGCCGCGGTGCGCCTGGTGCTGGCCGGCGGCGAGTGCTTCCCGGCGCGTGCCCAAGGCAGCCACCATGCCTGGCAATCGGAACTCGATGCCGGCCATACCCCGGTGGCAAGCAGCGCAGGGCAGGGCGAGGCCCGGGTCGTGGCGCTGCGCGCAGGCATCGGCGAGGCCGTGCTCGAGCATGCGGTGCCCGCGCCCCAGCGCCATTTCCAGGCGCACGCGACGTACCACGAAACCCCGTCGGCCGGCGCGCACCTGCTGAACATCACCGAACGCCAGTACGAAGTGCTGGCGCTGCTGGCTCGGGGCTATCCCATCAAGACGGTCAGCCGCATGCTGAATATCTCGGTGGCCACCGCGAAGACGCATGCCTGCACGCTGTACCAGCGCCTGCACGTACGCAACAAGGGCGAAGCCGTCTACGTTGCCCTGCAGAAGGGTGCCACGCTCAACTGGGCCGGGCCCGCCACGCCCGTCAATCCGGTGACCCGGGTGCCGGCACCTGATCCCACCTGCCAGGCTGCGTGACGGGTGGCGGCGCGGCGTTCACGGGTCGCGCCTCATCCTTCTGGCGTGCGGCTCTCGGCCAAAAGCATGAGGCAATGGCAGCGGCGGCTTGCTACCTTGTGATGAAAGGCATCTGCAGACACTTTTTCCGGCGGCTGGCGCTGCCCTGATGCCCTGCAAGGCGGGCCGCCCCGCGGCCCGGATCCCGACCCGGTGGCAAGCGCATCTGCGGCCCGGGCCAGCTGCCAGACCGAGTCAATGCCGACCTATCTCATCGCCAGCAATGAAATGATGTGCCGTGTCCTGGCGCGTCGCCTGAACGCACTGGACGTGCCGCAGCCGATCACGTGGCGCACGCCGCAGTGGCTGCATGAATCGGCGCGCGCATCGACGCAGGCTTCGTCATCGGAGCCATCGCCGGACCCGGCCGATATCGCGCTGATCGATTGCAGCGCACTGGAGGGCGACCCGCGTGCGTTGCTGGACCAGCTGCAGGCACGCCTGGCGCCACGGCGCTGGCTGGTGCTGTCCGATCGCCTCGATGCCTCGCTGATGCTGCATGCCGCGCTGCTCGGTGCCAGCGGGTGTCTCGCGCTGCCGGCACCGGTTGAACTGGTCTGCGCCGCCACCGCGCTGGTGTGGGCCGGCGGCCAGTGCTTTCCGCGCATGGCGCTGTCACTGACGGGCGCCAACGGGGCCACCTCCTCCCTCCTTTGAGCGAGCAGACCTACATCCACCGTAGGAGTGCGCATCGCACCTGATTGCCTATGCTTGATTCGCCCGGAGGCAGAAGCCAGCCCAGTTTGCAGGCAGGCCGCCCTGGGGAAGTAAGGGGGTCATATGGAGGCCGGACTGGAATTCCTCGTCGTTCGCGGCTTTGCTGTGCGCGAAGGCAGAGGCAAGTGGGCGTGCTGCTTCGAGATCAGGCTGGCTGCCAGCCTTGACCATGGTTGCCACGCGGGTGCCAACGAGGGCAGCGATGAGCCGCTGCTCTATCGCGGTGAACTGCACGGGCGTCAGTTTGACTGCGAGCTGGCCGCCGCCGACGCGGCCCGCGCGGCCGGCGAGCGCGAAGCGCGGCTGCGTGTGGAAAGCCTGAGGGCGCTGATCATTTCTCAGCATCGGCATCGCGTGCCGCCACCACTCGTGGCCTGAACCAGCAGGCATCCAGCGAGAATCAGGCACAGTGGCACCCGGCGGCCTCGCCGGGTGCCACTGTGCCTTTGTCATTCTCTTCGTCGTCGCGCAGCTTGCCAAAATGAAAATCGCCCAGTTGGGGCGATTTCATGGCAAGGTATTTGCGGAACAGGACACCAGCCGGCGAGCCAAAAAAGAAGCCCGCCGACCGGGGGACCATGCGGGCTTTGAAGGCGTGCGGGCCATACTGCCCGCCCACACGTCTCCTTGACGATAACCAATCAGTTCGCAGTCCTCCATCAACCAGAAGCACCATGCGCGCATATTTGCGGCTGAGTGCCCCCCTGAACCGCCTGAACCCTTTGCGGGTTTGTGCGCCGTCCAACAGACTGGCCAGAACCGCGCGCGCCAAGATCGCCATCATGGCCAATGGCAGCAAGTATCTGGCTCGGGTTCAGGGGGAGACGGAAAAATGACTGGTGTCAGCGCTCGGCCTGCCGTATCGCTCGTCAGGCACGCGCGCGGGCCCGGCATGGGCCGTCCGTACCCGCTCATGAAGCGGCATGGCAGGCGCGGAGGTCACTAGTGCACGGCGACACCAGGATGCGTGGACGGGGCGGACCAGGATTGCGCGGCGGCAATCCGGTGTGGTCGCACGTCAACTGCCATATCGACCTTTGGATCGAGCTGCTGCACGGGCTGGACCTGCCGCCGGTCGCGGCACTGGCCTGCGCGGTGCGGCAGGACTTCGAGGCCGACCACTTCACGCAGTGCCGCTTTCCGGATGCCGACCTGGAGCGGCTGTACGGCCTCACCGTGCACGCCCTGACGTTCTACGACTCGCTCGAGTCGCACGTTGCGGCACAGACCTCGCGCGGCCATATCGTCGTGATGGAGCTGGACAGCAGCCAGCTGCCGCCACCCCGCGGCGCCGGCTACCTGCGCCATTGCATGCCCACCTGCATTGCCATCGATGTGTTGATCCCCGAAGCCGGCGCTGTCGGCTACTACCACTCCGACGGCTACCACACCGCGACCGGCGAGGACTACGCCGCCATCATTCGCCTGGCACCGGGCGTGCGCAGTGCCGACGCGCTGCCCTTCATGCACGCCGATGTGGTCCGCCGCAACGGGCATCCGCACGCTGCCGAGACGCTGCTCGAGGCCTCGCTGGCATTGCTGCGCTTTCACCTGGGCAACCGTCCGCGCGAGAACCCCGTCACAATGTTTCGCGCGGTATTTCCCCAGCATCTCGAGCGGCTGATGGCGCGCGGGGAACCGGGCTTTCACCACTACGCGTCGGGCGTGCTGCGCCAGCTCGGCGCCAATTTCGAGCTGCTGGCGCGCTACCTGCGCTGGCTGGTGATGCACGGGCAGGAGGTGCCCGAGAAGGCGGCACAAGCCTGCTACACCATGGCCTCGGAGGCGATGGTGATGCAGTTCCGCCTGATGCGCGCGGTCATCAGCCGCAAGCCGGACCGTTGCGAAGACTGCCTGGACCAGCTCGAAGCCTCATACCTGGCCAGCGTGCCGTTGCTGGCCGCGCATTTCGGCGAGTTCAAGCCATGAGTCGGCAGATCCTGCCTGCAGCGGGCAACACTTGGCTGGTGTGCCGCCTCCGGCGTCTGGCACAGAACCGGTTCGATCCGGCGCCGGGGGCAACCCGGTGCATCCGCCTTTTGCACGATATCCCGGGTCTCATGCCGACAGCGGAGGGCATGCCATGCATCCAGCCTTGCGTGCCTGCCGTGACTGACTAGCCCGTAACAGCTTCCATCTGCCGTGCCGCCTCGCCTCGTATGGCGGCGGCGGACATCGCAGCCGCCGCGGCGCATGGAGCCCTTGTCAGCGCCCGCTTCACTCTCGCCTTTCCGTCCAACCTCCCGATGGATGACCGTTCCCCAGCCGTTCGCCTACTGTCGGAGCGCGCTGCCATGACGCTAAATAGAGGCACTGGCTTGCAAAGAGCGCCGCACCTGGGTCGGCGGCGCAGCCAGCCGGTTCTCGGAAAGCAGTCGTGCCGAGCCAGGCCGGCAGAGCGTTGTTCCCGGACTCGGGATTGGACAGGGGGTACGAAAATGATTACGCATCGATCGGATCTGCATGTCAATCACCTGCTCAGCGCGCTGCCGCGCGGCGAGTGGGAGACGCTGGCGCAGCACTTCGAGCTGGTCCGTCTGCGCGCCGGCGAACTCCTGACTGATTCCGGCCAGCGCATCGTCCATGTCTATTTCCCGACCACCGCGGTGGTATCGCTGCTGTCGCTGCTGGAGGACGGCGCGACGGTCGAGATCGCCGCGGTCGGAAACGAAGGGCTGGTCGGCATCCCGGTGGTCACCGGCGGCGACACCATGCCCAGCCGGGTGGAAGTGCGCAGCCCCGGAATGGCCTATCGCATTCCCGCGCGCCTGCTGCGCGGCGACCTGCCGCGCCTGCCCACGCTGCAGCGCGTGACGCTGCTGTACGTGCAGGCCATGCTCACGCAGATCGCACAGACCGCGGCCTGCAACCGCCACCACTCCCTGAACAAGCAACTGTGCCGCTGGCTGCTGCTGGCCATCGACCGGCTCAGCTCCAACGAGCTGGTGATTACCCAGCAGGTCATCGCCAACATGCTCGGCGTGCGCCGCGAAGGCGTGACCGAAGCGGCCGGCAAGCTGGAAGACCTGGGCCTGATCCACCACAGCCGCGGCCATATCACCGTGCTTGACCGCTGCGGGCTGGAGAAGCATTCGTGCGAGTGCTACAAGCTGGTCAAGCGCGAGTATGACCGCCTGCTGCCCGCGCTGGCCAGCGCCTGAGCGGCACGCTTCGGCGCGTGTGGCCTGCGAAGCGCGGCGTGTATACGCCGCGCCGATCCCATTTGAGGAGCTGTAGTCGTGAGCAGACTGTCATATGCCGGTGGCCCGGCTGAGAGCGCCACCCCGCGCCGTGAGGCCCAGCCGGGCGTCACGCAGGCGCGCGCGCTGATGGACCACCTCGGCTGGATTGCCGCGGCTGGCGTGGCCGGTGCGGCCGCAGGCTTGCTGGTGGCGCTGTCGGCGCCGCCGCAGTATCGCGCGCAGGCGCTGGTGCAGGTTGAGGGGCGCGATGGCGGCATGCGCAGCGTCGCCCAGATGCAGGGCCCGGCGGCCTTCGACGCAGGCCTGCTCAAGAGCCGCGCCGTGGTCGGTCCGGTGGTGGAGCGGCTGCGGCTCGATATCACCGCGCAGCCGCTGCGTGCGCCGCTGCTGGGCGCGCTGGTCCAGCGCTTTTCCACACCCGGCCAGCCGCGCGGCACCTGGCCTGCCAGCCTGGGCTATGCCTGGGGCGGCGAGCGTCTGGTAATCGCCAGCATGACCGTGCCCGAGGCGCTGGTAGACCAGCCACTCACCTTCGAGGTGCGCAGCGACGGCCGCTACCGCCTGATGCAGCAGGACACCTTGCTGCTGGAAGGGCGGGCCGGCGAGACTGCGATGGCCAACGGCATTGTGCTGCGCGTGGACAAGATCGAGGCCGGGCCCGGTACGCGCTTCCAGCTCACGCGGCACGACCTGGCCCGCACCGCCGAGTCCGTGCGCCGCGGGCTCACGGTGGAAAGCGAACGCAGTGAAACCCCGGCGAGCCTGGGCGGCGCGGCCGACCCCCTGACCGCGCCGGGCGGCACCGTGCGCGTGAGCTGGCAATACCCGGACCGCCAGCTTGCCGCCCAACTCGTCAACGGGGTCACGCGCGCCTATATCGACGGCCAGACCGACAAGCGCCGCCAGGACGCGGCCGGCACGCTCGCGTTCCTCTCGGGCGAGCTGCCGCGCGTGCAGAGCGAACTCACGCGCGCCGAAGAGGCGCTCACGCGCTACCGCGCGCGCACGGGTTCGCTGCAGCCCAGCCGCGACGCGCAGTCGTTCCTCAGCAACAGCATGGAGTACCAGCGCCAGATCGCAGCGCTCAAGCTTGAGCGCACGCGGCTGCTCCAGCGCTTCACGCCCGAGGCCAACGAGGTCCGCACCGTCGACAGCCAGATCCAGCAGATGACTCGCGAGCGCGCGGAGATCGACGCGCGTATGCAGACCCTGTCGGCCTCCGAGCGCGAATCGGTGGCGCTCACGCGTGACGTCAAGGTGGCCGAGGACATGTACATGTCCTTGCGCAGCAAGGTCGAGCAGCTGTCGCTGATGCTGTCCGACAGCTCTACCCAGATGCGCGTGGTCGATGCCGCGATCGCGCCGGTCACACCGGTCGGTCTCGGCGCGTGGCCGTTCGCCTCCGCCGGCGCCTTGCTCGGCCTGTGCCTGGGCGTGGCCGCGATCAACCTGCGCCAGCGCATGCGCCCGTCGGTGGCCAGCGCCGCCGATGCGGAACAGCGCCTGGGCATGGCCATGCTGGGCGATATCGCCTTCAGCAACGAGCAGACCGAGCTGGAACGGCTGGTCGAAGCCAAGCGCCGCCTGGGCATCGCTTCCGGCTTTGTGCTGCCGCCCAATGTGCGCCTCGGCCGGCCGGAGTCTGTCACCAGCGTGATCGACGCCGCCACGGCCGCCGCGCCCGAGGACGAACGCGCGCGCGCCGAACGGCTGCTGCGCCAGGGCCTGCACGACCAGTTCCTGCTGGCGCGGCGCGCCCCGCATTCGCTTGCCGTGGAAGGCCTGCGCACGCTGCGGGCGGCGCTGCATTTCGCGTTGCGCGATGCACCCAACTGCGTGGTTGCGGTGACCAGCCCCGCCGCCAGCGCCGGCAAGACCTTCGCCGCGGTTAACCTCGCGGTGCTGTTCGCCGAAGCCGGCCAGCGCGTGCTGCTGGTCGACGCCGACCTGCGCCGCGGCCGCGTGGCGGACTGGTTCGACCTGCCTGCCGAGCCCGGGCTGGCAGAAGTGCTCGCTGGCCGCAGCGCGATCGCCGAAGCGGTCAAGCCGAGCGTGGTCAATGGCCTGTTCCTGCTCAGCCGCGGCGCGGTGCCGGCCAATCCGTCCGAGCTGCTGATGCTGCCCGCGCTGGCGGAATCCCTGCGGCTGTGCGCGGGGCGCTTCGACCTGGTGCTGGTGGACACGCCGCCGGTGATGGCGGTGGCCGATGCCACGCTGGTGGCCAACTTGGCGGGTTCCACGCTGGTGGTGGTGCGCGCCGATGTCACGGCGACGGCGCAGGTCGATGAAACCCTCAAGCGCCTGGCGCACGCCAATGCCAGGCTGGCCGGTGGCATCCTCAACGGTGTCATGCCCCGGCGCAGCAACCGGGCGGACTTCAATACCATCAATCCTTATCTGGGGATGCCGTTGCCACGAGCGGTAGCGAAGCCTCCCGCATTGGCCGGTCAAGCCGATCGGGTAGGGAAAAACTGACGCATGCCAAAGCACGCCAGAAACCGCACCGCCATTTGTGTGGGTGTACCTGTTTCTGCGAGCGTTTGGCGGACGTTCTGAGCACACGCATTGGTGTGAAAACGCACTGATGCGCGTGCGACGTTCAGGCTCAATAGGTCACCAAGGCGTTGTACCTCAACCTGGAGCCCACCATGCGAGCAGCGATACGCACCATACTTTTGGAAGTGGCCCGACTTGACGTACCAGTTGAATCGCTGGACGACCAGGCCGATCTATACGAAGCGGGACTGTCATCACTGGCAACGGTGCAAGTCATGCTCGCGATCGAAAATACCTTCGGCATCGAGATACCTGACCGCATGCTGACTCGCCAGCTGTTCCGCAGCATCAGCACACTGGCTGCGGCGACCGAGCAGATCAAACAAGAGCAGGAGGCGGCATGAGCCCGGTCCTCGCCAGCGTCGAGCAGGCCTTTCCGCGCGCAGAGACTGCTGACGCCGCACACTTGCTGGCCGGAGCGCGCCTGGCCGCGGCAGAAGCAGCCAGGCATGCAGACCAGGTCGACGCCGATGCGTGTTTTCCGCACCAGGCGTTTGCAGTCTTGCGTGAGCAGAGGTTGCTGGGCGCCATGGTGCCGCCAGCCTGTGGCGGTGATGGCGCGTCGCTGGAAACGATCGCAGCGGTCTGCCGCGTGCTGGGCGGTGCCTGTGCCTCGACGGGAATGATCTACGCCATGCACCAGATACAGGTGGCATGCCTGGTCAATCATGCGAGCACCAGCTCGTGGCACGCGCAGCTATTGCAGCGCCTGGCCAGCGAACAATTGCTGCTGGCTTCGGCCACGTCCGAAGAGGCGATTGGCGGTGCCCTGCGCAGCAGCGGCTGCGCGGTCAACGCCGATGGCGGCAACCTGTACTTGCTCAAGATGGCTCCGACCATTTCCTATGGCGCCCATGCCGACGGGATCCTCGTCACGGCACGCCGCCATCCCGATGCCTCGCCATCGGACCAGGTCATGGTAAGCGTGCTCAAGCCAGACTACGTACTGGAAAGTCTCTCCACCTGGGATACCCTGGGCATGCGCGGCACCTGCAGCAATGGATTCCGGCTGGAAGCCCGCGGGCATACCAATCAGATCCTGCCCGTGTCGTTCGGCGAGATTGCCGACGTCACCATGACCCCCGTGTCGCACATCTTGTGGTCTGCCTTGTGGACCGGTATCGCCGCGGATGCGGTTCAGCGCGCCAAGGTGCTGTTCCAGGGCCAGGCGCGCGCCCGGCCTGGCACGCTTCCGCCCTCGGCTACGCGCGTGGCCGAAGCGGTTGCCATTATCCAGATGCTGGAGGGGCGGCTGGAACTGGCGTTGGCTCACCAACGCCAGCGTCATGCAAGCCAGAGTGTGTCGGCAATTTTCAACCTGGCGGCGGAAATGAACGGGCTCAAGACCAGCGTGTCGTCGCTGGCGCTCGAAGCGGTGCAAATCGCGATGCTGGTCTGCGGCATGGCGGGCTACAAGCATGGCACGCCGTTCAGCCTGGGACGCCACCTGCGGGATCTGTGGTCCGCCCCCTTGATGATCAACAACGATCGCATATTGACCAATACCGCCAATCTGCTACTGGCGGACCGGTCCGCCTGAGGAGCCGTCCATGGACGATACCAGCAACGCTTACGTGCCAGGCGACGACGCATCCGTTGCCCCGGGTGACCATTCTGCCATGGCCAGGCCGGCGCAGGATCCTGACACGGGCCGCCGTGCTTACCGGCAGGCGCTGATTGACGCCCGCGTGCTCTTTCCCTCGACGGTCGATGGCATTTATGGCCGTAGCGGACTGTTCGAGAGTATTGCCGACGGCTTGAACTACGCCGTCAGCAAACTGGGCGCCGACCAGGACGCGGAGGTGATGCGATTTCCTCCTGCCATGCCGCGCAAGGATTTCGAAGCGAGCGAGTATCTCAAGGGCTTTCCCCAACTGGCAGGGACGGTGCATTGCTTCTGTGGCGGCGATCGCGAACATCATCGACTCCTGGCGCGCCTGGAGCGCGGTGAGGAATGGGCCGATCAGCAGCAGCCCACCGATGTGGTGCTGGCGCCCGCGGCGTGCTATCCCGTCTACCCTGTGGTGGCCAGCCGCGGTCCGATGCCTCGGGAAGGGCTGGTGGTTGACGTGTTGACGTATTGCTTCCGTCATGAACCTTCGATCGACCCTGCACGCATGCAGATGTTCCGCCAGCGCGAATATGTCCGGCTCGGCACGGCCGAGCAGATCGTGGAATTCCGTCAACGTTGGATGGAACGTGGCACGCAACTGGCCAGCCTGCTTGGCTTGCCGCATGAGGTTGACGTGGCGAACGATCCGTTCTTTGGGCGTGGCGGCAAGATCGTGGCCGACAGCCAGCGCGAGCTCAAGCTGAAGTTCGAGTTGCTGGTGCCGATCAATGATGGCGCGCCGCCCACGGCTTGCATGAGTTTCAACTACCACATGGACCATTTCGCGCACGCATGGCCGTTGCGTACCGCGGACGGCGCGCCGGCGCACACCGGCTGCGTGGGCTTTGGCATCGAGCGCCTGACGCTGGCCTTGCTGCGTCACCACGGCTTCAAGCCGGCGAACTGGCCCCAGCGGGTGCGTGACGTGCTCGGAGGCATCTGAGACGGAGCGGCATTGAGACGTGAGCAGATGCCGCATCCATTCGGCCCATGCAGATGCAGTGCCGACCGATGCGCCTGGTGGTCCGCCCTGCATCGAACTTCTGCAGCCGCCCGGAGCAGCGAGGCATGCTCCGCGTGGCCAGCGTTCCAGCACGGGCAGGCTGTCACGGGAGAGGCAGTCCATGAAGTCGCAAACTTATCCTGACACAAGCATTCTTGCGTCCGGTCAGCAAGCACTCCCCGGCGGCCGCCCGGGCGTTGCCATCGGCAGTACCGCGCTCGGCGGCGAGTGGACATGGGTGCAGACACCCGCCGGCGCGGCCGAAAGCCCCGCTGCATTGGATCCTGCCGCAGGCTGGCTGCCGGCCCCAGTGCCCGGCACGGTGGCCAGCGCGCTGCGCGCCGCCGGGCGATGGGACGACGCAATGCCGCCGCCATTGCACCAGTATGACCATTGGTATCGTGTGAACTTTGCCGGCCGCGGCCGGCGCGTGCTGCGCTTTAACGGGCTCGCCACGGTGGTCGAAGCCTGGCTGAACGGAAAGCTTGTGCTGAGCGCGCGGCATATGTTTGTCGCTCATGAAGTCGAGGTCGACCTGGACGGCGACAACCTGATGCACCTCTGCTTCCGTGCGCTCCATCCGTGGTTGCGCAAGCAGCGCGGCCCGGTGCGGTGGAAGCCAAGAATGATCGTGCCACCAATCCTGCGGGCGATTCGCACGACCCTGCTTGGCCACATGCCGGGCTGGTGCCCGCCGGTCCATGCGGTTGGGCCCTGGCGGCCGGTGGAACTGCTTGACCCGGCCAGTGACGACATCCTGCATGGCGTGCGCGCTGATCTGTGGGGGCGGGTGCAAGGAGATCGCGGTGTGATTGGCCTGCACCTGCACTTCCCGGCATCCGCGCCAGCGTCTGGATCGTTCGAGGCCATCGACGGCGAGGGATGCATCTATCCGGGCTCGCTGTCGCGTACCGACAGGTTCACACTCGAAGGCACAGTCTGCGTTGAACGTCCAAAGCTCTGGTGGCCGCATACGCACGGTGAACCCCACCTCTACCGTGTGGATGCAACCATCGAGGGACGCGCCATCCACTGCGGACGGGTTGGCTTTCGCACCATATCATTGGATTGTTCAAGCGATGCCGGGGCCTTCGCACTGCGCATCAACGGAGAGCCGCTGTTCTGCCGGGGGGCGTGCATCTCCAGCAATGATCTGCACGGCCTTGCCGACACGGATGAAGCATCCCGGCACTGGCTGGAGCTGGCGCGCCGGGGCGGGATGAACATGGTGCGGATCAGCGGCGTCACGTGCTATCCGGGCGCGGCCTTCTACCGGATATGTGACGAACTTGGCTTGCTGGTCTGGCACGATTTCATGTTCGCCAATTTTGATTATGGCAGCATCGGACCGGGCCTCGGCCTCACCGAGGACATCACGCGCGAAGTTGGCGACTGGCTAAGCGCCACCCTAACCCATCCGAGCATTGCCGTGCTGTGTGGCGGCAGCGAGGCAGAGCAGCAGGCGGCAATGATGGGCGTCTCGCGCAGCGACTGGAAGCAGCCACTGTTCGACGAACTGATCCGGGGCTTGGTTGCCGCCAAGCGGCCGGACGTAGTGTATGTCGGCAATTCGCCAACTGGCGGCGCGTGGCCGTTCCAGCCGGACACTGGTGTGAGTCATTACTACGGCGTTGGAGCCTACCAGCGACCGTTGGCGGATGCGCGCTTGGCGCAAGTGCGCTTTGCTTCCGAATGTCTGGCATTTGCCAATGTGCCCTGCGAGCGCACGCTGGCGGAACACGGTTTGTCGCAGCCGCTGCATTCGCCCCGCTGGAAAGCCACAATACCCCGCGACGCGGGCGCACCGTGGGATTTCGAGGATGTACGTGAGTACTACCTGCGAACCTTGTACGAAGTGGATCCACCGCGCCTACGATATGAGCAGCCGCAGCGTTACCTGGTGCTGTCCCGTGCGGTGGTCGCGGAGGTGATGACAGAAGTCTTCAGCGAATGGCGCCGGGTCGGGTCAAGCTGTGCCGGCGGACTGATCTGGCAATTGCAGGATCTCGTGCCCGGAGCCGGCTGGGGCATCGTCGATGCGTGCGGGCGGCCAAAGTCGGCCTGGCATGCCCTGCGGCAGGTCTGGCAACCGCTGCAGGTATTGATTACCGATGAAGGGCTCAACGGACTGCACGTGCATGCGATCAACGAAACGCCGCAACCGCACGCGCTGTCGCTGACGCTGCGCTGCCTGCGCGACGGCGAGACAGTTGTGGCCGAAGCCCGGCACAGCCTGTTATTGCCGGCGCGTGGCGCGGCGCGCATTGAAGCAGCGGCGCTGCTGGACCGCTTCTTCGACTTCACCTATGCGTATCGCTTCGGCCCGCCGACGCACGATGTGGTCGTGGTCACGCTGCATGCTGCCGACAGCGGCGAGCCGCTGAGCCAGGCCGTCTACCTTCCTGACCGCCGTGCCGCCGCGCTGAAGCCCCCCGGGTTGCGAGCCAGGCTCGAGCAAGTCGACGGTGACTGGTGGCTGACGGTATCCGCGCAGCGCTTCGCACGTTGGGTTCACATCGACGATCATGCCTTTCAAGCGACCGATAACTGGTTCCATCTCGCGCCCGGCAGCAGCCGGCGTCTGCGGTTGGTGCATGAGGCGGGGAAGGCTGGCGCGCACGCTCCCGCGATTCCTTCCGGCGAGATCCACGCGGTCAATGCGGAGCATCCACTTGGCTATGATGGCTGACCGCCGAGCCGGGCGCCGTTGCTGTTGCGGCGCTCATGCCCCGGGATGCCCGCCGTAGAACATGGCGGGCACCCCCGGCCCTATGCGCAGACTTGGTGGGACGTGCCGAACGCCGACAGCAAGCCCTCCATGGTCCTGTCATAGCAGGACTCCAGCGTGTCCAGGCAATCCGTGCAGGAGTCCACCCGCCGGCGCGCGACCGCTCGAGCAAGCCGGAACTGCAAGACCTTACTCTCGGTCGCAATGCTGCGTGCGGCGTCAGCCACAGCCTTGGGCGCATTGTATTTTTGCTCGCTGAGCCAGGCCAGCCAGTGGTGCAGCATTTCGAAGTTGGCGCCGAGCTGACGCGGAAAATTGAAGGAGTACAGGTGGAAATAGGCGTCGTCACGCGCCAGCAGGGTATCCATATGCTCGCCGAACACCTGTCGCCAGCAGGCCACCGGGTTGGCTGCAGGGCGTCTGCCCAGGTGGTAGCGCAGCAGGCCGACCGAAGCGTCGACCAATGCGGATGACGCGAGCGGCGGGCGCACGCGCTTAGCGCATTCGGCATAGGGGAACAAGATGTTGCCGTTGCCGCTGAGATCAGGGAGAAGCCGCAACAGGCCGCGATAGTTCTCCTCCTGCGCGCTGTGATAGCCGAGGCCGTGGTAGTACCAGAGGCGCTGCGCCTGGCCGTCAATGCGGTCAATGGCGACGGTGGTCTTGACGTGCTCGCGCCGGTACGCCGTGGCATGCGTGTCGGGCAGATAGTAGCTGTCGGCTTCGAGCAGCACGGTGTGACCGCGTTCGACCTGGGCCATGACGTGCGCCTGGAGCGTGTCGTAGACCGCCATTTCTTGCACAACCGTCCCGTACAGCGTCTCCAGGTCCAACTGCGGATACTTGAAGAAGGTAAAGTGATCACCCTCAAAGTCTTGCGCCACGGTAAAAGCCAGTCCCGCGCGCGGTTCGAGACCCCAGCGGTGGAGCAGTTCGACCCACAAGTCGATGTAGCAGTTGGTTTCCTGCCAGATGGCCTCGGCGCTATGCAGCGGGTGGGGATCCGCAATCGCCGGCAGGGTGGCGCCGAATCCGCCGCCGCCCTCGCTGCGTGCTGTGCTTGCCTTCATGTCCGGTCCTCCACATCTGTCATGTCCCAAGGCGTGGTCTGCCGGCCTGGGTGTGGACTCCAAATCTAGCGAGTTGGCCTTCGCTCTTCGGTGCGCTCTCCAACAGACTCGGAGGCCTTTCGGCTGGGTCGAGAGCGGTGCAGGGAGTGCTCCCTCGAGCGGCGGCCAAATGTGAGATAGCCAACGGTGCGAAGGCACACTTGCAGACAGAATTGCTCAAAGCTCCATCCGGATTCGCGTGCCAATGGATGGACAGCGGGCCGAAGAGCAACGCACCGGGAGCACGACATGGGGCAAAAGCTATCAACAGTGCAGTCGCTGCGCGCCATCGCGGCGACGGCGGTGGTCGCCTATCATTCGGCCGCCACGATAAGGATCTTCGGGTGGACGCCCGGTGCTCTCAGCCATGCGAGCGAGTGGGGATGGAGCGGCGTCGATATTTTCTTCTTCATTTCCGGGTTTGTGATGGTGGCCACGACCTCGGGCCGGCTTCGCGGAGCGCAGGCGGCAAAGGATTTCATGGTTGCCCGGCTCATGCGAATCGCACCGATGTACTGGATTCTCACCAGCCTGATGCTGGCAGTCGTGTGGGTGGTACCGAGTCTTAAGAATTCCGAGTTCACGGCGATGCAAATTGTGACCTCCTATCTCTTTATCCCATACGAGGTCAAAGAGCACGGTAACGCCTACCCGATTCTCTATGTCGGCTGGACGCTGGTCTATGAGATGTTCTTCTATGCGGTTTTCGCCATCTCGATCTGCTTCTCGGAGCGATGCATGCGTTGGGCCTTGCCCGCCTTCTTTGCAGGGCTTTCGGTACTGTCGCTCACCAGGCCAACGCTATATATCTTCAGGTTCCTGACCTCCCCCCTGCTGCTGGAATTCGTACTCGGCTGCCTGGTCGCCTGGCTCTACAAATTCGGCTATCGGATCTCCAGGCGGGCTTCTTTCTCCCTGATCGCGGCCGGAGTTTTCGGCTTCCTTGTGCTGACCCCCGGTTCTTCGATGGAGGACAGAGTGGTCTTTGCGGGAATCCCCGCGGCGCTGCTGGTTTCCGGGATGGTGTTCTGGGAGAGCGCCGAGGGCTGGATAGGAGGTAGCTGGTTGCAGGGCATTGGCGATTCCTCATACTCGTTATATCTGTTGCAGGCCTTCACGGTTCCGGCATTTGCCCGGCTGTTCTCCGCGATGGACAAGCACAGGGTCTTGCCAGGCGACATTGCATGCGTGTTGTTGGTGATTGCGACGATGATGGTTTCGTTGCTTACTTATCGACTTGTCGAGAAAAGAATTGACGCAAAACTGGGCAAGCTTCGCCAGGGTCTTCGGAGAGTTCCTGCTTCCGGTAGCGGAAGACCGGAAGAGCCGGCGGCGCGGCCGGCAGGTCGAGACCGAGGGGTATAGCGGAGGTGGCGTGCGTTCTGTGGTCATCGCCACATAGCAGTGCAACGTTCGCTTTCCGCCGCAACTATACTGAGCCAGCGTGGCGTGTGGCGGCCACTAATGACTTGCCCGGCCCGGCAAGTGCCGGCGCGGCATGCAGGCTCCCTCCCCCATTCGACGCTTACCCCCTCTGGACCTACATGCCGGCCATTCCAGGAAGGATGCCGCCTGCCGGTGGCGCTCCTTACGCCGCCGCCCTGACGGGCGGGATTTCTCGGAGCGAATGTGATGAAGCGCATCTTTGACATCCTCCTGGCCGTGCTGGCCATCCTGCTGCTCGCCATTCCTCTCCTGTTCCTGATGGGCGCGGTGCGCCTGAGGCTGGGCAAACCGGTCTTCTTCCGGCAGGTGCGGCCGGGACTTCATGGCGAACCATTCCACATCGTCAAGTTTCGCACCATGACGGATGCTTGCGGCCCGGACGGCGAACTGCTGCCCGATCCGGAGCGGCTGACAGGATTCGGAGCATTGCTGCGCGCCACAAGCCTTGATGAATTACCGGAGCTCTGGAATGTCGTCAAAGGCGATATGAGTCTGGTCGGGCCGCGGCCACTGCTGATGGAATACCTGCCGCTCTACACACCGGAGCAGGCACGCCGCCATCTGGTCCGTCCCGGTATTACCGGACTCGCGCAGATCAGTGGACGCAACGCTATCAGCTGGGAGGAGAAATTCCGGTTGGACGTCTGGTACGTCGACCATGTATCGGTATGGCTGGACATGGTGATCTTGTGGAAGACCGTCACCAAGGTCGTGGCGCGCGAGGGGATCAGTGCCGCGGGAGAATTCTCCGCCCCCCGCTTCAAGGGAAGCAAGCCGAGTGCCCCGGATGTCGATGCCGCATGACATGTCGGATGCTCGCTCGAGACGCAAGGGCGAGTGACCATTCCATGATCTGGAGCCGCCAATGCGATTGTCCTGGGTGCTGATCGTCCATATTGGCGGCGCTTCACTCACGTTCCCCCTTGCTGCCATGATTGCGCTGCGGCTGGTCTACCTGGGCTTTTGGAGGCAGGCATGCTATTGGCTCCTGTCGCTGGGGGCCGGCGTGGCCGTCATTCTTGCAGGGAAACTCGCGTTCGAAATTGGGGGATGGTCAATACCATCGGCGAACGTGTACAGCATAAGCGGGCACGCCATGCTTACGGCTTCGGTCTACCCGGTGCTCTGTGCGATGCTGGGATCGACATGGGGCAGGCGCACAGCCAGGTTCGGCCTGTTTGCCGGTGTATGGGTGGCGGTCGTGGTGGCGGTTGCCCTGATTGTCGGTCGCTATCATACGCTGGCGGAAACCCTGATCGGCATGGCTGTGGGGTTGACCGTGGCATGGCTCAACCTACATCCCTTTCGTCCGCTTGCGCGCGCCGGTCAGACGCCGATGCTTGCCCGGCTGGCACTTTGCGGCTTCCTGGTCCTTATTATGCCGGCCGCGCTGCATCCTATCAAAACTCGCTTGTGGTCCCATGGGTTGCTTTGGTTCGGTGTCACCGAGCGCTATTTCAGATCCATCGACACCGATCCGGTTTCCGGCCGGACTGTGGTGAATGTCGAACAGTGCCGTTTGCCGTCTTACCGGGCATGTTCTGACACCTTCTGAGCTGCGACGATGGAGTTCACCATCACTGATCACGGATCCGGCGTGCCGTAATCTGGTAGGTACCGGCAGTGATGAACTGCCGGTCCTTGGCGTTGGCGGAGACGCCGGTGTGAGAGTCGACAACGCAATCGGCACCGATTGTCACGCCTGGGTAGAGCGTTGCACGTGTCCCCAGGAAACACCGCGGTCCGACGGTGGCGTTGCCATTGAGGACCGCGTGAGGTGACAGCACAGAGCATGCGCCCGCCCGGGAACCATGGCCGATCCCGCTGAAGACATTGGCCACCACGCCATCCTCCACCAATGCGCCCCGACTGACGACAGTGAATGGAAAGATCAGTGCACCCACGCCCAGGCGGGCGGAAGGCGAGACAAGGGCCGTGCTGTGTACATACAGCGGAACCTCGATCCCGATTTGCAAGAGCCAAGACAGTACGTCCTGCCGTGCCTGGGTGGCAGCTATCGCGACCAGCACTGCCTGGTGCGACGCGGGGCGGAACTGACGTATCGGTCCCAGATGCGGCAGATCTATGCCGTCCGGAACCTTGCCCGGCCTGTCATCGATGAAGCCCGCTACAACCGGTCCGCCGCACAATGCTTCTGCCTGCAGATAATCATAGAGTTCCACCCCGAGCCCGCCGGCGCCGGCGATGACCACTGAAGAGACGGCAGACGCGTGAACGAGTGGCATGGCTGATGGGCCCTCCGGTGAAGCCGTGTGAAAGTCGGCGGTGGTGGCGGCCGACGGCTGGGAGACAGCCGGGGACGACACCGACCGCCGCTTTAGCTAGGCCCGCTTGCTCTGTCCATTGCCGTATTCGGCGAGATAGCGATACTTGCCGAAGTAGTTGTGGGACCGGTACCAGCGTCCCTCGATCAGAAGGCCGTTGAAGAGCACGCCCTTGATGTCGGCGCCGGCCTGCTGGATGGCCCGTTGCGCCGCGATCAACTCGTCGGTGGTGGTCTTCTCGGCACGCGCGACGAGGAACACTACGCCAGCCTTGCTCGCCAGGATGCTCGCGTCGGCAGCGGCAAGCACTGGCGGGGTATCGATCAGCACGAGGTCATAGCGCGATTTGAGTTGCTCAAGCAGGGAATCTATGCTGGAAGTCAGCAGCAAATCCGCCGCGTGTGGTGGTTGCGTGCCGGTCGAGATAAAGTCCAGGCCGGGCGCCACTTGCCGCTGCAAAACCTGTTCCAGCGGCGCGCCCATCAGCAGTTCGGTCAAGCCTGGCCCGCGCCTGGCATCAAAGAGGCTCTGCAGGCTGCCGCGGCGCAGGTCGGCATCGATAAGCACCACGCGGCTGCCAGCGGCGGCAATCGCGGCAAAGTTCGCGCAGACAAAGGATTTGCCGACGCCCGGGGCGGGCCCGGTGATCATCACCGTCCGACTATTGCTCCCAGCCATGGCGAAACGCAATGCCGTGCGGAAGCTGCGCAGACTCTCCACGGCCGGGTCGTCCGGCTGCTGTAGTGCCAGCAGGTTGCCGCCGGATGGCAGCTCTGACTGCTGCTTGCTGAAGGGGATGGTCGAATAGACGGTCATCCCTGTCTGCCTCTCGATCTCGTCCGCGTCGGCCACGCCGCCATCGAGCATATGGCGCATGAAGATCGCCAGCAGGCCGGCAAGCAAGCCCAGGGCCAGCGACATCCCCGCAATCATCGCCCGATCAGGCCGCACTGGTTTGAGCGGCACATCGGCCGGGTCGACAATCCTCGCGGTTCCCACTTTGCTTGCCTTGACCAGTTTCAGCTGCTGCACCTCGTTTAGCAGCGTCTGAAGCAACTCAGTGCTGACCTTGACGTCGCGCATCAGGCGAAGCACATTCTGTTCCACATCCGGCAGCTTCTGGATCCGCCCGGATACACCGTTCAGCTGGCCGTTCAGGCCGGCAATCTGGTTGTCGATGAGTGCGATCGCCGGGTGATTGGAGGTAAAGCGTGCAGCCAGCTCCTGGCGCTTCTGCTGCAATTCCTGAAGCTTGGTCTGGATCTGTACCGACTGGCCCAGGATCAGCTTGGACTCCTCGCTGAGGTCGATGGTGCCGCGTTGATTGCGCATCGCGTTATACCGGGTCTCGGCCACATCGACCTGCTGCCTGAGCAGCGGCAGTTGTCCCTCGAGAAAGGCCAGCGACTTCTCGGCTTCAGCGGCTTTGCGGCGGATGTTCTGGTCAACATAGGCGTTACCGATCTCGTTGAGGACAGCTGCCGTCATGTCCGGCGAGATTCCCTCCAGCGACACGCCGATCACGCCGCTTTGCTTGCCACGCTCGCTGATCGCCAGCTTCTCCTGCAATCGCGTGATGGCCGCGCCGCGCGGCAGGCGACGGAGTACGAACTGGACACCGGGGCGTCCGTCGATCTGGCTGACCAGCATGGTGACCGTCCCGGTGGCCGTGCTGATCGTCAATGGCGATCCCACCTTGCCGGTAGCCTCGACATTGTCGCTGGCAAACCGCACCCTGTACGCGTCGTCACCCAGCGCGGTCAACGTGATCTTGCGTTCCTCCATGGGCGCTGGCACGTCGAGCTGGGCCACGGTGATCGATTCATGGCCCCACGCGAAGCCGCCCCATCCAAACAGCCCCGGGTGCGACAGTTCAGGATTGAAATTGGCGATTGCCGGGCCAATCAGCGGGAAATAGCGCGGTGCGGCTTCGATATACAGACGCAGGTCGTCGACCGCCTTGCCGACTACCATCCGTGAGCGCAGGAGTTCGATCTCCGCAGAAGCCGCGGGTTTGACGTCGAAAGCCGGCGAGACGCCGGCTGCGAGCTTGCCTATCGAGTTACCGCTCGAGTCCTCCACTTGTACCGTCATGTCGGTGCGGTAGACCGGCTTTGCCAGGATGGCGTAGATGAGACCGAGGCCGATGATGACTCCGGCGACGGACAGGAAGGTCCGTCGATAGCGGGCCAGCAAATCGAGATAGGAGGTGAGGTCCACTGCCGGCTCGCGCTCGTCCGCGCCAGCGGGGGCCTGGTATCGCGTACCGATCGGTTTCATGATGCCTCTCCTTGAACATGTGCGGGTGCAGCAGCAGCCCCCAGCCGTGTAGACCATGATGCGATGCCCTGCTTGATCAGTTCCAGCACGATGCCGAACATCTTCGGCGAGCATCCATACGGATCCGGCACATCCGTGTGCGTATATTCGCAAAGCCGGTGGGTTTTCCCGCGCGCGTGCGGGAAAACCCGCTCGAGCTCGTCGCGTTGCTCGCTGTCCATCACGAGGATCAGATCTGCCGCCGCCACCAGTGCGTCATCGACGGCGCGTGCGCGGTGACCGACGATATCGAACCCCTCGCGTGCAAGCAGCCTGACAGCGTTCGGATCAGCGGGGGCGCCGACCGGCGGTGCGAGCCCGGCGGAAACCACCTCGCAAGCAGGCAGGACATGGCCCAGCAGGCAAGCCGCCATCGGGCTGCGACAGATGTTACCGATGCACACCACCAGGATTGAGTGAACCATCTCTCGCATCCCACTATTTGAATGCCGTGGCCGAACTGAAAACGGGCTGTGTACTCGGCAGCAACTGGTTGATCACACGGCTCCAGCGGACCACTTCGCGTGCATTCACATAAACCACGTCCTTCGGTTCCAGCTCGAAGCCCTCGGCGATAGCCAGCGCCGCCGGAGAGTTGCCATCCAGGTGGAAGACATTGGGCTCGCCATCCACCGCCTTCCGAATCACGTAGATCTGCTCCGCATTGCCGGAATTCGGATTGACCCCACCGGCATCGCCAAGTGCCTCGTTCAGTGTCATCCGCCCGTTGCGCATCAGCAAGGAAGCCGGACGCACCACTTCGCCGGTGACGAAGATCTTGTTGTCTTCGCGCTGTTCCACGCGGACGATGTCGCCGGAGCGCAGCAGAATGCGGGATGGATCGATGCCCTTGGCGAGCAGCGCGGGGATGTTGACATACCAGCTGCGCTCGCCTCGGGTGATACGGATGCGGCTGTTGTCACCGGTCAGATTCAGCACGCCGCCGGCGCGATTGAGCGCTTCCACCAGAGTCATGGGCGCGTCGTCGATGGGCTGCATGCCAGGCAGCTTGACCTCGCCGTCGACATAGACACGCTGGCTGCGAAAGCCAAGCACACGCACGGTCATCTGGGGATTCCTGACCACTCGCGATAGCACACGCGCCATCTGGTCGCGAACATCGTTTGCCGTCTTTCCGGCCACCTTCATGACACCGGCGTAGGGGAACTGAATATCGCCATGTGCGCTGACCACATAGCCAGGCACGTTGGCGCCACCGCTCGACGAAGGGATTTCGAAGGAGGCGCCGATGCTGTAAGTCTGCGTGGGAAAGACCAGTTCCGGATGGTCCCATACCACGACCGAGATGATGTCCCCCGGGCCGATACGATAAGGCTGCGGCGTTGCGAACAGTTCCTGGACCCGATCGTTGTCCGTACGGGCCTTGTTGCGTTGCGCTTTCACCAGGTCCAGGGTGATCGGCGTGACCTTGGGCACGACTTCCGGCCCGATCGCGCTCACTACCGCCTTGTTATCGAAGTACATGCCGGGCGATGCGGCGCAAGCCGCAAGCAGGGCGGTGGCCACAAGTATTGTCAGACTGGTCCGAGATTGAATGCGCCAATTGACTGGTCTCACGGCGGTCTCCTTGCTGATAGCAGCGGACATCGCACCGCACATGCCATGTCCCCCGACGAATGCATAGTAGGAGCGGCTGCTCCATGCTTCGGTGCGGTTGCGCACAGTAAGTACATGCACGTGAGAGCCGCGCTTCTGCGAGCGCCAGGCCGCTCCGCGCCGGCTTGCACGCCGGTCTTCGCACACACCCCTTCCCGGTGATCGCGGCATGGCCATCCAACTCAACCACGCCATTGCTTTTGCTCCTGGCGCTGACCCAATCACTAAACTGTGGCTTCGCATGCTTCGTCCAGCACGACAGCCAGACGCTGCGCCAGCTGCTGGAAGCTGTGGTTGCGTTCGACGTACTCCCGCCCGGCGCGCCCCATGCGCAGGCGGGCCTCGAGCGGCGCCGCGGCGATGTTGATGATGGCATCGGCCAGTGCCCGAGGCTGCTCCGCGCCGACCGTCAGTCCGGCCGCCGAATCGGCCACCGGATTGTTGGCGGCATTGGAGGCGATGACGACGGGGCGGGCCGCAGCCAAGTAGTCAAACAACTTGTTCATGCTGATCCCGTACCGGTACAGCCGCGGCAGGTCGCGCACGGCGATGACAAAGGCATCCGCCTCCATCGCCACGGCAGGGATGCGGAATTTCGGCACCGGGGGCTCAAAGCTGACATTGCTCAAGCCGAGCTGCCGCGCCTGCTCAATCAGTGCAGCCTTCATGCGGCCATCCCCCACCAGGCGCAGCACGATGTGCCGTCCCTCCGGACTCGATTGCACCAGCTTCATCGCCTGCAGCAAGTTGTCCAGGCCGTTGGCCTGCCCGTGGGCGCCGAAATACATCAGCGTGAATCGCCCGGATGGTTCCCCAGTGCGCTCAGGCGTGGGCGGGAACAGCGAAAGGTCCACGCCATTGGGTATCCAGGTGATGCGCTCCCTCGGGATGCCGAGCGGCGTGATGTACTCCCACGCATGCGGCAACAGCACAACGATGCGAGCGGCACGTCGGTACAACCACGTCTCCAGCTTGCGCAATGCCCAGGTCAGGAAGTCCCCTTCACGCAGACGGCCCATGTCCACCAGTGTTTGCGGCCACAGGTCGCGCACCTCGAATACGAATGGCACCTTGAAGCGGCGCGCCAGCAGGGCGCCCGCCGCCGCGGCAAAGGGATGGACGCTGGAGCCGATCACCACGTCCGGGCGCGGCAGGCCGTGCGTGGTGCGCCGACGCAATACACGCCAACTGTAGGCCAGCATGTTGAGCATTCGGCCGGCGCCATCGCCTTCGTATATGGGCGTGCGTACCCAGAGGAAGGGCACATCGCGAATACTGTCCAGGCGCGACAACTCGCCCGCCTCCAGCCGCTTCTCGCCGCTGCCGATCGCGGTGGCCGCGATGACGGTCGCCTGCCAGCCAGACGAGCTCAGGTGCTTTGCGAGATGGAAGTGTCTCGTGCCGCCTGTGCCGCCGGGCTCCTGGGCATAGTGATTGAGAATCCAGACATGCTTCATGGATGGACGGGATCGTTGGATGCTGGCGCGGATGTCATCGGCAGAGCTCGTCCAGTTGCCCTCCCGGTCTGGTAGGTCAGCAGAGCAATGCGGGCCCGCCAAGGACCTCCCCCCTCGCGACCACTTGTCGCCGCACAAGGACATGGTCACGGGCCGGAAACTGGAATACCTTGCCGTCGTCTGCGGCGTACTTGCCAATCCGGTCAAATACATCTAATCAAAGTCCGCAGCTAAAGGGAAGCGCATAGCGTGGCCCGGCCCACACTGCTCGACGGCGCACCGTAGCAAGCTCAAGACAGCTGGTCCACCAGGTCAACGTATTCGCTTTGCGTTCGGCGTCGCACCCAGCGCCATTGTTAGTGCACTGCGAAGTCCCGATAATTTTCTCGACTGGCCCAATCCTGTGAGTATCGGCCATTCGGCTTGCGTGGCGCCGATCCAGGACCGGCTCGTGGAACTGACAGCCATCATTCCCATCGGAGCATTGGCATATTCACACTGGAAATCTGAATGAGGCATATGACCCCGGAAGCCCTTTCCTGGCTACAGCGGATTCTGGCCGAGCGATTCGGCCATGGCTTTCACCTGCAAGCTGCTGGCGCGGACTTTGTCCACCTGTGCCTTGCTGGTTCCGGCCAGAGGTCGATTGAGATTGCCGCAGATCCCGGCACCTTCCGGCGCGCCGACTCTGAGCTCGCCTTCACGAGCTGGGACGCGCTTGCCGAGGGTTGGCAGCCGGCCCTCGGCAGTCCCTTGCCAGCGCCAGGCCTCGCGCGCGCACCGTCACCGCTGATCGAGGCGACCACTACCGGCTATCGCATCCACTATGACGTTCTCGGTCTAAGCTACTGGATGCTGTCGCGCCAGGAGGAGGTCGGCCGCTCCGACCTCGACAGCTACGGTCGTTTCCCGGCCAGCGCGTCGCATGCCGGGAAACATGGCTATCTGGAGCGGCCGGTGGTGGACGAATGGCTGCATATCCTTGGCCAGGTGATCAGCCGGCTATGGCCCGAACTGCAGCTCAGGCAGCAGCGGGCCAGCATGAAGGTGTCGCATGACGTGGATGTGCCCAGCCGCTATGGCTTTGCCTCTGCGGCGAGAATCATCCGCCGCATGGCGGGCGACATACTGATACGCCGGGACGTGAAAAGCGTGCTGCAGGCTCCCGTGATACGGCTTAAGACCCGGACCGCGCTGCATCCGACGGATCGGGTCAATACCTTCGACTGGATCATGGATGTTTCCGAGCGCCATGGACTGGTCAGCGCTTTCTACTTCATCTGTGGCTGTACCGACCCCAGCAAGGATGCCGACTACGAGCCCGAGCATCCCGCCATATGTGGACTGATGCAGCGCATCCATGCCCGCGGCCACGAAATCGGCCTGCATCCGAGCTTCAATACCTATCGCGCCCCCGAAAAGCTCCAGGCGGAAGCAAAGCGGCTGCGGCGGATATGCGAGCAGGAGAATATCGAACAGGAAGCATGGGGCGGCCGCATGCATTACCTGCGCTGGGAACACCCCACCACCATGCTTGGTTGGGAGCAGGCAGGCATGACCTACGACAGCACGCTCACCTACGCCGACCACGCCGGATTCCGCTGCGGAACCTGCTTCGAGTATCCGGCCTTCGACCCGGTCGCGGGAACGGCGCTGAACCTGCGCATCCGTCCGCTGATTGCGATGGAAGGCAGCGTCATTGGTTATATGGGGCTTGGAACCGGCGAAGCAGCCTGGAAGAAGTTCCGGGAACTGAAGGATACCTGCAAGGCGGTGAACGGCTGTTTCACGATGCTCTGGCATAACTCATCGCTCGGCAGTGCCGAAGAACGGGATCTGTACCAGGCGGTGCTTGAGCACTGACCAGCCATCGCATTGGCAAGCAGCCGGTCCGCACCCGCCAGGGCCGCCCTCGCCCGCAGGCGAACAGCGCCGCGATGCTTTTGTCCTTCAGCGCGAGCCGCCACGGCGAACCAGCGTAGGCCAGAACATCAGCTCGGCAATCATACGCTTGCTAGGACCGTAGCGCCCCATAAAGCTCGGAAAATACGCCGCGACGAAGTCCCGGTCGTCCACGCTTGCCGACTGCGTCAGTTCGTACAAGCGCACACCCAGCGCATGCAGTCCGGGCCATGTCGCATAGCCACCGGTAGGGAATGACTCCGCCTGGCCATAGGGTGGGTAGCCCTCCGAGCAATTGCCGGTGCCATTGTCGTAGTTCACCCGATACCAGCCATTGGCGCCGCTGAAGTAATTGGTGAACAGCGGGCGGTTCCAGTCCTGGTTCCACACGTGAAGACGCAGCTGGCGCGCAAAAGCGACCATGCTGTCGTGCGAGGGCAGGCTCGACGGGGAGATGCCGTATACCCGCACCATCTCTGCGCGATTGCGCTCGATGGCTTCAAAGAAATGCACCAGCCGGCGCGCATGGCTGATGTCCCAGCCGAGGTTGGCAACCGGCGCGAAGCGCTCGGCAGGGATTTGCGTCTGCGCCACGAAAACATCGGGCCTGGCCGGATCGCGCTTGCACACCACCGGCTTGTCGCGCCCGGTGTAGCCCGCGTACCGGTTGTCGTCATAGAGCCGCCAGAATCCCGCGTCGAGGTCAGCCACCATGGCGCTCTTGCCGGCCTTACCGTTCGCTCCGGGAGGCACCTGTACAGTGATACGCGCCGCAACCAGGCCCAGCAGCAAGTCCAGGTGCGCCTTCATGGTGGCAAAGCCGGCATCATCCTGGTCCAGGGCAAGCCCAGGCCGCACGGCCAGCATGCCGGCCAGATCCGCGTAGATGGAGATCTGCCAAAGCTCCTTGTCGGTCAGGAACAGCTCGGACGAGCCATTCTTCACATCTTCCGGCCGGGCGGCGATCTGCTTGCGCAACGCACCCTGCGCCGCAGGGGTACTCCACCGCACCAGGTGCTCGCGCGCGATGCGCGCGGTCTGCTCGACAAAATCGCCGGGAGCCTCGGGCCGCGCCCGGCTCAAGCTGTTGGCAAGGCTGGTCGCGAATGCCAGGAACTGCGTGCTGCTGAGCATCACCTCGGTGTTGCGGAGCCGGATGTTGTGGCTGCACTCAGGACCGCCACGGCATATCCATGCTCGCCCCGGCCGGTTGCCGGGCGCAGGCTCCAGCTTCGCGTACGTGCTGGAGACGAGTTCGGCCAGCTGGTACAGCCGGTCGATCCGCTGGCAACGTTGCGCCATGGCCAGCAAGTTGTGAAAGTAGATCTCGAAATGGTATAGCGCGTAAGTATCGCCTGCTGCCAGTCGTTGCGCGATCAGCTCCTCTCGCACGAAGGCGAGGCCGCCTTGGTTCCAGCGGCGCCAGACGGCGTACTCGATCGGGCCGTCGCAGTTCAGCGCGTCGGGCATCAGGCCGCCGGATTGAGCCTGCGCTGCCGGCACAGTGCTGGCCAGCAGTACAACAAGGCCGCAGGCGCCCAGTAGCGCTGACGCAAGACGGCGGCGGACGAGCCTCATGCCAGCATCTCCTTGTGAACGCGCGGCTGTTCAGCGCCGATCGTGGCGACCAGCCACCACGCCTGACTGGAAAAAGGGCAGAGCATTCGATCGCGCAGGGCTCTCTATACTTCTGCTGGTTGCACACCCGAATCGGCGGCCGAGAAGTGTCGGCATACCTGATTTCCGTTGTCCGTCTCCAGACTAGCGGATCCATGGCAGGCGCAACATCGTGCGGATGGCGATCAGCCGTCGGAAGGACGATATCGTTCAGAGGGATGGAGAGCGGACTTTTGTCAGCTCTGCTTCGCGGCTGCGCACCCCTGCCTGTGTCAGGGATGGCGTGCTTGTGCGCCGGCGCTTGTCTAGTGCGCAAGCCGTCGCGCCCCACGCCAGGGCGAAGATCGGGTCGTTGACGGATTTGGCGGTGGCCGCCAACGTCACTGCATAGAGGCTGAAGGCCAGCGCCAGTGCAACCTGCGGATCCGATGCGCCGCCCTTTTTGGCCAGCCAGGCCGACTGTACCAAGGCACAGCCCAGCAGGAGTACAAAGCCAAGAAAGCCCGCGAGCCCGTAGCTGACCCAGGCCGAAAGTGCGTTGTGCGCATAGCTTCCCATTTCGCCGATCTCCATCTCGGAAGCATAGCTTCCAAGCAGCGGATGCTCCATGATTATCCTGACGGCGTACTGCATCAGTTCGCTTCTTGCCTGATAGGAAGCCGATTCCTTGATCGCCAGAAGCTGCAGAATGCGCGAGTTGCCCTCGAGGATCTGGAAACTGATGGCGAGATAGGCGATACCAGCAACGCCCAGCGGAAGCCAGATCAGCGTGGTCCGCGACGCGCCTTCCCGAACCACCATGAGCATTGCGGCCACCACGAGGAATGCCATAAACTCGGACCTTGCCCCTAACAGGAACAATAGGGGTACGGCAATCACTGTAATCAGTGCTGCTCGCAATCCCGCATTCATCGCGAGCAGGACCAGGGCGACAACGGCGGCAGAACGGGCCAGCCCCTGATAGCCCGAGACCCGCACCGCATCACCAGCAAGCCTTTCGGTATCGTAGAACTGGCCATTCGATTGCCATGCGGCGATCGCCAGGAAGTAGACCAGTGAAAGGGAAAGTATCCAGCGCAGCCACTTCCCGTCCAGATCGAGGCTCCGTACTGCCGCGTAGACCACCAGCCAAAGGAACATCGCGCCGAGGTTATACAAATAGACGGCGGGGGATCCCTGCGCCCCCATGCCGAGCAGGAAATGCAGGCTTGACCATGCCACGGCAAACAGCAAATACAGCATGAAAGCTTGATCGATAAAAAGCGACCGTTCGCGCCCGACTATCATCGCGCCGGCGCCGAGTGCCAGCAGCGGGACACCGAGCACGACCGACATCGGGCCGAAGAAGCCGCCCAGCACCGGCGGAAAGAAACCGCCAGCAACCGCGGTGTGATAGTAGAAGTAACCCGGAAAGAGGGTGACGAAGACCACGCCGGCGCAGAATGAGAGGTACCTGCGCTTCATGATTGCCTTGTTGCCTCCCGTGTTGGTCGTCAATTCGGACGGAATTCCCGATCGCTATTGCATCCGTCGCGGTTTATCAGCCAGTGGAAGTCGCTGGCGTACAAGCCGCGGACAGTGCCTTTCCGCATGCAAGGCCCGGCCACGGATGTCTGCTGCCGTCCTATCCATCTAATCAAAGTCGCCGCTACTTTTGTAGCGCAGTGCGTGTCCAACCCAACACACAGCGGTATGGCAGCCCGGACTGGAAGGGTTTGCTTCTGGCGGAAAATCCGGTCCGCTCTGGCGAGCGCGGTTGCGCAGGCGGGCAAGCCCGCTGGCACACGCAGGACGCGCCGCCCGGAGTGCACACAGATGGGCAACGACGCGTCGGCGACGGACTTCACGCCAGAAGCCGTTCATAGAATTGCAGGAGCTTGTCTTGCTCGATCGCCCAGTTGTATTTCCTGACCACGTTGCGGCGGCCGTTCTCACCCATGCGGCGCGCCTCATGCGGGTGCGTCACCAGATAGTCGACGGCGTCGGCAATCGCCTTCGGATCCAGCGGGTCCACGCATATGCCGCTGTCGCTCTGCTCGACAATCTCACGCCAGAGCGGAAAGTTGGAGGCAATGGGCGGAATACCAGCTGCCATGTACTCGAACATCTTCACCGGCAACGCATCGAGAAAATTGATGATCGGGTGGAGCGTCACCAGGCCGGCCACTGACCGCTCCAGCACGGCCCGCACCCCGGCCCGGTCCAGGTACCCGAGGTCGTTGACGCTGGACCAGCCGGTGGTCGCCCTGACCTCGGACTCCAGGGCCCGGTCGCCGAACCGTCCCGCCAGATTCAGTCGGGCCCCGGATCGCATCAGCTCCAGCGCCATGAGGGTCTCGCGGATACCGCGACTTGAGTTTATGCCGCCGAGATAGCACACTTCTGCACGCTTATCTTCCCAGCGCACGGGACCGCCCAGTTCGTCGAGTATGGGGAAATTGTTGATGTCGACCGTGCATGGATTAATCGGCAGGAACTTGTCCCTGATATAGGGTGTGGCTGCCACGATGCCGTCGAATCTGCGACAGACCTGCCTCTCATACATGGAAAAGGCACCCGCAAGCGCTCGTAAGCGCGTCGGTCCCAGGTAGGGCTTGCTGAGCAATTGCTTGGGCACATCTTCATGCGAATC
Organism: Cupriavidus necator; assembly: GCF_016127575.1. Lineage (NCBI taxonomy): Bacteria > Pseudomonadati > Pseudomonadota > Betaproteobacteria > Burkholderiales > Burkholderiaceae > Cupriavidus > Cupriavidus necator. The sequence goes on from NZ_CP066019.1 coordinate 2,874,023, forward strand.
ATAGATGACACGCTTGCCCATGCTCTTCAGCCTCAAGCCAATGGGAATCAGCTCCGGGTCGTGCAGGTGGTAGATATCAGCATTCAGCTTGATCGCCCGGCGCAGAACGCGCGCGGTGGTCCTGAAGACGCGGTTCACACGCCCCGGCAAGGTGCCAACATCGGTGATGAGCACCCCATCGCGGCTTTCGTCCCCGTTGCCGTCGGCCACCACCAGCGAGACCCGATAGCCATTGGCCGCCAGGCTACGGCAATGCTTGAGAAAGATGCGATCATCGTAGCGTGGATGAACGGAGGTGAGGTGGGCTACGTTAGGACTCTGCACTTCTTCTGCTCCGTTTTTACTCCGTTAACATCGCCACGACACCCTCTGAAAAAAGGGCGGCCGTTTTGCTCGCGGGTCGAGGCTTGACGCCGGCCATCGCCTACCCGAGAACAAACGGGCATGCTTGCCTGAAGATGGGAGCGTCGTCGCACTCACTTGCATCCAGATCGCGTTGCGGCAATTGCCTTATGTCCATCGTTGTCGCCCTTTCATGCCCGACCGGTGCCGGCGTGCGGCGCGCGCAAGGCACGCCGCAGCCAGAGTGCCGAGAGCGCCAGGAAGTAAATCGCGCAAGCAAGGGAGCGCCAGTCGGGCGCGCCGCTGTACAGCAGTAACGACGGCAGCGCCAAGGCGCAGAAGATGAGGATCCGCTTCGTATCGTGCGCCACCATTGCCCTGAGACCTACCCCTACTCGCGACATGAACAAGGCCAGCATCCAGAGATAGGCCAAGGCGCTTACCACCGAGAACGCGGCGATGCTTTGATCCGCCGGAACGCTGAATCCGTAACACGCCGCCAGCGTGGCCAGACGAACTGCGAAGGTGCTGAACTGCGCGGTCAGCTCCAGCTTCTGCAGTTCCATCACATCAGGCAGGCACGACAGCGGGGAAAACTGGAACTGAAAATAGATCCAGGGTGCCATCCAGCGCGCATAGTGGCCGGCCATGCGCCACCGTTCACCGAACACGGTGCCGAACAGGTCCGGTCCGGCGCAGATGAGCAGCACCAGCGCCGGGACACCGGCGTTGGCCAGCTTCCGGCGCAGTTCCTCGGCCACCTCCGGCAGGCGGCCTGCCCGCCTGGCGGCCGGGGCCTGGGCGAAGAAGACGCTGCCGATAGCGGCGCCGATCAGCGTGATCGGCGCTGACACCATGCGCAGTGCAAAGGCAAAGTGGCCCACCACGGCAGCACCGAACAATGCGGAGAAGATCAACGGGACCAGGTGTAGGCCCGCCACATTGAATACGGCCGTCCAGGTGGAATACAGCGGAAAGTCCTTGTAGCGGCGAGCCAGGGCAATGATTCGGACCAGCCTGATATTGCGGCCCTGCCTGCGCCGGACTTCCCTTATCAGGAAGAACAGTCCGCCGGTGCCATTGCCGATCACCGTTCCGCCCATCAAGGCAAGGACGCCGAGTCCGTGGCCGCCCAACTGAACCAGATTCCCGATCAAGGACCGCAGCAGCCTGGTCTGCGCCAGCTGGCCGAAGTACTGCATCCTGACCATCCATCTCTCAATCACAGTGTAGAGGCCGGCCGAAGCAACGCCGAAGGGAAGCAGCCAGAGAACGTTGGTGTCGATCGACCAATTCAGGGCCAGGATCAGCGCATCGCCGAACCACAGCACGCCGAGCCCGCATAGCGCGGTAGTCGACGCAACGCATAGCAGGCACAACACCACCAGGTTCTCGGCATCGCGATCGTTGGCGGGTAGCGCGATCGACAAGTCGTAGCGCAGGCAGGCAACAACGCCGAAGAATGCCAGCAGGGCCGTGAAGACCGCCGCGGCGCCGAAATCCTGCGGTGCATAAAGGCGCGTCAGAATCGGCGCTGCCGCAAGGGTGAGTATCTGCGCGGTGGCCTGCCCGCCGACCAGCAGGCCAACGCTCCTGCCCACGCGCGGCTTCGCCGCCGCGTTGGGCTCAGTGGCAAGCGTTTGTTTGTTCAAGGCAAAACTCGCTCCGGCTGGCACATGACATGTTGGAGAATCGCCGAACAGATGGCCTGCTGGCTCGTCATGTCGAGGTAAGGATGCATCGGCAGGCTCAACACCTGCCGCGCCAATGCGTCGCCGATCGGCAGGCGGGCATGGGGAGTGGCCACCGCGGGCTGTCGGTTCAGCGGCAGCGGATAGTGCACGACGGTGGGGATCCCGGCGGCCCTCAGCCGGTCCTGCAAGGTTTCGCGATCGGGCACCCGGATCGTGTACTGCGCATACACGCTGATGTTGTGTGGTTCGATATGCGGCGTGGCCTCGATTCCCCCGCGGCGGAACAGCTCTCCGTACCGCGCCGCCACTTGCTGGCGCATCGCCACCTCCTCATCGAAGATTGACAGCTTCGCCAGCAGGATGGCCGCCTGCAATGTATCCAGGCGGCTGTTCACGCCAACGCGGACATGGTGGTAGCGCCGCTCCTGGCCGTGATGGGCGATCTGGCGTATCCGCTTGCCCAGCTCGTGGTCGTTGGTAAAGATCGCCCCGCCGTCGCCATAGCAGCCCAGCGGCTTGCTGGGAAAGAAGCTGGTACAGGCGATCGTGGACAGATTGCAGCTGCTGCGGCCTTTGTAGGAGGCGCCGAAGCTCTGCGCGGCATCCTCGATGACCGGTACGCCGTGGCGCGCGGCAATGGCATTGATGGGGTCGAAATCGGCGCATTGGCCATACAGGCTGACCGGGACGATGGCCCTGGTGCGTGGCGTAATAGCGGCTTCAAGTGCCGCCGGGTCCAGGTTACAGGTGCGCGGATCCACGTCTACATAGATCGGCTTTGCTCCCAGCAGCGCGACGGTTTCAGCGGTGGCAATATAGGTAAAGCCCGGCATGATGACCTCATCGCCGGCGCCGATCCCTAGCGCCATCTGGGCGATCTGCAGCGCATCCGTACCGTTGGCGCAACTGATGCAATACCTGGCGCCGGTATAGTCCGCCAGCCGCTGCTCCAGTTCCTCGACCTCCGGGCCCAGGATGTATTGACCGTGCGCCAGCACCTGCTGGATGCCGGCGTCAATCCTGTACTTGATGCGGGCTTGCTGGGTTTTGAGGTCGATGAACTCGATCATTGCTGATCTCCTCTGCAGACGGCATTCGGGCAAGCCTGGCCACTGTCCCAGGCACCTCAGGCACCTCAGGCGGCAGCCTTGCGCAGCGTGGCGCCATCCAGGACGTAGCGTTGCCCGCTGTTCGGGCAGATGGCCTCACCCTCACCACGCACCGGCAGGTCGAGCTGCTCGCCGAATTCGCTCATCCAGCCGATCTGACGTGCCGGCACGCCGACCATCAGCGCGTAGGCGGGCACGTCCTTGTTGATGACAGCGCCGGCGCCGACGAAGGCATATTCGCCAATCGCCACGCCGCAGACGATGGTGCAGTTGGCGCCCAGCGTCGCGCCCCGCTTCACCAGAGTGTCGCGGTACTCGCCCTTGCGCTCGATCAGCGAGCGAGGGTTATATACATTGGTGAACACCATGCTTGGACCGCAAAAGACGCCATCTTCCAGCGTGACGTTGTCGTAGACGGAGACGTTGTTCTGCACCTTGACGTGGTCGCCGATGACGACACGGTTGCCAACGAACACGTTCTGGCCGAGCGAGCACTGCCTGCCGATGCGCGCGCCGGCGCAAACATGCGCAAAATGCCAGACGCGCGATCCGTCTCCGATCTGTGCGCCCTCATCGATGACGGCAGATGGATGTATCTGGTAGGTCATTAGAGCCTCAGGCAAGAAGTTGCTGCAAGAAAGGATGGGCTTCGCCGTCGCGGGGCGCTGCCGGGCGTGCCGAGCGGATCGCATTGACCGTTTCAATGCAGTGGCGCGCGTCATCCAGGCCGTAGCCCCGGCCCGCAAGTACCTCCCGGTAGCTGACGGTGTGCAGGTCGGTGAAGCCTTCCGAGAACTCGATCTCCGCGCCGTCCACGGTGATCGAGCGATAGGTCGGCTTCCTGCCTTTCACCGCCGCGGGCAAGTCGCCGGCATCGACCGACAGGAACCAGCGCACACGCGCATTCTCGTACTCGAGGTAGCCGGCCGCCTTGTTGTCCGTGCTGTGGTGCACGACATTGTGCTGCACCCTCCCGAAGATGAAGTGCAACATGTCGTAGAAGTGCACGCCGATGTTTGTGGCCAGGCCGAAGGATTTGCGCGTGTCGCCCTTCCAGCTCTCCATATACCACTTGCCGCGCGAGGTAATGTAGGTCAGCTCGACCTCGTGCTTGTGCCCGTTGCGCTCACGGCCGACCTTGTCCTTGAGGTCGAGGATGGCCTGGTGGTGGCGCAGCTGCAGGATGTTGAACACGCGCCGACCGGTCTCTCGCTCGACCAGGGCAAGCTCATCGAGCAACTCGGGCGTCGGTACCAGCGGCTTTTCGCAGATCACGTCACATCCCAGGCGCAAGCCGGCTGAGATATGAGACTGGTGCAGGTAGTTCGGCGAGCAGATGGCGACGTAGTCCAGCGCCGCGCCGGGCTGGCGGCGCAGTCGCCAGGCATGGTCATAGAAGCGCTCGAACTCGGTGAAAAACTCGCTCTGGGGCGAGATGCTGTCGATGATGCCCACGGAATCATTGATGTCATAGGCCGACACCAGCTGGTTGCCGGTATCCCTGATGGCCGTCATGTGGCGGGGCGCAATGTAGCCGGCCGCGCCGATCAGTGCGAATCGCTTCACGATAGCGCTCCCCGTATGCTCAGGCCTTGACAACATTGGCTTCTGGCGAGCGATACCTGCCGCGGCTGTCGACGAGGAGCTTTGCATGCTGGCGGATCAGAAGATAGTCGAAGCTATCGTGATCGGTGGCCAGCACCACGGCGTCGAAGCCACATAGCGATTCGCCGTCAAGCGGCACGCTCGATAGCTCGAAATGGTGTTCGCGCATCTTCGGAAACACGGGGACATGCGGGTCGCTGTATGCGACCGTCGCGCCCCGAGCGCGGATCAGTTCCATGATCTCGACAGAGGGAGACTCGCGCATGTCATCGACGTTCTTCTTGTAGGCAATGCCCAGCACCAGAACCCGGCAGCCTTTGAGCGCCTTGCCCTGCTGGTTCAGCCCCTCCGTCAGCCGGGCGACGACATATTCTGGCATGGCCTTGTTGACTTCGCCCGACAACTCAATGAAGCGGGTATGCAAGCCGTACTCGCGGGCCTTCCAGGTCAGGTAGAAGGGGTCGATGGGAATGCAGTGCCCGCCCAGGCCCGGCCCCGGGTAGTACGCGGTGAAACCGAATGGCTTGGTGGAGGCGGCATCGATGACTTCGAAAATGTCGATCCCCATCCGCGTGGCCACGATCTTCATTTCGTTGACCAGGCCGATGTTCACGGCGCGATGAATGTTCTCAAGCAGCTTGGTCATCTCGGCCGCCTTGGTCGAACTGACCGGCACCACACGGTCGATCGCCGCTTCATACAGCGCAATGCCGACCTTGCGGCAGCCCGGCGTCTGTCCGCCGACGATCTTGGGAATGCTGCGGGTTTCAAACTTGCCATTGCCCGGGTCCTCGCGTTCCGGCGAATAGACCAGGAAGATGTTGTTGCCCACCTCCAGCCCGCCTTCCTGCAAGCGCGGCAGCAATTCTTCCTCGGTTGTGCCGGGGTAGGTGGTACTTTCCAGTGATACCACCTGCCCGATGCGCAGGTACTTCTTGATGGCATCCGTCGTATTGATGACAAAGCTCATGTCGGGTTCGCGATGCTTGTTGAGCGGCGTCGGCACGCACAGGATGATTGCATCGCACTCGCCCACGCGCTCGAAATCCGTAGTCGCCTCAAATCCGGTCTCGCGGGCATGGGCAATGCCGCGTGCGGGGATATGCTCGATATAACTCTCGCCGGCATTGAGTTTGTCGACCTTGTTCCCGTCGATATCTATACCCAGCACGCGGAATCCAATCGCACAGTAGCGCAGCATCAAAGGCAGGCCGACATAGCCCAGGCCGACGATGCCGATAATGGACTCCCGGTTCTTGATCCGGTCGATGAGGTCTTTGGCGATTGGGCTCGGCATGGTGGAATCTGCTTCGTTGTGGTGAATCGAAGAGGACGATAAGGTCGGACCGGCGACGAGATGACAGAGCTGGGCGGATGACCCGTGTTATCGATTGTAGGAGTCCGTATATCTCCAGACGGGTGAAGACTGTTGTGACCCACACATATGCGGGCAATTACATGAACCATTTCCTGTCGCTAATTCCGGCGTGCCCAGATGTCGCTGCCAACACTAATGGAATCGAAGTCGAAAGCGACATCGTTCTGACGGCTATCGTCCAATCGATGGAGCCGTGCCGCACCAGACTGCATGCGACGGGCCACTTCCAATCAATGTGCGAAGGCGCACCGATGCCGGCGACATGGCTTTCTAGGATGCGGCTATCGTGGGATGGGTGCTGCGGCGAATGCGTGAGCAGCTTGCATGACGCAATGCGCAGTAAACAAGAGCGCACCAGCGTCAGCGTGTATCCGTACTATCTGGTCAATGAGCAAAGGGGTAGTGCCAGCCATCGTCACAGGAAGGGAACATGAAAGTCGTTAACATGCATGGCAGCGTTCCGGATGCCGGGGACGAGGGGCGCGACCCGCTCGATTTGACCGTCCATGTCGATGTGCTGTTGCGCTACCGCTGGACCTTTCTCGCTGTGGCAGGCATGTTCATCTGTGTCGGAATGCTCTATGCCCTCCTGGCGACGCCTCTCTATCGCACCGACATCCTGGTGCAAGTGGAAGACATCAATGGCGATGCCAGCGCTGGCAGGCTGGCAACCAACATCTCGCCGATATTCGACGCCAAGCTGGTTGCAGCGGCGGAGATTGAACTGCTGCGGTCCCGGATGGTGGTAGGAAAGGCGGTTGACGACCTGCGCCTCGATATCGAGGCCGCAGCACGCTATTTCCCCCTGATCGGCCGGGGCCTCGCAAGCTTCAGTTCCGGCCTGTCCACGCCCGGCCTGTTCGGCTGGGGCGGCTTCGCGTGGGGCAAGGAATCGATCAGCGTGGCCCGGCTCGAAGTACCGCCGCAGATGGAGGGGAGCAAGATCTACCTCACCGCGCTGGGGGGCAACCAGTTCCGTGTCACCTTTGACAGCGACGATACCAAGGTGACGGGCACCGTGGGCTTGCCCCTGAAGATTGCTACGGGACGCGGCACGGTTACCCTGCTGGTCAGCCATCTCGATGGCCGCGCCGGCTGCAAATTTGTGCTGCGCCGCCTGCCACGCGCCACCGCCATTGCCAGGCTGCAAGAACAGTTGATGATCTCTGAGCGCGGAAAGGAGAGCGGCGTGATCGGCGTATCGTTGAATGGCAATTCGCCGACGATGATCGCGGCCATCCTCAATGAGATCGCCGGTGCGTACGTCGACCAGAACGTTCGCCGCAAAGCCGCCGAAGCGGAGAAGTCACTCGCCTTCCTGGAGCAGCAATTGCCGCAGCTTCGAGAGCAGGTCGAGGAAGCCGAAACCCGCTACAACGCGATGCGTAGCCAGCGCGGCACGATCGACCTGGGCGAGGAATCCAAGCTGGTCCTGGTTCAGTCGATGCAGATCCAGACCAGGCTGCAGGAGCTGCACCGGCAGCGCCAGGAGCTGGCCACGCGCTTTACCAACGGCCACCCGGCACTTGAAGCCATCGATGGCCAGATCGGTCGTCTCAACGCACAGATCAATGCCATTGCCGGGCAGATCCAGAAGCTTCCCGACGTCGAGCAGCACGTGCTGCGCCTCATGCGCGATGTCAAGGTCAGCACTGAAATGCTGCAGTCCCTGCTCAATGACATCCAGCACCTCAAGCTGATCAAGGCCAGCAAGGTCGGTACCGCACGCCTGGTCGATCCCGCCGGCGTGCCGGTCAAGCCGGAGAGTCCCAACCGCCCACTGATCACCGGCCTATCCATAGTACTCGGCCTCTTTGCGGGTCTACTGGTGATCATTGCGCGCCACTCGCTGGATGGCGGCGTCAACGACGCCGACGAGGTCGAGCGACAGACTGGCATGACCGTCTATTCGACCATTCCCTTCAGCGCACAGCAGGCACAGGTGCAGTCGGCGGGCATGGAGGATGCGGGCCTGCTGGCGCGCGTGATGCCTAAGGATCCTGCCATGGAGAGCCTGCGCATTTTCCGCACCGTACTGCAGTCCGCGCTGGCAGGCAGCGACAACCGTGTCGTTGTGATCAGCAGCCCGTCGCCGGGCGTCGGCAAGTCCTTCATCTGTGCCAACCTAGCCGCCATTGCCGCCAGCGGTTGCCGCGTGGTGCTGATCGACGCCGACCTGCGCCGCGGTGGCCTGCACCATTGCTTCGGCGTGCAGCGCAGCCCCGGTCTGGCCGACGTGCTGATGGGCATGCCGCCGGACCGGGCGTTGCGGCGTCAGGTGGTGAAGGGCCTTGATTTCATCGCGACCGGTATGGAAGCACCGCACGCGGCCGACATGCTGCAGAGCGCGGGCATGGGCGCCCTGCTCGATGCACTGAGGTCGCGCTATGACTTGGTTGTGATCGATACGCCACCGGTACTGGCTGCTGCCGACGCCGGCATTCTCGCCGGCAAGGCAGACGCGGTGTTTCTGGTGGCGCGCGCGGAAATGACAACCGCGGGCGAGCTGCGGGCCTCCCAACAGGCGATCCGCCGGGCGGGTGCCGAGGTCGAGGGCGTGCTGTTCAACGGTCCCCACGTCCAGGGCCGCTGGTATCGCTCGCACAATCACTACGGCAAGTACCGCTATCTCAACGAGTACCGCTGCGCGGCGAAGCAGGCCTGAGCGCGGCACGTGGGGCACCCGGCGTCAGGTAGCGCAACTTTTTGCCAATCCGTCTCCTGGCGGCCACGAGTTCTGCGCAACGGTTCTGGCTGTTATTTTGCCTGGCGAAATACACCGCGAGCCATATGTAATGCTGCGAACAACCGGTTTGAGATGTTGGAGAACGTGCGTTGCTGTCCTCCGCAGCTTCTTCTCACCGATTCAACAGACTGAATCATGCTGCCCTCGAAATCAAGGCAGTTTAATTTCAACTCGTTCCGGGTATATTGAATGGCATCCCAGATTAGTTTTATTCCGGCACCGCTTGTGCGCAGCTTCGGGTCCTCGCCGACCATGTGGACATAAGAGGACTTCTGGTCCCACGTTAAATAAAGCGCGGAATGTATCTGGTTGTCATCGTCGACGGCCATGAAAATCTTTCTTGCATTTCTTTCCAGCAAGGCTTGGTCGTGTCTTTCTATAAAGCCAAAGGAATATGGCATTTTCATGCCCTGGCGATCAAAGGTCTTTTTGTTGATGGCGTAGAATTCTGATACATCATTGGTGAAGCGTGTTTTGACAATTTTCTCTGCTTTGCGAATCTTGTTGCGCGCGGCGCTGTTGAACCGGCTGAAGACACCGTCCAGATCGGCGATGTCATCGATAACGTAAGTGTAACGTACAGCCTCGGAAAATCCTTTCCAATAGAATGGCAATAGATTTCTGAGGGAATGATGAATATTGAAGCTAACGACATGTGATTTTGGGAGCAGTGCCACGATTTCCCTGACTGCCTCCATTTCAAAATCAATGCGATTGTGCTCGGATATATTCGACGGATAATTTAGCCAGAGCTGAAAGCTTTGCGTCAACTTTGGCATCCTTTGAATTATGAGTGGCCCCCTGCGTTCGGTGTAGTAAGGGAGTGCGGCAATTGGCTTGTTATTCTTCATGACAATCGCCGCGTCCCATTCGCCATTCTGGCAGACCGAGTCAAGCCACCAGTCTTTGGATGAGATCGCTATCTGCGGATTTTCCGAGCATATGGTGCGATATGCCTTCCTGGTCTCGCTTTCAGCGGTGATAGCTGGCACGGGCTTGGTTTGGCTCATGATTCCTCACAACGCTCCATAGTTGGTTTCTCTCAGAAACACTCGCCTTGAGATATTGCCCCTGGCGGCCCCAGCATTTGCCTGCGAGGCCTTCCTTTTTTCGTTAAAGGAATTATTCCCGCGTGGTAGTGCGGTCGCAACGGGCCCGCGTGTGTCAGCGAACGCAGGATTGGCTCGCACTGGCTCATGCCGGTCGGCTTCAGCTCGCCTTGCTTGAATTCGACAGTGTTGCGAGTTGCGGGTCGGTGCCGATCTCCGGGGGCGGCTGCTGGCGCGATGCAACCCCGCGCAGTGCATGCTGCAACGGCTGGCTCGGCTCCCGCTGCGAGGGCGCCGCCACCTTGCGGCCCGGCGACTCCAGTGAGCTGTACGGCGCGTACTCGACTACCAGGCTCTGAATGACGGTCTGGATCTCGAGTTCGTCACGGGTATCGCAGGCGGCAAAGAGGCGCTCAAGCATCTCGTGCAACTCTGCCTCCGCGATGAGCGGTTCGTTCGAGCACAAGATGCGCTCATGCTCGCTGGCCGTCACCTCACCACCGATGAGGAGCTCTTCAAACAGCTTCTCTCCCGGGCGCAGCCCCACGACCTTGATCTCGATGTCCCCGGCGGGGTTCTTGCGCGTCTTTTCCGTCAGGCCGGACATCTCGATCATCGTGCGGGCCAGGTCGATGATGCGGACGGGCTTGCCCATGTCCAGCACGAAGACTTCCCCACCTTTGGCCATCGCGCCGGCCTGGATCACCAACTGGGCTGCTTCGGGGATCAGCATGAAGAAGCGGATGACGTCCGGATGCGTGATCGTGACGGGCCCGCCCTCACGGATCTGTTTGCGGAACAGTGGTACCACGGACCCGGATGAGCCCAGTACATTGCCGAAGCGCACCATCGCGAACGTTGTCCGCGTGTTGGGGCGCGTGGCTGCGGCTTGGAAAACGAGTTCCGCAATGCGCTTGCTGGCGCCCATCACGTTGGTGGGCCGTACCGCCTTGTCGGTGGAAACCAGCACGCAGGTCTGAACGCCGAAATGGTCTGCCAGATCGGCAATGGTCAGGGAGCCCAGCACATTGTTGCGGATCCCTTCGGGCATGTTCTTTTCGACCAGCGGCACATGCTTGTAGGCGGCGGCGTGATAGATGGTGTCGACCTGCTGGCCGCGCAGTGCGGCTGACACGGCAGTGGCGTCGCACACAGAGCCGATCCGCGCCGTGATCTGCAGGTCAGGGTAGCGCTGGCGCAGTTCCTGTTCGATCGCGTAGAGGGCATATTCGGAGTGGTCGAAGAGAATTAGGCGCTGGGGTTCCTGCGAAGCGATCTGACGGCACAGCTCCCTGCCGATGGAGCCACCCGCACCGGTCACCATGACCGTCTTGCGTTGCGTGCATTTGGCGAACAGGTCTACCCGTGGCGGGACGATGTCACGGCCCAGCAAGTCTTCCACGCTGATATCCCGAATCGATTGCACGGTGATCTTGCGATCCACAAGCTCGAGAAGAGAGGGCAACGTGCGCACGCTGACCGAATAGCGGTGCAGCTTGTCGACGATCTGGCGGCGGCGCTCGATTGGCAGGGACGGAACGGCCAGTACGACTTCATTGATGGCGTGCCGCTGGATCTCCTTGCGCACGTGGTTGCTGTGATGGACTGGAAGGTCGGCAACGACCTTGCCCTCCAGCGCGAAGTCATCGTCGAAGAAGCAGACGGCCTTGTGGCCCAGGCTGGCGCGCATGGCGATGGCGAGCTGGAAGCCGGCCTCGCCGGCGCCGAATATCCCCACGCGCAAGCTGGCGCGCTCGTTGCGGGCCAGCAGGCTCTGCCGCGTGCGCGTCAGCAAGGCGCGCGCCACGAAGCGCGAGATCACGACATAGGAAAAGGCGATGAACCAGTAGATCAGCAGGCCGGTGCGAGGCAGCCGGTCGAGGTGCATGAGGAACGACAGCGCATAGGTGAGTCCGACGATGCCGGCCAGGCTGGTGCCGGTGGTCCAAAGGACTTTCAGGTCGAAATACCGGACGACGGTCCGATACAGTCCGCTGAGCGAAAACACGGGAATCGTGCAGGCGGCAATGATCAGCGGCGGCGTGATGCCGTACTGTGCCAGCAACTCGAAGTTGCCGGCGCGCAGGAATAGTGCGAAAGCAAAGCACAGCGGCAGCGCAAGCAGGTCCGCCGCAATCATCAGCGCGACTTTGCGACGTCTTGGCAGGGCAATCAGCCAGCGCGAGAGCGGTTTGGTCATTGGCCGGAACCTCCGCGCACCAGAACGGGCAGGGGCCTGGCGGCGACCAGGCTGCGATAGGGACGCCCCATTTGCGGGGCGGACAAAGAAGGTTGCGCACGGTTATGCATTGTCTTAAGGCTTCTTCTATGGGCAGCTCCACCGGCTGGTGGCCTCTGGAAGGGACATGCCCTTTCAGAGGCTTCCGATTTGCCCGTTTACCCGTCAGCGACTGGGTGCTTTCGACACCATTCCCGACTGAAACAATTATTGTTGTTGGTGCGTCCCTGGCAACGCAGCAGCGTGGGTTTGCGTACGCAGCGGCAGGTGGCGCAAAGGGCGTGGCGCCCGCCGCGCCCTTTGCGCCTTAGTTGAGTGATCCAGGCCACATGGCGGCCTTCACCTGCCCATGCAAGTCTGGTTAGATGGATGCGTTCCCGGTACCCGGTCGGGTTCGTGCAGGGCACCCGCTCCGACTTTCATTACTGAGGTGGACCACCATGCTGGATACCAGTTTTTCTCCCTGGCCAAGTTTCACTGCCGACGAGGCGGCTGCCGTGCAGAAGGTGCTGCTGTCGAACCGGGTGAACTACTGGACCGGCTCTGAATGCCGGAAGTTCGAGGAGGAATTCGCCAGGTGGGCCGGGACGCCCTATGCGATCGCGCTGGCAAACGGGACACTTGCGCTCGATGTCGCGCTGAAGGCGCTGGACATTGGCCTTGGCGACGAGGTCGTGGTGACGCCGCGAACATTCATCGCCAGCATTTCAAGCGTGGTGAATGCGGGAGCAAAGCCGGTATTTGCAGACGTCGATCTTGCGAGCGGCAATCTTTCCGCGGTGACGATCAGCAAGGTTCTGACGCCAAGGACGCGAGCCGTCATATGCGTGCACCTTGCCGGCATACCCTGCGACATGGACCCGATCATGGCGCTGGCGCGCGAGCACGGCATCAAGGTGATCGAGGATTGTGCCCAGGCACATGGTGCGCGCTACAAAGGGCGTTCGGTCGGCTCGATCGGGGACGTGGGTGCATGGTCCTTCTGCCAGGACAAGATTATGACCACCGGCGGCGAGGGCGGCATGGTGACGACCAGCGCGAGGGACCTCTGGCTGCGCATGTGGTCGTACAAGGACCATGGCAAGAGCTGGGACGCTGTCTATGAGCGTCAGCACCCCCCGGGATTCCGGTGGTTGCACGAATCCTTCGGGACGAACTGGCGCATGATAGAAATGCAGGCGGTGATCGGGCGCATCCAGCTTGCGCGCATGAAGCAATGGACAGCGCAGCGCACTGCCAATGCGGAGGTCATTGCCGGCGCGCTTCGGCAATGTGCTGCGGTCTGGTTGCCCGCCTGCCCACCGGATGCACAATCAGCCTGGTACAAGTTCTATGCATTCGTCCGCCCGGAATGGCTGAGGGATGGCTGGAGCCGTGACCGCATCGTGGCCGAGATCCAGGCAGGCGGCGTGCCCTGCTATGCGGGCGGCTGCTCGGAGGCTTATCTCGAGAAGGCGTTCGATTACACGGGCTGGCGCCCGCCGCACCGGTTGCCCAACGCCAGGCTGCTGGGTGAAAACAGCCTGATGCTGCTGGTGCATCCCACCCTGACCGACGCCGAGATTGCCCTGACTGCGCAGGTGCTGCGCGAGGTCATGCTTCGTGCAACGCTGCCGACCGGTGCCGGGCGGGACGCCGACGGCGGGGTGGTGCCCGGCCTGGCGCAGGACTGCGCGGGCGCCATGCGGCGATGATGCACTGGCCGTCGCTGATCCAGCTTGGCACCATTACCTTGCTGGTGCCCGTTGCGCTGGTCATTGCGCTAGCGCTGTCCGTGGGGGGCGCATGGCGCAGCGCGCTGCGATGGCTGGTGTCGTTCAGCCTTGGCGCCGCGCTGGTGGGGGCTGCCAAGTTCGCGTTTGATTACGGCGGCTGGTACCTGCCGCAGCTCGGCCTGTACAGTGTCAGCGGCCACGCCATGCTGACCGCGGCGACGTATCCGGTGCTGCTGATGCTGCTGGGTTCGGCGCTGAGCCCGCGCGTGGCACGCATCGGCTGGTTCGCGGGACTGGCGCTGGGGCTCGCGATGGCGGTGAAACTGGTGTCCGGCAATTACCACACGCTGTCCGAGACCTTGCTGGGTGGTGCGGTGGGGCTGGCGGTTGCGTGGCTGAATGCGGGCATCCGTATCCGCGGGCCGGCGCCGCAGATCGTGCTGGTGGCTGCGCTTGGCATCGGCGCCTTCGTCTTTGTCAATGTGCGCGGGTTGCTGTACCCGGTCAAGGCCGCAATGTGGGAGCACGCGGCACCGTGGCAGGACGGCACAGTGCGGCATTACCGGCAGATCGACGCCGATCCGGTGACGGGCGAGACCCGCATCACCGTGCGCAAGCGGTCGTGCCTGTCGAAGCGGGGCCGGCAGGCGCCGCGTTTACTCACACCATCGAAAACAGGAACATCTACCCGGACACCAAGCTTGCTCTCGACGCAAACTACATGATTGGGCACTCTCATCATCAGTTTAAAACAGAAAATGGCAGTTTTATTCCTTACAACAGCGGTGATGTGGGGCAGAACAGGTTGCACATTAGTATCATTAATTATCTGGTATTTTGCACCGACGAAAATCAGGTAGAGATGAGGTAGGCCGCATATGCAAGGGGCCGTATCGGGCTGGCGCCTGCCGTGCCCGGGGCAGAACGCCGCGCCGGCCGTTTGGCAGGCCGCTGACCGCCTCGCGCCGTGCGGGGTTGCCTCCGCGGAAGCGCACGCTGCGTGTCGTGCATTCGTCTACCCTGAACCATTCCAGCGCGGCGCTGGCCGCCTCACCCCTCGAGTAGGTGCGCCGCCGCGCACGCGTGGGCGGGCAGCGCAGAAATGGGTACGCTCCCCGGGCCTGTGCGCTTGTCAGTCGCGCGGCAGCGGTGCGCCGAGGCCGGCGGCACCCTGGCGCCCGGCGGCTCGCGGGCCGCGCAGCAGCTGCCACAGGCAAGTCGCCGTGTCATAGAAGGTGCCGGCGCCGCGCAGACCCGCTGCGCGCAGATGGTGCGCAAGGTCGTGCGGCAGGGCCAACAGCAGGAACACTGCCGTCTTCAGTGGGTGCTGCGGGCCATGGTCATAGCGCCGGCAGGCCACATACAGTCGTGAGGCGTCGCTGGCGGAGCATGGCCGGTCGGCCGACACCGACGGCAAGCGCTGGTTGACTGCGCTCGGGACCATCTCGATGCGGTAGCCGAATTCCTGCACCGCGCGTCCGGCCAGTTCCAGGTCGTCGTAGCCGACGGCAAGGTGCTCGTCGAACGACAGGTTCTCGAACAGCTCGCGCGGGAACACCGCGCTGTGCAACAGCACCGAGCACAGGCGCTCGCCGCGGCGGTAGTCCAGCGTCGGGTGGCCCAGGAACGCCGGCTTGCGCGGAACGCCGCGCCGCCCCTGGCAGACCTCGGTCCCGGTCAGGATGAGCGGCGTCGCGCAGCCGGCCGTGGCCCGCCGGAGATGGTCGTCGGCAACGGACTCGGTCATCTGCTGCAGGAAGGTTGCGCCCAGCAGCGTCTGGTCATCCAGGAACAGTACGTGCGAGCCGGTGGCCGCGCGCAGGGCGCGGTTGCGGTTGGCGGCCCTGGAGCGGCGCGGGCCTTCCAGATAGGTGATGTCCGGATAGTCCCGGCGCATCATCTCGCGCGTGTCGTAGCCGCTGCTGTCATCCGTGACGATGAGCTGGTGCGCCGGCATGGTGGAATCAGCGACCGATTGCAGCGTGTGCCGCAGCTGCTCGGGATGGTCGCACGTGTAGATGCACACCGAAACGGTGGGCAGGAACGAGCTTGCCGGCATGGTGACCCCTCCAATGTTCGGCAGATGGCAGACACCTGCGCCGGCCCGTCTGGTGCGGGCGCGGCGCAAGGTCCTGAACTACAGCACCGGGCTGGCGGCCTGGAGCGCGGCTTCGCCGGTGCGGGACGCAACCACAGGGCGCGCGGTGCTGCCGCGCGTGAAGCGTTCATCGCCGCTGACCCACTCGAGCGTCGCGCCACGTTGCAGGGCGGCATAGACGGCCTCGCCCTTGTTGCGTACCTTCAGGCGCTGGTACAGCGTGCAGGCGTGACTCTTGACAGTTGCCACCGAGATATTGAGCATGCGGCTGACGGTCTTGATCGGGTAGCCGCGTGCCAGCAGCACCAGCACCTCGTACTGGCGCGGCGTGATCTTCAGCATTTCGGCTTCGTCGTAGCTGGGCTCTTCCTCGACCAGCGGGGCTGCATTGGTGGCAGCCGGGGCCGACAGCGGCTGCCCCGGCCGGAGGCCGGTGAGGTCGCGCACCGCCACGGTGGTGCGTGCGGCACCGGGCGTGCCGGCGCATGCCACCAGCGACAGTTGCTCGCCTGTGAGCGCGTGCGCAGGGTTCAGCGGAAGCGGCGCGGCCGAGGCCAGCGACTGCACGGCCGGCATGGCCGAACGCGACGCCGACGGCATCGAGCCGGTTTCGGCCGAGAACAGCAGCCCCTGCACGCCTGACACCGCCAGCCGGATGGCCGCCTCGATCACCGCCAGCGAAGCGGATTTCGGCAGGCAGCCGCAGACGCCGCGGGCGCTGTCCGCGTTGGGCACATGCAATGGCAAGATGTCTGCCAGGATCAGGATGCGTTGCGGCGACAGTGCTTCGCGGGCCTGTTCGAGCTGCGGCCAGCCAGACCCCACATCGGCGGGCATGCCGAATACGAGCAGGTCTGCGTTGTGGTGCCGGGTGTCCAGCCTGGCGATGTCCGCGGGCGCAATGGCGGCAACCTGGGCAGACTCCTGGATGTTCTCGAGCATCTGCAACAGCCCGAGCCGGAGCAGTGGATGCTCCTCGATCAGCAACGCGTTCATTGACTTCACTCCCCGTTACTCGGGGGCGGAATGCGGGGCGCTTTGCGTATGGAGGGCATTGCAGGACAGCAGTCACCTGCGGCGACTGGCTGCTTGTCTGACCCCCATGCTTCCATGCTCCGGCAGTCCCGTTTTTCTGGATGGAACTTGTCGGTGGCTGGAAGGTTGACCCGAACCCGAACCCGAAAGATTCTCGCTCCTAAATCGGCTTAAATTCATCTTATGGGCTGGTTGAATGGAATGCAAGCGAGCCGGTCTGGTACGAGTGTGGGTGGGAATGAAAGGACATACATAATCCTTTCAAAAATCATCCGAACGCACCGGTCCAGGTTCCGCAAACGCCGCGCTGATGCGGGGTCCAGGAGGTTTCACGGATGTGACATCGGGATTTAATTTGGTTGCAGCATTGAAACAGATAGCATTATCTGTACCCCCTGAAAGTAGTATTCTTAACCCCATCGTGGGGTATCGGTAATATATCTGCGGCGGATTGCTCCAATCATGAAACGCCGCTTTCATATGTGTTTTCGAAATAGGCCTGCCTGATTTTCAGGCAGGTCGGGCGCATGGCCTAGTGCTTCTGGATGAGAGACGTCTCCCACCTCGGGATGAGCGCTGCGGCGCCGGCTGCACCGACCTGCGCCGGACTTGCCACCGCCTGCCGGGAGGACAGGGTGGCGGGCCCGGGGCCGGCCGGCAGGTTCGTCCGCGCAGGCGTCAGCGGGCCCAGTGGCCGGGATGCATGACCCAGCCGTGCGGACCGCGCACCCAGCGCTCGGGCACATAACGGTAGCCTGGACGCTGCGCCTTCCAGTAGCCGGCGCGCCAGTCGTAGCGCCCGCCGGTGGCGGTCCAGTGGCCCGGCACCCAGACCTGGCCGCGGCGCGCGGCGGGGTGCGGTTCATAGCGCGGCGGCGGGGGCGGACGGTCATAGCCGTGGGCGACCGCCACCGGATGAGCCTCGGCGGGGGCGGTCAGTCCGAAGGTGCCGCCCGTGGCGAGGACGGCTGCGGCAATCAGGAGCTGGCGTTTCATGTGGATTCTCCTTGGGGCGGTTGGAAGCGGTTCGAAGCCGCTGGCTCGGTCAATAGCGGTCGTAGTGGTGGTGGCGCGGCGGCGGGCCGCCGCGCGGTGGCACTACGATGCAGGCGGACAGCAGTGCGGCCGTGGTGGACAGCAGCACCAGCAGCGAGAGGGCGCGTTTCATATGGGCTCCTGGCGGGTTCGCGTTGGACATGGCTTCAATGTAGCGAGCCAGCCCCGCTGCGCGTGCTTGCACTTGTAAGGCTGTCTCACAAGGGGTTTTGCAGCGGGCGCAGCCCCGCACCGGGCGCGCGGCATCCCGGAAGCCCTTGCGTATCAAGGCGTTGCGCGCATGGCGGCAGGTCCATGGCGTGGCCTGCGCGTGCCGGGTTGGAGGTAATGTGACGTTACACGGGAAATGATTCTCGCAAGGCAACGGATCCCGGAGCAGGCGCCGCACCCTTTGTGGGCGGCCTGGCCGGGCACGCAGAAACGGGTACGCTGCAACGGTGCGCGATGCCTCGGCATGGCCCGGTTGGGGGCGCACTGGTGGCGTCGCGGCGCCATCACGGTGCGTTCAGTCGCGCAAATCGGTGGGGCGGAAATGGCATGAAGCTTGCGCCATGGGCTATACCAGTCGGAAGTGGCCTCGTGTGCTTGAAGGAGGCGTCATGCCGGTCATGCTCATCGTGCTTGCCCTGCAATGGCTGCAGGGGCTGTCGCCGCCCGCCGCGGCGTTGTTCGCGCTGCCGCAGGAGATGGCGCCCGCGGATGCCGCGGCCATCGTCGAACCCGCGCTGACACGCTGACATGGGCTGACGCCGGGGTGGTATGACTACCCTGCCGCCGTGGCAGTCCGAGTGGTTCCATCCAACCTACCACTGTCATGGAGTCAGCATGAACCGCAGCGACGTCACCGACCTCATCATCGAAGCCAAGGTCACCCGCGGCATTGCCTGGGCGCAGGTGGCCGAACGCGTCGGCCGCAGCAAGGAATGGACAACCGCGGCGTGCCTGGGCCAGATGGCATTCGACGCCGCCGGCGCGCGCGCGGTGATGGAGCTGTTCGGGCTGCCGCCCGAGGCCGAGCCCTGGCTGCGCGAGGTGCCGTACAAGGGCTCGCTGCCGACGCAGGTGCCGGCCGATCCGCTGATCTACCGCTTCTACGAACTCATCAGCGTGTACGGCACCACGTTCAAGGCGCTGATCCATGAAGAGTTTGGCGACGGCATCATGAGCGCGATCGACTTCCGCATGGACCTGCAGCGCGAGCCCGATCCCAATGGGGACCGGGTGCGCATCGAGATGTCGGGCAAGTTCCTGCCCTACAAGACTTACTGATGGGCGACCGCGCGCACGGGCGGCAGCGCAAGCGACACGCCATAGCGCGCCGGATCCAGGCGCATGGTCAGCACGCCCACCAGCGCGGCGCAGGCCAGGTGGTACCACCAGCCGGCGGCGAAGCCGCCGGTGCGTTCGTGCAGCATGGCGGTGATCCAGGGCGCCAGCGACGCCAGCAGGAAGCCGCCGCCTTGCATCAGGGCGCTCAGCGCGCCGGCGCTGTCGGGGTCCGGCAGGTGGTCCAGTGCCACCACCAGGTATAAGGCAAAGCAGCCACCGAGGCCGGCGCCGCCGATCACGGCCCACGCGTGCGGCGCGGCGTCGGGCCACAGCGCCAGTCCACCGAAGCCCGCCACCTGCATGGCTAGTGCCAGCGCCATCCAGGCGCGGCGGTCCAGGCTGCGCGCGGCCAGCACCGGCAGCAGCAGCGCCGCGGCGGCCTGCGCCACCGCCATCAGCGCCACCAGCGACCCGCTCGCCGAAGCGCTCCAGCCGTGGTCCTGGTAGAACGGTGCGAGCCACGCCACCAGCGACGCATAGCCGCCGTTCATCACGCCAAAGCAGGCCATCAGCAGCCAGGTGCGCGGACGCCGCAACAGCGTGCGCGTTGCCCTCGCCGGGCGGCTTGCCGGCACCGCGGGGCCGCGCGCCGCGGTGCGCGGCAATGCCACCCAGGCCAGCGCCAATGCTGCCAGCGCAGGCACGGCCCACAGCGCCAGCGCATCGCGCCAGCTGCCGGCCAATGCCGTCACGTAGGGCGACAGCTGCGCGCCGAGCGCACCGCCGCCCATCAGCGCGGCGGAGTACAGCCCCATCACCGGCGCCACGCGCCCCGGGAATTCCTGCTTGACCAGGCCCGGGCAGGCGGCCTGCACCACGGCCACGCCCAGCCCGCACAGCGCGGCCGAGGCGATCAGCCAGGTGCCGTCCGCCACGCCCAGCCGCAGCGCGCAGCCGGCACCGAGCAAGGCCAGCGCGCCCAGCACCGCGGTGCGCGCACCCAGCCGCTCGCGGATGGCCGGCCCGAAGAACGCGCCCGCGCCCATCAGCAGCATCGGCAGCAAGGTCAGCCAGGCCATGCCCTGGTAGCTCAGGCCGGTGCCACTGCGGATGGCCGGGGCCAGCGGCCCCACCGCGGTCAGGAACGGCCGCAGGTTCAGGCCGATGCCCGCGACCGCGGCCAGCACCAGCCAGCGCGGGGTGGTGCCGCGCGCGCCCTCAGCCACGGGGCGCGCGCGGGCCGTAGAGCTGCGCCGCAGAGAGGTCGACCGCCACCCGCGTGAGCGGCAGCGGCGGCGGGTTCAGCGACAGGCGCAGTGCCTGGTAGGCGGCCTCGCTCGACATGCCGTAGGGCGCGGCATCGTGGTTGTCGAAGGCGTAGTAGACCGCCTGCACGCCGGCCATGGTCATCGCCGCCAGGCACATCGGGCAGGGGTGGCCGCTGGCATAGACCACGCTGCCGCGCAGGTCGGGGCGGCCCAGCTTGCGCGCGGCGGCGCGCACCGCCTCCATCTCGGCATGGGTGGTGGGGTCGTGGCTGTGGACGATGTCGTTGACGCCGGTGGCGACGGCCTCGCCGTCGAGCACCAGCACGGCACCGAAAGGGCGCGCGCCACGGTCACGGTTGGCCGCGGCAAGGCGAACCGCCTCGCGCATGAATTCCTGGTGAGTGGTCATGGTTGGCAAAGAAGTGAGTGCATGCTCGCGAGTCGGGCGGCATGGGTCTTCGTGGGGCTTGCCCGGCAGTTGTGGGACGCGGGCCGGGGCAGCGTGCAACTGTACGCCGGGGCTTGGTAATTGGGAAATTAAATGATGAAATCGCCGGCAGTGGAGAAACTAATGGATAACCGGCCATGCAGGACCCTCGCCTCGATCCCGTACTGCTGCAGAGCTTTGTCGCCGTGGCGGAAAGCGGCAGTTTTACCCGCGCCGCGCAGCGCGTGCACCTGACTCAGTCAACGGTCAGCCAGCAGGTGCGCCGGCTGGAAGACCAGCTCGGCTGCGTGCTGCTGGACCGCGGCGGCCGCTATGTCACCACCACGCCCGAGGGCGAGCGCCTGCTGGGCTACGCGCGCCGCCTGCAGCAGCTGATGGCCGAGGCGGTGGGGCAGCTGCGCCAGAGCGCCGGCCAGGGCGAGATCCGCATCGGCGTGCCCGAGGACTTTGCCGCGCGGCCGCTGACGCCGGTGCTGGCCGGGTTTGCCGATGACTGGCCTGGCATGCGGCTGGAGGTGACCAGTGGCATGAGCCATGAGCTGTGGCAGCGCTTCCAGGACCGGGAACTGGACCTGGTGCTGGTCAAGCAGCGGGTCGGGCAGGCGCCGGGGCTGGCCAGCTGGCCCGAGCCGCTGTGCTGGATCGACAGCCGCAGCCGTCCGGCGGTGGCGCGCGACCCGGTGCCGCTGGTGGCGTTTCCGGTGGGCGGGCTGTACCGCGGCGAGATGACGCACGCGCTCGACGCCGGCGGACGGCGCTGGCGTGTGGCCTTTGTCAGTGCCAGCCTGGCCAGCATCCTGGCCGCGGTGGCCGACGGCCTGGGCGTCACCCTGCTGCCGCGGCGCCTGGCCACGGCTCAGCACCAGGTGCTGGAGGACGGCGGCTGGCCCGCCGCGGTGCCCGACGTCGAGCTCAGCCTGCACGCGCAGCCGGACCTGCCGGCCGCGGCGCGCGACATGGCCGCGCGGCTGGCCGCGCTATGCGAGACCGTGATGGGGTCGGGCGCGCCGCCCGCGGATCAGCCGAAGAACTCGTTGTAGTAGCGGGTGCAGGTGCCGGCCGGGCGGAAGGTGTATGGCAGCTCGGCCATTGCCGCGGCTTCCAGCGAGCCGAACGGGATGTCGGGCGCGGCCAGGGGGCCGGCTTCGGGGGCGGACTGATGGTCGGGGCGCGCAAGCTCGGCGCGGGTGTTGGATGGCGAAGTCATGTCAGGCTCATTCTCAAGGGTCGGGCACTGCACCCGGCAACTGCGGATCGGCGTTGTCAACGCGTGCAGCCATGCTAATGCTGCAGCGCGGCGCAGTCAGCCACCCCAGCCTGAACACACTGTTGCGCAATCGCGCCCAATCGGGGCGACTTGCCCGGCGTTGCGAGCGCCTGGCTGCCGCCGGCGACTTGCGCCAACGCCGTCCGCGGCAGGGTCTATATTGGCTGAGGGTTGCCTGCGCCGCTTGCTTTGCGGGCAGCGCGGGCCTGAGTGCCGCTGACCTTCCGGAGCGTGCCATGTCGTTGCCTCCATGCTTTACCGATCGCCGCGAGGCTGGCCAGTACCTGGGCCGCCGCCTGGCCGAACTGGGTTTTGGCGCCGCACAACTGGGCCAGCCCGCGCTGGTGCTGGCGCTGCCGCGCGGCGGGGTGCCGGTGGCGTTCGAGGTGGCGCGCGCGCTCGACGCGCAGCTGGACGTGCTGCTGGTGCGCAAGATCGGCGCTGCCGGCTATCCCGAGCTGGCGCTGGGCGCGGTGGTGGAGGGCGATGCCGGCGGCGGCGGCCCGCACACGGTGGTCAATGACGATCCCTGGGCGCGCCGCGCCGTGGAAAGCGGCAGCTTCGATGCCGAGCGCGGCCGCCAGCTCGACGAGATCGCGCGGCGCCAGCGGCGCTATCGCGGCGGTGCGCCGGTGCCGGAGCGCGCCGGGCGCACGGTGATCGTGGTCGATGACGGCGTGGCCACCGGCGCCACCATGCGCGCCGCGCTTGAAGGCGTGCGCATGGCCGGGGCGGCGCGGGTGGTGGCGGCCACGCCGGTGGGGTCGGAGCAGGGGCTGGCCAGCCTGTCGGCCGCGGCCGACGAGGTGATCTGCCTGAACACGCCCCCCAGCTTCGGCGCGGTTGGCGCCTTCTACCTGGATTTCTCCCAGACCAGCGATGAAGAGGCGCTGGCCCTGCTGCGCGCGGCGGCGCCGCCGCCTGCGCGCTGAGGTTCGCTCAGCCCTTGCCCAGGCGCGCCTTCAGGTGCGGCACCAGCCCGCCGGCGGCCAGGATCGCGCGCAGGAAGTCGGGGATGGGTTCGCACGCGACCAGGCTGCCGTCGTCCAGGCGCAGCTGTGCCGTCGCCAGGTCCAGCACCGCGTGCGCGCCGTCGGCCAGGCGGCAGGTGTCGGCGCAGACCAGCACCGGCAGGCCCAGGTTGATGGCATTGCGATAGAACAGCCCGCCGAAGGACTGCGCCACCACGGCGCCCACGCCGAGCGCGCGCAGCGCCTGCGGCGCCTGCTCGCGCGAGGAGCCGATGCCGAAGTTGGCACCCGCCACCAGCACGTCGCCGGGGCGCACGCTGCCGGGGAACTCCGGGCGCAGCGAGGCCAGGCAATGCCGGACCAGCACGGGCAGCGGCGATTTCATCAGCACGGCGGGGGCCATGGCATCGGTGTCGATGTTGTCGCCGAAGCGCCAGAGGCGGCCAGTGGGGTCGGGGGCGATAGCAGGGGTCATGCAAGAAGTCTGTCCCGCCAGGCGGGCACGAAGTCAGGTCCGCAGCGTTACTCCAGCAGGGTGCGCGGATCGGTAATGCGGCCGGTGACGGCGCTGGCGGCCACGGTCATCGGCGAGCCCAGCCACACCGCGCTGCCGGCATCGCCCATGCGCCCGGAGAAGTTGCGCGCCGTCGACGCAATCGCGCGGCTGCCCGCCGGGAAGCGCGCCGCGCCATAGCCGGCGCAGGCGCCGCAGGCGTTGGGCAGCAGCGTGGCGCCGGCGTCGGTCAGGATGCCAAGCGTGCCCTCCTGCTCGGCCAGCAGCTGGTCGCGGCGCGAGGCCGGCGCCACCTGCAGGGTCACGCCCGCTGCCACGCGGCGCCTGCGCAGCACGCGCGCGGCCATGCGCAGGTCTTCCAGCTTGGCGCCAGTGCAGGCACCCAGGTAGGCGATCTGCACGGGCTCGCCGGCGGCCTGGTCTACCGGCGCGCTGTTGGCCGGAGAGTGCGGCGCCGCCACCTGCGGCACCAGTGCCGCGGCGTCGAAGCGGTGTGTGGCCAGCACCGGTGCATCGGGGTCCGTGCGCCAGTGGGCCAGGTCGATTGCGGCCAGCGTCTGCGCCGGCACGCCGGCCTCGGCCAGCCAGCCGAGCGTGACCGCGTCGGGCGCCACCAGGCCGGTCTGCGCGCCCAGCTCGGCGCTCATGTTGGCCAGCGTCATGCGCTCCTGCATCGGCAGCGCGGCGACGGCGCTGCCGGTGTACTCCAGCGCCTCATAGCGGCCGCCGCCCATGCCGAGCGTCGCGCACAGGAACAGCATCATGTCCTTGGCGCAGACGCCCGCTGCAAGCTGGCCGTCCCATTGCAGCCGGATGGTATTGGGCACGCGCAGCCAGATCTCGCCGGTGGCCAGCACGCCGGCCATCTCAGTCGCGCCCACGCCGAACATATAGGCGCCGAAGGCACCGCCGGTGGGGCTGTGGCTGTCGCCGCCGACAATCAGGCGGCCCGGCAGCACATGGCCGCGCTCGGGCAGCACCACATGGCAGATGCCTTCGGCGTCGATGAAGTGGGCGCCGGACTGGCGCGTCCAGTCGCGCGTGAAGCGCAGGATCGACTCGGCCTGGGCATCGCCGCCCGGCACGAAATGGTCGGTCACCACCACATAGCGCGACGGGTCCCAGACCCCGGTGCCAAGCTCTTCCAACAGCGGCGCCACGCGGCGCGGGCCGCTGGAGTCGTGCGACATCGCCAGGTCGACCCGGCAGATCACCACCGTGCCGATCTCCGCATGCGCCAGCCCGGCGGCGCGCGCAACCAGTTTCTGCGCCAGCGTGGCGGGAGTATGGCTCATTCCGGCGAGGCTCCCGAATACTTGACCACGGCGGCCCAGCGCCTGACGTCCTGCTTCACGAAGGCGGCGAAGGCGTCGGGCGGCGTGCCCATCGGCTGCGCCCCGTCGTTCTCCAGGCGCTTGCGCACCGCGGGCGTTTCCAGCCCCTTGCGCGCGGCCTGGTACAGCGCCTGCGTGACTTCGTGCGGCATGCCGGCCGGACCGAACAGGCCGAACCACGCGCTCGATTCAAAGCCCTTCACGGTGGCGCCGATCGGCGCCGCGCCCGGGAACTGCGGCAGGGCCGCGGGGCTGGTCACGCCCAGCACCTTGAGCTTGCCCGCGC
The DNA here is from genome assembly GCF_016127575.1 of Cupriavidus necator. Classification (NCBI taxonomy): domain Bacteria; kingdom Pseudomonadati; phylum Pseudomonadota; class Betaproteobacteria; order Burkholderiales; family Burkholderiaceae; genus Cupriavidus; species Cupriavidus necator. The sequence continues at coordinate 2,899,446 of NZ_CP066019.1, forward strand.
GCACATGCGGCAGCACGTTGATGGTGCTGGCGAACATCAGGTCGCACTGGCCCGCCAGCACGTCGGTGAGCGCGGGCGAGGTGCCCTTGTACGGAATGTTGACGATATAGGTGCCGGTCATCATCTTGAACATGTCGCCGGCCATATGCAGCGACGACCCCACCGAGCCGATGGCAAAGTTCAGCTTGCCCGGTTCGGAACGCGCCAGGCGGATCAGCTCGGGCACATTGCTGGCCGCCAGCTTAGGCGTGGCCACCAGCACGCTCGGCACGGTGGCCACCAGCGTGATCGGGGTGAAGTCCTGCACCGGGTCGAACGGCAGCTTCTTGTACAGGGTGGCGTTGATGGTGTGGCTGGTGAAGCTCATCAGCAGCGTGCTGCCGTCCGGCGCGCTTTTGGCGACCAGGTCGGCGGCGATATTGCCGCCGGCGCCGGGGCGGTTCTCGACCACCACCGGCTGGCCGAGCTCCTGGGACATTTCCTGGGCGATGGTGCGCGCCAGCGTGTCGGTGGTGCCGCCGGCGGGCGCGCCCACCAGGATCCGGATCGGCTTGCCGCCGGCCACCTGGGGTTGCCCCTGGGCCGCGGCGGACAGCGGCAGGGCCAGCGCGCACACGGCCAGGCTGGCCATGGCCAGGCGCTGCACCGCGGCGCGGCGGGGGATCGAAGGCAGACGGGTCGGGCTGGACGGGACCAGGCAGAACACGGGCATGGCGACGGCTCCTCGCTTGATGTGATCAGAGATGCGCAGTATCGCCCGGAACGTTACGTGGCGCATCCCTGGCTGCGCCGCCTGCGGGAAGTCGGCGGCGGTCCGCGGGGTCAGTCGCGCAGGCCCGGGCGGGTTTCGCTTTCCACCCAGACGTTGGCGCTGTCGACGCCGGCCGGCGACAACTCCATGCGGTATTCATAGCGGTCCGGGCGGTACTGGCCGAGCAGCAACTGGACCGGGCGCCCGGCCGCGTCCTTGACCACGCGGCGCACCGCCAGCAGCGCGCCGCCTACCGGCACGTCCAGCAGCGGCGCCACCACCACGTCGGCCAGGCGCGCGGACAGCACCTGGCTGGCACGGCCCAGCTTCACGCCGCCGGCCTCCAGCAGCCGCAGCACCGGCCGCTCTTCCAGGGACTGGCGCGTGATCGGCCGGCCCAGGTCGGCGGGCAGGTAGACCGTGATATGCGACAGCGGCCGGTTGCGGTAGTGGCGCACGCGCACGATCTTCACCACCGGATCGCCCGGCTCGATCTGCAGCGATTCGGCCACATCGGGCGTGGCATGGACTTCGTCGATCGAGATCACCTTCACCGACGTCTTCTGGCCCATGTCGATGATGTTGTCGAGCAGGCTGGTGCCGCGTTCCTCGCCGGCCGCCGTCGCCGGGCGCACCGGATGCGGGTTGACGAAGGTGCCAAGCCCGCGGTGGCGGCGCACCAGGCCTTCTTGCACCAGGCGGTCGAACACGCGCCGCATGGTCACGCGCGAGGCGTGGAACTGCTTGGCCAGGTCGATCTCGCCCGGCAAGGGGCCCTGGCCGAAGCGGCCTTCCACGATCTGCTGGCGCAATACCACGTAAATCTGGTGATACAGGGGAACGACGGCTTCACTCATGGTTTCCCTTGCGGAGAGATGACAAGTCTGTAATGCCTCTAATGTACTTTAAATCAGACATAGAGCCTAGCATGGTTAGCCGCAGTGGCGCTTGCGGGACAACTGCGCCGGCGCGGTGTTGCAGCGATGCATCTCGTCTGTGCCGAGACCCTTGGCTGGCTGCGCCAGCGCGGGTGAAGTCGGTCTGGCGCCGCTGCATGCCTTGCTGGGATGGACAACGCCGGTGCGGTGGAGCGGGTTGTGCCGTGCGGCGAGAACAGGACATCGGGGCGCCGCCGCAGCAATGTGGAGATGCCCCACACGGGCGGCGACGACGGCACCCTCGATGCCGTGTTTCAGTCCCGATACGTAAGGTCGCGCCTCGGGCAAATTCTGGCTGCCGGCATAAGACCCTGAAAAATAAGGCGTTTTCCGACTACCCCGGAACCCCCCCAGGTGGGCCGGGAGTGGCCGTGTCACAGCGGTGTGACATGTCGTCTGCCGTGCACAGCGGCGAGGGCGGCAAGCGTCGCGCAAAGCCGCGGAAAGTCCCCGCCAGAGTGCCGGGCGGGCCTTGTAATACAAGGAGTTGGCGCCGCAGGTGGCGCAGCTGGCACCGATTATGCGCAAGGGGAGTCTGGTTTGGCTGGGTGCCGGACCTGAACCTCCAGCCGTCGTTCCTCGCAAGAGCGCCGGCCGGAGGCTGAGCCGCTGTGACACTGTGCAATTCTCCTGGGAGCTTCGTATGAAAAAGACCTTACTGGCGTCGGCTATCGCCATGGCATTTGCGGGACAGGCCTGGGCAAATCCGACCAATAACAACGACGTGGTAAGAGGTGGCGGCGACAACACGCAAACCGCCACAGCGACCTCGACGCAGAGTGGCAGCGGCGCGGCGGCAAACGAATATTCGACCGCAGTCCAGGCCAATGACAGCAGCACCAACACCAGAACCACCACGGTTGGCGTCAACAAGACCAAGACCACGACCAACTCGAACAACAGGAGCAGGATCGACTTTGACCATGGCGTAGGCAACGCGGGCTCCAACGGTGGCAGCGCAACCTCCAGCGTAAGCAACGCCTTCAACACCAGCAAGGCACTGGCGATCAGCAAGCTGAATGGCACGGTTTCCAACAACAGCATTGGCCCGATCGGCAATTACGCCACCAACTGGGGTAACGCGAATGGTGCAGCCGGTGGCCGGGGCGGCAATGGCTTTGGCGGTACCGGCGAAGGCGGGCGCGGCGGCAACGGCGGCAACGGCGGTAACGGCGGCAGCGGCGGCTCCGGTGGCAGCGCTACCAACGGTAGCGCCACCAATGGCGACGCCACCAACGGCAGCGCCAACGCTGGTAATGGCGGTGCCGGCGGCAAGGCGATTGGCTGGGCCGGCAGTGGCGGTGACGGCAAGGCATATGGCGGCAGCGCACTCTCCGCAGCGGGCAGCAAGGGCGGCAGCGGCGGCGATGCTTATGGCAAGGGCGGCGGCGCTCTGAGCGCATCGCTCGGCGCCGGCGGCCGCGGCGGCAGTGCCGGCGCGATCGGCGGTGGTGGCCTGGGTGCCAGCGGCGCCCTGGGCGGCTTGGCAGGTTCGGCCGGCGGCTCAGGTGGTAGCAGCGGCAATGCCAACGGTGCGGGTGGCGACACTACCACTGGCGGCGCAGGCGGCGCAGGCGGCGCAGCGGCCGGTACCAACACGGCTGGCGCAGGCACCGGTTCGGGCGGCGCAGGTACCGCGAGTGGCGGTGCGGGCGGTGCCGGAACGGCAGCTGCAGGCGCGACCGGCGGAGCCGGCAGCGGCACCGGCGGTGCCGGTGGCGCGGGCGGCGCGGCGACCTCGACCGCAACGGCGGGCGCGGCAAGCGGCACCGGCGGCGCGGGCGGCACGCAAGCCAGCGTTGGCGGCGCGGGCGGTACTGGCGGTTCGGCCACGAACGGCAGCGCAACGAGTTCGGCCTCCAATGGCAGCTCCACGGCTGGCAACGGTGCGGTGGGTGCTACCGGCGGCGCGGGCGGCGCGGGCGGCACTGGCAATGGCGGCACTGGCGGCACCGGCAACGGCGCAGTCGGCGGCGCTGGCGGTAATGGCGGTTACAACATTGTTGACGCGGGCACCTTCAATATGTCCAACACCATGACCAGCGTTGGTCAAACGGCGGCGGGCATCATGATGGCCAACCAGAACAGCGGCGCTGCCTCGCTCGTGCAGCAAAGCGTGAACGTTCAGGCCAACCTGCAGGTCGGCGGCAACCGGTAAGGCGTGCAGCCACGGTCTGGCCCGGGACTTGTGCCCGGGCCAGACCGGCAGCTCGCACTCATGCCGGCAGGACCGGCGCCCGCATCCTGTGTGCGGGCGCGCGGGTCCTGTCATGCCCCAAGCAAGCCTGATTGCCTTGCAGCCGTCCGGATGGGGGCGGCCGGCAGGCAAGGGGAGACGACATCATGCAATCGGTCCGCTTCGCCGTCGGCGCATTCGCGACGGTCTTACTCGCCTGGCCAGTGCTGCAGGCGCACGCTGAGCCGCCAGGGCTGGACGCCGCCATGGCAGCGGCGCGCGCTGCTTCTGGCGCTGCCCCGGACACGGCTGCAATCACCGCACAGCCGACGGCCGCAACTTCCTTGTTCGGAGGGGTGGCGAAAGCCGTACCCGTGTCTAAACTGGATGACATCCGTGGCGGCGCCGAGGTCACGGTCAACGATATGCGCCTGCACGGTACCGTGGCCGACAACGCCGCGGTCAATATTCTGTCCGGCACCAACAACATCGCGGACGGGGCCTTCTCGAATGCGGCAGGGATTCCCACCGCGATCCAGAACTCGGGCTCCAACGTACTGATCCAGAACGCCACTATCGTCAACGTCCAGTTCAAGCAATGAAGCCGCTGCGAAACCTGTTGGCGTCTGTACCGTTCTTGCTGGCCGCGGGGGGCGTTCCATGTGCCCAGGCTGCCGACACCCTGATATACGGGCCGGTCGGCGAGTCCTACAACGTCCGGGTCACGAGCGTGCGCGAGGCTCGCTTCAAGTCCACGATCCGGCAGCAGTTCGACTTCAGCTGCGGCTCGGCCGCGGTGGCCACGCTGCTGAGCTACCAGTACGGCCATCCGATGAATGAGGCCACGGTCTTCCAGAACATGTACCTCAACGGCGACCAGCAGAAGATCCGCGCCGAGGGGTTCTCGCTGCTCGACATGAAGCGCTTCCTGGCCGCGCTCGGCTATGAGGCGGACGGCTACGAGCTGCCACTGTCCAAGCTGGAAGAGACGCAGGTGCCGGCCATCGTGCTGATCGTGGAGAACGGTTACCACCATTTCGTGGTGGTCAAGGGCGTGAAGGGCGACCGCGTGCTGATCGGCGATCCCGCACGCGGCACGCGCGCGATGTCACGCGAGCATTTCGAGCAGATCTGGGACAGCCAGCTGCTGTTCGTGATCCATAACCGCACCGAACGGGCGCGGTTCAACCTTGCAGCCGACTGGCGCGTTGCGCCGAGCGGTCCTTACTGGATGGGAGTCAACCGGGATAGCTTGTTCTTCACCGTCATGCCCAAGCATGGCGCGGGCGATTTTTGAGGAACGCATCATGTTGCAGACTTCCTTCCCGACCCCAGCAGCCCCTCGCAGCGCCGGTCATGCGGCCGCGGCGATGCTGCTCGGGGCCGGTTTGGCCTGTGCCGGCACGGCGCAGGCCACCATGCTGCCACAGCCCGACGCCCTCGACGCGTCGGCGCTTCCATTGCAGGGGGCCATGCCCTCGAGCGACGGGCAGGACCAAAACCCTCTGGCTGCCGCACGCGGCAGCATGGCCGGCTGGAAACCGGTAGCACACGAAAAACTCGACGACATGCGGGGCGGCTTCGAAGTGCCGGGCCTGCAGGTTTCGTTCGGTATCGAACGCGCGGTGTACATCAACGGGGCCCTGGTGGTTGCCACCAGCATTAACATCCCCGATGTCAGCCGTATCACCGCCGACCAGGCTGCGCGGCTTGCCTCGACGCTGGGCCCGGCCATCGTTGCCAGCACCAATGCGGCGGTCGCCAACGCGCTGGCGGCGGCGGGCGCGGCCGGTTCGGATGGGAGCGCCACCTCGGCGGCCAATGGCGCCTCGGCCAGCAGCACCGGCACGTCCGGGGCCGGTTCGGGCGCCAGCGGTGCGGCGGGCTTGCCGGCGGCGGTGGTGAATACGGCCACCGGTCAGGTCGTGAGCAATGGGCTGTTGAACGTGATCCAGAACGGCCCGGGCAATGCGGCATCGGTGGGATCGCTGGCGGGGACGCCAACGACCGTGATCCAGAACACCTTGAACAACCAGAGCATCCGGAGCCTGATGACAATCGACGCAAGCGTAAATACGCTGCAGGCATTCCGGTCGCAGTTGGCCAACACCACGCTGAACAACGCGCTGATGCGGGCCGCAAGCATGAGGTAGTCGTAGCGAGGCATCGGGCAGTACAGGTCGCAGGCTCCTGCAAGAACAGCCTGCCGTCCCGGGGGAGGAAGACGTCATGAAGAAGCGGTCGATGCAGGGCATTCGCAATGCGGGATGCTCGACGTTACTGTTGCTCGGCGGCCTGGCGCAGGCCCAGACGCCGCCGGATGCGGGACCACCCGCAGCCGGACTGGAAGCACTGCAGAAGGAGCTTGCCGAACAGGCCACCCAGCTCGACGCCATGAAGCGGGCGCTGGCCGAACAGGAGGCGCTGATCCGCGAACTGCGTAACGTGATCGGCACCGAGGTGCTGGCCAACAAGCGCGGCGGCCAGCGCGCGGGGCCAGGCGTGTCGCCGTCCGACAATGCCACCAACGCCGCTACCGCGGCGGCCGCTGCCAGCGCCACCCAGTCAGCGCCCAACGCGGTCAACAACCCGCAGCAGATCATTCTCCAGCCACCGCAGGACATGGCCCAGGGTCCGCAGGCGGGCGAGTCCGCCGACCGGCAGACCGTGGCCCTGGAAGAACCCGTGGGCCGCCCGCCGGAGGAAGACCGCCGTCCGCCTGAGATCGCGCCGATCATCGACCAGCCCGGCGTGCTGACCGCCCAGGGCAAGCTGGTGATCGAGCCCGGCTTCCAGTACGGCTATTCGTCCAATAACCGCGTCGCGCTGGTCGGCTACACGGTCATCCCGGCCATCCTGATCGGCCTGGTCGATGTGCGCGAAGTCAAGACCTCGACCTACATCCCGTCGGTAGCGTTTCGCTACGGCCTGACCAAGCGGCTGGAAATCGAAGCCAAGGTGCCTTACGTGCACTCATCGGGCCAGACAGTCAGCCGCGAGGTCTTCACCGGCACGGCCGTCGACCGCGTGTTCAATGCGAGCGGCAGCGGTATCGGCGACGTCGAGGCGACGGTGCGCTACCAGCTCAACTACGGCAACGAGAAGATTCCGTACTTCGTCGGCTGGCTGCGCTACAAGTCCAATACCGGCACCGACCCGTTCGAGGTCGTGACCGACTGCGTGACGCGCTGCGTGGGCAATGCCACCGGCACCGGCCTGCCGCTCGGGTTGCCCACCGGCACCGGCTTCCAGGCGATCCAGCCCGGCATCACCTGGCTGCTGCCGACTGACCCGGCGGTGTTCTTCGGCACCTTCAGCTACCTGCACAACTTTGCGCGCGACAACGTGAGCCGCACCGTGCTGAACGGCGAGAAGGAGAATCTCGGCAAGATCGCCCCCGGCGACATCTTCGAGTTCAGCTTCGGCATGGGCCTGTCGCTCAATGAGAAGGCGTCGTTCAGCATCGGCTATGACCAGGCCATCATCTGGCCGACCAAGCAGAACGGCCAGACCGTGCCGGGCTCGGTGCGCGTGACCCAGGGCACCTTGCTGGTGGGCTATTCGTACCGCTTCAACAACCGCTACACGGTGAACCTTTCAGTGGGTGCGGGGCTGACGCGCGACACCCCCGACCTGCAGGTGAACCTGCGCCTGCCAATCACTTTCTGACGCGCCTTGCTGCGAATTTCCGCCTGACGTGACGCGTGCCCCGCATGTGCGGGGGCACGTGCGCATCACATCCGCGGCGAGGGTGCGCAGGCACGGAAACGCGCCTTGCGCTGGCCCCTTGAACGGCGTACAAAGAAATAACCCCGCGCCGCCAGCGGTACTTTCTGACCAGGCTCAAACTCACCGGCGGTGCGGCCTGAAAAAGGAGAGAGACATGCGCAAACGCATCTTCTGGTTGTTGCCCGACCTGGCGAGTGCCCGTCGCACCATGGACGACCTGCTGCTTGCCCGGCTCGAGAACCGCCACATCCACTTCGTGGCGCGCGACGGCTCCGACATGACCGGCCTGCATGAAGCCAACCTGTTCCAGACCTCCGACATCGTGCATGCCGCCGAGATGGGCTTGATGGTCGGCGGCGGCGTGGGCGTCGTGGCCGGCGTCGTGGTGGCGATGTTCCCGATCGTCAGCGACACCCCGCAGTGGGGCCTCGTCGGCGTGCTGGCGGTGCTGGGCGCGGTGTTTGGCGCGTGGGCCTCGAGCATGATCGGCAGTTCGGCACCCAACAGCCGGCTGCGTGCATTCGAGAAGGACATCGAGGCCGGCAAGATCCTGCTGATGGTCGACGTGCCGCGCAGCCGTGTCGAGGAAATCGAAACCCTGCTCGCGAACGCGCATCCGGAAGCCAGCTTTGCGGGGTTGGACCCGGCTGTGCCGGCTTTCCCCTGAGCCGTCGGCGTATCGTCGCTTATTGTCGTTCAACGCGGTCGCATGTCTTTCCGCGCGCCCTTGCGGCGCGCCCTGACGCGCATCCTTTAGCGCGCCCCGGCTCGCACCGGAACCGCCTTCGCGGTTCCGGTGTGATGCCGCTGCAACACTCCGATCTTTCCCGGTTTGCCCCCATGAGACGCATGCGGTAACTTGCGTAACGGCGCGCGGCCGTGCATGCCGCGCCGCCATACACAATGAAGGACAGCCGCACAGGCGCAAGGGGTCGAGACAATGAAAGCGAAATGGATCGCGTGCGGCATGCTGGCCGCCACGCTGGGATGGGCCGCACAGACGGCCCTGGCGGAACCGGGCGTGACCCGCAACACCATCCGCATCGGCCAGTCGGCCGGCGTCACCGGTCCGGTGGCGGGTTCGGTCAAGGAGCAGATCGCCGGCGCGCAGGTGTACCTGCGCACCATCAACGCCAGCGGCGGCGTGGCCGGGCGGCGCATCGAGCTGGTGACCCACGATGACGGCTTCGATGCCAAGCGCACGCCCGACAATGTGCGCAAGCTGATCGACGAGGACAAGGTGTTCGCGCTCTTCATGGTGCGCGGCACGCCGCAGAACGAAAGCATCCTGCCCATCATCGCCGCGCAGAAGGTGCCGCTGGTGGCGCCGCTGACCGGCGCCATCACGCTGCACCGGCCGGTCAACCGCTACGTGTTCAATGTGCGCGCCAAGTACCAGGACGAGGTGGCGCGCGCGATCAACCACCTGGCCACCTCGGGCATGAGCCGCATCGGCATCTTCTACGCCAACGACGGTTTTGGCCGGGACGTGCTCGAAGGCTACAGCGCCGCGCTGCAGGCGCGCGGGGTGCAGCCGGCGGCGACGGCAAGCTTTGCCCGGCCCATGGGCGATATCACCCAGAGCGTGGCCGCCATGAACAAGGCCAACCCGCAGGCGGTACTGGTGATCGGCTCGGGCTCCGAGGCGGCGCGCATCATCCGCGAACTGCGCCGCGCAGGCAGCGAGGCACAGTTCGTCACGCTGTCCAACAACGCCGCCGATTCCTTTATCCGTGAACTGGGCGACGATGCGCGCGGGCTGATCATCACGCAGGTGGTGCCGGGCACCAACTCCAGCCAGATGACGCTGGCCAGCGAATACCGCAGCCTGGCCAAGCAGCAGGGCGTGGAGCCGTCCAACGCCGGCATGGAGGGCTTCATGTCGGCCAAGGTGCTGGTCGAAGGGCTGCGCCGCGCCGGCCCCGACCTGACGCGCGAGCGCCTGGTCACGGCGCTGGAAGGCATGCGCGACTACGACCTTGGCGGCATCCTGATCAGCTACAGCGCCGAGCGCCATACCGGCTCGTCGTTCGTGGAAATGTCGATCGTCTCGTCCACCGGCAAGCTGATCCGCTGAAAGCCGCGGATAGGGGGGCTGCGGTATAGTCCCCCGCATGGCTACTCCTACCCTCTCCCCCGATTCCCGTACCCCGTTCTCGCTGCACGGCCGCGTGGCGCTGGTTACCGGCGGCGCGCAGGGCCTGGGCCTGGCGATTGCCGCCGGGCTGGCCGACGCCGGCGCCCATGTGCTGGTGGTGGCGCGCAATGCGCAGCGCGTGCAAGCGGCCGTCGCCGCGCTGGCCGCGCGCGGCGGCAGCGCCGAGGCGCTGGTGCTCGATATCACCGATGAAGCCGCCGTGGCTGCCGCGTTCGACCGCATCGACGCCGCCCATGGCCGGCTCGACATCCTCGTCAACAATGCCGGCGCGCGCAACCGCAGCACCATGGCGCAGCTCGATGCCGGCGACCTGCGCGCCATGCTCGAGACCAACCTGGTGGCGCCCTACGCGCTGTGCCGGCTCGCCGCGCAGCGCATGCGCGGCGGCGATTACGGGCGCATCGTCAATGTGAGCTCGATTGCGGGCCAGGTCGCGCGTGCCGGGGACGTGCTCTACCCCGCCACCAAGGGCGGCCTGGATGCGCTCACGCGCGCCATGGCGGCCGACCTGGGGCGGCACGGCGTCACCGTCAATGCGATCGCCCCGGGCTACTTCGCTACCGAGCCCAACCAGCCCATGGTCGAGGACGAGAGCGTGGCCGAGTGGCTGCGCCAGCGCACCTCGCTGGGCCGCTGGGGCCAGCCGGAGGAAGTGGCGGGGGCGGTGGTGTTCCTGGCGTCGCCGGCCGCGTCCTATGTCACCGGGCAGGTGCTGGCCGTGGACGGCGGCTATCTCGGGCACTTCTGAGCCGCCGTCGGCGGCAAGGCGTACGTACCCAATTCTGCGTGCCGCTCCTGGCGGGTTTTCAGCGCCGCGCGGGCGGCTTGCCGCCGCGGTAGAACGCCTGCAGGCAGTCGATCATCGCGGCTGCAGCGGCCGAGTCGCCGCGGTCCTTGAGCCGCACCAGGCAGATATCGCGCACCAGCGACGGCAGCTGCAGTGGCCGGATCGCCAGCCCCTCGCGCCGGAACTGAAACAGCGCCAGCGACGGCACCGCGCTCACGCCCAGCCCCGCCTGCACCAGCGCCGCCACCGTCGCCAGGTGCTCCACCTCCATCACGCTGGTCAGGCGCAACGGATGCAGCGCGGCGTCCAGGTGCTGGCGCACGCTGGTCGTGCGCGACAGCTGGATAAACGGCAGGCCCGCCAGCATCTGCGGCGTGATGCGGCGCTTGCGCGCCAGCGCATGGTCCGCCGGGCACACCAGGTGGAAGGTGTCGCGCACCAGCGGCTCCACGCGCAGGTCTTCGTCCTGGGCCGGTGCCGGGGCCAGCGCAAAGTCGGCGCGGCCCTGGCGGACCAGTTCGATGCAGCCGTCGGCGAGCTGGTCGAACAGCTCCAGCGCGATGCCCGGATACAGCGCGCGGAACTGCGCCAGCAGCGGCGGCAAGTCGCCGCCGGCCAGCGACGGCAGCGCCGCGATCGACACCCGCCCCTTGCGCCGCTCGGCGTGCGCGCGCAGGTCCTCGAACGCGGTTTCGAAATCGGCCAGCAGCCGGCGCGCGGTCTGCTCGAAGCGCACGCCGTCGCTGCTCAGCTCCACATGCCGCGTGGTGCGTTCGAACAGCCGGCTGCCGGCCTGTTCCTCCAGTGTCTGCACCAGCGCGCTGAAGGCCGATTGCGACAGGTGGCAGGCGCGCGCCGCGCGCGTGAAGTTGCGGTAGGTGGCCAGCGCCACGAAGGCGCGCAGGTGCTTGACCGAGAGGTTCATGGGCTGGCGGATTTATCCACTAAGTCGATAGATTAATCCAAATAATCCGTTTTTTGGCTGGACGTACCAGCCCTAGAATGGGATCGACCCCACCAACGACCTGCCCCCGACCATGACTGCTCCCTTGCTGATCGGCTCCGGCGCCGGCTTCTCCGGCGACCGCACCGATGCCGCGCTGCCGGTGGTGCGCACGCTGATTGCCTCCGGCCAGCCGGCCGCGCTGATCTTCGAGACCCTGGCCGAGCGCACACTCGCGCTGGCGCAGCTGGCGCGGCGCAACGATCCCGCGCAGGGCTACGAGCCGCTGCTCGATGCGCTGCTGGTGCCGGTGCTGGGCCTGTGCCTGCAACACCGCATTCCCATCGTCGGCAATTTCGGCGCCGCCAATCCGCGCGCCGCGGCGCGGCGCGTGCTGCAGCTGGCGCAGGAACTGTGCCTGCCCGCGCCGCGTGTTGCGGTAGTGGAGGGCGATGACCTGTCCGACGATGCGGGACGCGCGCGCTTGCACGGCATTCTTGGCGATGCATTCGACGCCGATCGCTTCGTCTGCGCCAACGCCTATATCGGCGCGCAAGGCATCGCCGAGGCGATCTCCGCCGGCGCCCAGGTGGTGGTGTGCGGACGCGTGGCCGATCCGGCGCTGGCCGTGGGGCCGGCGATGGCGCACTTTGGCTGGTCGTGGGACGACTGGGACCGCCTGGCCGCCGCGACCATGGCCGGCCACCTGCTTGAATGCGGGGCGCAGGTCAGCGGCGGCTACTTTGCCGATCCCGGCATGAAGGACGTACCCGATGTGCATGCGGTGGGCTTCCCGATCGCGCAGCTGGCCGAGGACGGCGGCATCGAGATCTTCAAGGCCGCCGGCACCGGCGGCTGCGTCGACCTGCGCACGGTCAAGGAGCAGCTGCTGTACGAGGTCCACGATCCGGCCGCGTACCTGACGCCTGACGTGGTCGCAGATATTGGTACGGTCACGGTCACGCAACTGGCCCCCGACCGCGTGGCGGTGCGCAATGTGCGCGGCCATCCCCGCCCGGCGCAGCTCAAGGCCAATGTGTTCAGCCACGGCGGCTGGCTGGCCGAGGGCGAAATCTCGTACGCCGGCCCCAATGCCGCCGCCCGCGCGCGGCTGGCCGCCGACATCCTGCGCCGGCGCATGCAGCTGCTGGGCCATGACGCGCCCATCCGCTTCGACCTGATCGGCGTGCTCAGCGTGCTGGCCGACGATGGCGGCGCCATGTTCGCCCAGCGCCAGCCGCATGAGCAAGCGGCGCAGGACGTGCGCCTGCGCGCCGCGTTGGCGCACGACGACCTGACGGTGGCGCAGGCCCTGCAGCGCGAGGTCAATGCGCTCTATACCTGTGGCCCGGCCGGCGGCGGCGGCGTGCGCACCGCGCAGCGCGCGCGCCTGAATGCGGTGTCGTGCCTGGTACCGCGCGAGGCCGTGACGGCCACGCATAGCTTCATCGCCTGAGGAGGTTCCGACCATGACTGACACTGCCGCGCTCTACCAGTTCGCACACGGCCGCACCGGCGACAAGGGCAACCGTTCCAACATCAGCGTGATCGCCTACGACGCGCGCGACTACGACCACCTGGTCGAGCACGTGACCGAGGACGCCGTGCGCGCGCTGTTCCGCGAGCG